>NZ_CP041329.1:0-42500 GCF_013394145.1 Shewanella sp. Scap07
GTGGCGGTTTCACTTTGGCAGCAATGTATTGGGCGACTACAAGATGAGCTTTCTGCTCAACAATTCAGTATGTGGATCAGACCATTACAAGCCGAAATGGATGGAGATACTCTTGTCCTTTATGCACCTAATCGGTTTGTACTAGATTGGGTTAGAGATAAATACATCAACATTATCAACCAGTTCTTTACTGAGCAGATGGGCAGTGATGCACCAAAACTGCGTTTTGATATAGGTAGCCGCCCCACGGCAAGTACAGTTGCACCAGCAGCTGCGAGCAAACCTGCTGCGCCAGCCTCCGCTAAGTCGACCAATAAGCCTAGCTTTAATAGTGGCAGTGAAGCCCCTGCCAGCGCCAACCATCGAAGCAATATCAACCCGACCTATCAGTTTGATAACTTCGTTGAGGGTAAATCGAACCAACTGGGTAAAGCGGCGGCTTTGCAAGTGTCGGAGAATCCTGGTGGCGCATATAATCCGTTATTTCTTTATGGTGGTACCGGTTTAGGTAAGACTCACTTATTGCATGCGGTCGGTAATGGCATTATTAAGAACAATCCCAATGCCAAAGTTGTGTACATGCACTCGGAGCGTTTTGTGCAAGATATGGTTAAGGCACTGCAAAACAACGCTATCGAAGAGTTTAAGCGCTATTACCGTAGTGTTGATGCCTTATTTATTGATGATATTCAATTTTTCGCTAACAAAGACCGATCTCAAGAAGAATTTTTCCATACGTTTAATGCATTGCTCGAAGGTAACCATCAGATCATTTTGACCTCTGATCGGTACCCGAAAGAGATTGATGGTGTTGAAGATCGTCTAAAATCTCGTTTTGGTTGGGGACTTACAGTGGCAATTGAACCACCGGAGCTAGAAACCCGAGTGGCGATTTTGATGCGTAAGGCGCAAGAGAGTGGCATCAACTTACCCGATGAAGTGGCATTCTTCATTGCTAAACGTTTGCGTTCTAACGTCCGTGAGCTTGAAGGGGCATTGAACCGTGTGATTGCTAATGCTAACTTCACAGGTAGACCCATTACCATTGATTTTGTACGAGAAGCATTGCGTGATTTGCTGGCATTACAAGAAAAGTTAGTCACCATAGATAATATTCAAAAAACGGTGGCTGAATACTATAAAATCAAAATGGCAGATATGTTGTCTAAGCGTCGTTCTCGTAGTGTTGCGAGACCAAGACAGATGGCCATGGCATTATCAAAAGAACTCACAAACCAAAGCTTGCCTGAAATTGGCGATGCATTTGGGGGTCGTGACCACACAACGGTATTGCACGCTTGTCGTAAAATTGCCCAGTTGCGTGAAGAAAGTCATGACATTAAAGAAGATTATGCTAACTTGATACGAACGTTATCTTCATAAATCTGGGAAATTGAAACTCATGAAATTTTCAATTGATAGGGATGCCCTATTAAAGCCGCTTCAACTTGTTAGTGGAGCGGTGGAGAGAAGACATAACTTGCCTATTCTGGCAAACCTTTTAGTTGAAGTAAGTGGTCACTCACTAAAGTTAACTGGCACCGATTTAGAAGTCGAACTTGTAGGGCAAGCCCCCCTAGAAGGTGAAGTCGTAGAAGGCAAGACCACGGTGCCGGCCAAAAAATTCCTCGATATTGTTAAGTCGTTGCCCGATCAAGTTGAATTAAAAATTGAGCAGCAAGAAAATCGCTTGTTGCTGCGCTCTGGTCGGAGTCGTTTTACGTTAGCGACATTGCCAGCGGAAGAGTATCCCAATGTTGAAGCGTTTCAGGCTGAAATTGAATTTACGATAAAGCAAGGCACGCTAAAATCACTCATCGACGCGACCCAGTTTTCGATGGCTAACCAAGATGTGCGCTATTACCTCAATGGCTTATTATTCGAAACAGAGAATAATATTTTGCGTGCGATTGCCACTGACGGACATCGATTGGCTCTTAGTCATCGCACCATTGAAGAAGCACTGCCTGAAAAGCAGGTTATTGTGCCGCGTAAAGGTGTGATTGAACTGCAACGTTTATTCGAAGGTGAAGACTTTGATGTCACGATTGCCATTGGTGACAGTGCTATTCGTGCGACGACACAAAATGCGGTATTTACCAGTAAGTTGGTCGATGGTCGTTTCCCTGATTATCGCCGGGTACTGCCCAAAGGTGGCGATAAGATAGTTATTGCCAGTCGTAATCATCTAAAGCAGGCGTTACTCAGAGCATCCATCCTGTCTAACGAGAAGTTTCGCGGTGTGCGGGTACAGTTGGAAAACAACTTAATTAAAATTACCGCTAATAACCCTGAACAGGAAGAAGCGGAAGAAATTTTAGATGTTGAGTATGAAAACACACCGTTAGAGATTGGCTTCAATGTGAGCTACCTTCTTGATGTGCTAAATAACTTACCATCAGATGATGTGCGTATTACCTTGATTGACGGTAATTCCAGTGCATTAATTGAAAACCACGTCGAAGAAGATTCGATGTACGTGGTAATGCCTATGCGTCTCTAAATTGAAGAGTAGATACGGTAGCTGCTTACCGTATCTACCCTGTTAGTTTAGTGAACAATATCGAGCAGTAATGAGTCTAACTCGTCTTCATATAGAAACCTTTCGCAATATCGACACTGCCAGCTTACAGTTGGGCAGTGGTATCAATTTGATATATGGCCACAACGGTAGCGGCAAGACCAGTATCTTAGAAGCGGTCTATTTCTTGGGAATGGGGCGTTCTTTTCGTAGTCACCTTTCTCAACGAGTGATACAGAACAATCAGCAAAAGCTGACATTATTCGCCAATCTCACCAGTGACAGTCGTGATTACAAAATAGGTTTTAGACGATTGCGCTCAGGTGAGTCAGAAGTGAAAATTAATGGTGACCGGGTAAAAAGATTGGCCACTTTGGCGGAAACTTTACCTATTCAAGTCATCACGCCCGAGAGTTTTTCGCTACTTTTTGAAGGGCCTAAATCTAGGCGACAGTTTATCGACTGGGGTGCATTTCATTCAGACCCTAGCTTTCATCACGCTTGGGCCAATGCCAAGAGGATTTTAAAGCAAAGAAATCAGTTGCTTAAGAATCAAGCTAGCTATGAGCAAATTCAATTTTGGGATAAAGAGTTAGTACGATATGCGCAAACGGTCACCGATATTCGTAAGCAATATGTAGACTCGTTAAATGAACGACTTAAGGGTATAATCGAAGAGTTTTTACCTCAAATAAATGTTAAAGTTTCCTTTACGCGAGGATGGGATAGCAAAACTGATTATCAGCAGTTATTGCAGACACAATATTCCCGAGATTTAGCAGCGGGACATACCAGTAGTGGGCCGCACAAAGCCGATTTACGGTTACGAGTTGGCACACTACCCGTGCAGGATGCCTTGTCCCGAGGGCAGTTAAAACTATTAGTGTGTGCACTGCGCATCGCACAGGGAAAGTTGCTAAAACAACAAATAGATAAAAATAGTATTTATCTGGTGGATGATTTGCCATCGGAATTGGATGCAAAGCACAGGCAGTTGTTGCTACAACAGTTAACAGATACTGGCGCACAGATCTTGGTAACGGCCATTGAGCCAGCAGCAATAGTAGATTCGTTGAATACGCCGCCAACAAAAGTGTTTCATGTGGAACACGGGCGTGTCACGGTAATTGAATAACCGACGAGAGAATAATATGTCAGAGAATAGTTACGATTCTTCGAGCATTAAGGTACTAAAAGGCCTTGATGCTGTAAGAAAGAGACCGGGGATGTATATTGGTGACACCGACGATGGTACGGGTCTGCATCACATGGTATTCGAAGTGGTCGATAACTCTATCGATGAAGCATTAGCTGGTCATTGTAGTGATATCACCATTACCATTCATGCCGATAATTCGGTATCAGTTTCAGATGATGGTCGTGGTATTCCGGTTGCTATTCACCCCGAAGAAGGGGTATCAGCGGCAGAAGTCATTATGACCGTACTGCACGCCGGTGGTAAGTTTGATGATAACTCTTATAAAGTATCAGGCGGCTTGCACGGTGTGGGTGTGTCGGTTGTAAACGCATTATCAGAAAAGCTGCAATTAACTATTCGTCGTGACGGCAAGGTTTATGAGCAGTTCTACACTATGGGTGAGCCAAACGAGCCAATTAAGCCTGTGGGTGACTCAACCACAACGGGTACGGTTATTCGTTTTTGGCCAAGCCATGAGACGTTCTCAGACACGCTATTTCATTTTGATATTCTTGCTAAGCGTGTTCGTGAATTATCGTTCCTTAACTCAGGTGTTGGTATTCGCTTGGTTGATGAGCGAGATAACAAAGATGAGTTCTTCAAATATGAAGGTGGTATCAGCGCGTTCGTTGACTATCTGAATGTGAACAAAACTTCGGTAAACAAAGAGATCTTCCACTTTAATCAAGAACGTGAAGATGGCATTACCGTTGAAGTGGCAATGCAGTGGAATGATGGCTTCCAGGAAAACATTTTCTGTTTTACCAACAACATTCCTCAGCGTGATGGCGGTACTCACTTAGCGGGTTTCCGTAGTGCACTTACCCGTAACCTTAATGCTTATATGGAGCGTGAAGGCTTCAATAAGAAAGGTAAGACTAGTGCCACTGGTGATGATGCTCGTGAAGGCCTAACTGCCGTTATTTCAGTTAAAGTACCGGATCCTAAGTTCAGCTCGCAAACCAAAGATAAGCTGGTATCTAGTGAGGTAAAATCTGCGGTCGAACAGACCATGGGTGAAAAACTTGGTGATTACCTACTGGAAAACCCAGTGGAAGCGAAGTTGATTGTCGGTAAGATTATCGATGCCGCTCGTGCCCGTGAAGCGGCGCGTAAAGCTCGTGAAATGACACGCCGTAAAGGTGCGTTAGATTTAGGTGGCCTGCCAGGTAAACTGGCTGATTGCCAAGAAAAAGACCCCGCGCTATCTGAAATTTACATAGTGGAGGGTGACTCTGCGGGCGGTAGTGCTAAGCAGGGTCGTAATCGTAAGAACCAAGCTATTTTGCCATTGAAAGGTAAAATTCTTAACGTAGAAAAAGCGCGTTTCGACAAGATGCTGTCGTCACAAGAAGTGGCAACGCTGATTACTGCACTGGGCTGTGGTATTGGTCGTGACGAATACGATCCAGATAAAACACGTTACCATAACATCGTCATCATGACCGATGCTGACGTCGATGGCTCGCACATTCGTACCTTGCTATTGACCTTCTTCTTCCGTCAAATGCCTGAGTTGATTGAGCGTGGTTTTGTCTACATTGCTCAGCCACCACTTTATAAAGTGAAGAAAGGTAAGCAAGAGCAGTACTTGAAAGATGATCCTGCGTTAACCGAATACCTGACCAACCTTGCGTTAGACGGTGGTGAAATCCATGCATCTCAAGATGCACCGGCAATGTCAGGTGCACCACTAGAGAAGTTGGTTTACCAGTACCGTGAAGTGGAAGCTATTTTTGACCGTTTAGAGCAGCGTTTCCCGCTGATGCTAACTGAGCGTATGCTTTATCAACCCGCATTGACCAACGAGCTGATGACTGACGAAGCTAAGGTTAAGCAGTGGTGTGATAATTACGTTGCGGCATTAACAGAAGCTGAGTCTGGTGGGTTTATCTTTAGTTCAGAAGCTTTCTTAGATGCTGAGCGTCAAGTCTATGTACCTAAAATTACCATTCGTAAACACGGTATCGACACGCACTACTTGTTCTCTTATGACTTCTTAAACTCTAGCGATTACGAGCGCATGACTAAGCTTGCTGAGGCACTAGACGGCCTGATTGAAGAGGGCGGTTATGTTAAACGTGGTGAGCGCGTTAAAGAAGTGACATCGTTTGTTGAAGCCTTAAACTGGTTAATGAACGATTCTAAGCGTGGTTTGTATATTCAACGCTATAAAGGATTGGGTGAGATGAACCCAGAGCAACTATGGGAAACAACCATGGATCCTGAGTCGCGCCGTATGTTGAAAGTAACCATTGAAGATGCCATTGCCGCTGATCAACTGTTTACCTGCCTAATGGGTGATCAAGTTGAACCTCGTCGTGACTTTATTGAGTCAAATGCACTCAATGTGGCGAACTTAGACGTGTAGTCTCGTTCGATAGCCGTTTAAAAAGCCTCAGCATTGTCTGGGGCTTTTTTGTATCTATTGCCAAGTTAATAGCGCTTTGCGACATCAGTATCGAGCCACTTGTGCTTAAGCTAAATAGATTATCGCGATACTAATGCCTGACAAATCCGCTCAGCAGATTGCAGCGCATGGGCATTATCACCATGTAGACATAATGACTGCGCGGTAATTGTCAGGGGTTGGTTGTCGATAGTAGGAATAGGCTGGCCACTGGCTATCGCTTTGGCTTGCTGTACTACTTCGCTGACTTTGTCGATTGTCGATCCAGCTTGGCTACGTGGGCTTAGCTGACCATCGCTAAGGTATCGTCTGTCAGCAAAAGCTTCTGCAATCACCGTTATACCCTGCTGTTGTGCCAGCGCGACTATCGGACTATTGGCAAGTGTCATCAATGCCAAATTAGGGTTAACAGCCTGCATGGCATCAAACAAAATATGTGCTTCTCGGCTGCTGTGGGCCACCTGGTTATATAAAGCACCGTGGGGCTTCACATAGTGCATTTTGCACTCAAAAGCGTCACATATGGCATCTAGGGCGCTTATTTGCTTTATTAGGCTAGCGGTGAGCTCATTGGCTGCCAAGTGCATTGGCTGGCGACCAAAATTACCAGGATCAGGGTAGCTGGGGTGAGCACCAATGCGCACACCGTGGTGTTTTGCCAGCAACACACTTTGCTGCATTGACTTGGTATCGCCGGCATGGCCACCGCAGGCAATACTCGCTGAAGTCACCAACGCCATTAAAGGGCTGTCAAATTGATAGCCTTCGCCCAGATCGGCATTGATATCGATAATATATTTTGACTTAGCCATGGTGATTCATCGCTCGCTGCAGTCGGTAGAAGTAGCGTTGCCACTCTTGGTTAGCTTCATCGGCTTGTGCTGGGCTGACATGCTCAAACTGAACGTGGTCACCCGGTTGGCATTGGGCCAGTTTCCATAGATCAGCTTCTATTACCGTCGCTATGCGGGGGTAACCGCCAGTGGCCTGAGCATCTGCCATCAATACAATAGGCTCACCGGTTGGCGGTATTTGTACTACGCCAGATATGACACCGTGTGAGCGCATTTCAATTAAGTTGTGGGTCTTTAGTGTCTCGCCGCTTAATCGATAACCCATGCGGTTACTTTGGTCACTGACTTGCCAGTGTTGCTGCCAAAATGCTTGGCGACTTTGGGGAGTAAAATGCTGTAACTCTGGGCCGGGCAGCGCCCGTAATTTACGATTGTTTTCTCTAATCACCGCGCCAACAGGCTTACTTATATTGGTGTTGCTGGGATTGATACCGATTTGGTCTCCTGCTTGTAATAGTCGTCCATTTAAGCCACCAAAACCGCTGTTTATATCCGTACTGGCGCTAGCCATAACAGAGTCGACCCTAAACCCAGCTTCTACTGCAAGGTAGCCAAAGCGGCCTTGTTTCGGTCCCATGATGGTCAGCGTCTCACCTTTACGGGCACGATTGCGCCACCCGTGCCATATATTGCGCTGAGCAATATTGGCGATAAACGGGGCGCCGGTGATGGTGAACCAACAATCTTGACTAAAAGTAACAGTGAGACTAGCGGTAAACTCGATGGCGGCACAATCATCTAAGTTGTTAAGTAGCTTATTTGCCAGTAGCAGTGCTTGGCGGTCTATAGCACCACACTGGGCTACGCCCAAATGGCCATAGCCGTACCGACCTAAATCTTGAATGGTTGCCATGCCGACAAGTTGATTAATTAGCAGCATCTGTTCCTCGCGAAACGGGCTTTAACGCAGTAAAGCTTAGGCTGTCACCGGGCTGAAGTAAGCTAGGCGGGTTGTGATTTGGGCTAAATAATTCAATATCGCAATGACCGATTAGCTGCCAACCTCCAGGACTCATTGCCGGATAAATCCCGGTTTGTTCACCGCCAATACCGACACTACCAGCGGGCACGTTTTGACGTGGGCTTGCTAATCTTGGTGTTGCGATACGGCTATCTAGGCCAGTTAGATAGGCAAAGCCAGGCATAAAGCCGATAAAACATACTTGATAGCTGGGGGCGGTGTGGTACGCGATGACTTCACCGGTGGTTATTTGATGATGACGTGCGATCGCATCAAGGTCTGCACCATAACGGCCACCATATTTGACTTCGATAACATGGTGCTGGCTTGATAATTGTGCACTTTCGGCTTCATCCCATAGCTGTTGAAGTTGCTGTTGCCATGACGGAATATGACTCATAGCGCTAAGGGTGAGGGTGAGATTATTCATTCCCGGTACAGCACTGATGATCTCTTGTCTGTCGCGGCATAAGTCAGCTATCCAACATAGTTTGCGTTGCAGTGCCATACTGATAGGTGCCGAAGGTGAGGGATCGAGTACCAATGCTCTTTCGCCCAGTCGGTAGATTATCGGGTTGCCCAAAAGTCGTTCTCTTATTGTGCGTTGTGGTGATTAGTGTGGAGTGATTATTGTGGAAAAACAACCTAAGCCAGATACAAAAAATGCACCCGAGGGTGCATTTTGTATTTTGCTAGTCTTTGCTATTGCAGCAAAGAGATATCCGCGGCATGCAAAAATTGCGCTCGTAGACTTGCAAGCAAAGCTAGGCGGTTTTGCTTAAGGGCTTCATCGTCTGCCATTACCATCACATCTTCGAAGAAGGTATCTACAGTGTCGCGCAGTTCAGCAAGTAATTGCAGCGCTTGTTGGTAGTTCGCCGCAGCAAAAAGCGGTGCCAGTTGCGGGGCTAACTTATCAAGTTGTGCTGCAAGCGCTTGCTCTGCAGTTTCCTGCAATAGCTCAGGTTTAATGGTTGAAGGTAATTCACCTTCTACTTTCGCTAAGATATTTGATACACGCTTATTCGCTGCTGCTAGTGCCGTGGCTTGCTCCAGTGTTCTAAAATGTGCAACGGCTTTGATGCGACTTTCAAAGTCAGCGGGTGCCGTAGGGCGACGAGCAAGTACAGCCAGAATCACATCAACACTGACGCCTTGGTCTTGATACCAAGCTCTGAAGCGGCCCATGAAAAACTCAAGTACTTGCTCTGCAACATTCTCATTAGTGAGGTTGTCACCGTGCAGTGCTTGTGCTTCGGCGATAAGGTCGACGAGATCGAGCGGCAAGTTGTTCTCTAAACAGATGCGTAAAACACCAATGGCGGCACGACGCAGTGCAAATGGATCCGCAGCGCCTTTGGGGGCTTGGCCAATACCAAAAATACCCACTAACGTATCGAGTTTTTCCGCTAAAGCAACACACACAGAAATAGGTGCTGTTGGTACAGTGTCGCCAGAGAATTTTGGCTTGTATTGCTGTGCAAGTGCAACCGCTACAGACTCTGCTTCACCATTTAGGCGCGCATAGTGCATACCCATGGTACCTTGCAGATCGGTAAACTCCATCACCATATTGGTCATCAAATCTGACTTAGACAGCAAGCCTGCACGAGCCGCTTCTTCTTGATTGGCCCCTATGCTATTTGCGATAAAGCTTGCCAGCGCAGAGATACGTTCGACGCGTTGTTTGATGGTACCCAGTTGTTTTTGGAATACCACGGTTTCTAAGCTAGATAGACGTGACTCTAGGCTTTGTTTTTTATCAGTTTCGAAGAAGAATTCAGCATCGGCAAGGCGAGGGCGAACGACTTTCTCATTACCAGAAATGATTTGCTGTGGATCTTTAGATTCGATGTTGGTCACGAAGATAAAGTGCGGCAGTAGCGCGCCATTTTTATCAAATACCGGGAAGTACTTTTGATCGCCCTTCATGGTATAAACCAAAGCTTCAGCTGGCACATCGAGGAACTTTTCTTCAAAGCTGGCTGATAGCACAACAGGCCATTCAACCAATGATGCAACTTCTTCTAGCAGGTCATCTTCTAGTTCAGCAACGCCACCAATTTTGTCGGCTGCCGCTTGAGCATCTGCTTTAATCAGGCTCTTACGTGCTTCGTAATCGGCGACCACTTTACCTTGTTCTTTCAAGCTGCTGAGATAGTTATCAGCATGGTCTAATTCAAATGTATCAACACCCATGAACCGGTGGCCGCGAATGGTTCTTGCTGACTTAATGCCTAGTAACTCGCCGGCGATAAGTTCGCTGCCAAATAACATGGTGACCGTGTGCACAGGACGAATAAATTGAGTTTTACTGCTACCCCAACGCATAGGCTTAGGGATAGGTAGTTTATCTAAGGCGCGCTGGGCCATGTCAGCAACGAGGCTTTGGGTTTCAACGCCGACCACTTTTGCTTTGTGCAGTAGCCATTCACCTTTGTCGGTGACTAGGCGTTCGGCTTGATCAACTGAGATGCCATTACCGCGTGCCCAACCCATGGCTGCTTTGGTTGGGTTTCCGTCAGCATCGAACGCTTGAGCGATAGCAGGGCCACGCTTTTCTATGACTTTGTCCGCTTGGGCAACCACTAGTTGGTTTACTGCTATTGCTAAACGGCGTGGCGCCGCATACCAAGTTGCTGATTCAAAGCTCAATTCAGCTTTGTTTAGTTCGTCAGTGAAGTTACTAACAAATGACTCAGCAAGTGTTCTTAATGCCTTTGGTGGCAGTTCTTCTGTGCCTACTTCAATGAGTAAGTTTTCAAATTTCATTATAAGGTACCTCTACTTACACATTGGGAAGCCAAGAGCTTCACGCGCTTGATAATAAGATTCTGCAACGGCTTTAGCCATAGTTCTAACGCGGAGAATGTAACGTTGGCGTTCTGTCACCGAGATAGCATGGCGTGCATCAAGCAGGTTAAAGGCATGTGAGGCCTTCATTACTTGCTCGTAGGCAGGTAATGGCAAGGGTGTTTCCAGCGCTAACAGTTCATTGCAGGCTTGTTCGCAATCTTCAAACTGCTTAAATAGGACATCGACATTAGCGTGTTCAAAGTTGTAAGTAGACTGTTCAACTTCGTTTTGATGGAAGATATCGCCATACATGATCTTGCCCATAGGACCATCTGTCCAGACAAGGTCGTAAACACTATCAACTTCTTGAATATACATCGCCAAGCGTTCTAGGCCATAGGTGATCTCACCTGTCACAGGGCTACATTCTAGACCGCCCACTTGCTGGAAGTAGGTAAACTGTGAAACTTCCATACCATTGAGCCACACTTCCCAGCCAAGTCCCCAAGCGCCGAGTGTTGGCGATTCCCAGTTGTCTTCAACAAAGCGAACATCATGTACGCCCATATCGACACCCAATGCTTCAAGCGAGCCAAGGTACAACTCTTGGATGTTTGATGGAGAAGGTTTCAAGATCACCTGAAATTGATAGTAGTGTTGTAGACGGTTTGGGTTGTCGCCATAACGACCATCGGTCGGGCGGCGACATGGCTGGACGTAAGCACTGCTCATTGGCTCAGGGCCTAGAGAGCGTAAAAAAGTCATCGGGTGGAATGTACCCGCGCCGACTTCCATATCCAATGGTTGAACAATTGCGCAACCTTGCTGCGCCCAATATTCCTGCAGGGTTAAGATAAATCCCTGGAATGTTTTGATGTCGTGTTTCGTCGTCATGTCTACTACTGTCGGCTGGTGATAGAAAATGGTTTCGATTATACCTTGTAGAATTACGCTTATGTAGGTTATTTTCTAACTCAATAGCGAAAAAATGGGATTTTCTGATGGATACGACACGCTGTAGTTGGGTTGGTAATGACCCGATATATCAGGCATATCATGATAATGTTTGGGGAAGGCCGGTTTATGATAAGCAGGAGTTGTTTGCCAAGTTATGTTTAGATGGTCAACAAGCAGGTTTGTCTTGGATAACCATTCTTAAGAAACAACAAAATTACGAAGCGGCTTTTGCTAATTTTGATCCTTATATAGTCTCGAAATATGATGAGCAAAATGTCGAGACCTTAATGCAGGATTCTGGCATTGTCCGGAACCGATTGAAGATTAATTCCATTATTCGCAATGCGCGCGCTTTTGTCGCTATGGAACAGCAGGGAATCGATTTTAGCCAATTTTTGTGGGATTTTGTTGGTGGTAAACCGATTAATAATCAGTTTAAGTCTATGGCTGAGGTGCCAGCGCAAACGACGGAGTCAGAAGCAATGTCTAAAGCGCTTAAAAAAGCCGGATTTAACTTTGTCGGACCGACTATTTGTTATGCGTTTATGCAAGCGGTAGGCATGGTTAACGATCATACAACAGATTGTTTTTGTTATAGTATTTAATTGATATAGAGGTGAGGCCTCACCTCTATAAATTTAAGTTCTAGAATAACTTGCAGAAGCAAAGACTACTATTACCACAGCGCTCTTCAATTTTATCACACCAATTTCCAGCGTATGTCATTGAAGAAGATAAAGATAAAATTACAGCTAATGCACCCAAAGATTTCTTACTTTTTAGAATTTTCATTTTAATTCCTTTTTGCTATTTATAGTTGTTGTGTTGAAAACATCCTTACTTCAACAAGCCTCAAGCTAAATGATTAGCCGGCTGGGAACAATAGTACAAAAGAGTAGATTTTAAAAAAGGCATGTTCCACGTGGAACATGCCTTTTTTGCTAATCAATTTTGACAAAAAAATTAATTTTCCTGAAACCTAAGTTTGACGACTACTTATCGGTTTCAAAGAAAAACTTTTTACGTTGTTTTTTGTCACCATTTAGCTCATTCATGGTTTCGGCGTCAAACAGTTTACCGTTAACCATGGTATAGCTCACTCGATCAGTTTGGCGGATGTCCGTTAGTGGGTCACCATCAATAACAATCAGGTCAGCTAACTTACCCGCTTTAATTGAACCAATCTGATGATCCATTCCAAATGTTTTTGCTGGGTTGATGGTGGCCGTTTTTAGTACTTCAAGGTTACTCATACCACCTTGAGCAAACATCCACATTTCCCAATGAGCTGCTAAACCTTCACGCTGACCATGGGCACCAATGTTAGGCTTAATTCCCAGCTCATTCATTTCGTTTGCGACTCTTGCCACGTTGAAGTGATTGTAGTGGGCATCGGGTGCTTTGGGTCTACGCATCGAGCGGGCTTCTAATCTATCACTTGGTACATACATAGATAGACGCGGGTGAGCCCAAACATCGGTCTTATCATACCAATAGTTTTCTCCTGAAATACCACCGTATGCCACGACTAATGTTGGTGTATAGGCAACTTCTGTCTGGCTCCAGAACTGCTTGACATCATCATAGATTGCACCAGCAGGTAGAGAGTGCTCGATGGTTGTATGACCATCAGCAATCATAGTGAGGTTGTGTTGCAGCAAACTTCCGCCTTCCGGTACTACCATCATTTCAAGTTCACGTGCTGCGGTGATCACTTGTTGACGCTGGTTCCGGCGCGGTTGGTTATAACTCTTGACGCTGAATGCACCCACTTTCTTCAGTCGTTCTAAATGGAACTTGGCATCATCCAGTGAATCGATGTGGGAAGTATATCCTGGCGCATTTGCGCCATACAAAATGGTACCGGTTGAGAAGATTCTCGGGCCGACAATGTTACCGGCTTTTTGCTGTTCTGCTGCGGCAAAAATTTCGGTGGTGTCATTAGAAGGGTCGTGGATAGCCGTTACACCTAGTGAAAGGTTGGAGTATAACTCCCAGTTTTGCTGAGGAATAATCTCATTGTCTGCTTGAGCACCATGGGCGTGAGCATCGAACAAACCGGGCATTAAAGTCTTGCCCTTAATATCAATGACTTTAGCGCCACTTGGAATGTCAGTATTGGCATCACCAACTGTAATGATCTTATTGTCTTTGACTATCACTACGCCATTTTCAATGACTTGGTCTTGCTCCATAGTGATAATTTGTCCGCCAACAAATGCTACTGTTCCACGTGGAACATCAGCTTCTTGGCTAAAGCCGATCTCTGTAATTGTTGGCTCAGCTTTGTCTGCATCGGCTTGATAATTAGTGTCGACACCTACCTGATATAACTCAGGACCTAAGGTCCAGTACAGCTGGTTGCTACGGTTGTTCCAACTGATACTTTCACCCGCTCTTACACTAAGCTGGCTAACCGGTAAATTACTGGCTTTAGGGCCAATTTGGATAGTTTCACCATGTTTAGCAAACGGGGTAACATAAACTCTAAAGCGCTCTGCAAATGCTAACTGTTTACCATCAGGCGACACTCTAAATTCTGTAGCATGCTTACTGGTATAGTGCACTTGAGGTTGGAAGCCGTGCATGTTGATGGATGACAGTTGTGGAGTGTCACCATAGTCCATGAAGTAAACACGTTCGTTGTCAGCGCCAAATTGTGGTTGATACCCTTTGGCTGACAATTTGAATGTGTCGGTTCCTTTTGTTGTGACTCGATATAAGCCCGGCTCTTGTGACCACGTTGTTGGCGTCACATTACCGCCTTTCGCTTTACGGTAAACCACCATATCACCGTCGGGAGAGAAGGTAGGTTCTACATATTTGCCTGGTTCTTGGGTGAGTGTTTTTACGCGTTTGTTGCGTAAGGTCATTACGCGGACGCTGCCTTGGTCGTCATCATCCCAAGTAGTGAAAACTAATTGCTTACCATCTCTAGACCATTGTGGGTATAGCTCTCGTAGATCGCTATCTAAGCGGGTTAAACGTTTAACTGAACCATCGGGTAGGCTTTTTATCCATAGCTTACCTAGGGCCTCGTAAACCACTTTCTTACCATCTGGTGATACTTGCGCCATGCGCAGCATTTTTACATCAAACTGGTCTTGGTCTAGATTTTGGGTAAAACGCACTGACGGCTGAACTGCACGCTCAGTTTTAACGGCAAATGGAATGTTGTCTACTTGCTTAGATGCAATATCAAGTTTGTTGATCTTGCCGCCTGCCCAGAATACGATCTGCTCGTTATCTGCAGTCCAGCTCATGGTGGGGTAAACACCATGGATAGCCCATGTTTCTTGCATATCACGATCAAGCTTATCGTATAGCTTTTCGGTTGCACCTGATTTTAGATCGAGTAAATACAGGGTAGACTGAAAACCATCACGCTTAATATATGCGAGTTTTTTACCATCAGGACTCGGGGTTGGACGTATCGCACCACCCGTGCCTTCAATTAGCACCTCAATGTCGCCTGTCTGAGTATCGTAGCGCTTGATCTTGTAGATGCCTTTTACAGAATCTTTTGAGTAGTGGAAGGTCTTGCCGGGGGTGGCGTCCTGGCTAAAATAGATATAACGTCCATCAGGTGAATAGGCGGGTTCGCCAAGATCTTTTTGCTCATTGGGACGTTCAGTGAGTTTAACACCATCACCACCAGCGACATGGTACAGCCATACTTCACCGGCTCCTAGACTACGACTACCAGTAAAGTGTTTACGGGCCACCAAGTATTGCGAGTCTGGGCTCCATGCAGGGCTGTTCAATAAACGAAATGTCTCTTTGGTCACAGGGCGTGGGTTGCTGCCATCAGCGTCCATAATCCAGATGTTATCGCCGCCATCTTCATCAGACGTAAACGCGATATATTTGCCATCGGGGCTATAAACAGGCTGCATTTGCCAAGCAATGCCTGAAGCTAGGGGTTTAGCTTCGCCGCCAGAAATCGGCATTTGATAAATATCACCAAGTAAATCGAACACGATGTGCTTACTATCAGGGCTGACACTCACGTTCATCCATGTGCCTTCGGTGACATCAACAGCAACTTGTTGCAAAGGGGCATCTTGTGGTGCGTTGACTTGCCACTTTTTGGCTTCTTCGGTGTTGGTTTCTGCAAATGCCGCGCTGCTTAAGCTTAATGCGATAGCAGTGCATAGCGGTGTAAGTTTTAGTTTTAGCATGTTATTCCCTGCTAGTTGTTTTTATAGTTGTGTAGGTACCAGTAGCGGGTACGCAGGCTCCCTAGTATGGCTTTGTTGCAGTTAGCATCAATCTAGGGATGAGGCTGACTGGTATTTATCGCACATATTTAGCAGCAGTAAAACAACTTTTCTGTGACATAATTTTAATGGCAAAAAAAAGCAGCCTAACGGCTGCTGGTGTGTGGGATATTCGAGCGAATGTTCTCTGGATTAACTTAGGATAACTATATCACCAATGGCGATGGTCGCATCATTAACTACCCGACAAGTCACGCCGCCTCGCCAGTCTGGAAGTAGGGCATTTTCAAGGCCAGGTTGCGCTATTTCCATTTTCTTACAGGGATCCGTTTCGCCAGTGATCAGCAGCTTGAGTGTTCCAATTTCCAGCGTCTTGCCTAAGTCTTGCTGACTAAAGCTAAGCCCTTCTACAAGCAAATTAGCTCGGCGAGTCGTCCACGGCAGGTCAACATTAATGCTGTCGCAGGCGACTCGCCACTGTTCTGCTGACATGACGGTAACCTGTCTCTTACCTGGGCGACCAAACACATCCTGTGCTACGCCAGATGTTGTGGTGACCAGTGCACTCCCAGTTTCTATCATTGGGCCTTTTTTTACGGTCTTATAGCTAATGCCAAGCAGACTTGCCATGGTGATTCTCCCTTTTGCCGAATGCAATCAGTGTAGACATCACTACTGACGGTGGCAATAGTCTTCATGACTATAACAAGTCAGGAAGTGGAGCTGCTGTATACGGCGGGCCTAGGTAGGGAAAATTGGGTCGAGGATGGGGACCGCTTGGGTTATAAACCTTTCTTTATCAGGTATTGGTAGGGTGTTGATTCTGTTTGGCTTGCGATAAGGGTGTGATCCATAAACTCACAAAAGCTTGGAATATCGCGAGTTGTCGCTGGGTCATCGGCAACAATAAGTAAAGTTTCGCCATCGGCCATTTTTCTCACAGATTTACGTACCATCATAACGGGCTCAGGGCATCGAAGTCCTAATGCGTTAAGTTGATGCTGAGCTTGAGAGAATTGATCGGTCATACTTACAAACCTTATGGGTGTAACAGAAGAGGCTAATATTACGCGAGAGCAGGGGCTAATCCAAGCCTATCGATCACTTTTGTGAGATGAGTCGATAAACATGTTTCACGTGAAACATTAGGGTGTCTAGTTCGCTATATCAGCCGTTTTTGCCTTAGTTAACTCGATCAAGTCCTTTACAGACAAGCTAATGTCTAAGCCACGCTTGCCGCCACTAACATAAATCTCAGGTTGATTAACTGCACGGGTATCTAACACAGTAGGGAGTTTCTTTTTCTGTCCTAACGGACTAACCCCACCAAGCACATAACCTGTAGAACGTAATACATCCTGCGCCTGTGCCATAGCAACTTTTTTGGCTGCAAAAATTTTTGCTAACGCTTTTAGGTGTAGCTTAAGGTGAACAGGAATAATTGCTACCGCCAAACCTTGGTTATCTACTTGCACAACTAAGGTTTTAAAAACACTGTTTACATCAAGATTAAGCTTCTCCGCGGCTTCCAGTCCGTAGGATTTAACCGCTTCATCATGCTGATAAGTATGAATGTCGAACTTTATTTTGGCTCGTGTTAGGCAGTTTATCGCTGGTGTCATTGGTTGAACCCTTAGTGAAAGCAGGTGTAGGTTGATCATATCACTGCCGATGTTTCACGTGAAACATTAACTTAAGGCATTAAAAAAGGGTGCCGCTAAGCACCCTTTTGCAAAATTTATGAGTCTCTAAGTTCTTTCAAATACCGTTGCGATACCTTGACCTAGACCGATACACATTGTGGCAAGACCTAAGGTCGCATCTTTACTTTCCATAAGATTAATCAGCGTGGTAGAGATGCGTGAACCTGAACAACCAAGTGGATGGCCAAGGGCGATAGCGCCACCGTTTAGGTTAATCTTTTCGTCGACAACATCCATTAACCCAAGGTCTTTCACACAAGGGAGTGATTGTGCTGCAAAAGCTTCGTTAAGCTCAATAACATCAAGATCTGCAACAGTTAAGCCAGCACGTTGCAAGGCCTTTTGCGTAGCTGGTACTGGGCCGTAACCCATAATAGCGGCATCACAACCGGCAACGGCCATTGAGCGGATACGTGCACGAATAGGTAAACCTAAAGCTTTGGCCTTCTCTTCTTCCATGACTAACATGGCAGATGCACCATCAGACAGTGCCGATGAGGTGCCTGCGGTAACTGTACCATTGGCGGGGTCAAACACCGGACGTAAGCCTGCAAGTGATTCCATGGTTGTTTCTGGGCGAATGACTTCATCATGTGCCACTTTAATCAGTGCACCGCTGGCATCATGGCCTTCAATGGCATGAATCTCATTGGCAAAACGGCCTTCAATGGTGGCTGCGTGGGCGCGTTGATGTGAACGAACTGCAAACTCATCTTGTTGCTGGCGGGTAATACCGTGCATTTTGCCCAGCATTTCCGCGGTTAAGCCCATCATACCGGAAGCTTTTGCAACATTGTTGGCAAGCCCTGGGTGAAAGTCGACACCGTGGTTCATCGGCACGTGACCCATATGTTCAACACCACCAACAATAAAGGTATCACCCATGCCGGTCATGATTGCGCGAGCAGCTTGGTGAATGGCTTCCATTGAGGAACCACATAAACGGTTCACCGTCACCGCGCCAGCTTGTTTAGGTAGCCCAGCTAATAGTGCTGCGTTTCGAGCAATGTTAAAACCTTGCTCAAGTGTTTGTTGAACACAGCCCCAAATCACATCTTCAATCGTGTTTGGATCCAGTTGAGGGTTTCTAACCAACAAGGCTTTCATTAGCTCAGCTGATAGTGTTTCGGCACGTACATTTCTAAATACTCCGGCCTTAGAGCGGCCCATTGGAGTACGGATGCAATCTACAATTACTGCTTGTTTCATTTTCTTGATCCTTCTGGGCTGTTAGGCTGGGTAGTAGCTACCGTTGTTTTTAGCAAGTTCACGCATATTATCAGTAACTTGATATAAGCCACCTAAGTGTGCGTATTGGTCAGCTAGAGCAACAAAGTTGGCCACGCCCATGGTGTCAATATAGCGGAATACGCCGCCTCTAAATGGTGGGAAACCTAAGCCGTAAACCAGCCCCATGTCAGCCTCAGCCGGCGAAGCGATAATACCTTCTTCTAGACAACGTACGGTTTCAATAACCATAGGTATCATAGTGCGGGCAATAATCTCGTCGCTACTAAACTCTTTTAATTCACCAAAGGCATTACCTAATAACTCGTATGCGACTGGGTCAAGGTCTTTCTTTGGCTTGCCGCGACGGTCGATTGAGTATTGGTAAAAGCCTTTGTCATTTTTCTGGCCAAAGCGTTCAGCTTCAAACATCACATCAATAGCGTCTTTACCAGTTTTACCCATACGGTCTGGGAAGCCTTCAGCCATTACCGCTTGCGCATGATGACCTGTATCTAGGCCTACAACATCTAACAGATAAGCGGGGCCCATTGGCCAGCCAAACTGCTTTTCCATCACTTTATCAATGGCTTTGAAATCAGCACCATCGGCAAGTAGGCCGCTGAAGCCCGCAAAGTAAGGGAACAAAACACGGTTGACGAAGAAGCCTGGGCAATCATTCACTACGATAGGGGTTTTGCCCATTTTACTTGCATAAGCGACGACTGAAGCGATGGTTTCTTCACTGCTGTTTTCACCACGAATAACTTCAACTAGTGGCATTTTGTGCACAGGGTTAAAGAAGTGCATACCACAGAAACGTTCAGGCTTTTTCAGGCTTTTAGCTAGCAAGTTGATTGAGATGGTAGAAGTGTTAGAGGTAATAATGGCATCGTCACTCACATGCTGCTCAACCTCTGCCAATACCGTTGCTTTAACTTTTGGATGTTCAACAACCGCTTCAACCACCACATCGGCTTGCTTAACTGCGCTGTAATCCAGAGTCGCGGTGATGTTATTTAGCACCTTCGCCATTTTGGCTGGGGTAGAGCGGCCGCGTTTAATCTGCGCCGCAAGTAGCTTCGATGCTTCACCTAAACCAAGATCCAATGCAGGCTGAGCAATGTCTTTCATGACAATCGGTGTGCCTTTACTGGCACTTTGATATGCAATGCCACCACCCATAATACCTGCACCAAGCACCGCTGCACTGTTAACTGCTTGCGCTTGTTTACTTGCTTTCTTAGCTTTGCCTTTAACCAATTGGTCATTAAGGAAAATACCAATTAATGCTTGTGCGACCTCGGTTTTAGCTAGTTTAATAAAGGCTTGATGTTCAACAGCTAGTGCTGCACTGCGGTCACCTTGTGATGCTTTTTCAATCACGTCAACCGCAGCCATAGGCGCGGGGTAATGTTTACCAGCCACTTTGAATACCATGCCTTTGGCGGTGGCAAATGACATCATGGCTTCCAACTTCGGCAGTGTTAGCGGCGCTTGCTTTTGCGCGCGGCGAGCTTGCCAATCTAAGTCACCAGATAGGGCATCTTTGAGCATTTGAATCGCAGCTTGTTCAAGCACGTCAGCTTCAACAACTGCGTCAATGGCGCCGACTTGTAGGGCTTTGTCTGGACGTTGCTCTTTACCTGATGTAATCCACTCTAGTGCATTATCAGCGCCAATTACCCGAGGTAATCTTACTGTGCCACCAAAGCCTGGAATAAGGCCTAATTTAGTTTCAGGGAGACCAATACGGGCACTGCTGTCAGCGATACGGAAGTCGGTTGCTAAAATTGCTTCACAGCCGCCACCGAGTGCAAAACCTTTCACCGCTGAGATAGTTGGGAAGGGTAGATCTTCAAGCTTATTGAATACGTCGTTGGCTTGCACAATCCACTCATGTAACACAGATTCTGGTTGAGCAAATAGACCTAAGAATTCGGTAATGTCAGCGCCTACAATAAAGGTGTCTTTTGCAGAAGTGACCAAGACAGCATTGATATCTGCTTGTTGCTGCATAATGCTATCGAGTGCAGCGTTGAGCGAATCCAGTGTCTCTTTATCAAACTTGTTCACCGAGCCTGGCGAATTAAAACATAATTTGGCTATATTATTTTCAAGCATCTCAACTTGAATCGTAGGGCTTTGGTAGATCATTGCTTGCTTCCTTTTTGCGTGATACCCAGTCAACTTATCATTATTCTCGGGTAAGGCTTTCTCACAGCAGGCCATCATTTGACCAGTTGCCAGACAGTGTGCGTTGTATTTGAAAAAATTTCAACACCCAATTTAAACGGTTGTTTAATTTTCTTCAGTTAGCCGATAAATTCGCCTTTATGATAGACTTTAGCAAACAGAGTCATGCACCGATATGACAGCAAACAATTGGTGCAAATGTCCTAAAAATACAAAAGGGAACTAGCCATGGAAAAATTAGCCGCACTGTATCCGGCGCATATCACCGAGCTTAATCGTCGTGTTGCTGAAATTTGTGCTCGAGAGAATCTTGCTGGACTGGTTATTCACTCAGGGCAGCCACACCGCCAATTTCTCGATGACATGGACTATCCCTTTAAGGTTAACCCGCATTTTAAAGCTTGGCTGCCAGTGGTTGATAACCCCCATTGCTGGTTGTTAGTTAACGGTAAAGACAAACCACAGTTAATTTTTTATCGCCCTGAAGATTTTTGGCACAAAGTTGCCGATGTACCTACTGCGTTTTGGACTCAAGAATTAGATATCAAGTTACTCACTAAAGCCGACAAAGTGGCTGAGCTATTACCCGACCAAGTTGGCCAATGGGCCTATATTGGTGAACATATTGATGTGGCCGAAGTGCTAGGGTTTACGGCTCGCAACCCTGAAGCTGTGATTAGCTACTTGCACTATCACCGTGCCACAAAAACCGACTATGAACTTGTGTGTCTGCGTCAGGCCAACCACATCGCGGTAAAAGGGCACTTAGCCGCAAAAAGTGCGTTTTATGGCGGAGCAAGTGAGTTTGAAATTCAGCAAAGCTATTTAGCGGCAACCGATCAAGGTGAAAACCAGATGCCCTATGGCAATATTGTGGCATTAAATGAAAACGCGGCGATATTGCACTACACAGCACTTGAGCATCAAGCGCCGGCAGAGCGTCACTCTTTCTTAATTGATGCCGGTGCAAGCTTCTCTGGTTATGCGGCTGACATTACCCGTACTTACGCGTTTGAAAAGAATCTATTTGGCGAGTTAATTACAGCCGTTGATGTGCTGCAGCGTCAAATCATCGATATGATGCGCCCTGGGGTCAAATATGTTGATCTGCATGTCGCTACCCATCAAAAGCTAGCGCAAATCCTGATTGATTTTAACTTGGCTAATGGAGGGGTTGCGGATTTAATTGAATCTGGCGTAACGGCGGCATTTTTCCCCCATGGTTTAGGGCATATGTTGGGTCTGCAGGTGCATGATATGGGTGGATTTTTACATGATGAGCGCGGTACCCATATCGCTCCGCCACAAGCGCACCCATTTTTACGTTGTACTCGCACGTTAGATGTAAACCAAGTGCTCACCATTGAGCCAGGCTTATACATTATTGATTCATTGCTGGCGTCGCTTAAAGCTGACAAACGAAGCCAAATGGTACAGTGGAATACGGTTGAGCAATTACGCCCATTCGGCGGCATTCGTATTGAAGATAACGTTATCGTTCATAATGATCGCGTAGAAAACATGACCCGAGACTTAGGCTTGAATGATTAGCTGGCTGGGCATCGTTGTTCACTCACTATAAAAGGGTCGTCAATTGAGCGAAAGTTATTTAATCCCGGCACAAACCTATACGTTTGAAGAGGAGATTAAACATAGCAGGTTTATCACGGTACTGTTTCATTGTGATAGTGAAGAGGTGTTTAAGTGTGTGCTTACTAACCTCAAGGCTGAGTATCCTGGGGCTAGTCACTATTGTTATGCGTTTGTCAGTGCTGCCCCCGACAATCAGGTCGAGATTGGCTCCAGTGATGATGGTGAACCTGCGGGCAGTGCCGGCCGGCCAATGTTGGCATCACTACAGGGAGCTAATATCGGTGAGATTGGGGCGGTTGTTATCCGTTATTTTGGCGGCACTAAGTTAGGCGTGGGTGGCTTGGTTCGGGCGTATAGCTCTGGTATCAAGCAAGCAGTTAAGCTGTTACCGACTAGCTTAAAGCAGATACGTTATCGTGTTAGCTTAGCGTGTGATTATGCACAGCTTAAAGATATAGAGCATTTTGTTAGTAAGGCTAATGCGTTAATCGAAGACAGAGTCTTTGCCGATCAAGTCACCTTGATCATTGCCATACCTAAAGCAAGTTTAACTGAACTCAATGCGGATTTGGCCACGATTAGTCAGGGGCAGTTACAGCTACGTTTGGACTAATGATTTATGTGCCGCAGCCGCTAATATACTTAATTGCTACAACGAATTAAGCTGTGCTCCTGTTATCGGGTTGGCTCGGCATGACTAATCGCTGTGCTGACCCAATGATTTGTGCGAAAATAGCCGCAAATGCCGCCAGTAGATGCTGGCCTGCACACCTTTGCTTAAATGGATGAGTAGAATAAGCCCTAATGCAATATAGAACGATAATAAGAATAACCGGTCTACTGATGGGCTTGTTTTCTATCTCGCTGCTTCCCTCTGCGTTAGTGGCGGTGATCTATAAAGATGGCGGTGGCACGGCATTTATCCAAGCCTTTTTCTTGAGCCTGCTACTTGGCTTCATGCTGTGGTACCCCAATCGTCACTCTAAAGAAGACTTACGTACCCGAGAAGGCTTCTTGTTAGTGGTGTTGTTTTGGTGCGTACTGGGCTCTATTGGTGCGGTGCCGTTTATTTTCTCCAGTCAGCCAAATCTTAGTCTCACCGACAGCTTTTTTGAGTCTTTTTCTGCGCTAACAACCACAGGGGCTACCGTATTGGTTGGTCTCGATACGCTGCCGAAAGCCATTTTATTCTATCGTCATCTATTGCAGTGGCTTGGTGGTATGGGGATCATTGTATTAGCCGTGGCGATTTTGCCTGTTTTAGGTATTGGGGGGATGCAGTTATATCGAGCAGAAATGCCTGGGCCGGTAAAAGACAGTAAGATGACCCCCCGAATAGCGGAAACAGCCAAAGCGCTGTGGTATATCTATTTTGCGTTAACTGTCGCTTGCGCGTTTGCTTATTGGGTGGCGGGTATGGATGTGTTTGACGCCATTTGTCACTCTTTTTCTACTATCGCTATTGGCGGTTTTTCAACCCATGATGCCAGTATGGGCTACTTTGATAGCACGGCTATCAACATGGTGTGTGTGGTATTTTTGTTGATTGCGGCGCTTAACTTTAGCCTACACTTCGCGGCATTTACACGACGTGGACTTAACCTAAAAGTCTATTTTAGGGATGCTGAGTTTAAAGTGTTAATCGCAATTCAGTTAATTTTAACCGCAATCTGTTTTATTACGCTGTACCACTCTGGGATATACGACAGCCCTGAAGAAACCCTAGATTTTGCCCTGTTTCAAGCAGTTTCTATTTCAACAACCGCAGGCTTTGGTACCGAAAGCTTCCATATGTGGCCTCTGTTTTTACCTATGCTATTGATCTTTTCTAGCTTTATTGGTGGTTGCGGTGGTTCAACGGCTGGCGGTATTAAAGTGATGCGAATGATCTTGCTGCTGTTGCAGGGCTCTCGTGAGTTAAAACGCTTAGTGCATCCGCGGGGCATGTTCTCCATCCGTATTGGTGGTAAGGCTTTGCCTGATCGTGTGATTGATGCGGTTTGGGGCTTCTTTTCTGCTTACGCGTTAGTGTTTGTGATTTGCATGCTGATTTTAATGGCGATGGGATTAGACAATATTACCGCTTTTAGTGCGACTGCGGCTTGCTTGAATAACTTGGGTCCCGGATTGGGAGAAGTGGCGAGTAACTACGCGAGTATTGGCGATGGCGCCAAGTGGGTGTTAGTTGTCGCGATGATTTTTGGCCGCCTTGAAGTCTTTACGCTTCTGGTGCTATTTACGCCAACTTTTTGGAAGAATTGATGAGCAATACGTTAATTATATACTCTAGTGTTGATGGGCAAACTAAGGTGATTTGTGACCGTCTTCAAGCCATTTGTACGGCTAAGGGTGACAAAGTTACTGTCGTCGCCCTAGACGATGCCCATAGCATCAACTTATCTTATTATGACAAAGTATTGATTGGGGCGAGTATTCGTTACGGTAAGCATCGCCCTGCGTTATATCAGTATGTTAATCGTCATCGTGCGGTATTAAACAGCAAGAAAAATGGTTTTTTCACTGTTAACGTCGTGGCGCGAAAACCAGAAAAAAATACGCCTGAAACCAATCCTTATATGAAAAAGTTCCTGCAGTTGTCTCTGTGGGAACCGCAGCAGTTAGCCGTGTTCGCTGGCAAGATTGATTACCCTAAATATCGCTTATTTGATCGCAGTATGATTCGATTAATTATGTGGATCACTAAAGGGCCTACAGACACCAGCGGGACCTATGAGTTTACTGATTGGGAAGGAGTTGAGCATTTTGGAAACGCGTTTAGCGAACGCTAGGTAAATCTGGCTCACCAAGCGCGAGCTTGGTGAGTATTGCCGCTACTTGGCGCAATATTTCTCGTACAAAATAGAAATCACCTCAGTGACTTGCTCATTTTTCAGCGTATAAAACACCACTTGTGAGCTTTTACGGGTCGACACCAAATCTTCGGCACGCAATACCGCCAAATGCTGCGATAAAGCAGATTGACTAAGCGGGATTGATGCATTCAACTCTGTCACGCTCAATTCATTATCCAGCAACTGGCACAAGATCATTAACCGATACGGGTTCGCAATAGCTTTAAGCCATTTCGCCGCGCTTTGGGCATTGGTCACCATTTCGTTGACATCGATCTCTTTTTGCATCGGACAGACTCACTTGTATATTTGATTAGATAATTCTAATTGAGTGGTGTGGTTTAATCAATCATACTGCTGGTGCAAACTGAACTCAATTTCAGTTACCAATAGTATGATCGAGTCCGCTTTTATTTAGCATTTGCTTTTATATCCCACGAGCGGATCAGCAATTTGTGATCCATTCAGCGTTTTATTTTCGTCGCAACTGCAACAATGGTGATTGGTCAACTCTATTCAAATGGGCTTTCAATGAAATCAGTGCTAGTACTTTATTATTCGCGTGGTGGGCATACCGCTAAAATTGCACGCGCTATGGCAGAGCATCTGCAATCACAAAGTATAGCCTGTGACATTATTCATATAGAGCAAGCGGCCGATATTGATTGGCAAAAATATGATGTTATTGCCTTGGGGGCTTGTGTGCTCTATGGCAGTTACCACAAGTCAGTATTTGAGTTTGTTAAGCAATATCAGCAGCAAATCAAGGCTAAGCCGAACAGCTTTTTCAGCGTTAACGTGGTGGCGCGTAATCCTGAAAAGCGCGTACCTGAAAACAATAAATACCTGCAGAAATTTATCGAGTTGTCAGCTTGGACACCACAAGATGTCAAAGTGATAGCTGGTAAAGTCGACTACCCCTCGTGGCGTTGGTATGACCGCATGATGATTCAGCTAATCATGAAAATCACAGATGGCCCAACCGATCCTAAAGCAATTATTGACTACACCGACTGGGATGATGTCAACGTGTATGCCGACCACTTGGTGAGCTTAGCTGACTAGCGCTTTTGCGATTGCAGCTCTCTCAATCAATAGATAAATATACTTTGTCACGATAATAGGTAATTTTCCTGACTGGCTATTCATAGAGATAGGCAGGTTATTGTTTTATTTGTTATATTAATCGATGTTGGTTCTATGGCTGATGGGAGTGCGGTATGAGCGATCAATTTGATTCTCAAAAGTTTGAGCTTTTGGCGTTGCTTTCTAAAGAGTGTGAACGGTACAGCTTAATACCAACAAGCGACTTGCAGCAGCGACGAGAGCAAAAGAGTTTCATCAATGGATTAATGACGGCGTCACGCATTTTTAATGTTAGCTATGATGAACTGAATAATATCATCAGTACGATGACGCAACCTAAGTTTGAAAGCTTGGATGAGAAGCTGGCGGTGCCTACTTATATTCGCAATCAAAGTCGGTAAATTAGAGCGCCTAAATGCTTACTTATCATAACGTAAAAACAACAGCGCAATGATGGCAATAGCGAGCACCGCTGACTGCAGCAAGTGCAAACCTGCAATGCCTTTCAAGCCTGCTAACCATACACCCAATAGCGCACTTGATGCGTACCCAAGAAATAATCCTTTACTCTTCAACTACGCCTCCATTGTGATTGAACCCATTGCGCTTGCTTGCGAGGATAGTAAAACCTTGTCTGATTATCCAGTGTATGGGGTATGGTGTTAACTAGTTTCTATTTATCTTGATTAGATTTCATTTCAGCACTTATGAACGAGTCGTGAGCTAATACTTCCAAAACCCGGGATGAAATAACACTGCAACGGTGAGGATTTCTAACCGGCCTAATAACATTCCTATGGCCAGTGCCCATTTTGCTATATCGGGCAGCGAAGAGAAGTTACCGGCAGGGCCAATGATATGCCCTAAACCTGGCCCAACATTGGTCACAGCGGTAATAGCACCTGAAAAACTGGTAGTTGGGTCGAGGCCGGTGAGCACTAAAATGATGGATAGCAGCACAATCACCAGTAAAAATAACAGAATAAAAGTGACCAATGAGCGCACGATATCTTCATTGATCACTCTACCGTTGTAGCGTTCGCGAAAAACGCCATTGGGATGAAACTGTTGTTTAAGTTGCTCTTTCATTATCGACAAGGCGATTTGGAAACGGAATATCTTGATGCCGCCAGAGGTTGAGCCTGAACAACTGCCGACAAACATAAGAAATAAAAACGCGACATTAGCGAGTGCTCCCCAGGCTGTGTAATCAGTCAAGCCATAGCCCGTGGTGGTGACCACTGAAACCACATTAAAGCTGGCTAGACGTAAGGCGTCGAGTAGCGTCATTTGATGACCTTGCCATAGCCATAGGGCTAAGCCGCATGAAACTAAGCTAATAAACAGCACAAAACCTTTCACTTGTTGGTCTTGCCACACTCGCATTGAACGTTGGCTTATGCTCTGTACAAAGAGCAATAAAGGTAGGCCGCCAGCCGCCATAAACAACACGCCTACCCAATGGGCTTGTGGAGTAAAAGCCGCCATGGAGCTATCTGAGGTTGAATAGCCGCCGGTCGATAAGGTTGTCATGGCATGGTTAATGGCTTGAAACCAGTTCATGCCGGCTAAATGGTAAGCGACACCGCATAAAACGGTCAGCAAAATGTAAATATAGAATAACTGTTTAGCTAAATTTTGGGTGCGAGGAATGGCCTTGTCACCCCATTCTGACGATTCGGTTCTAAATAGGCGCATGCCACCCACATTTAAAAATGGTAGCACCGCAACCGCCATCACAATAAAGCCAATGCCGCCCATCCACTGTAATAGTGAGCGCCAGACCAAAATGCTGTGATCCATGGTATCTAGCCCTGACAGCACAGTAGACCCTGTCGTAGTGATACCGGACATGGTTTCAAAAAACGCATCGGTGTAGTTAATGCCGTGATAGAGGGTAAACGGCATGGCGGCAAATAAACTGACAATAAACCAGGTGAGGCTGGTCAGCAGAAACATGTCACGAATATTGAGTTTGAGGTTTCGGTTGTGGCCCTGATGCATACAGGCACTGGCACAGGTGCCGCAGACCAGTGATGAAATCATGAATGCGCCAGCGGTTTCTTCGTTGTAAAACAACGCGAATGCCAGTGGCACAAACATAAATATGGTCAGGGTTGAGAGGAACACCCCTAAGATAAACAGCAGTGGCCGTATATTTAGCATCAACTCTCAATCCCTTGTTGCGGTCACTGACCGCATCGCTACTAAAAGAAGAAGGCGCTGGGTTGGAACAGTTTCTCTACTTCGCCAACAAACTTCTTGTTCACCAAAAATAGCACCACGTGGTCACCTTGTTCGATGACCGTTTTATCGTGGGCCATCAGCACTTCTTCATCACGTACAATTGCACCAATGGTCGTACCCGGTGGTAACTTGATTTCGCTAATTTGTTTGCCAACCACTTTTGATGTGCCAGCATCGCCGTGTGCAATTGCCTCAATGGCTTCTGCAGCGCCACGTCTTAATGAATATACGTTACAAATATCGCCTTGGCGAATATGGGTCAATAACGCTGAAATGGTGGCTTGTTGCGGAGAGATAGCAATATCAATATTGGCCTCTTGGACAATATCAACATAGGCTTCACGCTGAATAAGCACCATCACTTTTTTTGCGCCCATACGTTTAGCCAGCAGCGCCGCCATAATGTTGGCTTCGTCGTCATTGGTGACCGCGATAAACACATCGGTTTGATCTATGTGTTCTTCGAGTAATAATTCTTGGTCTGAGGCATCGCCACAAAACACTGTGGTATTTTCCAGCTTTTCACTCAGCGCTTCGGCGCGTTCTTGTCTATGTTCAATCAGTTTTACAGAGTGATTACGCTGTAACTGTTTGGCTAGGCCTAAACCGATATTACCACCGCCGGCAATCATAATATTGCGGTAGGAGTTATCAAGCTTTTGCATCTCACTCATGACAGCCCGGACGTGGCGACTGTCGGCGACGAAGAACACTTCATCGTCGGCTTCAATGATCGTGGTGCCACGCGGCATGATCGGACGACCTTGGCGGAAAATTGCGGCTACCCGGGTATCAATATTGGGCATATGTTCACGCAGTGCTGCCAAAGCATTGCCGACTAGTGGTCCACCATAATAAGCGCGTACAGCCACTAAACTGAGGCGACCCTCGGCAAACTCAAGTACTTGTAGTGCACCGGGATACTCAACTAAGCGGCGAATATAAGAGGTGACAAGTTGCTCTGGGGCGATCAGTTCATCAATGATAAAGCCGCCGCGGGGGCGACTTTCACTGTGTTTAATTTCACTGTTGATGAAAAGCTTATCTTTAAGGGCAAGGTATTGCTCTGAACGAATTCGGGCAATTTTGGTGGGAGTACCAAATAACGAATAGGCAATTTGGCATGAGGCCATATTACATTCATCGCTATTGGTGACCGCAATTAACATGTCGGCATCTTCGGCCCCAGCATCTTTTAGTACGCTAGGGTGGGCACCATGGCCACAAATAACTCGCAAGTCATACTTATCTTGCAGTGACCGCAGGCGGTCGCGATCATTATCGACAATGGTGATGTCGTTGTTTTCACCGACCAAGTTTTCAGCTAATGTGCCGCCAACTTGGCCTGCCCCCAAAATGATAATTTTCATGCTTGCGCGTTATCCTTTTTTTAGGCGTGCGTAATAGAATCCATCCATATTGTCCTGCCCAGGGACAATTTGCCAGCCAATGGCGTCGCTATCGGATTGTTGTTCAATCGCGATAAGCTCTGCGTCGGCGGTTCTAGCTAAAAAGGCGCTCACTTGCTCGGCATTCTCTTGCGGTAAAATAGAGCAAGTTGCATAAAGCAGTGTGCCACCTGGCTTAAGCCACTGCCAGCAATGATCAAGAATTTGTGATTGCAATTGTGCCAACGCATCAATGTCATTTTGTTTTCTTAACCATTTGATATCTGGGTGGCGTCTGATCACGCCCGTAGCAGAGCAGGGAGCATCGAGCAAAATGCGGTCAAATTTTTCACCTTGCCACCAAGTGTCAATCGCTGCGGCATCGCCATGGATAACCTGAGCTTGTAAAGATAAGCGCTGCAGGTTCTGTTCGACCCGTTGTAAACGTTTGGCATCAAAATCAACCGCAACTAAATTAACGTCATTGGCAGACTCTAGAATATGACAACTCTTGCCGCCGGGAGCCGCACAAGCATCTAAAATTAGTTCATTATCTTGCGGTGCAAGTAATTCAGCAGCCCATTGGGCAGCGCCATCTTGTACAGATACAGCGCCTTGTTCAAAATCGGGTAACAAGGCCACATCTTTAGCTTGTTCAAGTAAAATCGCATTGTGACTTGCGCCAGCTGTTGCTGCAATGTCAGCATCAGTTAAACGGGCTAAATAGTTTTCACGACTTTGCGAGCGCGCATTATTACGTAACCACATTGGTGGACGCTGATGGCTTTGTTCTATCACTTGTTGCCAGTTATCTGGATAAGCGGCTTTAAGCTTCTTAATAATCCAGGCTGGTGTGTTGTAGGCTAGTGTGTCGTTATCTGTTGGCAGTGGTTTCTCTTGGCGTTGAATGTTACGCAAGACGCCATTAACGACTTTAACTAGCCCTTCAAACTTAAGCTTGCGGCAGGCTTCCGCAGTTTCTGAAATAGCCGCGTGGCTAGGAATACGAGTGAAGTAAAGCTGATAACAACCCACAAGTAATAGCTGATGAATAATACGCTGCTTGCCTTTTAGTGGTTTGCTCATGCAGTCACTAACAAGTTTGTCCAGCTGCGGTAATTGACGCATCACGCCGTAACAAAGCTCAGCTAATAGGGCCTTATCTTTGCCACTATCGAGTTTTTGTTGCTGCTCAGGCAGGGCAACTGAAAGTGAACTGCCTTTTTCTAATACTTGAAAAACGACTAGGGCCGCCAGTGCGCGAATGTTCATCATGCATTTTCCTCAACATCAAAACGAGTGCCGGGGATAAACCAATCGGCACGTGAGTTGAGGATATCCGCCACCGGCATGGCCTTTTTGCCTGGAAGCTGCATGATCTCAATACACAAGGTACCTTCTGTGGTTGCCACGCAAAGACCGTGCTTATCTGCGCTAACAATGGTGCCTGGGCTCGCGTCGCTAACGGTATTGCTCACGCTTGCTTGCCACACTTTTATAGTGGCACCTTGATGACTGAAGTGGCTCGCCGGCCAAGGGTTAAATGCGCGGATTTCTCTCCACAAGTTAACCGCGGGTTTGTGCCAATCAATCAAGGCTTCTTCTTTGCTGAGTTTCTCTGCATAGTTAGCTTGCGCTTCATCTTGAGCTTCAGCGGTTAAGGTTCCTGCGGCTAAACAAGTTAGGGCTTCAATGAGTGCGTCAGGGCCTTGCGCTGCCAGTTTTTCATATAAGGATGCTGAGGTATCTGTATCTTCTATAGGGAGTGAAGTTTTCAGCAGCATGGCGCCGGTATCGAGTCCAATATCCATTTGCATAATGGTTACGCCAGTATGTGTATCGCCTGCCCATAACGCTCTTTGAATCGGTGCTGCACCGCGCCAACGAGGCAGTATTGAGCCATGGACATTGATGCACCCAAGTTTCGGCGTGTCTAACACCACTTGTGGCAATATTAAACCATAAGCAACCACCACCATAATGTCGGCATTTAACCCAGCAAGCTCGGCCTGCGCATCAGCATCACGCAGGCTTTTAGGTTGATACACTGCAATGTCGTGTTGTAGTGCTAACTGTTTTACCGGACTTGCTTGCAGCTTCTTACCGCGCCCAGCAGGGCGGTCCGGTTGAGAGTAGACGCCAATGACATTGTGTTCGGAATTGATCAGTGCCTGTAAATGACGCGCAGCAAAATCCGGTGTGCCAGCAAAAATGATATTTAGTGGTTTCAAATCGATTACCCTTGTTTAGCTTCCAATCGTGCGGCTTTTTCTAGCTTTTGCTTAATGCGTTGGCGCTTAAGTGGCGATAAGTAATCGACAAATAACTTACCATTAAGGTGGTCGAGCTCGTGTTGTAGGCAAATTGCAAATAGGCCATCGGCTTCTAACGTAAATTCATTACCGTCACGATCAAGTGCTTTAATGGTAACGAACTCGGCGCGATCGACCTTAGCATAGATGCCAGGTACCGATAAGCAGCCTTCTTCATTAGTAAACTCACCACTTTTTTCGGTGATCTCTAAATTGATGAATACTTTAGGACGTTCAATCTCATCTTGCAGATCCATAACAATCAGCTGATGGTGGTAATCGACTTGCGAAGCTGCTAGCCCAATACCCTTTTCTTCATACATAGTTTCGAACATATTGTCGATTTGAGTCTGTAATGCAGCGTTAAACTCGGTGATCGGCTCAGCGACTGTTCGTAATCGCTCATCTGGAAATCTTAGTACTTTTAGTAAACTCATATATAAACTCTTAACAAGTCTGTCAAATCTGTGCCAGTTGGTTATACTGACTTAAGCTATAAGGTTAATTTTAATCCTTCATGGCTATCAATAACAGCAAAAGCTCCATATAAGCCTAAACTAGTTATATCAACAATGTGCTTTCTGTTAGGAAAGTGGTTTAGGAAGAAGCAAAAAACAGCATGGATACCCCGATGAAACGACTACTTTTACTCGGTTTACTGATACTTAATAGTACTTTATTGTTCGCTGACACTCTTACACTCAAATCTGGCCACCCCGATCACTACGTAGTGAAAAAAGGGGATACATTGTGGGATATTTCCGGGCATTTTCTTAATGACCCATGGCGTTGGCCAAGTTTGTGGGGCGTAAACCCTCAAATCGCTAACCCTCATCTCATTTACCCAGGTGATGTTCTCACCTTAGTATTTATTGATGGTGAACCTCGGCTGGTGGTGAAACCGCATATTCGCAAAAGCCCGCAAGGCCGAGTGATGCCAAAAGATGGCGCCATTCCTGCGGTCGATTTATCACTCATTAGTCCTTACTTAGTACAAAACCGTGTTGTAGATGGCCAATGGTTAGCCGAGCAACCTATGGTGCTGGGTGGTGAGAGTCCATCTAAACATCATGTAGTGGGTGATATCGTTTATGTTCAAAGTGAAATGTTACTTGGACAAAAGGTAGGTATTTATCATGCTGGCCGTGAGTTTAGCCGTGAGTCAGATGGCATAGTTTTAGGGCAAGAGGCCATTTTAACCGCCAGTGGCCGCGTGATTGAGTCTGGTCCAGTTTCGAAAGTGAAGCTTTTAAGTAATCTCAGAGAAACCAAGGCGGGTTATCGGGTATTGCCCATTGAGGATGAAGCCTTGATGTCGGCTTACTTTATGCCCACACCGGCGCAGTTAGCCGAGCCCGCTACCGTACTGGCATCTGAGAAAGATGTTCGTGAAATGGGTAAGCTTGATGTGGTGTATGTAGATCGTGGCACCCAAGATGGCGTCGAGCCTGGGCACGTGTTTTCCATTTACCGCGACGGTGTTGGTGTTGTAATTAATGGCGATGGTGAGCCAGTGCAACCGCACGATCGCAGCACCTACGAAGATATGTTGTCATACGTCTCTTCGGATAACGCAATCAAAATGCCAGATATTTATCGTGGTGAGCTGATGGTATTTAAGGTATTCGATAATGTCAGTTTAGGCTTGATTGTGGTTAATGAAAAACCTGTGAGAGTGCAAGATAAGCTAATTCAGCCAACACATTTACAAGGAGAGTAAATAACAGACCCACTGGTCGATTGGCTAGTTGTTTCATCAGTTTCTGGGCTAGGACCTGCTCGGATTAAACAGCTGTTACATAACATGGACGTTGAAGAGCTAAGGCACCGACTACTGCATGAACACCATGCCTTACCGGTGCCAGAATCTCTGTTAAAGCGTGGCTTACGCTTGGATGAAAAACGTCAGCAATTGGCATTAGCTTGGCAAGAAAGCCATCCGCAACATCATATCCTCTACCCAACTCACCCCTGTTATCCTCCACTACTTAATCAAATTAGCGACCCACCAACGGTGTTGTTTGTTATTGGCGAACCCGCTCGTCTTTTGCAGCCTTCAATCGCCATTGTCGGCAGTCGGGCTGTGAGTCGTAGCGGCTGTGAAACGAGCTACCAATTGTCGAAGGCTTTGGCTACTGAGGGGTATCTGGTCACCAGTGGTATGGCGGCTGGGATTGATGGCGCTGCACATCAGGCTGCATTGGATATTGAGGGCGCTACAGCTGCAATATTGGGAACTGGCGTCGATATTGTCTACCCTAAACGTCACAACAGTTTGTATAAAAGTTTACTTGCGAATGGGTGTGTGGTGAGCGAGTTTTGGCCCGGTACTAAGCCTTATGCGGGCAACTTTCCTAAACGAAACCGTATTATTAGTGGCATGAGCTTAGGCACAGTTGTTATTGAAGCTAATCGTAAAAGCGGTTCGCTGATCACGGCGAGGTTAGCGATGGAACAAGGCCGAGAGGTATTTGCTGTTCCGGGCAACATTCTTGATGGTTATCACCAAGGTTGCCACGACTTAATCAAACAGGGCGCTAAATTAGTCGATGGTGTTGCCGATATAATTGAAGAGATCACTACTTTATCGCAATCTCACCTTGAAGAGTTGCATCGGCGTCACCATATAGGGGAGGAAATAGCTTGTGATTTGCCATTTGCCCCGCTGTTAGCTAGTGTAGGATATGAGACTACACCATTAGATGTTGTAGTTGAGCATAGTGGAAAAACGATAGAGCTAGTACTAGAGCAAATGCTTGAACTTGAACTACAAGGTTGGGTTTCAGCGGTACCCGGTGGTTATATAAGACTTAAGAGGAGCTAGCCATGTTTGATATCCTCATGTATCTATTTGAAAACTATGTTCATAGTGAGGTTGAACTTCTGGTTGATGAAGATGAGCTAACCCAAGAGTTAACGCGGGCGGGGTTCCATCAATCTGAAATAATTAAAGCTTTAGCGTGGTTGGAGCATCTAGCTTCGCTGCAAGAGGGCGATCAACCTTATCTATGCAATCATGATCAACATTCATTTCGTATCTACACTCAAGCGGAAATGGATAAACTCGATGTCGAGTCACGCGGTTTTTTGCTGTTTTTAGAGCAAATCAAAGTGCTGAGTGTCGAAACCCGTGAAATGGTGATTGATAGAGTGATGGAGCTCGATGAGCCGGCTTTAGTGTTAGAAGATCTAAAGTGGGTGATACTTATGGTGCTGTTTAATGCACCGGGCAACGAGTCTGCCTACGAGCAAATGGAAGACCTTATTTTTGAGCAACCAGACGGTCGATTACATTCATAAGCAATGCTAAAAAAAGGAGGCTAAGCCTCCTTTTTAGATCTTAAGTGGCTGCTTAATAGTGCTGATGTTGCGAGTTGATGCTTAGGTGAGCAGGCATCAAGTAATCCCGATAAGCGTAGCGATTAATCTTATTGATCTTGGGTTTATCTTGTTCAGCGTCTTCGAAATTATCCACCTGTACCTGTAACCAGGCGGCAAATTGTGCTTGATGAGCAGATAAGTCTTCAAGTAACAATTCATAGCCCTCAAAATAGTCCGTTTTTAAATATTTGCTTAGCTGGACTAGATCGTTTCTATGGTGTTCTGCTAAAAAGCGAATCGCCATGTAGCTCCACCTATAAGTGCGATCGACTCCATCTTTATATTCGGTTGCAAAAATAGTGGCAAGATCAGGCGCCTCAGCAAGTTTCTTTTTTATCACCCTTAAAGCTGATGGGTTGTCATTGCCGTTAGCTATGTACTCTGCTAGACCTTCTGCCCACCAGACTAATTTAGATGGGAAGTGGCCAAAACCACCATATTTAACAAAGTGGCCATCAAGATAGTGCACGTACTCATGGTTTAAGTTCCAGATAGCAAACTCCGGCTCAATCCAAAATTGACGGAAAGCAAAGAAGGTGGCTTGATTGCCTGGCTTAGATGGGGTGCCTTCAATGTACATGCCGCCATTATCGGTGCGGATATCAAACAATAGCTGACCGTAGGCGTTGTACTGACTCCAATTTTTAAAAGCCACCACGCGCAACGCTTCGTTGTAATCATTCGCTGTGGGCTGCATATTGGTTTCTAGTAGTTCGTGGAAGTCTGATTCTTGTGACGTGAGTTTTTCGCAGCTAATGGCCAGTTCTTGCTCATTAAGATCTTGAGCTAAGATGAACAAGCTGTCTGAGCAATGATGCTCAATGGGAAGAACGGTTTCTAGCTCAGGTATGGCACAGACATCAGTTTGTTGCTCGCACGCTTCTTGACCTGCAAAAGCGTTAACATGATAACCCAAGGTGTAGGTAGTTTTGGCCTGCTCTCCGCGAATAGCTATGTCGGCCAAGGCTATCTCTTTGGTTGCATCGTCAATTGCTTGTTCGGCTGCTGTTGGTTGGTCGGTGTCGCTAGCGGGCAGGGCCAAGCGGTATAAACCGAGTGCCCAATAACTGTTGGCCTTAGCCCAGTCATCTTGCTGTCTAATACTGGAATCGTTACGTGTATAACTCAGAAGCGGTTGTATCACTTCATCTTGGGTGACTAAGGCATTTAAACTACCGTCGGTATCTTTGCGGGCCTTATTGAATAGCAAACCATAGGCACGAATTGTTTCCCACAAGGCGTAATCGTTGGCTGTTGTGCTGCTACTGTTACCCAGTGTTTGTAGCTGTTGTCCTAGTTGAGGCAATAATGGCGCTAATTGCTCACTCCAATCATTATTGTCGTAATAACGATAAATTGTAACCGCAAAGTGTTCCTGTAATCGTGCGTTTAGGGTTTTGTTTTCACTTAATGCAAGAAGTGCGGCAGTGAGTTGTTGCGCCTCTTTGGTCGTCAATGCTTTGGTGTCGCCAAAGTAGCTATAAGCACGCAGATAATATAGCGCGGTATCTAAGGTTTCGTTGCTGCTGTCTGGATCGGCTATAGCTAATAGCATTTGGTCGAAAGTAGCGCGGTTAATCAGTGCCTGTTCGCTGCTAAACAGCGCCTGTGGTGTCAGCTGAGCAACAGCGCTTATCGTGCTGTTATCTGCTTTTACTGCGGGGTGAGTAACTGGTGTGGTTGAACTGCACCCAGATGTAGACATAATCAATGGGCTACAGATAGCTAATGCAATGAGTGAGCGACGAAACATAGGGACTCCTTTTTATTTTTGCATACAATATATCTTCATCTAAAGGAGAAACCTAGTGCTATTTAATTCCCACACTGGGCTTTGCTTGATAAAATATCCACCAATGTCGCTATACTAGTGGCTTAGCCGTCAGGATACTCCATGTCTAAAATTGATCATGAATTGTTTAGCTCACATGAACATGCGCTCGAAAAAGAGTACGAGCTGTGTCCTAAGTGCGGTTGCGAACTGTCGGTAAAAAACAGCAAGCATGGGGGGTTTATTGGCTGCAACAATTACCCTACCTGTGATTACACTCGCCCCTTAGTGCAACATGAGTCGATTGAAACTCAAGTGATTGAAGGTTCACAATGTCCTGATTGTGGTAACGAACTCGCAGTTAAGTCGGGGCGATTTGGCATCTTTATTGGTTGCACCAATTATCCTCAATGTAAGCATATCGAGAAACATGACAATAATGATGCTGATGAAATCAGCTGTCCGGTATGTCAAAAAGGTCATATTGAGCATAGAACCAATCGATATGGTAAAGGCTTTTACGCGTGCAGCGGCTACCCTAAATGTAAGTTTTTAATTAATTATCCGCCTGTTGCAGAAACTTGCCCAGAATGTGGTTTTGGCTTGCTCGTGGAGCGTAAAGGCGCAGCCGGCAGCCGTGTTGAATGCCCTAAGAAACAGTGCAAATATAAGCGCGCTCTATAGCATAGCCAATATCAGAAGGTTATTGACGATATCGACTGTTAGCGTTGTGAGTATTAGCTATGTCTGTATAATTTCCCCCAAAAGCGAGACTACGCGGTTACCGCGTTATTGGTAATTTAAGGGTTCCTATCAATGCTATTGCAACAACCTAGTGAAGTCGTCGACACACTCAATCGTGGCGGCGTCATTGCTTATCCCACAGAAGCGGTATACGGATTAGGGTGTGATCCTGATAACCAAGCTGCGCTACAAAAGTTACTCGAGATCAAGCAGCGACCCTGGCAAAAAGGTTTAATACTCGTTGCCAGTGAGTTTGAGCAGTTACACCCCTATATCGATTTAGACAAGGTGCCTGCGGCTGGCTTAGCTATGGCTCAACAACGTTGGCCGGGACCATTCACTTTTATTATGCCAGTGACGCAACAAGTGCCTTCGCTGTTATGCGGAGAGTTTAATTCGATTGCCGTGAGAGTCTCTGCCCATGATGGTGTTGCTCAGCTGTGTCGTGCTTTTGGTAAGCCGCTGGTTTCTACTAGTGCCAATTTAACAGGCCAGCCACCGGCAATGTCACAGCAGCAAGTGATCGAACAATTAGGCGAGCACATTGATGCCGTTGTGGTAGGCGAGCTGGGTCAAGAAACCAAGCCATCAACCATAATTGATGTGTTAACAGGTAAGGTATTACGTTAAGTAAACTAGTCACAAGGAAAAACTATGAGCGTGCCGGATATTCAACAGGTAAAGGCTTTTTTATTGCAACTGCAGCAAGATATTTGTGCAGGTCTCGAGCAGCTTGATGGTGAAGCAACGTTCATTGCTGACTCGTGGCAGCGAGAAGAGGGCGGCGGTGGCACCAGTCGTGTACTGACTCAAGGTAAAGTGTTTGAACAAGCAGGGGTCAATTTTTCCCATGTTCAAGGTGCGGCGATGCCGGCCTCAGCTACGGCGCATCGGCCAGAACTTGCTGGACGCAGCTTTGAAGCAATGGGGGTGTCACTTGTCATTCATCCTAACAACCCATATATCCCGACAACTCATGCGAATGTGCGATTCTTTATCGCCCAAAAAGAGGGGGCCGACCCGGTATGGTGGTTTGGTGGCGGTTTTGACTTAACCCCTTATTACCCTTTCAAAGAAGATGTTGTTGAATGGCATCAGCAAGCGCGGGCTATCTGTGAGCCATTTGGTGCAGAGGTTTATCCTAAATACAAAAAGTGGTGTGACGACTATTTTTATTTGCCTCACCGTAAAGAAACTCGTGGTGTCGGTGGCCTGTTCTTTGATGATTTAAATGAAAAAGGTTTCGATGACAGCTTTGCTTTCATGCAGGCCGTAGGGCGCGGTTTTCTGCCTAGTTATCGTGGCATTGTCGAACGTCGTAAAGATACGCCTTTTGGTGACAGAGAACGGGATTTTCAGCTTTATCGTCGTGGTCGCTACGTTGAATTTAACTTGGTTTATGACCGCGGCACGCTATTTGGCTTACAAACGGGTGGGCGCACAGAATCAATTTTGATGTCTATGCCACCATTAGTACGCTGGCAATATGCCTATACGCCGGAGCCTGATAGCCCAGAAGCGCTACTATATCGAGACTACCTTAAGCCTCAAGATTGGTTGGCCAACCCATAGTTGTTTGTAAATGCTAACCAATAAGCTTAGATATTGGCTTATTGGTTACGCATATGGTCGGCTAGTTGGGCGATGGCTTGATATATAGCTTGCTGGTGCTGGGCATCACTAATCTCTATTTCGATTGCCGCTTTCATGCAAAGCAGCCATTGGTCACGCATTTGCTCATCAATGGCAAAAGGCATGTGCCGAGCTTTAAGGGCTGGGTGGCCATGTTTACGCTCAAATAAGGGTGGCCCACCAAGCCATCCGCTAAGAAACTCAAATAGCTTTTGCTCTGATTGCGCTATGGGACTACGGTGCATTGCCAGTAACTCTTGTGTATCTGGCCGTGTTTGCATTTGAACGTAAAACTGCTTGGCAAGTGCGGCGATGACTTGCTCGCCGCCAATACGATCATAGGCATTAGATTGTTGCGGATCTCTTTGAGTTGCCTGAGTCGCATTGGCCGTTGGTACGGCTTTGGTTAACCCCATGGCGTTAAGAAGTTTGGTAAACATGTTCATTTGTAGTGACTGGCGTTAGAAACGTATTGGATAGTCGGCACACTATAAGAACTGCCAAAGTTAGGCAAATCTAGAAACAGCATGATGAGCAGTTTTCCTGTGTTTTATTTGGTTGAGTGGCTTTGTTTCTGCAACAAAGCGCAGTAGACTCGCTGTCACACCTAAGCGAATCTTGTATCGATAATGACTGATAAATATGCCGTATTTGGCAATCCCATTTCCCATAGTAAATCACCGCATATCCATCACAGCTTTGCCGAGCAAACTCAGCAAGCGATTAGTTATACCATGATTGCGGCACCGACTGATGATTTTGCAGGTTCATTATCGCAATTCTGGCAATCTGGTGGGTGTGGTGCCAATGTCACTATGCCATTTAAAGAGCAAGCCTTTGCGCTGTGCGATCAGCTAACCGAAGAGGCGCAATTAGCCGGTGCCGTTAACACCTTAACTAAACTACCCAATGGCGAAATCCATGGTGACACAACAGATGGTTTTGGTTTAGTGACAGACCTACAACGTCAATTTGGTCACTTAAAAGGTAAGCGGGTGCTATTACTCGGCGCTGGTGGTGCCGCACGGGGATCTATTTTGGCGTTACTTAACTCTGGTATCGCTTCACTGTGTATTCATAACCGTACCATGAGTAAAGCAGAAGATTTGGCACAGATATTTACGCGCTATGGTGAGGTATCAGCAAATAGCTTAATAGAGCCGCAAACTGCTTTTGATATCATCATTAATTCAACTTCTGCCAGTTTGAATGGGCAGTCCTTAACATTACCGCCATGGATTATTGCGCAGCATACTGTTTGTTATGACATGGCATATGCTAAAGAAACCACGGCCTTTAATTTGTGGGCACAGCAGCATAATGCCGCCCAGACGAGCGATGGCCTGGGTATGCTCGTAGGGCAGGCTGCTAAAAGTTTCCAACATTGGCGTAAAGTTATGCCGCAAGTCGAGCCTGTTTTGGCATCCTTACGCCAACAGTTAAGTTGAACAGGAGCTGTAATGAACCAGAGTATCTTGTTTAATGATGATGCCCAGTGGCTTGAAGCAGAACAAACCATCATGTTTACGGCGCAGCAGATGGGAATGGCAATAGAGTGTCAAGTTAGCCTGAATAAAATTGCCGCTTGGCTAAATTTACCTATCACAGATATCGGCGATAAACTTGCTGCATTTGAACAATGCCGATTTGATATTGAAGATATTGCTGAACGCCTCATTACTCAGGAGGCGTTCAACCCACAGGGGCAGATCATCATTAGATAAGCAAAGCATACCTAAGCCTTATAAGGGCCTTAGGTTGGCAGCTCAGCGAGCTCTTCTTCTATATACTCATTTTTCAGGCGTACATAGTTATCAGCAGATGCGGGCAAAAAGGCCAGCTCTGCCGCCGTTAAAGGGCGCGCCTTTTTTGCCGGGCTACCGACATAAAGAAAACCCTTCTCAAGGGTTTTGCCTGGTGGAACTAAAGAGCCTGCACCTAAAATCACATCATCTTCAATAATGGCGCCATCTAAGATAATGGCGCCCATGCCGATAAGAATACGATTACCTACTTGGCAGCCATGCAACATGGCTTTGTGGCCAATAGTGACATCGTCACCAATTATCAGAGGGTGACCACTGGGGTTACTTGCTGACGTACGCGTAACGTGCAACACAGTGCCATCTTGGATATTGGTGCGTTGGCCAATGCTAATATGATTAACATCACCGCGAGCCGCGACTAACGGCCAAACACTTGAATCATCACCTAGAGTGATGTCGCCAACAAGTACACAAGCTGGGTCTATATAGACATTGTTGTGTAAGGTTGGGCTGATTCCTTTATACGTTCTTAATGATTGCGACATGAAAAAGTCCTATAAATGGCGATATTTTGCATTATAAAGCCTAAAAAATAGCAAGTCAGGGTGATTTCTAGCCAAACAGCGAGAAATTACCACTTTTCTTTCAAAAAGCACTTGCGTAAAAAGTTCAGCTCCCTATAATG
>NZ_CP041329.1:45000-297500 GCF_013394145.1 Shewanella sp. Scap07
ATTCCCCTAGTAGCGGCGAGCGAACGGGGATTAGCCCTTAAGCGTAGAGGGTGTTAGTGGAATGTGTTGGAAAGCACAGCGGCACAGGGTGATAGCCCCGTACATGAAAACTAACTTTACGTGAAATCGAGTAGGACGGGACACGTGACATCTTGTCTGAACATGGGGGGACCATCCTCCAAGGCTAAATACTCCTGACTGACCGATAGTGAACCAGTACCGTGAGGGAAAGGCGAAAAGAACCCCTGTGAGGGGAGTGAAATAGAACCTGAAACCGTATACGTACAAGCAGTGGGAGCGGTCCTTGAGACCGTGACTGCGTACCTTTTGTATAATGGGTCAGCGACTTACATTTTGTAGCGAGGTTAAGCGAATAGCGGAGCCGTAGGGAAACCGAGTGTTAACTGCGCGTTTAGTTGCAAGGTGTAGACCCGAAACCCGGTGATCTAGCCATGGGCAGGTTGAAGGTTGAGTAACATCAACTGGAGGACCGAACACACGTATGTTGAAAAATGCGGTGATGACTTGTGGCTGGGGGTGAAAGGCCAATCAAACCGGGAGATATCTGGTTCTCCTCGAAAGCTATTTAGGTAGCGCCTCGAGCGAATACCATTGGGGGTAGAGCACTGTTAAGGCTAGGGGGTCATCCCGACTTACCAACCCTTTGCAAACTCCGAATACCAATGAGTACTACTCGGGAGACACACGGCGGGTGCTAACGTCCGTCGTGGAAAGGGAAACAACCCAGACCATCAGCTAAGGTCCCAAAGTTATTGCTAAGTGGGAAACGATGTGGGAAGGCTTAGACAGCTAGGATGTTGGCTTAGAAGCAGCCATCATTTAAAGAAAGCGTAATAGCTCACTAGTCGAGTCGGCCTGCGCGGAAGATTTAACGGGGCTAAGCAATACACCGAAGCTATGGGTTCAATACTTTGTATTGAGCGGTAGAGGAGCGTTCTGTAAGCGGTTGAAGGTGAAGGGGTAACCCACACTGGACGTATCAGAAGTGCGAATGCTGACATGAGTAACGATAAAGGGAGTGAAAAACTCCCTCGCCGAAAGACCAAGGGTTCCTGTCCAACGTTAATCGGGGCAGGGTGAGTCGACCCCTAAGGCGAGGCCGAAAGGCGTAGTCGATGGGAAACGGGTTAATATTCCCGTACTTCTGCTAACTGCGATGGAGAGACGGAGAAGGCTAGGCTAGCGCGGCGTTGGTTGTCCGCGTTTAAGGCTGTAGGTGGTGCACTTAGGCAAATCCGGGTGCGCATACACTGAGAGTTGATGACGAGGTCCTAAGGGACTGAAGTAGTTGATGCCATGCTTCCAGGAAAATCTTCTAAGCTTCAGGTTAGTAGGAATCGTACCCCAAACCGACACAGGTGGTCGGGTAGAGAATACCAAGGCGCTTGAGAGAACTCGGCTGAAGGAACTAGGCAAAATGGTACCGTAACTTCGGGAGAAGGTACGCTGCTGTTGGTGATGGGACTTGCTCCCTAAGCTGACGGCAGTCGCAGATACCAGGTGGCTGCAACTGTTTATCAAAAACACAGTACTGTGCAAAATCGCAAGATGACGTATACGGTATGACGCCTGCCCGGTGCCGGAAGGTTAATTGATTGGGTTATCTTCGGAGAAGCTCATGATCGAAGCCCCGGTAAACGGCGGCCGTAACTATAACGGTCCTAAGGTAGCGAAATTCCTTGTCGGGTAAGTTCCGACCTGCACGAATGGCGTAATGATGGCCACGCTGTCTCCAGCCGAGACTCAGTGAAGTTGAAATTGCGGTGAAGATGCCGTATACCCGCGGCTAGACGGAAAGACCCCGTGAACCTTTACTATAGCTTGGCACTGAACATTGACCCTACATGTGTAGGATAGGTGGGAGACTTTGAAGCAGGAACGCCAGTTCTTGTGGAGTCAACCTTGAAATACCACCCTTGTAGTGTTGATGTTCTAACTCTGGCCCCTGAATCGGGGTTGAGGACAGTGCCTGGTGGGTAGTTTGACTGGGGCGGTCTCCTCCCAAAGAGTAACGGAGGAGCACGAAGGTTGGCTAAGTACGGTCGGACATCGTACGGTTAGTGCAATGGCATAAGCCAGCTTAACTGCGAGACATACACGTCGAGCAGGTGCGAAAGCAGGTCATAGTGATCCGGTGGTTCTGAATGGAAGGGCCATCGCTCAACGGATAAAAGGTACTCCGGGGATAACAGGCTGATACCGCCCAAGAGTTCATATCGACGGCGGTGTTTGGCACCTCGATGTCGGCTCATCACATCCTGGGGCTGAAGTCGGTCCCAAGGGTATGGCTGTTCGCCATTTAAAGTGGTACGCGAGCTGGGTTCAGAACGTCGTGAGACAGTTCGGTCCCTATCTGCCGTGGGCGTTGGATGATTGAAGGAAGCTGCTCCTAGTACGAGAGGACCGGAGTGGACGAACCGCTGGTGTTCGGGTTGTTATGCCAATAGCATTGCCCGGTAGCTACGTTCGGAATCGATAACCGCTGAAAGCATCTAAGCGGGAAGCGAGTCCTAAGATGAGTCATCCCTAGGAATTTAATTCCTCTAAAGAGCCGTTCGAGACTAGGACGTTGATAGGCATGGTGTGTAAGCGTTGTGAGGCGTTGAGCTAACATGTACTAATGACTCGTGAGGCTTAACCATACAACCCTAATGGGTTTTACTGGTGGTGAAACTTACAGAAGAATACAAACACTTGATTGAAGTGGACTTAGCCTGAATAGGGCATAAATAATTAGCTTTCTAAATTGTACCTAATTTGTCTGGAAACCATAGCATTGTGGTCCCACCTGATCCCATCCCGAACTCAGAAGTGAAACGCAATTGCGCCGATGGTAGTGTGGGGTCTCCCCATGTGAGAGTAGGTCATTTCCAGACGCCAAATTTAGTGAAGTGCTTCGGCTTTTCACTAAAGGAGCGGTAGTTCAGTTGGTTAGAATACCGGCCTGTCACGCCGGGGGTCGCGGGTTCGAGTCCCGTCCGCTCCGCCAACATTACGATAAGCCCTAGCAGCAATGCTAGGGCTTTTTCGTATCCGTATTTCAAAGAAAAATTAAAGCAAAATACGCATGCGGTTTACTAAAGGAGCGGCAGTTCAGTTGCACTTACTTTGTTCCTGACAATGTTTAGCATACACTCCATCCCTGGAGATATTAGACTCTTTTAAAAAGAAAGCGACCTGTCTCGCCGGGGTCACGGGTTCGTCTCTTGATAAGAGCAAGTCCGCTCCGCCAACATTAAGACGAAAGCCTCTGCAGCAATGCAGAGGCTTTTTTCGTATGTGATTTTGAAAGAAATCATGTCGAAATTAAAAAGCTATTCGCTAAATAAGTGGTAGTTCAGTTGGACCTACGTTGTTCCTGACAATGTTTAGCAGACACTCCACCCCTAGAGATATTAGACTTTTTTGAATAGAAAGTTGTATATCCATAGACAAAGCCTGTTCGGCATCCACGGCCCTTGCTCGAAAACACGTTGCTTTGCGATACTTGCCGCCCATCCTACTTTTCAGTTAGTGCCCAAGTAACTGACCTGATCTAGCCGGTTTCATAGCAATATTGTCAAAGCATGATCCTTTGCCACTAGTGAGCGGAAGATTGATCTGGTTAGGAATCTATATTAAATCCTGTGCTACTATTAACATGTATTTATTTTATATGATTAGTGTGACTAGTATCGTGCAACTTTGAAAATTGTTGCTATAGCCATTAATAACATTAAGGTACAATCTCGGGCCGTTAACAAAAGGCATTGATTTAGTCTTAGAGACGGTGATTGCTATTGCATATATGTGATCTTAATAACGGCCCTTATCATGCTGCTGTGATCAATGCGCAAGTCATATACCTAATTATAGGTATAATATAATTGGAATAATCAATGGAATGTCGATTAGGTTGTGGCGCTTGTTGTATTGCGCCATCTATTACTACAGCAATTCCTGGTATGCCCGAGGGTAAGCCTGCTGGAGTGCGCTGTATTCAACTTAACGAAGACAATTTATGTAAAATTTTTGGACAAACAGAACGTCCAGATGTTTGTTTACGATTTGCGGCAACCGAGGATGTGTGCGGCGCAACGAATGATGAAGCGATATGGTTAATCCAGTCGCTCGAAGCAGCCACTCAAAGTTAGAAGGGTTATCATGCAATTAACACGTTATACAGATTATGGTATTCGCACACTGATGTATCTTGCGATTCAACCGGAACGCGAGAGCTTATTCCGTATTGCTGAGATCACAGACGTGTTTGAGCTGTCTCCAAATCATGTTTCTAAGATTATTCATCATTTGGGCAAGCTTGGCTATATTCAAACATTGCGTGGCAAGAGTGGTGGCTTTCGGTTAGCAACACCAGCAAACGAAATCAATGTGGGTCAACTGGTGCGTCAGCTAGAAAACTCTCTTGCTGCTATCGACTGCAGTAAGCCTTATTGCCGTTTTACTCCAGCCTGTAAGCTCAAAGGTGTGCTAGCAGATGCTGTCGCAGCGTATTTAGCGGTGCTTGATCAATATACATTGGCTGATATTGTCAGTAACCAGTCAGAGTTGCGAGAACTGTTACCCGATTTAAATATTCCCGTTTTACAAATTGCTTAACGGCTTATTTAAGTCGCGTGGTCGCACTACCAGGTTGTTGGGCAATATTGTAAGGCAATAACTGCGATGCATTGACCAATGTAATGCCTTGGCTGCTCAACCTATGTAAATTCTCGTTTAAGAAGTCGATGGTTTCTGGATACGGGTGAGCAATCGCTACAACTCGTCCCTGTTGATGGGCTAAGGTTATGAGCTGTTGGAACTGCTTCTCTAGACCAGTCGTTGATGTGTCATTGTCTAAAAAGATTTGCCGTCTGAGTGATGGAATTCCAATTGTGTCTGCGGTCGATTCTGCTCGTGTATAGCGAGTGGTAACACTATCAATAAAATACCCTTGCCGTTGTTTTAAACTTTCCATTAGCCATTGCATAGGCTCATCAAGTTGAGTTAACAAGCTGCCCATATGGTTATTCACTCCTACAGCAAACGGTACACTGTTAAAGGCAGAGTCGAGCTGTTGTTTGAACTCAAATTCATTCATTTGGTTGGTTAAGCCACCTGGACCAAGGGTTTTGCCGTTAAGCGCCTGCATTGGCACATGTAACATGATTTCATGGCCTTGCTGATGTGCATGCTGGGCTAAGGTTTCGCCTAAAGGAGTGTGGGGAAGAACGGATAATGTTATTGAGCTTGGTAAAGACAGTACGGCCTCATCGGTTTGACGATATCCAATATCGTCAATGATGATAGCGACTTTTGAAGCTTGTACTGCCTGAGTAAATATTAATATTGCTATAAAAAGAAATAAGCGCACTAGTTTTTATTTTTATTTATGAGCCCTTTTTGTTGAGCTCGCTATTGTTAATCCACGTGATGGCAGTGTTTACCATACTGTCATGGGGTGTAAGCTCGCTGATTATAGGCATACTTTGTGGTTCAGTCATAGCTGCTGTTTCAAATAAAATATCCGGAGCAATACCAATAGTATTGATATCATTGCCTTTCGGCGTAGTGTATTTCGCTATGGTTAGCTTGATGGCATTGCCCTCTATTAAGGTTGGGATCAAGCTTTGCACTGTGCCTTTTCCAAAACTCTGTTGGCCGATGAGTGTGGCGCGACCATTGTCTTGCAGGGCGGCAGCTAATACCTCAGAGGCGGAGGCAGACCCTTTATTAATTAACACCAGTAAGGGGACTTTGGCCATCATGGTTTGCGGAGAGGCGTAGTAATCCGAATTGGCGTCGAAAAACCGACCTTGTGTTGACACTATGCGACCCTTGGCTAAAAAAATATCGGCTATGTTAATCGCTTCGTCTAGCAGGCCACCCGGATTGTTGCGTAGATCGAGAATCAGCCCACGTAGCGGCACGGTTTGCCATTTTGACAGCTGGGCGATCATCTCATCTGTAGAGTCGTGCTGAAAGCTGGCTAAGCGAATGTAGCCGACATTATCGGGCAACAGCTTTGCGGTAACCGACTGAATAGAAATTAAACTGGGCTCCATTGCCACCTGGTAGTCATTTTCAGAGCCCTGATGAGATAATGTCAGTGACAAGCGTAAGTCGTTGCTACTGTGGTGACGGATCTCTTTGAGTAACGCTTCTAACCCTTCAGCATCGACCGCTTTACCGTTAACTTTGACGATCTGGTCGCCAGCTTGAATTCCTGCTCTTTCTGCGGGAGAGTGGGGAAAAGGGCTAATAATGGTGACCTTGTCATCACTAATGGCGATTTCAATGCCAAAGCCAAAGTACTCGCCCTTATTTGAATCTCGCATTTCGCTATAGGCTTCGGTATCGAGAAAGTCAGAGTAAGGGTCGAGTTTTTTGAAAATACCACTGATGGCTGCATTGATCAGTTCACCTTCGCTAACATCGTCAACGTAATAGGTTTCTATGGTATTAATAATATCAAGTAATAGTGGGTAGTTAAGCTGAGCATTGAACGGTTGGGTGTTTTCTTTACCTGCCAGTGTGACCGATAGTCCTATGGTTAATCCGATAACAATACACAGTAAGTTTTGAATAAATCGTTGCATACACAGCCCCTATAATACGGGGATGTGCATCATCTAGCGTTTACAATATCGCGCCGGATCGATAGCTTGCCCCTTATGCCTTACTTCAAAGTATAGGCCAGGTTCGGTCTGTCCACCGGAACGACCAACCAATGCGATGGATTCACCTTTGTTGACGGTGTCACCTGCGTTCTTTAGCAGGGCTTGTGCATGACCATAAAGGCTCATATAACCTTTACCATGATCGACCACCAACACCATACCAAAGCCACGCAACCAATCGGCGTATATTACTTTGCCCGCAGCAATAGCATTGACTTGCTGGCCTTCAGGGGCGGCCATTATCACCCCTTTCCATTTTACTTGGCCGGAACGGCGGCTACCGAAACCAGAACGAATCCGTCCTTTGGTGGGCCAATTGAGTTTATTCTTGCTTGAGAGCCCTTCCATTGCGGGGCTGTCTTGCATAGCTTTGAGTGCTTGTTCGACCACCCGCTTTAAACTGGCCTCTTCTATTTGCAACTGCTCAAGCTTTTCACCGCGAGTGTTTAAGGTGCGTTGCAATTGCGCCAATGTATGTTGTCTTTGGGTTTGCTCTTCACTTAACGCTTTAGCTTGTTGGCGTTGTTCGATAACTAACTTATTGAGCTCAGCTTGTTTACTCGTTTGCGCTTGGTGTACCGCTTCTAGCTCTGACAAGGTTTGTTGCAGCTCGTTAATGGACGCCATGCGTGCGTTATTTAGGTATTGGTAATAAGCTAAAAGTCGCTCGATAGTTGCAGGACTTTGCTGATTGAGCAGCATTTTAGAGTAATCATGATTACCGGCCAGATAGGCACTGGCTAACTGATTTGCTAACGTTTCTTGTTGTGATTTTTTTAGAGTATCGAGCTTGGCTTGTTGCTGATTGAGCTTACCAAGTTCGTCGTCTGTCGTCGCTAACTCTGTTTGGGTCTGATTGACTTTGCGGGCAGCATTTGCGATGGCTTGTTCATCTTTTTTGAGTAACTGGATCAGCTTTTCTCGCTGGGCATTGGTGTCTGCTAACGCGGATTGTTGTTTGCTTATTTGCTGTTGAATGGCATCCAGCTCAGACTGACGTTGTTTCAGATCTGATGCCTGCGCTGCAAAACAAAATAACAGACAGCCAGCAATAATGCTGGCTGTATGGCGTATGCAATGTTTAACCAAAGACTATTTACTCACTTAGTGTGATGATATTGCGCCCAGTCATTTCTGTAGGCACTGTTTGTCCCATCAAGGTTAACATAGTTGGTGCTAAATCACTTAAGCGACCATTAGCGCTAATTTCGCCTTTGCGTCCAACGTAAATCAGCGGCACCAATTCACTGGTGTGCGCAGTATGGGCTTGGCCAGTGCTTTCATCGGTCATTTGCTCAGCATTGCCGTGGTCTGCGGTGATCAAACATTCACCGTCAACTTTAGCGAGCGCTTCTACAACACGGCCAATACAGCTATCTACCGCTTCACAGGCTTTAACAGCAGCATCAAAATTGCCAGTATGACCTACCATGTCACCATTAGGGTAATTACAGATAATGACATCATATTCTGTAGATTCAATAGCTTCTACTAACTTATCGGTGAGTTCTGTCGAGCTCATCTCAGGTTGTAGGTCATAAGTGGCTACTTTGGGAGACTGAATCAGTTCTCGTTTTTCACCTTCAAATGGCTGCTCTTTACCGCCATTAAAGAAGAAAGTGACGTGCGCGTATTTTTCCGTTTCAGAGATGCGCAACTGGGTTTTACCGCTGTTTTGTAGAACTTCACCTAAGGTATTGACCAGATCAACTGATGGATATGCGATTGCGGCGTCAATATCAGCAGCATATTCAGTTAACATGACAAAGTTGACTTTAGGCGTCACATCGCGAGTAAAGCCATCAAAATTGGGATCGACAAAACTGCGAGTGATTTGACGCGCGCGGTCGGCACGGAAGTTCATGAAGATAAGTGCGTCATCATCGTTGAGGGTGGCCACGTTGCCTTGAGTATCGGTTATGGCACTGCTAGTGACAAACTCATCATTTTCGTCGCGCTGATAAGCCGCTTCGAGTGCGTCAACTGCATTGTCAAACTGGTGTAAGCTCTTTCCTTGGGTGATCAGCTCATAGGCTTGTGAAACACGATCCCAGCGGTTATCGCGATCCATAGCATAGTAACGACCAATAATAGATGCTACCCGACCAGTGCCTAATGTAGTAAACAGATCATCAAAATGCGCCAAGCTTGATTTGGCGCTGCGAGGCGGTGTATCGCGTCCATCTAAAAATGCATGCAGGTAGACCTGCTTAGCACCGCGACTGACGGCCAATTTGCACATGGCTTCAATATGAGCCTCGTGACTGTGTACGCCACCGGGTGAAAGTAAGCCCATAATGTGCACCGCGCCATTGGCTGCGATTGCTTTATCAACTGCTGCAGTTAGTGCGGGGTTGCTATCGAATTCACCATCGTCAATTGCTTTACCTATGCGGGTTAGCTCTTGATAGACCACTCGACCAGAGCCGATGTTGATATGGCCAACTTCTGAGTTACCCATTTGACCATCTGGCAGACCAACATCAATGCCGGAACCTGAGATTAAGCTGGTTGGGTAAGTGCTATTTAATCGATCCAATACCGGTGTATTCGCATGAAATACTGCATTATTGTCAGTGTTTTCGCGGTAACCCCAGCCATCGAGGATCAGCAAGGCCAATGGGCGTTTGCGTGTCGTCATGGTGGTACCTTTTAAAGTTTAAGAGTTGTTAGAAATCGAAATTGGTTAAATATTACTACGTATAGGGGGGATGAAAAAGCCATTTACACCAATTACAGCTATCGGTTTTGTGATAAATGCCCGCTTAGTCTATGTCTCAGGCGCCCAGAGCACGAACAACTTGCTGCAATCTTATGCCGCTTTGGTATACTCTGTGCCCTTACTGAACTTCCAGCCACTGAAGTAGGCCGTTAACCATGCAAGAATATATTGAATTTTTCCGCGCTAACCCATTATTGAGCCTCGCTTGGGTGGGTTTATTTATTGGACTCTTGGTGAGTGTTTATAAATCTAGCGTATCTAAAGTGACCAATGTTGATCATCAACAAGCCACTTTATTGATTAACAAGCAAGACGCTAAAGTCGTTGATGTGCGTAGTAAAGAAGAGTTTAAAAAGGGTCATATTGTTGGTGCAATCAACATTCCTTTGTCTGATATTAAAAATAATCAGATGTCAGCCCTTGAAAACGATAAAGCCAGTCCCATTATAATGGTATGCAATGCGGGAATGGTTTCTACCCAAGCTGCACAACTTATGGTTAAGGCGGGTTTTGAATCTGTGCATAGCCTTAAGGGCGGTATGGGCGATTGGCAACAGAACAACTTACCTGTTTCCAAGAGCAAGCGATAAATTAGTCGCCAAATGATTGCTTTATAACGGCATCATTAAGTAGAGTATCACCTCTTAAATCAGCTCAAATGATCATTGCGATTGTTTGAGGACACTAAAAAACTGGGATGGTGGCGAAGGTCTTAATCGGCCTAAGTAACAAAAGCCCTTAAGCAGTGTTTCCAATTAGGGAAGCAGTAACAAATTATTAGGTAGGAAATTATGGCTGAAGAAGTAGCAAGCAACGAAGAACAGGCTCCACAATTCAATATCCAACGTGTTTACACTAAAGATATCTCTTTTGAAACACCAAACAGCCCAGCTGTTTTCCAAAAAGAGTGGAATCCAGAAGTTAAGCTAGATCTTGATACTCGTAGCGCTAAGCTAGCTGATGACGTATATGAAGTTGTCCTGTCTCTGACTGTTACTGCTAAAAACGGTGAAGAAACGGCATTCCTTTGTGAAGTACAGCAAGCGGGTATCTTTGCGATCGGCGGCCTAACTGAGCAACAACTTGCTCACTCTTTAGGTGCATATTGCCCTAACGTGCTATTCCCATATGCTCGTGAAACTGTTGGTAGCCTAGTGGCTCGTGGTACTTTCCCACAACTAAACCTAGCGCCAGTGAACTTTGACGCACTATTTGCTCAATATGTTCAACAGCGTCAAGCATCAGCTGAAACAGAAGCTACTGAAGAAGCAAGCGCTTAATCACGCATGAAAAATACTGCCGATATTACGGTACTGGGGGCGGGCTCTTATGGCACCGCCCTTGCTATTTCTTTAGCCAGTAACGGTCATAAAACCCTTTTGTGGGGCCATGAGCCTGAGCACATCGCCAATCTAAAGCGCGATCGTGCTAACGAAGAGTTTTTGCCTGGCATTGCCTTGCCAGAATTACTGCAACCTGAAGCAGACCTAGCAGCGGCCCTTAACGCCTCTAACAATGTATTAGTTGTTGTACCGAGTCATGTATTTGGCTTAGTGCTCAAACAAGCTAAACCTTTGTTGCGTGATGATGCGCGTATTGTTTGGGCGACTAAAGGGCTAGAGCCTGAAACCGGGCGCTTGCTGCAAGAAGTCGCCGGTGACATTTTAGGTGACAACTATCCGTTAGCGGTATTATCCGGTCCAACTTTTGCTAAAGAGCTGGCCGCCGGTATGCCTACTGCTATTTCGGTGGCGGGAACCGATGAAACCTTTACCAATGATCTCGTTGAGCTCCTACATAGCCCAAAGCGTCTGCGTGTATACGCAAATGATGACTTTACTGGCTTGCAGCTTGGCGGCGCAGTGAAGAATGTTATCGCGATTAGTGCTGGCATGTCAGATGGCATCGGTTTTGGTGCCAATGCTCGTACGGCATTGATCACCCGTGGTCTGGTTGAGCTTTCAAGACTAGGTGAAGCCATTGGTGCCCAAAGCGCCACCTTTATGGGGATGGCTGGACTGGGAGATTTGGTACTAACTTGTACCGATAATCAGTCGCGTAACCGTCGTTTTGGATTGGCCTTAGGTCAAGGAAAAGATGTCGATGCTGCGCAACAAGAAATTGGTCAAGTGGTTGAAGGCTATCGTAATACCAAAGAGGTTTACACTTTGGCTAAGCGATTAGGTGTTGAAATGCCAATCACTGAGCAGGTTTATAAAGTATTGTACCAAGGCGGTACGCCCCATGAAGCGGCCAAAGCTTTATTGGCTAGAGATAAGAAATCTGAAACAGCCGATAACGAATAGCTTGATGTGGTTTATGCCATAAAGCTTTAAAGGGTGCTAAAATAGCGCCCTTTTTTATTGTCTGCCGTCACAGCGACGCACCGACAAAAAGTGTATGCAGCGAATCCATGCAAGAGGTTGTTTAAGTGAAACATCATAACGTCATTATTATTGGTGCCGGCGCGGCCGGACTCATGTGCGCAGCGACAGCAGGTTATCGTGGACGTGACGTATTGGTGCTAGATCATGCTAAACAAGCGGGTAAGAAAATTCTTATCAGCGGTGGTGGTCGCTGTAATTTCACTAATCAAAAAGTTGAACCAAGTAATTTCATCTGTCGTAATCCACACTTCGTAAAATCGGCTTTAGCACGTTATCGTTCCAGTGATTTTATAGAGCTCGTTGAGCGTCATGGAATTGAATACCATGAACGTGACCATGGGCAACTGTTTTGCAATGACTCGGCAAAAGAAATTGTGGCAATGCTGCTAACCGAGTGTGAGTGGGCTGGTGCTCAGGTGCAGCTACGTACAGAGATTATTGACATTGCCCGCCAAGACAGTGGTGCATTTATCATTAACAGCAGTAAAGGCCAATACAGCTGTGACTCATTAGTGATTGCAACTGGTGGCCTTTCTATGCCTAAACTCGGGGCTACGCCCTTTGGTTATAAAGTTGCCGAGCAGTTTGGGTTAACCTTGCTGCCGACTCATGCAGGCTTGGTACCCTTTACCTGGCATAGTGAGCAAAAGGCGCGCTTTGAGCCGCTGTCAGGCATCGCTGTGCCCAGTACTATCACTGCTAAAGATGGCACTGAGTTTAGTGAAGCCCTGCTGTTTACCCACCGCGGCCTATCAGGCCCGGCTATTCTGCAAATCTCCAATTATTGGCGTGCCGGTGAAACTATCAGTATTAATCTGCTGCCGCATATGGATGTGGCAGAGTCACTGCAGCATATGACCACTCAGCATCCTAAGCAAAGTTTGCGTAACACCCTAAGTCAATGGCTACCTAAGCGGCTCATTGAAGTCTTGTTTGATGAAGCTTTGCTTAACATGGCGCTCAATCAACTTGTCCATGCTCAGCGCGATCAAATTATTGCCGATTTGCATCAATGGCAGCTATTAATGAACGGCACAGAGGGTTACCGCACCGCTGAAGTCACCTTAGGTGGTGTTGATACCGATGAGCTGTCATCTAAAGATATGCAAAGCAAAAAGGTGCCGGGTTTGTATTTTGCTGGTGAAGTGATGGATGTTAGCGGCTGGCTTGGTGGCTTTAACTTTCAGTGGGCATGGGCGTCGGGTGTTGCGGTCGGGCAATCTGCTTAATATTGTTCATAAAGGGTAATCAATAATTTAAATTCAATATTTATTGTTTACTGTTATGGATAAATTTCTTGAGCGTTGCAGTCGTTGTTGAGCGATGGCAACGCCCTTAGACACAGGCTGATTTAAGCTTTGTGTTACCGCGTGGTTGACTATTGAGCAGCAATCTTGCTTGCCCCATTGATAGGATTTTTCGCCTTGCTTGGCAAAGCTTTCCACAAACTGGGTGACTTGCTGGCTTGATAGTGTCGAACTTAACGTTTGGCATTGGGTGGATGCGGTCTGTAACTGTTTTTCCGCCCCCACACCCGATAAACCATAAGATAAACTCTGCACTAGCTTGCCATGTTGGTCGAGGATCTGCGCATAACAGTGTTTGAGCCTTGGGTGGCCGTTGTGGTTTGCGCTTGCCCATAAGTTATTGGTACAGAGCTTTAAGGTATATTGCTCACTTTGGCCTGTTAGTGGCATAGATACTGTTTCCAAGGCACGGTGATAAATGGGTATTCGCCTGTGACATCGACAGCGCAATACCAGCTTTGGCTGGCGCCAGTATTAATGCCTTGATAGTGAAATATCACCTTAGCGATGAGCCTATCGCCACTGGTTTGGGTTTTGACTTGGACGTTCACCAGCTGGTACCCACTTGGGTTGGCTCCCGATGTGTTGGGTTGATAGCAAAACCCATAGGTTTCTGTATAAATTTTATCGTTATTGTATAAGGTGAAATTAATCGCTCGTTCCGCATTGGATTCACCGTTGTTAGCGTTAAGTGATAACAGTTCATTGACCACTTGGGTAAAGGATGTGCTTTTGCTTTGTTCCTGTTGGGCAACTTGTTGCAAAGCCGGGGTGTTGGTTGCGGTGATATTACTGACCGCAACACGTCCGTCAGCTAAGCGTTGGCCAACAAGAATAATATTACCGGTGTCTGGACTCAAAGCGGAGATCAACTGTAATAAGCACTGGTTGGAAGTCGGTAATAGACTGAATAGATGATTGTTGTCGGTATTTTCTAGCACCCAATTCATCTCTCTGGCAATGTATAAGTTTTGCGGTTGGCTGAGGCCGTTATATAGCCACTTTGACTGTTGTGGTTGGCTGTTGATTTGTTCGAGTTCGACTTGATCGCTGGCCATGCTGTTAGCTGGAGGTGGTGTTCCAGCTATTTGGCTCGCTTGCAAAAACTCCTGCTCCAAACTTAGCGATGGAAATAGCGCATTGATTTTACCCACCACATAAATCCAGTTGTTTGGTTCTTCGTTGTTGGCCGGTTTAATAGTGGACTTTGTTAAGCCATGCCATGGGAGCTGCTGCTGTTGGAAACCGTTCCCTGTGATTGTGCCGGCTTGTATTGATAGACTTTTCATCAGATCACCTCAGTTAATTGGCTGGCACAAATGTGCGTAGCGGGAAAGTAAGGAAAGGGTTTTGATCGCTCACGTCGATGCCACAGGCATAAAAATTATTTATGCCGTTTTGGTTAAACCCTAAGATGACTTCAACAACAGTTCTGTTATCAACGGCAGTGCTGAACTGAAAACTCAAGCTTTGTAAGCTGGTTAGATTAAGACTTTGCTGTTGGCTTAAGCTGGGTAGTTGAGTCATCAGAAAATTGACCGCGCGATCAGCATCGCTAATGCCACTGTTGGCTTTGATTGGTAACAGCTCGGACTGTTGTTGGTCGAGCGTTAGTAAGTTGCTTGTCATCACTAAAGGAAGATTGAGATTGCCACAATAACTAGCAGGCGCTTTGGGGCCTAACATGCCACACAGCGTAACGGCTGAGGGGGCGAGTGAGGGGTTAAGAGCTGAAATAAAGGCATTTAGCACAATTTCAGAGCTGGGAACCATTAAGTAGCTGTCGACATCATTGATAGTAAACACCCAGCAAGCTTGCTCAGCTAAATAGGCATAGGGGTGGACGCTAAGCTGACTCTCCCCTGGTGCACTTATCGTGTGAGAGAACACCGCGTAGTAATCACCCTTGGTTGCCTTTATTGTTTGCGATGCAGCATTAAATTCATGTTGCAGATCGAGCGTAGCGAAGTAGGGGCGGAATTGACCGATAGCAAATACAAAAGTTTGCTCACCACCGCCGCAGTTTTGCGGTGTGATGCTAGCTGTGACATCCCTCGTGCCCGTGGGATTAGATTGTGTAGTCGTTGTCATAATTAAACTCCTTTTTATACGGATAACGTATGTGGATTCAAGACACTAAGGTGTAGGGAATAAAAGGTTGAATCGCGCTACTGATAAAAGGAAAGCAACCGGAAACATCGACACAACAATAGTAGTGTTTTTGTTGGTCACTATCGTTTGCCTGAAAAGTGAAAACCACATCAACAAGGGTTTGATCTGATTCGATGTCAGCGTAATTACAATTTACATCGGCTAGGAAATATTGGTTTGCATCGCCATTATTTGAGCTGTTCTTGTTTTTTAGCTGGTGGGTATGTTGGTAAACATCGGGATAACGAAACGCCAAATAGTTTTTTGCGCGGGCAAAGTCATTGTCTCCGGCGTTAGGGTTGAGCTCCAATTGGCGGATAACATCTTGAATGGCATCAGAACTGGCGCCAGTATAGCTCTTTAACATGTTGTGCAGCTCATCCATGGTTTGGCTGAAGAGCTGTTCACACATTAAAGTGGGCAGCGAGTTCTGGCTGTCGTTAGGGCCGATATAGCCTATGACAGTAGAGTAAACGGGTTGCAAGGTATTTGGCTGCGGTTTTAAGGCTTCGATACATTGTTGTAATTCAACTAATGAGCGAGGCATCACTAAATAGTGGTTAGCGCCATCAATGCTCAGTTGCCACTGTGCTTGAGTCGCAAGGTATAAATAAGGATATTGCCTTGTTTGACTGTCTTGGTGACTAAACACTTGATAGTAATCTAGCTCGCTGACTTTTAACTGTTGTGCGGCGCTGTCAAAAGCTTGTTGAACCCCTTGATTGGGAAAAGTCACGGTTAAGATACCAACAGCATAGGCCAGTGGTGGGGGCGAGGGTTGATCGGTTTGGCAACTACAGGCGCCGTTTGCTTGTTGGCAGCCACAAGATTGCGGGCTGAGTGATTGTATATTTGCTTGCTGCATGTCTATTTGCTGCACTTCTATGCTGCCATCACCGGCCTTATTCGCTTGGCTTGATGCAGATGGTGTGTTGATTGGTGTTGTTGTCATCATTTGCGGTTCTCGAGGGTTGGCGGGTAAGTCACGGCTAAGTTGTCCTAAGCTCGCCTCGCCATCTAGTGCGCTTGGGATGTTAGCTTGCTGCTTAGGGCCATGATGCATTAAAGCGTCGTAGATAGTTTGTGATGTTACATTTGGGTTTAGGCTCCACAACAGGGCTGCTGCGCCGGTAACAAAAGGTGCAGCAGCGCTGGTCCCAGTCATTTGTTTATAGCCACCGCCCGCAGCGGTACTGGTGATTTGCTCCCCTGGTGCGAGCAAACCATGTTCAGCTACCCATTGGCCCGTATTGGCGCTAGGCAGTATTTGTCCTTGAGCATCGACAGCACTTACCGCAATAACCCAAGGGTGGGCGAAGATGCTATTCACCTCTTCGCTGAATTGATTACCGCTGGCACCGACAAGTAGCACGTCATTTTGTTTTGCTTTGTCGTAGGCTTGCTTTAGCTCGGCGGATAAGGGCTCGGGTTGGCCACTCAAGCCGACACTCATATTGATAATATCTGCACCAGCATCAATACACTGATTGACCGCATCGGCAAGCTGCAGTTGTGTGACCGGCGGGCAGCTTGCTAGGTCATCGGCTTGACAAAATATTGGCCGGGCTAGGAAGGTACATTGCGGGCAGATTCCGGGTGCTTGCGAGTCTCGGTTAGCGGCTAAGATACCGGTAATAAAGGTGCCGTGTTGGCATGAAGGAGCATCGGCCGAGTCACAGGTTACTGTTTGGGAGTCGTCTAGCATCTTGAGATTGGTTTGGGAAAAATCGGCATGCTGCCCATCAATGGCGCCATCAATAATTGCCACTACAATTTCTGGGTTGCCTTGGCTTTGATGGTAAAGCTGACCAAGTTGGAAATTGGCCTTGGGGTTTATATTGTTCACCTTGTTTGCCTTTTGGTTAGTGGCTTGAAGCCATCAATATAGCCAGCTATTTGCGCTAAGAATTGGATTAACTTAGGTGACTGATTGGCGTTTTTTCGTAACTTATTTAGTCAATCTAAAGGGGAAAAAGTAATGCCTGAACACGAGTGTTCAGGCATTTTTTGATGTTTAGCATAATAATGACAGCCTGTTTTGGGCCGCTAGAGATTAAGCTGCTAGAAACTAGGCCCCTAGAATGGTTTTGGTCGCCATGCCAGTACTGGCGGTGTCGATGGAATACAGGGTAGTAACGCCCATTGTGGTTGCCGCTTGTGCGGTTACTGCCATCTGTTGCTGCGCCGAAGTCGCATTGTGGGCAGCATTACCGAGTGCTTGAGAAGTCGCTTGGAACAAGTTACCCATAGAGAGTGCTGGCGCATCGCCAAGTACCTTTACATTAGCTTGGGTGACGGAATCGGTGATTTGATCGTTGACTGCTGTAGGGAATGCCATTGTAAATTTCCTTATTCTTTCGATTGTGAATGAGTTAAAAGCCCTGTTGTTCAAACGGGTGACTTTCAACGCAAATTATAGAAATTAAATACACAATAAAGATTGGCAAAACAACGCAATCGAAATGGTACAACTTAGGGGCTTTTATGCATTTTTGTGGTGCATGGCATAGCCATGTAGGTTAGAAACAAAGCCATCACACAGTACAAGACCGTGTGATGTCTGCGCCACGATAGGGGGGTTATTGATAATACGCCCAGCGGATTTTGCAGGAATCGTTATTTTCTCCAATTGAGATGCTATGGAACTGACTTTCACCTAGCCCATTGGCGCAACTAATTGACTGTAGAACATTGTTACCTGATGTCGGTGCTTCAGATGGACAGCTACAACCTGATGTATTGCCATAGTAATAACCTACGGAATAGCCTGCATCGAGGACGTAATCGCATAACGCTTTTAGATACTGCTTAGTTTGTTCTGCGGTAAAGCTCTTATCATCTGGCTGAGCACTTAAGGCATTAATACTCTCTATATCTATCCACACCGTGATCCCTAAAGGTAGTCCAACATGGTTGAGCTCTGCGACGATAATTTTGCCGTTGGCATTTGCTTCATCGACAATGCTAGTCGCTTTAATAGGTTTGGTTTGTGGTATTTTATATAGCGGCATTAGCGATAATCCACTACCGCCTTCATCAGCTGCTAACATAATGCTATAGGCTTCTAAATTGGTTAAAAAGTGTTGGGGTTCTTTGCTGTCTTTAGAAGAAATGCCTATTTCTCTAAGACAAAAACTGTAGTCTTCTGTTTGGTATTGGTCGGCGAGAATAGGATTAACCACTGCGCTAGACACAAAGCCTTTTGCGTGGCGGGTCGCCACTTCAGTTTGTGCTCTTAAATTAAAATCTTCCATGTAAGATGTTCCTCTATTAAATGCTGTAAGTGCTTGAATAGAGCTAGCTTGATCAACATTGTGGTATTACTTAACTGTCGTCGTGCGGCTCCATGTTCAGATCAAAAGCGCTAGCTCTTGATAGAATAACTATAACTAGCGTGACTTTTACCAACTTGGAATAGTTAACCATCTACTTGGTAAAACCTACGATTCCTTAGCGATTTGTTGCGCATATTTGCTACTAAAGATTTTAGCGGCGTTGGTGTGATTCGGCTGTGGTATCGCGCCCATCAAAGATGGGCTTTAGGGTTAACAGGGTAAGGCAGATTTTGGAGCGGTTGATGTGAGTGATGCCGATATGTACGCGAGGGCTTTTTCCGGCAGTTTATCTACTTCCCAGATAAACAATCCGCCAATATCATAGTGTTTCACCGTGTTCAAAAAGTAATCTAAGTTGTCGTCGGTTAATCCTGCTGGCGTGAGCGCTAAAATAATGTGTTTTCTAGCGACGCCATTGGCTAACGTACGTTCAATTGCTGGGCGTACATTTTGCTCAATATCTTGCATGCTCCACATCTGTGCGCCGTAACACATCAAGATAAAACGGTTGGTGCAATTGGCTGCAGCGATATTTTTCACAGCCTGATTAGTGGCCGCACCTAAAGTGGAGCTGTTAGGGTTGTTATAATCCCAACCTGCGCTAAACGTGTAGCTGCTTTGTTTTGGCGTTAGTTGCTGCATGGTGTCGATTACCATTGCAATATTCATTTGGCTTTCATCATCAAAATCGACGCCATCCCAATAGTGATTTTTTGTGCACTGTACAATCTGCGTGATGTCTTGTTCTGAGTCAGGCATATTGTTCGGCGCAGCGCCCGCGCCACCATAGGTCCACAACACCTTGGCTTTGCTGTTTCTGGGCGCATTGTCCTTGGTTGGGCTCCAGCCTGGCTGGGCTACTGTGCCTGTGGTGAGGCCGGTTAGGTTGGTGACCATGCCGAACATAATGATGTCGAGCTGTGGGTCGGCTTGGTAGTCTATATCTTGGCTCCAGCCTCCGATAATGTAGTCAGCCATTTGATCTCCTTATCAATAAAAATGCTAATGCTAGCTTGAAGGGAAGCCTGCTAAAACGCCACTGGCAGCGGCTCCAATAGCCGTATAGTTGGCAATGCAGGCGGTTTCCATGGTTGCGATGGCGGTGGTTACCGCGGTAAAGGTTGCCACATCTTCAGTAGCAAGCAGCTGCCCCAAGGCCGCCCCGCGCGCTGTGTTACTCATGGTTTGGACATTGCGCAGTGAGTCAGTGGCATCTTGAATGGTAATACCGGCAGATTGGGCAACAGCCTGATAAGCTTTACCTGCGCTAGCGGCTTTGTTGGCCGCTGCCATGGTCTGAGCTGAGCTGATGCTAACATTATTGCTTGGCATATTTTCGGGTTACCTTTATTGCTGTGCCATATAAAGTTTAAATCTGGTTATGGTCAAGATTAATTCAGCTGCTGTAGTTGTTGGTTGATCTGTCCTTTAATGGGGACGTTGATTGGGTTGACGGTATTAACCAAATCGCCCTCGCAGTCACTGCTTTGAATACGCCTGTTATTGCAGTTTCCTTGATTACACCCTCGGTTAATGGCGTACCAAAAAATGGGGCTAGTAGGGTTTGCTTCAATCGTATTGTAGTGCCTGACTGCATTGAGTGCCTGTCCACTGATCTCGATGTAGGGGTTGCCATTATTTGCGTGATAGCTTTGCTCATTACAAGGCACGTCTAACCCTTGTTGGATAGAAGCATTGGTATTTTGCCAACCGCAATAAAGGTTGGGTACAGAGTTATAAAGTTCAGTCAATACACTGCGATCATCTGCAGTATATTGGGCGTCATCTCGATTAGCATTTTGGCAGGCAGCAGTGATTGCATGATTGTTCGGAATAAGGCCTGTCGCTCGATATAACTTTTGTAGATTGCTGACACAAGTTTGCCGATCTTGATTATTTATACTGGCTTTGTAGCCCGCCACCATGCTTCCCCAACTTAAAATGTGGCATAGAGACTTTTGCTGATCGGCACAAGGGACTGCTTGGGTCGTTGCAGCTTTAAAACTTGGACGGTTTGCTGATACATCAATTTGTTTGTTGACGCCGCCATATTGATCGGGATTATTTGCCATAGTAATTTACCTCCATTTTCCATTTTAGGGTTAATGACCACATTCATGTCTAAACGCCGCTAAAAGTGCGTTACTGCGGTAGCGTGCGTTATTTATGTAGCCTTGATGAACGGCATCGGGACCACCGAAAAATTGGTTTGCGTGATATTCACGCCACTGAGCCATATATTCACAGGCGGTTGCACCTTGTAATAATTGTGGGCAGCTTAAGTGGCGAAAGTTATTCCAATATTGGTTACACATATCGGTCCAATAGCGGTATTGATACTGGCTAGCAGCATAGTTCATGGCTCTATCCTTATGTTGTTGGGTATTTGGTACTAATGACTAATATAGATTTGGTAAATCAGCGCAACTTGGTAGATGTTGGGATTGAGTTGGTAAAACTTAGGTGAGTGGTTATTGATGAGATGAACTTGTAGATAAAGCGCTTTATGCATCACGAGTCATAAAGCGCTGAATGACGTTGCTGGTGGACAAAGGGGATAAATATCACTCAGTATCAACCACCGCCTGAGTGGCTAGGCGCTCTGCTTCCTCTGGGGTTAGCATTGAACCACCACCGCTAATTTGTTGTGCTACCGCTTGATCGGCAGCAATCACCGCATCACGGGCAATTTTCTCAGCTTGCTCCGGTGAAGTGGTATAGTAGCCTGTGGATTCTTCTGCGGTGTCAATATCAGCATCGACGACGGCTTTGGTGGCTGCCGCTTCTTCAGCAATGACTTTTTCCTCTGATGCTTGCTCTAGTCTTTGATCTCGGTTCATGGTTAATGTCCTTTGGTTTAGTTGAGGCAATTATTGGGTCGTCAATGCGTCGAATGCACCTTCGACCCAGACTTCGTTGTGAGTAAACAGGTTGATGAGCTCAAGCGGCCGCGAGCGCGCTAGCTCTGAAAAAGAGCTTTCCCAGATGTTTCTGTGGGAGCGGACTTTAATGATATTGCTAGCATCTTTTTCCCAGTCTATTGGCAAGAAAATGCATTTTTCCTTAGGTTGTTGACCATACACTCGATCCTTGCTCGACAGACAAACCAACTGGCGTTGCTGGGTTTTATCTAGCTCTGACTCCGTAACAAAATAGCGCAAACTCGCCCTAAACCACTGCGGAAACTTAAATGCCCGTGGTCTGTTAGCTATGGCTGTGTTGGTGGCGGGGCCGGTTGCCGGTGGGGGTAACGTTTCTGCGCTGCTTTCATCTGTTTGTTGATAGTGCCAGGTATGCAATGCATCGATTGCGAGACTGCGATAGGCATGACTATGATCCATAGCTATATCATTGAGTTTGCTACTATCTGCCACTGAGGCTGAGAGTTTGAGCTGATTGAGTGAAGCCAACCGTGCTAACACCAGTGAAGCGCGATTAAGTCCCAAGGTTGTAATGGTGATATGACCTTTACTGACACCGCCGCTATTGAGATATTGGTTGAGCCAGCTTTGAAATTGCTGGTTTAGTTCTTGTTGTGAAATGGATTGCCCTGCCGCATTGCATTGCAGAGGAATCGCACTGGGTTGGCGCCACAGTAGCTCGGCAATGTCATCTTTATCGAGTGATTGTGTATGCTGATAAAACAATTGTACTAAGTCATAGGCGAAGGCTTGCCCGTTTTGGGGGTTAAAGCGGACATACTGTCTTGGGTCGTCATAGTAGGGGTCAATCAATAACCCTTGTTCGTGCTCTAGTTCGATTTCTGGGAAACGTTTACCGACGATTGGAAACTGACCCGCTTTGTATTGCTCATCACAGGCAGGGCAACAATAGACTAAATTATCTTGCTGATAGGCTAAGTGGTAATAAGGCGAACACTGATTGACGATATCACATGGGCTTATACCGGTTTCATCCAGCAGTTGTACTGGTCTAAAGTGGCTGATTTTGCCACTCTCTGTCGCACTGAGATAGCTTTCACAATAACAACAGCAGCCTTGATTTATCTGTTGTAAGTGTAAACTTATCTCATCGGTTTCATATAGCGCCGGATCAAATGCGGCATAGGTGAAACCTGTGATTAGCTGGTCCTTTGCCCCTGATAAGTTGGCGGCATTACGTTGAGTGATAAAGACCAAATTATCAACAAGATCGGCAGCGTAGCCTTCTTTTATCAGCCGCTGCCGGTCGGCTTGCGTTAGTGTATGGTATTTGGGCCCTTCGGTGAGTCGAGCTTGCAGTGCCTGCATTTGCTTTAAGGCTGCAGCCTGCTTGACGTCAATGTCAGGGGTTTGTTTAGTGGTAGAAAAACCGATGGCAATCATGTTTCCACCTTAGCAACATCTGGCGTTAGCTGCTCAAGTTGCTTGGTTGCATATTGGTTGAGGTTGCTCTCATAGGCCTGTTGTTGCGCCAGTAAGTTCTGACTCATTTTTGCGCTGTTATTTGCAAGTGCTTGCTGTGCTTCTTGTGCCGCTTGTTGAGTTTTTTGCTGCTGTGCCAACATAGTTTGTTGGTATTGCTGCTGCTCCTTAAGCAATGCCTCTTGTTCAGGTGTGTCAGTTGCCGTTGGTGTCGACGCCGGCGGAGCGCTAGGTGTTGCTTCGTTAGCCGGTGCAGGGTTTGCACTGACATCAGCGTCCAATTGATGTTGTGATTTGGCAATTAACGCTTCAGATTGCATGATTGATTGGTCGATGACTTGCTTTGCTGAGGCAAGAATCGTGTCGATGTTCGCTATCATCTGTTGTGTGCCCGCAGGCATAGCAGCTTGAGCAAGTTGCCCCATAGAGGTGGGCGTGTTTGGACTCGCATTGTCTGTTGTGGTCATCGCTTAACTCCTTTTTACCAGTGCACTGCTGCCGATTTTGGATATATTGGGTTTGTCGCTATAAACGCAGAGGCAGCCATTGGCATCGAGATTGAGTTGTACTGTGTTATTGGGTAGGTCAAAGCGGTAGTAACGACACAACCCCGCCTGATTGACATAGCTGTCAGCAGCCAAGTTGGTAGCAAGTTGTTTTTGTAGTTGTTTTATATAGCCATGTGCTTGTTCACGCACATCACTTTCATTGTTCAAGTCGATATTGAGGGTAATATTCAGTAATCCTGAGGATAGATCGGTAAAGCCTAAGGTCTGTTTATCTGAGTCACACCACTGTTCAATGGCACGGTGTAAGTTGATTTGATCCAACTCAAAGGTCACCACTGGGCACTCTAAGTTATCCAAAACTGTCGACGTTAACGTCTCAATAATGCGGTCTAAGCTTAAATTTTTGGCAGTACGCTTACCTTGAAATTCATGAGCCCAACTAAGATATATTAGGTAATAACGGCCAAATTCTGCTAAGTTTTGTGCTTTTGCCAACGCCCATTCACAAGCTTCAGAGGCTTGTTTATTGTTTTGTGAAAAAGCCTGCTCACTGTAGACAATGGTTTCATACAGGGTGATCTGTTCGTGAAAGGCTGCACTCCAAGTCAGTGGATGTGTTGTGAGATTATGCTTCTTGTAAAACTGGGTTATTTTATCAAACGCTTGATTGTCGATAAGGTGATTGCTGGCCAAGATACTTGCTCTTGAGGCTGCAGCGTTTGGCGAGTCAGCGCTTTGATTTTCCAAATTGAATAGATCACGTAAGTCATTGCTACTCAGCTCCAGTAATTTTTTTATATCAGCGACGACATTTACCTTAGGTAAGTACAGTAACGATGAGTTGCGTAGACCTATATTCAACTGTTCAATAAACTCCTCCGCAGAGCTAAAGCTAAATGCATACTCTGGGTTGTTGCGCATGGTTTCTAACCAGGTTTCCGCTTGTGGTATTGATTGGAATAAGGTCTTAATGTTATCGGGTAATTGCGCTATCGACTGAATATCAACCTGGTTTATTGTAATGCTCATATCTGCCTCTTTACGTTTGTCGCTGGTGGAGCGTGCCAGTTAGCTATTCACCGGTTGGAAACTGACCGAGTAACTGGCTGGCACCGTTACCAATTGCTGTGAAGTTGTTGGTACTATTACTTACCATGCTATTGGCTGCGTCAATAATGCTTTTGTATTTATCCACTTCTCCAGTTGCGAGCATTTGTGACATGGCCACCCCCATAGCTGTAGTTGCCATGGTATTGACGTTGCGAAGGTTGTCGGTGGCATCTTGCACTGCGATGGCCGATGACTGAGACACGGACTGATAGGCTTTGCCCGCTCCTGAAAGTTTGATGATATCGCCACTCAGAGTGGTGTTTTTCAACGTTTCTAAGGTGCTGGTCACCTGGGCATTGACTGTTGTTACCTCTGACATGATGCTATTCCTTATCTTTTACTCAACCACAGTTGCGGGTTGATAACCTATTGGGGTGGCGTTTGCGACGGATTACTTGAGTTGTCAGGCGCCGCCAGCTTGTTAAATCCCGCCGTAAGTTCCGCCGCGGCAGTGTTAATCTGTGACTTATCCGATACGGTTGAGCCAATGGCTTTTTCAGCTTTTGATAACGCGCTGGTAAAGGCCTTTTGCGCATCAGCGGCTTTAACCGTTGGGTGGCTTTGTTTATAAAGCTGGTACAAGGTGTTAACCGCTAAGCTGATCGCTACTTTGTGCTCTGCCAGTTCAATTTCCAGTAAGGCCAGTGCTAATTGATCTTTCTTATCTTTGTCTGGTAAGGCTGGCACCTCAGTTTTTAGCATTTTGGCGCAGCTTGCTGTTGCCGCAGCTGAAGCAGAAGTTTGGGCGTTTTGTTGGGCGGTAATGGCGTTGAACATTGACATGCCCATGGTTTCCGCTCCGGCAATATCGACCATACTTAATGACTGCGGCGCGGCGCCACCGGTTAATAATGCATTGAGCTGGGTGACTGCATCGGTAACTTGATCGTTAACTGTACTCATGACTAATCCTTGTTGTTGATGGTGAACGATAAGGTGCTAACCTTTGGCGGCTTTTGCTGTACCAGCACCGAGAATAAACACACAACATTGAGATACGCTGGCATTTTGAATTGCCTGTGAGTTTTTCTCATTAAAAACGGCATTTTCCATGAGCAATCCGATAGAGCTTGCCATTGTCACCGCACTTGCTGCGACAGAGAAAGGCAAGGCTTCATTGATATTGTTCTCGACAATTGCACTGTTGCTATTTGCCATGAAAAACCTCGTTACTCGCTACAATAATAAATAGCAGCGTTGAGTTGTGAGGACTCAACACTGCTGTTATTTAGTGACTTAGCGATAAATACGCGCTGTGCCCATAGCCGCAGATGCAGTATCAATGCTATAGAGGGTGTTAACCCCTTGCGTCAATGCTGCTTGGGCTGTGACACCGTTATTTTGTTGACCACTGGTCGCATTGTGAGCGGCGTTTGATAGCGCTTGACTGGTTGCTATCATGAAGTTGCCGGTTGCAACTGCAGGCGCATCACCTAACACCTTAGTGTTGACCTGTGATACGGAATCCGTGATTTGACTATTTACAGCTGTTGGAAATGCCATAATATTTTCCCTATTTTTGGTTGAAGTATGTAACCACCATGATTACAAGGTTGTTCACTACAATTGCGACTGAACAAATTGAGTTAGCGATCGCTCGCGTTTATCCCAATATGGTTTTAGTCGCAACTGAAGTAGACGCGGTATCAAGTGAATACAACAGATTCACTCCCATTGTTGTTACTGCTTGAGCAGTCACATTAGTTTGTTGTTGTGCCGCTGTAGCATTATGGGCAGCGTTTGCAAGGGCTTGGGCCGTTGCTTGAAAGAGGTTGCCCATTGCGACAGCCGGTGCCTCGCCAAGAACTTGAACATTAGCTTGAGTAACAGAGTCGGTGATTTGACTGTTTACCGCTGTTGGAAATGCCATCTTTATCTCCTCGTATTAGCGTGGCGTAAAACCGTTACGCTGAGTTCAATCAAGAGCCCAAACCAGCAACTTTACCGCTTGGGGTAAGAATGTCTTTAGTTGCTACGCCAGTGGCTGCCGTATCGATTGAATACAAGGTCGTCACGCCCATTGTGGTGGCGGCTTGTGCGGTAATAGCTGTTTGCTGCTGAGCAGATGTCGCGTTGTGCGCAGCATTACCTAACGCTTGAGAGGTGGCTTGAAATAAGTTACCCATCGACATGGCTGGCGCGTCGCCGAGCACTTTTACATTTGCTTGAGTAACTGAATCTGTGATTTGGTCATTGACCGCTGTTGGAAATGCCATAATAAACCCTTATTTAATTAATTGTGATTCACTAAATATCATCCGTGTGGTTCGAAATATGAGTGTCTATTAGAGCGACAATTTCAAACGCAGGAGTCAGTATAGAAAGGTCAAATCCATTGCGATTGGTATCAATTAGGAAGCTGATTGGTAAAATCTCGGCAGATATTAGTGCTACTTGAGACTGCGGCTAGCAGCCACAAGTAGCAGCCGATACTAGAATTTATAGCCATTGTTATTCGAAGCTCGATGTTGATCTCGGTATACCCCAGGGCTTAATCCCACAGTGGCTTTGAATTTTCTAACGAAAAAACTTAAATCAGAAAAGCCAACATCATCACACACATGAGTGACTTGTCGTTCAGGATTGTCGACCAACAACTTCATGGCTTCGTTGATGCGTAGGTTCAATAAGGTTTGCTTAAATGATTGGCCAACGTAGCGCTTAAATAAGAACGATAGGTGTGAAGGGCTGACGCAGGCGTGACTGGCGAGATCTTCCATATTCAACCGTTTGCGGTAGTTGTTAAACAGATAGGGTATTGCACGGTCGAGTGCAGGGTGATGGCCGCAGATAGCCTCCTTATTGAGGGTTGTTGACAATGATTTCGGCGGCAATTTTGTCATTTTCGTAGTGGCTTGATGGGGTAACGCCAGACGCAAAATATTGTCGCCTGCGATGCGGTTCCGATCAGTCATATTATCTATCTGCAACATAGACAATGAGATTGGCTTAGTGACGTTATCGGGCTGCAACATTGACGGAAAGTGCTGCAGTAAACTGTGCTTGTCTATCTGCTTGGTACTTGCCAGTACCACTAATTTATCGAGGCAGCGCTTGAGCTGTTTAATGTTATCTGGCCAATGATATTGGCTAAGTACTTTGGCCGCACAGGGCGTAAAGGTCAATGTGTCCATCGCGCTATCTTGTTGTTGATAGTAGCGAATTAGTGCAGGGATATCGTCACTGCGCTCCGATAACGTCGGCAAGGTGATAGTTAGGCAGTGGTATTGCAACCAACTTAGAAAGTGACTGTCGATGTTAACGGTATTGCCATCGATGCTGCCAACATGACAGGTGGAGGCAATTAACCTGACATCATCTTGTTGGTTAGCTCGCAGCCAAAAATCTTTAATTTGTGCTGCGTCATTGGCCTTGATTGCTTCGATATTTCGTACAAATAAGGTGCCGCCTTGGGCATATTCCCAGCTCTCATCCATTAACTTGATTAAGTCTTTGGTGTTCCAACGTTTGCAGCATACGGTAACAAAGGGGCTATGTTTACCTTTACCAAGTTCATGCAACTCTTTGGCGGCAATGCGCTTGCCCGTACCTGTTTGTCCTTGAATAAGGACGGGCAGTTGGCTTTGTGCCAGCGCATTTAAGGTTCGACGGGTTTGAGTCAGCGCTTGGCTTTGCCCCACCCAAGGAGTATTGCGCTTGTGGATTCTCAGTTGTGCTTCCATAGTGATTTCCTTCCTGTTCAATTGATGTCAGTTGCAGTCAGGAAAATGCTGTGGTTAACGGGATTTATCGCTTCACAACGTTGACCTAAATTGACTGCGGAAGAAAATTTAACGGCTTTGCTATATTCAAACCGGATCACTTACGGATCACTTACTGCAGTGATAGTTGATAAATAGTTTCCAGTGCTACTTTTTCTTGGGCTTTTATTTGTTCCTTAATAACTCGTCTTATTAAAGGGTGATTAAAACAGTATTCCCCAGAGATAGGCTTGATTAAACCTCGGTAAATTAATTGGTTAATTTGACTAAGCGGATTGGTAATATTTATCTGGTTAAAGAAGAACTCAATATTATCAATGCTGAATTTAATTCCGAGTATGCTTAAATATTTTATTAGAGTGATTTGCTCGGTGGTGAGTGAATAAAGATTGGACAAGATTGGTTTTAAGATACTTTCTGGCAGTGGTTCAAGCTTATTATGACTTAAGAGTAGTTGCTCCAACATACCGGGGTGCCCATTGGCTAGCTCAATCGCCCGTTGGGCTTGGTTGGCGTGTTTAATTGGGCAGACTCCATGTTGGCTTAATAGGTTTTTTGCCAATTTTTTAGCATGGTCATTCATTAAGGGTTTAAGTCTGATCTGGTGGGCATGCTCAAGCCATATCGGCAGGTGAACAAAGTCGGCAACTTCGGTGATACCAAGCACGCAAAGTATGGGTTTGCTGTACACGGCTTGAATGAAAAAACCTACCAGCTTTAGGCAAAGTTCATCGACTCTTTGGAGGCCATCAATAATGATTATCGCAGCGGCTTGTTCGGAACAGTGGTGTAGTAAAAGTTGCGTCGCTTGCGCCATTACATCGTCAAGTTGTGGTTGGTTGAGTTGTGCAATACTGTGTTGTTCCGTCTCTGTCAGCGTTACGCCTGTAAGCCACAATAAGATTAAAAACTGCAGAGAGGATTTTGATAAGGATTTAACGTTATCGCGAATCTCTCTATCGCTAGTATTTGGTGCTAGGGCTAGCAGTTGCAAGATAAAGCAAGCGGTGTGGTCTTTGTCTGTGCTGATTTTGCTAAATTCAATGTAGATACTTTGCTGGCTTGCTTGGAGCGTCGCTTGTTGGGCATGTTGTTGGCAATAGTATTTTAATAAACAGGATATGCCGGCGCCCGCCGTTGCAGTTACGCAAACGGTCTGCCCTTGGAGGGAATGTTGGGCTAATCCTTGTAATTGTGCAAGCTGATGACACTCCCAATCGCGACCTATACAGGGTTTAACAAATTTTGGGTGTTGGCTCGCAAATTGCCAAAGTGGCAGTGGGGCAGATTCAAGCAAATAATCTACGGTAATATTAAAAAAGTGTGCAATATTAACTATGGTTCGGTAGAGTACGTTTTTTCCAGCTTCTGCTCTTTTGATCGATGCCACGCATACTTGTAATCCCTGTTTGGCGCATTCATCGGCTAGCCTTTCTTGACTCAATCCTTTTTTTTCGCAATGTTTTTAATGTGTTGCTGTTTATTCCAATTCGACCATGATTATGTGTTTTCATCTGTTTTCCTTTTTGTCAGATGGTATTAATCGCTCCTTAATTACCAATAGAGATGGTCAATTTCTATTAGGGCATTAAAACTTAGCACAGAGATTTAATAGCGCTATGTTAAATTTGGTAAATATTATTATTTCATTAGTTTGTATGACGATTGAGAATATAATTTTATATTTTGCTCGTTAGCCAGTATTTAAAATTGCTCGGTAGCTTTCCAGTCCAGCGTTTAAATGAGCGACGAAAATTATTGCTGTCAGCAAATTTGAGTTGTTTGGCGATGTGGGGGTTACTGTCGCCATTTATGGCAATTAAATAGATAGCGTGTTGTAACTTAGCTTCATCCTGTAGTTGCTGGAAACTGATGTTAAATGCTTTAAGTCGGCGCTTTAACGTGGCGGGGCTTAAAGATAATTGCGCTGCAATGTCAGGTAAGCTTTGGTTGCTATGGATCTGCTGCAACATTAACCGGCGAACCATAGCAGGCAGGCCGATTCGAAAGTCACTGTTTAGGTATAACCGTCTTATTTGTCGATTAGCCTGCCAAAGTCCCTGTCGATTGGCCATTTCAAAAGGTTGTTGGTCAATGGTTTGGGCGAAGCTGACTACACAGATTGGTTGTTCAAACTTAATGGAATCTCCTAAGTATTTGTAATACTGATCGATATTGCTAGGTGCGGTATAAGGCAATGAAAAATGACCGTGCCAGCGTGATCGGCTCAAGCTCTTAAAGCTAGCAACTAAACTCGATAAGCTTAATTCCATGAAAAAGCGTTGCAATTGCGGCATGCCTAAATCCTGCTGGATGAGCAGGTGTTGCTGCTGCGGTGTTTGCCAGCGAGATATTTGCAGCCATGGTTGGGTTAACCAGTGATAGCGTTGCCAAAACTGTTGTGCCTGACCAAAATGCTTGCAGCACAATAAGCCTTGCGTTAACGGGCCGCTTTGGGCTGGCAGCCATTGTTGTCCTAGGATGAAAGCCAAATCATCGCTTGGCCATTGTTTGATAGCGTTATCGAGCAATTTATTGAGTTGTACGGCACTAATTTTATGACCGGATTGATTGAGGTCTTGCTCAAATATGGCTGTCCCCGCCAGCAAAGTGATCATGGATAGCCCGCGTTGGCGAAACAGGGCGACGAGGTTGGCGACCAATAGATGACTGTCGATGCACTTATCGTCAGCGTATGCGATCGCCGCACGTTTCATCCGGCTTTGGGCCATTGCTGCGCACGTTTGACACGTTCTAAGTTTTGATTCACTTGTTCGATAAGTTGCTCAGCACTTTTCGAAGGTTGAGCATCTTGGCTGCTGGTATAACTAATAGCCTGACTGGCTTGGCAACCCAAGGGCGCAATGGCTGTCACCAGTTCTTGCGCCATCGCTGTAGCAAAGGCTTCGCTGCAGTGAGTTAACATCACGACAAAGCGGTCACCGGCGTAGCGACATACCAAGTCTTGCGAGCGTAATTGGCTTGCTAACATCTGTGCGACGTTAGTCAGTAACTGGTCACCTTGGGTAAAACCTTGTTGGCGATTGATTTGATTAAAGTTATCTAAATCTATCATTATCAATGCAATCGCATGTGGTCGGCGTAAATGTTGATTGAGCTGGTGGCGCATAGCACGGGCATCACAGAGTTGGGTTAAGTGATCCACCAATTGATGTTGCCGGTAAAATTGTTCGCGAGTGCGCAATTGCTCGTTGATTGTGGTTTGCTCCTCTCGCCATAGCCACAAGCCTATGGTTAATGTCACTAAGCCGATGGGAGTTGGCAGCTTCTCTAGTAAGTTAAACCAGCTTGGTAGGCTATCATTGATAAAGAACTCATCGAGCAAATCCATGTAACAGCCAAGGCTGTATCCTAGCAAACCGATAAGCAGTAGCTGGGTGACGTGCCCCCCTGGGCGTGCAGATAACACTAATACTAGCCAGCTTAATCCAAGTAATAACAGTGCACCTTCAGCAGTAATATCTAGCCAATCCACATCAGTAGTGGGTTTCAGTTGCGCTTGTACTAAACATAAGCTCAGCAGCGCTGCGCAGCTAAGCAGTATCAATATCGCGAGTTTGTAACTATGGGTCATAGGTATTTGGGTGTGAATCACAATAGCGATTACGTTATCGCGCTTCTATGACGTTTTTGTGATGAGCTCAGTTGGCTTAGGGGGCAAACTAGCTCAGGCAACTGTCAGCGGTTTACTGAAAAAGCCCTCTAGCTGCTAACTCTTATTTAGAGATAACTGCCGATGATTCGTGGTTTTGTTTTATATTAACAATGGGTTAGTCGCCGTCTGGGTGATGTTTGATTTATGTGTCAGCCCTCGCAATTTAGCTGCGTAAACCCAGTCAAATGAGCTCAACAGCTTGACAATTATGCCTTTTGAGTGCGGATTTCACATCGGCGCTGCGATGGCGTCACATCATTGTCACATCCTTGGCCTAGCTTTGCCGCCCATCAGAGCTAACAACCAATAGGATGTAAAATCATGACGTTAAAGAGTTCGCTTTCTCCTCTTTATATTGCTTTGCTGGCCTCCAGCCTGTGTATGCCTTCTGCGGCATGGGCTGGTCGTATCGAAGGGGCGGTTAAGGACAGCAATACGCAACTGCCATTGCAAGGTGCCTTGGTCAGTATTGAAGAGCTAAACCTCAAGCTAGAGTCTAATCGTGACGGGCGCTTCTTTTTCCCTAAAGTGGCGGCGGGCGAATATACCCTAGTGGCGAGCTATTTGGGCGGGCAGACCTACAGAGAGCAAATCAGCGTGGCGCAAGATGGCGTGACCAATAGTCAGATCCTATTGCAGGGGGCCGGACTAGAGCACATTCAGGTAATTGGTCAGCGCGGCGCCCTAAGCAAATCACTTAATCGCCAACGCGCCGCCGATAACCTTGTTAGCGTGTTAAGTGCGGATGCCTTAGGTAACTTTCCAGACACCAATATCAGTGAAGCATTACAGCGAGTGCCCGGACTGTCGATAGAGCGTGACCAAGGTGAAGGCCGGTTTGTGCGTATTCGTGGTATGGCACCAGATTACAATGCGGTATCAATGAACGGTACTAGATTACCATCGCCAGAAAGTGACCGCCGTGCAGTGGCCTTGGATGTGGTACCGGCAGATTTACTGCAATCAGTAGAAGTGTCCAAGACCTTAACCCCAGATATGGATGCCGACTCGCTAGGCGGGGCCATTGAGGTAAAAAGTTTATCGGCATTTGACCGCGATGATAGCTATTTTAATGTCAGTGCTGAAGGCTCTTACGATGAGCTTACCGATAACACCAACCCAAAACTTGCTGCCAGTTACAGTGATATTTTTGATGACCGATTTGGTGTGGCTGTTGCTGCGAGTTGGTACAACCGCGATTTCGGCTCGGACAACGTAGAAACTGGTGGTAAATGGGCATTTGATGAGCCTGTATTGCTAGAAGAGGCGGAACAACGAGACTATCAAATCAATCGCGAGCGCATTGGGTTAGGAGTGAATTTTGATTTTCGCCCCAATGACAACAACGATATGTATTTACGTACGCTTTATAGTCAATTTGATGATACAGAAACCCGTAACGGCAATGAAATTGCTTGGGAAGATGGCGTTGAAGTCGGTGACAGTGGTGATGTAGAAGCAACCCGCTCTTTAAAGGCCAGAAGTGAAGATCAGGCCATAGGCTCTTTAGTGTTTGGTGGTCAATCACGCTTTGACAAGTGGACGGTCGATTATCAAACCAGTTGGAGTCGGGCGACTGCAGATAAGCCACGTCATATTGGTGGTGCAGATTTTAACGGTGAATTTAGTGATGTAGCCGTTGATGATACTCAAACCCCTAAAGTGACAGCTAGCGAAGCCTTCTATCGCGCTGATCAATATGAAATAGATAAAGTTGAAATCGCCGAGTCGAGTGCTGTAGATACGATGATTTCAGCTCAATTTGATTTGAGTAAACGCTGGCTGATAGACGAGCTGCCTATTGAAGTGAAGTTTGGTGGTAAGTACACAGGTCGTAGTAAAGAGAATCGTGAAGATATTTGGATTTACGAAGATTTCTCTGAGCAAGGCATTGCCGATGATGAGCTGCTAATGAGTGCTTATGCCGGCCCAGAACCCGATTACAATCTAGGGCGCTTTGGCCCATCGATTGATGCGGCGCCTGTTTGGGCATTGGTTAATGGTATGGACGCAGAGTCTGCCAAAGATGAGATTGAATCAACCATTAATGACTTTGATATTGATGAAGACATCAGTGCTGCATACTTGATGGGGCATATCGATATCGATCAGTTACGGTTGTTGGCGGGGGTACGATTTGAACATACCGACCTGCACACCAAAGGTTTTGGTTTTGATGAGAGCCAAGACGAGTTTTTTGCCAGCGAAACCGACAGAGATTACCAGCATTGGTTGCCTGGGGTACATCTTAACTACAAATACAGTGACAACACCGTACTTAGAGCGTCGTGGAGTAACACGATTGTCCGACCGACTTTTGGTCAGCTAGCACCGGGTTATCTGATAGAAGTGGACGATGATGAGTTAGAAGCCAGTTTTGGTAACCCCGATCTTGAAGCGTTGGAGTCAATGAACTGGGACTTAAGCATTGAGCACTATATGGGCGGCTTAGGTGTGATATCTGCTAGTGGTTTCTATAAAGATATTAGCAATTTTATCTATGAAGCCGACCTAGGAGGTTATGGTCAATATCAAGATTTTGATAAAGCCAACACCTTTACCAATGGTGATGATGCCAATATCACCGGGGTTGAGCTGACCTACGTACAAGAGTTTGGTTTTATGCCGGAAGGTTGGCGCGGGCTGATTTTTACCAGCAATTTCACCGTAAGTGATTCCTCAGCCACTATCTCTTGGCAAGATGACGGTAAGCAAAGCCGTGATATCCCGCTGCCGAGCCAGTCTGAACTTACTGCCAATGCGTCATTTGGCTACGAAAATAGTTATGTCAGTGTACGTTTATCTGCTGCCTATAAGTCGGAATACTTAATAGAAGTGAGCGAGCTCGATGATGCTAACTTCGATATCTACCAAGATGCGCATACGCAATGGGACTTTGTGGCCAAAGGCTATATCACTGAAAATTTCACTGTCTATTTTAAAGGAATAAACCTTACCGATGAGCCTTACTACGCCTATACCGGCCAGTCGCGCTACAACGCCCAATACGAGGAGTACGGCCGTACTTTTCAGTTAGGCATTCAGTACATCAATATGTAAGGCCAAGTTATGAAAACAATAAATAAATACATAAAAAATAGCTTACTCATTTTAAGTGCAAACAGCCTTTGGCTTAGCGGTTTTTATAGTGGTGAGACCATGGCCGCTAGTGCGGTTAGCCAGGCCTCAATACCGGTGGGCCCCGTGGCTGGCAGCCAAGCCGCAAAGTGGCGTGACCATTGGTTGTTAGTCAGTGAAAAGTCTGGTCTGACGTTAGTCGATAACGAGCTTAAGCAGCTAGTGCCGGGCCAGTTTGAGTACCTCGACACTTGGGGAGATATCGCATTGACCTACGATATGCAAGTAGACCAAGTACAAGGGATCAAGCTTGATATCAATAATATGCAACGTTTGGCGCTGTTGCCCAAACGGCAGATCCAGATAGATTGGCTCTGTTTGCAACCAAGGGCTGCCGACAACAACTTATATGCATGGATTGGCAATGAAGAGGGCCAAGCTGAGCAGTGGTTACTCATGAGCAACCAGCAATGGCAGCCGCAGTTACTACGCAGTTTATCGGTGGCGATGGGTGCGTTAACGTGTACTGTAGATAGCAATACTGAGCAGTTATACGTAGTTGAAAATCAACACGGTGTTTGGCAATACCCGGCGGCGCCAAATAGTCCCGCCGAGGGAAAACTGGTATTGCAACAAAACGATAATGCCTTTACCGACATTAGCCAGTTTGGCGGCAAAGTACTGTTAAGTGATAGTACAGGGCAAATATTTAACCTCTCAGGCAAGCGATTGTTTACCCCCAAGTTGGACCACGATGAGGTAGAGAGTTTCGCTATTGATGGTAGCCAAGTTACCTATCTCGTTGATGCTGACAAGCGTTATTATCAAGCGCAATGGGCCTTCTCGCCCGAGCCAAAGTCATTGCAGGACGTGATTGCTGAAATTCCAACCCAAGTTGAAAGCGCGATAGCAGACCGCGCTGGTGATACCATGGATGACCCCGCAATTTGGGTACATCCAACCAACCCGAGTCAAAGTCGCATATTGGGTACCAACAAACGCTGGGGACTATTGAGCTTTGATATGCAGGGCCAGCAGGTGCAGCAGCTAGCTGCGGGGCGTGTCAATAATGTTGATATTCGCCAGCGGGTTAAATTAGGCGGCCAATACCGTGATATTGCGGTTGCTAGTAATCGAGACCGCAATAGCCTGAGTATTTTTGAAATTGACGCGCAAGGTCATCTAACTCAGCTGGTGGAGCAGGCAACCAAGCTAACTGACATTTATGGATTGTGCTTGTATCAACCGGATGAAGGCAGCTTGTACGCATTTGCTAATGATAAATCGGGCGTGATAAGCCAGTTAGCACTGACATGGGACAAACACCACCTGAAGGCCGAACAAGTGCAACAATTTAAGGTGCCTACGCAACCAGAAGGTTGTGTCGCGGATGATCAAACCCAGCGGCTGTTTGTTGGCGAAGAAAATGCGGGTATATGGCTGTTTGATCTTAGTGGTTCACAGCCACAAGGCGAGATGATTCTCGCTGCTGGTGGGCCGCTAGTGGCAGATATTGAAGGACTAGATATTTACCACCAAACCCATAATCACAGCTATTTAGTGGTATCGAGCCAAGGTAATGATAGCTATGTGCTTTATGATGCCCAGCCACCGTTTGACTTTGTTGGACGCTTTCGTATTGGTGTGAACGGCCAGCAGGGTCATGATGGTAGTGCTGAAACCGATGGACTGGCGGTGACCTCTAGCGCGGTGGGGGCTGGTGTATGGTCTGAAGGCATGTTGGTCGTGCAAGATGGGCGCAACCGTTTACCCGATGAGCATCAAAATTTTAAATGGGTACCTTGGCGGATGGTGCAGCAGCAATTAGCGTTACCATCTAAGCCCTAACAGGGTTGTTGGATGGTGAGTGTGTTGGTGTTACTCCTTGTCTCAGGTAAGCTAATAACTAAGACAGTGAAGCGATTGCAGCAAGGAGTAGCCCGTGTCCATAACCAAACAATTGGCCCTTTTCATTGATGTGGTGCAGCAAGGCTCATTTACTAAAGCGGCTGCGCTGCACAATATGGACAACTCTGCACTGTCAAAAAAGATAAAGCTGCTTGAAGCCAAGTTAGGCGTCCAATTGCTGAATCGTTCGACGCGCTCTTTTGCCCTAACGCCAGCAGGTGAAGAGATACTCGCTCAGGCGCACATCTTAGTTGATACTTTAGATCAGATTAATAGCATCGCCGACTCCTATCAGTCCCAACCTAAAGGCATACTGCGGATAACCTCGCCAGTGTACTTTGGCCAGTTGTATCTACAACCGATTATTACTCAGTTTATGCAGCGCTATCCGCAAGTGAAGATTAGTTTAATCCTCGACGATAAAAAAGCAGATATCATTGGCGATCATTTTGATCTGGCTTTTCGGATGGGCAAGTTAGCCGACTCCAATCTGATTGCTAAAAAAATTGCTGATACCCATTTCGCCATTGTTGCTTCACAAGGGTTCATTGAAAAGTATGGGCTGCCGCAAACCCCTGATGAACTCGCGCAGCTGCCGGCGGTGGTGTACAGCAATAGCGATTTCAGTTTAGATTTATTACGCATTAGCGAGCAACCACACGGTGAGGTGTTTAAGAACTATCGCATGCGCGGTAATTTGAAAATGAGCGATGTTAGCGCATTAGTTAGTGCGGTCAGTGATGGCATGGGCTACACCATGTTAGATTTGTCTAACCTGTACCAAAGTGCCGATGAGCTCGGGCTAGTACCGCTGCTGACCGACCATGTACTGTCTAATCTCGATCGGGCTATTTACGCTATTTATCCCCACCGTAAACAAACCCTGTTGGTAAAAGAGTTCGTCAACGCCGTGGTCGAATACATTGGTACGCCGCCTTTATGGGAGCGTCATGTTGACAACTATGGTCAGCTTTACCGTTAAATTGATTACTACGCCACTCATCAATTGTTGCTATTATTGCAATAATTAGTGTTGTGGTTAGGCGCCTGCATGCAAACTCGATCGGATGATTTAGATATTTTACTGGCCGTTGTCGATGCTGGAGGCTTTTCTGCTGCCGCCAAAGCGCTGGATATTCAGGTGGCTAAGGTATCGAGGTCGGTCAGTCGTATTGAACAGCAGCTTAATGTGACTTTACTTAATCGCACCACTCGACGCCTTGAGTTAACAGAAGAGGGTCGCCAATTTGTGGCGCGGATACGAGTTGGGCTGAGTGCTATCCAACAGGCGGAAGATGAGCTTAGCCAGGTTAAACCTCAAGGGCGGCTGCGTGTGGATGCTGCCAGCCCGTTTGTATTGCATCAATTGGTGCCGCTAATCACCGAGTTTCGTCAATGTTATCCTGATATTGAGTTGGTACTCAGTAGCAGCGAAGGGTTTGTCGATCTTATCGAGCAGCGCACTGATGTAGCTATTCGTATAGGCCAGTTGGCAGATTCCACCATGCACGCTAGGGCGCTGGGTCAAAGCTTGCTTTATATTGTTGCATCGCCCACATACCTTGCGCGTCAGGGGGTACCGCAAACCGCGGCAGAGTTGGCAAACCATCAGCTCATTGGTTTTAGCGGTGCAGCCATATTAAATCACTGGCCGCTAGCGGGTATGGAACCCATTAGTCCCTGTATTTCCTGCAGCAGTGGCGAAACGGTCAGCCAGCTTGTGCTTGCTGGTAACGGGATTGGGTGTTTATCGGGCTTTATGGTCAAGCGGCATATTGCCAGTGGTGAGCTGGTGGCCCTATTCGAATCGCAAAAACTGACCCAAACCGGTAGAGAGCAGGTCAACGCCGTGTATTACAAAAGCTCCACTGTGGCCAAAAGGGTCAGTGTGTTTATTGATTTTATCGAGACACGTTTAACACTGTAATCGGCCTTATTATTGCATTTTTCACAAAAATTATTTGTTGTTATCGCGCTCAATATCTCGTCAATAGCTTGCTATGATGGCGACATAAATTGATGAGGCAATAATCATGACCGATATTTTTTCTGCGATAAACCTAGGCGCAAGCCAGCTTCAAAACCGTATTGTTATGGCGCCCATGACTCGCTCTCGCACTGATCAGCCTGGAGATGTGCCTAATGAGATGATGGCGCGCTATTATGCGCAGCGTGCTTCGGCAGGACTTATCATTACCGAAGGCGCCCCCGTTTCAGCAGTGGCACGCGGTTATTCGCTTACCCCGGGGATCTATACGCAGGCGCACATTGATGGCTGGAGAAAAGTGACCGATGCTGTGCATGCCAAAGGCGGCAAGATTTTTATTCAGTTATGGCATGTTGGGCGTCGCAGCCACAGCATTATTGCAGGAGAGCAGCCAGTTGCAGCGTCTGCGATAAAGGAGCCCGATCAAGTTTATGGGCCATTGCCTGAAGGCGGTTTTGGTATGATCGAAACCGAAGCACCAAGAGCAATGACCTTAGCCGACATTGCACAAACACAGGCAGATTTTGTACAGGCTGCTCGCAATGCGATGCAGGCTGGCTTTGACGGTGTCGAACTGCATGCTGCACACGGTTATCTCTTCGATACCTTTATGCGAAGTAGCAGTAATATACGCCAGGACCGATATGGCGGTAGCCAAGATAATCGTATGCGCTTTTTATTGGAAACCCTGCAAGCTGTGGTAGATGAAATTGGTGCTGACAAAGTGGCAGTGAGAGTGTCACCTCATGTTAAGGAGGGCTCAAGCCAGATTGATACCGAGATTGCCGATTTGATTGTCAACGCCATGGAGAAAATGCTGCCAATGCAATTGGCCTATGTGCATTTTTCAGAGAATATAGGCACCTATGTGCCAGTACCTGACAGCTTTCGTCAACGAGTGCGGCAGGTGTACCCCAATAAGATCATGGTGGCAGGTAAACTGACTAACGCATCGGCACAAGCGTTGCTGGATGCTGGCTATGTTGATTTAGTGGCATTTGGTACCCCTTTTGTGACCAATCCCGATTTAGTGGCACGTTTTCAACATGGTTGGCCACTCACGGAGTTTGATGCCGACGCACGTTTAAGTTTGTACGGTGGCGGCGAGCAAGGTTATACCGATTACCCCACCTATGTCCCCGATGTGCATTGCGTGACTGCTTAGTCAGTACGTCTACTGCGTTGACTGTTTGATATCAAGAACGAATCTGTGACACTAAGCGTTAATGCACTTGGGGTCACAGTTTTAAACACTAGTTTCTATCCCTTGTTAAATGCTTGATAGTCGTCACTATTATTCCCCCTGTATATGGTATATCTGCAACGTACTAATAATAAAAAGGGTGGTGAACAATGTTTTATATCCATATGTTGTTGCTGTTAGCCGTCATCTTTGTCGGTATTCGGCATGGCGGAATTGCATTTGGCTTGTTAGGGGGCTTGGGGGTTTCGGTACTGGCGTTTGTGTTTGGTATTGCACCGGGCACACCGCCTATCAGTGTGATGCTGATTATTCTTGCTGTTGTGGCCGCATCCGCAACACTTGAGGCAACTGGTGGCCTTAAGCTACTGGTTAAGTTTGCCGAAAAGCTATTACGTAAGCACCCAGAACACATTGTATTTCTAGGTCCGCTTTGTACTTATTCTCTGACAGTATTGGTGGGAACGGGTCACTCAGTTTATCCATTACTGCCTGTTATTTACGATGTGTCTTATAAAAAAGGTATTCGCCCTGAACGCCCGCTGGCCATTGCCACAGTGGCGTCGCAAATGGGGATCACGGCTAGCCCGATTGCCGCCGCCGCAGCGGTGGTCATTGCCACGGCAGTCGATAACCAGCTTGATATCGGTTTGATTGATGTCTTGATGGTGACCATCCCATCAACCCTAATAGGTGTGTTGGTTGCGTGTACTTGGAGCCTTAAACGCGGTAAAGATTTGGACAAAGATCCTGAGTTCCAAGCACGACTACAGGACCCTGAATTTAAAGCTGCATTGCTGGATCCAGAGTCCAACAGTGGCGACAAAGAAGAAACTGATTCAACTGCCAAAAAAGGTCTGACGGTTTTCTTACTCGGTATTTTGTCAGTGATTATCATCGCGTTATTCAGTAAACAACTGCTACCCGAAGGTGTGAAAATGTCGGTGGCTATTCAGTTTATGATGTTGTCTGTGGGTGGCATCATCTTGCTGGCAACCAATATCTCGCCGAAGAAAATTGCCACCAGTAATGTGTTTACAGCCGGTATGACAGCGGTAATTATCATTTTTGGTATCGCCTGGATGAGTGACACCATTATCGGTCATCATAAATCTTACTTGGTAGAATCTGTCAGCGACATCGTTGCGGTTTACCCGTGGACGTTTGCTATTGCGATGTTTGTGGTGTCGGTATTCTTAAAAAGTCAGGCAGCGGTATTAACCATTATGCTTCCGCTGGGCTTCTCTTTGGGAATTCCACCTGCGGTGCTGATTGGCGTACTACCGGCTTGTTATGCTTACTTCTTCTTCCCATTCTATCCGAGCGATCTTGCGGCTATCAGTTTTGACCGCAGTGGTACCACACGTATAGGTAAGTATGTGCTCAACCACAGCTTCTTGGTGCCGGGCTTTATTGGCGTCGTCACCGCTACGGTACTGGGCTACTTTATCTCTATCACCTTTAACTAACCTCGTATCGCTGCTAATTGTACTCATGCTAGTCAATTAGCAGCGGCCACTTACCTGCAGCCCTATTTTAAGCCATATTGGCGCATTCTCTCGGTAAATTATAGCGATATCCTCTGCTGCACATAGCTTTTATTGCAGGGCTCAGGCACACTTCATTAGCACACTGACAAGTACGTCAGCTTTCTTGCCTGCAAATGGAGTCTCACCGTGAAAAAAGCCATTGTTGCCGTTCTAATCGCCTTATTGTTGTTATTGGGCGTGGTTGTTTATTGGGTACTGAATAACCTTAATGGAATTGTCCAAACACAGGTGGAGAAGCAGGGCACGCGCTTGCTGCAAACACCGGTGACATTGGCGAGCGTTGATTTACAAATGCTTAAGGGCTTTGGTGCTCTTGAGGGCTTTGCAGTGCAAAATCCTAAGGGCTTTAGTGATAATGCGGCATTGGCATTTCAACAAATCAAATTGGATATTGAAACCAGCAACTTTAGTACCCAAGAAGTGCTCATCAACCAAGTGTTAATTTCTGGCCCTAGTGTTAGATTTGAGCTGGCCGCTGACGGCAGCAATAACCTGCAGGTGCTGAAAAACAATTTGGCACAGCAGTTACAGTCATCACCGAGCAGTACTCAACAAGCAGAGCCCGCCAGCCAATCTGAGCCACCTAGCCCCTCTGAATCATCTGGTAAAGAAGCGTTGATTGCAGTTAAACAAGTGAAAGTTGAGGGCGTGAGTTTGACGGTAGACTTAACGGCGGTTGGCCAGCAAAGCTATCAGGTCACCTTACCCACCTTTATGGCTGATGCTGTTGGCTTTCCGCACGGTCTGCCTGCCGATCAGGTGGGAGCAGCCATTGTGCAATCAATGTTGGATAACATGATTAAACAAGCCAAGAAAGAAGCTGAGAAGCAGTTAAAAGAGCGCGCTAAGCAGGAATTGAAGCAACGAGCGGATAAAGAGCTCGGTGGCTTACTCAATAAGCTCGGTGGCGGCTAATAGCCGCTAGCTGGCAAATTTAGCTTTAACTTTGGTATTTATCAAACCAAATGCCGGCGCTTTATGCTAGATTGACCGGCATTAGTGCAACAACAGCAAGTTTGAAAGGATATAACGACATGAGCAAAGCGAAAATCGGTATCGTTACTGTCAGTGATAGAGCGAGCGCAGGCGTATACGAAGACATTTCAGGTAAAGCGATTATTGATGTACTAAACGAGTACCTGACGTCGGAATGGGAACCGGTTTATCAAGTTATCCCTGATGAACAAGATGTCATTTCGGCTACTTTAATTGATATGGCTGACAACCAAAACTGCAGCCTGATTGTGACAACCGGTGGCACAGGACCGGCTAAGCGCGATGTGACTCCAGAAGCAACTGAAGCAGTGTGCGATCGTATGATGCCAGGGTTTGGAGAGCTTATGCGCGCTGAATCATTAAAGTTTGTACCGACGGCTATCTTGTCACGACAAACTGCTGGCCTACGTGGTGATTCACTGATTGTTAATTTACCCGGCAAGCCTAAATCGATTCGTGAATGTTTAGATGCGGTATTCCCAGCGATTCCCTACTGTATTGATTTGATGGACGGCCCATTTTTAGCGTGTGATGAGTCAGTCATTAAGCCGTTTAGACCTAAGGCGAAGTAATTAGACTTTTATCGTTCATTCGATACTTATACATCAGAGCGTATTGTGAGATTAAATTCTGCAATGCGCTTTTTACATCCAAAAGCCGTAATTTAAAGATAAAATCCATTCGATAGGATAATAGGAATTTACTCTTGAAAGAGTAAAATAAACCATCTTTATTTTAGCAAGGATTGCTAATGAACAAACGTTTACGGTTGCGTCGTCGGTTTATGTTGCTCGTTCTGTTAGCGATTGCTTATCCTATTCTCAGTCATGGAGTTGATATGTTGGGTTGGTTTAAAAAAAAGGAAGTTTTTTTAGGCTCAGAAGTCAATGGGGTTATTACTAAAAATGGCACCCCAGTGGCTAACTTAGAGGTGACGCGTTCATTGATGTATATTGATGAAAAAGATCATATTGATATGGTTATTACCGATAGTGCGGGCCATTTTCACTTCCCTAGAAAAACGATCAAGTCATCGATTCCGAATCGACTTTTCTCCGAAGATCGTGTATCGCAGCAGATCACAGTAGTTCAAGATGGTGAGTTGTTACCAATATGGTTTGCTAACCATATTGGCATTGAAGAGGTGGCAGAGTTTTCTAAAAAACTACTTTTTATGAACTGTGAATTAGCCAATAAGCGTGTGACCTTTCAGTTTGAAAATACTAATAACGAGCACCTTGACCATATGGCTTCAAGTATTTGCCGTTGGGAGGAGGATTACACTCCTGTATTAATTTATGATGGTGATAAGGAATATATTGTTGAAGATGGTGATTTTAACAAATTAACGGATCGCTTTTCTGGCAAGGAAGTCAAATTATGAGTAATACAATCTCACCGAGCACAGCAGCTAAAAAATCTGCGGTTAATTAAAGATAAAAGCTATTCGATAGGGAAGTAGGAATTTACTGTTGAAAGAGTAAAGTAAACCATCTGTATTTTAGCAAGGATAGCTAGTGAATAAACGTTTAGGCTTGCGGCGTCGCTTGATGTTGCTCGTTTTGTTAGCGATGGCTTATCCTATTCACAGTCATGGAGTTGATATGTTGGGTTGGTTTAAAAAAAAGGAAGTCTTTTTAAGCTCAGAAGTCAATGGGGTTATTACTAAAAATGGTAGTCCAGTGGCTAACTTAGCAGTGACACGTTCATTGATGTATATTGATGGCAAAGATCGCATTGATGTGGCAATAACAGATAGCGAAGGTCATTTTTACTTTCCTAGAAAAACGATCAGGTCATCGATTCCCAATCGACTTTTCTCTGAAGATCATGTCTCACAACAGATTACCATTGAGCCTGAAGGTGAATTGCTGCCATTGTGGGTAGCCAATCATGTTGGTATTACCGAGATTCCTGAGTTTTCAGAAAAATTATCGCTAATTACCTGTGATGTGGTCGATGCTCAGGTGGATTTTGGATTTAAGAATAATAATAATCCGCACCTTGATCATATGGCTTCAAGTATTTGCCGTTGGCAGGCGGATTATAAGCCCATCTGGTTGTACGATGGTGAAAATGAATATCGTGTAAATAACTATGATTTGAGTGATTTAACCAAACGGAAATAAAGAATTATTCCCAATATGCATACAACTCTTTCACCGAAGGTTGCGGCTAGTATTGCTGCGCGAGTATATGACATTAGGAATTCTAAAAGTCTTGAAGTGCAATCAGGGTTTAAAGAAATGTTTAGCAGTATGCATTAGCAAAACTGACAGGCTTTGTTATATCCCTAAGCCGTAATTTAAAGATAAAACCCATTCGATAGGGTAATAGGAGTTTACTATTGAAAGAGTAAAATAAACCATCTGTACTTTAGCAAGGATAGCTAATGAATAAACGTTTACGCTTGCGTCGTCGGTTTATGTTGCTCGTTCTGTTAGCGATTGCTTATCCTATTTTAAGTCATGGAGTTGATATGTTGGGTTGGTTTAAAAAAAAGGAAGTTTTTTTAAGCTCAGAAGTCAATGGGGTTATTAGCCAAAATGGTATTCCAGCTGCTGACTTAGCAGTGACGCGTTCATTGATGTATATTGATGGCAAAGATCGCATTGATGTGACAATGACAGATAGCGAAGGCCATTTTCACTTCCCTAGAAAAACGATCAAGTCATCGATCCCGAATCGACTTTTCTCTGAAGATCATGTTTCACAACAGATTACCATTGAGTCCGAAGGTGAGTTACTTCCCTTGTGGGTAGCAAATCATGTCGGTATTACCGAGATTCCAGAGTTTTCTCGAAAATTGTCATCCATGGCTTGTGATTTAACTGATAAGAGAGTGACTTTTCAGTTTGAAAATACTAATAACGAGCACCTTGACCATATGGCTTCAAGTATTTGCCGTTGGGACGAGGATTACACTCCTGTATTAATTTATGATGGTGATAAGGAATATGTTGTTGAAGATGGTGATTTTAATAAATTAACGGATCGTTTTACCGGCAAGGAAGTCGAATTATGAGCAACAGAATCTCACCGAGCACAGCAGCTAGAAAATCTGCGGTTAATTAAAGATAAAAGCTATTCGATAGGATAATAGGAATTCATTATTGAAAGAGTAGAATAAACCATCTGTATTTTAGCAAGGATAGCTAATGAATAAACGTTTACGCTTGCATCGTCGCTTGATGTTGTTAGGGCTGTTAGCGATTGCTTATCCTATTCTCAGTCATGGAGTTGATATGTTTGGTTGGTTTAAAAAAAAGGAAGTGTTTTTAAGCTCAGAAGTCAAGGGGGTTATTACTAAAAATGGCACCCCAGTGGCTAACTTAGAGGTGACGCGTTCATTGATGTATATTGATGAAAAAGATCATATTGATGTGGTTATTACCGATAGTGCGGGCTATTTTCACTTCCCTAGAAAAACGATCAAGTCATCGATTCCCAATCGACTTTTTTCTGAAGATCATGTCTCACAACAGATTACCATTGAGCCCGAAGGTGAGTTACTTCCTTTGTGGGCAGCAAATCATGTCGGTATTACCGAGATTCCAGAGTTTTCTAGAAAGTTATCATCCATGGCTTGTGAGCTAAATAATAAGCGTGTGAGTTTTCAATTCGAAAATATCAATAATGAGCACCTTGACCATCAAGCATCTAGCATATGTCGGTGGCAAGAAGATTACAAACCAGTATGGCTTTACGATGGCGAAGATAAGTATCGTGTCAATAATTACGATCTGAATGATTTAACCAAACGAAAATAAAGGATTATTCGCACTATGCATACAACTCTTTCACCGAAGGTTGCGGCTAGTATTGCTGCGCGAGTATATGACATTAGGAATTCTAAAAGTCTTGACGTGCAATCAGGGTTTAATGAAATGTTTAGCAGTATGCATTAGCAAAACTGACAGGCTTTGTTATATCCCTAAGCCGTAATTGAAAGATAGAATCCATTCGATAGGATAATAGGAATTCACTATTGAAAGAGTAGAATAAACCATCTGTATTTTAGCAAGGATAGCTAATGAATAAACGTTTACGCTTGCGTCGTCGCTTGATGTTGTTAGCGCTGTTAGCGATTGCTTATCCTATTCTCAATCATGGAGTTGATATGTTGGGTTGGTTTAAAAAAAAGGAAGTCTTTTTAAGCTCAGAAGTCAATGGGGTTATTATTAAAAATGGCACCCCATTGGCTAACTTAGAGGTGACGCGTTCATTGATGTATATTGATGAAAAAGATCATATAGATGTGGCTATTACCGATAGTGCGGGCCATTTTCATTTTCCTCAAAAGAGCATTCGTTCATCGATTCCTAATCGACTTTTCTCTGAAGATCGTGTGTCGCAGCAGATCACCGTCGTTCAAAATAATGAGCTGTTGCCAATATGGTTCGCTAACCATATTGGCATTGAGGAAGTGCCAGAGTTTTCTAAAAAGCTGGCTTTCATGAATTGTGAGTTAACCAATAAGCGAGTGAGTTTTCAATTTAGAAACATCAATAGTGAACATAATGATCATATTGCTTCAAGTATCTGTCGTTGGCAGACTGATTATAAGCCCATCTGGCTATATGATGGTGAAAGTGAATATCGAGTGAATAACTATGATTTGAATGATTTATCCAAACGGAAATAAAGGATTATTCCCACTATGTATACAAGTCTTTCACCTTACATTGCAGCCTCTATTGCTGCACGTGTGTACGACATAAGGAAGTCGAGCTCATTTAATAGCGAATTACCATTAGAGTTTAGAGACAACTTCAAAATTTCCAACAGCCAGATCCAAGGTGTGAGTGGTGGTTTAGTTAACCAACTATTGAATCGCAGCACTGGTTTTGCATTAACGGCACAAGGAATTTCGCCACAATTTAAACAGCATCATATTATTGGTGTTCGTGGCACGGTGTTTACATCGTTTGCGGATTGGCTAACCAATGGCAATATTGCTACTGTTGTCGGGCCTAAAAGCCTTGAAGTACATTCAGGATTTGAAAAAGCATTTAGCAGTATGCAGTCAGCATTTAATGATTATATAACGCGGCATAACCCTAGCTGCTTGCATGTTGTAGGTCATAGTTTGGGCGGAGCCATCGCGCAGTTAACAGCACTTTGGGCAAGCGAGAAAGGCATCAATACCAAACTGTATACCTTCGGCGCACCAAGGGTAGTTACCGAGAGAGCCGTTCACCAAGCCGCTACTAATATTGAGCATTATCGTGTCACGCATGGCGCAGACCCTGTGCCAGCGGTTCCAGTATGGCCATTTAGTCATACTGTAGCAGAGTATCAAACCGCGATGAACAATGGGGCTTTCTTCTCGATAGGTGCGCATTCTATGGTCAAAGCAACGCCAGGCTATGTTAATACCGCAGCATCATATAAGAGCTATAGCGCGATGGATGGCGCACTTAAAACCCGTCATCATAAGCATACCGTGCTTAACTATGAACAACGACACAATGCGTCATTCTCTCAACGCTGGCAGCAAATTATCACAGATGCTCTAATCACGCTTTTAAAAAAGACGGGTCAGTATGCTTTCATTCTTGCTCAAGCTTCTTTAAGCCATGGTTTGCAGTTTTATGACATATTAGCTCGTTGTTTACACGGCGTTGTGGTTAAGTCATCGGATGAAATCGCTGAGGAATTAAGAGGCTTACTCGGTCATATGCTGGTGTTTGCTGGTAATAGAATTCAAGCGGTTAAAGAGATGAGTGTGAAGTTTATTCGCTGGGTTTTAGGTTTGATGATAAAGACACTGTATACCACGGCGAAACAAGCTATTGAGCTTGTTTCTTAATATCAGTGCAGGTGGCCCATTTTTAGCGTGTGATGAGTCAGTCATTAAGCCGTTTAGACCTAAGGCCAAATAGTTAACGATTTAATCAGTTAATTTCACTAGAAAAAACCAGCTTCGGCTGGTTTTTTTATTGTTTTTTATAAATTTTTAGCAAAATCGCCGAAATACTGTACACAGTGATATTCGCTTCTGAATTAGCCTAATATAGGGAGATTAGCTCTTATTGTTTGAGGTAGCCCCATAGATTAGGAGAGGAAAGGATGAGTAAGCTGTCTTCATGGAGCATAAAACGCAAGCTGATATTAGTGATGGCGGTATTTGGGATTGCGGGGTTAACGATTTTAATTGATGTGCTAGTTAATACGCAGTTTGTTGAAGAGAGATTCAACGAGTATGACCAAGCGGGTGTAGCTAGCCAGCGTGCGATTTTGATGATCAACCGCGATATGAACTATGTATCTCGACTTACTCGAAGCATCATGCTCGGGGATAGTTATGATAAAAACTATTCGCTTATTGAACAACGAATTGTTGATATTGAACAGCACTTTAATCAGTTGGAACAGGCGGTTGAGCTAATTACTGATAACCGTGCTAGGCAGCAGCTAGCCGCGCTAACCTACGAGGCGAGGCAAACGACTTTAGCGTTTCTTTTTGATGGCCGAGACCGAATGGCGGCATTAGCCAATACCAGCAGAAACTCTTCACAATTGCAGCAGGCCTGGCAAGATTATCGGGTTGGGGCTAGTCCATTTGCTAAGCAGGCTCGTGAGCATTTCGCCGCACTTAGCGAGGCCGAATTGCAAACTCGTCAACACATCCAGCAAGCTGCAATCGACTCGATGGCTGGTATGCGAGTACAGCTACTGGGCTTCACTATAGGTGGCATTGCAGTTGGTGGCCTACTGATGTTTTTTGTCGCTAGAACAATAATTAACAGTACCCAAACGTTAGCGAAATCTATTAGCGATATTGAAGCCAATGCAGATTTAACTCAACGCACCAGCCTCACCAGTCGTGATGAGCTTGGTCAGGTATCGAGTGCGTTTGATCAAATGCTTGATAAGTTCCACAGTAGCATTATTGGTGTGTCAGAAACCGCCAAGCAACTGTCGACCTCTGCGGGTGAAATGGCACAGGTGACTGCTAGTTCGGCTGAGTCAGTCCAAAGTCAGCGATTAGAGCTAAACATGGTGGCGACGGCCATGAATGAAATGACCGCTACTGTTGCGGAGGTAGCAAAAAACGCTAATGATGCCGCTAATACTGCATTGCAAACTGATGAGCAATCACAAGCTGGCATGTCTGTGGTACAAAATACGGTTGATACCATCGTAGGCTTAGCTGCAGAGATAGAGCAAGCAGCAACCGTAGTGCAAAGTCTGGAACACGACAGTCATCAAATTGGTTCTATTTTAGACGTTATTAAAGGCATAGCAGAACAAACAAACTTGCTTGCGCTTAACGCAGCGATTGAAGCCGCGAGAGCAGGAGAGCAAGGGCGTGGTTTTGCGGTTGTTGCTGATGAGGTCCGTAGCTTGGCCAGCCGTACTCAAGAGTCCACTGAAGAGATTCAGCAGATGATTGAAAAACTGCAAAGTGGTACAGCTCAGGCGGTCACTGTAATGGCTGACAGTCGCCAGCATGCTGAAGAAAGTGTGAATCATGCTAAGTCTGCCGGTGATGTGCTCCAGAGTATTTCTTGCTCTATCGCGACAATTAAAGATATGAATACCCAAATAGCCACTGCAGCGGAGGAGCAATCAGCGGTTTCCGAAGAGATTAACAGTAACATCGTCAATATCAGTTTGGCGGCTGACGAGACAGCGTCCGGTGCCGAGCAAACCTCAGCTGAAAGCGACAAGCTGGCGCATATGGCACAGCAGTTAGATACACTGGTGCACGAGTTTCGAATTAACTAAGCTGTTCATTTTAGGCCGTGTCGCTACCAAGTTTAGAGGCCTTTTTTAACGATTTGATAAGCACTGAATCCGGTAAACAGCAATAGACTTGGAATGGCGACCAGATGGGCAAAGATATTAGGTTCGGTGCTGAAATGTAACCACAGTAGTAAGCTCCAACTGGCAACAAGATAAATCAAACTTAGGCTGATATGGGTGTGGCTCTTGTTCATAGCATGTGTCCTTACAAAGTACTTCAAGGTGATAACCACAGTATAAAAACTAGACATTATTAAAATAAGTGTCATTATTGACAAATATAAAGTCAATAGTGACATTGTGGGGCAGCCAGTGAAAAAAGTGTATATTTTAGCGGCCGGTAATGTGGTAGCTGGTGGAATAGTCGGCTTTCTAGATGTGTTCAGCTTTTGTAATAGCTACCTGAAGCGGGTTGATCCTGAAGTCACTGAAGATCTGTTTCATTGCCACGTGATAAGCCATGATGGCCAGCCGGTAACCACTAATCAAGGCTTTCAAATTCCAGCCAAAGCGTTGGCAACCCCTGAAGAGATAACCGCTGCCGATGCGGTGATCTTGGCATCATCATTTGTGACCAACCGAACCGAATTCCAAAGCTATTTAAATGATTTTGAACCGCTATTTGCACCATTGCGTTTGTTCTCTGCCACCGAAAAGCCTTTGGCTGCATATTGTTCTGGCACATTAATGTTAGCCGCATCAGGGTTACTGGCTAACCGGCGGGCCACAACGGTTTGGTGGCTAAATGAGATGTTTGAACGTAATTTTAAAGATGTGAATTTGTGCATGGATACTTTAGTGGTGTCCGATGGTCATATTCATACCGCAGGCGCGACTACCTCGAACTTGAGTTTAGCCCTGCATCTAGTGAGTATTTTAGCGGGCGAGCAGCTCGCTCAACAGATGGCAAAAATCTTACTCATCGATCCTAACCGTTGCTCACAGCAGCCATTTATGACCATGGCGATTAATCCTGAGCAGCACCAAGATGAGCTGATTAAGCAGATCCAACACTGGATGCAGCAGCATCTGAATCAAAATTGGTTATTAGATGATATTGCCAATAAGTTTGCCGTTGGCAAGCGCACCTTGATTAGGCGCTTTAAAAAGGCGGTTAACGAAACCCCCGCCAGTTATATGCAGCGACTGCGGGTGGATGAAGCCAAGCGGTTGCTTGAAACGACTGAATTGGCCATTGAGCAAATTGTCGAGCGCGTGGGCTATGAAGATGTCAGCTCATTTCGTAAGCTGTTTATCCAATTGACGAGTTTAACGCCACGCGCTTATCGGCAAAAATTTAACACTCATACTTGTTGCTAAAAAGTGTTTATTGGACTTGACCTACTGCCATACAACGCCAACCTGGTCCCGCTTGCATGTTGATGCAATGGTGAATTGAAACTGAGGTGGCTGACGGATATTGCGCAAGTAGAGAAGCTTTTGCATTTGCGCTTGCGTTGGCTTGGTTATAACCAAAAGTGAAACTACCATATACAGTTTGTGCGGCCAATGCTGCGTTGGCGACCAGTATAAGTCCTGAAAAAGCGACTACTCGAGATAGGTTTTTCATTTTATTTCCTTATTATTCCTAGGTAACAATGTTGTTGATGTACTCCATAGGCGATAATTCCTTCATCACGACTAACATACCCTCATATTGACAGCGCTGTCAATTGGGGGGGGGTAAGAAGAGTGTAAGCTAGCTATTGTCGGTGGGGTGGGCTGCTCGCATTGATCGCAAAGATCAACCTCACTTCTTAAGAGATTACCTTTGCAATCCACGGCAGTTGTTATCTGCTGCTATAGTGCGTTGATCCGTTGCTTGAGATCGTAACTAGGTTCAGTGACGATTTTCTCTAACACGGCAACTCGCTCTTGTAGTTGACGGTTTTGTTGTTGCAGCAGATCGATTTCGCTGTTTTTAATATCGCCGTGAGAAACCCGCTTTGTCCTCAGGTAATATTTGAAGACTTCACTAAAAGTCGCACTAACAATAAATGCCAGCATGATGATCATTACGAGTGTTTGTTTATCCATGTCGAACTCCTTATTGTGTCGATTTGATATTGTTACTTAAGCACTTTTTGGCTTGACATATTTCTCTGCGACTTTGCCTGTCACCGCCCAGATTAGTACAGCTCCCCAGGCGATAAATGATAATCCCGCAGGAATACAAGCCAGTAAAATGAGTTTGAAGTGTTTGCGATTAAAAAACAGCGCCAATACTGCGGGTAAGAACCATAATGTGATTGCTATGGCACCGACCATGGCGATAAATGCGTAGTTTTCACTGGCGAACAGAGTTGATAAATATTCCATTTTTGATTGTCCTTTGTTGTGATAGTTGGCCCCATACACTTAGTGTTATGGGGCCGCGTAATTTATAAGCCGAAAACAATTTTTTCGCTTTTAAGGGATTTTTCCATTCCAAATGTCAGTGCAAAGGCGATGGCTAGCGTAGATGCCGATGACAATAACAGTTGCAACATAGGAATTTCCTTGCCTTTGATGAACGCAATTAGCGCCTGCATCTGCCCTGAAACGGGCAGCCATTGCATCGTATCAGGGGCGATGTTGTAGCTCGCTGCGAGCGACAGCATCATAGGCACAACGAGCACGATGGTGAGATAGGATTGTGCCTCTTTAAATGATTTGGCCATAAACGATACAAACAGTTGTAGTGCTGCCGCCATTAGCGCGATGGGTAAGCTCACAATCAGCATCAATGCGATAAACTCAGGGGTTAAGTTGACGCTAAAGCCCAGCTCCTGCCACGGCACAAAACCATAGGCAATTTTGGAGATCACTAAGGTCAGCAGTAGACCTAACATGGCGAAGACAGTGACGGCGGCCATTTTAGCCCACACAATTTGTCGTGTGGTCACCGGGTGACTCAGCAGCAGTGCTAACGAGTTACGTTCACGTTCGCCCGCTGAAGTGTCGATGGCCAAGTTCATGCCTGAAATGAATACGGCATATATCATCATGAAGGTCGCCACGCCCAGAATCATGCCACCTTTAGAATCAGCGGTTGCCTGATCTTCCACATTAACCTTGATAGGCTGTACAACTTTAGGGTCAATGCCGCGAGCAATCAGGCGCAAGCTGCCCATTTCGGCGCTGTATAACTGCAAGCTTTTCTCTAAGCGGCGAATCGATGATTGTAGCTTCTCGTCAGAGTTATCTGCGCTAAGGGTGAGCTCCGCTGGCAAGCCTTTCGCCATATTGCTGGCATAGTCTTCGCTAATGCTCAGTACGATATCTTTGCGGCTGCTGTCATCAATGGACGTAATATCATTACTGGCTAAAAACTTGACTAAGTCTGGGGCCCGCTCTGAGTGCTCAATGTTGATATTGAGGGCATCTGGACTGGTAACTTGGCTTATCAGCAACATAAACATGCCGCACATCATTAATGGCGCACCTATCGCATAATAAAGCCCGGCCATGACTGAGCGCTTATCACGTGCTGCGTCGGTTAATTCCTTTTTTAACATGGTACGTATTTGCGCTATCATGCCGCGATTCCCTCGTCTGTGCCGATTAATTGAATAAAGGCATCTTCTAGCGATGCTTTGCCTGTTTGCTGACAGAGTTCGTCAGGGCTACCGACTGCAACGACTTTGCCGTCTGCCATAACAATGACCTGATCACACAGTGCTGCTACTTCTTGCATCACATGGCTGGAGAACAGCACACAATGACCTTGCTGCTTTAAGTCGCGCAAAATATCACGTAGTACGCGGGTGCTCATCACATCTAAGCCGCGAGTCGGCTCGTCGAGTATGATATTAGTGGGTTCATGCACAATGGCTTGAGCCAAGGCGGTTTTCATTCTTTGACCCTGTGAAAACCCTTTGCATTTACGGTCAGCAATATCGTTCATGTGCAGCTTATCTAAGACTTTTGCCGCCGCCTGTTTGGCTTGCTTGCCACTTAAACCGTTGAGTTCAGCAAAGTAGCGAATATATTCCCTTGGCGTGAGGCGCTCATATAGGCCAAATGGATCGGGAAATAAACCCAGTTGCTGCTTGGCTTCTGTGGGGGATTTCGCCACATCAATACCGTCTATTTCGGCATGGCCAGCGTCGGGTTTTAGTAATCCAAAAACCGTACGTAGGCAGGTCGTTTTTCCCGCGCCATTAGGACCGAGCAATCCGGTAATTTGGCCATCTTGGGCACTAAAACTTAAGTCATTGAGTGCTTGTACATCCCCAATGCGTTTAGATAGGTTGGCTACTTTAATCATTGCTCGCTCCTTGGGCATCGTTGGCGGCGGTGGTTGTCTCGACAGTGCTGGCATTAAGGTAAAAGTTACGGCTGACATCGCGGCTTAAGCACTCGCTATCGAGTTGCGCTACATCTTTACTGTTAACTAAGTCTGCTATTAGGTTGTTGGCGCAAGACTGATGTGCGACACCATGGGTAGCGTAGGGAGCTATTAGGTGAGTTGCGTTGGTCATCTTCTCCATGGCCAGTTCTGCCCAGCTTGGTGGCGTGGCCGGGTCATTTTCTCCTGACAGTAGTAAGGTCGGGATGTCACTCGCGATGGCATCGCTAAAATCTTTACTGACTGCCGGCATATTCCAAATTGGGCAAGACTCATCAAAGCCGATTAACATCTGCTCGCCAAAGTAGTTGCTTTGTAATTGCTGACGCATCGCATCATCAAGCCTTGGCCAATCTTCGCCACAGACGACAGAAGAGTGCATACCCATAGCTAAGCCGATGCCATCCATGTTGAGTGCATACAAGCCTAAAATGGGCTGGAAGTTGTCTTGTGCAGCTTGGTTAATGGCATAGGGCAGAAGTGCGCGAATGTTAGCGCCATACATGGCCATTCTTATTGCGCCCATGAATTTTGAACGGGTGAGAAGCAGTTCACTTGCTTCACCAGTAAGCGGATGACGCGTCGTGGTGGTAATAGCGGCTTCGGCCAAGCGACTGTCTACTTTGGCAAAGTCTGCGGCTAGTGTCGGGAAGGACTGCTGACAAAGTGGCGTTGTTTGGCATTCATCAAGCAGTATTTGTGTTGCTCGCTCAATGGCGTCACCAATGGCGACCACACTTTGTTGCATCGGGACCACACCGTCCAGGGTCACGGTTTCTAGCACCTGTGGATAGTGGCGCATATACAATTGCGCCATACGGCTACCGTAAGAAATACCATAAAGATGAAGCTTGCTATAACCTAAATGCTGACGGACAGCCTCAAAATCTTTAAGTGCACTTTCACTGCCGTATTGAGTGATGTCTGCGGTTTGCTCATCTAAACAGTGCTGGGTGGTTGCGGCAATATCAATGCTTTCATCATTGAGTGCCAAACCGGCTTCAAAGCCTTCTCCTTCACAATTAAGAGGGTTAGAACGACCAGTTCCACGCTGATCGATCAGTAAAATGTCGCGGTATTGGCGTACCTTACTAAAAACTTTGTCAAAGTAAGCGGCGTTATCAATGGCAGATTGGCCAGGACCGCCTGCTATCGCCAAAAATGCCTCTGCACCAAAGTTTGATTTAATCGCTGGCAACACAGTGTAATGAATGGCGATCTGCTTGCCTTCAGGTTGTTGATGATTCTCTGGTACCAATATCGAGCCGCAGCGAACCTGTTCTGACAAGCCTGTTACGTAACAAGCGTGCTGGACTTCTGGTTGCGGTACTTCTGTATTGGCCATAGCTGCAATGGGGAAGCTATAGCTACTTAGGGCAAGTACAGCTGGCAAAATGGTTTTTAGTGCCAGTCGATATTTAGGTTGTAGGCTCGTTGTCTGCCGTGTTGGGTCGAGTGTTCCATCAAACATGATACTTATTCCTTTGTTGAAATTTCTTGTATCTGTGGTAATTTAAATAGTGTATCGGTGTATCAATGTATTAATACAGTAATTAAAGGCTAATGTTAGAACAACTAAATGTCAACCCCAGTAGTGGCGAACCCATTTATCGCCAATTAAACGAACAGATTATTCGTTTGATTGTGGGCGGCCAATGGCAAACGGCGCAGGTATTGCCTTCTGTTAGGCAGATTGCCGAGCACCTTGCCGTCAACCCGATGACAGTTTCCCGCGCGATTCAAATGCTGGTAGAACAAGGCTGGCTGGAGCGCCGCCGTGGGCAGCCGACACGCGTGGCAGAGCGGCAAGCAGACGTCGACAGCGATAGCACCGAGTTACTTACACCTCAACTGCAAGCATTAATCGCCCAAGCTAAACAGCTGGGTGTATCAATTGAACAGCTACAAGATGCGTTAACAAAACACTGGAAGTAACCCAAATTACTATTGGTAGGTCAGGCAATGGAGATGAATGTGGAACCAATTTTAGCCTTTAAGAGTGTAGTCAAACAGTTCGGTGATACCACGGCTATTGATAATCTCTCTATTGAACTTCACCCGGGGATGGTTGTGGGATTGCTGGGGCAAAATGGCGCGGGCAAGTCCACCTTGATGCGTTGTGCATTGGGTATTTTACAGATTGACCAAGGCTGCGTTGAAGTGATGGGTGAGTCGGTGGCCAATATTGCCTCTGCCACTAAGTCACAACTGGGTTATGTGCCACAGCAACCGTTTGGCTATGAAGGCTTTACCGTTGAAAAAGCGCTGAGTTTGCATAGCTCTTTTTATCCACAGTGGGATATCGAATTAGAGCAAGATTGGCTGCAGCGTTTTGAGCTGGATGGGACCAAGCAGGTCCAACGTCTATCTGTGGGCCAACGACAATCGCTAGCACTGATCATGGCGATGGCTTATCGCCCCAAATTATTGATCCTTGATGAACCTGTTGCCAGCCTTGATCCCATTGCCAGACGCCGCTTTATGGCTGATCTATTTGATTTGGCGCTAGATTCCGGTTCAGCCGTGTTATTTTCATCGCATATCACATCAGATTTAGAGCGAGTCGCTAGTCACTTGGCGTTGATCAAAGCCGGAAAGTTAGTGCTATTTAAGGAGATGGATAGCATTCGTGAGCAAGTTAAATTACTCAAGTTGGCCTCCGGGCACGCGTTGCCGGACTCTTTTAATGTACTGAACCGCTGCGGAGACAGCGTGTTGGTGGACAATTATCTGCCGAGCTTTAATGATGATGCCGCGGTACAAAGTAGCGAATCGGTCAGCTTAGAGCAGCTGTTCATGGAGTTACACCGATGAATAGCTTGGCGCCATTAAAAGGCATGATGCGATTCTGGTTTTTTGATGTGGGTAGTGCCAGCTTTTTAGGTGTGGCACTAATGGCGTTAGTCATGATTGTGGTAGCACCTTTGCTAGCACCCGACAAAATTAATGATTTCAGCATCATGCTATCCATGATGCAGGTCTCAAGTGCCACTGCCGTGGCATGGCAGCTAATGCGACTCGATGCTACCGAGTGGGCTAACTTGGTTCCCGACTACCGTAAAAATTTACTCGTGCAGTCGGGTTTCATCATGTTGATATCTAGCTGTTTGGCGATGGCAATAGCCCAGTTTTGGCAGATTGAGCACTATCTGACAGAATTCTTGTTGGCCACGCTACTGGGGTTAGGTTTTATTAGTGTAACCCGTAAAAGACCGGCCACTTTTCATATGTCTTTTGTGTTGTTTATCAGCTTGCCTTTTCTACCGAATTTAGCCAGTCACTTACAGCAATATAACGGTTTGCTCGCAGTGGTACTCATGACAGCAAGTATACTGTTATACCGGCAGCTGTCGGCAGCTACGTGGCATGCGGACGCCAGAAGTGTGTATCAAAATGGCTTAGAAATGGGCTGGTTTTGGCTGCCGAATCTAGGCAGTGGCAAGTTGCTCAATCGACTTGAATCGTTTTTGCATCCCTTGAGTTACTTTGTCGGTCCGCTATTGGTGATGGCCTTACTGGTATTGCCGGTCATGACGATTGTTGGCGCGGCTATCGCGGCGGCAATGGGCAGTCAGATGCCTGTGTTATTTTTGTTTTCGCAGTTTATATGTGTGTTGTGCGCCATGGTGCATTGGTGTCGTATTCAGCGTTGGCGCGGGGTAGAAACACTCTATTTATTACCAGGTTTTGATGGAAAACAGGGAATGATCGAGCTGTTTATTCGTGGTCAAAATCGACTGATTGGCATTATTGTAGCGCTAATGGCCGTGACAGCCGCAATCGTGGCGGCGTTTAATAGTGATATTACCTTATTAATGTGGCTTCACTTGGTGATCACGACTTTTGTTGGCAGCGCTTTGCTGCTGGGCTTAGGTTGTTTATCACATCGGGTGCTACATATTTCGCTCGCCATGGCGGTGGTGGTGGTTTATTCGGCCTATTTATCTTATTCCATGTCACAGATGTCGGCTGAGCAGCACTTTTCTCCCTGGATTTTTATTGATGTAGCTTTAGTGTTACCAGCATGCTTAACACTATGGATTGGAAAGAAAAAACTTTGGTCAGGCGATTTGTTATAAGCTGAATTCGTTGTGGTTTCTGTTGGTGAATAACCCATTGGCAGTGCGCTGAAAAATAGTGCTAAGCGATGTTCTTCGGTTGTTTGTAATACTTTGCGGCAATGGTTAATTCATTTTTGTTGAGTACAATAACATCCTTGTGTTCACAACATGGAAGGAACCATGACAATAGCAATGGCAAATGGACGGCCAACATTCAACTCAAGTACGCGAGCGTTTTTTGATGAGCAACTGAGTCAGCGAATACAATCACAATTAGACACAAAAACGCTCTTTGATAATATCGATGCTATCTCCGGTCTCACAGGTGCGGGTGTTGTTTATATTGATGGTCAGTTCAATATTGTTGAATTACGCCCCTTTGAGCCAGTATGCCGTATTGACCCTGTCAAAATAGTGCTTCGGGAACCGCCTAAAGCGATGAATCAAGCAGCCTTTGCGTCCCACTTGCGGGGGAGTCAAGGTAATATCCGAGAGTCAAAACTCGTATCGGAAGTTGCTGGCACCATATTGAGTTGTGGTGCAGCTTTTATTGGCTGGACTGTCATATTAGGCAGTGGTGCAGCGATTCCGTTAACGGGTGGAACTAGTAGTGTGGTGACTTATCTAGCGGTAGGTGCCGCTTCAGCAAGTGCTTTGCAGTGTGCAAATGGTGGGATACGTACATTCAATGAGTATTCAAAGCCTCAGTTTAATGATTTGCTAGATTCAAATGAGTGGTATCGACAGCGACAAGGGCACTTGATCTTATCTCTTTAGCTGGAGCGGGTGCCGCATCGGCCTCTATGATAAAGACGATTAAAATGATGCAAGTGGGCACATCTAAGAGCACTTTGCAGATTTTAAAAGGCTTATCTCGACCAGAGAAAAGGCGACTAAATAATGAAATAGCCAGATTAAATTTGCCTGGTGCTTCTGGCCGGATGATTAAATCGTTGAGCAGAAAGGGGCTGATTAAAAAGTATACTGGCACCCAGATAACCCATGCATTTCGTTTACAACTCAAAGATGCGGTTGGTGCATCTTTGAGTTTTTCTGGTAGTGCACTAACCGGTACTGTGAAAGCCTTGGCTATCGGCGTGTACGAAGAGGTCAATGACTAATGAAACCGAGCAATATTCCAAGAAGCGATGATGATATTGTTGGCCTCCTGCCCCCCTTAAAAGCCATTGTTGCCTTTCTATCTTCAACAATGTTGATGATTTTTTCGATTACTACACTTAACTACGTAATTCTTGCGACATATACGAAACTTTCCATTGAGCCTCAACTTGGCTATTTTTTTGGGACAATATTGGTCTTTTGCGGTTTTAATTTCGCGGTGACCCGAGGATCTTTTTTTGCGGCTACCGCATTCAATTACTATATGATTGTTCTTTTTAGCGTGTTTTTACCATCAGTGCTATTTATGGATGCTCAATCGAAACTGCTGCCAATTTATCTTATTGGTATTGTATTTGGTCTACTTACTTTCTATGCGTTAAATAATAAGTACTATCAAGCTTTTGTGCAGTATCAATTTGATGCTGTTGCTGACCAAAAGGAAGCATTGGCAGAGCTTGCAGCAGAACTCGCAGTAGAGGCGGATGCGGATAAGAAGCGCAATCAATTGTAATGTCTTAAATAGTGATGTAGCCGGTAAGATGTAAAGCTTAATTCTGCAGCATGATTGCCGATTGCCTCTGGTGGATTTCCGGTTATTTACCCTATTCCATGTCACAGATGTCGGCTGAGCAGCACTTTTCTCCCTGGATTTTTATTGATGTAGCTTTAGTGTTACCAGCATGCTTAACACTATGGATTGGAAAGAAAAAACTTTGGTCAGGCGATTTGTTGTAACAGCACAAAAGTTGAAAATCTGTGCGGTAGCTAACAAAATTTGAGCAAAAGCTCTTATTTTTAGTGTATGTTAAAGTTAAAATACTAAAAAAACAGGTACACCTGTACGCTAAATAAGGCCTAAACCCATGTCACTCGAGCAATACCACCTAATCCATCTTATTAAACAGCAAAGCCAATCTCTTGGTGATGCCATTGCGCTCGAAGGATTCGAAATGCAAGCTCCTTGGTATCAAGTGAGCTGGACCCAGTTTGATAGTATCAGCACTAAAGTGGCGTTGGCGCTATTGCATTTTGGTGTAAAAAGCCAAGACCGTGTGGCGTTGTTAGCTAACAATATGCCGCAGTGGACCTGTGCTGATATTGGTGCGCTTAAGGCTCGCACTGTTGTTGTACCCATCTACCCAACCAGTACTCCTGAGCAGGCTAAGTATATTGTTAATGATGCTGAAGCTAAGGTGATTTTTGTTGGTGAACAGCAACATTATGATATGGCATGTGAGTTAACTAAAGACTGCCCGAGTTTAGCCCAGATTGTGGTCTTTGACCGCCAAGTAACGTTACAGGACAACGAAAACCACTGCCATTTTGATGAGTTAATTGCCCGAGAGTTTGCTGCAGACTTGCATTTTGAATTACAAACTCGACTGGATGCAGCCAATTTAGATGATCTGTTAACCCTTATTTATACCTCTGGTACCACGGGCGATCCTAAAGGGGTGATGCTCGATTATCGTAATATTGCATCGGTTGTGCGCCAGCACGATAACTTTTTACCATTCACTCCCGGTGATGTGTCGCTTGCATTTTTGCCACTAAGTCATGTTTTTGAGCGTGGTTGGAGCTTTTATGTCTTGTGTCGTGGTGGCCATAATGTGTACTTGCAAAACCCGATGGAAGCCAAAGAAGCCATCGTAAAAGTACGTCCACATACGCTTTGTGTCGTGCCACGCTTCTTAGAGAAGGTGTATAGCGCTGTACAGGAAAAAGTGTCTAAAGCGCCGGCGGCAAGGCAGAAGCTATTTGCTTGGGCCTTGAATGTGGGTCATCGCCAATCGGAAGTACAGCAAGGACGTCAGCAAGGTTCAGCCTGGCTTAATTTGCAGTGGAAGCTAGCCGATAAACTGGTTTTTAGTAAGTTGAAACAAGTTTTGGGCGGCCGTTTGAAGTTTATGCCTTGTGGCGGTGCAGCACTTGATCCCTCTGTGAGTGCATTTTTCCAAAGCATTGATGTGCCGGTTTTATGTGGTTTTGGCATGACAGAAACCTGCGCAACTGTCACCTGCAACACATTAGAAAACAGAGTGCCGGGCTCGAATGGTAAAACCTTGCCTGAAGTTGAAGTGAAAATTGGTAAAGATGATGAGATTTTAGTCCGCGGTGATACCGTCATGCGTGGTTACTTCAATCGCCCGGAAGAAACGGCAGCGACGTTTGAAAATGGTTGGTTGAAAACCGGTGATGCAGGCCGTTTAGATGAGCAGGGCAACTTGTTCATTACCGATCGCATTAAAGAGCTGATGAAAACTTCTAATGGTAAGTATATCGCGCCGCAACGGGTTGAAGGCACTGTAGGGTGTTGCCCGTTCATTGAGCAGGTAGCCATCGTGGCCGATGCCAAGAACTATGTGACCGCTTTAATTGTCCCGGCCTATGAGTCGCTAGAAGCTTGGGCAGAAGAAAAAGGCCTGAAATATGAGTCTCCGTTAGAGTTGTTGCGCCACAGTCATGTGATTGAGCATTTCGAACAACGACTTAAAACGCTGCAAAGTGAGCTTGCGGGTTTTGAAAAAATTAAAAAATTCACTTTACTACCCGAAGCATTTTCTATGGAAGCGGGGTTGATCACGCCCACCATGAAGCTGCGCCGCAAAATGATTTATCATAAGTATGCCAGCGAAATTAGTGCCATGTATCGCTAGGGCAGAACAGTGAAAGAGGGATGCATTGCATCCCTTTTTTATGGCCACCATTTTTTAATATTTAGTCGATAGTAATCTGCTGGGCAGTGGTATGATTTGCTATCGAAAACGTTTCCGACCGACAATAAGGACAATCAAGTGTCAGAATCTTTATTCCAGTTAACCATCCAACCACGATTTAACGAAACCGACGGCTTAGGCCATATCAATAATACTGTGATTCCAGTGTGGTTTGAGGCGGCAAGAGAGCCAGTATTTGAAATCTTTAACCCGCAGCTAGATTTGAGCCAATGGAACTTGATTGTGGCCGGATTTACCATTGCTTTCACCTCGCCAACCCACTACGGCGCACCGGTAGAAGTTAAAACCTGGATTAGCCGTGTCGGCAATAGTAGCTTTGAGGTGACCCAGCAGAGCTGGCAAAATCAAGTGAAAACCGCAGAGGCGCAAACCACTTTAGTTCACTATGATTACCAGCAAAATCGCAGCCAAGCAATTGGTGCTGAAGTCAAAGCTCAGCTACAGGCACTGACTGGTCCAGCATCATAAAAATTTCTGCACATAACTGCAACTTGCACTAATGACGTAGTTTTGGCTGTTTGCCCATTCAAGCCCTCGTTCTACGAGTTGCTGGGCAACGCCTTGGCCGCGCATGCTGTCGGGGACAAAGGTGTGATGAAAATTGATGTTTTGGCCGTTCACTTCATATTGCAGACGAGCCTGGTTTTCAGGGATACCAGCGACAAATTGCTGTTGTGGTTCTTGATGGACTATGGTCAATGAATGCATAACGACTCCTCGCTATTAATCGTCTTGGGAATATTTATGTAGTGCCTCAAGCAGCTGGCCATCTAACACCGCTTTTTGCCCTGTTTTAAAGTTAAACATAACCACCTGAGAGCTGCCAATAGTGGTGACCGCTTGTTGGCTTTGACTATAAATATGGTAGTGCATTAAAAATCGATCTGCTTTGATATCACTAATTGATACACCCACTAGCAGTGTATCGGGAAAGGTCACCGGGCGCTTATAGCGCGCCTGATTCTCGCTAATTACCGGTCCGACTTGGGTGACTTTTAAATCAGCCAGTAAGCCTATTTGATTGAAAAAATCGATTCTGGCGGTTTCAAAATAACGAAAATACACCACATTATTAACGTGTTGTAGTGCGTCCATCTCCCCCCATGCAACGTTAATGGCAGTATGGATGGGGTATTGTTGTTTGAAGTCTTGCATAGATGTAAACGCCTGTTTGAATTTTATTCCAGCGTAACAGGCGTTTTGTGTAGCAACAAGTAAAAAGTTTACATGTAATATTAAGTCATCAGTGAACGAGTGTTGTGAAGGTGGAGTATGCCATTGCGGCGCAAGCCACCTCACTAATGATAGGTAAAGCTATAACCAGTTGATTGCCTTGTGAGGTGTTAGCTCAGCAGAGGATTCCCCAGATAGTTGACTATCAAGGTTCAGCGCCATAATAGGGGCATCCGCTTCGAGGTTGACTTTGTCAATGTCTAGCCAAAATACTGCAGATTTAAAAGGTGAATCAAACATATACCGTTTTGCTGTGTGGTCACTAATTGTGCGCCAAAGCGTAGCAGAAATATTTGGATGATCGGGGTCAGCCATACCTAGAGGTACGCTAACTGCTCGGATGATGGAGGTGCAAGCCGATGTGGCCATATTACCATCTTCAAATTTAGGTGTGCTTTTTAGTAGGTAGTTTGTTCGAACAAATCGATCAGCGGCGTTGATTGTGCCTGGTAGCATACGATTACCACCAATAAGCTCCCAATAATCATTAATAGCAATCTGCTGATCATAAGTTGGTGAGTTGGTCATCACTTGAAATTCGCCGCCATGATGGATAACAAGCTCACCATCAATGTACTCAAGTATTGCAGAGTCACCAGTTGGGTCAGAGATGGCAAGGTGTACTGATGCGGCGCGGCCATTGGGTAAGGTTGGCGCTGTGATAATGAACTCAGGGTTTTGCATTGCACTAACAGCTTCAGCTACGGTCGCAAAGTTGTCTAAAAAGTACTGATTCCAAGCACCGATAGATAGACGTGGTTTATTAGTTAAAGCAGCATCACCGTAGTCAGCTTCAGCCAGATATAGGGTATTGGCAACCAAACCGCACTCATTGATACCGTCTGAAGAGGCAACATCATAGAAAGAAGTAAAGATTGAGCCATATTTAGACGTCCAAGTTAGCGCATTGTCCATGCTTCCACCTGTTTGCTTTAGGCCTCGTGGGTATACCATGACACGGCTTTTAGCTTTAGGGTCATTCCAGTCCATGCTTCGCGCAGTAATGAATTGATTGGTGTTAGTTTGGTAAATAAAACGTGTACACATAGTGGCGTGCTCCAATTTGAATATTAAAGTTAAGAAAATTTAGTGACTTATTGCCCGGTTTAACTCAGTCTCAAAAGTTAGTCATAGCTTAATGGCGGAGGCATTATTCACCCACTCTACAGCGGAGGACTGTATCCTCATTTTTCAGTGCTTTTTATCTAAAGGAGGCTGTGTATTAGGGGCTGGTACAAATAAAAACGCCGCCTTATCATAGACAAGGCGGCGTGTAAGTTATGATGCTTCTCTAGCGCTTAAGGAACTCTAATACGACCGAGGTCAGTGCGGTTGTACCGGTGGCAATTGCACCTTGTTCTACCACAAAGTTTGGGTTGTGATTGGTGAATTTAGGAAATGCGCCCGTTGCGGTAAAGTTATTCCAAGTTTGCTGAGTGGCAGCACCGACTTCGACAAATACCACAGGAACATCCGGATAATCTGTGGTTAGCATATGAAAGTCTTCAGAGCCCATCACGCTTGGTAATCCTTTAATGACATTGTCTTCACCAATAGCCTCTATCATCGCCTGTTTGGCTATGGCTGCTTCGGCCTCCGGGTTAATTAACGGCGTAGAGTAGCCTTTCATTACATAGGTCGGCATTTGATCTGCTGCCATGCCATACATTTGAGCGACATTATCAGTCACGCTTTTAATGCCGTGAATCATCGCGTCACGCTCTTGCTGTTGATACCAACGCAAGTTGAGTTTTAGGGTGGCAGAGTCGGGGATGATATTATTGCTATCGCCTGCTTGTACCGCGCCCACGCTCAATACTGCTGGCTCTGCTTGGTCTACTACCCGTGACACAATGGTTTGATAACCCATAATAGACATCGCTGCCATGATGACCGGATCTTTGGTGGCGTGGGGTGTTGAACCATGACCGCCTATGCCTTGAATGGTGACGTCAATCTGATCGGTACCAGCCATTCGGCGCCCATGGTTTACTGAAACGGTGCCTTCTGGTAGCAGTGGGTGCACGTGACCAGCAATGAGCACGTCAGGGACAGGAACTTTGTTGTATAGACCATCTTCAACCATTGCTGTGGCGCCCATGATTAACTCTTCTGCAGGTTGTGCCACTAATACCATAGTGCCTTGCCATTGAGATTGACTAGCGGCGAGTTGTTTTGCCATGCCAATTAGCCAAGTTGTATGGGCGTCGTGACCGCAGGCATGCATGGCAGGTGTTTCATTGCCATGGCGGTCGAGAGTCAGTCCTGTGGCCTTGTAGGCAAGGTTGGTTTCCTCTTTGATTGGCAGGGCGTCCATATCGGCACGAAACATTACCACCGGGCCGTCACCATTTTTTAATACGCCAGCCACACCGGTTTCGGCAATCCCTTCATGGACTTCAAAGCCAAGTGCACTTAGCTCTTTGGCGACGATTGCGGCCGTTGCATGCTCCATGAATCCCACTTCTGGATTGGCATGAATATGCTCAAAAATTTCGATCAACCTGTCATTGTCTTGTAAAACAGCTTCTTGCAAAGGTTGAGCATGAGCCACTGGGGCAGTAAAAGCTAAAGTGGCAGAGATTAATGCTGATAGTGTGAGTTTTTTCATTGTGCACTCCTAGGTGTAAAGCGAAATGTCATCGGCAACAATCTGCCGATATCTAAGCAGGTACTGATAGTTGATGAGATAAATTTACCAGCGCTTTAAGCCCCATACGACTCTGCTAAGGAGGACTGAATCCTCACCAAAGTGACATTTTGGCAGTGTTTGGAGATCGCGGCATTGAAGACAAACTAACGCGTTTTACCTGCTAGTGGCTTTACCAAGGTGAATTGGTGGCCGAGTAATGCCCATGCAGGCACACCAATGTTGAATTGAATACTTACGGTTCTTAGGGTAATGATAAAGGCAATGGCACATAGTGCACTAACGGCAGCCCACTGCGGTGCGAGAGCCAGAACGATGCAATGTAAGCCGCAGCCTAATGCCACGGGAATGGCATAAAGTTCACGTGAAAATAGTAATGTAGGGCGTTGCAACAACACGTCTCGTATCATGCCACCACCAATGGCAGTAATCAGGCCCATAAACATAGGCACAATAGGCAGCCCAAAACCTAAATTCCAGGCTTTGTTTGTGGCTTGAATCGCAAACATGGCAATGGCAATGGTGTCGATGTGTAAATATAAGCTGTGTATCCAACGCTTATTTAATAGCCCAAAAAAGATAAAGCCTAAAATACTACTGATGATCGAAACCCATAAAAATGAGGTATCTTGTGACCAAAACATTGGTACATCTAACATACCGTCACGCATCGTTCCGCCACCAACAGCGGTGATAATGCCCAAGATAATCACTGTAAATATATCAACATTTTTGTGTTCGGCGGCAAGTACGGCAGATACAGCAAACGCCGCAGTGCCTAGTACTGTAAAGCTATGACTGAGAAAGTCTAAATTTAATAGTGACATAATAGGTTGCTCGATAGTGAAAGCCTTAACCCATAGATGCACCTGGGTCGTTTGAAGGCTATTGCGGCAAGTGAAAGCGATGGCCTTCACTTGCCGGGTTGATTAGTGGTGATGACAAGGCATATTGTCAGCGTGCTCATGTTCGATATCGCCAAATTGCTCCATGGCAGTATGTAAGCAGCATTCGTAGTTGCTCAGTTGGGCATCATTCAGTTTGCCGCGCGGATTTTCCTCATAGTCATTTAATGACACGTACTCCTGTCCGCCTTTTTGTTTTTCAAATTCCGCTTTTACTTGTGCCATCAATTGCGGATCTGTCATAAGCTCTAGTCCTTGCGCGGCTAAAACATGGGCTGCTTGCAGGCCAGCTTTACGGCCAATGCTCATACCATTACAGGCAGTACATCCCCACTGATGAGGCGGAATATGTTTGGGCCACGAAGCAAATAGTGCTCCCATGGTAGGGACGTTCCAACTCACGTCACCCACATCGGAAGATCCCCCAACCTCAACGCCTGTTTGAACAGGAAGTACATCGGTTGCTAGTCCATCTAACGGTTTACCCATCTCTTTTTGAATTGCTTTGGCAAACTCTTGTTCCTCTTCTGTCCAGGCAATCGGGAAGTAGCGATTCATATGTTCGGTAATGGTATTGGCCAACACGTCGTTTGGTAGGCAGTCATAAATGCCGCCTAAGTTAGTTACCGAAGCTTTAGTTTGGGTTGATAGCGCCGCGCCTTCTGCCATCTCCTCCAGCCATTTCTTATATTGGCGCACGTTTTCAGCGCTTTTACCGCGATAACGTACTAACACTTTGGCGTAGTCAGGGATAACGTTTACTGCGTCACCACCATTAAGAATTTGGTAATGTAATCGCCCCGTTGGCTCCATTTGTTCGCGCATCATGTTGGCTGACATTAAGAATATCTCGGCAGCATGCAGAGCACTGCGGCCTTCCCAAGGCGCTGCTCCTGCGTGAGCGGTAACACCATGCCATTCAATCCAAAGATCAACTGCTGCCGCAGAATGAAAGTTGATTGCGGTATTCACCATTGCTGGGTGGTTATGTAGACAGACGTCGAGGTCATCAAAAATACCAGAGGCTGCCATGTAATTTTTACCATTGAGGGCTTCTTCTGCAGGGCAGCCGTAAACCTTGATTGTTCCTTCAATACCTTCTTTTTCCATCAGGTTTTTTAGTGCAATAGCTGCACCAATGGATGATGAACCAATTAAGTTATGCCCACAGCCATGGCCATTGGTATTGCCACTTGGTGCGGGTGTTTGGGTGGGTACCGTGTCGTTGCCTAGTCCTGGTAGGGCATCAAATTCAACTAAGTAACCGACCACAGGCTTGCCGGTTCCCCATGTCGCAACCCAAGAGGTGTCTAAACCGGCAACAGCGCGCTCGGTGATATCGAAACCATGTTTGGCCAATACCGCACTTTCTAGTGCAGAGCTTTTGAACTCCTCATAACTGAGCTCTGCATATTCCCAGACTTGAGAAGCCATCTTCCAAATAACATCTTCTAGCTTGGCAACTTCTTGATCGATCTTCGTGTAGTTTTGCATTGTGTTTCACCTTTAATCAGTTGGATGAGAAAGTTGGAGGCTTGGTTAACCCTCGAGCTTTCGATGTGGCCATATTAATGGTGAGCAATGGCATCTCTAACTCCTCAGAAGATGATTGAATCATCATCAGAAATACTTTTGGCGATAATGTTCTTTGGGTTTTTCTTGCGGGAATTACGCTCCACTGGGGCTATGAACTTAAAGTGGCGTAGTTTGGACTCAGGTTTTGTTCGGTGAATTTGGTGTCTACATTTGGTTGTGTAGGGTTCAGTCCTCCTTGGCAGCTTATGGAGGATGGCGCGATGGCGCTAGCATAGTGGCATATTCATTAACTGGAGAGGTTGTTATGCCCCATGAAATAGCGATAGGTGAAATCTATGTTCCGCCTTTGATGTTAGTGGCCGTGCTCGCGTATGTCGTGACGGGTCTGTTGTCCCTGTGTTTAGCCAAGCTAGGAGTCTATTCACTGCTTGTGGCGCCTGCGGTGGCGGAGCTGAGTGTGTTTGTTGTGGTATGTGCATTGATTGGCATGTTCATTCCGTTTGTATGAGGAAAAAGAGATGTTTAATAAGATAACGATAACCTTGCTGCTAAGCGCGACTGCACTGGTTTTGGGGCATCAGTACTATCAATACAATAGCGCCAACCCATGGACACGCGATGGCCAAGTAAGGGCTCATATTGTGCAAGTCACGCCACAGGTGACGGGGCAAATTGTTAAGGTGCTGGTTAATAACGAACAAAGGGTTGAGCAAGGGCAATTACTGTTCATCATTGATCAAAGCCAGTATCTTGCCGAGCTAAAAACGGCCAAAGCCAATCAAATGCAGGCAGAGGCGATGTTAAATAAAGCTAGCAATGAGCAACGTCGTGCCCATGGTTTAGCGAAGCGTTCAGCGGGTTCCATATCAACACTGAGTTTGAATAACTATGACAGTGCGGTGGAAACCGCTGCTGCAAATCTTGCTGCGGCAAAAGCACAGGTCACTCAAGCACAAATTCAGATGGACCACACCAAAGTGTACGCACCTGTTAGTGGCTTTATTACCAATCTTAACTACCACTTAGGGTCGAATGTGGTAGCCAATAGCCCTGTGGTGGCCCTGATTGATGAAGATAGCTTTTGGGTGGAAGGGTTCTTTAAAGAAACCGAGCTTCGTGGTGTTCGCCAAGGCCAACAAGCAAAAGTGATGTTAATGGGAGATCGCGACACTGTGTTGCAAGGGCGGGTTGAGAGTGTGGGTTATGGTATTGCTAAGGCAGATGGCAGTACCGGAAACGCGCTGTTACCGAATGTAAACCCCAACTTTCAATGGATTAGGTTGGCGCAACGCTTACCGGTTAAAGTGATATTGGATCAAGTTCCTGAGCCGCTGCAATTACGTGTTGGAGTCACTGCGTCGGTCCAGCTACTCGAGCATCAAGGTGATTAGCGATGTTATCCCTATCATCAAAAGAAGCGATTAAGTTTGGCGTTGCCTTGGCCTTGACTATGGTGGTGTCTTTGTCACTGGGGTGGACAAAAACCTCCTGGTCGATGTTAACCGTCGTGGTACTTTCTGGGCTAAGTGCTTATGGGTATGTGGCGCAGAAAAGTCGTAACCGAATTGTTGGTACCCTAATAGGTACTCTCTACGCTTTTGTTGCCATTGCATTGTTTGCGCAGCAGCGGTGGATGTTCATTGCAGCAATGGCATTGTTTTTAGCCATTTGTGTTTATATGGGTGGCCACCGCCGTTGGGGCTATATGTTTAATATTGCCATAACGGTTGCCTTGATTATCTCGACCGCAGTAACCGGTGACAGTGCCAATGTGTTTAATACTGCTGTATTGAGACTGCAAGATACCGTGTTGGGCGTGGTGCTCTATTCTTTGGTTTACCGAAGCCTTTGGCCTGTCACCACCGCGCAGGTTGCAGCAACTTGTTTAAGCAATATTCGTCAGCAATTAGCCAGGTTACAAACACTGATTGAACAGCGCCAATACCAGCAAGTACAGGCTGAAGTAGATGGATTAAGGGCAAGTTCAGCCCAATTGACCGAGTTGCTTGATTTACCTGAAACGGCAAGTCTTGAGTTGGTTAGTCAAAGGTCACACTACGCCAGTGCTTTATGGCTATTACAGCAAATTTTGCATCAATTACCCGAAAGCCAGCATAGTGAGCTGCCCGCAGCTTGGCGCCCAGTTCAAATACGGCTCAATGAGTTTGATGCAGAATTGGCCGCTCAAAAAGGCGCGGGTTATGCAAACAAGCTAGAGTTTGCCGCTGAGTTAAGCCAAACTCAGTTTAAGCAGCGCTGGTATTCGGTCGCTCAGGCACTGTGTGTCATGCTAAGTAGCTTTGTATTGTGGATCTATTTGCCGGTGCCTGGCGGAGCGTTGTTTCCGACTCTTGCAAGTGTATTAGCAGCCAATGTGTTGTCTATTCCCGGTAAAATGGTGAAATTTGTCTATGTGTTTTATGCGGTTTTTGCTGCATGGATACTGTTGATGTATATCTTTTTTTTACCACTAATTACCCAAGGGTGGCAGCTTGCAGCAACCTTTGCAATCAATGGTATGTTGTTTTGGAAAGTCTGTGACTTGCTGGGATTGGCAGCAATGAAAAGCTTGGCAGGAAATATTCTCGTTAATGTTCCTGCCAGTGCGACTGAAAGCGTTCCAAGCTTTGGTGTGACAGGGCCAATCATGATGATTTTTTTACTGTTTCTATCATTGGCGTTAATTCAGTTCTTCGCCAAATTAATACCGTTGCCGGCAAAGTGATGCTATGAAACAGGTCTTGCGGTGATTAGCGAAGTGTTGCAGCAAATCGCTAATCACTCATCGCCTAACGACTATGCGACAGAGCCTACTCAGGGCTCAGATAGTTATCAATTCCCTGTTTAATGGATTCTCTGACCTCGATAATCGGCTTTGATTGCTGGCTCCAAAGCGCAACCGGAATGGTAAAACCGTCGCGAATTTGTTGGCACTTAAGTTCAACTAAGTGAGTCGCAATATAACTATTGATATCGCGGTTTTTAGGCAGCAAAGTCCAACCTAGCCCTTTTTGGGTTAATTTGATTGCTAAGGCAAGCTGATCCACAACATCATAATTAGGTGACAGCAGCACCCTATCAGACATGCCTTCATCAACGAGTGATTTCAGTACGAACTCGCGGCTAGATTTGAGGGCGGTGTATATTTGTGAAGAGGGCAACTTGGCTAACTCACTGTCTTTACTTGCATAGGGCACAAATGGCATTTGGCCAAGTAAGGTGTAATCAATATTACTCATGGCGCTGGCTTTATGCACATTGACGATACCAAAATGAATGGTTTCATCTGCTAGCCCTTGGCGAATTTCTTGCTGAGTTCGCACTAACATATTGACGCGCATTGACGGGAAGTCGGTAATTAACTGTTCGCGAATATGGGATAGCGCCAGGTGAGGAATAAAGCTGCTATAGGCGATGGTGATGGAATCGAGTTCGCCAAACGATAAACTCAAAGCCACCTTGTCAAAGGTTCTGGCTTGCTCAATGGCTTGCTTAGCGTAGTGATAAAGTAAGTGGCCGTCTTGAGTGGGCTCTACAGTGCGAGGATTACGTTCAAAAAGGGTGACTGCCACCTGATCTTCCAAGTTTGCGATGACTTGGCCGACCGTAGTGCGATGCTTATTAATCTTAATGGCTGCTTTACTAAAAGACTTTTCTTCATATACGCTGACAAATGCCGCAAGCTGCTCAAGGCTGAAATTCACAGTCACTTCTCCCTATGTTAGTGCAAACCGTTTAGCGTGTTATCTATCATACTGCATTTGCTGTTTTACGCACTATTTGTTTGTTTTTATAAGGTAGATTGGCTGTAGGTTATGAAGTTTTCAGGCTAATGAACTTTATCGTTAAAAGCTTTATGATGGCTAAGGGCTACAAAAATAAGAAATGGAATTTTCAAATATGTCTGATCTTTACCGTCGTTTTGGCAGCACGATAAAAGCATTACCTAACCCGTTTAGCTCTACCTGGTATTGGTTTAAAAATGCGATAGGTGCCTTTTTAGATAAATTGACTGTGGCACAAAAGCTGTATTTTTTGGCGTTTGTATTCGTGGTGGGCACTGACACTTTTACATGGGTGGCAATTCTAACCGTGTTGGGTTTAAGTATCGAATTCTGGCCGGTTTTCGAACGCATATGGCACAGTTTAGCTGGTAAGGCGGTACTGTTATTGTTTTACGCCATTGTGGCCAACTTTGCCCTAGGTTGGGCCGCCGGTATTGTTAATGATGTCGCCGGTGTGCCGGCTAGCCACCTTAGTTATACCCATAACATGGCGTTATTGTTATATATCCCTGCTTGGTTTGTGTTAATTACCGCCCTTGCCATATTGGCTATTCAATTAGTGGTGCCGTTTTACTTGATATTGATCTTGATGCTCAAGCCATTAGGTATCACCTTGCCACGATTGACCCAAAATGAGCATTTTCGTAAAACCACTTTGTTGGTCAGGCTAGTACTGGCCTCGACGTTGTTATTTTATTTGGTGTTATATATCGTTCCTGAGATCAATGAAGATGACATTGGTAGTAATGTCGAGAACACCATCAATGGTCAAGTAAGCGATATCAACATCGGCATTGATCTGACTGAGCAACTCGCTCCAGGGGATGCAGCGTTACAGCAAGCAGCCCAATTACTTGCAGAAGCGCAAGAAGACGTTAAAGCGCAACGACAGGCCGGAAATTCACGACAAGATGTGGATGCAGAATCTAGCGACCCTTCATTGATAGAAGAGCTGACTAACGGTGTTGTTCAAGTCAGTGAGCCAACGACGACTGACGAGCAAGAGCTTGAACTGATAGAGCAACAGGCCAATACTCGTGAAAAGTATCAAAAGTTCGTGCGTAAAATGGTCGCGCAATTTGCGTATAATTTAGAGGCCGACAGTAAGTCACGTTGTGAGAAAGCGGAAGAGTCGAAAGTGGTCGAGCTCAATGACTATGAAATATTAGAGATATTTACTGACCGTGATGCCGCCGATGGTTTCCGGTTTGAGGTTAAACCTTGCGTGTCTCCAGCATTCCCAGCCATGAAAGCAGGTCAATTTACGACTAATTAGCTGAGACTTAAGTGCGGGCTTTAATACAAACAAGGGCCATGATGGCCCTTGTTTGTTATTGACTACTTGCTAGCTAAGGCTTAGCTCGGCAAAACTGGTGATTTGTGGATGCTCTGCAGTGCGCTGCTCGTCATCGCGCACCATTTGCAGGGTACGCATACCGGCTTCTTGTGCGGCTTTGAGTTCTTCAACAACATCTGAAATGAATAGCACCTGCTTAGGCGCTAAGCTGATAGTGTTGATGATGTTGCAATAAGCTTGTTTAAACAGCTTATTACCGGTACGAGTATCAAAGTGGCCATCAAATTTAGGAGTCAGATCACCGGCATCACTGTGACTAAATAGCAATTGCTGCGCTTCTGCTGAGCCAGAAGAAAAGCTATATAAACGCACATTTTGGCTTTTGATTGCGTCGATAGCATCGATAAAGTCAGGGTAAATATGGCCGGTAAACTCGCCTTTAGCGTAGCCTTGCTTCCAGATCAGCCCTTGTAAGGTCTTCAGTGGTGTGGCTTTACGGTCTTCTGCGATCCATTGCTGAAGAATTTCAACCACTCGCTCCAAACTCGCGTCCGGCTCAAGGGCGATATCTCTGACATCGCAAATGCAGTTATCAACTAGCACGTTAGACTGATTAGCTGCTAAAAACTCACTGAGAGCGTTAGCCGAGTAGGGAAACAAAGTCTCTTTAATAAAATTAAGATCGGTTGTTGTACCTGCTGTATCTACAACGATGGCTCTGATACCCATGGTATTGGTGTTCTCCACTATCAAATTAGGTCAATGCACTCTCTGCTTAGCCACGATCCTATGCCGAAATGAACACTTTGGCTAGCTTATTTGCTGCTCAAATTGTATTAAATTTACCGAATTTGACCGGCGAGTGCAGCAGTGAAGACGAAAACTGATCTATTAAGCACCAATAAATACTGCTAGGTTATGGAGTAACAAAACTAAATGGATATTTATTTTGCTTAAAAATAACTTACTATCAATGTGTTATGCGCTTCTTCTACTGCTGGTAACGACCGATGCAATGGCGATAGCTGACGGGGCACAGCAAGATACCCTGACAGTTAAGCTGAAACAAAGTCAATCGAGCATCAGCTTTAACGTGACACTCCCGAGCAGTTATCAGCAACAGCCCAGCAAGCAGTATGTGGTGCTGTTTGATTTTCACCCCCGTAGTCATGCCTATTTGGCGGGTATGCACGATTGGATGAGCCACAATAGTGGCTGGCCTTGGCTAGAAACTATTATTGTTACCGCACCTGATGGTAATGAAACCCTTGGCAATATGAAAAAGGCGGCCATTGAAGTAGAGGGTGACACCCAGTTACTCGATTTTATGCAGCAGCAATTGTTGCCTGCCATTAGTAGTAAGTATCGCAGCAACGGTTTTAACATTTTCAGCGGCTTTACCGGCAATGCGGGCTTGGGCCTATATATGCTGATTAATCGCCCGGAACTGTTTAATGCCTACTTTATTGCTAGCCCAGTGCTGAGCCAAGACTTTGCTTATGTGCTGCAAGATGCACCGAAAAAGCTGGCGGCAATGAAAGGTAAATCTCGGTTTCTGCTAATGAGCACCAGTGATAGTGGGTATGAACAAGGTCAGCTAGCGTCATTTGCTCAGATGGAAGCGATACTCAAAACCCACGCAACCGATAGGCTTGATTATCGCATTAAACGCTTTGATGGCACTTATTACATGACCCAACCCGTATTAGCAACGGCCTATGGTATTGAGTTACTGTTTGATGATTATCATACTCCGTTAGCGCCAACCTCTGGGGTCGCCATGCAAGGCGCGCAAGCAATTGTTGATTATTACCAACAGCTCTCTACCCAAAAATATGGCTTTGAGGTCTCACCTGTTAGTTCGTTAATCAAGCTGGCGCAGTTGCAAACAGAGCAAGATCCGCAACAGGGGCTGCAGACTTATTTATTTGCAGTTAAGCAATCTCCACAGTCGGCGACCGCCCATGATGCGATTGCTGCAGCCTATGGCGAGTTAAAACAGTACGATATGGCAATTAAGCATCAGCAGCTAGCACTCGATAACACCCAACATCCTTTTTGGATAAAGCACTACACCGACAGCATTGAACAATTTAGTCAATTACAGCGCGGTGATGACTAGCCATATTGTGGCATCGCCCAGCTAGGTTTGCGATAACGGGGGTATCCGTAATAGTATGCGCTAATTGAGCAAGGATTAAAGGGTGGCTGCTGTTGCGTCAATTATTGCGTTATATTCCCGCTTTGGTGTGCGGATTGTTGTTGGCTCAGTTGAGCCTGATTATTTTTGGTGTCACCGCCGAATATATGCTGGCTTACCTGAGCAATATCAGTGATTTTCATGCAAATAGTTTAGAAAATATCATTTTGATATTGCACGACTTAACGGCTGCACTGTTATTGGCCGCGCTAGTACTGCTGTTGTATAGCAAGCTATTTAAACGCTACCCGAATAACTGGTTTAGTGCGGTACTGATGCAGCTGCCTTTGGCCTATATCTCACTCTGGGTGATCCCGCCTTCATTTGATTTTTCTACCTTGTTTACTGCGGCCCAATCAATTTCGGCCATCAGTTCTTCTTTGGCTATGTTAGTTGTTTATGGGGTCGCCAATTTAGGCCAACGCTCAAAACTCCACACTGGGTTAAGTGAGTGAAACAAGTCAAGCCGCTGCTTATCCGGCAGATTATTCATGCGCTAACCCAGCTGCACAGCACAGCTAAAGTTGCGGCTAATCAAGCTCATGCGACAGCGACCCACAGTGAGAGTGTCGCGCGCAGCAAGTATGAAACCTTTGGCCTTGAAGCTTCCTATTTGGCTCATGGGCAAACCCAACGCGTGGCTCAGTTGGCGCAGAACATTGACGCAATTAATGCCTTGCCTGTCAGGTATTTTCAACAGGCCGATGCCATCGCTGTGGGGGCGTTAGTCATTATCGAAGATACTCAGCAGCAGTTGCAGGCATTGTTTATTTCCCCTTGTGCTGGCGGTATCAAAGTGGCTTTTGATTGTCGGCAGATTGAAGCCGACTTAGCCATTGATGAAGTGATGCTCATTACTCCTGCCTCACCACTAGGTGCGGCACTATTGGGCAAATATCTTGATGAACAGGTGAGAGTCGATATTGCTGGTAACGTCAAGTTGGTGGAGATTATAGCAGTTTACTAAACCGTCAGAGTCCAGCTTGATTGAGTACTTAAATAAGCGGACTTGACACTTGTCTAGCCTAGTATCAGGATAGAGTAGGTAATCTACACAAGTTACTGTTATTGCTAAGTAGTGGAGCAAGTTTATGATCAGTCCGCGCAACCATACCGGCTTTACATTGATCGAGCTGGTGGTGGTTATCATTGTGCTAGGCATTCTAGCTGTGGTCGCCGCGCCTAAGTTTATTAACTTAAAAAGTGACGCCGTGAAGGCCAATATGGAAGCCCTTGAAGGGGCGCTACGCTCGGCTAACTCGTTAGTATATTCCAAAGCGGTGATCAAAAATCAGCACCAGCTCAATAACGGCTCCATTATCAGCAATGACACCACGATCAATACCACTATGGGTTATGTTTCTGCAGAGAGTAGCAACTTAGCCAATGCACTGGATATGTCACTTGAGTCGATTAGCGCGGTAACCGATCCGTTTACGGCAGACTGGGGGGTGATAGATTTTTTTGGCTTTATCACTCTGATTATCCCCAAAGATCGTCCTTTTAGCGGCAACTGCCTACTGCTATATGCTGTGTTACCCAATACCACCGATGGTCCTTTCTATCTACCGTTAACAGATGATTGCTAGGCCATTGCCATCTGTAATCAATTTAACTGTATGCGCAGTGGTACTGTTGGCGTCGTTATTATTGGCGTGCAGTTCTAGCAGCAAAGTGACCGACAGCCAAGTTGTCTCTTCACCAGCCGCCATCGAGATTTCACGCCGTGACTATAAAGATAAGCTTTATGGCTTTTGGTTAGGGCAGAGCATTGCCAATTGGACTGGGCTGGTTACCGAGATGGATAAGATTGGCGGGGCCGGGCCCCATGGTGTGTTTTATACCCGAGAAGACTGGGGGAAAGCCGATCAGCCTAGTATTTGGGGCCAAGGGGTCCCGAGTGATTTATCGGCCACCATCGATTTTGTGTTTAAAGACCCTGGTGAGGTGTGGGGTTCTGATGATGACACTGACATAGAATATATTTATCAGCACTTGCTTGATAAGCACCAAACCTCGATATTAACGGCAGAGCAGATCCGCGACGGTTGGTTAACCCACATTTACTCCGAATCGCAATCACCCTTTGGTGTTGATGATGCTGGTAAAGCGCAGAATTACTTATGGGTGTCTAATCAGCGTGCGTATGATTTGATGGCCGAGCATGACCTTTTACCCCCGTCGACGAGTGATCCGGCTAACAACCCAGAATTTGAGATGATTGATGCGCAACTCACCACTGAAATTTTTGGTCTGTTTGCGCCTACTCGCCCAGATGTTGCGTTGAACATGGCCTATTTACCGATCCGAACTACAGCGCGAGAAAATGCCGCTTGGGCGGCGGAGTTTTATGTCATCATGCACGCGCTGGCGGCAGGTATTGATCCAGCAAAGTCGATAAAGCCACAGCTTTTTGCCATTGCCGATCAGGCGCGGCAGCGATTACCCAATTCATCTTATACAGCTAAAATGTATGACTTTGTCAAAAGCCGCTACCTAACTGGTGCCCGCTGGGAAACCGTGCGTGATGAGTTATATGTTAAATATCAACTCAACCAGGAAGACGGTTACGATATTACGGCGCAGCAACGTTATTGTAATGGCTGCTTTGCTTCAGGGATTAACTTTGCTGCGAGTCTGGTGAGTTTTTTCTATGGCGAAGCAGATATTGTGGAAACCATTAAAATTGCCAGCTTAGCGGGTTGGGATTCTGATAACCCGGCCGCGACTTGGGGCGGTTTGCTGGGCTTTGTCATTGGTAAGCAAGGCATAGAAGCGGCTTTTGATCGTCAGTTTGCCGACCAGTTCAATATTCATCGTACCCGCGGCGGATTTGATAATAATGGTATAGATAATTTTGCTGATATGGCAGCCAAAGGCGTTGGAATTGTTGATCACGTTGTGATTGAGCAGCTTGGTGGCAGTCTCGATACTGAGCGGCAAGTATGGCGCATCCCACAAGTTAATGGCTTAGGTTTTGATACCGCAGAGCCGATGCCATACTAATGGGGAACGATTACCTTAATAAACGCTAATTATATTAATTTAACCATGAAAAAATGTATTTAAAGCTGGATTAAATTCAGCATAAAAAGCCAGAGAGTATAACTCGCTGGCTTTTATATTGACTAGATCTCTAGTGGACCACAGCGCTTAGCTTCATTTGCCCAATAACGACAAAGCTCATAATTATTAGTGCCATTGCAATAGTAGTTGGCATTATTTTTAGCTATTTGACAATAACGCGCATCTGGTGATGCGGTCACAGATGTTGCCATACCAATACTCATACCAATACCAACTAAAGCTAAAGTTAATTTCTTATTCATGATATTCCTTATCTACATTCGTATGAATGTCCTTAATGTGATTATCTATATGTTAATGATAAATATAAATAATTAGCCAATTGAAAGTATAAAATAAAGGTTGGTCCGTCAATGGTATGAGGATGATGAATTAAATTGGGTTTTAAATATTCGTAAAGATAACTTTAATAGGAAGAAAGTATGAGTAATATCATTATTTTTGATTACTTATTAAATAGTTCTTTAATTAGATTTCTGTATGGAAATAATATCAAGCTAGGTGACTTCTAGCCTGATATAATTTTTGTCGGTATTACTGATGCACTATTTGACCGTTCTTAACGACATCGACACAGGCATCTACGCCGTAGGTGTAGGCTAGCTGTGCAGGGGTACTGATATTCCACAGGCAAAAATCAGCGTGCATACCGACTGCTAATACGCCTACCTGTTGCTCAATATCCAGTGCTTTGGCGGCATTACGTGTCATACCGGCTAAGGCTTCCTCTGGCGTTAAGCGCAGCAAGGTACAGGCCATATTGAGCATCAATAGACTAGAACACAATGGCGATGAACCTGGGTTGTAGTCGCTGGCCACCACCATTGGCACTTGGTATTGGCGCAGTAGGTCGATTGGTGGGTGCTGGGTTTCGCGTAAAAAGTAGAACGCGCCAGGTAGTAAGGTGGCACAGGTTCCGCTTTCACTCAGTGCTTTTACACCGGCTTCATCGAGGTATTCAATGTGATCCACGGATTTAGCGCCGAGTTTTGCCGCCATGGCTGAACCGCCCATGTTCGAGAGCTGCTCAGCATGGAGTTTTATCGTCAGTCCTGCCTTTTTCGCCGCCTGAAGTACACGTTCTGTTTGTGCCAGATTAAAGGCGATATTTTCGCAAAACACATCCACCGCATCGGCGAGGTTTTCCGCGACAACTTTGGGCAACATCTCATTGATCACTAGGTCAACATAGGCATCGCTATCACCACTGAACTCAGGGGGAATCGCATGGGCCCCCAAAAAGGTGGTTTTCACGTCGACATGGTGATGTTTTCCTAACTCGCGGGCAACGCGTAATATTTTTAATTCAGTTTCAATATCGAGCCCGTAGCCAGATTTGATTTCTACCGTAGTGACGCCTTCTTTGGCTAAAGCGTTGAGGCGTTGGCGCCCCAGCTCAAACAGCTCTGCTTCACTGGCTTCGCGACAGGCTTTAACTGTTGAAATGATACCGCCACCACTGCGAGCAATCTCTTCATAGCTGGCACCTTGTAAACGTAATTCAAACTCGTTAGCTCGGTTGCCTGCAAATACCAAGTGAGTATGTGCATCAATGAGACCTGGTGTAACCCAGCCACCTTTGCCTTTGTAGATTGGGGTCGCGAGTACGTCAAACTCTGGCAATTCAGTCCGCGCACCAATCCAGGCTATTTTACCGTCTTTTACAGCAATGGCACCATCGGTAATAGCGCCATAAGGCGTTGATATTGATGGTGACATTGTAGCGATATTGATATCAATCCAGACCTGATCCCACGACATGGTGCACTCTCTTATTCATTATTTTTGGCGACATTGAATACTAGCATCAAAAATAAATATATCGCTAGCTTGTATTTACTTGTATATACAAGTTAGGATTGTAGCCGAGTTTTTGATCAGGGTAAATCACTGCTGTTTACCGGTTGTTATGCGGGGTTGGGACAGTAGCTTAAAAAGGGAACACCGATGGCGACGCCAAAATTTGCAGCAATTAAGCAATATATCTTAACTCAGGTCGAGTCTGGCGCTTGGGCAGAGAACACGCGGGTGCCATCGGAAAATCAGTTGGCCGAACAGTTTAATTGTAGCCGGATGACTGCTCGGCGCGGACTCACCGAATTAACTGAATCTGGGGTGCTGGAGCGCTCGCAAGGGTTAGGCACCTTTGTGGCGGGGTTAAAAAGCCAGTCATCAATGATGGCGATTCGCAACATTGCCGATGAAATTAAAGATCGAGGCCATGGCTATAGCGTTGAACAAGTGCAGCTGATATCAACACAGGCCACTGGAGCGATTGCCATTGCCTTAGGCCTTGAAGAAGGTGCAGAGGTTTATCATTCGTTATTGGTACATTGCGAGCAAGGGGTGCCGTTGCAGTTAGAAGAGCGTTTCGTTAACCCAGCCTTAGTACCCGATTATCTAGCGCAGGATTTTACCCAACAAACTCCCCATGAATATTTATCTATGGTGGCGCCGCTAACCGAAGCGAAGCACACCATTGAAGCCAAACTTGCGGTGAAGCAACAGCTCGATTTGCTGGGTATCCCGGCCGGTGAACCCTGTTTGCAAATTAGTCGCCGTACTTGGTCTCGCCAAGGTGTCGTCAGCTTTGCACGCTTAATACACCCTGGCAGTCGCTTTAGATTAGGTGGCCATTTGACCTTCAGTTAATTGGCCCGAAACAGCACGTAAACACAAGCAAGACAGCAATAAACAATAATCAAATAAAAACAAATTGAACGAGGTAGTCCCAATGGATAACAGACACGATCCTAGTCGTCGCATTATCGCGCCAACTGGCAGTAAGCTGAGTTGTAAAAGTTGGTTAACGGAAGCACCAATGCGTATGTTGATGAACAACTTACATCCAGATGTGGCTGAGCGACCTGAAGATCTAGTGGTGTATGGCGGTATTGGCCGTGCAGCCCGTGATTGGCAGTGTTATGACAAAATCGTGGAAGTGCTACAACGTCTTGAAGATGATGAAACCTTGCTAGTGCAGTCGGGCAAGCCGGTGGGCGTGTTTAAGACTCACAACAATGCCCCACGAGTTATCATTGCTAATTCAAACCTAGTGCCACATTGGGCTAACTGGGAACACTTTAATGAGTTAGATAAGAAAGGCTTGGCCATGTATGGCCAGATGACAGCAGGTTCTTGGATCTACATCGGCTCGCAAGGCATTGTTCAAGGTACCTACGAGACCTTTGTTGCCATGGCCAAGCAGCACTTTAATGGTGATGCCAGTGGTAAGTGGATTCTTACCGGTGGCCTTGGTGGTATGGGCGGCGCGCAGCCACTTGCCGGGACAATGGCAGGATATTCAGTGCTCACCTGTGAAGTAGATGAAACCCGTATCGATTTCCGTCTTCGTACCCGCTATGTAGATAAAAAGGCAACCAGCCTTGATGAAGCTTTGGCGATGATTGATGAAGCTAACAACAGCGGTAAGCCGGTCTCGGTTGGTCTACTTGCCAACGCCGCAGACGTGTTTGCTGAGCTCGTTGAACGCGGCATCACCCCTGATGTGGTGACTGACCAAACATCCGCGCACGATCCACTCAATGGTTACCTGCCACAAGGCTGGACGTTAGCGCAAGCTATCGAGATGCGTAAAACTGATGAAGCTGCCGTTGTTAAAGCGGCTAAGCAGTCAATGGCGGTGCAGGTGAAGGCGATGTTAGCGCTGCAAGCGGCTGGCGCAGCTACCACCGACTATGGTAACAACATTCGTCAGATGGCATTTGAAGAGGGGGTTGAAAACGCATTCGACTTCCCTGGTTTTGTGCCAGCTTATGTACGTCCGTTATTCTGTGAAGGTATTGGCCCGTTCCGCTGGGCGGCGCTTTCTGGTGACCCAGAAGATATTTATAAGACCGATGCCAAAGTTAAAGAGCTTATCCCTGATAACCCGCATCTGCACAACTGGTTGGATATGGCGCGTGAGCGTATCGCATTCCAAGGTTTGCCTTCTCGTATTTGCTGGGTAGGACTAAAAGATCGTGCTCGTTTGGCGTTAGCCTTTAACGAAATGGTTAAGAATGGCGAGCTTTCAGCCCCGGTTGTTATCGGCCGCGACCATTTAGACTCAGGCTCAGTAGCCAGCCCTAACCGCGAAACAGAGTCGATGTTAGATGGCTCAGATGCTGTATCAGATTGGCCACTGATGAATGCGCTACTTAACACCGCAAGCGGTGCGACATGGGTATCACTGCATCACGGTGGTGGTGTTGGTATGGGCTTTAGTCAGCACTCAGGTGTTGTGATTGTTGCCGATGGTACCGATGACGCCGCAGCGCGCTTAGGTCGCGTATTGTGGAATGACCCTGCGACAGGCGTTATGCGCCATGCTGATGCAGGCTATGATATTGCCAAAAATTGTGCCAAAGAGCAGGGGCTAGATCTGCCAATGCTAAATGAGGAGAAGTAATAATGAGCCATTTAGTATTAACCCCAGGTAGCTTAACCCTGAAACAAATCCGTGATATTAGCCGTGGTAAAGTTAGCCTTGAGTTGGCTCAAAGTGCCATTGGTGATATCAATACCAGTGCGGGTTTAGTGCAGCAAGTGCTTGATGAAGGCCGCACAGTGTACGGTATCAATACCGGTTTTGGTTTGCTGGCAAACACTAAGATCGCCGCAGATGACCTGCAATTATTGCAGCGCTCTATTGTACTTTCCCACGCGGCTGGTACTGGCATGTATATGCAAGATGCCACCGTGCGTCTAATGATGGTATTAAAAATCAATTCATTAAGCCGTGGGTTCTCTGGCATTCGTCTCGAGGTCATTAACTTCCTCATCGCCTTGGTTAATGCCGAAGTTTATCCTTGTGTGCCAGAGAAAGGATCTGTTGGGGCATCAGGCGACTTAGCGCCGCTGTCGCATATGTGCTTACCATTGCTTGGTGAAGGTGAGATGAGCCATAAAGGTGAGATTATTACAGCGGCTGAAGGTTTAGCCATTGCCGGTCTTAAGCCTATTGAACTGGCCGCCAAAGAAGGTTTGGCTCTGCTTAACGGCACCCAAGCATCAACGGCGCTGGCACTTGAAGGCCTATTTAACGCAGAAGATCTATTCGCCGCGAGTTCTGTTATTGGCGCCATGAGTGTTGAAGCTGCCATGGGCAGTCGCAGCCCATTTGATCCACGTATTCATGCTGCCCGTGGTCAAAAAGGCCAAATAGATTCCGCTGCGATATTCCGTCATTTATTGGCTGAAGAATCAGAGATTAGCTTAGATCATGTTAATTGTGAGAAGGTGCAAGACCCATACTCATTGCGTTGTCAGCCACAGGTTTTAGGGGCGTGTTTAACTCAAATCCGCCATGCTGCAGAAGTACTTGAAACCGAAGCCAATGGTGTAACCGATAACCCGTTAGTATTCCAAGATACCGGCGATATTATTTCGGGCGGTAACTTCCACGCTGAGCCTGTAGCGATGGCCGCAGATAATCTGGCAATCGCGATTGCTGAATTAGGTTCTATTGCCGAGCGTCGTATCGCGCTATTGATTGACTCTAATTTATCTAAATTGCCGCCATTTTTGGTTGAAAATGGTGGGGTTAACTCAGGCTTTATGATTGCTCAGGTGACAGCTGCAGCGCTAGCATCAGAGAACAAAACCTATGCCCACCCCGCGTCAGTAGATAGTTTACCTACATCGGCTAACCAAGAAGACCATGTGTCGATGGCAACCTTTGCAGCACGCCGTTTACGAGATATGTCAGAAAACACCCGTGGCGTGTTGGCCGTTGAGTTATTAGCCGCGGCACAGGGCTTAGATTTTCGTGCGCCGTTGCAACCAGCTACCGCAATCGCACATGCTAAAGCTGAGTTACGTGAGCGCGTAACTTACTATGATAAAGATCGTTTCTTTGGGCCAGACATTGAAGCGGCAACTGAGTTGTTGCTCACCGCAAGCTATAATGTGTATTTACCAGCAGGTATGTTACCTAGCTTGTAAGAGGATTGCTTAAAGCAACAAAAAAGGGCCGTCAGGCCCTTTTTTATTGGTGGTATTACATGGCAAAACCGACGCTAATCACTGCCGATTCTGTGGCGGAATTATACCCTGCGCCGATCATCAGACCCATATCCATCATGTAGCGAAAGCCCACTTCGGCACCCCAGGTCTTATCATCCTCTTTTTCCCATACCGGTTTACAGTCGGTACACAAAGGCGTGATATTGTTAGTTGAGTGCAATTCATAAATGTACGCAGTGGCACCGCCATACACACTGAAATTGTCGACCAAGGTATAGCTCAGGCCAAAACGCCAAAGGGTTTCTCGGCTGTATGCTTCGCCTGGCTCTTCAACGACCAGATCTTCATCTTTGCTGCGGGCATAACCAATATAATAACCCCAGTTACTGTAGTCAGGGTCATAATGATAAGGGGCGAATGTAACGCCGTACATGTTGTTTGCTGCGGGCACGTAGTCGACACTGACGCTCATAACGGGCTTACGTTTAAGCACATCTTCATCATCAGTATAGGTGTTTGCCAAAGCTGGCAGCGAACAGGCGATGGCACTTAGGCCAATTAGTGTACGAATCATTACTCTATTCCCCCAATTTGAACGAGTCGAACGATTGTGGTAAATCTGATTCTACCAGTCAAATTTAAGTGCTAAAATTCATTTTAAAATAAAGACTTGTGTATTAATTGTAGCATTTTAGTTGGTCGAGTGTAGACTGGTTGGGGTAGATGTCATTTTTTACGCAATGGATTTTATCGCTAGTGGGCAACGGAAAATCAACATGGAAAAGCAACCCTTAGATCAAGAGATACGACTTCAGCTGAGCGACTGGTTATCGCAATGGGGCATTAATAGTGTGCCAAGTGACGGCGCTTCAACTTCTATCATGTTATTGGCCAGCTTAGTCTTTGCATTATTGGCCTACATGTTTGTTCGCCGCGGTGTCGTGCGGGCGATGAATGTGGTCATTCAGCGCTCTCGGGTTTCTTGGGATGATATTTTCATGCGCTATCGAGTGCTGGAAAAGTTAGCCTATGTCGTCCCGGCATTGGTGCTCAGCTTGTTAGTGCCGATGGCGCTGGCCGAATACCATCTGCTGAGCAGTTTAACTAGCCGCTTACTGAGCGTGACCATAGTGATCTTGCTTGTAAGGGCTATTTTCAGTGCCTTTGATGCCGTTAACGAGATAGCCGATGTCAATTTGGTCAGCCGCCGCTTGCCAATCAAGAGCTTTGTGCAGCTGTTTAAACTGTTCTTATTTTTCGTTGCCATTATTATCTCTATCTCGGTATTGGCCAATCAATCTCCGTTAATCTTCCTCAGTGGTTTAGGGGTGGCAACCGGTTTAGTGATGTTGGTGTTTCGCGATACCATTTTGGGCTTTGTCGCCGGCATTCAACTTGCTGCCAACCGCATGGTTAGTCCAGGTGACTGGATTCAGATGGACAAGTACGGTGCTGATGGCTCGGTTGAGGAAGTGTCACTTACCACAGTGAAAGTGCAAAACTGGGATAAAACCATCACCATGATCCCAGCTTATGCTTTAGTGTCTGATGCGTTTAAGAACTGGCGTGGTATGTCTGAATCTGGCGGCAGACGAATTAAACGTTCAGTGGTAATTGATATTGATACGGTAGGCTTTTTAACTGAAGAAGATCAGCAGCGCTTAGGTAAGATCAATCACCTCAAGAGCTACCTATCGCAGAAGCAGTCGGAGCTAGACCAGCACAATGCCGCTGTCATTGATGCGGAGTCGCCGGTAAATCGGCGTAAGCTCACCAATATTGGGACGTTTCGTGCGTACATGTTGGCGTACCTCAAGCAGCACCCACAAATACATCAAGAGATGACGTTGCTGGTCAGGCAGCTAGAGTCGAGCAAAGAAGGGGTGCCAATAGAGATTTATATTTTCACCAATGACACTCGCTGGGCGGTTTATGAAGACATTCAAGCAGATATCTTCGACCATATTTTCGCGATATTGCCAGAGTTTAATTTAAAAGCCTTCCAAGCGCCGAGTGGTGCTGATTTGCGTAGCTTGCAGCAAGGTTAACGTATTTTTATAGCAAACAGCCCGGTGTGGTGACCCCATCGGGCTGGGTCGTTAATTTTGCTTGCTGATCAAAATGGCTGCCAGGCCAATAAATACCCCGCCGCTGGCACGATCAAACCAATGCAGTTTATTACTGGTCTTTAGGCTAGGCGCCAATACATTTGCCATACTGGCGTATAGCATCACAAAACTAAAATCGACTATTGCCCAAGTGACGGCCAATATCGCGAGTTGTGGTCCTTGCGGGGCGGTCATATCAATAAATTGTGGGAATAAAGCGCCAAAAAAAAGCAGATCTTTGGGGTTACTGATCCCAACCAAAAATGCTTCTTTAAACATCTGTTTGGCAGACCCTTTCCCCTTAATATGCTGTAAGTCTAAGCCGTGACCGCTAGCTTTGGTTAACAATAGGCGAATACCGAGGTAAAGCAGATATGCCGCACCACAGTATTTAAGGATGGTAAAGCCATATTCCGATGCGCTTAGCAATGCCCCTAAGCCAGCGGCAGAAGCAAACATTAATAGCAAAGCAGAGCTAACACTGCCAAAGGCGGTGGCTAGGCTGCGAACTTTACCAAAGTGAATACCATGGCTCATGGACAATACCGCCATGGTGCCAGGAGAGATGGCAATTAATAGAATTGCCATCAGATAAAGTAGCCAAGTCTCAATGCTCATATGGATTGTATACAAAATGAGTGGTGACGCGGACTATAACCAGTGATGGCGGATTTAGCAAACCGTATACTGGCTTTGGACGCATTGTTAGCTGTTAAAGCCCCAAGCATCAGTGACTTTATATGCTGGTCGAGTCGCGATCACTTAGGGTCAGAGGCGGAATAATCCGGAATATTTTTAGGGTGGCGGCCTTTGATAGTGCGGAAAAAGCCGAGAATCGCGGCCATATCGTGTTCAATGTCGCCGCTCACTGTCATCGCGGGAGCAATAACCACGGCTTTGCGGCCAAAATCTAAGCCTACGGTCACAATGGGCACCTGTGCTTGGCTGGCGATGTGGTAAAAGCCGGTTTTCCAGCGAGTGACTGGGCTACGGGTTCCCTCAGGGGCCAACGCCAGTTTGAACTGGGTGTTGCTGGCAAACAGTTTCGCTACAGCATCGACGAGATTATTACTTTTGCGCCTGTCTACCGGTGTGCCACCAATGGCGCGAAAAAACCAACCCCAAGGGGCAATAAATAGCTGGTGCTTACCTAAGAAATTAATCTTCTCGCCAATGGCACCACGGGCTATCACGCCGATGATGAAGTCCCAGTTGCTGGTGTGTGGTCCTACAATCGCTAGGTACTTGTCTTGTTTGGGCATGGCGCCTTCTACCTGCCAACCTATTGCGGTCAGCAGCATTTTGCATAGAGCTTGTATCATATCGGTTCACTCTTATTATTTAACGCCTTGGGACCCTTTAATCATAGTTTTACTTGTAGGATTGGGCGTTATTTGGTGATGTAATACCAATCAGTATAAGAATTTGATCAACTCAGCGCGCTTTTGGCAAACTAATTCGAGGCGAATAATTGAAACAATGGTTGTTCTCTTGTGAAATTATTCAACGCAGAAGTAGGTAGCCAAAAACGCGCCACAATGGCGAGTTTTAGCGGTTCTGATGCGGAGTTAACGAGCTTAACCGTAGAACAACTATGCTCTTCACTCGTTGCAAGCCACATGGATGTGGTGAATGTCATTAATGCAGGAGCATTTAAGGACCTTGCCTCAGTACCGCTAAACTCTCGCTGAGTGACTAAATGTTTATACTGATTGGTATAAGGTATAGTACACTTAAATTCACAATAGTGGAGAAGCTGATGATTAAAAAAGCAATTGGCTTGTTTGTACTCTTTATCGCCGCCTCGGTGCAAGCGGTACCTAGCGATGATATTGCTGAAATATTATCTCAGCAAGAAGCGGCGTGGAATCGAGGCGATCTCGATAACTACATGCGCGGCTACTGGAACAATGAAAAAATGCGCTTTGTGTCAGGCAATAAGTTCAGCTACGGCTGGGAAAAGACCTTGGCGGCTTATAAGAAAAACTACCCTAATGCCGCGGCACTAGGGCAGCTCAAGTTCACTATCGAAGAGACCAAAATGCTGAGTAATTATGCGGCATTAGTGGTGGGACGTTGGGAGCTAAAACGGGCCAAAGATAACCCTAATGGCGTGTTCACTTTGCTAGTGGAACGCATCGATGATCGTTGGGTGATCACCCATGACCATAGTTCTGACTAACCCGAGACATGTAAAACATCAGAGCCCAGTTGACGGCCTTTGCCGTCGTAACGTAACTCCATAATATCGACTTGCTGCTTAGCATTGCGCAATACAATGCTGGTGGCACGAGTGCCATACTCCGGATGCTTGATGTAGATAGCTGACAATAATCGTTCCCACTCTAACGCTACACCCGTTTGTGGCAGATCCGCATCGGCAGCACGGCTTTCATCTTTCATTAGCATGGCAAGTTGTTGCATTTTAGGCGCGCTGTTATCACGTAGTAGCCCGCTAACGTAATCCTCTAAGGCTTGGGTACCTTTGGCCATTTTAGGCCACACATCGTCTAACTCACCATTGCTAATAGCATGAAATCCACGGCTAAGCGGGCTGCTGGTTTGGCTGACGCTGTTATAGCACATCAGCTGATCGTGTTGTTCAAAAACCAGATTGAATGGATTGTATTGCTCGCTGTGCTGCGTCAACCACAACTGATCAAATGGCTGCTGTGAGTCGAGCGCATTAAGTACCAGATCGCCACGACTACGCATATCTTGCTGCTGTAATTCAGGGGCGCGAATATTGGTAAGGGCGGCAAATTCTCCTTGCTGATTGACTCCTAACCACGTGCCGCCGGCTTCAAGATCTTTACCTGCAATAATGCCTTGTGGTTGTTGCCATAGATGCAGGCCTTGGGTGGGACGATGATGAAACTCATCACGGTTAGCACAAACAATCAACGGGTAGTCAGGATGCACCTGATAGGCGACAAACAGTATGCACATACGTAAGGTCTCATTGCGGGGCCGATAATGGTCAATCTACTCGGCCAACCGCATAAGATCTAGTAAAAGCTGCAACGGTTAATGGTGATGCTGACCTTTTTCTTGGCTATGTGAATGGCCATGCGAATGACCATGTGAGTGGCCGTGGGAGTGATTACCATCATGATCATGGTGATGTGCTTTGGGTTTCCACAGCATAATTCTAGCCATAAACTTTCTCGGCCCCAGCCTGAGTAAACTTGCCGCAAACAGGCTTGCTAACAGGATAACCGCGATCAAACTGGTGTTATCAGGCACCGACAGTACGATGTGCCAGTTTAGTTGCATTAACTCAGTGACAAAAATGCCACCGGTTATCAGTAAGCTGAGCAATGCAATTTGCAACTTCGACATCAGCTTAAGCTGAGCGAGGTTAAACACCGGTGCGGCAATCAGAGCCACCATTACAGCGGCATTACTCCAGCCACTGTATGCTAGGGCCAGTGCTAATACCGCGCCGCCTAAATTACAAAAACGCATCGGCAAAAATAGCGCTAATAATACTGCCACCTGTACCCAAGGGTTTGCTAAGGGCACAGAGGGGTGGCCAATCAAGTTAGCCAATAATAGGCTTAACACAATCCACGGCGCACTACGGTCAACTAAGTGGGCAAAACCAAATCGCCAGCCTTGAGCCGGTAAGTGCAGGTGTGGATCGGTGGGGGTAACTTTAGCCATGGTTAGCATCGCCCCCATGAGCATTAAAATCAGCAGTTGCGCCAGGGCAAATTCAGGGCCAAGCAGCAGCGCGGTGATAATTAGGGCTTCCGGACCGAGCAAGCGTTGCAACCATTGCAATGGCAGATGCTTACTTTGCGGTGATAACCCCAGGGTAAATCGCAGCGCTGCAAACAGATAACTCAGTAACAGTACCGGTGCGATGGTCGTTAACCAGCCAATAAGCTGTTCAGTGCTGTGATCGTGATGGTGGTGTTCGTGGCCGCCAGAGTCCACCAATAGCAATAACGCCAACAAACCTAATCCAAGTAGGCTGCCAATACCGGCTTGGTACTCATATTTGCCTTGGCGGTCATCAATTTGTTGTCCGTGGGGCTGATGCAATACCACATGTAGGATAGAGCCCGTGACAAAAGCTTGTAGATAAACCGTGTTATCCAAACTTAGGTGAGTAAGTAATTGCTCACCTGCAAAGTATCCCACACCGGTAAGTGCCATCATTGACAGCAAGACCACCCAAGCCCAGCGGGTGCCAACTTGTGGCTTTAATAGCCACCAAATAGCTAAACCCACAGGCAAGCGATGCAGAATAATGCCTAGGGCTAATAGCGTGGATGCGCCTTCTTGTTGTGCCAGTACCATAGCACCACCGTCGGTGATGGTATGCAGGAGTAAGCCGCCAATACCTAAAGTGAGTGTTAGGTTGTGGGTGACTTCAGAATATCGATGAAATAAGCGTTCGCTTAAGGTCGGTCCCCAAATGCCGATCATCACAAATACAATGGCCATAAAGCCGCCGTGTTGCAGCAGTTCTGGCAAAATGTGTACGAGTACTAAGCCGCCAAGCGAAACAAAAATAAAGCCATCTAAGCCTTTATGCAGTCCAGCTCCCGTTGTGAAAAAACGGTAGAACAAAGGACCAAGCAATAGTGCGATACAGCTGGCAACGAGATATAACATGGGCAATATAAGTGAAGGAGCCTAGGGAAGCGACAGAGTATATCATACCAATTGTATTTAGTTCATGAGCAATTGGGCAGCCTAATGGGATTTACATTCAAGTTATTGTACCGCGTTATCCCTGCAAGGCCGCTGGTGAGCTCAGTAAACTTGCGCTGAGGCTAGGCTAAGCCACAGGCTTTTCTCGACAGCATTTTGCTACAAATGCTAATGAAATTGTTGTAAAAGTTGGCCTATGTAATGATTGTTGCGCTGAAAAGGTTATACAATATAGTTTTTACATGTGACAAAAGCTTTCGCCATGGAAACTCTTTCTGCAGCAGTGATGCTGTTTTTAATTATGGACCCGCTAGGCAACTTGCCCATTTTTGCCTCAATTTTACGTCATATTGAGCCGAAAAAGCGCCGTAGAGTGTTAATACGCGAACTGCTCATAGCATTAGTGATTATGCTGCTGTTTTTGTTTGCTGGTGAAGCCATTCTTAATTTTCTCAATTTACGCTCTGAGTCCGTTAGCATTGCCGGCGGTATCATTCTGTTTTTGATTGCTATCAGAATGATATTTCCACAGCCAGGTGGTGTTGTAGGCCTCGCCGCAGGTGAAGAGCCCTTTATTGTGCCGATGGCGATTCCGCTCATGGCCGGTCCTTCTGTGCTAGCTGCGCTGATCTTACTGGCACACACAGACAGTACCAGAATGGGAGATTGGACTATCGCCCTGTTTGCGGCTTGGGGCGCGAGTGCGGTGATTCTACTCTTCTATAAAGTCTTTACTAAGGTGCTCGGCGAAAAAGGCCTGACAGCGGTAGAGCGCCTAATGGGTATGGTGTTAGTTATGCTATCGGTGCAGATGTTCCTCGACGGTGTGGCTAACTATATTGCTCATACAGGGCAAGGCTAACCGCATCGGCATTATTTGCATAATGCTTGATAGTTTGTAATTATTGAATATTGTATCCAACGTATTTAAGTAATTGATTATCCATTATGCTAGCTACTGTTATGCTCTGCGCCGCCTGCACATTGGCGCCAACGTCGATTGATACCAACCTGCTGGATTACCAGGGCACGCCGCAGTCGATGGAGCAACGGGATGCTAAAGGCAATTTGCTTATCCCTGCCGTTTACACCGACTTAGGCGCTTGGCACGGCTTTCACTTACCGGCTGATGAGACGGACTTTGGTGCGTTTACGGGGCCATTGATCATTGCCCAAGAATACAGTGTCCATTTTAGTGATGCCCTACAAAGGTTAGCGCTTGTGGATAGGCTTAGTGGCAAAAGCTGGTCGTTAGCTGAGGCGACTAAACAGCATATTTACAGTGTCTCTGGCAGTTTAGTGCAAGAGTTTCAGTGGCCAACTTTGACCTTGAAAACTCAATCACAATTTAGTGATAGCCGCACGGCCGTGGTCAGTACAACCCTGATTAATCGCAGTGATACTCAGCAACAGTGGCAACTGCACTGGCAGGGGCAGCCATTCGATTCGCACCCCAACCTAAAAGATTACCAGCTTATCGCTGCGACCGAGAATGTTGGCAATGGTGTGCGTTGGCAGCTCAATCCAGTCCGCGAAAAATGGCAACTGATGTTGGCTGATGCCCAGTATGAGCTGTTATTTGAGCAAGCCACTGATATCCAGATTAATAACAGTCAATATCAAGCCAGTAGCCAAGTAATCACGTTGGCGCCTTTGGAGCAAACCACATTACGCAGCGCTCAGCGTTACTTCCATACCCAAAAAGCGCGTAAGGCGGCAGGGGTGTTTGACTGGTCTGGGGTTGATGGCTCATTAGATGCAAATCATAGCCGCTGGCAACAACGACTGGCCAACCTCAATCGTGGTGGCAGTATGCTCGACAAGCGTATGGCCGCTAAAAGCATGCAAACCTTAATTCATAACTGGCGCAGCCCGGCTGGGGCGATTATTCATGATGCGATAACCCCGTCCATTACTTACAAATGGTTTAACGGAGTTTGGGCTTGGGATACTTGGAAGCAAGCGGTGGCGTTGGCCCAGTTTGACCCCCAATTAGCGCAGGCCAATGTTAGCGCGATGTTCGACTATCAGTTTGACCAACATGATAGCGTGCGGCCGCAAGATGCTGGCAATCTACCCGATGCGATTTTTTACAATCAAGATGATAACCGCGGTGGTGACGGCGGCAATTGGAATGAACGTAACGGTAAGCCGCCACTTGCCACATGGGCTGTCTGGCAGATCTATCAACAAACTCAAGATTTGGCACTGCTGCAGCGTTTCTACCCTAAATTAGTGGCCTATCATCAGTGGTGGTATCGCAATCGGGATCATAACGGCAACGGATTAGTTGAATACGGCGCGAACGTCCATCCCATGCATGTAAAGCAAGGCGTCATTGATCGCCAAGCGATTATTGAAGCCGCCGCGTGGGAGTCAGGTATGGATAATGCCCCCCGCTTTGATGACAGTGATGATCTGCAAATACTCAGCAATGTAGGTATCGGCCCTGGGGCAACGGAGCCGCAATTGCTGGGCTACTCTATTTCACAAGAGTCGGTAGACCTCAATGCTTACTTGTACGCCGAAAAGCAATGGCTAGCACAAATCGCCGATCTATTAGGACAGCAACAACAAAGCCTCCAATGGCAGCAACAGGCGGCTACGCTGAAACACAAAATTCAGACACAAATGTTTGACCCACAGAGTGAGTTTTTCTATGACGTTCGCTTTAATGGCGAGCGCAGTTGGCGTTTAGTTGAGGCCGGTCGTGGCGTAGAGGGCTGGGTGGCATTATGGGCTGGAGTGGCAACAGACGCGCAAGCGAAACAGATGATTGAACGTTATGTTAATGAGTCGGCTTTTGCCACTAAAGTGCCGTTTCCCACTGTGAGTGCTGATAGCCCAGCATTCGCGCCGAGCCAGTATTGGCGAGGACCCGTGTGGCTAGACCAAAGCTACTTTGCCTTACATGGGTTAGCGCGTTATGGATATGAGCAGCAGGCCAAGCAATTAGCCCGGCAGCTAGTCAGTGCCGGTGAGGGCATGCAAACCCAGCAGCCGATAAGAGAAAATTATCATCCGCTCACGGGTGAAGGTTTGCATTGCACCAACTTTAGCTGGTCAGCGTCAGTGCTGTTGTTACTGTATACCGACTGGCTGCATCAACAATCGCACTAGGCTTGTTGCGGCAGGGCTTCAATTGCAGCTTGTGCGGCTGGCAGGAATATTTCGCTGACAATCAATTGGCTGTCATGATGTTCAAAATAACGTCTACGACCCCATAGTGGTTGGGCCGCATCCTGTTGCAGTTGCTCGACTAGGGCCGCCAGCTTATTACAGGGAGTAAAGTGGCAGGCTTCAATATGTCCTGGGGTGAATTGATCGCTGGTAAACAGCAATTCGCCAAGGGGACGAGTGCCTAAGCCCATAAAGTCAGACTGGCTTTGCGACATTAGCTCTGCCGGGATAAGCGTTCGGGCAAACACCCAAGGGGTGCCATCAAGGCACAGCAATACTTCACGTACCCAAGTTTGTTGCTGCTGTGGAAGCTCACCGACTAATGGCATTAAATTGCCTTCACCTAGCACTCTTACCTCAAACTGCAGGCATTGTTCACGCAGTTTCTTAGTGAGACTGCCGGTGCTCAATAACCATTCTCTAAATGCTGATGCAGGTAGTGGGGCGATTTTTTCCGGTGTATACCATTGAACTGCTTCTCCGTAGGGGAAGCTTAACCTAGTCACGCTCATTCATTTCTCGGTACAATGCTAGCAAACTGAAGCAGTTTATCATGTGTTCGGCCTTTCTCGAAAGCAAAGCGATGGTTTCGATGCTTACAAATCAATGAGAATTGGCATAGAACAACAACAGAACAGGAAATATTCACGCACCTCTGTCATAATTGGCGCAGTGAGTGTGTTCAGCGCGCCAATTTAGGAGTTATTGTTAGGTATGAAAAAGTTAGTGTCACTGTGGCTCGTTATGGCCCTGAGCATTTTTTCTGCATCTGTCTCTGCTGAAGACGAAGAAAAGCTAGATACCTATGCTTATTACGGATTTGAGCCAGAAATTGTCACCAATTACATTTCAAATCGAAAGAAGCTTGGTTTTGTGCGCATTGGCGTGGAGTTGATGGTGAAAGATCCTGAAGATTTGATTGCTTTAGAACGCCACGATCCACTATTGCGTGCCGCCATTGTAGAAATTCTTGGTTCGCAAACCGAGGACAAAGTGAAGTCGTTAACTGGCAAAGAAGATATTCGCCGCGAGTGTTACGACACCATCAATAATTTGCTTGAAGCCGAAACGGGCAAGGCTATGGTGGTTAACCTGCTATTCACTAAGTATTTATACGATTAATATTGCCTAGGCAAACTGCGGAGCCACCTGGGTGGCTCCGTGGCTGTTGTCATGGCCTTGGGTAACCCAGCTTATGAGCAAACCGTCGCGGCACAGTTATGTGCGCACCCACCCATCAGAAAAAAAACACGCTGATAAAACTGTTAAAGCGGGTAAACCTCAGCCTGCTAGCGGCAAGCGACAGCGTCAAACTCAAGGTTCAAAATCCAGCGGCAAATACCTTGCTCAGCATCAAATCATTGCGGCTTATCAAACGGGGCTGCACCCGCGCAATATCCATCGACAAGATTACGATTTCAACGCGCTTATTAAGGCTTATGCACCGCTGAGCGCTTATGTTCGCCCGAATCCGTACGGTAAGCTGTCAATCGACTTTGCTGATGCTGATGCGGTGAAACACCTTAATGCCGCCTTGCTAAAGCATCATTATCAAATCGATGCTTGGGATATCCCAGCGGGTTTTTTATGTCCGCCTATTCCGGGGCGGGTGGATTATCTGCACTATTTAGCCGATTTACTTTCGGCGCAACCGCTTGATGGACAAAATGTCCCAACTATCCCTAAGCGATTGTATGGAAACAAAATTAAGGCGTTAGATATCGGCACTGGAGCGAATGGCATCTATCCACTGTTGGGGATTAGTCAGTATGGCTGGCAGTTTGTGGCTAGCGATATTGACCCACAATCGGTTAGCAATGTGCAGCAAATTGCAGCCGCTAATACCAAGGTGTCTCAGTCGCTTGAGGTGCGCTTGCAGCAGCAAAGCTCGAAAATGTTTACCGGTATTATCGGCGCCGATGAGCGCTTTGATATCACGCTATGTAATCCACCTTTCCATGCATCGCTAGCCGAGGCCAGTCAGGGGAGCCAGCGTAAACTCGCCAATTTGGCCGCCAATCGAGCCGCCAAGGGCCATCAAGCCAGTAAGGCTACCTCTAAGCTAAATTTTGGTGGTCAAAAAGCTGAACTCTGGTGTGATGGCGGCGAACAGCGGTTTTTGCTTGATATGATCGCTGAGAGCAAGGCCTTTGCAACGCAATGCTTGTGGTTTACCAGTCTGGTTTCTAAAAAAGAAAACCTAACGGCGTGTTACAAGGCACTCGACAAAGTGGCTGCCATCTCGGTCAAAACTATTAATATGACCCAAGGCAGTAAGTTGACGAGGGTGTTAGCATGGACGTTTTTAGATGCTAAGCAGCAGGCTTTGTGGGCAAAATACCGTTAATCAGGATAGGCTGTTGATTTGATACCAATCAGTATAAACATTTAGTCACTCAGCGAGAGTTTAGCGGTTCTGAGGCAAGGCAACGAGTGAAGAGCATAGTTATTCTACGGTTAAGCTCGTTAACACAGCATCAAAATCGCTAAAACTCGCCATTCTGGCGCGTTTTAGGCTACCTACTTCTGCGTTGAATAACCTCACAAGGGAGCAACCATTGTTTCAGTTATTCGCCTTGAATTAGTTTGCCAAAAGCGCGCTGAGTAGATCAAATTCTTATACTGATTGGTATGAATTAACCGGGCTGTGGTACAGTTGAATTTAGGGATTTTAAGCAGCGAGTAAGGATATATGAGCAGTCCGTTAGGTGGGTATTATTTGGCGGCAGCCAAGCGTCAACAAACACTCAAGTGGCAACAGCAGCAGCTCACTGGTATAGCGTTGAGGTTGCACTTTTTTCAACACAATCAATGCCTATTTAGTGAAACTGCTACGCTTAATATCGGTGAAACTGTGACCCTATCAGATGAGTTGATGACAATCACATGTCGAACTCAGCTGTTGGATTCAGGTTTACTGCAGCTTGATAGCGAAATCCACAGTGAACGACTGTCGCAACCTTTGCAGCAGCGCTTAATGTTATCTCCTAATGTGAGCAGCAGTAGCCATTTAGCCGATGAGGACCAATTTAGTCTCAGTGCCGAAGCCAAGCCGACCCCGTGATATGGCGCTACTTAAGATGACGCCCACCATCAAGCGGTAATGACCGACCGGTAATGTAGTGACTGCATAGTAAATACTGGATGGCGTCCCACATTTCATGTTCACCGCCAACTTGTTGCATGAGCGATTTATTGCGCGCTTTTTGTTGGTATTGCTCGCTGTCTCCTTCATTGAAACAGATCAGCGCCGGTGCAATGCTATTCACTTTGACTTTGGGTGCTAATAAGCTTGCAAATGACAGGCTCATGTTCTCCATTGCGGCTTTACTTGCAGCATAAGCGATGTGTTTTTTACTCCCTTTTTCAGCAACATAATCGGTAATGTGGATAATATTACTTTGCTGCTCAGCGGCTTGAAGTAACGGTGCGACGGCCAAATTGATCTGATAAGGGGCACTCACATGCACCTGCATCATAGTGGCCATAATGTCGCTGCTAGCCAGGTCTGCGTTGTCAGGCAACCATAGAGAAGCGTTATGAATAACGCAATCTAGCTGTGGGTAGGCAGCCAAAACTTTTTCAATGAAGTGCTGAATTTGTAGATTGTCGGTAAAGTCACAACAATATAAGTCTGCGCCAGATTCAGCTAAGGCGTCAATGCTAGGGTAATGGCTCCGATACGTGCCAATGACTTGCCAGCCTTGCTGAATAAATGCATTGGCGAGGTAGAGGCCAATGCGTTTGCCCACACCGGTGATGAGAACCGTTTTTGTCATCAAAACTCCATCGATTAAAGGTTGTTGCATGTTATGACTGAGCCTTATGTTAGCGAAAAATAGCGCAGGCCAACATGCCTAGGCTAAAAACTCCGCTCGCGTGTCGGGATTAGTTTTAAAACTCCCGCCGAGTGCGGTGGTTTGTGTGGCCGACTGGCTGTCCATTATCCCACGTGATTTGACACAATAATGAGTGGCTGTAATGGTTACCGCGACATCTTGAGTGTCCAGTAAGGTTTGCAGCGCCAACAGAATTTGCTGGGTTAAACGCTCTTGCACTTGGGGACGTTGGGCAAAAAAGCGCACAATGCGGTTGATTTTAGAGAGTCCCAAAATCGATTTGTGGGGAATATAGGCCACTTTCGCGAGACCATCAATGGTTATAAAGTGATGCTCGCAAGTACTGGTGAGGCTGATGTCACTGACCTTGACCATTTCATCGAGGCCCATTTTATTGTCAATTTGGGCAATACTGGGAAAGTTGTCGTAGTCTAGACCTGAAAATATCTCGTTAACGTACATTTTGGCGATGCGGTGCGGGGTTTCGCATAGACTGTCGTCGTTCAAATCTAGTCCCAAAGTGGCGACGACATCGGTCATTAGGTGTTTGATCTTCTGATATTTTTGTTCGCTATTGAGCTCACTAGGCTGAAGTGGCGTTTCTAGGCCTTGGGCAATAAGTGCTTGTCTAACTTGCTCGGCAACTGGCGACATAATGGACTCCAAATATAGTGAAAATGGTTATTGGCGCTCGGCTAAATGACTTTCAAGGGTGAGGGAGACTGAGTCGGCAAACCGTAGCGCGTGGGGCTTATCTACTTTAACTTGGCAATAGCGCACCCACGGATGCTCACAGCCAATGGCCAGAATGTCTGAGACCAACTTTTCCAATAGTAGAAACCGCCCCTCTTCAACGTGTTGAATCACCTTCTTGGTGACGGTCTTATAGTTAAGCGCGTTCGCCACATCGTCAGTTTGGGCTGACAGTGAGGCTGGATAATGAATCTCTATGTTGATCACCACATCTTGTTGTTTTTCACGTTCTTCGGGATTAAAGCCGATAAAGGTGCGCAACCTTAAATTGGTGACATTGATTTTTGCATTACTGATGCTCATAGTAGTTCCTTCTCATTTTCAATCTGATACGTTGAAAATATGAATAAGGATCAGTTTGTTTTCTTGGATAGCCATGTCGCCAAAGAAGGCATTACGCTGGAGTAATCTGGATGATTAGAGTTGCCACAGGCCAAGACTTAGCCGCCGTCTTGGCGTTGTATCATGAGCTGCGTCCGCAGGACCCGCTGTTGACCGAATCGCAGGCAGAGCAAACTTGGCAGCAGATGTGCGCAGACCCTCACTGTCATGTTGTCGTTGCCGAAGTAGAGGGCCAATTGGCGGCCAGCTGCGCGCTGACACTCAACATTGGCCTTACCAACGGCGCACGCCCGTTTGGGATGATTGAGCACGTAATCACTGCTAGCGCGTTTCGTCGTCGCGGTCTGAGCCAACAAGTATTGGGTTTTGCGATTGAGTTCGCATGGCAATTGAACTGCTATAAGGTGATGTTGTTATCTGGTGAGCAGTTGCACGGTGCCCACCGTTTATATGAGTCGGTCGGCATGCAAAGCGGCATAGAACGTGGGTTTGTTATTAAACCTCCACTTTCTCAAACATAGGGTGACCATGAAGTACGATTATACGACCTCACGTTTACAGGTGCGCCATTTGGCTCAAGTCGAGGTTTGCGCCAATTTGCTTGATGATATTGTGGCAACATTGACACCTGAAGTTGTTAGGGACTTACCTAATGCCTTTAAGGGGATTCGTGACCGAAAAGCTGCGCAGCAGTGGCTAGAGAAAATCAACCAAGATGGTGAACTGCTCTTGGTTTATAGCCGAGCGACTCAGCGATTGGTTGGTATGGTATTTCTTTATATACAGCCAACTTACGCGCACATAGGCTATTTACTGGCTCAGACTTGTTGGCGCCAAGGCTTGGCCACTGAATTACTGCTAGGCTTGATTGACCTATGTCAGTGCGAAAGCCCTTGGTATCGGCTCGTAGCTGGGGTCAGCGCAGATAATCTGGCATCAATTAACTTATTGGAAAAATTAGGCTTTGTATTGGATAACACTCAAGCTGACGGAAGTTTGCACTACCAGCTCAGCCTGAGTTGATCCACACGGCGTTGGTCGAACTCGGTTATGAAGGGGTCCAGATTAACTTGCCGCAGTCGGTTAAGTCATATCCGCCGAGTGTCGCCGCCAGTTGTTTAGTTTGGGTGCTAGACAGTAGGTCGAACAACGCTTGTAGTTGGCGTCTAAAATAGATGCCTTGTGGCATAACAAAATCAAATGATTCAGTAATTAACGGCACAAAGCTCAATCCGCTTTCCATGGCGACAGACTGACAACCAAAACCAATGTCTGCTTCGTTGCGAGTAATAAATCCTGCCAGCTCCCGTTCACTATGGGCAGTGACCGAAAAGCTCAAATGGCTTACCGCCGCCCCTTGTTTCATCAGCCAATGTTCCAAATGCTGTTGACTGCCTGCACCGTCTTGGCGGCCAACCCAGCGCCAGGGCATACTGACAATTTTATCTTCTTCTTGGCAGCGTTGATGCATGTCGGCACGCATCATTAAGCCTTGTTTGCGGGTGTAACCGTGTACCATCACCCATTGTTGATGATTGGCGTAACCTTTAAGCAATGCGGGGTGTCTGACGTTGCTTTCTTCAACACTGCCCCAGTGCAAGGTACACACATCAGCGTAGCCGCGCGACAATAAGTCCAGTCCCATTCGCGAGCCTGTGGCACTGTAACTGACTAAGTCACTTTTACCGATACGGCACATTAATCGGGCGACCAACATAGACAGCAAAGGATCGTCACTGCCGGTGATATGCATACGATCGGACAACATGCCGCTGTGGCAAGAATCCATCACCCAGCGATCAATTAAAATCTTGGGAAATAACCATTTACCTGTAACTTTAGTGGCAGGAAGAATGCGGTCATTAGCCATGGCATAGACTTTTTTCTCATTGAGATCTAAGTACTCAGCAACTTGTTTAGCGCTCATGTAGATTAGTTCACTGGGCTCTGTCATCGCTTGTCCTTACCGGCAAAAATAGTGGCTATTGGCATGTTACTTGGCGGCGCGCTTTGGCGGCATATCATCAAACTCTATATTCTCGGCGCCGTTGTACACCAGAAAGTGGCGACCCTTAGCGCGGGCTATCATGGTAATCCCTAGCTTTTGTGCTAGCTCTAAGCCCATCTGAGTTGCGCCACTGCGAGATAGCAGCACGGGAATCCCCATTTTGGCCACTTTAATTACCATCTCTGAGGTGAGGCGACCTGTGGTGTAAAACAATTTATCGTAACCCACTTCTTGGTTAAGCCACATCTCACCTGCCAAAGTATCTACGGCATTATGGCGGCCCACATCTTCGACAAAACCGGTGATCTGATCTTCCTTACACAGGCCGCAACCATGCACTGCGCCGGCATTTTTATAGGTTTCATTATATTCGTTGATATTCTTCAACAAACGATAAATCATGCTTTGCTTTAGCTGCGGTTGTGGCAGATTAATCTCATCGAGCCCATCCATAAAGCCACCATAAACTGTGCCTTGACCGCAACCCGTGGTGACGGTTTTCTCGGACAGCTTTTCGTCTAGATCTGCGGTGCTCTCTTTGGTTAATACTGCGGCGGAGTTGACATCCCAATCAATAATCACAGATTCCAGCTGTTTGACGTCTGAAATAAATCCCTGATTTTTAAGGTACCCCAATGCTAAAGACTCAGCCCGAGCACCCAAAGTCATCAAGGTCACTATGGGTTGCCAGTTGAGGTAAACCGTCAGTGGCCGTTCACAAGCAATGTATTTATCAACAGCTTCACCTTGCTCATTAATGGCCTTTACGGCAATGGTCAAGGGTACCTCAACATCGGTTTTTAATAAGGTTGGATTACGTTTCATTGGGCTCATATTTGATTTCTAGTCACTGAAGGCTGGCTCAAGCATAGCAATATTCATTCCTTATGCAGCGATTCTTAATTAAATGCGTGATCTGGTCGATTATTGTGGCAGCGAGCGCCCTTTATTGTCCCGATCAGACTGGCGGCTTGGACAAATTGTCCTACGCTTATTGTGGAAATGATGATCTAGTTCAAACTATTGCCGTTATTTAACTGGCATCAATATTGCAGCTGTATAGACATCGCTGAGCGGAAAATCGCTGACTCCCCGTTAGAGTCGGCTTTCCATAGCAAGACGGAGACGGAATGCAGCATACCGAAAGTCAATGGCCCATGTACGTATCTTTGAAAAAAACAGAGAAACTTGTGGGTCGCTGGACATCAGTCCAATGGGAAATCGATCAGATTTTACCCGCCACCCATGAAGCCCCAGAAGGCGCCAAGCTGGTGATGCTTGAATTGTATCGAGATGAACGAGCCAGTTACCGCCTCAACCTAGACATGGATAACACCATGCTCTACATCGTTTGTGACGAATTAGAAGATGGTACTTGGGTACCAGCAGCTATTTCGGCTGACCAAAATGTCGCAGCAGGCTGTTTAGAGGGCGACACACCGGTACTTAATATGCAAATGCCAAGTGCCATTGCCTGCTGGATCGAAGCGTTCATTACCCGCCACGGCGAAGTCGAAATCAGTGCCCATCGCCGCAAGCATGTTAATCGCCGTAAAGGTGAAGGCCCAAGTCAAAGTAACAGTCATGGGCGAGGCTAATTATGAGTGAACAATCGAGTGGTTTGTTATCACGTTGGAACCTTCGTCGTCAGAAAGTCGAAGAAGAGAAGCTAGCAGAAGAAACTGAAGCAGCTAATCAAGCGGCAGCGGAGTCCCTAGAGACCCAAGCACAAGCATCTGAGCTCGACGCCGGTGAACAGAGCGAAGAAGCCAAAGTTGTTAGCGCTGAAGAGCTGCCAGATCCTGAGCAAATTGAAGTGGGTGGCAGCTTTGCGAGTTTTATGGCTGAAAATGTCGACCCAGCGGCCAAAGCTGCTGCGCTGCGTGCGCTATGGAAACAGCCGCATTACAACGAAATTGATGGTTTGCTTGAGTACGCATTAGATTACAGCAACCAACCAAAGTTGAGTGCTGATGTGTCACAGGAGCTCACCAAAAAGATTTTCCGTCACGTCACTAAAGACGAAGAAGAAACCCCAGAGTCAGCAGAAGAGATGACTGCTGATATTACCTCTGAAGCCGATGCTGAAGAGGCGAAAATCGCCGATACCGCTAGCGCGGACATTTTGGACGAAGTTAATGAGCAAGTGTCCCAAAATGAACCAGAAGTGGACGGTGGAACAAAGGGAACTGTTGCTTAAGGTAAGTTTGGAGAGTTATTAAACCCATAAATTTGGTACGTGAATTGCTGTAGTAATAAGTATAAATAGGTGAAGCTGGCGCATTTAAGCGCAGCCATTAGAGCAAATCAGCCACCTAGCCGACAGCAGCGGCCAAAACTGTTCAGGAACGCAATGTGAGCATACATTTAAATAGTAGTGAATCAGCTGACTTAAAGCAGGTCCGTCAGCAAGTATTGGGGCAAACCCAGATTCTACAGAATCTGATCCCACCCACAGTGAGTTATACCACTGAAGGGAATGTGTTGGTGATCGGGCCTGAAGATTTAGCCCGTTTAGCGGCTGACCGTCTGACCAACATGGGTCAGGTGGCAATCCTTGCCAACGAATCAATTACCAGCCAAGACGAAGCGCACCTAGAAAAGGTGATGCAGTCGGCTGAGCACATCGAAAGTTACTACAACAAATTAATTGAAATTAAAGGCTTCTTGGGTCAGTTCCAAGTTAAAGTTGAGCCGGAGTCGGCCACTGAAACTAGCGCTATCGACTTAAGCCTAGCGGCAATTCGTAAAGCCCATTTTGACCTGATTCTTGACCTGAGCATGGCGCCATCTATCAACTTAGAAATGCTGCCACCAGGTTACTTCTATGTGGGTCAAGACCAAGCCAAACTTGATGAAGCTATCGAACAGCTGCCTAGCATGATAGGTGAGTTTGATAAGCCTCGTTACGTTAAGGTCAATAGCGAAATTTGTGCCCATCACCGTAATGGACTTGATGGCTGTAATCGTTGCTTGAACTTCTGTCCTGCTGATGCGATTCAAAGCATCGACAAGATGATTGAGATAGACCCTTATCTTTGCCATGGCGCAGGCAGCTGTACTAACGCTTGCCCAACCGGCGCAATCGCATACGATTTACCTACACCACAAGCGCTGCATTCATATTTACATAAGTTGGTTGGCCGCTTCCGCGAGCAAGCGCAAACTGCCCCTGTGATTCTATTTCATGATGCAGCCAATGGCGCGGCGTTAATTAGCGAAGATTTACCCGGTGCCATTATCCCTGTTGAGCTGGAAGAAATTACCGTGGCCAGTATGGACCACTGGATGTCAGCACTAGCATGGGGTGCCCGCCAAATTATCGTGCTTAATACCGATGCCACGGCACCAACGCTCACGCAAATGTTGAACGGCGAGCAAAAGTTAGCTAACGATATTTTGGATGAGATGGGTCAACCACAACGCATTAGCGTGGTTAACCAAGCTGATATGGGTGAATTGACAAGCCTGATTGCGACCAGTGCTAACTGGCCAGTGATTGTGCCAGGTGAATTTGCGCCAACGACCAAGCGTGACACTTTGTACGCTGCTGTTGACCATCTCAATGAGCAAGCAGCATCAATCGATAGCTGCCTAAGTAAGAGCAATATTCCATTTGGTAAGGTCAGTGTAAACACTGAAAACTGTACCTTGTGTTTATCGTGCGTGTCGACTTGTCCAACACAAGCGTTGACCGATGGCGGTGACTTACCTGCACTGAACTTTGTTGAACAAGATTGTGTTCAGTGTGGTTTGTGTGAATCAGCGTGTCCTGAAAAAGTGATTAGCCTGACACCACAAATCAACTTTGATAAAGCGGCGCGTCAACAGCGTCAAACGTTGAAAGAGGAAGCCCCATTCGAATGTATTCGTTGTGGCACCGCTTTCGCAACCCAATCCATGGTGCAACGGATGCTGGATGTAGTCGGTGGCCATAGTGCATTTAGTGCCAACACTGAGCGCTTAAAAATGTGCGGCGACTGCCGGGTTAAAGATATGTTTGAAGACATCCTTCAAGATCCTGAAAAGCAACTGCGATAAGAGTTTAACTATGACCGAACAAGTAAGAGAAGTATCAGAAAACGATCAGTTAAGAGCCGATATTTATCATTTATTAGCGGCACTTTTACGCAGTCAGCCAAGCGCTGAGCTATTGGAGTTTTTGCAGAACTTGGAAGTCGACGCTAATGATGACAGCGAGATGACCAAAGCTTGGTTAGCGCTGAAATTAGCGGCTGGCCAGTTCAGCAGTGACCAACTTGAAGATGAGTATTTCAACATCTTCTTGGGGGTAGGCAGTGGTGAAATCTTACCTTATGGCAGCTGGTTTATGACGGGCTCATTAATGGATAAGCCGCTAGCACTGTTACGTCAAGACTTGATGCAGCTTGGTTTTGAGCGCGAAGAAGAAGTGAAAGAGCCAGAAGATCACGTCGCTGCTTTGTGTGAAGTGATGGGCATACTCATTCTTGAGGCACCAGGCTATCGTCAACTTGCCTTCTATCAGCGTCACATTGGTAGCTGGATTGAACGTTTCTGCGACACATTAGCAGCAACACCTAGTGCCGCTTTCTATGCCACTGTGGCACAGCTAGCTAAAGCGTTCTTTGCCATTGAAGCCAACGAATTTGAGCAATTGAGCTTAGACATTCCTGTTAACTGCCCAGGCAGTGAAGCAGAAAAAATCACCCCAACGACCAGTGAACTCGCTTCATAGGACTTGGGTAGATATGACGTCACTTTAGAATTTTGTCGTTGAAGTGACGAGCAAGAAATGAGGGGCAACCCTTGCAAGAGTCGGGTGGTACTTATGTTGTTACGTACGAGATGTGAGAGTCAACGGTACGTAGCGGCATAAGTCACACCTTAAGTAATAAAAACAATTAGGAGACACTATGAAGAAGCAAGCTTCTGACATGGGCCGCCGTCAACTGCTAAAAGCGTTGGCATTGGGTAGTGCTGCTGGTGCTGTTGCGACAGTAAGTGGTCAAGCCGTTGCGGCTGCGCCATCTGTTGAGCCTACAGCAAAAGGCGATGGCTACCGCGAAACAGATCATGTTCGTAGTTATTACGATTCTTTACGTAGCAAGTAATCAACCACTTAATACTTAAAGAATAATTAAAGGAGATGTGTGATGCGATTAACCCGCAAAACAGACCAGGCAACGGTAACAAATAAGCCTGCCCTAGGTCTAAACCGTCGTCAATTCCTACAGTCTGCAGGTCTTGCAACTGGTGGTATTGCTGCGGCTTCTATGCTTGGCGCAGGAATGATGCGTAAAGCGGAAGCAAAAGATGTAGCTTATGATGCACCAACTGAAGTAAAGCGTACTATTTGTTCTCACTGTTCAGTGGGCTGTGGTATTTACGCTGAAGTACAAAATGGCGTGTGGACTGGTCAAGAGCCAGCATTCGATCACCCATTCAATGCTGGTGGTCACTGTGCAAAAGGTGCTGCATTGCGTGAGCACGGTCATGGTGAGAAGCGTCTTAAGTACCCAATGAAGCTGGAAGGCGGCAAGTGGAAGAAATTATCTTGGGATCAAGCGATTGAAGAAGTGGGTGCTAAAGCACTGCAAATTCGTCAAGAGTCTGGCCCAGATTCAGTATTCTTCATGGGTAGTGCGAAATTCTCGAACGAACAAGCTTACATGTACAGAAAGTTCGCTGCTATGTGGGGCACAAACAATGTCGACCACTCTGCACGTATCTGTCACTCTACCACGGTAGCCGGTGTTGCAAACACTTGGGGCTACGGTGCGCAAACCAACTCGTTCAACGATATTCGTAAAGCAAAAGCCATGATGTTCATTGGGTCAAACCCAACTGAAGCGCATCCTGTGTCAATGCAACATATCCTAGAAGGTAAAGAGCGCGGCGCGAAAATCATCGTTGTCGACCCTCGTTTCACCCGAACTGCAGCTAAGTCTGATGAGTTCGTGCATATTCGTCCGGGTACGGACATCCCATTCATCTACGGTTTGCTTTGGCATATCTTTGAAAATGGTTGGGAAGACAAAGACTTTATCAACCAACGTGTATACGGCATGGAGCGTATTCGCGAAGCTGTGGCTAAGTGGACACCTGCTGAAGTTGAAAACGTCGCTGGTGTACCAGAAACACAAATGCGCCGCGTCGCTAAAATGCTTGCTGAAACTAAGCCTGGCACCATCGTTTGGTGTATGGGTGGTACTCAGCACCACGTAGGTAATGCTAACACGCGTTCATACTGTATCTTACAGCTTGCCCTAGGTAACATGGGTGTAGAAGGCGGCGGAACTAACATTTTCCGTGGTCACGATAACGTACAGGGTGCAACTGACTTTGGTCTATTGTTTGATACGCTACCTGGCTACTACGGTCTGAAAACAGGCTCTTGGAAGCACTGGTGTAACGTATGGGATTTAGACTACGAGTGGGTTAAAGGTCGTTTCGACCAAGACCAATACCTTGGCCAAGATCCAATGACATCGACTGGTATCCCATGTTCACGTTGGCATGATGGTGTATTGGAAGACAAATCTAAGATTGCTCAGAAAGATAACATCCGTATGTCATTCTTCTGGGGTCAGTCAGTTAACACCGAAACCCGTGGTCGTGAAGTGCGTGAAGCATTGAACAAGATGGACACCGTGGTCGTTGTTGACCCATTCCCAACAATGGCTGGTGTCATGCACGAACGTACTGACGGCGTGTATTTGCTACCTGCTGCGACCCAGTTTGAAACTTACGGTTCAGTGTCTGCATCAAACCGTTCGCTACAGTGGCGTACTCAGGTTATCGAGCCACTATTCGAAGCTAAGCCTGACCATGTCATCATGTACAAGCTAGCGAAGAAATGGGGCATCGAAAAAGAATTCTGTAAGCATATTAAGGTTAATGGCGATGAGCCGTTGATTGAAGATATCACCCGTGAATTCAACAAAGGTATGTGGACTGTAGGTTATACAGGTCAAAGCCCTGAGCGTTTGAAGATGCACCAAGAAAATTGGGGCACATTCGACATTAACTCGCTTGAAGCACCGGGCGGTCCAGCTCGCGGTGAAACCTATGGTCTACCTTGGCCATGTTGGGGTACACCAGAGATGAAGCACCCTGGTACACAAATTCTGTACCGCACTGGCCGTCACGTTAAAGACGGTGGTGGTAACTTCCGTGCGCGTTATGGTGTTGAACACGACGGCAACAATATTCTGGCTGAAGGTTCATTCTCTAAAGGCAGTGAAATCCAAGATGGTTATCCAGAGTTTACCGACAAGATGCTTAAGCAACTGGGTTGGTGGGATGATCTGACTGACGAAGAGAAGCAACACGCTGAAGGCAAAAACTGGAAGACCGATATTTCTGGTGGTATTCAACGTGTGGCCATTAAGCACGGTTGTATCCCATACGGTAATGCGAAAGCACGTTGTATCGTTTGGAACTTCCCAGATGATATCCCTGTGCATCGTGAGCCGCTATATACGCCACGTCGTGATTTGGTATCTAAGTATCCAACTTATGAAGACCGTATGGTTGCTCGTCTACCAACCTTGTACAAATCAATTCAGGACCAAGACTTTGCTAAGGACTTCCCATTAGCGCTGACTTCAGGTCGTTTGGTTGAGTATGAAGGTGGTGGTGAAGAAACGCGTTCTAACCCATGGCTTGCTGAACTTCAGCAAGAGATGTTTATCGAGATCAACCCTGCAGATGCAGCAGATCGCGGTATTCGTGATGGTGACGACGTATTCGTTCACAGTCCAGAAGGCTCGAAGATTACGGTGAAAGCCATGGTCACACCTCGTGTTATCGAAGGTGAGAGTTTCATGCCATACCACTTCGCGGGTGTATTCGAAGGCAAGAGCCTTGAGAAGAACTACCCAGAAGGCACAGTACCTTACGTGATTGGTGAGTCTGCCAACACCGTACTGACCTATGGTTATGATGTTGTGACACAGATGCAAGAGACTAAGTCTAGCTTGTGTCAAATCACGAAAGCCTAACTGAACTTGATGAGGAGATAAGCCATTATGGCAGTCATGAAATTTTTGTGTGACACCAAACGCTGCATCGAGTGTAACGGTTGTGTCACTGCATGTAAGAACGAAAACGATGCCGCGCTAGAGTGGGGCATTCAACGTCGCCGTGTTGTTACAATTAACGATGGTGAACCAGGTGAAGCGTCTATTTCAGTAGCATGTATGCACTGTACTGATGCGCCTTGCCAAGCAGTTTGTCCTGCAGATTGCTTCTATCGTACTGAAGACGGCATTGTGCTACATAACAAAGATACCTGTATCGGTTGTGGTTACTGCTTCTATGCTTGCCCATTTGGCGCGCCGCAGTTCCCTAAGAAAACCGCATTTGGTAGCCGTGGCAAAATGGATAAGTGTACTTTCTGTGCCGGTGGCCCAGAAGAGAACCATTCTGATGCTGAACGTCAGAAGTACGGTGCAAACCGTATTGCTGAAGGTAAGCTACCTATGTGTGCTGAGTTGTGTGCAACTAAAGCACTGCTAGCGGGTGATGCCGAGATCGTATCGACCATCTACCGTGAACGTATTGCTGCACGCGGTAACCCAGGCGCAATTTGGGGTTACACCCCACAAACTGGCGCGTAATAAGACTTGGCGGTGAGTGCGCTCACCGCCTAGTGCTTATCCGATAAGGGAGTGACTATGTTATTGAAATCACTGCGCGGCCTGTTTGCTTTACTGGTATTGCCCGTTGTCTTAACTTTAGGGTTAGGTATGGCAACCACGGTTGCTGCTGCCGATGACCAAACTAGCCAACAGATGGCAAACTCGACTTCGAGCGATGCCGATCTTTGGCGTGCGGTTAAAGGTGGAGAAAAAGGTTACAGCACAGATAAGGGCATTGATGCCAATGTACTTATCAATGTGGCAGGTAACCAAGGTAAAGATGTTCGCAACAAATACCTCACCCCAGTAATGGGCTTAGCTGTATTGGGTGTATTTGGCGCATTTTTAGTGTTCTATTTCGTCAACGGTCCATCGAAACTGAGTAAAGGTTTCTCAGGCAAGATGGTACTACGTTGGACTAAAGCTGATATTTGGCTTCACTGGGTGATGGCGCTGTCCTGTATGGGCCTGATTTTCACCGGGTTAAATATCATGCTCGGTAAACATGTACTGCAGCCTTATGTGGCAGAAGGTATATGGGCCGCACTGATTTACGGTAGTAAAGTTGTGCATGATTGGGTAGGTCCAATCTTTATCGTTTCTTGGGCTTTGTGTGTGGTGAAGTGGATGCCGCTACAAACGTTTAAGATGTACGACTTGAAGTGGTTCTTAGTGGTAGGTGGTTACATCAACTTTGGACCATTTAAAGGTAAGCACCCTGATAGTGGTTTTGCCAATGCCGGTGAGAAAATGTGGTTTTGGACACTGACTTTGTTCGGTCTGTTTATCAGTGTATCGGGTATCATGCTGGTGCTTCCAGGACTAGATTTACCGCGTGAAGCCTCTATGGCGGCGTTACTGATCCACGGTATCAGTGCCATTATCCTTATTGCATTTACGATTGTGCATATTTGGATGGCAACTGTGCTCAGTGAAGGCGGTATGGAAGCTATGGTTTCTGGTTATTGTGACGAGAACTGGGCTGTGCAACATCATAATCTTTGGTTCGATGAAATCAGAGATAATGGCACCTTACAGTACAAAGATTAATTGCGTTAACCCGCGTTAATATAAACACCTCGCAGGGCAACCTGTGAGGTGTTTTTTTATGTGTATTTTAGATGTGTCTTTCAATTTATCCGCGCTAAACCTGTTGTTATTTTGTACCAAAGGCTTAAGTCAGTATGCGAGTTTTCCCACTAGAGGTTCAGAGATTGTTTTGCCGCAGTATTGCCAGGCTTGGGGTAATGTTATTGCGGCCAATCATGCTGAACACAGTAGGTTAATTCACGCTAATGAGAATGATTGATTTTTACTGTTATAGCAGGCTTTTTACTCCCATCCGTTAGCCAGCGCTTTGGTGCTATTGAGCTAGCAATTTACTCGCCGATAGTTGGTTATTTTGGCCAATAAAATTAGTATTCAAGCAATGATAATCGCTAACAATATTTACCTTGAATTAACAAAATCAGTGCTAATTTAAGCTTATCTTAAGGAAAGTTAAGCTTATGATTTAATGTGTTTTTAATTTAAGTTTAAGGCTGTTTTAAGCTTGGTTTTTTTATATGATCTAGCTAACAAATCCTTCCAAATCCCCCTTAATTCCGAACCGGAAATTACTTTAGATCAATATTCTGTCAATTAACTCTACTTATAGTGACTTCGACATTTCAGGAAGCGGTTAATACGAAGCGTAGGTCTACGTTTTATATACATTTGCTTAACGATTGAGTGATGACAATATTGCCCTTATTTAGGCAGCTAACCGCCTCCTACAGTAACCCTGAAATGGGGTCATTTTCTCATTAGGAGTAAGAATGAAAAAGCAACAGCCAGATCTGAATCGCAGATCGCTGCTGAAGGCACTGACAATCGGCGGTTCTGCAACCGCAGCATTGGCAGTTACCGGTGTTAGCGCAACTCAATCTACTGAGTCATCGCCTGTTAAGAAAAACACCAATGGCTACCACGAAACTGCGCATATTCGCAGCTTTTATGACAGCTTGCGTAGCTAACCGAGGAGAATTACTGCGATGCAATTAACGCGCAAATCTAACGAGGCACCAACAGCGGCTAAAAAATCGCTTGGGATCAGCCGTCGTCAATTTATGAAACACGCTGGTATCACCTCTGGTGGTATTGCTGCTGTATCTTTACTGGGTACTGGCATGATGCGTAAAGCAGAAGCCAAAACCATTCCGCACGATGCTCCTACCGAAATCAAGCGTACTATCTGTAGTGCTTGTGCAGTCGGTTGTGGTCTATATGCAGAAGTACAAAATGGCGTATGGACTGGCCAAGAGCCAGCATTTGACCACCCATTTAACTCTGGTGGACACTGTGCCAAGGGCGCGAGCTTACGTTATCACACACATTCAAATAAGCGTGTGAAATATCCAATGAAGCTGGAAGGCGGAAAGTGGAAGAAGCTGTCTTGGGAACAAGCTGTTAGCGAAATTGGCGACAAGATGCTTGAGATTAACAAGACATCTGGCCCAGATTCAGTTTACTTCATGGGTAGTGCTAAGTTTTCTAACGAAGGCGCTTACATGTACCGTAAGCTTGCGGCAATGTGGGGCACGAACAACGTTGACCACTCTGCACGTATCTGTCACTCAACCACAGTAGCCGGTGTAGCGAATACTTGGGGTTATGGTGCACAAACGAACTCGTTTAACGATATTCGTAACGCAAAAAATATCTTCCTGATTGGGGCTAACCCAGCAGAGGCGCATCCAGTAGCGATGCAGCACATCATGATTGCTAAAGAGCGTGGCGCTAAGATCACTGTTGCTGATCCGCGTTTCTCTCGTACAGCTGCCCATGCAGACATTCACCTACCATTACGTCCAGGTACCGATATCCCATTAGTTTACGGTATCTTGTGGCACATTTTTGAAAATGGCTGGGAAGACAAAGACGCAATCCGTACCCGTTCTTGGGGCATGGACACGATTCGCGAAGAAGTGAAGCGTTGGACTCCTGAAGAAGTTGAACACGTTTCAGGCGTTAAGCGTGAAGACGTATACGCAGCAGCTAAGCATATGGCAGAGCACCGTCCAGGTACGGTTATCTGGTGTATGGGTGGTACTCAGCACACAGTTGGTAATGCTAACACTCGTGCATACTCAATTTTACAGCTTGCACTCGGTAACATGGGTATTCAAGGTGGCGGAACTAACATTTTCCGTGGCCACGATAACGTTCAGGGCGCCACAGATATGGGCCTATTGTTCGATAACCTACCAGGTTACTACGGCGTAGCTACAGGTGCTTGGCAGCACTGGTCTCGCGTATGGGATCTGCCGTACGAAGACGTCAAAGCACGTTTCGACCAAGCGCCATACTTAGGTCGCGATCCTATGACTACACCAGGTATGCCTTGTTCTCGTTGGCAAGACGGTGTGTTAGAAGCGAAAGACAACCTAGCGCAAAAAGACAATCTACGTTTAGCTTTCTTCTGGGGTCAGTCTATCAACACTGAAACTCGTCAGATGGAAGTACGTGATGCACTTGATAAGCTAGAAACCGTTGTTGTTGTGGATCCTTATCCAACAATGGCAGGTGTCATGCATCGCCGTAAAGACGGTGTTTACATCTTACCGGCTGCGACTCAGTTTGAGTGCGAAGGTTCGGTAAACAACTCTGGCCGTAGCGCCCAGTGGCGTCAACAGGTTGTTGAGCCGCTATTTGAATCTAAGAATGACTTAGAAATCATGTACCGCCTTGCTAAGCATGTTGGTATTGGTGAAGCCTTCACTAAAAACATCGCAGTCGATGGCAACATGCCAAACCCTGATGATGTAATGCGTGAGTACGCACGTGGTATGCGCAGTGTTGGTTACACAGGTTGGAGCCCAGAGCGTATTCGTAACCACACCATGAACTGGGGTGATTTCTCAGCTGAAACTTTGGAAGCTCCAGGCGGCGTTAACAAAGGCGAGACCTACGGTCTACCTTGGCCATGCTGGGGTACGCCAGAGCAGAAGCACCCAGGTACACAAATTCTTTACCGTACTGGTAAGAACGTAAACCAAGGTGGTGGTAACTTCCGTGCTCGCTTTGGTGTTGAGTACGAAGGTGAAAGCATTCTGGCTGACGGTTCTGCATCAGTTGATGCTGAAATCCAAGATGGTTACCCACAATTTGATGACAAGATGCTCAAGCAACTTGGCTGGTGGGACGAGCTAACTGACGAAGAGAAAGCACTGGCAGAGAACCGCACTTGGGCTACTGATTTAGGCGGCGGTATTGTTCGTGTTGCGCTAGCGCACAACATGGTGCCATACGGTAACGCTAAAGCCCGTTGTCGTGTATGGACTTTCCCTGATGAGATCCCAACTCACCGTGAGCCGCTGTATACCTCGCGTCGTGATCTTATTGCTAAGTACCCAACTCATGAAGATATGCAAGTTCATCGTCTACCGACCTTGTTCAAGACTATCCAAGATAAGGTGATTAGTGACGATCTAGATAAGAAGTATCCACTTATCGCTTCTTCTGGCCGTCTTGTTGAGTACGAAGGTGGTGGTGAAGAGTCTCGTTCTTGCCCATGGCTTGCTGAGCTACAACAAGAGATGTTTATCGAGATGCACCCTGCTGATGCAACTGACCGCGGTATTCGCAATGGCGATGACGTTTGGGTTGAAGGCGCCGAAGGTGGCCGTATCTTGATTAAAGCCATGGTGACTGAGCGTGTACTTCCAGGTCAAACTTGGATGCCATACCACTTTGCGGGTGTCATGCACGGTGAAGCACTGCAGTATCCTGAGTCTGGTGGCATTAGCACTAAGCCATACGTGGTTGGTGAATCAGCTAACACGGTAATGACTTACGGTTATGACCCAGTAACACAGATGCAGGAAACGAAAGTGACTCTGTGTCAGGTTGAGAAAGCCTAAACACAGTTTAGCGAGGAGATAAGCCACTATGGCTACAATGAAATTTTTATGTGATACCAAGCGCTGCATCGAATGTAATGGTTGTGTCACTGCATGTAAGAACGAAAACGATTCAGCTCTAGAGTGGGGCATTCAACGTCGTCGTGTTGTCACCATCAATGATGGTGTTAAAGGTGAAGCGTCTATCTCAGTAGCATGTATGCACTGTACTGACGCACCTTGTGAAGCGGTTTGCCCAGCAAACTGTTTCTACAAAACCGAAGACGGCCTAACGCTGCACAACAAAGATACTTGTATCGGTTGTGGTTACTGCCTCTATGCTTGCCCATTTGGCGCACCTCAGTTCCCTAAACAGGGTGCATTTGGTAGCCGTGGCAAGATGGACAAGTGTACTTTCTGTGCCGGTGGCCCAGAAGAAGACCATTCAGATGCAGAGCGTCAAAAGTACGGTGCTAACCGCCTAGCGGAAGGCAAGTTACCTATGTGTGCTGAACTGTGTGCAACTAAGTCACTACTTGCTGGTGACGCTGAGATTGTTTCTTCAATCTTCCGTGAGCGTGTTGCATATCGTGGTTCTAACAGTGCGATTTGGGGCTAATCATTTAGATTAGTCATCGATAGTCATTGTTTAACTCATCACAGCATGCATGGCATGCTGTGATTATTGAGGATGTAACATGAACAGATGGTTTAAACAGTTAGGCTTGGTTTTGATTGTGGCATTAACGACTGCATTTAGTGCAGTGAGTTTTGCTCAATCAGCACCAGCAGCTGAAACTGAAGGTCAGATCTGGTCACAGCTTAAAGCCGGTGCAACGGGTGAGACTACCTCTCACGGTCAGTTCCATAATCAACCGATCAACACTTATGACTTGCGTCTGCTAGATGTACGTAGTGACTGGTTGGCTCCAGGCCTGATGTTAGCGCTATTTGGGATGATCATCATCTTCGTGGTATTCATTAAGATTAATGGTATTTCGAAGTTACATGGTGGCTTCTCTGGCAAGATGGTGTATCGCTGGTCGAAGTTTGATGTGTCAATTCACTGGTTGGGTGCGATTCCTTGTTTGCTGCTGATTCTAACCGGATTGGTGTTGCTATCAGGACGCTATTTCTTCCAACCATACATTGGTGAAGGCATGTGGTCGTCGATGGTTTATGGTGCGAAACAAGTGCACGATGTCATGGCGATTCCGTTCATGATTGGTTGGGCACTGATGACCGTACTGTGGGCGAAAAACCAGTTACCTAAACTGTACGATTTAAAGTGGATGATGGTAGTCGGTGGTTACATCAACTTCGGTCCATTTAAAGGTAAGCACCCTGATGCTGGCTTTGCCAATGCGGGTGAGAAATTGTGGTTCTGGGCGTTTGCGGCATTTGGTCTAGTGATTTCAGCTTCGGGTATGCTGTTACTTTTCCCGAACTTGTTCGAACCTAGCCGTACCTTAAGCCTGATTGCACTGATACTTCACTCTGTGAGTGCAATCATCATTACCGCATTCTCTATCGTACATATCTTTATGGCGACGGTAATGTCTGAAGGTGGCATGGAGTGTATGGTTTCTGGCTACTGTGATGAAACCTGGGCGACTCAGCACCATAACCTTTGGTTTGATGAAATTAAAGAAAACGGTACCTTGAAATATAAAGACCAAGCGTAGTCGCTACGGCTTTATTTTACCGAAAATGAAAACACCCTAATGCGCTGCGTTAGGGTGTTTTTTTATAGGCTGCAATCACCTTTTTACGCTCTCAGCGCACTCCCTTCTAGATATTACGAATAATTCTCAACTGCATTAAATCACTTAATTCAACGATTTAGGCAACACAAAACTGTTACAACTTTTCTCTGAAATGAAAATTAAACCAAGGTGAAGTTTTTGACCTTTTACTTTAAGAAACATGACTTGGTTAACAATTTCATGATCCATCGCACGCTCGCGCCCACCTAAATGGATTTAGATCAACTTTTGCAGGTTAAAACTTCTCTATATTGCAACGGCATTTTATTGGATGTTTTTAATAAATAAACAAAACCAACCAAAAGCACGCGGTTAAACAACAAGTTAGTAACACGTGTGTCTGCGGTGGATTAACGTTCCGACAATTAGAGTTTTACCACTCGTCAGGAGTAATGATGAAGAAGCAACAGCCAGATCTAAATCGTAGATCACTGCTGAAAGCCCTTACTGTAGGCGGCAGCGCTGGTGTAGCACTTGCTGCAACCGGTATTAGCACTGCACAGGCAACTGAGAAAAATGCAGCATCTAAGCATGCTGATGGCTACCACGAAACTGCTCATATCCGCAGTTATTACAACAGCTTGCGTAGCTAGTTTAGGAGAATTTGAGCGATGCAATTAACTCGCAAATCTAATCAGGCACCTAAAGTAGAAAAGAAAACTTTAGGCATTAGCCGTCGTCAATTCATGAAGCATGCTGGTATCACCTCTGGTGGTATTGCTGCTGCATCTCTTCTTGGTACTGGCATGATGCGTCGTGCAGAAGCCAAAGACATTCCACATGATGCACCAATCGAAATCAAGCGTACTGTTTGTAGTGCATGTGCGGTAGGTTGTGGTTTATACGCTGAAGTACAAAACGGTGTGTGGACAGGTCAAGAGCCTGCGTTTGATCACCCATTCAATGCTGGCGGCCACTGTGCTAAAGGTGCTGCGCTGCGTGAACATGGCCACGGTGAAAAGCGTCTTAAGTACCCAATGAAGCTGGTTGATGGCAAGTGGAAGAAACTCTCTTGGGAGCAAGCTTTTAACGAAGTTGGCGACAAGATGCTAGATATCCGCAAAGAGTCTGGTCCAGATTCAGTTTACTTTATGGGTAGTGCTAAGTTCTCAAACGAAGGTTGCTACATGTACCGTAAGTTTGCGGCTATGTGGGGCACCAACAACGTCGACCACTCAGCACGTATTTGTCACTCTACCACGGTAGCCGGTGTTGCTAACACTTGGGGTTACGGTGCGCAAACTAACTCTTTCAACGATATTCAAAACGCGAATGCGATTTTCTTTATCGGTTCAAACCCAGCTGAAGCTCACCCAGTAGCGATGCAGCACATCTTAATTGCGAAGGAAAAGAACAACGCCAAAATTATCGTTGTTGACCCACGTTTCTCTCGCACAGCTGCCCATGCTGACCTGCATTGTGGTCTGCGTCCTGGTACTGATATTCCATTTATCTACGGTATGCTTTGGCACATCTTTGAAAATGGTTGGGAAGACAAGACTTTCATCGAACAGCGTGTATTCGCGATGGATGAAATTCGTAAAGAAGCCAAGAAGTTCCCACCAAAAGAAGTGGCAGATATCACTGGTTGTAGTGAAGAGGAAGTTTACCAAGCCGCTAAGCTGATGGCTGAAAACCGTCCAGGTACGGTTGTTTGGTGTATGGGTGGTACTCAGCATCACGTCGGTAACGCCAATACTCGTGCATACTGCTTACTGCAATTAGCACTGGGTAACATGGGTAAGCAAGGTGGTGGTACTAACATCTTCCGTGGCCACGATAACGTACAGGGCGCAACTGACTTAGGTCTATTGTTTGACACTCTACCTGGTTACTACGGCCTAAAAACAGGCTCTTGGAAGCACTGGTCTCACGTTTGGGACCTTGATTTCGATTGGGTTAAAAATCGCTTTGACCAAAACGAATATCTAGGTCGCATTCCAATGAATACCCCTGGTATTCCTTGTTCTCGTTGGCATGATGGTGTACTTGAGACACCTGAAAAATTGGCCCAAAAAGACCGTGTTCGTATGGGCTTCTTCTGGGGTCAATCAGTCAACACTGAGTCTCGTCAGAATGATGTGCGTGATGCACTCGACAAGATGGACACAGTGGTTGTTGTCGATCCATTCCCAACAATGGCGGGTGTGATGCATCGTCGTCAAAACGGTGTTTATTTACTACCAGCTTGTACCCAGTTTGAAACTGAAGGTTCAGTCTCTAACTCAGGTCGTAGCCAACAATGGCGTGAAAAAGTGGTTGAGCCACTATTTGAATCTAAGACTGACTTAGAGATCATGTATCGCCTATCGCAAAAGCTTGGTTTCGACAAAGAATACACTAAGCGTATTGCTAAAGACGCGAAAGACCTATTAGTGATTGAAGACATTACTCGCGAAATTAACCGCGGTATGTGGACTATCGGTATGTCTGGCCAAAGCCCAGAGCGTTTGAAAATGCACACCCAAAACTGGGGTACATTTAGCAATAAGACACTGGAAGCACAAGGCGGTCCAGCGAAAGGTGAAACCTATGGTCTACCTTGGCCATGTTGGGGTACACCAGAGCAGAAGCACCCAGGTACCCAAATTCTGTATAACACGCACAAACACGTGTTAGAAGGTGGTGGTAACTTCCGTGCCCGTTATGGTGTTGAGTACAACGGTAAGAACCTATTGGCTGAAGGCAGCTTCTCTAAAGGCAGCGAAATCCAAGACGGTTACCCAGAGTTCTCTGACAAACTGCTTAAGCAACTAGGCTGGTGGGATGACCTAACTGCAGAAGAAAAAGCGGAAGCAGAAGGTAAAAACTGGAAGACCGATTTGTCAGGTGGTATCCAACGTGTGGCGATGAAGCACGGTTGTATTCCATTTGGTAACGCCAAAGCGCGTTGTATTGTTTGGACTTTCCCTGACCAAGTGCCTGTTCACCGTGAGCCGTTATATACGCCTCGTCGTGACCTTGTGGCTAAGTACCCAACTTATGATGATATGCAAGTACACCGTCTACCAACGCTGTACAAGTCTATTCAGCAAAACGACAACACAGACAAGTACCCACTGGGTCTGACTTCTGGTCGTCTGGTTGAGTATGAAGGTGGTGGTGAAGAATCACGTTCTAACCCATGGCTAGCTGAGCTTCAACAAGAAATGTTTGTTGAAATTAACCCAGCCGATGCCGCTGACCGTGCGATTCGCGATGGCGATACTGTATGGCTAGAGGGTGCTGAAGGTGGACGTATCAAGATTAAGGCCATGGTAACGCCACGGGTTAAACCGGGTGTGACTTGGATGCCTTATCACTTTGCGGGTGAAATGCATGGCGAAAGCTTAGCGGCTAACTACCCAGAAGGTACGGTTCCATACGTTATCGGTGAATCAGCTAACACTGCACTGACTTACGGTTATGACCCAGTGACACAGATGCAAGAAACTAAAGCATCGCTATGTCAGATCACTAAAGCGTAAGCGCAGAATTAGCTAGGAGAATTGCCATTATGGCTACAATGAAATTTTTATGTGATACCAAGCGCTGCATCGAATGTAATGGTTGTGTCACTGCCTGTAAAAACGAAAACGACTCTGCGTTAGAGTGGGGTATTCAACGTCGTCGCGTTGTGACGATTAACGACGGTCAACCAGGTGAAGCGTCTATCTCAGTGGCATGTATGCACTGTACTGATGCACCTTGTGAAGCGGTTTGCCCAGCGAACTGTTTCTACAAAACCGAAGACGGCCTAACGCTACACAACAAAGATACTTGTATCGGTTGTGGTTACTGCCTCTATGCTTGCCCATTTGGCGCACCTCAGTTCCCTAAACAGGGTGCATTTGGTAGCCGCGGCAAGATGGATAAGTGTACTTTCTGCGCCGGTGGCCCAGAAGAAAACCACTCTGATGCGGAACGTCAAAAGTACGGTGCTAACCGCCTAGCGGAAGGTAAGTTGCCAATGTGTGCTGAGTTGTGTGCGACTAAGGCACTGCTAGCGGGTGATGCTGAAGTTGTTTCTTCAATCTTCCGTGAGCGTGTTGCATACCGTGGTTCAAAAAATGCTATCTGGGGCTAAGCCCAATTTAGTATGACACCAAAGCCACAACATACTGATGTATGTTGTGGCCTAAGAGGATGTGACATGAACAATTTGTTCAAACGTTTTAGCGTGATTCTCGCGTTAGTCGTGGCAACGGTATTTGCACCCGTTTCAATGGCCCATGACGACGCCACTGATCACACTCATGCTGCGACTGAAGGCCAAGTTTGGGCACAGTTAAAAGCAGGAGCGACGGGAGAAACGACCTCTCACGGTCAGTTCCATAATCAACCCATCAATACCTACGATCTACGCGTGCTTGAGTTGCGCAGTGATTTATTGGCACCGGCTTTGATGGCGGCGCTGTTTGGTATGATCATCATCTTTGTACTGTTCATTAAAGTGAATGGTATCTCCAAGCTGCATGGCGGCTTCTCTGGCAAGATGGTGTATCGCTGGTCTAAGTTTGACGTGTCGATTCACTGGCTGGGCGCGATTCCGTGCCTACTATTGATATTGACAGGTCTGACGCTATTAGCCGGTCGCTTTTTCTTCCAGCCATACATTGGCGAAGGGTTTTGGGCAGCGCTAGTCTACGGTGCTAAGCAAGTGCATGACATCATGGCGATCCCGTTCATGATTGGTTGGGCATTGATGACCGTACTCTGGGCGAAAAACCAGTTACCTAAACTGTACGATTTAAAGTGGATGATGGTCGTTGGTGGTTACATCAACTTTGGTCCATTTAAAGGTAAGCACCCTGATGCAGGTTTTGCCAATGCCGGTGAGAAACTGTGGTTCTGGGCATTTGCGGTATTTGGTCTAGTGATTTCAGCGTCTGGTATGTTGCTGTTGTTCCCTAACTTGTTTGAACCAAGCCGTACCTTAAGCCTAATTGCACTGATACTGCACTCTGTGAGTGCCATCATTATTACGGCTTTCTCAATCGTACATATCTTCATGGCAACGGTTATGTCTGAAGGTGGTATGGAATGTATGGTTTCAGGTTACTGTGATGAGAACTGGGCGAGCCAGCATCACAACCTATGGTTCGATGAAATCAAAGAAAACGGTACATTAAAGTACAAAGACTAAACTCGGCTAGATTTGAGTTGCAACACCATACCCTGTTAGGTTACTGACAGGGTATTTTTTTGGCTGTAATCGCTAAAGTGAGTGTTCTAGCATTGAGGTGACAATGATATTTTCTGTTAGTTATGAGACTCGCGATGGCGTAAAGCGTAAAAAATATAAAACGGAGCAGGGCGCGCTTCGGGCGATTTACAAATGGTTTCAAACCATACAGTCAGACCAAGTTGTCTCTGTGGTGCTCATTGGTCCTGGTCACGATCCGAGTACATTTGAATGTGTTGAGCAGGTACCATTCACGCCACCTAAAACCACTAGTTTTTATCATACCCAAGCTTGGCGACACCTTCGGCGGCAGGCGTTGATACGGTACGATAAGAAGTGTCGCGACTGTGGTGCAACGGCCAATGATGGCGTGCGCTTGGAAGTGGATCATATTAAACCGCGCTCGAAGTATCCTTTACTAGAATTAGATATCGATAATTTGCAGATACTATGTAGTGAATGCAACAAAGGCAAGTTAGATCACAATGAGGCTGAGTAGCACGACGTGATGTAATACCAATCAGTATAAACATTTAGTCACTCAGCGAGAGTTTAGCGGTTCTGAGGCAAGGCAACGAGTGAAGAGCATAGTTATTCTACGGTTAAGCTCGTTAACACAGCATCAAAATCGCTAAAACTCGCCATTCTGGCGCGTTTTTGGCTACCTACTTCTGCGTTGAGTAACCTCACAAGGGAGCAACCATTGTTTCAGTTATTCGCCTTGAATTAGTTTGCCAAAAGCGCGCTGAGTAGATCAAATTCTTATACTGATTGGTATAAATTGAGGCGGTCAACTCGCTAGTTTTTGCGAAACTTTTACAATTTCGTGCATCTATTTCTCCTCTGGTTCGTCATTCATTAGGTTAAGCTCATTAATGTTGAGCGATTAATTTGATGGAGAGACCTATGTCTACTTTTAGCAGCAAACCTGTTACCGCAGAAAATCGTTTTATCAAACATAAGCCTGAGATGCTGCAAAGCATATATGGCAGCACCGAGGTATTTCCATACTGGGTTGCAGATATGGACTTTCAAGTTGCTGCACCAATCACCGAAACACTCAACGGCTTAACCGCGCGGGGTGTTTACGCTTATGAGTTCAATGAAAGTGGTGTGTTTACTGCGATAGCCAATTGGTATCAGCAGCGCCATCAACTTAAGCTATCGACCGATAAATTTGTACAAGCCCCAGGTGTATTGTCTGCACTGGCGATTTTATTGCGCCAGTTTACCCAAGAGGGGGATGCGGTATTGATCCACACACCGGCTTATCATCAGTTTGCCAATTTGATTACTAAGGCGCAGCGCAAGGTGGTAAGAAGTGAGCTGCACAATGACGGTGAGCAGTATTTAATTGATTTTACTGACGTTGAGCAACAAATTAAGCAAAATCGCGTCAAAGCAATGATTGTGTGTAATCCTCATAACCCCACTGGGCGAGTGTGGCGCGCAGCTGAATTGACTGAATTGATTGCTATCGCTAAGCGCCACAATGTGATGATTATTAGCGATGAAATTCATGCGGATATTATCTATTCAGGGCATAAGTTCACGAGCATGGCGAGTTTTGATTATGACAATATGATTACTTTGCTTGGCTCGCCAGCCAAAACATTTGGGATGCACAGCATTGCTAATGGCTACATTTATACTGCCAATGAAACGCTACATGCGGCGATTAAGGCCAACATTGGCGCGATGTATTTAGACCATGGTAATGCCCTGAGTACCTTTGCCACTATCACGGCTTACGAAAAAGGTGGTGAATGGCTAGATGGGCTGTTGGACTATCTACAACAAACGCTAGATTGGATGAGTGACTATATTGAGACACATTTGCCCCAAGTCAAAATGTTCCGCCCACAAGGCACGTATCAGGTTTGGTTTGATTTCTCGGGTCTAAGCTTAGAGGAGGCACAGTTAAACCAACTGCTATTTGAACATGCCAAAATGGGCCTCACCCCAGGTAGCTGGTTTGGTATGCAAGACTATAATTTTTTGCGGATGAATATCGCTACGTCACAAGACAATATTGGTAAATCGTTGGCGCTATTGGCTGAGGCGGTCAAGCAGCTTGCAGCGGGAACTTTGTGTTTATCTGCACCATCTGCCTGTGCCAACCCCCATAGTTGCTGTTAGTTGCAGTATTTGCTCTTTGTGCTTTGAACTGTCATGTAACCGTAACATGGCTTGTTCATACTACGGGGTTGATATAAGCACTAACGCTTATTTTGACCCCGTAGCCTGTTGGCTAAGTATTTTATCTAAGGACTGACATGGCCTATACCCAATGGTTAGTGAACCGGTTTCCGCAGCTTAATCAGGTAAGCAGTGCTACGACGTTTGCCTTGATTAACCAAGCTCGCCAGCGCACCAAAACATTGCGGATACTGATTAGCCTATTGAGTTATCTTGTGGGTGGCATATTGGTGGCGATAGGGTTTACTGCGTTAGTTCAGCATGGCGGTTTGCTTAGCTACTTTGCCGGAGCTGTCGTGGTGCTAGTGTTTTTTGGCCTGCTGTCTAAAACCGAGCAGCGTTTAAGTGCCATGGTAATTAAACAGTCCTTACTGAAACAGATGGCCACCAATACTTCGCTTTCCTAGACCGCGCTGGTTTTAACTGTGTTAGTGACCACCTAACTCCTGGCCAATACTTTTACAAGCAAGCTCATTAGGCCATTAAGTTTTAATGCACTGAGTCAGCGCAATATAGGGCGGCATATTGTTGTGGGGGACACTTTCTCCACTGGGCTCTGAGCGGCGTGCTTTATTCTTACGCATACCAATATCATCGCCTTCACCTGTGGAAAACTCTGGTTCATTGCCCATATCAAGAAAATACCAATCATAGTAGACATGGGTGTGGCGTGGCATCTCGGATGTGGTGAGCTTATGTTTTTCTGCACCACCCGTTTGGCCTATGTTATGGGCGGCCAGCTCATTATCGCCATGATTGGTTGCAATGGTGAAACGACCCGCTCCCGCGCTGAATGGCTGCCAGCCTTGAGGGCATGCTGACAAATTGAAATAGCCTACAGAGTGTCGGGGGATAATACTGCCAGAATCAGCAATTTGGGAGCTCAGGGAATCGAGTTGCTGTTGCAGCTGCTGATCCTGTGATTGCAATGATTGCCATTGCACGTAACCCCAACCTGCAACAATGACGTTCACTATTAGCACTAGTGCGAGAATCCATTTAACCACGGCTAACTTCCTTATTCATTAAATATCTGTCAGGCTGACAGCTGCTATTAAGCTACGTGAGTTTATAATGTAACTCAATGATTAACGGTACTAATTAAATACTGGTGTCACTAACTGCCACTATAATTGGCTTATTACATCGATTTTTGCTAAAACATGACTTGCTTAACAAATATTGATTGAAACTCATGTTAGGTGTCGTAATTTATAACCAGTTCACGTTTTATCTATAACTTAAGTGATACTTTTGTGTTCCGCATATAGGATGTGTCCCTCACAAGTGTGTCGTTCCGTCACGGAAAGTTGTTTTAGTCAGGAATTAATATGTCATCAATTATTCAATCAGCTAGCACAGAAATAGTTACGCCTTATCAGGCAGATATTACCGTGCCGAACTGGATGCTCAGCTCGATGGAACGAGTAATGCAGTTTTACGTTGATAGAAACCTAAGACTCGATACTCAGTCAGCCTCGATGATGCCTAAGCCCGTTGAGGGTAAGAAGTACATGCTGTATGCCCATGTGCCCTTTTGTCATACCTTGTGCTCTTTCTGTACTTTTCATCGTTTTCTATTTAAAGAAGACAAGGCTCGCGCTTATTTCATCTCACTACGTAAAGAGATGGATATGGTTAAGACGCTCGGCTACGATTTTGAGTCTATGTATATCGGTGGTGGTACCACAACCGTTTTAGAAGATGAGCTAGCCCGCACCATTGAACATGCTAAAACCTTGTTCCCTGGTATTAAAGAGGTGTCTTGCGAGTCAGATCCGCAGCATCTTGATAGCCCAGGCTTTAAGCAGCTAAAGGGGCTGGTTGATCGTATGTCGATCGGTGTACAGAGCTTCAACGATGACATTTTGACCATGACTGACCGCATCGAAAAGTTTGGTTCTGGGCAAGAAACCTTCGATAAAATTATGGCAGCTAAAGAGCTGTTTCCAATTATCAACGTTGACTTGATATTTGGTTTCCGCGGCCAAACCGATGAAGTGATTCAACACGATTTAGATATGGCGTCGAAACTCGATCCTCGTCAAATCACCACTTATCCTTTGATGATTACTCACCAGACACGTAAAAGTGTCAAAGGCAAGCTTGCTGCCCCTCATGGTGATATGGCGCGCCAGTATCGTCAAATTCTCAATAGCCTCAATGGCCAATATAACCAGTTATCTTCTTGGGCATTTGGTAAAGCCAACAATGAAGGCTTTGATGAGTACGTTATTGATTATGATGAGTACTTGGGTGTGGGTTCGGGCTCGTTCAGTTTTCTAGATGATACTTTGTATGTGAATAATTTCTCACTGCGTAAGTATCAAGAGAACATTGCTGCGGGTCGCATGGGTGTGGAACAACAGAAGCAATATAGCAAGAAAGATGTCATGCAGTACCGTTTCTTGTTGGGTATGTTCTCTGGTCGTTTGTCGCGTAAATATTTCCGCGAAACATTTGGGGTTAACTTAGATTTTGCTTTGTTTAAAGAGATGACCTCCATGAAAGCCATTGGTGCCATCAAAAACGATCCTAAAGATCCCGATAACCTCATTGTCACCGATAACGGCAAAATGATGGGCCTATTGATGATGAAAGAGTTTTACTCAGGCATGGATAATGTGCGTGCCCAGTTGCGTAAACCGCTGAAAGAAGCAGATATGTAAATAACGCTGCAATAAAGAAAAGGCTGTCAAATGACAGCCTTTTTTGTGTCTAGTCGCTTTTGATAGCGCGCTGTAAGTATTGAATCTCTTGGCGTATCTGTTTGACGTAATTGTCTTCGTGATTCAGCCGTTCAAACTCTTGCAAACAAGCTTGATAGCGCGCTAAACGTTGTTCTGGTCCATCGGCGATGTCAAATAACTCGTCCATGTTAATCATAAAATCCCTTTCCCTTAGGCATACTACTTTTGACTGCGATCATTGTAATTCGATGCCATAACATCAAGATGTAGCACTTAAGTATTAAACCAAGGTAAACTAAATATCTACTGGTGATTTGTTGTTTTTATTCAATTAGATAGGTGTTAAGCGCAAACACTGTTTCCTACTATTCTGATAATACTCACATCGACGTGCGATATGGCTTACACAGGCATTGGATATTTAGGTCAAATTGGGTGTAACCTGATCACTTTATCTGTATAGGGAGCCTTAATCATGATTGTTCGTGTCGGACACTTCCAAGCGGCTGCAGGCCAGTCAGCAGCGCTGTATCAATTTTTACTGTCGTTATCAGATCACATTAGTCAATCAGCGGGCAATTTAGGTTATCAGGTGTTAACTGACGATGAGTCGAGTGATAAGTTTATGGTGATAGAGCATTGGCAGTCCAAACAGGCGCATCAAGATTCGTTGGCCGCTTACCCTAAGGAGCAGATGGCGGCGGTCATGCCGTTGTTTGCTGGCATGCCGACAGGCCATTATTACCACAGTGAAGGCTGAATTGATGACCGTATTATTTGCTTGCCACCGTGTGTATGTTCGCCAGTTTCAAGCTGATGATATCGCTGGGTTTGTGCGCTATCGGCAAGATCCTGAGGTGGCAAGATATCAAAGTTGGCACAACTATACCCTAGCAGACGGCCAGGCACTGTTTGAGCAGATGCAGCAAACTCCGTTCGCCCAGTTGGGTAACTGGTATCAGTTGGCAATCATCGCGAAAGACTCAGAACAGTTAATTGGTGATTTAGCTGTGCATTTTGTCGATGAACATCAAATAGAAATTGGCTTTACGCTAGCGCCAGCCTTTCAAGGCCAAGGTTTTGCAAAAGAAGCGCTTATAGGTTGCTTAACCTGGTTGTTTGAGTCTCTGGGTAAGCATCGAGTCTCTGCCATAACAGATTGCGATAATCAGCCATCATGGCGACTATTAGCTAGTGTCGGATTTAGGCGAGAGGCACATTGGCATGAGAATATTTTCTTTAAAGGGCAATGGGGCAGTGAGTATGGTTATGCCTTATTGGCCAAAGAGTGGCAGGAGTTGAAAGCGCAACTATGCAGCAATTGATTGAGCAGGTGGTTGGTGTTGATGACTTTGTACGGCTACGGCAGATCACGGGGTTAACCCCACGTCCTAGGTCGGCAGCGGAAAAAGGCTTGCCGCGCAGTTTATATGGTGTGCATATCGTGCAGGACAATCAGGTGGTTGCGATGGGCCGTGTCGTTGGTGATGGTGCACTTAATTTTGAGGTGGTTGATATCGCGGTCGACCCGCAATTCCAAGGGCAAGGTTTAGGGCGAAAAATCATGCAGTCAATTATGGATTATCTCGATCAACAAGCTCCTAAAGGGGCGTACATCACCTTGATGGCCGATGTGCCCGCTTTGTATCTTAAATTTGGTTTTAAATACAGTCGGCCTGCCAGTGAAGGTATGTACATTGTTAAGTAGTAATAGTTGAGGTAGCGTTAGCCAGTTGCTATAACTGCAATCATTATGAGTATGCTCGCGCGATGGCTAGTTGCCGCTGAAGCCTAAAGGCATGGCGCTTGCTCACATATCTTGGAGTCTTAATGGCCAATATTATTTTAGTTGCTAACCTCAATTGCGATCGCATTTTAAAATTGAATAAACCATTGCAAACCGGTGGCCGCTTTCACTATCAAGATGGTGGGCAACGACTCGGTGGCGGCGGAGCTAATACTGGGCTAGGCCTCGTCTGGGCCGGGCATCGGGTAGCGCTGGTGAGTGAGGTTGGTCGTGATAAGGTCGGCGATTGGTTGCTGGCCGAGGCCAGTACTCAAGGTATAGATTGCCACCTTATTCAGCGCCACGAGGGCAACACTAATGAAATGTTATTAGTGATGACACCGGATGGTGAGCGCACGATTATTCGACCTCAAAGACCTATTTTTGAATTGGCCGCGCCACCCACATGGTCGCAGTGGGATGCTTTATATATTAACTCCTCTGCTGAAGGTGCGGTAAGTTGGGCAAAAACAGCGCTTAAGCAAGCGCTGGTGATGGCGCAGCTAGCCAAAGATGAGCGGCCTCGTCCATGTCATATTCTGATCGCATCAAAAACCGATATGGCAGGCCGTAGCGCGTTGTTGCCGTGGCAATTTGGTCAGTCTATTGCGGGTGAGAGCTTAAAATACTTTATCGTGACAGATGGAGAGCAGGGCGCAGTGGTGCATGAGGCAGACCAAAGCCGACATGTCGATGCGGTCACCGCCACGGTGGTGGATACCACTGGGGCGGGTGATGCCTATGCCGCAGGCTTATTGCATGGACAAATGCAGGGCTGGGATATTATCAAATCAATGCAAGAAGCTTCTAGGTGGTCTGCTTTTGCCGTGGCGACACAAAGCTCTATTCCTGGCAAAGCGCTTAAACGCTACCTCAGTGAACCCGAGTCATAGTTTAGACTCATTACTGTCATGAAGCTGTCATCAATGGCCGTTAAATTTAGCGGCCATTACTCCCGTGCTTGTTAATTCAGTTGTGCTAAGTTTTAGCGTCTTCTTGCCCCTAACCCCATCGGGGCATTTTTTTATCCTAATTTTCAACGCTATTTTCTTAGGGATTACTCGCCATATCAGTGCAGATTTACACCGGGCATCAGCAAAGACATCGCTTTAATTAGTGAGATCTTGTTTGAATTCGGTTACATTTGGGTTAAATCAGAATAACAACAAACAAGATTAATGCGTTGAGGTAGTTATGGGCAGTACGGTGTGGAGTGACAAGCGAAAATTCACTTGGATATTATCCATATTGCTCTTAGGTGCTTTTGTACTAACCAGTGCAATCAGTTATCAAGTTGCCCATGAGTCTTTACGTGAGCAGATTGCCGATAACGCACTGCCATTAACCAGTGACAATATCTATTCTGAAATCCAACAAGATTTGCTGCGTCCTATTTTTATCTCCTCATTAATGGCCCATGACACTTTTGTGCGCGACTGGACACTAAACCAAGAGCAAGAGCCAGAACAGCTGATTCGCTACCTCAAAGAGATCCAAGATAAATATGACACAGTAACCAGCTTTTTTATCTCTGAAAAATCACGTAACTATTACCACTCAAGTGGTGTTTTGAAGCAGATTGCTGACGCCAGTCCCGATGACGCATGGTATTTTCGGGTGCGCTCATTACCTGCTGACGAGCTTTATGAAGTGAATATCGACCCCGACAGCGCCGATAAATCTCGCACTGTGGTGTATGTAAATTACAAGGTGTTCGACTTTGAAGGTAATTTTATTGGTGTGACTGGGGTCGGACTTGCGGTCGACAAAGTAAAAGAGCTAGTTGAGCTATACCAGCAGCGCTACAACCGCCGGGTTTATTTTGTTGACCGAGAGGGTAAAGTTACCTTGCATGGCGCCCAATATGAAGGTGGCCAATCATTGCAGGGCACCGAAGGCCTGACCAAATACGCCACGCGCATTCTTACCAGCCCAAGTGCATCACTAACCTATCAACAACAAGGCAAAACGGTTTACCTCAATAGCCGTTTAGTCTCTGAATTTAAGTGGTATTTGATAGTCGAGCAATTTGAAGTCGAAAGTGAGCAAAAATTGATGAACACTTTTTGGTTCAATATTATGCTCAGTGTCGCCGTGACGATTATTATCATTGTTATTGCCAACTTGACCTTAGGCCGGTATCAGCGGCGGTTAGAGCTAATGGCATCGACTGACAAGCTGACTGGTGCCGCCAATCGGCAAGCCTTTGATGCGACTTATACCCGCTTGCTGCAAAAGTGCCAGGCTAATCAGCAGCCATTGAGTATTGTGTTGGTTGATATTGACCACTTCAAAGCCGTCAATGACAGCCATGGACATAATGTTGGCGATTTGGTCATTCAGTCTATTAGCCATGCACTGATGGATGCCGTTGCCGAACAAGGTTTGGTATGTCGCTGGGGCGGAGAAGAGTTTTTACTTTTATTACCTGAATTTGATTTGGCCAAATCCAATCAACTGGCGGAGCAGATACGCAATAATGTCGCCCAGCGTTCGATTCGTGTTAATGGTTCTGAAGTGCGGGTGACCATCAGTATTGGTGTGGCAAGCTTACGCGATGAAGAGCAACGTGATCAGCTACTCAATCGTGCAGATACCGCATTATATCAAGCTAAAGAGTTGGGAAGAAATCAGGTAGTATTATCGCATTAGTCACTTAAAAGGAGTCGTGCGTCGTGACACAAGCAGTATTAGTGAATAGTTTATCTGGGGTTTACGCTGGCGAATCTATGATGTCATTTGATGGCATTGAAAGCGGAATAAATGGTAAAAGCCGCCGTGAATACCTCGAGGTTAACAGTTGCGATGTGCAAGGCGATGCTCAAGCGGATCCTAAACATCATGGTGGCGTAGATCGGGTACTGCATCATTTTCCACGTGAACATTATGGCCAATACCGCCGCTGGGACATGATAACCGGCTTTAAAGATTCCCCAGCGATGGGCGAGAACATCAGTACCGTTGGCGTTGATGAATCTATGGTGCATATTGGCGACATTGTGCAAATAGGTGAAGTAGTCTTACAGGTGACTCAGCCGCGTTCACCCTGCTTTAAACTTAATAAGCAATTTGGTCACCCAGAGTTCGCGCTGGCGATGCAGACCAGTAGTTTGTGTGGCTGGTTTTACCGCGTGCTGCAGCCGGGTAAGATTTACCCACACGATGCGATGCAACTCATAGAGCGTCGCAGTGACATATCGGTTAAGCAGGCGATGGCGATATATTTTAGTACCGAATTTGATGAAGCAGAATATCAACGACTGCTGGCCGCTGAAGGGTTGGCGATGTCGTGGCGACAAAGTTTGGCTAAACGACTTGATAGCCGTAAGATTGAAAATTGGAAAATTCGCCTGTTTGGCTTTTAATGGTTATTTAATTCAAGGAGAGATACAGTGATAGAAGAAGGGCAAACAGCGTTATCGAAAGATGACAAAAACATGGGTGTTGCTGTGCATTTAGCCAGCTTTTCAGGCTACCTTATCCCGTTTGGTTCTATTTTAGGACCGCTTATTGTGTGGTTAATGAAACGCGATGAAATTGCCTTTGTTGATACCTGTGGCCGCAACTGTTTAAACTTTAAATTAAGCTTGGTTGTGTATGTGTTTATTAGCCTTATTCTCGCGTTTGTCGGCATAGGTTTTATCTTGTTAGGCCTTATTGCTATTGCGGATATTGTGCTAACGATTATTGCCGCAATGAAAGCCAGCGAAGGCGAAAGTTACCGTTATCCGTTGAGCATTCAGTTTTTAAAAGCGCGCCAATAACCAAAAAACTGATACAAAAAAGCCCGCAATAGCGGGCTTTTTTAATGAGATAACACCTAAAGCTTAAACTTTGAATCCTGCCACTAAACTATCAAGGCGGCGAGCCAAGTCGTTTAAATCGGCACTGGCTTGCGCAACAGCATGTGAGGTCTCAGCTGTGCGCTGAGTGATCTCACTGATTTCAGTGACATTGCGGTTAATATCTTCAACAACCGTTGATTGTTCCTCAGTCGCCGCAGCCACTTGGATATTCATATCGGTGATCGACCCAATCCGCTCACTAATCGCGGTTAGAGTTTGGCTTGCTTCATCAACGGCGAGCACACCTTCCTGACTGCGACTGCGGCTTTGAGTCATTGCCTCTACAGCGCGGCTTGCTTCTGCCTGCAAGTTATCAATCATTTTTTGCACTTCGTCAGTTGAGGCTGCGGTACGAGAAGCCAGGTCACGCACTTCATCGGCCACAACTGCAAACCCACGACCCGCCTCACCAGCACGGGCTGCTTCAATAGCGGCATTAAGCGCCAATAGGTTGGTTTGATCGGATACCGCACGAATGACGTCAAGAATACTGCCTATCGAAGTCGTGTGAGTCGCCAATGATTCAATCACCGTGCCCACCTGTTCGACATCATCAGACAGCTGGTTAATCGTGCCACGGGCGCGAGTCACTACTTCTTGTCCGGTATTAGATTCATTGTCAGCATCTTTGGCGTTGTCGGCTGCTTGAGCGGCGTTCCCCGCAATCTCATGTACCGTTGCGCCCATTTCATTAATGGCGGTTACCACCATCATGGTTTGGTCTTTTTGCAACTGGCTATCATCTAAGGTTTGCTGCGCTTGGCTGGCAACCTCTTTGGCCGCCTTGCTAAGCTGCTCACTGGTATCGGTGACTTCAACAATTGATGCCTGAATCTTGGTAATAAAACTATTAAAACCCTTGGCCAGTTGCGCCAGTTCATCGTTACCATTAACCGGTAAGCGTTGGCGCAGATCGCCTTCACCTTCACCAATATCTTGCAGCATAGCGGCAACCTTAGCGATAGGTTGGCTAACTGAGCTTGCGACTACAGAGGCAAGTAAAATAAATGCCACGGCAATGACCACAGTCCAGATTAAGATTTGATAGGCTGACTCTTGCAGTAAGGCAAAGACTTCAGCTTCAGGCACTTGTGCGACAATATACCAGTCCATTGATGGAATATAGCTGGTGGCGACAAAGGTTGATTCACCGTCAAGCTCGGTCTCCAATAAACTAAAGTCACTACGGTTTATCAGATTATTGGTTTGGCTATTTGGGTACAATGAGGCCAAAGTTGCACGGTCAATCTGGGCGGTATCTTTATGCAGTTTTACCTGCCCTTGAGCATCAACCAGATAGACAAACCCTGTTTGTTCAATTTGGAATGAATCCAGTAAGCGCACCATGTCATCAAGCGATTTAGCCAGACCCACTAGGCCACGGCCATCAGGCTCTTGATAGTTAATGAATAGCTTTACGTCGCCATTGGACTCAGTAAAGACATTGAGCATGCGCTCTTGGCGGCTATTTTTGTAATCAAAAAACCAGCTATCTTGGCCTGGGGTTAAGATACGCAAAAAACCGTCTTGGGTGTAATAAGCGGCGGTGTCACGGTCAGCGTATGAGGCTTGGGTTAACTCATATTGCTGCTGAATGCCGCGTAATTGCTGGATCACTAAGCCTTCTTCTTCAGCTGGGCGCCCATCAATTAGCCAATCCGTTAACATTTCGCTGGTGGCGAGCTGCTCTGCGGCGTTGAATAACGTGGAGATGTCCATCTCTACTTTATTGCGGATCTGCTGCAGCATATTAGGTAGCTCAGAGTTGAGCATACGTTGTTCAACCACTTGCTTAGCGCTGCGTTGACTGAGTACTCCCACGAGTACGGTTGACAAAAACACCGCTAAGGTTACCGTCAACAATATCTTTTGTTTGATAGTTAACTTATTAAATTGCATAGTTTATTCGGCTCGCATCAAATATGTGCATTTGCTTTGGTTGCACTTAATGAGTCACTCGATGAGTGACGTTATTGTCTTACCCATCTAAGCATAGATTATTTTTGTAGAGGTATAGGTACGTGTTTCAGATATTAACTGGACGTGTAGTTAGGTTTGCTACGTCTCTTTAAGTGGCGCGGATTATGAGCAGCTTTGTAACAGAAAGCAACAGTTGTTGATTAAAAAACTATCAATAGTTGTGAACTCGTTGGCAATAAATTGCGACAGTCTTTCGCGTTGCTGATTAGCCGGATACATGACTGCTAAGCTTTAGCTGAGGCGTTTGTGCTGAAAGGCAGCGACGCTATGCCGTGGCATAGCGTCGCATCGGGGACGTTACATATTAGGGTAGTTGGGCCCACCGCCGCCTTCTGGGGTCACCCAAGTGATGTTTTGGCTCGGGTCTTTAATGTCGCAAGTCTTACAGTGAATGCAGTTTTGACTGTTGATAACAAACTTGTTTTCACCGTTCTCTTCGATGATTTCATAAACGCCTGCAGGGCAATATCGCTGCGCAGGTTCATCAAATCTCGGTAAGTTAACTGCAACCGGAATAGTGCTATCTTTTAGGCGCAAATGGCACAACTGGTCTTCTTCATGGAAGGTATTAGATAAATAAACAGAAGAGAGTTTATCAAAGCTTAACTTGCCATCAGGCTTAGGATAGTCAATCTTGCTGTAACTATTTACATCTGCCATCTGGCTGTGGTCGGGCTTTTCATCACGCAGGGTGATTGGGAACTTGCCAGCAAACCAATTTTGGTCAATGTAGTTAAATGCTCCGCCCAGATACGCGCCAAACTTGTGCATTGCAGGGCCGAAGTTACGTGAGGTATATAGCTCTTCCTGTAACCAGCTCTTCTCAAAGCGCTCTTGATAGCAATCAAGATCTTTACCACCGTCAACACCAGCATGTAGCGCATGAGAGATGGTTTCTGCCGCAAGAATGCCACTCTTCATGGCTGTGTGGGTGCCTTTAATTTTGGCAAAGTTTAACGTGCCGGCATCGCAGCCGACTATCAGGCCGCCTGGAAAGCTCATTTTCGGCAGGGAGTTGAGTCCCCCTTTGGTGATTGCTCGGGCGCCATAGCTGACTCGCTCACCACCGGTTAAGTGTTTAGCGATAGTTGGATGAGTTTTATAACGCTGGAACTCGTCAAACGGGCTTAAATGTGGGTTTTGGTAATTGAGGTCAACTATCAGTCCAACTGCTACCTGATTATCTTCAAGGTGGTACAAAAAGCCGCCCCCCGATGAACCATCAATCAATGGCCAGCCGCCAGTATGGATTACTTTACCTTGATGATGCTGCTCACTAGGGATTTTCCAAATCTCTTTAAATCCGAGTCCATAGTGCTGTGGGGTCTTGCCATTATCTAGATGATACTTATCAATTAGTTGCTTGCCCAAATGGCCGCGGCAGCCTTCACTAAAGACGGTGTACTTAGCGTGTAGCTCCATGCCGGGTTCATAACTATCTTTGGGTTGGCCATCTTCACCTACGCCCATATCACCGATGATGATACCTTTTACACTACCGTCTTCGTGATACAGCAAGTCGCTTGCGGGGAAACCAGGGAAGATTTCAACGCCCAAGGCTTCAGCTTGTTCCGCTAACCAACGAGCAAGGTTACCGACACTGATAATATAGTTACCATCGTTATGCATGGTTTTTGGAATAAAGGCATTGGGCATTGCGCGAGAAGCCGTTTCTGAACTGAGCATGTGCAGCTCGTCGTCGGTCACCGGTGTTAGTAGCGGTGCGCCGCGTTCTTGCCAATCATCAAATAATTCAGACAATACTTTGGGCTCAAATACCGCACCAGATAGGATGTGGGCGCCGACTTCCGAGCCTTTTTCTACCACACAAACGGTCAGCTCTTTATTGCTGTCTTGGGCGATCTGCATCAGCCTACATGCTGTTGCAAGACCGGAAGGGCCTGCTCCGACGATAACTACGTCGAACTCCATTGATTCGCGTTCCATCACTCCACCTCTTTGTTGCGTCCCCCGATTGAAACGGGTGTTTTAGTTTGTATGCTCACCTTACCTGAAAAACCAAAGATAGCACAGAGTTTAGGCAGTGCTTGAGTGCAAATTTTGTCGATTAGCCTTCGTGAGCGGTGTCACAAAAAATTAACGGTTATTGGGGCTAACGCAACTATTTTGCCGTTTTTACTTCCAGCATATGCCTAAATCTGCCTATAATTGAGGTTGACGGTTCTCCGAGCTTTTAGTCCTACGTCTCCATGATATGGACTGTTAGCCGTGGCAATAACGCCACCGGGGTGAGAAAAGAAATTGACTCACCTCCCCTTACTTGGAAAGGTGATCATGTCTCAACTACAAGACAATTTTGGTCGAAGATTTCACTATTTGCGAATGTCAGTCACTGACGTTTGTAATTTCAAATGTACTTACTGCCTCCCCGATGGCTACCGCCCAGATGGTAAGCCTAAGTTTCTTGATCTCAATGAAATTGAAAACTTAGTCGGCGCGTTTGCAGAGGTCGGCACGAAAAAAATCCGTATCACGGGTGGTGAGCCTACGCTGCGTAAAGATTTTAGCGATATCATTCGCATTGTTGCTGATAACGGCAATATTGACACTATCGCCACAACTACCAATGGTTATCGCTTAGAAAAGCATGCCAAAGAGTGGTTTGATGCTGGCTTACGTCGCATAAATGTGTCGGTCGATAGCCTAGACCCACGCATGTTTTATCAAATCACCGGTGAGAATAAATTTGATGAAGTAATGCGCGGTATTGATGCTGCGCTGGATGCGGGCTTTGAGCGAGTTAAGATTAATGCGGTATTACTTAAAGATCTTAACGACAAAGACCTACCGCGCTTCTTACATTGGATTAAAAATACCCCCATTGATCTGCGTTTCATTGAGTTAATGGAAACCGGTCTCGGGCGTGAATACTTCCAAGCACACCATTTAGCCGGTGCCGATATTAAGTCGCGATTGTATGCGGAAGGTTGGCAGATGGATCGCCCTGCAGCAGATGATGGTCCTGCGCAAAACTTTAGTCATCACGACTATAAAGGGCGTATTGGATTGATTATGCCGTACGAGAAGAACTTCTGCGCCAGCTGTAACCGCCTGCGAGTATCGGCTAAAGGTAAACTGCACCTGTGCTTATTTACCGAAAATGGCCTCGATCTGCGCGACCTTTTACAGCATAACGACCAACGAGCTGAGTTGGTTGAACGCTTACACGGTCAATTAGCCCAGAAAAAAGAAACCCATTTCTTGCACGATGGCATCACTGGCGTGACCAAGCATTTAGCCTCTATTGGCGGCTAACCTTGGTGCTGGGCAAGTCTGCTTGTCCAGCAATCTGCCTGCTATTGGCACTCTTCATTGTTTAAAACCAAATCTATTGCGAGACATTAGCTATGGGACATTGTAATACGACTGAGTTTAAACCACTCAATATCGCGGTCTTAACCTTGTCTGATTCACGGGATTTAAGCCAAGATACTTCGGGACAATTTTTACAAGATGCGCTACTTGAAGCGGGGCACAAGCTTGCTGCAAGACGATTAATCAAAGATGATAAGTATCAGATTAGATCGGTGATTTCGCAGTGGGTTGCTGATGAAAGTGTGCAAGTGATTGTGACAACAGGTGGTACAGGTTTTACCCCAAGAGACAACACGCCAGAAGCGGTAAAGCCACTGTTCGATCGTGAAATTGAAGGTTTTGGTGAGCTCTTTAGACACATTACCTATACCGAACTGGGGACCTCCACGGTACAGTCAAGAGCGCTGGGCGGCTTTGCCAATCAGACTGCGATTTTCTGTTTGCCAGGTTCCACTGGCGCATGCCGTACCGGTTGGAACAAAATTATTAAAGAGCAGCTTGATGCAACCCATCGACCCTGCAATTTCGTGATGCATGTCAAGCAGGTGTAATCGTTTTACACCGATAATATCGGCTACACTGCTACAGGCGCGAATCGACAACTATTTAAGGTTTAACAACTCATGAGTAATGAATTTACCCATATTAATGCAGACGGTAATGCCCACATGGTGGATGTGACCGAGAAGAATGTCACCGAACGTGAAGCCCGTGCGGAAGCATTTATTGAGATGGCCCCGGAAACACTGCAAATGATCATGAGCGGCGCTCACCATAAGGGTGATGTGTTTGCGACTGCGCGTATCGCCGGTATTCAAGCGGCAAAGAAAACCTCCGATCTGATTCCACTGTGTCACCCACTGATGCTCACTAAAGTCGAAGTGGATTTAGAAGCACAGCCTGAACATAACCGCGTACGTATCACCAGTTTGTGCAAGCTATCGGGGAAAACCGGTGTAGAGATGGAAGCATTAACTGCAGCCTCTGTCGCAGCATTAACCATTTATGATATGTGTAAAGCTGTGCAGAAAGATATGATCATTTCCCAGACACGGTTAACTGAAAAGCGTGGCGGAAAGTCAGGCCACTTTAAAGCGTAATTGCCAAGGTATAGATAGATGATAAATGTATTGTTTTTTGCTCAAGTACGGGAATTGTTAGGTGATGGTAATGTGAGTGTAGAAGCTAACGATACCAATAACACCGCCGAAGGCCTTCGAGCACAACTTGCCGCCAAAGACGACAAGTGGGGCAAAGTACTTGCGTCAGATAAGCTTTTAGTTGCCGTGAACCAGACGATCAGTAGCTGGGATACCCCGGTGCAAGACGGCGACGAAGTGGCATTTTTCCCGCCGGTAACAGGAGGCTAATATGACCTCTAAACTGAATGTGGTTCGGGTACAAACCGAAGACTTTAGTGTCGCAGATGAATATGGCTTAATTGCAGCTGACAACAGTGATGGCGCAGCAGTGAACTTCGTAGGTAAGGTGCGTGATTTTAATGATGGCAGTGTTGTCACTGACTTAACATTAGAGCACTATCCTGGTATGACCGAAGCGGTGCTTAATCAAATTGCAGCAGAAGCACGTGAGCGTTGGCCACTCAATAATGTCACCATTATTCACCGCGTTGGCACCATGGCGCTAGGCGAGCAAATTGTGTTTATTGGTGTCACCAGTGCCCACCGCAAAGCGGCGTTTGCTGCCTGTGAGTTTCTAATTGATTTCTTGAAAACCAAAGCGCCGTTTTGGAAGCTAGAAGCCGGTGATCAAGGAGCCAATTGGGTTGAGGCTAAAGACGCCGACGAACAAGCTGCAAAAATGTGGCAAAAAGACTAAACCTTGGGAGTTGTCGCCATTGTGGTGAAATCATTGCTAGGCTCAATTAAGCACGTGCTAGTAGCGTTAACGATATGGATGAGCTGCAGCTTGTCAGCCGCCTTTGCCGCTGATATGCCTGCCATTGCGGCGGCGGCCAATATCAAGTTTGCCTTGGATGAAGTACATCAGGCATTTACCCAAGATACGGGCAAACGAGTGCGGATCTCCTATGGGTCGTCGGGTAACTTTGTTGCTCAAATACGCCATGGCGCGCCTTTTGAACTGTTTTTATCGGCAGATGAACGATACATCAAACAGTTGAAAAGCCTTGGAGTCACGACTAGCGAAGGCTCCTTGTATGCGATTGGTCGATTGGCGCTCGCCGCCCCTAAGTCATCGACGCTAACACTCGACAGTGAGCTTAAAGGATTGCAGCAGATGATTGCGGACGGCAGTTTGCGCCGCTTTGCCATTGCCAACCCTGAGCATGCTCCTTACGGTGAACGGGCCAAAGAAATCCTACTCAAACAAGGTTTATGGCAAGCAATCGAGCCTAAGCTCATATTTGGCGAAAATGTCTCTCAAGCCGCGCAATTTGCACTCAGTGGTTCAACACAAGGTGGAATTGTGGCGCTTTCTTTAGCCATCGCACCGCAGTTCAAAGCCAATGCGCACTATGTGGCCCTGCCTGAATCCATGCACTCGCCGATGTTGCAGCGTATGGTACTGACGGAAAAAGCGGGGGAGACCGCCAAGCAGTTCTATCAATACTTGCAAAGCCCTCGTGCTGGCGAGATTTTCGTTAAGTACGGCTTTGGTTTGCCAGACAAACCAACCGCAGAGGATTAAGGTATGGATTGGCAAGCATTGATGCTTTCAATCAAGCTTAGTACTGTCACAGTACTGATCTTAATTCCGTTTTCCATCATTGTGAGCCGCTTCTTGGCTTATCGTCAGTTTAAAGGTAAGTCTTGGGTTGAGGCGCTGATTATGGTGCCGTTAGTGCTGCCTCCAACCGTTATTGGCTATTACCTGTTAGTTGGCTTGGGCAGTCAATCTTGGCTTGGCCAATGGATTGAACGGCTATTTGGTCAGCAACTGGTCTTTAGCTTTGCTGGTCTGGTGGTGGCTTCGGTGATTGTTAATATTCCATTCGCCATCCAACCTATTCAACGCGCATTTGAAGCGGTACCTGAAGATGTGCGAGACGCGGCTGCATGCTGCGGCATGAGCCCACCAAAGGCACTATTTAAAATTGAGATCCCTTTGGTTTGGCCGGGGGTGTTAACCGCATTAGTATTGTGCTTTTCCCATGTACTGGGTGAATTTGGTGTGGTGTTAATGATGGGTGGCAATATTGAGGGCGAAACTAAAACCATCGCTATCTCAATATATGACAGCGTACAGGCATTTGACTTTGCCAGTGCCGGTCAGATGTCGTTGGTGTTGTTGGTCTTTGCGATTACGGCGTTGGCGTTAACGACCAGTATGTCCCGCAGAATGGGAGGCGCCCGTGGCACAACAGGTCGCTGATCTACACTGCAATATTTCCCAGCAAAAATTCATTAAACTTGAAGCTGAATTTACCTGTAAAGCAGGGGAGTTGCTGGCTGTTGTTGGTCCTTCTGGTGGCGGTAAGTCAACTTTACTGCGCATGATTGCCGGGCTCAATAAACCACAGCAAGGCGAGATTAGCTATGGTGAGCAAGTTTGGTTCAGCTCCAGCAGTAAACAGTTTTTAACTCCACAACAACGTCACCTAGGTTATGTGCCTCAGCATTTTGGTTTATTTCCTAACCTGAGTGCCTTAGACAATGTGATTGCTGCGCTTGACCATATCCCCAAAAGCGAACGTGAAACTCGAGCCAGAACTTGGCTAGAGCGAGTTAATTTGCATGGTCTACCCGAGCGCTTACCCGCCAACCTTTCTGGCGGTCAACGTCAGCGTGTGGCGTTGGCACGTGCTTTGGCCCGTGAACCATCGGTGTTGTTGCTTGATGAACCTTTTAGTGCGGTAGACAGAGAAACCCGTGAGCGCTTGTACCTTGAGTTAGCCCGCTTAAAAGAGCAGTTGTCGATACCTGTGATTATGGTTACCCATGATTTAAACGAGGCCATGCTGCTGGCCGACAAGATGATTCTGATCAGCCAAGGTAAGTTGTTGCAGCAAGGGGCGCCGCGAGAAGTGCTCACTAAGCCACGCAATGAAGCGGTGGCCAAGCAGATGGGCCTGAGAAACATTTTTGATGCGCATGTCGTGGCGCAAGAAACCGAGCGGAAAATTACTTGGCTTAAGTTTGGCGAGCACCTAATAGCTGCCAGCTATATTGACCAACTTGATGTTGGGACTAAAGTGCGTTGGGTGATCCCCAATCAAGGGGTACGATTTAACTCCATTACCAAGGGACGTTTGTGCCGCAGTTTCAATAAGCTCGACATTAGCATAGATTCGATGTTGGTCATGGGCGAGTCAGTGCGCATTGTGGCCAGTATGCAAGGGGTTAAACATCAGCTCAATGCCGAAGTGCCATTGCACTTAGCGCAAAAGCTAAATTTAGCACCGGGTGTAGCAACTGAAGTCGCACTTAAATCAGAGCTTATTCAGATACTTGAAACCGACTCTGCTAGCTAGCAACGTGAGCATGACCACGGGTTGCTGCCAGCGTGCTATTTAGCTTATTAATCACTGATTGCAACATGATCAAATCTTAATCTCATTGCCATCTCTGCGTTATCCAATCCCCGTTATTATGCAACCACATTTAACGGGGGAAAACGCTATGTCAAAGAAACTAACTGGAACACTCATTTTATCTTGTGTACTCACTCTACCTGCTTTTGCAGCTTACACCGGCCCAAGTGCTGAGAAGGTGATGAAACATGTGTCTGAGGCTGATAAAGCTAAAGATGACATGCCGGTAGAGCTTACCGGCAAGCTAGTTAAAAGTTTAGGTGATGAAAAATACTTGTTCCGTGATGAAACGGGTGAGATTGAAGTTGAGATTGATGATGCACTATGGCGCGATATTGAAGTATCGGATGAAACCACAGTGACGTTGCGCGGTGAAGTGGATGATGAGTGGCAAGGTATTGAAATCGAAATCGATAGTATCAACGTGCTTGCGGACTGATCGGCAAGCATTTGGTCGTTGTGTTAGCTTTTTTGGGGTCACTTTTATCCCTAATTACGGTAAGATGATGGCTCATAATATTTTTTCGGAGGAGTTATGACGCGTTGGTTAGTTGGGGCTATGGTCCTATCAAGCATCGGGTTTTCTGCGCCTAGTTGGGCGGCAAAGGAAGTGCTTGAACTACTTTCTAATAATCAAGGTCTGACTCCTGAAGTGTTACTGTCGCAAGTAGAACGAGATTATTCTGGGGTTATTTGCGAATTTGAAATAGATGTTGAAGACGGTGAGCTCGTTTACGAAATTAGCGTTATCAACAGTCAGCTTGAGACCATCACTGAGTTTGAGTTTTTAGCTAAAGATGGCAGCCTCATTGATCAGAAAATATCCGCCTTAGAGGCTGATGATCAAGACAGTTTAAAAGCGGTAGTATTGATTCAAGATCAAGCACTGACATTTTCACAACTGGTTGAACAAGCGATGCACGACCGCCAAGCTTATGTGCTTGAAGCGCAACTGGATCATGATTTGGGCATCAGCTATTTAGAGCTTAAGCTAATAGATGAAACCGGCAAACGGACTTTGGCGTATGATATTAAAAATCAACGCCCATTACCTATGTTGAAGTGGGATTAACAGATGAAAATATTGCTAGTTGAAGATGATGCCACCACGATTGAATACGTGGTAAAAGGATTTGCCGAGCAAGGGCATAACATTGAAACGGCAAGTGATGGTCATCAGGGGCTGCTGCTAGCGACCAGTATGCAGTACGATTTGATCATTCTCGATCGCATGCTACCGCAGCTTGATGGTTTAAAAGTGCTTGCTGCTGTACGCGCCACAGGGTGCCAAACGCCAGTGCTAATCTTATCGGCGTTAAGCCATGTTGATGAGCGAGTGAAAGGTTTGCGCGCCGGTGGCGACGATTACATGACCAAGCCTTTTGCGTTTTCAGAACTCTTGGTTCGCGCTGAAAAACTGATGCATCGCGGCCAATCACAGCCTGCTAAAACAGAGCTGGCGGTGGGGAATCTGGTGATGGAACTACTCACCCGTAAAGTGACCTTGGACGGCAACGAGATACTGCTACAGCCTAAAGAATTTCAACTGCTCAAATACTTGATGGAACATCCTAATCAAGTGATTAGCCGTACATTGCTGTTTGAAGCGGTATGGGACTATCACTTTGATCCGCGAACTAACGTGATTGATGTGCATATCGCCAAGTTACGACGTAAATTTGAAGAGCTGGGATTTGGCGAGTTAATCGAGACCGTCAGAGGTGCAGGCTATCGTCTCCGTCAAGGGAATTAGACCCTACCAAAGCAGTGCGTGGCGCATCACCATTATCTTTTCTGGGTTAGTCACGCTGATTATTGGCACCTTGCTATTTGGCATGTATCGCCAGTTGATGAATGAGCAAGAGTTGCAGCTTAATCAGCATCTTGCTGCTGAAAAAGCGCGCTATCAACAGATGGCTCTCACCTTAGATAGACGCAGCTTTGCTACCCAAATTCGTAATGCAGACCCTAAGGTCGCGCTGGTGGCATGGCGTAACTCATACGATCTGGTTGGCGCATTGAGTTTAATGCCCGACAACATGCCGCTGTTACCGCAAACCCGCGACTTCCCGATTTTGACCGGTGGACCAGACAAGCTACATATTTTAACCGGTGGCTTGGTGATGACTCGTTATGGTCCAGTGTTAATTGCCACCCGTACTGATCAGTTGGCGACCTTGATTGAGCGGTTTGTTAATGCCGCCATTACTGCCATGATGCTAACAATTGTGCTGACATTGGCACTGGGGTACCTGTTTTCCAAAGCCATTTTACGACGACTGGTGCAATATAACCGCTTGAGTCGCCGGATTGAGAAAGGCGAATACTCAACACGGTTGCCTGTCAGTTGGCGCCAAGATGAATTCGATATGCTGGCGCGCAAGTTCAATCGGGTACTCGATACCTTAGAGGACAATTTGCATGCGGTCCGTGGGGCAACAGACAATATTGCCCATGATTTACGTACGCCGTTGTCGCATCTACGTATTGGTTTAGAGCAGTTACCGAGTAAACCGGCCCACGAGCTCGACGAGGCGTGCGCCATTTTGACCGAAGAGCTCGATCACTGCTTAGCAACCTTTGATGCGATGTTGTCGCTTACCCGCATTGAAGAAGGCCAGCAAACGCTGGAGCTGCAACCTTTGAGTTTGCACGCTATTTGCCAAGATTTGTATGAAATGGCCGAAGCGATGGCTGAGCTTAAAGAGCAGCAATTGACCTTGCAGTTAGGTGACGATGCCACAGTGACAGGCGACAAATACCTGTTGTTCCAAGCATTATTTAACTTGGTCGATAACGCGATTAAATACTCAGGCGAAGGTGCACAGGTACACATAGTGCAACAAGGCAAACAGATCATCATTAGAGATAATGGGCCGGGAATTGTCGATGAGGCGAAAGATAAAGTCTTTGATCGTCTAGTGCGTCTCGATCCTAGCCGTCATCACAAAGGCACTGGTTTGGGTTTGTCGCTTGTGAAAGCGATTATCAGCCGCCACAATGGGCGTATTAGTTTGCAAGATGCCCAACCCGGTTTGATGGTTGTGATAGATTTTTAAGGTATATATGTATCGTATCGTTGCCGATGAGGCTGATTTTATTGTTATCGACAAGTCGGCAGGGGTGCACTTCCATAGCCAAGATGGTCAGGCTGGGGTGATGGCACAGTTAGAAGCTGATTTAGGCGTTAAATTGTTTTCGGTTCATCGCCTCGATACGCTCACCTCTGGGTTACTGCTCTTTGCTAAACATGCGGTTGCCGCCGCCATGTTTACGCAGATGTTTACCGCCCATCAAATCCAAAAATACTATGTTGCATTAGCCACAGGTAAGCCTAAAAAGAAGCAAGGCGCGGTGGTCGGTGATATGGCTAAAGCCAGGCGTAGTATGCATAAACTGCTACGAAGCAAAGATAATCCTGCCATTACTCAGTTTTTTTCGCAGTCAGTGGATCCTGGGTTGCGACTCTATTTGCTTAAGCCGTTAACGGGTAAAACCCATCAAATTAGAGTGGCACTTGCCAGTTTAGGGGTGCCGATTTTAGGTGATGCACTTTATGGTGGTGAGCCAGCACAGCGCGGCTATTTACACGCGTATAGCGTGAATTTTGTTTATAATAATCAACAGTTCGAATATTTCTGTCAGCCGACTCAGGGCGAGAGTTTTACTACAGATAACACCATAAAGCAGTTGCAAACTTGGGCTAACCCTGAGAAGTTAGCATGGCCTAAACAAAAATAATTGCTCATAAAAGGGAGTTGGTCCAATGGATACAAATAAGCTGTTATTGATTATCATCGCTATTTTGCTACCACCTGTTGCCGTATTTCTAAAAAGTGGTGTTGGCAAAGACCTGCTTATCAACATCATTTTATGTTTGTTGTTCTTTATACCAGGGCTATTACACGCACTTTGGGTTGTGACCAAATCTTAAGTGTGAGCTTAGCAAGTGAATAAACGCAGCCTACAGGCTGCGTTTTGTTTTTTCACATCGTATAATAGCGGCGACTAACCAAGGCCGTGATATGAACCGACGTAAAAAGATTAACCAAACGCTAAAGAATAAAGCCAAAAAAGCCAATGCTAAGTTACATAGCAATGGCAAACCTGCCTATGTATCAAAAGCTGAGCGCGCTCGACTAGAGGCGTTAGAAGCTGATCAAGTTGAATCTACTATAGCGTCAAAGTAAGTACTTACTTGTTGCCCGTTTTCTTTGCTGGTTAAAATCCAATCAATAAAAAGCCGCTGATTGCTCAGTTAATGTGCAAAAACTGTATTACACTTTCTTAGAAGCCAACCTATATCGTGTTTTGCTAAATTGATGATAACGTTCAGCTATTTTTTTATGGCAAAATAGCGGGCTGTATTACATTTTGATACAGACAAATCATATTGAACCTAGGGTCAAGGAATAGCATTTATCTGAGGTTGTCGATAAATCCACAGACCGACGTCATCTTAGTGGGAGATTCATGAATACTGTTTATGCTATCGGTGAGTTAGAGTCATTTCTCATCGCCATTCTTGTGTTGTTTATTGGCCATAGCGTTAACCGCCATGTGGCACTCTTTAGAAAGTACAATATCCCTGAGCCGATTGTCGGTGGCCTAATTGTGGCTGCGGTGATCACCATATTGCATTTCAACCAGATATCTTTGCAGTTTACCCTGTCGATGCAAAATACCTTGATGCTGATGTTTTTCAGTACCGTTGGTTTGGCCGCCAGCTATAAACAGCTGCTTAAAGGCGGCAGTAAGGTATTTGTTTTTCTCGGTGTCGCATCATTGTATATCGTCATTCAAAATGCTGTGGGTGTGTCGGTGGCTACCATGCTGGGGTTAGAGCCATTAATGGGCTTAATTGCCGGTTCGATTACCTTGTCGGGCGGCCATGGTACTGGCGCGGCATGGGCACAAACTTTTAGCGATAACTATGGTATCAATACCTTAGAGTTTGCTATGGCAGCCGCGACTTTCGGTCTGGTGATGGGCGGTATTATTGGCGGCCCAGTTGCACAGCGTTTGATCAACAAAAATGGCTTAGAGTCATCCTATGGCGTAGGTGGTAATCACCATACTGATCATCCTGATTTGGTCACGTATGATCAGTTAGAGGAAGATAGAGTCACGGCGAAGAGCATTCTTGAAGTGTTGTTTATTTTGCTGTTGTGTGTGGCCAGTGCGAAATGGATTGGCAGCTTAGTACAAACATTGGACATTGGTTGGCTGAAAATGCCTGACTTTGTTTACGCCCTGTTTCTTGGCGTGGTGATCACCAATATCACTGAGCTGTCTCGTGGCTACAAAATTAAAGCGGAGAGTGTCGATGTCTTGGGTACGGTATCTCTGTCACTGTTTTTAGCCATGGCCTTGATGAACCTAAAGCTGTGGGAAATTTTTGATCTGGCGATCCCGCTGCTCATCATTTTGTTATTGCAGACCATTATTTTGGCCACCTTTGCCTATTTCGTGACTTTCAAGGTGATGGGCAGCAACTATGATGCTGCGGTTATTGCTGGCGGTCACTGTGGTTTTGGTATGGGAGCGACGCCTACAGCTGTGATGAACATGGGGGCGTTAGTTTCGCGTACCGGTCCTTCTCCACAGGCGTTTATGGTGGTGCCGATTGTCGGGGCCTTCTTCATCGATATTGTCAATGCCATTATCTTGCAAGGTTACTTAAGCTTTATTGGTTAAGCCGCAATCATGCAGACAGCTAAAACGCACCTTAGGGTGCGTTTTTTTGTATGCGAGTGTTCATTTCCTCATCCAGCGCAGCTTTTTATTTGCAGCGTGATGCAATCAAGTTGGCCACTTATTCGTTATAGCAACTGAACCCTAGTTAAACGCGATAAGGAATATAGCTATGAACTCATCAAACAAAGCCCTAAGCATCACCGTAGCCGGCATGTTGGCCGCAGGTCTCGCTGCCAATGCCAATGCGGTGCCAGAGCAACCTAAGCAGTGGGAAAAATGTGCCGGTATAGCCAAAGCGGGAGGCAATGACTGCGGTGCACTCGATGGCAGCCATGGCTGCGCCGGCCAAGCCAAAAGTGACAACCTGCCGACGGAGTGGGTGTATGTGCCTGCTGGTACCTGTGACAAAATCGCTGGCGGGGAAGTGAAAGCTGTTAAACCTGCAAAAAGCTAATGGCCGCAGCCAAAATTAGTGGCGCCGGCATTGGCTTGCGCCTGCCCCATGCCCATGAGGTGTTAGCGCAGCCAGACTGTGTTGCGCCTTGGTTTGAGTTATTGGTAGATAACTGGTTGGTTGAGGGCGGACTCAACCTCCGTATGCTCGATGCTATTGCCGAGCGTTATCCGCTGGTACTGCATGGTGTCGGGTTATCGTTAGGTGGCGCTAAACCCATCGATTTCGATTATCTACGAGCTATAAAAAGCCTGAAGCAGCGTAGTGGCGCTGTGTGGTATTCAGAGCATGCTTGCTTTTGCAGTGATGGCAGCGTGCAGGTACCCGATCTGTTACCTATGCCATACACCCAAGAAGCGGTGAGCTATATGGCGGCGCGGATCAAGCAAGTGCAAGATGTGCTTGGTGAAAGAATTTTGCTCGAAAACGTGTCTACTTATTTAGCTTATCCTGATAATGAGATGAGTGAGGGCCAATTCTTATCCGCCCTGGCAGGTGAAGCCGATTGTGAGCTGCTGTTAGATATCAACAATGCTTACGTTACTTGCCAAAATTTAGATCAATCCTTGCCACAGCTATTAAGCGATATTGATCCCGATAGGGTAAAACAGATCCACCTTGCGGGCTTTGAAGATAAAGGTGATTACTTGCTTGATGCCCACAATCACCCGGTTGCTGAGCCAGTATGGCAAGCATTCTCAGCCTACATTCATCAACATGGAGTGGTACCCAGTATGATTGAGTGGGACAGTGATTTACCGAGTTTGTCGCGCTTATTGCAGGAGCGGCAACAGGTAGAAGACTTGATGCAGACCACCCAGCACAGGGTCGCCGGCTAATGAATTTGGCACAATGGCGCCAGCGGTTTGTGGCCGGGATCATCTCGGCTGACAGCGCGGCTGATTTTTGCAACCACTTAGCCTCCACACCACCGTCGCGCTTTGCGGTGTACCGTAATAACTATCAACAAGCGTTAGTTAGTGTATTAGCGAACTGCTATCGATGTTGTCGTACCATTGTGGGTGAGCACTGCTTTGCGCAACTGGCGCGCGATTACGTTGAGCACCATCCGCCGCTGGGCAACAATCTGAATCAATATGGTGCTCAGTTTAGCGAATTCTTGCAGCCACTGATGCGCCAACACCATAGCTTGAGCCAACTGGCCTATTTGAGTGAGCTGGCTAAGCTAGAGTGGCTGGTACAGCAAAGCTACTATGCTAAAGACAATATCCCGTGCCAGTTATGGCCAGCATTGGCGTCGTTGCCCGTTGATACTCAACAGAGTGTGAGCTTAGTGCTGCGGGCTGATATATCACTGCTGAGCAGTCGCTTTCCATTACATGCATTATGGTCGCGGCACCAAAGTACCGTACCGACAGATAAGGTGATAGCGAATCCGTCTAGTGAGTACTATCTCATGGTGCATCGAGTCAGTGACAGGGCAAAGGTGACTGCAATAGCACCGCCTGCCTATCAACTCTTGTTAGCGGTTAGGGCAAAACAATCTTTGGCACAAATTAGTGCTAATGCCGAGTGGGCAGCTCAGCTCTTTAGCGCCATTGAGCAAGGCTGGCTGGTAGGGTTTCACCTACCTAAGGATAGCCATGTTTGATGCCAGTTTGCTCAATAGCCTTTATCGATATTGCTTCTGTCTTACGTTAGATAAAAGCCGCGCCGAAGATCTGCTGCAAACGGTGTTGGAAAAGTGGCTAAGGCGAGCTGATAGTGGCAATTATCAGCCGAGTTACGTGCGCAAGATGATCCGTAACCAATATATCGATGACTGCCGTCACCAACAATGTGTGGCATTTGACAGCATTGAGCAACACGCGCCGGTATTACTCGATGAACATAATTTGGAGCAATTGACCATAGCGCAGGACTTAATTGAGAAAGTCATCGTGCAGTTGTCGATATCTGAACGGGAAGTCCTCTATCTTTGGGCTGTTGTTGGGTTTACGGCCAATGAAATAGCCACAGAGCTTGCGCAACCACGCGGCACCATATTGTCACGTTTGCATCGAATCAAATCGAAAGTTGCACAATGGTCGGATGAACCTGACCATATTGGGCGGGGAGTAAGCTAATGAATCACCCACCAGAGTCAAAATCGGTGCCGTTAAAGCAGGCGACAAAACACTACTTTGCTGAGCAATCATTGAATTCAGCGCAGTTCGACAAGCTGCAACAGCTGTTAGGTGAGCACGCTCAAGTAGCGCCCGAGGGGGCTGCGCTATCGCCATCAATAATGGCGCGCGTGCGAGCACAGACACGCCAAGCGCTATTTGCGGTTGCCGCCAGTCTATTATTGTTGGTGTTGTTTAACGTCAATGACAGTGATTCGCCAACTCATGTTTGGGACATTGCCAATGAGGTGGCGGTTAATCATATTAAAATGAAACCACTGGAGGTAAAGAGTCGCACTTTGGTGCCTCTACGTGACTATTTTACTCAGTTAGATTTTTCCGTGATAGCCAGTCAGCGGCTAGCATCTATGCCAGTGGCACTGCTGGGTGGCCGTTACTGCTCGATTCAAGGTGTCAGCGCAGCGCAGTTACGTTACCAACAAGCCAATGGGCCGTTAGTGACGTTATATGAAGTGCCGTTTGATCCCATACTGCATAAAGGAATACCGCAACTGGCTCAAGGGCAAGAACCACTGGATATCACCGTAAGAGGAATTGCGGTGTCGTTATGGGTTGAACACGGGCTATTGATGGCGCAAGTCAGTGAGATAACGGCTAATGGCAAGTCCTAGTGGCATGCCAATACCCTTAATAATATGCACCGCTGGGTCAGCGGTGCATGGTTGGCTCTAGCTACATACTGGACAGCTAGGCTGTTTAGGCAGTTTCATTTCTCGAAACTCCATGGTCATGGCATCAATCATTAAGATTCGCCCTGCCAGTGGTCTGCCCATTTTGGCGATTACTTTGATAGCTTCTGTGGCTTGCAAGCAACCGATCATTCCTACCACAGGCGCCAAAATGCCCGATTCTACACAGGTTAATTGCTGCTCACCAAATAACTGGCTAAAACATTGATAGCAGGGGGTGTCACTGTGATAATCAAACACAGTGACGGTTCCTTCCATACGGATTGCCGCTGCGGAAACTAACGGGATTTTATGCCTAAAGCAGCTACGGTTAAGCTGCTCTCTCACCATGACATTGTCGGTACAATCCAGTACTAAACTGTGCTGTGCCACTAGCGCATCAATTTCATCGTCGTCGAGTACCTTATTAATGGTATCAACTTGAATATGCGGATTGAGCTGGCACAGGGTTTGTTTGGCTGAGTCCACTTTAGCTTGGCCAATATTGTGGTCTTGATGCAGTACTTGGCGCTGCAAGTTAGATAACTCAACAGTATCAAAATCGACCAGCGTCATTTGCCCTATACCGGCAACCGCCAAATATTGGGTTGCGGCACAACCGAGCCCGCCTGCACCAATGACTAAAACTTTTGCCAGCTTTAATCGTTCTTGACCATCGAAATCCATCGCTTTAATAGAGATATGGCGGCTATAACGCAGCGTCTCTTCATCGGATAAGATCTCTTCGTTGTCGACGTTCATAGTGATCCTTTGCCTTAACTCAATACGGTGTTGAACGGCTCAACAGTGACCAAGGTGCCTGCTGGGGTGTCACCTTGCTCTTGGGCGAGAATAACAAAGCAGTTGGCTAAACTCATTGATGTCAGCATGCCAGAGCCTTGGCCACCAGTGATCGTCACTTCCGCTTCGCCTTGCTCGTTTTGGCTTAGAATGCCGCGTTGATACTCAACTCGACCCGGGAATTTGCGCAGGTCGCCGCTCAGCTTGGCTTTGAGCTGCACAGGCTTTGCGGGTGTGAGACCTTGCATCTTATTGAGCAGCGGCCAAACCAGCTTATAAAAGGTCACCATAGACGACACCGGATTGCCTGGTAAACCACAGAATACCGCTTTGCCTAACTTGCCAAAGGCGAACGGCTTACCGGGTTTAATGGCCAGTTTCCAGAAAGTAATTTCACCCTCTTCGTCGAGAATTTGCTTAGTGTAGTCAGCATCACCAACCGAAACACCACCTGATGTGATCACCATATCGGCCTGCGCCGCGGCGCTGCGAAATGCTTGGCGAATGGCTTCGCGGTCATCTTCAATGACGCCGAGGTCAATCCACTCAACATTAGCCCGGCTAAGTAGCCCTTGAATGCTGTAGCGGTTTGAGTCGTAAATTTGCCCCGGTGCCAGCTCAGTCCCTACAGGGCGCAGCTCGTCACCGGTTGAGAAAAATGCCACTTTCACCTGACGGGTTACCCGTACTTGGCTTGCGCCAATGGTGGCTAATACGCCCATTTCGGCGGCGCCAACTTGAGTGCCTGCTTTTAGCACTTTACCACCGGTTTTGACCTCTTCGCCGCGGGAACGCACGTTAGCACCGAGGGCTTTGGGGGCTTCAATACTAATAGTAGTGCCTTCAGCGGTGACTTTCTCTTGCATTTGCACTGTGTCATAGCCGTCTGGTACCGGAGCGCCAGTCATAATTCGGATACAGGTATTGGGCTGAGGTTTACCGGTAAACGGATGACCGGCAAATGATTCGCCAATTAAGCTTAAGGTGCTGCTGGTGGCCAGATCTTTAAAGCGAAAGGCGTAGCCATCCATCGCTGAGTTGTTAAACGGTGGCAAGTCGATGCTTGAAGCGAGATCTTCTGCAAGAACCCGGCCTAATGCCTGGGGTAATTGCACCATTTCTGAATCCGTTAGGGTATCAACTTGGGCCAACAATTTAACGATAGCCTCGTCGGGATGCATAAGACTGGGTGTTGAACAAGGATCAGCATGTTTTGACATCGATTTACCTTAAGCGACTGTGAGTTAATGACGAGATTAGTCATATCGAATATAGTCGCTCATTATGCCACGGTGACGGCAGAAGACTATGATCTTTGCTACAGTTTTTGCCTTGGTATTTTTGTGGCAAAAAAAAGCGCCCAAGATGGACGCCGGAGAGAACTTTTTACTGCCCGTTACCCTGCGCCTAGTTGCTCAGTTTGTGGCAAAGATTGGCGCTGTACTTGTTGGCCATCCTGCAGTGTTTCTGCACCGCGGATCACCACAAAATCTTGTGGTTGTAACTGGCCATTCACCGCTATCCAGTCACCGTCACCATCACCCAGTTCAACGGCGATTTTAACCGCTTTTTCCTCGGCATCAATTTTAAATACATAGGCCCCCGTTGAACGTAAAATGATGGCATCACGTGGTACTAAGGTGGTCATCTTTTTCGGAGCAATGGGCAGTGCCAATGACACTAGCTCGCCAACATTAAATGACTCCTGCATATCGTAGGGTAGGTCAATGCGCGCTTCAAAAGTCTGTGAGCGAATATCTGACACCGGAATTAAGGCGCGAATACTGGCATCGAAATCGCCTTGGGTGTGATAAATATGCAGATTATCACCCACTTTGACTCGGCGGCTATGCTTCAGTGGGGCATGCAAGCGAATTTCTAGGTTATCAGGGTCTGTCATGCTGATAATTGACATTGCTCGGCTGACATCTTCCCCAGCTTGGTGAATACGCTCGGTGATGATACCGGCAAACGGTGCTTTGACTTCTGTTCTGCGCAGGTCATCTGCAATCATGCGTAATTTGATTTGCGCCAGTTTTAAGTTAGCTGCGGCTAAGTCTCGATCTGATTGCGCCTTATCTAGTTCTGTCTCAGAGGCATTTTTATTGACGATGAGCTTTTTTAAGCGCGCTAAATCACGATCTAAACGGGCTAGGCCGACTTGTTCGTACTCAATTTGTGCCTGTTGTTGATCGCGCTGCAGTAGCAATCGGGTTTGTTCTAGCTTGGCAATGGTGTCACCCGCGGCCACTCGGGTACCTGCCTCTTGAATCCACTCAAGCTTGCCGTCAATCCCAGCGGTTAACTCGGCATTATTGCGTGAGTGAACCGAGCCAATCACCATGATTTTAGGTGACAAAGGCCGATTCTCTACCTGCACCACTGACACCAGTCTTGGCGGTGTTTCAGGGGCATCGGCAGCTACGCTGTAAGGGCTTAGCAATAGCAATAAGGCTAAGACTAATGTTAGCGGATTCATGATTTGGCTCCTGATTGAGGTAAAGCAATATCGGTGGCTGATGCCGGTAAAGGGCGCTGTTCTCGATGGGTTAAGCGCAATAAGCTGGGCATCAATATTAATGTAAACAGTGCACTGAAGGTCATACCGCCAACAATCACTGCGGCTAAGCCTCGGTAAATTTCACTACCAACCCCTGGCACTAGCATGAGCGGCAGCATGCCGAAAATCGATGTCAATGTACTCATGTATACCGGCCGCGCTCGTGTTGCTACTGCTTGATAAATCGCGGCGTCGATGGGTAAACCACTTTGATGACCTTGACGGGTTTGGTCAACCAGCAAAATGGCATTATTGACCACCAGACCGAGCAAAATAATAAAGCCAATCATGGTCAACAGATCCAGACTCTGAAAGCTAAATAGATTGAGGATGCGCAGGCTGACCACCCCACCACAAATTGCCATCGGCATCGACAGCAATACTAACAAACTGTCTTTGGCAGATTTAAACATGGCAGACATTAACAGGAATAAAATGACCACAGCTAAAGCAAAGTTGGCGCCCATATCTTTGATGGTTTGATCGAGCTTATCGGCGCTACCTCTAAACATCAGTGAACTGTCGCTAGGTAGGGTCTTTTTCAAGGCGGGTATAGCATCGGCATTTAGGATCTCCAGCGCCTCGTCTAAAGACATATCAGCTGGAGGGAAAATAAGTAAACTCACGCTACGTTTGCCATTAACACGTTGCAGTTGCGTGGGGCCGACGGTGCGCTTTAATGTGGCGAGCTCGCCAATGGTTTGAATACCAGCAGCCTGAGTATAAACCGGCGTGGCGGCGAGTTGCTCTGGCACCTGCCATTTAGGCCCCTTGAGCAATACATCCATACGCTCATTGCCATCAAAATACTCGCCAACAAATAAGCCGGAAGTGTAGGCGCGCACCGCATTGGCGATTTGGGTGCGATCAACGCCAGCTTGGGCTAAGCGACGCTCGTTAGGTAGCAGTTGTAATTCAGGTTGTGCCATAGATAACCCTGGAATAGGGCGCACCACAGCACCGGGCAATGCTTCTTGAATCAGCCCCATACCTGCAGATGCTGAGGCCATTAGCGCTTCCATGTCGGCGCCCTGTAGATCGATATTGATTGCTCGGCCACCATTAAAACCAAATTGCAGCAGCGAACCGCGGTTGGTAAAAGCTTGAGTGTCGGGCAGGCCAATTAGGATCTCTTGGTTTAACAAGTCAATCATTTCATCGGCTTGCTGTGGGTCTTCTGGGTAGATAAATAGCACGTTAAAAGCCGAGTACATCGAGAAGTTGTAGCCGCGGATATAGGGCTGTTTCTCTTTGTCATAGTAGGGTCTAAGCCGTGCAATGATGGTGTCGCCTACCTCTTTTTCTAAGGTTTTAACGTTAGCCCCCGGTGGCAAGGAGAAAAAAGCGAATATGCCATCAGAACGGGCTTGCGGTAAAAAATCTGGCCGCGGCATTAATGCAACTGTTAGTACTAAGCTCCCCAGTATTAAAACGGCGCACCATAAGCTCGCACGTTTCTTATCCCCGGTAAGTAGTCGAATCACCTGAGTGAGTCTTTGCCATAAGCTATCTTGCTGGGACTGTTGATTGGCTGGCGTGAGTTTTAGCCACAACAGGCTAAATACTGGTATCAATGTAATGGCACTGAGTAGTGATGACACCACGGCAACTGACAAAGTAAGGGCAAGATCAGAAAACAGCTGACCTTCTACACCTGGCATAAATAAAATGGGCAAGAAAATGGCCACCGTGGTGGCGGTAGAAGCCATTAACGCACCTTTGACCTGAGCAGTGCCCTCGGCGATAGCCCGTTTGAGATCTTGGCCTTGCTGTAACAATCGAACAATGTTCTCTTGCACGATAATGGCCGCATCTAGGACTAGTCCTACGGCAAAGGCTAAGCCAGCTAAAGAGATCACATTCAGTGTTCGGCCCATGGCTTCAAGTGCGAAAAAGGCAATGAGTAGAGCAACGGGAATGGTTGAGGCAATCATTAATGTGGCGCGAAAACTACGTAAAAAGCTAAACAGAATCACGAGTGCCAACAAGACGCCGATGGCCAAGTTACCTTTAACCAGCAAGATGGCGCGCTTAATGTGCACCGACGCATCAAAGGATAAATCAATGACTAAGCCTGCTTCTTGTAACACCCCAGCATTGAGCTCTTTAATTGCTTGATTGACGCCATCGAGTACTTCTACGGTGTTGGCATCGAAGGTGCCCTCTAATGTCATGTAGTAGGCAGGATAACCATTGCGTTTGGTAAAGCCTTGTACTTCGGCTGTTGAGATTGATACCTCGGCCAGCTCATTGAGATAAATGGGGCGGCCTTCGTTATAGGCGACAATCAGGTTGCCTAAATTGTCAGGCGTATACTGGCCAATAAAACGCACTGTGTATTGGCGACGCCCCACATTGGCTGTGCCGCCAGAAATATCTGCTGCGCGAGACAAGGTGCTGCGCAGTTGGTCTAAGGTGATGCCTAAAGCGGCAGCTCGGTAAGGGTCAAATTCGATGTGTAACTCTTTTGGCAGGCGGCTTTGTAGTTGCACCGCGCCAACACCGGTAATTCTGCGCAGTCTAGGCTCTACCTGATCATCAATTAGTTTTTGATACTGGCCAAAATCGGTATTGGGATTACCCGGTGCCATCCGGATTAAAAGTGAGGCTAAATTGGGAGAACCGCTGCCGCCCCCGACGTTGATAAACGGCTCGTTGGCATCGAGCGGGCGTGGCGGAGTTTGATTTAAAGCATTGATTACATTAATCATTGCCTCTTGCATATTACTGCCCACCTCAAAGGTGAGGGTCACACCACCAAAACCTTGGGAGATGTTGGATGTCATCTCCACTACGCCTGGCACTTGGCGCAGCACGTTTTCTTGCGGCTCAATGATATTAGATTCCATCTCTTGTGGCGCAGCGGAGCGCCAGTTATTAAATACTGAGACTTGTGGTCGTTCAATATCGGGCAGCAATTGGATCGGCAATTGGGTAATAGCAAGCACACCAAAAATGGCGATCAGCAGCAAAGTGACTAAAGTGCCTGCTGGATTACTGGTGCTTATCTTAGTGAGGTTCATGGGTATCCTTTACCACGGGGATGTTTGCTATGACCGATTGATGTCCTATATAGACTAGAAGGTAAATGTTAATAGGTCTGTACGAAAAAGTTAGTAAATGTTGCGGTGGTACGTGTTAGTGAGTAACCCATTGGGAATGATAATAATTTGTATTTTATAAACAAGGATTTAGATTGCGGCAATAGAGTAAATAAGTTTGCAATTCATCAAGGGCTAAAACACAATATGCGTCAACAAAAATATAAATCGTGATTGATGAGGACGGAATATGCTGACGCAAACAATGATTGATCAGTTAAATGAACAGATTAATGTCGAGTTTTTCTCTTCTAACTTGTATTTACAGATGAGTGCATGGTGTGAAGATAAGGGCTTTGAAGGCGCAGCAAAATTTATGCGTGCCCATGCTGATGAAGAGATGCAACATATGCATCGCTTGTTTACTTATGTCAGCGAAACTGGCGGTATGCCGTTACTCGGTGCGATTGAAGCACCACAGGCAGAGTTCAATTCGCTATTAGCGCTATTTGAATACACCTACGAACATGAGCAGATGATCACTGCTAAAATCAACGCGTTGGCTCATGTGGCATTTACCAACCAAGACTATTCAACGTTTAATTTCTTGCAGTGGTATGTGTCTGAGCAACACGAAGAAGAAAAACTGTTTAAATCTATTGTTGATAAGATTCGCCTAGTGGGCGAAGACGGCAAGGCATTGTTCTTTGTTGATAAAGATTTGGCGCAAATGGCGGTAGAAGAATCAGCCAGCGTTATGACATCAACTGAAGCTTAACTGCGAGTAAGTTGGTTTAGGCAAGCACGATTGCTTGCCTAAATATTAAAAGATTGCCCTTCAAACCGATGTTTATCATCGGTTTTTGTTTTTAGTAAATTGAGTAACTGCACAGCAGGCAATGGCTTAGAAATATAGTAACCTTGGCCATAATCGCAGCCTAATTGTTGTAGATAGGCGTGCTGCTCTAACGTTTCAATCCCTTCCGCCACTAAGTTTAATTCTAAGCTTTTACCCATTTGGATTATGGCTTTAATCAGGTTTGCGTCTGAGTTTTTCTCAATCATATTGTCGATAAAGCTCTTATCGATTTTAATCACCGAAATAGGGAAGCGGGTTAAGTAGCTCAGTGAAGAGAAGCCGGTACCAAAGTCATCAATATAGATATCGATTCCCAAAGCACGAATCGATGCCAGCGCTTGCAGGCTAAGCTCTTTGTCTGCCATCAACATTGATTCAGTGATTTCAACGTGGACATAGCTAGGCTCAATATCTAGCTTTTGCAGCCAACCTTGTAGTAGGCAATGAAACGACTTTTGTTGGGCGTTAATCAACTGGCGGCCAGAGACATTGATTGCCATGTTGATCATATGACCTTGGTCATGCCATTGACGCAAATCAGTTAGTGCCTGCTGGACCACCCATTCACCTACGGGTTCTATCAAGCCGGTCTCTTCAGCAATCGGGATAAACGCATCGGGTGAAATGAGTCCCTGTTTGGGGTCGTTCCATCGGATCAGCGCCTCTACCGCCACGATATCACCGCTGTGCATATCGATAATTGGCTGATAATGCAGGCAAAAGTGATGATGAATCACCGCATGGCGCAAATGCTGTTCTAGCTCAATTCGCGCTATCATTTGCTGGTTCATTGTTGAAGAGAAATATCGGTACGTGTTACGTCCTTCCCCTTTGGCTTGGTACATTGCGGTTTCTGCATTGCGGGTGAGGGTTTCAATATCGTCGCCATTATCAGGGAACTGACTGATGCCCACACTCGCTGAGATCATCACTTCATTATTCAGTACACCGAATGGTGATGATAGGTGCTGCACAATTTGATCGGCCATACGTTGAATTGCTTGGGGGTTGGCAATTTTCTGCATGATGATAACAAACTCATCGCCGCTTAATCGAGCCAGAAAATCTTCTTTACCGAGTAAGGTTTCTAAGCGCGCGGCGACCAGTTTGAGTAACTCATTACCCGTGTTGTGGCCATAAATATCATTGGTGTATTTAAATCTATCAAGATCAATAAACAAAATGGCAATTGGTTGCCTGTCTTGAGTGGCCGCGTCCAGTGCTTCTTGAAAACGGGTGTTATATAAGTGTCGATTAGGCAGATTGGTTAATGCGTCAAAATTGGTTTTGTACCAAATGTCGTGTTCATATTTCTTGCGTTTACTGATATCCAAAAACAGCCCGATGTGATGCACAATATTGCCATCGTCATCACGAACCACAGTGATTGCCAGATATTCCGGATAAATCTGTCCATCTTTGCGGCGATTCCAAATCTCACCTTCCCAACGATCTTTCTCTTGTAAGGATTGCCACATTGAATCATAAAAACGGCGTGGCTGTTGGTTAGAATTAAGTATTGCTGGGCTGCGGCCTTTTACTTCATCTAGGGTATAGCCGGTTATTTGGGTAAAGGCGGGGTTGATCAGTTCAATCAAGTTATCTTTGTTGGTGACCACAATGCCTTCGGCGGAATACTCAAATACTGCCGCGGCGAGTTCCAGTTGTGAATGGGATTTTTTCCGTTCGTCCAGCATGGTATTGAGTGACTGCGATAGCTGCGCAATTTCATCATTGCCACGGACGGTAAAGCGATGTTCAAGCTGCGGATCTTTAGCCATATTCCCCATGGCGTTAACAATTTGAGTGATACTACCCACTAAGCTTCTAATGAGGTTGCGGCCAAAAAACAGTAATAAAACCAAGTTCAGTATGGCAATGCTAAAACCAATAATCAGGTAGCTGACTGCCTGTTGTCTTTCAGTGGCGCTCAATGTCGCTAACTCTTGGGTAATAGACGTACTTAATTGGTAAAGCGCTTCAATACGATGACTTGCCGTATTCCACCATTGCACATTCGATACCAAAGGCTGCTGTGCTTGCAGCACTTCTAATGCTTTTAGCATAGGTTGATCATTAATTCGCACGTGTTTGTCTTGGGCGCTAATGTCGTTGCCGGTCTGCTTTAACACGCTGAGCTCATCTAGATTGTGCTTGTACAAGCTGATCGTAGATTTGATTGCTGCCACGGCAGCCTGCTGCGCTTCGGTTAACCCGGGAGTATTGCTGAGCTGGTTGAGGTATTGCTGCAAGGTTTCTAGGTGGGTATGAAACAGCTGATAGTAGTGGTCTTCACCGCGTAACAGGTAGTTTTTAAAAGCGTGGATAAGGCCGCCGTAGCCCATTAATTTATTAATTTCATGGGCTTGGTCGACAATGCGCATTTGTACGGCAATATTGTCGCGCATGCTCAGCAGAGTGCTATTACTGTTGCTATTGAGTATTTGGTCTAGTACCTGTCGGTGTTGAGGCCGCATTGTCGATAACGCCTCTACAGTCTGTTCTTGTAGCTCGCTTTCAACGTGATTAATTGCCAGAAAAGTCTCTGACTCGAGTTGTTTTGAAGACAGTAAACGATTAACCAGTCCGCGTTGCTTGCCAGCGAGCTCTTGAATGTGCAGTACGTGCAACAGGTCGTTGTATGCTTGGCTTTGGGCAATACTATTGGATCTGATTTGTAACTGGTCGATAAAGCGCAGTAAGTTGAGGTTTAACTCTGAATAATAGTCAAAACTCTGATTGCCTTGCTTGCTATCAACTTGTTGTCGTACAGTTGTCAGTTGCTGCGTCAATAGCATGATGCGTTGAATTTTGACGGCTAAGCTCTTGTTGTGGTCAGCATTGTCGAACCACTGCAACAAACTGGTTAGGTTGGCGTTATCGAGTAACGCCGCGATGTGGCTGTCGGTAATTTCGCGTTGTGAAATCAACTTGCGTTGATATTGGTTGTCTTGACTGCTGAGATAGCCGGCCGATAAGCCGCGCTCTTTTTGCACTTCAAAAATTAACGACTCAATTTGCTGAGTGATAGTGATTGCGGTCGAATTGGTATGAGCAACATGGAAACGTTCAAACAAGGTTAACATGCGCAAAGTGCCAAAAATAAGCACTACCACAGTTGGAATGGCTGCAAACAGAATAAGCTTTTGTTTAAGGCTCATTCGATTCAACATTGACGCCATGGATCACTCCCTGTTGATAAATTGCGCCAGAGGTATCGCACCGCTGAAAAAGAAGAGTAGGATAATTATCATAGCCGTTATCCGATGTCATGGTTATTTCACCAAAGTCTAATCTAGGTCACGAAATTAATGTCAGCAGGGTTAATTAGCAACGTATTGTAATAGTTTGCAACTTATTGCTGTTGTTGATTTTTAAGGCAGATACGGCTAGAAGCTAAGCCTTGATGGCTTAAAGGCTAAACAATAAACTAGATATGGTATTTATTGTTTAGCCATAGTAAATAAATGCTTAGCTTGCTTGCGCTAAACTGGCTTTACGATAAGCGACAATATCTTCAATGCTTAATACCGGCATTGCGTGTTGCTTTGCAAACTCAATGATTTGCGGCAAGCGTGCCATCGTGCCATCTGGGTTGGTTACTTCACATAATACGCCCGCTGGCTTTAAGCCTGCGAGTATCATTAAATCAATTGTGCCCTCAGTGTGGCCACGTCGAGTAAATACTCCACCGGGTTGGGCGCGCAAAGGGTAGACATGTCCTGGTCGTGCTAGATCGCTAGCGACGGCATTGTCGGCAATGGCGGTTTTGATGGTGGTGACTCTGTCTGCGGCACTGACGCCGGTGGTGACTCCCTCTTTGGCTTCAATGCTCACAGTAAAGGCTGTGCCATATTGGCTCGAGTTGTCGCTTACCATAGGTGGCAGTGCTAAATGCTGACATTGCTCATCAGTTAGACAAAGACAGACGATGCCGCTGCATTCGCGAATCAACATGGCCATTTGCGCATTAGTGAGATGCTCAGCTGAAAAAATTAGGTCGCCCTCATTTTCTCGATCTTCGTCATCAACAACAAGTACACCTTGTCCTTGTTTGAGGGCTTCTAGCGCCGTCTCTACACGTTCAATGGCATTGCCATAAGGGGCTAATAGTGACTGATTCATGGTTTATTCCTTAGTAATACTTAAACATGGGTTTAGCCAGAATCAGGGCATTGGAAAAGTCATCTAACGCTAGACAATAAGCCTATTGTGATAGATGTATAAGCATAGGTCTGCTTACAGTGTGGACTGCATGCAGTTATCTTATATTCTCTTTCATCCGGACTTAGTACGCACCATGCGTTCATTACCGTCGGCTCTGGAGTTGCAGTTATGCGCACCAGATCTGCTGACCCTGTATTGAGTATGCTCAGTACAGGCGCTCGCGGGCTTAAGTGAAAACACTATCACCGCCGGTGGGGAGTCACACCCCGCCCTGAGAATGTATCTGCTAGTGATTTGCAGATGGGCGTATGTTGAACTGATTTAAGCCAAATAACAACCACGATTGATCACAAGTTGGCCATTAATTACTGTAGTGATTGGAGTCAATAAAGGCGTACACTAAGATGATTAACCCATAGATGCATCTAAGTGAGCTTAGGTGCTGGCGAGGATACGCTCACCGTGACCCAGTTTAATACTCAAGTTTGCCCGCCCGTTGCGGAGAAAAGATTGCATGTGCACAAGCAGCATGGCGTCAATCGTACCGATCATTATCACTGGCTTAGAGATGATCAACGCCAAGACCCGCAAGTGTTAGCCCACCTGCAGGCAGAAAAAGACTACTGTGATGCGGTCATGGCACCGATTGAGCCGTTAAAGCAGCAGTTGTTCACTGAATTGACCAGCCGATTAGATAAAGATGAGTCGAGTGTGCCCTATTATTGGCATCAGCACTGGTATCAGCAGCGATATTGCGCCGACAATGAATACCCTTTGTTTGAGCGTAGCCGTCAATACCAAGGTGAGTATCAATTAATGCTCGACCTCAATGAGCGTGCCAAGGGGCATGAGTTTTATGATTTGGGGGGCCTCGCAGTAAGTCCCAATGAGCAGTTGCTTGCGTTTGCAGAAGATACTTTAAGTCGACGTATCTATCGGGTGTATATTAAAGATCTGCACAGTGGCGAACTATTCGAAGACCAGCTGGATGGCATTGATGGTCAAATCGTGTGGTCGCAAGATAACTATCACTTGTTCTATATTGCTAAAGATCCGCAAACCTTGTTGGGTAATAAGGTTTACTGCCATCGTTTAGGTACGCCGCAGTCTGCAGACCGGCTGGTTTACCAAGAACAAGACGACAGCTTTTACTTAAGCCTCGGCAAAACCTTAGATGAATCCTTAATTACGCTGTGTCACGAGAGTACCGTTACCTCAGAAGTGTCAGTGCTGGCTGCAGATGCACCAACGGCGGATTTCAAGCCACTAATACCTCGGCAAACCGGCGTGGAATATGCGCTCGCAAAGCACCACCAAAGCTACTTCATTTTAACTAACTGGCAGGCGAGTAACTTTCAATTGTTACGTGCTGATGCGGCCAATATTGCCGACCGTGCTGAGTGGCAGGTGTTAATACCCGGGCGCGACGATGTGCGTATTGAAGATGTGCTGGCGCTACAAAATCATTTGGTCGTGCAGACACGTGAGCAAGGTTTAACCCATATCTACGTCTATGACTTAGATATGAAACTACTGTTTGAACTGCCTTTCAACGACAGTGCCTATGTTGCAGGTTTAGATGTTAACCCACGTCAAGACAGTGACAAATTACGAGTCTATTATTCCAGCCTGACTACGCCAGAGTCGGTGTATGAATACGAACTTAGCCATGGCGGCCAAGCCCGCTTGTTAAAACAGCAGCAGGTCGCGGGTGGGTTTAACCCTGATGATTATTGCAGTGAGCGACTATTTATCGATAGCCGTGATGCTTGCCAAATACCCGTGACACTCGTATATCGCCGTGATGCCTTTCAAGGTGATGGTAACAACTCACTTTATCAATATGGTTATGGTGCCTATGGCCATACCATAGAGCCTTGGTTTGATAGTGCGATATTGTCGCTACTTGATAGAGGCGTGGTCTACGCTATCGCTCATGTACGTGGCGGCGAGATGCTTGGGCGTCATTGGTATGATAGTGGCCGCATGTTCAATAAACAGAACAGCTTTAATGACTTTATCGATGTCAGTCGCGAGCTGATTAAGCTGGGCTATTGCCATCCGCAAAAATTGCTGGCCTCGGGTGGCAGTGCTGGTGGTTTATTGACCGGTAGTGTCATGAATCAAGCGCCTGATTTATATTGTGCTGTTGCCGCCCACGTGCCTTTTGTGGATGTGGTTTCAACGATGCTCGATGAAACGTTACCGCTGACAACCAATGAATATGATGAATGGGGCAACCCGAATGAGCGGGCAAGTTTTGATTATATGCTAAGTTATTCGCCCTACGATCAAGTGAGTGAACAGCCTTATCCACCAATATTGGTGACCAGTGGCCTCCATGATTCACAAGTACAGTATTTTGAGCCTGCTAAGTGGGTAGCAAAACTGCGAGAATACAGCTGTGGCGATCAACCTGTGCTGTTTGATATTGACCTTAGTGCCGGACATGGGGGGAAAAGTGGTCGCTATAAACACTATGAAGATGTGGCGACCGAATACGCTTTTATGTTTACCGTTCTCGGGATAGCAAGCTAAGCGTCAGCAACCTATATCTACAACGGGTGTGAAGTTTTTGTCGAAGCCATTTCATCGACATGCACGACAGTAGTATCGCCATACTTTTAGCTAGATGGCGATACTTACATGGCAGTAACACAGCTTCAAACTGAAAATAGCAATGACACCCAACAAGCATTTCTAGTCGCCTTGGTAGGTTTGTTGTTTATACATATATTAATGCTCAACTCATAGGTCAATCAGAGCCTGTTTTACCTGCTCAATCAAAGCCACTTATGGATTCCAGAGAGTGTGATCGCCATGATCAATGACCTCGGCAATGGCATTACTACGGGGGCGGTTGCCCTGTGTTATTTGGTGCGATATTCACAGCGCACCGGCAAAGTGTTGCTGGCCGCCGTGCTGAGTTTGGTCATGGTACCTTTGCTGAAACACTATTTCGATGCGCCGCGTCCAGCCGCTGCTGCACTGACTGGCAACTTAATCGAAGCAGGCAGTCGTTATGCTATTTAGGGATTTTGTTGGTCTTGATTGTCGTCGACAGCCAAAGTGGAGATGGCTTTGCTAATTTCCCTCAAGTGCAATGGATGCGCCAGGCCTTAATCGTATATAGTGGCCTGATGGTGTCTTACGCAATGTGGAATATGTTTGAATTAACGCCAAAGTTGGCACATAAACTGGCTAAATTTAAGCCGCTAAGGTTGGGGAATGACTGAAGCTGCTACAGGTGTTGCTAAGCCAACACAATGGTGGGTGTACATCATTCGCTGCGCAAAAGGCCAGCTTTATACCGGTATTACCACCGATGTGGCGCGGCGATTTGCTGAGCACAGTGACGGGGCCCCTAAAGGGGCTAAGTTTTTGCGAGGCAAGGGCCCATTAGCTTTGGTTTATCAAGAGCCACAGGCAGATCGCTCCAGTGCCTCTAAACGCGAGGCGGCGATTAAAAAGCTGAATAAAACACAAAAGTTAGCTCTGATCGCATCATAGATAAAATGATGCTGTCATTGCTTGCATGCTCACATTATTGGTTAGTATTTACCGCTAATAAACTATTTTTACTATTTATTGTTTAGTTAAATAGATGAATATATCCACACACGACTGTTTATCTGCAGCTATTTTGCTGCAGATTGAGGTCGGCATTCACTAAAATTTCACAGTGCTGTGTTTAAGCTGGCAAGATAGACTTATTGCGAGGAACACCCTGTGACAGAGCAGGTCATCTACCCAAAAGCGATAGTATCGCCAAGCGTACTCACCGATGTGAGTTTTAAACTCTTAGTATTGCTCTTGTTTGCGCTGCATCTATTACTACTCAATGATGCGACTAATTTGGCGGTATTTAGCCAACTTAATCAATTTGGCCAACTATTTGCGCCGGGCTTACTCGCCATGTTGACCGATATTGGTGACGGTGCAACACTTGGTTTTCTGGCACTTGCCTATTTAGTTTATCGCCCCGACATGGTGGCGAGAGTGGTTGTCGCCAGTATCATGTCTCTATTGTTGGTGCCCGCTTTGAAGGGCTATTACGATGCGCCTCGGCCTGCTGCAGTGTTAGATTTTCTACATATTATTGGTGAGACTCGTTTAAGTCATAGCTTTCCCTCTGGGCATGCTGCGACCGCTTTCTTGTTAGCGGGTCTGATTGTGTTGGCAACGCGTCAACTTTCGGTGCAATTGACTGTTATTGGCGTCGCATTGATGGTCGCAATGTCACGTGTAATGGTGGGAGCGCATTGGCCTGTTGATGTGGTGATGGGCGCATTTGTGGGGCTATTTTGCGCTTTTGTGGCTTGTCGCTTCATCCCTTTGGTGACATTGAGCCAAACTCGAGTACTGCAAGTATTTGGTTTCCTGTATTTAGTGCTGGTGGTCTGTATTGGCGAAAAGCTGATTGATCAAGCTTTGCTGTGGCAGGTCGTTGGGTTGCGGGTCGGATTGATTGTGTTAACTGCAGCGCTATTAGTTTATCGCTGGCGATATCCCGCCAAGTTTTCTGCTACGTAAGTAAATGCTAAGCTTTGGGGGATTATTTAACTAGGGTGGGCAGCGACATGTTCTAACTAGATTGATGTCGCTGCGCCGGGAAGATTGTGACTGCGCTTGTGTTTGGAACTGCGTATGGGACTGGGCGAGCCAGTTTACATCGCCATACTCCGTTCAACATTGTCGACGGTAACATCACCAGAGCCAGCATCGATGATGTTCAAGGCTTGTGCATTGTTGATATCGATATCTCCTGAGCCGTCATCGATGGTGACTTTACCGGCGACATCTCTAACACTGAGATCGCCCGAACCGTCGTTAATCATTACATCACCGCCAATGTTTACTAGCTCCATAGAGCCTGAACCATCGTCAACCGACACTTCACCTTGAATATCGCGCACCGCAATAGAACCGGAACCATCATTAATGGTGAGGTTGTTACCATTGGTGACGGACAGGCTGCCTGAACCATCGCTGATGGCAATGTTGGCGTTGACGCCATCGATGTCAATGGAGCCAGAACCATCTTCGATTTCCATGTTAAAGCGTGCCGGAACTCTGAGCGTTACGTCGATATAAGGTGAGCGCCCTGAGTGTGATTGGTCGTTGAAATCAGCGACAACAATGGCCTGATTACCTTGGCGTTTTAAAGATAAATTTGGGCTGATGCCGTCGCGGGTATAGATATCGGCTTCTAGTTTGACATGATTCAAACCAGCCACACCTTGAATATTGAGCGCTCCGGCACCAGTGGTCGCAATCAAGCCCTCTAGCTCAGTGGCATCGAGCTGCAAGGATTGGTGTTTATGTTCAAGTGGTGCCATGTTGGCTTTGCTGACATTGATGATGCAGCCAGATAAGCTGATAGCGCAAACAGTAGACAATAGTATCGAGCGTTTTAGCATGTGTATTCCCTTTTTAATCTAATTATTTCCTCATATGCTGTTTATAAAGCAGACTTTATGCCAGATTTTTATCTTGCTGTATTTATTGGCTTTTACCTCCTGCTACATGCGTGGGCGTCTGCTGTAATTGGCGCGATTTATCGAAAGGTGTTAGCTTTTACCGCAATTATTAGCACAATTGACCAAGTGCACAGAGATAGGAAGCCAATAGGAAGATATGGACTATTTAGCATTAAATAAAGCCGCGTGGGATGCGCGGACTAAAACTCATGTGGGCTCAAAATTTTATGATGTTGCGGGCTTTCTTGAAGGTAAAAGTTCGCTGAATGAAATTGAGCTCAGTGCCTTAGATGTTAAGGGCAAGTCCTTGTTGCATCTGCAATGTCATTTCGGCTTAGACACTTTATCGTGGGCAAGGGAAGGTGCCAAGGTCACGGGTGTTGATTTATCATCGGTGGCCATTGAACAGGCGCAGCAGTTAGCCACAAAAACCGATATTGACGCTGAGTTTGTATGTTGCGATCTCTATTCGGCAGCAGCGACGTTACAACGCCAGTTTGATGTAGTGTTTACCTCATACGGTGCCATCTGTTGGCTGCCCGACTTAGACAAATGGGCTGAGGTTATCGCCAGTAGTCTTAAGGCGGGTGGTCAGTTTTATATGGTGGAGTTTCACCCCGTTGAGGCGATGCTAGAGGGCTACAGTTATTTTGCTCAGGAGCAAGCTGATGTTGAGCAGGAGGGGACCTACACTGAGAACGCCAGCGATGAGAAGCACACCATGGTCACTTGGCCACATTCTTTGGCGAATGTGATTAGTGCATTGCTCAAGGCTGGGCTCTGTTTGCAACAATTTAGTGAGTTTGACTACTCACCCTACAATTGCTTTGCCGATATGATTGCCGGTGGCCAGCTGGGTGAAAGCGATGAGCGCTATTATATTTTGCATCAGCAACAGCGTATTCCATTATGCTTTTCCATTGCAGCGACCAAACCAGCTTAGTATTGGCACCAGCTATTCGTTAATGATTACTGGTACCGCTGCTGGCTACTGTGCGCTTAATACCGGATAAACACGATATTGCTGATCATAGTAGGGGCTGCGCTCATAAAACCAACGTAGACGGGCCTTAGGGTTAGTGGCAAACATGGGGTCAAGCAGCGCAGTATCAAACTCTGCTTGTAAGGCTGGGTTGTCGGCCAGCATCTGCGCGGCTAATGGCTCCACAGCATATTCTTCAATATACTCAGTTCGGGTAAAGATGGGGTTGAAGAACCCCCACTGCAGGAAGGAATCTGGAGACTGAGGTTCGAGCAGCAATATTGCTAGATCACCCAGCGGTTGCTTGGTGTCTATTTTCACTGTACCTGGCATTAAGGTGGTGGTGATCTTAGCTTGGTCTGTCGTCACCTCAACGCGCTGGCGGCTTTCATAACTTGACTCTGAAAAGTCATAGTCAGTAAAAGTTGTTTGCTGCAATGCCAATGTGGTTGGTTGACTGAGCGTTGTCATACGTACGCCGTGGATCGCTAAACGTTCTATCACTTGTTGCCATTGCGGCGGAATATAATAGGCGCTAGGGCGTTTAATGCGAATATCAGCTTTAGTGGAACCAATCACAGGTAAGTTAGGGTATAACTTAGGTTGGCCATTCCAGCGCACGACATCCGCACCGCTAATCTCACTCTTTTCTACGCTATAGTCGATGCCTTTAAAATCCCAACCTTGTGCCTGTTGTTCTTGCTTCCAGGTGAGCGTTACCATTTGCGGGTAGCGGAAATTGTCTTGCTGAATTGCCGCTCGAAGCTTACTCTTTTGCTGGCTAACGACTTTAAGACTGGCTTCTAACATCACATAGGTGCCTAACACTCGTTGTTTAAACGGCTTGAGACTATGATTTTCAATGAGAATTGTTGGCAAATGTCTGGCATCACCGTAACCGTTTGAGTAACGTGGACTGGGGTTCCATAGTGACAGGCCTTTACTCATATCGCGGTTATCCATCGCAAATACGAGTGGCCCTGGCACGTGACCTTGCGCGGTTAACGCTTGCTCTACGGCAGGGCGATATTGCTTTTCTAACCATTGGTAGCCGCTGGGGCTCATGCCTTGGGACAGGTTGTAGCCAAAAGTGACGTCATACTGATAATCAATGCCGTCAGTCACATGCACATCAATATATAGGTCAGGTTGCCAAAGGTTGATAGCGGCTAGCATGTGCTGCATTTCCAGCGCATCAGCTTTGGCGTAATCGCGATTGAGATTGAGATTGTTAGCTGTCGTTCGCCAGCCCATCTCTACCGGACCACGTTGATTGACGCGGTTTACATCGGTGCTACGCTCGTGCCCGTCAACACTGAAAATTGGTACAAATAATAAATTAGCATTGTCGAGCAACTCGGCTTTGTTGCCAAACACCATATCACGCAGCAACATCATACCGGCATCTTTACCGTCAATTTCACCCGAGTGAATACCGGCTTGCACGAGCAAAGTGGGTTTGCCAAGCTCTTGCAACTTTTGCGGATCATCGATGCCCTCTTTGGAGGCGACAATCATCCAGATGTCCCGGCCTTGAGGGCTTTTACCTAAACTGACTTTTTTGAACATGTCGGTCTGTTCAATAAGCTTATCCAGCCAGCTAAAGGTTTCGTCGTAACTCGGGCTGGTTTTTAGTCCGTGTTGTTCAAAAGGGGTCGCCCATTCATTATCGGCGGCGACAATAAGGGATTCGCTGTTACCTTGCCATTGCATAATGGGCGGTAAAATAGCATCGTTTACGTAGGTGTTGGCGCGTGTTGGCGTATGAGTGTGGTCAGCGGCGAGGGCACAAAAAGCAGTGCTACCGGCGAGTATGCTGACAAATGCGGTAAGTGATCGTAGGCGCATGATTAGTCATCCATCTTGAGGCAGATTTAGTATTAAGACTCCGTTATATTTCATTAATTTGCTGACAAGTGCAACCACTGAGCAACCGCCACATTGCTCATGGTTACATTGGTTTAAAGTGATTGATTATAGGTGAAGAGTTGATACAGCCGCCTTTCTAACCCAAAACCGACCACACCGCTAATAAACAGCATGACGCCAATAATTTGTAGCCATGCGTTAATGGGTTGCGGTACTTCCACCTGTTTATCTAAGGTATAGAGTCTTTTTCCTTGTGGATCATCGGCGACGAATTGTTGGCTTTGGTTCACTGCTGTGAGTATAAAGTGGACGTCTCGGCGTTGTTCCATTTCTAGCCGCTTTTGACTGCGTAGTTGGCGGTCATTCTCAGTTGTCATCGCCATTCGGTGTGACCAGGATGAGAAAATATCGAGTGGCTCTCCAGGTAACACAATCCCTAACGATTGATACTGAAACTGCTGCTGAGGAAATAGCTGTTTACTGACACCGGTATAGAACACCGTGACTCCGGCAACGATTAATAGTGCACAGAGGTAAAGGACCCGACGCTGGTAAATGAATTGATTTACTTTGCGATGATTAATGACGGTTTCAATGTCTGAAATTTGCATCAGTTGCTGGCGATACTTTTGTGTATCAATAGATTCGATAAACTCTGAAGTTGTCATTGCCAATGCTGTTAATAGTTGGCGAAATACGTCGTTGGATGGCAGCGACTTATCATTTTCCAGTTTAGAGAGATAAGATTGTTCAATACCAGCGAGCTCAGCTAACTCAGGCTGACTGAGGTTACGCTCGGTTCTGCACTGTTTAAGTCGTTTTCCTAATGTCATGCTGCTGTCCTTGTTTAACTGTGAATTAAATTGAGTGATTAAACAGTGACTACTCTTGGTTATTCATCAATTAATATGAAGATGAATATTGCAGCATAACAAGGAATATTAACGAAATCAGCGCTAATCAAGTTGGCTTGAGCTTTCAGTTAACTCAAGCTTTGTTCTAGCAGATTAGGTATCGCTTGTACCGTGGAGTGCAAGCGATATTAATATTAACGGTTGGGTTCTAAAGTCTCTTCTTGAAAGATTGATTCTATCGGGCTGTCAAACAGCCGCGCCAGTTTAAATGCCAACGGTAAACTCGGGTCATACTTACCCTTTTCAATAGCGTTAACGGTCTGACGTGATACTTCCAATTTGTCGGCTAAGTCAGCTTGAGTCCAGCGGCGCTGCGCCCGTAATTCTTTGAGGCGATTATTCATCGGTAAGCCAATCTTCCTTTAATGATGCCAACCATGTAGGTCACAGCGATAATGATAATGAGCAGCCACGGCTTAAGTTCAGGCACTAAGGCAGCATTTGCCAGTATTGAGCCGCTAGAGAATACGATAATAGCGACTCCCACCGCGATTGCTAGCGCATCTAACTGGACTTTTTTCTCTAGCTCATCAAGCTCAGTGATAAAGCGTTTAAAGGCCAACAACATCATAATACTGATGGTAATGTGTAGCAGCAACACTGCAGTAAAAACCACATCACGTAATGGAAACTCTAATCCAATAATCACGGTACCGAGTAACATGGTACTGGCCCATAACAAGGCCAACAGATTGACTCGATTTGCGTTGTGAATGTCGCGCTTGGGTAACCCCTTGGCGCAGATTGCTTCTATTATGGCTCGCATAAGTCTCCTTACTCATTCGTGTATCAAATAGTCAAACTCAAATGTAAAGCTTGCTTGACTTTAATTTAGGCTGAGCTGAACAATAAGTCAAGCTTGCTTTACTTTTTGTGTTGCGAGCATAAAAAATCCCGGCGCAGCGAAGCTGAAACCGGGATGTTTATCGGTAATAAAGCCGTGCTTTAAGTGCTAGCGATCAGGCTTTTGGGCCAGCATCTTTAATCGAGTCAGGCACTTGGTACTTAGCAAAGTTATCGCTAAAGCTCTGGGCCAACTTTTGTGCATACTCGTTGTATAGCGCTTGGTCTTCCCATGTGTTGATAGGGTTAAGTAGTTGGCTATCAACGCCGCTTACCGCGGTAGGAACATGCAAGTTAAGCTTTTCAAGATGCTCAGTTGCAACCCCTTTGAGTTCACCGCTTACAATCGCGTCAACAATGGCTCGAGTTGTCGGGATATCAAAACGTTTACCTACGCCATAAGGACCACCTGTCCACCCGGTATTCACGAGATAGACTTGGCTGTCAAATGCTTCGATACGCTTCATCAATAGCTCAGCATAAACGCCAGCTGGACGCGGGAAGAAAGGCGCACCAAAGCAGGTTGAGAACGTAGACTGAATAGCCGAGGTTGATCCCATTTCAGTTGAGCCAACTTTAGCGGTATAGCCTGACAGGAAGTGATAGGCCGCTTGTTCTTTGGTTAATACTGAAACCGGTGGCAGTACCCCTGAAACATCGCAGGTCAAAAAGACCACTGCGTGGGGTTCATTGCCGCGGTTTTCCTCTTTACGCTGGGCAATATGCTCTAAAGGATAAGCCGCACGACTGTTTTCAGTTAGCGTTGAATTACTGTAGTCAGGGATGCGTTGCTCATCCATAGTGACATTTTCCAGTACTGTGCCAAAACGAATCGCATCCCAAATAACCGGTTCATTCTTTTGACTCAAATCGATGCACTTGGCGTAGCAGCCGCCTTCAATGTTAAATACGCCACCGGGAGCCCAACCGTGTTCATCATCACCAATCAAGAAACGTTTAGGATCGGCTGACAAGGTGGTTTTCCCTGTGCCTGATAGGCCAAAGAATAGTGTAGTATCGCCATCGCTGCCCACGTTGGCAGAACAGTGCATAGGCAATACGCCTTTGGCTGGCAATAAGAAGTTCTGTACAGAGAACATCGACTTCTTCATTTCGCCAGCGTATTTCAAGCCTGCAAGCAGCACTTTACGATCGGCAAAATTGATAATCACAGTGGCATCAGAGTGGGTGCCGTCTCGCTCGGGCACACATTCAAAACCAGGTGCATTAACGATTTGCCATACAGGCTTGTCAGCTGGATTAAACTGCTCAGGAACGATAAATAAGTTGCGAGCAAACAGTTGATGCCAAGCGGTTTCGGTGGTGACTTGTATCGGTTGATAATGTGCAGGTTCGGCGCCTACTTCTAAGTCAGATTGAAAGGTCTCTTTATCTGCTAAGTAGTCCTGAACGCGGTCCCATAGGGCGTTAAAAGCTGTCATTTCGAACGGCTTATTAACTGCGCCCCAATCAATATCATTTTCGCTGCTAGGCTCTTTGACGATAAAGCGATCGTTAGGAGAGCGTCCGGTACGTTCGCCTGTTTTCGCGACAAGTGCACCATTGGCAGTCAATTGACCTTCTTGGCGTGCAAGGGCAAATTCGACAAGCTGTGCTGTTGAGGGATTTCTGTGAGTTTGGTTAGATCCATCCGCCATTTGTAAGGTCTCCATTTTGAGGTCGGGATGATTATGTTTCTGGTCTTACGCCAGTTATTTTTTGCTACTTTATAATTATTTTTAGGCTGATCACTCTTTGGTAATTTAGCCTTTGGCGTGATTGTAACTTATGCGTTGCGCAATGTGTGAGGAAGATCGCTAAATTGACCAAAAAAAAGAGGTAGCACACGGCTACCTCTTATTTTGGCAATCTTGCGGATAATTATTGTTTAGCCGCTGGCGCTTCCGTATTAGCAAAAATGGCTTCAATATCGATAGAGTCGAAGCTGTAGTTGCTATTGCAATACTCACAACCCATATCCACTTTACCCATTTCAGCGATGATGCTGTCAATTTCCGCCTTTGCTACTGTCTTTATCGCCTGGGCGCTGCGCTCACGTGAACAGGTACAGCTAAAGCTCACTGTGATCGGGTCAAACAAGCGCACTTGTTCTTGATGATAAAGTCGATGCAATACATCGGTAGCTGGCAGTTCGAACAACTCTTCTGCTTTAATTGTCGCCGTTAGCTGTTCTAAGTGCTCAAATTCAGCATTGTGGTCATTGTCGGTCGGCAGAACCTGAAGCAACATGCCCGCTGCCTGTTGGCCATTGGCAAACAGGTGGATACTGGTAGGCAACTGCTCTGATTGAGCAAAATACTGTTCTAAGCACTGGGCTAGTGTCTCTTTATCTAAGGCAACAACACCTTGGTAGCGCTCACCTTTAGTTGGCGTTAAGGTAATAACCATATGAGCTTGAGTGCCCATCAGTTCGGCTAGGCTTGCATCATCAGCCACCTCACCTTGCCAACGTGAGACGCCACGTAGTTGTTGCAGGTTATTGCCATTAATAACCGCAAGAGAAACGGGTCCATTACCTTGAACTTGGACGCTGATATCACCTGAGAACTTTAGTGTGGCGGTCAGCAGTGAGGTTGCGGCCATTAGCTGACCAAGCAGAATTTGAATCGCTACTGGGTATTGGTGGGCAGCCAAGATCTCTTGGTAGCTGCTTTCCAATTGCACGATTTCACCACGCACATCGGCGTTGTCGAATAGGTAACGGTGTAATGTATCTTTACTCATTTCAATCTCACGTTAGCTTTCTTTAAAGCGTATTAATTGACGACGTTGTTTCTTGTCGGGCTTAGTATCCGGCGCAGGATTATTAAGCGCGTTTAAACGTCTAGCTTCAGCATAGGTTTCTCTTTTCGCTATGCTTTGAGGCGTTTCTTCGTATAAGGTTTGGGCGATCTGCGCTTTTTGACGCTGATCGGACAGTTTTTTTATGACAATCTCTTTTTCGTCATATCCCTGTCTTAATTTTATTACAGCATCTAGCTCTGCTAGTTTACTGGATTTGGTTCGCTGACCATTGTAGTGAACCTTACCGCCATTTATCATCTCTTTGGCTATGGCACGCGTTTTATAAAATCGTGCAGCCCATAGCCATTTATCGAGACGGACGGTGTGCTGTGGTTCATGGGAATGACTCATGACGTCTCCATTTACACTGTAGCGTGGGCAAGCTCACAAGCTGAGGAAGAAGTCGGTATTTTTAATCAGGTTTCACCTAATATAGCGACTCACTTCACACCCTTTTTAGGCGCGTAAAGTTAGCATATTTACTAGGCGTGCGCCAATTTAGCTACTGTTATGGGCTTGTTGCTATTAGCTGTCTAGGTTAGCATGAGTCAGAGATTCCTAAATTATCTTAATCAGAACAGAGGCCTGTGTAGAGGGTCCGCATTATATGGATTTATTAGATAAAGTATTAAACAAGGCGGCAGGGATACCACATAAGCCTTTGAGTATAGCCACATTTTGGCTTGGTTTGGTCATTGCTCTTTACCTGTTGGCGCAAATCACATGGAAGCTCATTCCAGGCGCTGATTCGCCTCAAAATTGGCGTCCAACTCCGGTTTCATCTTCGGGTTCTGGACCGGCCAATATTGCTGGGCTGCAAAAATTGGGCTTATTTGGTCAACATGATGAAGATTCAAGTAACGCCAAAGTTGAGCATGTTGTCGAAATGATAACCGATGCACCCAAAACTTCACTGTCGATTCAATTGACCGGAGTGGTTGCGTCCACGTCTGAGCAAAAAGGCTTAGCGGTTATTGCCTCAAGCGGCAGTCAAAACACCTATGGCTTAGGTGACAAAATTAAAGGCACATCCGCGTCACTGAAAGAGGTGTACGCTGATCGCATCATTATTACCAACAGCGGTCGCTATGAGACGTTAATGCTTGATGGCTTAGAGTATGAAACACAAAGTCAAGCAAATCAGCAGCTTCAGCAAGCTAAAGTCGACCGTAAAGTGACCCAAGTTGACCAACGTACCAACCGCAAAGTGGCGGCTGAGTTGCAACAGTCACGGGATGAGTTATTGGCTGATCCCAGCAAAATTACCGATTATTTAGCCATTTCACCCGTGCGCAGTGGTGGTGAGCTTAGCGGGTATCGATTAAACCCGGGTAAAGATAGAGACTTATTTAAACAAGCTGGCTTTAAAGCCAACGATTTAGCAAAATCAATGAACGGCTATGATCTCACCGATATGAGCCAAGCATTAGAAGTCATGGCACAGCTGCCCGAACTGACGGAAATCTCACTTATGGTCGAGCGAGATAATCAGTTGGTTGAGATCATGTTTAGTTTGCCGCAATAGAGAAAGGGTTTAGGGGACGTAACGACAATGAATAATAAAAAGATTCGCCGTAAGCTAATTGCTGGCGTGATAGCGGGTGCTTCGCTGTTTGCACCAACACTCGCTTGGTCAGAGCAATACGCGGCCAATTTTAAAGGCACCGATATTCAAGAATTTATCAACATTGTTGGTAAAAACTTAAATCGTACTATCATCGTTGACCCGACGGTGCGCGGTAAGATTAATGTTCGTAGCTATGATCTGCTTAATGACGAACAATATTACCAATTCTTCCTCAATGTATTGCAAGTCTACGGCTATGCGGTTGTCGAAATGGACAACAACATCATTAAAGTCATTAAAGACAAAGACGCGAAAACATCTGCTATTCGTGTTGCAGATGATGATGCACCCGGTCTAGGTGATGAGATGGTGACACGTATCGTGGCACTTTATAACACCGAAGCTAAACAGCTGGCGCCATTGCTTAGGCAGCTTAATGACAACGCCGGTGGCGGTAACGTTGTTAACTATGACCCTTCCAATGTATTAATGATTTCTGGCCGAGCAGCGGTAGTGAACAAGCTCGTTGAGATTGTTCGTCGTGTTGATAAGCAAGGTGATACAGAGGTTCAAGTTGTCCCGCTTGAACATGCCTCTGCCGGTGAAATAGTGCGTATTGTCGATACCCTATACCGTTCTACTGCTAACCAATCTCAGTTACCTGGACAAGCACCTAAAGTCGTTGCCGATGAACGAACCAACGCAGTGATTGTTAGTGGTGATGAAAAAAGCCGTCAGCGTGTTGTTAGCCTAATTCGTAAATTAGATGCTGAGCAAGCCAATACGGGCAACACTAAAGTTCGTTACCTGCGTTATGCCAAAGCGGAAGATCTGGTTGAAGTGTTAACTGGATTTGCAGAAAAACTGGTTAATGATCAAGATGGCGGTCAACCACAAGCGGGTCGTAGTAAGCGCCGCAACGAAATTAACATTATGGCCCACGCAGATACCAATGCCTTGGTGATCAGTGCTGAGCCTGATCAGATGCGTACCATCGAGAGCGTGGTCAATCAACTGGATATTCGCCGTGCGCAAGTATTGGTTGAAGCCATTATTGTAGAAGTTGCCGAAGGTGATGACGTTGGTTTTGGTGTGCAGTGGGCCAGTGCCGCAGGTGGCGGAACACAGTTTAACAACTTAGGTCCAACCATTGGTGAAATTGGTGCGGGTGTTTGGCAAGCGCAGCCACAAGAAGCCTCGCAAACCTGTACTGGTTCTGGTGACAACCTAACGTGTACCGACAACCCAGAAGTACAAGGTGACATTACTTTGCTAGCGCAAGCGCTGGGCAAGGTAAACGGTATGGCATGGGGTGTAGCCATGGGCGATTTTGGCGCCTTGATTCAAGCAGTGTCGAGCGATACCAAGTCTAACGTATTAGCAACACCATCAATTACCACCCTTGATAACCAAGAAGCCTCGTTCATTGTGGGTGATGAAGTACCGATTCTAACCGGTTCAACATCGAGCTCGAACAATAACAACCCATTCCAAACGGTTGAGCGTAAGGAAGTTGGGGTTAAATTAAAAGTTGTGCCACAGATTAACGAAGGCACCACGGTTAAGCTCACTATTGAGCAAGAAGTATCAGGCATTAACGGTAAAACCGGGGTCGATGTGACCTTTGCGACACGCCGACTTACTACTACGGTCATGGCTGACTCGGGCCAAATTGTTGTATTAGGCGGTTTGATTAACGAAGAAACTCAAGAAAGTGTGCAGAAAGTGCCATTCTTAGGCGATATTCCTATTATCGGTCACTTATTTAAGTCTTCTTCTAGCGGTAAGAAGAAAAAGAACTTAATGGTGTTTATTAAGCCAACGATTATCCGTGACGGTATCACTATGGAAGGCATTGCCGGGCGTAAGTACAACTATTTCCGCGCATTGCAGCTTGAGCAGCAAGAACGTGGTGTGAACTTAATGCCTAATGCTGACGTACCGATTTTAGAAGAATGGGATCAAGAAGCGTATCTGCCTCCAGAGGTTAACGAAGTCCTGCAGCGTTATAAAGACGGTAAAGGCTTAGAAACCAAGATGCGTGAAACAGACCCAGCATTGCGACATATTAGCGAGTCAAAAGCGGCCGATGCGGCAGCGGTAGAGCAAGCTGAAACAGAAGCAAAAGCGGCAGAAAAGTCTGAAGATGAGTGATAATCAAGCGACTCCGAATGAAGAGTTGACCCAAGTTTCCTCGGAGCTTGGGTTGGCCAGTGAAACCGAGTCGGATGAGGTGTTTCACTCTAGTAGTCGCGAGCGTTTACCGTTCGCGTTTGCCCATCGCTACGCGTTAGTGTTAGATAAAGATGAACACGATGCGCTAACCTTGTATCACACCCCCACGACACCTTTGGCAGCAATGCTTGAGGTGCGTCGCTATACTGGCCAAGAGCTCAATATCGCCCAGTTAGATCCCATTATCTTCGAAGCTAAACTGACGCAAGTCTATCAAGCCAACTCTTCAGAAGCGCAGCAGCTGATGGAAGATATTGGTAATGAAATGGATTTGTTCACCCTAGCCGAAGAGTTGCCCCAGACTGAAGATCTGCTTGAAGGCGATGATGATGCGCCGATCATTAAGCTGATTAACGCATTATTGTCTGAAGCAATTAAAGAAGAAGCCTCAGATATCCATATTGAAACCTACGAGAAACAGCTCGTCGTGCGTTTCCGGGTTGATGGTGTGCTTAAAGAAGTGCTTAAGCCAAACCGCAAGCTTTCATCGTTATTAGTTTCACGTATCAAGGTCATGGCTCGCTTAGATATTGCGGAGAAGCGCGTACCACAAGATGGTCGTATCTCTTTGCGTATCGCGGGACGTGCAGTTGATGTGCGTGTATCAACCATGCCATCAAGCCATGGTGAGCGGGTTGTATTACGTTTGTTGGATAAAAATGCCGGTAACTTAGATTTACTGCAGCTGGGTATGACCGAAAATATTCGGGTGCAATTTGATGACTTAATCCGCAAGCCCCACGGTATTATTTTGGTGACCGGTCCTACTGGTTCAGGTAAAAGTACCACCTTGTACGCCGGTTTGACCGAGATTAACTCGAAAGATACCAATATTCTCACGGTTGAAGATCCCATTGAGTACGAACTTGAAGGTATTGGCCAAACGCAAGTTAATACTAAGGTTGATATGACCTTTGCGCGGGGATTACGTGCTATTTTGCGTCAAGATCCCGATGTGGTGATGATTGGTGAGATTCGTGATTTAGAAACCGCGCAAATTGCGGTACAAGCCTCGTTAACCGGTCACTTGGTGATTTCAACTTTGCACACCAATACCGCTTCTGGTGCGATTACCCGTCTACAAGATATGGGCGTAGAGCCCTTCTTGGTATCGTCGAGTTTGCTGGGCGTACTAGCACAGCGTCTTATTCGTACGCTGTGTAAGGAGTGTAAGTCTGAGCATCAACCAGATGAGCGTGAGCGTGAATTACTAGGCATCGACGCCAGTGATACTCGCACTATTTATCGTGCGGTGGGTTGTAAGTCATGTGGTTTCAATGGCTACCGTGGCCGAACCGGTATTCATGAGTTATTGCTGGTTGATGACAATGTCCGTGAGCTTATTCACACTGGCCGTGGTGAGTTGGCCATTGAAAAGTATATTCGCACAGAAGTGCCCAGTATTCGTCATGATGGTATGAGTAAAGTGCTAGCCGGTGTGACCACGCTTGAAGAAGTACTGCGTGTCACCCGCGAGGAATAATCATGCCAGCATTTGAGTATAAAGCGTTAGATACGGCGGGTAAGCAGCAAAAGGGCGTGGTTGAAGCTGATACGGCTCGTCATGCCCGTAGTCAGCTACGTGAACAACGCCTTATGCCGCTGGATATCACCCCAGTTGTCGAAAAAGAGCGTAAGGCTAAATCTGGCGGCTTCAATTTTAAGCGCGGCATTTCAGTGGCCGAGTTGGCCCTTATTACTCGCCAAATCGCGACTTTGGTAGCAGCGGGTCTACCCGTTGAAGAAGCGTTAAAGGCCGTTGGTCAACAATGTGAGAAAGATCGCTTAGCCAGTATGGTGATGGCAGTACGCTCACGGGTTGTTGAAGGTTACAGCTTGGCCGATTCTATGGCTGAGTTTCCGCATATCTTTGATGATCTTTATCGTGCCATGGTGGCATCTGGTGAGAAATCAGGCCACTTAGAAGTCGTCCTTAATCGTTTGGCTGATTACACCGAACGCCGTCAACAGCTCAAAAGCAAGATGACCCAAGCCATGATATACCCAGTGGTACTCACTGTGGTCGCCATTACGGTTATTGCTATTTTGCTCGCCGCGGTTGTACCGCAGGTTGTGGGTCAGTTTGAACACATGGGCCAAGAGTTACCTTGGACAACCCAGTTGCTGATTGTGTCGTCTGATTTCATCCGCGATTATGGTTTAGTTATTCTTGGTGTGATGGTTGCGATATTTTTTGTCATCAAGCAGCTATTGCGTAAAAGCGAATATCGAATGAAGTTCGATACGTTACTGCTGCACTTGCCAGTGATTGGTCGTGTCAGTAAAGGCTTGAACACCGCTCGTTTTGCTCGCACCTTGAGTATCTTGACGGCCAGTTCTGTGCCGCTGCTTGATGCCATGCGCATTGCAAGCGAAGTATTGATGAACGTTAAAGTACGCGCCGCCGTTGAAGAAGCGACTGCGCGTGTTCGTGAAGGTACCAGTTTGGGCGCCGCCTTAGGTAACACGAAACTTTTCCCGCCTATGATGCTCTATATGATCACATCGGGTGAGAAAAGTGGCCAGCTAGAACATATGTTAGAGCGCGCTGCCGACAACCAAGATCGTGAGTTTGAGTCAAATGTTAACATCGCCTTGGGTGTGTTTGAGCCGTTACTGGTTGTCAGTATGGCTGCCGTGGTGCTGTTTATTGTATTGGCTATTTTGCAGCCGATATTAGAGCTTAACAACATGATCAGTGGTTAAGCAGATATTAATTTCATTTCCTTTAGCTAACGAATACTGGCAGCTGAAGGGCAATACCGTCAGAGGAAGTAATCAATGCAAATGAGCAAAAAACATCGAGGTTTTACCTTGCTAGAAGTCATGGTTGTAATCGTGATTCTTGGTATTTTGGCCTCTATGGTCGTCCCCAATCTAATGGGTAACAAAGACAAAGCTGATCAGCAAAAAGCGGTTTCAGATATTGTGGCATTAGAAAATGCATTGGATATGTATAAGCTCGATAACAGCGTATACCCAACAACTGAACAAGGCTTAGAAGCACTCGTTCAAAAACCTACGCTTTCTCCAGAGCCACGTAACTATCGTGAAGGCGGCTACATTAGACGTTTACCGCAAGATCCATGGGGCAATGAGTATTTACTATTGAGCCCAGGTGAAAATGGCACTTTAGACATTTTTAGTGCTGGCGCAGATCGTCAACCAGGTACCGAAGATGATATCGGTAACTGGAACCTACAAAACTTCCAGTAATCGACAGCTACATCATGCGCGCATCACACCAACGTGGCTTTACCTTACTGGAGGTAATGTTAGTTGCTTTATTGATGGGGCTTGCAGCAGCGGCTGTGACCCTATCAATTAGTGGTGCAGATCGTCAGCAAGAACTCAACCGTATCGCCAATCAGTTTATGGCCACCACAGAGATGGTGTTGGATGAAACGGTATTAAGTGGCCACTTTCTTGGCATTGTTGTTGACGATAATCGCTATGAGTATGTGTTTTATGATGATGGTCAATGGAAGCCACTGCAAGCCGATCGCATGTTAACCGCCAGAGAGATGGAATATGGCGTGACGTTAAGCTTGATACTTGAAGGTTTACCGTTGACTCAGGAAGACGAAGAAGATGAGTCTTGGTTCGATGAACCTTTGATTGAAAAGTCAGAAGATGACAAGAAGAAGTTTCCAGAACCGCAAATCATGCTGTTTCCGAGCGGCGAAATGAGTAGCTTTGAGCTGAGTTTTTTGGCTGAAAATGAACTCGGTGAAGAGATTGAAGCTTTGGTTGTTGGTGATGCATTGGGTCGGATGACTCTGGGGAGAGACGATGGTTTTGACGATTAGTCAATGCCATAGGGCCCGATGTAACATCACCGCATTAATGGTGGGGTCTGCTCATGCGTGCTAGTCAGCAGGGGATGACGTTGCTAGAAGTGATTGTCGCGCTAGCGGTATTTTCTATCGCCGCGGTGTCAATCACAAAAAGCTTGGGTGACCAAATGGCCAATATGCCTATTTTAGAGCAGCGCACTCTAGCTCAGTGGGTGGCTGGCAACGAAATGGTTGAAGCACGCTTGGAAAGTAAGTTTCCCGAGTTGGGCAAGAAAGAGGGCTCAACAGAGTTGGCTGATCAAGAGTGGTTTTGGCGTAAAGAAGTGATTAAAACCACCGATGATAATTTTCGGATGATCCGTATCAGTGTTAGTGACGATTCACGCTACGACCGAATTGTTGCGCAAGTGAGCAGCTATGTGCTGAACCCCGATGCCAAATAGACGTGGTGGTTTTACCTTACTTGAGATGTTAGTGGCAATCGCTATTTTTGCCATGATTGGTCTAGCTGCGAATTCGGTGCTGCAAACGGTAATGAAAAATGATGAAGCCACCAAAGATTTTGCCGTGCGCCTAAAAGCGATGCAACAAGGGTTTGGGGCGCTGCAGCGCGACTTAGGGCAAATGGTCGCTCGCACACCGCGTTTACTCGAAGGTGGTCGCGGTACCACGGTATTTCAAACCGGCTCAGATATGTTTGATTCAGAATCTGAATCGTTAGTGTTTTTTAGAATTGGCTGGTTAAACCCTGAAGGGATCTTACCCCGCGGCAGTCTGCAATCGGTGGCCTATGTCGTGGTTGAAGGTAATTTAGAGCGTTGGCATTTTCCTTACCCAGAACCCGAGTTTGGTGCCGAGCCAATTAAAACTGTGGTGATCGAAAATGTGGTCTCAGTGGAATACTCTTTCTTTATGGAAGATAAGTGGGAGCGAAAAGTTGACGCGACCAAGCTGCCCAAAGCGATTGCCGTGGAAATTGAAGTCGAAGGTTTAGGTCTTATTCAGCGTAAGTTCTTATTGCCAGCGGGTACATCACAGAGCAGTGGTGATGACAATGGCGGCAATAATAACGGTGGCAATAATAATGGCGGCAATGATAACGAAAGCGACGACACTGAAAATGGCGGCAACAATAACGGTGGCAACAATAATACCGGTAACAATAGGCAAGGTAATTAGCCATGAAACGTCGATTGCCCTCTAAGCAGCGTGGGGTTGCGTTAATTGTTGTGATGTTAATTGTGGCGATGGTAGCGATTATTGCTACCAACATTAATGGCCGCAACCAGCTGTCGGTCAGGCGCACATTGAATTTGGCGCAGTATGAACAAGCATTTTGGTATGCGATTTCTGCTGAAGAGCTGGCCAAAAAAGTGATCAAGCAAGACATGGAAGATGCCGATGATGGTGAAGTGCATCTACAACAGTACTGGGCACAGGCTGATGTGGTATTTCCTGCCGAGCAGGGCCAAATAGGCGGTAAGATAAGCGATTTACAGTCTTGTTTTAATTTAAACTCATTAGCGACAAAGAGCACAGAAGTGCAGGGTGGTCAGCCTAAACTTTCACCGCCAGCTGTGCAGTATAAAGGCTTATTAGTCGCGCTAGGTATGGATGATTTTGCCGCTGAGCGATTGACTCACACCTTGCAAGATTATATTGACGAAGATACGACAGCGAGTCCGTTTGGTGCTGAAGATGCCGAGTATGAGTCGCGTGCTGTGCCTTATCGAGCGGCAAATACCTTGATGAATCACCGCAGTGAACTGCGCGCAGTAATGGGGTATACCCAAGATATTTATCTTAAGCTGCTACCTTATATTTGTGTGATTCCAGGGGTAGAAACCATGGTATTGAATGTGAATACCATTGAGGTTGAGCAAGCGGCATTGCTCGCGGGCATGATGGATAACAACATTGGTATTGGCGAAGCCGAAAGTATTATTAACCAGCGTCCTGGTGACGGCTATGATTCGATAGATGACTTTTGGTCTAATTCATCGCTAGGGAATGTGCAGTCACAGCCTGACTTTAACAAGTCTGCGTTCGCACTAAAGAGTAGCTACTTTTTACTGGATGCTGGCGCGATTGTTGATAATGCCACCTTCCGCTTAGAAAGTGTGATGAAGTTGGGTGGCGGCAATAACTTAGAAATTGTTACCCGGCAATTTGGCGGGCAAAAGTAGTATTTTTCCTACTGTGTAACGACTAACAAATAGAACAAATAGGGTGTTTGCGGTACTTAGCCAGTGCTAAGGCCTACAGCAACGATAACACCACGGAGAACGACAGTGAGTGAACGATTATTTATCCGTTTAGGCAGAACCGCAGAGCAACCATGCTCTTGGCTGGTTTGGTCTGAACAGGAGCGAGAAATTATTGCTTCGGGAGAGCTACCTGATGCTGCGGCATTATCTACGCTTTCTGAACGCGCTGGTCAGCGACCCGTTGATGTTTTAGTGCCGTCTTCTGCTATCACTTTAACCGCGGTTGAATTACCAGAGAAAGGTCAGCGCCAAGCGGTTAAAGCCTTACCGTTTATGCTGGAAGAGACATTGGCAGAAGATGTAGATGAACTGCATTTCGTCACAGGCCCAAGAGAAGGTGAGTCACTCAGTGTGGCTGTGGTTGCTCACGAGCAGATGCAAGAGTGGTTATCTTGGCTAACAGAGGCGGGACTTAAGCCCAAGCAAATCGTACCGGATTGTCTGGCGCTACCATTAGCCGAATGTGATTGGGCTATGATGGCCTTTAACCAAGACTATTTAGTTCGCACCAGTGCCGGTGAAGGCATGAGCCTCAATGGAACTTGGCTTAATGCGGCGTTACCGCAAATGCTGGCTAAACAAAGCGATACGCCTACCGTGGCGGGGTATACCGAGCTTAACGTTGAGGGCATTAACATTGAGCCGCAACCGCTTGATTTGCCTATGCTAGTCCTCGCTCAAGGGATTGTTAACGCGCCGCTTAACTTACTTAGCGGCGCTTATACGCCCAAACGTGAATACGGCAAGCATCTGACACTGTGGCGTAATGCGGCCATTGTGATTGTGGTCGGCCTGGTACTGGCGATGGTCAATAAAGGATTGAATATTCATCAGTTAAATGCCGAGCAAGAGCGCTTACGGGTGCAAAGTGAAGCCATTTACAAGCAAGTGATCCCAGGCAGTTCGCGCATTGTTAATCTGCGCTCGCAAATGGATAGAGAATTACGCAGTCTTAAAGGGCAGGGAGCCGGCGGCGAATTCTTCACCATGTTAGAAAGCCTTGAGCCGACCTTCGTTAAAATTCCTGATCTTAAACCAAGCACGCTGCGGTTTGATGCCGGACGAGGCGAGCTACGCATGCAGGTCTCGGCCAAGAGTTATGCACAAATTGAACAGTTCCAGCAGCTAGCATCGGCGGATTTTCGTGTCGATACCGGTTCGATGAATAGTGGTGAAGATCAAGTCACCAGTACCATTACTTTGAGGAGAAAATAGTATGGAAAACCTTAAAGTGTGGTGGAGCGGGTTAGTACAACGAGAGCAACAGATGGTTGCAGCCTGTGCCGTTGTCTTGGTGATAGGTATTTTGTATTGGGGTGTATGGACCCCTATCGCAAATGCGGAAGAAAATGCCGAACGCTCGTTGCAGGCCCAACAAAGTACCCTCAATTATGTTAAGCAGACGGCGAACAAAATAGCGGGTCTGCGTGAAGCAGGTAATCGTCCGAAAGCCTCAGGTAGCATCAGCGCCACGGTTAACCAAGCAGCAGGTGCATATGGATTAGAGATCACGCGTATGCAGCCGCAGGGCGATAGGGTACAGATCTGGATGGATGATGTGCCATTTGAAGCCCTGTTGAATTACTTAAATAACCTAGTGCAAGACAAAGGCTTATCGCTAGACAGTATCGATTTAGCCGAAGCTGACACCCCGGGCTTAGTGCGGGTTCGTCGTATTCAATTGTCTAAATAAAGCCAGTAGTAGGAATAAACTGTGAGTTTAGTTAAAAAGATTGTAATCGGTGTATTCATTTACCTGATATTTTTGCTGGTATTGTTTCCGGCGCAACTGGCGTTATCTTTGGCTCCGCTACCTAACTCGGTGGCAGTGTCAGGCGTGAGTGGGACTATTTGGAACGGCAGTATTGCTAATTTAACGGTACAGCAGCGCCAACTTGAGTCTGTGCAGTGGCAATTGTCCCCATGGGGGCTGCTAATGGCGACCGCCAATTTAGACGTAGTCATTGGCAACCGCGCCACCGCGGTAAATGGTCGGGGCAATGTGTCGCTATCGATGGGAGGCATCAATGCGCAAGGTTTGCGTTTTGAAGCACCCAGTGAATTTTTACTTGGCAATACCCGTCTGCCTTTTAGAACGGAAGTCGATGGCAGTATCAGTCTGTTTATTGATGAGCTCGCGCAAGGAAGACCATGGTGTGAACAGTTAAGCGGCAAGTTATTTGTTAACCGTGCTCAAGTGAATAACCAGTTTGGTCAATATCCGCTTGGCGATATGGAAATTGGTTTAAGTTGTGTGGATGGCAACGTCAAACTTCAATCTGATGAGTCGATGAATCAGCTTGGTTTTGTGGGTAATGTGTTGTTAAAAGCAGATAGCCAATTGCAAGTGAGTGCCAAAGTTAAAGAGACGGCCCAGCAGCCTAAAGACTTAAAGCAAGCGTTGGCGTTTCTTGGCAAAAAAGATAGCCAGGGCTATTACCCCATCTCTTATCAAGGGCGAGTGCCCGGTTTGTAATTATCAGTATTTAAAAAGGCTCCTTAAGGAGCCTTTTTATTGGCTGCAATCGTCTAAGCCATTAACTCTTTAAACAGCATTTGGTAGTCGTGGATTGCCGGAAAATCACTAAATACTTTATTGGGCTTTTGGCTATCGGGATTGCTGATCCCCAACTGATAGCCTATGCCGGCTTTTTTCGCCGCGGCGAGAATCACTTCGCTGTCATCAATAAATAAACAACGCTGTGGATCTAAATCAAAGCGCTGAATGAGTTGCTGCCAAAAGTGCGGATGCTCTTTAGGGTGACCTGTTTCATGGCTCGAAATCATGGCATCTAACCCGCTTTGTAGTTCGGTGTGTTGTAGTTTGAGCGCCAGACTTTTGGGGTGGGCGTTGGTGACTAAAATCCGTTGTTTGCCTTGCTGTTGTAAGGCCTGCAAAAAGGGCAAGCTGTCTTGGCGCAGTGCGATACGGTCTACCAAGGTATGGTGCAGTGCAATAATGTCGAGTTGCAGCTCAGTTTGCCAATAATCTAAGCAATACCAATCTAAAGTACCGCTGACTTTTTCGTAGGCGGTTTCAACCAATGTCTGTGCCTCATTGAGGCTGATCCCTCTCTGTTGGCTAAGGGTTTGCGGTACCAATCGCAACCAGAAATGATTATCGAAATGCAGGTCGAGTAAGGTGCCATCCATATCGAGTAGTACGGTATCTATCTGTTGCCATGGAAACATAGGTGTGAAATCTGACTGCGGAGTTTGATGGCAGTATAGCCAAAAAAGCGCTTCGATAAATCACTAACTGCCGCATAGATTTCTATATTATGCTATCCAGAGCTATTGAGTATTGATTTTTCAGTTGTGGATTAGCAACATAGTAGTAAGATTATATTGTTAAGCAAAAGCCATTTTACCAAGGACTGTCATGTCGGATAATAAGCCAGAAATACTGCACGCAGAAGTGGTCGCTAAGAGTCGCTTATTTCAGATAGAGCAGGTGCATTTGCGGTTTTCTAACCAGGTTGAACGCCAGTACGAGCGTATGAAAGGCAACAACCGTGGTGCGGTGATGGTTGTACCTGTGCATCAAGGGCAGCTACTGTTAGGCCGTGAATACGCCGCAGGTACCCACAGTTATGAGCTTGGCTTTCCTAAAGGTTTGGTCGATCCCGGCGAAACTGCCGCACAAGCTGCCAACCGTGAGTTACAAGAAGAGATTGGTTTTGGTAGCCACCGCTTAACCCATCTGATGGAGCTGAGTTTAGCGCCGGGGTATTTTGCCAGCAAAATGCAGATCTTCATTGCCGAAGATCTGTATCAAAGTCGTTTAGAAGGTGATGAGCCCGAGCCCATCGAGATGGTGCCTTGGCCATTAGAAAAGTGGCGAGAGTTGCTGCAGCAAGACGATTTTTCTGAATCTCGTAGTGTTAGCGCCTTGTTTTTAGCGCAAGAACATCTAAAACTAAAGTAGTTGGCATTTTTGTCGAATTGATATTATGTCGTAGTCATAGGCTGTTGGAGTTGTTATGAAGCCAGAAGAGATTGTTGAAGCAGCGATCGCTATCGCGGTAAAAGCGGGCAAGGAGATAAAAGATATCTACCTTGAAGGAAGTTTCGATCGCGAGATCAAGCAAGATAATACTCCGGTGACCTCAGCCGACATCGCGGCCCATAAAATAATCACGGCTTCATTAGCTAAATTGACCCCTGATATTCCAGTGCTGTCGGAAGAAGATGCCGATATTCCCTTTAGCCAACGTTGTGAGTGGCAGCGTTATTGGTTAGTTGATCCTTTAGATGGTACTGGCGAGTTTATTGCGGGTAGCGGCGACTTTTCGGTCATTATCGCGTTAGTTGAGCATAATCGTCCCATTATGGGCATCGTTTATGTGCCGATGACAGATGTTTGCTACTACGCCATTGCGGGCTTAGGCGCTTATCGACGAGACAATGGTGCGGACATGCGCATCAGTAGTAAACAATTGACCGCTGAGCAAAGTCAGTCATTACGTTTGGCTGTTAGTCGCCGGCAAGATCCTAAGTCAGTCCTTAAGTTATTTAATCATGGTAAGCATTGTGATTTGGTGGTGCTTGGTGGCGCAGCGTTGAAAAGCTGCTTGGTGGCTGAAGGACGCGCAGATTGTTATGTTCGCATTGGCCCAACAGGTGAGTGGGATACCGGAGCGGCGCAAATTATTGTCGAAGAAGCTGGCGGGCAAATTATGGATTTGACCCTGCAACCGCTGAGCTACAATGAACGTGAATCGTTAGAGAATCCCAACTTTATCGTGGTTGGCTCGCCCCATTTAGCGTGGGATGAACTGTTGATCTCCTGATGATAATCGGGTTAACTCTTTAAAGGCCATCCCGTTGGATGGCTTTTTATTATTTGCTAGATAGACAGTGAGAGTAACATGTTATTATCGCGACGCTTTTTCCCCTATTTTGTTACTCAATGCCTAGGTGCATTAAACGATAATGTCTATAAGAATGTGCTGCTACTGATGGTGACCTATTCACAAGTCAGTAGTTTGCCGTTTGATGTCAATCTGTTTGTCAATTTGGCCGCGGGCCTATTCATTCTGCCTTTCTTTCTGTTTTCAGCCTATGCCGGCTTAGTAGCCGATAATATGGACAAAGCGCTACTGATAAGGCGACTCAAGCTGCTGGAATTTGTGATTATGGCTTGCGCTGCTGCGGCGATAGTGACCCACAGCTACTTGCTGATGCTGGTATTGTTATTTCTTATGGGCACGCAGTCTGCTTTTTTTGGGCCAGTAAAGTACTCGTTGTTGCCGCAAATCTTAACCGCTGAAGATTTAGTGCGAGGTAATGCTTGGGTTGAAGTTGGCACCTTTGTATCGATTTTGCTTGGCACCATTGGCGCGGGGTTAATATTAACCCAATCCTATGCGGAAGTTGTTGCCGCAGCTAGTGTGGTGGCGTTTGCTTTGCTAGGGGTATTTTATAGCCGCCAAATTCCGCCATTGCCGCCAGTACACCAAGTCGATGATGTCCCTTTTGCGCCTTTTTCTGGCATGCTGCGTACTTTGACACTTTGCCGCCAACAGCCAGTAATTTGGATAGCCATTATCGCTATCAGTTGGTTTTGGTTTGTGGGGGCGACTTACTTAACTCAGTTTGCTAATTTCTCGCGGGTACATTTAAACGGTGATGCGACAGTTGTGTCGCTGTTATTGGTGTTGTTTTCGGTGGGTATTGCGCTAGGGTCGATGTTATGTACCCGGTTATCAAGGCAACGGGTTGAAATTGGCGTGGTGCCGCTAGGCTTGTTGGGTTTATGGATTTTTGGTGTCGACCTCTATTACGCGATACCAACTATGACGGCGCAGCCATTAATGTCGGTGAGCGACTTTCTTTCTCAACCCAATCACTACCGACTTTTATTCGACTTACTGTGTATTGGGATCAGTGGTGGGGTTTATATCGTACCTTTATACGCCTTTGTGCAAGCGCGAGCTGTACCGAGTCAGCGGGCTCAAATGATCGCTGCCAACAATATACTTAACGCGTTGTTTATGGTGATTTCAGCAATACTTGCTATGGTGCTGCTAGGTGCGATGCAATGGCAAATTAGTGAACTTTTCTTAGCCTTAGCTTGCGCAAACGTGCTGGCTGGACTGGCTATCTTTACAGCCAATTTAGAGTTTCGGGTACGGGTTAAACACTATTTGCTCAGTGTGCTGCGCTACCGAGTCAGTATTGATAGCGTAATTTTGCCCTATGAAGGGGCGTGCTTGTTAGTCAGTGAGAAAGCGCAACGTATACCAAGGGCGCTGCTGTCGACCATTTCACTGCGGCCAATTATTGTTGGCCAGCAAACCTTGCAGGTTAAAGAGGCGCTGCAGCAACACAAGATGATATTAATTGATGATAAGCAGCTGTCTGAGTTGTTGATCCGTGATCCGAGTTTTTTAATGCAGAATCCCTGTTTTAGATTGCAATATAGCACTGAAGCTCAATCGAGCTGGCGCCAAAAAGTCACGATGACCCTAAGTCGGTTGCGTTAATGATTGTATGGGCAATTATTGCTGGCTTTGTTGCTCATCTAGCCATTGGCCAATGGCGTGTTGATCGCCTTGGAACTTGATGGGGCGTTGCTTCTTTTCTAACTGGTACTGATACATAGGATCGTAGTATTGCGTGAGCAGAATTTGAATCCAAGTGAGGTGTGCTTGGGTATCGCCATTTTGCTGTTGGGTTTGTAGTGCTTGATTGATTAAGGTAATTAATTGGTCGTGCTGCAGCCCACCTAGCCGTTTTTTAATGCTATGAATACTTTGCTGTAAGTACTGACTAAAGGCTTCAAATCCTGCCTCTTCACCTTGTCGACTGACAAAGCCTTGATGCATTTTGTGCACATACTCATCAAGCAGCCGTGATAATCTGGCAGCTTCATTTTCTTCAAGTATTAACAGTTCGGCTTGTAACATTCTTTGATAAAAGGGCTGCGGAATGGCAGAGCGGCCAATCAAAAAGCTCTCATCTTCTACTACTAAACAAGCCTCTTGCCGCCGTGCATGTTTAAGCAGGTCAACTGCTAGCTGATTTTCGAAGTTGATTTGTGAAGGTTGCGCCTCATGGCGACGGCCAAAACTCGATCCACGATGATGAGCGATAGCTTCTAAATCGATGGCGTCTGCACGTTGTTGAATAAAATCGGTTTTACCGCAACCAGTTGCGCCACTTAGCACGTAGAACGGCTGTTTGGTTGGCTTAGCGATGACTTCAATTAAGAACTGGCGCATTGCCTTGTAGCCACCTTCAATGAAGGCAATATCAATCTGGCTATCTTTGATCCATTGCTGCGACAACTGAGAGCGTAATCCACCGCGAAAACAGTACAGGTAGCTATTGGATTGCGCGCTGATGTGACTCAGCCAAGCGTCAATTCGCTGCTGTTTTATCTTGCCAGACACTAAGCGATGCCCAAGCTCAATTGCCGCTTGTTGCCCTTGCTTTTTGTAGCATGTCCCGACTTTTTGGCGTTCGCTGTCGACCATTAGAGGGCAGTTGTGACTGCTAGGAAATGCGCCTTTATTAAATTCGACGGGAGCGCGAACATCGATCAGTGGATGATCGTTAGCAAGCAGCTGAGCAAATGCTTGCTTAGGGATAATATTGCTCATTAAATTAACTCGATAACACTGGTGGTATCTGGTGCGCACAATTGACCGATGCATTGACTCGGTAGTTGGTGGGTATTAAGCAGCTGTACCAACTTGTCTTCATCGTCAGCGTTAACGGCGATCAGCAGTCCGCCGCTAGTTTGTGGGTCACATAATAAGGCTTTATCAATATCACTGAGTGGCGGTAAATATGCCGCGTAGCTATCAAAGTTTCGTTCGGTACCACCTGGGATGCATCCCATATGCAGATATTCTATTGCACGTGGTAGTACTGGTACTTGCTTAATATTGACTTGTGCATGTACGCCAGCACCGAGGCAGACTTCCAGTAGGTGTCCAGCTAAGCCAAAGCCTGTGACATCGGTCATCGCATTGACGCCGGTAAGTTTAGCGATTTGTGGCCCAAGTTTATTGAGTTGGCACATAGCCTCAGGGGCAATATGTTGGTCAGCCTCGGCTAATTTTTTTTGTTTCTGGGCCGTGGTTAAAATACCGATGCCTATCGGCTTAGTGAGATAGAGTTTGTCGCCGACTTTAGCTGTATTGTTTTGTTTGAGCTCTGTAAGTGGAATTTGTCCGGTAACGGCCAAGCCAAAAATGGGTTCTGGTGAGTCGATACTATGGCCGCCAGCAAGCATGATGCCTGCGTCTGCACAGGCTTGTCTGCCACCATCAACAACTTGCTGGGCTATTTCAGCTGGCAGTTTATCCACCGGCCAACCAAGAATCGCAATGGCCATCATAGGTGTCCCACCCATGGCGTAAATATCACTAATGGCGTTGGTGGCGGCAATTCTGCCAAAGGTAAAGGGGTCATCGACTATCGGCATGAAAAAGTCAGTGGTGCTGATAATACCCGTGTCATCATTGAGCTTATACACGGCGGCGTCATCACGGCTTTGGTGACCCACTAGCAAGTTTTCATCATGAAATACTGGCAGCTGAGAAGCTAAAATAGTGCCGAGTACTTTGGGCGATATTTTACAACCGCAACCAGCACCATGGCTGTATTCGGTGAGTTTGATATGAGCAGTTGCCATGATGTTGATCCTAAATAGCTGTTGTTCAACATCATAGACTTAATTGACCGCGGTGCAATACGGTCAATTAAGTATTTGTGCTTTTTAGGGGGATTACGCCACTTGGTATTTAGCGTAATTTGCGGTGAATGCGCGCCAGGCTTTGCGCTGTGCCCGCACCTGTTTTTTGAGTTGTATGACTTGCGCAGCAAGCTGATGATTGGCCAGTTTGCTTTTTCGGGCTTCAAGCAATGCCTTTTTAGCATTGTAGTATTCGCTAAGCTGGGTTTTCATTAACTCATATTCTTGGTGAAGCCGTTCCATCACTTCATCATAGTTCGCTAACTGTTTAATAGAGCTTTCAGTGCGTTGAAGCTGCATTTGCAGTTGGGCTTTTTCTATCCGCTCTTGCGGGGTCACACGTCGGTGACTGGCCAAGCCGACAAAGGCCATAGCATTAATTAGCCATTTGGTTGGATCATAGTGCCACCACTTAATGCCATTGCGATAATCGTTCTCAAAAATGTGATGGAAGTTATGGTAACCTTCTCCATAAGTGAACAGGGCAATAATGCCATTATCACGAGCGGTATTTTTATCAGTGTATGGTTGTGAGCCCCAAACATGGGCCAAAGAGTTAATGAAAAACGTGCAATGATGGACCACTACTAAGCGCAGTAATCCTGCAATCAACACCATGCCAAGTATGTTGCCATTGAGCCAGCCAAGCAATATCGGCAGACCTATGTTCATCAGCAGCATTAAAGGTAAGTAGTATTTATGCTGCCACATGACGATGGCATCATTTTGCAGGTCGCGGACATTTTTATAATCGTGGTAGCGCTGTGCTTGGTACTCCCTAAGCATCCAACCTATGTGGCTATACCAAAAACCCATGTTAGCTGAATAGGGATCTTTGTCATTGTTATCAACGTGCTTATGGTGCACGCGATGATCAGATGACCAATGTAATGCACTATTTTGTAGCGCTAAAGCACCGCCTAGGGCAAACAAAAAGCGCATAGAAGCATGGGCTTTATAAGTTTTATGAGACCATAAACGGTGGTAACCGGCTGTAATAGAAAGGCCACTGGCAAAGGCGAGTAGGATAAAGGCTATCCACTCGGTTGCGCTTATTCCTATCGTTATTGCATACCAAGGCACGGCAATGAGGGCGCCAGCAAAAGTGATGGCAAATAGCAGGACATTGGTCCAGATGAGCGGTGGTTTTTTCATTATAGTTTTCCAACATCAATTTTTTGAGCGTACATCTGTACGCTAATTTAACTTGCTTGTGAGTATGGGTCAAGTTGGGCTGCGTTTTTGTGCTAAAGAAGGTATGATTTGCACATTGCGGATTTTAGTAGGTTGATCATGATGGGCGTGAGAGCACAACAAAAAGAGAAGACGCGGCGGGCACTTGTCGATGCGGCCTTTAATCAGTTGAGTGCTGAGCGAAGTTTTTCTAGTTTGAGTTTGCGAGAAGTGGCCCGCGAGGCCAATATTGCACCGACATCTTTTTATCGTCATTTTAAAGATATGAATGAACTGGGACTGACCATGGTCGATGAAGGTGGATTAACCTTACGTCAGATGATGCGTAAAGGACGTCAGCGTGCCGAAGCTGGCGGTAGTGTGATTCGTATCTCTGTCGATACCTTTATGGAAGTATTAGAGTCTAACCCTAACGTTTTTCGCATTTTACTTCATGAACGTTCTGGCACCTCTGCACCTTTTAGGGCGGCAGTCGCGCGAGAAATTGAGCATTTTATCTCTGAACTGGCGCATTACACCGAAGCAACCGCCGGCAGAGCACCTGATTTTGCTCGTGCTCAAGCAGAAGCTTTAGTCACTTTGGTTTTTAATGCCGGTGCAGCAGCTTTAGATATGAAGCGAGTCGACCGTAAGGTTTTAGCCGACAGGTTAGTCATTCAGCTGCGTATGGTCGCTAAGGGCGCCGAAGCCTTGCAGCATAAAATGGAAAATCGTTAACAAAAAGGGTCCGCGATGGACCCTTTTTTATGACCAACTGAACTATCGACGCTCGAGTAACACACCCGACTCCATATGGTCGGTATAGGGAAACTGGTCAAATAATGCGAAACGGGTGATCTTGTGTGTTTCGTTAAGCACCTCTAGGTTGGCTTTTAACGTATCTGGATTACAAGAGATGTACATAATACGCTGATAACCCTGAACCATCTTTAACGTATTGTCGTCTAAACCGGCTCGAGGTGGATCGACAAAAATGGTTTCACAGTTATAGCTGTCTAAATCAATTCCCTCTAAACGGCGATAACTGCGTTTCTTTGCCAAAGCATCGGTGAAGTCTTCTGCTGACATGCGAATGATCTGCAAGTTGTCGATATGGTTGGCCGCAATATTATATTGCGCTGAATCCACTGAGGGTTTAGCCAGTTCGGTCGCCAATACTCGCTCAAAGTTTTGTGCCAGCGCGATGGAGAAGTTGCCATTACCACAGTACAACTCAAGCAGATCACCTTGGCTGTTCTTGGTGCAATCGATAGCCCATTCAAGCATCTTAATCGATACATTACCATTGGGCTGAGTAAAACTGTTTTCGACTTGTTTGTAGGTCAAGGTTTGCTGGTTGACTTGCAAACTCTCAATTACGAAGTCTTGGTCTAATACAATTTTTTGCTTACGTGCGCGGCCAATAAAGTTAACGTTAAACTCTTCACTGAGCGTTGCTTTTAACGCGAGCGCTTGTTGCTGCCATTGCTCATCTAGCTGCTTATGATAAAGCAGAGACACCAATATCTCGCCGCTAAGTGTTGATAGAAAATCGACCTGAAATAGCTTATGGCGCAGCACTTGATTGGGCTTTAATGCTTGCATGAGCTTAGGCATCATTTGATTGATCAGCTCACTGGCGGGCAAAAACTGTTCACAACGCACTTTTTGATTGAGCGCTTTGTCAAACATGTAGTAGTACAGGTCTTCGCCATCATGCCAAACGCGAAACTCTGCGCGCATACGGTAATGGGCTTTATCAGAACTGTAGACTTCTAGCGCTGGGGTTTCAAAAGTACCAAAAGCCTGCTGAAGCTTGGCACTTTTTGCTTCTAGTTGTGCTTCATACTTGCTAGGATCCATCGCTGCTAAATTCATTTCTGATCACCGTTCGTCTTATTTGGGGCGCAAATAGTATACTACCTAGTATTTAAGTCCAGTATCAGGATGACAAAATTAACTACCTGCAAGGTTAACAAGGGCAAGGTAGCGTTTCACCTTTAAGCCGCATGGCGGGTCATAGAGAATAGGGAGTTGCTTGCTTGAATATACTGGTGTTTGATTCAGGTATTGGTGGTTTGACCGTATTAGAGAAAATTCAGCAACGGTTACCACAAGCCAATTACTATTATCTATTTGATAATGCGAGGTTGCCCTATGGCGAGCTTGCTGAACAAGCATTAGTTAGCGGTGCATTAAAGCTGATACTGGCGATGATTGCTAAACATCAACCCGATATTATTGTGATTGCCTGTAATACTGCCAGTACAATATTGCTGCCGCAATTAAGGTCACGAACCTCAATACCTATAGTAGGGGTTGTACCAGCGATTAAACCCGCTGCTCAGACATCAAGCTCAAAACGAATTGGATTACTGGCTACCCCTGCGACCGTATCAAGAAGTTATACCCACGATCTAATTAAGCGTTTTGCCAGCCATTGCTATGTTGGCCTATATGGCAGCTCCGAATTAGTGGAAATGGCTGAAGCAAAAATGGCAGGACGAACATTCGATATAGAGCAATTGGACGCTGTTATTAAGCCTATTATTGCTGATGATATCGACACCTTGGTATTAGGCTGTACCCACTTTCCTTTATTGGCGACAGAGCTCAATACATTATTGGATTCAAAAGTGACGCTGCTTGATTCATCCTATGCGATAGCCGCGAGAGTGGTCGATTTGTGTGATGAGGCGATGGACACGCAATTGCAAGGTAGCAAACAAGCGTATTTTACAACAGAGGGAATTGAGCCAGGATTAATGAAGACATTAACCAAGTGGGGATTTAGCCAGGTGTTGCCACATCAGGCTTAAATTCACTTGGTTAATGTAAGCTAGATCATTATGCGTTAGTGTCAGCTTTCTCTGACTTATCGGCATCTTGCGACTTAGCTTCTCTTACTTTTAGCGTGCGCTCTTGGAAATCAAATTCGTTTAACTTTGACATCGCTTTTTTAGCGCCAGCTTCTGACATCTCAATAAAACCGAAACCTTTGCGGCGTCCTGTTTTACGGTCACGTACTAATCGCACTGAATTGACAGGGCCGTACTTACCAAATAACTCTTTAACTTCCCCCTCATGAACGCGGTAAGGCAGATTACCAACATAAAGTGTCATTGTAGGGCCTTTATATTGACTGCTTGAAGTCGTGGCTGCGCTTGATGGCTGCATTGTAAAAACTGCACTAGCAATAATAGCACCGGTGAAAAAAGCGATAGCAGCATTAACGTCTACGATTTGAAAAAGTGCCAACGCCCCTACAACGGCGATGATCAAAACAATAAGAAATGGCTTTTGCATAAATAGATTCTCTGAAGAATTGATAAATAACTGTTAATAGCTCGTATATGGTAATGAATTATTTACCATTACACTAGTCCATTGACGAAAAAGTGACCTTGGGGTAACACCTATAACCAAGGTCTAGTTGCTCTCATAGCCTCAAAATTAGCCTTTTAGACACAAAAAACAGCAATGTGAGCAAAAGATCGACATGCGAAACTTAAAAACAAAAAAAGCACTTGCGTAATGAATTGCGCTCCCTATAATGCGCTCCCACTGACACGGCAAACGGCGCGGTATAGCGAATGTTGCCGAATCAGTTGCACTAAACTCGTTACCCTAAACGTAGCAAGCAAAGTGTAGCGTAATGTAGGAAATAGAGTCTTCAAGTTTCTTTTGCAATGCAAACTGATTAATTGAAACTTTATTTAAAAAACTACTTGACGCCAACAAGGGAAAGCGTAGAATACGCAGCCCTAGCCACTCGGGCTTACCGAGATGTGCTAACGCTCTTTAACAATTTATCAAGTAATCTGTGTGGACACTCACAGGTGTTGAGTTATTCGAAATTACCATTCTTTATTCGTAAAGCGGGTAATCAAAAATTTTACTCAATGATTCTTTACTAGAAATAGTGAGTGTTCATAGCAATATGTAATTACAGAAATGTAGTTATTGAATTCACCAACTTCTTTATGAACGAAGTGAATTCAAAACAGTAGAATTCCATTGAGCCGTTCGACGTAGTCGAACAAAAAACTTTAATTGAAGAGTTTGATCATGGCTCAGATTGAACGCTGGCGGCAGGCCTAACACATGCAAGTCGAGCGGTAACAGAAAGAAAGCTTGCTTTCTTTGCTGACGAGCGGCGGACGGGTGAGTAATGCCTAGGGAACTGCCCAGTCGAGGGGGATAACAGTTGGAAACGACTGCTAATACCGCATACGCCCTACGGGGGAAAGGAGGGGCTCTTCGGACCTTTCGCGATTGGATGTACCTAGGTGGGATTAGCTTGTTGGTGAGGTAAGAGCTCACCAAGGCGACGATCCCTAGCTGTTCTGAGAGGATGATCAGCCACACTGGGACTGAGACACGGCCCAGACTCCTACGGGAGGCAGCAGTGGGGAATATTGCACAATGGGCGAAAGCCTGATGCAGCCATGCCGCGTGTGTGAAGAAGGCCTTCGGGTTGTAAAGCACTTTCAGCGAGGAGGAAAGGTTAACGGTTAATACCCGTTAGCTGTGACGTTACTCGCAGAAGAAGCACCGGCTAACTTCGTGCCAGCAGCCGCGGTAATACGAGGGGTGCAAGCGTTAATCGGAATTACTGGGCGTAAAGCGTACGCAGGCGGTTTGTTAAGCGAGATGTGAAAGCCCCGGGCTCAACCTGGGAACTGCATTTCGAACTGGCAAACTAGAGTCTTGTAGAGGGGGGTAGAATTTCAGGTGTAGCGGTGAAATGCGTAGAGATCTGAAGGAATACCGGTGGCGAAGGCGGCCCCCTGGACAAAGACTGACGCTCAGGTACGAAAGCGTGGGGAGCAAACAGGATTAGATACCCTGGTAGTCCACGCCGTAAACGATGTCTACTCGGAATTTGGTGTCTTGAACACTGGGTTCTCAAGCTAACGCATTAAGTAGACCGCCTGGGGAGTACGGCCGCAAGGTTAAAACTCAAATGAATTGACGGGGGCCCGCACAAGCGGTGGAGCATGTGGTTTAATTCGATGCAACGCGAAGAACCTTACCTACTCTTGACATCCAGAGAATTTACCAGAGATGGTTTAGTGCCTTCGGGAACTCTGAGACAGGTGCTGCATGGCTGTCGTCAGCTCGTGTTGTGAAATGTTGGGTTAAGTCCCGCAACGAGCGCAACCCTTATCCTTATTTGCCAGCACGTAATGGTGGGAACTTTAGGGAGACTGCCGGTGATAAACCGGAGGAAGGTGGGGACGACGTCAAGTCATCATGGCCCTTACGAGTAGGGCTACACACGTGCTACAATGGCGAGTACAGAGGGTTGCGAAGCCGCGAGGTGAAGCTAATCCCAGAAAGCTCGTCGTAGTCCGGATTGGAGTCTGCAACTCGACTCCATGAAGTCGGAATCGCTAGTAATCGTGGATCAGAATGCCACGGTGAATACGTTCCCGGGCCTTGTACACACCGCCCGTCACACCATGGGAGTGGGCTGCACCAGAAGTAGATAGCTTAACCTTCGGGAGGGCGTTTACCACGGTGTGGTTCATGACTGGGGTGAAGTCGTAACAAGGTAGCCCTAGGGGAACCTGGGGCTGGATCACCTCCTTACCTATACGACTAACTTAATGTTTGTTGAGTGTTCACACAGATTACTTGATAGAAGAAAGAGCAAAGTATCGAAAGATATTTTTGAGGATTTTAGTTCTTAATCAAGGCACTTGATGAGTCTCGCAGGGAGTGTGCTTTAGCACATGACTGAGAAACGAAGAAAGTAACGCCGAGTAAGGATTAAAAGACCAAAAAGAATGGGTCTGTAGCTCAGCTGGTTAGAGCGCACCCCTGATAAGGGTGAGGTCGGTGGTTCAAGTCCACTCTGACCCACCAATTCTTTTCTACTCTTCGTTAGTTTAATACTCGTTTAGCAGGCTAAACGTCGCATTAAACTGCCTTGATTAGCATACGAATTGGCAAGCCAATCTAATTGGTATTCGATATTTTTGTTTGACTGCATGTAAATGGGGCTATAGCTCAGCTGGGAGAGCGCCTGCCTTGCACGCAGGAGGTCTGCGGTTCGATCCCGCATAGCTCCACCATTTACTTCTTGTTTTACTTGAAGTCATGCACATGGATAGAGATGCCAAAGATAAATGCAGAATTTATCTTTGGCTTTTTTAAGCCCGTTCTTTAACAATTTGGAAAGCTGATAGTATTAATGTGAAAGGGACGATGACTTAAGTTAAGTTGTTGTTTATAGCATTAATGCGAAATTATTTATAATTGAGTTCTCAAACACTTTAATCAAGTGCCGAATACACACCGTAAGGTGGGTGTTCATGAGTATTCTTTTGGCGAAAGTAAACACCATTAGTTGCAATACAACCACCGAGCTTACCCGCTTGGGCGTTGGTTTCATTATGAAACTTATTTGGGTTGTATGGTTAAGTGACTAAGCGTATACGGTGGATGCCTTGGCAGTCAGAGGCGATGAAGGACGTAGTAACTTGCGAAAAGCGTTGGCGAGCTAGTAACAAGCATTTGAGCTAACGATGTCCGAATGGGGAAACCCACTCACATAAGTGAGTATCATAACGTGAATACATAGCGTTATGAGGCAAACCCGGGGAACTGAAACATCTAAGTACCCGGAGGAAAAGAAATCAACCGAGATTCCCCTAGTAGCGGCGAGCGAACGGGGATTAGCCCTTAAGCGTAGAGGGTGTTAGTGGAATGTGTTGGAAAGCACAGCGGCACAGGGTGATAGCCCCGTACATGAAAACTAACTTTACGTGAAATCGAGTAGGACGGGACACGTGACATCTTGTCTGAACATGGGGGGACCATCCTCCAAGGCTAAATACTCCTGACTGACCGATAGTGAACCAGTACCGTGAGGGAAAGGCGAAAAGAACCCCTGTGAGGGGAGTGAAATAGAACCTGAAACCGTATACGTACAAGCAGTGGGAGCGGTCCTTGAGACCGTGACTGCGTACCTTTTGTATAATGGGTCAGCGACTTACATTTTGTAGCGAGGTTAAGCGAATAGCGGAGCCGTAGGGAAACCGAGTGTTAACTGCGCGTTTAGTTGCAAGGTGTAGACCCGAAACCCGGTGATCTAGCCATGGGCAGGTTGAAGGTTGAGTAACATCAACTGGAGGACCGAACACACGTATGTTGAAAAATGCGGTGATGACTTGTGGCTGGGGGTGAAAGGCCAATCAAACCGGGAGATATCTGGTTCTCCTCGAAAGCTATTTAGGTAGCGCCTCGAGCGAATACCATTGGGGGTAGAGCACTGTTAAGGCTAGGGGGTCATCCCGACTTACCAACCCTTTGCAAACTCCGAATACCAATGAGTACTACTCGGGAGACACACGGCGGGTGCTAACGTCCGTCGTGGAAAGGGAAACAACCCAGACCATCAGCTAAGGTCCCAAAGTTATTGCTAAGTGGGAAACGATGTGGGAAGGCTTAGACAGCTAGGATGTTGGCTTAGAAGCAGCCATCATTTAAAGAAAGCGTAATAGCTCACTAGTCGAGTCGGCCTGCGCGGAAGATTTAACGGGGCTAAGCAATACACCGAAGCTATGGGTTCAATACTTTGTATTGAGCGGTAGAGGAGCGTTCTGTAAGCGGTTGAAGGTGAAGGGGTAACCCACACTGGACGTATCAGAAGTGCGAATGCTGACATGAGTAACGATAAAGGGAGTGAAAAACTCCCTCGCCGAAAGACCAAGGGTTCCTGTCCAACGTTAATCGGGGCAGGGTGAGTCGACCCCTAAGGCGAGGCCGAAAGGCGTAGTCGATGGGAAACGGGTTAATATTCCCGTACTTCTGCTAACTGCGATGGAGAGACGGAGAAGGCTAGGCTAGCGCGGCGTTGGTTGTCCGCGTTTAAGGCTGTAGGTGGTGCACTTAGGCAAATCCGGGTGCGCATACACTGAGAGTTGATGACGAGGTCCTAAGGGACTGAAGTAGTTGATGCCATGCTTCCAGGAAAATCTTCTAAGCTTCAGGTTAGTAGGAATCGTACCCCAAACCGACACAGGTGGTCGGGTAGAGAATACCAAGGCGCTTGAGAGAACTCGGCTGAAGGAACTAGGCAAAATGGTACCGTAACTTCGGGAGAAGGTACGCTGCTGTTGGTGATGGGACTTGCTCCCTAAGCTGACGGCAGTCGCAGATACCAGGTGGCTGCAACTGTTTATCAAAAACACAGTACTGTGCAAAATCGCAAGATGACGTATACGGTATGACGCCTGCCCGGTGCCGGAAGGTTAATTGATTGGGTTATCTTCGGAGAAGCTCATGATCGAAGCCCCGGTAAACGGCGGCCGTAACTATAACGGTCCTAAGGTAGCGAAATTCCTTGTCGGGTAAGTTCCGACCTGCACGAATGGCGTAATGATGGCCACGCTGTCTCCAGCCGAGACTCAGTGAAGTTGAAATTGCGGTGAAGATGCCGTATACCCGCGGCTAGACGGAAAGACCCCGTGAACCTTTACTATAGCTTGGCACTGAACATTGACCCTACATGTGTAGGATAGGTGGGAGACTTTGAAGCAGGAACGCCAGTTCTTGTGGAGTCAACCTTGAAATACCACCCTTGTAGTGTTGATGTTCTAACTCTGGCCCCTGAATCGGGGTTGAGGACAGTGCCTGGTGGGTAGTTTGACTGGGGCGGTCTCCTCCCAAAGAGTAACGGAGGAGCACGAAGGTTGGCTAAGTACGGTCGGACATCGTACGGTTAGTGCAATGGCATAAGCCAGCTTAACTGCGAGACATACACGTCGAGCAGGTGCGAAAGCAGGTCATAGTGATCCGGTGGTTCTGAATGGAAGGGCCATCGCTCAACGGATAAAAGGTACTCCGGGGATAACAGGCTGATACCGCCCAAGAGTTCATATCGACGGCGGTGTTTGGCACCTCGATGTCGGCTCATCACATCCTGGGGCTGAAGTCGGTCCCAAGGGTATGGCTGTTCGCCATTTAAAGTGGTACGCGAGCTGGGTTCAGAACGTCGTGAGACAGTTCGGTCCCTATCTGCCGTGGGCGTTGGATGATTGAAGGAAGCTGCTCCTAGTACGAGAGGACCGGAGTGGACGAACCGCTGGTGTTCGGGTTGTTATGCCAATAGCATTGCCCGGTAGCTACGTTCGGAATCGATAACCGCTGAAAGCATCTAAGCGGGAAGCGAGTCCTAAGATGAGTCATCCCTAGGAATTTAATTCCTCTAAAGAGCCGTTCGAGACTAGGACGTTGATAGGCATGGTGTGTAAGCGTTGTGAGGCGTTGAGCTAACATGTACTAATGACTCGTGAGGCTTAACCATACAACCCTAATGGGTTTTACTGGTGGTGAAACTTACAGAAGAATACAAACACTTGATTGAAGTGGACTTAGCCTGAATAGGGCGTAAATAATTAGCTTTCTAAATTGTACCTAATTTGTCTGGAAACCATAGCATTGTGGTCCCACCTGATCCCATCCCGAACTCAGAAGTGAAACGCAATTGCGCCGATGGTAGTGTGGGGTCTCCCCATGTGAGAGTAGGTCATTTCCAGGCGCCTATTTAGATTTTCTTAGAAAATCGAGTCTCCTAGCTCTGACAAGCTAGCGACTTAAAAAGAATTTAGCATGATGCGTAAGCACTTTGCTAAAGGAGCGGTAGTTCAGTTGGTTAGAATACCGGCCTGTCACGCCGGGGGTCGCGGGTTCGAGTCCCGTCCGCTCCGCCAACATTAAGACGAAAGCCTCTGCAGCAATGCAGAGGCTTTTTTCGTATGTGATTTTGAAAGAAAACCATGTCGAAATTAAAAAGCAATTCGCCAAATAAGCTGTGGTTCAGTGGGGCTTAAATTGTTCCCGACAATGTTTAGCACAATCTCTATCGATGGAGACATTAGACTCTTTTGAATAGAAAGCGACCTGTCTCGCCGGGGGTCGCGGATTCGTCTCTTGATAAGAGCAAGTCCGCTCCGCCAACATTACGATAAGCCCTAGCAGCAATGCTAGGGCTTTTTCGTATCTGCAATTCGCTAAATAATCTGTGGTTCAGTGGGGCTTATATTGCCCTGGCTATATTAAGCACCTCTCATCAAGCCGTTAAGTCGGTGGGCAAAACTTTGAACTGAAGATATTCACTGTTAGCCATTTCCGTTACAATAACTTTTTTTGTTCAAAGAACTGATCATGCAACTACTCCCCGTCGCCTCGTTGAAACCCTATAACACCTTGGGCTTAGACTACCAATGCCAGCATTTATGCCTTATTGATTCTACACAGGAACTAAAGGCGCTATTTACCAAGGGGATTAATGGGCCTTATTTAATCTTGGGAGGCGGCAGTAATGTAGTACTAACTGCAGATTTTGCTGGTACGGTTATTGTCATTAGAACGACAGGGAAAGTCATGACCGATAATGGGCAGGATTACCTTTTGTCGGTGGCTGCTGGAGAGAATTGGCATGACTTGGTCGAATGGACATTACAGCAAGGGGTAGGTGGTTTAGAGAACCTAGGTTTAATCCCTGGTAGCGTTGGTGCTGCACCTGTACAGAATATTGGTGCCTATGGTCTGGAGCTTGCAGAGGTTTGTGATTGGGTCGAATATCTCGATTTAACCGACCTTGCCATAAAGAGGATAAGCGGCAAAGAATGCGAGTTTGCTTACCGTGAATCGGTTTTTAAAGGGCGCTTAAAAGGCAAAGCGGTGATTACTCAGGTAGGCTTGCGCTTGCCCAAGCAGTGGCAACCTCGCCTAGATTATGGCCCACTTAAAGGCTTCGTAGGCAAAGCGGTGTCAGCCCAAGAGGTTTTCGATACGGTCTGCCAGGTAAGGTCAACTAAATTGCCAGATCCTAATCAACTGGGTAATGCTGGCAGTTTTTTTAAAAACCCTGTGATCAACAGTGCGCACTATCATCAATTGCTTGAACAATATCCTAGCATGGTTGCCTATCGGCTTACTGAAGGTGACTATAAACTTGCTGCGGGCTGGCTAATCGAACAAGCTGGTTTAAAAGGATATGTGCTGGGTGATGCTGCGGTACATGATCAGCAAGCGTTAGTGTTGGTCAATCAAGGGCAAGCTAGCGGTGATGATATCTGTCAGCTAGCGTCGTATGTAAAACAACAAATTAGCCGCCTTTTTGGTGTTGCTTTAGAAATAGAGCCAAGAATTATTGGCGCTGAAGGTGAAAAGGAGTAGTTGATGCAAGATCAATGGATTCGCAAGCGAGCAATTATCAAATTACTGAGCAGTGGGCAATTTGTGTCAGGTGAAGAGTTAGCCACAGAGCTATCCATAAGCCGTGCGGCAATTGGTAAACATATTGGCGGCCTTGAAGAGTACGGTGTCGATATTTTTAGCGTCAAAGGTAAAGGTTATAAGTTGGCCACGCCTATATCGATGATAGATGAGAAAGCCCTGCTTGAGCGCTCTCAAGGGCGTTGCTTTTACTTTGATGAAGTCGCTTCAACCAATGGCTTTTTATTAAAGCATGTTGAAGAGCTATCTAGCGGCGATTTATGTGTTGCAGAATACCAATCGGCTGGGCGCGGTAGACGGGGAAGAACATGGGTTTCACCTTATGGCGGCCACCTGTACTTTTCGCTGTTCTGGCGCTTTCCTCAGGGGATGGCACAAGCGATGGGGTTAAGCTTAGTTGTTGCCTGTTCCTTATCTAAAGTGCTTGAACAGTTCGGTGTAGCGGGTGTCGGGGTTAAGTGGCCTAATGACATCTATCTCGATCATAAAAAGTTGGCAGGCGTACTGGTTGAGATGAGCGGCCAAGCAGACAGCGAGTGTAATCTCGTGATTGGCATAGGGATAAACCTAGCAATGTCTCCCGCACAAGCACAACAGATTGATCAGCCATGGAGTGACCTTAGCCAGCAAACCGACCTGCCTAATAAGACTGAGTTAGCTTTAGCGTTACACGCACAATTAATAAAAGACCTGAAACTGTTTGAGCAATCTGGGCTCGGTGCCTTCTTGCCGCGTTGGCAACAGGCTGACATTTTTGAGAATCAGCAAGTTAAGTTGTCGATGGGTGATAAAAGCATTTCGGGTATTTGCCGAGGGATTGATGAGCAAGGCGCTTTGTTACTTGAATCTGAAGGTGAAGTGCGTGCTTATGTGGGCGGAGAGATCAGTTTGCGAGCTAACTAACCGCAGTTAGCTCGACGGCAAACGTTATTTTTTACGCATTAATACTTGGCTCATTAAGTGATCTGCGCCTTTTTGTAAAATTAAACTGGCGCGATCACGCGTGGGCAATATGTTGAGGTTGAGATTGGGTCCATTGATACTGTCCCAGATGTTGGCGGCAATGCGTTTTGCTTCTTGATCATTCAGTTTGGAGTAATGATGAAAGTAGGAATTTGTGTCGCTAAATGCCCCTTGTCTAAACTGTAAAAAGCGCTGTATATACCAGTCTTTTAGTAAGGCTTCATTGGCATCAACAAATATAGAAAAATCTACAAAATCAGAAACGTAAGGTTCTTGCATTGGCAGATGAGAGTCTTGCCCTGTTTGCAGCACATTGAGCCCTTCTATGATTAAAATATCAGGCTGGTTAATTACTTGCTGTTGGGCCAGTCGGTCGTAAGTGATGTGGCTGTACAGTGGGGCACTGACTTGCTCTTCTCCCGATTTAACCTTAGCGATAAACTCTACTAAGAGTTTCATGTCATAGCTTTCTGGAAATCCCTTACGTTGCAGCAAACCGCGGCGTTTTAACTCTGCTAAGGGATAAAGAAACCCATCTGTGGTGACTAATTCTACTTTAGGGTGCTCCGGCCACTGACGCAGTAGCGCTTGTAATATTCGCGCCGTAGTACTTTTCCCGACAGCAACGCTGCCGGCGATACTAATGATATAAGGTCGTTTGGGGGGCGTACGGCCGAGAAATTCATTGAGCACGACACCGCGCTTTTGTTTGGCACCAACGATAAGATTTAATAGACGACTTAATGGCAGGTATATATCTGTTACTTCAGACAGCGAGATATTCTCGTTAATACCACGAAGGTTGGCCAAATCTATTTCGCTGAGCGTAAGCGGAACAGATTTACGTAATTCTGCCCATTGCTGCCGACCAAACGCTAAATAGAGCGCTTGATGAATCTGATTTGTCGATGTCATTGATTCTCTCCCATTAGGAGTCGCACAGTACACCATCGTGATTATGTGAACAACATCAAACATAGCTTTGCGATATTGAATTCGCCTAGTCGCTACAACGATAGTGTGAAAAATGCACCAAACCGCCTTTTTATGGCTGAAAAAGCAACGTTTGACGCTTTTTTTGAGAAAAATTAAAAATAGGTATTGCACTTATGCTCACATTTACCTAATATCCGCTACCGAAATGACACGCCGGCATAGCTCAGTTGGTAGAGCAACTGACTTGTAATCAGTAGGTCCCGAGTTCGACTCTTGGTGCCGGCACCATTTCTCTGGAGGGGTTCCCGAGTGGCCAAAGGGATCAGACTGTAAATCTGACGGCTCAGCCTTCGAAGGTTCGAATCCTTCTCCCTCCACCATATTCTAGGTAGTTAGGTAACCTGAAGTAGGTTGCGCGGATGTCGTATAATGGTATTACTCCAGCCTTCCAAGCTGATAACGCGGGTTCGATTCCCGCCATCCGCTCCAAAATCTTGCTGATAATACTTAATCAGTAGAAAGCACTCGGTATCGAGTGCTTTTTCCGGTTTAAGGCTACCTATCAGCACCGACCTACTTCTCACTTCCCAATTATCTTTTTAACTGATTCGATGTCATTAAATGCATCGGATTTTTTGCTATATGCAGTTTCATCACCAAATACTTTGGATTGGGGCAATACCATGGCTAAAGAAAAATTTGAACGTAATAAACCCCACGTGAACGTGGGCACCATTGGTCACGTTGACCATGGTAAAACAACTCTAACTGCTGCTATCTCTGCTGTATTGACTAAGACATACGGTGGTGAAGCACGTGATTTCGCACAAATCGATAACGCTCCAGAAGAGCGCGAGCGTGGTATTACAATTAATACTTCTCACATCGAATATGACACTCCAACTCGTCACTACGCACACGTAGACTGCCCAGGTCACGCGGATTATGTTAAAAACATGATCACCGGTGCTGCACAGATGGACGGCGCAATCCTAGTAGTTGCTTCTACAGATGGCCCAATGCCACAAACACGTGAGCACATCCTGCTTTCACGTCAGGTAGGTGTACCTTTCATCATCGTATTCATGAACAAATGTGACATGGTTGACGATGAAGAGCTACTTGAACTAGTAGAAATGGAAGTTCGTGAACTTCTTTCAGAATATGAATTCCCAGGTGATGACCTACCAGTTATCCAAGGTTCTGCACTTAAAGCGCTTGAAGGCGAAGCAGAATGGGAAGCGAAAATCATTGAACTAGCAGAAGCTCTAGATACTTATATCCCAGAGCCAGAGCGTGCAATCGATGGTGCATTCATTCTTCCAATTGAAGATGTATTCTCAATCTCAGGCCGTGGTACAGTAGTAACAGGTCGTGTAGAGCGCGGTATCATCAAAGTTGGTGAAGAAGTAGAAATCGTAGGTATCAAAGAAACTACTAAGACTACTTGTACTGGTGTTGAAATGTTCCGTAAGCTGCTTGACGAAGGTCGTGCAGGTGAGAACTGTGGTGTACTACTACGTGGTACTAAGCGTGAAGACGTAGAGCGTGGTCAAGTACTAGCAGCTCCAGGTTCAATCACTCCACACACAACTTTCGAATCAGAAGTATACGTACTTTCGAAAGAAGAAGGTGGACGTCACACTCCATTCTTCAAAGGCTACCGTCCACAGTTCTACTTCCGTACAACTGACGTAACTGGTACTATCGAGCTACCAGAAGGCGTAGAAATGGTAATGCCAGGTGATAACATCAAGATGACTGTTACACTAATCTGCCCAATCGCGATGGACGAAGGTTTACGCTTCGCAATCCGTGAAGGTGGCCGTACAGTTGGTGCTGGTGTTGTAGCTAAAATCATCGACTAATATGTCGTCGATTTAGTGATAAGAAAAGGCAGCTTAGGCTGCCTTTTTTGTTTTAGGTTATATTTAATGATAACCAGACTGCGCGCCTTGCCAATTGGTCTGAATAAGCATACAATCTATGGCCGATTTTTGACCCTCTGGGATTATGTCAATCTATGATGTAGGCTCGGGGTGAGGTATCAAGAAATCAATTCTTGATATCGTTTTGCCTATAAAGTTTGGCCTGTTAGGCTCAGGTCGCAGTAAGTAACGGAATTAACCGATGACAACAAATACAGAAAACCAAGGCAACTCCTTGGATATCGTAAAATGGGGCCTAGTGGTCATTTTGTTGGCTGCCGCTATTGTTGGTAACCAAATGTATAGCGAAGCGAGTGTGTTGGTTCGCGCTATTAGTGTGGTGGTTGCTTTTGCTATTGCTGGTTTCATTGCACTACAAACCGAGAAAGGCAAGCAGGCGCTTGTTTTTGCCCGTGAATCACATATTGAAGTTCGTAAAGTTGTCTGGCCTACTCGCCAAGAAGCACTTAACACGACTTTCATCGTACTAGCGGCGACAGGTGTACTAGCACTTATCCTTTGGGGTATGGACGCAGTACTACTAAGAATTGTTAATTTTATTACAGGCGTATAGGCATTTCGCATGACTGAAGCAACTGAAGCTAAAAAGAGATGGTATGTTGTTCAAGCTTTTTCAGGCTATGAAGGACGAGTATGTAAGTCTCTTCTAGAGCACATCAAAATGCATAGCATGGAACACCATTTCGGTGAGGTACTTGTACCGACCGAAGAAGTGGTAGAGATGCGTGCTGGTCAGCGTCGTAAGAGCGAACGTAAATTTTTCCCTGGCTACGTGTTAGTTCAGATGGATATGAATGACGAAAGCTGGCATCTAGTGAAAAGCATTCCACGTGTAATGGGCTTCATTGGTGGTACTTCTGATCGACCTGCGCCTATTTCTGACAAAGAAGCTAATGCTATCTTGCAGCGTCTACAAGAAACGACAGAGTCTCCAACTCATCGCGTTATGTTTGAGCCTGGTGAAATTGTTCGCGTTACTGACGGTCCTTTTGCCGACTTTAACGGTACAGTTGAAGAAGTGGATTACGAGAAGAACCGCGTTAAGGTTTCTGTGATGATCTTCGGTCGCTCTACACCAGTAGAACTCGACTTTAGTCAGATCGAAAAAAGCTGATTAATTAAAGTACAAAATTTATTTGGAATGGGTGCGGATTTTTTATATAATCCGCACCCATTGTTTTCGGGGAGCTATAAGACATGTCGTCTTTAGCGTTTGTACCCATACTTGAGGAAAATGTCTCATGGCTAAAAAAGTTGATGGTTACATCAAACTACAAGTAGCAGCCGGTGCTGCAAATCCGTCGCCACCAGTTGGTCCTGCATTGGGTCAAAAAGGTGTTAACATCATGGAATTCTGTAAAGCATTCAACGCTCGTACTGAAAAGTTCGACAAAGGTATGCCAATTCCTGTTGTTATTACGGTATACACCGACCGTTCTTTCACTTTCGAAACTAAGACGCCACCTGCTTCTTTCCTACTGCTTAAAGCAGCAGGTCTGAAATCTGGTTCTGGCCGTCCTAACACTGAGAAAGTGGGCACTATCAAGCGTAGCGCTGTTCAAGAGATTGCTGAAGTTAAGCAAGCTGATATGACTGGTGCTGATATGGAAGCGATGATGCGTTCTATTGAAGGTACTGCGCGTTCAATGGGTTTGGTAGTAGAGGACTAATATAATGGCAAAGCTAACTAAACGCGCTCGTTTGATCCGCGAAAAAGTCGAAGTGACTAAAAACTACGAAATCAATGAAGCTGTTGCACTGCTTAAAGAGCTTGCTACTGCTAAGTTCGTAGAAAGTGTTGATGTAGCGGTTAACCTAGGTGTTGACCCACGTAAATCTGACCAAAACGTTCGTGGTGCTACTGTACTACCACACGGTACTGGTCGTGAAGTTCGTGTTGCTGTGTTCACTCAAGGTGCAAACGCAGAAGCAGCTACAGAAGCTGGCGCTGAGCTAGTCGGTATGGACGAGCTTGCTGCACAAGTTAAAGCTGGTGAAATGAACTTCGACGTTGTTATCGCATCTCCGGATGCTATGCGCGTTGTTGGTCAGTTAGGTCAAATCTTAGGCCCACGTGGTCTTATGCCTAACCCTAAGACTGGCACTGTAACTCCAAACGTTGCAGAAGCAGTTAAGAACGCTAAAGCGGGTCAAGTACGCTACCGTAACGATAAGAATGGTATCATCCATTCTACAATCGGTAAGGTTGACTTTGAACCTGCACAGCTGAAAGAAAACTTAGAAGCACTTCTAGTTGCTCTAGTTAAGGCTAAGCCTGCTTCAGCTAAAGGTGTTTTCCTTAAGAAAGTTAGCATCTCTACCACTATGGGTGCAGGTGTTGCAGTAGATCAGGCTAGCCTAACTACTTCAAGCTAATTTCTTAAGCTTGTTTTACAAAGTGGGTGAATTCATTTATAATTCGCGCACTTTGTGGGTTGAGGTCTAATTTTTAATCACTAAGTGGTTGATTTTTAGACTTCCGTCCAAGACCGTAGGTGTTTTTCATACGATTAACTTAATTTCCTACGTAGACGGTGTCGGACCCCAGATAGATTTTTTCTGCCTGGAAATTCGCGCCGTAAGTAACTAAGCAATTGATTGCTTAGTATGGTAATTGCTAGGGGAAATCCCTAGATAGAATCCAGGAGTAAAGCCAATGGCATTAAGACTCGAAGACAAAAAAGCGATTGTTGCTGAAGTCAGCGAAGCTGCCAAGGGTGCTTTATCTGCAGTAGTTGCCGATTCACGCGGTGTGACTGTAGGTGATATGACTGGTCTTCGTAAAGCTGCTCGTGAAGCTGGTGTATACGTTAAAGTTGTACGTAACACTCTAGCTAAGCGCGCTGTTGAAGGTACTGATTTTGAGTGCCTAGCTGACACGTTTACTGGTCCTACTTTGATTGCATTCTCTAACGAGCACCCAGGTGCTGCAGCGCGTCTTCTTAAAGACTTCGCTAAAGAGCAAGAGAAGTTTGAAATCAAAGCAGCAGCCTTTGAAGGGGAACTAATCCCTGCAGCGGATATTGATCGTTTAGCGAAACTACCAACATACGAAGAAGCACTAGCTCAGTTCATGATGACTCTAAAAGAAGCATCTGCTGGCAAGTTGGTTCGTACATTGGCCGCTCTTCGCGATCAGAAAGAAGCAGCTTAATCACACGATTAGCCGCTTAATTAAATTGAATTCAGTACAATTAGGAATTTTTTGTTATGTCTATCACTAAAGACCAAATCTTAGAAGCCCTTGCAGAAATGTCTGTAATGGAAGTTGTTGAACTAATCGAAGCAATGGAAGAGAAGTTCGGCGTATCTGCCGCTGCTGCTGTTGTTTCTGGTGGTGCTGGCGATGCTGGCGCTGCTGAAGAGAAAACAGAATTCGACGTAATTCTTACTTCTCACGGCGACAACAAAGTTGCAGTAATTAAAGCTCTTCGTGGCGCTACAGGTCTAGGCCTGAAAGAAGCTAAAGGCATGGCTGAATCTGCTCCAGTAGCAGTTAAAGAAGCTATCTCTAAAGAAGAAGCTGAAGCTCTTAAGACTGATCTAGAAGCGGCTGGTGCTGCTGTTGAGATCAAGTAAGTTATAATTTAACTTACTACCCCCGAGCAATCGGGCGGAGGCTGGCGGTTTTTTAACCGTCGGCCTTTTTTGCGCTGTAAGCGTTGGCGATTTTTTATTCACCGTTTGTCGCCAAATGTTGCAGTTCCTGGCAGAGATTACTGGCTAGGTTCTTGCTTTCAACGGTGATGGGCAAACGTGCTGTTACAACATTAGGTTGTTTCAGTCTTGGTCACATCTCGCAATCAGAGGAAACCCATGGTTTACTCCTATTCTGAAAAGAAGCGTATTCGCAAAGACTTTGGTAAGCGTCCACAAGTGCTGGATATCCCTTACCTGTTGTCAATTCAGTTGGACTCTTTTAAGAAGTTCACCGATCAAGATCCTACGGGTGAGCGCGGCTTAGAAGCTGCATTCCGTAGCGTTTTTCCCATCAAGAGCTTTTCTGGTAACTCAGAGCTACAGTACGTTAGCTACAAGCTAGGTGAGCCAGTTTTTGATGTGAAAGAGTGTCAAATCCGCGGTGTTACATACTCTGCGCCATTACGCGTTAAATTGCGTATGGTTCTGTATGACCGTGAAGCTGCACCTGGTACAGTCAAAGACATTAAAGAACAAGAAGTCTATATGGGGGATATCCCTCTTATGACTGATAACGGTACCTTTGTTATCAATGGTACTGAGCGTGTAATCGTATCTCAGTTACACCGTAGTCCTGGTGTATTCTTCGATCACGACCGTGGTAAGACCCACTCTTCTGGTAAGGTGCTTTATAACGCACGTATTATTCCTTACCGTGGCTCATGGTTAGATTTTGAGTTTGATCCAAAAGATGCACTGTTCGTTCGTATTGACCGTCGTCGTAAATTGGCCGCGTCAATCATCTTACGTGCACTAGACTACTCAACCCAAGATATCCTAGATCTGTTCTTCGATCGTGTTCAGTATAAGATCAAGAAAGATTCACTAGTGATGAACTTGGTTGCTGATCGCCTACGTGGTGAAACAGCAAGCTATGACATTAAAGATGCTGAAGGTACCGTTCTTGTAGAGAAGGGCCGTCGCATTACTGCACGTCATATTCGTCAGCTAGAAAAGACCAACACCACTGAGTTAGAAGTACCAGTAGAATACATCGCTGGTAAGATTTCTGCTCAAGACTACATCGATCCTGATACAGGCGAAGTGTTGGTATCTGCTAACGGTGAGATTAGCTTAGAAGATCTTGCTAAGCTGTCTATGGCAGGCATTAAAGAAATTGACACGCTATATATCAACGATCTTGATAATGGCGCTTACATTTCTGACACGCTGCGCATCGATTCAACCACTAACCGCTTAGAAGCGTTGGTTGAAATTTATCGTATGATGCGTCCAGGCGAGCCACCAACCAAAGATGCGGCAGAAGCATTGTTCCAGAACTTGTTCTTCAGTGAAGAGCGTTATGACCTATCTAAAGTAGGTCGTATGAAGTTCAATCGTCGTCTAAGCATCGACGATGATGAAGGTACTGGTATCCTAACTAAAGAAGATATCGTTGCAGTTATGCAAAACATCATCAAGATCCGTAACGGTCTAGATGAAGTTGATGATATCGATCACTTGGGTAACCGTCGTATCCGTAGTGTTGGCGAAATGGCTGAAAACCAATTCCGCGTTGGCCTAGTTCGTGTAGAACGTGCCGTACGTGAGCGTTTAAGCCTAGGCGATCTGAATGAGCTTATGCCTCAGGACTTGATCAACGCTAAGCCAATTTCTGCTGCTGTTAAAGAATTTTTCGGTTCTTCTCAGCTGTCTCAATTCATGGACCAAAACAACCCATTGTCAGAAGTGACGCATAAGCGTCGTATTTCTGCTTTAGGTCCTGGTGGTTTGACACGTGAACGTGCGGGCTTCGAAGTTCGAGATGTTCACCCAACTCACTATGGTCGTCTATGTCCAATTGAGACCCCTGAAGGTCCAAACATTGGTCTAATTAACTCGCTAGCAAGTTTTGCACGTACCAACTCGTACGGCTTCTTAGAAACACCTTACCGTAAGGTTGTAGATGGTGTGATTACTGATCAGGTAGATTACCTATCAGCAATCGAAGAAGGTCGTTATGTGATTGCACAGGCAAACATCGAAGTTGATAACGACGGTCGCATGATTGAAGAGCAAATTGCATGTCGTCACAAAGGTGAAGCCACCTTTATGCGCGCTGCAGATGTTCAATACATGGACGTTTCACCACAACAGATTATTTCTGTTGCTGCGTCGTTGATTCCGTTCCTAGAACACGATGATGCTAACCGTGCATTGATGGGTGCGAACATGCAACGTCAAGCAGTACCAACACTGAAGGCTGACAAGCCATTAGTTGGTACCGGTATTGAGCGTACACTTGCTGTTGACTCTGGCGTTGTTGTTGCTGCTAAACGCGGTGGTTACATCGACTACGTTGATGCCAGCCGTATCGTTGTTAAAGTCAACGAAGCTGAACTAACACCAGGCGAAGCGGGTATCGACATCTACAACTTGACCAAATACACGCGTTCTAACCAGAACACTTGTATTAACCAGCGTCCTTGTTGTTCAGTTGGCGATCCAGTGGTTCGTGGCGACGTACTTGCCGATGGTCCATCTACCGATTTAGGTGATTTGGCGCTTGGTCAGAACATGCGTATCGCGTTCATGCCTTGGAACGGTTACAACTTTGAGGATTCAATCCTTATCTCTGAGCGTGTTGCTCAGGAAGACCGCTTCACAACTATCCACATTCAAGAGCTTTCTTGTATTGCTCGTGATACTAAGTTGGGTAGCGAAGAGATCACAGCTGATATTCCAAACGTAGGTGAGTCTGCGCTTTCTAAGCTAGATGAGTCTGGTATCGTTTATATCGGTGCAGAAGTTAAGGGTGGCGACATCCTAGTTGGTAAAGTAACACCTAAAGGTGAAACTCAGCTGACTCCAGAAGAAAAGCTACTGCGTGCTATCTTCGGTGAAAAAGCATCTGATGTTAAAGACAGTTCACTACGTGTACCTAACTCTGTTAAAGGTACTATCATCGACGTACAAGTATTTACTCGTGACGGCGTTGAGAAAGATAAGCGTGCTGTAGAAATTGAAGAGATGCATATCGGTCAAGCTAAGAAAGATTTGACTGAAGAGTTCAAGATCCTTGAAGAAGGTGTCTTTGGCCGTGCACGTAACCTGCTATTAACCGCGGGTTTCAGTGAAGCACAACTTGATGCGATTCCTCGCCCTCAGTTGCTAGTTCAATCTATTGATGATGAAGCTAAGCAAACTGAACTTGAGCAGTTAGCCGAGCAGCATGAAGAGCTGAAAGCTGATTTCGACAAGAAGTTTGAAATCAAGCGTCGCAAGATTACTCAAGGCGATGACTTAGCACCTGGCGTATTGAAGATCGTTAAGGTTTACCTTGCGGTTAAGCGTACTATCCAGCCTGGTGATAAGATGGCGGGTCGTCACGGTAACAAGGGTGTTATCTCTAAGATTAACCCTGTTGAAGACATGCCTTACGATGAAAACGGTAACCCTGTAGACATCGTATTGAACCCACTAGGTGTACCATCTCGTATGAACATCGGTCAGGTTCTTGAAGTGCATTTAGGTGCAGCCGCTAAGGGTATCGGTGATCAAATCACTGCTATGCTTGAAGAGCAGCGCGAATTAGCAGAGCTTCGTAATTACATCAAACAAGTATATGAGTTAGGTGAAGACGTGCAGCAGCAGGTCGATATCGATTCATTTACTGATGAAGAGGTTTTACGTCTTGCTAAGAACCTAAAAGGTGGTGTGCCAACAGCGACTCCAGCATTTGATGGTGCGAAAGAGAAAGAGATTAAGGACATGCTAGCGCTTGCTGGTCTGCCTACCTCTGGTCAGCGTACCCTTTATGATGGTCGTACTGGTAATGAGTTTGAGCGTCAAGTAACTGTAGGTTACATGTACATGCTGAAACTGAACCACTTGGTAGACGATAAGATGCATGCTCGTTCAACGGGTTCTTATAGTCTTGTTACTCAGCAACCACTGGGCGGTAAAGCACAGTTTGGTGGTCAGCGTTTCGGTGAGATGGAAGTTTGGGCACTAGAAGCATACGGTGCCGCTTACACGCTTCAAGAAATGCTTACTGTTAAGTCTGATGATGTTAACGGTCGTACTCAGATGTATAAGAACATCGTCGACGGTAACCACCAGATGCAACCAGGTATGCCTGAGTCCTTCAACGTATTGCTGAAGGAGATCCGTTCACTCGGTATTAATATCGAGTTGGATCAAGAGTAACACTTGGCGACTGCCGATTTATCGGCGATAAATTGGTGCTCTGCGCGAGCGGGGCACCCGGTTTAACTCCTTCAGGAGAGAAACGTGAAAGACTTATTAAAGTTTCTGAAACAGCAAAGTAAGACTGAAGAATTTGAAGGTATCAAGATTGGCCTAGCGTCGCCAGACTTGATCCGCTCTTGGTCATTTGGTGAAGTTAAGAAGCCAGAAACCATCAACTACCGTACTTTCAAGCCTGAGCGTGAAGGTTTGTTCTGTGCGCGTATTTTTGGCCCAGTTAAAGATTATGAGTGTTTATGCGGTAAGTATAAGCGCCTTAAGCACCGTGGTGTGATCTGTGAAAAGTGTGGCGTTGAAGTTACACAGACTAAAGTACGTCGTGAGCGTATGGGTCACATTGATCTCGCTAGCCCGGTTGCGCATATTTGGTTCTTGAAGTCTCTGCCATCTCGTATCGGCCTAATGCTAGATATGACATTGCGTGACATCGAGCGCGTACTTTATTTCGAATCATTTGTTGTGATTGAGCCTGGCATGACCAGCCTTGAGCGCGGTCAAATGCTAACTGAAGAAAACTACTTAGACGCGCTAGAAGAATATGGCGATGAGTTTGAAGCTAAGATGGGTGCCGAAGCGGTTCTTGAATTGCTACGTGCTATCGATCTAGAGAAAGAAATTGAAATGATGCGCGAAGAGTTGCCATCAATCAATTCTGAGACTCGTCGTAAGAAGATCACTAAGCGTCTTAAGCTTATTGAAGCCTTCTTCAACTCAGGTAATAAGCCAGAGTGGATGATCCTTAAGGTTCTTCCGGTTCTGCCACCTGATCTTCGTCCATTAGTTCCACTAGATGGTGGCCGTTTTGCTACGTCTGATCTGAACGACCTTTACCGTCGTGTGATTAACCGTAACAACCGTCTAAAACGTCTATTGGACCTTGCTGCTCCAGACATCATCGTACGTAACGAAAAGCGTATGTTACAAGAGTCTGTTGATGCACTATTAGATAATGGTCGTCGTGGTCGTGCAATTACCGGTTCTAATAAGCGCCCGCTTAAATCTTTGGCTGATATGATCAAAGGTAAGCAAGGTCGTTTCCGTCAGAACCTGCTAGGTAAGCGTGTTGATTACTCTGGTCGTTCGGTAATTACCGTAGGCCCAACTTTGCGTCTGCATCAGTGTGGTCTTCCTAAGAAGATGGCGCTTGAGCTATTTAAGCCGTTTATTTATGGCAAGCTTGAAGGTCGTGGTTTAGCGACAACGATTAAAGCTGCTAAGAAAATGGTAGAGCGCGAAGTGGCTGAAGTATGGGATGTACTAGACGAAGTGATTCGTGAACATCCAGTCATGCTTAACCGTGCACCAACACTTCACCGTCTTGGTATCCAGGCGTTTGAGCCAGTACTCATTGAAGGTAAAGCGATTCAGCTACATCCACTCGTTTGTGCGGCGTACAACGCTGACTTCGATGGTGACCAAATGGCTGTTCACGTGCCGCTAACGCTTGAAGCGCAGTTAGAAGCACGCTCGCTAATGATGTCTACCAACAACATCTTGTCTCCAGCGAATGGTGAGCCAATCATCGTTCCTTCTCAAGACGTTGTATTGGGTCTTTACTATACCAGCCGCGAATGCGTCAATGGTAAAGGTGAAGCGATGGCATTTGAATCAGTCGATGAAGTTGAAAAAGCTTATCGTACTGGTGTTGCCGAGATTCATGCACGCGTTAAAGTTCGTATTACTGAAACTCAGTTTACTGACAATGGTGAGCCAGTCGAAACACGCCGTATCGTTGATACGACTGTGGGTCGTGCACTGCTTTCACAAATTCTGCCTAAAGGCTTATCGTATGATTTGGTTAACCAAAACATGGGTAAGAAGCAGATCTCTAAACTGTTGAACACCTGTTATCGCCAATTGGGTCTAAAAGATACTGTTATCTTTGCTGACCAATTGATGTACACCGGTTTCCACTTTGCAACCGTATCGGGCGCATCTGTGGGTATCAATGACATGGTGATTCCAGATGAGAAATACACTTTGGTATCAGATGCGGAAGCTGAAGTTCTTGAAATTCAAGAGCAGTTCCAATCTGGTCTAGTAACTGCCGGTGAGCGTTACAACAAAGTCATTGATATCTGGGCAAGTGCTAACGAGAAAGTATCTAAAGCGATGATGGATAACCTGTCTACTGAGACAGTGCTTAACCGTGAAGGCGAAGAGGAAACTCAAGATTCTTTCAACAGCATCTACATGATGGCCGACTCAGGCGCTCGTGGTAGTGCGGCACAGATTCGTCAGCTAGCGGGTATGCGTGGTCTGATGGCTAAGCCAGATGGCTCAATCATCGAAACCCCAATTGTTGCTAACTTCCGTGAAGGTCTAAACGTACTACAGTACTTTATTTCTACTCACGGTGCGCGTAAAGGTCTTGCCGATACCGCATTGAAGACAGCTAACTCGGGTTACCTAACTCGTCGTCTAGTTGACGTAGCACAAGATTTGGTTGTTATCGAAGAAGATTGTGGTACCCACGAAGGTCTAACTATGAAGCCGCTTATTGAAGGTGGTGATGTAGTTGAGCCGTTACGTGAACGTGTACTAGGTCGTGTTGTTGCTGAAGATGTTTACTATCCAGGTACTGAAGACGTACTTGCACCACGTAACACGCTGCTAGATGAAGCATGGTGTGACAAGTTAGAAGAAAACTCAGTTGACGAAGTGATTGTTCGCTCTGTGATCAGCTGTGATACTGACTTTGGTGTGTGTGCCGCTTGTTATGGTCGTGACCTTGCACGTGGTCATATCATCAACCAAGGTGAAGCCATTGGTGTTGTTGCAGCACAATCAATTGGTGAGCCAGGTACACAGCTTACGATGCGTACTTTCCACATTGGTGGTGCGGCATCTCGAGCTTCAGCTGAAAACAACGTTCAAGTTAAGAACGTTGGTACACTGAAACTACACAATGCTAAGCATGTAACTAACAGTGACGGCAAGTTAGTGATTGTTTCTCGTTCTTCTGAACTAGCCATTATTGATGAGCTAGGTCGTGAGAAAGAGCGTTATAAAGTGCCTTACGGTACTGTGCTTGAGAAGCTAGAAGACGCGAGCGTAGAAGCTGGCGAAATCATTGCTAACTGGGATCCACATACTCACCCAATCGTTTCTGAGGTTGCCGGTAGTATTAAGTTCGTTGATATGATTGAAGGTGTCACCATGAACCGTCAAACAGACGAACTAACGGGTCTATCGTCAATCGTAGTACTAGAAGTGGGTCAACGTCCTACTGCTGGTAAAGAGATGCGTCCTGCGATTCGTCTTGTTGGCGCCGATGGTAATGACTTAATGATTCCAGGTACTGAAGTACCTGCTCAATACTTCTTACCAGGTAACGCGATCGTTAACCAAGACGATAACGCACCAATTAACGTTGGTGACGCCTTGGCACGTATCCCTCAGGAGTCTTCGAAGACTCGTGATATTACCGGTGGTCTACCACGTGTTGCTGACTTGTTCGAAGCACGTAAGCCTAAAGAGCCTGCAATTCTTGCTGAGCACTCAGGTACTATCTCGTTTGGTAAAGAAACCAAAGGTAAGCGTCGTCTAGTGATCACGCCTGCAGATGGTGGTAAGCCATACGAAGAGATGATTCCGAAGTGGCGTAACCTAAACGTGTTCGAAGGTGAAAAAGTTGAACGCGGTGAGGTTATTGCAGACGGTCCAGAAGCAGCACACGATATCCTGCGTCTACGCGGTATTCATAAAGTGGCTAACTATATCGTTAACGAAGTCCAAGACGTATACCGTCTACAGGGCGTAAAAATTAACGATAAGCACATTGAAGTGATTATTCGTCAGATGCTACGTAAGTGTGAGATCACTGAAGCGGGTGATAGCGAATTCTTAGCGGGTGAACAAGTTGAAGTTTCTCGCGTTAAGATTGCTAACCGTGAGTTGGAAGCACAAGGTAAGCTGCCTGCTAAGTTCGAGCGTGAACTATTGGGTATTACCAAAGCATCGCTTGCAACTGAGTCGTTTATCTCTGCAGCATCGTTCCAGGAGACCACACGTGTTCTTACTGAAGCGGCTGTTGGTGGTAAGAGTGATAAGCTACGCGGCTTGAAAGAGAACGTAATCGTGGGTCGTTTGATCCCTGCTGGTACAGGTTATGCCTATCACCAGAACCGTTCTCAAGCGGCACCGAATGCAGCTGTCGAAGAAGCACCAACTATCAGCGCAAGTGAAGCTGAACAGAACCTAGCAGATCTATTAAATCTTGCTGGTAGTTCAGATTAATTCACCTAGTTTGGTAAATAGAATGTAAAAAAGGCGCCTTTGGCGCCTTTTTTTTACATTAAATCGCTTAAAAGTTGGCTATTTCTTGACAGGCGGGCATTACCTTTCTAAAATTTCGCCTCCCACATTTGTGGGACATAGATTTTTCACACCTTACTGTTGAGTTAATTCAACTGATTCGGAGCTATACATGGCAACTGTAAACCAGTTGGTACGTAAGCCTCGCGCGCCTAAAGTCGAAAAGACTAATGTGCCAGCGCTGGCTGCGTGTCCACAAAAACGTGGTGTTTGTACTCGCGTATACACAACCACACCAAAAAAACCTAACTCTGCACTACGTAAAGTAGCTCGTGTGCGTCTAACTAACGGTTTCGAAGTAACTTCGTACATCGGCGGTGAAGGCCACAACCTGCAGGAACACAGCGTGATTCTAATCCGTGGTGGTCGTGTTAAAGACTTACCTGGTGTTCGTTATCACACTGTTCGTGGCGCATTAGACTGTGCTGGTGTAAGTGAGCGTCGTCAAGGTCGTTCTAAGTACGGAGCTAAGCGTCCTAAGTCTTAACGTTTTCCGTTAAGTAAGGCCAAGCTAATATTTTGATTCCAGTTTTGGGGTCCCTGAAGCATACGGAGAAATTGTTATGCCAAGACGTCGCGTTGTAGGACAACGTAAAATCCTACCAGATCCAAAGTTCAATAGTGAGTTGCTGGCTAAGTTCATCAACGTCATTATGCAGGATGGCAAAAAGTCTACTGCAGAAAAAATTATCTATAAGGCACTAGATGTTGTCGCTGAGAAAAAAGGCGAAGACCACCTAGTGATCCTTGAAGCAGCCCTGGAAAACGTTCGCCCATCAGTCGAGGTTAAATCTCGTCGTGTTGGTGGTTCTACTTACCAGGTACCATGTGAAGTACGCCCAGTTCGTCGTAACGCGTTGGGTATGCGTTGGTTAGTTGAAGCTGCTCGTAAGCGTGGTGAAAAATCTATGGCTCTACGTCTAGCCGGTGAAATGCTAGACGCTGCTGAAAACAAAGGTACTGCTGTTAAGAAGCGCGAAGACGTGCATCGTATGGCAGAAGCGAACAAAGCGTTCGCACATTACCGCTGGTAATCTCTTGGTGCAGGCATTTGCCTGCACCATGTTTTACATCACTAGTGTGCTATCACTAGTAAAGAGGGTTTAATCGTGGCTCGTACAACTCCTATTGAGCGTTACCGTAATATCGGTATTTGTGCTCATGTTGACGCAGGAAAAACCACAACAACTGAACGAGTTTTGTTCTATACCGGTATGTCTCATAAAATCGGTGAAGTTCATGATGGCGCAGCCACTATGGATTGGATGGAACAAGAGCAGGAGCGTGGTATTACTATCACCTCAGCTGCAACAACTACGTTTTGGCGTGGTATGGATGCCCAGTATACTGAGCACCGTATCAATATCATCGACACTCCAGGTCACGTTGACTTCACTATTGAAGTTGAGCGTTCTTTGCGTGTACTCGATGGCGCTGTTGTTGTGTTCTGTGGTTCTTCGGGTGTTGAACCACAGTCAGAGACTGTTTGGCGTCAAGCCGATAAGTATCATGTACCCCGCATCGTATTCGTCAATAAGATGGATCGAGCCGGTGCAGACTTTGAAAGTGTGGTAGAGCAGATTCGTAACCGTTTGGGCGCAACTTGTGTACCTATTCATTTGAATATTGGTGCAGAAGAAGAGTTCAAAGGTGTCGTAGACTTAATCAAGATGAAGGCCATTAACTGGTCTGAAGCTGATCAAGGCACAACGTTCACCTATGAAGATATTCCCGCTGAGCTTGCTGATAAAGCAGCTGAAATGCGTGAATACCTTGTTGAGAGTGCAGCTGAAGCTTCAGAAGAACTGATGGACAAGTACCTCGAAGAGGGCGAGTTATCAGAAGCTGAAATTAAGCAAGCGCTACGTCAACGTACTCTAGCGAACGAGATAGTCTTAGCGACCTGTGGTTCTGCTTTTAAGAACAAGGGTGTGCAGGCTGTATTGGATGCAGTGATTGACTACTTGCCATCACCTGTCGAAGTACCTGCTATTAAGGGTATCGATGACAATGAAAACGAAGTTGAGCGTCATTCAGATGACAATGAACCGTTTTCAGCGTTGGCATTTAAAATTGCTACTGACCCATTCGTTGGCACCTTAACCTTTATGCGCGTTTATTCGGGCGTATTAGAAACCGGTTCTGGTGTATACAACTCTGTTAAGCAAAAACGTGAGCGTATAGGTCGTATGGTGCAAATGCACGCTAACGACCGTCAAGAGATCAAAGAAGTGCGCGCTGGCGACATCGCCGCAGCTATTGGTCTTAAAGACGTCACCACTGGTGATACCTTATGTGATGCTAACCACAAAGTTATCCTGGAACGTATGGAGTTCCCTGAGCCAGTAATTACGATTGCTGTAGAGCCTCGCTCTCAAGCAGACCAAGAGAAAATGGCCATTGCGCTGCAAAAATTGGCAGCCGAAGATCCGTCTTTCCGTGTTGAAACAGATGAAGAGTCTGGTCAAACACTGATCTCTGGTATGGGTGAGCTACACTTAGACATCATCGTCGACCGTATGCGTCGCGAATTTAGTGTTGAGTGTAATGTGGGTAAACCACAAGTGGCCTACCGCGAGACAATTCGCTCAGCTGTAGAAGTAGAAGGCAAGTTTGTTCGTCAGTCAGGTGGACGTGGTCAATTTGGTCATGTTTGGTTGAAGCTAGAACCTCAAGAAGAAGGTTTTGGTTACGAATTTGTCAACGAGATTGTTGGTGGTGTGGTTCCAAGAGAATACATCCCTGCAGTTGATAAAGGTATCCAAGAGCAGATGAAGAACGGCGTATTAGCTGGCTTCCCTGTATTGGACGTTAAAGTCACCTTGTATGACGGCTCATATCATGATGTCGATTCAAATGAGATGGCGTTTAAAGTCGCGGGCTCTATGGGCTTTAAAAAGGGTGCGCTTGAAGCAGACCCTGCCTTGTTAGAACCTTGTATGAAAGTTGAGGTAACAACACCTGAAGATTATATGGGTGATGTGGTTGGCGACTTAAATAGACGACGCGGATTAATCGAAGGTATGGAAGACGGCATTGGTGGCGTCAAAATCGTTCGAGCCGTAGTACCTCTATCTGAAATGTTTGGTTATGCAACTGACTTGCGCAGTGCGACACAAGGTCGCGCTTCATACTCTATGGAGTTTTTGAAGTACTCTGACGCACCTCAAAATGTTGCTAAATCAGTTATGGAAGCGCGCGGTTAAGATTAATCGCGGCTAAGTGCCATAACTGCTATATTGATTGCTATTGCTCACTAAACAAAGTGGGCACTTCTGAAAAGAAAGGAATATATCGTGGCTAAAGAAAAATTTGAACGTAATAAACCCCATGTAAACGTTGGTACTATCGGACACGTTGACCATGGTAAAACAACTCTAACTGCTGCTATCTCTGCTGTATTGACTAAGACATACGGTGGTGAAGCACGTGATTTCGCACAAATCGATAACGCTCCAGAAGAGCGCGAGCGTGGTATTACAATTAATACTTCTCACATCGAATATGACACTCCAACTCGTCACTACGCACACGTAGACTGCCCAGGTCACGCGGATTATGTTAAAAACATGATCACCGGTGCTGCACAGATGGACGGCGCAATCCTAGTAGTTGCTTCTACAGATGGCCCAATGCCACAAACACGTGAGCACATCCTGCTTTCACGTCAGGTAGGTGTACCTTTCATCATCGTATTCATGAACAAATGTGACATGGTTGACGATGAAGAGCTACTTGAACTAGTAGAAATGGAAGTTCGTGAACTTCTTTCAGAATATGAATTCCCAGGTGATGACCTACCAGTTATCCAAGGTTCTGCACTTAAAGCGCTTGAAGGCGAAGCAGAATGGGAAGCGAAAATCATTGAACTAGCAGAAGCTCTAGATACTTATATCCCAGAGCCAGAGCGTGCAATCGATGGTGCATTCATTCTTCCAATTGAAGATGTATTCTCAATCTCAGGCCGTGGTACAGTAGTAACAGGTCGTGTAGAGCGCGGTATCATCAAAGTTGGTGAAGAAGTAGAAATCGTAGGTATCAAAGAAACTACTAAGACTACTTGTACTGGTGTTGAAATGTTCCGTAAGCTGCTTGACGAAGGTCGTGCAGGTGAGAACTGTGGTGTACTACTACGTGGTACTAAGCGTGAAGACGTAGAGCGTGGTCAAGTACTAGCAGCTCCAGGTTCAATCACTCCACACACAACTTTCGAATCAGAAGTATACGTACTTTCGAAAGAAGAAGGTGGACGTCACACTCCATTCTTCAAAGGCTACCGTCCACAGTTCTACTTCCGTACAACTGACGTAACTGGTACTATCGAGCTACCAGAAGGCGTAGAAATGGTAATGCCAGGTGATAACATCAAGATGACTGTTACACTAATCTGCCCAATCGCGATGGACGAAGGTTTACGCTTCGCAATCCGTGAAGGTGGCCGTACAGTTGGTGCTGGTGTTGTAGCTAAAATCATCGACTAATATGTCGTCGATTTAGTGATAAGAAAAGGCAGCTTAGGCTGCCTTTTTTATTGGCTGCGATTTTTCAGAGAGGCGATAAACAAGGTACTAGCTATTTTGTATTTCCTCAGTATAATAGCGGCCACTTGATGCACCGCAGATGAAATTGTTGGTAATTCACACAACGGGGTTGATCTCTACTATTAGATCAGTATAATACCCCCTCGCCTTAACCATTAGGCGAAACATTGTCGGTTCTTGAAGCCGACGTAAAATAATACAGCGACTCCGATTTGGAGTCGAACGGTTAAATCATCTCGCTCTGCTTTTCCAATAAGGAAGAAGCTAGAGGGTGATTTTTTATGTGTCCATTTTAGGAGCTCTGGTCAATGCAGAACCAAAGAATCCGTATCCGCTTAAAAGGATTTGATCATCGTCTGATCGATCAGTCTACTGCGGAAATCGTTGAAACTGCTAAGCGTACAGGCGCACAGGTACGTGGTCCAATCCCACTACCAACGCGTAAAGAGCGTTATACCGTTTTGATCTCTCCACACGTTAATAAAGATGCGCGTGATCAGTACGAACTTCGTACTCATAAGCGTCTTGTTGACATCGTAGAGCCGACTGAAAAGACTGTAGACGCACTTATGCGTCTTGATCTTGCGGCTGGTGTTGACGTTCAGATTAGCTTAGGTTAATTGAGATCCTTAGAAGAGGTTTGAGAGATGGCTATCGGTCTTATCGGTCGTAAAGTAGGTATGACTCGTATCTTCACAGAAGATGGTGCGTCTATACCTGTAACAGTAATCGAAATCGCAGCTAACCGCGTTGCTCAAGTGAAAACTTTAGAGACAGACGGTTACCGTGCACTTCAGGTTACTACTGGCACCAAAAAAGCTAATCGCATCACTAAACCAGAAGCAGGTCACTTTGCTAAGGCTGGCGTAGAAGCTGGTCGTGGTTTGTGGGAACTGCGTTTGGCAGATGGTGAAGGCGAAGGCATTGAAGTAGGTGCTGAGCTAAATGTTGATATCTTCGCTGATGTAGCGAAAGTTGATGTTACTGGTCAATCTAAAGGTAAAGGTTTCCAAGGCGGTATTAAGCGTTGGAATTTCCGTACCCAAGATGCAACACATGGTAACTCATTGGCACATAGAGCCAACGGTTCTATCGGTCAAAACCAGACACCTGGTCGCGTTTTCAAAGGTAAGAAAATGTCAGGCCACATGGGTGCAGAGCGTGTAACGACTCAAAATCTAGACGTAGTACGTGTAGATGCAGAGCGTAACTTGCTTCTGGTTAAGGGTGCAGTTCCAGGCGCTACTAATGGCGACCTGATCATCAAGCCTGCCGTTAAAGCTTAGGTCTGAGGAGATAGTAATGGAATTGGTATTGAAAGACGCACAAAGTGCTCTGGAAGTTTCCGAAACTACCTTCGGCCGTGACTTTAATGAAGCACTGGTTCATCAGGTAGTTGTAGCATATGCTGCAAACGCGCGTCAGGGCACTCGTGCTCAAAAGACTCGCGCAGAAGTAACTGGCTCTGGCAAAAAGCCATGGCGTCAAAAAGGTACTGGCCGTGCACGTGCTGGTACTGTTAAAGGCCCAATCTGGCGTGGCGGTGGCGTAACTTTCGCTGCTAAAGCACAAGATCACAGCCAAAAAGTTAACAAGAAGATGTACCGCGGAGCGCTTAAGAGCATTCTGTCTGAGTTAGTACGTCAAGACCGTCTTGTTGTTGTTGAGTCATTTGGTGTTGAAGCTCCTAAAACTAAAGAGCTGAAAGCTAAATTGGCTGAAATGAAACTGGAAGACGTGTTGATTGTTACTCCAGAAATTGACGAGAACTTGTTCTTAGCTGCACGTAACCTATACAAAGTTGACGTTCGTGACGTAGCTGGTATCGATCCAGTAAGTCTAATCGCGTTCAACAAAGTACTAGTGACTGCTGATGCTGTTAAGCAAATCGAGGAGATGCTGGGATGATAAGCGAAGAACGTTTGCTAAAAGTTATTCTAGCGCCGCATATCTCTGAAAAGAGTACTGTTTGCGCAGAAAATAACAACACGGTAGTTTTCCGTGTAGCTATCGACGCGACTAAAGCTGAAATTAAAGCTGCAGTAGCTAAGTTGTTCGAAGTTGAAGTAGATTCAGTTCGCACTCTAGTTAACAAAGGTAAAACCAAGCGTCACGGTGCCCGTACTGGCCGTCGTAGCGACTGGAAAAAAGCCTATGTGACTTTAGCTGCTGGTGCTGACATCGATTTCGTCGGCGCTGAGTAAGCAAAGGAGAATTATCATGGCAGTTATTAAGTGTAAGCCAACCTCTGCTGGTCGTCGCCACGTAGTTAAAGTGGTAAACAGCGATCTGCACAAGGGTAAACCTTTTGCTGGCCTGTTGGCGAAAAAGTCTAAAAGTGGTGGCCGTAATAACACTGGTCGTATCACTGTTCGTCACGTAGGTGGTGGACACAAGCAGCATTACCGTATTGTTGACTTTAAGCGCAACAAAGACGGTATCCCTGCTAAAGTTGAGCGTTTGGAATATGATCCAAACCGTACAGCTCATATCGCATTGGTTCTGTATGCTGATGGTGAGCGTCGTTATATCCTTGCTGCTAAAGGCATGCAAGCTGGTGATCAAATCCAGTCTGGTATCGACGCTGAAATCAAGAGTGGTAACGCTCTTCCATTACGCAGCATCCCAGTGGGTAGCGTTGTACACGCAGTCGAAATGAAGCCTGGTAAAGGTGCTCAAATCGCGCGTTCAGCTGGTACTTATGTTCAAGTTGTTGCTCGTGATGGCGAATACGCTACTCTACGTCTTCGCTCAGGCGAAATGCGTAAAGTACCTGTAGATTGTCGCGCGACATTGGGTGAAGTTGGTAACGCCGAGCACATGCTACGCCAGTTAGGTAAAGCTGGTGCTAAGCGCTGGAGAGGCGTACGCCCTACAGTTCGTGGTGTTGCAATGAACCCAGTAGATCACCCACATGGTGGTGGTGAAGGCCGTACATCTGGTGGTCGTCACCCTGTATCTCCATGGGGTCAGCCTACTAAGGGTTATAAGACTCGTAGTAACAAACGCACCGACAAGTACATTGTACGTCGTCGCAATAAAAAGTAAGAGGATTCGCCATGCCACGTTCTCTCAAGAAAGGTCCATTCATTGACCTACACTTGCTGAAGAAGGTAGAGAAAGCGATGGAAGCGGGTGACAAAAAGCCTATTAAGACTTGGTCTCGCCGCTCTATGATCATCCCTAACATGATTGGGTTGACCATCGCTGTCCATAATGGTCGTCAGCACGTACCTGTGTTCGTAACTGACGAAATGATCGGCCACAAGCTTGGTGAATTTTCACCAACTCGCACTTATCGCGGCCATGCTGCTGATAAGAAAGCGAAGAAGCGTTAATACGGGAGACATAAGATGGAAGTTTTAGCTAAACATCGTTTTGCCCGTACGTCGCCTCAAAAGTGTCGTTTGGTTGCAGATCAAATTCGTGGACTGCCTGTTGATAAGGCTCTAGAAGTTTTAACTTTTAGCCCAAAGAAAGCAGCTGTACTTCTTAAGAAAGTACTAGACTCTGCTATCGCTAATGCTGAGCACAATGAAGGTGCCGACATTGATGAGCTGAAAGTTGGAAAAGTCTTTGTAGACGAAGGTCCAACAATGAAGCGTATCATGCCACGTGCTAAAGGCCGTGCTGATCGTATAATCAAGCGTACCAGCCACATTACTGTGGTTGTATCAGATCGCTAGGAGTTAGCAATGGGACAGAAAGTACATCCTAATGGTATCCGTCTGGGTATCACTAAGCCTTGGATCTCGACTTGGTACGCTGATAAATCAGATTATGCCAATAACTTGAGCAGTGACTGGGAAGTGCGTAAGTTTCTAGAAAAGAAACTTAAGCAAGCATCAGTCTCTAAGATTGTTATCGAGCGTCCAGCGAAGAGTGTTCGCGTTACTATTCACACTGCCCGTCCAGGTGTTGTGATTGGTAAGAAAGGCGAAGACGTTGAAAAGTTGCGCAACCAAGTTGCCAAGTTGACTGGTATTCCAGCTCAAATCAACATCGCTGAGATCCGTAAGCCAGAGCTAGATGCGAAGTTAGTTGCCGATGGCATCGCTTCACAGCTAGAGCGTCGTGTTATGTTCCGTCGTGCTATGAAGCGCGCAGTTCAAAACGCAATGCGTCTTGGTGCTAAAGGTATCAAAGTTGAAGTGAGCGGCCGTCTAGGCGGTGCTGAGATTGCGCGTTCGGAGTGGTATCGTGAAGGTCGTGTGCCTCTACATACACTGCGTGCTGATATCGACTATTCAACTGCAGAAAGTCACACTCAATACGGTGTGATCGGCGTTAAAGTTTGGGTCTTCAAAGGCGAAGTTCTAGACGGTATCGTACCTGCATTGGAAGAGCCGAAACAGCAGCCGAAGCGTAAGCCTCGCGGTAAATAGGAGAGCTGGCAATGCTGCAACCAAAACGAATGAAGTTTCGTAAAATGTTCAAAGGCCGTAACCGCGGTCTTGCGAACGGCACTGAAGTAAGCTTCGGTGATTTCGGTCTGAAAGCCGTTGGTCGTGGTCGTTTGACTGCGCGTCAGATCGAATCTGCGCGTCGTGCTATGACACGTCACATTAAACGTCAAGGTCAAATCTGGATTCGCGTTTTCCCAGACAAGCCAATTACCTCTAAGCCTCTTGAAGTGCGTATGGGTAAAGGTAAGGGTAACGTTGAATACTGGGTTTGCCAGATTCAACCTGGTAAGGTTCTTTATGAGATGAATGGCGTATCAGAAGAGCTAGCGCGTGAAGCGTTTACTCTTGCTGCTGCTAAGCTTCCTATTAAGACTACCTTCGTAACTAAGACGGTGATGTAATGAAAGCGAGCGAACTAACAGAAAAGAGCGTTGAAGAACTGAACGCTGAACTGCTTGGTCTGCTGCGTGAGCAGTTTAATCTGCGTATGCAACACGCCACTGGTCAGTTGTCACAGACTCATCAGCTTAAAATCGTGCGTCGTAACATTGCGCGCGTAAAGACTATTATTACTTCTAAGGCGGGTGCATAATGTCTGATAAAATCCGTACTTTGCAAGGTCGAGTACTTAGCAACAAGATGGACAAGTCTATCACTGTAGCTATTGAGCGTAAGGTAAAACACCCTTTATACGGTAAGTTCCTTAAGCGTACTACTAAGATCCATGCACATGACGAAACAAATCAGTGTAATGCTGGCGATGTCGTGACTATTCGCGAATGCCGTCCGCTATCTAAGACTAAGTCTTGGACTCTGGTTGAAGTAGTAACAAAAGCCTAATTTATTAGGTATTTAGCTAAACGGCTCCAAATATAGGGGCCGTTTTTATTTTTAATACTATCTATTCCTTTTTTTGGGTGTTATACTTGCGCGCCATTTTTGACTAAATTAAGGTCAAAAATCGGTGTAAATATGCCCAATTGTGGGATTTGTGAAGTAACGATAGCGGAGCACTTAAAATGATCCAAATGCAATCGACTCTAGAAGTCGCCTGTAACAGTGGCGCTCGTAGAGTTCAGTGTATTAAGGTCTTGGGTGGCTCTCATCGTCGTTATGCCGGTATCGGCGACGTCATCAAGGTTTCTGTAAAAGAAGCAATTCCTCGCGGTAAAGCGAAGAAAGGTGACGTGTATAACGCGGTGGTAGTCCGTACTAAGAAAGGCGTACGTCGTTCAGACGGTTCTGTCATTCGCTTCGATCGGAATGCAGCGGTATTGCTTAATGCAAACCTTGCACCGATTGGTACTCGTATCTTTGGCCCAGTGACGCGTGAATTGCGTACCGAACAATTTATGAAAATTGTTTCACTGGCACCAGAAGTACTGTAAGGAGCTTCAAAATGGCAGCTAAAATACGTCGTGAAGACGAAGTAATTGTACTAGCAGGTAAAGACAAGGGTAAACGCGGTAAGGTTTCTCAAGTTTTGCCAACTGGTAAATTAATTGTAGAAGGCATCAATCTTGTCAAGAAACACCAGAAGCCTAACCCTCAACTGGGTGTGACTGGTGGTATTGTTGAGAAAGAAGCACCAATACAAGCATCAAATGTAGCGATTTTCAACTCTGCCTCTGGCAAAGCTGATCGCGTTGGTTTCCGATTTGAAGACGGCAAAAAAGTCCGTTTCTTTAAGTCGAACAGTGAACTCGTTAAGTAATTGGAGTAAACGATGGCGAAACTGCATGATAAATATAAAGAGACTGTTATCGCGGAACTTTCTAAGAAGTTCGGTTATACCAGTGTCATGCAAGTCCCTCGGATTGAGAAAATCACCCTTAATATGGGTGTTGGCGAAGCTGTAGCAGACAAAAAAGTTATGGAGCACGCGCTTCGTGACATGACTGCTATCGCTGGTCAAAAGCCAGTAGTAACTGTAGCTCGTAAATCAGTTGCTGGTTTTAAAATCCGTGATGGCTACCCGATCGGCTGTAAGGTAACACTACGTGGTGAGCGTATGTGGGAATTCCTTGAGCGTTTAGTTGATATCGCAATCCCGCGTATCCGCGATTTCCGTGGTTTGAGCGTTAAATCGTTCGACGGACGTGGTAACTACGCAATGGGTGTACGTGAGCAAATTATCTTCCCGGAAATCGATTACGATAAAATCGATAAGATCCGTGGTATGGATATTGTTATCACTACTACTGCGAAGAATGACGAAGAAGGCCGTGCTTTACTAGACGCCTTTAACTTCCCATTCAAGAAATAAGGGTAGCGAAATGGCAAAAAGTTCAATGAAAGCACGTGAAGCAAAACGTGCAAAGCTCGTGGCTAAGTACGCTGAAAAGCGTCTAGCACTTAAGGCTATCATTAGCAATCCAACTACTTCTGATGAAGATCGTTGGGATGCAGTTCTTAAGCTGCAGGCACTACCACGTGACTCAAGTTCTGCGCGTCAGCGCAATCGTTGTAGTCAAACTGGTCGCCCACATGGTTTCCTACGCAAGTTCGGCTTAAGCCGTATCAAATTGCGTGAAGCTACCATGCGTGGTGAAGTTCCTGGCCTGCGTAAGGCCAGCTGGTAATACTTGTCACGGAGTAAGCTATTATGAGCATGCAAGATCCTATTGCGGATATGTTAACTCGCATTCGTAACGGCCAAGCTGCTAACAAAGTATCAGTTACTATGCCTTCTGCTAAGCTAAAAGTTGCTATTGCACAGACGCTTAAAGAAGAAGGTTATATTACTGACTACGCCGTAGCAGGCGAAGCCAAACCGGTTCTAGAAATTACACTTAAGTATTTCCAGGGCCAACCAGTCGTTGAGACTATCCAGCGCGTAAGTCGTCCTGGTCTTCGTATTTACAAAGGTAAAAACGAGCTACCAAAGGTGATGGGCGGACTGGGTGTCGCAATCGTGTCCACTTCTAAAGGTTTGATGACTGATCGTGCTGCCCGCCAAAATGGTATGGGTGGGGAAGTTATCTGCTACGTAGCATAAGGAGCTAGCAATGTCTCGTGTCGCAAAAGCACCAGTCGCTATCCCTGCAGGCGTAGAAGTGACTTTAAACGAACAGACCATTACTGTTAAAGGCAGTAAAGGTACTCTAACTCGAGAAATTAACGCTGAAGTTTCTGTTGTTGTTGAAAACAACGAAGTTAAGTGTGCACCAGTTGAAACTGCAAACAATGCAGCACAAGCTGGTACTGCTCGAGCTCTAATCAACAACATGGTTGTTGGTGTAAGCGAAGGTTTTGAAAAGAAACTGACTCTTATCGGTGTTGGTTACCGTGCAAAAATTGCTGGTAAAGGCGTTGATTTGACTCTAGGTTTTTCACACCCTCTAGTTCACCAGCTTCCAGACGGCGTTACAGCAGAGTGTCCATCACAAACTGAAATCGTACTGAAAGGTGCTGATAAGCAGTTAGTTGGTCAAGTCGCTGCTGAGATTCGTGGCTACCGTCCACCAGAGCCTTATAAAGGTAAAGGTGTTCGCTATGCTGATGAACAAGTACGCCGTAAAGAGGCTAAGAAGAAGTAGGTAACGCGATATGGATAAGAAAACATCTCGCTTGCGCCGCGCGACTCGCGCCCGTAAGAAGATCCAAGAGCTGGGCGTTAACCGTCTGGTTGTACATCGTACACCACGCCACACTTATGCTCAGGTGATCAACGCCGAAGCACAGGTTGTGGTTGCAGCTTCTACTGCTGAAAAAGCGGTATCAGAGCAGCTTAAATACACGGGCAACGTAGATGCAGCGAAAGCAGTAGGTAAAGCTATTGCAGAACGCGCTATCGAAAAAGGCGTTACCGTAGTTGCATTCGATCGTTCCGGTTTCAAGTATCACGGACGTGTTGCTGCATTAGCAGACGCCGCTCGTGAAGCTGGCCTCCAGTTCTAAGGGGTATAAAAATGGCTAAATTTGAAGCTCAGCAAAAAGACGATCTGCAAGAAAAACTAGTTGCAGTAAATCGTGTTTCTAAAGTAGTTAAAGGCGGACGTATCTTTAGCTTCACTGCTCTTACAGTAGTGGGTGACGGTAACGGTAAAGTCGGCTATGGCTATGGTAAAGCGCGTGAAGTACCTGCAGCTATTCAGAAAGCAATGGAAAAGGCTCGCCGTAACATTGTTTCTGTTGAACTTGTAAATGGTACTTTGCACCACCCTGTTAAGGGTCGTCACACTGGTTCGCGTGTTTACATGCAGCCAGCGTCAGAAGGTACTGGTATTATTGCCGGTGGTGCGATGCGCGCCGTATTGGAAGTAGCAGGCGTTCATAACGTACTGTCGAAAGCATACGGTTCTACTAACCCGATCAACATCGTTCGCGCAACAGTAGATGCGTTGGTGCACATGAAGTCACCTTCTCAAATCGCTGCTAAGCGTGGCCTTAATGTTGATGAAATTCGAGGTTAATGCACCATGGCAACTAAAACTTTAAAAGTAACTCAGACTAAAAGCTCAATTGGACGTTTGCCTAAGCATCGTGCAACTTTGACTGGTCTAGGTCTACGCCGTATTAATCACACTGTTGAACTTGAAGATACTCCTTCAGTTCGCGGTATGATTAACAAGGTTTACTACATGGTTTCGGTGGAGGAAGTATAAGATGCGTCTAAATACTCTATCACCTGCTGCAGGTGCTAAATCAGCAGCTAAGCGTGTAGGTCGCGGTATCGGTTCAGGCACTGGTAAAACTTGTGGTCGCGGCCACAAAGGTCAGAAGTCTCGTTCAGGTGGCGGCGTTCGCGTCGGTTTCGAGGGTGGTCAAATGCCACTTAAGATCCGTTTGCCTAAGTTCGGTTTCACCTCGCGTCGTGCGATGGTAACTGCGGAAGTTCGCATTAGCGAGCTTGCAAAAGTTAACGGTGATGTTGTCGACTTAAATGCACTGAAAGATGCGAATCTAGTTACTCGCAACATACAGTTTGCTAAAGTCGTTCTTTCAGGTACCATTGACCGCCCAGTGACCGTAAAAGGTCTGAAGGTAACCAAAGGTGCACGTGCAGCTATTGAAGCTGCCGGCGGAAAGATCGAGGAATAATACGTCGATGGCAAAACCAGGACTTGATTTAAAAAGCGCGAAAGGCGGTTTATCAGAATTGAAAACCCGCCTCCTGTTCGTGATTGGTGCGATTATCGTCTTTAGGGCCGGTTCGTTCGTACCAATTCCTGGTATTGACGCAGCTGTATTAGCAGAGCTGTTCAATCAGCAAAGGGATACCATCTTAGGCATGTTTAACATGTTCTCTGGTGGTGCCCTTGAACGTGCTTCTATCTTTGCATTAGGTATCATGCCGTATATTTCGGCATCGATTATCATGCAATTGTTGACAGTTGTGCATCCTGCATTAGCCGAACTTAAAAAGGAAGGCGAATCAGGGCGTAAGAAGATCAGTCAATATACACGATACGGCACATTGGTACTGGGTACATTCCAGTCAATTGGTATCGCAACAGGACTACCAAACTTGGTACCAGGTTTAGTTGTAAACCTTGGTTTCAGTTTCTATTTCGTTGCGGTTGTGAGCTTAGTGACAGGAACAATGTTCCTTATGTGGCTAGGTGAGCAAATTACCGAACGGGGCATTGGTAATGGTATCTCGATATTAATTTTCGCAGGTATTGTTGCTGGTCTACCATCTGCTATCGGTCAAACGGCCGAGCAGGCGCGTCAAGGCGACTTGAACCCACTCGTATTGTTGTTGATTGCTGTAATTGTATTTGCTGTAACTTATTTTGTAGTGTTTGTGGAACGTGGTCAGCGACGTATCGTTGTTAACTACGCTAAGCGTCAACAGGGCCGTAAGGTTTTTGCTGCGCAAAGCACCCACTTACCACTTAAAGTGAATATGGCAGGTGTAATTCCACCAATTTTTGCGTCAAGCATCATTTTGTTCCCAGGCACACTGGCTCAGTGGTTTGGTCAAAATGAGTCCTTGTCATGGTTAAGTGATTTTTCACTTGCTGTGTCTCCAGGACAACCGCTTTACTCATTATTGTATTCAGCAGCGATCATATTCTTCTGTTTCTTCTATACTGCGTTGGTGTTTAACCCACGCGAAACAGCAGACAATTTAAAGAAGAGTGGTGCGTTCATTCCCGGGATTCGTCCTGGCGAACAGACTTCGCGATACATAGATAAAGTGATGACACGTTTAACCCTAGCGGGTGCGTTGTATATTACCTTTATCTGTTTAATTCCGGAGTTCATGTTAATTACTTGGAAGGTACAGTTCTACTTTGGCGGTACCTCACTACTAATTATGGTAGTTGTAATCATGGACTTCATGGCTCAGGTTCAGACCCATATGATGTCACATCAGTATGAGTCTGTGATGAAGAAAGCTAACCTAGTAAACAAAGCGAATTTAGATCGCTTTGGTCGCTAAGTAGCTTTACGGAGTGATGAAATGAAAGTTCGAGCTTCCGTGAAGAAGATCTGCCGTAACTGCAAGATCGTAAAGCGTAGTGGCGTTGTACGCGTTATCTGTGTTGAACCAAAACACAAACAGCGTCAAGGCTAAAAGCATTTAGCCAGCTCAAATGTTGAGCTGGCTAAAATTTAATTTGCAAAATTGTCATCTGTCGAGTATCCTACCGGGCTTTTCACAGATGGCCTTTAACTTATGAGGAGTGCATAGTGGCCCGTATCGCTGGCATTAACATTCCTGATCAAAAGCATACAGTCATTGCATTGACTGCTATCTATGGTATTGGACTAACTCGCGCACAACAAATCTGCGCGGCTACTTCAATTGCTGAAGATGCTAAGATCAAGGAATTGAGCGAAGCTCAAATTGATACCCTACGCGAAGAAGTTGCCAAATACATTGTAGAAGGTGACTTGCGTCGTGAGATCTCTATGAACATCAAGCGTCTTATGGACCTTGGTTGTTATCGTGGTCTCCGCCACCGTCGTAGCCTGCCCCTTCGTGGGCAACGTACTAAGACCAATGCGCGTACGCGTAAAGGTCCACGTAAGCCAATTAGAAAGTAACGGGAAGGTAAACCAATATGGCTAAAGTTCCGTCACGTTCAACGCGCAAGCGCGTACGTAAACAGGTTGCTGATGGCATGGCTCATATCCATGCTTCTTTCAACAACACAATCATCACCATTACAGATCGTCAAGGTAATGCTCTATCTTGGGCAACATCTGGTGGTTCAGGTTTCCGTGGTTCACGTAAATCTACCCCATTTGCTGCACAGGTTGCCGCTGAGCGCGCAGGTACTGCTGCTCAGGATTACGGTGTTAAGAACCTTGAAGTTTTTGTGAAGGGTCCAGGTCCAGGACGTGAGTCAGCTATTCGAGCGCTGAACGCGGTTGGTTATAAAATAACCAACATTACCGATGTGACGCCGATCCCTCATAATGGTTGTCGTCCTCCTAAGAAACGTCGCGTTTAGTCGCCCCGTTTATATAGGATAGTTGGAGAAAGAACATGGCAAGATACTTGGGTCCCAAGCTCAAGCTTACCCGCCGAGAAGGTACAGACCTTTTCCTAAAGAGCGGTGTCAGAGCAATCGATTCGAAGTGTAAGCTAGAAGCTGCACCAGGACAGCACGGCGCTCGTAAGACCCGTCTTTCTGAGTATGGCGTACAGCTACGCGAGAAACAAAAAGTTCGTCGTACTTATGGAGTGCTAGAAAAGCAGTTCCGTAACTACTACAAAGAAGCAGCACGTCTAAAAGGTAACACTGGTGAAAACCTACTGTCACTTTTAGAAACTCGTCTAGATAACGTTGTTTATCGTATGGGTTTTGGTGCTACACGTGCAGAAGCACGTCAGCTAGTTAGCCACAAGTCAATTTTGGTTAACGGCCGCGTTGTTAACATTCCATCATTCAAAGTGTCTGCGAATGATGTAATTAGCGTTCGTGAGAAGTCTCAAAAGCAAGCTCGTATTAAGGCTGCTTTAGAAGTTGCTACTCAGCGCGAAAAGCCAACATGGGTTGAAGTAGATAACGCTAAAATGGAAGGTGCTTTCAAGCGTCTACCAGAACGTAGTGATTTATCTGCGGAAATTAACGAACAGCTGATCGTCGAGCTTTACTCTAAGTAAAGCTAATAAACAAGAGAGGACACAATGCAGGGTTCTGTTACAGAATTTCTTAAACCGCGTCTCGTTGATATCGAGCAGGTTAACCCAACACGTGCCAAGGTTACACTGGAACCGCTTGAGCGTGGTTTTGGTCACACTTTAGGTAACGCGTTGCGTCGTATCCTATTGTCGTCTATGCCCGGCTGCGCGGTCACCGAAGTTGAGATCGATGGTGTACTGCACGAGTATAGCAGCAAGGAAGGCGTACAAGAGGATATCCTAGAAATCTTGTTAAACCTTAAAGGTTTAGCAGTGGTTGTCGAGGGTAAAGACGAGGCTATGCTTACATTAAGCAAGTCAGGCGCAGGCCCTGTTACCGCAGCAGATATCACGCACGATGGTGATGTTACTATTATGAATCCTGATCACGTTATCTGTCACTTGACCGGTAACAACGACATCAGCATGCGTATTCGTGTTGAGCGTGGTCGTGGTTATGTACCAGCTTCGGCTCGTGCACAAACTGAAGACGACGATCGCCCAATCGGACGCTTGTTAGTGGATTCATCTTTCTCACCTGTTGCGCGTATTGCTTATAATGTTGAAGCGGCACGTGTTGAACAGCGTACTGACTTAGACAAACTCGTTATCGATATGACCACTAACGGTACTATCGATCCTGAGGAAGCAATTCGTCGTTCTGCAACCATCTTAGCTGAACAGCTAGATGCGTTTGTTGAATTACGTGATGTCACTGAGCCAGAGCAGAAAGAAGAGAAACCAGAGTTCGACCCAATTCTGTTGCGTCCTGTCGACGATCTAGAGCTAACTGTACGTTCGGCTAACTGTTTGAAAGCCGAAGCGATTCATTACATCGGAGATCTGGTACAGCGTACTGAGGTCGAGCTGCTTAAGACACCTAACTTAGGTAAGAAATCTCTTACTGAAATTAAGGATGTGTTAGCTTCTCGTGGACTTTCTTTAGGTATGCGTCTAGAAAACTGGCCACCGGCTAGTTTAGCAGACGACCTTTAAGTCCAAGTTTGTACAGATTTAGGTAATAAGGATTAGGTCATGCGCCATCGTAAGAGTGGTCGTCAACTAAACCGCAACAGCAGTCACCGTCAAGCTATGTTTCGCAACATGGCAGGTTCTTTAGTCCGTCACGAAGTGATCAAGACTACTGTAGCTAAGGCGAAAGAACTGCGTCGCGTAGTTGAGCCTCTGATAACACTTGCTAAAAGTGATAGCGTTGCAAATCGTCGTTTGGCGTTTGCTCGTACTCGCGACCAAGAAGTTGTCGGTAAGTTATTCAATGAATTGGGTCCACGCTACCAGGAACGTCCTGGCGGCTACACCCGTATCCTTAAGTGCGGTCTACGTACTGGTGATAAAGCGCCTATGGCGTATATTGAACTAGTAGGTCGCCCAGAAGCTGCTGAAGCTGTTGAAGAAGAAGCTGCTGCTGAGTAATTAGGTAATTCATTTAAAAAAGCCAGGCATTGCCTGGCTTTTTTATTGCCTGCTATTTAAGGCGAGGTCCAGCGAGTTTGTTGTTTTACCGTTTCCGGTAATGTAATTTTCCAGTGTTTTAGTTTATTGCTATTAAAGTAATAGCTACCCTGTCTATCATTGATGAATGTACGCTGCTTAGCACCGTTATTGAGTCGACTCTGTGCCATCTTCGCTGCTTGTACACCATGAAGGTAACTATCCAATACAAACCCACCTAAAGCGATGTTATCGGTAACCGCAAAGTCCCAGAAGCCGAATATCGGGGTTGGACTGTTGGTGTCGGCCCATGCTGCGGCGTCGCTTGACGGCACATGTGTCCCATTTCGATTCAATGTATGGTATAGGCCAACAAAGACCGCACTAAAGCCGTGTTGTTGACTGGTTTTAATGTGGTTTTGCCATTGCTTATAGTCATTTGTCGCGACAAAATCGATACGAATATTACTTAAGGTTATTGGGCTAAGATCAGCACTTAGTTCAGTCAGTGCGATTCGTGAGGTAGCGCTATTGTCAAACAACATCATGAATCGCTGAGGTTGCGTTAGGTTAAGCAGCTCACTTGCCATCATGATTGAGCGCCTGAAGATAGGCCGCTCAAGTAACGCGCCAACGTCATCATAGTCATTAAGATGATACGTGCGTGGATTGGCATTTAGGCCCATAACAATAAGTGGGTAACCTAGCTCCATTATCTCTGCTGCGAGGAGTGAAACGGCATTGTCATCGGCTAATATGACGAGATCTGGGTTGAGTTGCGTAATCGCGTCTATTGTGGCTGCAGCTATAGCGGCATGGTCATGCTTTGGAGTGCGCTTGGTGTCGAGTTCAAATATAGACAGGCTATGTTTAACACCCAGCACACTGTCGATGCCTTGGCGATAACTGGCGGACCATTGATAGCTTTCATGATAGCTATCGACCAAAGCGATTGTTGCGGTGAGTGCCTGAGATGAATACAGGCACAGTAAAAGCGTGAGAGCACGTAACAATTTAGAAAGCCCATTCGTCAAGAACACTACATTAGTTATAGCGTAATTCTAGTTAAACATGGGGCTTCACTGATTATAGGTACAAAAAAAGGCCTCATAAGAGGCCTTTTTGGTAAGCTCAACTAGAAATTAATAGCTGCCAGCTTTCTGTTCTTCTGAGTAATCCATCTGCTGATGACTTTGACCCATAGCTTCTGCCACTTCAGGTGGCATGTAGTTTTCGTCATGACGGGCAAGTACTTCAGTTGCTTCCAGCTTACCATCATCTGTTAAGGTGCCTTGTGCAACGATACCTTGGCCTTCTCTGAATAGATCTGGTAGAAGATCATCATAAGTCACGATAACTTCTCCGCCAGCTGCATCATGTACAGCAAACTCAATATGTAGGCTGTTAGGATCACGGACTACAGAGCCTTCAGTAACCATGCCACCAATACGGATACGTTGGCCAGCTTCAGGTTTTACGCCGGTATCTGTTTTGCCATGGACAATTTCAGTTGGGGTGTAAAACAAGTTTAGGTTTGAGTTCAGTGCATACAACAATAGCGACGCTATCGCGGCGACACCACCAATTAACGCTGAAGCTAATGCTAGTCTTTTCTTTCGTCTGTTGTTCACTGTTTGTTACCTCGATTCTCTTTTAAACGCTCTTCGCGTTGAATTTTCTTGGCGATTTCTGCTAATACTTTCTTTTTCTGGCGAGCACTGACAACAATCAAAGTACCTAGAGAGAAGAAAGTGATGCCATACGCTAGCCATACATAGAAAGCATAGCCGCCCATATCAATAAATTCTGCAAATGATTCAAACTGCATTATTTGACTCCTTCAGCCTTCGCAAGTTCACGTACCCAAGGTCTCATGCCATTTCTAGCTAGAATTTCTGCTCTGAATCGTACCAGTGTAATGGCACCAATCATGACACCAAAGCCTAAAATATTAATAAGCAGTGGTGCGAGCATCTCCATTGGCATAGAAGACTCTTCTGTGATTTTAATCGTCGCAGGCTGATGTAACGAGTTCCACCATTCTACAGAGTACTTAATAATTGGAATATTAATGACACCAACAATCGCTAATATGCCAGCTGCGCGAGCGGCCAGTACTTTGTCTTCAAAGGCGGCATAGAGTGAAATTACACCCAAGTATAGGAATAATAATACCAGTTCTGAAGTTAAGCGAGCATCCCATACCCACCAAGTACCCCACATTGGCTTACCCCAAGTTGCGCCGGTAATCAGTGCGATAAAGGTCAACACTGCGCCAACAGGTGCGATAGCTGCAGCGGCCCAATCGGCAGCTTTAATTTGCCAGACCAAACCAATAAATGCAGAGCTCGCCATGGCCATGTAAGCAGACATAGACATCGAGGCTGCAGGTACATGGATGAAGATAATTCGGTAGCTGTCACCTTGTTGGTAATCAACAGGAGCAAACATCAAGCCCCAGATTGAACCTACACCAATCATCCCTAAGGCGATTGCCGAGAACCAAGGTAGTAGTTTGCCAGCCAGTTTATACGCGCGTTCCGGGTCAGCGTAAGAATGTAGCCATTTCCACATATTAGTTTGTACTCACTCTTAATGATGCACCAATTGCAAAAGGTGCTAACGTTAATGAACCGACCAACATTGCAGCAATAATTGCTAGCTGGCCATCATAAGGTAAATTCAGACCAGCAGCATCAATTGCGCTAGTCGCAAAAATTAGTACTGGGATATATAAAGGTAGAATGAGTAGACTTAACAATACTCCACCTTTACGTAACCCTACGGTTAATGCAACCCCAATAGCACCTAATAGACTTAATACTGGTGTTCCCAGCGCCAAAGTTGCCATTAATGCGCCGTAACTATTGGTCTCTAAGTGCAGCAATACTGCAAGTAGTGGCGCTACTAGAATAAGTGGCACCCCGGTTAACAACCAATGCGCTAACACCTTGGCGAGCACCATCAGTGGCAATGGCTGCGGGCTCAACAACATTTGCTCGAGACTGCCGTCAACAAAGTCAGCCTTAAAGAGGCGTTCAAGCGACAGCATTGACGCAAGTAACGCAGCTACCCAAATAATTCCTGGCGCAACGCGAGATAACACCTGTGGTTCAGGGCCAATACCTAGCGGAAATAGCGTAACAACCAATACAAAAAACAGTAGTGGATTAAAAATATCCCCTTTATGGCGTACCGCTATCTGCAAGTCACGCTTTAGTAGGGTAAAAAAAGCTTGTCTGAAGCTGAGACCTTTTTTCATCTATGCAACCTTATACAAAGCGGTAGTCGAGTTTGATTTTACGTAAAATATCATCACCGATAATACTCATATCCTGGTGGGTGGTCATGATGACACATCCGCCATTGTTGGCATGAGACAAAAATAGGTGTTCTAGTTCCTCGACGCCCTTTTTATCGATTGCTGTAAAGGGTTCATCTAACAGCCATAGCTTACAGTTGGTATTCCATAGTCTTGCTAATGCTGTGCGTCGGTGCTGACCCGCCGAAAGGTGGCCTGCTAACGCCTCTTCAAAACCTGATAAATTGACTTTCTCTAGAATGCCGCGTGTATCGAAATCATCATACCCGCTAATTCTTAAATTGAAGTTAAGATTTTCTTCAGCTGTTAACTCACTCTTAACACCTGCTAGATGTCCGAGGTAGAGTAAATCGTCGTTGAATTCATCCCGGCAGCGGGTAATGTCTTCGTCTTTGAAATTGACTCGACCTGCATAAGGGCGAGATAACCCAGCGAGGATGCGCAGTAAACTGGTTTTCCCTGCGCCATTGGGGCCTTCAATCTGAACGATTTCGCCGGCTTGGATGTCGAAGCTGAGCTCATCAAACAAAATTCGCTCTTCTCGGATACATGTCAAGTTGTCGGCCGATAACAGTGTCTCTGCTTTTTTTTCTACCACTGAACCCTCTATCTCAAGCCATTATTAAACGCAAGTGATCTTAACATAATCCCCATATAGGGTTTAGCATTGGTTAAGGATTAGTGTCAGCAATTTGATGTGCTTCCAAAAATGAGAACCTTTTGCCACTTTCTATTGAACTTTTTCAACTTTTTCTAATGTAGCATTTTCAACCAGCTAGTGAAGTCACAGCTATAGAAAAATACCGATATTAGTCACAAAAAGATGAGATTAGTTGAAGTTTGTTGTATCCTAGGGCGGCTAGTAATTAGTCTACCTATAAATTTCAAAGGTAGCGTTGAGCTTTGTTAGTATTTGCATTAGGAACATCAAACATGAAAAAACTGTTAGCAATGACAGCAGTTGCTGCTCTAACCTTGTCAGCAAACGTAGCTGCTCAAGATGGTGAAGCTGTATATACCAAGGCTTGCCAAGTATGTCACAGCATGGGTGTCGCTGGTGCACCAAAATCTCATGATGTAGCTGCATGGGAGCCACGTCTAGCGCAAGGTATGGACACTCTTGTCGCGACTGTTAAATCTGGTAAAGGTGCTATGCCACCAGGTGGTATGTGTACTGATTGTAGTGATGAAGACTACAAAAACGCTATCGAGTTTATGTCTAAGTAATAACTCGTTTGCCTACAGAAAAACCGGCCATAGTGCCGGTTTTTTGTTGTCTAGAAAAAAGTTATTGAACCATAGATACAAAAAAGCCGACATTAAAGTCGGCTTTTCACTGTAAAGCTTAGTGGTTATTGAACTTGTGTATCTAGCACCAGCTGAGTTGTGCCACCCACTTCAACCATATCCACTTTACCTTGGATATCGCCTGATTGCGGCTTAACACTGCCGTGCTTAGATAGGACTGCAATAATCTCTACAGACTTAGCATCGCTAAGTTTAACGTCGCCACCCATGTTGGTCGTGTCATCAAGGGTCACGGCTGTTGGTAATGCGGTCGCAGCAATCTTAGTTGCCGCTAAAGGCACTTTAGGACCTTCAGTATTACGCGCAAAGATAAACAGAATGTCAGTACCAGACACTTTGTCTTTCATCTCGTCTGAAAGCGAGACTTCTACGGTAACAGTAGTGCCAGTCGCTTTAACTTGTTGGTGGTTAGCGTCATTTGGCATTTCGCCCATACCACCTTGAAGACGCATCTTAGCACTTTCAATCGCATTCATGATGGCGCTGCGGTCAACATCATTACGATCGCTATCAAGAATTGTTTGCCAAGCACCAATGGCTTTTTCATAGTTGGCGGTAAAGAACGCATCCATACCAACGAGCAGTAATGTGGATGGATCTTGTGGGTCGAGCTCTAGGGCTTGGTCAACTAATGACTGAACTTGCGGTGTCATTTGCTGATTAGCTTGATAGTAAAGCGCTGTTGCTTTTGGCCCTAATAGTTCAGCATGTGTACCCACTAGTTGCATCGCCTTATCAAATGCTTTGACAGCTTCTGGGTAGCGGCTTGCTGAAATGTAAGCATGGCCTAAACTAAATTGTAGCTGGCTATTGTCTGGCTCAGATTTGGCTTGCGCTTCCATCATTTGGATACGCTGATCCATGATTTGGTTGGCATCCATACCCGCATGAGGGTTATCTGGCACAGCATTATCTAAGTCGGCATAGGCGCCGAGTGTCGTGTAAAAGTAGGCAGATAATGAAATAACAACCACAGACATAATGCCAGGCCACATAATTGACTTAGGTGTACCTTCAGTAGATAGTGACTCGTCATCACTACCTTGTTTCATGTCTTGCAATAAACTGATTTCAAGTTCTTTCTTAAGTGCGTCGAACTCTGCTTGGTCTAGTAGCTCATCGGCGAGCTCTTTTTCTAAAACGGCTAATCGAGTTTCGAAAAGCTGTAAGTTAGTTTGTTTACGTACACCTACTTCTTCGGCCTGTAACATTTGTTTCTGGCGAAGGTGAGGAACCCAAATCAGCGCTAAGCTGACGATCACAAAAAGTGCAATAAAAATCCAGAGTGTAGTCATTATTTCATTTTCACAGTTAGTTACTGAAAGCGGATCACACCGCACGACTGGGTACAAGATTATACGGAAAGATTATTCATTGAACAGTAATATAAGGATTTAGTTGTGTTAAAAGCTTATAGTTGCGCACTGGTTCACAGTTCGATTTTAAAATGTAAAAACAGCTGAAACTTAAGTTTCATTCAAGGGTCAGACCTTAAAATCGTCTGTTTTTAACATTTGTAACATATGCGACAAAGCCTCAAGAATGAGACAAGTCACCCATATTTGTACGAAAGAAGCAGACAGATACAATAGCAAATACTAAAATGACCTAAAATTTGTACTTTGAGCAGTGTGAATTGAAAACGCTTGCGTATTGATAGTCTTTAGAATTATCAATCCATAATTAGGACTGAGGAAACCCCATGATCCCAGAATTAGGACACTTTTCATTGATAATAGGTTTGGCTTTTGCCTTCCTGTTAGCGACCGTTCCTTTAATAGGTGTTGCTCGTAAAGACCAATACCTCGTTAGATATGCCTGGCCATTGAGCTACGGTATGTTCTTCTTTATCTTCTTATCGGTGGTCGTGCTTGGCTATAGTTTTGCGGTGGATGACTTCTCCGTTGCTTATGTCGCGCACCACTCCAACTCTCAATTGCCTATCTTCTTTAAGATAGCAGCGGTATGGGGTGGCCACGAAGGCTCACTATTATTCTGGGTATTCTCTTTATCTGTTTGGGCTGCGGCAGTAGCTTACTTCAGTAAAGGGCTTGAAGAGGTCTTTACCGCTCGGGTATTGGCAGTGCTAGCGATGATTACCATCGGTTTCACACTGTTCATGATCCTGACTTCGAGTCCTTTTGAGCGTTTATTCCCGATTCCGATGGAAGGACGTGATCTTAACCCGATGTTGCAAGACGTTGGTTTGATCTTCCACCCACCTATGCTTTACCTAGGTTATGTTGGTTTCGCGGTTAGCTTCGCATTTGCGATTGCGGCGTTGATGGGCGGACGTTTAGATTCAGCTTGGGCTCGTTGGAGCCGTCCTTGGACTTTAGCTGCTTGGGTATTCCTAACGGGTGGTATTTCACTAGGTTCTTGGTGGGCATACTACGAACTCGGTTGGGGCGGTTGGTGGTTCTGGGATCCAGTTGAGAACGCATCTTTCATGCCTTGGTTGATTGGTACTGCATTATTGCACTCAGTGATTGTGACTGAGAAGCGTGCTGCATTCCGTAACTGGACCGTTCTGTTATCTATCTTTGCATTCTCGTTAAGTTTGTTAGGTACCTTCATCGTACGTTCTGGCGTACTGACTTCAGTGCATTCATTTGCCGCTGACCCAAGTCGAGGTATGTTCATTCTGCTCTTGCTCGGTTTAGCGATCGGCGGCTCCTTAACGCTGTTTGCGTTTAGAGCAAGTGAAATGAAGAGTCCAGCTCGTTTTGAGCTGATGTCTCGAGAAACCATGCTATTAGTGTGTAACATCCTATTGACTGTGGCATGTGGTACCGTATTGCTTGGTACACTTTACCCACTGCTGATTGACGCCCTAAACATGGGTAAAATCTCTGTAGGCCCACCATACTTTAATGCCGTATTTGTGCCGATTGTATTGGTGCTATTTATGTTCATGGGTGTGGGACCAAATATTCGCTGGAAACGTGCTAAACCCGGTGAGCTTAAAACTAAGCTATTAGTTCCCGCCGCAATTGCCACTGTTGTGGGTGTTGCCGCACCATTCCTTGCTGATGGCAAGTTCAACGTGTGGGTGATGTTCGGTATTGGTACAGCGACATGGGTGACACTTGCTACCCTTCGTGCTGGCTACGGTATCTTACAAGGCAAAGATGGTTCAGTAAGCCTTGCTCGACTAGGCCGTAGTGAAATGGGTATGTTGATTGCTCATATCGGTATTGCTGTATCGATTGTGGGTGCCACTATGGTATCTAACTACTCGATTGAACGTAGTGTACGTATGGGACCTGGTATTCAGCAGGAGCTAGCAGGTTATAACTTCAACTACCTTGAGACCAAGAATGTTGTCGGCCCTAACTACACCGCTCAGCAAGGTCAAATTGAAGTAACCCGCGATGGTGAGTTTGTTACTTTGCTAAGACCTGACCGTCGCCAGTACAACGTACGTACGATGGACATGACCGAAGCTGGTATTGATTGGGGACTATTCCGTGACTTATACATCACCATGGGCGACCCAATTAGCAGCACCGAATATGCTGTGCGCTTAAACTACAAACCTTTCGTTCGTTGGATCTGGTTTGGTAGCATCTTTATGATGGTGGGTGGATTCTTTGCAGCGTCAGATAAGCGCTACCGTCGTGCTAAAGCAACGGCAGATGCAAAGAGCGATGACAAAAAAGCGGATTTAGCAACTGCATAACTTGAATTGGGGCAAGTATGAAGAAGAGGTTAGTACTATTTTTACCACTTATCGTGTTTTTGGTAATGGGCATATTCCTATACAAAGGTTTATTTCTTAACCCAGAAAAACTCGATTCTGCCCTAGAAGGAAAGCCGATCCCGGCTTTCCAACTGGAACGCTTAGAAGACAGTGGTGAAATCATTACCAATGAAAGTCTTAAAGGGCAGGTTGCACTATTGAACGTTTGGGCAACTTGGTGTCCATCGTGTAAGTATGAGCATCCTTATCTTATGCGTTTTGCGCGCCAAAAATTGGTGCCAATCTATGGTATTAACTATCGTGATGAGCGTCGCTTAGCGATTCGAGAACTGCAGCGCGAAGGTGATCCTTATACGAAAAACATTTTTGATCATGATGGTCGTCTAGGCCTAGATCTTGGCGTGTATGGTGCACCAGAAAGCTATTTGGTTGATCACAATGGTATTATCCGCTTCCGTTATGCCGGTCCTATCGACATGCGTGTGTGGAATGACACCCTATATCCAATGATTCAAGAGCTTCAAGCAGAAGCTAGAGCCGAAGGAGCTTCATAATGAGAGCGATATTCGCTTTACTCACTTCCGTAGTGTTATCACTGGGTCTGTCACTGTCAGCCAGTGCAACACCAGTTGATACCTATGAGTTCAAATCAATGGAGCACCAAAAGCGTGCACTTGATTTAGCTCATTCATTGCGTTGTCCTCAGTGTCAGAACCAAAACTTGATCGACTCTAATTCTCCAGTGGCGCAAGATTTACGTCTTGAAGTCTATGAAATGGTAGATGCAGGTAAAGGCGATCAAGAAATTATTGAGTTCATGACTAGCCGATATGGTGACTTCGTTCTTTATAAGCCAAGATGGGAAGGTAAAACCTTAGCACTTTGGCTTGGTCCGCTTGGCCTACTAATGTTTGGTCTAGTGATTGGTTTCTTCTTTATCCGTAAACAGCGTGTTTCTCAGGTTGAAGTGCAAGAAATCAGTGCTGAAGAGCAAAAAGAGTTAGACAAATTACTCAAGCGAGATAGCTAGTCATGAGTAAGTTATCAAGTTTGGCGACTACAGTTTTACTTTGTTTCGGATTAGCTTCAGCGTTTAGCGCGCAAGCTTATCCGGGGATGCAGAAAAAAGCTGAAGGTGAAATTCAGTCAAGCGTTGACCAAATCAACATATTACCGAAGCCGTTTCCAATTGAAGCGGTGCCGTTTAATGATGTTAATGGCAACAAGGTTGATTTCAGTCAGTATCGTGGTCAAGTGGTAATGATCAACATGTGGGCGACTTGGTGCCCACCTTGTGTTCGTGAATTACCGGCGCTTGATCGTTTTGCTGATAAGTTTGATAGCAAAGAATTCGCGGTATTACCGGTGTCGATAGATCAGCATGGTAAAGAACAAGTGCAACCTTTCTTACAAGAATTGGGGATGCCTAACTTTGTCACTTACTATGATAAGACCCAGCAGCTTGGCCAGGTCTTTCCGCTTGATACTATTCCTGCGACATTTATCTTAAACAGACAGGGCGAGCTTATTGCTTTTGTTCGCACCTTTGTCGACTGGGATGATGATAAAGCTGTAGAGTTGATTAATGGCTTTATTCAACAAGAAGCGTCAAACACACCGCAGACTCAATCTGCTGAATAAGGACTATTGGCGGTATAACGAGTAAAAAAGGGGCTTTTAGCCCCTTTTTTGTGCGTATCGTCTGATAAATGGCCGCTCGGCAATAAAAATGTCATTTTCTTTCAAAAAGCGCTTGCGTAAAAAGTTCAGCTCCCTATAATGCGCTCCCACTGACACGGCAAACAGCGCTGCATAGCGATGTACAGACGAGTCAGGGCAGCAAGTGAGATGAGGTTTTTAGCTGTGACTTAACGCACTGATGTGCAGTAAGTAACCACTTAAAAAACTTTTTAAAAAATCACTTGACGCCAACCAAGGAAAGCGTAGAATACGCAGCCCTAGCCCACAGCGGCGAACGTTCTTTAACAAGATGAAACAAGAAATCTGTGTGGACACTCACAGGTGTTGAGTTAATCGAAAAAAGATTAAATCAATGATTGAATGAGTGTTCATAGCAATATGTACAAACATCTTTAGATTCTTCCGAGTCTAAGTGATGAATCAGAATTCATTGAGCCGAGACTTAGGTCTCACCAAAACTTTAATTGAAGAGTTTGATCATGGCTCAGATTGAACGCTGGCGGCAGGCCTAACACATGCAAGTCGAGCGGTAACAGGAAGAAAGCTTGCTTTCTTTGCTGACGAGCGGCGGACGGGTGAGTAATGCCTAGGGAACTGCCCA
>NZ_CP041329.1:300000-3665000 GCF_013394145.1 Shewanella sp. Scap07
AAACCGGGAGATATCTGGTTCTCCTCGAAAGCTATTTAGGTAGCGCCTCGAGCGAATACCATTGGGGGTAGAGCACTGTTAAGGCTAGGGGGTCATCCCGACTTACCAACCCTTTGCAAACTCCGAATACCAATGAGTACTACTCGGGAGACACACGGCGGGTGCTAACGTCCGTCGTGGAAAGGGAAACAACCCAGACCATCAGCTAAGGTCCCAAAGTTATTGCTAAGTGGGAAACGATGTGGGAAGGCTTAGACAGCTAGGATGTTGGCTTAGAAGCAGCCATCATTTAAAGAAAGCGTAATAGCTCACTAGTCGAGTCGGCCTGCGCGGAAGATTTAACGGGGCTAAGCAATACACCGAAGCTATGGGTTCAATACTTTGTATTGAGCGGTAGAGGAGCGTTCTGTAAGCGGTTGAAGGTGAAGGGGTAACCCACACTGGACGTATCAGAAGTGCGAATGCTGACATGAGTAACGATAAAGGGAGTGAAAAACTCCCTCGCCGAAAGACCAAGGGTTCCTGTCCAACGTTAATCGGGGCAGGGTGAGTCGACCCCTAAGGCGAGGCCGAAAGGCGTAGTCGATGGGAAACGGGTTAATATTCCCGTACTTCTGCTAACTGCGATGGAGAGACGGAGAAGGCTAGGCTAGCGCGGCGTTGGTTGTCCGCGTTTAAGGCTGTAGGTGGTGCACTTAGGCAAATCCGGGTGCGCATACACTGAGAGTTGATGACGAGGTCCTAAGGGACTGAAGTAGTTGATGCCATGCTTCCAGGAAAATCTTCTAAGCTTCAGGTTAGTAGGAATCGTACCCCAAACCGACACAGGTGGTCGGGTAGAGAATACCAAGGCGCTTGAGAGAACTCGGCTGAAGGAACTAGGCAAAATGGTACCGTAACTTCGGGAGAAGGTACGCTGCTGTTGGTGATGGGACTTGCTCCCTAAGCTGACGGCAGTCGCAGATACCAGGTGGCTGCAACTGTTTATCAAAAACACAGTACTGTGCAAAATCGCAAGATGACGTATACGGTATGACGCCTGCCCGGTGCCGGAAGGTTAATTGATTGGGTTATCTTCGGAGAAGCTCATGATCGAAGCCCCGGTAAACGGCGGCCGTAACTATAACGGTCCTAAGGTAGCGAAATTCCTTGTCGGGTAAGTTCCGACCTGCACGAATGGCGTAATGATGGCCACGCTGTCTCCAGCCGAGACTCAGTGAAGTTGAAATTGCGGTGAAGATGCCGTATACCCGCGGCTAGACGGAAAGACCCCGTGAACCTTTACTATAGCTTGGCACTGAACATTGACCCTACATGTGTAGGATAGGTGGGAGACTTTGAAGCAGGAACGCCAGTTCTTGTGGAGTCAACCTTGAAATACCACCCTTGTAGTGTTGATGTTCTAACTCTGGCCCCTGAATCGGGGTTGAGGACAGTGCCTGGTGGGTAGTTTGACTGGGGCGGTCTCCTCCCAAAGAGTAACGGAGGAGCACGAAGGTTGGCTAAGTACGGTCGGACATCGTACGGTTAGTGCAATGGCATAAGCCAGCTTAACTGCGAGACATACACGTCGAGCAGGTGCGAAAGCAGGTCATAGTGATCCGGTGGTTCTGAATGGAAGGGCCATCGCTCAACGGATAAAAGGTACTCCGGGGATAACAGGCTGATACCGCCCAAGAGTTCATATCGACGGCGGTGTTTGGCACCTCGATGTCGGCTCATCACATCCTGGGGCTGAAGTCGGTCCCAAGGGTATGGCTGTTCGCCATTTAAAGTGGTACGCGAGCTGGGTTCAGAACGTCGTGAGACAGTTCGGTCCCTATCTGCCGTGGGCGTTGGATGATTGAAGGAAGCTGCTCCTAGTACGAGAGGACCGGAGTGGACGAACCGCTGGTGTTCGGGTTGTTATGCCAATAGCATTGCCCGGTAGCTACGTTCGGAATCGATAACCGCTGAAAGCATCTAAGCGGGAAGCGAGTCCTAAGATGAGTCATCCCTAGGAATTTAATTCCTCTAAAGAGCCGTTCGAGACTAGGACGTTGATAGGCATGGTGTGTAAGCGTTGTGAGGCGTTGAGCTAACATGTACTAATGACTCGTGAGGCTTAACCATACAACCCTAATGGGTTTTACTGGTGGTGAAACTTACAGAAGAATACAGACACTTGATTGAAGTGGACTTGCCTGAATAGGGCGTAAATAATTAGCTTTCTAAATTGTACCAAATTTGTCTGGAAACCATAGCATTGTGGTCCCACCTGATCCCATCCCGAACTCAGAAGTGAAACGCAATTGCGCCGATGGTAGTGTGGGGTCTCCCCATGTGAGAGTAGGTCATTTCCAGGCGCCTATTTAAGTGAAGAAGCCACCTTATTAAGGTGGCTTTTTTGCGTTTGGAGCATAGTGAAATAGGCTAGCTAATGGCTCGAATGAGCCAGTATTTATATCAGGTGGCTTATCCACTTAAGCACGTGTGTGCAATACCTACTCCCTACGTCACCCCGTCGCTGAGCGAGGTCTCCAGCTTCGTAACAAGTTACTCGCGCTTCAAAGCCCTTGAATGCAATGCATCCAAAGCAGGGCTTCTTCGCCCCCATGTGTTCGCTGCGCGAACCGAGTAGGCCATTTCCAGACGCCACTTTGGTTTTCACTTTTTAGAAAAGTGAAGACAAAACAGTAACGATAAATCCCCAGCACTTTGTGTTGGGGATTTTTTCGTTTAACGGGCTTTGAAATGACACTCGAACATGGGGAAGTAAAAAGTCCGAACGTAGTGAGGCTCAATACCCATGTGGAGTAGGGCGAAGTGAGTGCGTTTATGAAGCGCAGCTTCATGCACTTATGTAGCGCGGAGAGCGCGCTCGAAGCTGGCCATTTCCAGACGCCACTTTGGTTTTCACTTTTTAGAAAAGTGAAGACAAAACAGTAACGATAAATCCCTAGCACTTTGTATTGCGGCTTTTTTCGTATATACGCTGACCAAAATTGTTCCAGACAATTTAAGGCACTTCCTATATCCATATAGGTCGCGCGAAAAGAACGACTCACTACGTCGACTCACCGCTACACTGAACCTGAAGTTTTATCCATGGGTTTCCGGCATTCTTAACTTCTCGGGTTTAGGACTCGCAAAATGTTTTCCTGCTAGCGATTTAGTAAGTCAGTCAGCTACAAGGTCATAGTTGTTGGTGACATCCGGTGATATCCATCAATTGTCCACTATAACGGGCTGGATCTTAAGTCGTTCTAATAGTGATTGTGATTGGTCAATTGGCTGGCAGCGAATAATGCCAATGTCATGGTAAATAGATGCTAAAGACCTATTGCTATTCGCGCTAGGCTTGCATAGTTTAACGGAACTAATTTTCTCCGGAGATAAAGATGAAGCTTGAGTTGATTTGCACTGGCGAGGAAGTACTAGCTGGCCAGATTGTGGATACCAACGCTGCTTGGTTTGCTAATACCATGATGGAGCAAGGTATTGAGTGTCAGCGTAAAACAACGGTTGGCGATCGCCTGTCTGATCTCGTTGAGATATTCAAAGAGCGTAGTCTGGTAGCTGATATTATTCTGGTTAACGGTGGCTTAGGCCCAACCTCTGATGACCTATCCAGTGAAGCCGCTGCTGAGGCATTAGGGGAGCCGTTAGTTGAAAATAGCCAATGGCGTCAGCGATTAGAAGATTGGTTTACCCGCAATGGCAGAGTTATGTCACCGAGTAACCTTAAGCAAGCGTTGTTACCCGAGTCCGCGGTGATGATTGATAATCCAGTTGGTACTGCGTGTGGTTTTGCAGTCAAGCTTAACCGAGCTTGGCTATTCTTTACACCCGGTGTGCCTTTTGAGTTTAAGGCGATGGTTAAAGATCAATTTATCCCGTTTATTAATGAGCGTTTTGATGCAGGCGAAGTCACCCAAGTGACTAAGCTGTTGACCTTAGGTTCCGGTGAGTCAGCCTTGGCAGATAAGCTGCAGGCATTAACTCTACCGAGCGGAATTACGCTCGGTTATCGCTCTTTCATGCCGTACATAGAAATAAAGCTGTTTGCCCGTGGTGAGGCAGCTATTGAGCAAATTGAAGATACCGTACAATTATTAGAGGCGGCTCTGGGTACTGCAGTGGTTTGTCGCGACTGTGATAGCCTAGCAAAAGCGGTACATAATCAATTGGTCAATTCAGGTTTAGGGCTAAGTGTTGCAGAGTCTTGCACCGGTGGAGCCATTACCAGTGGGTTAGTTGCCTTTCCCGGTAGCTCAACCTACTTGCATCAAGGGCTGGTTACCTATAGCAATGAATCAAAGGTAAAAGTATTAGGTGTTAAGCCTGAGACTTTAGATGACCAAGGCGCTGTATCTATCGCTGTTGTTGAGCAGATGGCCTCAGGTGCCCGCAATATATTAGGCAGTGATTTCGCTCTAGCAACGAGTGGAATTGCCGGCCCTGAAGGAGGCAGCGATGCAAAGCCAGTGGGTACTGTTGCTATAGCGTTGGCGACTAAAAGCGCAGTGTATAGTCAGATGTTGAAGTTCCCAAGTCGCTCTCGAGACTTAGTGCGTAGTATGAGCACCGCAGTGGCTTACGATATGCTCAGGCGAGAGCTGGCTCAGCAAGCTGTCATTGTTGACTATCCTTCAGCTAAGCGATTTGCTAAGTAGCCCAAGACGTTGAATGACAGTGGGTGATTGTTAACAGGCAGTAGCAAGCGGATAAAAGCGAAAAGCGGCCAGATTAGCGGCCGCTTTTTGATTGAATTAAAACTATGCACTGATGTTTACAGTGGCTAGGTTACTCATTAAAGATCAGCTTGAGTTTTCCAGGGACGACTTCAATCCGTTTAGTCATTTCAGCAAGTAAGGCTTGATTACCATCTTGGGTATCAAGTACGTAGACTGGCTGAGTCTCCAAAAAGTGACGTACAAACCCCATCATCTGGGGTGCGACGGGATTAATCGCCTTTTCTATATCATCCGGTGTCGATTCGACCTTAGTGAGGCTGAGATCTTTAAGGTACACCGCATGTTTATCTGGGTCATACCAAGGTTTAGCTTCAAAGGTTGTGGTGACTTCAGCTTTGATCGGCATAATCGGGTTACGCACTTTCACTAAACTGTGCGCTGTCACTGCCATAATCTCAGGTTTATCACCCAAGTTGACGTCAATCTCAGCAATGGTCAGTTCTATGCCAAAAAACTGATTGCCTTGTTTGACCTCAAAATGAATCTCGTCTGATAGGTAACCTTCTAACTCTCGCTCAGAAATGCTGTATTGACTGACACAGCCAGTCAATAGCAGCGTTGCGAGTATTAGGGGCGCTGATTTGAGGCTGATCATCCAGTATTTCTCATACCAGCAGCGACACCAGCAATGGTGAGCATTAATGCCAGTTCAATGTCTTTGGTATGGCCTTGGTCTTTACGTGTACGGGCAAGTAACTCGGCCTGCAAGAAGTTTAATGGGTCGATGTACGGATTACGTAACTCTACCGATTCCCGGTTCCAAGGCGTGTGAGACATGAGGGCTTCAGCCTGGGTGAGCTGCAGTACTGCATCAATGCCGGTTGCCATACGTTCGCGCAGGGCATCTCCCAAGTGATGTAGGCTAGGGTCTACTAAGCAGGTTTCGTAGTATTTAGCCAAATTGGGTTCAGCTTTGGCATACACCATCTCTAGCATTGATATTCTGGTTTCAAAGAATGGCCATTGGCTGGCCATCTCTTGCAGTAACGGCATTTTGCCTTGGCTAGCTACTGACTGTAATGCTTCTCCTGCACCTAGCCAGGCTGGCAACATGAGTCGGTTTTGTGACCATGCAAAGATCCATGGAATTGCTCGTAAGCTTTCAATGCCTCCGTCTATACGGCGTTTAGCTGGGCGGCTGCCTAGTGGCAATTTACCAAGTTCAACCTCTGGCGTTGCCGCTCTAAAGTAGGCAACAAAATCAGGCTCGCCACGGACGATACTACGATAGGCCTCAACAGATTCATCAGCTAACTGCTGCATAGTGTCGCGCCAAGCTGGCTTTGGCACGGGTGGTGGTAGCAGTGTTGCTTCCATAACCGCTGAGGTATACAGCGCCAGACTTTGTACCGCCAGTTTGGGCAGGCCAAACTTAAAGCGGATCATCTCACCTTGTTCGGTAACGCGAATACGCCCATCCACAGAACCCGGCGGTTGCGATAGAATTGCTTGGTGAGCTGGTCCGCCACCTCGGCCAATGGTGCCGCCACGACCATGGAATAAAGTCAGCTTTATATCGGCTTGCTGGCATATTTCGACTAACTGCTCTTGTGCGCGGTATTGTGCCCATGCTGCCGCCATTACCCCGGCATCTTTAGCAGAGTCAGAATAACCAATCATGACTTCTTGAGTGCCTTTGCTATAACCGCGATACCAATCAATCTTCAATAACGCACTAATACAATCTGCGGCATTGTTAAGATCGTCTAAAGTTTCGAATAGTGGAACCACGCGCATTGGATGCGGGCAATTAGACTCTTTTAACAGTAGTAATACTGCTAACACATCTGATGGTTTGCTCGCCATAGAGATGACGTAAGATCCTAGCGCTTGTGCTGGTTGGCTAGCGACAAGTTTGCAAGTATTGAGTACTTCGGCGACATCGTCGCTTGGCGACCAGTTTGAAGGGATCAGTGGTCGTTTACCGGTTAGCTCGCGCAATAAGAATGCTTGCTTTTCTTGCTCATCCCAATGGTTGTAATCGCCTAAGCCCAAATAACGTGTCAGCTCGGCAATGACATTAGCGTGGCGCTCAGCATCTTGACGGATGTCCAGCTTCAGCATGTGAATGCCAAAACAGGCGATTCGGCGATGCATGTCGAGTAGCAGTCCGTTAGCGATTAAAGACATACCTTTGTCAGATAAGCTCTGATAAATAATGTCTAAAGGTGTTTTTAGATCTTCTTTGCACCATACAATTGAATCCCGAGCAACCTCAGGCTGATGACCTTCTAACCGCGCATTCAGGTAATCGATAGTGTTGCGAAGCTTCTGCCTTAACTCTCGCAAAATAATGCGATAAGGCTCATGGCTAGGTCCGGTTTGGGCTAATAGCTCATCGCTTGCTTCTTCCATTGATAACTCATTAACTAAGTTAACGATATCTTTAAGATACAGACGCGCAGCAGTGTGTCTATTTCTCAGCAGGACTTCTTCGGTCACTTTTGCGGTAACAAAAGGGTTACCGTCGCGGTCACCGCCCATCCAGCTAGAAAATCGTACCGGTGCAATATCGGTTGGAATTTGCTTGCCAGTACGCTCTTCTACCTGCTCGTTGAGCTGACGTAGAAAGTCTGGAATGGCTTGCCACAACGACACTTCAATGGTGCTGAGTCCCCAACGAGCTTCATCAACCGGAGTGGGTCGTTCATTACGAATTTCATTGGTATGCCATATTTGTGCTATCAGCTGGCGCAAACGTAAATGCTGCTGTTTCTTTTCGCGCTCACTCAGTTGGCCGTTCTCGAGGGTGGCTAAGCAATCAACAATGGCTGAGTACTTTTGAATGAGTGTGCGGCGTGAAATTTCTGTGGGGTGCGCGGTTAACACCAAGTCGATATCTAAACTTTCTAAGCAAGAAAGTACCTGTTGCTGGTCGACCTTGCCACTTAGCATACGCCCAAGTAGTTGCTCCACGGGGTCGGGCACGCATACTAGCTCATCACAATTGCGGCTGATGGTATGAAATTGCTCAGCGATATTGGCGAGATTCAAGAATTGGTTGAAGGCTTTTGCAAAAGGTACGAGCTCATCATCGGGTAAGGCCGTGAGCAGTGTTAGCATCTCTTCTCTTGCTGCACTGTCACCTTGGCGTGAGCTTTTGGCAAGGTGGCGAATTTGTTCAATTTTATCTAAGAATGCATCATCTAGGTCATTGCGAATCGTATCACCTAAAATTTGCCCTAAAGTACTGACATTAGACTTTAGTGATGCGTACATATCAGCCATACATGCTCCATAAAACAAGGTTAATCAATCACAATACCCAGCGTACCTCGAATGGGTCAATATAAGCCAGCGCAAAATACTGATCGTCTTTGCGCCAAATCATTTGTATTGCACTATCTGCTAAAAATTACCGCTTCTTGTTAGATTTATTTAATGCACGCTTGGTAAATTAGCTGTTTAAGCAATGCGACAGTTTTATCTAGATATAAGGTATCGATAAATTCATCCGGTTGATGTGCCTGGGCGATGCTACCGGGGCCTAACACCAGTGTTTGACAGCCTAGCTGATTAATATACGGTGCTTCCGTAGCATAGTTGACAACTTCTGGTTGTTGCTCGCTCAGCTTAGCGACCAACTGGCTCCAGCTATTATCTTTGCTGCCCGCAAAAGGTTCCGATGGCGGGTACAACTGGGCGACATTTATCGCACCAGGGTATTGGCTGTTTACCGGTGCCAAATATTGAATGATGAGTTGCTCTAGCTCTTCAATCGCTAAACCAGGTAGTGGCCGTATATCTAAGTGTAAGTCACAACATCCGCATATGCGATTAGCGGCATCACCACCGTGAACATGGCCTAAGTTCATGGTTGGGTACGGCACACTAAAGGCATTTTCCAAATAATTATCGGCGAGGTGCTGTTTGAGTTTAAGCAGTTGGCCAATAACCTGGTGCATAATTTCAATCGCATTTAGGCCATTTGCTGGATCCGAGGAATGGCCACTGCGACCTGTAACGCGAATGCCCTGTGCTAAATGGCCTTTATGCATATATACCGGCTTAAGACCGGTGGGTTCACCAATAATGGCATAGTCCGGCGCAATAGATTTAGCTTTAGCGAATGCTTTGGCACCATTCATTGTGGTTTCTTCATCCGCACTGGCCAATATGTACAGTGGCCGTTTAAATTGATCCAATGGCAAAGTTTTGAGCGCCTCGACAACAAGCGCAAAAAAGCCCTTCATATCGCAGGTGCCTAAGCCATACCATTTGTTGTTTTGCTCTGTCAGTGCAAATGGGTCATGTTGCCAGCGACCTTCATCATAAGGCACGGTATCAGTATGTCCTGCCAATAGTAGTCCACCCGTTCCACTACCGAGTGTTGCCACAAAGTTATGTTTTTCGCGTGTATCTGGAACAACATCTGACTGACACTGAAAACCTAAGTCGCTAAACCAATTATGCAAAAGTTGCACGACTCCATGATTGCTCATATCCAACTGACTTTCTAAGGCGCTAATTGATGGTGTAGCAATGAGTTCTGCAAAGCTGGTTTTTAAATCAGGTAAATTTTTCATGATGCACCTAAAAATATATATTCAAATATATTGCATAATTAGTTTTGTGTGGTAGTCTAGCAAACAGCTAAAGCAAGTACCATTAAATAAAGCACCAAATTGAGATAGAAAATGAATAATTCACATCAAAATATTAACAATAAGGCGATATGTAACGGCTTCCTGCGACGATAAACTTGTCAACTATTGGTATTTTACCAGGGCTTAAGTTGTGCCCCCTCTTTTTTACCCCGTTCAATTCAAACGAAGATTATTTAGATGATGAAAAGCATAGCAATTATTGGCGCTAGTGGTTACACAGGAGCGCAAATTACTTCTCTTATTCAAGCCGACCAACAGCTAACCATTCAAGGCTTGTATGTTTCTGAAAATAGTGTTGATAAAGGCAAGCCTCTTGCTGAACTTTATCCTGCATATAGCCACATCTCTGCTTGTTTATCACCGTTAACTGACGAGGCTAAGGCACTTATTGTTGATGAGGCCGATGCGGTTGTTTTAGCAACCGACCACGCAGTGAGTTTACATTTGGCAGCCTGGTTTTATGAGCAGGGGTTAGCGGTATTTGATTTAAGTGGCGCCTACCGGTTTGCCGACAGTGACCAATACCCTAAATGGTATGGTTTTGAACATACTCACCCAAAAACACTTGCACAAGCAGTATATGGGCTTGCTGAGTGGAATGCAGATCAGATTGCAGATAGCAAAATGGTTGCGGTACCAGGTTGCTACCCTACAGCATCATTAACCGGATTAAAGCCAATTGCACACCTACTGACAGAGACTCTGCCGGTGATTAATGCCGTTAGTGGTGTGACGGGAGCGGGACGTAAAGCACAGTTACACACAAGCTTTTGTGAAGTGAGCTTAACGCCATATGGTGTGCTAGGTCACAGGCATCAACCTGAAATAGCGACACATTTAGGTCAAGAGGTTATCTTTACTCCGCACCTAGGTAATTTTAAGCGCGGCATATTGGCTACCATTACTGTGCAATTAAAGCCAGGCACAACAACAACTGACATTATTGATGCCTATAGTGTTTATGACGATAAGCCTCTTGTGACGGTGAAACAAAATCAATTCCCTAAAGTTGATGATGTGGTCAATACTGCTTTTTGCCATTTAGGCTGGAAGTTTGATGAAAGCAATCAATACTTGGTCATTGGTAGCGCCATAGATAATTTGATGAAAGGTGCAGCAAGCCAAGCGCACCAATGCATAAAGATTCATTTTAAATACGCGTAACAACTAGCACCGTGAGTGAGATATCAGCAATGAAGCAAGTTTTAGTATTAAAGGTCGGTGGAGCGTTATTACAGTCTGAAGCCGGCATGGCTCAGTTGATGACAACAGCCGGCAAAATTATCGCGGCTGGCACGCAACTTATTTTAGTTCACGGCGGCGGGTGTTTGGTCGATGAGCAATTGGCTGCTAACGGTATGAGTAGCGAAAAGCTTGATGGTCTTAGAGTAAGTCCTGCTGAGCACATGCCTATTGTTGTAGGCGCGTTGGCGGGAACAGCAAATAAGATGCTACAAGCGGCAGCGGCTAAAGCTGGCGTAACGAGTGTCGGACTCAGCCTTGCAGATGCCAATATGGTGAAAGCGACAATCAAAGATCCACGTCTTGGTTATGTGGGTGAGGTCAGTGCAAACGATCCGAGTCTATTGACTTACTTACTACAGCAATCTTGGATGCCAATTATTAGCTCAATTGCGATTGATGCTAATGGTGCCCAATTAAATGTTAACGCCGATCAAGCCGCTAGCGTGCTGGCTAAGCTTGTGGGTGGTCAATTAGTGCTACTTTCAGATGTGCCTGGCGTACTAAATGCAGAAGGTGAGCTTGTTAATCAGTTAACTTTGCAGCAAGCCGAACAGCTTACCCAAGAAGGCGTGATTGCCAAAGGGATGAAAGTAAAGGTTCAAGCGGCGTTCGATGTGGCGCAAGCAACAGGCCAGACTGTGCAAGTAGCCTCTTGGAAAGACAGTGAACAGTTAATGTTACTAGCACAAGGTGAATGTGTTGGTACTCAAATTTTACCTTAGTGATTAACAGAGCAGAAAACGGTTAACTCTGTTAACCATGGGAGCGATAGAAGATGAACCATTTACTTTCGATAAAAGATTTAAGCCAAGCCCAATTAGTTGACCTATTGAGCTTAGCCAAAGAAATTAAAGCCAACCCTAAGCAATACCAAAATGCACTAGCAGGTAAAAGTGTGGTGATGCTATTTGAAAAGCCATCACTACGTACTCGGGTAAGCTTCGACATTGGTATTAATAAGCTTGGCGGTCATTGTTTATACCTAGACCAGCAAAATGGCGCATTGGGTAAACGTGAGCCAGTTTCTGATTTTGCCGCTAATATTTCATGTTGGGCTGACGCGATTGTGGCGCGTACATTTGCTCACTCGACCATCGAAGGTTTAGCAGAGTATGGCAGTGTGCCCGTGATCAACGCACTGTCTGATATGTATCACCCATGCCAGGGGTTAGCTGACTTTCTCACGTTGTCTGAACAGTTCGATGATTTATCTAAAGTGAATCTAGCCTATGTGGGCGACGGCAATAATGTGACGCACAGCTTGATGTACGGCGCTGCTATTTTAGGTGTCAACCTGACGGTAATTTGTCCTCAAGGGCATTTCCCTGATGGCCAAGTTGTTGTTGAGGCACAAGCGTTGGCTGCGAAACATGGCGGTAAGTTGGTGCTGAGTTCAGACATTAATGATATTGCTAATCATGATGCCATTTATACCGACACTTGGATTTCGATGGGTGACAATGCCGATTTAGCCGACATTAAAGCCAAGTTTGGTCCGTATCAGGTTAACAGCGAATTGATGCAGCAAGCTGGCGCAAACTTCTTTATGCATTGCCTACCGGCGTATCGCGGTGTGGAAGTGACAGCTGACGTGGTTGACGGCGAAGGTTCGTTGATTCTGCATCAAGCTGAGAATCGTATGCATGCACAAAATGCCGTTTTAGTTACTTTGTTGGCTGATTAGTCATACAGTATTTTAAGTTATCGAGCTGTGTTGCTCTTAGTAAAGATTTTTAGGAAATAGTTATGTCGAATCAAACCAATACATCAGTTAAAAAAGTAGTACTAGCATACTCAGGTGGCCTCGATACCTCTGCAATCATCCCATGGTTGAAAGAAACCTATAATGATTGCGAAATTGTCGCTTTCTGTGCTGATGTTGGTCAAGGTGATGAAGAGCTTGAAGGCCTACATGAAAAAGCCATCGCTTCAGGTGCTTCAGAGTGTTATATCGTCGACCTAAAAGAAGAGTTGGTGGCCGATTACATTTACCCAACTATCGCGACGGGTGCGATTTATGAAGGTACTTATTTACTCGGTACCTCAATGGCAAGACCGATTATCGCCAAAGCTCAGGTTGAAGTTGCCCGTAAAGTGGGTGCAGATGCCGTATGTCATGGTTGTACCGGTAAAGGTAATGACCAAGTACGTTTTGAAGGTTGTTTTGCTGCATTGGCGCCAGATTTGAAAGTGATTGCACCTTGGCGTGAATGGGAAATGGTAAGCCGTGAAGACCTGCTGGACTATCTTGCTGAGCGTAATATCGAGACCACAGCGTCTGCAACTAAAATTTACAGCCGTGATGCCAACGCGTGGCATATTTCCCACGAAGGTGGCGAGCTAGAAGATCCATGGAACGAGCCAACAAAAGGCGTGTGGACTATGACAGTTGCGCCAGAAGATGCACCGGATGCTCCTGAATACGTGACTTTAGCGGTTGAGAAGGGTCAAATCACTCAGGTTAATGGTGAGCAATTAAGCCCATACGCTGCTTTGATGCAACTTAATGCGATTGCTGGTGCGCATGGTGTGGGCCGGATTGATATTACCGAAAACCGTTTAGTGGGTATGAAATCACGTGGTTGTTATGAAACGCCAGGTGGCACGGTGATGTTTGCTGCATTGCGTGCGATTGAAGAATTAGTGCTGGATAAGAGCAGTCGTGAATGGCGTGAGCAAATTGGTGCGCAAATGGCTCATCTTGTGTATGACGGTCGTTGGTTTACGCCGCTATGTGAATCGCTACTAGGTGCCTCAAAGCCTTTGGCTGACTTAGTGAATGGTGAAGTGGTCATTAAGCTTTACAAGGGCCAAGCTCATGCGGTTAAGAAGCGCTCACCAAACAGCCTGTATTCGGAAGAGTTCGCTACATTTGGCGAAGATGATGTATACAACCAGAAAGATGCTGAAGGTTTTATCCGTTTGTATTCTTTAGCTAGCCGTATTAGAGCGCTAAGCAATCAATAGTCTCAACTCATAAGTGAGTTAATGAAGGGGCGAGTATCGCCCCTCTATTTTATCAAATTCAGGAGCACATTATGGCCTTATGGGGTGGTAGATTTTCACAAGAGAGCAGCGCATTGTTTAAGCTTTTCAATGACTCTCTTCCAGTTGACTATCGGTTAATTGAGCAAGATATTGTTGGCTCTATTGCGTGGGCGGACGCGATAACGCAAGTCGGAGTATTAACTCAGCCAGAGTGCACTGAATTACAGGCTGCACTCAAGGAGCTATTGACCGAAGTTGCCGATAAACCAGAGCTCATCATCGCCTCTGGTGCCGAAGATATTCATAGTTTTGTTGAGCAATCTCTGATCGCTAAAGTGGGCGATTTAGGCAAAAAACTCCATACTGGTCGCTCTCGTAATGACCAAGTTGCGACAGATTTAAAACTGTGGTGTAAAAAAGAAGGCGCTCAACTACTCGCGTTACTGCAAAAACTCAAAGCAGCACTGCTAGATTTAACCGCCAGAGAACTTGATGCGGTTATGCCGGGCTACACCCATCTGCAGCGCGCGCAACCTGTTGCTTTTGGGCATTGGTGTTTAGCCTATGTAGAGATGTTTGAGCGAGATATTAGTCGTTTAGAAGATGCGCTTAAGCGTGCTGATACTTGTCCGTTGGGAACAGGGGCTTTAGCGGGTACTGCTTATCCGATGGATAGAGATCAGTTAGCTCAGTCATTGGGCTTTGCGGGCCCGACGTTAAATAGCTTAGATACTGTATCAGACAGAGATCATGTGATTGAACTGTGCAGCGATGCCTCAATCAGCATGATGCACTTAAGCAGAATGGCAGAAGATCTTATTTTCTTTAATAGTGGTGAAGCCGGATTTATTGAACTTGATGATCAAGTGACTTCAGGCTCGTCGCTAATGCCACAGAAAAAGAACCCTGATGCGCTAGAGCTGATACGTGGTAAAACGGGCCGTGTGTACGGTAGCCTAGTGGGTATCTTAACCACGATGAAGGCGTTGCCTTTGGCTTACAATAAGGACATGCAAGAGGATAAAGAAGGCTTATTCGACGTGATGGATAGCTGGTCTATCTGTCTAGAAATGGCCGCCTTAGTGTTATCTGGTCTGAAGGTTAATCGTGACAATACGCTTAGTGCTGCGCAGCAAGGTTATGCCAATTCAACTGAGTTAGCAGACTATTTGGTGGCTAAGGGCATGCCATTTAGAGAAGCGCATCATGTCGTCGGCGAAGTGGTTGTTGCAGCAATAGCACAGAAAAAGCCGTTAGAAGAATTTGCACTCGCTGACCTACAAGCTTTCGCCGATATTATTGGTGAAGATGTCTATGCGTGTTTGACCATTGAGTCCTGTCTAGCAAAACGGGAAGCGTTAGGCGGCACCGCAATAGTACAAGTACAAGCCGCTTTAGATGCTAAATTGAGTTGAAAATAATTCAATAAACAAAAAAACCTGCACTAGCAGGTTTTTTTATTTGATAGATAACAATTTTTTGGCGCAGAATAAAACCGGGTTAAAGCGAAAAACTGCAGTGATTTTGTCCTGTAATAACTGCAGTTATCAATATTATTGAAATAAGTCCTCTGTGGGGTCTTCAATAAATATATCGCTCTGATCTTGCTCTTCTTGGACATACTCAGTCGGTTCACTGCCCGCGATAAAGTACTCAAAAGAGCTGGTGTGGTCAGTTTTTCGAGTGAGCTTACCTGTGGCTAAATCAATCCTTGCAGAAACAATGCCTTCAGGCGGTAGCATCGGCTCTTGTGGTGTGCCATCAAGTGCTTCTTTCATAAACTCATTCCAACCCGGTCCCGCGGTTTTTGCGCCGGCTTCAGCCCCTGAGATTTGATCTTTAGCGCCATTAGCATTCCATGCGGTGCGACCAAGTTCTTTGCTATGGTCATCGAAACCAACCCAAACTGTGGTGGCCAGTTTAGGGTTGAATCCACTAAACCAAGTATCGCGGGATTCATTGGTGGTACCGGTTTTACCAGCAATGTCTCGGCGATTAACAACCCGTGCGGCTCGCCATGCCGTGCCGTTCCATCCGGTGCCTTTGCTCCAGTTGCCTCCACCCCAAATCACACTCTTAAGTGCTTCGGTGATTAGGAATGCATGTTGGCTTGAGACAATTTGCTCTGCAAAGCGTGACTCATCGTCACCGCAGGTCATTGTTGCTTGTGCAATTGTTGCTGGTGGGCTGCTGAGCTCTTGTGCCATAGCAGCAAATGGATCGTCTGCTGCCATCTGTGCCACATCACTCGCCGCTTCAGGAGTACAGGCTAAAGTTGGGTTTGCTTGTTCAATGACATTGCCGTAGCTGTCTTCAATACGTTCAATGAAGTAAGGTTCGACCTTGTAACCGCCATTGGCAAAAACACTGAAGGCCGTCACGACTTGTAGCGGAGTGACCGATGATGACCCTAGAGCAATGGATTCGTTGCGGGGGATATCGTCGCGGTCAAAGCCAAAGCGCACTAAAGTATCGATAGCGGTGTTCAAGCTGGTATAGCGCATCGCCCTTACTGCCATCACGTTTACCGATTGTGCTAAGCCGACGCGAAGACGAGTTGGCCCAGTATATCGATCTGGAGAGTTCTTTGGACGCCAGGCAATACCTTGGCGAGTATCCGCATTATTGATTGGCGCATTGTTGATGAGCGTGGCTAGGGTGTAGCCCTTTTCAAGCGCGGCAGTATAAATGAACGGCTTGATATTAGAGCCCAGCTGGCGTTTAGCTTGGGTCACACGGTTATACTGGCTGGTATGGAAGCTAAAACCGCCGACTAGGTTTTTAATTGCACCGTTATGGGGATCAAGTGAAACAATAGCGCTAGAGACTTCTGGTATTTGGGATAGCTGCCAAAACTCTCCATTGTTACGGATCCACACTTGTTGGCCTACTTCAAGGACATCGCTAGCCAGTTTAGGGGCTTTGCCTTGGCGCTTATTACTAATAAACGTCCGTGCCCACTTTAGGCCTTGCCAATCGATATCGATTGTTTCGCCCTTGGCATTAAGAACTTGGGCTTGTTGGTCTTCAACAGCAATCACTGCCGCGGGCGCCAACCCTTGAAAGCCGCGTGTTTTACTCAGTAGCGCTTTAATGTCACTTACCGCAGGAGCGGTGTCAGTCCATAACACCTTGGTGGCGCCGCGGTAACCATGGCGTTCATCGTAGGCATAAACATTATCTCTTAGGGCCTTTTGAGCCTTAAGCTGCAACGACGAATCGACAGTGGTGGTGATGTTGTAGCCACCGGTATACGCTTCCTCTTCGCCCAGTTTAGCCACTAAATAATCACGTGCCATCTCTGAAATATAGGGGGCGTATAAGTTTATCTCTGCACCATGATACTTGGCCGTTATCGGTGCGCGGGTGGCTTCTTCATACTGCGCTTGAGTAATGTTGTCTTTTTCTAGCATGCGCCCCAATACCCAATTACGACGATTCATTGCCCGTGCTGGGTTACGAATAGGGTTGGCGGCTGAAGGAGCTTGCGGTAAACCAGCAATCATTGCCATTTCTGGTAACGTCAGTTCATCAAGTTCTTTACCGTAATAGACCTGTGCAGCCGCACCTACACCATAGGCGCGGTTACCTAAGAACGAACGGTTTAAGTAAAGCTCGAGGATCTCTTGTTTGTTGAGCGCTTTTTCTATTTTTAATGCGAGGAAAATTTCTTTGATTTTTCGAATATAGGTTTTTTCTCTTGATAGGAAAAAGCCTCGTGCAACTTGCTGTGTAATGGTACTGGCACCTTGGCTCTTCTTACCCGTTGTCGCCAAAATGAGTGCCGCGCGCACAATACCAATTGGATCAATACCTTTGTGTTCAAAGAAGCGAGCGTCTTCGGTATCCAGTACCGCGTTAATCAATTGGGTCGGAACTTCTTCATATTCCACCGGGATCCGGCGCTTTTCACCAAATTGTGAAATCAGTTTACCGTCACTGCTATAGATGCGCAGTGGAGTCTGCAGTTTAACGGTCTTTAGGGTGGTGACGTCTGGGAGTTCTGGCAAGAAGTAAAAATAGGCTGCCGCAATAGCGCCAATACCTAAAAGGACCAGGCTAAAGAGCGCTATGATAATTCGTTTAAACCATTTCACCAGACAATTCCAATAATTTTAGTGGGTACAATAGTATATAAGGCGAGTGGCTATTGGTGAAGCAAAAATGGTTGTCAAAAAAATGGCAATTGTAAAACTCAGAAACATTTTGTACAAATATCTATAACGAGTTGATTTTGTGCTAATCTAATTGCTGAAACTATAACAAAAGTGACGATGGACTATGCTTTCAAACTTATGGAAGCGTCAGGCTCCGCAAATGGTGGGTATTGACCTTGGCTCACATGAAGTCAAGGCGGTATTGCTGAGTAAGACTGCTGATGGTTATAAAATTGTAAGTCACACCGCTGTGCCAATAAAAAAAGGCGCAATCAATGATCATGAGATCAAAGATAACGATGCCGTGCTAGATTCTCTTAGGAAAGTAAAACGTGCTTTGCCTAAAGGGGTTAAGTTTGCGTCGGTGGCGGTATCTGGCTCTGCGGTGATGACAAAAGTGATCTATATGGATGCCTCGCTAAATGAAGAGGAGATGGAAGCCCAAATTGAGATTGAGGCTGACAATCTGATCCCATATTCACTGGATGAAGTCAGCATTGATTTCGAAACCTTAAGTGTCAACAGTACCGACCCAACCAAAGTCGATGTGCTGCTTAGTGCTTGTCGTACTGAAAATATTGATGCACGCGTCGATGCACTTTATGACACCGGCATAGAAGCTAAAGTGGTTGATGTAGAGGGCTACGCCTTAGGCCGAGCCTACGAGATGATTGCTGCTCAATTACCTGAAGGCGCTGACAATAAAGTGGTTGCGCTGGTGGATATTGGCGCAAACATTACTACATTTGCAGTGGTTGAAGCCGGAGAGACCACCTTTGTGCGCGAACAAGCGTTTGGCGGCGAGCAGTTTACTCAATCCATCCTGTCCTTTTACGGCATGTCCCATGAGCAAGCAGAAAAAGCTAAACTAGAAGGTGACTTACCCCGCAATTACATGTTTGAGGTGTTATCGCCTTTTCAAACTCAGCTGTTACAGCAAATTAAACGAACTCTACAAATTTATTGCACCTCAAGTGGCAAAGATAAGGTCGACCATATCGTATTGTGTGGTGGCACATCTAAGCTTGAAGGTATGGCTAATTTGCTCACTAATGAACTGGGCGTACACACCATTATTGCAGACCCATTTCAAGGTTGTTTGCATGCCGATGAACAAGTGAAGACGCTACTGCAAGCCGATATTAGTAAGTACATGGTGGCATGTGGGTTAGCCTTGAGGAGTTATTCTGAATGGCGAACATAAACCTACTTCCTTGGCGAGAAGAAGCACGCGAGAAGCATAAGCGTGATTACTTGGGGATATTGGCACTGGTTTTCTTGGTGTCATCGCTTTTGGTTTATGTGGCTTTGATGGTTGTAGATTCAATGACCGAAGAGCAGCGTGGCCGTAACGCCTATCTCACATCAGAAATTCAGCTACTAGAAAAGCAAATAGCCGAAATTAAAAAGATTCGCGAACGTAAAAAAGATATTGAGCGTCGCACAGAAATTATTCTTAATTTACAACAAGCCAGAAACCTACCTACCCACGTTTTAGATGAGTTAGTGCGTATCGTGCCACCTGGCATTTACTTGTCGAGTATTGAAAAAAAGGGCAGCTTACTGTGGATTGAAGGACGCAGCGAATCTAACAACAACGTTGCCAATATGATGCGTAAAGTAAAAACGTCGCAGTGGTTACAAGACCCAAACATGCGTTCAATTATTTCTCAGCGTGAAGAGCTACGTCAATTACAGCGTTTCAGTTTGAAAGTCACCATTCGTGAAGTGAAAGTTGACGAAGCAGATAGCACACAAGGAGCGAGCCGATGAAACTCGATCTGAGTGAATTTAACGATATTGATTTTGAGAATATTGGCGGCTGGCCAACCCAAGTAAAAGTGGTGTTTGCTTTGATGTTGGCGGTATGTATTTTCGTCGCCAGTTACTTTTTATTTATTTCTGATGCAATTGCAGAGCTGGATAAAGAGCAGCAGCAAGAAGTGACCTTGAAGAATGACTTTAAGGCGAAATATCAGCTAGCAGCTAACCTTAAGTTATATCGTGAGCAACTCGCGGTGATGGAAGTGCAGTTTGCAGAGTTGCTGAAAATGCTGCCCTCACAGAATGAAATGCCAGGATTACTTGATGACTTAACCTTTGTCGCAACAGATGCGGGCTTAAAAATAGAAAGCTTAGATTGGCGCGAAGAGATTCAGCGTGATTTCTATATTGAGTTTCCTATTAGCATGTCTGTTGGCGGTGATTATCACGAGATGGGGCAACTGGTGAGTGGCGTGGCAAAATTACCCCGGATTGTCAGTTTGCATGATTTTGTCATTACCCGTGGTGAGACTGGCGAACTAGCCATGGAAATTTTAGCAAAAACTTATCGCTTTAAAGAAGGTGCTGAGTTACCGGCTGAAAAACCAGCGGGGGCTAAATAAGCATGAAAAAATTGTCATTAGTCTTATTGGCCTTTGGATTAACAGCGTGTTCAGGTGATCGTAGCGATTTAGAGTTGTTTGTGACTACCACCAAAGCACAGCATGTTGCTTATATTAAGCCGCTAGAAGAAACACCGAAATTTGAACACTATGCTTATCAAGCTGAACTGATGCGCAGCCCGTTTGTACCACCGTCACGAGAACTAACAGAAGAAGTGATTGATACAACTAAAGATTGCCTGCAGCCTGATTTAAAACGCCGTAAAGGGCGCTTAGAAACTTATGCGCTAGACAATCTAAAAATGCGTGGCACCTTGAGCGAGCGTGACACGATTTGGGCGTTAGTCGAAACCAATGATGGCAGTGTGTATCGTTTGGGTATTGGTGAGTACTTGGGGTTATATCATGGCCGAATTGCTAAAGTTACACCCCAAACAGTCGAAATAATTGAATTAATTCCAGATGGTTCTGGTTGCTGGGCTGAAAGAATGAGCAACATGGAACTGACTGGTGAATAACAAGCGAAGGATGTGGGAATAATGGAATCTTCTGCCGCGAGAAAAATGCTAAACAATATGTCGTCGCTAATGAAAGCGGTCACGACGACAACACTCTTAATGGCTTGGGCGTTTAATGCGTCAGCTGCCAATCGCTTGGTTGATGTAAAGTATCATGCAGTTGTTGATCATCAGTTGGAATTGCAGCTCACGTTTGAAAGTGCCGTGTCTGAACCTCAAATTGATCTTAATGCGTCACCTGCACAAATTATTTTGGGCTTTGATGACAGTATTTCTGGGTTAGAAAAAGATGTATTACCGATTGAAACTGTAGGGGTGACTACCGTCACTACCAGCCAAAATGGTGAGCGTCTCAATGTACAAGTCGATCTAGCTAAAGTTAAGGCTTATCAAGGTAAAGTGGTCGGTAACACCTACCGTTTAACCATCAATGATGAAGTGGCTAGCCGCGCAGACGGTGGTCAAAACCGTTTCATTAACGGCGTTAAAAACATTGATTTTAGACGTGACAAAGCCGGTGGTGGTGAGTTACTGGTTAAATTAAATAACGCTTCTGTTGCCGCTAACGTTGAGCAAGTGGGTGCGAAACTAGAGTTGAAGCTATACAACACAGATATCGGCTCAGATCTGCTCTATGTGATGGATGTACAAGACTTTGCGACACCAGTGAATAGTTTTGAGACTTTCAAAGAAGAGTTGACCACGCGTATTTTGGTGGATGTATCAGGTCAGTATGAGTACAACTATAAACAAGAAGGCAGTTTATTCCGCTTAAGTATCAAAAAGGCCGAGCGGATGACGGTCGTCAAGGAAGAAAAGAAATACGAAGGCCGCTCACTGTCATTGAACTTCCAAAGTATCTCTGTGCGTACCGTGTTGCAGATTATCGCAGACTATAATGATTTTAACTTGGTAACCAGTGATACGGTTGAAGGTGATATCACGCTACGTTTAGATGATGTTCCTTGGGATCAAGCTTTAGATTTGATTTTACAAACCAAAGGCTTAGATAAACGCGTTGAAGGCAATATTCTCATGATTGCTCCAGCGGAAGAATTAGCGATTCGTGAAAGCCAAGAGTTGAAAAACCAGCAAGAAGTGAAAGAGCTTGCACCTCTATTTTCTGAGTACCTACAGATTAACTATGCTAAAGCAACTGATATTGCTGATTTGCTCAAAGGCGAAGACTCAAGTCTGTTAACGACTCGAGGCAGTGTTGCTGTTGATGAGCGCACCAATACCTTGCTAGTGAAGGATACTGAAGAGAGCTTAGAAAATATTCATCGCTTGATTGAAGTGCTCGACATTCCCATTCGTCAGGTATTGATTGAGTCACGCATGGTGACGGTCAAAGATGATGTTTCAGAGGATTTAGGTATTCGCTGGGGGGTAACAGACCAGCAAGGCAGTAAAGGTACATCGGGCAGCTTAGAAGGCGCCAATGATATTGCCAACGGTATCGTCCCCAGCTTGGGCGACAGATTAAATGTTAATCTTCCAGCGGCAGTGGCTAACCCAACGAGTATTGCATTTCATGTGGCTAAGTTAGCCGATGGGACCTTGCTCGATTTAGAATTAAGTGCACTTGAGGTTGAGAGTAAAGGTGAGATTATTGCCAGTCCGCGTATTACCACCTCAAACCAAAAAGCCGCTTACATTGAGCAGGGTGTTGAAATTCCTTACGTTGAGTCAGCTTCAAGCGGTGCAACCACAGTACAGTTTAAAAAAGCGGTACTGTCACTGAGAGTTACACCGCAAATCACACCTGATAACCGCGTGATCCTCGACCTTGAGATCACCCAAGACTCGCAGGGTAAAACAGTTGATACGCCACTGGGCCAAGCGGTGTCGATTGATACCCAGCGTATTGGTACCCAAGTGCTAGTCGATCACGGTGAAACTATTGTTTTAGGTGGTATCTACCAACAACAATTAATCAATAAGGTGAGTAAAGTTCCTGTGTTAGGCGACATTCCATTTGTTGGCTACTTGTTCAGAAATACCTCTGATAAGAATGAACGCCAAGAATTACTTATCTTTGTGACCCCTAAAATCGTTTCAGAAGAGATCTAACTTACTATTTTTTCTCATATTGACGCTGGTGGGTCCTCCCCAGCGTCATGTGTTATAACGGATAATTTCATAGAATTCGCTGACTTCTCTTGCCTTCATAGGGGGTAAACTGAGATAATCCGCGGTCAAGTCTCATAAGAGCAAGGTAACATTTAAGGTCGGCCTGATTTTTTGGCTGGCGTAGGCAAACTTCATATAAGATTCAGACGTAAAGCAATGGCTGAAAAACGTAATATTTTCCTAGTAGGTCCTATGGGGGCTGGTAAAAGCACTATAGGTCGTCATCTCGCACAGATGCTTCATTTAGAGTTCCACGATTCAGATCAAGAGATTGAGAGCCGTACTGGCGCTGATATCGCTTGGGTGTTTGACGTTGAGGGTGAAGAAGGTTTTCGCCGTCGTGAAACACAAGTTGTTGCAGACCTTACCGAAAAACAAGGTATTGTCTTAGCAACTGGCGGTGGTTCTATTCAAAGCAAAGAGATCCGTAATAACCTTTCTGCACGCGGTATTGTGGTTTATTTAGAAACTACTATCGACAAGCAAGTAGCTCGTACTCAGCGTGATAAGCGCCGACCACTACTGCAAGTTGATGACCCAAGAGAAGTGCTAGAAAATCTTGCTGCAACTCGTAACCCTCTTTACGAAGAGATTGCTGATGTCATCGTTAAAACCGATGAACAAAGCGCTAAAGTTGTTGCAAATCAAATTATTGAACAGTTAGGCTTTTAAATTTAGGCGGAAAAATGAAGCAGATTCAGGTTGAACTTGGTGAACGTAGTTATCCTATTTTCATTGGCCGGGATCTTTTGCAACAAAGCGAGCTTTTTGCCGACTTTGTGCAGAACAAAAAGCTTCTAATCGTCACAAATGACACCATAGCGCCTTTGTATCTTAATCAGCTACAAGCGCTATTGGCATCATTTAACTGCGTTGAACCTGTTATTCTTCCCGATGGTGAGCAATACAAAACCCTTGCACAAACCGATGCTATCTATACTGCTTTATTAGAGCAGAATTTAGGTAGAGACACCGTGTTGATTGCATTGGGTGGTGGGGTTATCGGGGACATGACAGGTTTTGCTGCAGCCTGTTATCAACGTGGTGTTGATTTTATTCAGGTACCTACCACTCTACTTTCTCAAGTCGATTCTTCCGTTGGTGGCAAAACTGCCGTTAATCACCCGCTCGGGAAAAATATGATTGGCGCGTTTTATCAACCTAAAGTTGTCGTTATTGACACTCACTGTTTGCAGACATTGCCCCAGCGCGAGTTTGCAGCCGGTATGGCAGAAGTGATTAAGTATGGCATCATTTGGGATGCTGATTTCTTTGCTTGGTTAGAAAACAATGTTGCTGCGCTGAAGTCTCTCGATGAAGAGGCGCTTAAGTACGCAATTGCGCGCTGTTGTGAAATCAAAGCTGAAGTTGTTGAACAAGATGAGACAGAGCAAGGTGTAAGAGCATTACTCAATCTCGGACATACCTTTGGTCACGCTATTGAAGCTGAAATGGGCTATGGTGTATGGCTGCATGGTGAAGCTGTTGCGGCTGGCACGGTACTTGCTGCTAAAACTGCACAGGAGATGGGCTTAGTTAATGAGTCAATCGTTTGTCGGATCACCGCTCTATTTGATGCATTTGATTTGCCAACGGTCGCTCCTGAAACGATGAACTATCAGCAGTTTATCAAACATATGCGGCGCGATAAGAAAGTCCTTCAAGGTCAATTGCGACTAATACTGCCCAATGCAATGGGTCAGGCAGGTATTTACAGTGATGTACCTGAGTCCATTCTTGAAGAGGTCATTAGCCGCAACTAATTGTAGTGTGGTGGCAGAGTGACATTAAACTCTTCGTTTCTATTACCTAGTCAAGATGCATTGCTGCAGCGATTGCAGCATGTAGTGTTATACGGTCAGCAGCTTACGGTGCTCACTGGCGATGACGGCTGCGGTAAAACCAGCATTCTAACTGCATTGGTTGAAGAGCTCACCGAGGTAAGCAGTGCGTTTGTGACTTGCCCGATGCATTGTGATAGTGCAGAAATACGGCGAAAGATTTTGGTTCAACTGCTTAGCGAGCCGGCATTTGATGATGAAATCCCTATGCCTGAAACGCTGCTAAAGCTAGCTTCATCTTTACCCGCAGCTTCGCATATTGTGTTAGATGACGCCCATTACCTGCCGTTAGAGATATGGGCTGAGTGTATTGTATTAAGTCAGCTTTCACTTAATGGACGTCGTATCACGGTAACACTGTCTACTACATCTCAATACTTAGATTCAGTGATTGCTCAGTTACCTGAAAATGATGTGCCGATACTGCCTATGGTGGTGGAGCCACTAGACAATGAAGAGCGCGAAGGCTTGTACTACATTCTCTTGAGCCGCAGTGAACAAGTACCATTCACTCCGCGAGATATCGTCACTGAGCAGCTAGCAAAGCAAAATGGCCTGCCCGCAGAAGTGGTATCCTTGTTTGAACTTGCACTCAATGGCGAGCCCGAACCCACGCCACAAAAAGCCTGGTTAAAGCCAGCACTTGCGCTATTAGTGGCTGTATTGGTCAGCGTACTGGGCTATCTGTTGATTACTGATAGTGAACCGCAGCCAGTCAGTAGTAAAACGATGACGGTCAGCGAGGCACGAGCTCACGCGGTAAATCTGCAATACGCCCGTAACCTATTGCTGCCTTATTTTGAATATCGCGTTGAGTTAGCCAATCAAGCCAATACTGTCGCCACCGCATCTATTGACCCGGCTAAAATTGACCCCTTATCCGCTGAGCCTGATGCAGAGCTAAACAAGGCTACTGGCGATGCAAGCCAAATTAAGGCTACAACGCAAGATGCAGATATCGCGTCAAACTCAGCCAGCAAAGTAGAAACGTTCGCCGTGAACAGCGCGACGTCATCAGAACCCGCCGCCAAGATTACAGCGCCAACGAGTGAGCCACAATCACTACCGCAGCCGGCATTAGAGCTTGAATCGAGCACTGGCGCAGATACGTCGCCGACTCAATTAAAAGCTTATACATTACAATTGGCTAGTGTTAAGCAGCGTAAGTCACTACAACAGATACTGGCGCGATTTGCAGATGATCCACAAGTCAGAGTGGCTAAAGATAAGCAGCGTTGGGTGGTGCTATATGGCGACTTCGTCAGTAATACAGAAGCGCTGCAACAAGGACAAAAATTGGTGTCGCAATATGGCATCAGTCAACCATGGTTGCGAGCTTGGAAAGATATTGGCCATTATGATCTGCAGAAGGCGCTTCCTAGTCGTGAAATTCCATAATAAACAGAGTACAATCGTCAGCTTGTTTTCTCGTAGCGTTCAATCGGTTTAGATGGTTAAAAAACAAAGGGCCTTCCTCAAGTGGGCCGGTGGAAAATACAAATTGGTTGACGCTCTCAGTGGTTACTTACCTGAGGGAGATAGACTTGTTGAACCATTTGTTGGTGCAGGTTCGGTATTTCTTAATACCCACTATGAGCGCTATCTACTGTGCGACATTAACCAAGACCTCATTAATTTGTACAAAATTATTCAGTCGCAGCCGGATAAGTACATTCGCGAAGCCAAAGCCATGTTTGTTGCGAACATGAATGCCAAAGACGCCTACTATCAAGTGCGCACCGAGTTTAATCAAACACAAGATCCGTTTGTGCGTTCGGTTTACTTTTTGTATATGAATCGCCACGGCTTTAATGGTTTGTGTCGCTACAATAAAAAAGGTGGATTTAATGTGCCATTTGGTTCATATAAAAAGCCTTACTTCCCCGAAGCTGAAATCCTTGCTTTTGCAGAAAAAGCACAGCGGGCTGAATTCAAATGTATTGGCTACGAACAAGCATTTGACTTAACTCAAGCCGGTGATGTGGTGTATTGCGATCCGCCGTACGCCCCGCTGTCTACAACAGCCAGCTTTACTACTTACGTTGGTGCAGGTTTTAGCCTAGACGATCAAGCTTTACTGGCAAGAAAATCGCGTCATACCGCGATAGATCGAGGCATTCCGGTGTTAATTAGTAATCATGATATACCCTTGACCCGTGAGCTATACCATGGTGCCCGTTTTGGAACGATTCAAGTGCAACGCAATATCAGCCAGAAGGGCAGTGCGCGTAAGAAAGTCGATGAGCTAATGGCACTGTACGATGATCGCTATCATAGTGAAAACGACTGACAGTCTGATGTGAATTGGTAGTGAATAACAGCAGATAGCTGCGGTTCTTGCGAGGTTACAAACATTGGCCATTCACGACTTAACCGTCATTCACGCAGCTTGATATAATACCAATCAGTATAAACATTTAGTCACTCAGCGAGAATTTAGCGGTTCTGAGGTAAGGTCCTTAAATGCTCCTGCATTAATGACATTCACCACATCCATGTGGCTTGCAACGAGTGAAGAGCATAGTTATTCTACGGTTAAGCTCGTTAACACAGCATCAGAATCGCCAAAACTCGCCATTCTGGCGCGTTTTAGGCTGCCTACTTCTGCGTTGAATAATTTCACAAGGGAACAACCATTGTTTCAATCATTCGCCTTGAATTAGTTTGCCCAAAGCGCGCTGAGTAGATCAAATTCTTATACTGATTGGTATAACACCCATTTTACCATCAATATTAATCCGATAACTAAGGCTGCAGCCAGCACAATCCCCATAATGATAAATGGTATGGGAGATTGCGATTGAAAGTCTCGGCTGCGGTTGCTCTCAGTTTGTACCCCGAAAAAGGCGGCAAGCGTGCTAGTAAAAAGCTGCAGGAGCTGTGACACTGAAACTAGCGTCGGGTTTGATTGCTGTTAGCTGGTACATCATCCATTGGGCTATCTTGGTGCCCATGAAGCAGTTCCAGCAAATCAACAAAGTGGAATTGTCCAGAGCGACTCTTACCCGTAAACCAATTCTTCCAACTGACGTTATGAGATTGATCAGCACAGCGGTTGTTAGGGTGGCTGGCTGGGAGAGCAGAGTTATAGGTGCTGCTGGCATCACACACGCACGCAGAAGCAGACTCATCGTTATTGAGCTGTTGAACGCCCACGGCCGTCCCGGCCACGATCACTGCCATTGTAGCGAGTAACGTTGCTGATTTTATACTAGCTGAAAGTTTAGTCCTTGCTTTCATCACGACATCCTTTTAATCACGCAAACATTTTAGGTCTCGCGATTATAGCAAATCCGTTTATATTTTGAACACCTTTTTATAACAAAGTGCTTACTTGAGATAAAATATCAATCGAATGTATACAAGAGTCGGCAAAATGGGGCTAGGGCTATAGAGCCTAGGGTCATCTGAAGGTAGAATAGCATACTTCTTCTACAGCCCATTGTGAGTTTAGTATGCGACCTTTTCAAATAGCACCTTCGATTCTTTCAGCCGATTTTGCCCGTCTAGGTGAAGACGTTGACGCGGTATTGAATGCCGGCGCTGATGTGGTTCACTTTGATGTGATGGACAACCATTACGTGCCCAATTTAACGATTGGCCCAATGGTATGTAAAGCGTTAAGAGATTACGGGGTGACAGCAGATATCGATGTGCATTTAATGGTTAAGCCTGTTGATCGTATTGTGCCTGATTTCGCTAAAGCGGGTGCGTCTATCATTACTTTCCATCCAGAAGCGTCAGAGCATATTGACCGTACCTTACAACTTATCAAAGAAGCTGGCTGTAAAGCAGGTTTAGTATTTAACCCAGGTACGCCTTTGCACTATCTTGATCATGTAATGGATAAGCTTGATGTGATCTTATTGATGTCAGTTAACCCAGGTTTTGGTGGACAGTCATTCATTCCGTCAACGTTAGATAAACTTAAGCAAGTGCGAGAGCGTATCGATGCCAGTGGCTTTGATATTCGTCTGCAAGTAGATGGCGGCGTGAAAGTGGACAATATTGCTGAAATCGCTGCAGCTGGAGCTGATATGTTTGTTGCCGGCAGTGCTATTTTCAATCAGCCAGATTATAAGGCTGTGATTGACCAAATGCGTGCTGAACTTGCTAAAGTTGATGGCTAATCAATGACTTTTTCGACAGTCACCGCGATAGCTTTTGATTTAGACGGAACGCTGATTGATAGCGTTCCCGACCTCGCTGCGGCCACCAATGCTTTGTTAGTCGAGTTAGGCTTTGATACTTGCTCAGAAGAGGAAGTCAGAAGTTGGGTCGGCAATGGTGCAAAAAAACTGGTTGAGCGCGCTTTAACGGCTAAAGCGACACAGGCGATCGACGAGCAGTACTTACTGCAAGTGATGCCAAGGTTTATGCAGCATTACCAAGATAACCTGCAACAACATAGTCGGCTATACAGTGGCGTGCGGGAAGTCCTAGCTGAACTTAAACAGGCTGGTTTTCGATTAGCAGTTGTGACCAACAAACCCTATCAATTTACGGTGCCGCTATTAAAAGCTTTTGCCCTAGATGCGCTATTTGATGTGGTGCTAGGTGGGGATTCGCTGCAAAAAATGAAGCCAGATCCCATGCCGCTAAATCACCTGTTAGACCATTGGCAGCTCAGTACCGAGGAGCTTTTGATGGTGGGTGACTCGAAAAATGACATATTTGCGGCAAAATCTGCAGGTATTAGTGTCATAGGCTTGACCTATGGCTACAACTACGGTGAAGATATCTCACTGTCCGGCCCAAATGCCGTCTGTGAACAGTTTAGTGAAATTTTGGCTCATGTCAGCCATCGTCCAAATGAAATGGAGTAACAAAACAAATGAGTAAACCTATCGTTCTTAGCGGTGCCCAACCGTCTGGTGAATTAACCATTGGTAATTACATGGGCGCGTTACGTCAATGGGTTGCTATGCAAGACAGCCATGACTGCCTATATTGTGTTGTTGATCTCCATGCGATTACGGTGAGACAAGATCCTAAGGCGCTAAGAGAAGCCTGCTTAGACACGTTGGCGCTGTATTTAGCCTGTGGTGTTGACCCTAAAAAGAGCACGGTATTTATCCAGTCTCAAGTACCACAGCATACTCAGCTAAGTTGGGCCCTTAATTGCTACACCCAAATGGGTGAGCTAAACCGCATGACTCAGTTTAAAGACAAGTCACAAAAGCATGCCAACAATATCAACGTGGGTTTGTTCGGTTATCCCGTATTAATGGCTGCCGATATCCTGTTGTATCAAGCTAACGAGATCCCTGTTGGACAGGATCAAAAGCAGCATTTGGAGCTGACTCGTGATATTGCGACCCGTTTCAATAACGCTTATGGCGAAACCTTCACTATTCCTGAGCCGTTTATTCCCGAGCTTGGTGCTAAAGTGATGTCGCTGCAAGATCCACTGAAGAAAATGTCTAAGTCGGATGATAACCGTAATAACGTTATTGGTTTGCTTGAAGATCCCAAAGCGGTAATGAAAAAGCTCAAGAAAGCGATGACTGATAGTGACGAGCCGCCAGTAGTGCGTTTTGATGTTGAAAACAAACCAGGGGTGTCTAACCTACTTAGCCTAATGTCAGGTGTGACTGGACAAAGCATAGCTAGCATTGAGGCTGATTTTGAAGGCAAGATGTATGGTCACCTTAAAGTGGCGGCCGGTGAAGCTGTGGTTGGCATGCTAGAGCCTTTACAAGCTCGTTATAATGAGTTCAGAGCCGATCAAACTTATCTAAATCAGGTAATGAAAGACGGCGCAGAAAAAGCCCAAGCGCGCGCTGAAGTGACAGTGAAAAAAGTCTACGAAAAAATTGGTTTGCTAGTGTAGCAGCAGTTTATTCAATAAATTAAGCCGACCTTAGGTCGGCTTTTTTGTGTCCGTGATTTGGGTTATACATTGTCGATAGTTTGCTGAAAAAGCCAATGACTAAAGGTCGCAATAGCAGGCTCTTGCAAGCGCCGTTGTTTACACAGAAAGTTAAATTCAAATCCGGTGTTGACGCTGGGTAAAGGCAGGGCAACGAGCTTGCCATTGTCAATGTCACTTTCCACCATAAAGTCAGAAGCTAACGCCACACCTTGTCCGGCAATGGCCGCTTCTATGGCTAATAGCACGTGGCTAAATAGGTGGTGCTGACAATGGCTCGGTATGACGATGCCATTCGCACTAGACCAGTTGTGCCAATCCAGACCGAGCGGCCCCTCATCAACAATCAGCAACGGATGTTGCCATAGGGCGTCAATATCTTGAATGGGTAATTGTTGTAAGCGCCCAGGGCTGCATACTGGGATTAACCGCTCCTTGTGCAATAAACGCTGAAAATAGTGTTGTTGCTGACTTTGTCCAGTAATGAACATATCGGCGACACTATCTGACAGACTAGGCTCATCGGTGATCATATCGAGGCGCACCTTAATTTCTGGATGCAACTGTCTAAAGCTAGTCAGGCGAGGAATCAACCATTTCACCGCAAATGAGCTAAAGACCGCTAAGCGCACAGCCGCATTCGGTTGTCCTAAAATTTGCTGGTTAACTTCCGCTAGCTCATTAAATATTCTGCTCACTTCTTTATACAGCAGTAAGCCTTTATCAGTGAGTGAAAATGCGCGTCCTTTGCGATGAAATAGGGCGGTATCAAAGTGATTTTCAAGTAATTTTATCTGATGTGAAACAGCACTCTGGGTAATGCATAGCTCTTGTGCTGCTTGAGAAAAGTGCAGCTGTCGAGCGGCAACCTCAAATACTTGTAGTGCCCGTAACGGTGGCATTTTTCTCATTATGAATTCAATTGTGTGATTATGGTCATGGTATGAATTTAATTCATTATCTATTAAAAAACATCATTTTTCTGCAGGTAATGTGGCGGCTATCATGCGGGAAAATAGCAAATTAGGCGCCGCCATGAAAACTCCTGTAGCGATCGCATTGTTAATATTAATTGTCGGTAACTTATTTAGTGCACTGTATGATGTGACGGTTAAATTGTTGCCAGACGAAGCCAATGCCGCCACGTTTCTACTGATTCGCCAAGCAACATCTGTGTTAATGCTGTTGCCCATATGGTGGTATTACGGCCGCCCGAAAACCGCTTACCTTAAGCTGCACATGCTGCGGGGCAGCAGTGGTGCGATTGGTGGCCTGTTCTTAGTGATGGGGTTAATGAGCTTACCGCTTGCCACCGTCAGTACGCTGTTTTTCACCGCGCCTATTTGGATCATCTTACTGGGCTGGTGGCTACTTGATGAAAGGATCAGTGGCTTAAAAATTGTGATTACCTTACTGGGATTTGTGGGGGTGTTAATCATATTGCGCCCCAGTGAAATGAATGTCTTTGGTATTGTGGTGATAGTTGCCGCGCTAATTTTCAGTGCAAATCAATTGGCGCTGCGTAAAGTGTCTACGAATGAGCCGGTGTGCGTCACATTGCTAGCCTTTAACTTGTTTGCGGTGCCTGTACTATTTGTTGTTGCGCTCTATCAAGGAATGCAGGGGATCAGTTGGCCAGTTTTGTGGATAGCGCTGCTGAGTAATGTTGTGCTATTGGTTTATCATTGGCTGTGTGTGCTGGCATACCGCCGAGCACAGGCTAGTGACATTGCCGTTGCTGAGTATTCTGGACTGCTGTTTTGTGTGTTCTTTGGCTGGTTATGGTTTGATGAGTGGCTCGATGCCTTGAGCTGGTTGGGGGTGATGCTAGTGGTATTACCATCCTTGTTACTACCGGCCACTTTGCGCCATATACGTCGAGCTAGTAGCAACAAAGCCGTTGCGCTGTCAGGGGATAACAGCTAAAGCATAAGTAGAGTTAATGCCCAAGCAAGATTAACTGCTTGGGTATTCAAACACCTTGATTACTTTACGCACTCCCGCGGTGTTGCGGGCCACGTCGACGGCTAAATCAGCCTGCTGACGCTCAACAATGCCAAGCAGAAACACTTCGCCATTTTCAGTAATGACTTTAATGCGGGTCACGTCTAAATCGTCTGTGCCCAACATGCGGCTTTTCACCTTGGTGGTGATCCAAGTATCGTTACTGCGCGTGGTAAAAGAGGTGGGGTTGCCAATACGGATCTGGTTATGGATCTTGCCGCCCAATTTAAGCTCTTGTACGACTCGAATGGCTTTATCACGTAGCATTGAGTTAGGTGCCTGACCTATCATCAACACATTACCATTCATGGAAATGCCACTAATATTTGTTTGATTCTGCAAATCTTCGTGTTTAGACAAGGCACTCGAAATGGTGAAATCGGCATTGGTGTCGTCTAATTGGGTGGAGAAACTGCGCTCATCATTAACCATTACTGCTCCGCCAACTGCGCCGACCATTACGGCCCCAGCGCAGCCTTGCAGCATTAATACAATGGCGATTAATGGCAGCAGTTTTCTCATGCTTGCTCGTCCTGTGGGAACAAGGTGCGGTCGATATTGTCACACAGGCAGTGAATAGCCAGCAGGTGAACTTCCTGAATACGTGCAGTGCTGTTTGAAGGCACGCGAATTTCTACATCGTTAACGCTGAGTAGGCCTGCCATTGGACCGCCATCTTTGCCGGTAAGTGCAACAATGGTCATATCACGGCTTAGGGCTGCTTCAATGGCTTTAATAACGTTGCCAGAATGGCCGCTAGTAGAGATAGCAAGCAAGATGTCACCAGGCTGACCAAGTGCAAGGATTTGCTTAGAAAAAATCTCATCGTAGCTATAGTCATTAGCAATAGCAGTAATGGTCGAGGTATCTGTTGTCAGTGCAATAGCTGGCAATGGTGGACGTTCCACTTCAAAACGGTTTAGCAGCTCTGCTGAAAAGTGTTGCGCATCACCGGCACTACCACCGTTACCACAAGCCAAAATCTTATTACCACCTAGTAGGCATTGCACCATCATTTCGGCGGCCTTTTCAATGGATTCTGGTAACGCTTCTGATGCGTCAATCTTAGTCTGGATAGAGTGAGTAAAGCTGTCTTTGATACGTTCTAACATAAGGACAATCCTGTATATAATTCAAATTTTTATATTTAATGGATTAACAACTGGGTTGCTAAGCCATTAAAAAGCATTCTCAAGCCAAGTGATGTTATTGGCTTCAATCGCCACCACGTCAAATCGACATGGAGCCTGAATATTGTGTTGCTGCAAATACGCACTTGCGGCTTTGCGTATACGGCCTATTTGGGCCTGAGTTAGGGCATTTATTGCGCCACCAAATTGATGACTGTTGCGATATTTAACTTCAACAAATACCCAGGTTTTTTGCTGCTTCATTATGAGGTCTATTTCCCCAAAACGAAAACGAACATTGCTGGCAACAAAACACAGTCCTTGTTGTTCTAAGTGCTTGCGCGCTGCTAGTTCAGCGTGTTGCCCTTGGCTATTCAACTACATTGCGCGTAAGCGCCCTCGTTGATAACGTCCCCAGCTTAGCTTGCGATTAACTGTTCCATCTAACGTGACCGACAGTATGCCACTGCGTCCGGCATATTGGTAACCAGGTAGCGCCCGCATTTGTGCCAGCTTATTGACCAGTTCCAGCGCATCATAACCCATAATGTATAAGCGCTTTTGGCTGTTGGTCCATCGTGGCCACAACTCGCTCACTAAGGCAGTCTCGTTGCTGTCCTTAAGTAACCATGGAATATCGCTAATGGCTAAGTTATTTAACTCTTGTACCGATTGCGCACGATTTGACTCAATGCGGCTGCGGCTGGTGGTGTATAACGGCACAGGGTCGGTAAACACACTAAAATTGACATCAATAAACGGTTTCAATAGCGGTAAATCTTGGCTACTGGCAATCATGTATATTGCATCGATATCACGACGCGAACGGAAATCAGCTTCAACTTTATTGCCGATTAACGCTTTAATGCGCGCGATACGCTCTTTGCTGTCAATAACGCCAAGCGATTTCTGTACTGTCACTTTCATCTCATCGCCAGCATCATAATAATGAATCTCTGCCGGTTTATCGGTCAGTGCCAACCAAGCTTCATCAAATGCCTGTGCCATTCGTTTACCTATGCTGTTATTACTAGCAAGCAATAGCGGCGTAGTGATGCCATCGTCATATAACTTTTGCGCGGCATCGGCAGCTTCATGGGCAGGCGACAGCGCAAAGTAAAATTGGTCTTTGTTAGGCTCAAAATTATCGACATGGTTCAAAAAAAGTTGCGGTACTGTCGCTGGCGCGGTTTCTACATCGCCAGTGGTTGGGGTACTGTGCAGTTGCTGCAACTCTTCCACTTCTGATTGTAGTAATGGCCCAATAATAAATTCAGCACCGGCGTCAACGGCTTGTTGATAGGCGGTGGTGGCCCCGAGTGCTGAGTCAAAAAAGTTCAACGTGACAGAATCATCAGCATCGGCAAGGTAGCGGGAAATAATACCTTGTTTAACGGTATCTGCCAGCGCGGCGCGTTTACCGGATAAAGGCAGTAATACCGCAATGTTTTTAGGTGTATAAGGCTCTGCATTCAGCGCATTTTCTAAGTCAGTCGGCAGTTTAATCGCCCCAGGGTGTTGCGGGTTCTGACGCTGCCAATTGCCCAAATGAGTGATCAATTGATTGGGATCAACCGCATAATGTTTGGCAATATAAGCAAGCTGTAACCAACCAGCAAAAATCGGGTTGTCACTATCTTGGCTGAACGCCAATACGGTCTCTTCTTGCATGGGTTGCAAAATTTGCCAAATCTCGTCGCTGACTTCCGTCACTTGCTGTGGCGGTAAGTGCTGGCTTAATAAACTTAACTGACGAACTTGCTCAATCGGCTGGTGAGTCAATTGGTATAAATGGGCTCTGAACTGATAATAAGCTACCCACTGCCAATCAGGCAGTTGCCACTGGCTCGGGTAGTTCAATAAGGCGATAGCCTCATCGTAGGTAGAGGTCATCTCCAGTACGCGTGCAGACAGGTAGAGGTGCTCGGCTTGCAGCGTGGGATCATTACCTAAAGTCGGCTTAATCGAGGTCAGTGTTTTTCTGGCATTGCCGCTGTCGCCTTGATTAATAAAGGCGTGTGCTGCTAATAGCATCAGTTTGTCGCGTCTTTGGGCATCACTTTGCTGTGCTGCGTCGGCTAAATATTGCGAGGCAGGCAAAGGTGCGCTCACCAGAGAAATGTCTTTAACTTCCTGTTTTTCTGGTGCTTTAGTTGTCGCGCAGCCAAATAAGACTAACGAAAATAACGCGACCGAGATAAATTTAGTTGAATTCAGTCTTTTTAACACAGGGCTTCACTCTGGTAAGATGCTGTCCGTAGTTTAACCTTCTCTTACGCTTGACGAAAGTCTTGTGACAATGAATACCGAGGTAGATATGGACCTAGCGGTCGCACTTTATGTAGTGCCAACCCCAATTGGCAACTTAGCAGACATCACACAGCGCGCACTTGACGTGTTGCAGCAGGTGAGCTTGATCGCCTGTGAAGACACGCGTCACAGCGGTAAGCTATTGAGTCACTTCGGTATTGAAACCAAAAAAATTGCGCTGCATGATCATAATGAACGTGACAGAGCCAAAGACATTATCAAGCTGCTTGCCGATGCTCAATCTGTGGCATTGATCTCAGATGCCGGTACGCCGTTGATTTCCGATCCGGGCTACCATTTAGTGTCGCAAGTACGTCAAGCTGGTTACAAAGTGATTCCTCTGCCAGGTGCGTGCGCCGCGATAACCGCATTGAGCGCCTCAGGTTTGCCATCGGATCGCTTCTCTTTTGAAGGCTTTTTACCTGCCAAAGAGAAAGGCCGGCTCGACAAGCTAGCGGCCCTTAGAGAAGATCCACGCACCCTGATTTTTTATGAGTCACCGCATCGCATTGTCCACAGTTTGAAATCGATAGTGACGGCGCTTGGTGACGATCGACAAATTGTGATGGCCAGAGAAGTCACCAAAACATTTGAAACCTTTCTCAGTGGTGATGCGCAGTCTGTATTGGCACAAGTTGAGGCCGATCCCAATCAGCAAAAAGGCGAGATAGTGCTGATGTGTCATGGCCATCGCAGCGAAGAGACCGCTGATATTCCAGCTGTTGCCATTGAAACCTTGAGTTTATTAAGCACTGAATTACCGCTAAAGAAAGCCGCCGCGTTGGCTGCTCAAATTCATGGCCTGAAGAAAAATGCGTTGTACAAACATGGCCTCAGTATTGGTTTATAAAGGCCATAATGACTTGCTGCCGATAAGTGTTGGAGTGTTTGACCTGCTTAGGCTATAATCCGCGCCGAGTTGGCCAGACAGTTGCTGCGTTCATTTATGAACGGGGAGGAAAGTCCGGGCTTCACAGAGCAGGGTACCAGGTAACGCCTGGGCGGTGTAAACCGACGACAAGTGCAGCAGAGAGGAGACCGCCAATCTTCGGATTGGTAAGGGTGAAAGGGTGCGGTAAGAGCGCACCGGGCGGCTAGTAATAGTCCGTTGCAAGGTAAACTCTACCCGAAGCAAGACCAAATAGGGTCCCGTATGGCGCTGCTCGCGTTGGGACCGGGTAGGTTGCTTGAGCCTGCGAGCGATTGCAGGCCTAGATGAATAACTGTCCACGACAGGACCCGGCTTATCGGTAGACTCATTGAATTTGTGGTAATCGTCTGTTTTCAGGCGGTTACCCAATTCTCTTACTTCGACTAATTCAATTGGTACACAACTTGAGACATAAGTTGGTACACAATGCGTTATATCTTTCAAAGAAATCATATCTATTACTTCCGTTTTAGGGTTCCCTCTAGATTTAGACCATACACTTCACACTCTGAAATAAAGTTCTCTCTGTTTACTGACTCTTACAGTGTGGCTATTGCTAGAATTGCACCTAAATTACCAGTTATTAGGCGCATCAAAACGATGAAGTCACCACATATCTCTCTAAAGCAGTTATTTGCAGAACTAACAGATTATTCTTGGGCTGATAGTCTTCGAGAGCATGAAAGAGACCTTCATAACGAAAATAATGCAACGACAATGTTTGAAGTTATGGGTGACGAAATTAGAGGCAGTCTGAAAAGTGGGGGTGGTAAGTACGAGCCCTCTGAATACGGCTTGAAAACTCTTCCACCAGCAGAAATAGAGCCTAGACGTGATTTCGAACAACTAGCCTTAATCCTGTCAGAGGCTATGATTGAGCGTATATGGAATGGTAGGTCAGAGGTCTTTAATGACCTGTATCATAAAGCTGAAGAGCTCTCAGAGGTGGGCATTGAGGCTGTAAAGCCATATTTGCTGAGTGAGGCATGGGCGGATTTTAAGCAATTTAAAGTAGATTGGACGCATAAGATAGCCACGCAAAATAACCGACTTTATGAGGTAATGCATGAATTCTGGGGGGATATAGACGTAACGCTGATTGATAAGCGGATGGTTAAAGGGCTGTTGTCACGTTACCAAGACTTTCCTAAAGGGAATATCAAACCTTATCACGCAATGACAGTTAGAGAGGTGATGGCTTTTGATGAGGAAGATATTGCAGAGTATGAAAAAGTATCTGCAAAGACTGTAAAAGGCTTGTTGAAACTATGCCAGAGCTTCTTTAGTGCATATCTCACAGTAGAGAGGGATATCTTTCAAACGGCTCCTACAGCTAATGTCAGGTACGAGGTGAAGTCAGTTTCTTATGCGAATTTCTCAGATACTCAAATTAGGAAGCTAAAAGAAAAAGCTGTTTCACTGGATGGCTGGCAAAAGTGGGCAATCCTTTTAGCTATTTTTACGGGGGCTAGAAGAGGTGATATAACTGGTTTAACAAGTGAAAGTTTAAGGTTGGATGAAGATACTCAGAGATATTACCTTTGGATTAAATCGGGTAAGACAGATGCTGCAACCAGACCAATTCCTCTACATAAAGACCTAATTAAACTGGGGTTTGTAGAGTTTGCGCAGGAGTGCGACAACTATCTATTCCCCGAAATAGTTAACAACCCTAACAGATTAACCTATCACGCTCAGTCTTTAATGGAAGAGCAAGATATACCAGCTAGTAACGACAAAGGGCAGCGGTACACGTTACATAGCTTCAGGCACTCATTCATCACCAAGGTGCAACAGTGTGGTGTGGGAACATCTTTATTTCAGACTGTAGTTGGTCACCAAAAAACAGAGCTAGGGATATCCAAGCGTTATACCCATGAATTTGATGTTAAGTCATTGCTTGTAGTGGTAGATTCTATTAAGGATTGGTAAGGGTTTATATTGTATTGATTATCTAAGGAGGGATTGTGAAAGGTGATGATGCTTCAAATGGGAAAGAGGAATTGAACAAAAAAGTTGTCACAAATGTTGACTACTTAAATTGGGTATTAAAGATATTTGGATTGATGACTTTAATATCTGCACTGTTTGGAGTTGGCTACCAGAAAGGGCTTATATTGGGGATGGGGTTGGGTAACCTCTCTGGAAATTATGAGGTCAGAGAGGTTTTTAACTCAGCTGTCCTAGGGTATATACACTTACTAAGTAAGCTCGGTATTGAAAATTACTGGGAAGGCTTGGCTAATAGTTTAAATAAAATACTATTTCATAGTCCTTTTTTAATTTTTGTTGCGTTATTTAGTGTGACTATCGTTTTGATGTACTTCAAAATTGCAACTGTTAGAGTGGTAGCCAAAAAAGTCAAAAGAGTTTCCAATGGTTTTATAAAAAGGTTGTGGGTAAAGTTCTCGTTGGCTGTTGTTGGGTTAACGTCTGGCTTTACTGCAATTATGATAACTGGTGTCACTTTAGTCCATTTGGTGCCAATAGTGATAAGTGTGTTTTTTTTCCCTGCATTAATTGGATATTTGGCTGGTAATGATTACATAAAGAAAAGTATGAGTGGTGATGTTTGCTCAGTGGCTACCACTGAAATGCTCAAGGAAAAACACGTAAGGCAGTGCACCCAGATACTTATAAATGGTAAAAAAATTATGGGCGAAATAGTTTTAGAAAATGCTAGTGGGTATTACATTCACCGAAATAGCTCTTTTGTTTATGTCACGAAAGATGGAAATTCCTGCCTATATTCTATATTTGAAGAGTCTGATGTTGCCAAATCTAAAGAAGCCTTTTCGTTTAAAGATGAAGCCTTAATTTCGTTTTGTGGCGCAGGAGCTTTGACGGGAGCCCAGAGTATTCAAGCTAAATAACTTTGAGCCCATAAATATCTAAACTAGCTTGGCAGATATAAGTCAGAGGTGCTTAGTATCGAAAGACCATACCCTCTTAACTTTGTTGCAATTTTGAAATCCCTTGAAGGGTTGGATGCCTTTTTTAGTTATAAAGCTCTACATTTCTTTGATTTACAACATGAAGCAAGTATTCGTTAATTGAAATTAACCATTTAATGTAGTGTAATTGGCTTCGTCTCTACCTTTTCCCAGAATTTACTAGGAGCTCCATGGACGGCACGATTCACAACTTAATCATTTCTTCAATTAAGCGTGACGATAATAACACCGCTATCTCTAAAACAAGGGATGAAGAGAATGATGTTGCAAACCTATCAGAAAATGTAACCACTAAACTGACCACCCTATTCAAAGGTGGAGGCATGAAGGTTGGGGAATTTGTCAAAGAACCTGAAGAGTCCACCTTTTCAAATTTAATGAAAGGTAGCTTCAAGCCTGATGATATGCTTTTCAAGGACTACAGACTGCTTTCTTCTAAATTTGCTGAGCTGTTGGCTAAAAAGCTGAATAAGGCTCAGGCGGTTAATGCACGAGACGGCTTTCTTATTACATACTATTACTCGCAGGACTTCGATGGTGATGCTGTATACTATCTCTGTACGGTGTTTCTACACCGAATTGATGGGACTGACATTGACGATAAAGAGCTAACCTTTGAGGATATTGAGCGAATTAACCTAGATTCTTTAAATCTTGGGGCTAAAGTGTGTATCAACGATTGGGTTGAGGGGGCGTCTAGGCCTATATCTTTTAAGCTGGGTAAGGGGACTGGAGATGTTAGGCGTTATTTTCAGGATTTCCTAGGCTGCAGTGAGCCAAGTGATTACAAGGCTGATACCAATGCATTAAAAGATGCGATAACTGAAATGTGTCGCCAGCAGGGTATCCCCGCTGAGCGAGTAAGTGTTTTGTGTGAATCTGCTCAGGCTTATTGTCATGATAGGGTGAAAAACTATGATGAGGAACGTATAAACCTTGAATCTTTGTCTATGCACTTGTTCCCAGAAGAAGATGAATGTAATCAATTTTTAGCCATAGCGCATAATGACTTTAAATTAAGTGATACAGTTGGAATTGATAAGGTTGCGCTTAGGTCTTTTTCGCGAATACAGGGTGAAAGCAAGGATTACAAGCTCAGCTTCAGCACGAGTGCTCTGAACAAGTCTATCATTTTCGATAGGAAGCATAAAACACTAACGTTCAAGAGCCTTCCTCAGGATATTGTTGATGAGGTTTTGGCTTACTTACCGCCTGTGGATAAGCAACGTGAGTGATATAGCTCCTAGTGATACCCAAGAAATATTTGAAGGTTTGTCACCAGTATGGTCGGATGATGCTTCAACTTTGATAGCGGAAGTTGTCCTTAATGATAGAACCCTGAAGCTCATAAAAAAAGCAGCAGCTCACAACCTTGTGAGTGAATATATTGGAGCAGTTGGTGGGAGAATTAAAAGAAAGGAATCGGTTAATAGTTTTTATTCTGAAAGCTACGGTAAAAAGGTCGAAGTTTCTTTCAATGTAGATAGCGGTCCAGTTAGGTTTTTTAAAGATTTTAATAGCTTAATAGCCACCCACCCAACGGTAGGGCCAAGCAACTTCGTTGTTACTTCGGAAATCGAGGGAGTTATTTACTATCCCTGTAAAACTCCATCGGGTAGATTGAAGCATTATCTGGAAGTGCATAGCTTGTGGTCAGTTTTGCTTGAAAGGTCTGATGACGTCACTGCGAACGGATTGACCTTTCTTTATAAGGGGAAGTTATACCTGAATGGTGAGTACACCGTGTCATGTCTCGAAAATGGATTTGATGGACTGACAAAGTTTATAAGGCTTCTTCAAAAAGATAAGGCACATGAAGTGGAGAAGGGGCATATTTTACAAAACACCCTTCACTCATTCCTATATCATGTCGAGACTGAGAATAAGTTTGCATATTTGCTCAGTAACTTCAGCTCCTTTAGTCTTAAATTTGATGAGGCTTATCAGGCATATTCTGTTGGATTTTCTTTTGACAAGTTGAGAGAAGAGTATGAGGAGCGTTATAGGGATTATATGATTAAGGTGAATGACTTGGTTAGCACTGCGCTAGCTAAGTCTTTGATGATACCTGCTGCAATATTTTTAACTTCAACACGAACACAATCTATTATTACTTCAAAATCCAGTGAAACCTCCAATGAAATTATAGCTGCTAATGCGGGGGTGGCACTGGTCGCTCTAATTGTGTCAGTCGTATTTTTTATGATGATGATATCTGAGTTGCAGTCTATTAAATCCATAAAAACTGAGTATAAAAGCTTGATGGGGCGGTTAGAAAAGAAGAGTGGTGAGGCATTTAAGGCTATTATTGACTTTAGAAAAAACTTGGAAAACAAAATAGCTTATGCGAGGGCGGTTTTATACTCGTTGATATTGTTTTCCATTATTCATGCTGCAATCTCTTTGTGGTGGGTAATATCCAGAACTAAAGGGTGGGCCTTTACGTCTCCAATATCTAAAGCTGCTTCATTTATAATTGAATGTGTACAAATGTTGTTTGATTTTGTGATTACTTTATTTGCTTAGTGGTTATTTACGTCTATTACAACTATACGTTATAGATTCCTAACGTTTCTTGAGAAAATGTCCCGCAGAATAACACTTATACATTAATCCAAAGTGTGACTTCATTGTGGTTGGTGACAATCAATAAACTATACCCATATGACAGGTTGACATAGCTCTATCATTTAAGCTTGACATAACCTATATGATAGATTTATCATTTGGGTATCTTAATGATAGGGTTGGTGGTTATGACAACATACATATACGCAAGAGTTAGTACCGATGGGCAAAAGCTAAAGCCTCAGGTTGATTACTTGTGTGATAAATATGATGTGCCAGTAGATAATCTATTTGCTGAAAACTTTAGTGGTAAATCACTCGATAGACCCGCCTTTGCATCTCTTTGTGAAACAGTTAAAGCATCTGACACTATTATTGTTCAGGATTTATCACGGTTGGGACGTAATACTACCGAGGTTCTAAATTTCATTGATGATATGACTAATAGAAATGTGTCACTGATTGTTGATGACCTAGGGCGTATAGATGTCACCAGTGCAACTGGTAAAATGGTTATCACTACATTAGCAGCCGTAGCCACAATGCAAAGAGAGCAGATTCTTGAGAAGCAGGTTATTGGAATAGCCAAGGCTAGGGAAGAAGGTAAATATAAAGGTAGGCGGCAATCACCTGAAACAGTTAAGAAGTGTCAGCGTGCGCTTGATTTGGTTAACAGCGGGCTGAGTAAGGAGGAGTCTGCTAGAGCTGTCGGTGTAGGGGTTGCTACTCTTTACCGTTTTATTAAGTCATAGGTTATGTTGGGTTTCATGTAGTAAACCAATAGTACTACCCATAGTAAAATTTATTGTTAACATTTCATAAGGCCTTCTATTTAGAAGGTTTTCTTGTTTCTGTCTGTTGTTATCAGGTTTTAAAGTAGAGGAGGAGGTACAGCTAAGTGTTAAGTGGTGATTAAGAAGGTACTCATATTTTTATCTCATATTATTCAATTCTATATATTAGCATTTTGCTTGCTAAACATGGCTACATCCGTTGGTATTACTCGGTTTTAGTCGATTTTGCGTGTCCCAAAAAATATACCTGAGGAGGTGTTTCATTAATTAAAGGAGGAAATAAATGTCTTTATTAACAGATAGAGAACGAAAATTACTGTATTTGATTGTCCATAGTAGGACTAAGCAATCACGAAAGGTGTTCGATAAGCGTGATTATTGCTTTCAGAAGAGTATACGGTGTACAGCTAAAATAATCGGTAAAAGCAAGTCAGCAGTTGATAGGCTATTTCAGAAACTCAAATCTTTGGATTTAGTTAGAAAGGTGATAGATAGTTCTGGGCAGCAGATGTTAATGCTCAAGCCTAACTTCATTAGAACGAATAGGTCGAAGTATGAAGAGTGGTATCTATTAGCCATGTACTATCAAGGCTCTGATGAAAAAGCTCAAAACTATGCGTTGCAGTGTCGCACTGATGGCGTTCTTTATGATTGCAAAGTTTTCGGTGAGGTCGTATGTCTTTTAACGGGTGAAATCACTTATGGTGAGGTTATACGACAGCTTACATGGCATGAAGGTAAATCGTGGTATCAGTCGACTGAATCATACACTTCAACAGATAGAGCGAAGCGTAGAAATTATTGTGGAGTGAAGTTAGTGGCTTAGTTCGCTTGAGGCTGAGACACAAAGTGGTACACTAAAAACTCATACATTAATTGTGTATCAATGAATTCAAAAAGTTAGAGTTTGCCAGTTAGCTTATCGGCCAACTCACCTCTTTTCAATAAAAGGCCTCACAGCAATGTGGGGCCTTTTGTTTTTACCAACAGCGATAGCAGGCCTAGATGAGTAACTGTCCACTCCACACTCGATCAAGGCATGGCGGCTTATCGGCCAACTCACCTCTTTTTAATAAAGGGCCTCACAGCAATGTGGGGCCTTTTGTTTTTATGTACCGCTATTTGCAAGGCAGGTTTTTAGTCACTGAAATCGAGTGTTAGTAGCAGCCTTTTCTCTCCGGTTTTTAGGCTTGGAGAGCGGTGTACTAGGCCGCCACCTTCGTTGTGAAACCAACCATCCCCCTTTAGTAAGGCTACATCACCGACAGAAAGTTGATTGATGTGGCTGCTTGCTCGATACAGCCCTGATTGCTCGTCTGATATACCTAGGCTGCCTGCTCCTAATTTGGAGCGGTCAATAATATTATTGTTGAGCCACTGTGTTGCGCTGCCGGTAAAAGTTGTTACCAGTCGACAAGGGACTTTATCGACATGAAATTTAGGGCACATGGCGGTTTCTAGTGCAGTTAACCTTAGGCCGACTCGTTTTAGGTCAAATAAAGTGCAAAACATATCAACCAGCAAACTGATCTTGAGGCAAATTTCATGGTTGTTTGCAAACAAGCCTAAATGCTCTGCTAATTGTTTGTAGGTATCCGCAGGGGCAACGGTCATAACAACTTTAAGGTGTGGAAATTGAGTAACCAGTTGCTGTGCACTGAGAATCATATCATCGCTCAGCTGTTGTTGCCATACAGCAATGTTCACATCTTCTTGATAGATGTCGGTTAACACGTCAGTGCTTGTAGAGATAACTGCAGTTCTGCGCAGTTGCGGTACAAAGCGGCTAATCTGCGTGAGTTGGCGTTGATCAACCTGTTCATTTTCATGCTTTGTCATAACTTTTTCACCCTCCAATGGTGGCTAAACAGTCAGTACTGTTATTAACTAAACCAACTGAGGTCTAACATTGTCAGTTCAGTGTGCTATCAGTGAAATTGTGAAGATTTAACTACCAAGCTCTTACACTCATCACATCTGACTCAGTGGTGATAGATAACTTATCTATGGATATTGTTACTGCTAACTTTACATTTGTTACGTTATATCATATCTAAAGTAAGGTGTGAGTCACTATTCGTTCTTTAATCTGTGCTGTTATCTCCGGGCTTAGCGCCACGATACCTAATCTAGCCGTTTTCACGTTCCGTTCACGTTTGTCGACTTATATTTAACATATGTTTAACTAAATACTGAGCCTAGCGGTACGTTTATTTTAGGTTTTAGAAGGGCCCTATGAAATCAGTCATCCTTTATTTGATAGCAGTATGTTTGCTATCTACCTCAGTTATCGCCGAAGAGCGCAAAAGAGCGCCGTCGAATGTCATTACCGAGGCATTATCCTTTCAGTCCATTCAATTCACCATTGAAACTGTTGGTACAGCACAGGCGCATAAGTCAGTCAGCTTATACTCTGCGGCCTCGGATAAAGTCACCAATATCACTTTTGAACCCGGTGATTTTGTCGAGAAAGGCACCTTGCTAATGGAGTTAGATGCCCGCCGGCAGTTGGCCGCACTACAACGAGCGAAAATCGCGTTGGCTGATACCCAAAGGGATGTACAGCGCTTGGTTAAAAGCCAAGCGAGCGGTGCGGCTACCGAGTCTGAAGTGGACAAAGCCAAGCTGCTACATGGGTTAGCGCAGGTTGCAGTGGCAGAAGCGGAAGCGGATATGGAAGATCGCAGTTTAGTCGCACCTTTTAGTGGCTACTTAGGCTTAGTCGATATTGAGGTTGGTGACAGGATCAACCAGTCTACGCTCATTACCACAATTGATGACCGTCAGCAGTTATACATTAATTTCACTGTGCCGGAATCTTCGTATCGCTTAGTGGCGACTAACACCGAAGTGACCGTTGAGCCATGGCATGATCGAGGTGAAATTTATCAGGCCTCTCTTGCCCAACTCGATAGCCGGATTGATGCGAACAATCGCACTTTAAAGGTACGGGCATTGCTCGACAACCAAGAAGATTTATTTCGTCCTGGCCTGAGTTTTAAGGTCACTTTGAACACTCAAGGTGCTCTCTATCCTGTGGTGCCAGAATCCGCCTTGGCTTGGGGGGCGACAGGCTCATACATTTGGCTAGAGAAAGATGGCAAAGCGGTTAAAAAATCGGTAGCGATAAAGCAACGTCTTAGAGGCTCCATATTGGTAGAAGGGGACTTACAAGATGGTGACACCTTGATTGTTGAGGGTATACAGCGGTTGCGTGAAGGTGCTGAAGTGGCATCGAAAAGTATGCTAGTAAGCGGTCAGTAAGTTAAGGACAAATCATGCTTAATCTATTTCAAAATAAAGACGATCTGCCATCACTTTCTGTTCGCCGTCCGGTCACGATTGTTGTCCTCAATATTCTTATTATTATTGCCGGCTTGTCGGCGATTCTTGGTCTTGAAGTGCGAGAATTACCTGACGTAGATCGTCCCATAGTCAGTGTGGTTGCTAATTTTCCTGGTGGTGCGCCTGAAACTGTCGACAATGAAATTACGCGCAGAATTGAGGGAGCGGCGGCGAGAGTTAGCGGAGTTAAGTCAATTCGAGCACAAAGCGAAGAAGGTTCATCTCGTGTTCGCGTCGAATTTCGCCCAGGCATTAACATTGATGATGCGGCTAATGAACTGCGCGAATCAGTCAGTCGAGTGCAGCGCCAGCTTCCAGAGGAAGTAGAGCAACTGTCGATAGTTAAAGCAGACAATGACGCTCAATCGGTACTTAATATCGCCATAGGCAGTCAAAGTATCGATACCGAAACCATTGCGGATATCGTTGAACGTGATATTTCGCCGATGTTTCTCTCAATACCGGGCGTTGCCGATGTCAGGCTTAACGGCGAAAGACAGCGAGTATTAAGGGTGGTTGTCGACCCCGTGCGCTTGGCAAGCTATAGCTTGTCTTTCACCCATATCGCGACAGCGTTAAGGTCGGCGCCGTTTGATGTTGCCGCCGGCAGTTTACGCTCTACCGATCACCAAGTGATTGTTCGTGCTGATGCTACTTCCGTGACGGCCGCCGAAGTGGAAAATATCATGGTGAATGGCACCACGCGGGTTGGAGATGTCGCTAGCGTGTATTTTGGTCCTGCTGATGCCCACAGTTTTGTGCGCTTAAACGGTGAACCCGTTATTGGTTTGGGGGTCATCCGGCAAGCCAGCGCTAATACTATTGAGATATCAGACCAAGCTCTGGCAATGGTCGAGGAGGTCAAACAGCGCTATCCCGACCTGGATATCTATGTCACTTCCGATGACGCCCAGTTTATACGTAGCTCGGTTGAAGAGGTGATTAAGTCGCTGGGCTATACCATTTTGTTAGTGGTGTTCACGCTATGGCTATTTTTAGGCAGTTGGAAAGCCACGTTAGTGCCGGCGCTGTCTATTCCGGTGTCGTTAATTGGCGTACTGGTGATTATTTGGGCCTTTGGCTTTTCAATTAACATCTTAACTTTGCTGGCTCTGGTACTGGCAACCGGACTAATTGTTGATGATGCTATTGTTGTCTCCGAAAATATTCAAAGACATAAATCCCTTGGGGTAAAATCTAGAGCCGCGGCGGTAGTGGGAACCCGAGAAGTGTTTTTTGCCGTTGTGGCGACAACTGCGGTGCTGGTGGCGGTTTTCTTACCCATTGCATTTTTACCATCAACTGCCGGTAAACTCTTTAGGGAGTTTGGCGGTGTGTTAGCCGGTGCAATGATCATCTCGTCGCTGGTGGCATTAACTTTAGTGCCCGCGCTAAAAGCTCGAATCAATAGCCACAATCAAACTGAACAAAAACCTAAGTTGCAAAAGGTGGGTAGCGCTATTGTGACCGCCTATGAGAAATCCCTGCAAGTTTGCATTAAACTTCCATGGCTGATTCTCATGCTCAGTGTTACCGCAGCGGGTAGTGCAACATTGTTATATAGCAAAGTTGATAAAGAGCTACTGCCATCAGAAGATAGAGGAACCATCCGTGTTCGTGCCAAGGGGCCAGATGGAGTGGGTATCTCCTTCATGGACCGCCAAGCCGAAGTCATGGAAGATATTTTGTTGCCTTATGCCGAACTGGGAGACATTCAGTCCATCAGAACGGTCGTGGGTCAGTGGGACCCCAATATTGTGTTTATGACCGTCAATCTTAAAGATTGGGATCAACGCGATAATAGTCAGCAACAGATCATTAGTGAAATTCGGCCTAAATTAGCGGCAATTCCTGGCGCGCCAGCACGGGCGTTCGGTGCCAACAGTTTAAACTTGAGAGGCCAAGGTGGTGGATTGGATTTTGCCATCTCCGGTAATGATTATGATGACATCTTTCGCGTCGCGCAGTCGTTTTCCGCACTAGTTGAGAGCCGTTCCCCTGAATTTGGTCAATTAGAGATCTCTTATCAGCCGACGCAACCACAGATGCGTGTTCACATTGACCGCAATCGTGCCGAAGAATTAGGGGTGCCATTCAGTGACATCAATCAAACCTTACGAGCAGCCATTGGTGGCGACGATCTGACAGATTTAAATGTCGGTGATAAAGCGGTGCCGATTATTTTGCAATCTTCCTACAAAGACTCTGCAGATCCCTCTGATCTTACTAATTTGTATGTTGCCGCGCAAAATGGTGAGCTGGTCTCGCTATCATCAATCGCTTACATTTCCGAAGAAGGGGTTGCTGCAGAGCTTGAGCGCCACGCGCAGCGCAGAGCTATCGAAGTCAGTGCTGATCTGCCAGAAGATATGACAATGGCAGATGCGGTGCAGATCATCCGTCAACTTGCCAGAGAGCATCTGCCCAATGGCTACGATCTTATTTTATTGGGTGAAGCAAAAACTTACCAAGAAACAGAGCGACAAGTTACCATGACTTATGTGGTGGCATTCTTAATCGTACTCTTGGTGTTAGCGGCACAATTTGAAAGTGTTTATAGTGCTTTAGTGGTCATGCTAACCGTGCCCTTTGGTATTGCTGCCGCCATATTTGCTGTGTGGCTAACTGGAACCACCATCAATATTTACTCTCAAATTGGCTTAGTTATGCTGATAGGTTTGTTGGCGAAGAACTCCATTTTATTGGTGGAGTTCGCCGACCAACTAAGAGACAGAGGCGCGAGTATCAACGAGGCGATTGTTGAAGCAGGTAAAGTGCGTTTAAGACCAATTATGATGACTTTGCTGTCAACAGTTTTTGGCGGTTTACCGTTAATTCTCTCTACAGGGGCTGGTGCCGAAGCGCGTAATGCCATAGGTTGGGTTGTATTCGGCGGATTGGGCATTGCCGTGGTATTTACCTTGTTCTTAACACCGGTGTTATATGTGTGGTTAGCAAGGTTTGCCAAACCTAGAGCGGATCAAGAGAAGATTTTAGTGGGCGAATTGCAACATGCAAAAAATGCGCGCTAATAAGCCTAGTACTTAAATGGGGTCAAGTTGCTTAGCAGCAGCCTATAAGCAGATGATAGTGTTTATGAATAGACTGAATATTGTGTTGTTTCTTTGCGCGCTGTGGCTGCCGAGTAGCTTTGTTTATGGACAGAGCACGGCCAAAGGTGAGCATATTGAAGTTGCCCTGGTGGCAGAATATCAGCAACTTACACCCGGCCAGACAAACTGGCTAGGGGTGTTGCTCACCCCGGAGACGCACTGGCATACCTATTGGCAAAACCCTGGCGATTCCGGTGAAGCGCCAAGTGTAACCTGGCTGGCGTCTACCGAGCTTGAGTTTGGTGATATTCAGTGGCCCATTCCACAACAAATTCCTGTGGCCCATCTGGTAAATTATGGCTATGAAGGGCAAGTGTTGTTGATGGTGCCTGTGGACCTCGCCAAAGGAGCAGAGCTTGCACAGCAGGTCGATATTCAGGTGGCGCTATCTTGGTTGGTGTGTAAAGAAGACTGTATTCCCGGCTGGGCGGATTTAAGCATTACGCTACCCGTGGCAAATGAGCGACAAAAATCGGCGACTGCCAGTCTTTTTACTCAAACTCGCGAGCAGCTGCCTAATAAAGACAGTATCAGCGCCAAGTTTGAAGTCACTGACAACTACTTAACAGTGGCCTATCAACCCCCTTTTCAGGCTCAGTGGTCACTATTACCTTTACGATCAGATGTTGCACAACACAATCAAAAGCAGCAATTTGTCAGCGAAGGCGGGGTAAATAATCAAGTTATTGCCCTATCTGATTACTTCATTGCTGGGGCGCAGCAGTTAGACTTTTTATTGACCGATGGCACAGTAGGTTACTATTTGTCTGCGAGCCTAAACGATGGCCAAGTGGCCGCTAGCCACTCAGTTATTATATTGATGTTAATGGCATTTATTGGAGGGTTGATACTAAATATCATGCCCTGTGTATTGCCGGTATTGTCGTTTAAAGCGTTAGCCATTGGTCACAATGAAATGACCATCAGTCAAAAGCTGGGTTATGGTTTAGGCGTGTTAGTCTGCTTTAACCTTTTTGCTAGTGTCATTATTGTCTTAAAAAGCAGTGGTGAAGCGATAGGCTGGGGCTTTCATATGCAAGAACCTGCCGTTATCGCCTTTTTAGCTTTTCTGTTTGTGTTTATCGCACTGATATTAATGGATATTGCGCCTGCGGGTGCGAGATTAGCCGGCTTTGGTCAAGCACTGGTGTCGGGTAATAGTTTTTCAAGCCAATTTTTCACTGGCGTGTTAGCGGTGGTGGTTGCATCCCCTTGTACCGCACCATTTATGGCCGCTGCGCTTGGGGTAGCATTAGTCAGCCCAGCCGCCACGACCTATTTGATATTTACTGCGCTAGCTTTAGGGTTTGCCTTACCGCTGTCATTATTATTTATCTCTTCGCGTTTTGCTAAATGGTTGCCGAAACCTGGTCCATGGATGAACACCTTTAAGCAGCTGCTAGTGTTCCCTATGTTAGCTACCGTGGCTTGGTTAGTTTGGGTTTATTTAGGCCAAACTAGCGCTATGGCACAATTAGGGCTATTGATGTCGTTGGTTGGTTTTGCCCTCGCTATTTGGTTAAGCCGCCAGTTTAGTGGCATCTATGTGTATCTGGCGTTGTGCTTGGCTATCGTGCTAATGGCGTGGTCGTTATTGAGCAGTGGTACAGCGACATCGCCGATGGCTGATAAGTCAGATTTGGCGTTTTCACCACAAAAACTGGCGCAACTTAGGGACAGTGAACAAGTGGTCTTAGTCAATATGACCGCTGATTGGTGCATCACCTGTAAAGTGAATGAGCATGTCGCGTTTAACACTCAATTGGTGCAGGCTGCTTTTGAGCAAGAGCAAGTGCACTATTTGGTGGGAGATTGGACCAACAAGAATGACACAATTTTAAGTTATTTAACGCAATATCAGCGCTCTGGTGTGCCGTTATATGTTGTATACGCTGGTAACCACTATGAGCAAGTGTTACCCCAAATACTCACGCCTGAAACTGTTGTAGAGGCAATCAATCTAGCTAAAAAGGAGCTACACAATGATTAAGACAAAAATCATCGCAATCGCAGTTTTACTCATGACGCTAATGGGAAGTGCATTTGCTGCGGTAAAAGTAGATCAAGCGGCGCCGAATTTTAGTTTGGCCAACACCAAAGGTGAGCAAATTAACTTGGCTGACTACCAAGGCAAGTATGTGATTTTAGAGTGGACGAATCACCTGTGTCCTTATGTGCAAAAACATTATGACAGCGACAATATTCCTAGTATGCAACGTAAATATACCGCTGACAATATTGTGTGGTTATCAATCATTTCATCGGCACCCGGTAAGCAAGGCCACATTGATAGCGTTACATCTGATGAACTCACCGCTAGCCGCAACGCCGCGCCAACCCAAGTTTTATTTGATCCGGAAGGTGAGGTAGGTAAGTTGTACGGTGCCAAAACAACTCCCCATATGTACATTATCGATCCACAGGGTACGTTGAGATATGCTGGTGGCATCGACAGCATCAAATCGGCCAAAATTGCTGATATTGAAAAAGCTGACAATTATGTCGAGCAAGCGATGGCGGCATTGTTATCGGGTAAAGCAGTTAAAAATAAGCTGACTCCACCTTATGGTTGTTCAGTAAAATACAAGAGCTAACGTGCAAGTTGTGGGAGTCAATGTGAGGGGCTGCTGTGCGTATATTATTGGTTGAAGACAATACCGACCTAGCTGCAAGCATTGTTGATTACTTGGAGATGCAAGGTCACAGCTGCGACCTTGCCTTTAATGGTGAAGCAGGCCTCAATGCGGCGCTTAACAGTGACTACGATATGCACATTTTTGATGTTGCGATGCCGAAAATGGATGGGCTAGAACTGTGCGACCAGTTAAGAAAACAGCATAATAATCATGTGCCCGTGCTGTTTTTAACGGCCCGCGATACCTTAGGAGATAAGCAAGCCGGATTTGCCGTTGGCGCCGATGATTACTTGATAAAGCCATTTGATTTGAGTGAATTACAAATGCGCATTCAAGCTATATATAAACGCTATGTTGGCATTAAATCGCAATTGACCTTGGCTGACTTAACCGTTGATCTAAAAACCGAATTAGTGGTCCGAGCCGGGCAGACCATCACCTTGTCACCCTACACCTATAAGTTGTTGGTCATATTACTGCAGCGATCCCCAGAAGTGGTGCTCAGGCAAGAATTAGAACATCTTGTTTGGCAAGATAGCCTACCTGATAGTGATTCACTGCGTAGTCATATCTATAAGCTGCGCAATAAAATAGATAAACCCTTTGAACGCGCACTAATTAAAACCGTTAAGGGGCGAGGCTTTAGTATTTCATGAACTTTATTCAGAGTATCCGTTTCAGAATTATCGTCGCCTGCGTATTTTTCTCTATTGTGGTTAGTGTTTGCTATACCTGGGTGACTTTCTTTGGGCTTAAATATAACTCTGATGAATTGTTCAATTGGTATTTAACCCAAGAGGCGCAAGTCTTGTTGGCTCAGTATCAACGCGCGCCACAGCAAGATTTATCTAGCATGACCTCAGCACAAGTGCGGGTGACTAGTGAAGATAAAGCGCTGGCTACTCTCGCGGAGTATTTTCCAGACCCCAGCGTTAAAGCAAGGATATTGCGTCACCAGTCGTTGCAAGATTTAGATATTCTTGGCCCCGTATTTACCACAGCACAAGGCTTTACGATATATGAGTTTTCGGCCAGAAAGAAAAATATCCATGTGTTAAAAGCCGCCATTGAAGGCGGGGATTTAGCGACACATTTTTACTATTTTGCCGATGTAAGTGGTTTTGTTAATTACGATAATAACTCTGAAAAGCGCATCCTGAATAAGTTCATCAATGTATTGGTGGTGATTTTTCTGCTGAGTTTAATCATTGGGTTTTGGCTGGCAAAGCAGGTTGTGTCGCCGCTGACACGTTTAGCAAGCTCAGTTGATGCAGATAATTATCAGCAATATCAACAAAATCGCGGTAAGTACTATAACGATGAAATTGGTTTTCTTGCCAAGCAAATTGACCGGTTTGTGGCAAAGTCACACCAAATGATTGAGCGTGAAAAAGCCTTTTCTCGCGATGTCAGTCATGAGTTAAGAACGCCGTTGGCGACAAGTCGTGCAGCCATTGAGTTAGCACTGGCGGCGCCTGAAGGTCAGCAGCAACATATGGCAAAGTTCTTAAACCGTGCCGTGCGTGCCAATGCTGATATGAGCCACTTAATCGAGACCTTTTTGCTACTTGGTAAGCAAGAGCAAGATGGCGAACAGCACAGCCAATTTGATTTACATGAGTTGGTGCAGTGCTCCATGAATAAACATGATTATTTAAAGCGCTCGCCCGACATCGAGAGTGTCAATTTGATCGCGCCGTCGCTGATGCTGGTGGCATCGAAAAGATACCTCGCCATTGTATTAGACAACTTAATCCGCAATGCCTACCAGCATACGTACCAAGGGCAAATAGTGGTATCGATGAAGGGCAGTTGTATTGTTGTTGAAGATAGCGGTGAGGGCATGGTGTGTTCGCAAGCGGCTGCAGAGCGACATGACAATGTCTTAGAAAAGTCTGGATTGGGACTATCAATAGTGAGCCGGCTGTGTGAAAAACTAGGCTGGCAGATCACCATAGATAGCGAACGCGAACAAGGAACGGCAATCATTATTGACGTTACCGCAGCGGCATTGCCGCAGTGATAAACATGACGCTGTGACAGAGAATCTGCGGCGGCAATATTTGTTTGCTGTGGGCTGGTAGTTACGTCTTAATAACAGCACTTCAATGTAACTCATCACAGCAAGTAGAGCGAATGACTTTACTTGCATCAAAGCCAATACGTAGTGTATTTATAACGCTCACTTGCAATCGTTTAACCGCAAATGCCTCGCTGTCGTGTTGTTTTGCTTGGCGTCATGTTTTGCGCGGCAAACCATAGTAAAGTAATCATGGAACCTTTGAGAATGGACTCATTATGATCTCAAATCGCAATCAGCTGCTTGAGTTGCTTGAACAACAGGCCATCGAAGAGCAGCATATCGACCAAGCTTTGTTGGTGAGTGGCGTACGACCTCGGCCCCACAATTGGTTGAGTTTTATCAGTCAATTACTTGCTTGGTGCGGCGGCTTAGCGCTTTTGTTTGCTGTGGTGTTTTTTATTGCTTACAACTGGCAGCAAATGGGCAAGTTTGCCAAATTTGCGCTGGTTGAGGTTATCATCATCGTATCGATTTTGGCTTATTATCGACTTGCTAAGCGCGGGAAAAATGCAGCCAATCATGATGAGGTTCAGTCATCGCTGAGTAAAATTTCTTTATTGATTGCAGCGGTTTGCTTTGGGGTGTTATTGGCTTTGTTTGGTCAAACCTATCAAACCGGTGCCGACCCATGGCAACTGTTTTTCAACTGGGCACTGTTGATTACACTTTGGGTGATGCTCGCTCGGCTAAATGCACTTTGGATGATATGGATTGGCCTACTTAATATTGCCATGATTTTGTATTACATCAACTTTTCTGCTGTTGGCTTATTTTTCTCTGCCGAACTTAATGCCCTGTGGAGCTTATTTGCGTTCAATTCATTGATGCTTATTGTTTGGGAGAGAGCAAGCCAGCATTACGTGTGGTTAGCCGCTCGCTGGGCGCCCAGAATATTGGCAGTGGTTTGCGGCGTGTGCATCACTTGGTTAATGGTGTGGCTGATTGTGGACTCAAGTTATTTCTATCGTCGTAATACTCCCCTGAGCTATCAAGACTGGTTACCTATTGTGGTGTGGCCTGTGTGGTGTGCACTAATGTATGCAACTTATCGTCGTGTAAAAGCGGATTTATTCATGCTAGCAGGCACATTGCTGTCAGTTAATGTCATTGTTATCAGCTTTTTAACCACTCATCTATTAGATAATCTCCATGAGCTCGGGTTCTTGTTGTTATCAATGACCACCATCGGCATGGCGACGGGCTCAGCAGTTTGGCTGCGCCGTGTTAACAAGGAATGGCAACCATGAAGCAGGTAGACGTTACGACAAAGCAGCCCAGTCTGCCTCTGTGGCAAGCGCTATCACAGCAGCAACTTGTCAGTGGTGAGGCGCCTGAGGGCGCGGAAGTGAACTCGCCGTGGTTTGTGAAACTGTTATTGGCTGTTGCAGGCTGGTTGGCAGCCTCATTCTTTTTGGGCTTTATGGCGTTAGGGTTCGAATTCATTATCGAAAGCGATGCAGGACCCTATGTCGTGGGCATCATTCTAATGCTGCTGGCGTGGCTGTTATTGGTCAAAAGCCACAATGAATTTGCTGAACATTTGGCGCTCGCATTGAGCTTTAGTGGCCAAGTATTGTGGATTTTTGGCGTGGCCCAGCATTTTGACACCAATCTGACTTGGTTGTTGGCGGCCATATTGCAGTTGGTGCTGGTTGGCATTATGCCCAATGACATTCACCGCTTTTGCAGTGCCTGGTTATTTGCCGGTTGTTTGATGGCGGCATTAGCATTATTTCAGCTGCCCTTCATTGCGGGCGGTTTGCTATTTGGACTGGCCTGTTGGCTGCTACTAAATGAATTTAAGCCGCTTAAATCAGCAGGTGTAGCCAGTGTGTTTTATCGTCATCAGGCAATTGCTTATGGCTTGTTGATATCGCAGCTGATGCAGTCATGTTTTATGGCTTATCAGTATTCTTGGTACCAACTCATGAGTGATACCGCCGACAAAGATTTCTATACCGCTCCGTGGATGGGCAACATCTTATTGGCACTAGTATCGGTCTATGTGGCCAACAAAATACTCAGCTTTTACCTCGAGTTATCGCAAAAGTTGCGCTATGGGGTATGGCTAGCAATGGTGATTATTTCTGTATTGTCGTTTGAAGCGCCCGGTATCAATGTGGCGTTAATTGTTGTCCTACTTGGCTTTGCAGCGAGTAACTATTTGCTGATGGGCTTGGGCATTGCTGCGCTATTGAGTTTTGTTTCTGCTTACTACTATTTTTTACATTACACCTTACTAGAAAAATCGTTGACCCTTGTGGTACTGGGATTGGCGCTGTTAGCTATGCGTTGGCTGCTTCTTAAATACAGTACACCGAAATCCGTTACAGCGACTATCGGTACGTTAGCTAAGGAGAGTGAGAATGAATAAGCTCACACAGCGATTGGCCCAAAAACGGGCAGGACTAGAGAAACTGCTGCTATTTGGCACCTTAGTTATCTTACTTGGCTTGGTGAATTGGCAAATTTATCAAAAGGAGCAACACCTAGCGCATGGTGTCAAAGTCTACCTTGAGTTAGCACCTGTTGATCCTCGCTCCCTGATGCAGGGAGACTATATGGCGTTGCGATTTAAAATTGCCAACGACATTCGCACAGCGTTAATGCCAGCAACCAATACAGAGAGCATTGATGGGGTGGCGACAGAGCAACAACCAAGTCAGCTGAACAACCACGACGGTTTTGTCATTGTGACCTTGGATGCACAACACTTAGCCCATTTTAACGGGATTGTATCTGATGCTAGCGCTTATCAAACGTTAGCGCCCAATCAGCAAAAGTTACAATACCGAGTAAGAGACGGACAGATAAAGTTTGCCACTAACGCCTTCTTCTTCCAAGAAGGGCATGCCAAGTTATATGAAGCCGCGCGTTACGGTGAATTTAGTGTCAATGCAGGGGGTGAGCCGCTATTGACCGCCATGTTTGATGTTGATTTGAAGAAGTTGGAGTATCAAAGCGAGGACTATCTTCCGGAAGAAAGCAACAGATAGTAAGTTGAACTTTTTGTGGTTCAACAAAGTGCTGTTCTTGTTTGTTGTGGAAGGTTGTCTTGAAGGTTACGGATGATTTTATAGTTTATGAGCTCTCTTCTTAGATAGCGGTGATTAAGTTATTTGAAGAGCACCCTATTTGTGTGGCACCTCGTAGCTTATCTATTGCAAACCAGCCTTCGCTGGCAGAAGTTGCGCCGCAGCCCTTCGATGTTATTGCCGCATGGCATCCACGCTACAACGACGATGCGTTGCAGAAGTGGATGGTATTAAACCTGCGGGCACTATACGTTAAAGCAGCATAGCCTGATTTAAAATTAAACTTGCTGCAGCTCAAGCAGTATTTGCTTAAAGGTGGCTTGCGGTTGTGCTCCGGTGACAGCACTATTGCGATTGAACACCACGGTGGGGACGCCAGAGATTCCCATTTGTTGCCATTGGCCGATTTTGGCTTTAATTTGCCGGCGTGCCTTCGTATCAGCCAGTAGCTCAGCTGCTTGTTCGCGGTCAATGCCCACCGCTACAGCCTCATTGATTAAGACCTTTCTGTTCGACACATCCTTTTTCTCAGAAAAGTAGGCTGAGAATAAACGTAATTTAAGCTGAGTTTGTAATCCCATTTGTTGTGCCAGCTCAAGTAGCACGTGGGCATCAAGTGTATTGACGATGTGCATATCATCATAAAAATTAAATTCGAAACCGTAGTCAGCCCCCCGTTGAGTGATAGCGGCGCGTGCATTGTCGCTATCTTCGCGGTTAGAACCATATTTTCTGGCTAGGTGAGCGCGTAACTCTTCGCCCTGTGCCGGCATATCTGGATTGAGCTCAAACGGTTGCCACTCAATCTCAACCTGATCTTCTAGGCCAAGTTCTGCAATGGCTGCTTCGAGGTGTTTGTAACCGACAATGCACCACGGGCACACAACATCGGAAATGATGTCTAACTTGATCTTGTTACTCATTATTCTTCCATCAGGCGTAGATGACATGTTGAACAAAACCAGTCTACGGGGTGAGTAGACTGGCTCACAAACAAAGTTATTTGTTCCAAGTAAACTCGGCAAACAAGGGGTCGACAGGGGTTTTGGCAACGTGATTGACATAGTTGCTGATCACTTTTTGTGATAGGCCTAGAATCACTTCAATCACTTGTTGCTGGCCGTAACCTGCTGCGAAAAATGCTGCTAATTGTTCATCGCTCACATTGCCGCGCTCGCGCACCATAGCAAGGGTGAAATCATGCAACGCTTGTAGTTTAGCCGTTGGCATTGATGTTTGATTACGCAGTGCTTCGGTAATTGCTGGATCAACTTTCATTGAATGCGCGATGGCTGTATGGGCTGGAACACAGAAGTGACACTCGTGCTCGACATTGATGGTTTGCCATACCACAGTCAGCTCTTCTGCATCGAATGAGGTTGCGGTAAATAATTGATGCAGTTGCTGGTAGGCTTTTAAGGTTTCAGGTGATTGAGCCATCACCGCGTACAAACCCGGTATGCTGCCCATCTGTTTTATGGCGCCCTCTAACATAGGCTTACTTTCAGCTGGCGCGGTGTCTACAGTGTGAAAGGTAAATTTGCTCATCATATGCTCCAATGGTTTGCTTATCTGCATCTGGTTTGAATGAAGGCAGGTCGACAGCCCTCGTTGATGTAATAGACTATAGATTTATTTGAACGATCGTTCAAGCTTTATTTTGAACAGTCGTTCAATTTGGTGCCATCTTAATATTTAAGATCTTGATCTTCATGCAATAAAGTCACTAATTATTTTTTATATTGTCTTTTTTGGCTGTGATTAAATGGCAGCGCCGTCACTTTAGCCTTTACCTTGAGAAAGCTAAAAACTATAATTGAACGAATGTTCAACGTTGGTGGTAGGCTCGATAAATGGCAAAAGTGGCAAAATATGATCGTCAGCAGGTTGTAGACAAAGCAACCAACCTCTATTGGCAAAAGGGGTTTCATGCGACGTCGATGCGCAATCTTCAAGATGTCATTGATATGCGCCCAGGCAGCATTTATGCCGCATTTGGTAGCAAAGATGGCCTGTTTAAAGCCACCTTACGCAACTATACCGATATGGGGCTCGCTCATATTGAAGCATGTCGTCAGCAACATGATTCGCCAATTATGGCGTTAAAAGCATTTGTTAAAGCACAAGTCATTGATACGCAATCCACGGCCCCCAATGGCATGTGCATGCTATCTAAAACACTGAGTGAGCTGACTGAAGAAAATCAGCCATTGATTGAGACTACCAAAGCGCATTTGGGAGAGATCGCCGCCGAGTTTGCAGCAATCATTGAGCAGGCTCAGGCCAAAGGCGAGATTAGTACTACTAAAACTGCCTCTGACTTGGCAAACCACGTACAGATTCAGATTGCCGGCCTGCGGACTTTTGCCAAAATGAACAGTGACCCGCAGCAACTCAATGGGATGATTGAGGATATGTTTAGCCACTACCCATTCTAAAAATAAACGTGAGGTTCAGTCATGTCTCAGCAGGTCATCTTGTTTGATATCAACGAAACCGTGTTAGATCTGGCCAGTTTGAAACCCAAGTTTCAGCACTATTTTGGCGATGAGTTACATATGAGCACCTGGTTTGCCATGCTGTTACACTCCTCAACAGTATGTGTGACCACATCGGTACGTAGTGACTTTAAGAGCTTAGCCAGAGCAGCTTTACTTAGCCTAGCGGGTCGCGTGCAAGTCTCATTAAGCTCGGAAAGTATTGACGAGATCCTGGCAACTTTTGCTCAGCTTGCAGCTCATGATGACATCGTTCCCGCTATGCAAAAATTGCGACAAGCCGGTTTTAAATTAGTGGCGCTATCGAATTCATCATTGGCGCTACTCAACGCGCAACTCACCAATGCCGGCATCATAACCTTATTCGATGAGGTCATTTCCGTTGAAACCGCTGCGACTTTTAAACCTGCTGCAGCGGCCTATCAATTGGCACTGAATCAGCTTAATGTACCAGCCCATCAGACAAGGCTGGTGGCAGCGCATGACTGGGATACCCATGGTGCGCTGTGTGCGGGGCTGCATGGTGCGTTTGTCGATAGGTTAGCGAGCCCTTATCATCCGCTGTACAAAAAGCCCGATATTATGGCGCGCTCTATGATTGAAGTGGCTGATCAGATCATTAAACTATAGTTATTCTTAGCTAGGCTTTAAACGCTACCATCTTGATTGCTACATCTGGTTAACATTTGCGTATCATTACACCCAGTTGACATTTGCTTACATTCACAACGCTATCATAGACACATTGATTGCAGCCAATTGCGTAATGCCGAGCACATTGGCTCCGTCCAGAACAACAACAGGATGTCACTATGCGAATTCTCCCGTGGATAATATTGTCTTTACTCGTTTTAACTGCATGCGGAGGTTCCGATGATGCCAGTGAACCAGCGCCAAGTCCTATTGTGCTTGATAGCGATGCTGACGGTGTCGCTGATGATCAAGATGCTTTTCCCAATGATGCCAATGAATGGCTAGACTCAGACAATGATGGCTTTGGCGATAATAGTGATGCCTTTGTTGATGATGCCAGTGAGTGGCTAGATAGCGATGGGGATGGTGTGGGTGACAATAGTGATGTTTTTGTCAATGATGCCAGTGAATGGGCGGACTCAGATGGCGATGGGGTGGGTGATAACGCGGATGCGTTTCCTAACGATCCTAATCGCTGGAGTGAAGCAGTAACATTGCAGTTACCACAACAGCTAGATAATTATGCGGCAGTAGCGCTGCCTGCGCATTATCTCAGTAATGATTTCTCAGACAACAACCCCTTTCAGCGTGCGGCGATTGCGCTGGATAATACCCCCGCAGACAATGGGATTACAGACGCTGGGGCCACACTCGGTAGAGTGCTGTTTTACGATAAAAAACTCAGTGCCAATGGCACTGTTGCCTGCGCATCGTGTCATCAGCAAGCGCACGCTTTCTCAGACTCACAAGTACAAAGTACAGGTTTTGAAGGTGGATTGACCCGTCGTCATTCAATGGGATTGGCCAATGTTAGGTTTTATGCTTCTGGGAAATTCTTTTGGGATGAGCGCGCCGCTTCTCTTGAAGAGCAAGTATTGATGCCGTTTCAAGATCCAGTGGAAATGGGGTTAACGTTGACGCAATTGGAGCAAATTGTACAACAGCAAAGCTACTATCCCCCCCTGTTTAATGCCGCATTTGGTGATGATACAGTGAGTCACGAGCGCATTGCTCAAGCGTTAGCGCAGTTCCAGCGTAGTATCGTGAGTACTCAATCAAAGTATGATATTGCCCGCGCCGACGTGATCACCGCTACGCAAGCCTTTCCAGGATTTACCGCGCTTGAGAATCAGGGCAAAGATCTGTTCTTTAGACCAAGAGATCTTGGTAACGGTGAGGTTGCCAATTGCGCCGGCTGCCATATTTCTGAGGCGTTTGTTGGCCTAGAAGTGCCGGGACAATTTGCCACCACTGCAGCAACCAATAATGGTTTAGATGATGAATCAGTGGGTGATCTAGGCGTGTTTGAGACGACCATGAATGTGAATGACATAGGCAAATTCAAAACCCCGTCGTTGGTGAATGTTGGTGCACGTCCACCCTATATGCATGATGGACGTTTTGCGACACTTGAGGAGGTAATAGATCACTATAGTCAAGGCATTCAGCCACATCCCAATCTGGCAAATCAGCTCACTATGGGTAATGGAGAGCCGGTTAAATTTAATTTCAGCGATGAAGAAAAAGCCGCACTGGTGGCCTTCTTGCATACGCTAACAGATCATCACATGCTCAGCGATGAGAAACTGAGTGACCCGTTTGTGGCACCCTAATCGATAGCGGTCAGCTCGTGAATAGTTTATTGAACAAGTGGCGGCTGATACTAAAATGGATAACAGTGAACTGGCTGCGTGACTTGCTATAAATTTTATATCGCGTAGCTTATCAACAATATCACTAGTAAAGAGAGCATCATGTCACGCCAAAGTCCTTTCACTCGAACAGAGCGAGTGTTGGCCTATATCCATGATAATTTGGAGCAAGCATTAGCTTTAGATGATTTAGCTGAGGTTTGTGGCGTGTCTCGTTGGCAGTTGCAGCGTATTTTTCAACAGCAAACAGGCCTTAATGTTGCACAGTATGTTCGTGAGCTGAAATTGAGCCTAGCAGCTGATGCCGTATTGCAAAGTGATGCCCGTATGCTAGATGTTGCGCTGCAGCATGGCTTTGCCTCCGAGGTAAGTTTTAGCCGTGCATTTAAACAGTTTTTCGGCTTAAGCCCCAGCGCTTACCGACGTCGGGGTATTCGAGTCGGGCTGCGCACGCCCATCAAGATTCGCCATGGCGAACCCATCGACAGAGCCTTTTTACATACCCGTATTGAATACCGTTCGCCGTTGCAAATCACCGGATTATTCACCTCGCTGCAAGGGGTATTAGCTGACAACCCTGACTTTTATACTCAAGTACCGCTGACGTGGGAAAAGCTGCTGGCGCGGGTCGCTAAAATTGAACCGCTCAGTGCGCAAATGATAGGCGTGGTAGATACTCGCCACACCAATGATCAGCAGCAAAGTGTCGAATATTGGGCTGGGCTAGATCTGGTGCCCGAACAGTTAGGCTTGTTGCAAGCAGAGCTTGGTGAGTCAGCGTTGGCTTCGTTGTCTATTCCGGCCCAAGAATACGCTGTGGTGTCATATCAAGGCCAGTTAAGTGGCTTTAGCCAGTTGGTTGAATGTCTGATTTGTGAATGGCTGCCAGATTCTGGCTATGACAGCATTAATGGCTTTGAGCTTGAATGCTATGGTGAGTTGGCACTGCTCGGTCAAGAGCCGAATAAAATGGAGTATTGGTTACCCGTTGCCCCCACCACAAAACTGTGATTCCACTCGCGATTTAAGCAGCTATTTGCGACTTTCCTACTTTAATGCACCAAATTGTTAAATGTGAGCAAATGAAACAGTATATCATCCGCACTTGATAATCATTCTCATTAGTGTTCAGGTTAAATTAATAATCGGCACGGTTACAGGGTAGAAGAGGGCGGCATGGTCTCAACAGCATTTAACAAGTCATTTAAGCTAACAGTGGTTGCGACAGCAATTAGCACGTCGTTAGTATGTTCAGCGCAGGTCGTAGCGGCTGAAAGTGATGATCTCGCCATTGAGATCCCAACAATGGAAACCATTACGGTACTGGGTCAAGCTTACCGTAATACCGCAACCAAAACCGCCCTCACACCGCAAGAAACGCCACAAGGCGTTACGGTTATTGATAGTGAGTTACTGCATGAGCGTGGTGTGAAATCTTTAAACCAAGCATTGCGCTACGTACCGGGTGTGACCACTGAGCAAAAAGGTGGCGCGGTCACTATGTATGACACCTTTAACATCCGTGGTTTTGACGTTAATCAGAGCTACTATGATGGTCTAGTACTGCAGTACCTCAATGGTTGGAACTTGCAACCGCAAATTGATCCTATCGCGTTAGAACAGGTCGAAGTTTTTAAAGGCCCAACATCGGTACTTTATGGTTCTATGCCACCAGGTGGCATGGTGAATATGATTGCCAAAACGCCACAAAGCACCAGCAGCACTGAGGTCAATGTGGCCACCGGCTCGCATAACCTAATGGAAGCGTCAATTGATACTACTGGACAAATTGGCGACAGCGATTTTTCTTATCGAGTGATTGCATTAGCGCGCAGTAAAGATGGTCAAGTGGATCATACTGAAGAGGAGCGCTTTGTATTTGCCCCGTCGATTGACTGGAATGTATCTGACAGCACCTATGTGAATTTCAACCTGTACTATCAAAAAGACCCATCAATGGGGATGAACTCGTCGCTACCCGCATCGGGGATGATTTACGATAACCCTAATGGCAGCACCAGTCCATCGACCTTTGCAGGCGATAAAAACTGGTCTGAATTTGAGCGTGAGTTTGTATTAGCGGGTTATAAAATTAATCATGAATTCAATGATAACTGGTCATTTTTGCAGAACTTCCGCTATATGGATGCGTCACTGACCCAAAAGAATACCTATCATATTGGTGATAACTTTAATCCAGAGACTGGTGATTTAGACCGTAATATTTACAGCACTGAAGAAAGCTCAACGGGTTACACCATAGATAACCAATTGTCCGGCTTAGTGATGACCGGCAGCGTTGAACATAATCTATTGTTTGGTTTGGATTACCAGAAACTTGATGGTGTGTCTGCATATTCAGAGTACGGCACAACTAGCCAATTCGGGACCTTTAATATCTTTAACCCGAATAACGATATGATTGACCCATCTCAGCTGTCATCCACCTATGACGCGACTGATGACGTGCAAGTTGAGCAGTTGGGCGTATATTTCCAAAACCAAATGCGTTTTGACCAATTAATCATGATTGTTGGCGGCCGCTGGGACGACTATAGCTCATCGAGCGACTACTCTGACGATTATGGTGCCAGTAAAACCCAGGCCGATCAGCAAGAGTTCTCTTACCGTGTGGGAGCCATGTATGAGTTTGAAAATGGTATTTCCCCCTTCATTAGCTATGCCACTAGCTTTGAACCTGTTGCAGGCACTAAAACCGACGGAACAACCTACAAGCCTGAAATGGGTGAGCAGTTTGAGTTCGGTTTAAAATATAGCTCTGATGATGCCAGTAAAACGGCAGCGATTTCATTTTTCAACATTGTTAAAAGTGACGCGCTCATGGCCAACCCTGATGATCCTTGGGGTGACAAGCTACAAATTGGTGAAATCGAATCCCGTGGCGCTGAGTTTGAAGGCCATTGGTTTGTGACCGATAACTTTGATGTCGCACTGAACTATACCTACATCGATATGGAAATTACTAAAGATGCCGGCAATGGTTTACAAGGTACACAACCTATTTATGTGCCTAAACATGCCGCGTCACTATGGACTAACTATCACATCGATGACGGTGCACTAGCCGGTATGCGCATTGGTGGCGGCGTTCGCTATGTGGGTGAAATGCAGATGGATGCAATGAACACCGATACTGTTGAGTCGTACACTTTAGTTGACCTCTCTGTAGGATATGATCTGAGTGAACTCAGTGCCAGCTTGCTTGGTGCCAGCGTAAACCTTGTGGCCAACAACCTGTTCAATGAAGAGTACTATACCTGTTATGACTCCGTGAACTGCTGGTATGGCGCAGAGCGCAATATCGAACTGAACTTTAAGTATAATTTCTAAAGTGTTGTTAAGTGGTGAGTCAGGCTCACCGCTTAACCCGTTTGGTGAACTATGACACAACAGGTTATTCAGCAGATTTATCAGCACTGTGAACAACTGTCGCCCTACCTTAAGGCGATGGCAACGGCAGAACTGCAAGCGAATGACAGTCACATCAGTGTTAATGGCAGCAACGTCACGACCATTAAGTCACTGCATCATCATCTACAGCAACAAGCGCCAGAAGCGGGTCGCAGTTACTGGCTTACCAGAAGCTGGGATTTGCTGACTTGGCAACCTTTGTATCTTGCGGTTACCGCCATCTATCAATGTCAGGCTTTACCTAATTTGCAGCATATGCAGCAGCGCCATTGTGATGGTGTGGTGGCAGGTTTCAGTTTTAGCTGTACTGCCTGTGCAAGTGGCTCAGTCAAGCAACTCATTCAGCAAGCCGGGCAACAGTTGCGTGCCATGTTTGACCATTATCGAGTTGAGCTCGACCAGTCTGTGCGATGCCGACCTAAGTTTACCGATACGCTATTAGCTGATACGTTAATCAGTCGCTTATTATTGTTACAGCAAACGCATCCAGAGATGCCCACTGCCAGCTTACGTCAGCATATTGGTTGGTGGCTTGAGGCAATGTCGTTACCCCTTCGTGCGCTTGATACGGTTCATAGCAATTGTGAAGGTAAGTTAGTATTGCAACGCAGCAGCTGTTGCGCGGTCTATAAAACCCAAACTGGAAGTAAATGTGCCAATTGCCCTCGGCTCAAGTAAAGAGTAATACATGTATCAACTAAAAGATGTCAAAGTGATCCGCGAGCAGCGCACAATCTTAGATATTGAGCAGCTAAATATCGATCCTCACGCGTTAACTGTGGTACTAGGACACAATGGTTCTGGTAAATCGACTTTGGTTAACTTACTTGCCAATCAATTCCAGCCCGAGCAGGGAACCGTCACCTTAGCGGACAAAACCTTGCAGCAGTACAGTGCTAAAGCACTGGCACAAACCGTGGCTTACTTACCACAAAAATTGCCTGAAGTGGCCGGGTTGAATGTCGCCGAACTTGTTAGGTTAGGCCGTTTCCCGTGGCGCGGAACCTTAGGCCGTTGGCGCAAAGAAGATGAGCAAATCATCGCTGATGCAATGGCCGAAACCGGGGTGACGCAGTTTAAAGATACCTTGGCCGACCAGCTTTCAGGTGGTGAGCGCCAGCGAACTTGGGTGGCCATGCTGCTCGCTCAGCAAGCAGAACTTTTGATCCTCGATGAGCCCACTTCAGCACTGGATATTCAACACCAGTATCAGTTAATGGATTTACTCAGTCGCCTCAATAAAACCACAGGTAAAGGCGTGATTGTTATCTTGCATGATCTGAATTTAGCCTTGCGTTATGCCACCCAAATTGTGGCTCTTAAAGCGGGAAAAGTGGCTTTTCATGGCGATGTTAGTTTGCTGCAAGATGAGCAAAGACTCAGCGATTTATACGCCACACCAGTTACGCTTATCGACCATCCTCATCAACCACATAAGGTCGCGATTGTATGTTAGTACGCTGCCAACAAGCCCTGCTATTGATAAGTCTTGTGGCAATCACCTTATTGACTAATATCAGCCGCGCTCAAGATGTCATCGTGGTTCAAGACAGCCAAGGCCAACATACATTCGAGCATGTACCATCAAGGGTAGCAGCGCTCAACTGGGATATTGCTGAGCAAGTATTGGCACTGGGTGTCACGCCCATTGCGATGCCGGACATCGGCGAATACCGTCAATGGGTTATGAAACCAGAAGTGCCCGACAGTGTGATGGATATTGGCGGCCGTGTTGAGCCAAACTTGCAGCGTCTAGCATCACTCAAGCCGGATGTGATTATTATTGCCTCGCCACAGTTAGACTTAATGCCGCGGCTACAGCAAATTGCGCCAGTACTGTTTTTTCAAACCTACAGCGAGCAGCATGATAACGCCCAAGCTGCAATTGATAATTTTAAGCATATCGCCACTTTATTGGGCCGCCAGCAACAGGCAGAGCAACGACTGGCGCAAATGGATCAACGCTTAGCAGAATTAAAAGCACAGCTCATGCAAGCCTATGCGGGCCAGTTACCTTCCGTCACTACCTTTCGCTTTGCCAGTATGACCTCGGTATATCAATACGGTGATAACTCAACTGCGCAGTATGCGTTGCAGCGCTTGGGAATTGCGCCGGCAATCAAGCAAGGGCCGACTCAATGGGGCGTGAAACAGCAGCGACTGAAAAACCTTAGGCATATTGGTGAAGGGGTGGCTTTGTATTTCGAGCCCTTTGCCCAGGAAGATCAACTGGCGGGCAGTGTGATGTGGAATGCCATGCCGTTTGTTCGGGATGGCAAAATGAGCTCAGTGACCTCGGCGTGGAATTACGGTGGCGCGGTATCAATAGAGTATATGGCTGAGGCCTTGACCCAAAGCCTATTGGCTATTGCACCGCGTAAAACCAGTGCTACTGAGGTGACCCCATGATGGCTTCGGTGAGCTTGCGCTATCTGTTCTGCCTAGCCATCTTGTTGGTGTTCTGCGTCATATCTGCGCAAGTCGACACCCAAATTAGTTTAGCGCAGCAATGGCAGTTACTGATTCACTTCGCTGAGCGCGGCAACTTGGCTAATGACTTTGACGCTATCATGTTTGTCGAAGCGCAAATGCCGCGTATTGTGATGGCATTGATGGTGGGGGCGGTATTAGGTTTAGTCGGTAGCTTGATGCAGCAACTAACCCAAAACTCATTGGTATCACCAATGACTTTAGGTACCGCTTCCGGTGCCTGGTTGGCGTTAGTGGCGATGAATGTGTGGTTCCCAGCCTGGGTTGGCGATTACGCGCCGCTGGCGGCAACAACGGGTGCCATGCTGACCTTAGGCTTAGTGATTCTTATCGCCGGCATTAATAACTTGTCTGGTTTACCTGTGGTGCTTGCAGGTATGGCGGTTAATATCTTACTGGGCGCGGTAGCGACAGCCATTATCTTGCTTAACGATCAATACGCGAAAAACCTGTTTATTTGGGGGGCGGGTGATTTAGCACAAAACGGTTGGCAGCAAGTGCAGTGGTTATGGCCCAAGCTTATGATCGCTATTCTGATTTTTGTGTTTGCGCCGCGTATTCTAGCGTTATTACGCATGGGACAAGCCGGCGCAGCTGCCCGTGGTTTAAATATCATCCCTGCAATTTTAGGATTATTTACCTTAGGTATTTGGCTCGTGTCGGTGTCGATCACCACCGTTGGCGTGATCAGTTTTATTGGCCTATTAGCACCTAATATTGCCCGGCAATTGGGGGCTCGGACTCCCAAAGATGAGCTGCTGCTAAGTATGTTATTAGGTGCAATCGTGCTGGTAGCGACCGATGCGTTAGCAATGCTGATGAGCACGCTGACTTTCGATGTGGTGCCTTCAGGTACTGCGGCTGCCCTGATTGGCGCGCCCGCGTTAATATGGTTTACGCGACGTAAATTATCAGCGCAAGATCAGTTGTCATTTTCAATGCCTAAAAGTGCCTACCAAATGCGCGCATCTGGGGTGGTATGGATGGCTGTGGGCGTGGCGGTATTAGCAGTAGTATCGCTGCTATTTGGCCAAGCCACTATTGACGCGCATACTGTTTGGCAGTGGCAGCTACCCAGTGCTTTTGATTGGCAAGTTCAATGGCCAAGGCTCACGACCAGCATCGCCGCTGGAGCTGGTTTGGCAGTGGCTGGGGTGCTGCTGCAACGTTTGATTTATAACCCATTGGCAAGCCCCGATATTCTCGGGATATCGGCCGGTGCTACCTGCGCATTGGTCGCTGGCAGTGTGTTTATTGGGTTGAATATTTTTGATGCCGCACCTTTCATTGCATTTGCGGGTAGCATGGCCGTACTCGGCCTACTGTTACTGCTTGGCAGACGGCACCAATTTGCACCATCTATGCTGATTTTAACCGGTATTGCGTTAACGGCACTCATTGAAGCCCTAGTGCAATTTGCGCTGGCGCGCGGTGATGAAACCTCTTACACCATTTTGAGTTGGTTAGCTGGGTCGACATATCGGGTCTCTAATGTGGCGTCTTTGTGGCTGCTGTTTGGCGTAGCGGGTTTAATGGCATTTGCACTGTTGACCAGCCGCTGGCTAACACTGATTTCAACAGGCCGTGATTTTGCCAAGGCGAGAGGTCTCAATGTTCCTCGCGCATTTCTACTGCTGCTTTGCTGTGTGGCATTGCTGTGTGCGTTTGTGACAGCCACGATGGGGCCTGTGGCTTTTGTGGGTTTGCTTGCGCCGCACATGGCGGTGATGCTGGGAGCGAAAAAAGCGCAGCAGCAATTACCGGTTGCAGCCTTGATGGGAGCGGGCCTGATGATTTTGTCAGACTGGATAGGGCAGAACGTGGTTTATCCGTCGCAGATTGCGGCAGGCACTGTGGTGTCTGTTGTGGGTGGCATGTACTTTATTTTACTGCTCATCAAAGGTCAGCGAGCCAGCCGATAAGCAGGTATGCTTAGGGATTATTTTAAGGAGGAAATCACTATGGTCACCTGTTATGTGCGCTACATTATAGACCCTAAAAAAATCAGCGAATTTGAAACGTATGCCAAGATGTGGATTCCGTTAGTGGAAAAGTTCGGTGGTCAGCACAATGGTTATTTTCTGCCGTCTGAAGGTGCGAATAACGTTGCGCTAGCATTGTTTACTTTTGCGAGCTTGGCGGCGTATGAAGACTATCGCCAGCAGTCGTTAACTTGCCCTGATTGCCAGAAAGCATTTCAATTCGGCGCTGAAACCGATTGTATAGTGAGTTATGATCGCAGCTTTTTTAGGCCAGTTCTAGCGTCGAATTAGTCGATTTTTATCGACGGTTTCCCTATAAAACGGTCGCTTAAAAATGGCGTTTGACTTGGAATTGCCACTCCCATTTATCGACATTGGGGCCGGTTCTATAAGGTACGGTAAAGTTGATATGGGCCACATTACCGTAGCTTGAACGTGATGAATAGATGCGTGCGCCAATGCCAACACTGCCAATAGGGCCGTCAATGGCATTGGTTTGATAGTTGCCGCCACTCGCTTCACCCAAATCGGTAAACACCGCCCAGCCTAAATCAGCTAATTGATAAAGGTTGATATTGGGGTAGTTACGAATTTCAGTGGTGAATAGCCACTGGTTATCCCCATGTTGATAATCATTTGGGTAGCCACGCACCCCGGTTTCATCGCCAAGCGTCATGGGTTGGTCAAGGTAATTATTCTTCGAACCGGTGAGCCTGACTTTGCTATATGAGGTCCACTTAGGCGTGATGTGATAAAAATACTCCGCGCTAAACGAGGCTTTGTAGCGGTCTGCTTGGGCGGTAGCAAATACCCCTTCAGCACTAAAAGACAGTAAAGTGAGGTGATTGTGAGCTTGATAACCGCGTGATGCGTAATAGTTGATATGATAACCGAGGGGGTCACTGTCGTTGAGATCTTGGGTTTCGATGCCAAGCTTAATAAAGTGGTGCCAGCCTAAGTTAACGTCCTCATTGTGACTGATTAAGTGGATATTATTGAGCACCCTAAAATCATCATCTAGATACTCATAGGCTAACCAAGGGTAGAGAAAGTCGCGGTCTTGCGGCAACGGAGCATCAGGGTATTCGAGCACGTGGGAAAACTGATGTTTATCTTGAGTGATACCGAAAAGCAAGCGGCTGCGCGAGGTGGCATTACGGCTAATTCGTCGGCCATATTGTAGGTTTAGATAATCTATTTGGTGGGCAAACTCACGGATGTCTTCACCGTTTTGTTTGATGGTATCGGTGCGTAAATTATCAATAAAGTTAACCCCGTACATATCTAGGCTATCAAGGGTATAAAAGGGTTTGTTGAACAGCAATTGGGTGGCTTGGCCATCACTGTTGTCGTGAAAATCTACTGCGACCGTTGAATGTTTGATAAACCCATCGAGTGGCGCTTCAATAGCAAATTTGTAACCACTGCGATCGTCATCAGAAGAGTAACGCAGTCGAGTGCGGATACCGTAACCAAGCAAATTATCTTCTTTAATCCCCACCGAGAACTTACTTTCACCACCACTGTGACTCAGGCTAAAGGTTGGTAGCAGTGACCAGTTATCCCATGTCTCGACTAAAATTACTTGCTCACTGTGGTTATTTTCCTCGTTGGGATCAAGTTGGGTAAAGCTAATTTCCGCATCGCGCAGGTAAGCCTCTTTGCGCAATATGCGCTGAGCTTCTTGCAGATCTTTGACTGATACTGTGTCACCTTCGTCAAATGCCAGCTTGTTTAATATGGTGGATTCTCGGGTATTGATATGCAGGTAGTTGGCCCAGTCGTGAATAAAAAATGCGTCTTCATCGGATTCATCAAAAATGGGGTTACTGACGATAACAATTTTACTGATTTTATGTTCTGAGGCTTGGTTTAGTGCGCTGGAGGTGACCGCTGTGGTGTGGGCTTGTGGTACATCGCTCCAAGCTGCGGGGCTGAGAGTGAGCAATAAAATGAACGTACCACAGCGGCTTTTCAATATAATCCAACCATCAAATTAGGGAGACATAGGCGCTAAACACGATAAATAGGTGACCTATTAATAACAGACCGAGTTTCAGCTTTAGTCAAGGTTGGAAACAAAATAAGTAGATGATTTTACATCAACAATCACTAACTTACCCTGGGTAAGCTAGTGACTGCTGTAAAGATGAATTATAAGGTTTTACGTGGTGGTACGGCGACGTTGGCGAAAATAAGTCCAGCGATGAGTGACATAAAAATAAGGAATATTTGTGTGCCAATGTGGCTCTGGTTAAGCATGGTCTCACCCAAAATGAGGGTGTTAAGGCCGATGTAGGTTTTACTGCCGGGTACCAAGATAACAATGCCTTGCAGCAATGCGATAGACGCCGGTGCTTTCATCCACCGCGCGTACAGGTTGGAGTAGATCCCAACGGCCAGCGCGCCGAAGAAAATCCCGATTGAATCGCCCAAGTAGATGCCGCCAAGCATGGCTGAAAAGAAGGCCACGATACCGGCGAGTACTCCCCAAGGGGAATCTTTAAGGCGCGCTTTGAAAATAATAACCAGCGCCATAGAAAGAATCGGCACCGCTGACCATATCGCCCATTGCGGTAACGGTTGTGGTTCAAAGTAGATAGCTTCGCCAAAAATGGCCTGGCCGATCACCATGCCAAATATGGCGCCAAAATAGAGTTTAAACAGCAACATACACGCATCCATGATGCGGGCAGTACCCGATATCAGATCGCGAGCAGCTAACTCTGCCAAGCCTAAGGTGAGGGCTAGGCCGGGGATAAAGATAATAATTCCCGATAAAATCACCACCGGAATATTAATACTGGGGTCGTACTGGGCAATACCACAGGCCGCAATGGCACATAAAATTGCCGCTAGGGGTTCGAGGGTCTCAGCCATACGTTTAGAACGTTCGGCACGATAAACCAGCCAATAAACCATAAATCCGAGCAGTGCCGACCAAAACACATCATTCCAACTGGTGCCCATCAGCATGGCAAAAGCGCCGGCTGAGCTACCAAAGGCTAATAAAGTAAGCAGGTTGCCATAGGGATTAGGCTTGTTAGCGATCTCTTCAAGACGCTCTAACGCTTCGGCTAAAGTACGCTGCCCGGTCACGAGCTCATCGACCAGTTCATCGGTACGCGCTAGCGAGCCTAAATCTAGCTCACCGGGTCGCACGCGAGCAACATGGTTGTACTCTTGGTCGGTATCATGTTGCAGTACAAAGGTCATCGCGGTGGGAGAGATCAGGAAATAGCCGTCGATACCCAGTAAGTTGGAAACCGCTTGTAAGTGAGCTTCTAAACGATAGGCAGGGGTGCCAAATTTGTGCAAAGATTTGCCCAATTTAATGATAAATCGTCGTTTTTCAATAAACTCTTCGTTGGTCACTGGTGATACCGTCCAATAATCAAGTAGTGAGCCTAAGCTCAAGCGAGCGCATAGTAACCTATCTTGTGCCAAAAAGGTTAACGAGTTGCAGGTTTTTTTGTACCTAACACACAGAATAAAAAAATAGGCTAAATTAGCGATATTTTGCTAATTGATGGCAAATCTAACTAGGTGAAAAGTGAGGTTATCACCTATTCTTTAGTGGGCTAAGCTAGCACTTGCTAACTTGGGGTTGTTAACCTTAAGTCATAAAGCCAAAAAGTAGCGCAATACTCTAAGTAGATGGGTGGTTTCTGTTTAAGTTATTATTTTTCATATCAATTGCAAACCAATAACTTCCAGCATAAGTTAGCCTGTAATAGCAGCAAATAAACGGCGGTAATCATGGGTGAATGGGCAAGGTGTCGACGGCTATGGATATGCCTATGTATCGCTGTAGGCTGGTGCCAGTCTGCTGCCATAGCTGATAACAAGCTCATTGTGGTTGCTGAAGAAATGGCGCCCTATCAGTTTCATCAGCAGGGTGAGCTCCATGGTTTGTCGATTGAAATCATTAAGCGCTTAGACCAACTCGTAGGCCAAACGCCGGCAATTGATATTTACCCCTGGAGTCGCGCCATCTATTTGGCTAGTACTCGGCCAAACACTATTATTTTAGGGATCACCAAAACTCAGGCTCGACTCGCCCAATTTCATTGGGTAGGCGAGCTGCCATTTTGGGACGAGTTATGGATATGGACCCGCAAAGAAAATCTACAGTTAGCCTTAGATGATTGGCCACAACGGGTTAATTATCTAACGAGTTTACCCAGAGATGATGCCAATATCCCCATGCTTGAGAGTCACGGTTTTATCCGTAACCAAAACCTGTATATCACCAATGGTTTTAGCCAGAGCATCGGTTTACTAAGAAAAGGGCGGATTGATTTTATTCTTTCTGGTCGCCACTCTTTTGCCTACCTACTTGAAAAAATGGCAGATGATCATGTTATTGTAGCCCATTCACCTGTGGTGAAGTCTGCGCCGACGCCAATGGCTATTGCCATGAGCTTAGACAGTGATACTGAGCTTGTTGCGGCCTACCAAGCCGCGTTTGCAGAACTAAAACAATCAGGCGAGCTACAAGCCATTGTGGATAAATGGTTAGATTAAGCTTGCCAATGGATAACAAGGAAGACAGATGACGTTTGCTATTTCGGGGTTATATATCAGTTTAACCGCTATTTTAGTGGTGGTGTTAGCGATGCGGGTGGTTAAGTTACGCCGGTTACACAAGGTTGGTATCGGTACTGCAGATAATCGCGCACTCGAGCTGGCCTGTCGCGTCCATGGCAATTTAGTGGAGAATGCGCCATTTGTTTTGCTTTTAATGGTGGTGGCAGAATCACAAGGTCTTGCACCGCTATGGTTGCACATTGTGGGTATCAGTTGGATTGTTGCTCGCCTATTGCATGCCATGGGGCTGACTCAAGGCAATGGCGGCTATCATTATGGGCGTTTTATGGGCGGGTTAATTAGCTGGTTGCTTGTCCTTACGCTGTCTGTGGTTAATATCATTTTTTTTGCATTTAGTGCATTTTCTTAAAGGTTTGGTTGATTTTTGTTCGCCTAGAGCTGCCTGAGCCTGTTATACTCCGCGTCCATTTTAGTCAGTGATGAGGTTGTTATACTGTCGAAGTTTACCTGATTTATCGCCGCTTTTTTGTGGTGCAGGTTTATACTTAATGTTCAGATAACGACTGTAGCAGAGTTAGGCACCTAGATACATGCAAGTTGAATCGACACTATTTACCCATCCTAAATACCGCCCCGAGCAACATAAAGCGGCGCCGTTTTTACCTATGTCCCGCAAGGAGATGGATAAATTAGGCTGGGATAGTTGTGACATCATCATTGTGACCGGCGATGCCTATGTGGACCACCCCAGCTTTGGTATGGCGGTGATTGGCCGTATGCTTGAAGCACAAGGCTTTCGGGTGGGGATAATTTCTCAGCCTGATTGGTCGAACAAAAACGACTTTATGAAGCTGGGTAAGCCCAATCTGTATTTCGGTGTGACTGCTGGCAACATGGACTCGATGATCAACCGTTATACGGCTGAACGTAGACTGCGCCATGACGATGCGTATACTGCAGGCAACATTGGCGGTAAGCGACCTGATAGAGCAGTCACTGTGTATACCCAGCGCTGCAAAGAAGCCTTTAAACAAGTGCCAGTGGTTATTGGTGGCATTGAAGCCAGTTTGCGCCGCATAGCCCACTATGATTATTGGTCAGATAAAGTGCGCCGTTCGGTAATTCTGGACGCTAAAGCTGACATTCTCGTCTACGGTAATGCTGAGCGCCCTTTAGTTGAGCTGTCTCATCGTATCGCCAGCGGAGAGCCTATCAGTGCGATCCACAACGTACGTGGCACTGCGGTGATCCGTAATGAGCCTTTGCCTGAATGGAAAGGCATGGACTCGCGCAAGCTAGATCAATTACATAAAATTGACCCTATTCCTAATCCGTATGGTGCCGATGATGTAGGGTGTAAAAACCTTTCAGGCCCAACTGATGAAAAGGTGTTTGATAACGATGCACCTAAAGCCATCTCTGTGCAGCCGCCGCGACCTAAGCCGTGGGAAAAAACCTATGTACTCCTACCTAGCTATGAAAAGGTTGCAGAAGATAAGTACCTGTATGCCCATGCTTCGCGTATTTTGCATCAAGAGCAAAACCCGGGTTGTGCGAGAGCCTTATTCCAGCCCCATGCCAAGCGCGCTATTTGGGTGAATCCGCCCGCGTGGCCATTGAACACCGATGAGATGGATGGGGTGTTCGATTTAGCTTACCAGCGAGTGCCTCACCCGAGTTATGGTCAGGATAAAATTCCGGCTTATGACATGATCAAAACCTCGATCAATATTATGCGTGGGTGTTTTGGTGGCTGTTCTTTCTGTTCGATCACCGAACATGAAGGGCGCATTATTCAAAGCCGCTCGCAAGAGTCCATTGTCAAAGAAATTAAAGATATTCAAGACAAGGTGCCCGGTTTTACTGGGGTGATATCCGATTTGGGTGGGCCTACAGCCAACATGTATCGTCTAGGCTGTAAAAGTGAGAAAGCAGAGAAAACCTGCCGACGCTTATCTTGTGTATTCCCATCAATATGCGGCCATTTAGATACCGACCATCAGGCGACCATCGATCTTTATCGCGCTGCTCGAGATGTGCCGGGTATCAAAAAGGTGCTAATTGCATCTGGGGTGCGTTACGACTTAGCGACTGAAGATCCACGCTACGTGAAAGAGCTAGCCAGTCATCACGTGGGCGGCTATTTGAAAATTGCCCCAGAGCACACAGAAGAGGGGCCGCTCAACAAGATGATGAAGCCCGGCATGGGCACCTACGATAAGTTTAAAGAGTTGTTCGACAAGTATTCTGCTGAAGCGGGTAAGAAACAGTATCTGATCCCGTACTTTATCTCGGCGCATCCTGGCACCACCAATGAAGATATGGTCAATTTAGCGCTGTGGTTGAAAGGTGAGAAGTTCAAGCTAGACCAAGTACAGAACTTCTATCCATCACCAATGGCGAACGCCACCACGATTTATCATACTGAACTTAATTCACTGAAGAATGTTAAGCACACCAGTGAACAAGTCGATGTCCCCAAAGGCGGACGTCAGCGTAAGCTACACAAAGCCTTGTTACGTTATCATGACCCAGCTGGTTGGCCGCTTATTCGTGAAGCACTGACCGATATGGGCAAAACTAAGCTGATTGGTAATGGTCCAGATTGTTTAGTGCCGGCTGAATCTCGTCAAGAGCGCGAAGCAAACCGTGGTAAGCGCAAAGGTGGCGGCAATGCCAAAGCAGACGGCAGTAAAAGGGCTTTCACCCGTTTTAGTAGCGATCAATTTGCCGATAGAGAAGCTGGCAAAGGTAACAAAAAGCCTAGTCATAAACCTAAGTCAGGCAATAAGAACACGGCTAAATCCGGCGGCCAAGCTAGTGGTAAAGCGACTGGTAAAGGTGGGCAAGCTAACGCAAACAGTAAGCGCCGCCCGGCTAAAAATGCTTGGGGCACAACGCCTAAGCATCAAAGGTAGTAGTTATTTGGCGAGAAATAGGGGAATATCATTGATGTTCCCCTATTTTTTTAGGAGTTAATTATGTCTCAGCAGCACGACTCTTCAACGGGTACGCCCCACGGACCTGACGATTACAGTGATGCCAGCTTTTGGCAAAAAGTGAAACAGTTTGCTAAACAAGCTGGCCGTGAAGTGATTGATAATGCCCTGTGTCTATATTACGCGGCGCAAAGGCCCGATACGCCTAAATGGGCTAAGACAGTGATATTTGGTGCACTGGCTTACTTTATTGCACCGCTAGATGCGATACCTGATTTGACGCCCGTAGTCGGTTTTTCTGATGATTTAGGCGCACTAGCTGCTGCGTTAGCGATGGTAAGTTTATATATTGATGACGATGTCAGGCAGCAAGCTGAACAAAAATGTGCCACTTGGTTTGATTAACGCGCAGACGTTTAAGTTAATATTTATCTGTTTATGTTAGCCTCATCTATCCATCATGAATAAGATAGCTATGAGAACAACAATGACAACAACAAAAAATTCACAGCTGGCGCTGCTTCTGACCTCTGCAGCCGTTTTTGCAGCCCCTGCAATGGCAACCACCACTGAGCAAAATCAATTCTTTGATAATATTGCCGCCCATTGCGGCAAAGCCTTTGAAGGTACCGTAACCGCGGGTAACGATGCTGATTCAGCGTTCAGCGGTAAGAAGTTGGTGATGCATGTGCGTGAATGCACTGATGACCAGTTAAAAGTGCCGTTTCATGTTGGTGATGATCATTCACGTACTTGGGTGATCACCAAAACCCAGTATGGTTTGCATTTAGCTCACGACCATCGCCATGAAGATGGTAGCGAAGACAAAGTGACCATGTATGGCGGTATGACCGCAGACATGGGGAGCGCGACCGAGCAATCTTTCCCTGCTGATGCTCACTCAATCAATAACTTTAGAGAAAATGGCCTTGATGTTTCCATCACCAACGTGTGGCATATGTATATCAAACCCTCTGAATTTACTTATCGCTTAACCCGCGAAAACCGAGATTTCCGTGTCGATTTTGACTTAAGCAAACCCGTAACACTGCCACCAGTACCTTGGGGACATGAGTAATTGTCGCTGAAAGCATACATTGACATAAGATAACCATAGTCTGACAAAAATCTCGAGCGGCTGTACACTAAATATACTGGTGTTGTTCGAGATTTTTGTGCATGTATATACGGAATTTACGTAAGCCTTCGCCCAATAAAAACGTTTTTAAATTCGCGAGTGCAAAAGTGAGCGAAACAATAATGTGTGAAAGCACGTTGGAATTCGACGCATGTTTTCATCATGAATATAAGCCTTGTTGTTCTATTGGCCTTAGCGATCCCTTAGCTATGTCAGCCAATTAATTTATTATAAAATATCAATAACTTATCACCTTCTTATATTTCTGTTACTTTGCATTCTCTGTGTTGGACTTGTCATCCTTCGGCTTAAACAGTGGCGTTAGGCCGCGTTTGATTTTACTTCATTGAGCTTGTCGGTCGCGTTAGCTCATCCCCATTACTTTGTTGCCAGCACCCCTTAAATGTCATCGGTTGTTGGCAGCAAGGGCAAGGTCGTACTGCCTGAGTCCTGGTGGCTTTTTCGTGTGGCTCAAATACCGTTCCAGCCACCGCTAACATCAAGCGTATGCGTTACCGTAGCTTAGCAGCATAGCCTCGAAATAAGCACTAATGCGCCTGACAGCTTAGCTTCGTTCAACAAGAGCATTAATGACAAATCACAATCAATACGAATTATCGTACAGCTTATAGTCTGCATATTAGTTCTGAACTGTAATCTCATTACATCACCTATTGGTAATGTTTGCATTTCATTTGGTAATAATATTTGTTGCCAATTGGTAATACAGGCGCATCACTGGCTAACTTTGTTCTGTGATTTGGTTATGTTGTCATATCCATTAGTAGTGAATATCAAAACTATTCAACAATAACAGCTGGATTTCACATAAGTTGTTGTTTATTTGGTGTGTTTTTTTGTGGCGTGAAAGATGTGTCAAGCCAATGCGTTAGTCTTTTTCTATTTCATGGTTACTACCAATTCTGATTTTTGGTAATGCTTGTGGCACCATTTTGGTTGACAGGGGTGTGTTGTGGTGGTTATATTTTGTTTAGCATAATGTTGTAGGTGTAAATAAATTGTTGAGTGTGCAGTTGTGTTAGGTAAGTACGCAGCTGTGTTAGGTAAGTTATCTATGATTCTATGCATAGCAATTAATCATAGCTCTTTGATCATATACAACAAAGAGTTCTGCTTCTTTTTACAACGAAATTAGATAATTTTTGGTGTTCATTAGAAGCAAAATCTTACCTATTTTTATGACGTTTTTAAGGGTTAGTTAAGTTCATGTGTAGGTGCGCCACTATATGCTGTGCATATAGGCATTCTAAGTAAGCTGTGAAAATAGGTAAGCCGAACAATACACGAACATATTCAACAAAGAGATCGTAAATTTTAATGGATTCCAATATCAACACATATAAATCTTACCGACCTTTTCAAAAGAAAATGTGTGACGTTTTCGCTGTACTAGCTTTTGCTTTAGCTGTTTTTAGCGCATCACTCAATGCTCAGGACATTGAGGAGAATACGCTTATTCCGAAGTCACATACTAGCCTTGCTGAAGGCGTTTTACTGGGGGATTTGTCAAAACTCGATCCGCTTAAAAAGCCAGGTGAAAATTTTGACTTACTCGATTGGTCGTTAACGTTGCCAACCGATCTCAACAAAGATAAAAAAGCTGATACCGTCTATGAGAAATCATTATCTAAAGGATTCAAATTAAAGCCATTTTTTTATACAGCAGATGATGGTGGTTTGGTATTCGCTTGCCCAAACGTAGGAGCCAAGACCTCAAAAAATACAAAATATGCGAGAACCGAACTACGCGAAATGCTACGTAGGGGTAATAGTCGAATAAAAACGCGTGGCCTGACAAAGAATAACTGGGTTTTCAGTAACGCGCATGGTTCGGCGAAAGTTAAGTCCGGGGGAGTTGAAGGCAGTTTGGAAGGGACTTTGGCAATAAACCGAGTATCTACCACAGGTGATGAAAAAAAGGTTGGTCGCGTGATCATCGGGCAAATTCATGCCACTGATGACGAACCCATCCGTTTATATTACCGAAAATTACCAGCCAACTCGAAAGGGTCTATTTATTTTGCCCATGAAATAAATGGCGGTAATGATATTTGGATAAATATGATTGGCTCACGTTCTCACGCTTTGTCAGATCCTGAAGACGGCATCGCCTTAAACGAAAAATTCTCTTATAAAATTTCCGTCGAAGATGAAGTGTTGTTCGTCACGATAATCAGGGAAGGTAAGCCAAATATTACTAAGTACTACGATATGAAAGATAGTGGCTATAGTGCGAGTGACCAGTATATGTATTTTAAAGCGGGTGTTTATAATCAAAACAATGGCGGAGCCGAGGGTGATTATGTGCAAGCCACTTTCTATCATATCCATAATATACATAAAGGGTATAAATTTTAGCGCAGTCAACACATCAATTTAGAATTCGTAGCTCGTAACTACAGTTATTGGTTGTATTTTTATTAAAATTAATAGGTTAAAACTTTTGTTTGAGTTTCGTCTGTTGAAATTAATGTAACTCTAATTTCAATATAAGAATTTAATGGCAGTAATCTGCTTGCAGTAACAAATATAAGGATTTAAGGCAGTAACCTACTGGTAATAATAAATATAAGAATTAAATGGCATTAACATGCTTATTAAAATACTAAGGGGAAGTACGGTATGTCGACGAAATTCAGTAAAAAAACAAAACCCATCCATAAAATAGGGAAGTTCAAGCTTTCACCTATAGCAAAATGGATGAAGCTTGCTGCATTTACTTCTGTAACCAGTTCTTTTGCATTTTCGGCAATAGCACAAGAAGCCGAAACTGAAAATCTAGATAAAGTTGATAATGATATAGAAGTTGTTGTAATTACTGGTACACGTAAAACAATTCAAGACCAAATATCAATAAAGCGTGAATCTACCACGGTTGTTGACGGTTTATCTGCTGCAGACATTGGTGATTTACCTGCACTTTCAATTGCTGAGGCGCTAGAATCATTAACCGGTGCATCATCTCATCGTGAAAATGGTGGTGCTACTGAAATCAGTATTCGTGGTTTAGGCCCATTCTTAAGTGCCACTAACATCAATGGCCGTGAAGCGACTAATGGTAGTGGTGACCGTTCAGTTAACTTTTCTCAGTTCCCATCAGAGCTGATGCAGAAAGTGGCTATTTATAAAACACAAGACGCTTCCATGATTGAAGGTGGAGTTGCCGGTGTTATAACTCTGGAGACACTTAAGCCTTTAGATTTTGGTAAGCAACGTTTTCAGGCTGAAGTAAAAGCTAATTACAACCCAGACCAAGCAAACGTTGACAGTTCACTTCAAGATGATTTGGGCTACCGTGGAACACTAAGTTATGTTGACCAATTTGAATTTGATAACGGCCAAGCATTGGGTTTGAGTGTAGGCTTTCAACGTCAAGATATTAGCCAGCCAGAAGCTGAATATAGAAGCTCAAGCCCAACAGGTTCATCTTTGTGGGCATGTTTGAATGATCCAACCGATACCAATACCGGTTTTTTCCGTAGCTCAGCGGGCGATTGTGAAGATGAAATTATTGGCTCAAATAACCAAGGTTATAACAATGAGATTGATCCAGAAACAGGTCTTGCTGTAGATGATGGCAGAGAATACGCATGGACTGGCTCAAGCCGAAGCTTCCGTCAAAATGAAACATCTGATGAAAGAGATGCTTTATTCTTTGCTCTACAATACCAACCCTCAGAAAAATGGGATATCAATTTTGACGTGCAACTTTCAGATCGCACTCAAGCAGAAGCGCGCCATGATTTAATTTTCTTACAAAAGCGCGTTACACCGGGCGTAACGGGACAAAATCTGATCACAAACGATGTTGGCGGTATTCTACATTGGGAAGGTGAAGAACGCATCGAAGCTGCGGGCGAGCAATTTTCGCGTGAAGAAAACTATCGTGGATATGGCTTGAACGTTGAACATTTTTTCTCTGATGATCTAAAGATTAGTGTGGACCTTGGCTATTCTAAAACCAGCCGTGAAGAACTACAAATAACAAACCGAGGAAGAACGAGCTCTCGTCCTTTCTTGTCTTGGGATTTAGGTGAATATATTCCTCATTTTACAGTGACTGATTTTGATGTGACTGATATTTCCAATTTTACTGATAGCCTTCGTACTCGCCTCGACAGAGAAAATGTCCGCGACAACGAAATTATGGGTGCACGCATTGATGCTCATTATTTTCTAGACGGTGATGTTTTTAGTAGCGTTCAAGCTGGCGTTCGCGTTTCTGAGCTAACATATGTTCAATTTGGTGGCTCGAACGGTAATGGCTCAAGAACGACATATAATTTAGATGAATCTGTAACATCGGCCATTGATGTACTTGAAGGATGCCAAATAGCCTTCCCTGAGAGTGATTTTTTATCGAGTGTTTCTGACGGTGATATTATCACCCATGTTGACAGTTCAGGTAATGTTGTAGAAAGCGGTACAGGCGCTTCGTGGGCAACTTATAACAACGAGTGTTTCTCTCAAGCCGTAGCAACATCACAAGGCGGCGAATTCGCATACCCAGAGGTTACATACGAGAATGCGGGGACTATTGACGTTACAGAAAAAACTACCTCTGCTTACGCAATGCTTAACTACGACACTGAAATGTTTGATAAATTTGTTCGTGGTAACTTTGGTGTGCGTGTAGTCAATACTGATGTTAATTCTATTGGTTTTAGAGAAGGTTTTGATGTTGTCACTGATCCGGCGACAGGTATCGTCGAATTAGTACCAAACGGAACTATTGAACAAATTGAAAGTGGCGGAGATTACACTGAAGTACTACCAAGCTTTAACTTAGTTGTTGACTACAATGAAGATATTCTCATAAGGGCCGGTATTTACCGAGGTATGTCACGTGCCGATCCATCTGATATGGGTTATAGCCGTACATTTGTAACCGATGACTCTGATGACCCTACATCAGTTGAAGACTTGCTAGTGGGTGCAAATGGCTCTGGTAATCCTGAGCTTAAACCACTCATGTCATGGAACTATGACCTTGCTGCAGAATGGTACCCAAGCGACGATGCTATTGTAGCTTTAGGTGTTTACTACAAGCAATTCAATGGCGGTTTCCAACAGCAAACACAGTTAGAGACGTTTATCGTTGACGGTGTGGAAGTTTCTTTACCTATTACTAATTCAGTCACTACTGACGAAAAAAGTGACCTTTATGGTTTTGAAGCGACATTCTCGTATCGTTGGGATTTAGGCATTGGTGTGAAGCTTGGTTATAACTATGCAGACACAAACTATGAGTTTGAAGATAGTAACTACGGTGAGACCTATACGACTGATTTAGACGGTGTAACCACTCAGCTTACCGCAGGTATTGTACCACCTGCCTCAGTGCCCGGATTTTCTGAGCATGTATTCAATGGTCAGATTTACTACCAAATAGGTGATTTTGATACTGCGCTTATCTATAAGTATCGTAGCGAATACTTCCAACCTTACACTTCTAACGGCACAAGACTACGTTATGTTGATGAGGCAGGTACTTGGGAAGCTCGTGCTGCATACAAAATCAATAAACACGTTCGTGTCAAAGTTTCAGCAATTAACTTGTTCAGTGAGCACCGCAGTGATGACTTCTATACCCAAGGTAACTTGGGTCAAGTAAGTGATTACGGTCCTCGCCTGTTCGCAGGTGTCAGCTTTAAGTACTAGCCAAATCAAGTGCTTAAATAAAACAAGCTAAATCTGGAAAAAGAATCTTTTTGGAGTAATAAAAATGAATAATAAATTACTTATACCACTCATCATTGCGACAGGCCTCGTAGGGTGTGGCGGTGATGACGGTGCTGAACTTGATAGTAATACTCGCGGTAGTATAGCAATAACCGGAAGTAATTTTATCGCTGGCGAAACAATCTCTGCAGCAGCTACTGATGCTGACGGAATTCAAGCAGACACCATTACCTACGTTTGGTCAACAGGTACTATCGGCACATCTTACACTATTACTGAAGCTGACGAAGGCACAGTCATTTCTGTTTCTGCTAATTATACCGATAATGCAGGCTTTACCGAAGGTGTAGGTGCATCAACACCTACTATCAACCCAACCCTAAATGTGTCTGCGAGCATTATTAAGGGCCCTATTGATGGTGCAACTTGTGACATATTTGAAGTTGATGAAAATGGTGCTGCGGTTCTTCCTGCGCAAGGCAATGCAACCTCTGACACTTCAGGTGGCGTTACTTTTATCGACATACACTTCGAAGGTACTGGTTTAATTGCATGTACTGGCGGCACTTATACGGACGAATCAACTGGTTTAACCTTAAATGCTCCTCAACTACGATCTGTAGTGAATGTAGTTGAAAATAGTGTTCAGACTAATGAAGGAGGGGAGGAAGTATTAGTATCTCCACCTACCTATGTTGTTTCTCCTTTAACTGAAATGGCTGTTCAAAACGCGGGGAGTGATTTAAACCAGTTTGCTGAAGCAGCTGAAATAATTAATGCTCGTTTCGGTATTCGTTTTGATACTACAGAAGTGCTTCCTACTTTAGTTGGTATTGTTGAACTTGGAGCTGATGGTGCTGAAGATGCTGATAGATATGGTTCTGTGCTAGCGCTACTATCACAAGTTGATGCAGACAACGCAGACGCAGATTTATCTACCGTTATGCAAGAACTTGCTAGTGACGTCGCTGATGGCTCTTTTTCGGAAGAGTCTTTAGTGACACTTGAGACAGCACAAATTAATTTGCAAACGACTTCACAAGTTGCCAGCTATGTTGATGAGGCATTACTTGACGGAATTGGAGCCGCTGTTGGTTATAACAATGACCCTGTTGCAGCAATCATCGAAGGTGAATTTGGCGGTACTGTTCAACATACTGCTATTAATCCATTAACTGGTTCACTAACCATTATCGATCCAAACTTTGAAGAAGATGCTTTTGTTGCTCAAACTGATGTGGCACTTGATTATGGTACATTTAGTATCAGCGCCAACGGTAGCTGGTCTTACACGGTAGACACTGCAAATGACACTTTAGCGAGCCTTGAACTAGGTGAATCTGTAAGAGATTCAATCACTATCGCTTCTATTGATGGTACGACTGCTGATATTGTTATTCGTGTTGCTTCACTTACTCAAGTTGTAAAAATAAGCGATACAGGCGGCGATACGGGTGAGATTAGATTTAGCGTTGATAACCTTCGTCAAGGTAAGCTGACCGCATCTATATCTAAAGAGGTTGCGCTTGGTAGTGATGGAAATATTAAAGATGCTTATATTACGCTTTATGGCTCATCTGGTAGTTCTAGTGAATCGCTAATAGATTTGCGTATACAAGGAACTCAAACTCAAGCCGACGGCACTGTAATTGAGCCTCGTTTCTTTGTTCGAAATACTGACAGTGACGCTTACCCTGGCAATATGATCACTGCACCATTTGTTGAAGAGCAATTTTATGATGTAGACATTACATGGGACTTAGATCAAGCAGATCAAATCACAGTGACTATTGACGGTGAAGTGATTGGTGGAGGTTCATTCTCTACTGCAGCAGTTGTTGACTCTGATTATACAGGCTTAGACCAGTGGTTCGCTGATGGTGTTAAAGCTATCCAATTTAGGTTCGGTGATAATGATAGAACGATTCCTTTCGGTTCTTTCTATGTTGATAACATTGAAGTATTTTCTGATATCGCTGGCACTGCAAGCGTCTTTTCAGAAGACTTTGAAAGCTATGATGCAGGTGAAACTTTAGATGGTTCAGACAGCAAGTATGGCTTAGCTATTTACTCAGAAGTTATTGTATTTGATGCAGGTGACGGCACAGAAGAACCTACACCAGCAGTATTCTTTGATTTAACAGGAAGAATTGCAGCTGATGAAGCAACGACTACAGGTTTAGTAAGTGTACTTGACCCAGATGATGGCGAAGCATTTATTGTTCAGACAACCTTAATGGGTACATACGGTTCATTAGCAATATTAGAAGATGGCTCTTGGACGTATACCCTTGATACTGCTGATCCCACTATTGCAGCACTTGTTGTTGGTGAAAGCGAAATCGATACCTATACTATTGAATCTTTTGATGGCACTACCGCTGAATTAACAATTACTATTACAGGCACAGTTGTTGTTGATACTGGAGCAAACAATGTTGCCAGAATGGCTGATACATCATTAACGGCTGATGCTGAGTTGCGTTTAACATCGGATGGAATTGCTGAAGGCTCTATTTCTACAACCATTAAGATACAAGCCATTGCTGACTTCACTGCTACACCAGGTGTTTCTGAAGATAATACCGCTTATATTAGTATTTATGGTGGCTCTGCCTCTTCAAGTAACCTAACGGGCGAAATTATCTTTAGTAATGATGGTAGTGTTAAATATCGTGATTCATCTAAATCGCAGCAAGTCATTGATGGCTTAACGCATGTAAATGATACGGACATTGATGTAGTGCTTGAATGGACTGCTACAGGTTATTCTGTATCAATTGATGGCGGCACTACCTTCTACGGTCCTTATGAAGCAATCAATACAGGTACAGCGACAGAAACGTATCAAGTTCGTATTGGTAGCTCATCGAAAGAGTCAGCAAAAGAGTTACTCGCTGATGATATCGTCATTGCTGATGAGAGCGATATGGCAGTGCTATCTGAAGACTTCGAAGCTTATGTTGATGGTGAAGATTTAAGTACAACTTATTCAAGTTCTGCTGAAGCAACTGTTAAGACCATAGCGGGAAGTAGTGTAAATAAAGTTGCCCGAATGGCGGACACATCATTAGACGCTGACGCTGAGTTGCGTTTAACATCGGATCCACTTGCTGAAGGCTCTATTTCTACAACCATTAAGATACAAGCCATTGCTGACTTCACTGCTACACCAGGTGTTTCTGAAGATAATACCGCTTATATTAGTATTTATGGTGGCTCTGCCTCTTCAAGTAACCTAACGGGCGAAATTATCTTTAGTAATGATGGTAGTGTTAAATATCGTGATTCATCTAAATCGCAGCAAGTCATTGATGGCTTAACGCATGTAAATGATACGGACATTGATGTAGTGCTTGAATGGACTGCTACAGGTTATTCTGTATCAATTGATGGCGGCACTACCTTCTACGGTCCTTATGAAGCAATCAATACAGGTACAGCGACAGAAACGTATCAAGTTCGTATTGGTAGCTCATCGAAAGAGTCAGCAAAAGAGTTACTCGCTGATGATATCGTCATTGCTGATGAGAGCGATACTGCAGTGCTATCTGAGGACTTCGAAAGTTATGCTGTGGGTGACGATCTAAGTACGATTTACTCTAGTTCTGCCGAAGCAACAGTGCAACAAGACTAATCAACTTGCAGCGACAAGTAACCCAAACACTGGTATGTTGAGACCGTTGTACGCTTAACTGATTAGGTTTGCGCCAAGCGTTAAATATATATGAGATGGCCTTTATCGAATGATAAAGGCCATTTTTTATATGAGTTGATTACGATGGCAGTTTAGCGGCAAATCGCGATTTGGTAATATTGAACCTGCCAACCTAAAATAGGTAAATGGCTAATAAAAATTCTAGATGCGCTTAACAGTGCAATGGAGTGCTCTCATATCAGCGGCCTGACTCACGAAATTCATGGAGGTAGTGTGTTGTGATTGTTATTCACCATAACCCAGACTGTGGTACTTCAAGAAATGTGCTCAATTTTATTCGTCAGGCTGGTTTTGAGCCTATTGTGATTGAATACTTACAACATGGTTGGACTAAGCCTCAACTACAGGCTCTGTTTGCCGCTGCAGATTTAACCCCAAAAACAGCACTGCGAACCACGAAATCTCCCGCAAAAGAACTAGGCTTGATGGCTGATGGGGTCAGCAATGAGACTATTCTTGAGGCGATGCTGAACCATCCGATATTGGTTAATCGCCCGATTGTATGCACACGCAAAGGCACCAAGTTATGCCGCCCGAGTGAAAGTGTGCTGGATGTACTAGAAGCTTGGCCCACAGGCCCGCTGTTTAAAGAAGATGGGCAACAGGTGTTGGATGATAATGGCAAGCTGGTTAAGTGACTAAAACAAAAAAGCACCCAAAGGTGCTTTTTGTTGGTGGCATTAAATGCGATGACTTAGTCTAGGCTTAATGGCTTAGGCCAAGCTTAATGGCTTAGTCCAAGCTTAATGGCTTAGTCCAAACGTCTAGTTTACGCTTGGATTGTCTTTTTTGGCGGGTAGTGCATCTTGTGTCGCAGCGGCGTTACCATTGAGCTTGTTAGGGTCAATAGCTGATAACGCATCGGCGGCTAAGGAATTATTACCATTGAGCAGATCATTTAATCCGCCTTTATCCGCATCAACAAGACCTAATTCTCGTAGCATGGCATCAACAACTGGCGCATTTGCACGGTAGTTTAGGGCAGCGCTAGTCACTTGCTCAGCAATACCTGCTTGTCCTGTTTGAGCGATGACCCCCGATTGAGTACCGTCACTACCAGTGGCACCATAGCCTTGTAAAATCTTAATGCCTTCAATATTCTCAAGCGGTTTAACCGATTGTTTAACCACCTCAGGTAGTGCTTCCAGTACCGCGAGTGATTTTTGCAGTTCAATTTGCTCATCACTGAGCACATTCTCTGCTTCGTGCAGCGCTTGTTTACCCGCCGCTTCAACCGCATAAACTTTTTCATCCGCTTCAGCTTTAAGCATTTTGGCATCTGCACTGGCTTTGGCTTCGATTAAGATGGCACTTGATTTATCTTCAGCGGCGCGTTTTTCCGCTTCAGCTTGTACGGTAATGCCCACCGCTTCACGTTCTGCCTCTTTACGGGCGTCAATGACCTCAATCTCTTTACTACGATTAGCTTCGGCAACTTGACGGGTGGTGATAACGGCTTCGAGTTTTTCTACTTTTACTTTTTCGGCTTCCGCAGCTTTCGCCCGTGCTGCTGATTCCTCTTCTGACTTCTGTGCAATGGCGATCTGCTTGTCTTGTTCGGCTACTTCAATATCGCGTTGCTGCTGAATACGTGATTGCTCAATGGCTTTACGTTTTTCAATTTCTCGAGTTTCAATATCTTTGGTTTTTTCAATTTCTGCGCTTTCGATCGCGCGCTCTTTGGCAATTTCGGCTTCACGCTCTTCGCGGGTTTTTTGCTCCTGCTGCTTCAAAATTTCCGCTTTTTGCTCAGCACGTTTAAAGTCCAATGCTTGCTGTTGAATAAGCCTAGCTTCCTGTTCTGCTTGTTCAATACTCAAAGACTCTTTTTCAGCTTCGAGGTTACGCATCTCTATTTTAATGCGGTTTTCTTGTTCAATATCGTTGGTTTCTTTACGCTTTTCTTCAATGATTTTAGCTAAACGAGCCCGACCTTCGGCATCAAAGGCATTATTTTCATTAAAGAATTGCAAATCGGTTTGGTCAAAACCGGTTAATGATACAGATTCTAGCTCTAGTCCATTTTTCTCTAGATCATTAGCAACATTATTTTGTACTCGTTGCACGAAGTCTGAACGTTGTTCATGCATCTCGGTCATGGTCATTTCTGCGGCAACGGCACGCAGTACGTCAACAAACTTTGACTCCATTAACTTCTTAACTTCGTCAACGCGGGTAGTACGCGAGCCCAGTGTTTGTGCTGCCATGGAGATGCCTTCGGCGCTGGGGGCAACCCGAAGATAAAAGTCAGCTCTGACATCTACCCGCATTCTGTCTTTGGTGATTAAGGCATCTTTCTGCATCTTTTCTACTTCGATGCGCAAAGTATTCATATTGACCGCAATGGTCTCATGCAAAACCGGCAGCACAATGGCGCCGCCATCTTTTACTATTTTCTCGCCGCCAAACCCGGTTCGTACATATGCCATCTCTTTAGACGCGCGGCGGTACAGTTTGGCAAAAATTAGACCGATAACTAACATGCCCAACAAGACAGCACCGGCAATAATAAATATAAAGCCATTACCTAACGTTGAGCCAATACCCTGAATCTCATCCATGTTTTATTCCCTTAAATTAAACAGTTATTGATTTATTTTTCTAACTTAGCGGCTGACCAAACTCGGCCAACACGCGCTAGCAGCACCACCTGGGTCCCGCTTGGAAACTCTGCATCTGAAGTATCCGGTTCCACTAACACATAGTGTTTTTGTTGGTGCTGATCTCTTACCAAGGCTTCGCTTGGCTTGCCTTGTATCGCACAACCTAGTGTCACAGTACCTACGCTGCCAGATAGGCTGTCGATAGAGACGGCGGTTGATTCATTTTTAGGTAATATGCGTGCGACGCTAGCGCCGATGTATCGACAAGAAAATGCGGTGAACAATAAGGCAATAGGCAGACTAAACACTTGAGGCAGCGGAGCCTCAATGAGCAACAACGACACAAAATTGCTGCTGTAACCGCCAATGGCAAAGCTAACTAGCACCAACACAAACCAAATAAGCAGCGGTAATCTATTGAGGCACAACCAGCCGGATACGCCGGTAAAGCCTGATGCAGAACCATCGGTGTCGATATCTACATCGATAGGACTCCAATTATCCATGGCGCCAACTAGGCTATAGCCCAGAATTAAAGATAGCGCTTCGAATAGTCCCAGTAGCAGCACAAAACTGAGTGCCAGTGAAAAGGGTAAATTAGCGTGGGCGAACAAAAAATCCACCATTGTAGCCTCCATGTACAATACAACATTCCATTTTGCTGAAATAAAAGGAAAAAATGATAGCACCCTCTTGTTTCAGCGCTAAAACTATAGCAAAACCCTACCGGTATAGAAACCCTAATTGGTTGCTATCCCTGTGGAGGTCGTATCATGTTGGCTATATGGGTTTAGTTGAATTTTTAGTCTTTAATTTCAATGTTTTGTGGAGGTTTTAGCTATGGATTATCAGTGGCAATTGTTAATCAATGACCACTGATGTCTAAGCATAAGTCATTTAGCCGCTGGTGGTTAGCTGCGCTTGACTAGCATCGCGACCAAGATACCGGATAACAGTACGCTTGCTACTAGGGCTACAATCGCCGCCGCGGTGCCCAACAGCGGCTGAGTCAGCCAGAGTGCAGTTAACAACAGTCCTGCCGCGATTGGCCATTTAACCCCGCTATGCAGTTGGGTGTGTTTAGTCAGATAGATACTCAGTATGACTAAAATAAAGCTGAGGTAGATCATGCGACCTCCTGTTGCAGAGGTTTGCGACTCAGGGCAACATGGCTGCCCTTAAGTTGAAAGACGATATAGCTAAATAAGCTACCGATAATTACAAAGCTCAAATCAATGCCTGCCACTAATCGATAATCGCTTGCTAATACCAATCCCAAATAGCCATCAATAGTAATAATTTTAAGTGGCACGATAAGTAATAAGGCGGCGGCAACAATGATTAAGTTAATCCGTAATAAACGACGATAATCGATAGGCAACACAGATAACAGTAGCCAAGCTAACCAACTGCCAAAAAATATTGGAGCAAACCAGCTGTTTTGCGCCACGCCATGTACCGTGGCGTTTAGTATCACTTGCGCGGGAAACATCACGGCGCAAGCCAGTACGATACCGCCGCAACTGCCAATGATGAGTCTATTCCAACGTTGATAGGCAACGGCAGAGAGGTCGCTGTTGTTACCGCGACTACGCTTTGATAGCCACATCATCACTCCTGAAAGTGGAATGAGCGCGGTAGTGAGTCCCAAAAATCCCCATAGGATTTTAACAAATACACCTGAAAAGTTGCCAAAATGCAGCGGGAACAACCACTCAATAATCGTAATGGCCCAACCGCCAATATCGCCAAAACTACTCATGGCTTTACTGAAGTCGCCATTACCTTGGTATTCAAGTAGCTCGGAGGCAAAGTTTTCTCCACCTAACATGCGGGCATAAACGGTCGAGTTTTTATCATTGAGTGCCATCACAGTTAGATCCATCAGCGTTGCTTTTTCATCTCGAGCGCTAATGTGAGTCATAATACTGGCTATTTCAGTGGCTTGGTATTGCTCGCTAATCACCGGTTCTGGCATCGCGGTAAAGGTTTCAACTAACTTATCTTGATCGCCATTGAAGCTAACATACGCCGCAGCAGGCAATAAAATGACCGTGGCTAAGCCCAAGAATGCGCCGGTAAAGCCAATTACAAAATGAAAGACACTTCCCCATAAGCCAAAGAGTTTATGGGCGTCGCTGGTGACCACGCTGATACTTTTATCGCGTCTAAAGGTAAAGAGCTGCTTAAACATCTCGCGGTGAATGTATAAGCCAGTGATGACCGAAATCATCAAGGTGAGCCCCATAAACCCAGTTAATATTAGCCCCACCGGTCGGCCAAGGTGTAAGTCAGCATGGAAATGACCAATAAAAGCCCCCGCAGTGTACTTTCTGCCTTCGTAATAGTCGCCGGTTAGGCCGTAGAATTGGCGTTCAAGAGCAAAGGTATTACTGTTAATTTCATAGGCGTAGACCACAGGTTGGTCGTAATTTTCGTCACCGTGATGTGACTCAAAAACCAAAGTTAGCTCGGTATAGTTGTAGCCCGTTGGCATGTATATATGGATATTTTCGGTAAATTCGCTAGGTACATGCTGACTATATTCATTGACCAGCTGCTCCACTTGTTGTGGCGCCACTTCGCGAGGTAATTCACTGCCAGTGGCATTAGACCAAATGATCAGTTCAGGTCGAGCAAATACCGCAACTGCACCAGTAAATGCAACGATAAACAGCAATATGCCGGTGACAATCCCCACCCAACTGTGCATTTGAAACAGCTTTTTAATGGTTAAGCTTTTCATGCGGTTGCTCCTTGAGTGAGTGCAATATAACTCAACGCACCATGGCTTAAGGTCAATAACGCCATCAGTACCAGTGGTTGCCAAGCTTTGTTAGCCATGTAGCTATAAATAAACAGACCGCACCATATCAACGGAAACAGCAAGATAGGTAGGAGAATTTGCTCTTCAAACGAGAAAGGTAAATAGACCGTCATGCCTGGGATCATCACGGTAGCCGTGATAAGTGCCAATAATATCGCCATGAGGTTGCGCCACTTGGTGGCGGTAAAGGTGGTTTTGTTACTCATAATTGCAGGCGCCTGGTCAGTTGCTGAGTGCACGTGAAGTCAAAATCGATGCGCAAAAATGTTACCAGTTTAGTTTGTTACGTCAATGAATGAAAATAGTAATAATTGTTATTTGCGTTAATTTGGTGGGATAAATACTGCCTTTGATTGGCTTGATTTTTGTTTAAGTTATTGTTTTAAAGGGAGTTGGTTTTGACTTGAGATCGAAGTGAAGCTCGACTTTAAGTGAATAGCTAAAGCCAATCTTTACATTTCTCGCTGAGGTGGAGGTTGAAAATTACCTACAAAGCTAGCAACTAGTGAGCTGTGAGAACAAAAAAGTAAGGCTAAGCGCTGGCTTAGCCTTAGGTGAGGACAAATTACAGGGCGGTTTCTAAAATCAGTCGGCTTTTAGCTAGATCGATATTGCCGTGTTCGCCAAGTTTTAGCATGCCGTGCTGCTCTAACCCCTGCACTAAGTTGTCGATATCGGCAGCGCCTAAATCCACATCACTAAGGCGAGTCGGGACTTTCATCTGTTTGAAAAATGCTTCTGTTTGGCTAATGGCACTGGCAATTTTTTCATCATCACTGCCTTCAGTGATATGCCATACGCGTTCAGCATATTGGAGCAGTTTACTGCGCTTTTCTGGGGTGCAGACTTTCATGACTGCTGGCAGTACGATAGATAAAGTTCGGGCATGATCAATACCGTGGCTACCAGTAAGCTCGTGACCAATCATATGAGTTGACCAGTCTTGCGGAACGCCGACGCCGATTAAGCCATTGAGTGCCATAGTCGCTGACCACATGATGTTGGCGCGCAATGTAAGGTCTTGCTGATTTTCTGCCTGCATAACCCGCTGACCTTCTTCGATGAGGGTCATTAATAATCCCTCACAAAAACGATCCTGAACCTTTGCATCAACGCTGTAGGTGAGGTATTGCTCCATCACATGAACATAAGCATCAACAACACCATTGGCAACTTGGCGCTCTGATAACGACAGGGTGACACTAGGGTCAAGAATTGCAAAGGTGGGCCTCACTAATGGGCTAGAAAAGGCCAGCTTATTGCCATCACGGGTAACAACTGAGTTGCCATTACTTTCTGAACCCGTTGCGGGCAGGGTCAGCACTGCCGCCAGCGGCATGGCTTGGGTGACAGGCGCTTGTTTAGCTAAAATATCCCAAGGCTCATCGCCTTCAAAGCAAGCCGCGGCGGCAATAAACTTACTGCCATCAACAACAGAACCACCACCTACCGCAAGCAAATAATCGATGTCATTGGCTTCAATCACCGCTAAAGCTTTAATCAAGGTGTCATAGGTAGGGTTGGGCTCAATGCCTGAAAACTCCACAAAATTATGCTGGCTTAGCGCTGCAACAACTTGATCATAAACGCCATTAGCTTTGATGGAGCCGCCACCATACAGCATTAATACTTTGGCATCGGCAGGGATCTCGCTTGCGATTTTTTCAATATGGCCTTCACCAAAATGAATCGCCGTTGGGTTTTGAAAACTGAAATTGAACATGGTTTTTACCTTCAATAAAACGAAATGATTACAGTGCTTGCAGTAGCTTTTCGGCTACACCATGAGAGCTAGCTGGGTTTTGTCCGGTAATAATATTGCCATCTTGAATGACAAAGGGGGCCCAGTCGCTGACCTTTTGGTAGTCAGCGCCTAGCTGAATTAACTCATCTTCTAATAAGAATGGCACAACGTCAGTGAGCTGCACCGCATCTTCTTCAGAATTACTAAAACCGGTAACAGCCTTACCTTTTACTAGGGCTTGGCCATTGTGTTTGGCAAATAACAAAGCAGCACTGGCATGACAGACGGCGGCAATGGGCTTACCGGCAGCGTATAGCTGTTCAATGATATCAATCGACTGTGTGTTTTCAGTTAGATCCCACAGTGGTCCATGGCCACCTGGGTAAAACACGGCATCAATATCGCTGAGATCAACGTCACTCAGCTTGGTGGTATTGGCCAGTTTAGTTTGCAGTTCGCTGTCTTGGTCGAAGCGGCGGGTGGCCGCAGTTTGAAAGTCTGGTAATTCACTGCTTGGGTCGATAGGCGGTTGCCCACCTGCTGGTGATGCGAGGGTAATGTTAACCCCGGCATCAGCGAGCACATAATAAGGCGCTGCGAACTCCTCAACCCAAAATCCGGTTTTCTTGCCGGTATCACCGAGGGCGTCATGTGAGGTCAGTACCATCAAAATATGTTTTGTTGCTGAGGTCATGTTATTTCCTTGGCTGGGCATCAAATGCCAATAGGCTCTTTTAAGTGGGTTTACTATAGAAGCTGCAGCGCGGTTCGCCAATGGCGATTATTTTGATAACATTAGTCTAATTTTTGAATCAATACTGGGCTTGGGTGGCTTTGTGAGTCATATTTTTGAACAGCTAAAGAGCATGGTCGTATTCAGCCATGTGGTTGAACAGGGCAGCTTTAGTACGGCGGCGCGTCAGCTCAAGCTTACCCGCACTGTGGTTAGCTACCATATGAAAAAGCTTGAGACTAGCCTTGGTGTGACCTTGTTGCATCGCTCAACACGGAGTTTGTCTTTGACCGAAGCAGGTAAAGCTTTCTACGACAGCAGTCGATTGATTGTCGAGCAAGCGATTGTTGCCCAGCAAAAGATGGAGCACTTTCGCAGTGAACCAGAAGGGCGTTTGTCAATTACTTGTCCGGTGAATATGGGGCTGCAACTGGTGGTGCCAGCGCTGAAGGCATTTAAAGCCCAGTTTCCTAAAATTGAACTCGACATTATGCTTAGCGATGAAGTGGTTAATCTGATTCAGTCTGGGGTGGATTTAGCGATTCGCGGTGCGCCGCTGGTGGACTCGAATCTGCATGCACGGCAGTTATCACGTTTAAGTACCCAACTTTATGCTTCTCCAAGCTACCTTAAGCAACATGGTAGGCCGACTACGCCCAGTGAGCTTGAGCAACACCAATGGGTTATTTATCAATTGGGTGCGCCTTACATCGATTTGTCGCAGGGCAGCCGCTCTTTTAGGGTGAAGGTTAAAGGTGACATTACTACCAATAATGCGGCGGCTCGTACGGCTTTCGTTGAAGGAGGTTATGGCATTGCCCGTATTCCCACTTACGATGCTAAACCGAAAGTCGACCAAGGTCTGTTAGAAGTGGTCATGGCTGACTATCAGCTTGCCGATATTGATGTGTACGGTGTTTATCCGCCGGGGTCTGCAGGGGCGAAGAAAGTGCGCTTGTTGGTTGATTTTTTGGTGCATTACTTTCAAAAACTTGCCCACGCGCAAAGTTAACTGGCCAGCAAACTCACCAATGAACGATTTGCTGGCCCGCTTTAGGTTACTTTTCTTCGAACGTAAAGGACTGACCGGCCAGCGCCGCTTCAAACATTAGGCCACCTTTTGCGGCCGTAAATACTGCCATACCGTTAATATACGCTGCAGATGCGGCTTTATTGGCCCCACCTTGTCCAGCACCTGCTGAGTTACCTGTGGTACCGGCTTGGGCATTGGCACCGACATTAATTGCAACTGCAGAGGCTTGGGCACCAAATTCAAAGCTACCACTGGTAAACTCGTTATAGGCGTTGGCATCTTTAAAGAAAATGATTTCACTGTATGCTTGGCCACCCACCTGAAAACCGATAGACAGTTGCGATAAGCTGGTGTCGCCAGTATGTCCACCGCCACGATAAACTCGGCCTTTGCCATAGGCAGCTCCAATACCAAACCCACCTTTACCAACGGTTGGGAAAATGGCAAAACCGTAAGCACTATCAAAGAACTTTTGCGTAGCAGGGGCCTGCTTAAATTTATTGATTGCAGCGCCGTAGCTTTCATCTGCTAGCGCAGCGGGGTTAAATAGCAATGTCGCCATCATAGTCAATACAACAGTGAACCGGGTGATTAGCTTTTTCATGTGCGCTCCCTAAGGACAATTGAGCCTTCAGCATACGGATCTGGCTATGGGAATCAAATGCCTATGTATAAAAAACGCCCATGATGGGCGTTTTTTTTGTTTAAGACAGTCGTTATTCAGCTTTGTTACTTAGGTTCGATTCCAAGCACGTAGTAGTTAAACCAGCGCTGATCCCATTCCATTTTCGCTTTACGATGTTGGTATTTGCTTAATCCATGGCCTTCACCGGGATAGACCACCAGTTCTACTGGCACATTGAGGTAATGACGTAATGCACGATATAGACCTTGAGCGTGTCCCAGTGGGACTCGAGCATCATTTTCTCCAATATGGATTAAGGTCGGGGTTTTAATCTTATCGGCGTAGGTCAACGATGAGCCATGGGAATACAGCTGCGGGTCTTCCCAAGGCTGCTTACCATCCATAAAGTTAATCACGTGACCAGGGGTATCTTCGAGTATCCATTGTAAACGTTGATCAAACACGCCGGCCCCAGAACTGGCAGCTTTGAAGCGCTCAGTGGTAGCGATTAGTGCGTTGGTCAGGTAGCCACCGTTACTCCACCCCATAACTGCCATTTTATCTTTGTCTGCAATCCCTTCGGCAATCAGGTAATCGACCCCAGCTAAGATATCTTGTACTTCTATCTCATGTTCGTGGCCAACCAAATCAGTTAGGAACTTGTCACCATAACCGGTTGAACCACGGTAGTTGGGTGATAACAGTGCCCAGCCATTGGCGGTAAATGTTGAGCGACCATAAGAGCGATGTTGCAAAGCATAGGGCGTAGCGGAAGTTGGGCCACCATGAATTTGTACGATAAGTGGTAGTGGTCCATCTTCAGGTTTGTAACCTGCAGGTAAATCTAATATCCCTTCTACAGTGCTACCATCGGGGGCTTGCCAACTGACGGTTGAGATTTGCGGTAACACCCAAGTGTCGACCTGAGGGTTAATATTGGTGATACGTTTGTACTTAGCCCGTTTGCTGTTGGCATCGGCGATAAACATGTCATAAAAATGGTCAAGGCCGTTGTGGCTAAAGGCGAGCTTTTTACCATTGTGGCTGAAGCTATAACTGCCAATCACCAAATCGCCGTTTACAACCGTACGGGTATCACCTTGTTTGCTGTCATCGACCTCGGTACAGAACAGTTTTACTCGACCATGATCACTGCCACGGTAGCAAATTTCATCACTGTCTGGGCGCCAGTTAATGTTGTTGCCATTTAACGTTGCATCGCCAGGACGACTGATCTCAAGTAGTTTGTCTTGATTGGTTTGGTTAACAAATAGCTGTCCTGGGTGACCATCGTAGTCGATACGAAAAGCCAATTGCTGGTTATCGTCGTGCCAGCTCAATCCTAGCAGCCAGCCATAAGGCGAAGGCGCTTGCTCGCGCCAAGCACTGTCCTCAAGCACTTTATTGCTGGCATCAGAGGTATTAAATACTTCAATATTTGACCAGCCTTCTAAGAATACCAGTTCAGTATCTGTGGTGGTGATCCGCGCAATTTTGCCGCCATCATTACTTACGCTAAATTCCCACACTACCTTGTCATCATCAAGCAATAGCGTTTGGGTGTAATGCTGTAAATCCAGTTTGTATAGTGGGTTGGTATCTTGCTTGCCATGGCCATACTGGGGTGCACTATGGCTGGCACGCATGCCGGCCCATGTATCGTCATCTTGGCTTTCTTTGCTGGTAGTAAAGTACAGCTGCTTGCCGTCTTGGCTAAGTTGATAGGATTTTACGCCGCGTTTTTCTTTGGTAACCGGTACTGACTGCAAGGTGCTGACATTAAGGCGGAAAACTTGGCGTTTGGCGTTAAATGGTGCCTTACCTTCTTTGTCGCCTTGTTGTCCAAGGTAATAGATGTATTGGCTATCTGGGCTCCACTGGGGGCTCGATTCACTTTCATTGGTGAAAGTCAGACGTTGGCTTTGGCTTGATTTGGTGTTAACTAGCCAGAGGTCGCGTTGCGCTTTATCAAGTTCTTTGTCCCAACGAGATTCAAGCCAAACGGCTTGTCTTCCATCAGGGCTTAACTGCACACCGCCCATCCCGGCTACAGAGAAAAAGTCGTCAGTGGTAATGGTGTGATCCCGCTGTGATGCCAGACTACTACTGGCTATCAGTGACATTGACATAAGCGCCAACGCTGACAGTTGATTAACTCGCCCCATCGTATTCCCTTTACTAATGAATTATTTATTGACTTGCAGATCTGCTTGCGCAGTTACCTTACCGTAATTCAAATGGGGCTTAAATACGCAGCATCACTCTTTTTTCTCATCTTGAATTAATTTCTGTAAGTAATTGAGTTCTTCAGAGTTGAGCAGTTGGGTGCTGCTGCGAGTAGGAGTGTTTGGTGGACTTTGTGGTGCCAGTTTTCCGCGTAAAAAGGCGGCCTTAGTGATTTGTTGTAAACCGTAAATAGCCAGTACATAGACAGTTATCAGCAAAGCTAACCGGGTGACAGCTTGAGCCAGTTGGCCAATGTGGTCGCCAAAATAAAATGGCAAAATAAGGAATATGGTGCGTATTAGCCAATTGCTCATCAGCGCGATTGTTAACGCCATCAACCAGCGAAACTTTATATCTTTAAGGTTGCCTAAATGGGCTCTGCGCGCTCGACTTCTAAACTGGCGTAGCAACTTAATAATCAGTACAAAATAGGTCAAAGTTTGCACGCTCAGCAGTGCAGGGAGGGCCATACCAATAGCGGTAAAGTAACTGATATCGTCACTAAGATTAAAGGAGTCGATATCAATATCTTGGATCCAGTGGCTGTCGAGCATTGCAGTCACCGCGACAATGCTGGCCACCGCGATAGGAAGGTATAGGTGTACTGACCAATTGATACTGCCCTTGATGTTGTGCAAGCTGCGGTAACAATACAAATACAGCATGGGCATCAAAATAAAATAGATAGGGATAATAAGCGTATACACGATGTGCATTGGAACAGGGGAGCTGTCTTTGCTGAGCATGCCAGTAAAGAAGTACAGTCCCATTAAGCTGAAGATGCCGCCTAATAGTTTGTGGTTACTGTTGTGCTGATTATCATGGCTTTGTTCACGATACGCATAGCGAATATACAGGCCGAGGCCGATACAGTGAATCCCGCCTAATAATGACAGCCACCAATAACCTTGTGCTAAAAAACCACTGTAATCATTCATATTGCTCTATTGTCGACTTAATTGTGACCGACTTGCAAGCAATATGGATGAAAATTCAACACTTAGCTAAGTGGATGCCTTAGGTGACTGGCCTTTGTTCAAACGGATATGACGATTTGAACTAGCTGCAGGCGGTTTGCCAGGAACTGGGCTGCGCTCAGACCACAAATGTCTAATGGCCATTATGGGGTGAGGCAGCAGCATACGCGGGCCGGCATACACCATGATCTCTTTGGCCTTGGCTTTCATATGTGGTTTGTAGCAGTGCACCGGACATTTATTACAGGTGGGTTTTTGTTCACCGTAGGGGCATCTATCTAATCGAGTATGGGCATACTCTAAAAAGCTCTGGCAATGCTCACATTGGTCAACTTTGCCCTTAGCGGCACAGTGCGATCGACAGTAGATTTGCACCATCGCTGAAATTGTATTGAATTCACGCAGCAATTTGCCGCCTAAAATCTCATCCGTTTTCATGATATCGCACCTACTTCTAATTCCGACTGAACCACTGGGTTATAGCTATAGTAGGACGAGTTGGCAGCGATGACAAAACTAGCGCCGTGTTTTATGAACATGCGCACAAAATAGTGTTTTAGCGTGGTCGATGCCGGTGCCGGTTCATTTTTAGGGATTAATCTAACCACAATTGTTGTTTTGATTTTACTCGGTTGGACAGTGGCAACATTTATCACTAATTAATTGTATTAATTAGCATAAATACTCTTCGCTACACAGGTTGAAACACATTCAGTGTTAGAAATTCACCTAGGTTTTTGATGTAGATGCGAAAAATGGGTATAAATAGTTGATTTTGAGCGTAAGAACCGAATAATAACATTGGTTACTATCTGTCCAAATTTGATGGGCATAAGTGAGTAACATTGAATTTAGGCAACCTAATAAACGGTGGATAACAATGAAAGGCATAGCCATTATTTTGCTCATTGCTGTAGGTGTTTATCTCTATTTGAGAGCGCAGCGACTGGCCCGTGAAGAACAACAGCAAGCCGAGCAACCAACTGAGAAGGAAGTTGCACAGATTGAGTCAGACTCAACTGCAGCTGAAGAGAATGCCAACAAGGAAGACGTGTCGACTCCTCTGGATGAAGGGGTAAGTTTCGACAAACAGCCCACCGAAGTTGCCAATGATATTCAGACTGAGCAAGCTGCTGCAGAGCCAGAGCCAGAGCCAGAGCCAGAGCCAGAGCCAGAGCCAGAGCCAGAGCCAGAGCCAGAGCCAGAGCCAGAGCCAGAGCCAGAGCCAAAACAACAAGATGAATCTTGGGCCAATGATAAACTGGCATCAGCTTTAATCGACTATCGCAATGCCAGCGAAAACGCAGCGCAACATAGCGCGTTACTGTTGGCGGTTGCAGAGTGCTATAAACAGCGTAAACAAACCCAGTATCGAGACTATGGTGCAGGTCTGCAGCAAGACTATCTCGAAGTATTTGCTAAGCTCGATAAACCGGCTGAGCAAAAAGGAGTGGGCTTTATGCATTTAGCGACATTACTTAATGACAGCGGGCAGTATGATACCGCGATTGCCGTATGTCAGCAGGCTATCAATTATGGTTTAACCGATGGCACGGTGACGGGATTTGAAGGCAGAATTACCCGTATTGAGCGAGCTAAGGCCAAAGCGGCGCAGTAATCTTTACTGTATCTAGTAAGCTAGGCGTGTAAAATAGTGTGTATTAGAGAATAAAGGCGAACGAGTGTGTCGCCTTTTTTATTGGAGCTAGCCATGGGCCTTAGACCGTTTGTTGTCATCAGTTGTGCATTAATTCTCTCAGCATGTACCCAAAATCCACAGTGGACCCTGTTTTATAGTGACAGTCAGCCGCATATTGCCGAGCAAGATTTAGGTGACAATATCGCGGGTTACTACAAAGCGCTTGATCAATGTGTTGCCAAAGGTAAAGGCCTGATCCGCCTAAGTGGTCATAGCAATGGTTCATTCCAGTGTGGTCATCAATGTGTGGCTAACGAGCAAGGTGGTGTCAGCTGCCAGCGTTTGACCCAAGAGGCTGAGCTGTGAAGTTTAAGCAGGATTACTTCGAACAATTAGTGGGCTTTTACTCACAAGTTAACCCGCAAGGGCTGAGTAATCCCCATTGGTTAGCTTGGAGTGATGACGCCGCTAAGCTGCTTGATAACGCAGCGCCTTCTGAGTCGTTATTGCAGCAACTCAGTGGTAACCAAGCGATGCCAGGTGCCAGTTATTACGCGCAGGTCTATAGTGGTCATCAGTTTGGTGGCTATACGCCTAGGTTAGGTGACGGACGTTCGATTATTTTGGGTGAAGCATCTGGGCCGCAAGGGCATTGGGATGTGGCGCTAAAAGGCGGCGGATTAACCCCTTATTCACGTCAAGGTGATGGCCGTGCAGTCATGCGCTCTGCGGTGCGTGAGTTTTTAATCTCTGAAGCGCTGCACCATATTCATGTGCCGACCACACGAGCATTGGCGGTCATTGGCTCAGATTTACCCGTATGGCGCGAAAGCCAAGATCAAGCAGCAATTACTGTCAGACTAGCGCGCAGCCATATTCGGTTTGGTCACTTTGAGTATTTCAGTCATAGTCCTGAAGGCAGCAAAGCCAAATTACAGCAACTCGTTGATTTCACTCTTACTCAGCACTACCCAGCATTAACCTGCGACAGTCAAGGTTACGAATTATGGTTTAATCAGGTTGTTGCTGATACTGCAAAAATGATTGCCCATTGGCAAGCCGTTGGTTTTGCCCACGGAGTGATGAATACCGACAATATGTCGATATTGGGTGATAGCTTCGATTTTGGACCGTTTGCCTTTTTAGATACCTTTAACGAAGACTTTATCTGTAATCACTCCGATCCCGAAGGCCGATATGCTTTTGGTCAGCAGCCGGGGGTCGGTTTGTGGAATTTGCAGCGTTTAGCGCAAGCCTTAGTCCCCCTCATTGAATCTGATGTATTGATTGCGGCCTTGAACCGCTATCAGCAACATTTGATCGATCACTACTTAACCCTGATGCGGGCTAAGTTAGGGTTAACTGTTGAATCAGCCAGCTCAGAACAAGATGAGTTTGATCTCGCATTGATGGGTGAGTTCACCATGATGTTGCAGCAAAGTCAGCTCGATTATACCAATAGCTTTAGGCAGTTTAGCTACCTAGATCCAACCCAATCACGTAGCAAACTTGCGGATGATTTCATTGATAGGCCGCGATTTGACGCTTGGTGGCAACAGTTCCAGCAGCGCTTAGGTAAAGTAAAGGATGTAGAGGCTTGGCAGCAGCAGCGTAGTGCTATTAACCCTAAATATATTTTGCGTAATTACCTTGCGCAAGAGGCCATCATTGCCGTTGAAGAGGGTAACAATCAGCCGTTGCAGCAATTACATCAGCTACTGACCCAACCTTTTGCAGAACAACCTGAGTTTGCTCATTATGCACAGCGGCCACCGCAGTGGGGGCAAGGGTTAATTATGTCCTGCAGTAGTTAGTGTCAGTCGCTGGATAAATGAAAACTAGGTTGCGACTATTTCGGTGTTGAGGTGTTCATCCGTTGTTCATCTGCCTGTGGATACACTTAAAGCCGAGGTGAATCGCAAGCCGTTTTAGTCACACCGTCGTGTAGTAAAATTGTTGTTTGGTAAATAAAGCGAGCCCAATGTGAGCATAAACGTAACCCGAACCGAATTAAATGAAGCCGCTAAGAGCTTGTCTATTGAAGCCGATATCGACTTTGATAATTTTGAGCGCTTTGCGCAGCCTTTGGCTACCGCCCTTGATTGCCGCGTGATAGAAACGCAGTGGGGCGCAGATCGTCATCAATGGTTGTTGGATTTTGAAGGTACTGTGATGCAGCTTAATTATGAGTTTTACGGTGATATTTGCTGGTTGAGTGTGGAAAACAGTAGTGATGTCGAGGTGCTCGCTTATTTGCAGACACTTTTGGAGCGTAGCTTATGAGCCACCATTCTCATTCCGCTGAGTTTCATTACCAAGCATTAACCCCAGATCTGATTTTGGATGCTATCGAAAGCGTTAATATCTACCCTGAAACGGGGCTGCTAGCACTTAACAGCTATGAAAATCGTGTCTATCAATTTCGTTGTGATCGCGGCCAACGTTATGTTGTGAAGTTTTATCGCCCCCAACGTTGGAGCAATGCGCAAATTCAAGAAGAGCATGACTTCTCCTTGTCTTTACTTGAGCATGAAATACCCATCGCTACGCCGGTAGTGCTCGACGGTAGTACCTTACATGAATACCAAGGCTACCGATTTGCGCTGTTTACCTCAATGGGAGGCCGAGCATTTGAAGTCGATAACCTAGATCAGCTCGAAGAAGTTGGTCGATTTATTGGTCGAATTCATCAGCATGCGCAGCAACAGGAATTTCAGCACCGAGACAAGTTAACCCCTCAGCTATTAGGTGATGAGTCGTTAACTTGGTTACGTGAATCTGGTCATGTGCCTGACTCACTTAATACCGCTTACTTCACCATCGTTGAACAACTGTTGGGGCGTGCTAAGCAGCTTTGGCGTGAAGATGAATTTGATATGATACGTTTACACGGTGATTTGCATCCGAGTAATATTTTGTGGACCCCTGACGGCCCAGGCTTTGTTGATTTAGATGACGCCAAGATGGGGCCGGCAGTGCAAGATATTTGGATGATGTTAGCGGGTGAGCGACCACAGCAAACACTGCAATTAGAAGTGTTACTTGAGGCCTATGAAGATTTTTGCTCGTTTGATACTCGGCAACTGAAACTCATTGAGCCACTGCGGGCAATGCGTATGCTGCACTATAATGCGTGGCTGAGTCGGCGCTGGGACGATCCAGCCTTTCCAATGAACTTTCCTTGGTTTGCGGAAGACAAATATTGGGAGCAGCAGATTCTTGGATTTAAAGAACAGCTGGCTAAATTAGATGAACCACCACTGAGCCTAACACCGCAATATTAAGCGCTGCAGGCACAGATTTGTACCTATGCTGACGTATTTTGTCACATAAGAATGAACTTAATGCTTGAGATAATCTCCAATATTTGATTATGTTAGGCACAACTTGAAAAACAAACTGTTTGTTGCAAACAAAGGATATCAACAATATGAAAAAAGCATTCTTAGTCGCCTTGGCTTTGATTATGGCTCCAATGGCTGCATTGGCAGCTGATTATAAAGAAGGCGTACATTACACCGTGATTAATCAAGGCCCAGCAACAGCCAAGCCTGAAATTGCCGAGTTTTTCTCATTCTACTGTGGTCACTGTTATAACTTTTATAAGACTGCAATCCCTCAAATTAAGAAAGATCTGCCAGAAGGCGTCACTTTCAAACAAAACCATGTTGAATTTATCGGTCGCAACATGGGAGTAGAAATGTCGCGTGCGTTTGCGATTGCTCATCAGTTGAAAGTTGAAGATAAAATTGAAGGCGCACTATTTAAAGCGATTCATGATCAAAAGCAGCGCTTCACTAGCTTAGAAGATATCAAGAAGCTATTTGTTGCTTATGGTGTTGACGGTAAAGACTTTGATTCAGCGGCAAGCTCATTTATGGTGAGTGCACAGATGTCACAGATGAAGCGTGCGACTGAAAATGCACAAATCTCTGGTGTACCAGCGATTGTGGTTAATGGTAAATACCGCATCGAGAATGAATCAATCAGCAGCTACAAAGAGCTGCAAGATATTGCGTTTTACTTAACCAACATGAAGTAAAGCCTGCAATGTCATGATTAAAGGAGGCTGCGGCCTCCTTTTTTGTGTCTGCTGCTTGGTAAAGCTCAAATTCAAGGCTAAAAAAAACCGTATTTCCTGGTCGCTGGAAATACGGTCATTGAGCCATATGGCTCAGTTTTACCCTGAGTAACACCTCTAACTTAGCAGTCTGTCAAAAATTTGGCAAGTGTCATTTCTATTTTTCTACATTAGCTATTCGTCTGATAGACAATAAGAAATATTTTACGCTATGGACAGGTATCAATTATTTACAAAAAAAAACTAAAATTAATGAAACTCTCGTGGTAAAAAGGCGGTCCAAGACTGGGTACAATAACTAAAAACAAAACGGTTAATAGGAGGTCACGTGAGAGTTTTTCCTGTCTATGCACCAAAACTAATAGTCAAACACGCGCGAATTTTTTTATCTGGGGTGATCTGGGTTAAAGACCTAGGTCGATTAGAGTTCGAAAAGGGGAGATTTTTACTGCCAAGGAAGACCATGCCTGAAGTGAAAAAGGCAATTTTAGAATTAAATAGTTTGATTGAAGCGCAAAATAGCGAAGCGAAGATGGCCTAGGGCCTTATCTTCGCTTGTACCGCTTACAGCAACTTAGCTGACTTCATCATTTAGCAGACCAACAAGTCCGGTCACTTTCTCGTTCCACGAGTTAAGATCTTGGCTGAGTTGTTGGTTCTGTTCACTCAAAGCAACATTCTTTTGCTTCTCTTCTTCAAGTTCCATTTTTAACAGTTCAATGGTTTCTAGTGCGGCTTGGATTTTTGTCTCCAGCTTGGACAGTAATTCGAGGCTCATAGGGGAGTCCTAATAGTTTCTGGATGGTTCACTCGATTCTATCAGTGACAACGGATGAAGGAATAGTTAATTATGCTAAATGTAGAAAAAATAGGCTAAAAATCGTATTTATTTTGTCATAGACGAGGATTGGTTTTTTTTCGGCAGTGAAACTCAGCTTGCTATGCTAGTTGGTGAAATATCTTGGCATTAGATGAAAGTAAATACTAACCAAATTAACGCTAGCCAAGTCTCATTTTAAATTGATAGAAGAAAAAGACGCGCCTTCAATATCAGTGCTTATTTTCGCTATGCTATCTAGCCTAATGCTGCGTTGGTGAACCGCGGTTTCTACCACTAACCATTCACTATGATCAGCACGGGTCTCAGTAGTCAGTGCTCGGCCTCTCACTTCAGATCCATCGGTTAAAATGATGATTAGAGGATAGCCTCTGACACAAGCCAGTTCTATGTAATCATGGTGGTCGCAGTTAATCGGCGTGTAGCTTTGCATTGGGGCTCCTTAATAGTTGCTTAAAGGTTTAGTTGCTAATCAAGAATTAGGCAAATAAAAAGCCCCGAAAAGGGGCTTTTTATTGTGTAACTGATTAAATTAGAAGCGGTAGTCAACCGATAGATAAAGTTGTTGGCTATCATTGAGAGAAGCTGACTCGGTAATGCCGATATTGTGTGGTGCAGGCTCAGGGTTGCCATAGCTGACTGAGGCATCGTAATCTTGCTTGAGGTAGCGATAACCGATTTCAGTGCTGACATTGTCATTGAACTTGTACATCAAACCTGTTTGGCCGCCCCAAACAAAGCTGTTCTTAGAGTCAACATTATTGGTTGCTGGGCTAATATGGTTAACACCTGCAGTGGCACCAATAAACCAGTTCAATTTGTTGTCAGCGGTTAATCCCACTAGGTAGTCGTATGACAACAATAGGCTTTGCTGTCTTGAGTGGTCGTCAGAGTTGTAGCTATAAGTTGAGTAAACACGATTGTTATCGTCGATATATGCACCAAAACGTAGCTCATAGAGGACGTTGGTTTCTTTGTCTTTAGCATATTCAGCATTAAAGCCTGGGTCGACTTCATGCATGCGGCTGCCTTCATATTTGTTCTGTTGTGCACCGATGCCACCACCGATGAACCAGTCTGCTGCCATTGCAGGCATCGCCATTGCTGATGAAAGAAGGGTTGCGATTACGATAGTTTGCTTTTTCATGATGTATGCTCTCTTGGTTAATCTGTAGGCGACTTGGTTGTCGTTGAGGGCATAGTAGAAGATAGTTGCTGAACCATAACTGAATGATATTAATCAGATGAATTCTGTGATTTATGATATTACATATTTAGATATCTTGCCTGCGGCGAAGCCAACTACAAAAATAACAATGCCAGAGCGTGATCAAGTTGACCAAAATGCACTATCTAAGATGTATGTTTTTCAGACTATCTTCATATTAGCCAAGGATAATACCCGCGCTAACTGTTACTTCTTTTTTACTTCCTAGTTTTCCAATAATTAAGGTCTGATATGTTGTTCAGAGTTTTAGCGGGCGTGGTATTAACCATGACCTGCACCTTTGTCGACGCTATTGAGCGTCAAAGTGCTGATGAAAAATACGCCCGTGCATTCCCAATCTGGGCGCAAGAGGCAATAGATTTAGGTCATCAATTGCCTAAACCATATGGCTTTTCTGTTACGGTTATGGATATGGAGCAACCGCTAATTGTTGACTCGGTAAACTTCTCTGGCCTAGGGCCAATCGATGACATGATTTCGATCAATGGCAGCGAAGCATTTCAAGAGTCTGAAACCATTACTTTCCGCGCCGATATGTGGGTACTGCCATTTCTTAATTTATACGGCATTTTGGGCCATACCAAAGGCAGCAGTGTTGCCAATGTGCAGGTAGAAGCAGACATTTCCGATGTACTGCCTTGTTTTAGGCCGCCTTGTGTCATTACCTCCGATCCATTCGATTTTGAGCTCAATTTTAAGGGCACAACTTACGGTGTGGGTGGCACATTGGTCGGCGGGGTTGGCAATTGGTTTGCGCTGTTAGATGTCAATTACACTAACACCAACTTAGATATCCTTGATGGCGAAATCAGTACCATTGTGGTCTCACCGCGTATGGGGTATCGCATTCCAACAGGTAACAACGAAATGCAAATATGGTTTGGCGCCATGTACCAAAACGTTGAACAGACTTTCAGTGGCTACCTACACGATATCGGTATTGGTAATAATGTTGCCATGCTCGAAAACGCAAAATTTGAAGTCAACCAACATCTAGAAGATAAGTGGAATGGCTTGTTAGGCGGACAGATCTCGATTAATCAACAGCTAGATCTGTTGTTGGAAGTAGGTTTTGGCACCCGCACAAGTGGCATGCTGAGTGTGGGTTATAGGTTTTAAATGATGAGTCGTGGATTGCATTATTTCGTCGTGCTACTTGGCTGTTTATTGCTATCGGCTTGCTCTGCTGTCAGTTACCAGCAACAGCGAGAGGTTAATCAGCTTGTTGATGCGGGGTATAGCCAAACGCGTATTACCCTTGAAGACGGCGGCACGCTAAGTTATTGGCAGGTGGGCCAAGGTGAAGCTAAGCCCACCTTGTTATTGGTGCATGGCTTTGGTGGCGATGCGCAGTCAAGCTGGCAACAAGTTATGCTCAACTTAGCCCACGACTATCATATCATCGCGCCAGATTTAGCCTGGTTTGGCCAATCATATAGCCACGGCGAGGCCAATCTGGCAACTCAAACTCAGCTGATGCAAGAGTTACTGGATCATTTGGCGCTAACGTCGGTGAATCTAGTTGGGATTTCCTATGGTGGCTTTGTCAGTTTCGACCTGATGGTGAAAGATGCTCGAGTAGAAAAAGCGGTTATCTTAGCCAGTCCCGCCTATCTATTTTCTGATGCGGAACTGGCCAAGTTGAGCCAACGTTTTGCTGTTGAGTCACCCGAAGCGATTTTCGTGCCGCAAAATAAAGCCGAGATGCGGCATTTATTGGCGGGCACATTTGATAATTTCCCTTGGTACCCCGGGTTTATTGATGAGCAGATTTATCAGCGCTATTTTGCCCAGTGGCAGCCACAAAAGCGCAGCTTGATACAAACTTTGCCGCAGCACCGGGACCAAATAGCTAACGATGTTGAACTGAGTCAGCTGCCTGAAACGTTACTTATTTGGGGTGAAAACGACAAGGTGTTTCCACTCTCTGCTGGACTGGCACTTGCCGACACCATTAAGGCGCCAATCGTGGTGATTCCTGACGCCCCCCACGGCATTAGTAATGAGTATCCCGAGATTGTTACTCGCGCCATTAAGGAGTTTATACAGTGAAACTTGTGGTTGTTTGGCTCGGGTTGATGTTACTGAGCGCTTGCAGCAGCAATGACTGGCAAGTGCGATCTATTCCAAATGAAGCTGCCATTGCCGCGGCGTTGGACGATCAGTTAGATAACGTTGCTGTGGCAGATTTTGACTTGTTGGGTTACCCCAAAGCGCGGATGCCGCAGGCCGTGCGTCCTTGCTGTGCCTTTGGCACGGGTCATAAAGTGAAAGTGGGCCCAACCACAATCCCTTTTTATCGCTTTGCCAATACCGTGGCGCTTGATGATATCGGCCCACACGCCTTCGAAGCCGGGAATTTTAGCCATCAAAAAGGCTTACCCGATGGGTCACGTGGCGGCGAAAATAATGGCATGATTTACACTCAGCAGGGCGGTTTTATTGATTTAGCCCATGTGCGTGACACCGCAGATAATACGGTTGCGTTGTTTTATCTTATTCAGCGTCAACTTGGCGAATCTTTTCGGGTGATCTTACCGGATGAAATTGGCCCAAGGCATATTCAGTTTCAAGCGGTTGATACCAGCGCTATGTCAGCGACTGAGCGTCGAGAGTTAGCAATTCACCTCGCAGCACGCCAAGCGTATTTTATGGCAGAAGCCCACGAAATTGCCCAATGGCATGGTTATCGAACGCTAGCCCCTTGGTCGGAAGAGGTGTCGGCTTATTCGCCAGAAGATCTTTATTCCAATATGTTAGGGGCGAAAATTGCCATCGCCTTGCTAAGTAATAACCTCACCATGAATACCGAGCTTTATAACCAGCATATGACGCAATGGCTGGCAGCGAGCTTGGCATATTTACAGCCAGTAGATAAGGCTGTTACCAATGAGTTATTCGCAGTTATTGATGGTCATTGGTGGGACTCTTCGCAGCCATTGCCCAGCAAAGATTTGCTGATCAAACGGCATTATCAATTAGGTGACAAGCAGTCCCCTTATTTGGTGCCATCGACTCTGATTTCTGCAGCTACGGATGGTGAGAGCCTAATGCGAAGTATCGACAGTGGAGCGCAGGCAAAAACCTTGTCTTTGCTGCGTGAGTATAATGGCATCGCACTTGATGAGATTGCAGTGCAGCACTTAAGTGTTGCGCCAAAGTATCAACCAAGTTTTAACCATATCCCTGCGCATTTGTGGCAACAGGGTTTTACCCATGCCGATTTTAGCGATATTGCCCGTCTTGATGAAATTGCCGACCTTGAGCAGGCACAGAAGGTTGAGCAATGAATAGATTGCTTATCGCAATGAGTATGTTTATCAGCAGTATCGCGTTGGCGGCTGATGCTGAGGTATCACCGGCAGCTGAAGAGCAGCAAAGCTGGCTTGAAGGGTTCTTGCAAAGTTTGGGGGCCGATGGTGAGTTTGATGCAGACAAAGCTATCGACTTTAGCGTATTGCCGGGCCCTTTCTATAATCCTGAAATGGATCTTGGGGTAGGGGTGTCAGCGGTAGGCCTATATCAAGTTAATGCTGACGATGATGAATTGCAGTTGTCGTCTTTGGTGATTAATGGCCTAGCTTCAATCAACGGTGCATTGGGTGCGAGCATTCAAAATCGCACGTTCTTCAATCAAGCGCAGCGCTTCTACCTTGATGCAGAATTGTTTGATGTGCCCGATGTGTTTTATGGCGTGGGCTACCAAGATAACCACCAAGACAGCAACCGCGTTGATTTTAACTACCTCAATTTTGGTTTAAAACCCATGTGGATCCAGCAAGTGCTGGCTCACAGTTATATTGGCGTTGGATTTGATCTGCAGCTGGCCAGAGCCTCAGAGATTAATCCCAACGACAGCTTGGTTGATACCAGTGTCCTTGAGCAAGACTCTCGCAGTGTTGGGGTTAATTTGTTGGTTAACTACGATAGTCGAGATAACACGCTTAACCCGCAGCAAGGGCGAATTATTGAGATTGAGTCGAGCTGGTATCGCCAGCAACTCGGCAGTCAAACCGATTTTGAAAAACAGACCTTGCTATACAGTGAGTACTTGCCTGTTTGGCATGATGACGTGATAGCTTGGCAGGTTAGAGGTCGTTTTTTGCAGGGGGATATTCCCTGGGATCAGCTGAGCAAAATCGGCGGCGGTGATAGCTTAAGAGGCTATACCACAGGGCGTTATCGCGATAAGCAGATGCTGCTAGCTCAAGCGGAGTACCGTATGGATTTACCCGGTCGCCATGGCATGGTGTTTTGGGCCGGTGTGGGGGTGATTGCGGATAAAGTCAGTGAGTTATTTGAGCAAACATTGCTGCCCAACTATGGTGTGGGCTATCGCTTTGAAGTGAAACCTCGGGTCAATTTGCGCCTAGATTTGGGCTTTGGCGATGGAGACAGCGGCTTTTACTTTAACGTCAATGAAGCGTTTTAGTTTAATCAATTAAATAGGCTAATCAAATCTCGGATTAGGCTCATTGTTTCGCCGCGTAAGGTTATCACTAATTTGGTTACCGTACAGGTTGCGATACGTTACCACCAAGATGAGTAGACTAAGGGTTAAGGTGTTTTGGCTTGACTTTAGCTTAGTGCATCCATAGTCTGCTAGGTCAGTAATCAAGGTGGTATACAATGCAAATAAACTATAACTTAAAACCTGCGTCTGAACGCCGTACTGAGCAGTTTGAGCCAGCGGAAAATGTTGGCTTTGGTAACCTCAGAACTGACCATATGTTTTTAATGGATTATCGCGATGGGGAGTGGCGAGATCCAAGGATTGTACCTTACGGTCCTTTTGAAGTGGCACCGGGTGCAATTGCGCTGCACTACGGCCAATCGGTGTTTGAAGGTGCTAAAGCCTTTAAGCATGATGACGGTGAGATCTACACCTTCCGTCTCGATAAAAATGCGCAGCGACTTAATCGCTCTGCCGATATCTTATGTATTCCAGGTTTGGATGAAGACAAACAGCTTGCGGCCATCAACGCCCTGATTGATGTCGATAGACTTTGGTTCCCAATGCAAGATGGTGCGTGCTTATATATTCGCCCATTCCTATTTGCTACCGAAGATCGTTTATCGGTCAGTCCGAGTGAGCAGTACACCTTCTGCGTGATCTTAAGTCCAAGCGGTCCGTACTACTCTGACGGTTTTGATAAAGCCATTCGCCTCCTAATCAGTGAACGTTTTCATCGCGCGGTGAGCGGGGGGACAGGAGCTTCTAAAGCGGCTGGTAACTACGCTGCATCGTTAAAAGCAGGTAAAGCGGCGGCGGAATATGGCGCGGCGCAAGTACTGTATCTTGATGCTAATAATAAGCAGATTGAAGAAGTGGGGGCGATGAACCACTTTCATGTGCGTAAAGACGGCACCATTATTATCCCAACGTTCACTGACACCATTTTGAAGTCAATTACCTCGCAATCGATATTAGAGTTGGGTGAGTTACTGGGCTGCGAAGTGCGCCAAGAAACGGTGATGCTCGACCAATTCCTTGCCGACATTGAAGCCGGCGAGATTATCGAAGCTGGTGGCTTTGGTACCGCAGCTGTGGTTTCTCCAGTCGGTTCGTACATTTTTGAAGACAATCGTGTTGTGACCGTGGGTGATGGTGAAGTCGGGCCGCATACTCGTCGAATCTATCAGGTGCTAACGGATATTCAAAAAGGCAAACTAGCCGCTCCAGGTGACTGGGTGCGTTTGGTGCCGAGATTAGCGCCAGTTTAAGCGATAGCGTCGGTTAAATAGATAATAATAAGGCACCGAAAGGTGCCTTATTTATGTCACGATGATTCAAAAAACTATCTGTTTTTAATTGACGTTGGCGGGTTTATCTTTCACCAGCTGGTGTGAATCATGTTTAAGCAATATCTGGTGAATTTGCTCATCTTTTTGCTGCCAAATACCATTTAGCCAGCGCTGGAACTGCGCACGGCATTCGGCATCATTGAAGTAACGTTTGTCATCCACTTCAGGAACAGGCAGGGTTTCGATACGCACAACGATGCGTTTTACCTTTCCGTGCATTACGCCGGCCAGTACGTCGTCTGGCGCGTCAGGATAAACTAAAGTGACATTCAGTAAGTTGGTAAATTGCTCACCCATTGCAGAAAGGGTAAATGCAATACCACCGGCTTTGGGACGCAATAAATAGCGGTATGGCGCACCTTGGCGAGCGTGTTTTTCTTTAGTAAACCGGCTGCCTTCAACATAGTTGATGATAGAGGTGGGGATGTACTTAAACTTAGCGCAAGAGCGTCGGGTTGTTTCTAAGTCTTTCCCTTTGAGTCTAGGGTTCTTTTTCAGCTGTTTAGGGCTGGTGCGATTCATAAACGGCATATCTAGCGCCCAGCAGCCAAGCCCCATAAAGGGGACATAGAGCAGCTCTTTTTTTAAGAAGAACTTTAACATTGGAATGTTATTACGCAGTACATAGGTGAGCGCGGCAATATCGAAACCACTTAGGTGATTACTGATGAGCAAGTACCAGCCATCAGGTTTGAGTCCCTCCAGACCTTCGACATCCCACTCGATTTTGGCGATAAGAAATAAGATGCCGCCATTGCAGAGAGCCCAAGCCCACATGAACCGGTTCATTAAATGGCTTAGCCCTGTGCGTATAACGCGAATCGGCATAACGAACTTGATCAAGCCGCCGATAATAATAAAGCTGCTCCATACCACGGTGTTTATTACTAATAAAACGCTACTTAGTAAGAAAAGAACGGGGCCGGGCAAAAAGTTAAACATGCGAAAATTATACCTTTGGTTGTACGTGTTGCTGGGCAAGTTGACTCAACTCTGCATCTTTATCTTGCCACAATGTATTTAGCTGCTCTTGAAAGGCAATTTTAAACTGCCGGTCATTCACATAGTCGCCGCGCATGGTGTCGCTGATTTCGCTGACGCGTATGCTGATATCAATATGTTTGACTTGGCCGCTGATAAACTGCCAAAAACTTGGTGTTCCTTCAGGATAATAAATCGACACATTCACTAGCTTATGAATGTGCTCTCCCATTGCTGATAACGCAAAAGCCATGCCCCCCGCTTTGGGCTTAAGTAAATGCTGATACGGCGAGTTTTGCTTGCTATGTTTGCTATCACTAAAGCGAGTCCCTTCAACAAAGTTCATAATGCTAACAGGCTTGTGCTTAAATTTATTACACGCTCGGCGCGTAATTTCAATATCTTTACCGCGTAATTTAGGGTTCTTTCGCAATTGTGCCGTGCTGTAGCGGCGCATAAATGGAAAATCGAGTGCCCACCAGGCAAGTCCAAGTACAGGCACATAGATGAGTTCTTGTTTTAAAAAGAACTTTAAAAACGGAATTTTACGATTCAATACCCGTTGCAGCACTAAAATATCGACCCAAGATTGGTGATTGGCGACCACCATGTACCAGTCTTTTGGTGACAGCTCGCCGTCAATATTGATGTTGACCGCAACCGGATGGAAGAGTTTCTCAATGCCATAGTTGACCGAAATCCATGCACTGGCACAGTTGTCGAGGATGTAGCTGCACAGCTTGCGCATGCTTGTCAGAGGGATCAGTTTAAATATACTCATAAATAAAATGGGGGTAACCCAAAACAGAGTATTGATGACTAAGCAGCAGAAAACCACGCTGCCTCTGATTGTTGTTAACACGCGACCCATTTCATCCCCAATGAAAATTTTGGTCGACTATATTACTCTTTGCGCGCGTTTCACTCAATCGACAAGACGATTAAGTTAGGGTTATTCGCCTAAATGTCCGTTATCCAGTGGGATTAACTGGTGTTTAGTACAATTAATAGGGACTGTTTAAGCTGTTGAGTAATCGATCCATGGCGCGATAGCCTAGTGCTTGGGCTATGTGACGGCGGCAAACTTGTTGACTTTGCTGTAAATCCGCAATAGTACGAGCGACCCGTTGGAGTCGATGAAAACTACGGACTGACAACCCTAATTTATGCACACTTTGTTCTAAAAATTGCAGGTCGGCATGCTGGAAGCCCGCTTGTTTTAGCTGCTTACCACTGAGCTGGCTATTGAGCACGCCAAAACGTTGCAGTTGGATCTCTCTGGCAAGCAGTACCCGCTGCGCCACTTCGGCGCTGGTTTCACCACTGTTGTCGGTTTTTGTCAGGGTGCCTTCAGGTAGTTTAGGGACTTCAATGGTCAGATCGAATCGATCGAGAAATGGCCCCGATAGACGAGACAAGTAGCGCTGGATTTGATCACTATTGGCTCGAGACTGATTTACATCACCACATGGGCTGGGGTTCATGGCTGCGATGAGCTGAAAACGGCTATCGAATCTTAGTTTAGCGGCAGCACGAGATATGGTGACTTCTCCCGTTTCCATCGGTTCACGCAAACAATCAAGTACCTTACGTGGGAACTCGGCGATCTCATCTAAAAACAACACACCATGATGAGCTAAGGAGATCTCTCCCGGTTTGGGAATGGTCCCGCCGCCGACCAGTGCCGTGGCTGAGCTGGTATGGTGTGGCGTTCGAAACGGACGTCGATAGAAACGTTGCACTGATAGCGGTTGACCGGCCACCGAGTGAATAGCGGCGACTTCCAGTGCTTGATCGTAGTTAAGATCGGGCAGTAGGCCGATAATTCGGCTGGCGAGCATCGTTTTGCCGGTCCCAGGGCTGCCCAACATCAGTAAGTTGTGTTGCCCCGCTGCGGCTATCTCTAAGGCCTGTTTGGCTTGGTATTGGCCAATTACATCGGTAAGGCAGCCCATTTGCTCATTAGGTTCTTCACTCACCCAGTGGGTTTGGCTATCTATTCCAGGCAGCAGTGATTGGCCATGTAAATATTCACTGAGTTGCTGCAGATGAGTGGCAAAGTAGCAGTGTTGGTAACCGACCAGTTCAGCTTCCTGACGGTTATCTACCGGCATAACCAGCTTACTGTGTTGTTTGCTGGCATCCACAATTACCGGTAACAGCCCTTGGCAGTAGCGGACTTGACCGGATAGAGCCAGTTCGCCTACAAATTCATGGTCGTTAAGTGATTGCATCGGGACCTGCTTTGATGCCGCTAAAATGCCGATAGCGATGGGTAAATCATAGCGACCGCCCTGTTTAGGCAGGTCAGCGGGGGCTAAGTTGACGGTGATACGCTTCATGGGAAACTCAAACCCAGCATTAATGATTGCGCTGCGGACTCGCTCTTTCGCTTCTTTAACTGAAGTTTCTGGTAGGCCAACCAGATTAAATGCAGGTAAGCCGTTACTGAGGTGGACTTCTACGGTAACCGCTGGGGCTTCCACCCCTTTATTGGCGCGTGTACTGACACAGGCTATAGCCATAAACAAATCCTTTTGTTTACTGTGATTAATTTACAAATCAAGACGCTATTGAGTGTAGCAGCTAAATAGTGACTGTGTGGCTAATCGCCGACTTGAATCATTTAGCCGTCACCGGTGAGCCGAAAATCGTGAACGGGGTATGATGGTTTTTGGCATGATACATGGCGATGTCGGCACTTTTCATCAAACTACGTCTATCGTTGCCGTTACGTGGAAATTCGGCAATGCCAATACTGACACCAACGGCGAGGCGGTGTTGTTCAAACTGAATATCTTGCAACAGAGCCTGTTTAATTTTTAGTGCCGTCTCACTGGCAAGTTGGCTATTAGTATTGGGTAATATTACCGCAAATTCATCACCGCCTAGGCGTGCCGATAATGACTGCGGTGGGCAGACATACGCGATACGTTTACCGACTTCTTTTAGCACTTCATCACCCGCTTCGTGGCCGAGGGTATCGTTAATGATTTTAAACTCATTTAAGTCCATCATAATGCAACTAAAGGTGTTTGAGGTATTGGCCAGCATCATATCAAGTTGTGTATAAAATCGATTACGATTGGGCAGACCGGTCAGTAGGTCGTGGTTGGCTTGATAGTCTTTGTCGTGCAAAGTCTGCAGTAATTTTGCTAACGTGTGGCGGCTCATCTTGGTGACTAGCCAGACAAAAATACCGCCGCCGGCAAATACTGCCGCGACTATCATCTCTAATGTGGCTGTGGGGCGGTGCAGCAGTAACCAGATAAAGCCGATATAGCCGAAGATGAACATGGCGATCATGCTCATCAGTAATTGCCAACCTTTGTGCTGTTCGTGTAATACGCACATTTGATAGGTCGGAATGATGGCAGCGAGTAACCCTGATAACCCTAGCAATACTAGACAAATGGCAAATATCACGCGGTCCTCCGCTCATTTGATTAGCTTGTAGGGAATAAGTATAGAAGAAAAACTGCGGTTGGATATTTGCCTTGGGCTAGGTCAGCGGTGAGGTTTATCTTATAATGCGCGCAGATTTTATAGTGCAAAGATGGCAAGTTCGTGGCAAAACGTAACAGTAACCCTAGCTATTTCAATATTGATGATTTATCGACTTGGAGTAAGTATCGCAAAAACCTATGCGATAGCTGCCAAGCGACTTGCTGTACGCTGCCTGTTGAGGTGAGCGTAGCAGATTTGGTGCGCATGGAGCTGGTGGATGAGTTTGAAGCGCAAGAAAGTGGCAAATCCATCGCTAAGCGCCTGCAAAAAGCGCGTATTGTCAGTAATTACAATCACAAGGCTGATATCTATACTCTGGCCCGCATGTCCAATGACGATTGTTTGTACTTAGATGCTAAAACACGGCGGTGTACCATCTATGCTAAACGCCCCGAAACTTGTCGTAATCATCCTAAAATTGGCCCTAAGCCAAATTACTGCCCCTACAAACCTAAGTAGCTGCAGAGCGGTTACTGATTCATCTTTTTGAGCTTGTTTAAGTGACGTTGCAATATTTTGTCTGTTTCACCGCTTTGCTGTAGCTCGGACACAATGCGATTAAATTGCTCTTCAATAATATGGCTATAGGCTGATTTTCTTGAGATCAGCATATGAAAAGGCTCTAAGCGAACATTGGGTACAGGCTGACTTTGAATCAAGCTATCAAACTCATGCAATTTGTTGACGGCTAAGGTACCTAACAAGGTTTCTTTACGGGCTAAGAAAAACTCACAGCGGTTACGTTTAAGCATATCGGGAAGATGGGCTAAATCATTAATTTCGTCAATTTGCTGCAGTTGAGTTAATCCAAAATTACGATAGTTGAAGCCCTTAATGCCGCAAATATGACCCAGTGTCAGCAGTTGATCTAAGTGGCTAATATCCGGTGAATCGGGATAGTCGCTTTGCAGGTAAAAATAACTGGGCGTCAACGCATAGTAGGCTTGCGTTGCCACATAATCTCGCTGCCTTTGCGGATTAAGCGACGCACTCATTGCGGCATCGATAAGCCCCTCTCTGACCTCTTTTAAGCAGCGGCGCCACGGCAGAGCAACAATTTTATACTCAATACCGGTTTCAGCAAAAACTTCAGCCAATATATCAACATCATAGCCTTGGGTGGCTTGTTTGTTGCCGTTGACTCGCTCAAAGTAGTTGTAGGGAGGAAACTCCGTGTCTTCAACACAAAAGGTGAGGTTAGGCTTGATGAATTCCTGTTCGGCGCTGGCATTTGGGAGTGACAAACTCAAGATTGCCAGCACAATCAGCTTGCATAATCGATCCATGAATTAAGCTACTTAGGGTGCGGTGTTCAGAGTATAGCAAAGCCTGAATAAGACGAGCTTAAATAAACTTATTATTGTTTATAGCACCTTAAGGAATGCCGCCAATATCGGTTCATCACTGCGGTTTACGCGATAACAACAACCGAGTTCAAACGGGGCAATGGGCACCGGCGAAGTTAACAGTTGAATTCGGTCACGTACAGGGCTGTTTTGAATCACCACTTCGGGTGAAATGCTCACCCCACATCCCAACGCCACCATAGAGGCTATCGCTTCTTGGCCTGATACCTGTGCGTAAATGTTGGCATTTAAGCCTAACTGTTTAAACCAAGTTTCGATGCGGCGACGGCCGGGACCAAACTCCGGAATAATAAACGGTAACCTGTCCCAAGGGATATAGGACTCGCTGAGGAGTTCTTGCACTTTACATTTGAAGGTTGGGGCGATGATAGACAGGGGGACATCATCAATTTTGGTGAAGTTAACCGAATCTGGCAGCGACTCTGGCAGGGCGGCAATACTGATGTCAGCTTGATTTTGTCTCACCATATCTACCGCGTTTGCGGCATCACCGGTATGCAGGGCAATTTCTACCAATGGGTGTTCATGACGAAAACGGTCAAGCAATGCTGGTAGGTGACTGTATGCCGCTGTGACCGAGCAGTATAGGTTTAGGCGGCCACGGAGCAGATCTTGTTTAGGGTCTAAACGGGTTTTAAGCTTGGTCCACTGGTCGAGCATCTGCTCGGCGAAATGACGATATTCCACTCCCGCATTGGTGAGAGCCACACTGCGGTTGTCACGCTGAAATAGCTTGGCACCCACTTCTTCCTCTAAGCGCTGCATGGCTCGGCTCAAGGTCGATGGGCTAACATGCATTTGCTGGGCTGTTTTGCCGAAATGCAAACTGTTAGACAAATGTAAGTACAACTTAATGGTGCGGATATCCATAGCGCGCCTCAGCGATTAACTTGGTGTTGCATTTTTTGCAATACTACATTTCGAATATATCATTTTAAGCAATCATATGCATGGGGTATAGTGATTTTAATCACAGCTTGGCCCAGTGGGTTAAGCCAGTTTCTAAATTTGTTTATTACAGGTGGAACATCAGATGGCTAACTATTTTAACTCTCTGAACTTACGTCAGCAGCTAGAACAATTGGCTCAGTGCCGTTTTATGGATCGTAGTGAATTTAGCCAAGGCTGTGACTACATCAAAGGCTGGAACATTGTTATTTTGGGTTGTGGTGCACAGGGTCTAAACCAAGGCCTTAACATGCGCGACTCAGGTTTGAATATCTCTTTTGCATTGCGTCCACAAGCGATTGCAGAAAAACGTGCCTCTTACCAAAAAGCGACCGGTAACGGTTTCCGCGTTGGGACGTTTGAAGAGCTAATTCCAGATGCAGACTTAGTACTTAACCTGACTCCAGATAAGCAACATACCGACGCTGTAAATACGGTTATGCCGCTCATGAAGCAAGGTTCAGTATTATCATATTCTCATGGCTTCAACATTGTTGAAGAAGGTATGCAGGTACGTGAAGACATCACAGTAATTATGGTGGCGCCTAAGTGTCCAGGCACTGAAGTACGTGAAGAGTACAAGCGTGGCTTTGGTGTACCAACATTGATTGCAGTGCACCCAGAAAATGACCCTAAAGGTGATGGTTTTGAAGTGGCTAAAGCCTATGCAAGTGCCACTGGTGGTGACCGTGCAGGCGTATTGCACTCATCATTCATCGCTGAAGTGAAATCGGATCTAATGGGTGAGCAAACCATTCTTTGCGGCATGCTGCAAACCGGTGCCATCTTAGGTTATGAAAAGATGGTTGCTGATGGTGTTGAGCCAGGCTACGCCGCTAAGTTGATTCAGCAAGGTTGGGAAACAACTACTGAAGCACTTAAGCATGGCGGTATTACTCACATGATGGACCGCCTGTCTAACCCTGCCAAAGTTAAAGCATTTGAAATGGCTGAAGAGCTAAAAGGTATTTTAGCGCCGCTATTTGAAAAGCACATGGATGACATCATTAGTGGTGAATTCTCAAAAACCATGATGGAAGATTGGGCTAACGATGATGCCAACCTACTAAAATGGCGTAACGAGACCAACGAAACTGGTTTCGAAAATGCGCCAGCATGTGATGAGCATATCGATGAGCAAACTTACTTCGATAAAGGTATTTTCCTTGTTGCCATGATCAAAGCCGGCGTAGAGCTAGCGTTCGATACTATGGTGTCAGCGGGTATCATCGAAGAATCTGCTTACTATGAATCACTGCATGAAACGCCATTGATTGCTAACACCATTGCCCGTAAGCGTCTTTATGAAATGAACGTGGTGATTTCAGATACCGCTGAGTATGGCTGCTACCTATTCAACCATGCCGCAGTGCCTATGTTACGTGAATACGTACAAAACATGTCAAGTGAGTACCTAGGTGGTGGTTTAGCCGACAGTGGTAACGGTGTCGATAACGTGCGTCTTATCGAAGTCAATGACGCGATTCGCAATACTTCTGTTGAATTTGTCGGTGCTGAACTACGTGGCTACATGACAGAAATGAAGCGTATTGTTGAAGAAAGTTAATTTAAACAAACCAAAAGGTTAGATGGTGTCCAATCAGGTTACAGCTTTAACGGTTGACCTGATTGGTATCAAACCTCAAATCTATACATAACAGTTGCTTAGCTAGGCTAAGCCGCTGGCAATAATCTCACTGGATTGAGTAGGAATATCGCGGTAATGGTTGATTTTGGCTGGGTTGTTTAGCCTCAAAAATTGATTGTTCTGCGGTAATAAAACATTTTTGGTTGTGTAAATTGTGGTCTTTGTGGTATTGATTAAAGGGTTGTTGAGTCAAACACTCAACCATTACCAGATAACGCAAAGACACTATTTAGGAAATATCGATACTTATGTTTAACCAAGTCGCCCTACTCATTATTGAGATTATTACCGTCGTGATTATTAAATCACAGCGGGGGCTTCACTTGGCGCATCGACAAACCTAACTAGGTAAAGATTGCAACAAAAACCCCCGCTCCGAAAGGACCGGGGGTTTTTTGTTTTTCAGGCTTTGTAAACCCCAACCCAAATAAACGCAGGATAGAGCAGATGGAACAAGGGCAGATGATAAGAGGCGCAGACGCAGTCATAAAGGTGTTAGCTGCACATGGTGTTACCACAGTGTTTGGTTACCCAGGTGGGGCGATTATGCCAATTTATGACGCCCTTTACGGCGCACCTGTTGAGCACTTGCTTAGCCGCCATGAGCAAGGCGCTGCCTTTGCGGCTGTGGGGTATGCGCGGGCCAGTGGTAAAACCGGTGTCTGTTTTGCGACATCCGGTCCTGGCGCCACCAACTTGGTGACGTCGTTAGCTGATGCGTTACTTGACTCTGTGCCACTAGTGGCCATTACCGGCCAAGTTTCTACTGCGGTGATTGGTACCGATGCCTTCCAAGAGATCGACGTATTGGGTATGTCGCTGTCTTGTACTAAACACAGCTTTATGGTGACCGATATCAACGAGCTGATCCCAACCTTGTATAAGGCATTTGAGATTGCAGCATCAGGTCGTCCGGGCCCGGTATTGGTTGATATCCCCAAAGATATTCAGATTGCCCAGCTTGAATACAAAACCCCTTTGCAAGCGGTTGAGCAGCATTTGACGGTGGAGCAAGATCAACTTGCCCAAGCCCGTGAATTACTTAGCGGTGCCAGCAAGCCAATGCTGTATGTTGGCGGCGGAGTAGGCATGGCGGGTGCGGTAGAGCAGTTGCGTGATTTTATTAAGCAAACAGGCATACCATCTGTGGCCACCTTAAAGGGTTTGGGCAGCATCAATCATGATGAACCCAGTTACTTAGGCATGTTAGGCATGCATGGTGGTAAAGCGGCTAATATCGCGGTGCAAGAATGCGATTTACTGATTGTGGTTGGTGCCCGTTTTGATGATCGGGTAACTGGGCGCTTAGCTACTTTTGCTGAGCACGCCAAAGTGATCCATCTGGATATCGACATTGCAGAGTTTGGTAAGTTACGTCACCCCGATGTGGCACTGGCGGGCGATTTGCGCCAGATCTTGCCGGCATTGGTGACGCCAATGAATATTGCCCCTTGGTGTGATGAAGTTGCAACGCTAAAACAAGCGCATCAGTGGCGATACGACCGTCCAGGTTCTTTGATTTTTGCCCCTAAAATGCTCAAGAGCTTGGCAGACAAGTTACCCCAAGACAGCGTGGTGGCCTGTGATGTCGGCCAACACCAAATGTGGGTTGCACAGCACATGTGGTTTAGACGACCAGAAGATCATTTATCAAGTGCTGGTTTAGGTACGATGGGCTTTGGTTTACCCGCGGCGATAGGTGCCAAAGTGGCTCGTCCAGATGCTGCGGTAGTCGCAGTATCGGGTGATGGGTCATTTATGATGAACGTCCAAGAGCTGACCACCATCAAGCGCCGACAAATTCCGCTGAAAATACTGCTTATCGATAACCAAAAACTGGGCATGGTGAAACAGTGGCAACAGCTGTTCTTTGAAGAGCGGTTTAGCGAAACGGACCTCAGTGATAATCCAGACTTTGTCACGATGGCATCAGCATTCGATATTCCAGGTCGCACCATTACTCAAGCACATGAAGTGGATGCCGCATTAGATGAAATGCTTAACAGTGACGGACCATTTTTGTTGCATGTACGTATTGATGAGGCCCACAACGTTTGGCCGCTAGTGCCACCAGGGGCGTGTAACCGCGACATGATGGATGAGATGGAGAAACAAACATGAATTACAGCCTAGCGTTAACCTTACAATCTCAACCTGAAGTGCTTGAGCGCGTATTGCGGGTGGTGCGCCATCGAGGCTTTAGGTTAACTAATTTAACGATGGGCATTAACGACAGTGGGCAGACCCTGGTCGATATGCAAGTCAGAAGTGAGCGAGCCGTTGAGCTACTGACCCATCAGCTGACAAAACTTATTGATGTAACCGAGTGCAAGGTCGAAGCGACTAAGCCACAGTCTTAAAGCAGCAGTGCTTAATCGTTTAAAGGATAGGAATAAAGAATATGGCCGCGAAGAAAGCAGAATTAATATGGTTCAACGGACAAATCATGCCTTGGGGCGATGCCAAGGTACATGTGATGTCTCATGCATTGCATTATGGATCGTCAGTATTTGAAGGTATCCGTGTCTATGATACGCATTTGGGTCCGGCAGGTTTTCGCTTAACGGACCATGTGCAACGCTTATATGATTCAGCCAAAATCTACCGTATGCCCATTCCGTATACTTTTGAACAAACCATGCAAGCGTGTAAAGACAGCGTGCAAGCCAATGACTTACGTAGCGCATATCTACGTCCTCTTGCATTCTACGGCGATGTTGGCATGGGAATTACCCCGCCAAGTGATGCCCAGTGTGACTTGTTAGTCGCGGCATTCCCATGGGGAGCATACTTAGGTGAAGACAGCATGGAGCGCGGCGTTGATGTGGCGGTAACATCTTGGAATCGTTTGGCGGCCAATACCATTCCGACTGGCGCTAAGGCGGGAGGTAATTACCTGTCTTCAATTCAAATCTCTACCGAAGCAAAACGCAACGGCTTTGACGAAGGCATTGCCTTAGATGTCAATGGCCTAGTCAGCGAAGGCGCTGGTGCCAATCTTTTCGTGGTAAAGAAAGGAAAGTTGTATACGCCTCCTGCTACCGCGGCTATTCTGATGGGGCTCACCCGCGATACCATCATTACACTGGCGCGCGAGCTAGGTTATGAGGTCGTTGAAGAAGCGATGTCGCGTGAATTTTTATACCTAGCAGACGAAATTTTTATGACAGGAACGGCGGCCGAGATAGTGCCGGTGCGCAGTGTCGATCGCATTGATGTAGGTGAAGGTAAGCGTGGTCCCGTTACTGCGCAGATTCAGCAAAGTTTCTTTGGCCTATTTAACGGTGAAACAGAAGATAAATGGGGCTGGTTAGAACCACTTTAAGCCTTGCTTGGTCAACCTATTTAATACCAATTTAATCCAAAGGTGACGCCACCTTTGTTACACAGGAAATTAGTGTCATGGCAAAATTACGTTCAGCTACGAGTACCGAAGGCCGCAATATGGCGGGCGCTCGCGCGTTATGGCGTGCGACAGGAATGAAAGATAATGACTTTGGTAAACCGATTATTGCCATCGCGAACTCGTTCACTCAGTTTGTTCCCGGACATGTGCATCTAAAAGATATGGGCTCATTGGTTGCAGGGGCCATTGAAGAGGCTGGCGGTATCGCCAAAGAGTTTAATACCATTGCCGTTGATGATGGTATCGCCATGGGCCATGGCGGTATGTTGTACAGTTTGCCATCGCGCGAGCTGATTGCCGATAGTGTTGAATACATGGTGAATGCCCATTGTGCCGATGCCTTGGTGTGTATTTCAAACTGCGACAAAATTACCCCGGGCATGTTAATGGCCGCTTTGCGCCTGAATATTCCCGTTATTTTTGTCTCAGGTGGCCCAATGGAAGCGGGTAAAACCAAGTTATCTGATCAACTGATCAAGCTTGATCTGGTCGATGCTATGGTAGCCGCGGCAGATGACCGCGTGTCAGATGAGGATAGCGAGAAAATTGAGCGTAGCGCGTGCCCGACCTGTGGTTCTTGTTCAGGTATGTTTACCGCTAATTCGATGAACTGTCTAACTGAAGCGCTTGGCTTATCACTGCCGGGTAATGGCTCTATGCTTGCGACCCACGCAGATCGCCGCGAACTCTTTTTAGAAGCGGGTCGCCGAGTGATGGATTTGGCCACGCGTTATTACAGACATGACGATGAGTCAGCATTGCCGCGTAATATTGCTAATTTTAAAGCGTTTGAAAATGCCATGGCGCTGGATATTGCTATGGGCGGTTCAAGTAATACCGTATTGCATCTGCTTGCCGCTGCTCAAGAGGGCAAGGTCGACTTTACCATGGCAGATATTGATCGTATGTCTCGCAAGGTGCCGCATTTATGTAAAGTGGCGCCGTCGACACCTAAATATCATATGGAAGATGTGCACCGTGCCGGTGGCGTCATGGGGATTTTAGGTGAACTAGACCGTGCAGGCCTACTACACAATGAAGTTAGCCATGTGGCGGGTGAAAACCTAAAAGCCGTATTGGCCAAGTATGATATTGCCCAGACTCAAGATGAGGCAGTACGCAAATTCTTCTCAGCAGGCCCTGCTGGGATCCCAACAACGAAAGCGTTTAGCCAAGAGTGCCGTTGGGACAGTGTTGATGATGACCGCGAGCAAGGCTGTATTCGTCGCCGCGAAAATGCCTTTAGCCAAGAAGGTGGCTTAGCCGTGCTGTCGGGCAATATTGCCCTAGATGGATGCATTGTCAAAACCGCGGGTGTCGAAGAAGAGAATCACATTTTCAATGGTTCGGCGCGGGTGTATGAGAGCCAAGATGATGCGGTAGCCGGCATTTTAGGTGGCGAAGTCGTGGCGGGTGATGTGGTGGTGATTCGTTATGAAGGCCCCAAAGGTGGCCCAGGCATGCAAGAGATGCTGTACCCAACCAGTTACCTGAAATCGAAAGGGCTCGGCACAGCTTGTGCGTTGATCACCGATGGTCGTTTCTCTGGTGGTACGTCAGGGTTGTCTATTGGCCACGTATCACCTGAAGCTGCAGCTGGTGGCACCATTGCACTGGTTGAGACTGGTGACAGAATTGAGATTGATATTCCTAAGCGCAGTATTAAATTGGCGATTAGCGAAGTTGAACTGGGCGCACGCCGCGCAGCGATGGAAGCCAAAGGCAAGCAAGCTTGGAAGCCAGTTGACCGTCAGCGTCAGGTGTCTTTAGCGTTAAAAGCTTACGCAATGCTAGCCACAAGTGCCGATAAAGGTGCAGTAAGAGATACCAGTAAGCTGGAGGATTAATATGTTGGCACTTGCCTCGCAAACTCAGTTGGATTTAGCACATTATTATCTGCAAAAGATCTTGTTGTCTTCGGTCTATGATGTTGCCAAAGTCACGCCACTGTCTAGCTTAAATAAGCTATCAGCGCGGCTCGGGTGCCAAGTATTCCTCAAGCGTGAAGATATGCAGCCGGTGCACTCGTTTAAGTTACGCGGTGCCTACAATCGCATTGCCGAACTGAGCAGTGAAGAATGCCAGCGCGGCGTAGTGTGTGCTTCGGCAGGTAATCATGCCCAAGGCGTTGCCATGTCGGCCTCTGCGAGAGGTATCAGTGCGGTAATTGTGATGCCAGAAACCACACCCGATATCAAAGTCGATGCGGTGCGTCGTCTCGGCGGTACCGTGGTGTTGCATGGCCAATCATTCGATATGGCCAATGGCCACGCGCAGCAATTAGCGAAAACAGAGGGCCGGGTGTATGTTGCCCCGTTTGATGATGAAGCGGTGATTGCCGGCCAAGGCACAGTGGCGCAGGAGATGGTACAGCAACAACGGGATCTGGAAGTGGTTTTTGTGCCTGTGGGGGGCGGCGGGTTAATTGCCGGGATAGCGGCTTATTACAAAGCGGTAATGCCACAGGTGAAAATTATAGGTGTAGAACCGCAAGATTCAGCTTGCTTAAAAGCGGCGCTAGATGCCGATAGTCGAGTGGTACTCGACCAAGTCGGGTTGTTTGCGGATGGTGTGGCGGTAAAACAGATTGGTGCTGAGCCGTTTAAACTGGCGCGCGAATATGTTGATGATGTGGTGACCGTTACCTCAGATGAAATATGCGCCGCTGTTAAAGATATTTTTGAAGATACCCGCGCGATTGCTGAACCTGCTGGTGCACTGGCATTAGCGGGTTTAAAGAAGTATGTTGGCGATCAAGGCAAGGGCGAGAAAGTGGCGGCCATTTTAAGTGGGGCAAACGTCAATTTTCACAGCTTACGCTATGTGTCTGAGCGTTGTGAGCTAGGCGAGCAAAAAGAAGCCATTTTGGCGGTCAAGGTACCGGAGCGGCCGGGTATTTTCTTACGCTTTTGTGAGTTATTGGAAAAGCGGGCAATGACCGAATTTAACTACCGCTTTTCTAGTCGTGACAGTGCGGTAGTATTTGCCGGTATTCGCTTATCTAACGGGCAAACGGAGCTCGATGAGATCATAACCAATCTCAACGGTGATGGCTTTGAAGTGCAAGATCTCTCTAACGACGAAACTGCCAAGCTGCATGTACGTTATATGGTGGGCGGTCATCCACCTGAAGCGCTCAATGAGCGGTTGTTTAGTTTTGAGTTTCCAGAGCATCCAGGTGCACTGTTTAAGTTTCTCACGACTTTACAAAGCCAGTGGAATATTAGCTTATTTCATTACCGTAACCACGGCGCTGCTTATGGGCGTGTGTTGGCTGGGTTTGAAGTGCCAGACGCTGACGATGTTGCGTTTCAGCAGTTTTTGACCAAGTTGGGTTTTGTCTATCAAGAAGAAACCCAAAGCCCAGCTTATCGGTTGTTTTTGGATAATCGAGATTAAAGCCAACTTACTGAGATCAAAGGGCGCATTTGCGCCCTTTTTTATGCTATGTTGCTAATTCAAACAGTAGTTTGAAATATGCTCAGGTGCCGATCAACAGTAGCCATAAGTCCAGTTGTATAACGCAATGGCAGTGCTTACTATGAAGTTCAAATAACAATAACAGCGCCTATTGAGACTAAATACGTAGGGAATGGGTTTACCCGCTTTTGAGGTAAGCCAATCGTAGATATGAGTCAGCCTATTTACCTTGCAGAGGAATTAAGATGTTAGCAGCACCGCAAATCAAAGCCTTTACTCCCCCACGTCGAACATTGATGGGCCCAGGTCCTTCCGATGTTTACCCTGAAGTGCTGGCCGCTCAATCGCGACCAACCATAGGTCACCTTGACCCGCTATTTGTCGCCATGATGGATGAGCTTAAAGCCCTGATTCAGTATGCGTTTCAGACTGAAAATGCCATGACCTTGGCGGTTTCTGCCCCAGGCAGCGCGGGCATGGAAACCTGCTTTGTTAACTTGGTTGAAGCGGGGGAAAAGGTCATTGTTTGTCGCAACGGGGTATTTGGTGAGCGCATGCGTCAGAATGTCGAACGTATCGGCGCTACGGCGGTGATGGTGGACAACCCTTGGGGTGAACCCGTCAGTGTGGCCGATGTAGAAGCGGCGCTGCAAGCGCACAGCGATGCCAAGTTCTTAGCTTTTGTGCATGCCGAGACCTCTACCGGGGCATTATCTGATGCCAAACAGTTATGTGCATTAGCTCAGCAACATGATTGTTTGACGATTGTAGATGCAGTGACCTCACTTGGCGGTGTTGAACTCAAAGTTGATGAGTGGGGCATTGATGCCATTTACTCTGGCAGTCAGAAATGCCTATCTTGTGTGCCGGGGCTCTCGCCGGTGTCTTTTTCAGCTAAGGCTGTGGAAAAATTAGCGGCCCGCAGTACACCCGTACAAAGCTGGTTTTTAGATCAAAGCTTAGTGATGGGTTATTGGAGTGGCGATCAGGCTGCTGGCGGTAAACGCAGTTACCATCATACGGCACCAGTAAATGCGCTCTATGCGCTACATGAATCACTGCGTTTATTGGCCGAAGAAGGTTTAGAGAATGCCTGGCAGCGCCATGCACAGATGCACCAAGAGTTACGCGCTGGGCTGACTGAGCTTGGATTAACTTTTGTGGTTGACGAGCAAAGCCGCCTGCCGCAATTAAACGCTGTGTATATTCCCGATGGTGTGGATGATGCTGCAGTTCGCAGCGAGTTGCTCAATCGCTATAACTTAGAAATTGGCGCCGGTTTAGGGGCGCTTGCTGGTAAAGCTTGGCGTATTGGTTTGATGGGTTTTGGTGCTCGTCGCGAAAATGTCGCCCTGTGTCTAAAAGCGTTGCAAGATGTTCTAAAATAAAGCTGCTGCACTAAACCGCTGGGTGTTACACCAGTAAACAAGGCCGATAATGATTATCGGCCTTGCTGTTTGTGGATTTAAATATTGATACTCATCGGGATACGGCTCGGCAACAGGTGGGTATAAGGGATATCACGTTGCTGACTATTGCGTTGGTTTATCTGCTGTTCAATCTCTTGTAAATGTTGCTGGAAGCGGCTCAGTGCTCCATCTTCACCACTGACTTTTGGATCTTCAAACCAATCTAAATAAGGAAAGTCATTGGTTTGGTAATGGCCCAGCATGCGATAGTACACACCACCCAGTAAATGCAAAAAGTTAAGTTGCTTACTGGCAAGGCTTAATGGACTCATGGTTGCTAGCCATTGTTGCTCGTTAGCCCCTTGTGGATCTTTGTCACCCCAGATAGAACCAGATATCGCCGGAGCATAGGTCATAATACTGCTTTGGGGGAAGTTCACTGCGGCATGTTGGGCACTGGCGGTAAATACGACCATAGTTAACACTTCAACCAGTTGGGCTTTATTCTCAATCGTCGTGAAGCCTGCAACCTTACCTTGCTCGATAACATCCGCTGTCCAAGCCGCAAGCTCAGTGTCACCAATAACGTCGCTATCGTGTTGATAGTAAATATTAACGTATTGATTTAGCCATTGATTGATTGCCTCCCAAATCAAAAGCGCATCGTCTCGATAAGGGTAGTTAGGCAAGATATTGGCATCGGCAACCCCACGGCGAGCTAGGTCATTGGGCAGCATATTGGCGTAAAAGTCATAGGCTAAACGGTCATTGCCCGCGGCTTGTTGGCTGTAGGTGATCTCAGCGGCAAAAATCTGATCAATCGGGCCGCCTTCAGCAATTAAGCTACCGGTGGCGGAGTTATTGATGAATAAAGTGCCTTCAAAATGCGGGGTAAGCAACACATTAAGTGGGTGGCTTTTAGCGAGATTACGTTGGGTGGCGATGGCGAAGGGCTCTATGAGCAAATGAGTACGTGCTAAGTGAACAAACAGCTCATGGTAGTTACCTTCAGACATCTCGACGATGCTTTTAGCGGTTTGCCACGGCCAGTATTGCTCGTCTTGTGGGTTTTCCGTTGCGTAGACAATTTCGCTTTGCTGCGGATCTTGGCTACGCTGAATCGCCACAGGTACCAAGGCATCGCTGTTGATGGGACGTGCGAGTAATACCAGTGGCGCAAACAGTTGTTTTGCAAGGCCATCGTAGAAACCAGGGTTATCGACCAACAGTTGTAGTTCGTGATAGTCGAGTAGAAATAATCTTTGCTCACTCAAGGCCTTTGCAATTGAATCGCTATCGCCCATGTATCGCTGGTAACCGTCGTCTGTAACCGGAAATTTAGCTGGGACTTCGCTGATGCAGGTAATCAGCATTGGGTTAGGACCCGCTACACGGTAGTAGGCGAACATTGCATCTGATTGGAATTGTTCTGCAACATCACTGAGCGCTATGGTATTAAACAGCTCTTTGTAGGCCGCAAGCGTATTGTCGGCACTATTGGATATTTTGTCTTGGTGACGCTCAACAATCAGTTGCAGTGTTTTAAGTTCAGCGCTGACATTGCTGAAGTTGAGGTTGAGCAAATGTCTCGCTTCTACCAAAACATTGGTGAGCCAACTAGCCGCTGATGGCTGTTGTTGATCTTGGTATTTTTGGCGGACACCGTTTAGATTATCGCGGATATGACCTAAGGTGCTTAAATCATCGCTATCGTCATCTTCGATAGAGTTAGCTAGCGTATTTTCAACCACTTGCAACGCCACTTCAATGACCTTAATGAACCAAGCTATGGTTGGTTTATCCGCTTCTGGTACCGACTCTGCCATCGGCACACCTTTAACACTTGCCACGTCAGTATCCCAAATATAGGTTGTTTTGGCTTCGGCAAGCTGTATTTCTCGAGCTTCTTGCTCAGATGGTGAATCATGTTGGGGCAGGCTAGGTGAAGTTCGTGGATGGTCGTTGTGACCAAAAGTTATGTTGAACATGATGATTGCTCCATGCATTTATCATTAGCACAATAGGCTAACCCATTGGTTAGCCTATGATTATGTTTTAACTTGAAGGTGAGGTTATGGGCAGCAACCACAGACGGTCATCGGCAGTTGAGCCCCGGTTTTGGCATCTTGATTGGTCCACTGTCCGTGCCAAGTTAGCGACTGCGCATTACACACTTGCGGACAGGCTGCTTCTGCTTGGCTTTGACTGTTGATGACTGATTTTGCTTGGAAATCTTGGCATTGGCCATCAATGACATCGTCAAAGATGTGACTTAAATTTGCGCCGTAGGCGGTGTTGCTTTTACCTGAGTCCGGGGCATTGTAGTTGTGGCACACAAAACAATTGAGTGTGCCTTCGCCTGTGTGTGGATCACCTTGGAAGGTGGTTTCCATTACGGTATTGGCTAATTTTAATGAGCCGCGTTGGTTACTGGTGTCGCTAGAGCTTTTATTAATATCCGATATCCATAGCGCACCAGTAACTTGATAGTTTTTCCAAACTTTCATGCTGGTGGGAAGGTTGGCACTGGCTAGCAGTTGGTTTTGTAGGCTGTCATTGAGCTTTTCAATGAGGGCGATGTTGAGCCAGTCTCGGCTGCTTGTATCGGTGCTAGCTTGAGTGCCAAACGGGAACACCTGGCAGATATCATTGGGCTGAACGTCACTGGGTAAGCTAATGGAAGTAGACTTTAGGGATTGATTGAGGTTATTACAATCTTTGATGTTTTTAGCACAAGCCTGGCTGGTAAAGTCATAAGCAGATTGCTGGGCGCCTATTTGATCGCACACCACGGCATTATTACTGTGATCTACCGTAACCCAAACCATTTCGGGGTGATTGTCAGCAGTAATAACGATGTGCCAGCCAACGAGTCCTAGCTGCTGCGGTTGGTCATTAATGATGGCGGTGGTTTGATAGTACTGTTGTGGATCATCGTCGGCCGTCATGATTCGCCAAGCCATTTTCAGTTCGAGTGTTTTACCAGGAAAGTTTGCCTGCGACTGAATGGCTTTAACATCACATAGGTTGCGGGAAAAGCGTATTTCATAAAACACCACATTACCTTGCTGATCGTAGATGGCATCGGCACCGGCCTGATCGATTCGTTCTGGCATTTGAAACGGCGAACTGTCATCGGCTGATTTGATCATGCGCAGATTAAAGGAGTGCGCCGGAGCGTCTTTATCACAAGAGTTAGTACCGCTTAACTCTAGAAGTGGAAATCGGCTGGTATTTTCCCAGTTGGCCTGGCTGGTTTTGGCTGATTGCGGTGAGATCAGGTACAGGAACCAATCTTCTGCAAACTGGTAGAACTCACAAAACTCCGGGTCACCGGTGACAGGGTTATTGGCGATATTATTCGGCAAACTATCATAGCCTTGTTGCCACCAATTGGCGCTCTTGCTGAAATTACAATCTTTAACTTGCTGCGGGTTACTTAGGTTAGCACTGTGCACTGGTAGGCTTATCAGTATTAGTGCGACCATTGCAAAAATACACTGATATAGAGGTTTCATGTGTTACTCCATTATGGGTTTTACGACACACCCTTATTTAATCAATAGGGATTGTTACTCAACCAGGGTAAATGGTTACTACATGAGTAATTTAGTTATAGTGTTATTGTTTTAGGTTTTATAAATAATCATTTTTCGTGAAAGTGATTACCGCTATAGAGTATAGGCAAGTAATTAGAAATGAGAATAATTTTATCTTAAGTTGATAAATTCTAAACCTGGCTGTTTTTTAATACTAAATACTGATTTATTTGCTGTGTGTATTGGCATCATGGCTATTTGTAAGGCCATAGTTAATGCGGACTAATGCTTTGGTTTAGCTTGTTTATAATAGGGCGGGATATGTTAATACTAAATTATTATACCAATCAGTATAAGAATTTGATCTACTCAGCGCGCTTTGGGCACACTAATTCAAGGCGAATGATTGAAACAATGGTTGTTCCCTTGTGAAATTATTCAACGCAGAAGTAGGCAGCCTAAAACGCGCCAGAATGGCGATTTTTAGCGATTCTGATGCTGTGTTAACGAGCTTAACCGTAGAATAACTATGCTCTTCACTCGTTGCAAACCACATGGATGTGGTGAATGTCATTAATGCACGACTATAGGGATATAGGAGGTAGGGTAACGCAGGAGCAGTTACCGAGGAGCATTTAAGGACCTTACCTCAGAACCGCTAAATTCTCGCTGAGTGACTAAATGTTTATACTGATTGGTATTATATGTCGACATCTTAAAGATGAATGAAACTGTTTTATTTTTTGGGCTAAATGAAATCAAAATAAATAATTTCTGTTTTATATTGTTTTAATTAAGTTTTTGATGACAAGTGGCAATAGATGTTTATCACCACTTGTTACTTTAGTTATTAGTTTAGATTTTGCCACCATGCTTGGGTGTGGGGCAAATTATTGACCGCTAATATTTGACCCATTTTTGGGGTAAGTAATTGCACTTTATTTACCGTGTCAGCTTGGTTGTCATTATGAGCGCTAATTAACGCTTGAATGCGCGCTAAGGGTTCATACCAACTATGAAACGCCAAATCAAAAGTACCGTTGTGGATGGGCATCATTGCATTGCCTCCCAAGTCTTGGTGTGCTTGAAAGCTCTGTTGTGGTGACATGTGAATGGTTGACCAATCTTTATCATAAGCACCGGTTTCAATCATGGTGAGATCAAACGGACCGTAACGACGACCAATCTCTTTGAAACCGTCAAAGTAACCTGAATCACCACTGAAATAGACATTGCTGTCTGGTCCTTTGATGACATAGGACGCCCAGAGAGTTTCATCTCTGTCGAGTAAACTGCGTCCCGAGAAGTGTTGTGTGGGAGTCGCGGTGATATTGAGCTGCTCAAACTGCGCTGATTGCCACCAGTCTAAAGCGGTGATCTTTGCCGCTGGCACTTGCCACTTTAACAAATGTTTGTCGACACCCAGCGGCACCACGAAATGTTGTACCTTATGCTGTATTTGCGCGATGGTGTCCTTATCTAAGTGATCATAATGGTCATGACTAATGAGTACGCCGTCGATGTCCGGTAGTTGTGACAGTGCTATAGGCGGCTGATGGAAGCGTTTGGGGCCCACAAATGAAAACGGCGACGCGCGCTCGCTAAATACTGGGTCGATAAGCCAACGTTGACCGGCTATTTGCAGATAAATTGTTGAGTGACCGAGGCGAATAACCGTGTCGCGATCAACAGGAATGTCTAACAGATCTTGTTGCTGCAATGTGATGACCGGAATAGCTTTTAGTGGTGCGGCATCGGTACGTTTCTCGGTGATATAACGGCCAAGTAGCGGCAAGATCGCAGTGTCATTACTAAAGTCTTTTGCGGTGTTTTGAAAGCCTTTGTCGGTATGGTGAGCGCCTACCAGCGTCAGATCTTTTTCTGCTGTAGATGAAAATAAGTTGGCCGTTAGCATAAAACCTCCAATAACAACTGCTAATAAAATCGCTTTTAACATGATGATTAACTTTTACTCTAAGTAAACTACACTGGGTAGTTTACTTTGTAATTTTGAAAAGTAAACTGATCAGTGTAAAATAGCTAGTGACAATATCGATAATGGCTGTTAATTAATTGAAAATAGTAGACAAAAAAAATTCTCGTTCAGAGAAAAAGCGCTTGGACATCATTGAAGCGGCGACGCAAGAATTCAAACTAAGTGGTTTTGGGGTCGCAAGCATGGATGATATTGCTGCGCGCGCCGGTGCCTCAAAGCGCACGGTGTATAACCATTTCCCTAGTAAAGAGGCGCTTTTTCAGGCCATTATTGTCAACATGATGGCGACGTTATGCACCTTTGAATGTGACGAATTTAGCCCAGAGCAAGATTTAACCGCACAACTCACACAGCTGGCCCTGGCGGAAATTTCTATGTTAAGTGAGCTCGCTTTTCAGGATATGGCCAAAGTCATCATCGCTGAAGCAATCCATAAACCCCAGTTGATAGAACAGGCAATGGCACAGTTCAGCCAGCAAGAGTCGCCGCTAGAGGCATGGTTTATTGCTGCTATTGATGCGGGGGCGTTAACGGCTAAAGATAGCCAGTTTGTCCTGACCCAGTTTACCGCATTAATTAAGGGCTTTTGCTTCTGGCCGCAACTGATTCAAGGCCAACCTTTTCCTGATGTGGCGGCGCAGCAACAGATAGCAGAATCTGCAGCGCAGATGGTGATATCGCATTACACGCCAAAATGAGCCATTGTTAATGCTTGTTGGCGTGCGATGCGTTAGCGGGTATTTCGCTGTTAGCCCAAGACTAGCTGGGCAATAATGGCAATGATAAGAATAGGGCAAACCCATTTCACGTAAATAGGCCACAGTTTCCAAAAGCGACTGCTGGTATCCGCACCTTGTTGTTGAGCAATGTCTTCAATCAAGCTATTTCGATGCCAGATCCAGCCAAGGTAAATGGCAATACCAAGGGCGATCAACGGTTGTGCTCGCTCAGTCGTGGCGGTAATGATTAAACCAAATAGCTGCTCGAAATTGAACACGATGACGGTCGACATCAAAGTGATCACTGTGGCAACCAAATACGTTGCTCGGTCGCGACCCAGCTGGGTTTTCTCTACTAAATAGCTGGTTGGCACTTCAACAATGGAGATTGCCGATGTTAAGCCTGCGATTGTCATCAGTAAGAAGAAAATGATAGCAATCACATATTGCAGATAGCCGCCGAGGGTTTCAAATAACGCCGGAAGAACGGTAAAGACTAGCGTGTCGGAGTTGAGTAAGCTGCCATCTTCGGCAAATATTTGCACGCCATTGTGTTGAGCAACATACATGGCCGGGATAATCATTAAGGCCGCTAAAAACGCCACACTGGTATCTGTCAAAGTCACATAAGCGGTTAATTTACCGATGTTCTCTTGCCGGTTAAGGTAGGCGCCGTAAACCATCATTGCGCCTGTCCCCACAGTGAGTGAGAAAAAGGTCTGCCCTAGGGCGCCCATCAGCACATCTGCATCCCAAACTCGATTGAAGTCAGGAATGAGCAAGGCACTTAGGCCGGCGGTCGCACCGGGTAAGGTCATGATGTACAGTACGCCTAAAATCAGTATGGCCAGCAGCAACGGCATCAAGCGCTTTGACCAACGTTCAATTCCTTGTTGTACTCCTTGGCGAATAACCACAACCACCATTGCCGTGAAGATAAGGGTGAATATTAAATTACGTGATAAAGAGAACTGCATCAGCCAGTCAGCAACGCCGTCGGCACCTGCCATTTGTGCTAGCGGTGCCGCTGCAAAGCTCACAAACCAGCCTGACAAAATTGTGTAAAAAGTGCAGATTAATGTGGCCGTGATAATGGAGGCAAAGCCGATAAACCGACCAATACTGCGGCTAGTTTGGCTGCGGCCCAATTTAGCCATCGCATCGGCGGGGTTGGTTTGACCGTGGCGGCCAATCATTAGCTCTGCCATTAACATAGGGTAACCCAGCAGCACGATTAGAATTAGATAGACGAGTAGGAAAGCGCCTCCACCGTGGGTAGCCGCTTGAGTAGGAAAGCCCCAAATATTGCCCACGCCCACAGCAGAACCTGCTGCAGCCATAATAAAGCCGATTCGAGAACTAAAGTGAGTTTGCTGATGACTGCTCATTGTAACGGGTCTCTTTAACATGAAGAGCAGGCATCATAGAGCGAAAATTACTAAGGTCAACGCTTGTTTATTGCTCTTAGTTCGTATTTATTCGCAAACATAATGGGTGGTTAAGGATTTTAGTAGTGAATTCTCGCGAATATCTGGCGTTTGGTCGCTATTTCTTGCTCTGATTCTGTATGGTGAACAATAGGCGCAATTTTATCGGGGAGTAAAAACAGCGCCTAACTGCTGAATTTGTGGCTTAACGCAGACTTTATGGCAATGGAATTGCGCTGTGACTCTTCACTTGTTTCAGTACAAAGCTGGAATGAACTCCGGCAATATCATGGTTAGTAGTCAGTTTCTCTAGTAGAAAGCGCTTATAAGCTTCCATATCTACCACCAAGACTTTGAGCTGATAATCTGCATCGCTGCCGGTTAACAGACAGCATTCAAGGACTTCGTCATAGCTCAACATTTCCCGCTCAAAGGCTTCTAAAATTGACTGCGCATGTTTCTCTAGTTTCACTTGCACGTAGGCTGTGAGATTAAGCTTAAATGCCTGTGGGTTCAGAATGGTGCTATAGCCTGCAATAATGCCGCTTTCTTCCATGGCTTTGACGCGGCGAGAGCAGGGCGAAGCGGATAAGCCCACTAGCTGTGCTAACTCTTGGTTGGCCAGTTTGCCGTGTTGTTGCATGAGCCGCAGTATTTGGATGTCGATACTATCAAGCTGTGAAGCATTCATTTAGGTAACTCGCTATCAAAGGTTGATGGGGTAGCAGGGTAGCGTCGAGTCCAATGTGTTTGCCACCTTAGCACCCAATATAGACTGAACAGGGCGATCAAACCACCGATGATGGATGAGGCCAACACATCTTGAGACCAATGCATGCCAAGAACCATGCGGCTAATGCCCATCAGCCAGGTCCAAACAATGAGTATGCTGGGTAGCCACCATTGTCCGGCGATCACAAAAAAGTAGCTCACCACTAAACTCAGTGACACCGCAAATAAGGTGTGCCCAGAGGGGAAGGCAAAGCCGACCTCATGTAACCAGTGCTGTTTGATATTGTCCGATAGCGCAATGGCATCAGTTTGTTGTAAGTACTGCTCAGTGGCAACTGTAATTTGCTGTTGGCGGTCAGCTTTTTCCTGCATATAAAACTGCTTGGTATTGAGCAAACCTTGCTCTTGCAGCAGGACAGCATTAGGTCGCGCTTCGCTGAAGAATGGTTTTAAAAATTGGTTGAGCGTCAGTGATGAGACCATCGCGACGGCGACACTGAGCACGAGCGCTGTAAAGTGCTTTTTAGGTAAACATCGGTAACTAAGGGCATAGATTGCCAATACGGTCAGGACGCCATAGGGGGCGGTCCCCGTAGAGGTAAGCCAATAAAGCCCTTGTGCTAGGAGGGAGTCTAGCGGCACAGTGGCAAACAGATTAATACCGCTGAACCAAATAACCGCGGGCAAAGAAAGTAGTAGCGACCACATTAGTAGCCAGTAACGACGAGCACTAGGAGTTGATGACAAAGCTGAGCCTCAGTGTAAAAAAGAGTAGGCTAGCGCGTGAGCTAAGCACGCGCCATATTAAGAGCATGAATTATCCATTAATCTTTACTCATAAAAGAGCTTTTTGCTCGGTTTCTGGGACATGACGAGTAATAAACATTAATACCAGCATCACCACCACGAGTAGAGCGCTGCCCATTAGCAGTGCATAGTCTTCGAGCTTGAGCACGCCGTAAAGTAAAGCATATAAACAACTGAGCAACGCCGCCATGATGGCGCCATGACGCTTACTGGCCATAATGCTGCCCATATAGAGGCTCACCGAAGTGATAGGAACTAAAGTCGCTAGACCATAGGCCAAGCTAAATGGTAAATGCTCTGAAAGAGACAGGAGCAATAGATAAAACAGTGTCATAGCACAGGTGATCATCAAGTATTGGATCAGGCTAACATTGCGTTTTAAGCTCAATTCAAAAATCAGTAAGGTGATACAAGATAACAAGATAAACAGTAACCCATATTTCACCGCGCGATGTATTTGTCCGTAGTGAGTCACAGGTTGAAACAGCTGTGCATAGGCTTCTACTTCCGTTAAATTCTGCCGGGATTGAGTGCTAAATTGCTGCGGGTAATTACGGGTTAAGTGACTGACTTGCCATGTTGCTTTAAAACCTTGGTTATCAATGTGGCGTGAGGTAGGCAGTAAACCTTTAAAGCTTGGGTGTGGCCAGTCTGCGGTAAAAGTCAGTTGGGTTTGTTGGCCAAGAGGTAGGGCGCTGATAGCTTGAGAGCCACGTAACTGTATCGCAAAATCAGTCTCTAGTTGCGTGTGTTTGTCGCTGAGGTCAACTAGACGATGAAAGCCTGATTGCAAGCCAGGTTGTTCACTCAGGCCTGTGCCGGGCATTAATTCCCCCAATGTGGGTTGCTGCGCCGCTGAGTTTACTGCGATTAAATCAAAGCGGCTGACTTTATCAATGGCTTGGTTAGCTGAAACGGCAAAAACTATCCGCGCATTGCGATAGTCAAACCGTATTAGGTTGGCCACGGTGAGATTGCTGAGATCAAATTGCGCTTTGCCGCTAATGTTGCCTTTGTAGACTAACGATTCGAAAATCCCACGTGAAAGTAAGTCGTGTTGGACGGCAATATCAAGATCAAGCTGCTTTGGCAAGATAACGAGTTCACTATTAAAGTGGCTGCGAACCTGTTTAATATCCCCATTATTGTCGACACTATTATTCACAATCTCATAGGTATAAGGCACCACCAGAACAGGGCCGGCAACACGTTGAGCGTGACCCCAGCTATTGCCAATATCGTCAATCACTTGTTGTTGCAAGGCTTGGCGATCGGAAGTGATATCCATCAGTATGCCTAGGGGGATAAATGACAGCAGGGCGATAACTGCAATGAGCAGTAATTTACTATTGATAGGGCTTTGTTGCATATTGAGCGATTTAAACATGACATTTCCTTGTTGTTTATCATCGCTATTACAGCAAATTAGCATATTCATAGGGGGCCGAGACGCTGATCAATTGTGGCAACAACATGGCAATGTGAATGGAAAAATAGGTTTTTAGTGGGTTGGTTGAAAGTAATCTGACTTGCCACAGGTCTCTTGAGCCAGATCAGGAGAACCGAATGAAAACTTTTAGCGTAAACACAGGTAGCGAGATTGCACGCTACTTATTAATCATTTTTCTATTTATTACCGCATTTAATCGCTTTACCGGTGATGATGCCAATTATTACATCAAGCAGTTAGGTCACCTTAATCTGCCTGAGATTGGCTGGCTAGGTAGCGCCGTTGGTGTACTGCAGTTGTTATTGGTTGCCGTCTTACTATTGCCCGCCAAACGTTGGCGCATCCGCTTGCTGTATGGGTATGCGGCGCTGGCTTTAGTTCCCATGCTGATGTTGTTGACTCATCCTGTATGGATTGACAGCCTAGGTGGTTTTCCAGCTATTGGTGCAGGCCAAGGTTTGATTAAGTACCTAGGGATTGCCGCTGTGGCCTTGTATTTAGCAGCGTACTACAGCGCTAATGATACATTACAGCAGTGGGCATTGCGGCTAAATTGGCTTGGGGTCGTGTTAGTACTGACCTGGATTGGCGGGATGAAATTTACCCAAATTGAAGCCGATGGCATTGAAGGTTTGATGCGCACCAGCGTGTTGTTTAGCTGGATTTATGATTACTTTAGTGTGCTACATGGCTCTTACTTTATTGGAGTCATTGAGCTTATTGCTGTGGTTGCTTTAATGATGGCACGCATTTCAACGCCTATCTATCATCTGGGGTTGTTGATGGCGGCGCTGACCTTCATTGCGACTCAAACCTTTATTATTAGTCTGCCGGCCTACAGCACTGACAGCGGTTTTTGGATGCTAACCTCAAGCGGTCAGTTTATTGTCAAAGATTTGGTATTGCTTGCCAGTTGCGTGGTGTTATTTGTCCATCATAACAACCGCCAAAAGGTTTAGATGAGGCAAAATAAAAGAGCACCTTAATCGGTGCTCTTTTATTTATTGTTGGTCTTGGTTTAATTTGGCCTCTAAGGCCTCAACCTGAGCTTGCAGTGCTTCGAGCTTTTCACGGGTCTTCAGTAATACATGCTGCTGAACTTCAAACTCCTCTCGTGAAACCACATCCAATTTCATTAATTGGCTTTGCAGCACCTGCTTGCTTTTGTCCTCAAACTCCCCAGCAAATTGCTTTAAACCTGCTGGCAGGTTATCACTTAATTGCTTGGCAACTTCTTCGATTTTCTTTGGGTTGATCATGTTGGTTTCCGCTTCAGTGCTAAATGCTCAATGGTGGTAGATTGTACCTGAGCCATTGACGATTGCCAAAATAAACACCGCTTAGTGCGAACTAAGCGGTGTTTGCTTGGCTTGGCCAATTAAGCTTGCGATGGTTGCTCTGCGAGCGTAGGATCTGCCTTTAACGTTTCATCAAATACGGGCAGGGGTTGATGTTTTTCTGCCAAGTAAGTGTATATCACCGGCAGTACAAACAAGGTAAACACGGTACCAATAGCCAGCCCTGAGACGATCACTAGGCCAATATTGAATCGCGCTACTGCGCCTGCACCCACCGCAAATAGCAGCGGAATCAGACCGGCAATCATTGCTGCGGTAGTCATTAAAATGGGGCGCAGTCGAATTGTCGCCGCATGCTTAATGGCTTCAGTGCGACTCAAACCATTGTGTAGCTGCTCTTCTTTAGCCACCTCACACATTAAGATACCGTGCTTAGTGATCAGCCCCACTAAGGTGATTAAACCTACCTGCGTATAGATGTTCATCGACGATAGCCCCATAACGTGGGTCCACCCAAGCGCAATCAAGGCGCCACTAATCGCCAGTGGCACTGACACTAAGATCACTAGTGGGTCTTTTAGGCTTTCAAATTGGCTAGCCAATACCAAAAAGATGATGGCCAAGGCGAGGCCAAAGGTGGCATATAATGCCGAACCTTCAGTAACATACTGACGTGCTTCACCAAGAAAGTCGTAGCTATAGCCCTTAGGTAAGTCGTTATCGCCAATGTTTTTAAGAAAAGCGATCGCATCACCGATAGCAACCCCAGGAGTCGCCACACCGCCCACGGTCACCGCATTCATTTGGTTGAAGTGCGGCAGTGACCTTGGCTCAGAAACCATCTCGATATCGACCAAACTTGCTAAGGGGATAGAGCGGCCGTCGGCAGCAGTAAGGTAATAACCTGCTAGTGATTCTGGGTTAGCGCGGTATTTGCGCTCCACTTGCGGAATCACCTCATAGGAGCGGCCATCGAGGTTAATGCGGTTAACATAGCCATCACTCATCATGGTGGTTAAGGTTAAACCGATATCCTGCATCGTGATGCCATAAGCGCCTGCAACATCGCGTTTGATATGGATTTTCATCGCTCCTGAATCAAACTTGAGGTTAATTTCAGAGTAAACAAACAGTGGACTTTGCTGTACTTTTTCCAGCACGCTGGAACCAATTTGGAATAAGCTCTCAAATGATGCCGAACTGGTGATCACAAACTGGATTGGTAGGCCACTTGATGCCCCAGGCAGCTCTGGCATTTGGAACGTGGTTACCGCCATTCCCGGAATGGTTTTAACCTGTTCACCAAAGAACTTTTGCATCTCTTTCTGGCTCTTGTCACGCTCACTCCATGGCACTAATGGCGCAATACCAAATGCCTGGTTGGCGTTAGGTACCCCAACAAATGCTAATGATGCAGCGGCTTCTGGTTGCTCGCTGATCATATTGGTGACTAAGGTCATATTCGACTGAATATAATCTAAATTGGCGCTGGATGGCGCGGTGCCCATCATCATGACCACGCTCTTATCTTCGTTGGGCGCAAGCTCCGACGGGATAAAGCTAAACATGATAGGTAAAGAGATAAATACGATTACCGCAAAACCAATAATCACCGGACGCTTTTCTAAAACAGCAGATAACATCCGATTGTAGCGATTGGTTAGGCCTGCTAAAAATCGCTCAACAGCTTGTTCAAATCGATTTGGCTGGCTGTGGGCTTTGAGGATTTTAGAGCACATCATTGGTGATAAGGTTAATGCGACAATACCAGAGATAAATACCGCACCGGCTAAGGTTAGGGCGAACTCTTTAAATAGTGACCCAGTAATCCCCCCCATAAGGGCGATGGGGGCGTAAACTGCCGCTAAGGTAATCGTCATCGAAATAACGGGTACCGCGATCTCTCGTGTACCGATAATTGCCGCCCTAAACGGTGTTTCACCCAGTTTAATATGGCGGTCGACATTTTCTACTACCACAATGGCATCATCCACAACCAAACCGATCGCCAGTACCATTGCCAGTAATGTCATCAAGTTAAGGGTAAAGCCAAACATTTGCATGATCACCGCCACGCCAATCAATGACAAAGGAATGGTGACAATAGGGATTAATACTGCTCTAAACGAGCCTAAGAACAGGGTGATCACCACGATAACAATCAGCGCGGCTTCACCAATGGTTTTGATCACTTCATCAATAGACTCATCAATGGCAAGAGAAGAGTCATACAGCACGCGGGCTTTCATCGAAACAGGCAAGTCGCGTGATATTTGCGGCATCATGGCGCGAGCATCGGCTGCCACAATCAGCGGATTGGCTGTCGGAGTCACATCGAGGCCAACAACAACCGCCTCCTGGCCATCGGCCAAGGCACGATAAACATCATGGCTTTTCTCCAAACTTACCGTAGCGATATCGCCAAGGCGAATCACTAGCCCGTCCTTACTGCCAACTACTAACTTTTCCAGTTCAGCAACGGTGGCAACTTGTGTATCCGCGGTACCGTTAAACAAAGTGAAAGTGTTATTGGCTTGGCCTACGGCAGACTGATAGTTGTTGGCTTGCAACACATTCATGACATCGGTAGAGGATAGATTAAATGCCCCCATACGTGCAGGATCAAGCCAAATTCGCATTGCGTATTTTATGCCGCCATAGAGGTTGACCTTAGCGACACCATCAATCGTAAATAGCTCAGGTTTCACTACGCGCTCAAGGTAATCGGTGATCTGACTTGAGTTAATTTGGTCGCTATAAAACGAAATATACAGCACCGAAGTTTGCGACCCAGTAGACATCTCGACTGTAGGATCTTCAGCTTCTTTAGGCAGCTGCGAGCGTACCGAGTTGACCTTAGCGAGAATGTCGGCCAAGGCGCCATTGGGATCGGTGTTGAGCTTCATGTAGACGGTAATTTTTGAACTACCTAAGAAGCTCTCCGATGTCATGAAATCAACATTATCTGCCTGTGCGAGAGCTTGTTCTAATGGCTGAGTGATAAAGCCTTGAATGAGATTGGAATCAGCCCCGTAATAACTGGTGGTCACCGTGACCACGGTATTGGTCATTTCAGGGTATTCTCGCACCTGCATGCTCTTCAGCGCATACGCCCCGAGCAGCACAATGAGGAAGCTGATTGAAGCTGCCAATACAGGGCGGCGAATAAAGATATCAGTAAAGCGCATTGCCAGACCCCCCGTTATAATTGCGGCAGTGTGGCTGGGGGAGTGAGTGCGTCATCCTCCGTCACATCGACTTTACTGTTATTACTGAGGCGAACCTGCCCAGATGTCACGATGACATCTCCGGCTTTAACGCCACCAGTCACCAGTGCATTGAGCTCATCACGCTCAACTACAGTGACATTCACTTGTTGTACACGCTTAACTGTTTCGCCATTTTCTTCCTTATCTTCAATGATGTATACAGAGTCGCCATATAAAGTAAAGCTGATGGCCGTTTGCGGCAATACCACTTGCTCTGCTAGCTCGGGCAGTAGGATATCCACTTTGGCAAACATGCCGCTGCGTAATTTGGCGTCAGTATTGGGAATTTGAGCCTGCACTTGAATCAAGCCGCTTTGGTAGAACACTGCAGGCTCAATGGCAGAGATCACCCCTTCAAATGGCTCGGTGGGGTAGGCATCAACATATACATGCACTTTTTGCCCAGTCGCAATGCGGGACAGCTGGGTTTGCGGAATAGTGAAGCGAATCTTCATGGTACTAATATCTTCTAAACGCACGATTTCAGTACCGGTTTGCAGATATTCACCTAAGTTAACGTTGCGAATACCGACTAAACCCGAGAACGGGGCCTTAATTTCACGACGCCCGATAGTGGCACTTAGGCTTTCACTGTCGGCTAGAAGCGCTAAGTACTTAGATTCACTATTGTCCAAATCTTGTTTAGATACCGAGTTTTGCTTGTATAACTTGGTGAGCCTTTTAAAGTCAGCTTCGGCAGCGGGCAGCTGCACTTGCTTACTTTTTAAATTGGCCTTTTCGACTTTGGAGTCGAGTTCAATCAGCATTTGTCCTGCTTCGACTTGTGTACCGTTTTCAAATCGAATGGCTGACACTACGCCTGCTAACTCATTGGAGATTGTCACCCCTTGGTTAGGTTCTACAAAACCAATTGCATTAATCGTGGGTTGCCAATGACTTGATTGCACTTCAATCGCAGTCACCGGCGATACGGGCTCGGGCATGTTTGCAATAGCGTCAGCAATTTTGCCTTTAACAAAAAGGTTAAAACCTATCACAGAGCCAAATGCCAGTACGGCTATCACTAGCATTACCATTGTCCATTTTTTCATGTCCGAACCGCTCCTTTAGCGTGTTGTTCAGTTTTTACTTGGATGCTTTGCCAGCATAATTCGCAGGCCAAGTCGATCTCTTCAGTTTGGTATTCGATGAGTCCACGTCTGATAGCGCGGGCTAAGGTCATCGCCGGCTCCATTGACAAGGCATACAGCGCGCGTGGATGCAGCGGCTGAATACTGCCCTGTTTGAGCCCCTCTTCAAAAAGGTGCAGCAATGGCGCAAACAGTTGTAATTCAATCTGACGAATTTCATCCGTATTGCTTTCAGGCAAGTGAGCATACTGTTCATAGCTGAGGTTGGCAGGCGTACGCTGTTTACCGTAGTGGTACATTTTCATCCAAATACGCTTAAAGCGTTGCTCTAAATTACCTTGGTCATGATCCTCTAAGATCGCTTCTGCAACTTGGGCTAACACATCTCGACGTAGTGTTAATATGAGCTCATTTTTATCTTTGAAGTAGCGATAAATCGTACCTGCAGCCACACCGGCCTCGTTGGCAACATGCTGCATTGACAGGCCCTGAATACCACCGTTTGCGATAATCTTCTCTGCCGCACGTAATATGCGGTCTTGTTTGTTGTGCATAAATCACTCACAAATGAATGAACGTTCATTCATAGTGTAGTCATGTGTATAGTCACTCGCAAGCAATAATTTGCATCATTTTAGAATTAGCTTGCTAAGTTTTTGAGATTGCAGTTAATAAATATAGCCACAATTGGTGTCGTTGCAGTTAATCAATAGAACCTTTTCGTTTGCACTGTGGTTTCTGCTATGATTCCTGCTTTACAGCCTTTCTAGATTATCTTGGTTATAACGTATCCATGAAGCTCAATCCCGGACAAAATGACGCGGTACACTATGTCAGTGGCCCTTGTTTAGTACTTGCTGGTGCAGGTAGTGGCAAGACCCGTGTGATCATCAATAAAATTGCTTATTTGGTGCAAAAGTGTGGTTATAAACCGCGCAATATTGCCGCGGTCACCTTTACCAATAAAGCTGCACGTGAAATGAAAGAGCGTGTGGCGCAGTCGATGGGACGTAAAGAAGCGCGGGGCTTATGGATATCAACCTTTCATACCTTAGGCTTAGAGATCATCAAGCGCGAGTACAAAGTGGTCGGCTTGAAACCTGGTTTTTCCTTATTCGATGACCAAGATACGTTGGCACTGTTAAAAGAGCTGACCGAAAATGAGCTAGACGGTGATAAAGATCTGCTGAGTGCGTTAATGACCGCCATTTCCAATTGGAAAGGTGATTTGATGATTCCGGAGCAAGCGCGTAAGACGGCTAAAGATGAGCAGTCGCAGCTATTTGCTTTGTTGTATCAGCGCTATGCCCAACATATGAAAGCCTACAATGCGCTCGATTTTGATGATCTAATTTTACTGCCAACACTGTTGTTGCGGCATAACCTTGAAGTGCGACAGCGCTGGCAAACACGCATTCAATATTTGCTGGTGGATGAGTATCAAGATACAAACACCAGCCAATATGAATTGGTGAAGTTGCTAGTGGGCGAGCGAGCACGCTTTACCGTTGTGGGCGATGACGATCAATCTATTTACTCTTGGCGTGGGGCTAAGCCGCAGAACTTAGTGCTATTGGGCAAAGACTTTCCTTCCCTGCGTTTGATTAAGTTGGAGCAAAACTACCGTTCAAGTCAGCGCATCTTGCGGGCCGCTAACATTTTGATTGCTAATAACCCGCATGTTTACGATAAATCATTGTTCAGTGAGCTGGCCTACGGTGAGCCGCTGAGAGTGTTGATGGCGGCAAATGAGGAGCAGGAAGCTGAGCGAGTCATTGCGGAGATGATTCGTCACAAGTTTGTGGGTAAAACCTCATTTGGTGATTACGCGATTCTGTACCGCGGAAACCATCAATCACGCCTGTTGGAAAGGGCGTTGATGACCAACCGTATTCCTTACAAGTTAAGTGGCGGTACCTCATTTTTTGGTCGCGCTGAAATTAAAGACATCATGGCTTACCTGCGTTTAGTGGTAAACCCTGATGATGACAATGCATTTTTGCGAGTGGTGAACTTACCTAAACGGGGCATAGGCCCAGCTACTTTAGAGCGCGTGGGCAACTTTGCTAATCAAAAACAGATCTCTTTGTTTGAAGCCATTTTTGATAGTGAGCTTAATCATCATTTGCCGCCCGCTGCCATGTCGTCGCTGTATCAATTTGGCAAATTTATTGTGGATACTGGTGAGCATGCAAGCCGTGGCGAACCCGTTGAAGCCGTTAAGCATCTGATCCGAAATATTAATTACGAAGATTACCTCTACGAGACCAGTACCAGCGCCAAAGCCGCTGAAATGCGGATGAAAAATATCTCCGAGCTGTATCGCTGGGTGACTGAGATGTTAGAGGGTGATGAGCTTGATGAAGGCATGACTTTGCCTGAGGTGGTAACGCGACTGACTTTGCGCGACATGATGGAGCGCAATAGTGAAGATGAAGCAGGCGATCAGGTGCAATTGATGACTTTGCATGCCTCTAAAGGGTTGGAGTTCCCCTATGTGTTTATGGTGGGAACTGAAGAGCGTATATTGCCGCACCAAAGCAGTATCGATGAAGATAATGTTGAAGAAGAGCGGCGCCTCGCTTACGTAGGTATCACCCGAGCACAAAAAGAGTTGTGGTTTATTGTTTGTCGCGAGCGGCGTCAATTTGGCGAGGTGATGCGCTGCGAGCCAAGCCGCTTTTTAATGGAGTTGCCCCAGGACGACTTGATTTGGGAAAACCGTAAACCCCAGCAAAGTGAGCAGCAACGTGTGCAAGCCGGTAAGGCTAATATTGCCAACTTGCGTGATATGTTTAAAAAGTAACCTTCTGCTTAGCGATCCATCTGGCTGTGGCTAGTGATGAATTGCGGGCTTATGGCCGGTGGGTTAGGCGCATATCTCTTGCAAAAATTTTTTTTTATCCAGCCCATTGATATCAAAAGCTCGGCCAAGTGCCGGGCCTTGCCCCTCTTTTACCCCTAAGTTGAGCAGTTGCTGGCGCTGTATATCGCTGCTCACCCCTTCAACAAATAAGGTTAGCTCAAGCGCTTGAGCACTGAGATTATGGGCTTTAAGCAAGCGTTGATGTTGTTCATGCTCTAGATGAGAAACATAGCTAGAATCAAGCTTTAGACCGCGTAGCGGCAAGAAGGTTAAGCTGCTTAGTGCGCTATGGGCAGTGCCATAAGCACAAAGGGCCAGATTCATGTTGAGCTTTTTCAATAGATCGAACGCATTGATATGGTTTTCAGTATCCAGCACAAACTCTTTCTCATCGAAAAATAACCACACATTTTCAGGCTTAAACAGGCATTGCTTGAGACGGTTTTTAAGCTTACGTACCGCATGTTTATGTTTGAGGTGTTGGCTAGCGATGGTCAAATGCAAGCCAGTATCGGCCAGTGGGCTGGCTTGCAGTTGTGGGTACTCTTTATTGAGTTGCTCTAGTAAATATAAATCAAGCTCTTTGGTTAGATTACAGTGCTCGGCAATGTTATTTAGTTGGGCTTGTTTGATTTTGCCTAGCTGAGGATGCAACCAATAGAGTGTGGGTTCAATGGCGATGACGTTCTCGTTGGTCAAATCCATTATTGGGAAATATTGAATGGCCAGTTTGTCTTCGGCGATAGCTTGGCGCAGTTCAATCTCGAGCTCAACATCTTTGATTAACTGAGTATGGGACTGCTCATCAAAGATGATATAACAGCCTTTACCTTTAGACTTAGCTTGATACATTGCGGCATCAGCATCACGTAATAATGACTCACTGGTATCGGTTTTCTGTTTGCCGCTAAAAGCGATACCGATACTGGCACCAGAGGTAAAGCTTTGATCGCCAATTTCATAGGGTCGCGACAAACTGGTTAATACTCGCTCGGCCACTTCTTTGGCATCTTCGACTTCATTAATGCTGTCGAGCAATATCACAAACTCATCACCGCCAATGCGACCTAAGGTGTCGTTGTCTCGAATGCATTGCTGTAATCGTTTTGCGGTTTCAATTAAAAAGCGGTCACCTTGGAGGTGGCCTAAGGTGTCGTTAATCAACTTAAAGCGATCTAAATCGATAAACAGTAGTGCAAAACGGTCAAGTCCGTGGCGTCTAACATGTTTTATGGCCTGGTTGAGTCGCTCCATAAACATGGCGCGGTTAGGCAGGCCAGTTAACGTATCGTGACTAGCATCATGGACCAATTGCTGCTCAACTTTGCAACGCTGCGCTATCTCTTTTTCTAAATCTTGGTTAAGCATGGCCAAAGCTTGGGTACGATGCGCGACTTTATCTTCTAACTCTTCATAGCTGCGGCGCAGTGACTCGGCTGATAACTTACGCTCAATTGCCGCGGCGATATGTTGTGAGACAAAGGTCAGTAGCTCAACATCTTTAGCCTGATAATTTTGCGACATACTGAAGCTGTAAATCGTTAAGGCACCACGAACGATACCTTGAATAAACAGTGGCACCCCTATCCATTGGTGGATGGTTTCAGTTTTATTTAAAAACGGTGCTTCAGCATAAAGTTCATTGGCCTCAATCAAGGCTCTGATATCTTTACTGTCGAGCAGCATGGGCCGTTTATTCTTGAGAATGTATTCGGTTAACCCATCTGACAATGGTCGCTTTTGTGGCGGGGTCGCGCTGAGCTGTGATACATAAAACGGGAAGTCGATATGACGTCCGCTCTCATCTATTAATGCGATATAACAGTTATTGGCTGGCAATAGGTGACTGATCACCCGGTGCAGCTCGGCGTAGAAATCATCGACCTTTAATCGCGTGTTGGAGAGGTTAGCGATTTCAAAGAGTGATTTTTGCAGGCGTTCAGCGCGGCGGCGCTCAAACACTTCCTGCTTAAGTTTGTCATAAGCAACACTGAGCTCTTTAGTGCGGTGCTCAATGGCTTGCTCTAGTTGTTGTTGGTGTTGAATACGTTCAAATACACCTGCAATGTGCTGGCTAATGAAAATCATTAGCTCAACTTCTATTTCACCGTAACTAATGGCTTCGCGGTAACTTTGGACTACCAACACACCCGCTGTTTCACTGCCATTAAAGATAGGTACACCCAGCCATTGATGGCAAGCCGTGCCTCGGCTCATGATCTGTTTATCAGCAACCAACTGATTGAACTTTATCTCATCGCACAGAAGTGGCTGGCCCGTTTTGAGTACGTAGCCTGTCAGGCCGCTATAGAGCGTGCGAGACATATCTTCGTCGGGATAGATGAGGCTAGGGTGCGAATCTTTTTCGTCAATAAAAAAGGGTAGTTCGATGCGCTGGGTTTGTGGGTTAACGATGGCCACAAAAAAATTATCGGCAGGCAAAAGCTTGCTCAATGTATTATGAATACCGGAGTAAAACTGCTCGGTCGAATTGACCTTAGCTGCTAGGTTCGATATCTCTAATAGAGCATTTTGGGTTATTTCTGCGCGCTTATACTTAAGTGCAAGTGCCTTTAAGCGAGCAATCCTTTTGTGTAATCGCCCCACCTCAATCTCTGAGTGTGGGTGTCTGTCATCCCTAAACATGGCTCCGCCAATCGCTATAATTATTTTTTAGACTAGGATTTGGGGTTAATAGGTATAAATAGCATGAAAAAAAATCAGATCCAAGTCATTATTTTGACTGTTTCATGATTATATTTAGATCAATTAGCTAAAACTTGAGCAAATGAGCAAAAAAAGTTAGCTTTACTATAGACGCGCCGTTAATTTATCCCTACTATATGCGGCGCTAACAAGGCAGGCACCCATAGCTCAGCTGGATAGAGCGCACCCCTCCGGAGGGTGAGGCCGAGGGTTCGAATCCTTCTGGGTGCACCAGTTGGAAAAGAGCTTGTTAGCAAGAAAAGTACACAGTGGTGATTGTAGCTCAGTTGGTAGAGCCCCGGATTGTGATTCCGGTTGTCGTGGGTTCAAGTCCCATCAGTCACCCCACTTTTCCCCCTATGTTCGGTGATTAGCGCAGCCCGGTAGCGCATCTGGTTTGGGACCAGAGGGTCAGAGGTTCGAATCCTCTATCACCGACCACTCATTTTTAGATAGTGATTTTATATCGGTATCGAAACACAAAATTCGGTGATTAGCGCAGCCCGGTAGCGCATCTGGTTTGGGACCAGAGGGTCAGAGGTTCGAATCCTCTATCACCGACCACTTCTTAAAGATAGTGATGAAAAAGCCCTTCGATAATTCGAAGGGCTTTTTTGTATCCAAGCTATAATGCCGAGTTTCGATATCATACCAATCAGTATGAACATTGAGTCACTGAGAGAGAGCTTAGCGGTTCTGAGACAAGGTCGTTAACTGCTCCTGCGTTACTCTACCTCGTATATCCTTATAGTCGTGCATTAATGACATTCACCACATCCATGCGGCTTGCAACGAGTGAAGCGCATAGTGGTTCTACGGTTCAGCTCGTTAACACCGCATCAGCTATTCGCTCTGAACTCGTTTGCCAACAATCGCGATGAGTCGATCAAATTCTTATAATGATCGGGATAAGTGCTCAAGTCGCCCTTAGCGACTATCTTGCTTGCTGTCTTGTTGGCTCGGCATCACGATGACTGCTCATGTGATGCCTAACTTAGTGCTATAACTCGATTTTCTCTGGTGGGGTGATAAAGCCCATATAAGCATCGGTTTTTAATGGCTCAAATCGTTTAAGCTGCTGCTCTTCTTGGATACCAGTGACGATGATTTGGATGTCGAGTCCTCTGGCAACGTTCACCAGTGCTCGGCATAGCTCACTGCTGTGTTGGCTTTCGTCATAATACGCGAAAGATTGATCCAGCTTGACGTATGTCGGCCTAAGTGACTGCAGGTATGCCATTGAGCCAAATTGGCGACCGAAATGATCGATACCAAAGTGGGCGCCGCTGTCACGGATAATAGCACACAAGGCCTCACAGGCTTCAGGGTCGCTATAGATACCGGCTTCGGGTATGTCAAAGCACATTCGCTCAGCCAATGGCGTAGTGCGCAAGAACTGTTTCAACCAGTCATGGAAGCTCAGGTCGCTTAGACTTTGGAAGGTCAAATTAATGGCGATGGGCTCATAATTACGGTCTAACAGGTGCTTTTCATTTACGGTTTCAATTAAACTTCTATCTAACATTGAGCCTAATGACAGCAATTCAACATAGGGCATAAACTGGCCGGCATGGATAACTTTATCGCCAATCGTTACCTGGCAATAGAGTTCACGCTGAACCACGCCTCTGTTGCCATTAAATTGTACCGGTTGCCATTTGAATTGGAATTTTTTGGTCGAGATGGCTTTACCCAAATGCTCGCGCCATTGCTCGCGGGTAAACAGTTGTTTTTCATTGGTCTCAAACCAATGGAATACTTTATTTTCTTGGATAGCTTTTTGCTGAGCATTATCGGTTTGTGCCAAAATGTCAGATACGGTCATTTGTCCTAAACGCTCAGCCAGACCAATGGCAAAATTCTCATTTGGCTTGCAGCCAGCCTTCGACATCTCTTGATTTACGGTGCGAATAAGACTCTGTAGATATTTACTGGTCTGTTCGTGCTCTGCACTGGGTAGTAGGAAAGCAAACTCATAGGCCGCAATTCGGGCAATGATAGAGGGTGCGACGCCATCTAAGTGTTGGGTCATTTTCTCAGACAGTAAGCGAATAGTCTCATCACGCACTTGGTAGCCATACTTACTGTGCACTTCTTCCAGCCAATCAAACTTAGCCAGTAGCAAAGCACCGTTTGAGGGCTCGCTTAACCAGCTGTTTATTTGGCCCATCATGTATTGGCGGTTCGGCAATCCAGACACTTGGTCTACCAAGTTTTTCTTACGCAGCTCGGTGACTTCTTCATCTAATGAACTAAAGACCTGCTTAAGCTGTTGTGACATGCTGTTAAAGGCGGTCACCACAGATTTTAATTCAGAGGTTTTTGGGATATCGAGTTCAGGGCCAAATTTGCGTTGCGCAATATCCTTGGCGTGCTCGGCGATATCATGTAAGGGTTTGAGTATCCACGATAGCCCAACTCGGGCGAGTACAATGGCAAGTAAAAACAAAATAGCGAACACCATAATGGCGTTGCTCATGGTACGCCATAGCTCATGGTAGCCAAAACCAGGGTGCGCTGTAATTTCAAGGCGGGCTAACTGGATCCAGCCAGAGGTAATCACGCTTTCTTTTTTAATGGTTTTGAAAAAGCCTAAATCAATAAACCATTGCGGTACGCCGTCGATTTCTATTGGATTTTGCCAAACTTGCTGTTTGCCATCGACTAACCAGGTCAGCTTAACTTGCTGATAATAGCCACCTTCAAAAATGACATTAATCAGCGTCTCAGCGCCAACAATATCTCCGGCTTCTAAGTCAGGGACGAGCATAATGCCTAAGCTATGGCTGGTGTTATTTAAATCAGATTCCATTTGCTTAGTAAGGAAGTTTTGGGTCTCGGTAAATTGCACGTAACCTAAGCTCGCAACAACCACTAAGAACAAACCAAACAACAACGAGTATATCTGTCGAAACAGTGTCATTTCCTAACTACTCCAATCTTAATATAGGCATACGCAAGCGCTCTACGCCTAATCTGTCTTTGAGTTCGTTCCATTTAGCGAGCCGCTTTGAAGAGCCCGCTAGAACACCTCGTCCTTTTTCTTTGTTAAGCCATAACTGTCGACCGTTGAAACTGTACACTGGAATGAGATCAGTGCGCTGTGTTGCCGGCTTAATTTTTCTATCTAAATTGTCTAAAACTAAAGGGATAGCTCCAGGAGTTTCGTAGTACGCCAATACCATATGGTATTGATTAACACTGGTGGCCTTAACCATAGTGATGCGTAACTTATCTTCAGGTACACCCAGTTGCAGCAAAGTGAAGTATTTTGCAATGGAGAAGTCTTCACAATCACCGCCATTGACGCCAATAAACTCCATAGGAGTAGCCCAATAGTTGGCTTCTCCCCAGAGTTTGATGTCATCCACAAAGCGAAAAAGGTTAAAAAAGTTATTCACTTTAGTGACCTTATCGATTTCGCTCAGTGTTTTTGCTTCTTCTAAAACGTTGAACCAGGCATTAACACGTTTACCCGCGCGTTCACCATAACGAGACTCTAACGTTGTTATGATATGACTGGCATCAAGCTCTTGTGTCGGAGAAGCATAAAGACATGATATGCCTAAAGTCAGTGCCACTAAGCTCAGCTGGCAAACTTTCTTTGACTGACTATATAGGCGCAATCTAGTTTTCATGTTCTCCGACTATTTTCATTATTTCACTTCTTCATCAACGGTATAAATATGCCATTTCATATCTGCACTTGTATCCGTACCGGTCACCTCGGCAATCACGCGGCGATTACGCTTGTGTGCCATGGGGGTATGGGTAGGATCAACTGGTCGATCATAGCTATATCCAATAGCGGTGAGTCTATCTGATGCGATATCAAATCGCTCTGACAGCGCTGCAATCACCGCGTTGGCCCTATTTTGAGATAAGGCTAGGTTATGATCATATGACCCCGTTTTACTACAATGACCTTCAATGGTCACCTTAGTATTGGGGTATTGACGCATAAATACCGCAATTTGCTCAACTTGGTCGTAATATTGGTCATCAATAAAATACGAGTCATTCGCGAATAAGATTTTCAGCTCATGACGCTCGTTGATGGGGGCAACTTTACCGCAGCCATAATTATCAATGGTGGCACCCATGACTGTATCGTTACAGCGCTCTCGAGCCACAATGACACCGTCACGATCGTTATCATTAAGGTCATGTACTTGAGAGGTTGATTGGTCCATTGTGACCACGTCTCGCATTGAGCAACCGCTGATGATGGTCATACCTATGAGTAAGGTGGTTAACGTCTTCATTGTGGCACTCCTCCTTCATAATCACGTTCGCCGGCCCAAACATCAGGCGCGGTGACACGTAATGATTCAAGTAAACGCCCGGTAGCGTTCAAGATTCGGTACTCTGCAATAATCTCATCGTACTCGGTTTCTAGGTAGTCCTTGCGTGCTTCAAAGAGTTCGTTTTCGGTATCAAGTAAATCAAGCAAAGTACGTTGGCCTAAATTAAATTGCTGGCTATATGCAACTTGGGTGTCTTTTGCTGCAACCACATGATCACGAATAAAGGCCTTTTGTGGAGCCAATAACTCATAGGCGTTCCAAGCTAAGTTAACACCTTCAACAACTTGGCGATGGGCCCGTTGACGGATCTCTTTAGCTTCTCCGACCTTATAAGCCGCTTCTTTCTCTCTGGCTAAGTCTTTACCACCGGCAAACAAGTTGTACTTGAGTCGCACCATCGCGACGAGGTCATTGCTATGACCGCCAACATTCTGTGATGCAAACTGTGAGTAGCCATCTTCGCCGTCGAGGTTATTGTTCCAGTTACCGTCTAGTTCTAATGTCACTGTTGGATAGTAGTTAGATTGCGCTGAAGAACGCTCATTTTGCGCCGCCATAATATCACTAGAAGCAGACTTCAAAATGGGGTGATTGTCCTGCGCTAGGGTGACGCTGCTATCGAGATCGACCGGCAGCATTTCATCATCAGGCACAGGCACAATGAGTGCTTCTGGCTGTTGTTCAACAATGCGAACAAATTGCGCCTTGGCATCAAAAAAGTTATTTTTTGCTGAAATGACGTTGGCGTTTGCACGGGCTAAACGGCCAGTAATTTGCGACAAATCGGCAATAGAACCTAGACCTGAGTCAGTGCGTTGCTTGATTTGATCATAAATCTCTTTATGGCTATTAAGGTTTTTCTCGGCAAGCTTTAATACCTGTTCGGTACGAATGTAGTTGACGTAGACCTTAGCAACATCGAGCGCCATATCTTCAGCTGCAGCAAACAGTGCCCACTGCTCAGCACTGGCTTCGAAGCTATATCTGTCGACTTCACTGGCAGTATAAAAACCGTCAAATAGCATCTGTTTGATACTAAAACCGGCTTCGCCCCTTTCAAGCTCAATTACACCATCCTCGTCGACATCACCTTGATTGGCTTTACGGCGAGTGGATGGACTATTGGTTTGTTCCCAACCATAACCTGCTGAAATATCAACGGTTGGCATATAACCCGCAATGGCTTGGTTGACCTGTTCTTCACGTGCTTTAAATCGATTAAAAGCAATGCGAATTTCAGGATTGGTGTCGAGTGTATGGGCAACAGCTTGCTCCAGTGTTTGACTAGATGCAGTTGTTGGTATCATCAGCGCGCTTATCGCCAGCGCAATAGCACTTCCTTTTAGTTGTTGAACAGTTTTCATGTTCATGGTTAACCCCCCTGGTTAGATCCGTGAGTTTAGCGCTCACGAAGAGCCGTATCTTTGGCTCTTAAAATTGGATTAAGTATGTACTCCAGAACAGATCTCTGCCCAGTAATGACATCTACCGAAGTTAACATTCCCGGTATAATTGGCATCTGGGTTCCATCGTCTTTCGTCAAACTTGATAATTCAGTTCTAACCCTTACAAGATAGAAACTGTTTCCCTCTTCGTCCTGTGTTGTATCGGCACTAATGTGCTCCACAACGCCGTCTAATCCCCCATATCGGGTGAAGTCATAGGCCGTAACCTTGACCACGGCGGGTAAGCCAGGATGTAAAAAAGCAATATCTTTAGGTATGATTTTAGTTTCAATTAGCAGCTGGTCTTCTGAGGGCACAATTTCAATAATATCGACACCTGGTTGCACAACGCCGCCAAGTGTATTGATATGAACAGTTTTTATTGTGCCGTTTACAGGCGACACTATTTCAGCTTTGCTAACCTTATCTTGTGCACCTACCTGAGCTTCGCTCATTCGAGACAGTTTAGTTTGCATATCGTTAAGTTGCGTACGTGCTTCTGCTGCAAATACAAATACAGCTTCCCTACGTTTCAATATCGCTTCATCTTGAGATGCTTTAACTTTCGGTCTTAGTAGACGCAGTGTGGCAAGTTCTCCTCTTATATCGTTTACGGTTCTTTCTAGTTTGAGCAATTCAACTTCCGGCACGATACCCTTTTCCGCCAACGGGCGGGTAAGTTCAAGTTCACGTGACACAAGTTGAAAACTGGTGGTCAAAGTACTTATTTTAGACGCTAATTCTTGAGTTTCCTGCTGACGTTGCTGAATTTGTCTGGCTAAAATCTCTAATTGGTTACTGAGGTTATCCAGTCTGCCAGCGTATTCTTCAGATTGACGACGGGTGAGATCCGGTTGATCTTGAATCAAGGCGCTGGGGAATTGCAGTGGTATTTTGGCTATCTTGACCTGCTGCCGCCAGTCAGCCGCCATGTCAGAAATGGTGATGCTATTGAGTTCTGCACGCAGGCGAATCACGTTTGCCCGCAGGCTATCTACTTCTTGCTCTTGTTGGGCAAAATCAGAACGGAAGCGGGTATCATCAATGCGCACTAGAGGCTGCCCTTTAGTGACTAACATGCCTTCTTGCACATACAATTCTTGCATGATGCCACCATCTAGGCTTTGAATGACTTGCACTTGAGAGGATGGAATAACTTTGCCCATACCTGTGGTGACTTGGTCAAGCTCAGCTAAATAGGCCCAAATTGTAAAGCAAATGGCCATAGCAAATAGCGCCCATATAATCAGCCTATGACTGGTTGGGGCGTCAGTCATCATCGCACCATAGATATCATCAACCATATCTAAGTCGTGGGTAGTGAGATGCTTACTCATGACTCTTTCCTCCAGAAATTAATCCTTTGGAGAGTTTGTCGAGTACCTCAGCTTTAGGACCATCAGCGACCAAATGGCCACGATCAAGTACGATAATGCGATCAACCAAGTTAAGCAGGTGCATTTTATGGGTGATCAGCAGTAGCGTTCGGTCTTTACTGACATTTTTCATTGCATGAATGAATTGCTTTTCTGCGCGGGCATCTAAACTGGCTGTAGGCTCATCCATCAGCAATACTGGCGGATCGTTTAATGTCGCCCTAGCTAGCGCAACAGTTTGTCGTTGACCACGTGACAATGACTGGCCACCTTCGCCAACTTGAGTATCTAATCCTTCGGTTTCTATATCGGTAAATTGATAAACACCAGACAGTTGTACGGCGCGGATAAGTTGGTGCTCAGTGACCTGTCGGGTACCAAATAAAATGTTATCTCGAATAGAGCCGTGAAATAGGGTGATATCCTGCGGGAGATAGCCGAAATTGCGCCTAAGATCGGTTGGATGTATTTGCGCTGAATCTAAGCCGTCATAACGTAAACTGCCTTTAGTCGGTTGGAATAAGCCGACCAAGAGCTTGGCTAAGGTACTTTTTCCCGAACCGTTACGACCAATAATGGCAACACGCTCGCCGGGTTCAATCTTAATACTCAGCGGATGTAAAACCGGCTTTTCTGTGCCTGGGTAATTAAAGCCGATATGATCGGCGTTCAACTGACCTTTTAAACGTTGCTTGCTGACCAAGTGACCTTTGTTTTCGAATTCATCCTCTTCAGTCATGATTTGATCAAGCTGCCTTAAGGCGCTGGCAGTATGATTACCCCGGGTCATTAACCCGGCAAGTTGCGCCATAGGTGAAATAGCTCGGCTCGATAAAATAACCGCAGCAATGATGCCACCCATAGATATTTCATTATCCGCTACCCGATAAACCCCTAAAATCACGACACAGACAACGGATAGTTGTACGGTAAAATTGGCAATGTTGTTGACGGAAGTTGATAGCTTTTTAGACTTGAGCTGCCAGTTTGCGGTGTGGCCGATCATGTGTTGCCAACTTTTTTGCACTAATCCTTCTGCGCCACTCGATTTGATTGATTCAAGTGATGCCAGTGATTCAATTAAGTGGCCATGTTTTAAACTGGCGTATTTGTTACTTTCTTCTATTGCTGCTTTGAGTCTAGGCTGCACGGCTAAGGTGTAGGCGATAATGATGATACTGCCTATCAGTGGAATAAGTGCTAAATCACCGGCAACAACATAGATCACTAACATGAAAAATGCCGCAAACGGCAAATCGACTAAGGTAGTGATGGTGGCAGAGGTAAGAATTTCACGAATACTATCAAATTCGCCAAGTTGCCGCGCCATGCCGCCAACGCTAGGGGAGCGTTTTGCTAGCGGAATACCAATGGCTTTGGCGAACAATCGGGATGAAACAATGATATCAACTTTTTTGCCAGCCACATCGATGAGGTATGCCCTAAGCTGTCTCATGATTAAGTCGAATATGTAAGCGATGCCAGCACCGATAGCTAACACCCAAAGTGATTCGAAGGCTAGGTTGGGTACCACTTTGTCGTACACATTCATAATGAACAGTGGTGATACCAGTGCAAACAAGTTGACGAGCACCGAGGCGATGAGTGCATCGCGATATATGGGAGCTGAATCTTTTAACGTTTGTAGTAGCCAGTGACTTTGAGTATCGTGCTGATGTAAATCAAAGCCCATATCACCACGATACTGCTGTTTGACTAAAAACAGGTAACCGACATACAGGGCTTCTAGCTCTTCGAGTGACAGAATTTCTTCGCCACCAGTTTCTGGCATTTGTACCACAGCCCGATCATTGTCGATATCCAATTCACGTAATAAACAGGCTTTTTGATCTTTAAGTAGTAATATACAAGGTAAAAAAATCCCGGAGATTTGGTCTAATCCTTTACGGGTCAATTTGGCTGTAAGTCCGGCACGACCGGCAGCTTGTGGCACTAAGTCTGGCGAAAGGACGGTGCCGGACAACGGTAAACCCGCTGCAAGAGATTCACTCGAACAGGGGCTGCCGAAATATTCAGTCAAAAGCACGAGACTGTCTAACAAGGGGTCAACATTCACACGTTGTGATGCCGAAATTGTCCATTGTTCAGTTTTTTGAGACGCTGACGCAGTCATCTTAAAAACTTATCCTTAAGATTTTATTATATATTTGTAACTGAATTATTAATCAAAATGGCCTGTATTGCTACAGGCCATTGTTCAAATAGCATATTTTCTACGGAATCATATGCTGGATATTATCGTCATTATCGTTACCCGTTGGGCTATTTTCAGTTGCAGAAAATGGCTGTTGGGCGTTATTTGTGGCAACACCATCAACTATTAATGGACCATCACCGTTATTGCCCAATAAGCCATTAATAATAGCTGCGTCACTATTGCCATAAGCGGTTTCTAAGTTCACACCGTCCAATACAATTTCTTGGTCAATGCTTCCGTCATTATTCGCATCTATCTTAATGGTTGTGGTGCCATTATTCGTTTCGAAGCTTAGGTAGTCAGCCAAGTTCCCGGCATTCTCACCTTGTAATAAATCACTCAGATCGAGCTTGTCATTACTTAGGTCAAAGTCGGTAATATGATCTTCTCCGGTGTCACCTTCATGCCAAACAAAGGTATCAACATCGGTATCGGCTACGCCTAATTCACCACCGGTTAGAGTATCGTCACCTAATCCACCAATTATGGTATCGGCGCCATCTCCACCAATAAGTGTATCGCCACCACCTTGACCAAATAGCATATCGCTACCGTCGCCACCCGATAATGTATCGCCACCATCATCGGTACGCGATATATCAAACTCATCGGGGTTAGCAAGGACATAGTCATGGACATCTTTAACAGATAGAGAGTCTGGCGTTACGGATAGCTGCAATGCCACATATTTTTGTAGCGCTGCATAACCCTGACCATCAATGTTGTCGGCAGAGAACTCGACTAAGTCACCAAAGATAATGTCATTACCGTCACCACCATCTACCGTATCATCACCCTGAACCAGAAGTTGTTCAGAACCTAGGATGATAGCGGCTAAATCAGAGACGTTAATATTGCTCAGTGCATTGCCGTCAGAGTCATAAGGGTTAAGATCATCAAGATCAATTCCCGAACCTAGTCCAAGCGCTTCAACCTCAGATAAGTTACTCAATACCGTAAACGCGGCTTGCGCTTCTGAAGTCGAGCCTGAGTCACTGGTAATATATGACACAAAGTAATCACCATTAACATCAGTGCGTAGTGTACCCACTTGATAACTTTCCCACTCGCCATCATCGCGATACCAATAATTGATATTGCCATACTCATCTACGATGGTGCGATTGTTGTACTTCAATTCCTGACCTGGTTGGTAGCCAGCGATTAGCTCATTCAAATAGACGTTGTTACCTTGACCTGGTCCGTTGTATACCATGACTTCATCAAGATCTTTGTCAATAGTATGGTTATTTGGCTTACCATCTGTAATGAAGTAAGTCAGGTTAGTTCCATCATTGGTCGATGCTGAACCATTGTTAAACCAATCGATTGCCGTTTCAAAGGCTGATTCATAGTTAGTCCGGCCGCCACTGCTCATGGTATCCAGAATATTACCGAGAACGGTCAGAGCGTTACTGTCAGCAAGATTAACGGCAACATTAGCTTTTGTTCCAGTGTCAAAGTCGACAAGTAGAATATTTACAATCCCTGACGAGCCTTGACCTACACTGGCTTTAAGGGTGCTGAACACAGTGGCCAGCTCAGTTTTTGCTGTACTGACGTTGCTGCTGCCCATACTGCCCGAGGTATCAACAATAAAGGCGATATTGTAATTTTCACCTTGAACAATCTGTATGCCCGTGGTGTCGCCAACTATGATGTCGTTGTTATCACCGCCATCAATGACATTGTTGCCATCGGTGCCATCTTCATATTCGTAGGCACGAATTGAAATTCCGACACCCGTAGTGGTAGTCGTGGCGTTACCATTACTGTCTTCAGTGCTGGTAACACTGATGTTCATGGTAAACTCTTGAGCACCTGAGTAGTCTTCAGGCACTTGCAGTTTCAGTCCGACTAACTCGGCTTGAGTCAATGTCCAGGTATTGGTTGCAACATCATAGCTACCGGCTGAAAGTACCAGCCCGGCAGGAATATCAGTGATTGTGATATCAGAGAGTGATTCACTGCCATCGGTATCTGCTAAGTCTGCAGAAATATCTAATGCTATCTCTTTGGTTTGCACTTGCGTAATTGAGCCATCTGGGTTGACCTGATAAATACCGTCGGCAAACACCAAACGTTCAACTTCATACAAATGGTCTCCGGCTTCCAAATCAGCTGTATTGACCGAGCTTGCATCAATATTACGGCTATCGTTAATAAGCAGATATGGCGGCACTGCATGGTCGTAATGATTGGTAATGGTGTAGTCGGCAAAGTTACCCGTGTAGAACGCGGTATCGGTACCAGCACCACCATATATTGAGTCATTCTGACCGCCACCAACAAAAATATCATCGCCAGCACCACCGATTAAGTTGTCAGCTAAGTTGCCGCCGATCAAGATATCATCGCCGCTGCCAGCTTCTAGCACTGAGGTGTCATTGACATCACTATTGGAGATAAAGTTATTATCCGTTGAGCCACTTACAGATACTGCTCGTCCAGAATGTACATTGTCGACATTGACACCAAATACTGTGTCTCCAGCTTGAACATTGCCGGGTACGGTCGTATCAATAGGTGCTTTATCAATCCACACTAGATCGCCAGCGGATGCATTGAGGAGTGGGCTATCGGCTCGAGCATCAATATTGATGGTCATTGAAGACTGGTTGCTGTCTGAAGTACCATCGGTTGCTACATAATCAAAGCTTGCTAGTGCATCGCCGCGATTACCAAGACCACCTAGCGTGCCGTCAGCTTGGTCTTCTGCAGGCATAAAGCGCACATGACCATCATCAAACATCACTGATGTTAGTAGCATGCCTACCGTAACTGATTGCCATGTTGAGCCATTGTAATACTGCAACGTACCATTTGCTGCTTGCGGTAAGTTAACAGCTTTAATTGCTATATCCGCTTTGGCTGTATCGCTGTCAGTGACATTAAAGTCACTCCACTGCAGTATCAAGGCAGTATCTTCAATGCCATCAGCTGTACCGTCAGTGGTAACAGGCATAGCATCCACTTTAGGGGTCACAGAGAAGTGGCCAAGGCTATTATCGCCATCACCATCAGTAGCAACCACATTAAAGTCAATAGCGCCATCAGATGGGGCTGACATTGCTTGGTACTGGAAGAACTCCCATTGGCCTGTTGCAGGGGTAAATTCTACTTTAAAGATTAAGTCACCACCGGCGGTTTGACCCAACAAGGTATTATCTGTTTGGGTGATAATAATCGCCTCACCACTTGCAGTGGTTAAGGCATTTTCATCACTACCTGCAAATGCTAGTGAGCCAAATCCGTCTGCGCCCCACTCTACATCGACATTACCAGAAGCATAGCCAATAGCTTGATCGGTTACCCCGAGGAACTCGATAGAGGTGATGGTGAAATCACTATTGTCATCATCGTCATTAAGACCATTATCGGTTGCTCTAACAACTAATTGATCAAAGCCGCCTTCTAATACTTCAAATAAGGCTGCATAGTCGCCGTCTGATGCATCGGAGCTAAAGGTTTGGCTAGCTATCAATTGGCCATCACGGTAGAAGTCGACTACTCCCACTTCTAACTCGCCACCAAACATGGCAGAGAATTCCATCTTGATGCCATAAGCTACGGTGCCAGGGTCTAGAGTGATGACGATTTCTTCTGACGCTGATGAACCATCTGCAAATTCGCGGAAATCCACTTCGTTAGAGATATTGTGGTAAGGCGAATCGACACTGTTCACCCCGATTCCGCTGCCACTTCTATTTACCTGCGCAGCAACTAATGTCGAGTCTGTTGCAGAGGTAAAACCACGTGCGGTGACGGTAAAACCGTCAAAATCAAGTGAGTTGTGGTTGCTGTTTGATCCCGTAAACGAGAACTCACCTGTCAGTGTGTCAGGAATGTTATCGTCACTGACTACGACAGGTGCAGCATCAGTTACTTCAGGTGCATCATCTTCTACCGTCACAGTAAAGCTACTTGAAGCTGTACCACCATTACCATCATCAACATTGATACCAACAGTGATCGGTAAATCATCTTCCTCGGTTGTATCAGGGTGGTCGATAGGTGCAAGTATATTAACCGTATAATTCCACACATCAGGGCTGGCGTTGGTGGGTGATGTAAGTGCCACTGTCATAACAGCTGCATAGTCACTTTCGCCAATCGTACCGACGTAACCTGTTAGTGTTCCGTTATCCCATGACCATTGCAGCTCAACACCGCCAGAGTATATTCCTGCTGGGCCCGTCAGCTCAACAGTGACAGTATCACCATCGGTATCTGTGATAGTGACTGAACCTGTAGCTTGAACGTTATCAGTGGTGTCGTCTTCCCCAGTGTTATCGATTAGACCATCTGCTAGCCCTTCTTCCGATACTGCACTGTTAGTTGGGTTTTGAATAACAGGAGCATTGTTCTCAATAACCACATCTTGAGTAGCTTGAGCACTATTGCCTGCTGAATCAGTAACAGTGGCAGTGACGCTATAGGTTCCATCGGCCAGGACAGTACCTTGCAAGTCAACGCTCCAGTTGCCTTGTGCATCAATAACTAGACCGTTACCAACTGTATATTCAGTTCCTTCAATATTGACGACGAGTACATTTCCAGGTTCCATTTCAACAGTACCGAAGAAAATCAAAGTATTGTCATTGGTATTAAAATCACCAGCTATGCCAGTATCGTTCGTTATTCCGGTAATCGCGACTGTAGGTGCGGTCTCATCGGCAACGGTGGCGGTGTCGCTCGCTTGCTCTGAGGTGTTACCGGCTTCATCGGTTTGCGTGGCGGTGACGGTGATCGACTCACCTTCCGCAGGGGCGGATTCATCCCAAGTGATGACGCCATTACCATCGTAGGTGTAGCCGTTATACGTCAATACGCCGCTGCCGTTGTCAGTGAAGTCACTGAGGCGCAGCACAATGGCACTGCCGCCATTGACGGTGAGGGTGACAAAGCCCCCTTCAGCAAAGTCCGCATGGTTGATGTTGACCTGCAACTGCACGCCGTCATTGCCCAGCTCTGCTTGGGTGAGTGCGCCATCATCAGGGTTGTTATCATCCACAATCAAGACCGTTGGGGTATTCGGCTTGGTCTCATCGGCAACGGTGGCGGTGTCGCTCGCTTGCTCTGAGGTGTTACCGGCTTCATCGGTTTGGGTGGCGGTGACGGTGATCGACTCACCTTCCGCAGGGGCGGATTCATCCCAAGTGATGACGCCATTACCATCGTAGGTGTAGCCGTTATACGTCAGTACGCCGCTGCCGTTGTCAGTGAAGTCACTGAGGCGCAGCACAATGGCACTGCCGCCATTGACGGTGAGGGTGACAAAGCCCCCTTCAGCAAAGTCCGCATGGTTGATGTTGACCTGCAACTGCACGCCGTCATTGCCCAGCTCTGCTTGGGTGAGTGCGCCATCATCAGGGTTGTTATCATCCACAATCAAGACCGTTGGGGTATTCGGCTTGGTCTCATCGGCAACGGTGGCGGTGTCGCTCGCTTGCTCTGAGGTGTTACCGGCTTCATCGGTTTGGGTGGCGGTGACGGTGATCGACTCACCTTCCGCAGGGGCGGATTCATCCCAAGTGATGACGCCATTACCATCGTAGGTGTAGCCGTTATACGTCAATACGCCGCTGCCGTTGTCAGTGAAGTCACTGAGGCGCAGCACAATGGCACTGCCGCCATTGACGGTGAGGGTGACAAAGCCCCCTTCAGCAAAGTCCGCATGGTTGATGTTGACCTGCAACTGCACGCCGTCATTGCCCAGCTCTGCTTGGGTGAGTGCGCCATCATCAGGGTTGTTATCATCCACAATCAAGACCGTTGGGGTATTCGGCTTGGTCTCATCGGCAACGGTCGCGGTGTCGCTCGCTTGCTCTGAGGTGTTACCGGCTTCATCGGTTTGGGTGGCGGTGACGGTGATCGACTCACCTTCCGCAGGGGCGGATTCATCCCAAGTGATGACGCCATTACCATCGTAGGTGTAGCCGTTATACGTCAGTACGCCGCTGCCGTTGTCAGTGAAGTCACTGAGGCGCAGCACAATGGCACTGCCGCCATTGACGGTGAGGGTGACAAAGCCCCCTTCAGCAAAGTCCGCATGGTTGATGTTGACCTGCAACTGCACGCCGTCATTGCCCAGCTCTGCTTGGGTGAGTGCGCCATCATCAGGGTTGTTATCATCCACAATCAAGACCGTTGGGGTATTCGGCTTGGTCTCATCGGCAACGGTCGCGGTGTCGCTCGCTTGCTCTGAGGTGTTACCGGCTTCATCGGTTTGGGTGGCGGTGACGGTGATCGACTCACCTTCCGCAGGGGCGGATTCATCCCAAGTGATGACGCCATTACCATCGTAGGTGTAGCCGTTATACGTCAATACGCCGCTGCCGTTGTCAGTGAAGTCACTGAGGCGCAGCACAATGGCACTGCCGCCATTGACGGTGAGGGTGACAAAGCCCCCTTCAGCAAAGTCCGCATGGTTGATGTTGACCTGCAACTGCACGCCGTCATTGCCCAGCTCTGCTTGGGTGAGTGCGCCATCATCAGGGTTGTTATCATCCACAATCAAGACCGTTGGGGTATTCGGCTTGGTCTCATCGGCAACGGTCGCGGTGTCGCTCGCTTGCTCTGAGGTGTTACCGGCTTCATCGGTTTGGGTGGCGGTGACGGTGATCGACTCACCTTCCGCAGGGGCGGATTCATCCCAAGTGATGACGCCATTACCATCGTAGGTGTAGCCGTTATACGTCAGTACGCCGCTGCCGTTGTCAGTGAAGTCACTGAGGCGCAGCACAATGGCACTGCCGCCATTGACGGTGAGGGTGACAAAGCCCCCTTCAGCAAAGTCCGCATGGTTGATGTTGACCTGCAACTGCACGCCGTCATTGCCCAGCTCTGCTTGGGTGAGTGCGCCATCATCAGGGTTGTTATCATCCACAATCAAGACCGTTGGGGTATTCGGCTTGGTCTCATCGGCAACGGTGGCGGTGTCGCTCGCTTGCTCTGAGGTGTTACCGGCTTCATCGGTTTGGGTGGCGGTGACGGTGATCGACTCACCTTCCGCAGGGGCGGATTCATCCCAAGTGATGACGCCATTACCATCGTAGGTGTAGCCGTTATACGTCAATACGCCGCTGCCGTTGTCAGTGAAGTCACTGAGGCGCAGCACAATGGCACTGCCGCCATTGACGGTGAGGGTGACAAAGCCCCCTTCAGCAAAGTCCGCATGGTTGATGTTGACCTGCAACTGCACGCCGTCATTGCCCAGCTCTGCTTGGGTGAGTGCGCCATCATCAGGGTTGTTATCATCCACAATCAAGACCGTTGGGGTATTCGGCTTGGTCTCATCGGCAACGGTGGCGGTGTCGCTCGCTTGCTCTGAGGTGTTACCGGCTTCATCGGTTTGGGTGGCGGTGACGGTGATCGACTCACCTTCCGCAGGGGCGGATTCATCCCAAGTGATGACGCCATTACCATCGTAGGTGTAGCCGTTATACGTCAATACGCCGCTGCCGTTGTCAGTGAAGTCACTGAGGCGCAGCACAATGGCACTGCCGCCATTGACGGTGAGGGTGACAAAGCCCCCTTCAGCAAAGTCCGCATGGTTGATGTTGACCTGCAACTGCACGCCGTCATTGCCCAGCTCTGCTTGGGTGAGTGCGCCATCATCAGGGTTGTTATCATCCACAATCAAGACCGTTGGGGTATTCGGCTTGGTCTCATCGGCAACGGTCGCGGTGTCGCTCGCTTGCTCTGAGGTGTTACCGGCTTCATCGGTTTGGGTGGCGGTGACGGTGATCGACTCACCTTCCGCAGGGGCGGATTCATCCCAAGTGATGACGCCATTACCATCGTAGGTGTAGCCGTTATACGTCAATACGCCGCTGCCGTTGTCAGTGAAGTCACTGAGGCGCAGCACAATGGCACTGCCGCCATTGACGGTGAGGGTGACAAAGCCCCCTTCAGCAAAGTCCGCATGGTTGATGTTGACCTGCAACTGCACGCCGTCATTGCCCAGCTCTGCTTGGGTGAGTGCGCCATCATCAGGGTTGTTATCATCCACAATCAAGACCGTTGGGGTATTCGGCTTGGTCTCATCGGCAACGGTCGCGGTGTCGCTCGCTTGCTCTGAGGTGTTACCGGCTTCATCGGTTTGGGTGGCGGTGACGGTGATCGACTCACCTTCCGCAGGGGCGGATTCATCCCAAGTGATGACGCCATTACCATCGTAGGTGTAGCCGTTATACGTCAATACGCCGCTGCCGTTGTCAGTGAAGTCACTGAGGCGCAGCACAATGGCACTGCCGCCATTGACGGTGAGGGTGACAAAGCCCCCTTCAGCAAAGTCCGCATGGTTGATGTTGACCTGCAACTGCACGCCGTCATTGCCCAGCTCTGCTTGGGTGAGTGCGCCATCATCAGGGTTGTTATCATCCACAATCAAGACCGTTGGGGTATTCGGCTTGGTCTCATCGGCAACGGTCGCGGTGTCGCTCGCTTGCTCTGAGGTGTTACCGGCTTCATCGGTTTGGGTGGCGGTGACGGTGATCGACTCACCTTCCGCAGGGGCGGATTCATCCCAAGTGATGACGCCATTGCCATCGTAGGTGTAGCCGTTATACGTCAGTACGCCGCTGCCGTTGTCAGTGAAGTCACTGAGGCGCAGCACAATGGCACTGCCGCCATTGACGGTGAGGGTGACAAAGCCCCCTTCAGCAAAGTCCGCATGGTTGATGTTGACCTGCAACTGCACGCCGTCATTGCCCAGCTCTGCTTGGGTGAGTGCGCCATCATCAGGGTTGTTATCATCCACAATCAAGACCGTTGGGGTATTCGGCTTGGTCTCATCGGCAACGGTGGCGGTGTCGCTCGCTTGCTCTGAGGTGTTACCGGCTTCATCGGTTTGGGTGGCGGTGACGGTGATCGACTCACCTTCCGCAGGGGCGGATTCATCCCAAGTGATGACGCCATTACCATCGTAGGTGTAGCCGTTATACGTCAATACGCCGCTGCCGTTGTCAGTGAAGTCACTGAGGCGCAGCACAATGGCACTGCCGCCATTGACGGTGAGGGTGACAAAGCCCCCTTCAGCAAAGTCCGCATGGTTGATGTTGACCTGCAACTGCACGCCGTCATTGCCCAGCTCTGCTTGGGTGAGTGCGCCATCATCAGGGTTGTTATCATCCACAATCAAGACCGTTGGGGTATTCGGCTTGGTCTCATCGGCAACGGTGGCGGTGTCGCTCGCTTGCTCTGAGGTGTTACCGGCTTCATCGGTTTGGGTGGCGGTGACGGTGATCGACTCACCTTCCGCAGGGGCGGATTCATCCCAAGTGATGACGCCATTACCATCGTAGGTGTAGCCGTTATACGTCAGTACGCCGCTGCCGTTGTCAGTGAAGTCACTGAGGCGCAGCACAATGGCACTGCCGCCATTGACGGTGAGGGTGACAAAGCCCCCTTCAGCAAAGTCCGCATGGTTGATGTTGACCTGCAACTGCACGCCGTCATTGCCCAGCTCTGCTTGGGTGAGTGCGCCATCATCAGGGTTGTTATCATCCACAATCAAGACCGTTGGGGTATTCGGCTTGGTCTCATCGGCAACGGTCGCGGTGTCGCTCGCTTGCTCTGAGGTGTTACCGGCTTCATCGGTTTGGGTGGCGGTGACGGTGATCGACTCACCTTCCGCAGGGGCGGATTCATCCCAAGTGATGACGCCATTGCCATCGTAGGTGTAGCCGTTATACGTCAATACGCCGCTGCCGTTGTCAGTGAAGTCACTGAGGCGCAGCACAATGGCACTGCCGCCATTGACGGTGAGGGTGACAAAGCCCCCTTCAGCAAAGTCCGCATGGTTGATGTTGACCTGCAACTGCACGCCGTCATTGCCCAGCTCTGCTTGGGTGAGTGCGCCATCATCAGGGTTGTTATCATCCACAATCAAGACCGTTGGGGTATTCGGCTTGGTCTCATCGGCAACGGTCGCGGTGTCGCTCGCTTGCTCTGAGGTGTTACCGGCTTCATCGGTTTGGGTGGCGGTGACGGTGATCGACTCACCTTCCGCAGGGGCGGATTCATCCCAAGTGATGACGCCATTACCATCGTAGGTGTAGCCGTTATACGTCAGTACGCCGCTGCCGTTGTCAGTGAAGTCACTGAGGCGCAGCACAATGGCACTGCCGCCATTGACGGTGAGGGTGACAAAGCCCCCTTCAGCAAAGTCCGCATGGTTGATGTTGACCTGCAACTGCACGCCGTCATTGCCCAGCTCTGCTTGGGTGAGTGCGCCATCATCAGGGTTGTTATCATCCACAATCAAGACCGTTGGGGTATTCGGCTTGGTCTCATCGGCAACGGTGGCGGTGTCGCTCGCTTGCTCTGAGGTGTTACCGGCTTCATCGGTTTGGGTGGCGGTGACGGTGATCGACTCACCTTCCGCAGGGGCGGATTCATCCCAAGTGATGACGCCATTACCATCGTAGGTGTAGCCGTTATACGTCAATACGCCGCTGCCGTTGTCAGTGAAGTCACTGAGGCGCAGCACAATGGCACTGCCGCCATTGACGGTGAGGGTGACAAAGCCCCCTTCAGCAAAGTCCGCATGGTTGATGTTGACCTGCAACTGCACGCCGTCATTGCCCAGCTCTGCTTGGGTGAGTGCGCCATCATCAGGGTTGTTATCATCCACAATCAAGACCGTTGGGGTATTCGGCTTGGTCTCATCGGCAACGGTGGCGGTGTCGCTCGCTTGCTCTGAGGTGTTACCGGCTTCATCGGTTTGGGTGGCGGTGACGGTGATCGACTCACCTTCCGCAGGGGCGGATTCATCCCAAGTGATGACGCCATTACCATCGTAGGTGTAGCCGTTATACGTCAATACGCCGCTGCCGTTGTCAGTGAAGTCACTGAGGCGCAGCACAATGGCACTGCCGCCATTGACGGTGAGGGTGACAAAGCCCCCTTCAGCAAAGTCCGCATGGTTGATGTTGACCTGCAACTGCACGCCGTCATTGCCCAGCTCTGCTTGGGTGAGTGCGCCATCATCAGGGTTGTTATCATCCACAATCAAGACCGTTGGGGTATTCGGCTTGGTCTCATCGGCAACGGTCGCGGTGTCGCTCGCTTGCTCTGAGGTGTTACCGGCTTCATCGGTTTGGGTGGCGGTGACGGTGATCGACTCACCTTCCGCAGGGGCGGATTCATCCCAAGTGATGACGCCATTACCATCGTAGGTGTAGCCGTTATACGTCAATACGCCGCTGCCGTTGTCAGTGAAGTCACTGAGGCGCAGCACAATGGCACTGCCGCCATTGACGGTGAGGGTGACAAAGCCCCCTTCAGCAAAGTCCGCATGGTTGATGTTGACCTGCAACTGCACGCCGTCATTGCCCAGCTCTGCTTGGGTGAGTGCGCCATCATCAGGGTTGTTATCATCCACAATCAAGACCGTTGGGGTATTCGGCTTGGTCTCATCGGCAACGGTCGCGGTGTCGCTCGCTTGCTCTGAGGTGTTACCGGCTTCATCGGTTTGGGTGGCGGTGACGGTGATCGACTCACCTTCCGCAGGGGCGGATTCATCCCAAGTGATGACGCCATTACCATCGTAGGTGTAGCCGTTATACGTCAATACGCCGCTGCCGTTGTCAGTGAAGTCACTGAGGCGCAGCACAATGGCACTGCCGCCATTGACGGTGAGGGTGACAAAGCCCCCTTCAGCAAAGTCCGCATGGTTGATGTTGACCTGCAACTGCACGCCGTCATTGCCCAGCTCTGCTTGGGTGAGTGCGCCATCATCAGGGTTGTTATCATCCACAATCAAGACCGTTGGGGTATTCGGCTTGGTCTCATCGGCAACGGTCGCGGTGTCGCTCGCTTGCTCTGAGGTGTTACCGGCTTCATCGGTTTGGGTGGCGGTGACGGTGATCGACTCACCTTCCGCAGGGGCGGATTCATCCCAAGTGATGACGCCATTGCCATCGTAGGTGTAGCCGTTATACGTCAGTACGCCGCTGCCGTTGTCAGTGAAGTCACTGAGGCGCAGCACAATGGCACTGCCGCCATTGACGGTGAGGGTGACAAAGCCCCCTTCAGCAAAGTCCGCATGGTTGATGTTGACCTGCAACTGCACGCCGTCATTGCCCAGCTCTGCTTGGGTGAGTGCGCCATCATCAGGGTTGTTATCATCCACAATCAAGACCGTTGGGGTATTCGGGTAGTTACTATCAACAGTTGCAGTATCGCTATCAGAGCCTGAGGTGTTGCCGGCTAAATCAGTTTGTGTTGCTGTAACGGTGATGGTTTCGCCGTCAGCAGGAGTACTTTCTAGTAGATAGATCACCCCATTGTCATAGAAATAATTGGTAGCTGGTGAGCCATCACCGAACTGCAGCTGGCCATTCACAAGTTGTAGCTCAAATGATTCAGTACTATCGCCGTTCACGACGGTAATGGAGACTACACCTCCAGCCTCAAATTTCGTTCCATCAATGGCGATTGACACTTCAATACCGTCAAGGCCTTGAAGCTCTGCAATGGACAGTAGCTCATCATTATTGATGTCGCTCTCAATTGTGACAGTTGGTGAGCTGATCACAGAGGTATCAACAGTATAAGATTCAACATCCGTTGCAGTAGCACTATTACCCGCAGTATCGATAGCGGTGACACTGGCTGTAATTGAGTTGAGTTGAGCCGCTGTCAACCCACTGGCGTCGACAGTTGTGCTGAAGCCAAGTACACCTTCACCTAAATCGATAACTAATGCTGTTGCAATAACATTACCATCTAAGGTTAAGGTGACAATATCCCCGATTTGAACGTCGCCACCAACGGTACCCGATAATGTTACCATGGTGCCATTGCTGGCTTCGTCACTGTTGATTACATTGTCATCACCAATCACGATTGGGTTTAAATCTATGCTTGCAGCGATGGCTGTATCAACAGTTGCTGTATCGCTATCAGAGCCTGAGGTGTTGCCGGCTAAATTAGTTTGTGTTGCTGTAACAGTGATGGTTTCGCCATTAGCAGGAGTACTTTCTAGTAAATAGATAACCCCGTTACTGTATATGTAATCGGTGGCTGGTGAACCATCACCGAATTGGAGTTGGCCATTAACCAGCTGTAGCTCAAATGATTCAGTACTATCGCCGTTTACGACAGTAATGGAGACTACACCGCCAGCCTCAAATTTCGTTCCATCAATAGCGATTGACACTTCAATACCGTCAAGGCCTTGAAGCTCTGCAATAGACAGTAACTCATCATTGTTGATGTCGCTTTCAATCGTGACAGTTGGTGCATTGATGACTGAGGTGTCGACGCTGTAGGTTTCAGTGTCTGTGCTGGTAGTGCTATTACCCGCAGTATCGGTAGTTGTAACACTAGCAGTGATTGTGGTGAGTTGAGCCGCTGTCAATCCACTGGCGTCGACAGTTGTACTAAAGCCAAGCACGCCGTCACCTAAATCGATAACTAATGCTGTTGCAATGATATTACCATCTAAGGTTAAGGTGACAGTGTCACCGATTTGCACGTCGCCACCGACGGTACCCGATAATGTTACCATGGTGCCATTGCTGGCTTCGTCACTGTTGATTACATTGTCATCACCAATCACGATCGGGTTTAAATCTATGCTCGCTGCAATTGTAGTATCCAATACAGCAGAGTCGGATCCTGGTGCAGAAGTGTTGCCTGATTGATCTGTGATAGTAGCTGTCACTACGATTTCAGCACCCTCTTCTGGTCTGGGGAGAGTGATGTTCACATAACCATTGTCAATGTCTACTTGTGTCAGAATCATATCTGATCCGTTCACAGTTAGCGTATCACCAGCAACTGCTCCAGTACCTTCAAGACCAATAGTGACAGCAACTTCTGTAGCATCACCAATCTCTTGGTTGCTGATGAAAGCATCATTATTTTCATCCGTTGTAATCGTTACTTGAGGTGCGCCATCAGCGATTGGTGTCACAGTGAGGGTAAGTGCCGCACTTGCTCCTGTATTTGTTGTGTAGGTTATGGCAGGTACAGATCCGTTCCAGTTAGGTTCTGGTTGGAAAGTATATGAACCATTAGAGTTAATGGTCAATTGGCCACCATTGACCGTAACAGTGGTATTAGCTGAATACGTATTGCCTTCAACATTAAAGCTGACTACGGATAGGGCATTGTCAATATCACTATCATTGAGTAGTACATTTCCTGACCCGGTGGTATCTTCAGCAAAGGTATTGAAGTCATTTAAAGCATTAGTCGGATCATCAACCGGTAGTACAGAAATGGTTAAAGTCGCAGACACACCTGTATTGGTTGTGTAAGTGATTATTGGTACGCTACCATTCCAATCATTAGCTGGGATGAAGGTATAGTTGCCATTACTATTAATGGTTAAGGTGCCGCCTTCTACTGCTATTGAGCCACCGGCTGCAAGTGTTTGACCATTAACACTAAAGGTTGCGACGCTAAGTATATCGTCAATATCGTTGTCATTGCTTAGCACATTACCTGTTGCTACACCGCCTTCATTGATCACATTGAAGTCATTGTTTAGTTGACTAGGGTCATCTATAGGGGTGACTTCTAATGTCAGCGTAGCAGTTGAACCAGTATTGGTGGTGTAGGTGATAACAGGTAAAGCGCCGTTCCAGTTTTCATTTGGAGTAAATGTATAGCTACCATCTTCGTTAATAACTATTGAGCCGCTTTCTAGCTCTACAGTTGTACCTGCAGTGTAGCTTTGCCCATCGATTTCAAAACTGGCGACGGTGAGGTCATCATCCACATCAAAGTCATTGTCTAATACGTTGCCGGTTGCAATCGTATCTTCGTCAATCGTATTTGTGTCATTCTCTAGCACACTTGGGTCATCTACAGGGGTAACATCAAGTGTTAACGTCGCTGTAGAGCCAGTATTGGTGGTGTAAGTGATGACAGGTAAAACACCGTTCCAGTTTTCATTTGGTGTAAATGTATAGCTACCATCTTCGTTGATGATAAGTGTGCCACCTGCGAGCTGAGCCGCAGCTCCAGCAGGGTAACCTTGGCCATCGACTTCAAAACCTGCAATGGTTAGATCATTATCAACATCGGAGTCGTTGTCTAAGACATTGCCAACAGCAACAGTATCTTCATCGATGGTTTGTATGTCATCGGCAAGTACACTTTCGTCATCGACGGCTTCGACTTGGATGGTTAGCGTTGCGCTATATCCAGTATTGGTTGTGTAAGTGATAACAGGAACGTTGCCATTCCAGTTTTCGTTTGGTGTGAAGGTATAGCTACCATCTTCGTTGATAACTAAGACACCGCCCTCTAAAGTAACAGAGTCTCCGGCGTTGTATTGCTCACCATTAACTTCAAACGTTGCAACAGTGAGTACATCATCACCGTCGCTATCATTATCTAATACGTTGCCAGTTGCGATGCTGTCTTCTTCAATAACTGAAACATCGTCAATTAATACTGAGGCTAAATCGTACTCCTCAGTGGTTGTTGCGGTTCCATAAACATCGCCTGGACCATAACCATATACTACAGCGTCGACAATCGTGTCACTGTCTAAGACAAGCTCACTACCCTCTACTTGAATAGAGAAGTTGCCATTGGCGTCCATCACCGTTTGATAATTTTGGCCGTTAATGGTGACGACTACGATGCCCACTCCAATGGCGGCATCGGCAGTAACCGTACCGGTTACAGTAATAAGCTGCTCGCCTTCTTCAGTCGTGATGACGTTATCACCTGTGATAGGGTCTAAATCAATACTAATCGCAGTGTTACTAGGCAAATCGTTGTCGAATATCCGCAAAGTGCCTTGAGGATCCGTGAGCAATGCGTTAGTTGGATTGGTCAAGTTGATTAACGCAAACTCTGGGTTGTCGGTTTCAATAATTAAGTCATCGACAATTGGCACATTAATGAACGCTGTGGTTTCCCCTGGCTGGAACGTTACCGTACCAGAGACATTAATGAAATCTTCACCAAATAGCGCTGTTAGCTCTTGAGAGCTGAAGTCGACGGTGACAACTTCGCTACTTGGGCTGCTTAACGTTAGAGTGAAGGTGGCAAACTCCATGCCTTCGATAGCGATTGCATAGTCAATGTCGATAATCGGCAAGTTATTACCCGACCCACCATCATTATCAAAGATCGCAAACTGTAGGACTTCGTCATAGAAGTTCTCGCCGGTGACATCGGCCCTAAAATACTCAGTTGGTTCTACATGAGCATCATCAAAGATTGGCACGCGGATCAGTACCGCTTCATTGCCTGCTGCTAAAGTAAAGCCAAAGATCGGACGAGGAATTGTGCCGCTATAATCAATGGATTCAACTGTCATCGTTTGCCAAGTAATACCGCCATCGTTTGAATATTCGATAGGAACGATGTAATCGTCGGCATACTCTGCAATTGGGAAACCCAGTTGCTCACTAAGTAATTCACTGGTGAAGTTAATAAATAGCTCTTGATCTTCATCAAATACCAGCTGGCTATTAAGCGCAAACTGATTAAAGCCAACATCTTCTAATACATCAGGAATATCAGCAGATAAGTGGGATTTGAACTGATCTTGCGTCGATGAAGTTACTTCTCTAAATGCCGTCCAATCTTCAACACGATAGTCTATTGATAAGTTTTCGAGATCGTACTGATTGATGCCATCATTAAGAATGATTTCGTAGTTACCGTCACCGAGATCGACTAAGGTACCAATATCAGCAAACTCTGCGCCTAATTGGACGTTTTTAACCACGAGGTTTTCGGTGATCACCTGATGGCCAACGGCGCCGGCAAGCAGATCGTCACTTGAAAATGTAATCTTTCCATCTAATTCATTGTAATTGTAGGTAATCAACCCACCTGGTACTTCAATAATATCGGCAAGACGGTCATCATGAGACCCAGGAGCACGATCGCCAGCAAGCTCATCAATGGTATCGGCAACATGCTGCATAGCAATGGTTTCGAAGATGTTTTCACCGGTTTCACTTAGCTCTGATTCGCGGGTGAAAATGATGCCTAATTCGTTGAGAACCATCGACAGCATTTCCTTACCTGCCGTCGCCAAATTTAATGGTTGACCTGTGGTAGGGTCGACATAATTTGCCAGTGCATCATGGACTGCACTGAGAATATTAATGTTGTTGGCAAATGCACTATCGGTATTAATCAAGCTATTGGTTTGCAGTACACCGTCATCAACACCGTCACTTAGATCGCTATCTAATGCTTGTAAAAAGATCGCCATATTCTCAACATAGTTGAGGTTTGAATCTGATAGCGCAGTGCCAGCAATGTCTTGTAAAAACAGTATTTCACCTTGAATAACATCGGCGCTGAATTCAGCAATAATCACGCCCCCGATGGAAAAGGTAACAGTGTCTCCCGCATTGTATGCAAAGGAGCCTGCAGGGCCTAAATCTCCGGTGAAACCTGTTAAACCGGATGAAGTGGTATAGGCCACGCCGTTGACAAAGCTATCGGTAAACTGAGCAATGTTGTAGCCAACTGTATCTAGCGGGGCAGGGGCAATAGATAACGCTGCAGTGGGGGCTGCTGCATCAAAGCTAGTATCATATTGCGCTGCGGCTTGGGTTTCAGAGCCGTCTCTAGATAATGAAACGAAATCTGAACCACCTTCGTTACCTGTGGCTCCACCGGCTGCGGTATCAGGTAGCTCAGCGGTTGGGTCTTCACCAGATGCAATAAGCGCCTGTAGTTGCTCGATCTCATCAAGGGCGGCTAAATCTTCGGGTATTTCACCTAGGTCAACTTGGGCTGAGCTGGTCTCATTGCTAGAGAAAGCGCTGCCATCGTCATAAGCGATCTCTAACTGACTATCATCAGTAAAATCAATAACGGCACCCGGAACAAGTATCTCGCCTTGCTCAATAGGCCGTTGTTGACCGTTGATTGTGACTGTCGCTGTGCCGTTGACAAGTGTAACTTGTCCTTGTTTTTCAATAGTTAGAGTACTCATAGCTGCCCCCGAGCAGTGTGACCTTAAAGTGCAAATTATGTGCTATTTTAAGGATGAAATTTTACAGGTTGACTACAAATTTTAACAATCGTATTTGCTCAAGTCAATTTTTTGACATCGCTGAAACCTAGCTGTGACGGGGCTTTGCAACTAAAGTGCTACGGTATTTGGCGCTCTTTAGGTCAACCACTATATGTAGTGGTTTGGTTTTATATTTTACCTAGAGAAAAGCGAAAAAAATTACCTGAATTTGGCTCATTTTCTTCAAAATTGTTGCTTAAGATTAAAATGGGCACAGTAGGTAGCAAAAAGTCTTTCGAGTGGAAGGTGACTAAACGGTGACTGATTCAAGTATATTGGATGAATGAGAGATAAAGCTATTAATAATCAATATATTATGTGTGATATTATTAATCTGCATAAATAATAAAACCACCTTAAAAGGTGGCTTTATTAGAACTAATTAGTCTGACAGTACGCTTAGCTGAGCGCTCTGCGGTAATTGAGGATTGCCGCATTTTGTTCACCTAAATGCTCACAAGTTTCTGCCAACAATTGCCAGCTACTACTTTGTGGATTTTGGTCACAGGCTTTTTGTAACCAAGGTTTCGCGAGGCGGTACTCTTTACTGGTTAAATAGAGCTGCGCTATACAAAGTTGGTACTCAGCATTGTCGGCAAACTTCTTTTCTAAAGCGAACAGTATTTGCCTGGTATCAACATCAGCTGCTGTGACTAACTCTGCTAGTGCGGCATAAATATCACCATGAACCGAAGCCTTTGCTTGCTTTAATAGTAGCTTTAACGCTTCAGGCTTACGATCAAACTTGGCCAAGCCACGTGCGTATATGGCGATGTACTGAGGTTGCTTTCTTGCTGCACGAGTAAGCCAATGCCACACTTTTTCTAGCTCTTGTTCATTGGTATCAATGGCATGATTAAGCATGGCTGTCTTGGTTTGCAGCGCTATCGCTTGCCACTTTTCATCAGTTAATAATTGGCGTTTCTTGAGGATAGGCAATAGCAAATTTATCGCATGCCAATCTTGTTGGCTTTGATATAGTTCGAGTGCCAGCAGTAATACAGGAGATTTGCTCTTACTTGACGGGTTTAGCTCATCTAGTATTGCGCGGGCATCGTCGAGCTTACCTTGTTGCAACAGGTAACGCATTCGCGTAGTGGCAACTGCTTTTTTAGCTGTGGGCTCTTTATCTGCTTCAAGTAAATAGTTGTCGCGCTGTTCGGTATTACCTTGGTGTTGCGCAGCCCGAGCTGCAGCAAGCAAGTTAAGCGTGGGTATTTCCCCTTTCTCAGCCCCTTTGGCCATGGCTTTTTCTGCGGCAGGCCAATCTTCTTCTGCGAGTGAAAGCGCACCGTTTAATGTGTGTTTACGAGCAGCTTTTCTGCGCCAGCGCTCAGGGAGTAGACGACTGCTTAGCAGTAAGTTAACTAGAAAAACAATTACCCATTCAACCAGTTGCAATAGGGTGTAAAACACAATCGCAGCTAGAATGGCAAAAACTAAGCTGGTTTCTATTTCATAATCAGCAAAGGCAAGATACACATAGCCATTGGCGCCTGCTAAATAGGGGCTAACACACAGCCCCAGCAATATAACGACTAGATAAAACAAGGCTCTCATCATAAGGCTTTCTCCTCAATTGCAAGGAGGTTGCCATGATTGACCAATTGTTGCAGTAAAGGCGTTGACGCAAAACGATTTATGCTAGGTGTTTGTAGCTCTAAGGTCGCTAATGCATCTAATGCTGCAAGCGTTTCTTCAGTTCTCGCATCTTTAAGATTGAAATACTGAAATATCCATTGGCGCGCTAGGCGAATTGACTGTCGGTAATTCACTTCATCTTGTCTAAATAGTGCTAACTGAGATTGCAGCAGTTTGCTCTTAATATTCTCAACTAAATACCATTGCTGGTCCGGCGCTAGTAGTGGACCATGATCCGCGGTGCGTTTTCGAATCACCACAAACTCTTCAAGTAATGCCTGCCAAGAATGTGCCAGATTAGCACGCCAGTCATCAATTGAATCGGTCATTTGATCAAGGTTGTCACTGGCTGACTCATTATCTAAATCAGCACGGTTGAGCGGCAAATTATGTAGATTTTCTATCAGACTATCTATCGTAAGTGCGGTGCCGGCAACATCGGTAGATTTAACCGCACCCACGGCGCGTAAATCGGCCGCGAGGGCTTTTCTTATCGGCATCAATGCTGGGTCTTTCATCGATTCAATGCGTTCGTCCGCAGCCGTTAGCAAGCTTGCTGCAGTGCGTGGATCATTTTCAAGCCACAGTTTGTTGCCAGCCATTCGGACTAAATATTTAGCTTCTTCTGCCATCCAGTGATTAGGTGAGCGTAGTGCTAACTTCTCCACTCTTTGTTGTAACTGCTGTTGTTGGCTGTCCATCTGTTGGATGGCTTGATTACTTTGCTGTTGAGCTTGCCTAAGTTGCTGCTCTAACTGAGTAATGCGTTTGGCTGGATCACTTAATGCGACGGTGACCTGTTGGGCAAGTTCACTGGCATAGGTTTGCTGCTTAGCTTGTTCTTGATAAAAAAAGTAGCCGCCTGCTGTCATGGCAAACGCTAATATCAGTATCAAGAATAGGTTAATAAACACCCCCCAAGAGACTCCTTGTTTAACTACCGTGGCGGGTGGTAACTCTTGAGCTGGGGCAGAATTAGCTGCGGGCTTTGCGGTTTGCTTTAGGCTATCGGTTGCAGCTGAACCTTTGGCATCAAGCTTGTCCGTGACATCAGGAGTGTCGGTTACATCAGGGGTGTGCGGCGCTTCATCGATGCTGCTCGGCACATCATTTTTGGATTCAACAACAGTACTATCTTGATCTTTATTGTCCATGTAATGATCCCTTGGAAGCAAAAAGCATTAAAAATTGGGCTTGGTAACAGAGTGAATTATAACCCTAAGGCGCCAAGTACTGCATCTTTGTTTGCGGCTTTGGCATTGGTTACCTGGCTAAAACCAGCCGCTTGTGCCTGCTGGTATACACGTATACTAGGCACTATGATATGACAAGCTTGCAGCCATGCAAACTGTTCTTTTGGGACGAGATTAATTAGATTTGCCAAAATCTCACCACTGGTGACAACAATAGTATCAACTTGATGGTGCTGCCAGTCTTTGACTAACTTGGCGCCATCTAACTTTGGGCATTGACGTTGATAGACCTGCCAGTAGCTCAGTTGAGCGCCTCTTGCGCTGAGCTGTTCGGCTAAGGTTTCTCGGCCACCTACACCTCTGACAATACATATTTTGCTGTCGGTTAATCGCTGCAGTGTCGGTAGGGTAAGTAAGCCTTCTGTTTGTTGGTTGTCACTTGGTGCTTGCTCAGCTTCAATTCCGAGTGCGGCGAGTGCATCATAGGTTGCGCCACCAACGGCAAAATAACGCGCTTGAGGGAAGTCTTCACAGAGCTGTGCCGCATAGGTCACTGCATTAGTGCTGATAAAAATAATCAGTTCAGCTTGCTTAAAGGCGCTTAATGCTTTGGCGCTATCTAGGTAAGGTTCAACGGTAAGTAGGGGCGTAGTGAAATGAGGCACACCTTTTGAGGTAAGTGCCTCAACCATCGACTGATTGCGCCCCTGCGGGCGCGTCAGTAATACGGTCATTTATTTTGCATATACCGCATCAAGAATGGTTTTAGCGCCACGGCTGAGTAGATCATCAGCTAAGGCAATACCGAGCGCTTCGGCATCAGCTTTATTCCCAGAAGTGGTGCCTTCGATAATTTGACTGCCGTCAGGATTACCCACTAAACCACGTAATGTCAGCGTGTCACCATCAATTTCTGCATAGGCACCGATAGGCACTTGGCAACCACCTTCAAGGCGTGTATTCATTGCGCGCTCGGCAAGCACACGGTGGCGAGTTTCAGTGTGCTCTAGTGGTGCAAGTAATGCTTTAACACGCTCATCATCTACACGGCATTCAATACCTACGGCGCCTTGTCCGTTAGCTGGTAGTGATTCTTCCGCTGAAATAAAGCTCGCGATTCTCTCTTCAAGCTTTAAGCGCTTAAGGCCGGCAGCGGCAAGAATAATGGCGTCATAATTGCCCGCATCGAGTTTAGCTAAGCGTGTACCGACGTTGCCGCGAAGATCTTTAATTTCGAGATCAGGACGGGCTGCGCGAATTTGGCATTGGCGACGCAAGCTTGAGGTGCCAACTACAGCCCCTTGAGGCAAATCTGCAATTGTCTTGTATGTGTTAGATACAAATGCGTCGCGTGGATCTTCACGTTCGCAAATGACTTGTAAGCCTAAGCCTTCAGGGAAATCGACAGGTACATCCTTCATTGAATGCACAGCAATGTCTGCTTTGCCTTCTAGCATTGCGACTTCAAGCTCTTTAACAAATAAGCCCTTGCCGCCGACTTTCGCCAGTGGAGTATCTAAGATCACATCGCCTTTAGTGCTCATTGGCAATAATTCAACAACCAAGCCCTCATGAGCTTGCTCTAATTCCGCTTTTACAAATTCTGCTTGCCACATTGCAAGTGGACTTTTACGTGTTGCGATTCGAACGACATTTTGCGACATGCTTGATATTCCATCAAAGGCCTTAATTGCGGTAATGCTAACATTGCTTTTACGTAGATGTAAGAAAGCGGTATTAAATCTTTGAACTCCACCCACTTATTACTCATTAAAAAGTGTGATGTAGATCTCATTTGCTTGCTGTTTTTGGCCAGAGTGATAGCATTGAAAATGAGGGCGTTTTATTAAGGAGTTGCTTAACTTTGGACCGAGGCTTGCAACAAACTGAAACCGCACAACGTCTAAATAAGGTGCGTATTGCTCGAGCAGCCGCGTTACTTTCACCGCTGCAACGTCACCTGTTTAAACTTATTCCGCTGCTGTTCCATTATCATCGCGCAGGTTACCCAGGCTATAACGGCCCGATGACACCTGCAGGTATCCATCATTATCAAATAGATGAAGATACCCTTAAGGCTTGTCAAACTTTAGATTTGGTTGAGCCAGTGACTCATTTTGTCCATCAACCCGCATTGGAAGGTGTGTATTGCATGGGGAGTACTGCCAGTTTCGGGCAAAACCCCAATAGTGATATTGATGTCTGGCTGGTACACGACCGTTTATTAAGCCCGCAAGAATGCAACTTGTTACAGGAAAAGTCGCAGTTGATCTCGCAATGGTTCCTCAAGTTTGATTTTGAGGTCAACATTTACTTAGTACATCCGCAGCAGTTTACTGCTCAACAGGCCGCGCAGGGCAATCAGGCGCGATTGGGGGTGGAGCACAGTGGTAGTGCCCAGCATTGGCTGCTTTTAGAAGAGTTCTATCGCAGTCATATTCATTTGGCGGGTAAAAGTGTGGCGTGGTGGCCTAAAGCGGTGGAGAGCGAACACCACCTTTTTTTAGGCGATATTTCGCAGTTGCCTGCCAATGAGTACTTTGGTGCTTCTTTATGGCAACTATATAAAGGTTTAGATAAACCCCATAAAGCCTTGCTAAAAGTATTGTTGCTCGAAGCGTACGCAAGTGACTATCCCAATACGCAATTGGTCAGCGAACAGGTATGGCAATACACGCTTGAAGGTAACTTTTCTGCGGCCAATGATAGCTATTTGTTATTGTTTGAAGCGATAGAAAATTATCTGCTTAAAAAGGGCGACATGCGTCGATTAGAAGTCGCAAGGCGCTGCTTTTATCTTAAGTGTGGTATCAGGCTGACCCATGCACAGCAAGCCAAAGATTGGCGCTATCACAAGTTGGCAGCGGTAGTAAAACAGTGGCAATGGTCTGATAGCTTGCTTGAAACCTTAGATGCCTGTGAGCAATGGGACTGTGGTCAGTTGCAGTGGTTTAATCAGCAACTCAATGAGTTGATGCTAGGGAGTTATCAAACGTTACTGCAATTTGCTTCAACCCATAAGCTTAGTGAAAGCCTCAAAATAGCGGATTTAGGGTTACTAACGCGTAAACTGCACACCTATTTTAGTGATGATTCGCAGCAAATTATTAGTCTCAACCGACTTTGGAGCCACAGTGTGGCCGAGGCGCACCTGACTTTAGTGTACGGTAGCCAAAGCAAAACCTATTTTCTGTATCGCTGCAATGGCGATCGTAAGAGCTTTATTGGCCAGCGTCCCGTGTATCAATCCCATAGTAAGGCTAAAATTTTGGTCTGGGCGACACTCAATGGTGTAGCGCACCCTAAAACCCAGTGGTTTGAATATGGCGAAAGCGAGCAACAAGGCAAGCGCTTGCAGCATGCTTGTGCGAGACTTGTATCCTTTTTTGGCCAAGACAATTGGCAGGTATCTAAGCTGGACTTGTGCCAACCTTGGCACTACCGCAAAGCGATTTTTCTGCTGAACTTCAACGCCGACCCAACCGAAGAGTGGACTGGGCAAGAGATCATGGTCGACTATATGAATGCGAGTGTGTTTTCTCTTGGCCGAGAAAAACGCAACCTATTGCAGTCTATCGATGTGATTTGCCAAAACAGCTGGGGTGAATGGCACTGTCACCACTTTGAGGGGGACAATGCTATTTTGGTGGCGCTTGAATATATGACCCCAGGCATGAAGCGAGCGGGTAAGCAGTTATCTGTTGAAGTGATCAGTTGTTCCAAGAAATTGAAATCACAATTTGAGCGAAGCGTACGTAATTTAGCTGCTCGTGCCGTCAGGTTGAGTGAACTGGCACAAACCTCCTCAACCATGGTTTATCCACTTAAAGTAGGGCGTGCGAGCTATGGGTTATTTTTTAACTCTAAAGGGATGGAATACCAAGACTTACATGATGCTAAGGCGTTCTATCAGTTACTTAGCAAACGTCAGGTACTGGAATTGCCACGGCCTAATTTAGGCAACGAACCTTTCAGTAAAATCCCTGAAATTATTCAAGATTTTGCCGCCCGAGGTGCAATACAGTACTTTTTACGTCAAGGTGACGACGGATTAGATGTGTTCATTCTGAATGAAACTAATGAGTTAGAACACTATGTGCAGGCGGGGAGCAGCATTGAAGATTTGGTGAGTCAGGTGAGCCAATATCACGCCTTTGAAGAACCAGAAAATGACAGTGAACGTTTTAACTTACCGCAGTTCTTTAAACTCGAACGTGTTGATGGCGAATTAGCTATTTTGCCCTTCGGCGTGACTGAATCTGAGGCACAATGTAATTTTTGATAAGCTAGTTAACGCAGCGCAATCGTATTAATCACGCTACGGAACAGCTTGGTCTAGATATCGAGTTTAATGCCACCTTGGCGGAAGATTGATTCAAGTACAAATGGCATAAACTCACCGCCATTGCGCTCATCAATCCATTTACCTTCTACATAGCTAAAGTGGTAACCACCTTGTAATGTGGCAACCCATATTTGATGCAAAGGCTCTTGTTTGTTGATAACGATTTTTGACTGATCTTCAAATTCAAGCTGAAGCACATTGCCTGAGGCATCAATATCGATATCTGCATCTTGCTCATCAATGGCTAACTCAATCGCATCGTCAATCGCTTTAAACATCTCGTCAGCGAGTTGGTGGTATTGAGAGTCGGTCATGGCCATGTTATCTGTCCTTTAATTGGATCGTATGTATAGCGCTAATACTACCACTGTCTTGGCAGGCCTCAATTGATTTTTTATTATCAATTGCAGGGTGATATATCATTTCAGTTGCAATAATTGCCCGCAAAATCGTAAATCTGCAGCTGAGCAACAATAAAATTCACTATTCATAAGTATTAGGCCGTTATTTGCTTGACTGCTAGCGTCGGTCTCTGCAAACATCAGGGGTTATCCCCTATAACATGATGTGGCTTAACCGATTGACGTCACTTTGATCTATTGCCGGAATTACAGATGTTGAAAAAAATGAGACTGTTTTCACTGTTATTGCTTGGTAGCCTATTGATCACTGCTTGTGGTCAAAAAGGTGCCCTTTATAAATCGCCTGAAAAACAAGACAACCAAACTGAGCAAGCTCAGTCGACACAACAAGCACCAACAGAAACAGAACAAAGTAATAAGGAATAGCGTCTTGGATTATTTTTTATATCAAAATGGCGAATTGCAGGCTGAAGATTGTCAGGTTGCCGAGCTAGCAGCCACTTATGGTACCCCTTTATATGTGTACTCTCGGGCCACATTAGAACGCCATTGGCGTGCATTTGATAACGCCGTGGCCGACCACCCGCATATGATCTGCTATGCGGTTAAAGCTAACTCCAATATTGCCGTGCTCAATGTATTGGCACGTCTGGGTAGTGGCTTTGATATTGTCTCTGGTGGTGAACTGGCTCGGATTATCCAAGCAGGCGGAGATCCTGCCAAAGTGGTGTTTTCCGGTGTCGGTAAAACTGTTGCTGAAATGGAAATGGCACTGAATGTCGGCATCTACTGTTTCAATGTGGAGTCGGCCGCCGAACTCGAACAGCTTAACGAGGTAGCGCTGCGCCTAGGTAAAGTTGCGCCGGTTTCCTTGCGCGTTAACCCAGATGTTGATGCGGGTACCCATCCCTATATTTCGACAGGGCTGAAAGAGAATAAGTTTGGCATTGCGATGGAAGAAGCTGAGACTATTTTCCTACGCGCTGCGCAACTACCCGGTTTAGCGGTTAAGGGTGCCGACTGTCATATTGGCTCGCAGCTAACCGAAATCCAACCGTTTCTAGACGCCATGGATAGAATGCTGGGTCTTATCGACCGTTTGGCCGCGCAAGGGGTGAGCATTTCCCACCTCGACGTGGGGGGCGGGTTAGGGGTGCCTTATGATGATGAAGTGCCGCCACAACCTAGTGACTATGCCGCCGCATTGCTGGCCAAAATTGCCGACCGTGACTTGCAATTGATATTTGAACCTGGACGCGCCATTGCGGCCAATGCCGGGATTTTTGTCACTCAAGTGCTGTATCTCAAAGAGAACAGCGACAAGAACTTTGCCTTAGTCGATGGTGCCATGAACGATTTAATCCGGCCGTCTTTGTATAGTGCGTGGCAAAACATTATTGCAGTGAAGCCACGGGATGAGACCACACAAAACTATGATATTGTGGGACCAGTATGTGAAACCGGTGACTTTTTAGGAAAGGATCGTGAGTTAGCATTGCAAGCGGGCGATCTCTTAGCGGTACGGTCTTCTGGTGCCTATGGATTTACCATGTCATCGAATTACAATTCCCGTCCTCGTTCTGCGGAAGTGATGGTTGATGGCGCCGAGCATCACCAAATTCGCGCCCGTGAAACGGTTGAACAATTGTGGCAGGGCGAGCAGCTTTTGCCCTAAGTCGTGAATATAAATTTGATGGTGGCTAAAGCCGCCATCGCTGGTTAGTTAAGGAAATATCTTGATCCAATTTACCAAAATGCATGGTCTGGGAAATGACTTTATGGTGGTCGATGGCGTGACCCAGAGTGTGTTTTTTTCGCCTGAGCAAATTAAACGCTTGTCGGATAGAAATTTTGGTATCGGCTTTGACCAGCTTTTGTTGGTTGAGCCGCCTTATGATCCAGATTTAGATTTCCATTACCGTATTTTTAATGCTGACGGTAGTGAGGTTGAGCAATGTGGCAACGGTGCGCGCTGTTTCGCACGTTTTGTCAAAAATAAAGGCTTGACCAATAAGCACAAAATTAAAGTCAGCACTTCAGCAGGCAAAATGACGCTACGGTTAGAGCGCGATGGCAATGTGACCGTCAACATGGGTGTGCCGGTACTCGAGCCAAACCGCATCCCATTTACCGCTAAGCGTCAGGAAAAAACCTACTTATTGCAAACCAACATCAATGGCGAAATGCAGACCCATTTATGCGGTGCCGTGTCGATGGGCAATCCGCACTGCGTGCTTGATGTTGATGATGTCGTTACCGCTGATGTGGCTGGAATTGGAGCCATAGTGACAACCCACGAGCGTTTTCCTAAGGGCGTGAATGTTGGCTTTATGCAGGTGATTAATCGTGGCCATATTAAGCTGCGAGTGTATGAGCGTGGCGCTGCTGAAACCTTAGCTTGCGGCAGCGGTGCATGTGCGGCTGTAGTTGTGGGTTGTTTGCAAGGCAAACTCGATCGACGTGTGCGGGTGGATTTACCCGGCGGGTCGTTAACCATTAATTGGGATGGTGAAGGCAAACCGTTATGGATGACCGGTCCCGCTGAACAAGTGTACGATGGACAAATATAATAATGAAAGACGCAATGACTAAAAAAACAGACGTCCCATTTGATGAAGTATTGATTCGTGAGTATTTACTCGACAACCCCGATTTCTTTGCGCGCTACCCAGAGTTATTGTTAGCAATGCGCATTCCCCATGCTGAGCGTGGTGCGGTGTCGCTGGTAGAGCGTCGGCAAGAGATGCTCCGCAGCCGAGTGACCCAGTTAGAAGAAGAGATCACTGCGCTATTATCTATGGCCAGCCGCAATGAAAGTATCTATCTGTTTAACACCCAATTGTCACTAAAGCTGTTAGAAGCGGAAGATTTAGGCGAGCTAAGGCAGACACTCTCAGCCCTGTTGAAAAAGCAATTTGAGTTCACTCATGTTCGCCTTATCACAGTGCATGATATCGATAGTGACTTGTCACGTATTTGGAGTGAACGTTTACGCTTTGGGTATTATTTTGGGCGGTTGACTCAAGGTGAATCTAAGCGTTTGTTTGGTAGCGATGTCGGTTCGGTGGCACTATCTCGTTTAGCTGATGACTGTGGCCAAGTAATATTTGCGATTGCCAGTCAAGACCCATCACATTTCCATCCTGAAATGGATCACCTATTATTAGATCAAGTTAAGCAATTACTTGACCATTTATTGCCGAAACTCTAATAGGATAAACTATGGCGCGAAACTGGATTGAGCAATTTCAATTGCACCTAAGTGCTGAGCGCCAACTCTCTTCCCATACCCTGCACAATTACCTGTTTGAACTCTCTCGCGTCAATGAGGTTTTGGGTGGTGACATTGATTGGCTTAGCGTCAGCGCCGAGCAGCTGCAGCAGGTATTGAATAAACTGCATCGCCGCGGCCTAAGTCCGCGCTCGCTGTCATTATCTGTATCAGCAATTAAACAGTTTTATCAGTTTCTATTACTAGAGCAGGCGATAACCCATGATCCCGCCGCTAACCTGAGCGCCCCCAAACAACACAAGTCTTTGCCAAAAAATATGGATCTTGATTCAGTCAGTCACCTACTGAGTATTGATGCTGAGGATTCATTAGGTATCCGTGATAAAGCCATGATGGAGCTGTTTTATTCATCTGGTTTGCGTTTAGCCGAGTTGGCCGCTTTGAATGTGGCCGACATCGATTTTAAGCAGCGGCAAGTAAAAGTTATGGGTAAGGGCAGCAAAGAGCGGATCGTGCCCATTGGCAGTATCGCTATTGAGGCTATCGAACATTGGTTGGCCGAGAAACAGGCTATCGTTTGCGCCGATGACGCCCTGTTTGTCACCAGTAAAGGTCGTCGTTTAGCGCATCGTTCTATCCAAGCACGGCTGAAAAAATGGGGCCAGCAACAGGGATTAAATGTGCCGGTGCACCCACATAAATTACGCCACTCTTTTGCTACCCATATGCTGGAATCCAGTCAAGACCTACGGGCGGTGCAGGAACTACTGGGCCATGCCAATTTGTCGACCACCCAAGTGTATACCAGTCTCGACTTCCAACATCTTGCTAAAATATATGATGGCGCTCATCCACGAGCCAAAAAGCGGAGCCGTTAATGAAAATCAATATTCGCCCCGCGTTTATCAATACCATCAGTTTCGATCTCGATGATACCTTGTACGATAATCGTGGTTATATTCAAGCGGCTGAGCAAGCCTTACTCAACTTCTTAGCGCTGCAGTTTCCTAGAGCTAAAGCTTGGCATAGCCGAGACTGGCTTAACTTAAAGCAGCGTTTGGTTAAAGCAAAACCACTATTAGGACACGACACTACCGCCGCAAGGTTGGCGACACTTGAACAAGGTTTGCTGATAGCAGGTTATGACAAATCACAAGCAACTGCAGGGGCGCAGCAGGGCTTAGCACTGTTTTTAGATAAACGCTCTGACTTTACCGTGCCCAGCGAGGTGTTGCTGCAATTAAAGAGTTTGCAAAGCCAGTATCGCTTAGTGGGCATTACCAATGGTAATGTCGATGCTAACCGTATTGGCTTAGGAGAGGTCTTTGAGTTTGTTTTGCATCCTGGTGAAGGTATGCGCATGAAGCCTTATCCGGATCTGTTTTACAAAGCCTGTCGTCAATTACATATCTCCCATAAACAGTTATTACATGTAGGGGACAGTTATACTGCTGATGTACAAGGAGCACGCCGTGCAGGTTGCCAAGCCGCCTGGCTTAACCCAGCAGTTGGGCGTGAGGCAATTACGCCCCAGCAGGGCCAGCTAGCTCATATTGAGTTTTCCAATATTGACCAATTACAACAACTCTCGGGGTTAGGCTGATATTAACTAGTGCTGTTTATACGCTAGCTAAATTAACAAAAAGGGCGAATATAATATTCGCCCTTTTTAGATCTCGTTTAGCAGCGACTATGTATTAATAGTGGCAGCTATCGCAGCTTCTTGGTGCTTGTTTTCCATTGTGACAAGCCCAGCATAATTGCCCCTTATTATGTTGCTCTAGGGTGAATTCATATCTTTGCGGCTCGAACAGTCCACTGCCATCTGTGGCGTGACAGTCTTCGCAAACGAGTTGACCAAGGTCGGCATGTTGTTGGTAGCTGAAGACCACGGGGCCTTTGTCCCCGCCACCGTATTCACGGTTTTGCTCATGTGGTGTGGCATGGGCGACGACATTGGTGAATACCATCATCCAAACTGCAGCGAAACCGCACATGATTGCTTTGAGGCACATTTACGCCTCCTTATAGATAATATCTTTTGGGACGTTATTGACATTGGCGACTCCTGTTAGCACCATGCTAGAGACGAGGTCGGTATGCATTTTCTTAAACATCATTTCAACACCTGCAGCCCCACCGCCTAAACTAGCCCTTAAGAAGGGACGGCCCACCAATACAGCTTGTGCACCTAATGCCAGAGCCTTAAGTACATCTCCGCCATCACGTACTCCGGAGTCAAACAATATGGCCATATCTGAGTTAGCATCTCTAACTGCTTTTACAATGGCTGGCAGTACATCAAGGGAAGCCGGTGTCGAGCTGAGTACTCGTCCACCATGATCGGAAACTACGATTCCGGCACAGCCAGCTTCAACGCACATCATCGCTTCTTCGACCGTCATAATGCCTTTGGCGATGAAGGGGATCTTGGCATATTTAACAATTTCTTTGAGTTTTTTTACATCTTTGGGCTCGACAGTTCGGCCGGGTAGAGCGCGAGCGGCGCGACCAGCAGAGTCGATATCAATCGCAAAGAAAGGAGCTCCTGCTTGCTGTACCGCATCAATGCGTTCAAAAATTTCTTTTTGTGTACGGGGTTTAATTTGTGCTACCGCACGACCCTTAAACTCTTTCACCACAGTTAACCGCTCTCTGTAGGTCTCGATGGGATCGCCAATGCCATCCGCAGCCCACCCAAGGGTGCCAGCTTGATATGCACCTTCTACAATTCCGCGTACAAATTTAGCCTCGGTCATTTCAGTTCCATCAAATGCGAGCTTGCCTTTTGCTCCCATATTGTAGGTTAGACCGCCGGTAATGCCGGTTAGAATTGGCATACTAAGTTTGACACCAAACAGTTCAATCTCGGTCACCGGTGATGTCACATTGTGCACAGTGCTAAGGTTAAAGTGGACCTTCTCAAAAGCTTCGACATTGTTGATAAATGACTGCCGCTTGCCGCCCATGCCTGGGACGGTTTCACCACAAGGGCCCTTACCATTGCAACGACCTGGGCCAGCGATGTCGCAGGCAGCGCAGGTATCCATGATTTTCTTAGCGTTGGTAAGTACATCTTTTAGATTTTCTGGGTTAGGTATATAGCCCTTTACGGCTTTAGCGGAGGTGCTTGAAGCGGCGACTGCCATTGGCGATGCACTAGCTGATGTTGACATTGCGGTGAAGCCTGCAGTTGCTGCAAGCAACGCGCTTTTACTCAAAAATTCACGTCGTTGTGTGTCCAATTTTTTATCAGTCATATTCACTCACTCCAAGGGGTAGATACGATAAGGTTGTGGAATGAATATAAGATTTGAGTTGCTTCTTTTGTTGGATTGATTAGTTTTTTTGTGATGGTTTATTCAAACAATCATGGTTTTAAGATCACTGACCAAGGAATTATGCATTTGGTCATAACAATATAGGTTCGAGTAGAGTGAATTTAGTTTTACATTGTTTTGCAGTGTGATATCGCAGGCAATATAAAGGTTCAGTAAGTGCTAGCGTGTCAGGCAGTTAATTTCTATCAACCGTAATGAATATGAAACGATTTTCATTGTTGCTCGTTGTTTTAGCGCTACTGCCCTGGCAAAGTGATGCTATTACCTTGTATGTACACAGCAATACTCCACCTTTTGAGTGGCAAGAAAACGGTCATGAACAAGGTTTCAACTTAGAAGTTGCAGGTTTATTATCTGACTCATTAGGCGCGTCAGTTGCAGTTGAGCGCCTACCACTTTACAGCGTCATAGAAAGGCTCACTCAAGATCCCTCATCTGCAATGGCCTTCATTGCCGATACTCCCATAGCACAATTGGATTTAGCTCGCTCAATGCCATTACTACCTACCTATGCCAGTGCCTATAATCTTGTCGGAGCGATGCAAATTGAAAGGATTGAGCAACTACTACCGATGCGAATAGGGGTCAAGCGAGGCTCCTTTATTGAGCATTATCTAAAAACTACTTATCCGACGATGACACTCTTTTCCTATACCAGCAACGAGATAGCATTTGCGGCATTGAGTAAAAATGATATTGATGTTGTGGTATCAGAGTTCTATTGTTCGTGGCGATTATTAAAACTTAATAGTCATATTAAAACGGCGAGCCCACCTTTGCTAAACGCCAACTTTTATTTAATGTCGCATCGAAAAAATGTTGAGTTTGCGGCGCAGATAGACCAGTTTACAGCGAGCTTATATCGCACCGGCGCAACAGATGCTTTAGTGATGAAATGGATGGCGTTTGGCAAAGAGCGTTTGGATCTAGGTTCGATTAAACAGCGTACATTTGTCGCTGCAATTGTGGTGAGCGCGCTATCGCTTATCGGCTTGATGCTGACGCTAATTGTCAGTTACAAGCTCTATCGCAAGGGCAAACAACTACAGATAGAACTCGATACAAGAAAGCGGGCTGAAGCTAAGGTGAATGAAGTTTCACGCCTATTTCAATCGGTATTGGATGACTTACCTCATGGAATAGCAGTGTGGCATCCTAACGAGGGCGAAATATGGAGTAATGGCAAGCTTAGCCATTTGTATCAGAGCTGCACTCTAACTGATATGGAAGGCCTGTCATTCGATATTCATCAGCAAATTCAACGGTTCTTTGAACGTCCCCAAAAGCAATTTCATGAAATTAAGTATCAAGGTGAATATTGGCAGCTGCAGCTGCATTCAGTTGCTGAAGAGCGAGTTCTGGTTATGCTTGAAGAGATGACCGAGCGCGTTGCGCTTCGCATTGAAGCTGATATGACCTCAAGATTGATAGCCTTAGGGGAAATCTCTGCTGGTATTGCCCATGAAATTAACAATCCACTAGGGCTTATTTCTCAGTCCATCAGACACCTACAGCATTACGTGGTCGATACCGTACCTGTGGTAGAAGAAATGGCGCACAAGGATCCTAATTGGCAATTACTCGGTCTTGCTCCTCAAGAAGCCGTTGATGAAGTGGAGTATCAATGCGAGGCCATCGTTCAAGCTGTGCAGCATATGAGCCGAATTGTGCAAGATTTGAAAAGCCTGTCGCGCCCGAAAGCTGCGGTCAATTTTGATTTGGTCACCCTGCACTCCGTGATTGATAGTGCACTGCGAATGACTGCTAACAAAACTAAACGAGTAGAGCTTATTCGCTCCATAGATGAGCCGTCTTTATATCTGTTGGGTGATGAAGTGCAGCTACAGCTTATTGTGATTAACTTCATTCAAAACGCCTGTCATGCGGTTGCCCAAGTGAGCTCTCCAAAGTTGGTGATCAGTGCCGGAAAAACAGATGACAAGATATGGTTTAGTGTTACAGACAATGGGTGTGGTATGGACGCCAGTGTGATCAAACGAATGAAAGAACCTTTTTTCACAACACGCAGAGCAGCTGGTGGTACTGGAATTGGGTTAGCAATTTGCGATCGCATTATTCAAGAGCATCGTGGCCAGTGGGTTGTTGAGTCGAGACTAGATAAAGGCACGCAGATGCGAGTAATATTTGATGAGGCTATTCTATGAAGTTGTATCGTTCTATTTTGGTGGTTGATGACGAAACACGTTGGCTAAGAACCATGACCATGACTTTAAAACAGGAAGTTCCTGAAGCAAAAATCTTCTGTTGTGAGAATAGTCGTCAAGCAGTAGACACTATATTGCAGTATGAGATTGATTTGGTGTTGCTGGATTTGAATATGCCCTTTATCGACGGTGAAACTTTACTGGGGCAAATACGTGCACAATCGCCTTATACTCGAGTAATAATTGTCACTGGAGTGAATGAGACCACCACGGCGGTCAACTGCGTTAAAGCTGGTGCATATGATTACTATGTCAAAGGTGGCCAAGTAGACCACTTGATCGCCAGCGTGCGGCGAGCACTTGAGATTGCAAGCTTGGAAATCACACACAGGCAGCTCAAGGACTCTTTGCTATCGACAGGGCCTAGCCACTGTTTTGACAAAATTTTTTCGCTAAACCCCACAGTACTGGCCAGCATTAACTATTTGAGTGCACTGTCGAGTACCCCGTACCCTATTGTCGTTGAAGGAGAGTGTGGCACTGGGAAAAAAACTTTACTTGAATGTTATGCCGAGCATCTTGATGTGACAGAGTCAACAGTGTTTCTATCGCTGAAAAATATGACTGAGCAACAGGTATCGCGCTTGCTATATGGTCAAGTTCGAGGCGCTAGAACCCTTGGGGAGCCTGCGGAAATAGGTACTTTTGAGCAATGTCAGAATGGACTAGTGATACTAGAAGGGGTGTTAGAGAATGAGGCGAGTTGGTTGGAGCCCTTGCTTGATGTACTGATGCGGCGTCAATATTACCGTGTTGGTTCAAATCGCCCTACAGCGCTAAATTGTCGAGTGGTGTTGCTGACGCAATTACCACTAACAGTCGCTTGGCAGCAGCAACGTATTTCTCTGGCACACTTCAGTGTACTACAAACCCACCACCTGGTTTTACCGCCATTAAGGCAACGTAAAGAAGATATAGGCTTATTGGCAAGTGAGTGTTTAGAGCGGATCGCAACATCCATGAACCTTACATTTCCGCCACTGTCTTTTGAAGTAATTAACCAATTAACTTCCTTACCTTGGCCGGGAAATGTTACCCAGTTACAGGCGCGAATTTATCAAGCAGTAATTAAGGGGACGAATGGGCAATTATGCCTAGATACTTTGCTGGAAGAGGTTGCAAGTGATCAAGCTACAATGCGCCCAAGTCACCAAGTAACGTTTTCTGAATCTTTACCGACGTTGTCAGAGGTACAACAGCTGCTCATTCATGAAGCGTTGCGACGTGCTGATTACAATCAAACCGTTGCTGCGAACATGTTGGGAATTTCTCAAGGAGCGCTTAGTCGTCGCTTAAAGTCGAGCGTGTAGCCTGTTGCTATAACTGACTAAAATGTAATTGGCATTTATCTGAAAGGCATATCTGACGACTTATTTGCGATAATTGGCACATACTGCACTTAAAGCTTTAACCTTTATCGTATTTTCAGTGTTACTATTGTAATAACTCAGTTGTGTTATTTAACGGTTATCACCAATAAGCATGAATTGCCTGCTAAGACGTGGTTTGACTGCTTTGATTCGTCAAAGTGGCCAACTAGGTCGACTATTACTGATTTTGGCGCTGACATTTCAATCTGTGATTGCGATGGCGGCTAGCTGTGAGTCAGATAATCATGCCACTGAGGCAGCCAGCAACTATAGCGTTGCAGTCGACTGCGGGTCTGCAGACACCGCAAGTGATAGCGAGGCATGTGAGTCAGAGCATATAGACGATTGCCATGATTGTAATAGTCAGTGCTGTGCCTGTTGTGTCAATTTAGTGCAAACCGTACAACTTGAGTTACTACCGCAAATTAGCCCCGATTCGCAGCCTGTTTTTGTCGCGCTGACCTATGCAGGCTCACCATTGTATTCACTATTACGCCCGCCCCAAGCCTAGATTTTTGTTGATCTAAACTCGTCATCACTGTGACCGCAGTGTGATGATTTTTCCAAAATTCTGTTTGAGGCAAAATGAATGTCTTATGAGTTCTTTGTGCCTAAAGTACTACGTGCTTTAGGTCAAACGTCTGTATTTGTTGGGGCGTGCACGCTAGCTCTCAGTGTGCAAGCATCATCTAACAATGAGATTGAAAGTCTTTCTTTAGCTACCGCTATTGAACGGACAATGCAGCAACATCCAAGTTTACAAGTTTATACCATTCGTCAGTCCGCAATTGATGCCGAGGGCCGCACTGCCGCGCTTTCTCCTGGGTATGAGTTAGGGTTCGAAGTCGAAAATGCCGCTGGTAGTGGTGAATTTAGCGGTATTGATGGCGCCGAATTCAGTGTGTCATTGTCATCAGTGCTAGAGATGGGTGACAAGTTGGCCGCCCGCGGTGCGGTGATTAATGAAAAGCGCGCGGTGTTATTGGCGCAACAGAAGATACAGGCGTTGTCCGTTTTGGGTGAAGTCACCCGCCGCTATATCGATGTACTGGCTGCGCAAGCCCAGCTCTCTCTTGCCGATGAAAGTGTGACTTTAGCCAAGAAAACCTATGACGCCGTTGCGAAAAGAGCGGCGGCAGGTGTGATGCGCGACGCGGACATCAACCGTGCTCAAGCGGCGGTTTATCGCGCGCAGTTAACATGGCAAAACCAACAGCAGCAACGTGATTATGCCTTAATTGCATTGGCGATGATGTGGGGGGACAGTCATGCTGAGTTTCAGCAGGTGCAAGGCGAGCTATTACATTTTTCAGATGATATCGACTTTAATAGTCTGTTTGAAAAAGTGAAGTTCAGCCCAGCAATTATGGCCTTTGCCAGTCAATCACAACTTCGACAGGCAGAACTACGCTACGCTAAAACGCGCTCGAGTGCCGACATCAGTTGGTCGGTGGGGGTTAAACAGCATCAGTCCAGTGATGATGTTGCTTTGAGTGCCGGTTTTAGCATGCCGTTATTTAGTGGCGATAGAAATCAAGGGGCGGTTGATGCCGCTATTGCCGCCAAAGCAGAAGTGAGCCTCAATCGTGATATCGCTTTGCTGGCACTGCGCAATGAACTATATCGCGCCTACTCAAGTCGCAAGCTGGCCATTGCCCAGGTTAAACAGTTACAGCAACAAATAATCCCTACTTTGACGGCGGCGATGGCTGACAGCGAGCTGGCTTATGAGCAAGGTAATTACAGTTATCTCGCCTACCTTTCGGCCAGCGAAGAGCTACTTTTTGCCAAGCGCGCCATGCTTGATGCTGCTACTTCGGCGCTACGTTTTGGCGTGGATATTGAGCAGCTTATCGCCGAACCACTCCCCGTCTCGCAGCATGCGTCTTCTGAATTTTTCCAAGGGTCTGCACAATGAACATTAGACTACTCAACACGCGTACCATTTTATATTCATCATTGGCTTTTGCATTGGCCATCACCGGTATGACTTATGCCTTTGCCAGTGGTGAGCATCAACACCAACAGTCCCATGAAGACACACACCATGATGACCACGATAAGCATGGTGATAGCCATGATGGTCATGGTGACGAACATGGCGACCACCACGATGAGCACGAAGAGGGCCAAGTGCACATCAGTGACAGTCAAATAGCGGCGTCGGGGATTAGCGTATCTACGGCTCAAGCAGGCACGCTTGCGCAAACAATTACCTTATACGGTAAAACCGTGATTGCTGCTGAAAATCAAAGTTTAGTTCAAGCGCGGTTTAGCGGTTTGATCACTCAGCTCAATGTCTCGGTGGGTGATACTGTCACAGCCGGCCAAGTCATTGCTGAGGTGGAATCCAATAGCAGCTTTAAACGCTATGCTGTTAAAGCGCCGATTAGTGGTCAGGTAGTGGCTCGTCATGCCAACGCGGGAGAACTCACCCAAGCCACTGGATTAGTCTCTATTGTTAATGAGCAACAACTGTGGGCGGAGCTACAGGCATTTCCAGGCCAATTTAGCCAACTCAGCCAAGGCCAATCTGTGCGCCTGACCAGTCAAGATGGGCAATACATCTCCTCTGCCATCGGCGCGATTATCACCCCACTAGAGTCACAACCTTTCACCGTAGTTAGAGTGAAACTTGAAAACAATACCCAGCAGTGGCATGCAGGCATGTTATTGGCGGGTGAAGTGGTGCTCAGTCAACAAACTGTGGCAGTAAGACTCGATCGCCGTGCGCTGCAGGAGATGGAAGGCCAGCAGGTGATATTTGTGAAAAATGGCGAAGGTTTTGAAAAGCGCGTGGTTACCATTGGTGCAACAGATAACCGCTATGCCGAAGTGTTGTCAGGACTGACGGCCGGTGAAGCCTATGCGGTGAACAAGAGCTTTTTGTTAAAAGCGGATCTTGAAAAATCGTCAGCCGCCCATGTGCATTAAGGAGTTAAGCCATGATTGAATCATTATTACGTCTGTCGATTGACCGGCGCTGGTTAATGATGTGCCTTGGCCTCATTTTGGTGGGTATTGGGTTGTGGAGCTATCAGAAGCTCCCCATTGATGCTGTGCCAGATATTACCAATGTACAAGTGCAAATTAATACTCGCGCAGATGGCTATTCGCCGCTAGAGACCGAGCAGCGAATTACTTACCCTATTGAAAATGCGCTGATGGGAATGCCCAATTTAGCCTATACCCGCTCCTTGTCTCGGTACGGTTTATCACAGGTGACCGTGGTATTTGACGAGGGTACCGATCTTTATTTTGCCCGCAACCTGGTTAATGAGCGTTTAAGTGCAATTGATGCCAGTATTCCTAACGGGCTGCAGCCACAAATGGCACCGTTATCGACTGGGCTAGGCGAGATCTTTATGTACACCATTGAGGCGATGCCCGATGCTCGCCAACCCAATGGTGCCGCCTATGATGCAACCGCATTGCGGGAGATCCAAGACTGGATCATTAAACCGCAATTAGCTCAAGTGGATGGGGTCACCGAAATCAATTCGATTGGCGGGTACGACAAGCAGTACCACATTACCCCTGATCCACAAAAAATGCTGGCCTATGAAGTGTCTTTTGCTGACATTAAACAGGCACTACAAGCCAATAATAGTAATCGCGGTGCGGGTTATATTGAACGTGGCGGTCAGCAATTAACTGTGCGTTCAGCGGCGCAGTTACAAAGCATGGATGAAATCGCCCAGGTTATTGTTAAGTACTTCGGTGATACGCCGGTTTTTATTAGTGATGTTGCCGAAGTGGCGATTGGTAAAGCACTGCGGACCGGCGCTGCGACCCGAGATGGTCGTGAGACCGTATTGGGCAGTGCCATGATGCTGGTGGGTGAAAACTCTCGTCAAGTATCGCTAGCATTAGCGGCCAAGCTTGAGGCTGTTAAAGCGTCATTACCTAATGGCATTAAGGTTGAAGCAGTCTATGACCGCTCAGACTTAGTCGACAAGGCTATGGCGACAGTACAAAAAAACCTCGTTGAAGGGGCTTTGCTTGTTATTGCGGTATTGTTTGTGTTGCTGGGCAATGTACGTGCGGCATTGATCACCGCAGCGGTGATTCCACTGGCGATGTTGGCCACAATGACCGGCATGGTACAAGCCGGTGTTTCGGCTAACTTAATGAGCTTAGGTGCGTTGGATTTTGGCCTGATAGTCGATGGCGCGGTTATCATCGTTGAAAACGCAACTCGCCGTTTAGCGCAAGCGCAGGGGCTTCATGGGGTTAATTTACCGCTAAAGCAGCGTTTACAGTTAGTGTTCGAAGCGACCAATGAAGTCATTAGACCGAGCTTATTTGGGGTGTTAATCATTACTGTGGTCTATATTCCGTTGTTTAGTTTAACGGGTGTAGAAGGCAAGATGTTCCACCCAATGGCCGCCACGGTAGTTATGGCATTATTGGCGGCATTAGTGCTGTCTTTGACCTTAGTTCCGGCTGCCGTTGCACTATTTATGACCGGAAAAATCAGTGAAAAAGAAAGTAAAGTCATTACCTTAAGTAAATCTTTGTACCAACCATTATTACTGTTAGCGTTGAAATTACGCTATTTGGTGGTATTGGCCGCGTCGGCGCTCGTTGCCGTTGCAATTTGGCTTGCGAGTAGCTTGGGCACTGAGTTTATTCCGCAGCTCAATGAAGAAGATATCTTGCTGCAGGCCATTCGTATTGCCGGCACAGGTATAGATCAATCGGTTGAGATGCAACAAGCCTTGGAAGTTGAGCTTGCCAAATTTCCGCAAGTAAAAAATGTGTTCTCTAAGGTGGGGACTCCCGAGGTGGCCAATGACCCAATGCCGCCCAATATTGCCGATACCTTTATTATGCTTAAGCCCAGAGATGAATGGCCTGATCCGCGCCTTAGCCATCAAGCGCTGGCTAAACAGATGATGGACGCGGTATCGATGCAACCGGGCAATAACTTTGAGCTGACGCAACCCATTGAAATGCGTTTTAACGAACTCATTTCCGGTGTGCGAGCAGACTTGGGCGTGAAAGTAGTTGGGGATGAGCTAGATACCTTGCTGCAAACCGCGAATGCCATTCATGAAGTGATTGAAGCCATCCCGGGTGCCGCTGATATTCAAGTCGAGCAAGTGACCGGACTCCCAGTGCTTTCGATTACGCCTAAGCGGCAGGCTTTAGCTCAATATGGCTTAACAGTGGCTGCGCTACAATCGATTGTTGCCACAGCCATAGGGGGGGACACCGCCGGCACGCTATATCAAGGCGATCGGCGCTTTAACATGGTGATACGTTTACCTGAGCCAATTCGCCAAGATGTGGAGCGCTTACACGAACTGCCAATTGTATTGCCCAATGGTCGCTATGTACCGTTATCAGAAGTGGCAACACTCGATATCGCGCCGGCGCCAAACCAGATAAGCCGCGAGAATGGTAAGCGACGTATTGTGGTTACTGCTAATGTCCGCGGTCGTGATTTAGGCACCTTTGTCACTGATGTGAAAGCCGCAATAGCGCAGCAAGTTGATGTACCTGCAGGCTACTGGTTAGAGTATGGTGGCACTTTTGAGCAGCTTGAGTCGGCCAGCCAAAAGCTGACTATCGTGGTGCCCATTACGCTGGCAATTATTCTTGGTTTGTTAGTGATGGCCTTTGGCTCTATTCGTGACGCGTTGATCATCTTTACCGCTATTCCGCTGGCGCTTACCGGCGGGGTGATGGCGTTGTGGCTGCGAGACATGCCGTTATCGATATCCGCCGCAGTTGGCTTTATTGCGTTATCTGGTGTGGCTGTATTGAATGGCTTAGTGATGCTGAGCTTTATCCGTCAGCGCTTTTTGCAAAGCGGCGAGTTACTGCAGTCTATTATTGACGGTGCGATGACTCGGCTTAGACCTGTATTGATGACTGCGCTGGTGGCTGGGCTAGGTTTTGTGCCCATGGCACTTAATATTGGCACGGGTGCTGAAGTGCAAAGGCCGATTGCCACAGTGGTGATTGGTGGCATCATCTCGTCGACCATTTTAACGCTGTTTGTACTGCCGGTGTTGTATCAGTGGGTTCATGGCCGTGATGCCAAAGCAAACTAGCCTCTTTAGCGGCTAGTGTGTCATGTATTAAGCCCCGCGAAAGCGGGGTTTATATTTTGTAGATGTATTGGCTTGCTAACTACTGAGATTACTGTTCATCTTTTGCGCTATCTGTTCGAAATCTTGCAGTTCTTTCGCGCTAATGTCTTGGGTCATTTTACGATAGATGTTGGCATCGAGCCCTGTTACCTGATCCATAATGGCTTGACCCGCAGCGGTGAGCTGCAAATATTGGCTACGCTTATCCTGTGGGTTAGCGTGCTTTTCTATGAGATTTTGGGTAATCAACGTACTTAATAGCCGCGTCACTTGTGCTTTATCACGATTTAAATATCCGGCTATATCGACAGCGGTACATTGTGGTTTACGGCTAATAATTTTCAATACGCGCACGTGCATAGGAGCAATATCTAGTTGTAATTGTTCTATTTGCTCGTGCAAGTTTCGCTTCAATCCATGAACCAATTGCAGTAGACCTTCTAATGACTGGTTATCAGACATAGTAATACCTTTAAGAATGTAGTTGACATTGTCAATCAAATAAATATAATTGACATTATCAACTATATTGTTACGCCATTCAAGGGTAGGTTAAAACTATGTCAGCTCAAACAATCCAATTTCGTCTACCTAATATTACCCAAGTTAGCATTTGGCTGCGCAAAGCGGCGCTAGTGTTGACGATGATGTTATCGATGGCTGCGAGTTTAACAGCGGTCATGACCTATGTCAGTGTGGGTTCAACGGATGACTTTACTCGTTTGTGGTTCAGTGCCTTTAGTACGGCAGTCATGACGATAATGCCAGCGGGGATGCTACTGATGGCCGCGCTCACTAAGCTCGCTGACCTTTGGTTAGCTCATTTAACATCGAGGATGCGCAGCATTATTGTTGGATTGCTGATGGCCTTGATAATGGAATCTGGCTTAGCACTGGTGACCACCTTGCATCACGTGGGCTGGCAGCAGCCACAACTACTATTGTCATCTTGGGTTTCGACACTCATTAGTGCGCTGCCAGCTGCGGTAGTGTTAATGCTACTGGTGTCGTTAACCATTAAGCCAAGAGTTGAGCGTTACTTACGAAGTTAACGTTTTGTCTTGTTGCGCTTAACCCCAAATGATCACCTAGCGAGTCGTTAAAGTGGTCTCAGCAATTGGTTGTAGAACCCCAATTTACAAAGTCATACTAGGAGTTGCCATGTCTATTAAACATTATCGTATTACAGTTGAAGCGATTAACAGCGAGATTGCTGAGCACGTGCAGTTTGAGTACCAGGACCGAGAAGATCTGTTCAATACCATAGATAAGCTCAAACAAGGCAGCGGCCTTGAAGCACAGCAGGCTACAAAAATGGCGCTAGCGCTACGTTTACTGGGTCCGCTAATGATAGAGCAGCGAAAGCATCCGCTGTTTGTTGATTTCATGCCTCACTTTAAAGCCTTCATGCAACAGTTGAAAAGCACGGTTAAGCAGGCGATAAAGTCTTAGCTGCAACTCTCAGTGGCTTCATGGCTTCATGGCTTAATGACTTAATCGCTTAGTGGCTTAGTGACTTAATAGCGCAGCGGATGTTTGTATCTTGTCGTGGCGATAATGGCGCCACAGAGCCTTCGTAGGCCGCTGACCGCTAGCTTAGCTGATACTTAGCGATGAGCTGCTGACGTTTGTCGTCCAACATGTTGATTTTGTTTATATCGTAATTAGTCACTGCCAGCAGTCGTTTGTCCATGATGCGAAACCATAGCCAAGGCAGGTAGGCAATCACATACATGCCAAAATATCCACTCGGTAAGGTGGGTAAGTTGTCAAAGTGGCGCAGTGATTGGTAACTACGAGTGGCATTGGCATGGTGATCTGAGTGACGCTGTAAGTGAAATAGCGCCCAGTTGGAGAAGATGTGATTGCTGTTCCAGCTGTGATGTGGTTGTGGCCGCTCGTAGCGCCCGTTAGCCAGTTTTTGTCTCAGTAAGCCGTAATGCTCAATATAGTTTGCAGAAGTTAATTGCCACATGGACCAGAAGGCGCAGATGCACAAATAGGGAATGACCACTGGCCCCAACCAAACCACCAAGCCGATAAACAACAAAAGCGTCAGTAACATGGCCTGTAGAAATTGATTGTCTAGGCTCAGTGCGGAACGTCCCGCTTTATTAAGACGTGTTTTTTCTATTTGATGCGCCCGCTTAATCGCGCCGGGCAGCTCCCTTAATGCAAATTGATAGATGGTTTCACCCATTTTGGCAGAGGCTGGGTCGTCAGGCGTGGCGACATGTTTATGGTGACCACGATTATGTTCAATAAAAAAATGACCATAGGCCGCGGGCGCCAGCACTAACTTAGTCAGCCAAATATCAATTTTTTTGCGTTTATGTCCCAGTTCATGGCCGATGTTTAGCCCGTGACCGCCAATGCTGCCGGCTAATAACGCCACTGCTAAATATCCTGAATAGCTTAAGGAGTGGTTAGCAACAAACCAAGCGCAATAGATAAAGGTGGCTAACACCACAGGGACATTAAGTCGAATAATTTTGGAATAGAAGGGGTCGGCTTCAAGGGCGACAATCACCGATTCTGGTGGGTTGCTGGTGTCTTCTCCCATCAGGTAGTCGATTAAAGGAAAAAGGCTGTACACCACAATAAAGAATAACCACAAAAACACTTCCTGCTGGTAGCTTTGATAGAGCAGGGGACCCGCGACAGCGATACTAGGAATTAATAGCGAAAACCACCAAAAGTGACGTTTCTTATCCACGTAGGTGGTGCCGTCCGCGGCAGTGAATATACCGGCTTTGTTCATTTGTCCCCCAGAGTTGAAACGCACTAATATCACAAACCGCCAGTGATCATTATTTGTACATACCAATACTGAGTTAAGCACACTATACAAAGAAGATAAACCGACTCGATAAATAGTGCTGAGTATCTCGCTGATTAGGCATGATTGTTAGGCGGAGCAATTTATCAATATGCTTAGTCACTACAAACGTGTACATGTAATTAGATTTGATCTTCATCAACGTGACTATAATCCTGATAATCAGCGTATGACGGTATTTAAACGTAGATTGTTTAAGCGCTTAAAACGACAGTATAAAATAAGTAAAATTGGCTACTGCTGGGTCAGGGAGCAAGTCAATGCTGCAGCTCAGCGCTATCACTATGTATTATTTCTGGATGGCCGTTGCATCCAATACCCACAAAAGGTTTTAGCAATAGTTGATAAAGTATGGAGTGATATGGCTGGATATAGTTATACCCTAAAGAATTGTTACTATAACGTCACTCGAGAGGATTTTGATGTGATGCTGAAGGTAGTTTATCGCATCAGTTACTTAGCTAAAGCTGCAGGAAAAGAAAAAAACCATTTCAGACCAAAAATTACTCCTGCAGTAGAATAGATTTTTATGACAACAAATAGCAATGCAGTGTTGTAGCGTCATTTGGTGAAGAATATAAACTCTATGGCATAGATCTCCAGTGTATGCTGTATGGGTTAAGATTGAGTGTCGTACAATATTTGTTCTTTATTATGGGGGGCGAGGTTTTGAATGTCTACGAAAGTGTGTTCTTCATGTTTAAAGCTTATCGATTCGGTTAAATTCCAAAGTCATTTGCTGAGTGAATGTGCTGTCAGATACCCAAATAAAAACAAATGCTTGTTGTTGATAAATTTCAATCAAAAAAAGGTAAAGGAAGCTAGTTTAGTAACGGCTTATAAAGAGGTTGAACAGAAGCCTATATGCCCGCACTGTTCAGAGATACTCAAAGATGAAAAGCGATTAGCTATACACCTATCTTCCAAATGCCCTAAAAGCCCTGATGTGATTAAAAAAAAGAAACAGCAAGCAAAAAAAGAACCTGCTTCCTCATCTACAGTCGCTCGAAATGATGTAGATAGTCTGACAGCTGTGTCGAGAGTTTAGGGACTGCGCACTCAGCAGGATATAAATAGCAGGCTAAAAATAGCTAGATAAAAACAACAGTACATAACAAAGGATAATCATGAGCAAGGACGCTTTACCGCAACAATCGCTGATAGCTTTATTGGACGACTCATTTAAACAGCTTGAATCTGAATATCAAGCAGGTCAGCCAGTAGTATTTTTTACTGGATATACCAGTAACCTATTTTTACCTCCTCCAGATGCAGTGCTTAAACTATTTGGCATTAGTAGCCCAACGCTATTCGGTATTGAAGTTGCAGAGCAAGATTTAAACTTACCGCTTGATATTATGTCCAGTAGTCGACACAAGTTAACTACCTCAGGTGTTGGATTGCCGTCAGTCAAAAAAATGTACCATTGGACAAGAGAGCTGTTCAGTCGAGTGGTTACTGATAGCTCTATTTTTAATGAGCATGCTATTGCGCAAAGTGCACTAGTTAGTTCTAATGCATTAGGCTGGTACTCGTTACTCAATAACTCAGAGGATATGAAGCGAGCAAATACCGCTGTCGATTTTGATGCGTTTAAACCATTACTCAGCTTTTTAACTCAACGCTGCAAACATGATATTGAGTGCTTTGAGCGTATCAAGCAGCAAGTTGATGAGCAGGGCTTTGAGGCTATGACGTTGGCAGATAAGCTGCAGCTCAAATCTCCTTTTTGGTTAAAGTATTCAGAGGTTGAACATTCAACGTGGCAAACGTTCAGTAGTTTATTGCTACAGCATGAGCAGCAATCGATAACAGATAAAGAGTCAGAGCTATTAGCCTTTAGGTATTTGGCTAGGCTGCAATTGGATTTTTATCTGGAAGCCACCGCACATTATGAAGTCGGTAATATTTTATCGACTACGACAGATGCGAACTTAGTGTTGAAGCCTGACGGTCTCTTAACAAAAGGGATTTTGTTTTATACCCAAGGCGCAGCTAAAAATTGCTTCGATGGTTTACTACATGAAATGGTACGAGTTTATAGCATTAAGCCGGGTAGTAAGTGTCAATGGCGGCAACTCGCTACACATATCGTTATTGATGAGTCGGGTGAGTGTGCTGAAACAATAAACGATAAGCAATATAAGCAGTTGAAGGACTGGCGTAATAACAAGAATATGCCTTCAGCTAAGAAGCTACAGCGTTTTTTTGCCAGTTTAGTGGGAGCTGATGACATCGATTGCATGGTTGTATTTTTATCCTATGCCCACATAGCTATAGCGCTAGATAAGCTACTTACTGAGATAAAAAATCCTTTCGTTAACGTCAAATATTCTGATGATGATTTGGACTTGGTGTTGAAGGCGGAGCTGAGTCGGTATGCTGAGTATTACTTGCGTTGCATGGAGCGTGAACTGCCAAAGGTGACTGCCGATGAAACCTAACAGCGATGGGAAATACATCTTTAAATCGATTAATTTTGCCAGTGTTTTTCTGCCTTCACCTGCAGATGTTTGTCAGTTACTAGGTTTGCCTGATAATTTTGTAAAAATGCTCCCCGCGATAGAAGCTCATTATGAGCTTCCTTTAAATGTTAGTCGGAGCTCTCGGGCAGAAATGACTAGGCAAGGCGTTGCTAAGCCAACAATCAAAAAATTATCTAAGTGGCTGGAATTATTGCCCATTCCACTAAAAAGGATGACTCATGTACCAACTATGTTGAAAACATATCGAGCAATGCTTGTAGGCTCTAATGCTGGGCCTTGGTATTCGGCTTCTTACGGTTTGGGGCTTTCTAGTCATGATAGCGAGTTAACGACTTTATTTGATTTTATTGATGCCAGAGCTAAAGCTGATTATCAGATGGTGAAGGGCATAAAGCATCAAATTAAACAAAGGATAATAGACAAGGATGACTCAAATGGGATTTGGCAAGCACAACTTGCTAGTTGGCAAAAACACAGCTTAGTGTCAGCCGAGCAGTTAGTGTGTTACTCCTTATATGCAGCCACTCCAGATGCTCCTGCCTTTAAAACAGAACAAGAGGGGATCGCAGTTTTAAAGGCGGCGTTTCACCTTACTTTCGACTTCTATTTGTCAGCGATTGCACACTTTGAGCTAGGACTCTCACTTTATTACATGCGCTGTGGAGCTAAAGAGGTGAATGAGCCACATCGCAGCCTATTTTCTTCGGCTATACATACTTATGCCGTTGCGGATGAGAAATGTACTTGTTTTAGCGCAATGCTAAATGAGCTACGCACTATTTTGGCTAAGAACGGGTTAGAGTCGAGTTGGCGCGCATTGGCGGCTTACATTGATATTGAAGAGGCTGGTCACGGTGTAGAGCTCTTAAGTGATAAACAATATAGGCAGCTTAATTACTGGCGGAATGGGGAAGATATGCCATCTGCCAATAAACTGCGTCGGTTTGTATCTAATTTGATGAGTGCCCTAGGTGGTAATGATGTGGATTCAGTTTTAATTTACCTTCGGATTGCAAGGGGGATTGATACGTTAGTTGCAAGGAGCAATGAGCAGGCGAAAGATGAAAGAGCCATTTTGATAATTGCCGAAGTATTAGCTGAATACACAAGGTATTTCGAGCATTATAAGCAAAACTATACAACTAAAGACGTGCAAATAGTGTAGCTTTTTGCACGTCTACTTGAGCCTTGTTGCTAAGTTAACGAGGGGTAATCATCAAGCTGCTCTTGCCAATCATCAGGACGTTCATCTTCGCCGCGACTCTGCCAATATGCATCATGCTCAGGGTTAAGTTGCTGTGAGCGGTTATCATCGTCATGTTTAGCCATGTTACTTACCTCCTTGCTTACCACTGCCAGAGTTGTTAGCTGCTGCGCTTTGAGCCTTAGCGGCAAAGCTGCCTTTTGCTACGGAACCACCATTCTGCTTTGCAGTAGCACCTTGAATACGAGCGGCTGCTTGAGGTGTCATTGGTGTTTTGTTTTTACTCATGTTGAATCTCCAAATTCTTAGTTTTATTAACAGGAGCCCCTGCTAACGAGAGAGATAATGACAAATTGTTTTGTGCTTGCCGCGGGGGGGAGATTGTCCAAATTGCAATTATTTGAAAGTTTTTTAAGTTATCTAGAGTTGACTGGCTGTTTCGCTAGGTAACTCAGTGTAGTATCAATAACTAAGTTAAAGGGCTGTAATTAAGGGGTTAATAATATGCTAAAAGCGATTTTGCACGGTAAGGCAGGACGCATTGAGCATAATGAAGATGAGTCGGTGAGTTGGTCTAGCCTATTTCAAGCCCGCGAAGATTTACTGACATCTACCATATTTGAGCGCTTTGCTTACTTGTCTGAGGCTGTGCAGGCCTGTTTATTAAAACATTGGTTTAAGACTTATCAGGGGATTATTCCTGATGTTTTCGGTGAGTTTAAAAGCATTAATTATTGGCCTCGCTATATTCATGAGCATGATGAGGGCGAGAATCAAGTTGAGCCAGATCTCATCATTCACTTTGATCAATGCAATATTTTGGTTGAGGTTAAACCACCAGCTGGTGGCGACCAATACTATGAACAATGGCATAAAGAGATCGAATCATTTTTGCAGTCAGAGAGTGGAAAAGAGAAGCCATTGTACTTTTTGGCTATAGGCCGAATTAGCCAAGCTGATGCAAGAGATTGGGCGATTCCTCTTTTGAGAGATGTTGATTGTTTAAAAGCGGTTGCAGCATTGGAGTGGGCTAGTGTAGCCGAGCATATGATTACAGTAACCAGTAGTGATGACGTGGACAATAACTCCATTGTGTCTAATCAAGATAGATTTATTTTGCAGGATATTTTAGAAGGGTTAAGTCTTTATGGTTTACAGGTAACCCCTTTTAAGTGGTCACAGTTCAAAGCTTACTCAATACAAAAGCTATCTCTTAATCATGGGCTATTACAATTAGAAAGGAGTCAAAATGAACAATAGTGAAATGGATGATCTTTTTACACAGATCAGAACTGCCCATCGGTTACTTGCAGCTTATTATCAACGTTTACTGCCCGTCATAGAAAGTATCGCACTTGAAGCAGATACTGAATTCTATTTTTGGTCGCCTCATCGTTTTTCGCCTCCTGGTCAAAGCAATGCAAACCCATTTAAAAAGTGGCAGTGGGATCTACTTCCTGCAGTTGTGACTCGTTATGTTTTTAAGCATGTAAATGACTTAAAACGAATCACTAAGGGAGATTACATCATCGAGTTTTTGGTTGTTAATGATTCTGGGATAGACGATGAAAAAAGTAAAAGCCAACCAGATGCATTAACGTTGAAAGTAGGTGTTAATGAGGCTAGAAGTATTCTAAAACTTGCCGTTTATCGTGCAGTACAAGATGAAGATTCAGACTTTTATAAGAAGTGGAATTCGATTAGTTATTCTGACTATAGTGATTCGATAGACGTTCAGTTAGATCATAAATTTGTCACTGCAGGCTTTGAAGTGCCTTTAAATTTGTTGATGAGTGATAGTGGTGTTCATACCGTCAAGGCTAAAATAGATCAATACCTTTTGATAACACAAGAAGCAGTTTCTGCGTATAGTGCTGACAATGGTGTTTAAATGCAAAATAATGAATTTGACAAAGTAGAAGCGCCTGCTATCTGACAGCTAGTTAGCTTGGGCTGGCATTATATTCCAGGTAAGGTACTCTCCCCAGAACATGTAAATGGAGTATAACCACAGCTTTTATCAAACCTTGGTTAGCTAATTCTCCGGAGAGAAGGACTAAGGTAAGGGAGGTAAAGGGCAAACGGTTAAGCTGTTGTACGAAGTGCGTGAAGTGGTCTCAGAAGTCGCAGGGGAGTCACTTGATAAGCTGTTTGAAGAATACTCTGGTGAATACACCGCAGAAGAGCAGCGTGAAACCAAAAATAAATATGGTGCAGTGCGAGAAGCGCCAGCTCGTATTCGTCGGGTGTGTATCGATGTGCTTAAGCACTATAGTGAGCTTTAATGCCAAGATAGTATTGGGGAGCCGCCATGCCGCAGCCATTTTTAAGCAGACCTGAGATCAGCAGGGAGCACAGCCATCTGAAGTGATTATCTCTGGTGACCATAACGACAAAGCTTATATCACTAAATACACAGATAAGGTTTATCAAAAGAAAGTTATCAGCAACTTCAAAAGCATTTCGGAATCGATGAATAGGCTGCTGAAGAGAATAATAAGAAGTTTGATATCACCGCCTTCCTTATCGTTAAAGATATGCTGTTAACGGGCTTTGATGCACCGATTGCGCAGGTAATATATATCGATAGTAAGCTAACAAGTTGACCCTATTAATGACCTCATTCCTGTATGCCTCAACTGCCACGGGATGCTACATACAGAAACACCAACGATGAGTATTGAAAAGCTAAAGCAACTAATTCAAAACAGTTAGTGGTAGATTATTTAAGTCCGAGCTGGTGGACGCTAAAAGCCATCAATTGAAGTAGGTTACCCCATTGTCATCAAAGCAGTCTGAACAAAGCATTAAATACAGTTGGTTTGGCCATTTTTATATGGGTAAGCCTGATGCTGTGAAACTTACTCACAGTGGCATTAGTTATCATCGTGGTAAAGGCTTGTTTACGACACAGCATCCCGTAATAAATAACACGAGTGATGAAGTTCGTTTCACGTGGCAGCAGCTAGATTCCCCACCAGCATTTATCTTTAGTCCTTTAGGTTATCTACTTAGCTTTACCGTATCGGGTAAGGCTTATCAATTGCCCTACTTAACCTATCTGGCTCACTATCAATTTGGCAAAAAATCCGCACTTTTGTGGGCTACTGGTAATGGGCAAAGTATCTGTGAGCTGGTGGCCAGAGTTGAGCGCACCATTGCAACGGAGTATTTGCGTCAGTCTCGTATAGAAATGATACACGCCAGAATTAAGCGTGAATATAAGCGCTGGTTCCCTTGGTGTGAAAATATGGCATTGCCTAATGACATAAAAACTGCACTAACCAAGTTAAAGCAGATGCATAGCTGGGGTAAAGCCGATATAGAAAGGCTACGTGAAAACTACGTACAAACTCAGTTGAGCAAATATGCCAATTTCTTTGAGCATGTTGAATCCAACCCTCTAACCGATAAGCAGCGACGAGCCTGCGTGATTGATGATAACAACAACTTGTTATTAGCAGGTGCAGGTACAGGAAAAACCAGCGTAATGGTGGGGCGTGCTGGTTACTTGGTCAAAAGTGGTCAGGCACAAGCTGATGATATTTTGCTGCTCGCTTATGGCAGAAAAGCTGCTGATGAGATGGACGAACGCATTAAAGAGAAGCTTGGTACTGACGATATTAAAGCTAGCACTTTCCACAGCTTAGGTTTAAGGATTATTGCTGAGGTTGAAGGCAAGGCTCCTAGCTTGTCTCCTTGGGCTGAGGATGAAAAAGCCAAAGACAAGTGGGTACAGGATACCCTCGAAACCTTGATTGAAGATGGGAACTATCGCAAACAGCTGTTTGAGTACTTCAGCCAATATTATTATGTTGAAAAAAGTCCCTTTGACTTTGAGTCAAAGGGTGAATATTTCCAGTACTTAACTGATAACGATATTCGCACTTTAAAAGGGGAGCGGGTAAAGAGTTTCGGTGAGTTATACATTGCCAACTGGTTATTCAGTAATGGCATTGAGTACCAATATGAAGCTAAGTATGAGCATGATGTAAGTAGTGTTGACTTTCGACAATATCAACCTGACTTTTACCTGCCTGACTACGGTGTGTATATTGAGTATTACGGCACTGATGAAGATGATAGTACCGCCCCCTATATCGATAACCAAAAATATTTAGAGTCGATGGAGTGGAAGCGACAATTGCATAAAGAGCATGAAACAGTTTGCCTCGAACTGTTTTATCATCAACATAAAAAGGGTCAGCTCATTGAAAAGCTTGAGCTGGCTATTCAAGCTATAGAGATTAAAGAACCACCTCTACCCGATGAAGCAATACTGGCAACCCTTAATGAACTTGGTCGCGTTACAGAGTTAGCAAAGCTGTTCAGCAAGCTAATTGGCTTGTATAAATCAGCCTGTTTAGATGATAACGGGCTAGAGAAGGTGTTTAATAATGCAGAAGATGCTAAGCAGACCCGTAAGGCATTTGAGCTACTAGCGCCGATACTAAATCGTTACCAGCAACACCTATCAGCCTCTGGCGATATAGATTTTGAGGATATGATAGGCAAAGCACTTAGCTATCTTCAACATGGACATTTTATCAGTTCATGGCGCTATATCATGGTCGATGAATTTCAAGATATCTCAGAGCCCAGAGCACGGTTAGTTAAAGCGCTAAGGGATTCGAGCTTACCAGGCAGTAAGCCAAAAGCATCTCTGTTTTGTGTTGGCGATGACTGGCAAGCGATTTATCGTTTTAGCGGTGCAGATGTCAGCTTAACCACAAAGTTTACAGAGTATTTCGGCCCTACGACTAAAACGTACTTAGATCAGACGTTCAGGTTCAACAGTAGCATTGGTAATGTCGCAACACAGTTTGTGACTAAGAACCCAGTGCAGCTAAAGAAAGATATACGCTCCCTATCGCAGGTTGATTACCCCGCGGTTTCATTAATACGACGAGGTGAGCAAGAGCCTGCAACTACAGATGAGCCGAGCCCTAATGCTCTTGAACAAGCTTTAAATGCGATTAACAAGCGTGTTGACAAGGCTGAAGATAAACTTAGCACTAAGTCAAAAGCCCAGCCTGTTGTGTACCTGCTTGCTCGCTTCTGGTTTCAACTACCCGATAGGATTGGATTGAAGCAGTTAAACATGCAGTATCCAAAGCTAATGATTGAATGTCAGTCTTTTCATGCATCAAAAGGCAAAGAGGCTGATTATGTGGTGGTTATGGGGATGAATACGGGAAAACATGGCTTCCCTTCAATGAAAGTTACCCCACCAATACTTGATGCATTTTTACCTAAGACTGAGGCATTTGAATTTGCAGAAGAGCGGCGCCTATTTTATGTAGCCTTAACTCGTGCAAAACATCGCGCATATGTACTTGCCGATATGACAGATGCTAGCCCATTTGTGGTCGAACTACTCAAGGAAAACTATGCCATTGAGCAAGAGGAGTTCAGTACCTCCCTAGTACAGCAGATCTTTGAAGAGATAAGTTGTGTACGCTGTACCACTGGCACGCTGAAACCAAGAGTAGGTAACTTCAAATCCTTCTTTTCATGCTCTCATTTTCCCATGTGTGACCACAAGGAGGAGGGCTGTGAGCTTTGTGGTAGCCCTATGACTCGTAGCCGCTTTACTGGCTTTAAAGTATGTCTAAATGATACCTGTAGTCATACTGCACCAGTTTGCAGTGTTTGTGGTGGTGATATGAAGCTTAAAAAAGGTCCCTACGGTGAATTTTGGGGCTGCACCAACTTCAGAAGAGATAGCCCAAATAGTTGCAGTAATAGAATGAACTTACAGGCCGCCGCTAGTTTACTGGAGCAATCTTGTTAGCGGAGCTCGCTTGCCAGAATTCTTCCTTTACACCTTTTTGGATCAAAAATGGATCATCTTGGTTCAAAACGAAACCGATAAAACGATCCGTTTATACTTCGTAAGTTTGTTTTTAAGGGGTTTCTTATGTTTTACATTGTTAACCTTGAATTGCGTCCTAAAGGGATCACTTAATCTTAGGTGTTCATATAATTTGAAGAGCGAGGCCTAGATAGGTTTGTCTATTAATTGTATGCGGGTAATTGTATGCGGCCAAATGTGGGGGCTGGGTTTACCAAAAGCCTCTGAATAGCAAGTTGAGTAGCATATAAAGCAAAACGGGCTTTCCATCTCTGGAAAACCCGTTTTAATACATCATGTTAAGAATTGCTTCTTAGTTCATGCCGTACTTTTTCAATTTTTTACGCAGAGTACCACGGTTGATACCTAGCATGTTTGCTGCGCGAGTTTGGTTACCGCGAGTGTGCTGCATGATGATATCTAGTAGAGGTGCTTCAACTTCGCTTAACACCATTTCATAAACTTCTTCAGCTTCTTGACCGTCCATTTGAGCGAAAAAGTTGGTTACTGCGCGCTTTACTGCGTCACGAAGTAACTGTGGCTTAATAGTGCCGTTAGCGGTCTCAATTTTGCCTACGGTAAGCTGATGAGCTTCTGGTTGAGTTGTCTGATCAAACATTCGTATTCTGCTCTTTATTAATTCTTTACTAATTCATCAAAATAACGTTCCAAAATGGAACATTGTTCTTCTACAGTTTCCAGCCGATTAAATTCAGCGCGTAATGGTCGCTGTACATCTTGGTCCAGATACCATCCAACATGCTTTCTGGCGATTCGGATACCCTTGTACTCGCCATACAATGCATATAAGTTTTTGAGGTGTTCCAGCATCACTTGACGCTTTTCATCCACTTCAACGGGCGCTAGCTTATTACCTGTTTCCAAGTAATGTTGGATTTCTCGGAAAATCCAAGGCCTTCCCTGGGCGCCTCGACCTATCATGATGGCATCTGCACCCGTATGTTCCAGCACAAACTGTGCTTTCTCTGGAGTACAAATATCACCATTTGCTACAACAGGTATCGAGACATGTTGCTTGATTGCTTTAATGGTGTCGTATTCGGCATGGCCTTTATACATGCATTGACGCGTTCGGCCGTGTACGGCGAGCGAGGCGATGCCACAATTTTCAGCAATCTGGGCGATCTGAACACCATTTTTGTGTTCTGGAGCCCACCCGGTGCGAATCTTCAACGTCACAGGTACATCAACAGCAGCAACCACGGCCCGCAGAATCGCTTCTACTTGCACTGGGTCCTGAAGCAATGCTGACCCTGCTAGTTTCTTATTCACCTTTTTTGCCGGACAGCCCATGTTGATATCAATGATGTGTGCTCCCTGTTGTACGTTGACAACAGCAGCTTGCGCCATTAATTCAGGATCTGAACCTGCAATTTGTACAGAGCGTATCCCGTCCTCACCAGCATGACTCATGCGGTGGCGGCTTTTATCGGTATCCCAAACATCAGGATTCGAAGAAAGCATCTCTGATACGGCTAAGGCTGCGCCATAGCGTAAGCAAAGGTTTCGAAAGGGCTGGTCCGTGACGCCTGCCATTGGAGCCACGATCAGCTGATTTTTCAGTTGATAGGGTCCTATCTGCATTTATCAGTACACCTTGCGCTATAAAGGGGCGCTATAGTACGCCTTTTTCAAGCCCGTGAAAAGGTCAATAAATGACCTGAGAGCAACTTTTTTGCTTGACTTTTGACTTGTGAGAAGTAACGGGCAGCCTAGACGCCGCCCGCCAATAGCGCTATTTGCGGGTGCCTGTCAAGCGACTCCAGTCGTCTTTGTGAGCAGGCTCGTCCATGTTGAACCATTGTGAATAATGCGCAGAAATCTCTTCGGCTTGTTCTCTTAATAAGCCTGATAAGGCTAACAAACCGCCCGGGGCGACTTTTTCGGCAATTAAGGGGGCCAGCTCTCTCAGTGGGCCGGCTAAGATATTGGCGACCAGCACTTCGGCTTGCAGGTTCTCAGGTTGATCTTCTGGTAAGTAGAGTGCCAGTTTGTCTGCAACCCCGTTACGCTCAGCATTGGCTTTTGAGGCTTCAATAGCTTGGTAGTCGATATCAATACCGGTGACGTTATTGGCACCGAGTTTTAATGCCGCTACCGCTAAAATGCCCGATCCACATCCAAAGTCGATAACAGGTTTATCGGTAAGGTCGAGGCTATCTAGCCACTCTAAACACAATGCTGTGGTGGGGTGAGTACCGGTACCAAAAGCTAAACCAGGATCCAGCATGACATTAACCGCTTGTGGGTCGGGGACTTCGCGCCAACTTGGGCAGATCCATAACCGGCGCCCAAATTGAATCGGGTGGAAGTTGTCCATCCATTCTCGTTCCCAATCTTTATCCTCGACCTGCTCGATTTTATGGCTGAAGTCATCACCCAAGTAAGGCAGTTGTTTGAGCATGGCGACTACAGGGGCTAAATCATAGTCGGCATCAAAAAGTGCCGTGATCACGGTGTGATTCCACAGTGGCGTTTCACCCAATGTCGGCTCATAAATTGGGGTGTCTTTACCATCTTCATAGGTGATCGATAACGAGCCTAATTCCATTAGCATATCGCTAAGGGCATCCGCGTGTTGATTATCGGTATCGATTTTGAGTTGAATCCAAGCCATGAAAGCGTTCTCTACAGTTCAATAATGGCGCTATTGTAATACCAATAAGGCTAAATAGCTGCATTTTGCACGGATTGCTGTGGCAATGATGCGGTTTTAATCGTAATAAATGCCGTTGAAAATCAATACAACTTAATCACTTAGATAGCTAGGTCGTGGGAAAATATTGGCATTATTAAGTGTGGTTGAGCTTATCGCACTTATTTTGTTGATGATTATTTTGTTTGAATAGGTGTTGTAAGTGATTGAATATTTTTGGTAAAAAGGTTTTACCTTTGTTTTGATTGTAAGGGGTTGTTTGTGATCTGCTTCAAATAGTAACAAGTTAGTCAGTGAGCTTGCTCACGCTTTGTTTGTCAGTAAATAGGCAGATGGATTGGGGCTGATATGGTGTAGATCCCGATATTAGACGCAATGAAATCATGAACGTTAAAAGCTTGCTATCTCATCACAATCACTATGCATCTTTAGGCAGCCCTTGGTCGGCCAAAGCCGATAAAGTCCAAAGTGTGACAGGCGTTATGCTAGGTTGCTTTTTGTTGGCTCATTTACATTTTGAGTCAAGCATTCTGCTGGGCAAAGAGGCCTTCTTTCATGTGGTGCAATTCTTAGAAGGTGGCATGTTCAGCAGCACAGGCCACGGTTTCCCTGTCGTCACTAAAGTATTCTCTATTTTCATTATGGCGGTGGTGATTATCCACGCTGCCGTTGCGTTACGCCGCTTTCCTGCGCAGTTGGGCCAATGGCGAGCACTGAGAAGACACATGCATGGTATCAACCATAAAGATAGCCATGCCTGGTTCTGGCAGTTAGTGACCGGCTTTATTTTGTTTTTCCTCGCGCCGGTACACATCTTTACTATGATCACTAATCCTGAAATTGGCCCGCACTTGTCAGCCGAACGTGTTTACCATGCCAATGCTTGGCTGCTGTACATTTTGCTACTACCAGCAGTGGTGATCCACGCCATGATTGGTCTGTACCGAGTAGCCGTTAAATGGGGCTTTACCCATAATCGTGCCGGGCTTAGAAAAGTCGCGAAGGTGTTGATTGTGTACTTAATGGTAATCGGCCTACTTAGTTTGATCTCTTATATGTTCATTGGCCAAGAGCTGACGTTACCCGTCACGCCATACGTTCCCTAGGTAATACTGCTTAGATTAATTTAGTGATGAGTAATTTAATCTAAGCTGCTTTGATCTGCCGCACGGAATTTGCCGAAAATGTGAGCGACATTAGTGAACAGAGTTGTAATTAGACAGCTCGTTTACTGTCTCAGCCCATAGAGGGGAGGAGTTATGTCGTTGACCAAAAAAATCAATTATTTCGGCGGTTGGCTCGATGTCAGCCAAAGCCTGTCGGGCATCATATTAGCCCTATTTTTATGGACACACTTGTTGCTAGTGGCGTCGATATTATTAGGCGCAGATGCGATGACTATGGTGGCCAAAACCATGGAGCTGAGCTTCCTCAGTGCTGATGGTCATGGCTACCCGTGGGTAGTGTCGGTCATTGCGGTAGTGATTGGAATTATCACTTTGGTGCATGTGCTTGCAGCGGTGCATAAATTGCCACTGAACCTGCAACAGCAGCGCGCCTTACGGCAACAGATGCAAGTGATTCACCACGGCGATACCAAGTTGTGGGTGTGGCAAGCGGTAACTGGGGTCGGCATATTGTTATTGCTGCCATTGCATTTATGGCTTATTGGCAGTGCACCAGAAACCATCGGTCCAGTCGGCAGTGCTGATCGCATCTGGAATGATGGGGTATGGATGGTCTATGTGCCACTGTTGTTATGTGTGGAGCTGCACGCTGCCATTGGTGTGTACCGAGTGATCATTAAATGGGGCGCACAGAGTGCCCTGAGCAGTAGAAGTCGAATAAGAAAGATAAAAACCATTGTGAGCATTGTGTTTGTGTTGGTCGGTCTGGCGGCATTACTCGCCTTTTTACCACACGCCACATGACCTAAATAGCCAGAAGTAATTTATCCCTCAAAAGGAGCAAGCGTGAAACTGATATATACCGATTCGCTAGTTGTCGGTGCTGGGTTGGCCGGTTTAAGGGTTGCCATTGCCTCAAAAGAGCGCGGGCTCGACACTGTCGTGCTGTCTCTGATTCCTGCAAAACGATCTCACTCTGCCGCAGCGCAGGGTGGCATGCAGGCGAGTTTGGGTAATACGGTCAAAGGTATGGGAGATGATGAAGATGTGCATTTCCAAGATACCGTAAAAGGCTCAGATTGGGGATGCGACCAAGATGTCGCGCGCATGTTTGCTCATTGTGCTCCTAAGGCCGTGCGTGAATTGGCCAACTGGGGCGTACCCTGGACACGAGTCACCAAAGGCCCTCGCCAAGTGGTAGTTAATGCCGAAAAAGTCACTATTGAAGAGGCAGAGCAAGCTCACGGCTTAATCAATGCCCGCGACTTTGGTGGCACCAAGAAGTGGCGCACCTGTTACACCGCGGATGGCACCGGTCATTCATTATTGTATGCGGTAGATAACAAAGCGATTGAGATGGACATTCCTGTCCATGAAAGAGTTGAGGCTTTAGCGCTGATCCATGACGGCAAACGCTGCCAAGGTGTTGTGGCGCGCTGCATGATAACTGGCGAGTTGCGAGCTTATATTGCTAAATCGACCACCATCGCTACCGGCGGTTATGGTCGAATTTACGAAGTCTCTACCAACGCCATTATTTGCGAGGGTGTTGGTCAAGCGTTAGCGTTAGAAACAGGCGTGGCTAAGCTTGGGAATATGGAAGCGGTACAGTTCCACCCAACAGCGATTGTCCCTGTAGGGATTTTGACCACAGAAGGCTGCCGGGGAGATGGTGGCTTGTTGCGAGACAAAGATGGTCATCGCTTCATGCCAGACTATGAGCCTGAAAAGAAAGAACTTGCCTCTCGCGATGTGGTATCACGTCGCATGACTGAGCACATGCGTAAAGGTAAAGGCGTGGATAGCCCATATGGGCCGCATTTGTGGTTAGATATTACCTTACTAGGCCGTAAGCACGTTGAGACTAACTTGCGTGAAGTTAAAGAGATCTGCGAAAACTTCTTGGGTATTGACCCAGCCAAAGAGTGGATTCCGGTTAGACCTACGCAACACTACTCTATGGGCGGAATTCGTACCGACAAAACCGGTCAAAGCCCACATTTAAAAGGTTTGTTCAGTGTGGGTGAGGCGGCGTGCTGGGACATGCATGGTTTTAACCGTTTAGGCGGTAACTCCTTAGCTGAAACCGTGGTTGGTGGCATGATCATTGGCAAGTATGTTGCCGACTTCTGCCAGCAAGAAACCTTGGAAATCAACACTGGTCTAGCGCAGCAATTTGTCGACAAAGTGCGTAATGAAATCGATGGCTTAATTGAGGGCCAAGGCACTGAATCTGCCTTTGAGATTAAGCAGCAGATGCAACGCATCATGATGGACTATGTGGGGATTTTCCGTAATGGGCCTGAGCTACAAAAAGCCATTGATGAGCTGCAAGCATTGTTGAAGCGTTCGCGTAATCTTGGTCTTAAATGTAAGAAGCGTCATGCTAATCCTGAGTTGGTCGAAGCGCTAAGGGTTACACGTATGCTAAAAGTGGCGCTAACGGTCGCCTGTGGCGCTGAAGCACGTACAGAAAGCCGTGGTGCCCATGCCCGTGAAGATTATCCGCAGCGTAATGACCAAGAGTGGTTAAACCGCACCTTAACGAGTTGGCCAAATGAAGAGGCTTTAGCGCCGACAATCAGTTATGAGCAGCTCGATGTTATGAAGATGGAGCTACCACCAGGGTACCGTGGCTATGGTATCGATAATGCCATCGCCCATCCTGATACGGTTAAACGAGAGCAGCAGATTGCTGAGATCCTCAGTCAATTGCCAGAGGATGCTGATCGTCACCAGAAACAACAGGCAATCATGCCATTTGAACTGCCGGAAGCGTTAGTGGCTAAAAATGAGCGTCTAGCTGATGTGCTCGCGCAACAAGAAACTCAGGTTGGAGAACAAGCAAAATGAACCAAGGTCGCATGTTAACCTTTAATATCTTTCGTTATGACCCACAAGAGCCGGGTGATAAACCTAAGATGGTAAAATACCAGCTTGAAGAAGCGCCTGGCATGACCGTATTTATTGCCTTAAATATGTTGCGTGAACAACAAGACCCGTCATTGCAGTTTGATTTTGTCTGCCGCGCGGGTATTTGTGGCAGTTGTGCCATGGTGATAAACGGTATGCCTACCCTGGCGTGCCGCACGTTAACCAGCAAGTACTCTAAGGGTGAAATCACTTTGATGCCACTGCCTGGCTTTGAACTGATTGGCGATCTCTCAGTGAATACGGGCAAGTTTATGCGCGAGATTGCTGAGCGCTTAAAACTGTGGTTGCATCCTAATGAGCAAGACAGCGACATTCACCGCTTAGAAGCGCCTATGTCGCCTGAAGAAGCGGCCAAGCTGTATGAGCTGGAACGCTGTGTTGAGTGTGGCGTTTGTGTCTCTGCTTGTGCCACTAAGCAGATGCGTGACACTTTTGTGGGTGCTGTTGGCCTGATGAAAATTGCCCGCTTTGAGCTAGATAGCCGCGACCAACGCAGTGCAGAAGATTTCTATCATGTAATTGGTAACCAAGACGGTGTATTTGGTTGCATGACCTTGCTTGGCTGCCAAGACAACTGCCCTAAAGATCTGCCGCATATGCAGCAAATTGCTTATTTGCGCCGTAAGATGGCCGTTACTTTAGTGTAGCGCTTTGGAATCAATAGAAAAAGCCTGCATATATGCAGGCTTTTTTTGGGTAACCTTTGTATTTGAGGTAACAAAAAGGCCACTGTAAAACAGTGGCCTTTTTAATCAACGCGATTGATTAGCTCTTAGCGCGTTTCATCGCAGTGAAGAACTCATCATTGGTTTTGGTCATTGCCAGTTTGTCGATGAGGAACTCCATGCCGCTGACTTCATCCATAGGGTTGAGGATTTTGCGTAAAATCCACATCTTTTGCAGCTCATCTGGCGTAGTCAGTTTCTCTTCACGACGAGTACCTGAGCGGTTGAAGTCGATTGCAGGGAATACACGTTTTTCTGCTGCTTTACGAGATAGGTGCAGTTCTTGGTTACCAGTACCTTTAAATTCTTCGTAAATAACCTCGTCCATTTTCGAACCTGTATCTACAAGCGCGGTCGCGATAATGGTTAAACTGCCGCCATTTTCAATATTACGTGCAGCACCAAAGAAGCGCTTAGGACGGTGCAGAGCGTTGGCATCAACACCACCGGTAAGTACCTTACCCGATGATGGAATTACCGTGTTGTAAGCACGTGCCAAACGAGTGATAGAGTCGAGCAGGATAACCACATCTTTTTTGTGCTCAACTAAACGCTTAGCTTTTTCAATGACCATTTCGGCAACTTGTACGTGACGGCTTGCTGGCTCATCAAAAGTAGAAGCAATAACTTCACCTTTTACCATACGCTGCATTTCGGTCACTTCTTCTGGACGCTCATCAATTAGCAATACCATTAACACCACTTCTGGGTTGTTATAGGTGATGCTTTGCGCCATGTTCTGTAGCAGTAAAGTTTTACCGGCTTTTGGCGGCGCCACAATCAAACCACGCTGACCTTTACCAACGGGTGAGCATAGGTCAAGAATACGCGAAGTAATATCTTCAGTTGAACCATTACCACGCTCCATACGAAGACGGTCTTCAGCATGCAGTGGGGTTAAGTTTTCAAAGAGGATTTTAGTACGAGAGTTTTCAGGCTTGTCAAAGTTAACTTCATTAACTTTCAGTAGAGCAAAATAGCGTTCGCCATCTTTAGGTGGGCGAATCTTACCGAAAATGGTATCACCCGTTCGCATATTGAAGCGGCGAATCTGACTTGGTGAAACGTAAATGTCATCAGGGCCCGCAAGGTAAGAACCATCTGCACTACGTAAGAAACCGAAGCCGTCTTGGAGAATTTCTAATACGCCGCCGCCGAAAATGTCTTCACCGCTTTTGGCATGGGCTTTAAGGATGGCGAAAATAATGTCCTGCTTACGAGCGCGGGCCATATTATCGATTTTCATCTCTTGGGCTAGGGTAACGAGGTCTGAAATCGACTTGTCTTTTAATTCTGATAAATTCATCGTGGTGGGTCTTGTATATGCGAGATAATGCTATCGCCGAATAATAGGATAAAGTGTGTTTAGGATATTAGTCGGATAGCGAGATGTGGGTTAATAACATTAATTTGGTTATTAAAGTAGCACTAACAGCGCGGGGCGTCTAGAAATTTAGCAAGCCCCGACACAATTTATTGATAAAGCTGTGTCGGGAATCACTTTATAATGCAGTTTTGGGCGCATTATAGCTGGGCGTCAATAAACTCTTTTAATTGAGTTTTAGATAGTGCGCCAACTTTAGTACCGGCAAGCTCACCATTTTTAAAGATAAGCAGTGTTGGAATACCACGTACACCGTACTTAGCAGCAGAGGCATTGTTGTGGTCAACGTTTAGCTTACCAATTTTGACTTTGCCTTCATATTCTTCAGCGACGTCATCTAAAATTGGCGCGATCATTTTACAAGGGCCACACCACTCTGCCCAAAAATCGACTACTACAGGGATATCAGATTTAATTACGTCAGTGTCGAAGCTGTCGTCGCTCAAGGTTATGATTTTATCGCTCATGATGTTCTCCAGTTAGGTTGCCATTGCTGGTTTGTTAATGGCTTAACCTGTATATTGGGTCTGAAATTCGCTTTTCAAGACTTTTTTTAAGCAGTTTTCAGTACAGTTTTTAATAATCGTTATTTCAAACGATTGAGTTTCTTATTGCAACCCTAACTGGTATGCTGGCGCCTATGAGCGAAACACATTTATCAAATCAGAAGTTTGCCGACTTTTCTCTACATCCAGAGATAAAAACAGCACTTAATGAGAGCGGTTTTGAATTTTGTACACCAATTCAAGCGCTTTCCCTCCCTATTTTACTAGAAAAGAAAGACATTGCTGGCCAGGCCCAAACCGGTACTGGTAAGACACTGGCTTTTCTAGTTGCCACATTTAACCATTTACTTAGCACACCAATCCCTGAGGGGCGCGAGCTCAATCAGCCACGTGCAATTGTAATGGCACCAACACGTGAATTGGCGATCCAGATCGCTAAGGATGCGAAGTTGTTGGCGAAACACACCGGTCTAAAGGTGGGTATCGTCTATGGTGGCGAAAGCTACGATGTGCAACGTAAAGTGCTGGATCAAGGTGTCGATATTCTTATTGGTACCACAGGGCGAATTATTGATTATGTTCGTCAAGGTGTGATTAATCTCAGCGCCATTCAAGCGGTGGTGTTAGATGAAGCTGATCGCATGTTCGATTTGGGCTTTATTAAAGATATTCGTTTCTTGTTTAGACGCATGCCTGATGCTAAATCGCGTTTGAATATGCTCTTTTCGGCAACCTTGTCGATGAAAGTGCAAGAGCTGGCATACGATCATATGAACGAGCCAGAGAAAGTCGAAATCGCGCCGGATGAGAAAACCTCTAAAAACATCAAGGAAGAGATTTTTTATCCATCGATGGATGAAAAAATGCGCTTGTTGTTGAGCCTGATTGAAGAAGATTGGCCTGAAAAAGCGATTGTTTTCTCTAACACTAAACATAGCTGTGAGAATTTGTGGTCATGGTTAGAAGGTGATGGACATCGTGTTGGCTTGTTGACTGGTGATGTGCCGCAAAAGAAACGTATCCGTATTCTTGAGCAATTTACCAATGGTCAGTTAGACATTTTGGTGGCCACGGATGTGGCAGCGCGTGGTTTACATATTTCAGATGTATCGCATGTGTATAACTATGATCTTCCGGACGATTGCGAAGATTATGTGCATCGTATTGGTCGTACAGGTCGTGCTGGTCAAAAAGGGGTGTCAGTCAGCTTTGCTTGTGAAGAGTATGCCCTTAACTTACCTGCCATTGAGAGCTATATTCAGCATTCAATTCCTGTCAGTAATTATGACAGTGAAGCGTTGCTTGATGATATCCCAGCGCCAATTCGGGTACATCGTAAGCATAACAACCGTCCGCAAGGGCGTTCAGGTAGCGGTCGCCCACCTCAAGGTAATCGCAACGCGCGTCCAAGACGTCATGACAGGACTCGCAGACACAGCTAAATGACTGACGTTCAATCAGCGCCGCGTTATGCGGCCATTACCTTAGGTTCTAATAGCTTCAATATGCTGGTTGCGCAAACCGTTGCCGGCAAACCGAATGTTATTGCTAAATACAAGCGCAAGGTGCGTTTAGCTCAAGGTATTGGCAGTGATGGTGTACTCAGTGATGAGGCATTTGACCGCGGCATTGATTGTCTGAAAATGTTTGCAGACATGCTCGATAAAGAAGGTGTCGCACGTCAGCATGTTGCAGTCATTGCCACTGCAACATTGCGTAGTATTAAAAATGCTCAGGCATTCAGTGATATTGCGTTACCGATTTTGCAGCAACCGATAGAGATCATTAGCGGATTGCGAGAAGCTGAGTTGATCTACCAAGGGATGGCTGCCACCACTGCTGGTGAAGGCCGCCGTTTAGTGATTGACATTGGCGGTGCCAGTACCGAATTCATTGTTGGTGATGGCGATAGCGTGCTGTTTAAGCAAAGCCTTCCTATCGGATGTGTGACTTTTAATAGTTTGTTTTTCAATGACTTTCCTTACCAAGAGCTTGACTTCAATAGCGCATCAGACAAAGTACAGCAAACCTTAGGTGACTACGCCCAAGAGCTTCGTCGTTTGGGGTGGCATGGGGTTGTTGGAGCCTCAGGTAGTGTACAATCGGTGATCGAACTGCTTAATCATCGTAGTATGACGGCAACGATCACGCCGCAGGTATTGCAACAGTTACAGCTAGAAATCTTGTCCCAACCCGAGCAATCTATGCTTGGCATTGAAGGGCTGCACCCTGAGCGTGCACCAACATTTGCAGCGGGGGTGGCGATACTCCAAGCACTGTTTACCTTATTAGAGATTGATAAGCTCAACCTTTCTGGTGGCGCACTCCGCGAAGGGGTTTTACAACAGCTAGCCAATCAGGTCACCGCGCAGTAATCGCGCTCCCACTTAAATTATCTCTTGCAAACTTAGTTATCAGCTTCGCAACAACTATCATCCAGATGTAGCTAAAACATCATCATTTTTTATTACTCATTTTCTTGCCAAGATCTGCTTTCTCTATTCCAGTTAACTCCCCCCAAATAGCCTGTTTTTTAAACAATTGTTAACACGTTACTTTGGCTGTTTTTTATCCTGTAGTGACTAAAATCCCAACAAATTTGCATTTTGTAGATTGTATAAAATATGTAATTAGTGTTATGGTTTTGTTGCATCTGGTTCTCTGTACCCTATTTATTCAAAAAATATTAATGACCAGATGCCTAATAAATCATTTTTCGGGAGAGATAGATCTATGTCTGGACGTAACGCAATAAAGCGATTTACCCCCAGTTTGGCGGCCATTGCCGTAGGCTCAGTGCTGATGTTGTCAGCGCCGGTAGCATATTCAGCTGAAACCAGTATTGTTAAAGGTAATATTGTTAGCCAACAGGGTGAAACCGTTGCTAATGCCTTGATAACGCTAAAGCACAAAACCAAAGGCCTTACCTATACAGTAGAAACTAACGATAAAGGTGCCTACTTTTTGCGGAAGGTGCCGGTAGGTGACTACGACATCACTATCACTAAGGATGGTTTTGAGACCACTCAAGAAAATGGTGTACGTGTGAGTATTGGCCAGCCAGTTATTCTTGATGGTCAATTGCTTGCTGTTGGTAGCAGCGATGTAGAGCGTATTTCGGTGACTGGCAGCAGAATTCGCCGGGTTGATATGGCTTCATCGACTGCTGGTGTCACCTTTAACCAAGATGAGCTCAACACTATGCCGGTGGATGCAGGTTTTGAAAGCATTGCCTTGTTAGCACCTGGTACCGCCGCTGCGGGGGGATCTAATTTTAATGGTGCTTCAAGTTTTGGGGGGTCATCATCAGCTGAAAATGCTTACTATCTCAACGGCTTAAATGTCACTAATATTCGTACGGGTTTAGGCGCGTTACGCTTACCTTGGGAAGCGATTGGTCAAACCCAAATCAAAACAGGCGCTATCTCACCAGAGTTTGGTGGAGCAATTGGCGGCATTATTAACGCTGTTTCTAAATCAGGCGACAATGAGTTCCATTTTGGTGCTGAAGGGCGCTGGGATCCGGATTCGCTACGTTCCAGCCATGATTCAGTTTATCAAGCCGATGGCACCATTGATGAGTATGGAAATACTCAACAGGACAGTACAGAATACAAGCATATCAAGCTGTGGGCCAGTGGCGCGATTATTGAGGATAAGCTGTTCTACTATGGCTTGTATGAGCCCAATCAAGAAGATGATAGTTGGGCGGGTCAGACGGTATACAGCGACCGTAAGCGTAAGTCGGATCGTTGGTTTGCTAAGTTAGATTGGTTTGCGACTGAAAACCACTCATTTGGTTTTATGGCCATGAACAACAAACGTACCTGGGATACATCCAGTTACGCTTATGACTGGCAAACCAATGAAGTGGGCGAGCAGCAAGGTGTCGCTGCACCGGGTGAAGATGGTGGCGGCTTATACAGTTTTAACTACAACGGTTATATCACCGATGATTTTTCAGTATCGGCGGTTATAGGAAGAACAAATGAAGATGTAGAGAATCGTGTAGCCTCGAGCAATCCAGGTGTCTGGGATGAGCGTAATGGTAACTTTGTAACGCTAAGTCAGCATACCAACTCTACAGTATCAGAGCAGCATTATGTACGCGATCAAGCGCGTATTGATTTCAATTGGGATTTGGAAGATCACGCAATAAGTTTTGGTGTGGATTATAATAGTGTTGAAGTTGATTACACTGAATACCAAAATGGATTGGGTGAAGCGCAAGGGTGGTGGACGATTGCAACGGCAGGTGCCGGGGATATTTCTGGTGCACCTGAAGGTAGTGACTATATTGAGCGTCGTCGCCGTTCAACATTCGCCAGCAATGATTCAGAAGTCAGCTCGCTGTCTTTTTACGTCAATGACACTTGGCAGGCGACGGATAACTTAGTGATTAACGCCGGTGTGCGGGTTAACAACTATGAAAATACCGTCTCAGATGGTCGCGCATTTGTTGAGTTTGAAAATGAAATCGCACCTAGACTGCAAGCTATTTATGATATTCATGGCGATGGCAGTTCTAAAGTTTATGCGACTTATGGTCGATACTTCCAGCCTGTTTCAGTCAACATGAACATCAAGCAGGGTGGCTCACAGCGTGAAGTATTTGACTATTTCGAATTGGACCAAGTTGATGCCAATGGCCACCCAGTAATCACAGCCGATGGTTCACCGAGTCGTGGTGCCGCGATTCGCGATACTTGGGTTCGCCAGCAAGGTATTACTGAGCCGGGCTTGATTGCTTCATCATCACTAGAATCTATGTTCTCAGACGAGTTTACTTTGGGTTATCAGCAAGAAGTGTTCGATACCATGTCAGCTGGTGCGCGAGTGATTTGGCGCGATCTGGGTCGTGGTGTTGAGGACACTGATGTTGGGCCTGTGTTGAGTAAAAAGCTCGCTGAGATGGGCATTGAAGATAATGTCGGCCAGGGATCTTATTATGTACTGCACAATCCAGGTAACGCGGTTAACTTAAGCTACGATTTTGATGGTGATGGTAAAGTTGATAATGTGAATTTGTCGGCCGAGGAGTTGGCACTCGATTCAATGCAGCGTCATTATTTAGCGTTGGAGCTGACCTTAGATGGCAACGTCACAGAAGATTTTCGTATTAACTCATCGTACACCTTATCTCGCAACTGGGGTAACACCGAAGGCTTAGTTAAAACCGATAATAACCAAGCCGACCCAGGCTGGACAACATCGTATGATTACGGTGATTTGATGGACCATGGTTACGGTGATCTGCCCAATGATCATACTCACGTGTTTAAACTTAATGGTAGCTATAACATTACTGATGAGTGGATCTTTGGCTTTGTTACTAGTGTAAGTTCTGGTCGTCCTCAGAGTTACTTCTCAGTGCATCCATCTGGTGTTGATAGTTGTGCTGAAGGTAGTCCATGGGATGCTTGTATTAGCCGCTATTATGGCCAAGCAAGTCACTATGATGAAAATGGTGATCCTGCGCCACGTGGTGAAGCGGGTAACTTACCTTGGGTTGCTAAGGTCGATCTATCATTGATGTATATGACAGAGCTATTCGATGGCAATTTCAGCATTAAGGGTACGGTTTATAACGTACTGAACTCTGATAGCGCCACTAATATCAATGAAGAGCGCGCAGCCTACGGGGATGATGGCTTAGTGCTTAATCCAAACTATGGGATGACTACCGAGCGTCAAGAAGAGCGTTACTTCTCTCTTGTAGCCCGCTACGAGTTCTAGTTTATAGGTCATTGCTAAACCTACTTTTGAGGCCGCATAAGCGGCCTCTTTTTCTGATGTAAACAAATCTAATTACATTTTGATAACAGATATTACAAATTGGTTTAAATGACTTTATAGCGATAATCTCGATATACCCTTCCAGCTCTACAACTTTCAACTTCATTGTTTATAAAGACTTTTGTCTCTATTTCGCTAATTTTTCATATGAATATTTATGACTAATTAACGCCAGTTTAGTCAAAACACCTCCAGATATGTATATTGCATACAAAATAAAGTATGTGATATAAACGTTGCCAACTTGTGTGAACCATGTGTTTTTTCATTGCTGTAGCTCATGAGATTCACCGGTATAACAAAAAGCATATATTTGGGAGATCACCATGAAATTTAATCAAATTGCTAAGCTAGTGAGCTTAGCGTGTAGTGGGGCTTTGGCCTTTACCGCACCTGCTGTATTAGCTGCCGAAGACGGCGCTGATACGGTAGAGCGTATTTCTATTACTGGTTCGCGTATTAAGCGTGTGGATATGGAAGGCGCTTCACCGGTTACTACTATTACCGCTGACGATATGGCTACCGCAGGTTTTTCAACTGTGGGTGAAGCTTTGCGTGCGTCAACCTTAAACTCGTTTGGCTCATACGGTGGTACGTCTAACAATAGCTGGTCATCACAAGCTACGATTCAGCTTAAAGGGGCAGACCCGAGCCATACATTAACGCTACTTGATGGTAAGCGTATGGCAAAATCCCCAGTTTTAGGTGGCGGTGCAACTAATATCAATACCATTCCTACAGCAGCTGTAGAGCGTATTGAAATCCTCTCTGACGGCGCATCGGCGGTTTACGGTACTGATGCAATTGCCGGTGTTATTAACATTATCCTCAAGAAAGATTTTGAGGGTGTTGAAGTGAAAGTACGCGCAGAAGAGCCTGATGCAGAAGGTGGCGGAGACAATCACTCAGCGTCATTTACTGGTGGCCTAAGCTCTGACATGGGGAGCTTTGTCTTTACCGCTGAGCACTTCAAAAAGAGTGGCATTCTATTTTCTGAGCGTCCATATACAGCAGCGCACGTAAAAGATGGTCAAGATCCAAGTGATTTCCGTAGCTGGATTGGTTTGAGCCAAACTGGTCGTACTATCGATATGGGACCTAATGGCGGTTGGTTATACACCACGCCTTACACTAACGATTTAGATTGTAGTGAAGTCTATGGGGCAAACTTTGTTGGCCCACTGAACGATAGTAAGTATCCTGGTGACACCTCTTGTTCATTTGATTACACCAAAGCGGCGTACAACGATGTGGACCAAGAGCGTACCTCAACCTTGTTGAATTACTCTTACAACATTAATGATGATATCGAGCTAACTGCACGTGCATATTGGGCATCGAATACCACCACTGATGTATCTGCGCCAGTACCGGGTTACATTACATTTGATGAGGCGATGCCAGCTTATACCACGGCCGATGGTCTTAACCTGCGCGCTGTACCAGAAGGCGGCGCAATGCTGTTCCGTTTCAATACCGCCGGTAATCGTGTACGTGAAAGTACCGATAACATCTATGACTTCTTAATTGGTTTAGATGGCACCACAGATAATTTTGATTGGAATGCATCGGCATCATATAACAAATATGACGTATTTAAGTGGGGTACGGGCTACCAACTTAAAGGTGCAACGACAGATTTAGTTGGTTCGTGGAATGATGATACCAATAGTTTCGAAGGCTGGGATCCACGTGATCCTAATTCTGAACTTCCTGGCGGCGCGACAGCTAACTCAGATGCTAAATTAACCAGCAGCACCTTTGAAGTTGATGCCGGTATCAGCATGGAACTGTTTGAACTTGCTGGTGGTGCAACAGGCCTCTATTTAGGTGCTTCTTACCGTGAAGAGAAACTTGACTCGGCAGTCGATGCCCTTGATGAAGCAGGTTTAATTGTTGGTGGTAGTGGCGGAGCCGGCGGAAGCGGTGATCGTGATGTCGCAGCTGTGTTCATGGAAATGGCATTCCCTGTACTGGATAACTTAGAAGTTAACCTTGCTGCACGTTATGATGAATATTCCGATTTTGGTGGTACCTTCAACCCACAAGTGTCTGTTCGCTATAACGTATTGGAGCCAGTACTACTGCGTGCGTCTTGGGGTACCGGTTTCCGTGCACCAACTCTTGAGCAGTTAAATCAATCTACCAGTGTTGGTTATAACGATGTAGTCAACTACATGAAATGCTATGAAGATGGCTTAGGCATCGATGGTTGTTCAATTGAAGATAATGTACCGGTTTCGATAGATCGTAACGAAAATCTAGGCCCAGAAGAGTCAGAAAGTTATAACTTTGGTGTTGTGTGGGATATTACTGATAATTTCAACATGACTGTTGATTACTGGTCACTGGAAACTGATGGTTTAATTGCTACGCTTGATAACAACGAAATTACTTATACTCAAGCACAGTTGTGGGAAAGCGCTGATGCAGCGGGTCAACCTCGTCCAGATATTAGTGCGGTATATCCTGGAACTTCAATTAGCCAAAATGGTATTGGCAAACTGACGGGTATGACCAATGTAATGCAAAATATTGGTTTAAGTGAGCGCGAAGGTGTTGATGCTAAATTTGCAGCGACATTTGAAACAGATATTGGTGATTTCAAACTTGGTTTAGCTTGGTCGCATTACTTGAAGTACACCGACTCGATGCCAGAAGGTGGTGTAAGAACGGTATCGCGCAACTGGGCGGGCACTGAGGATTATCCTGATGATCGCGTTAACTTTACTGCCAATTACTTGGTCGGCGATCATAGCCTTTACTATCAAGCGGACTACATTGATTCACAGTCTACAACGGATGAGAATGAAGATGGTTCAAGCTACTCAATTGATTCAGTGGTTTATCACACCTTAAGTTATTCTTATAACATGCCTTGGAACAATATTATCTCAGCGGGTATCAACAACCTGACTGACGAAGAGCCGCGCTTCCAAGCCAACGGTGACTACAACCGTTCAATCTACGACACAATTGGTCGTTCATATTGGGTGTCATTTACCCAGACATTCTAAGCTGATTTTGTTGGTTTAGCATCAAAAAAAGGCACTCTTATGAGTGCCTTTTTATTATTTAACAACCCATTAGATTAGTTAAGGATTTTTGCTAAATCAATTTCTAAAGAGACTTCTGGGCTCTCAACGATACGACCAATCTCTTCACCTTGCTGGATCACGATAAAGGTGGGGATACGAGTAAACTCGTAGTTCGCCGCTAAACCTTCTGGATCGGCTTTTTGACGGTCAACACCAATGTACTTAACGGTGATATTTGGATTATTGATCTCTTCCATTATGCGCATAAAACGCGGTGTTTCGCGGTGACAATCTGGACACCAAGTACCGATAATGACCACTATTTCAGTGGGCTCTTGTAGATTCTTTAGCGGGGTAATAGCTGCGGTATCGACTTGGTACTCTTCATAACCCGCGGTCATTTCTTCTACTTCCGCCATCATGGTGTTAGTGTCTACTAGACCAGTTAAAATCACTTCCTGTTTCTCCTCACTACATGTTGCCATGAAACCACCGTTTTCGTCTTCAAAGGCGCAACCACTGTTAGCAATGGCTTGAGTACTGAAAATTAATGCAGTGGTGGCAATAAGTGCTTTGATATTGTTGGTCATGATACTACCTCAGGTCACAGAAATTTAGCTAAATTTATTCTATCAGCATTATCTAATGAGCAAGCTTGAGGTGAAAGGGGCGAGGCGAGAGGATGTTAGCTTGATCACTGACCAATAAGCTAATTAGCTAGGTGGCTCACAGAATCAACGCTAGGTTTAAGTTTGAGTTAATCTGTGAGCCGTAAAGCACTATTTTTGTTCAGAACTGAAAATATTCCATTGTTTAGCAACGGTGTCGTGCTGCCACTGGCCTATAGCAATTAACCGATGCTGGCGGCCGCTAACCGGATTAGCAATATGGCGTAACTCATCATAAGTCTCGCTTTCAATGCGTTGTAGCGGGAAGCCTTGTGTTAAAGCAATTTGCTTAACCGTTTCGATACGTCGCAATGCCAGTTGGTGATTATAGTTGTCACTGCCTTCCGAGCTGGTATCACCGACTAACAGCAGTTTTGCTTGTGGCAAACCTTTAAGCTTGTCGATAAGCTCGGCAACCTTATTGCGCTCAGCGGTGCTAAGCGTATCTTGATCGAAGCCAAACATGATGATTTTGGTTTGTTCAGCGAACGCCACCTCTGTGGTACTGCAGCCCTTATTATCAATAATGGCGCCAATAGGTGTATCAGCACACTCGTCACGGGCATTCACAACACCATCGAAGTCTTGGTCATTAAGATTGCGGCTCTGTTGCTGTTGCTCATAGGGGGCAGCGGTATCAGCGCAGCCATAAAGTATCGTACAAATAGCAATTAATATTAATAAGTTAAAGTTTCTCATGCTATTTCTCCTGTGACCAAGGTTGAGGTTGGTCAATTCGGAACGACTCCATTAAGTAGCCCGTGGCATTGATTAATCGATAGGCGGCAATATAGTAGTTGTGATGGGCATTAAGGTAGTTTTTTCGTGCAAGAAATACCTCAACTTTAGCATCGAGTACATCGAGTAATGAGCGCCGACCTAAATCGAACTGTTTACGATAACCTTGTTCGGCTTTCACGGCTTGATCGACATTTTCGCGATAAAAACTGCGCTGCTGGCCGACAAAGTCAAATGCGTTCCAAGCAAGTCGGGTGCCTTCTTCTACCTGCTGCTCAGTGCTTTGTCTTACCGCAATAGCTTGCTGATAGCGCCATGCGGCCGCTTCGGTGCGATCCACTGTTGAGCCGCCGTTATACAGATCGTAGCTCAGCATTAACATTGCACGGGCATCCTCATCTGGGCCTTCAATGCCGCCGATATTGTCGTTCTTGTTAGCTTGAAGCTCGATAGATAACTTAGGCCAAAAGTCACTTTTTTCCCTTTCATGTTGTGCACTGGCCGCTTGTGCATCTGAGGTTGCCGCATCAATTTCAGGGTGATTTTTCTTGGCTAACTCCAAAGCTTGTGACAATGAGGTGGGTACGTAGTCAAAATCTGGCTGTGGACTGATGAGGTCTTGTGGAAACTGACCTACAAGGTCGTAGTATTTAGCCTGTAAATCCATCTGATTGTTACGTGCTGCTAGGTAACCCGATTGACTGGTCGCCAGTCGGGCCTTAACTTGCGCCACGTCTGATTCACTACTCAGGCCTTTATTGAGGCGAGAGTCGATATTTGCCAGAATCTCTTTGTGTTCTTCAACGTTGCGCTGTGCCAGTTCCGTCACTTTATCCGCCATCACCAGTTCTAGATAAACTTGACTGACCTCTAGAGAAAGATTCTCAGCGGCTGACAGCAATCCAAAGCGTTCTGCTTCTTTTTCAAACTCTAATCGGTCGATCTCTGATGTGGTGCGAAAGCCGTCAAATAATAGCTGCGACACCTTTAAACCGATTTCTGTTCTGGTTAATTCAGAATCGATGCGTTGGCCACTGTTATATCTGACATCTTCATAGCCAATGCCACCATAGAGCTTAACTTGGGGTAAATAGTCGCCTACGGCAGCGCGTCGGTAACGAACGGCGGCTTCAAATGCGGCATATTTTTGCTGCAAAGAAGGGTGATGATTAATCGCCTCTGCCACAGACTGTTCAAGTGTTAACGCTTGAACATGTGGTGCTAAAGCGAGTATGGGGATCAGTAACAATTGTCGCATAGTATCCTTACCTTAAGGTTCACGTAGTGCATTTGCACGCGCTCGTAATAGCGGTTTTAACCAATAATTCAAAACAGTTTTGTTGCCCGTTAAAATATCCGTATTTGCCTGCATGCCGGAAATTATCGGCCAGCCATTTAATACGTTTTCGCGAGTTTTTATATGAGCTTCATAATAGGTGCTGCCATCATCAAGTTGCTGCGCATCTGGGCTAACGTAAATAACCTCACCTTCAAGACCCCCATAAATAACGAAATCGTAGGCGGTGAACTTCACCGTCGCCTTTAGTCCCGTTCTGACAAAGGCGATATCTTTAGGGGCGATGCGACTTTCGACGATGAGTGCGCCGTCACTTGGTACAATGCCCATAATGGGCTCCCCAGGTTCGATAACCGCTCCCATAGAACGCACAAGAATGTTGGTGACTTTGCCATCGATAGGCGAGGTAATTTTAGTTCGCTCTAAGCGGTCAGCGAGAGTTTTAATACTCTCCTGTAGGCCTGCTAGCTCATTGCTCACTTCATTGCGTTCAGCTTCGCTGCGAGACAAAAACTCTAGTGCCAATGACTGCCGTTCACCAACCGCTTGGCTTTGTGCAGCCTTTAACTGGCGCTCATTGGCTTTAGAGGCCGCCAGTTCACCTTGTAAACGAATCGCGTCGCGCTCTAACTTAAGTAGCTCAAGTTCAGCAACTGCACCTTCTTCTACGGCTTCACGGGTCATGTTGATCTCTTGCTCAACGAGCTTAAGGCCATTAAGTTGGGCCTCAGTGGTAATGCGTGCTTCTTCTCTGGCTTCTATTTTTTGTGCGACAGCTTGTTCTGCCTGAGCGAGCTGTGAGATTAATTGCGACATCCTAGCTTGATAGATAGCCTGGCTGCGGGGACTGATTTGCCCTTGGGCTGTCGGTAAGGCTTGTATCTGTACTTGCACTTGTTGGCGCCAATCTTGATGCTGTGGTTGCATCTGCACTGATGCGAGCTCAGCTTCTAAACGCACGAGTTGACGCTTGAGCGCAATACGGCTTAATTGTGCTTCATCGTAGGCCGAGGCAAAGCGTAACTCATCAAGTACTAATAGCGTTTGCCCTGCTATTACGGATTGGCCTTCGGTAACAGCAACAGATTTTAGAATGCCGCCATCTAAGCTTTCTATTTGCTGCACCGAGTGGGTTGGCACCACTTTGCCTTCACCGACGACCACTTCATCTAATGTGGCAAAATGAGCCCATGTGATTGTGGCGATAATTAATAGCATCACCAGTAAAATAAGCTGTTTGGCCCGTCTTGCACCTTCGAGATGCTTAATATGGAGTTGAGCACTCATGAGTCGCCTCCTGAACTTTGTTGAGGCGCGCGCTTATTGATTGAGACAGCTTTAATGCGTCTTTTTTGGCTATCTTGCATGTCTGTTGCTGTGCGTTCATCGCAAATATTTCCCGCTTCCATCACGATAATACGGTCACATAAACTGAGCACTTTGGGGCTATGGGAGGCAATTACCATAGTGCAATTTCGCGGTTGAGATTTAAGGCAAGCAAGGATTTGGTTTTCGGCACGCTCGTCCATTGCGCTGGTGGGTTCATCGAGCAGCAGTAGTTTAGGCTGCCTCAATAGTGCGCGGCATAATGCGACCGCTTGACGCTGGCCACCAGAAAGCTGGCGGCCAAATTCACCCACTTGGCTTTCAAGGCCGCTACCCAAGCGAGCCATTAACTTGTCGATGCCGGTCGCCATTAAGGTTTTGGCTAATTGATTTTCATCAACGTGCTGTAAGCCGAATATCAGGTTTTCAAGTACTGAGCCATACACCAACTGGGGCTGCTGCGACATCCAGCCTATATGTTGACGTAAGCGATGTGCTGGCCACTGACTCGCCGCTAAGTTGTTATAACTAATTTGTCCAGAGCTAAGTTCATATTGGCCAGCAATGGCTGCTATAAGCGACGATTTACCTGCGCCAGCTGCACCAAAAAGGCCAATGCGTTCGCCCGGCTTCACCAGTAAATCAATATCATTAAAGGCCGGCATATTTTGCTCTGGATAGCTAAAGCTGGCATGGCTAAGCCTAAACTCGCCGTTAAAACTAACCTGGTTGTTGGCTTGCAGGGTTTGGCTGTTCTCCTGCGGAAGTGCCAAGATTGATTCAACCGCGACCACAGCTGATTGAGTCTGCTTATATTTAAGCACCAGCATGGCAATTTGATTAATCGCATTGGCAGCGCGGCCACTTAACATAACGATTGCAATTAGACCGCCCATACTGAGGTTGCCAGCATGAATCTGATATACCCCACTAATGATAAGACCAATTGTTACCAGCTGTTGGGCATTCATGACACTGTGGGTCAAGGTGTTTGAGGCGATGCGGGATTCATTTTGCCAATCTGCTAGATGACTAACGGCATCTTGCCAAATTCGCTTGGCCCGTGCTTCACCATTATTTTGTTTGGTCTCGACGAGTAGGTTCAAGGTTTCAACAAGGTGTGCTTGACGTTGTGTAGAGTATTTAGAGGTCTGCTCTATGGTGGTCACTAACCTTTTTTGCATTACAAAACTGATGACTAATAACACCACCATGCAGGTTAGCGGCACCAATACCATGGGGCCACCAAGCCAAGCTATTAAGGCCAAAAATAGCAGTGTAAATGGCAGATCCACTGCACTGACTAGCGTAGCAGAAGTGATAAACTCTCGAATGCTATCGAACTCCTGTAACTGCTTTGCAAATGCGCCAGCGGAAGCTGGACGGTGGGTTAGCTTCATACCGAGTACCCGACTAAACAACAAGTTCGACATGGAAATATCGATATGTTTGCCCGCAACATCGGCCAGCTTAGTGCGTGCTTGGCGCAGCAACCAGTCAAACATGATGGCGATAGAGGCTCCAATGGCCAACACCCATAGGGTATCGATGGCTTGGTTAGGCACCACTCGGTCATACACATTCATGGTAAAAAGCGGTGTGACGACCGCTAAGATATTAATGGCAAATGATCCCAGCAGAAAACTGGCATAAAACGGTTTCACTTCGTCAAATGCTTGGAGTAGCCAATGGCGGTGGGGGTTAAAACTATGTTCTTTTGCGCGATCATCCAAACTGGCTTGGCGACACAAGTACCAACTGTTTTTTTGATAATGTTGGCTGAAATCGGCTGCGGGAATGGTTTCTGTACTGCCATTACTATGTCGTATCTCAAGACCGTTATCACCACGACTTATCAGCACCGCGGCTTGCCCTTGATTACCAATGACCAGCGCAGGTAGGGCCATTTTATTTATTGGTAGTTGTTGCTGCGCAGCGTCAATCCCTACGTTCGCTAAAGCTTGGGGTAAGAGTGTCGGGGCGAGGGCGCTTTGGGATGTGGGTAAGCCATTGAGCAATTGGTTGTCATCGGCGTAAACCGCCAGGTGCCGGCAAATAACATGAGCTAACAACAATGTCTCATTGGGCTTGGTATTACTCATAAGTTCTGCCCCAATAATTGTTGCTCATCTTCGAGCTGACTAATACTGTCAACGGCATTGATATCGGATTGAGTATCAAGGGTGGCGGACAGGTACGTGGGCTCCGATAGATTTTCCGCGGCTTGGCGAATGGCCGTGGTTAAGGTTTGTAATTGTTCAGCGTTTAGCTCGGTTGAAATAGGCATGATGTGATCGCCTTTAGGAGGCGTGGTACTGCCTGCAATCAGTTGATGGGCTTCTGCCATCTGCTCATTATTAATCGGTTCAAGCCGCTCATGACTGTTGCTGAGACCAGTGTCATTTTCGCTGGCTGTTTGACTAGTGACGTGCTCTTCGCTGTGGCTGCCTACTTCTGGGTTTATCGGGGTGATGTGATCGCCTTTGGGAGGCGTGGTAATGTCTGCTATCAGTTGATGGGCTTCTGCCGTCTGCTCATCATTAATCGGTGCAAGCCGCTCATGACTGTTGCTGAGACCAGTGTCATTTTCGCTGGCTGCTTGACTAGTGACATGCTCTTCGCTGTGGCTGTCTACTTCTGGCTTTATCGGCGTAATGTGATCGCCTTTGGGGGGCGTGATACTGTCTGCAATCAGTTGATGGGCTTCTGCCATCTGCTCATTATTAACCGGTTCAAGCCGCTCATGATTGTTACTGAGACCAGTGTCATTTTCGCTGGCTGTTTGACTAGTGACGTGCTCTTCGCTGTGGCTGTCTACTTCTGGGTTTATTGGGGTGATGTGATCGCCTTTGGGCGGCGTGGTAATGTCTGCTATCAGTTGATGGGCTTCTGCCGTCTGCTCATCATTAATCGGCGCAAGCCGCTCATGACTGTTGCTGAGACCAGTGTCATTTTCGCTGGCTGCTTGACTAGTGACATGCTCTTCGCTGTGGCTGTCTGCTTCTGGCTTTATCGGCGTAATGTGATCGCCTTTAGGGGGCGTGTCGTCAGCGAACAATAGTGGATAAATTGGATTTAAATGGGCAATCTCTGTTGATACAAGCGGAAGATTATTTATTGTAACAGCCATTGATGAGGCAAGAGCCATAGAATCGATATTTTGATGACCGCGACCCGCATTTAGTGCTAATAGCTCGCTCTCAATAGACTTGATCGGAGTGATGTTATCTCCTTTGAGTTTATGGATTTCACTCGGCAAGCTTAGTCCGATATCTCGCTGCGTATCAATTTCCAAATAAGAGAGTGAAAGTTCAATATTGGACCGGATCAGCATTGAGTTAGCGTCATATAGCGGGTAGTTGGTAATGTCTATATTGGTGTTTATAGGCGTAATATAGTCAGCTTCAAATTGATAAGGCGTCAACTTTATCGGTGTTATCCAATGGGTAAACTTATAGATCATATCGCTAGACTGTGAAAATTGAATAGCCGGTGGCGTCTCGATAGCTGATACTCTCATGTCTCTTATTTCGCCCAAGAACTCAGAACCATCATCTAGGAGTTGATTGCCAGTACTAAATACTGTTGCGCTGCTGTCTACGCTTACCGTTATGATTTTCAACGCCCCCAGTGCAAATTCACCTTCGTAGGTGGCGAGGGGCTCCATATAGAGGGTGAAATTATCGCCATCACTGGCGCCATTTACACTCAAGGCCGCCACATCATCAATATTGACTAGCCACTTATTGCCTACTTTGTCACCGTGAGACAGGGTGAGGTGATCCGGTAAACCAAAAATAGTTAATAAACCGGCTTCTGTTGCTGCAGGGTTTTGTAGTTCCAAACCTAAGTTGAGCAAGACGTTATTGGGGTCAGTGGCAACCACATCGGCTGCTTGAGTCCAAATGGGGCGATCGACTTGTGGCTCAATCTCGATATCGAAATGCACGGTTTGCGCATCGCTAGTATCTATCGAGGCCACTCCTAATACGATTGCGGCGTCGACTGAACTAATATCCATTTGTACATTGAGCGTACCAAAGGCCAGTGGTCCCGGGTGCAGTTCAAATTGAGACAGTGATGCACTGTTAGTCGTGATTTGCGCGCTATAGCTATCGTCACTGGCATTGTAGGTAAATGAGGCGAAGCGATCACCGATGGCGATACCGTCAAGGTCGACCAAAGCGCTGGCTTGATCTGAGGTAATGGTTATCGTTAACTGCACTAGCTCATCACCGCTGGTGTCGAGAATTTCTGCATTTAAATCGATGCTGATAATGTCATCTTCTACGCTGTTATAGAGTGCATCAGGCGCTTGGATGATTTGTGCGCCGTCAGCAACGGGAGTGACTCCCACAATCAGCTCTGTCGTGGTGGTAGCAAACTGATCTGTGCCTAATTCTTGGGTGATTGCTTGTACCGTCAGCGGAATATCGCCATTGAAGTCTAAGGGAGGGCGCAGAACTAAGCTGGCTAGCTGTGCTTCGGTGACCGACCAAGAAAAAGTTGGTTTGCCAGCGAAGGTCCCGCCATCTTCGCCATTGTTCGGCAGTTGGACCAAGTTGCCACCATCTTGATAGTACAAGACTGCACCTTGAGGTACACCCTGAACGGTGAGGTAAATAACTTCTGAGCCGTCTTGGTCAATCAATTCAAGATTGCTACTACTTAACCCCGATAAGTCGATATCGCTATCTTCGGCGCCCACAAAAGTAGCAATACCACCTGGCGTATTGGCTGCGTCCACGACAGGTAGCACTGTGATGGTGCTGGTGGTGCTAAACGTATCAGTTGCTGTCGTTGGGCTGCCATCAATGTTGGCGGTGTCTTCGATGGTTCCGCTGATTTGAATTTGGAAGTCACCACTTAAATGGGTTGGCGGCACAAACTCTACCAATCCAAGCGCGGCGTCTAAATCAGCTTGAGTAAATCCTTTAAATTGCCAAGTATTGCTACTGCCAGCCGGTGCGACCCAAAAACCCGTTGGATCGTTAATCGTGCCCCCATCAAGCAAGGTCAACGTGATGGGCTGCGTGGGGTCACCAATGAGCAATTGTTCTTGTCCGCCGCTGGCGGGACTTGAGTCAGCGTCTGCAAATAGCAAACTTATGCCTAAAGGAATGGGCTGATCTTCCAGCATAGTGTCGTTGGCAATCGTTAACTCTGCGCCATCAACGACAGGGCTGATATTGATGTCTAAGTTTTGGCTCGTATCGGTTAGGGTATCACCGCTGATTGGGTCAGTTGCAATGATAGTAATTGGGATAGTTAAGTCACCGGCGTAATCATCGCTAATGTTATGCAATTTCAGGCTAGCCAATGATTGGCTAGTGAAAACGTACTCAATGACATTCATACCACTGCTGTCATAAACGGCAATAACATCGCTGCCGCTAAAGTAGCCGCCTTGGGGGAGGTCCGCCGCCAAGACTTTGAAACTGACAATGTCGTTACTGTCGTTGGTGATATTAGCGTTTAGGTGGCCAGCAAAGTCGATAGTGTTATCTTCAATAGCGTCTACTGTAGAAAGTTGTAGGCTGTTAACGTTAGAGGCATCGCTCGCGCCACTGCCTTGATCAAATTGGACGTAGAAATCAGTACTGATGATATCGGCATCATCTCTATCGAGTACGCGCGCCTCAATGGTTATTTTCTCTAATCCAGTCGCTGACGCGCTGCTGATGGTTGCGCCATCGAGGATAGATAAGCCCCATTCTTGAGTGCTGTCGTTGGTCAGGTTGGATAGTGGAATGATCCAGCGGCCGTCACCATCATTTATTGCCCCATTCGGGTGTTCAACATACCAGCCATCACTATCCGGTACGATGATCACTACATAGTCGAGCACTTCTGAGCCATCAATATCTTGCTCATTAAAGGTAACTTGTTGGGTTAAGTCGATTGGACTGCCATCAGCACTGGTTAATACTCGTTGCTCACGCTGTAAATTGGTTGCAAGGTCGACCACCGCATCAACATTGATACTCACCTGTGATGACACAAACTCGGTGACGACTTCTCCAGAATCTGAGGTATCTTGGACTTGGTATTGAATAGCAAGGTTGAAAATACCATCCGCATCTTCAGGTGGTAAAACAGCCAACCGACCTGAGTTGATTAGCGCATCTAATGTTGGGCTAGTCGTGTCAGTTAAATTGGCAAGATCAATACCTTGTGGACCAATATCAACGGGTGCGCCATCGAGTAATAAAATTAAGCCATTGATTTGCGCTGGAATGATGATGCCGACAACGGTTTCGCTACCATCCATGTCTGCCAGCATGCTGGGGCTGAGATCTAAAATTATCGCTTGATCTTCTCGGCCGCTAACTAAGGTGGTTAGTGATTGGCTGTCAGCGTCAATAACCGGAGTAATATCAATGTTGAGTGTCATCTGGTAGTCACTACTGTCGCCATCAAGTTCAGTGCTTTGGGCTAAAATAGTTAAACTGACAGTACCACTAAAATCAGCCACTGGACGCAAACTCAGGGTACTTAATTGCGCAGCTGAAACGGCATATATAGGTTGGCCACTATTAAAGCCAACCACATCTAATTGCACTTCCATGCCATTAGAATCAACAAAAATAACCCCATCAGGTACGCCAGATAGGCGCAGGTCTAACGACTCAGAACCGTCGATATCTGAGCTCACGATGGTGAAATCTAATGCAATATCTTGGTCTTCATCAAACTGGGCAAGGTTGCTAATAGTATTGCTGGTGCTATCGATACTCCAATTGCCCTGATTATCGACTATGCTTGGCGCATCATTGGCCACACCCGACAGTTGAATGGTTAACTGTTCGCTATCACTATAAGCCGGATTTGGGTGTGCAGGGGTGTTGTCCGGTGCAACGCCATCTTGGCTTGATTCGGTAGCAAAACTGCGTACGCTTAGGTTAAACGTCCCTAGGTTTGCTGAGCTGGCGTCATTTAACGGAATTAGCCAAGCATTATTAGCGTCGACATCGTCGGCCGAGACTGTCCAAACACCGCCGCCAAGATCTATTGCTGAGGGCGCTTGTATTGACCAGCCTACAGGTAAAGTAAATTCAAAGCTCAAACTCTCACTGCCAGATGTATCGCTCAGCTCCCCAGAAACAATATCTTGTATGGCGATGGGCTGATCTTCTTGGCTGCGTATATCCCGCGCAGATACGCTAGGAGTATCTGCCACTGGCGTGACAATAATTGATACAGTTTCGACTGTACTCAAGGCGGTATCGGCATTGTCACTTTCTTGGGTTTTTGCTTGGATGGTAAAACTAAACTCGCCTGCTAGGTTGTCATCGATATGCAGCTGTATGGCATCAAGTTGGACTTGGCTAATACTCGTGCCGCTGGTTAAGGTGATGCCAAAGGCGACTAAGTTTAGCCCGTCGGAAATATTGTCGATGATGTAACTGAGGGTTTCTGAGCCTTGCGGATCTACGCCGTTTTGGTCTTTAGAGCTGGCACCGAGATTTAATCCGATTGCTGCGGCATCTTCTAGCATTTCATAATTAAAGACACTGTCGCCATCCCATTGAGGGGTATCGGCTACTGATTCAATATTAATCGCAACTGATGTGTCGATGCCGCCTTTACCAACAATGTTGACGGTGACATCAAATGAGGCGCTAACGGTCGCGTTTGAGGCATCCTCTGCCGGAGTGTAGGTCAAATCACCGTTGGGAATTGCCACGCCCTCAATATCGATTAATAGGTCACTTCCCTGGAGAATATAATTTCCACTGCCGTCTTTGGGGAGTTCGATGCCATCTAATGCCAGTACACCACCTTGTAGTGCAGCAGTGTTAAACACTATGCTGGTAATCAGTTCACCATCATCAAGATCGCCTGGAGAAGCTTGGATCGCCACAGTTGCAGTAGTGTCTTCAACAAATTCAGTCGTGAATATTTTAATTGAGCCTTCCGCATCACGAGCGGTTAGTGACAATGTGCTGGTGGCGACGTCTCCGTCAGCATCGGTAAACGTAATGACGATATTTTCGCTAAAGGAGGGAGCCGCATACTCAAAGATGAAAGTGGAGACAGTGGCCGTACCGTCACTATTGACCACTAACTCACCATATTTGACCACATCGGGGTTGGCATCGGTCATCAAATCGATGACATCACCAGGGAAGTAAGGGCCGCCTGGGTAATCTATTTGAGTGACCGTTGCGCCATCAGCACCTTGCTCAAATGCGCTAAACAGCTCAATACTGTAGGACTCGTTACTTGCCTCGGTGAAACTGAGTTCGCGGCTGGTATCTTGCGGAACACTATCGGTAATCTTGACGGTAACGGTCTGGTTATTTGAAGGGTCACCATCTGCGTCGGTGGCTGTTACGCTAAAATCGATATTCAGTAGGTTCTCACCATTGTCACCATAACTATGATCAAGCGGCAAAAACTGTTTGAATTCAACTTTACCATTGCTGTCGAACTTAATTTGAAACACCTTTTGGTTATCGCCGTCACGTTTGGCGACATACCAGCCATTCTCATTCGCAGTGGTGTTGAGGCTGATCAAGTGGCCGGCGCTGTAAAATGTGCCTAAACTAAATCCCGGTGTGAGTTCAATTGTTGCGATATCGTCACTGCCAGCAAGGGTTTCAAGTATTTGTGTGGTACTTATTGGTGTCGAGGTCAGTAAGCCACTTTCTATGAGGTTGAGGGTCAGTGCATCTGGCAAGCTAGGATTTTGACCATCATAAATGTTAATGGCTACATTCCCGGTTGCGGCAGTATTATCGCTGTCGATGACGCTGACGCCCACATTGAGGGTATCAAGGAGGTTTGCACTGTTGAGGTGATCAATAGGGTGATGTAAATCAAAGCTAATATCTATATTTGCTGAGCTTTCAGCATCAATATGGATGGTGCTGGGTAATGACAGACTAAAGATTACTAGGCCGTCTGCAGTTTTCGCTTCTGCTGTTGCCCCGGTGTCTGAAATCGACCAATAGAGTTTGCTCGCGTTATGGGTGAGGGTTGCGCCAAGGCTGTTTTGTACTTCATCACCGTCGATTAGATTAAATAGCACGTTAACAATGGGATCTTTACTGGCACTAACATTAAACTGGCCGCTATCTGAATCATCAAACGCAGTGACACTGGGATCTTCACTGACCGTCAAGCTGATATCGTCGATGTTAGCCGCATCGGCATCTTGTACCGTCACGGTAATGTTTGCCTGACTCATATCGCCATCTTTATCTGTGGCGACCATGGCAAAATCAAAACTCTCAGTATCGGTCTGATCGAAGGCTTTATAGAGAGTAAAGGTATAGTCTTGATTTAAGCTATTGGTCTCACTGCTCCAACTATTAGAAAGTGAAAGCACGAAAACTGGGTCGCCAACATCACCAGTATGGGCTGTGAGTGTCAGGCCATCAGCACTCAGATGATAAATAATAGTTTGATTGGCCGCAGTTAATTGAGGTTGCTCATCAACACTGGCTATTCTTACATCGCTGATAGCATCACTACCTACGAACAAATCAAAGTTGCCCGTTTGACTCAGTGGTGTCGCTGACACATTGTTTTCATCAAAGCTGACCGAAGTAATATTGCTGATACTCGCGTTGTCGCCGTCAGCGATTTGCCAGTTGAGTATGCCTTTATTAATAGCAGTGCCATCGAGATCTTCTGCGACAATGGTCAAGGCTAAGTTGATGACATCATCAAGGTTATGATCTAGTGGCCTGAATAAATTAAGGATGGCACTAACGTTGACATCGTCTCCATCATTTACGGCGGATAAATCAATGGTAAATATGGTTAATTCGGGAGAGCTGGTGGATGCCGTTAGGGTCTTGCCGTCAGCCGATAAGCTGTATTTAATTAGCAAGCCATTGCTGGTTAATTGCATATTGGCAAGGTTAAATGGGGTTAATGCGCCAAATTCGACACTATCGGCAATAACGGTATCTGAGCCAGCTTCAATGACGAAGGTTTTAGTTTGTGATACCGCATTACCAATTATGGCTTCTTCAGTCTGCGTTGTCGCCGTTGCCATTGAGCCTGCATCACCATCAACAATATCAATACTGACATTCGCCGACCCTGGTGTGCCGTCAATGTCGACTGCATGATATACAAAATTAAGTTGTTGAATCAGGTTGTTATCTAGATTGCTTGCGGCGACAAATTGCCATACGCCGTTAGCGCTGACCGACAATTGCCCATAAGCGGTGTTAACAACCGTTGGGCCAGCTGCATTGACTTGATAGTCAACATTATCGATCGTAATTTTAGTGACCGTGAGCGGCCCTTCAATCGTGTAATCATTGGCAATTAATGATCCCGAGGTAATTGATTGCTCTGCTACGCGGTATTGGTCGTTGGCAACATATGAGAAGGTGTCGGTGATGGTCAATACTGCATAGGTTAATACCTTTTCTTGCGTACCGTCATCGTCAATTTGTAGCGCTTCTAACTGCACATATGTGGTGGTGCTGACACCGGATGACTCATCGAGAGGCTGCAGTAGAGTAATTTGCAATTGATCGTTCACCAGCTGTCCCTGCATGACAATCTCGCCGTCTGTGCGCGTTAGCGTAAATGCTTGGCCATCGCCATCTACCGCGACGGTGAGTGCTTGACCTTCTGAAGTGAGGCTTGTCAATCTTGCTTGGTCCAAACTGATACTGACATCGGCATTGTCTATGGCAAACGGCACGCTAACACTGGTTGTCGACTGAAAATTGAGTAGCAGTTCAAAAAGCAATGCAGGGTGGGGCTGAACCAGTGTCGGCATGGCATCGGAGGTGGTGTTGCCTGCTTGGTCAGCGGTGCTAACGACGACATCCCAGCTAGCAAGTTTATCCAAACTACTGGTATCTAGGTTGGTAAATGACCAATTACCGTCATTGTCTATCTGGGAAACAAAAACTAAGGTCTGATCGCCATCGGTGATAGTTAAAGTGACATCTTGTCCTTGCTCTACGCCGCTACTACTCCCTGACAGGCTATTTTGAATTTGATAAATAAATAACGCTGCGTTGAAGCCGTCTGCCCCAGTGTCGATGTCAATACTGACTTGGCTATCTATCGTCGCGGTATCTACTGCAGAAGCTGGATTGCCGGCGCTATCGCTCACCGTGGCTGTGGCGCTAATCACGCCATCTACAAAGCCAAGTGTTAGATAGTCTTCAGCGGCTAAACTCCAGTTACCGTTGTTATCGATTGTGGCAGTGCGACTCATTGTTGTACCTGCACTATCAGTAATAGTGACAGTCACTTGCCGGCCTACATCAATGAAGTTGCTGCTACCAGATATCACTAACGCGCTGAGTTCTGCAGCATTGATTAACTCATCATCTCCGCTACCTATAGATATAAATACTTGAGCTTGACTGTCTTTAATGACTTGGGTGGTCGCAACTGCTGTATTGCCTGCATTGTCCGTAGTCGTCGCTGTGACCGTAAGTGCACCATCGGCTAATGATTGCAGATTGGCCCCATCAAACTGCCAACTGCCATCAAATACGGTGGTGACGAAGGTTAGGCTGATATTATTAATATCAGTAACGGTTATGCTTACTTGGCTATTATTATTAACATCTTGAGTCGTGCCTAACAGGGTCACTTGCGACATTTCTGCAGCATTGAGGATGTTATCAACAACATCTTGATTAGTATCCACACTGACTGCTATTTGCGCTAATGTATCAATCTCAATACTGGTATCACTTTGGGCTAGGTTACCCGCCAAATCAGTAACCACCGCACTTGCTGTGATCTGACCTTGTGCCAAACTGGATAGATCTAAATCTGTCAGCTGCCATTGACCGCCGGTTACCTCGGCAGTGTATGTTAACTCCGTTGTACCATCGGTTATTGTGACGCTGACGACTTGACCATCTTCGACATTGACGACTTCGCCACTTAAGGCTGCCGCGCTAACTTCGTCGCTATTGAGGACATTGTCGTTGTCATCAAACTGGATACTGACGGTGGCGAGTGTGTCTTTTTGAAGTGATGTGGTTTGTGATGCCACATTGCCGTACCTGTCGATAGTATTGACCGATACATTAATTTCACCGTCAATTAAGCTAGTTAAATCAAGTCCAGTAAATAGCCAGCGACCTAAGACAACTATCGCTTCAAAACTTAAGCTATTATTGGCGCTGTCGGTAAACACAATATTGACCGTTTGACCACTTTCAACGTCGTTGGTCTGGCCAAAATAGATGGCTTTACTGATAGAGTCTGCATTAAGAGTTTTGTCGCTAGAGCGTTCACTGAAATCAATATCAGCGACCACATTTTTGTTTTTGATATCGACTGAGGTCGCAGAGTTTCCGGCGATATCATCAACACTGGCAGTGGCGGTTATTGCGCCATCAGCGAGGCTGCTAAGATCAAGGTCATCCAACTGCCAACGATTGTCAGTCACGGTAGTTTGAAAACTCAGTTGTTGGCCATTGATATCACTGACCAATACTGTGACGACTTGGCCATCTTCAATGTTTAAAGTTCGCCCATATATCTGACTCAGTGGCGTTTCGAACTGATTGAGGGTATTGTCTTCGCCAGTTTCAATTCTGATGAGTATCTCAACAAAGCTAGAGTCTTTCTCGACCGTATTGTTGGCCTCAGCGACGTTACCTTCAAAATCTTGAGTGGTAACAAAAAGCTGCAACGTGCCATCGAGTAATGATGATAAGTCGGCATCTTTTACACGCCAAATGCCATTGACCACAACAGATTCAAAAGTCAAACTCGTGCCGGCTGTATCGGTTACGGTTACCAATACTGGACTGGCGTCTTCAACATTGAGCACAAAGCCTGCTAATAAAGCTTCTTCACTTTCTAAGCTATTCAGCACTCCGTCGGCATCGATGGCAGCAATGGTGATGTTAGCTTTGGTTTCTTTATAAGCTTCGGTTTCTGAGCTGGCTTGATTGCCTGCTGCATCAGACGCCGAAGCCGTAAAAATTAATGGTCCTTCGGCGAGACTCGCGAGGTTTGCCCCCAGCAGTTGCCATTGCCCTGCTATGACTTGGGCGGTGAAGGATAGTTCATCGCCGTTGATATCACGGGCTATGATGATGACCGTTTGACCATCTTCAATATTGTCGACCACACCATAGATATTGGTATCTATGACTTCTGTTTGATTAATGACAATATCAGAGCCAGTTTCAACAAAAATACCGACACTGGCGAGAGTGTCTATTTCAATTGTTGTATTGGCTTGTGCTGAGTTACCCGCTTGATCTGAAACCAAGGCAGAGGCTGATATTGTGCCGTCAACCAATGTGGTTAAATCAACATCATCAATCTGCCATTGCCCGGCGACGACTACGGAAACTGCAGTGACAATATTGCCGATAGAATCGGTAAAGGTAATGGTAACTTGTTGACCATCTTCTACATTGGCCACGCTGCCTCTAGCGCTGACCTTAGATAGTTCGCTGGCATTGATAACCCCATCATTATCAATGATTTCTATGCTGATGCTAGCTTGAGTGTCTTTGAGAACACTTGAAGTATTTTCAGCGATATTTCCTTCAAAATCTGAACTAGTGACGTACAGCTGTAATGTTCCGTCTGCCAGTGTAGAGAGGTCAACATCATCGATAATCCAGGTGCCATTGCGCACCGTGCTATTAAAACTCAAGCTGTTGCCTTGGCTATCGGTGACGGTAACGGCAACGGGTCGCCCATCTTCGATGTTATGAACCAGCCCCGCAAGCGTCGCCGTACTGACCTCTGCGCTGCTAAGCACTTGGTCGAGATCGATAGCGTTGATAGAAACAAATGCTTTGGTTTCTTTATATACGTCAGTTTCTGCGATAGCAGTGTTACCGGCAATATCGGTGCTAGATGCGTTAAAGATGAGTGGCCCATCTTCAAGCTCTGACAAGTCGACAGCGTCAATTGACCATGCTTGGTCTACCACGATGGTCGAAAAGCTCAAACTATTCCCTGATGTATCGGTAACGGTTATGGTAACAATTTGACCATTTTCAATATCAGTGACGTCACCATAGAGATCTGTCGCTACGACTTCGGTGGCATTTAATACCGTATCCTCACCGCTATCGACGTTGATGGTTATTTGAGCAAGGTCATCAACATTTATTTGCGTGCTAGCTTGGGCGTGGTTACCCGCAATATCCATTGATAAAGCCGTAGCAATAAGGGTATCAGCAGCAAAAGCAGATAAATCAATATCACTCAGTTGCCAACCGCCATTGACGACATTGGTCGTTGTGCTCCATTGTTGGCCACTCGCATCACTAAAGGTTACTGTAACGGGCTGGCCATCTTCGATGTTGTTGACTTGGCCTTGGACCGTAGCTTGCGAGAGTTCCTGCTGATTAAGTACGCCATCATCATCGACAAATTCGATAGTAATACTGGCTAAGCTGTCTTTTAGATAATTGATTTGATCTTGAGCTGGGTTACCAGCAAGATCGCTCGAGGTCGCAGTAAAAATAAGTTGGCCTTCAGCTAGTGAAGACAAGTCAACGTTGTTAAGCTGCCATGATTCTTCAACAACGCTGGTAATAAAGCTTAGAGTTGCACCTAATTGGTCGGTGACAGTCACGACTACATCTTGACCGTTTTCAATGTCGATAACATCACCGAATATATTGGTAGCTAGCATCTCCATTGCATTGATGATGTCGTCATTACCGGTATCAACATTAATGGTAATCACTGCAAGGTTATCTACAAGTATATCGGTGCTGGCTTGTGCGGGGTTGCCGGCAATATCTGCTGATGATGCGGTGGCAATCAGCTTCGCACTATCAAAATCAGATAGATTGACATCATTAAGTTGCCAACTTCCATTGACGACGACTGTTGTTGCACTCGATTGCTGGCCATTGGCGTCACTAAAGGTGACAGTCACCGCTTGTCCATCTTCGATGTTAGCGACTTGACCTTGGACTTGGGTGTGGGCAAGTTCCTGCTGATTAAGTACGCCATCATCATCGACAAATTCGATAGTAATACTGGCTAAGCTGTCTTTTAGATAATTGATTTGATCTTGAGCTGGGTTACCAGCAAGATCGCTCGAGGTCGCAGTAAAAATAAGTTGGCCTTCAGCTAGTGAAGACAAGTCAACGTTGTTAAGTTGCCATGATTGTTCAACAACGCTGGTAATAAAGCTTAGAGTTGCACCTAATTGGTCGGTGACCGTTACGACCACATCTTGACCATTTTCAATATCGCTGACATCACCGAATATATCAGTAGCCAGCATTTCGACTGCATTGATAACTTGATCATTTCCGGTATCAACATTAATAGTGATACTGGCAGCAACATCGAGGGCTATGGTGGTTTCTACAACTGCTGGGTTACCCGCAATATCGATGGTCGTTGCCCGTGCTATTAAGGTATTGCTATCAAAGGCCAACAAATCGGCGTCTATAATTTCCCATTGGCCATTGCTAACGGTGGTGGTAAACGATTGCGAGTGTCCTTGTTCATCGGTTAATTCGACCGTAACGGGTTGACCATTTTGTACATCTTGTACCTGGCCAAAGAGCCGAGTCACCGTTGCCTCGCTGGCATTGATCACATTATCTGAACCGTAGTCTACCGTGATGCTGATATCAGCCAAGGTATCTTTTATTGCGTCATCGATCCCATTATTGACCTCACCGGGATAGAGCGGGGCGGTGATTGTAGCAATAACTTGCCCTTCTTCAAGTTGGCTCCAGTCTATATCTGCAAGAGTCCAAGCTTGGTTTTCGACGCTCACTTCAAAGAGTAATTGCTTGCCTTTGATGTCTGTTAACGACAGGGTTAATTGTTGGCCGTCACTTGCATCAAGTGCGAGACCTGCAAGATCAACAGCCGGACTTTCAAAGCGATTGATATAGATATCACCGTTACTGTTGATATTGACTGTCAGTGTGAGTGTCGCAAAACTGTCTTCCGTAATATTGCTAAATAAGGTACCGGTAGTGGCGTTTTGTTGGTCTGAAAAGGTATCAAAACCTGAGCTTGGAGGTGAGATTTCACCATCGCGGTTAACGAGCTGAAAGCCCAAATTGATACCTTGCTGACCGACAACTTGATTGGCTGCCGGATTGAGTGCGGGCGTATGAGATGTTGACTGGCGTAACTCATTGACGGTGCTGGTAGAAATATCGATGCTATTGCCATCAATGGTTATCTGGTTTTGTTCACCATTGATGATGACAGCTAACTGTTCAGGCGTGACGAAGTGAATAACAATGGCATCAGAAAGTTGACTGGCATCAACAGGTAGCCAGCGGCCGTCAGCTGTGATAGCCCAAATCAGTTCCCCTGATTGGACGTAGTACAATACTTGCGCACCATTGGTTGACGCCATAGTCACTTCCTTATTCGTGTACAAATCCTCATCAGCATTAGTTTTGATTAAAAAACTAGCAGCTCAAGTCTATTCTATGAGGAATTGTCAGGATTACAACTCAATTTGCTGTTTGAGATAGTGAAATAAGTATAGTTAACTATTTGAAAGCCATGTGAATAAAGGCTAGGTATAAAAAAGCCCCCTATTTGAGGGGGCTATGTATCTGGATTGCTAATTTATTTGGCTTGCTCTTCTTGCAACCATTGTGCGGCGCGTTTAGCAAAGTAGGTCAAAATGCCATCGGCACCAGCGCGTTTAAAGCACAGTAGTGATTCCATCACGATGGCCTTTTCTGCTAACCAACCATTTTCAATCGCCGCCATGTGCATCGCATACTCACCGCTAACTTGATAGGCAAATGTCGGCACTGCTAGTTCAGTTTTAACCCGATGAACAATATCTAGGTAAGGCATACCAGGTTTTACCATTACCATATCAGCGCCTTCTTGAATATCGAGGGCGACTTCGTGTAGTGCTTCATCACTATTGGCAGGATCCATCTGGTAGCTGTGTTTATTGCCACCTTTAAGGTTACCGGCTGATCCGACAGCATCACGAAACGGTCCGTAATAGTTCGACGAGTATTTCGCTGAGTACGCCATGATCTGGGTGTTCACATGACCTGCTTCTTCTAACGCTTGGCGAATCGCGCCAATACGGCCATCCATCATGTCAGATGGGGCAACGATGTCTGCGCCTGCTTCTGCGTGTGACAAAGCCTGTTTAACTAAGATCTCAGTGGTGATGTCGTTAAGAATATAACCGTCGTCATCAATAATGCCGTCTTGGCCATGGGTAGTGAAAGGATCCAGTGCGACATCTGTCATCACGCCTAGCTCCGGGAATGCCTCTTTAAGCGCACGCACTGCTCGTTGGGCGAGTGCATCGGCGTTATAGGCTTCCTCTGCAAGTAAGGTTTTTTTCTCAGCTGGAGTAACAGGGAAAAGTGCAATCAGTGGGATGCCTAATTTTACTAACTCTTCCGCTTCTTTAAGCAGTAAATCGATTGAGTAGCGTTCAACACCTGGCATAGAAGCCACTTGCTCTGTGCGGTTGTTACCTTCAAGCACAAACATTGGGTAGATTAGGTCGTTAACTGACAATTGGTTTTCAGCCATTAGTCGACGGCTAAACTCATGTTTACGCATACGACGCATTCTACGCTGTGGGAAAGCACTGGTGATTATATTCACTTTTGACTCCTGCAAATACCTTGTGAAGACAGCATGGCATTTTTGACTCTGTCTGCCTGACACAGGGTTGGGTTGTGATTTATTCTTCTTCAGACCCGAATAATACGACTTTGTTCCGGCCTTCGTTCTTTGCCTGATAAAGCGCTTTATCAGCATGATCAAGTAGCAGCTGAGTATGGTCTTCATCCTCAACGACTTCAGCACAAACGCCGATACTGACGGTTAAAGGGATGGTTTGGTTATCCCAACTTAGCGGCAACTCATCGATGGCTTCACGGATAGATTCCGCCACCTGCAGTGCACCATCTTGTGCTGTATTAGGCAAGATGATAGCAAACTCTTCACCGCCAAAACGTGACACCAGATCCGCTGGGCGTTTTAATTTTGCTTTTAATGCTTGGGCGATTAAACGTAAACACTGATCGCCGGCCAAATGGCCATGATTGTCATTGATGGATTTAAAACGGTCGATATCCAACATTAAAATTGCCATTGGCGTTTGCTGACGGCGGCTTAATCGGCCTTCGGCTTGCAATCGCTTGTCAAACGCCGCGCGGTTTTTGACGCCGGTTAAACTGTCAATGGTGGTTTGTTCAGTGAGCTTTTGATTGGCTTCATTGAGCTCTCGCAGGGCGATTTCTAACTCTAGGGTGCGCTCTTGAACCATTTGCTCAAGCTTTTCATTGGACTGTGCCTCCATACGCAAAGATTCTTCACGGCTTTGGCGCAGATGTTCTGCTTGTTTAAGTGCCTCTTGCTGTATGCGCATTTTGGCTTTGCGTTCATCGTTGTAGCGAATGGCTAAAATCGCCGCCATAAATACAATCTCAAAGCTCAGTCCCATCATTAATGGAGTTTGATGAGCGATAGGCAGGTGCAACAACCCAAGATACATAGATGCAGTAATAAAAGAGCCAACCAGCAATCCAGACCAAGCTAAGGTAAATAGCTTCGCCAGTTTATGGCCTTTTAAACTTTGAATGATAGCGATGACCATCAATAGAACCGAAGAGATAAGCACGGCACTGATATAAGATACTAACGCGACGCTATAGTCTAAAAACGGTGTGATGATAACCATCAGCGCCGCAATTGCAGCGCCATAACGGCACATTCTCAGTAATCTCACCCCGTGGTATTTGAGTTGCAGCACTTTTTCAGTAAACAGCAAGGCAAACATGATAGTTAATGGGATTAACAACAGGAGCATTAGCTGTTGCACATGCGGCCAGTTTGGCCACAAAAAGCGGAAAGCAAATCCATGCAGTGTCGCCACCAGTAGAGTCACACTGAGCACATAACCAGAATAGTAACTGTAGCTGAAAGAGCCTGTGGTAATTGCAATAAACAAACTGAACAAGCCAATGGCGGTCAAGGCGCCTAATTGAAAGCCGTGGGTGAGAGATTGTGCTTCAGTGCGTTTCGCAAGCTCGTTGGGGCTGTATAAATTAAGGGGTAAGTTGGCACTGCCTTGAGTTTCTACGCGAATGTAAAAACTGTGCATTTGGTCTTGGGATAACTCAAATGGGTAGAGAAAATTGTTGTTAATAATCGGCCGCTGATCAAATGGCAGGCTATCACCCATGGCGATTTGTTTATACAGCGTATCATTGACAAGGTGGTAGAGATCGAGCTTATCGATATGCGGATTCTCTATCGATATAAAGCGTCGCACTATATCGGGTGTTTGGTTGTATAGGGTAAATTTAACCCAGTAGGCTGGCTTGCCAACGTGATTGGTGACATCTGGGGTTAGTTTTTGCCAACGACTGGAACTTAGCCTGGATACCTGCTGGATATTAAGCTCAGGTATATCATTGGTGTAATAGGCCCACTGGGATAGGTTAAGCCCGCGTTCCTCATTGGTATCAATCGCCAAAACCACTTCGGCATGGGCGAGTTGCAGGGCACTCGTCATGATAGAGAGTAGCAGCCAGCACCAAGACTTCGCCATCATTGTGCTAATCCAAAAAAGTCTAAGCTGTTTTGATACGTTTGGTTGGCGAACACCGCTGGCGGTTGCTGCCTAAGGTTCGCCACATACTCTGCAATATAGGGCAGGTATTGTGGCTCATTTTTACTCGACTTAGGTTTAGGTCGCATACTTCTCGGCAGTAAATAGGGGCTGTCTGTTTCTATCAGTATACGATCATTTGGAATATCTGGGACGATTTGTGCCAGTTCTTGTCCACGGCGCTCGTCGCAGACCCAGCCTGTTACGCCAATGTATAAATCCATATCAATATATTGCATTAACGCATCGCGATCACCGGTAAAACAGTGTAGTAAGGCTTTAGGTAGGTGAGGGCGGTATTCGCTAAGAATGCGAATAAAGTCTTGATGGGCGTCGCGCTCATGCATCAATACCGGCATATTGAGTTCACACGCTATAGCCAGTTGGTCAGCAAATGCCTGTCGTTGTTGAGGCCTAGGCGAAAAGTCGCGATTATAATCCAGTCCACATTCGCCAATGGCGAGCACAGATGGACTTTGCGCTAGGGCCTTAATTGTTGCTTCTGACTGATTATCCCATTCTTTCGCGTGGTGTGGGTGAATGCCTGCTGTTGCATACAGCTGCCTCGGATAATCGCTGCAAACTTGTAGCGCTTGCTGGCTTTCTTCTATGTTGCTACCAATAACAATAAGTGGCGACACATCCGCTTGCACCGCCCTAGCGACAACACCTTGGAGATCTTTTTCAAGTGCGCTGCCAACTAAGTTAACAGCGATATCCATATACCTAGACATTACTTGAGGCGTTTTACTCGAATGGTTGCATTCTTATTGTCGCTCCCGAGGAAAAATGAGGTCAAGGCACCTTTTTCAACATAGACCCTTTCACCTGATTTTACTTTGTATCTTTTACTATCAGTTTGCTTCCACACCTGACCATTGTTGAAGCTAATTTTCAGCGCTCCGTATGCATCTTTTTCAACTTTACTGACTGTAAAATAGAGTTTGTCGATGCTTTCTTCCTCAACGGGCTTTAAGTTGCCAAACTGCTGTTCTACTGTAGATACGGATTCTGCAGCGGGGGCTGCAACATTGGTTTGAGGTGTTGCAATATTATTTGTGGTTTGGATTGTTGAAGTCGGTACAGTTGACTGAGCAGCAATAGCTTTTTGAGGTTTCACCGTTTTTGCCAAATTATCATAACAAATTAGTCGGTCTAACTTGTCGGTGATGGTGGCACATTGGGCAAGATTTTGCTCAAGCCCGGCCTGGGCTTGAGCGGTAATGACTAGCGATGATACAGCGATAAAAAGTAGACGCAATGGCTTAACTGAGCGCATAAAAAGTTCCTTTTATTTTATTATCAGAGCGCTACAACAGTGCCAAGCTAGGGCCTATTGCTCAGGAACATCCTGCTGCTCTTCGTTTTCATCGTCCTTTTTACTGTAGAAACGCGCTGCAATCAATCCCCCTTCAAATAATATCAGCATAGGGATGGCTAACATGGTCTGCGAGATGATGTCTGGAGGAGTCAACATCATGCCGATCACAAATGCTCCGACAACAATATAAGGGCGTTTAGCTTTGAGTTCTTCTGGAGTCGTGACGCCTGCCCAACACAATAAGATCACCGCGATGGGGATTTCAAAGGCAAGGCCGAATGCGAAAAACAGTTTCAGTACAAAACTCAAATAGCTACTGATATCGGTAGCAACTTCAACGCCTTCAGGTGCAACACTGGTAAAGAAGCCAAATACCACCGGAAAGACAATGTAGTAGGTGAAAGCGATACCTAAATAAAACAACAGTGTGCTGCTTGCTAGCAGTGGCATCATCAAGCGCTTTTCATGCTTATATAACCCCGGTGCAATGAACGACCAGATTTGATAAAGCACATAAGGAATGGCGATAAAAAATGCCAAGACCAAAGTCAGTTTAAACGGAGCAAAAAATGGCGCGGCAACGTCGGTTGCGATCATACTGCTGGTTTCAGGCAGCGCCTGCATCAGCGGTGTGGCCATGTAGTGATAAATGTCATTTGCCCAATAGACTAGGCAGATAAAAACAAGAAGCACACTTCCTATCGCCCTAAGCAAACGATTGCGGAGCTCTAGCAAGTGGCTAATTAAGGGCTGCTGTTGCGACATAATTACCCGTTAGGTTTATCAGAGTTAGCGCTCTGCTTCGTTGGCGCGGCCTGAGTCGTTGGTGCGTCATCACTGGTTTTTTTGTCACCAGTAGCCACGTCCTCGACCTGATAGGGGCGATTCACAGATTGAGCTGCTTCTTTTAATTGATCGATTGAATCCTGTAACTCAGGAGAAAGATTCTTGAGTCCTTGATTCTCAGCCTTTTTTAAATCTGAGTGCAGTTGCTCAATTTTAAGCTCCTGCTCAAGTTCGTCTTTTACCGAGTTCGCCATACGTTTCATGGCGCGGATCCAGCCTGTAATTGAGCGCACTGCAACTGGTAGTCTTTCAGGGCCAAGTACCACTAGCCCCAAAATACCAATCAACAGTAGCTCCATAAAGCCGATACCGTCGAACATAAGGGATTACGCCTGTTCTTTATCCTTGGACTCAGTTTTCTTCTGCTCAGTTTGAGCAGTTTTTTCTGCGTTAGTGTCTTCTAGTGCTTTTTTCTCTTCATCTGAAGACATGGCGTTCTTAAAGCCTTTAACTGCGCCGCCTAGGTCACCACCTAGCGAACGTAACTTCTTTGTTCCAAAAAGCAATACCACGATTAAAGCAATAATTAGAAGTTGCCAAATACTAATGCCACCCATGAAACGATCCTCATTAATTTGATTCTGGTTCTATTATGAACCTTTGGTTATTTAGTGCTAGCTAAAATTTGCGATTCTTTGGCCTAGATCGCCATCCGAGTATCCAGAGTACGACCCCAAGACCACCTGCGCCATAAGAGGCCACTAGTGTAACTTGTTGGCTAAACAATATAGTGGCGCAGATCACTAAAACAGCTGATGTGAGCAAAAGGAAGTTACTTTTATGTGCTTTTTGCTGCTGTTTAAGATAGCGGTCAAGCATTTGGTTTTGTGAATTGACGAAATTTTTACCAACCTTCAGGTTGTCATAAATCAATTCAGGCATTTCTGGCAGTTTGTCCGCCCAATATGGCAGCTCTTTTTTAATCTTATTTGCCATAGCCTTAGGGCCAACTTGCTCAGACATCCACTGCTCTAAGAACGGCTTGGCGGTTTGCCATAAATCGAGTTGCGGATACAACTGACGCCCCAAGCCTTCAATATAAAGTAGGGTTTTTTCCAGTAATACCAGTTGCGGCTGAACCACCATGTCAAAGCGTCTGGCTGTTCTAAACAACTCTAACAGCACGTGACCAAAGGAGATTTCATCCAGTGGTTTGTTAAACATGGGTTCGCAGACAACTTTTACCGCTTGCTCAAACGCGCTGACATCGGTGTCCGGTGACACCCAACCAGATTCGATATATAGCTGAGCAATGCGGCGATAATCGCGATTAAAGAAGGCCAAGAAGTTCTCGGCTAAATAGCGTTTATCTTCATCGGTTAAGGTCCCCATGATGCCGCAGTCGAGGCCGATATAATACGGATCATTTGGGTGGTCGCGGCTAACAAAAATATTGCCAGGATGCATGTCGGCGTGGAAGAAGTTGTCTCTAAATACTTGGGTGAAAAACAACTCCACACCGCGCTCGGCCAGCAGTTTTAAATTGGTGCCTTGCGCTTCCAGTGCAACACGGTCCGAAACCGGAATGCCGTCAACACGCTCCATGACGATAAGCCTTGTAAAGCACAAGTCTTCATACATGTAAGGAATATAAAGCGCGCCAGAATCGAGAAAGTTATTGCGCAGCTTAATGGCGTTGAGGGCCTCAAGTTTGAGGTTTAATTCACCTTCAATGGTTGTACGGTAATCTTCAACAACCTCAGCAGGGCGTAAGCGGTTGCCTTGGCCTAGCAAGGTTTCTAAAAAGTTTGCAGCTTGAGACATCAACTGAATGTCAGCATGAACCTTCTCTTCCACATTGGGGCGCAACACCTTAAGCACCACTGGCTTACCATTGGACCTTAATGTCGCGGTGTGGACCTGAGAAATGGACGCCGATGCCAATGGCACATCGTCAAAGTCTTCAAAATAGGTATCGATATCTGTGCCGAGCTCAGCTTCAATCATACTGCGAGCAATGGCGGTATCGAACGGCGGCACGCGATCTTGCAGCATGGCTAACTCTTCAGCCCATTCGTCGCTGAGTAAGTCGCGGCGGGTGGATAGCATTTGGCCAAACTTGATGTAAACCGGCCCGAGCTCTTGCATTGCCAGTTTTAAACGTTCACCACCGGCTTTGTCTTTATGCTTATTGCCTAGCCAAAAGAAGCAGCCACGCAATAGTTTGAAGTACCAAGGCTTAAGTTTAGCGGGAATAATGTCATCTAAGCCATATTGAAGGGCGATTTTGACGACCTGATAAGCGCGCTTGATACTGGTGGTGGTCATGTCGAGAGTTACGTCCTATTAGTTAACCTTGATATGCGTTGCTCTATGGCATCTACGTCCGCCACAAGCTCATCGATTCTATCACTTAAATGGATAAATTCGAGTTTATGCGGTGCTAAGCGGTATTCTTCGGTGGTTAATTGCCCTACATGGTCACGACTTTTGACAAAAACTTGCGTTAAGGTCTGCTTAGCCTGCGAAAACCCGTGTTGCAACAGGTGGGTGGGGGCATCACCGAGATACTTGGAAATAGGCTCCGCGAGATCAATGTCGATATTCTGCAATAGATGACTGAAGGTTTGCAGTAAGTTTAAATCGCCTTCAAGTCGCAGCTTATCTTGTTTGATGAGTTCAGTAAGATTAGCGCCTTCAGTAAGCTGGTATAAGGTGGTGATATCGGCATAAACCGTGGTGGTCACGTCACCGGCATAGCGGCTGTAGACTTGAACGTTTTTCGAGAAAATGAGATAGATTGGCCAATCTAATTGGCTTAACTGCAAGCAAAGCACTTTGCCATGAAGCGTATGCGACTTGGCATAGGCTTCATGGGATTGGGTTAAGATTTTATCGAGCGCAGTTTCTATAGCGCCACAGACCAGTAAAGATACGTCGCGTTTCATGGTTAACCCAATATTACTGCTCAAATTAGAACTTGTAGCCTTTGTGAAGGGCGACAATACCATCGGTCATGTTGGTGTATTCCACCTGCTCGAAGCCCGCTTCAACCATCATGCCCTTAAGGGTTTCCTGGTCTGGGTGCATACGAATCGACTCAGCAAGGTACTCATAGCTGTCTGCATCTTGGGTGATTAATGCGCCCATTTTTGGCAGAATTTTAAAGCTATACATATCGTAAACCTTACGCATCACTTCGTGCTGAGGCTTAGAGAACTCAAGGATAAGTAACTTTCCGCCCGGCTTGAGTACACGTAGCATGGAACGAATCGCCGAATCTTTATCCGTTACGTTACGCAAGCCAAACGCGATAGTGATAATGTCAAAGTGATTGTCTGGAAATGGCAGTGCTTCGGCATTGGCTTGGACGTAGTTCACGTTACCTACCACGCCTTTGTTGCGTAGCTTTTCACGGCCTACTTTAAGCATTGAATCATTAATATCAGCCAATACCACTTCGCCCTTAGGGCCAACAAGGTGAGAGAACTTTGCCGTTAAGTCACCAGTACCCCCGGCAAGATCCAATACTTTCATGCCCGGACGTGCGCCGGCAGCTTCAATAGTAAAGCGTTTCCACATACGGTGAATACCAAATGACATCACGTCATTCATAATGTCGTATTTTGCAGCGACAGAATGAAATACGTCAGCAACCAGATCGGCTTTCTGCTCAGTGTCGACAGTTTTATAACCAAAATGTGTACTGTTTTGTGGACCCTCAGACATCTATGTATTCCTGTATATGGCAAATGTAAGTAGCGAGTGTATGTGATTGATACACCCTACTGAATCTGTTGTCGGTCACATTGTGATCGAAGTTAATAAAAACCTTAACTAGTTTGAAAAAATGCGGCTTAGCGCAGAGTTTCAAATTTTTGGACTGCGCATTACATCATAGAAACGTGATAAAGCCAATCCGGTTGATGGATAACTGCGTGCTAGCCTAAATATTGGCAAGCGTTGCGGCCTTGAATGTAAGCAAATATCAGTTCGCTGACACTTTGTCCCACCTCTCTATAGCCTGCATCAACGCCCGCAGCATGGCATTGTGGAGCGCCTTCTGCGAGGTGCAGATAATGGGCGCCAGTTTCATTAGCCAGGCGATACACATACCTCAGTGCATCCAGTAAAGGTATGCCTGCTGCGGTAGCAGCGCTGCTTGGCATATTGGTTATGGCATCTAAATCTAACTCAATCGCGACGGGTAACTGACTGTCTTTGACCATGCCGACAATCTCATCCAGTGCTTGATTAAGGCTCAACTCTTGTCTTACCCATATAGATTGCAATGAATGCCAGCTACCACCAAATGCTTCCAATTGTGCAAATGTCTGCTCGCTATTTTTCAATTCATGTAGTCCTAGTACATGATAAAACCCCAGTGCCCCAGACGCTGCTGCGTAGCTAAAGCCATTGCCACTATGGCGCCCTTCACGGGGGCGGAAATCTGAATGTGGATCTAAATTGACCGCGGCTACTTTTTTCGCTGTTGCTTGCTTAGCGGCAGTCAGTAGGCCGAAAGCATTGTTATGGCCGCCACCAATCACTATAGGTTCAAGTCCAGCACTGAATATTGGGCTGAGCGCTTGAATCACTAATTCATCTAGCTGCTCTACTGCATTACGCAGCGCATCAGTATTGAGATCACTGCCAACATGAATAGCGCTGGTATCAAGTTGCCCGGCAATTAAAATCTGACTGCCATCTAAAAAACGGTTAGCTTGCAAATTCACAAATTGCGCCATGCTCGCATTAAAAGCATCATTGGCTCCGCCGCGACCTAAGTTCGCTCGTGGGCCAATATCTTCACCAATACCAATAATAACAAACCGAATACCTTGCGCTTTGGCTTGTTCTAGGGCTGCAACATAGCTGGCAATATCGTCAAAGGCGCATGGGAATGTGCTGAGGGTTTGACCGAGTTTTTGTTCACCACTTCTAGGGCTAAGTAAGGTATTAACTTCGTGGTCGGTAAAAGGTAAAAGTAGTGGCATAGTCACAAATTATCTTGAAAGGCTAGATAGCGGTATTGTGGCGGATCTGCACGCTTATGTGCAATTGAATCTTATCTTGGCGCTCATTTTTGAAACCACTACCTACTTACCTAGTTGTAAAAAAAGAGTTTTTTGGCTTTGATAGTGATTTACCTCATCGAGGTTGTTACTATTGTTTGCTTGCAAGCAGGGAAAATTGTACGAGGAAAGGATGCTAAGAATAGTCATTATTGTGTGGTTATTGTCGATAAGTGCGACAATACAGGCACAACCCCTACCAGTTGAGGCCTTTGGGTTATTGCCGCAAGCAGAGCAGGTAAAACTTGCACCTAATGGTAACCAATTTGCTTTTATTTTCCATAATAAGGGTAATAGCTACTTAGGTATCAAAAGCCTTGGTAGTCATGATGTTAACTACATACTCTCTACTGACAATCAAAAGTTCAAAATAAATTGGTACGTGTGGGCCAATGACGAAGTGCTATTGGTAAGCGCGAGCTACCCTATTGATAAAATGGGCGTAAAATATTCCGAATCTCGATTGTTGAAGGTGATTGCCAGTGGCGGAGAAAAAATTCGTACCGTTTTGAAATTGAAAGATGGAGAACATCGACCGCAATTTCAGGATACCATCATTGATATACTCCCCGATGAGCCCGACCATATTTTGATGGCCCTAGATTTGAAGGCGCCCAATCAACCAGACGTATATAAGGTGAACATCAACTCCAGGCTTAAACGCAAGTTGATTCAAAAAGGGCGCTCAGGGATTAGTTATTGGATAACAGATCAACAGCATAGACTCAGACTTGGTTATGGTATCGACGACACCAAAGTGTTTTTTCGTCTCTATGATATCGATAGCAAGGAGTGGCACAGAATCTGGGAATATGAATTATTTGATAACCCAGATATTACCCCGCTAGGCTTTGGGGTTGACCCTAATACCTTGTATATCCGCGCGCTGCATAATGGCCGTTACGCCATCTTTACCGTTGACTTGGCTAAGGCTGATTTGCCACGTGAACTGGTTTATGCCGATGAAAACTATGACGTAGAAGGGTCACTGATTTATTCTAAGAAGACTAAAGAGGTTATCGGAGTGCGCCATGGTGAAGCCGCTAACGGTAAAGTGTTTTTTGATGAAAAATATGCACGCTTTCAACAAGCCTTAAATAAGGCGATTCCCGATGCCTACAACAACATCATGAGTTTAAGCGCTGATGGAAACCGTTATATCTTGTACACCAGTAACCCACGCTCCCCCGGTGCTTTCTACCTTGGAGACCGCAAAGCTAAAAGTCTTGACTATATTCTTGATGAATACCCGCTGTTAGTGGACCAGCCGTTATCTGATAAGCAAAAAGTGGTGTTTAAGGCCCGTGATGGTCTTGAATTGGAAGCGTATGTCACTCTGCCGCCAAGCAACGTAAAGGCTAAGCAATCAGCATTGGTGATCCCCCATGGCGGACCAATGGCGAGAAACTATAGTGGCTTTAACTGGTTCAGTCAGTTCTTTGCCAGCCGCGGTTATACCGTGATTGAACCCAACTTTCGAGGCTCATCGGGTTATGGTTTCGAGTTTCAAATGGCATCGATTCAGCAGTGGGGCGGGGCGATGCAGCACGACCTTGCTGATGCAGCATTCTGGTTAGCAGAGCATTATCCCATTGATAAAGATAAGATCTGTATACTTGGGATCAGCTATGGTGGATATGCCGCCATGCAAGCTGCGGTGACGCAACAACAACCATTTAAATGTGCCGCCAGTTTTGCAGGGGTCTCAGATCTAGAGCATATTATTAGAAAAGCGCGCAAATTCACTAACTATAAAGTCGTTAAAAAGCAGCTAGGCGATGACTCTGATAAATTAGAACAGCAATCCCCGGTTAACTTTGCTAAGCAAGTTAATATTCCTATGCTGTTAATTCATGGCGATAAAGATAGAATCGTGGATGTTTACCATAGTCGGGAAATGTTTGATGAGCTGACTGATTATGATAAAGATGTGGAGTATTTAGAGCTAGAAAATGGCAACCATCATTTAGAAATAGAGCAAAACCGGATGGCCACGCTAAAAGCATTTGAAGCGTTTTTGAGTAAACACTTATAGTAAAAATCATCGTGCAAAAAAAGGATGACCAAGCTGTGAGAAAGCCGTCATCCTTACTGTTTTTGCGGTTAGATTAGTCGATATCTAACGGATCTTGCGACAGGATAATTCCTGTGTTGTCTGCATAGACATGGTCGAGTGGTAGGAAAGTGACGCCACCAAAGTTAACCGGAATCTCTAACTCGCCAATGCCATGGCCATCAGCGCCAACCGGAATAGAAGCTAACGCTTGGATGCCAATATCGCAATCTTCCAAGGCATCAACATCGCGCACTGCACCATAAACGATAATACCTTCCCAGTTATTGTTCACTGCTATTTCAGCTAAAGAGGCATCAATTAATGCGCGGCGTAGAGAGCCGCCACCGTCAATCAGCAGCACACGACCTTCGCCTTCTTGCTCTAATACATCGGCAATAAGGCCATTGTCTTCGTGGCATTTGATTGTGCTAATAGAACCACCAAAAGAGCTACAACCACCGAAATTACTGAACATGGGTTCGACAACATCGACTGAGTCTAAGTTGCTATCGCAAAGTTCTGAGGTGTTGTATTCCATAAGTCATACTCCTGTTGAAAGGCAATCTACTGAGTTTTCGCAGTATTTCTTTAATTACTGCCAGTATATAAGCGTTTCTTAAAAAGAAAAGCGTTATCAATCACGCTATGGCCGATCCACCCTGAGTTTTGCCTCGATGTTGTTAACTTTTACCCACTGGTGTTTAATTGGGCAAAAAACATGATTTAGGTCATTAAATAACGTATTTTAATTACAACTTAGTTGATCGTTTGTTAGAATGTTTGCAGTCTTGAATTAACTTACTCGCTTTAGGGGCACGGATCCCCCAGTTAGCTTAGGGATGGCAGAGGGCCTCGAAAAAGGTGCCTTATGGAAGCTTCAACAATCGAACTCATTGGTTATTCTGCGTCAGTGATGGTGGCTATCTCGTTAATGATGAAAGATATCATCTGGTTACGTTGCCTTAACTTTACTGGTTGTACACTTTTCGTTATTTACGGAGTCTACATCTCAGCATGGCCTGTAGCGGGAATGAATGCCTTTGTTGCCTGCATTAATATCTATCATCTCATTAAGTTGTACCGCGAGCGTTCACATAAAGCCGTCGCCACGGCGTAAAGACTGTCACAAAACTTTAGACTGCCTGTCACCTCGGCGTCACGGTCATTTTTTAGGCTCTCAACTAATAACTGCAATTAGTTGAGAGCCTTTTATGTTTGAGTCTGTCGCCAAGCTTGATAGACACATATATTGCCAAGTAACTCAAATTGGCTTACGCCATGGGTTGCGTCCACTCGCCAAGCGGATCTCATCGACCGGTGATGGGCCTATGTATCTCTATATCAGTACGGTACTGTTACTGCTCAGCCACCAAGGTGAAAACTTCTTCGGTTTAGCCCTCGCGGCTTTTATGTTGGAGCTACCGCTGTACTTTTTGCTAAAAAATAGCATCAGACGAATTCGCCCTTGCCACGCTGCTATGTCAGATGAGTTTGACGTGCAGCTAGCCGCATTTGAGCCATCAGATAAGTTTAGTTTGCCTTCAGGTCATACTGGTGCGGCGTTTGTCATGGCTACCGTGGTATTTCTGATCTATCCAGATTGGAGTGTTCTAGCCTTTGCTTGGGCAGCAGTCATTGGCTTGTCTCGCATTATTTTAGGGGTACATTACCCATTAGATATCCTTGCCGGTGCGCTATTAGGCATCACTAGCGTCTATCTTGCTTTTCCCTTTCTAGCTTCATAATCAGGACTGTAACTATGCGTATATTGTACGGTGTACAAGGGACGGGTAATGGCCATCTAAGTCGCGCCAGAGTGATGGCTAAAGCGTTGAAGAAACATAACGTTGACGTCGATTTCTTCTTTTCTGGTCGCCAAGCATCACAATTTTTTGATATGCAATGTTTTGGTGACTATCAAGTGCAATCCGGGCTGACCTTTGCTACCCAAAGTGGTCGAGTGAGTGTGCCCAAAACCGCAATGCAGAACTCGCTGCTGGCGTTAATGAATGATATTCGCGCCCTCGATTTGAGCCGCTATGATGTGGTACTCAATGACTTTGAACCTGTTTCTGCCTGGGCGGCTAAACGTCAGGGGATCCCCTCAATTGGTGTGAGTCATCAAGCGGCATTGAAATTTGCGGTGCCTAAAGTTGGCGACAACTGGTTTAACGACATGTTGCTGAACTATTTTGCCCCAGTGGATATCGCGCTAGGTTGTCATTGGCATCACTTTGGTTTTCCTATCTTACCGCCGTTTGTTGAAGTTGATGGCGATGTCAGTCATTGCCTGCAAAAGATCATTGTTTATCTGCCTTTTGAGGCGGCCGACGATATTGTGGCGCTATTAAGCCCCTTTGATGATTATCAGTTTGCAGTGTTTCATGGCAGTGAACCTAGTCAGGCGCCGCCCGAACATATTCAGTGGTCGGGTTTTAATCGCGATGGCTTTAAACACAAACTGGCCCAAAGTGGTGGCGTGATTAGCAGCGCTGGGTTCGAATTGGCAAGCGAAGCGCTTACTTTGGGCAAAAAATTGTTGGTGAAGCCACTACATGGCCAGTTTGAACAGCTTTCAAATGTGGCGGCGCTAGAGCTACTCGGCGCCGCAGACAGTATGACCTTTCTCGACAGCCAAGCATTGCGGCGCTGGCTTAAGTCACCCATGCCTGCGCCAATCGATTATCCGCAAGTGGGAGATTCACTGGTACCTTGGCTATTGCAAGGGCGCTGGCACGAACGTCAGCAATTGTGTGATTCGCTTTGGGGACAGATGCAGTTACCTGAAAGCTGGCGCAAAAAAAGTCCGTAGTATTGGCTGAATCAAGGGGCAGTCTAACCAACTGAAAACTGCATTAAATCGGCTTTTTTTTGGATAATTACGCGAATAAAGGCTAAATTGACCAAATGTTATTCTTTCAATAGACTAAATAGTATTCAAGGATTGCCTTGAACTATAGGGAGATAACATGAGCGTGCAGGGGAACGGCAAGCGTAAACGGTTTACCATTCGGTTTACCGTAGTAGGGATATTTGTATTGGCCACCTGTATGACGGCCGCCATCGCCATCGGTTTGCAGTATTACTTTTCTCACAAGATGGCCACCGAGTCTGCATTAAAGCACTACAACCAAGCGGCAGACAGCACCAGTCAGTACATTACCCAAATCGATATTCAGGCCAATAACGTCGCTAAGCTGCTCGCCAGTGTTGATAACCTAGTGATCGACGGCAACTTCAATCCCGAAGCCTATAATACCTTTGCAGAAGTGATGACCATTAACCCACTGTTTTATGCCATATATGTGGGCTTAGCGGACGGCAGCTTTTATGAGTTGATCAACCTTGATGCGCATCCGATTGTACGCGCCCAGTTGCAAGCGTCGCATTTAGACCGCTGGGTGGTGATCACAGTAACCGAAGACGGCGGTGAACGGATTCAGAATTATCAATACTTAGACAGTGAATTTAAGCCGCGCACCAGTCATCAACAAGTAACAGAGTACGACGCCCGCCTGCGACCGTGGTTTAGCAGTGCTTTGCGTGACAGGGTGAACAAAACCGAACCCTACTTGTTTCAAAACCTGCAAGCACCGGGGCAAACTTACTCCATCAAACTGCCCGACTCGGGCGCCGTATTAGCGGTTGATATTGCCCTGTCTACTTTAAGTGATTACCTCATTTCTCAAGGCGATCAAACTCAATTAGAAAGCTACTTGTACAAAAACAGTGGTGAGCTTATCGCTTCAAATCGCCAACCGCAGCTCAACACTGTATTGCCGCAGAGCCAACAGCTTCTGCTAAGTGTCGAGCAGCAAGCTGTTGTACTCAACACCGGTGAGCTAATGGTGTCCAACGAGAATGATTGGGCGCCCATTGACTTTACTATTTCGGGTGAGCCTCAGGGCTACAGTATTGACCTGCTGAAAATGGTCGCGGAAATGACTGGGCTGCAGTTTAACTTTGTTAATGGCTATACCTGGAACGAGCTGGTTGACAGTTACATGCTGGAAGAGCTCGATATGCTGCACTCCATTATGCTAACTGAGCAAAATGAAAGCCTAGGTGAATTTACGCAACCTTTTCTCGATTTACATTATGCGGTCGTCACCCAGCCCAACGAGGCCGAGGTGACCCATTTAGCACAACTTGAAGGCAAGCAGCTAGCCATACCACGGGGATGGTCGATTATTCAGGTGATTAAGCAATCATTTCCCGCGATTGAAATCGTCGAATTGGATTCTACTCAAGCCATTTTGTTAGCCGTTGAGGCCGGTGAAGTGTTTGCTGCACTAGATAACAGCATTATTTTGCACTATACCGCTCAGAGCTATTTTATCGATAATTTGCAGTATCACGAACAAGTGAGTTTTGGTGACCAAGTGCCGCCGACAGGCCTTTACATGGTGCTACAAGGCAAAAACACCCCGCTTATTCCCATACTAAATGCCGCTATAGACAATATTTCTGATAGCCAACGTCGTGCACTGGCGGACAAGTGGTTTGCTAAAGGCGATCAAGATAGTTTTAAACCACAAGGAACCGTGCCTTACGAGCAGTTAATTGCGATTGCAGAAGATGAGTCTCAGCAAAACCAGCTGATTAAAACCCAGCTAAACGGCGTTGATACCTTTGTTTATGTCACTTCGTTTGGTAGCGAACAAAGTGGTGAAAAGTATGCTGTGGTTGTGCCGGCAAGTAAGCTGTTTGCCTCCAGTGATGAAAAAATTCGCACTTCAATCCTGATCACCGTCGCTTGTTTATTTATCGTCATGCCCATCTCTTGGCTGTTTGCCTCGCCCATCATTCGACCCATCAATGCCTTAGCGGTTGAAAATGAGAAAATTAAGCACCGCCGATTTAAAAGCGTTAAACATATAGAGACCAATATTGCTGAAATTGATGAGCTGGCAAGTTCAATGGTGTCTATGTCATCGTCGATACAGCAATATGAAGCCGACCAGAAAGAGTTAATGGAGGCCTTTATTCGCCTGATTGCACAGGCGATTGATGATAAGTCTCCCTACACCGCCGGACACTGTAACCGCGTACCTGAACTGGGCTTAATGTTAGTGCAGCAGGCATCGGACAGTGACCTAGATGCGTTTAAAGACTTTAAAATTACCTGCGAAGATGAACAGCGCGAGTTTCGGATTGCCGCTTGGCTGCACGATTGCGGAAAAATCACCACACCTGAACATATTGTCGATAAGGGCAGTAAATTAGAGGCCATCTATAACCGCATTCATGAGATCAGAATGCGCTTTGAAGTGCTAAGACGCGATGCCCATATTGACTACCTACAGCAATTGGCGCAAAACCCTGATAACCGCCAACAACTCGATACTGAGTTGCAGGCGCGTTACCAGCAACTTAGTGAGGACTTTGAGTTTATCGCTAACGCCAATGTGGGAGGCGAGTTTATGAGCCAAGCACATGTCGACAAGTTACAGCAGTTGTCTCAGCAAACCTGGCAGCGTCACTTTGACGACCAGCTCGGCCTCTCTCCGGTGGAAGAGCTGCGCTATCAACAGGCATCCCAGCCGCTGCCGGTCACTGAAATGCTGTTAAGTAACAAGCCAGAACATATTATTAAACGTGATTTTCCGGTGGAGTTTGATGCCAAATTTGGCATTAAAATGGAGGTGCCAGAACACCTTTATAACCAAGGTGAGCTACATAATTTAGCGATATCCCGCGGTACCTTAACCGCCGAAGATCGCTTTAAAATTAATGAACACATTACCAGTACCATTAAGATGTTAGAAAATCTACCGTTCCCACCAGAGCTAGCGCGGGTGCCACGCTACGCATCTACCCATCATGAAACGCTAAAAGGGACTGGGTATCCGCGTAAGTTGAGCGCAGATGATCTATCGATACCAGAACGGGTCTTAGTTGTTGCAGATATTTTTGAAGCACTCACCGCCGCAGACAGACCTTATAAGAAAGCCAAACCTATTAGTGTCGCGGTGGATATCTTGCACAAGATGGCACTCGATCAACACTTAGATATGGATTTATTTAAGCTGTTTCTCAGCAGTGGCATTTACCTCGACTATGCCCATAAGTTTTTAGACCCCAGCCAAATTGATGAGGTGGATGTTGATAAATATTTGCAACCACTGCCAGTGGCCAAAAGTGCCTAACTGTTTGGTTTGTAAAGGGGGGATAGGTTACCCATGGTTTGATGGGATATATGTTTCCCATGATCTGATGGGTATGGCAGATTTTCGCCTCCAGTGGGGGATGTGTTTGATGGTAGCTCTCTTTATTGATAATTATTGCCTGCAGCAGGCTGATGTGCAGATACTGCTTCGGGACGCTTTGCGCCATCCATGGCCGCTTAGCGAAAACATCCATGTTTTCGATACTCTCAGTCGCATCTGCACTGGATTACTTGTTTCTTCGATTTAGCTTCATTTGCCACTCGAGGCTTATTGCCTAGTACAGTAGATTAATCATAGTTTGATAGGTGTAGCAGGAGTTCGACGCTTCCTACGGGGAATGTATTAGAAGGTGGTGACCTTCATTGGTCACTATTGCCTGCAGCAGGCTGATGTGCAGATGCTTTTTCGGCTCGCTGTTAACCCATCCATGGGCGCTCTGCGACAGCATCCATGCTGTCGAAGGCCTCAGCCGCATCTACACTGGATGATTAACTTTCTTCGATTGAACTTTTGTACGTAGTAATGTGCTAGTTTAAAGAATGAGGAATGGTTTTTTGAAATAGGTAGTGTCTTCAAGCTAAATAAAGTTTACTCTGGCTACAAATATTCAACTTTGAATATGACTCTGTTTTATAGGGAATATTTTTTTATGTCAGTTGATTTAGTTGAGCAGCAAATACGACGATTTCTTGCTTCAGATACACCTGAAGTTCTTGCGATAAAAGGTGGGTGGGGAGTTGGAAAAACATATAGCTGGGATAAGTATATAGAGGAGTTTAAGGGGGAGTGTGCTTTAAACTCATACTCTTATGTGTCTTTGTTTGGTATTCACTCTATTGATGAAATCAAGAAAGTTGCTTTTCTAAATGCTGTTGATACAAAAAAAGTTGGAGAATCACCTAATATTAAAGGTTACTCGAGTAAAGTAGCTGAATTGGTTAAAGATAGTAAAATTCCCTATCTAAGTAAGTATGTTGGGGGAATAGGTGGTTTTATTGAGTCCGTTTCTCAGTTAGCAATGAATAAGACGATTATTTGTTTTGATGACTTAGAACGCCATAGTGAAAAAATATCAATTAAGGACTTTATGGGCCTTGTTTCATATTTTAAGGAACGCAAAGACTGTAAAGTTGTTTTACTGCTTAATGAGAACGTTGATGATGAAACTTTTGAAGACTACAAAAAATACAAGGAAAAGGTTGTAGATAGACAGCTGCATTTTGAACCAACTGCCGAACAGTGTTTCGATACAATGTCGGAAGGCTACAGCATTGACTTTAAAGAATACATTCGCGATTGTTGTGTCGGTTTGGCTATCAAGAACAAAAGGGTGATCAAAAAAGTACTTGAACACGTTGATGATTTTTTAGGCTTTGTTGATAAGTATGATGAAGAGCTTAAAAAGCAAGTAATTCATACAACAATAGTTCTTGCTTGGTGTTATTACTGTAATGGAGCTGATAAGGAGTCTATTCCGGAGTTCCAATTTGCAGCTCAATCAGGTTTAAGAAAGTCAAATGATAATTTGGGATGGACTGAAGAAAAAACTAAACAGTGGAATACTCTTCTTGAATCTTATGGATACATATTTGCTGATGAAATTGATTTGGCCGTTGCAAAGGGAATTGAGCAAGGCTTTTTAGATCATGAATCATTAGTCCCATTGTGTGACCATAGACAGCGTGAAATTAATATTAGAAAGGAAAGTAAAAAGTGGGACGAGGCTTGGAATATTCTTCACGGATCTTTTGATGACGATGAAGAAATTGTGGTGGAGGCGTTGGAGGCGGGAATGAGAGATATTGCTTCAACTACTTCATGCTCCCAATATGCAACAGGCCTAAAACTTCTAAGAATTCTAAGTCAAGATGAAAAATCTGATGAGCTTATAAATTATTTTATAACGGTAAGAAGTGATAACCCTGAAATATTTAATGTTGATAGTATTATTACAAATCCTTTTGGAATTGAGGACGAAAAATTTGTAGTAAAGCTAAGAGAGGCATATTTAGAGCTCAAGCCAGAGCCTACTGTGATGGATATTCTAGAGTCTAGAAAAGATTCTAATAGTTACAACTTGTCAGAAGTTGAAGTGCTAAATAAGCTCTCATCTGAGCAATTTGTCCAGCTATTTAAAGGCTTTAAGGGTGAAGAGTTAACCTCTTATATAAGAGCTTGTATGCTACTCTCATCCGGTAGTAAAGAACTGGCCGAAAAGGTTGGAGAAGCGCTAAATGAAATAGCAGCCTCTAGCTCGTTAAATCAATATCGAATGGGTAAGTTCCGTTCTCGATAACTTTTTAACTTTAGTAAGTGTCGATGATATGTTGGGTCAGGGCAAGCATAAATTTATGCCTTGCGCCTTTCCAATCATAAGGCCCACTTCGAAGAGACAATTAACCCAGTGCAGATGCGGCAGAGGGCGTTGGTGGCATGGATGCCACCGTCGAGCGCACATGGAAGTGCTTGCAGCGACCCGAAATAGCATCTTCACATACCCCGCTGGAGGCGAAATCCTGAAGCCACCCATCAGGCCATGGATAATCCCACCCCGCTGGAGGCGAAAACCTGCAATTATCCATCAGATCATGGGTAAAACTCTCCCCGTCGTGCAGGCGAAACCCTGCCACTATCCATCAGGCTATGGATAACCCCATCGCTGGCTAGGCGAAAACCTGCAACAATCCATCAGGTCATGGGTAAAACTCTCCCCGCTGGGCAGGCGAAACCCTGCCACTATCCATCAGGCCATGGATAACCCCCGCTGGAGGCGAAAACCTGCCACTATCCATCAGGCCATGGATAATCCCACCCCGCTGGAGGTAAAACCTGCCGATAGTCATCAGGTAGATGACTACCAAACCCCGTTGGGAGGGCGATTCCCTGCAACTACCCTTCAGGCTATGGATAATCTCACCGTGGTGAAACCTAGTTAAAGGCTATCTTGCAGATCCTGCAGCTTAGTTGTTGATTGTGCTGATTTCAGCCCCAACTGTAGATAGCGTTTTGCTTCGCTCAGTTGCTGTTGTTTGATTAAAAGCTGAACCAGTTCGGCGTAGGCTTTTTCAAAGTCGGGTGCAATTGCCAGGGCTTGTTTAAAGGCGGCTATGGCGGATGCGACTTGGCCTTGTTGCTGGTGTACTTTACCTAAAAACAGCCAGGCACTGTGCATGGTTGGGCGCAGTTCTATGGTACGTTCAAACTGAGTTTGTGCCGTAGTAAATTGCTGCTGATTGAATAGCGCGACGCCTAAATTGTAGTTGTTTTTAGGATCGTCCTCTAAGGTGATGGCGTGTGACAACACCTTGATGGCTTGCTCAGTTTGCCCCTCTGCAAGTAGGGCGATGCCAAGGTAAGATAGCGTGGTAAATTGCGGTGCATTGGGCTGGTTTAATATGTGCTTGGCGGTGTTGATAGCTGCATGATAGCGCTCAAGTTTTACCTCAGCAGCCAACAAATCGACATAAGGGACAAACGAGTCAATCTGGTGTTTGACTAACAGGTGCTTTAACGCATCCGCCGCATCTGCATTGGCTTTGGTTCTTAGTACGGTTGTGGCCCGGATTAACTGTGCGTTTACGCCCGTTGCCACCTCGCCAAATGGCAATAAATTGATATCGGTAATAATCGGGTCTTGCTTGTTGATCGGTGCGATCAGCGCATTAAGATCAAACGGGCCGCGACTGATTTTATGATCGGTCATGGTCACGTTGATCACATCTTGAGTTCTGGTTGTTGGCATATGGCAGCTGACGCAATCGCTGCTAGTACTAATGTGTTTCTGCTCACTGACAGTGGGATGCTTAGCTTCAATGCCTTGGTGGCATTGTTGGCAGGTTTGTGAGACTTGGGCTCGAAAGGCTTGTGACTGAGGTTTAACATGGGGGTCGTGGCAGCTGATGCAAGCCAATTGCCCTTGGCTTTGTTGGTAACACTCACTTTGCCAAAAACGGTAACCATGGTGGTTAATCTCAAAATGCTGTTTCTTGTCGGCATTGGCTTGGGTCACTTCCACATGGGCAAGGTAATCATTGAGTTTGTCACCGGCTCGAAAACTGTAGGTTGGGCTGTCGAAATCCCGTACGCCGACCATACTCACAGCAGGTAGCATATGACATTGAAAACAGACCGAGTCACGTTGCTCTGGCGCCAGCTTTGCCGGGTTGATGATATTGCCATGGATTTGGCTAATTGGTTGTGCGTTTAATGCGGCGCGAATGTGATTGGCACCAGGCCCGTGGCAACGTTGACACCCTGTACCTTGTGGCAATTGCTCTGGAAACAAGTGCGCGGCGAAAGGACTATCACTCTTTGCTTCGACATCGGGGTAAGCGTTATGACAAAACATACATTCGCGCTTAACTTGGCGCTGTACGCCAAAATGGTGTTTGGTTTCAAATCCTGGCGACATGGCCCATTGCTGGGTTTGTGCGTACCAGCCTAGGGGCAACATATACAGCTCACCGGCATCATTTTGATAGAGGTAACTACGGGCGCGATAGCCCGAACCCAAAATCCAGTCAATGCCAACGCTGAAGTGATTAATGCGATTGCCTTGGTCATCTTTTTGGTAGCGGTGAAAGATAAGCTCACGGTCTTGATTGTCGATGCGGTAATAGCGTGATGACTCAGCGTGGTAATACTCTTCGCCAAAGCGCTCCATTAACACTGCATCAGCGGGGGCAGCAAAAGAGCGCGCCATACCTACATCTTGATAGCTTTCAAACAGTTTGGCGTGACAGGTAGCACAGGCCTTGTCATCAACATAGTCTTTAGCCGCCCCATCATAGGCGCTGATATTGAGTTGTTGCAGTGGGTCGGGTTTATTAACAGCGGCGTGGAGCGATAGCGGTGAGCTTATTAGCATGCACAGTAGCAACATTGCAGCTAAGTTTTTCAGCAGGCCGCAACTCAAAAGGCTGCTTGGGTGGTTAAGCGTGAGTAACATTTGCCAACCAATGCTCTAAATAATGAATAGCTTGCCCACCTTCAATAAAACCTGGGTCGGTGAGTAAATTGCGTAGTAGGGCAATATTGGTGTCTATTCCGGCGATGTGTAATTCGCTCAAGGCCTGTTGCATACGCTCGATGGCCTGCTGACGACTGTCACCGTAGGTGATTAACTTAGCCACCATGGCATCATAATGGTGGGGCACCACATAGCCAGTATATAAATGGCTGTCCCAACGCACGCCTATTCCGCCGGGAATGACTAAGTGAGTCACTTTACCACTGCTGGGTAAAAAGCTCTGTGGGTGTTCGGCATTAATGCGGCACTCAATGGCGTGGCCTTGAAGCCTGACTTGCTGCTGAGATAACGCTAATGGCTTACCTGATGCAATGTTGAGTTGCTCGGCAACAATGTCGATATGGCTCACTAGCTCAGTTACTGGATGTTCGACCTGTAGGCGGGTATTCATCTCCATAAAGAAACATTGGCCATCTTGATAGAGAAACTCTATGGTTCCTGCGCCGCAATAGCCAATGGCTTGGCACGCTTTGATGGCCAGCTCACTGATCTGTTGTCTCAGTGTTTCGCTAAAATTGATGGCGGGCGCTTCTTCAATGACTTTTTGTTGCTGGCGCTGCATAGAGCAGTCACGCTCCCCTAAACACAGAACGTTGCCGTGTTTATCGGCTAACAGTTGCAGCTCGATGTGGCGAGGCTGGGTGAGGTATTTCTCTAAATAAATCCCCTTGTTGCCAAAGGCTGCGTCAGCTTCGGCGCGCGTTAGCTCAATGGCCGCACCGAGCTCATCACTGTGGTTAACAATCCGCATCCCTTTGCCACCGCCGCCTGCAGTGGCCTTAATGATCACTGGATAGCCGATGTCGGTTGCCAACTGCTTATTGCTGGTTAAATCGTTACCCAGCAAGCCATCTGAACCCGGTGTGGTGGGAACGCCATGGGCTTGCATTGTGGCAATGGCACTGACCTTATCGCCCATGGTGCGGATCACATCGCTACTGGGGCCGATAAAGCGATAACCACATTGCTCGACTTGCTCAGCAAATTCGGCATTTTCTGACAGAAAGCCATAACCCGGATGGATGGCATCCACTTGATGTAAGTCAGCCGCAGCGAGAATGGCTTGCGAGTTCAAGTAACTTTGTTGGCTGGGGCCGTTACCAATGCATACCGAGTATGTGGCCAGCGCCACATGGGGCAGGTTTTTGTCAACGGTTGAATATATCGCCACCGTTTCGATACCGAGCTGGTGGCATGCGCGTAGAATACGCAGGGCCACTTCGCCGCGATTGGCAATCAGTACTCGTTTGATTGGTGCTAAGCTATCCATGCAATATTCGCTGCTACTGACGTGGTGTGATAATCATCAGTGGCTGGTCAAACTCTACGCCATCACCACTTTGCAGCAAGATATCTGCTACGGTACCGGCATACTTGGCTTGGATCTGGTTCATCATTTTCATGGCTTCGATAATGCACAAGGTATCGCCAACCTCAACACTGTCACCAATGGCCACCACTGGTTCGGCGTTGGGTTCTGGTGCGAGGTAAAAAGTGCCAACCATAGGGGATACCACCACATTGGCATCATCCACGCTCACTTGTTTGCTGCCGAACTCAGGTTCTTGAAGCTGATCATCAGTGCTTGTCTGCACGCTTTGAGGCGTGACTCGTAGGGCGCTGTTGGGCTGGTTTTTAATCTTAATTGCGCCTTCAGCCTCAGTAATTTCTAGCTCGGCAATCCCTGATTCGGTGACCAGCTCAATGAGTTTCTTAATTTTACGAATGTCCATGGAGTTACCTTTGCGCCGTTAACGTTGGTGCTGTATCAAGTTGGCCAATTGCGCTATCTAAGGCGTAGTGATAACCCTTAGCCCCTAAACCGCAAATGACTCCGATGGCCTTATCAGATAAATAGGAATGGTGGCGGAAGGGCTCACGGGCGTGGACATTAGATAAATGCACTTCGATAAACGGGATAGCAACGCCCAGCAGTGCATCACGCAGGGCTACACTGGTATGGGTAAAGGCGGCGGGATTAATAATGACAAAATCCGCATCGGTGCCGTGAATGGCATCAATCAGCATGTGTTCGGCATTAGACTGTATATGTTCAAGCACCACACCGCGTTCACGGGCACTGTGTTTTAGCTCTTCAACAATATCATCTAAGGTTTGGTGGCCGTATACATCGGGTTCACGTCGGCCAAGTAAATTCAAATTTGGGCCATTAACCAATAATATTTTAGCCTGACTGCTCATTGTGCATCCCTTTGTACGTTATTAAGTTAACTCTAGTATTACCCCTAATGTACGTTATTTGCTAATAAATCGCAGCCATTTCAAGCAGGTTTTGAATTTTTATCATAACAAGGGATATTGACGTCAGTGGGGCGGCGCAACTCGTGGTGATAGCAAGTAGCGGTTTAGTATTTGGGCTTACTTTGTCGTAAGGCTTTGGTGGCACCACGCTGTTTTTTGGCTTCTACTCGGCGTTTTTGACTACCTTTGGTTGGCTTAGTAGCGATGCGCTTTTTTTGCACCTGCGCCACACTGGCGACAAGTTCGATAAATTGATTAAGGGCAGTTTGGCGGTTGGCATCTTGGCTACGACTGGCTTGGCACTTGATGATCACTTTGCCGCTTTTGGTGATGCGATGGTCAGCCTTGTTGAGTAAACCTTGCTGATAGAACTCAGGCAGTGACGATTGACGAATATCAAAAATCAGCTGCGCCGCCGTCGATACCTTGTTGAGGTGCTGGCCGCCTGCGCCGCTTGAGCGAATAAACTGCCATTCGATTTCATTGTCTGCCAGTTGTACTCGATTAGTGATTTTTATCATGGTGTTCGATGTCGGTTTTAGTTTACCCTGTTTGACCTAAGGCCGGTTAAGCTGCTTTTGGGCAGCCCGTTTCGTTATCCCTGTGGGAGTGCAGCTATGTTATGTCAAATCGCCGATATTACCAAAGGCGTGCTGAGTTTATTTGCCAGCGGCCGTTTGTCGACCGAAGACTATGGTAAGCAAATTGTGCCCATTATTGACCAGTATCGACAAGAGCACGGCAAGGTGTGTTTGTATATTGAGGCTGACGTATTGTTAGAAGGTTGGCAAAGTGACTCACTTTCTGGTGTAGGTGAGGTACAATTACCGCCATGTGATGCATTGGTGCTCGTCGGTGGGCCCGACTGGTTTGGTAATGCGGTCAGATTAATGGGGCCATTTATGCAAGCTGAGGTGGCTTGGTATCCACTGGATGACAAGCAGCTCGCCATCGATTGGATCAGTGCTAAACAGCCACTCGTCTAGTATGTCGCAGTCGTTACTGCGCGACAATTTTTAGTATTAAGGGAATATCATGTCAGGTTTATCTTCGTTTGTACGTCAATCTACAGTTTTAGCCTCTGCCGCGCTGTTAACGCTGAGCTTAAGTGGCTGCGCACCTGAAGTCGGCAGCGAGAAGTGGTGTAAGCAGATGGATGAAAAGCCCAAAGGTGATTGGACTGCCAATGAGGCCGCTGATTACACTAAGCACTGCGTATTTTAACACAGTGATTGTGGCTTGATGTGCAAGTGCCAATTGCATCACAAATTGGCACTTTTAGCGCAAATTTGTTTGCGCTAAATGAACTTACATTTACACTACCTGTCAGATTGAATAACATTGCTAATGAACACTCATTAGTTACTACCACTCCTTAAAGGTGTTGTTTGAGCTACTTTTTGCGTCAACTATTCCACAAAATCGCCATTGCTATGGTCGCGATAGTGGCACTGCAATTTGCTGGTGCTAACTTAGGCGCGCATCAATTGCATTTGGGAACCCATGACCAAGAGGAAGACAATCACCCACACCTGCAATTTACAGCACAAGTGGAAAGCCTGCAGCAGTGCGTTGATTGCGTTTGTGAAGCCACAGAGCTTGAACCCCAGCAGCATCAACATCTAGTGACTAAAGTCGAAACTAAAAGCTTCGACTTATGTTTAGATTGCCAATGCCACGGTGGCCATCTGACACTGATATCACAAGTGGTTGTGGTGCCATCGGTACCGCTGTCGCAGGGGCACAATAATTTAGTTGAAGATTATTTCCCGCCGGAGCAGCAACCTACTTACCGCCCCCCAATAGCTTAAATCCTAACTAAAAAACCACTATTACCTTAGCCGGTCATGTGCGCGTTCGCGTGCGTGCTCAGCTGCGGTGATATCTCGTATTGATTGCTTTTTATCTTCCACAGCCCTTTGTGGCGGTGATTTAAAAGGCAATATAAGCGCTAGGATTTAAGATGAAACACAATATCATCACGGGCCTAATGTTAGGCCTATTAATGCCGGCAAGTATGTCGATCGCCGTTGTAGCAGCTGAGCCCCCCATCGCTGCTAAGGCACACAGTGCTAACCCAACGTTTGCGCGCTGGTTGCCACAAATGTTGCAGCAATTTGAGCAACAACCTGAAATTAAGGCGCAGCAAGCGCAGTACCAACAAGCTAAGTTAATGGTGCAGGCCGCCGACCAGGCTGTCTACAACCCCGAACTAGGTTTGGGTTACCAAAACGCAGACCAAGACACCTATTCACTGGATATTAGCCAAACGCTGGACTGGGGCGATAAACGCGGTATCGCTACTCGTCGCGCGCAGCTACAAGCACAGATCCAATTAGCTGAGATTGCAGTGTCACGTAGCGAGTCATTAGCGCAGGCATTACTCGCCTTGGTCGAGCAGTCACAAAGCCGCAAGCAATTGGCGTTTCAACAAGGCCAGCTTGATGCCGCTATGCAGCAGCTAGATATTGCTGAGCAGCAAGTGCAAGTGGGCGATTTATCGCTGGCTGAACTGCAAATGATGCAACTTGACTTGGCCAGTAAAGCGGCTGATTTTGCCCTCGCCGAGCAAGCATCTATTAGTGCTGACTCTCAAGTTGTGATGATTTTTGGCCGTCAAGATATCGCATTTGATGACTTTATTGAGCAACTGTCGTTGTCTGATTCTGCCGCGCAGGTCACCGCGCAGCTGCCTGCGTTAAAGAGCGCTTATCAACAAGTGATGTTGAGCCGACTCGCTGTAGAGCAAGCTAAAGCCGATACCGCAGCCGATCCAACGCTGAGCCTCAGTGCTGAGCGCGAAGGTGATGAGAATAAGATTGGCATTGGCGTGTCTATTCCTCTGCAATTTCGTAACACCTACAAGCAAGATATCGCCGTGGCAAGCCAAGGTATTGCAGTGGCAGAGCACACCTACCTGATTGATGAACGTCGAATTGCCCAAGGGCATGCTTTATTTTCGCTGAGCTTACCACGATTACAGCAACGTTATAGTGATTGGCGAGAGTTAGTACTTACTTCTGTTAAGGGCGCCGACCAAGCAATGGATCAGCAGTGGCAGTCAGGCGATATCAGTACCAGTGACTACCTGACGGGTCAGCGTCAGCTCGCCAGCAGCTATTTGGCTGGACTATCGCTGGAGTCGGCTCTGTATCGCAGTTGGCTCGATTGGATGGGACAAAGCGGCCAGTTAGAAACTTTTCTCAAGTCACAACTTTCTACTGTAGGTACGCCATCAGCGGCGGATGCAGTGTTGATGAACAATTTAGGTGAGTAACATGAACAATCAATCAATAAGCCAATATCCTCAAGCTTTGAACACCGTCTCCGCTGCCATTTTGCGAGCACTGGGCTTTGCCGCTGTGGTCAGTTTATCGGTAATAGCATTGGTGCCCAGTGAAGCCCGTGCTGGTGAGGGCCATGCACACCCACCAAGTGCAGTGCTCACTGGTGCTGAAAATAGCCCCGCTGATGATCATGGTGATGAAGCGTCTCATGGCATCAGCTTATCAGCAGCACAACAAAAGTTGGCTGGTATTAAAGTATCGACCTTGTCTGAGCAAAGCTTCAACCTTGAGGCTGTCGCCACTGCCACTATGGTGGTTGACCGTGACCGAACCATGGCCTTAGTGCCTCAACTCGATGTGCGTGTTGAGCAGCGACATGTGGTCCCCGGACAAGAGGTCAACGCCGGCCAACCATTATTGACTTTAGGTGGCGTAGCGGTTGCACAAGCGCAGGCGGACTTTATTAATGCCGCAGCAGAGTGGGACCGAGTCAAACGTATGAGCCAAAGCGCTGTTAGTGCGAGTAGGCGCTTACAAGCGCAAGTTGACGCTGAGTTAAAACGGGCGGTGCTGGAGGCGATGAAAATGACCCCACAGCAGATTGCGCAGCTTGCTACCAAGCCTGAAACCATAGGTCGTTATCAATTGCTTGCCCCCATCAGTGGCCGAGTGCAGCAAGACCAAGCCAAGTTAGGCCAAGTGATTGCTGCGGGAATGCCGCTGATGCAACTCACCGATGAGTCGCACTTATGGGTGGAAGCCCAAGTGACACCGACGCAATCTGAATCTGTCAAAGTGGGTGGTAAAGCGCTGGTGGGTATCAATGGTCGCATGTTGGAAGCCACGGTGATTGGTCGCTCCCATGAGTTAGATAGCGTCACCCGCACCGAGCAAATCTTAGTCAGCCTAGAAAATCCCGGCCATGTTATCCACGCCGGTCAGTTTGCCGAGCTGTATTTGCCGAGTGCGATTGGTGGCGGGGTGATATTACCCGATGCTGCATTAACCAAAAGCAGTGATGGCGATTGGCAAGTTTTTGTTTTGACTGACGAAGGTTATCAATCCCAAGAGGTGCAAGTGGTGGAACGTCAACGGGGGATGAACCTGGTGAAAGGCATTGTGCCCAACAGCCAGGTGGTCACTTCGGGGGCATTTTTTCTGGCATCAGAGCAAGCGAAATCTGGCTTTGATATTCACAACCACTAGGGGGCAAGCATGTTAGATAAACTCATAGATGCTGCCTTGAGGCAGCGTTTGCTGGTAGTACTTGGTTTGCTAGGCGCGGTGATCGCCAGTCTTGCGATGTTACCTAAACTCAACCTTGATGCTTTTCCTGATGTGACTAACGTTCAGGTGACGGTGAATACTGCTGCTGAAGGGTTGGCGGCTGAAGAAGTTGAAAAGCTGATCAGTTATCCGGTGGAGTCGGCGATGTATGCGCTGCCTGCGGTGAATGAAGTGCGTTCACTTTCGCGTACCGGCTTATCAATTGTCACCGTGGTGTTTGATGAAGGGACTGACATCTACTTTGCCCGTCAGCAGGTGTTTGAGCAGTTACAAGCCGCCAGAGAGATGATTCCCGATGGCGTTGGTGTGCCCGAGATTGGCCCTAATACTTCAGGTTTAGGACAAATTTATCAGTACATATTGCGCGCCACGCCAGATTCTGGTGTCAATGCGGCTGAACTTCGAAGTCTTAATGATTACTTGGTGAAGCTGATTATGATGCCGGTGGCAGGGGTCACCGAAGTGCTGTCATTTGGCGGTGAGGTTCGCCAATACCAAGTGCAGATAGACCCCAATAAACTTCGCAGTTATGGCTTATCGATGGCACAGGTGACCAGTGCATTAGAGAGTAATAACCGTAATGCCGGTGGCTGGTTTATGGACCAAGGGCAAGAGCAACTGGTGGTACGTGGCTATGGCCTGTTGCCAGCCGGTGAAGCGGGGTTAAAAGCCATTGGCCAAATCCCATTGACTCAAGCGGGTGGTACCCCGGTACGAGTGATTGATGTCGCCAATGTGGCTTACGGCAGTGAAATTCGTGTCGGCGCAGTGACCATGACTCGCCGCGGCAATGATGGCCAGCTTGAATCGCTTGGTGAGGTGGTTGCTGGGGTCGTACTAAAACGGATGGGCGCCAATACTAAAGCGACCATTGATGATATTGACGCGCGCAGCGCACTGATAGCACAAGCCTTGCCTGATGGTGTGTCGTTTGAAGTGTTTTACGATCAAGCTGATTTAGTCAATCAGGCGGTTAAAACGGTTCGCGATGCGCTGTTGATGGCGTTTGTGTTTATTGTGGTGATTTTGGCGCTGTTTTTAGTCAACATCCGCGCCACGTTACTGGTGTTGTTGTCGATCCCGGTCTCGATTGGCTTAGCGCTGATGGTGATGGCTTACTTTGGTATGTCGGCTAACCTGATGTCCCTTGGTGGGCTTGCGGTGGCAATTGGTATGTTGGTCGATGGCTCGGTGGTGATGGTGGAAAATATCTTTAAACACCTCACCCAGACCGAGCGCCGTAGTGGTCACAGCGATAGCGCGGCCAAACCGCTGAGTAGTGACATTGTTACGCGAGTTAAGCTGGCGGCTAAGGAGGTGTGCAGTCCTATCTTCTTTGCTACGGCAATTATCATTGTGGTGTTTGCGCCTTTGTTTGCGTTAGAGGGCGTAGAAGGCAAGCTGTTTCAGCCGATGGTGGTAAGTATTATTTTGGCGATGATCTCAGCATTGTTGGTGGCCTTGATAGCAGTGCCGGCATTAGCAGTATTGCTGTTTAACCGCGGTGTAAGGTTGAAGCCAAGTATCGTGTTACGACCTATCGAGGCGGGGTATCGCACCATTTTAACGAGTGTGATGACTAAGCCTAAACGGGTGATGTCTGCAGCGGCGTTGCTGTTTGCCATGAGCATGGCGTTACTGCCGCGCCTAGGCACTGAGTTTGTCCCTGAGCTGGAAGAGGGCACCATCAATTTACGGGTTACCTTAGCGCCCACAGCCAGTTTAGCTACCTCACTTGATGTGGCGCCGAAACTGGAGCAAATATTACTGCAATTTCCAGAGGTTGACTATGCGCTTAGCCGTATCGGTGCGCCCGAGCTGGGCGGCGATCCAGAGCCTGTCAGTAACATAGAAATCTACATTGGCCTAAAACCGGTGAGCGAGTGGCAGAGCGCCGCAAATCGTTTCGAGTTGCAACGCTTAATGGAGCAGAAGCTCAGTGCATTTCCCGGGTTACTGTTTACCTTCTCCCAACCGATTGCCACCCGCGTGGATGAATTGCTGTCTGGGGTAAAGGCGCAACTTGCCATTAAGATATTCGGTCCAGATTTGGATGTATTATCTGAGCGCGGTCAGGTGCTTACCGATATTGTGGCGCGAATCCCCGGTGCGGTTGATGTGTCTTTAGAGCAGGTGAGCGGTGAGGCGCAGTTGGTGGTGCGCCCTAAACGCGATCAACTGGCCCGTTACGGCATTAGCGTCGATGAGGTGATGAGTCTTGTGAGCCAAGGTGTGGGCGGTGCTAGCGCCGGGCAAGTGATTGATGGTAATGCTCGTTATGATATCAATGTTCGTCTTGCCGAGCGTTATCGCAATGCGCCAGATGCGTTAGAAGATCTGCTGTTAAGCGGTGTAACTGGGGCGACGGTTCGCCTTGGCGAAGTGGCAGAGGTGGCCATTGAGATGGCACCGCCGAATATTCGCCGTGATGATGTGCAGCGACGTGTGGTAGTGCAGGCTAATGTCGCGGGGCGAGATATGGGCTCGGTGGTTGAAGACATTTATGCGGCGGTGCCACAAGCCCAGTTGCCGCCAGGCTATACCGTTGTGGTGGGCGGCCAATATGAAAATCAGCAGCGTGCGCAGCAAAAACTGATGTTGGTGGTGCCGGTTTCCATCGGCTTGATCGCGCTACTGCTGTTTTTATCGTTTGGTTCGATTAAGCAGGTAGGGCTAATTATGGCCAACGTGCCGTTGGCCTTGATTGGCGGGGTAGTGGCGCTTTATGTTAGCGGTACCTATTTGTCAGTCCCTAGCTCCATTGGTTTTATTACCCTATTTGGGGTGGCGGTGTTAAATGGTGTGGTGCTGGTGGATGCCATCAATCAACGCCGCGCCGCCGGTGAAGGGCTGAGTCAAAGTGTTTATGAGGGCAGTGTGGGCCGTTTGCGGCCGGTACTGATGACGGCGCTGACTTCTGCATTGGGCTTGATTCCCATTTTGCTGTCATCGGGAGTTGGTAGCGAGATCCAGCAGCCGTTGGCGGTGGTGATTATTGGCGGATTATTCAGTTCAACGGCGTTGACCTTGCTGGTGTTGCCGACGGTTTATCACTGGATTTACCAAGACCGCCATCATCAGCGGTAACATGTGGTAAAAAAAAGTGCGAATTCATGGCAAATAAATACCATGAATTCGCGAGTTTTAGTTACGGTTTGTGGCCTAAAAAGTGGTGCGCCAGTGGCGTTGTTTGCGTCATGGAGATGAGCTAAAACAGTTTGCCTAACCTGCCGGTTTTAGCGGCACCAAAGAGAACACATCTTTAGTACGCACAGTGTTTTGCAGATGAAAAACACTGTGCTTTTTTGTCGCGGCTGCGGCGCTGAACTTTACTCCATAAAGTCCAGTGGTAGATGAGCTTGCTCACCCTTCACTTCAATGGCAACGCGATAGCTTTCAACATCTTGACTCCAATCAACACTGTCTAAGGTTAACTGATATATGCCAGCATCGGTTTCATCAATGGCCAAACTGCAGGTTTCGGTATCAATGCAGTTACCTTGCTCTGCTTGATGCCATGCTAATTTGTATTTGGTGGTCTGCCCATCTTTTGGATAGCCCATCACAATCAGGTTAAATGCGCTGGCGTCGGTGACGGCTTTGTCGCCATCACCCAGCAATTGCACAGTGACTTGGCCTTTTTCTAAGTCGCTAGCAGCTTGCATGCTGGCGGTTAACGTGGTGGTGTCACTAATGCCAATAGTGTCATCCACTGGTGGCGGTACGGGTGTGGTGTTGTCATCATCATCTGAGCTGTTACAGCCAAATAATAATACTGAACTTAGTACCACAGCTAAATAGCGTGTCGTCGGTTTCATAGTGAATCCTCCTACTGATTAATGACCGCCGTGGCAGGTATCACATGACATATTGGTCTTCACACTTGGCGCAAATGTCGATTCTGCAGTGTGACAAGATTGGCAACTTTCAACGGTGTCTGAAACCGGGTGATCGTTAACCGTCTCACCATCGAAAGCTTTGTTGAGCATGGTCACAAGCTCATACACGATTGATGCTGATAACTGTTTGCAACGCATACCTTTTTGGCTAAATGATTTGCCGTTTTCACTGGCCCATAAGCTGATAGAAGAGTGACATAGGATGCTATTGGCCACCGTTGGCGTGCCCACTTGCGTCTGCGTTTCGGTCATATCCGCGCCAATACCGCTGATAAATTCTGCTGTTTGTAAGGGCAGGGCTTCACTCTCGTAGTAGCGCATGGTTTGACTAAGTAAGGCGTTGGCTGGCTCACCATTAATGGACAGCATGTTAACGAGCATACCTGTGGCATTGATATTACCGCATACTGTGCCCTCGCCGAGGATGCCAGCGTAACCGTAGTGCGCCATTGCGGTAGGCACTTGGGCAAACTTATCGGCATCGACTGAATCTGACGCAGCTAAGCTTTTGATGATGCTATCAAATACTTGGTACATACAGCCGTTTGCGGTTTCATAGGCGAGTTTAGCAACGGTCATCGGGTCTAATTTGGCGTAAGCTAGGCGAGTGCCGACTTCGAGTTTCCAATCTCCTTCGCTAGCGGTGGCTGCAAGTAATGGGTTAGCGACTAATACACTTCCTGCCGCAGCAGAAGAGATGCCGATAATACGATTGAGTGCTTGTCTTCTGTTTAAGGTTTTCATTGTCATCACATCCTAAAGTTAGTGTTTTCTTTTTTTTACCGCTCGCTTGGCAACACTTTCATCAGTGCGATACCCAAATAGTGTGGGTGGTGATGCATGTTTGCCGCGATGTGGCTTGAGTTAACAATGACAGACGGCAAGCCGCGCTATTGAGACCGAGATCAAAGTAATTTTTGCACCTAAGATTAGATTTTTTGCATGCAATGCTTTTAGGTTTTTTGTCTTTACCTCGCTTGATTTTTGAAGTGATATATCGGGTATTTTTGTTTTGCGGTATGTAATGCTGATTACGGCTTTTTACGAAATCGATTATGCAAAATTAAAGTTGATGTTAATCAAACTAATGCCAAATGGTGACATTTTTAAGTTGTTTGCTTTGTTGCAATCAACACATGAGGTATACGGCTAGTGGTCAGCATGCAGGGTTAATAACTGATAATAGATGTGGTGTTGTTATAGTTAAAACGTGACTAGCTTGATATTTGCGGGTTGATAATTGGCGTAAAATAATGACGATAATTCTTGTTAGGCATCTTAGACATGCGGTTAAAAATTTTTGAGTTTGATATAGCAAATAGCCAGCTATACAACAGTGAAACTCAATCTTTGTTTCATCTTACGCGTACAGAATGCCAGGTGCTTGAGCAATTGGCACTGCACCCCAATCAAGTTATGTCTAAAAGTCAGCTTGCCTGTGCCGGTTCACAACAGCCCTTGATGAGCGAATCGGCGGTAGCTAAGGCGGTGTTTACCCTGCGTAAACATTTTGGCGAAGCCCATGCTGAGCTGATTGAAACTTTACCTCGTAAAGGTTATCGGCTAAATCTTGAAGTCCCAAAAAGTGATTGGGCCATTAAGGCGCAGCAACGTAAGCGCATGCTGGTTGGCTTTGCGACTATGGCTATCTTGCTGCTAACAGTCAGCGTGATGGCCATGCATCAGTATATTTGGTTTAAAAAAGAACCCATGCCGATTAAGCATCACAAAGCGGTGATACTGGATAATTCACAGCCACTTACCGTGACGTGGCTAGAGTCGCCGTCTATTCAACCGCGGGAAGGGAAAACCATTGAAGCTAAGGTGGTGGCGGCAATCAATACCTGCCCTGAGGTCACGTGGCAGCAAGTGTACTTGGCGTTGTCGAACGACATGCAAGTTCTCAATATTTCTATGATGGGCAAAGGCGAACAAGGTCAGCTGCTGGTGCGTAATATCAAAACCAGTGACTTTAGCTTAAATCCAAAATTTATTAGTCAGCAATGGCTGAGTGAGGTATCGCTCTGTGACTAAATCGACACTTAAAAGCGGTCTCGCGATAGGCATATTGGTGATTGCGGTTATCATTATCTATCAACATATTCGCGCCACCGAGGTAGACATTGTACTGTCCTGCCGTAATGAGCTGGTAGCAACCAACCCACAAACTCAGCAGATAGAGCACCACGCCTTAATTGCTGATTTTGCGTTACAAAAGCGTTCGGCTAGTATCAGCTATCGTTATTTTACTTCCGACGGTGTACCCATAGCGACTTTGCACCTCAGTGGCGATATTTTAAGTGCCAACAAGGGACAAGATACCTACATTCTCAACTTAGTGAGCAGTGAACTGGTACGTCACCATGAACAGCTGTCTTTGCCGATGCATGCCAAACACCTGCAAGCATTTGCCAATCGAAATATCAGTAAGCAAGGCGTGCACAATCTCACGGTGCAAATTGTTAGTCGTAATGAGGCTGACAATACCGCGCTACTGTATTTTCTACCCAGTACCAATATTTGTGCCTGTAGTTTAGTCACCATGAGTTAGGCTGCTGCACCTTGGCAGCCTGTTAAAAGCGTTACCGTGATTGAATATTGGCGGCAAACTCATTAGGATCGGCCCATCTGTAAGCTAATATCTGTATAGGCTATGACTCAAGCGCTCTATTTTATCTACGATTCTCACTGTCCATGGAGTTACGCAACAACCCCATTGGTCAATGCACTGCAGCAAGCTTTTCCCGATATGGCAATTAATTTGCTACATGCGGCTCATTATATTGGTAAGGATTGTGCCGGTGAGCAGCAAGTTAATGCGGTTAAAAAAGTTAGCCGAGTCAAATTTACCGATGAGCATATGCGCTATGTGAATAGCCCGAAAAACTCGGTTAAAACCGCCAACTTAATGAAATGGCTGCAAAATAAACAGCCAGAAAAACAACTTGCTGTGCTTAATGCCTTGCAGCAAGCCCATTTTACCCAAGGTAACCCACTGGAAGGTAAGCACAACTTTAATGACATTGTCAGCCAATTTAAGTTGTCGCCATCAAACAAAATTTTTAAAGATGAACTGAGTGTCGATGCAGAAATCACCTTAGGTGATATTGCTGAAATCCAGCAGATGATTGGCACCCAGCACTTCCCCGCACTGATCATGACCCAAGATGACAACGCGATATTTATCGACCACTCTAAATACCTTAATGATCCGCAAGCCGTGGTTGAGGCGGTTAAGCAAGAACTGGCAGCGTTTTAATTTAGTTATTTATCGCAAGTGCAATATGTACTTGCGATTAATTAAGGCCTATAAACTTAGCGTCTAACGCTTAGCTTTTTCTAAAGTCATAAATCGCATTTACTATTGACCTTTAGCAGCGCTAACTATGCATAAACAATGCGATTAAGTTACTGCGCTGCTAGCGAGGCTCAGCTGTTTAACTCCCAGTTTATTACTCGCTCTCTTTGCTATAAGCGTCCATTCTAACAATCTTCCCTTCGTGTGATGTCAGTAGTCCAATTCACCATTCACAACTTGGTTACAATTAACTTGTTCTGTATTTCTGGTATAAAGCACTTCCAATCAATAGTTTGAGTCGGTTTTCGTGATTGTGCAATGTTGCTTCTATGTTATGAATACGTATGCATTAAGTTGTGCTCAAAAAACAACCTTGGCTAGTATGGCTGATAAATTATAAGCCTAATGTCAGATTAGTCCGAGCCGTATAAGTGGATATTGGGTAATAAAAGTCGCAAGACCAAGGGGATTAAACCAATGTCACACTTTAAACCAAGTGTTCTCACTTTAGCGCTAGCAGCGGCAGGATTAGGCGGATTTTTTTATCCACTGAACTCACTTGCCGCAGAGCCAACGCCGCAAACGGTATCTGCTGACGACAAGGCTACTGACGCGACAGCGGCAGAAGCGAGCAATGACGCTCAGGATGGTGAGCAAGAGATCGAGCGGATTGCGGTCACCGGCTATAGCCGTAGCTTAATAGACTCACTGAATCAAAAGCGTTATGGCGATACCGTATCTGAGCAACTTAGCGCCGATGATTTAGGGGCATTGCCGGATGTGTCGATGGCTGATGCACTGACACGTTTGCCCGGTATCTCTGCGGTACGAACCGGTGGGCAAGCGGCTGAAATTAATATTCGTGGTATGTCAGGTGGCTTTGTTTTTTCAACCTTAAATGGTCGTGAGCAAGTCTCTACCAGTGGTAGCCGCAGCATCGAGTTTGACCAATATCCTTCAGAGTTAATTACCTCAGCAGCAGTGTACAAATCGCCAAAAGCATCGCTTATTGAGGGCGGCGTGGCCGGTACCGTTGAGCTGGCGACAGCGAGCCCGTTAGCGATTGATAAACAGCACAGTTTTATTGCCAACGCCCGCGGCATGTATAACGACCGCGCCGATGAAGTCTATGGCGCACAAGACTACGGCCATCGCTTGAGCTTTTCTTATCAAGGTAAGTACTTGGATGACACCTTAGGTGTGGCATTAGGCTATGCAAGGCTAGAGCAACCGAGTGTTGCCACCCAGTTTATTGGTCTGGCTTATAACGGCAATAAAGATGTTGATGGCTTAGCGAATGATACCAACGGCCCAGAAGATAATCCTGCAAATGAGTACATCAGTGAAGGCTTTGAGGTACAGCATTTAGGCGGCGTTGAAACCCGTAATGGTTATATGGGCGCGCTGGAGTGGGCACCTTCCGATACCTTTACTTTAAAGGCCGATGCATTCATTTCACGCTTTGACAGTGAAGCGTTTGCCCGCGGTTACCGGGTAAAGTTAGGCGGCCCGTCTGCAGCAGTTGCCAATCCCGTGCTTGATGGCAACGCGGTGATTGGTGGCAACTTTAACCGCACCTCGCAAAGCTTTACTCGGGTTGAGATTGTTAATGATGACAATCAAGACTTTGATGAAGTCGACAGCTTTGGTATTAATGGCACATGGCAAGCAACAGAGCGTTTAAGTGTGTCTGCCGATATCTCTTACTCGTCAGCCAAAAGTGATTTCCGTAACGGTTTGTTGTGGGCCAATGTTGCGGAAGATGCCACTGCAGAAACGCCAATCTTTGATAAAAATGTGGCGATTAACTATCAGCTTAACGGCTTAGATTTGCCCAATGTCGGTTTCAATCAGGCGGCGGCTTTTTCTGATATTGATAAAGTCATGGTGAGTAAATACGGTATTTACCCGTTTGTGAATGAAGATGAGGTCAATGCTTACCGTTTAGACTTTAAATATGATTTGGATAACGACTACATTGCGTCGATTGAAGTGGGGGCGCGCTATTCTGATCGCACCTATTCTAACGACCGCTCCGTATTCGAGTACGGCAATGATGGCGACTTTTCATCTACCGAGCCACCATTAAGATTAACCGACGATATGACCACCGTGGTTGGCTGGGAAGGCGATTTCAATTATTTCCCTGACTATTTAGCGGTTGATCTCGATAAAGCGCTGGCGGCGTGGTTCCCAGAAGGCGTGCCTCAGCCGGTGCAAACTTGGGGTAATGCAGATGGCGTGAGCGATGCTAAAGGTTACACCAGCAACTATTCATGGTCGGTACTGCAAAGTGGTGAAGTGTACGAGAAAATTCTTGCTGCCTACGTGATGGTGAATATCGATGCTGAAATTGGCGGAATTCCGGTTACGGGTAACTTTGGTGTGCGTGCGGTAGAAACCGATCAATCTGCAACCTTGCTTGAAAATGTCGGTGGCGATCCAGAACTGGGCTCGCAAAATATCATCGATGAAGTGGGCATCATTAATAACTTGTATGCACCGACGGTTAAAGGTGAGAAGTACACCGATTATTTACCTTCGTTAAACCTTAATTTCCTAATCACCGATCAATCACAAATTCGTTTTGCTGCGGCTAAAGTGATGTCTCGTCCACCGATTAACCGTTTGGCAGGTGATGCGAGCGCTTCGGTCAATGATGATGGTGAAATCAATGGTTCGAGTACTAACAACCCGTTCCTACGTCCTTTCTACGCTGACCAATATGATATTTCATACGAGTACTACCTTGATGATGGCGCGATAGTTGCGGCGCTGTTCTACAAAAATATCGATTCGTTTATCGATACCGTTGCCATAGAGAATTTTGACTTTAAGGGCAATGGTTTCAACGTGCCCGACTACATCATTGACCCTGTCAGCGGCGAGCAAATTGAAACCACCAATGGCACCTATACCACCGCAGTCAACAACTCGGAAGGTGGCTATATTCGTGGTCTCGAATTGGCTTACACCCAAGTATTTACTAGTTTGCCTGAAGTTTGGTCTGGCCTTGGCTTGAACCTCAGTTATTCCTACACCGAAAGTGAAGTTGAGTCTCAAACTGATTTAGGTGGTGAGAGCGTGACTCAGTCACTACCTGGATTATCAAATAACGTTGCCAGTGCCACGCTGTTTTATTCCTATGAAGGTTTCGAAACCCGTGTCAGTGCCCGCTATCGTGACGAGTTTGTTTCTGAGCAAGTGGCCATTAATGAGCAGGTGGTCAATTTTGCCGAAGAGACGGTGATTGATTATCAAGCTTCTTACCAAATAACCGACGCGTTAGGCGTGTTGTTCCAAGTGAATAACGTCACCGATGAACCCACTAAAAGTTACTTTGGTACCGAAAGTAAAACCGGCACCTTGCAGTACTTTGGACGTGAATTCTATCTCGGTATGACCTTCGCACTATAAACGCGACGAACATCAGCTTCTGCGGACTGAGCACTGCATATAAATACAAAGCACAGTCCGTTGTTGAACTTAATTAATTACTTAGGAGACATCACTCATGATGAGGATCTCTAACTCGGTTTCTTTACTGGCGCTTGCTGTCAGTGCTGTGGCCTTAAGCGGTTGTGGCGGCGATTCGTCAGAGCCTGGCGAAGTTTTACTGACCTGTAATGTGCCTATGGTGCCCAATGCTGCGGGTACAAGTTGTGTGGCGCCAGAGCCAATAAGCTGCCCAGCTCCTACCGTGCCCGATGAAAATAATGAGCAATGTATCGTCGGCGCCGATCCCACGCTGCCCGACCCGGTGTTTACTCCCGGTGACAATCAAGCTGTGGTGTACTACAACCGCCCTAATGACGCGACCAACAGTGCAAATGATCCCGTTTATGACGGTTATAAATTACATACTTGGAATAACGACGAGTGTGATGCTTACGCGGCGCCATTTGATGCAACAGATTGGGCCAATGGTCATCAGTTTGATGGGATTGATCCTAACTACGGCGCCTACTGGATTGTTGAGCTAAAAGATGGCTACAACGAATGTGCTAACTTTATTGTCCATATTGGCACTGAAGGTTCGGGTAAAGCCATGGGGGATGTCGATTTAAAAATGCCCCTAATGCAAGATGATGAAACCTTTGTGCGAATGAACTTTACCTTGCATGGCGAGCCTTCGGTTTTCGAATATCCAATCTTAAGCTTAGGTGCGCAGCCATTATCTATTAGTGGTATGAGTGCTCACTGGCTTGATGCCGATACACTCGTATGGAATCAAGACGATGCCGGTATTGGCATGTTCAAACTGCACTATAGTCAAAATGGTGATTTAGCCGTTGAGGCTGAGCCAGACCGTATTGTTAACAGTCAATCGGTGGAGCTCACCGCAGTTGAATTAACTGATGAGCAAAAAGCGCTGGTGCCCCACTTAGCCGACTGGCCTGCTTATAGCACTGGCCTGAGCCAAGATGAGGCCAAGGCTGTGGCAAAAGCTCAGTTAGTGGTCGCGGCTTACAACGGCGACGATACGCCTGTTGCGGCGACTTATGTGCAGCACGCCAAGGTGTTAGATGCCTTATATACCCTAGGTGAAAATGACGCTGACGAAGCCACCCTTGGTGTGGTGTATAGCGACGATGGCATTATGTTATCAACGTGGGCGCCCACGGCTAAATCTGTCAGTGTGAATATTTATAACAGTGACAAGACACTAAACCGCAGTGAAGCGATGAGCCTAGATGAGGCCACCGGCATTTGGGGTTATAACACTGATATGAGTGTCGACCGTTTGTATTACCGTTTCGAAGTGACGGTGTATCACCCAGTCAGCAAGCAGATCGAAACCATAGAGTCCACCGATCCATACTCGCTAAACGTGTCAACTAATGGCCGTTATAGTCAGTTCATTAATTTAGCTGATGAAGATCTCAAGCCAGAAGATTGGGATGGTCATCAAGTCGCCACTATCACTAACCCTGAAGATGCGGTGATTTATGAAGGTCATGTACGAGATTTTAGTGTTCGGGATGAAACCACTTCAGCGGCTAATCGCGGTAAGTACTTAGCGTTTACCGAGATGAACAGCGCCCCAGTGATGCATTTGAAATCTTTGGTTGAACATGGTTTAACTCATTTCCACGTATTACCAGTAACCGATATTGCTAGCATTAATGAAGATGTCAGCGAGCGGGTCGAAATGACCGATACGCTAGGCATGTTGTGTGACAAGATAGAAGACAATGCAGATGCGTGCAGTACCCAAGATAAGTCGGCCACCATTGAGAGCATTTTGGCCGATGCCTTGCCTGGTTCGGCCGATGCGCAAGCGATTGTAGAGGGGATGCGCGGCTATGATGGATTTAACTGGGGATACGATCCACACCATTTCATTGCCCCTGAAGGTAGCTATGCTAGCTCGCCAGAAGGTACCGCAAGAGTGCTTGAACTACGTGCAATGAACAAGGCTCTACATGATATGGGGCTACGCGTTGTGCTAGATGTGGTCTATAACCATACCAGTTCATCAGGGCTGTGGGACAACTCAGTGCTGGATAAAATGGTGCCGGGTTATTACCACAGGTATAACGAAGAGAGTGGTGATATTGAGCGCTCTACGTGCTGTGAAAACACCGCCACTGAACATCGTATGATGGATAAGTTTGTCAGTGATTCTATGGTGATACTCGCCAAAGAGTACGGTTTTGATAGCTTCCGTTTTGATGTAATGGGGCATATGCCTAAACAGAGCATTTTAAATGCGCGTGATGCTGTGCAAGCAGTCGACCCAGATAACTACTTCTATGGTGAAGGTTGGAACTTTGGCGAAGTGGCCGATAACCGTTTGTTTGAACAAGCCACACAAGCCAACATGGCAGGTAGTGAAGTGGGTACCTTCAATGACCGTATTCGTGAAAGTGTCCGCAGCGCCAATATCTTTAAAACCGAGGCCAGTGATGAAGCACTTCGCGACCAAGATACCCTGCGCCTTTCTATGGCGGGTAACGTTAAAAACTTTATTCTAAAAGATTTTAATGGCAACTCAGCTAAAGGCAGTAGCTTTAGTTGGAACAGTCAGCCAACCGCTTATGCAGCGGATCCGGCCGACAGCGTCAACTATGTCTCTAAACATGACAATGAAACCCTGTGGGACAACTTGCAATATAAAAACCCAGTGGGCATGAGTTTAGACGAGCGCGTTCGGGTGCAGAACATAGCTGCCACCATTCCACTGCTTAGCCAAGGGATCCCATTCTTACAAATGGGCGGCGATTTGCTGCGCTCTAAATCAATGGATCGTAACAGCTATGATTCGGGCGATTGGTTTAACTGGGTAGACTTTACCAAACAAAGCCATAACTGGAATGTTGGCTTACCGCGTGAGCAAGACAACGGGGAAAAGTGGGATATGATAGCGGGCATTTCCGCTAACCCTAATGCGGCTGCCTCAATGAGTGAGATTGAGATGGCATCGAAGGTATTTAATGAGTTCTTAAGTATTCGCCGCGATAGCCCACTTATGCGTCTCACCAATGAGATGGATATTATCGAGCGGGTTGGTTTCCATAATGTCGGTAAACGCCAGACTCAGGGCGTGATTGTCATGAGCATTGATGACGGCGAGCAGTTAGCAGACGTAGATATGATGCACGATGCCATGGTGGTGATGGTTAACGCTAGCGCCGAAACCGTCAGCCATACGATCCCCACTGCGGCAGGCTTTGAGCTTCATCCAACGTTAAGCGCTTCTATTGATGCCATTGTCACAGGTGCTAGCTTTAGTGCCGGCGAAGAGGAAGGCACCTTTACCGTACCAGCTTATACCACTGCGGTGTTTGTTAAACCGCAAGGTGCGGATCGCGGCTATGGTCTGGCTGCCAATGCAACAGTTGGCGCGCCGGATGTGGTGCCTTATGGTAGTACCGAAGTGTTTGTTCGTGGTGGTATGAACGGTTGGGGCGAAACCGACATGCTGACTTATGTTGGTGATGGCGAATATCGCATTGCTATTACCTTAGCGGCCGGTGACTATGAATTTAAGATTGCATCGAGCGATTGGAGCAGTGTTGATTTTGGTGGCCTGTCAGCGGCTGAAGCTCAGGTAGAAGAGGGAGTTGCCGAGCCGTTATCTCGCTCAGGGGCTAACTTGCACTTTAGCGCAGCAATCGACGCCACTTATGTGTTCTCTTTTGATGCTTCAGATAAAGAAGCTCCGGTATTAACTGTGTTCAATGAAGAGCCGTTTGTTGGCACTGAGGTGTTCCTGCGTGGTGGCATGAATGGCTGGGGCACCGATGACATGTTGAGCTATATGGGCGGCGGTATTTACCGTGCTGATATCACATTAGCGGCAGGTTCACAGGAGTTCAAAATTGCATCAAGCGACTGGTCTACTGTCGATTACGGCTCAGGTGAAGCCGATGGTGTGGTGACCTTGATGCAAGAGAAGCTACTGGCGGTGAGCGGCGCAAATATGACCTTTGATGCGCCGGTTGATACCACTTATGCGTTCATCTTTGATGCATCAAACCGCAATGAACCGACCTTGACCGTGTATGAAGCGGAAATGTTCGGCAGCAATACGGTTTATGTTCGCGGTGGCATGAACGGCTGGGGTGAGGTGGATGTATTGAGCTACCAAGGCATGTCAGTGTATAGCGTTGATATTGACTTAGCAGCTGGCGACAATGAGTTCAAAATTGCCACCGGTGACTGGAGCACGGTTGATTTGGGCGCGGCAGCCGAGCAAGAAAATGTCAGTTTGAATGTTGGGCAAACCTTAGCGGTAAAAGGGGCAAATATGCACCTTGATGTTGCTGAAGCGGGCAGTTATCGCTTCACCGTGACTGGGCCGGATGCTAAAGCTCCGCGACTAACGGTAACCAAAAACTAACCGGTTTATAGCTGCTAAATAACGATAAAAAAACCCAGCATATGCTGGGTTTTTTTATCGGCTCATTTAGTTATTTTAGCTTAAAGCCATTGTCATATCACTGTCATTATTGGCTGATTTTGATGACATTGTTGGCAAATAAGTGCTTTTGCTGTTCATCGGTATAAGAGCGATAGCTAAATTGATATAGCGGTTGTTTGCCATTGGCGACATCAATGGTGAGCTTGGCGTCTTTGCCCTTAAGGGTGATCTTGCCTTTCATGTTATTACTGTCACACAAATCTAGCTTAGGCGAGCGGACAGTAAACACTTCTTCCTGTTCGCCGAAAGTGGTGATTTCCACGGTATGACAATCGATCATATGTAAATTGAGTTGACCAAACTCACTGACAAATCCATTGGGCTCATCAGAGCTAAAACTACTGGGCTGCGTGCTCGGCTCGGAGGTATTTACTGCAAATGCTGATAGTAAATATTGCTCACCAGGCGCACACATTAAAGCTTGCGCTGTAGAGAGTGGTGATAATGCAGCGATAGCGGCAAGTAGGAGAGTCGGTTTATTCATTCTATATCCTTATATTTAAAGCGATTTTACTCAGGGAATGCGATGGTAGCTTAGTGATTACAGCTAAGGCTATTGTCGGTGCAATGATTCCTACTTTTGGTGGGCAAAAAAGGCCATAAATGCTGCTTTTAGGTAGTCATTCACCCTGTCACATAGGTTGGTTTAGCCATGGTTTTATTTGGGTGTTTAGCTATGCAGAACCGGCTTAAATTAGACCGTAAACCAGCATCACCAACTAGGACTATGACCGGCTAATAATTGCCAAAATAAACTGTTTATAATGAGTTGTTAGCTGATTTTTTTTTGCACGTCATGAAACTTTTGTTAATCAATTGCTGTTTTTTTTACTTGCCGATCACCTTGCAATCCCTTGCTCAATAAGGATTTATTAATTTTGACATGTTAATGAAATGTTTCTGACACCTTGGCGCAGTCTTTTTGTCATTTTTGATCGTTAGGTTTTGCTGCCTAATTACTCAATAGCTTTAATCCGTCCCCGGAGATGACAATGGACCTGAAAAATATTTTTAAACTTGGTGCGCTTTCTACAGCATTAGCCTTAGCGGGTTGTGGTGGTGATATTAATATCAATACTGGCAATGAAGAAACGCAGACGCCAACTAACCCAACTAACCCAACTACACCTACGGTAAGTGACCAAGAGGCCGCTTATAGTGGATTTGCTGAGCGTAACACCAGTTTATCTGTTGATGGTAAAGAAGTATGGACGTTGAAAGGTTCGTTACTGCCAACAACCGATGCTTCAACTATGGGCTCTGGCGACACCGGTGGACAAGATGCAGCCAAAATCGTTTTAGGCAACGATGTGGTTTGGGAGCTTGATGGCGCTGTTGTTGCTGGTGGCGACAAAGAAAACAGCGTTGAGCTTGAAGTACGAGCGGGTACAAAAATTATCGGCGGCAGTGATTCTTATTTGGTAGTGAGCCGTGATTCAAGCATTCACGCTGAAGGCTCGCAAACTCAACCGATTGTATTTACCTCAAAAGAGAGCGCGATTGGCCAAGCTGGTGAAGCGGGTCAATGGGGTGGTTTGGTCTTACTCGGTAATGCGCCAGTGAACACTTGCCCTGATTTGGATGCTTGTGATGCGGCCTTTGAGGTTGGTAGCCACAACTATGGTGGTAACAACGCTGAAGATAGCTCTGGCGTGCTGAAGTATGTTCGCGTTGAGTTTGGTGGTTTTAAAATTAACGATACCCAAGAAATGAATGGTATCTCATTTGGTGCGGTTGGCAGCGGGACTGTTGTAGACCACATCCAAGTGCATTTGAACAACGATGATGGCGTTGAGTTCTGGGGCGGTAACGTTTCCATTTCTAACGTGGTTCTCACCGAGAATTTTGATGATTCTCTCGATTGGACAAACGGCTGGCAAGGGACTGCCCAGCACGTTTACATCCGCCAAGCCGATAACGGTTCTAACCGTGGTATCGAAGCGGATAGCAACAGTGATGCTAACGCGACTCCACAGTCAATGCCGGTACTGGCTAACGTGACAATTGAAGTGGCTAACGGTGAAAATGCAGGTGGTGATGCTGCCGAAGGTATTTTGTTCCGTAAAGGCACCGGCGCACATGCCTATAACGTACTGGTTAAAGGTGGCGTTGATTCAGGTGAATGTTTAGAAATCAACGATGACAACACAGTCGTGAGTGCGCAAGATGCTAACTTGACCATGCAAAACAGCTTAATTGATTGTGTTGAGCCATTTAAAGATGCTAAGCCTGATGCTGAAGAAGGCCGCACATTAGCGTTAGATGTTGAAGCTTGGTTCTTAGAGCAAAATGGCAACTTAGCCGGTGCATCTGACCTTGACGGTTACATACCAAATGCTTCTTCAGTCGCTCTGACGGGTGGTGCAAGCGATTTGAGCAACATGGATGACCGTTTGGTGGATGCCGAGTACATTGGTGCATTTGATGGCAGCAACGATTGGACTACAGGTTGGACAACCGCCATCCATGGCGATACGACTCCACCGGTAACAAGTTTGCCGACCCTGACCTCTTGCCCGGTAGGCACCGCTGCTGAAACCGTTGTAGCAGGTATCTACAAGAATGAAGACATTAACCTAGTATGTACCTTAGAAGGTAACGTCACTTCAAATATCACCCTGCTTGCCGGTGAAAACGTCATGTACAAAATTGATGGCGGAGCTGTCGTGGTTGGCGGTGACAACACGGATTCAGCAACACTTGGGATTCAGGCGGGTGCCTCTTTGTTTGCCACAGATAACAGCTACATTGCAGTGAGCCGTGGCTCAAAAATCATGGCACAGGGTAATGCACAACATCCTATTGTGATGACCTCTGAGCAAGACGTGATTATGGGGGCAGAAGGTCAACGTGGTCAGTGGGGCGGTCTAGTTCTGCTGGGTAATGGTCTGACAAACAAGTGTGAAGATGCCACCAGCTGTGATGTTGCTTTCGAAGTGGGTGATTTCCCATATGGTGGTAATGACAACACCGACAGCAGTGGTCAGCTAAGTTATGTCGTAGTTAAGTACGCTGGTTTCAAAGTTAACGATACTCAGGAAATGAACGGTATCTCGTTTGCAGCGGTAGGTAGCGGCACACAAGTTGACCATATCCAAGTTCACGCCAACGGCGATGATGGTGTTGAGTTCTGGGGTGGTGCGGTCAACCTTAAATATGTCTACCTGACTGAAAACTTCGATGACAGCCTAGATTGGACTAACGGTTGGCAAGGTAAGGCGCAGTTTGTCTATATCACTCACGAAGACGGTGCTGCTAACCGTGGTATTGAAGCGGACAGCCATAAAGGCAGCGGTGATACGCCAGTATCTAAACCGACGCTATCAAACGTGACTATTTTACCTGGTATGGATATCGAAAACGCCAGCGGTGACAAAGGCGAAGGTATTCTACTTCGCGTAGCAACAGCGGGTGAACTGCACAATGTGCTTGTACAAGGCCGTAAAGGTGCGACTGCTGAGACTGAAACAGGTGAGTGTTTAGAGCTTGATGGTACTTATGCTGACTTGGTTGATAACGTTAACAATGCCCAGCTGGTGATGACCCACTCAATCATCGATTGTAATGAGCCATTTAAGTATAGTTCTGACAATACTGAAACAGCAGATGCGGTAAACGTTGAAACTTGGTTCCTTGGTCAGACTGGTAACAGCACGAGTGCTGTGAGCTTAACAGATGGTATGCCAGCAGGCACCGATACTGTGTTGTTAGGTACGGGTACTGACATGAGCACGGCAGATAGCTTCTTTGAGTCAACTGATTACATTGGTGCATTCGATGGTCAGACTGACTGGCGTCAAGGTTGGGCTTACTACCCACAATAAGTGATAGCACGGGGGAGCCAGTGCTCCCCCCTTTATTGTTGCACTTATTGATTCTATTCCTTGAACTCCTACAGGATTGAAATTCTATGAAAACTCAGCCGCGTTTTACTGCAAGTAAGCTAAGTCTAGCTGTAGCATCGGCGATTTCAGCGGCCACGCTTTTTACAGCTTCGCCTGCTTTTGCACAAGATGAAAACAATGTTGACCCAGGTGAAGACTTCCCTATTGAGGTCATTGAAGTTACTGGCCGATTACGTGCCCATGCTTCAGCCGCCATGGAAGAGCGCCGCGAACAAGTTGCGGTAGCCGATTTAATGGGCGCAGAACAGATTGCGAGAACGGGTGATAGCGACGCTGCCGCAGCACTGCGACGTGTAACCGGTTTAACGCTCAAAGATGGCAAATTTATTTATGTACGTGGATTGGGTGAGCGCTACTCGAGCACCTCACTCAACGGTGCTACCGTTCCGTCTCCGGATCCGACCCGTAATGTGGTGCCTTTGGATATGTTCCCAGCATCTATTATTGAGTCATTATCGGTGCAAAAAGGCAGTACAGCCGATATGCCTGCTGCTTTTGGTGGTGGTCATGTGGACATTCGTACCAAATCGATTCCAGCAGATACCTTCTTTAAGGTGTCGGTAGGTGGCCGATACAATACCAACGACAGTCAAGATACCTACACCTACAATGGTGGCGGTGACGACTGGCAAGGTAAAGATGATGGCACCCGAGCAATGCCAGGGAGCATCACTCAAACAGTTAATCAATATGGCGGCATTAGCCCGATTGATATTGTAACTGGTTCAAATGGCCAGATTGATTTTGCTTCGGCGCAACAGATGAACCGTGATTTGGCCGGTGACATTTACCGTGACATGACGGTAAAAACCGAGTCAACCGATCCAGGGTTTCGCGGCAATATCGCCCTAGGTAGTAACTGGGACATCGGTGAAGATGCCATTTTTGGCGTGATGGCGGCTGCTTCATACAAAGAGCAAGCGGAAAACTACACTAAGTTAGATGTGGAACTTGACGGTGATGAGTCTCAAGCACAAGTAGAAAATGCCAAAGATGTGGTGGGCACCGATTCTATTGTGCAGTTATCTGGGATGCTGAACTTAGGTTTTGAATTTACCGAAGACCATAAGATTGAGACTTTCACTACCTACTTACGCGACACTTCTGATGATGTGTCGGTGGCGATTGAAGAGACCATTGACACCCTAGGTGAGCCTAACGCGTTGCAGGTTTACCAAGTTGATTACGAAGAACGTGAACTGTTAAGTAATCAGATCAAAGGGCATCACTTCTTTGAGATGTTATGGGACTTGCAAGTTGAGTGGATGTATTCTGATGCGAGCTCTGAGCGCTACGCGCCAAACGAGCTGTCTTACACCTACAATGTTTTGTTTGATGATGGCGGCAATCTCACTTCGCGGAACCTCAATACCCAAGATGCGCCTAAGTATGTCTATAGCAAGCTTGAAGATGACACGGTCAACTATAACTGGAGTGCGGCGCTGCCTATCGAGTTTGGTTATAATGTGGCGACCATTAAGGCGGGTTATGAGTATTTTGAACGCACGCGTGAGAGCTATGCTACTCGTTTAGGCTTCGATGTGGGCTTGAGCCCAACCGATCCAAATGGCGATATTCTATCAGGTGACTTTGACCAGATTTTCAGCGATGAAAATATTGCCAATGATACCTTAGATATTGAGCTCAAAGATGCTTCTACCGACACCGAAGATTATGTTGCCGCAGAGAAGAATGATGCCGCGTTTGTGAGTGTGGATATCGACTTTGATGATGTATGGCGACTTTATGCTGGCGTACGCTATGAAGACTTTAGACGAGTCACGTTACCCATAGATCCAGAAGGCGAAGTGTCCGATGAGGGCGGCCGTTACGACATGAGTGACTATGCTATTGCCGAAGATGGCTGGTTCCCATCGTTGTCAGTAACTTGGAAAGATACCGATACTACCCAATGGCGTTTAGGTCTAAGTAAAACGATTGTGCGTCCAGATTTACGTGAAGTCTCGCCAGTACGTTTCCAAGACCCAGTCACAGGTTTCGATTTCTTTGGTAACCCAGAGCTGGAAAGTTCGGACATCTACAACTTTGATGTACGTTGGGAGTGGTATGCCGAGTCGGGTACTAACCTCAGTGTTGGCGGTTTCTATAAAGACATTGCTGCACCGATTGAGCCGATTCAACGTATTTCAGAGGCAGGTCGTCAACTTAAGTTCTACAATGCTGATTCGGGTTATATTTATGGTATTGAAACTGAATTCCTTAAAGATCTGAGCTTCTTTGGCGATGATGGTAGTGTTTGGGAAAGCTTTTTCATTACCGGTAACTTAACCCTAAGTGACTCTGAAATTGATATTTCACCTAATGGTGAGATTGACCCCACCAATGAAACGCGTCGCATGACGGGCCATTCAGAATGGGTGACTAATTTGCAGCTTAGCTTTGATTCGCCAGATGACTATCATAGTGCAACGCTAGTGTATAACGTGTTTGGTGAACGTATCGCCTATGGCGGTCGCGGCGGCCTTGATGATGTGTACGAAAAGCCGTTCCATAGTTTGGACTTTACCTATAGCTTTTTTCCCGCAGAGAGTTTTGCGATTAAGTTTAAAGCGAAAAATATCTTAGGTGAACAAACCGAGTATGAGCAGCAAGGCATCAAGGTATACGCCAAAGATCCTGGCACTGAGTACACGCTGCAGTTTAGCTATACATACTAACTCGCTGTGAAGCATAGGTCTAACACAAGCCCGCGCCCCAAATTGGTGCGGGCTTGTTCTATGTATGCCTATTTGAATTGCCATCAACTATCGTAATCGCTTCAACGGTTCAAATGTGTCTATTGTACTCATACTTTAGTTTTGCTCATGTTTGTAGTGGCTTGATGAGTGATAAATCGAAACACCCGCCACAGCTATGTTAGCGAGGTGTTAAATCCTGCTATTACCCAAAAGTTTATATTTCACGCTGTAAAAGCCCCTTAAGTTAGTTCCTTCTTCTAATTGTTTGGCAAATCTTAGCTCTATAGCATGAGTGCATCTCTAACATTTACGTCAATGAGTGATGAGGATGTGAGTGGGGGACATCGATGGAGTTTGTGTTCAACAGTCTGTTTTACGTTGTGTCTGTGGCATGGAAGTCATCTGAGAAAAGGACATAGTGCGGCAAAGCCGCTCTACACTCTCTTGATTATTCAAAATAATGGGTAAACAGCATGATGCTAAAAAACAAAACATCTTTGGTTTTTCTCGCGGTGACAGCGGCACTTAGCTCACAAGCTATGGCAGCTGACCGTACAGACGTATCGTCTTTGAGAAACCTCTCTGCAAGCAACAACATCAATAGCGTCGTTTCTCTTGAAGCGGGCAGCGATTTCAAAGTGGCAAAAGAAGTTAAGCTTAAGTCTGGTAGCAAACAGCGTTTACAACAGTATTTTCATGGTGTGCCAGTATACGGTCACAGCATTAGCGCTGCTAAGTCAGAAATGGGTTTTTACAGTGATTTAAAAGGTAAAGTACTTAACAACATTGGCAAGGGTGAAGCGTTTGTCCAAGCTAAATTGTCAGCCGAAGATGCCATGCGCGCATCGGTACGTGAGCAAAAAAACGTTGTTAGCAAAGCTCGTCACAATGAAAAGGCCGAACTTTTCGTTTATCAAGACGATGCGGGTCAAGCACGTTTAGTTTATATCACCTCTTATGTTGAGTACGGTGATTCACCATCACGTCCATTTACGATTGTTGATGCACACAGTGGTGAAGTACTAAAACGTTGGGATGGTATCGCCCATGCTGAAATTGGTACAGGTCCAGGTGGTAACGAGAAAGTAGGTCAGTATGAATACGGTACTGATTTTGGCTTCTTAGACGTTGAGCAAAACGTCGATACTTGTACTATGAATTCGCCTAACGTGAAAACTGTTAACTTGAATCATGGTACTAGCGGTACAACAGCGTTTGAATACACATGCCCGCGTAACACAGTGAAAGAAATTAATGGTGCATATTCACCATTAAACGATGCGCACTACTTTGGTAATGTGGTTTATAACATGTATAGCGAGTGGTACAACACCGCGCCGCTGAGCTTCCAATTGACCATGCGTGTTCACTACGGCAACAACTATGAGAATGCGTTCTGGGATGGTGCGGCCATGACATTTGGTGATGGTCAAAACACTTTCCACCCGTTAGTAAGTCTTGATGTTTCTGCACATGAAGTTAGCCATGGTTTCACTGAGCAAAACTCTGGCCTTATCTATTCCAACATGTCAGGTGGTATGAACGAAGCGTTCTCGGATATGGCCGGTGAAGCTGCTGAGTTCTTCATGCACGGTGTGAATGACTGGCAAGTGGGTGCGGATATTTTTAAAGCGCCTGGTGCATTGCGCTACATGGATGATCCAACTTTAGATGGTGTATCTATTGGCCATGCAGATGACTACTATGATGGTCTAGATGTGCATTACAGCTCGGGTGTATTCAATAAAGCCTTCTATTTACTGGCTACCACAGCGGGCTGGGATACGCGTAAAGCCTTTGACGTAATGGTACTTGCTAACCAACTTTATTGGACTGCCGATAGTGAGTTTTGGGATGGTGCTTGTGGTGTGACTACAGCAGCAAGTGATTTAGGTTACACGGTCACAGATGTTGAAGCCGCATTCTTAGCCGTAGGTGTTGAGGCTTGTGTTGAGCCTGAGCCAGAGCCACTACCGGAGCCAACGGTTCTTGAAAATGGCGTAGGCGTAATGTCATCAGGTGGTGCGGGTCAAAAGTCTTATTACACACTTGAGGTTCCTGCTGGCGCAACGGATCTTAGCTTTGTTATGACAGGCGGTAGCGGTGACGCTGACATGTACGTACGTTTTGGTGAAGCACCGACTACAGGTGATTACGATTGCCGTCCATATGCTGCGGGTAACGAAGAAACCTGTGACATCGACCCAGCTCAAGCCGGCACTTACTGGGTAATGCTAAACGGTTGGTCAGCGTATGCTGATACCACTCTAACGGGTAGTTTTGTTGGTGATGAAGTACCTAATGTGGGCCCTGAGGCTTCATTTGATGCCGCGTTCGCGCTAGGTGTTGGTACATTTACTAGCACAAGTACTGACAGTGACGGTACGATTGTAGATTATAGCTGGGACTTTGGTGACGGTAGCATGGGCAGCGGCGCAATGGCATCGCACCAGTACACTATGTCTGGTAACTACAGCGTGACGCTAACCGTGACCGATGATGATGGTGCAACTGATTCAGTGACTACGGCATATGATGTCGAAGTACCAGCGATGACCGTTGATCTTGAAGTGACGCGTGCGAACAAGTCTCGTCGCGGTTCAGTCCGTGTGAGCCTAGAGTGGAGCGGCGCTGCAGGTGATGTCGTTGTGCTACGTGACGGTGTACAAGTGGGTACTACGGGTTCATCTCGTTATACCGACCGCTTCAGAGACGAGAACGTGACCAGCGTAACTTATCAAGTTTGCGAGCTTGAAGGTGCATGTTCTAACGAGCAAGTAGTTAACTTCTAAAAAGCAGTTAACGACTCACCAGAGACAAGCTGGCATTGAGCTCAAATCCATTTTGAGTTTATGACAGAAAAAGGCCATCATTGAGATGGCCTTTTTTTTTGCTCATAATCCGTACTGAGATAAGTTGCACTTTGAAGAGTCTCTGCCTGAACAACAGGAGCCTTGTATGTTTGATATCAGCTCATATCGAGTGTTTGTTCGCACAATGCTATTGATGCTGCTGACTGGATTATTGCCCTCACACGTCACGGCGAGATCATGGGATACATTTGACACGCCTGTAAGTGGCGAGGCAGCGAGTATCGGCAGCTATGCGAACGGCTGCATTAGTGGAGCTAAGGCGTTGCCATTGGTGGGGGAGGGCTATCAAGTGATTCGCACACAGCGAGGCCGTTACTATGGTCACCCAGACTTGGTAAATTTTATTGAGCAATTAAGTAAAACCCTACATCAAAGCAATGACGGATATTTATTGATAGGTGATATGTCGATGCCTCGAGGTGGGCGCTTTCAGTCAGGGCACCGTAGTCATCAAAGTGGTTTAGATGTTGATATATGGTTTCGTCAGGCCGGCGGATTATTGTCCGATGATGAGCGAGAGCAGCCCAGCAAGTTAGATGTAGTGCAAGCTGGTACCTTTAGTGTGAATCAATACTGGCATCAGTCGCATGCGGATATGATTCGCCAAGCGGCGCTCAATCCAAAAGTTGCCAGAATATTTGTTAATCCCGCGATAAAACATCAGTTATGTTCTATGCAGTGGCAAGATGACAGTTGGTTGCAAAGAGTACGGCCATGGTGGGGACATTCACTACATATGCACGTGAGGCTGCGGTGTCCTGCTGGTGATGCGTTATGTCAAAATCAAGCTGAGATATCGGCGGGTAACGGTTGTGACGAGTTAGCTTGGTGGCAGCAACAAATCACTGCCCCAAAAAAGCCCCAAACGGAAACGGTGCAAAAGCCCAAAGCTAAGCCTAAACCTATGCAGCCCCAGTGCAGAGCCATGTTAAATGGCTGATAGTGGCCCAACGCGAAGTGATTGAGCCACCACAGGCTGTTATAGCTTTAAGCTGCGTCCTTTTCGAGAACCATCATGGCTGGTGGCACGCACAGCTTGAATAATCTCTAGCGGCGGTGGGCTCTGATGCCACTTGCCTTGTTTATCCTGATATTCGATAGGTAGCTGCGGTAAGCTGGTGCTGGTGGCGAGCGTGTTACCCTCACGCTGCGATCCCACGGTTGGAATACGATACAGCACCCCAGCTTGCTCTAATTTAGGCAATGCCTTTAGGCTCAACGTGGTAGCAAATGCCAGCCATTGTTGGTCGCGTCGCTTTTGTGAATCTTGGCTAAAATAGTTAGATTTTTCATGGTAGTGCTTGCCTTGGTAATCGTAGGCTAATGCCCACTCGGGTAGGTGCCAAGCCCGCTCTGCAAGCGCTAATAAACGTGGGTAGAGCATGTATTGCGCCCGCTCGTCGGTGCGGATCATTTCACTCCATAAATGCCCTTGAATGCCTTTAAATTCGTTGCCTTGTTTTAGCTGTGTCTTACTATCGTCACTTTGGTAAGCATGTTCTTTAGTATCTCGCCAAATCTCCGCATGGGCTGGTAAGTTGTCCGGCATAAATTCAAAAATTTTCTGGGTGCTTATATGACGAGCCGCCCAATGGTTACCCGGCTCTTCGGGGTGTGCCTGGTAAGGGAAATCGAAGTAGGTCACTTCAGGGGTTGATACCACAGTTTGCCAACCTCTGTTGGCTTGCTCATGGGTTGGGATATGTCCTTCACTGTATAGTAGTGACCAAGAATTGGTTTGCACCTTGGCAGGCATGTTGTCAGGGCGAGTTTCACCCATACCGTCGTTCCAACCAGCAACTTGAATGCCTTTTTGCTGCAACATGGTGGCGACTCGTTCAATAAAATAACCGTTCAAGGTGTTTAGGCCTGCGAGCTGGTCCCCTAGGCGCTTTTTTAGCTGGTTACATGCCGGTGATTCAAGCCATGCTCCGGCGGTTTCATCCGCGCCAATATGATAAATATCCAGAGGCATACCGGCTTGTTGATGCATAGCTTGAACATCAGTTATCACGGTATCGATAAACTTATAAGTGTTATCTATACATACGTTTAAAGTATTGTCGGTGTAATGCTGAATGGAGTAGTAATGGGTGGTGTCTTGCGGCTCGACCAGACGGTACTCATTGGCTTTTTGGCTATCGCCTTGTTGCAAATAATGTTGATACCTAGCTTCCATTGCATGGATAGCTGCACGGCTGTGACCAGGCATATCTAAAGATGGGATTACTTGGATATGTCTAGCCTTAGCATATGCGAGGATTTCTAGGTAGTCTTGCTGGCTGAAATATTGCTTATCACTGGTTTCAATGTCACTGCCTAATTGGGGCAGTAAGCAGTTTTTGGGGGTGGTTTCAAAGCAGCGGCGGCTTCCTACTTCAGTCAGTTCCGGTAATGAATCAATCGCGAGGCGCCAACCTTCATCGTCAGCGAGATGTAAGTGTAGTTTGTTGAGCTTATAAGCAGCCATCTGCTCTAAGGTTTGCAAGATGAACGCTTTACTTAAAAAGTTCCGTGCCACATCGACATGTAGGCCACGAAACGGATAATGTGGCGCATCTTCAATACTCATTGCTGGCAGACTTAAGTCGCCTTTAGTGAGTAGGGCTGATATCGATTGCAGCGCATAGAAAGCACCAGTTTTGTCATTACTGCGAATGTTGATTTCATCTGCAGATATATCCAGTTGGTAGCCTTCAGCTTCCATGTTGGCTTTGCTATCAACGATGACATTGAGCGCTAGCCCTTGTGGATGTTGCACCACCCCAAGGCTCGCCAAGCGTTCTAAAGCGACTTGTAGCTCTGCTTGGTCAATACCCGTTACGTGTACGGCAACGCCGTTGCTCAAGTCGCCGGCTTTAACATCGCTGAGTAAAGCTTGCTTCTTGGGGGTCGGAATGAGTCGATGACGAACATCGATTGGCTGTTTGAACTGAGGCTGAGTTTGATAGATTGTTTGAGTATCGGCCCAAGTGGTCCTGTCATCGCTACTGAGCCTAAATTGGTGTTCTCTGTCGGTAAAAGGCAGCAAATAGGGTTGCAGTTCGAGTCCCGTTTCAGGGTCGATGCTGATTCTGGTGCTATCGATAATTTGCGCTGGCTGACCTGAGCTATGCACAAAGAAGTTAGGCATAAACTCACTGCGGGTAATTTGGCTGCCACCACTGACAAAGTCGATGGTGTAAGTTTGTTTCGCATTAAAACCGCTGAATGTCGCTTTAGGGCTGATTTTGTGTAAATCGCCGTTGATGTGCTCAATGGTAAACGCTGGTGAGTGCACCTCAACAACTGGCATGAGGTGGCTGAAGTAAATGTCCCAATTAGTTGCTGTGAGTGTGTTAGGCAAAGTGAGGTGCAACTTTGATTGGTAGCAACTGCTGATCCCATGGTATTTAGAAATTGCATCGGGGCATTGCTGTGGCTGACTATCAACCAGCTGATAGTCGATGTCCAGTTGTTCACTGAGTAGCGTGACGCTGGTTTGTGCACTGGCGGACAAACTGAGTAAGCTGGCGATAAGTGTGAGTGTCTTTTTTATCATCTTAATCTCTTTATTGTTATTTTTAACGATAAGTTATTGTTAGCTCGCCATCGATACTGGCGCTGAGTTTGACTGACTATCTAAATACAGTTGTGCCGCCCCAAGTAGCGCGCTATTGGGTTCGCTGGCGGTGACGATTTGCAGGTTATCAATCACCTTTTGATAGGGGAACTGGGTGAGCGACTGCCATACACTGTGGCTGAACAGATCAAAAGATTTGGCCACAGATCCGCCAAGCACTATCACTTGTGGGTCGAGTATGAGTAATAACTGCGATATAGCGTAAGCGACGTGCTCACCAAATTGTTCGAAGGCTGCCTGAGCGTCAGCATCTCCTTGGCGTGCTTTATCCGCTAACACTGCGCCTTTATCACCGATATAACGATCAAAAAAACGCCCTGACGCATAATCATCGATGGTGGCATCTTTATAGCTCACTTCACCCACTTCGCCGGCACTGCAATTATGGCCTTCATGGAGTCGATTATTGATGATAAAGCCTGATCCGACACCGGTTCCTAAACAGAGTCCGATAATGTCGTGGTAACTTTTTCCTGCGCCAAAGCGGTGCTCACCTGCAGTAAAGCAATTGACATCATTGTTGATATAAACCGGGCAGTGATAGTGACCTTCTAAGACCTGCTTGAGCGCAAATTCTTGCCATGCAGGAATATTCACCGCATCGTAAATGATGCCCTTTTGGGTATTAACGATGCAGGGCACCCCAATCGTGATGGCTTGAGTATCGGTCTCAAAATACTTGTCGATACAGTGGATAATGAACTCGGTAATGGTGTCGAGTTCAGCCGTTGCCGGAAAAGCCAACGTTTCGCTAGCGGTAATTTGCTGTTGGTCGTAGCGACCAACAGTGATCGTTGTGCCACCGATATCTAAAGTGACAATAGGGGATGATCGCATAGGGAACCTATAGAGTTAGCGCTATATAACAGGTAGCTAGCTGACCGGTGTGGCGCGTTTGTTGAACAGTTTAATGGTTTTGTTGGCGACTAATGGTTTAGCCCAAAAGCCAATGCTACAGATGTAGGCGAGTAGCACAAATACCACGACCATCCCCGATTTTAAGTTTCCGGTGAGGTCAATAATCAGGCCCACTAGCGGTGACGCAAGGCCACCACCAATAATACCTGTGCATAAAATGCCCGCAACGGATCCGTGGTGCGCTTTTACTGAATTAAGTGCCAGTGAAAAGATGATTGACCACATAACGGAGAGGAAAAAGCCTGTCAAAGGGAAAGCGATCAAGGCTACTTCTACCGAACCGAAGAGGGCGAAACAGAGTGCAGCAATTGCTGCAGTTGAAAATAGAATAAGTACGATGCGACTATCGAGAATTTTCACTAATCCTAAACCTAACACGCAGCCGATTGTGAGCATCAACCAAAATTGACTGACAACACCGGCACCTTGGGTGAGAGGGTCAATACCATGGGCTTGTTGTAAATACAGCGACATAAAGTTAGCAATGCCTTGCTCTGACCCCACATAGGCGGCAATGGCGATAAAAAATAGCATGACTTGTTTGTTGCTCAGCAACTGTTTGTAGACAGCAAAGGTACCGGTCGCTTCTTCATCATTACGGCTGACTTTAGGCAGACGTACCTTACTGACTAACACCACCATAAAAATGGACATTGCTGCAAACAACCAATACATCGACAACCAAGGCATATTGCTAGGAATAACGGATTGGGCAACTGAGGTAAAACCGCTTGCTGCGGGGGCATTGAGTTCTGTGACAAAGTAACTAAAAACAATGGGACTTAAGGTGCCTGCTATACCAAAAAGCAGTTGGCCGGATACTGAATAGAATGCAAAATTCTCTTCTCCACCCACTACCCGCAATAGCGGGTTAATCGCCACTTGAAGCATGGCCATACCCATGCCGATGCAAAAGAGCGACAACATCGCCATAGTGAAAGTCGGTAGCAGTGCAAACAGTAAGGAGCCGCTGAAAGCCAGCAAAAATGCGCCAATAATGACAGGCTTTTCGCCGTGTTTATCAACTAAAATACCCGCGGGAATCGACATGACGCCATAGGCGGCAAAGAAGGAAAACGGTAAAAAGCCAGCGAGGGCGAGACTGATGTCGAAATCGGTAACCAGTGACGGGAAGATTGGGCCGATAATATTGGTGATAAAAGACACTACAAAAAAAGTGACTAGCACTAACGCTACGATAAATTTGTTTGTCTTCATGACCCGTAATTCCTTGGTTGAGCAAGCTAAGTTAGCAAAACACTTGCCTACCTAGTGACAGTTCCTAGTGATAGTTATCAACGCTAATTGACTAGCAAACTTAGTGTGCACAGGATTCAGGAGTCTGTGATATACACAACTATCAAATACTAATACTTTTCTATTGCAGCCATCTTGCTGCAAAAAATGAAACCGACATTAATATCGGGGAGTTGTATTATTCTATTGATTGCTGATGGGTAAATATCAAATTTAATATTAGTTGTTGATGTTTATAAAATATTGAATGTAGGTTTTTTATGCTTCATGAAGAAGCTAAATTAATAAGGAAACAAAATGAATAATATAAATAGACTAAAACTTACGATGGTTTCTTTTGGGTTGTTTTTGGGCGCACAGGCAAGTATCGCGTTTGCAGCATCATGTGCTGACTCTTGTGTTATAACCGCTCAGCAACAGCAAATTACCATGTGTTCAGGTCAACAATCAGCCTGTGCTGCTAGTGAGCCACTGTTCAATCATTTATATCAACAGTGTCTACAAACTTATTGCAGCAACTAATAAGACAAATAGACAAAGGCCAACAGCGAAAACTGTTGGCCTTTTTTACTTTTAGTACGCTAAAACGCTGGGACTTAGTTAACCGCGAACAGTGTATCGCTCGCAGCCGGTGTCCAAAGCGCTTGAGATACATGATCAGCAATAACCGTGTATTCAGTTCCCATGTAAGTCACTAAATCACCTGCTTGATAACTGACATTAGCCGACCAAACCGCGCTAGGTGTGCTCTTCACCCAAAGGTTAGAGTTAGCTGTGGGTGCCCAGTTATCTTGTGCGGTATGGGCAATCACTGTTTTAAAGACCACATCTTGGTAGGTGACATAATCACCCACTTGGTAGTCAACGTTGTTTTGCCATTTAGGAGCATAGTTATCCATGGTATCAAAGGCGTAACCAGCAGCCTTAGCCAGTTCAATAAACTCCGCTAACTTAGGTAAGTTAAGCGTTGCGCCTTGGCCACGTTTACCATCTTCAAATAAGAAGTCATGGGTAAGGATGATCACTTTATCTGCATGTAACGCGTCGCCACATGGGAAGTTGTGAGTTTTAGAGTTAATCGGGTTAATTGTGACCGGTGCACAAGCATTCAAGGCGGCATCAACATAGGCCAACATATCCGATGCTTCCGTTAAGCTGTTAGCGGGGAAAGCAATCCCCCAGTTTTCCGGCGCCCAGTCAAGATCCCAACCATGGATGAGATAATCCTTATTGGCCAGAATATTGGACACTTCAATGGCTGCTGCTGAGCTATTTGATGGGTTGTCAGGATCGCACACATAACCTGGCTCCCATGGTTTAAAGTCATCAGAGGTGGCACATAAGCCATCACCTTTTAGCTCGCCGCTAGAACGCCAGCCATTGGTATACGGTAAGCGTGCTAACGTATCACCTTTATAGTTAGGGTAGCTCTGAATGTTAGGAATATATGACTCAAGCACCGTTAGGTTTTTGTCGAACATTGATGCGTCGTACACAGGATCTTGATAGGAGTTGATTTGATGATTCCCGGTCGCATTACAGTCTGCGCCACTGGTGGGGCCGAACTCTTCTACACAGTTGTGGATCATATGATCGTAGCTGTGGTTACCAACCACGTGACCACCTTTTAAGGTATCGATAAGAGAGACTAAAGCCAAATCTTCGTTTTCATCACCAATCCCGTCTAAGTGCCAAGCATTGACATAAAATGTAGCTTTGATGCCACCGGCATTGAGGGTATCAAGCAGTGCTGGTGTAGCATTCATTGGGCCATCGTCAAAAGTGAGGTAGATAGTTTTATCGGCGGCGTTTGCTTGGCCCAATGTTGCTAAGCCAAGGGTGAGTGCGGTCACTAGGGGTTTTATATTCACAGTAAATCGTCCTTATTGTTTTCAGGGTAATTATTCATTGCCATATTTTTTTATATGTTTGGCCATAAATAACCTATCGACTTATGTGAGGGTCAGTTATACGAATCAAGGTTGTTGGTATATTATTCTATCAAGTTATTCTTATATTAAATATTGTAATTCAGTGTTTTTAAATATCGGATAATAAACTTGTTACTTTGACGGGCTTTTATTAATTTTATCGCTGAATGGCTTGTCTGCTCTAGGTTTATTGATGTTACTTTTTACTGGTGGTTTTTTGTATATTTTAAATAATAATTAAATATGTCAAATTATCTGCAAAGTGGTGCTGGTACGATGAGTTGCGGGCTAGCGAACAGCGTAGAATAATATAATATTAAGGTCTAATATCATTGCTTTGGTATTTAGATAAACTGGCTAAGCTTTCTGGAGAGAGCGCTTCACTTTTTATTGAATTAGCACCAAGGTCGGATTACAAATAAACGGATTTTTACGATGAAACCCATGTGCGAGAAGGTGATACCGTCCACCAATAGCTCTTGGCGGTACGTTAAGTATGATATCCCTCAAATTGACTTTAATTGGCACTACCATCCTGAGTACGAGGTTTGTTTGACGCTTAACAGTCAAGGCTTACGCTATGTTGGTGATAATATTGCTGATTACGCTGATGCCGACTTAGTGCTAGTGGGGCCTAATATGCCCCATACTTGGCATAGTAGCCCTAATGAAGATGGCTCTATGCAAGTTGTCCATGTGGCGCAAATCCCCAAAGTTTGGATTGAAAATTTAAGTGCAGATCATCCAGAAATGACCGCACTAGAAACCATGCTGAAGCGCTCTGGGCGCGGTCTTTTATTCTCTAGTCATAGCGGCGAGCGTGCTAAGGCTTTGTTTGAGCGCATGACCCAAGAAGATACATTCCAGCGTTATATTTTACTCTTGGAACTGTTTAATATCATGCTGCAAGATGAAGACCCTCAGCCGTTGTCGAGTAGCTTTTTTAGCTATGGGGATAAAACCGATGCCGGCATTGATAAGCTAGATAGGGTGATTGAATACATCTACAAGAACTTCGATTCAGCGCTTTATGCTGATGATATGGCCAAGCTTGCTCATATGAGCACCAATCATTTTCATCGCTTTTTTAAACGCCGCACCGAACGCACATTGACCGAATTTATTAATCAACTGCGTATCGGTAAAGCCTGTAAATTACTGATCACCTCTAATCACCCCATTGCTGTTATCAGTGACAAATGTGGCTTTAACAACATCTCCAATTTTAACCGACAGTTTTTATCGATAAAGAGCTGTACGCCTAGCCAGTTTAGAAAGCAAATTAGGGCGAAGCACCTATTGTCCTGAATGCTTCTAGCCCTTTTTAGCTGTATAGGGTTAGGCGCTTAGGGCATAGCCACCTTTCAAATGGGCCACTTGACTGAAGCCAAGGCGATGCATGGCCTGTGCAGCTACCATTGATCGGCTGCCACTACGGCACACTAATACCCACTGCTGCTGTTTAGCGTTGCTATTTTCTTCAATGAATTGCACTAGGCGTGTTAGCGGGATGTTGAGATCGCAGTTATCTAAGTCGGCCAGATCATGTTGCAACGCGTATTCATGGGGCTCACGTATATCAACAATTTTCAGATCGTTAGGTTGCGATAGCACCTGTCTTAGCGTCTGGCTGGTATATTCAATGATGTGTTGTTGCTGGCAATCTTGTGTGTAGGCGCCACACATAATGGTTTGGCCAACTTCATCGCATAGGTGGGCATCAAGTTGCTGCTTACGACTGACAAACTCATTACGGTCAATGGATTCGGTTAACACCGCTTTTAAAAGCGCATTTCGGGGCATTTCCGCCGCGAAACTGGTGGTGAACTCGTTGTGATAATCATGGCTGGCGCACAGCAAAGTATCTTGGCCTATCAATGCATACAAAGATTTGAGACTGTCGAACATCTGCTCGGCGCTACTGCTATCAAAGTTAGTGCGCCCAAGGCTGCCCATCAATACCGTATCACCACAAAAGGCAAAGTGAATCCGTTCATCATTGGCTAGAAGAAAAGTCACGCTATCATCGGTATGGCCGGGAGTGGGCACCTTAATTAGTTTTAGGGTGCCGACTTTCATCATGTCAAAACGATTGTTTTGTAAATCCAGTTTATCGCTGTCTGCTGGCCAGCCTAAGTGATCACAATCTTGCTTGGCTAAGTGTAACTTTGCCAGCGCAACGCGGCCAGATTCGTGGTCGGCATGGCCGTGGGTATCGAGTATGGCAACAGCTTGTAGCTGCTGGCATTGCAATAACGTGTCAATTCGCTCAACCAGCTCCGGCACGGCATCAATGACCACGGCTTGTTGACTGGCTTGGTCAGTATATACCCAACAACAATTCGCCCCAGCGCGCAGTTCTACTAGGCCGTTGAGTGGTGATTTGTCATCGATTTGCTCAGGGTTAATCCGCAAGCAGCTTTGGCCTAACGCATTTGCCGCCGTTTGAATGCGAGCACATGCAGCGTCTATCTCTTGTTGGCTAATGGCGGGTCCAAAAGACATTCTTATCGCGCTTTCGCTCTGCCAGGTCGGCAGTCCCATGGCATCAAGTACGAAACTGCGGGTGACTTTTGAGCTACACGCTGATCCGGAGCTGACGCGGATATGGGCCGCATCAAAGAGATCCATGATCTCTTTACTACTGAATCCAGGAATCGCGAAATTCAATGTGGTTGCCACGCTGTTGCTAAAGTCGTGATTAAACACAATGCTAGGGAAAGCCTGAGTGAGGCTATCAGCTAACTGCTGACGAAAACTATCAAGGGTTTGCAAATCGGCAAAAGGGCTATTTGTTGGCTGAAGTAGCATATCAAAGATCACCGATAATGCTGCTAGACCTGGCAGATTTTCAGTTCCGGAGCGTAACCCTCCTTCTTGACCGCCTCCGGCAATAAAAGGCGTAAACGGGGCGTTGTCTCTGATATATACAAAACCAATGCCTTTAGGCGCGTAGAGCTTATGACCGCTAAATGGGGCATAGTCGATACTGGTGTTAGCGAGTGTTAGTGGTCTTTTTCCTAACGCCTGTACACAATCGACCATCCAAAATACGTCAGGATTATGCTGACGAATACAGCGATCGAGTTCGGGGAGGTCTTGAAACACGCCAGTTTCATTGTTGACCGCCATGGTGCAAATCATCAATGCCGAAGGCACATGCTCGGCAATAAAGTCATTGTCCAAATTACCCATTTTATCTACCGGAATGGCTTTTATTTCAGCGTTGATGCCAAGGATCTCATTCCAGTGTGCCAGTGAGTTGGGCACCGCCTTATGTTCTGTCGCGCCGTAAAGTAGGCTATAGCTTTTGTCGGCTTGCATCTGCTGTTTGGCGGCTATCAGTGCCGACAGGATTGCAGTTTGAATACCTTCTGTCGCCCCACTGGTAAAGATCAATTTGCCATTGCCGCTGCCGAGTAATTGCTGCCCCTTTTGGCGAGTTTGCTCCATCAAGTGTTTGGCTTTCAGGCCCGTAATGTGGCTACTGCTTGGGTTACCAAATAACTCCTGCATTGCAGCTACTGCGGCGTCTGCTGCCTGGGGCAGTACTGGGGTGGTAGCGTTAGCATCAAGGTAAATTTGGCTCAGTGATTGGCTTTGGCTCATGGGTAACTCTTATTCTTATGGTTATGTGGGTTTAATTCATCACCTATTCTTTTATTTCTTTTGGTGATAACTAATTCGATTTGGTTATATTAGCAGTTTGGTGATATTGATCAAGATCACATTTACTGTGTATGGCAACGGAAGTTGACAGTGGTTTGAGCCAGGGAAATTATCAATAATTTATTGATAGTGTTTAAAGTCAGGCGGCATTTATCAACTGTTTTGGTTCGCTTATGATGTTGTTTGTTTTGAATATGTGGGATGAGATTAAGGTGGAATGATGAAGATTAGGCGCGTAATCGCTAAAGCTGTGCTGTTGGTGGTGACATTTGGCTGCCAGTTAACATTTGCTAATGACGCTGTTCCTATCGCTGAGTATAAGCAGTCATCCTGGCTAAGCAGCGATGCGATTGAATGGGGATACCTTAATCCGTTAAGAGGAGATAAAAGTCCCGCGGCTGCTAATTTATGGGGAGATCGCACCCAGAATAAAGCAACGGGTATGTTGGTGAGATTTAATCGTGGCTTTGCTTCACCACCACACATTCATAATATCAGCTACCGAGGTATCGTGATTGAAGGTGAATTACATAACGATGATCCCGCAGCGGCTAAAGCGTGGATGCCAGTCAGCTCTTTTTGGACCCAGCCAGCGGGTGAGAACCATATAACAGCTGCAAACAGCGAAAGTAATCTAATTTACTTAGAAATCGACGCGGGGCCTTATTTGGTTAAACCATCTGCAGAGCAGTTTGTTAGTGGTGAGCATGCATTGAATATGCACCGGGATAATTTAGTTTGGCAACCCGTAAGTAACACCAGTGCTAGCAAAGACTCTAATGTGCAATTAAGCCAACTTTGGGGCAGCCCCATTGACGGGCAACTTGGCGGATTGCTGTTGAAACTGCCTGCGGATTATCAGGGGCGGATTACAGTCGATGCTGCTGAATTTCGTGCTGTAGTGATTCAAGGTCAACTTAACTATCAATCCGTGGAGTCCAACGGGCAGGTCAGTTTGAACAGTGGTAGCTACTTTGCATCTCAAGGTAACTTTAGCCATGAAGTGGCAGCAAATGGTGAAGCAAGCATTATTTATATACGTACCGATGGCACATATCGTCTAGAGAGCCACAGCCCGCTTTAATCATCACTGGTGACCAATGAGGACTGCACAATCATTGTGATATCAAATTGTGCAAATGCAGCCTGAAGCTCTGTGGCGACTCGGCTTTGCGGTTTAAGTGGAAAGCTGACTTTTCCTTGACGAGTATCGATATAAAGTTGGTCACCGAGTAAGCGTACTGAGCCGATATCGTGATAAGGGACGCTAAGATTCTTAGTTGTAGTGCGACCATGATCAAGTGGCATATTGATAAAGTGGAGTTGAGACGGATCGAAAACCATTCTTTTATGCCACATATAATTGACAGCGACGATGCCCATAATGGGGAAAACAGCCCAATTAAGCCACTCTGCCCAACTACTACCTAGCCGCTGGATAAACATCAATCCGAGTAAAAATAAATAGAAAATAGCAAAGCCCAGTGTAAACTGGCGAAAAGGTCGAATTATAATTGATGCAGGGCAATTTGGGTCAGCCATAAAAAGTCCTTTTTCATTGCGGCAGATAGGTATTTAGCACTCATCATATCAGGGAGTAGTTTTGGCGTCATTACGATTTTTAGTTGGACCGACAGCGCGAAAAGTCATTGAACAACAAGGCTTAAATCCGCAATTGTTTACCCGACTATTAGCCGCATCCGGTGGACCTAAGTGGATAGGGATTGCTGCACTAGACCGGTATATTTTTAGTCAGTTTTTAGCTAATCGTCAGCATGTTATCGATACCTTAGGTGCTTCATCTGGCGCGTGGCGTTTATGCTGTTTTGCCCAAGATGATATTGATGCTGCTTATTCTCGCTTTGAGGCGCTGTACATTAATCAGCGTTACGATACTAAACCCTCACCGGAGCAAATTAGTGCTAATGTCGCGAAGATTATTAGCGGCATCGTGGGCGTTAAATCCGGGACCGATATCGTGACTCAGCCGCTGGTAAATAGCCATTTTATTGCCTGCCGTGGCCGGCATCTAAATGGCGGGCAGCATCGAGCGCAACTGGCCGCGGGTTTGCTGGGGGCGGCAGCAAGTAATTTGTTGAGCCGCCGCAGTATCGCGCTACATTTTCAGCGTACAGTGTTTGCCACTAGCCCTAACACGTCGCCGTTTAGCGAATTGGCAGATCTACCGACAACAACGGTCGCGTTAACCGCAGACAATGTACAGCAAGTGCTTGTGGCTAGCGGGGCAATACCTTGGGTGATTGCCCCAGTACACAATATCAGTGGCGCACCTGCGGGGGCTTATTTTGATGGTGGTATCAGTGACTATCATTTTGATATTCCCCATACCGGACGCGATGGACTCACCTTATATCCGCATTTCTATCCCCATATGAAACCTGGTTGGTTTGATAAAGCACTCGGTTGGCGCCGTGCATCAAGCAATTATCACGATGCGTTGGTGCTAGCGCCCAGCCAAGGATTTATCGACAGTTTGCCTTATGGCAAGCTTCCCGACCGTGAAGACTTTAGCCGCCTCAGTAGCGATGAGCGCATTCAATACTGGCAATCGGCACTAAAAATGAGCCAGCAACTTGCCGATGAGTTTGCCGAAGTCGTAGTTAAAGGCAATGTAAGTGATTATCTAGAGGACTTGTACTAGCACTCACGCTGCATCATGAAATGAAATCGTAATATCCCCTGTCTAATTAAGTAGTGACGATGGATGATCGCCGCGGCGATATCGTTGGCCTACTGTGTCTAAGCAGCTTTGAATGAAGCTGCTACACTTTACATGATCGATTAAATTTGTCTGATTTTTGTACTAATCGTTTAAAGGTGCCGCTGGTTAAGTAATGGCGTGTTTGCGAGGCCAAGGACTGCAATGATTAACTCAATTGCAGCGGCTGCATTAACTATCGCTGTCATAGCAAAGCGACAAACAAAGGCTGAGCTAAGCAACTTTTATTGCGATTAATTCATACACTGTAGCCGACCCAAAGCGGGAAGGGGGTAGTGATGCTAACTCATGAGATGGCGCTAATAGCGCGAGATGATCTGCTATTGCCTGGCGGTCGTATCGAGATCCGCGTGGTCGAACCCGGCCAGCTTGCGGTGATAGCCGAAGTGTTAAAAGGCGACTACCGATTAGCCTTTGCTATGGAACGAGAGCAGCAAGTCATACCCTGTTATCCACTGGCGACTGAGTGCGATATTATCGACTTTAATTTACTTGATGACGACAGTTTAGGTTTAGTGCTTGAGGGACGACAGCGAGTAAAAGTGTTGTCTGCCGCCCAGCGCCGTGATGGTGCATGGATTGCCCGTACATTGGCATCTAATAATTGGCAGCATGAACCTATTGAAGGCGAATTTGAGCTCATTAGTCAGGCTTTAGCGCAGTTTTATGAAGTGAATCCTGAGTTGTTCGGTTTGTATGTGCACTTGCATCTTGATGATGCGACTTGGGTGAGTCAGCGCTGGCTAGAGGTGTTACCTCTGTACAATAAAGACAAGCAGCTATTACTGAGCCAACCTGATTGTCATAAGACGATGGATTTTGTTTTAGAGTTAATCAAATCTCACGCGACCTAGCTGGTTTGGCTTGTTGCAAACCATTGTCTGAACGAGTACCTCTGCTTGCAGATCATAATGTCATGATTGCTGTTACAATGTTGGCGTTAACGGTTATTTGAGCGAGTCATGTCCAAGTCTTCCCCTGCTGCAACCCATTCTACTGTGCGTGCCCAACAAGCATCTTATGTCGCGGTGCCAGCCGACGCGTCAGTTTCTTTAACTGTGGTGGAGTTTTTGTGCCAGCGCTTTCCACATATCGATGTAGAGCAATGGCGCGCGCGAATCAAGGCCAATAACGTGTATTGGCATGATAAACAGCCGGTTACGCTTGACAGTTTGGTGCGTCGTCGCCAACGCCTTTACTACTACCGAGAAGTGGCCGTTGAAGCCAAGATACCGCTGCAACATCGCATCGTTTATCAAGATGAGCAGATTATCATTGCTTATAAACCGCCGTTTTTGGCATTGCATCCAAGTGGCAAGGTGATCAACGAATGTTTAGTCAACCGACTACGCCTGCAAACTGGGTTGATGGATATTGAACCGGCGCACCGGCTTGATAGGGCTACGGGTGGCTTAGTATTGCTGAGTAAAACCGCTTCTGGGCGTGATGCCTATCACCGATTATTTCGCGACGGTGAAATTACTAAAACCTATCAGGCAATTGCGCCACTCACGCCGCAGTTATCTCAGTGCTGGCAAGATAACACTTTGACACTGCCGCTACAGTGGCAGGTGCGTAATCGTATTGTCAAAGCCACACCGAGTTTTACCCGCAAAGTGGTTGATGGCGAACCCAATAGCCATTCGATCATTAAGCTTGAACAAGTGAAGGCAGGACTTGGACTATTTAGCCTAGCGCCAATTACTGGTCGAACCCATCAATTACGACTGCATATGCACAGCTTAGGCATGCCAATTATTAATGATTTATGCTATCCGCAACTGCAAGCTGCGCAGGATGACGACTATAACCAGCCGCTACAACTATTGGCCCAACGTCTACAATTTAACGACCCTATCACAGCTAAACCCATCGATGTCAGCTGTGAGCCGTTGACTTTGTAGTTTTGTATAAAATATTCTATTGTTGTTTTTTAGACCATATCAGATTATGCTGATTTGACACTGAAGGCATCGCTATCCTGAGTTTATGCCTATAAAAAGGATAATAATATGAATAAAACAGGACTGATTTCTATTGCCGTGGTGGCCGTTTCGTTAGCTGCCGTGGCACTCTATAGCCAGCAAGAACCTGCCGCTGAGCTATCCTCAACCGCAGACTCGCCAGTATCGAGTGCCCAAAAGCCAGCTCCTTCTGCACAAACCCCTGCAGTGGCGGCCAAGGTTATTAGCGCTCCGGTATCGCAAACGGCGCCGGTTGAGCAGCGTCCAAGTCGAGTGGTTAATGAAGATGGGTTTGAGCAACAAGTGGTGCAACAGCGTCAACATAAAGCACCCGTGCCTCGTCCAGATGCACCTAGTGCTCAGCGGGCACCAACTCAACCACCTCATAGCCCTGAAGACTACGCTTATCACAAGCATCAAAGTAGTGAACAAGCCACCAGTGCACCTGTTAGTCGCCCTATGCCTAAGCCAGAGCAGTAAGCCCACTTATCTCTGATAGCAGCGCTAGTGCCAAAAAGGACTAGCGCTTACTTCTTGGCGGATCAAACTGAGTGATACTCATATCAGCATGTAAAACCCGTATGCTTGTTGGTTCACCATTCTCACCAAAATAGACATGGCCAATTCCACTGTTGTTCACCAAACGCTGACTGCGCTCACCATTGGGCATGCGCCCACGAATAGACATGCGTTTACGCTTAGTAAAGAAGTTAAGTGGTGAGAAGTGCCCGTAAAGCCACCCATTAAGCTTATCGAAGCAGGGCAGTAACTTTTCAGGAAACTGATTACGAATACCACTGCTGGTAATTTGATAGATCCTCGGTCCACCTCTGCGGAATCGGATGCGGATGTCGTAAGCAAAAGAGTAATGTACATCACCGGACAAAATCACAAATTGTTGTGGGGTTTTGCGGTGCTGGAAAATACTAAGCAAGGTATTTGCGGTGCCGGGGTGGGCCATCCAGTTTTCAGCATCAACCAATAATGACGCGCCAAAAGCTGTGGCCGTTCTTTGTATTGTTTCAATCAGTTTTACCCCAAACATGGGGGCGGCAGAGACAATAATGACTTTGTCTTCGCCGACTAATTGTTGCTGAAACTCCATTAAGGCTTCCCAATCCATTAAGCCGGAAGGTTTTGCCAAGTTAGATTCACTGCGCCAGCGATTGGTGCGGGTATCAAGTACCACGACTTTGGGGCTAGTGTTGAGTTGATAGTGCCAGTTTTCAAATTTAAGTAGATCGTCGATCAGACTGTCGTGACTGGCCTCATCATAGTCACTAAGAAATTGCTTTAGCTTGGTAGCTATTGTGGGTTGAAAAACGGCTGGCGCATTACCTAGCCCTTGAAACAAGGTATAGCCTATCAGTGCATTGCCGATAATCCGTTTAGAAAACCGGTGGCCATAGGCGGCTTCTTCCCATTTAGCCGTTAGGTTCCAATCGTCGGTGACATCATGGTCATCGAAAATCATATAGGTGGGTATATGGGCAAGCAAACGTCTGACCTGGTGTAAGCCGGCTTTAAATTCAAGTAAATGCTGCCACTCCTGCTGCCAACGTTGCTGCAACTTCGGGCTTAATCCTGCCACTTCTTTGGGGATATCAATTTGCTGCCACAGCTCAGGTGACCAGGTAAGTAAGTATAGCGCCATCACTTCTGACAGGCTGACAAGGTGGTTTTCGGCCAGTGATGAAGTGAACACTGGGTGGTTACGATACCAGCGACCTAGGGCCGTTTTAGCAGGATATTCTGTATGGGGTAACAGCTTTTGATGACGTTGGTACAGCGCAGCAGGTTGATAGCTAATCTGTTTGCTGTGGGTAAGCATTTGCGCGTCAATATGTTCATCATGCAAACCGAGTAGCTCAATGACTTTGCCAATGGCGTATAACATAGGTCCAGCAATATCATCCACATAGACCTGATCGCCACTCATCATTAACAGACTTGGTCTGGCGGCTAGGCTTAAATCTTGGCCTAGTTGGGTATCGGCGGCCACCAAAGCATCACCACTGTGATGATGTGCATTGCGACAAGATCCATGCAGCATATGCTCAATCTTAGGTTTGACTATAAAATTGACTGGTGTTTGCTCGTCGTACTGTATGTCATCGATCTCGCTAAACAAGGCTGCATCATCAGCATAAACCTGATAAGCAATCGATTGATTGCTGGGGAGTAACTCAGGTTGTTCGAGCTGAATTAGATACTGGTAGGCGCGCTGACCCAAGGGAAGGGCTAAATACTGCTGTTCGGTCAATGTTTGTTGAAAAAGCTCAACAGGGGTATCGCCTTGCTGAGTTAACGCGACACTTAAATTGCTAAGAGGCTCACGGCTAACAAACCACAAAGTAAAATGATGGTTATCACAGTGACGTAAAATGGGGCCTGCAATGATAAGTGGTAAATTATCTGGCGTCATGCCGAGTCAAATCCTAGCAAAGTGCGGGTCTATGCTGTCAGGTTAGCGAATTGGGCTGGTTTTGCAAAATAATAATCGTCACAGAATATGACCAGATTAACAATGACATTGCCCGCAATACCATGCGCTAAGCTTTGGATTGATAAAGCTTATTATTTAAGTAGGCCTCGTCAGCGAGGCCAAGCATTGCCAGGTCTTCATCGGTGTCGCCGTAGGCATAGATTTTTTGGTAGTGACTGAGGTTATACGCCTGCTGAATTCGACTCACTTTTCTCTGTGCGCAGCAGTCGCCATTGACATAGCTGCCGGTCAGTCGCTGTTGCTGCTGTTCAACTTCGCTGCACAGTAACGCCAGTTGATGTTGCTGGCACCATGGCTGCAAATACAAATCTAATGAGGCAGAGACCACAACCACTTCATGGCCTTGAGCTAGATGCCACTCTAACTTAGCCAACATCGTTGGTCGGATAAACTTAGGCAGGCAACGCGCGGCATATTGCTGACCAATATGTTTCAACTCTCGATAGTGTCGGCCGCGCAGTGCGAGCAGTGATACTAAACGGCGTAGTGGGCTGGCTGGAACAAAGCCGGCTTTATAACCAAGATAAAGTGGCAAAAGCAGAGGACCAAAACAGACAACACGCCATGGCTGAGCGCTGTATCGCATAAATGCGGTAAACGAGTCGGTATCGGTGATAGTGCCGTCAAAATCAAAAAAGGCAATGGTGGGCTGCTCAGCGTTTTTGGGTTTAACGCTCATCTTTGGGGGTATCCATTACCACCAATGTGGTGATGGCATTCACGTTAGCAATATCACCGAGTATGTCGGTATGAAAATGCTTATAGGCGTTAAGATCACGGGTCTCAACTCTAAGTAAATATTCATTGGCGCCGGTGACGTTGTGGCACTCAGTGACTTCAGTTGCTCGCATTACGTCGTTTTCAAATGCCTTTTGCGCTGCTTTGCTGTGATTAGACAGACCAATGGTGACATAGGCGATAAAGCCAATGCCCATTTTCCCCGCATCTAAAATAACCCGATAGCCTTTTATCACGCCACTGCGTTCGAGTTCTTGCACTCTTCTTAACGTTGCAGATGGCGATAAACCCACTTGTTGAGCTAAGTCGACATTAGACAATTTGCTATTCACTTTTAGCGCTTGCAATATTCTTTCGTCAAATCTATCCATAATGTTAATTTGTTGCTTAAAAGCACGTAATCGTCGTCAATAAGGAATAAAATTTACCTGTATACGCGGTAAAATTCAATCTCTACTGTTTACCGAGAGAGAATCACTGTGGAGCTACAAAGTCTCATTGCATTATTAACTTTTGCGTTTGCCTCAACGGTGTCGCCAGGCCCCAACAATATTATGTTGATGACATCGGGTGCCAATGTGGGATTTGTTCGCACTATTCCGCACATGTTGGGTATCACCCTAGGCTTTAGCTTTATGGTGGTTTTAGTTGGCGTTGGTCTGATGCAGTTGTTTCAGCAGTGGCCGCTGCTACAGCAAATATTGCAAGTATTGTGTATTGGTTATCTTATCTATTTGGCAGGGAAAATCGCCTTAAGCAAACCCAGTCGTCATGATTGCGCCTATAAGCCAATGAGCTTTATTGCTGCGGCAAATTTTCAGTGGATCAATCCCAAAGCTTGGTCAATGGCCTTGACTGCGGTGAGTGTTTATAACGTTAGTGGCACCTGGCAAGGGGTGTTGATTGTGTCAATGTGTTTTGCACTGGTGAACATCCCCTCAGTGAGTATTTGGGCATACGCTGGGCAAAAACTGCAACGCTGGCTCAGTTGCGACCAGCGTTTACGCGGGTTTAATATTACCATGGCGGCGTTATTGCTATTGTCTTTGGTGATGATGTTTTAGTGTGTTACACCTTAAATTGGCCGAGCAACTGTTGTAATTGAGTGGCTTGTGATTCAGCGGTGCCAATCGATCGTGTCACTCGTTGAATTTGATTGACACTTTCATCGGCTTTGTCACTAACAGCGCAAATGTTTTCGCTGATCAGCTGCGCTGCTGCTGTTTGTTGAGTAATGGCACTGGCAATTTCATTGGTTTGTTGTTGGAATTGACCCAGTGCATCGGTAATTGCATTGAAGGTATCGGCAATTTCATCACTGTGCTGCATGCACTGGCGGGTGTCTTGTTGGCTGGCGTTCATTACCTCTACAGTGTCGTTTGCACTGCTTTGCAAACGCACAATAATATCTTGGATTCGAGAGGTAGAATCTTGTGTCTTTGATGCCAAAGAACGTACTTCATCGGCCACGACTGCAAAACCTCGCCCTTGTTCTCCGGCTCTTGCAGCTTCGATTGCCGCATTAAGTGCCAATAAGTTGGTTTGTTCGGCAATGGCCTTAATCACATCCAGCACTTCAGAGATATTCTCTGTTTCAGCCTTTAAATGACTAGCCACATCGGAAGCTTGGCTAATTTGGTTGTTTAGTTGCTCAATCCCCTGTACAGATTGGCGAACCACCTTAAGACCGCTTTGCACTTGCCTATCAGTTTGCTGCGCAATATCGTAAACACTGCCAATACGTGTTGAGACATGCTCAGAGGTTTGTGCTGTCTGCGTTGCAGCACTCGCAACAGACTCTATTTGCTGCTTCTGACTAGTAATGTGTTGCTGAGACTGATTGATTGAGGATTGCGCCTCCTCGGTTTGAGTTTTGACATTGCCAGCTGAGTCTCGGGTGTCTTGTACTAAGTTTTGCAGTTGGCTGACGAATTGGTTGAAGGCTTGCGCGAGTGCACCGAGTTCATCTTGGCGATTTAATTTAATCCGTTGCGATAGATCAGCATCACCGCTAGCGATGGTTTGTAGGCCATCAAGTAATTGTTTTATAGGTTTAAGTTGCCAACGACTATATGAAGCAATAGCCAGTGCCATAATGACTAAGATAACCACGATTCGCAGCAATTCAGATAGCTGTGCTTGTTCCAGCGGTTGGCTAATCGCGCTTTCTGGAAGCATGACAGCAACTTGCCAGTCAAGCTTGGGGGCTGTGAGTGTAATGGCTTGACTATATACTCGATAGGCTTGGCCCTGCCACTGCACAGGAAAGTCACTAACAGTACCGGCGAGCATTGCTTGTTGTAAATCATTAAACCCTTTAGCTTGCTTGAAATGCTGGTCGACATCTGCAATTCGTAACTTATTACCGGTAAATTGATCTATATCTGGAAAGGCGACAGCAGTGCCTTTGTCGGTCATTAGAAAGGCTTCGCCGACACCGTTAATTTTAGCCTTGTGCATCAACTCCTGAGTAAATCCTGTCATTTCTATATCTAGGCCAACGCTACCAAGTAAAACATCGTCTCGATAAAGGGGCTGGCGCATAGCAACAGCCAATCGCCCGGAAAGATCTCGCTGCGGATCTTCAATATAGAGGCGATTGATTTTTAACAGTTCTTGCCACCATGGGCGAGTCGATACGTTGTAATCATTATCTAGGTAGCGACCATAAATATCATAGTATTCATGGGTCACCGCCGATGAAAAATAGGGAGTCACGATAAGAGGATCCATCGCTGCTATCTGGTTGATGAACTCAAGTAGATCAGTGATCTGCGTATTATCCTCGTACGAGGCACCGCGTATCTTAAGGCTAGCAATGGCGTCCAGGCTGGTGGGGTTTAGAAATAACGCATCTGACTGCAGCTTTTTAGTTAATAAAATATTACCTAGTTCAGTGGTCACGCGATCCAAAGACTGCTGCACCGCCTGTTGGTAAAACGACTCGGTTTGTTCGGTGACGCGTTGTAAGTTAATGGCGCCATTGAGCACCGTAATACTAAACAAGGCGATACACAAACCTAAGGTTAATTGGGCGACGATTGAAGACTTAATTTTATTAAACATAGCAATCTTTATTATTTTTGTATTTTAAATATTGTATACATTAATTTTGGTTGTGAGTCATCCTTCTGAATTGAATAAAAAATGTTCAGCTTTGAAAGCCAATACTCGCTAGCGCTATTGACTAGTCTTGCTGGCTAACGCAGTTATTTCATGGGGTGAGTTTGAGCAGGTCGCATTGCCAAGCTGATGTTAACTCGTACCGCTGAGCAACCCATGATTGCGGATTTTCCAATATCTGCCTTGGTAATGATGCGCATAAGCGGCTGGTCACATCCGTGGTAATCGTGGCTATTCATTGGCGCGTAAACGCCCTAAACTAGCGTCATGGAAAGCCTAATTAGGGAAAACTCATGACAAAATTACTTGTGACCGGCGCCAGTGGCTTGTTGGGCAGGGCGGTTGTAGCCGCCTTTAAGCAGCAAGCTCAGTTTCAAGTGGTAGCCGCGGCTTTTAGCCGTGCAAATGCAGGGGATTATCGGTTAGATCTTACCGACAGCAAGGCTGTTGATGCCTGTTTGGCTGAGGTGCAACCGGATATGATTATCCACTGCGCTGCCGAGCGGCGGCCTGATGTGTCAGAGCAAAATCCCGAGGCGGCATTGAACCTCAATGTACAGGCAAGCGCAGACTTAGCTCATGCGGCTCAGCGCCACAACGTCTGGCTACTCTACGTTTCTACCGACTATGTGTTTGATGGTCAGCGGGGAAACTATGCTGAGTCCGATTTGCCAAATCCAGTGAATTTTTATGGTCAATCTAAATGGCAGGGGGAGCAAGTCGTACAAACCGTCAGCGACGATTTTGCCATTTTGCGGCTCCCCATTTTGTATGGCCAGGTTGAGCGTGTCGATGAGTCAGCAGTATTGGTGCTGCTTAACCAGCTTAATCATCTCTCCCAGCAACACATTGATAATTGGGCGATACGCTCACCAACCAGTACCGCTGATATTGCGCAAGCCATATTGCAGCTGGCCAGTCATAAAGCCAACCAGACACCCGTGCATGGTATCTATCATTTTAGCGCCCGTGAGCGTATGACAAAGTACGATATGTTACTCACATTGGCGAAACTGGTCGGTAAGCCAAGCGAGCACATTTTACCCGCGGATGCCCCCAATGATAGTGCCAAACGACCACGAGATTGCAGCTTGTTGTGCCAACGCCTTGAGGCACTAAATATTCGCAGCGATGTAGATTTTGTTCAAGGTGCCACCGATGCTTTGACGCAGTCTTCGCAAGCTTTGGCGGCAATAGGCCTGCAGCTCACTAATGCAGAGGGTGCTTAATGCAATTGAGTAATGTCTATCGTGGTGGCGAGCAGTTAGCGCTGCTCTGGACCATGGGGTTAGTGCTTAAACTATGTCTGACCTTTATTTTTGCTGACACCTTTGGTTTGTCTTTGCACAGCCCGCTGCTTAACTTGACCTTATCGATTGAAGCCATCTATTTGGTGGTCGTGATTTGGAATAGAAAGCCACTGCTAAGTAGTGATAAACGCTTGTTTATTGCCTTAGCGATTGATAGCTGTTTTTGGATTAGCTGGTTGTATTTCTCTGGTGGGGCAACCAATGCATTTATCTCATTATTGCTAATGCCCATCGCCATCTCTGCCATATTACTGCCTTATTGGGCGCCATGGATATTGGCATGTTTATCGACGTTAGCTTATTCGGTTATGGTGTTCTCTATTCCGGAATCGACCATGAATCATCATGGTATGGACATGAGCTCACACTATTTGGGTATGTGGTTTAACTTTGTGATCTCATCGCTCGTGTTAACCACTACCGTGGCCTATATTGCTAAGCGTATGCGGCGCCAAGATGCCGAACTGGCTTATATGCGTGAGGCGCAATTACGCCAAGAAAAGTTACTGGCGTTAGGGACGGCATCAGCGCAGATGGCGCATCAGCTCGCCACTCCATTGGCCAGCTTAAGACTATTAGTGGACGAGCTTGGGGATGACTTGCCCGCAGATGATCCTATGTTGTCCGATATGAATACAGCATTAGGCGTGTGCGAAAAGACCTTAGCGGATCTGCGCATTGCCACTGAGTCTATCCGTGAAAGTGAGCCACAGTTACAGGCGATAAACGATCTTGGTTTAGATTTACAACAGCAAGTCACATTGTTAATGCCCCAAGTGCAGCTGTCGCTCACAGCGCCAGTTCAAAGCGAAGGATTACAGCTAAGTAGTGATGCAAGCTTATTACCCGCATTGCTGTCATTAATTGAGAACGGTGCGCGGGCCAGTTTTGAGAATCGCGGTCATTATCAAGTTGAAGTGACGTTGCAGTACGATGATGTGACTCAGCAATTAGTGGTGTCGGTAAAAGATTATGGTTGCGGGATCCCGCCTGCGCTTTTGACGCAATTAGGACATAAGATTGTCGAAAAGCCAAAGGGGATGGGAATCGCGTTAATGTTGAGTCATGCCAGTTTTGAGCGTTTAGGTGGGCGGCTGTTACTGAGTAGTCCTCCAGATGGCGGCACCGTGGCCCAAGTGGAGTTACCAGTATGGGAAAGTTAGCAAAAAAACTACTCATTATTGAAGATGATGTTGCTTTGGCTGGCGTATTAGCGCGGCGAATGAGCAAACAGGGATTTGAGTGTCAGTTTTGTCATGATGCGAGCCAAGGCCTATTGCTGGCTCGGCAGTTTAAGCCTAGCCATATTCTTTTAGATATGAAATTGGCGCAAGACAATGGTTTAGCCTTAATCGAGCCGCTTCGGCGCTCTTTGCCCGATGTCATTATGGTGCTGTTAACTGGGTACGCCAGTATTGCCACTGCTGTTGAAGCAATCAGGCTTGGGGCTGACAATTATTTAGCTAAACCGGCCGATACCCAAACTTTACTTAACGCACTCAATGCTTCACCTAATGAGTTGGCCGCGAGCGAACTTGATGATACGCCGCTTAATCCTAAACGGGTGGAGTGGGAACATATTCAGCAAGTGCTGACGGCTAACAGTGGTAACGTATCAGCGACCGCTAGGCAGCTAGGAATGCATCGGCGTACATTGCAGCGAAAACTGTTAAAAAAACCCGTGCATGAATAGTGTTATGTAATCGATAAGGTTCATTGAAAAGAACCCCGAAGGCTATCTTAGAGGAGAGTAGACCGGTTCGGGGTGGGTAATTGCAGTGGTAAAGCTCCCAAAATTTTCAATACTTGGCCGAGGCCTAATTGAGATTGTTGCAATCTAAGCCTAAGCTGGCAAAGGAAAAAACCGCAACTGCGACACCTTGTCGCAGTTGCGGTTTAGTTTTCAATATTACGTGTGGCTTTTAAGACTTAAGATCCGATACGGTCAGCCATTGGCGACGACCCATCTCTAGCACGACCCCTACCGCTAATCCTGCTGCTGTATTGATTAGCAAGCACACTGCGGCAGTTGAAAAAATCACAAAAATACAGAATGGTCTGCCATCAATAAAACGGCGCGACCACGCTAATTGCGTGCCAGCAATGGTGAGTAAGCTACCAAGTACCGCCAACGGAATAAGCGCGAGTAAGCTTGCCATTCCGTCTCCCCATGCAAGCGCGATGATAATGCAGCTGCTGCCAAAAATGGCTGGCGCAATCCAAGTGCGAGCACCAAAGTGATGCTGCACCGCTAAGCCTCCTGCGCCATGACACATAGCGGTTGCCCCAAATGGTGCCAGCAATAAATTAGCCCAACCTGATGTTTTTGCGAGCTGTTTTGGCGCCAGTCTGTCACCATCTTCGGGGAACTTTTCTTTAGCCATAGCCGAGGTGGCTATTACGGCGTTAGTTAAGGTTAAAGCAAGCTGTGGCAATACTAACAGGCCGGCTGCTGCGGTCCATTCATCGATGGTTGGCCAAGCTAACTGCCATTGGGACTGCACTACTGGGGTAAAGCTATCTGCGCTGCCAGTGTAGTACTGCCACAACATGGCGCCAATTAACACTGCGGGCATGGCGAGATAACGTAACGGTAAGAAACGGCTAAAGAAGATAACGGCTAGGGCAATTAGGCCGATAGACCAAGTATTGCTCATCATCAGGCCGCCCATCCAGATGAGCTGCAAACCAATAGCAAGTTGAATACCAATACTGACGGCTGGAGAAAGCTGCTTCGCCATCCAAGTAATGGCGCCAGAGTACGCCAACACCAGCAAAATTATTCCCATTAAAATACCACTGGCTTGCAACATGCCGGGTGTTAACCCCTGGGCGATGACCAAGGCGGCAATCACTTTCATGGGCTGTACGGGAATTGGGCGGCGATAATACATCGCGATAAACAATGCGAATAAGCCAAACCCCATAAAAATACCTTGGGGCGAAAACTGGTTTAATGCAATTAAACTCAGCACTAAAGGCAGGAAGGTGCCGAGATCAGCAAATGCGCCACTGAACTCACCACTTAAACGGTCACAACGGTTTAAAAAAGAATACTTACATGTCATATAACTTGCCGTGGAAAAAGATCACTTTAGTGATAGCAAGATAAATGCCAGTTTCAATACCCCAGTAAAAACAAGGGTATTACAGTGTTATGGCACCATTAACTCACCTTATAGTGAGACAAGTTGACGCACTTATGGATTGGGGTGGGACAAGGCGACTAATATTGATAATCGCTAATAAGCGATTATCAATATTAGGTAAGTCAGTGAGGTGCTGCCAATAGCAGGTTAGCCATCGGCAAGCCGTTACGACTAGATTTGATTGTGCATGTCATTGAGCGCTTGATGCAGCAAGTCATCATCGTTGGCGTAGTGATCTGGCTGATCCATTTGTGGATCATTGTCCATTAGATGATCACTCGCTTGATGATGGTGGTCGTCATCCAACGGGTTTTCAAATCCATCTGATTGAGTCACATCTAGCATATCCGCATCTGCACCCGATTGGACTAAATGGGTCAACTCGGTTATCGGTTCTGTTGGTGAATTAGCGGGTGTAAGCGTATCCTCTGTCGGGGTGATTCCGAGCATTTGGAAGTAATGATCGACAGGTGAGCTAGGCTCAATGGCGGCGCTTACCTCATCAATAACAACGTTGGTTTGGCTTTGCTCGGCAGGCTCGTCAGCTGCAGAAGCTTGTGCAACAGCCGCGATAGTCGGAAGCACATCGACACCAAGCGCCTGACTGCTGGTTGCCGTTGAGCTGCCATCGTGGGCTGTGGCAACAACTTGAATATCAAAATGACCACTAAAATCTGTTTCAGGTACCAGTTTCAGGTTGGTCAACTCACTTTGTTGTAGGGTCCATACGCCATTATGTTCTGTGCCGGCAGATAAGCTCGCACCTGAGGGAAGGCCACTTATCTCTACAGTAAGCGTTTCACTGCTATCTGGGCTGGCCACATTGATGTTTAGTGCAAGCTCGGTATTTTGATTACCTTGAATTGCAAAACTATCCAATGGTGCCGATAAGTCTCCGACATGTTTAGTGAATATCATGGTGGGCGTGTCAGCATCAGGTGACACATGGACAGCCATACTATTATCGACTGATGCGTGGCCATCTGAAACTTTGTAAGTCAGTCTTAATTCACCACTAAAGTTAACTCCAGGGTTAATTATCCAGTGATCGCCCTGGGGTTTGATGCTGCCGCCACCTTCAAGCTGTAATTGACTAATTGAGTAACTATCAAGACTATCGACGTCTTTTACGTTAGCCAGTAAATCAGCTTTGTTCAGTGTCAGCAGATGATCTTCAACTACAGTACCCGAAAGCGCGTGGCCAATAACGGGCATGTCATTGGTGCCAATGATCACTAACTTCATGGCTTGATCAACACTGTGGCCAAGGGAGTCGGTTGCTGTCACCATGACTGTTTCTTCAAGTCGCTCACCCTGAGCCAAGGCCTGCACACGAGCCGAATCGTTGTGGGCCTGATATTGCCAACTGCCATCGCTATTTAAGGTTAGGTCACCATATTGCGGACGTGTTCCGGCTTGCAATGCCCATGTGACACCGCTGGCGACTTTGACATCACTCACTAATAAATCGAGTAAACCGTGCGAGCGTGTGACTTTATCTTCAGTGACTACAGACTCCGAAGCGCCGAAAATTTGCGGACCGGTTTTACCGTCACCAATATGCACGGTCAGATGTTCTTCCCGGCTCTCACCGCTGCTATCGGTCACTTTGATGGTGACGGTTTCGGTATGAATTTTACCTGCAGCCACCTCCTGATTGAGTTTGTCTCGTTCTGGACCACTGTGACTAAAGGTAAAATCCCAGCGACCGTCAGCATCAATATTAAAGTGACCAATGCCCTGCACATCAATTTTATTGCGGTTGCCTGGCGTGAAATCCAATTGATGGTGACCACCTTGACTATCTATGTACTCGACGTTGAGGTTGTCAGCGTTATCAATGTCATCAATATTGATATAGCCGTAAGAGTGAGTGTTGGTCATTGAGCCCGTGGTAATTGAACGGGATATCTCAAAAGTGCCTGTTAGTAGCGGCGCGTCGTTGGTGCCATGAATACCAATATTGACCACGGCATGCTTGGTGTCGCCATGGTTATTGGTGTAACTGATGAAAAAGTTATCTGCGTGGCTATCGGTTTGCCCCATTTGCTGAATCGCGGCAGTTTGGTTGTCCAATGTGTAGTGATAGCTACCATCGGCGTTCATGTGTAACGTGCCATAGTTGCCCTGTAGCACCCCGGTAGTGGTCACGGTTTCACTGTCGCCAACAGCAAATAACGTTCCCGCCGCAGTCGTCTTACTGTCCTCCTCGACGGCTTGAGTTTTTATCAGCGTACTGAGATCGGCTGAAACCACCAGTTGTCGCTGGTCATGAGCGCTATCGCCAGTTGCTGTCGCGACCACCTCTGCATGAACTTGATAGGCGTTGTCACCAATATTAGCAACTTGGTTGGCAGGAATGATCAGTTGCCAATGATCGTTGCTTACGGTGGCGTTATAGTGTGTGCCTGCCACAATCACATCAACCGAATTGCCATCTGCCACATGGGTCGTGGTGCCTGTAATGGTTAAATCCTGCTGGTGGTCATGGTGGTTGACCCAATCGTCGTCCGAAATCGGGTCGATAGATAGAGTGGGTTTAGCTGTATCTATGGTGATTTTATGATGGACTTGGGCATAACTGCCGTCGGCTTTGGCTTCAAATACGGTCATGGTATAGGTACCGTCGGCGCGATCTGTTGCGCTAACATCCAATTTCCAATGACCATTTGCATCGACAATTGCTTTAGGGCCACTGAGAACCCCACTGCCCATGATAGTGCTACCGGGCTCGCCAGTACCATATAAGATAATGTGGCCATCACTGGTAACAAAGTCACTATCACTGACACCGGTATCATATTCTAACCGGGTAATTGCCAGAGGCGGCGTGACATCAATTATGGCGTTGGCATCAATCGTGTTATGACCATCGCTGACTTTGAAACTAATGGCTAAATCGTTACCAACAAAGCCTGGATTTGCAGTAAAGCTATAGCTGCCGTCAGGATTGGTTACTACCGTTCCATGGGGTGAGATCATTGAACCTGCCACAATCGATAATCCCGCGGTGCTGGTATCGACATCGGTAACATTAGCAAGTAAATCAGTTGCTTGAAAATCGTGGGTGTGGCCAGATTCAACCTTGCCTAAATCGGTGGTGACGGTGGTTGGCGCGGTGTCGCTACCAGTGAGGTCGACACTGATTTGATGTTGGGTGCCATCGGCAGTCTTAACTGTAACGATATCGGTGGCACTTTGGCCCTGTGACAGCGCTTGTGCGGCTTTGTTAGGCGTATATTGCCAATGACCACTGGTATCGATACTGAATTCCCCGTGGCTGCTAGGCAGCACTTGAGCGATGAAGTGATCTTGGTTGGTATCGGGGTCGGTCACCGTAAGTTGACCCGAAACGGCATGGGTTTCGTCGGTAGTTAGCTTGCTATCACCGGTGATGCTGGCATTCCCCACTTGAACTGTTAGGTGCGCAGGTAGTGTTTCTTGCCCATCGGTCACGTCGACTTCGATTTTCAATTCACCGCGATAGTTGGATTGAGGGGTAACGGTCCAGGTGCCATCACCATTATCGTGAATCGTGCCGTGATTCCCAGCAATGGATACGTGGGATACCGATAAGGTATCACCATCAATATCAGTGGCTTGGTTTAAAATATCATCTTGATTGATGGTAAAGCTTTGATTGACGTTAACTGTTGCGTGAAATTGGTCGTGGTCTATTTGATCGTACTTATGTAGCAGATCATTCAAGTTACTTGCTGCAGCAAGTGCTTTAATTTGTGCAGGAGAAATGACCTGATCAAACACCGCAAAATTATCAAAAGCACCATGCAGGTTACCATCTTGTGACCAGTGGCTCTTGCCAATGAAATTTTGACTTCTAGCGGTAGCGGGAAGCTCTGCGCCGCTATCGGTTTCCCCTAATAGCTGGCCATTATTATACAGTGCCATATGACCATCATGACTAATGGTCGCGGTCAGTTTCATCCATTGGCCCGGGGTGACCCCATGAGGCACCATTAGGTCATGCTTTTGACCCGCAGCGTCGATGAATTCGAGCTGTAGTGTATCGGTGGTGCCACTATGGGTGAGCAAAATGTTGTCTTTGGCTTGGCCATTACCAAAATCAAACACTCTGGAATAACTGTCAGCTATTGAGTCAAATTTTACCCTGGCGGATACCGTAATACCTTGGCCATATTGTAAATCCGGGACTTCGATTTTGGCACCGCTATCACCATGAAATTGCACTGCTGAATCTGGCGTGCCATCAGCACCTGTGGTGGCAGTGATGGTGCCACTTAGCACGGCATGATTATTTCGGCCTGATAGATCGGTGCCTTGATTACCCGAAAATTCGTAAGCCGCCGAGATGGGCAGTGATGCAAATTGCCCACCTGCTAAGAAAGTTGGCGCATCGTTATCTGCTGAAATGTGGATTGCGCCAGTGTACTCTTTCGAGTCTAGGCTGCCATCGCTTACTGAGTACTTAAACGCAGACTCGCCATTAAAATCTGTTACTGGCGTAAAGACCAATTTATCAATGTTATCAGCATCAATTTGCTGGCCAGCAACCACTGCTCGACCATCTAATAATAAACTACCGTGTGCAGGGTTGGGCAGGTGAGTGATGGTAATGTGCTGCAATGTATCGCCCGTATCAACATCAGCAAAACTGAATTCATTTTTACTGAAAGTATGGCTATGGTCTTCAATATCCCTAACACTTAGATGAACTGAGGTCGGTGCATCATTTCTTGCTGCAATATCAATTTCAGCCGTTGCTACCGATGAGTTGTCATGGCCATCATTAACTGAGTACTTAAAGTTAACTCTACCGTTAACGTCTTGTTCAGGGGTAAATATCAGGTTAGCAATATCCGTTTGGCTAATGACTTGGTTAACCGTTACGGCAGCACCATTTAGATGCAGCACACCTAAACTGGCAGCGGGTAATTCCGTAATGGTGATACTGCTTAAACTGCCGCCATCGCTGTCAGTAAAACCAAAGTCAACATCAGTAAAGTGATAACTAACATCTTCAATAGCATGGATGACTTGTGTCGCAATCGTTGGTGCTTCATTGCTACCTTGTACGTCAAAGTGCATGGTGTGAGTTGTTTGACCACCTTCATTATCGGTAACGACTACATTAAATGTTTCGGTAACGTGTTGCCCTTCGGTTAAGGCTTGAGTAGCAGCTAAAGCATTATCAAGTTCGTAATGCCAGCCGCCATTGGCTGCAATTGTAAAGTGTCCATATGTACCCAACACATCGGTTTGTTCGGTAATGCTATGGGTGTCGCCAGTATCTGGATCGCTGATACTTAGCATGCCTGAAGTGCGAACGTGGTCGTGTCCGCCGTCTTCAATAACGGTTTTAGGTGCTGCGAGTTCAGTAACGATTGGGTTATCGTCACGGCCATCAATGTTGATGGTGATTTGGTGTTGGGTGCCATCAATACTAGAAACGGTATAGGTTTCGTGTACCTGATCATTTTTGGTTAACGCATTAGCGGTGGCATTTGGAGTAAAGATCCACTGGCCAGCTGAATTAATAGCTAAGTGTCCATAGGTGCCACTAATATCGTTGGCTGCAAAGTGTGCTTGGCTCGCGTCATTGTCGATGACCGTAAGCTGTCCGCTTACTGAGTGATCTTCATCGGTATTACCGGTTGAATCACCAGTGATTGTTGCATCTGGAATGGGCTTGTTAGGATCAAGTTGTAATCCTTCATGTTCAATTGAAATCGCTTCTTTTCCATCAGGAGCTTGGGTTGTTGCAGTAAGGGCTACGTTCATGTTTGTTGCGGCATCATGGGGCAACTGCGCAGTTAACGATGCGGTATTCCAGCCATGGATATCCACCTTATCATTGAGGCTGGCTATTGTGTGCTGATGCCCGTGACCATCCGATAAGAGTGTGCCTTTAATTAAGCCGCTAATTTCGAGTTTAGTGACAACATCGTCAGGGGCATTGACAGCTGCGTTAGGGTGTAGATGCAATAACGCACCTCTAGGGATAGTGCCTGCGTTACTATCAACAGGCACAACTACGGTATGAGCACCTGGGCCACTTGTTACAGTATGATGGCCCGTGGTATCAATAAAGTTACCTTTACCATCGGCCATAATATTGGTTAGAACGCCACTAGGCTCATGGGCTATGGTACCTAAAGCAACAGATGCAGGCGTCACGGCATGATCGACCATGGTTGCGGAAAACACTCGGCCTCCTGCTGAAAGGCTAGCGGTATAATCTGTTGGATTATCAGCCCCCGCGGAATTGTCTCGTGTGCCAGCGATAAAAGTACCGCCGTTAGGGAATGTACCGCCTTGATTAACCGTTTGTTGTTTTATTATGTGGCCGTTATCAAAAACCACTAAATGACCACTACCTGAATCCCATGTCATCGTTAAGCGATGTGTATTGCCATCAAGTAAGTTCACTCCCGTGTCTACTGTCGGCCCCATAAAGGCAAACTGCAGATTACTGGCATTCCAAAAAGTAATAGTATTTTGTTGATCATGGCCACCGGGTACAGAGTAGTTCAATAGCACCGCTGCATTGCTTGGCGGATGGCCATTGTCGAGCACGAAGGTGATTTCGGCTGACATTGCATGCATGGGGCCACCGGCATCGATACCATCTACTTTGGCATAAGCTGTTTTATCACCAGAACCAAAGCTCATGACTTGTTGTTCTGCAGAAATATGTAGACTTACCGTAGCAGGATCGGTCACTGAGGTAATATCAATACTTGCCAGAGCAGTGCTCTGGCTGGTGCCATCGGTAACTTGGTAAATAATATCGACATTGTCGCCATGAAAGTTGGCAGTAGGCGTAAACGTGTAGCCGTGAATTGCGTCGCCACTAAAGGTTCCGTGGGATGAAGTTGGGGTACCAACAATCTGCAGTGAACCGTCAGGATCCGACAAATGTTGAAGTAGCTGCGCCTGTGTAATATGAATCGAATGGTCTTCATCCGTTGTGCCTAAATTGCGGGCACCACTGTCAGTTAATGGGTCATTCACTGCTGCGATATTGATGGATGCCTGAGCGGGAGCGGAATCGGCATGGCCATCATTCACGGTATAACTGAAATGAACATCACCATTAAAGTCTTTCGCTGGAACAAACTGCAGCTTACTGATATCTCCGGCATCGATAATCTGATTTACAGACACATCACGTCCATCAAGTACAAATTTACCTGCTGCTAAGCTTGGCAAGTTAGTTAAGGTAATAGCCTGTAAGGTGTCGCCAGTATCAATATCAGTAAAGCCAAACTGACTTGCTTGCATCTGGTAACTGACATCTTCAGTACCGTTGGTTAAATGTACCTGATTGATCGTTGGTGCATCATTGGTTCCGGTAACATTAATATGCAGATCGTAAGGCGTACCGTCTTTACTATGCACACGATATACTACGATTTCAGTTTGACCTTGTGCTAGATGCTGCAGGTTGGCGTTATCAACGCTATAGGCCCAGCTACCAGCACTGTCAATGCGTAGCTGACCACCAAACGGGTCATGAATTTTTGTTTCGCCAAATTGACTATATCTAAATGCATTTTCACCGCTATCGGGATCAACGACATTGAGGGTACCATTAGCAATCTCGGTGACGGTGCCATTAACATTACTACTGTGGGCCCCATCTTCAGTAATACTGCCACTACTGACCTCTGTGATGACAGCACTGTCTCTCACCGCGCTAAGCGTTGTTGTCGCTCCGGTGTGGGTGATGCCACCGTGGGCATCTTTCACGTCATAACTGAAATGGACTTGACCGTTGTAGTCTTTGTCTGGGGTAAAGGTAAAGGTGCCATCTTGGTTAGTGAGAATAGAGCCATGATCAGCATGCAGATTGGCAATGGTGAGTTTGCCTGCATCATTGGCATCCACGTCTATGGTGTTTGCTAACAGATCAACGGCAGAGATGGTCTGCGCTAGATCTTCTTTGCCACTAGCTAGCAGCACTTCTGAAGAGCAATATGGGCGGTCATTATCACCATGAATGGTAATAATAATGTCGTGAGATGTACCATCTTTAGCGTATACAGTAATGGTATCCGTTAACGTTTGATGCTCACCTAATTTATCAATGGCAGTGCCGATTGTTGTCTTACTATTTCCGACCCAGTCAACACTCCCTACGGTAACATCGTAATGCCACGTTCCATCTGGATTTAATAGTAAGTGTCCATATTGTCCATGGTAAGAGTTATTCCAGGCACCGCCTTTAGGATCAAACTGAGACTCTCCTGTATCGGGGTCAACAATATCTAACTTGCCATCAGCTGTTAGTGCTGCTTGACCTAACTTAGCCATGCCTGGCTGAGCATAATCTGGCGACATATCTTGTCCAGCAGTTCCCTCGCTGACATCGCCAGTATCAACTCCACCAATGACGGCGGCATTATTGGTGCCGGTTACGCTAATAGAAAGGTTTTGTGTGGCGCTGGCATTATGTTCATCAGTGACGGTGACAGGAATCGTAAGTGTTTTTGTTACCCCAGAGGCTAGTGATTGATAACTTGCATGGCTAGGGTCAAAGCTGTAGCTGCCGTCGGGGTTTAATGTGAGTCCATCTACCTGTGGTGCTGAATAACGCAGTTGTGCACCAGTATCAATATCATGGCCTATCATCTGCCCATTTAGGATGGCGCCACCCTCAGTGACAGAGTGTGATTGTGCACTCACTGTGGGGGTATCATTGGTGCCGTGTACACTAAGTTCGATGGTATGCTCAGTGCCGTCAGCGGTGCGGATAATCGCCGAATCTGTTTTTGTTTCGCCGGCGGCAAGGTCTTGAATGTGGCGATTGTCCAACGTATAGGTGTAGTGGCCATCTTGCATGAGTAAGATATGCCCACCGAGTTTAGTATCGTAACCAATCCCTTGGAAAGTTTGCGGACCTATATTAGGGTCAAAACTGTTATCGCCTTTGTCGGGATCTTGAATGTTTAATTGACCGTCATAGTGCAGATCGTAATGGGTATCTATATAGCCGCGATCTTCAGTAACGCCGCGTAAATTACTGTCTGTTTGAGCATCTGTGACGGTTGCCTTATCGTCTGTGCCGTTAATAGTAATGCTAAGACGGGACTCGGTTCCGTCAGCTGATTTAACCAAAATGTTTTCTGTTAGTGATTCACCGGCTTTTAACTCTTGAATAGCAGATTGTGCGTTGTCAGCTGTGTATTGCCAATGGCCTGAAGTATTTATGCTTACTGTGCCATAAGTGCCAGTGTAAGAGGCGGCAATAAATTGCGACTCCCCGATGTCTACATCTAAAGCCGTTAATTGCCCATCGGTTTGCAGGTAGCCATGATTAACGTGTAAATCTTCCGACACTGAACCCGTTTTATCACCACTAATTGTGGCAATATCGTTTTCCCCGGCGACATTAACCTGAATTTTATGCTCGGTCCCATCAATTGAGTGAACAATAAATGTTTCTTGAAGGGTGGCACCTTTTGGGAGTTGTTGAATGGCATTTTGTTGATTATTTGCGAGATATTGCCAATGACCATCATTACTGATGACGAGCTGCCCAAATAGGCCATCTTGAGTCCCTGACGGGAAAATGTTCTGCCCGGCGTCTACATCGGTAATCGTCAGTTGCCCTGAGGTCGTTAATAATCCTGAAGTGAGTTTATCTTCGGTCACTGTCCCGGTATCAACACCTTGAATATCGGCTCTGTCATTACTGCCAAGGACTTGAATTTGTATACCATGAGGAGTGCCGTCAGTAGATTTTACAAAAAAGGTTTCCAATCCGAGCTGGTTTTCTTGTAATGACTGAACCGCTTGCGAGCTGTTGTTGAGTTGGTAGTGCCATTCTCCTTTATCATTGACCAGCAGTTGACCATATTTTCCCTGCAGAGTTTCAGCTGTGAACTGCATGTCACCTTTATCTGGGTCGAATATATTAAGCTGCCCATTAGCCGATAATTGCGCCGTATCTTCTTTGAGCAGCGCCACGTTTTGGCCGGTAATAATTGCTGGAGAATTACTGCCTAATACGGTCGCCGTGATAACTTGAGAAGTCCCATCGACACTGGTTACAGTGAAGCTCTCATTGAGCTTTTCGCCTGCTTTTAAACTGACTATATCGGTGTTGTATCTATCGACACTGTATGTCCAAGCACCGGCTGCATCAATGGTTAAGAAACTACCATGACTGCCAGCTATCACTTGAGCTTGGAAGTGATTTTCTCCAACGTCTGTGTCGGTAACAGTTAATTGCCCGTTAGCGAGTAAGATATTAGGCGCATTGGCTGCATCGGTAATGGTAGCGCTATGATTGCCACTGATTACAGCGTTATCGTTGCTGCCCAGGATATCTACCGATAAGGTTTGTTCTGTACCGTCAGCCGTTTTTATAATGACGGAATCAGTGAGCTTTTGCCCTTGGGCGAGAGATTGAATGGCTAATTGGCTATTGTCGGCATGATAATGCCAATGACCATTGACATCGATTTGAAATTGGCCATATTGGGTTGTACTCGTTTGAGCCAAGAAATACCCTTGCCCCGAGTCTGTATCTGTAGCGGTTAGCTGGCCTTGGGTTTGTAGTAGACCTTGCTGAACATCTTTGTCCTCGGTTACTGTGGCTGTTGCGCTGCCGGTAATGACAGCCTTATCGTCTGTGCCATTGATTTTGATAGTCACTTGTTGCTCAGTGCCATCAATTGAGTGAACGATTAGGGTATCGGTGAGTGACTCGCCAGTTTTGAGCCCCTGAATTTGCGGGTTTGAGTTGTTGGCGGTATAAGTCCAATTACCTCTGTTATCTATTGATAAATAGCCAAATTGACCTTGCAGTGAGCTGACTTGGAACTGAGCTTGGCCGTTGTCAGCATCGGTGACATTAAGTGCGCCATCAACACGCAGTTGACCACTATGCACGTCTTTATCTTCGGTGAGCGTAGCAGTACTGGTGCCAGCAATCACCGCTTTATCATCAGTACCATTAATTGTGATGGTAACCTGTTGCTCGGTACCATCCACACTACGAACGAGTAGGGTATCAGTCAGTAACTCGCCTGTTTTTAGCTCTTGAATTGCCGTCTGGAAATTATCTGCGGTGTAGCTCCAATGGCCATTGGTATCGATACTGAGCTGGCCAAATTGTCCTTGCAGACTACTCGCGGTAAATTGGTTTTCACCAGAGTCAGGATCGACGATTGATAACTGCCCTTGGGTATGTAACATGCCACGGCTATCTAAGTGCAGATCTTCAGTGATACTGGCACTGTTGACCCCTTGAATTTGAGCGACCTGATTGTGCCCGTGAATATCGATAGTGACCTGTTGGCTAACCTTTTGCCCTGAGCTATCAGTGACATTGACGATGAACTGTTCTCGCGCATTATCGCCCTGTTTAAGCGCCTGAGTATGGGCTGACTGATTGTCTAGATGATATTGCCATTCGCCAGTTTGTGGGTTGATAGTGAGTTGCCCAAATTGCCCTTGAGTGTTAGCGAGTGACCAGCTTGCAGTATCATTGTGATCGACATCGGTTGCTAGCAATTGCCCCGTGACGGTATCTACGCTGCCTTGTTCACTGATTGAGGCATGATGGCTGCCGGAGATCGTCGGTAGGTCATTGCTGCCTTCCACCGTTACGGCTATTAGGCTATCGATGTGATTGCCTTGATTGTCTGTAGCGGTAATGACAAATTGCTCGGTATGGTGTTCGCCTTCGCTTAATGCGTCAGTGCTGGCTAAGGTGTTATCGAGATGATATTGCCATCGGCCGGTGGTGCTATCTAGTTGCAAATAGCCATATTGCCCCTGTATTTGTGTGGTTGACCAGGTTACGGTTTGGCTACCCTCACCGTGGGCTACTAGGGTGCCTTGAACGGTATCTGTTGAGCTATCTTCTTTAATTTGTTGAGTTTGTTGTTGACTATCAACAACAAGTGGCTTCTCATGGCTGCCAGTGCCAGTGCCAGTGCCAGTGCCAGTGCCAGTGCCAGTGCCAGTGCCAGTGCCAGTGCCAGTGCCAGTGCCAGTGCCAGTGCCAGTATGGTCAGTTGTGGTTAACGGTGCGCCAACCATAGGCTCTGTCAGATCTGGTGTCATTGAAACGGTAAAGCTAGCAGGCGTCTGTGGGCTGGGTGCTAGTGTGAGGCTAATCGATGATAGTTCAGGTGCTTGTCCGCGAGAGATACTGACTTGCTGTGACTCAATACCTGTGGTTTCGCTACTGCCATGTTCGACCACCAAAGGGCTGGCGGCAACTGTAATTTTGGCGCTTTCGTTAGCTTGGTTAGCGTGGTTACTTGCTGTTGATGCTGGCTCATGGACAACTTGGTCAGCATCCGTTGTTTGCTTAGCCGTGTTAGTATCCGACTGCGTAATTTCTGATGATAAAGGTTCGGCATCAGTTGGTTTTTCTGTTGTGCTAGTCACTTGAGTTTGCCATGACTTATCGGCAACTAAATCCTTATTACCTATCTGAGTTGTACGGCTATCGCGGAACTCTTTGGCTTTAAGGTTTGCCACATCGCGGTCATGTTTGCTGGCTTTACTTTTGGCAACTTGCTCGCGTTTTTTTTGCTGCTTAGCATCATCGTCATGCTTAGTGTTAGCGCGCTCATTTTGTGGACGATTATCATCTTGGGACATAGTACTAGACTCCTATCGCTCACCAAAAGCTTCTGTTACGTTGGTAAATACTGGCTTCCAAAGGTATTGAAATACGGTTTTGTCACCAGTGACAATGTCAGCTTCGCCAGTCATGCCAGGAATTAAATCAAATTGGCCGGGTTGTGGCCCAAAATAAGGCTTGTCGATGCTAATTTGTACCTTATAAAACACACCACCTTTCTCATCGGTGTCGGTACTGGGTGAGATACGTTTTACTACGCCGTCCAATGCGCCGTAGCGGCTATAATCAAACGCATCTATTTTAATTCTTGCTGCTTGGCCTTCACGCACAAAACCAATATCTCTGGGCGATAACTTGACTTCCATTAGCCCTGTTTTAGTCATAGGAACAATAACTGCGACTGTCCCGCCGGGTTGAATGACACTGCCCGTTGATGATGAGGGAATCGACTGAATGATGCCGTCAACGGGGGCGGTAACGGTGTTTTGCGATACTAATGAGCCAGAAGACTTTAACTGGGCAATAATTCCCAGCAGTTGTGCTTGTGTTTCGGTGCGCTTTTCTTCCACTTCTTTGAGCTGAGTGGCCTGTTTCTGTTTAAGTTGCTGCTCTAGGTTTACTAGGTTCTTTGCCAACACTTGCTGCTTGCTTTGCATGCTTTTTAACTCGCGAGTGTAGGCATCCAATTTTTGTTGTGACTCTAAAATTCGTAGCTTAGATACGGCTTGTTCTGCAGTGACTGAAAGCATCATTTTCAAGGTCTGTTCAGCGGTATCAATTTGGTCGCGAAGTGGAGGGATTTCGGTTTTCAAACCATCAAGTTCTGCTTGAGACTTGGCAACCTCAGAGGCTGATAATTGTTGCATGGCTTCGCGCTCTTGATTCATACGTAACAGTGAAGCCGTATGCAATTTGACTAGTTGCGGGTAGTTGTCGCTAAACGGTGAAAAGTCAGCATCACGCTGGCCAATGAAAGCATCATAACGCTCTATGCGTAGTAATAAATTGGCGCGTTTACTTTCCAGCTCCTCTTCAGCCGATTGACTATCGATGGCAACAAAACTTGCGAGCACATCGCCTTTTTTAACGACATCTCCCTCTTCTACGACCACAGAAGCGATGGTGCCGCCACTAAGGCTTTGGATCACCTGCCTATGGCCTAATGGCACAACTTGGCCCTTAGATTTCGAGATCTCTTCAACATGAGTGAATATCGACCATAGCAACATAATAAGCACTGAGCCGGCAATTAGCATGATGATGCGCTTAATCAGCTTTCTTTCTGATGGCGCTTCAATTGCTTCAGCAAATTCATGGGCCGGCCAAGTGCGATTGGCGAGTTGACGATTATCCATGGTTGTGAGTCTCCTGCTGAGTCGCGTGGCTGTTGTTGGCCGAATTCGGTGTGTTTGTATCAGGTACTGGCCCGGCGTAAACCACTGTGCCTTTATCTAAAATGACCACTTTGTCAGCTTGTTGAATTAACTGGGAGTCGTGGCTGGTAAACAGCACTGTTGTATTGCCCTTTAGCTTGGCAAAGGTTTGCAACAGCTGCGCTTTGGCGTAGGGGTTTTGGTTGGCAATCGGTTCATCGAGTATCAGCAATTGCGACTGTTTTAGCAGTGCTCTGGCTAAACTAATATATCCGCCTTCAACGGGTGATAGCAGGCTATGGCCATCTTTAAACAGCTCGCAATGAATGTCTTGTCCAAGTGCTTCAAATAACGCTTTGCCACCGGCGGCATCTAGTGCGTTGATCAACTCTTCATCAGTGGCATTAGGTTTCGCGATACGAATATTGTCTGCCAGGGTACCGGGCAATAAATCAGCTTGTGCCGGACAGTAAGCCGCCCATTGTCTGAAGGCTTGTGGGTCGTATTGCCTGAGATTTTTGCCATTAATCGTGATGAACCCCGCTTGGGCTTCTACAACCCCCATTGCTGCCAGCAATAAGGAGGTCTTGCCGCAGGCATTCGGGCCGATAATAGCCACATTTTCACCGGGTTCGATATCTAAGGTTATGCCAGATAAAGCAGGTTCTGTTTCGGCACTGTATCGTAAAGTCACATGCTGAAAGCTCACCTTTGGGGCTTGATCTGTCTTAGGAGTATCCAGTCGCAGCTCATTATGCTCGGTACCCGCTAACATGAAGCGATCAAACTGCTCCGCCGCGCCGCGCATCATGGTGATTTTTTGACTCGATGAAAATGCTAATTGTGCTGGACCTGTGATACGCCAAATTAACATGACGCAGGCAATGAGTGCTCCTGGGCTAATGCTCTGATTTAATACTAAAAATATCCCAGTAAATACGGTAATAAGTGCGGTAAACAAACTCATAGCATGGGCCATAGCAGCATTGAGGCCGTTACGTTTGGCATAAATGAAATTCTGCCGGCAATGTTCTCGACATTGGCGAGAAAACTCAGTAAACCAACCATCACTATTACCACTGGTTTTCACTTGGAGTAAGTTCTTGGCGAGTTCATTGAGTGATTGCTGGTAGTCTGAACTTATGGTGGGAGACGCCGATTGGGTGTACTTATTGAGCAGTTTCATTACCCAATAAAACAGCACTAACATCACCAAGGGTACAACCACTAACCAACCGCTGAGCAGCGCAATGGTAACTAAAGCTATCAAGGTAAAGGGCAGGTCGACCAATCCGGCGCCGCCTGGACCTGCAAGCAAGGTACGAACCTTTTCAGCATTACGCATACGCGCAATATGATTCGACAGCCCTACCCGTGACAACACCATTAACGGCATATTGAGTAAGCGCCCAAAGGTCATATTAGATAAATCTCGCGCAAAGCGATTGCTCGTGCTGGCTAATACATTGGCGCGTAATAGTCGACTAGAGACTAAAATAACCACAGCCAATACCGCACCCAGTGCGATAGTGGGGAGTACACTCGGGCTTTGTCCCCCAATAACGCGGTCATAAACCGCCATGGTAAACAACGGCACGGCTAGCCCAGTAATACTAGAGAGCAAACTGAGCCAAAACACCGGTCGATACCATTTACTCTTTTTACTCAGTTCGCTGGCAAAGGCTTTACTGGTTTGTTTATCAGAAGGGAGGCCATCTATCACTATGACATGGCCGCTCATAGCAGAAGTGACGGCTTGCCACTGATCATTGCCATCAAGTTGCTCTAGCTGCTCACCTCGTCTTCTAATAACACTGGCTGTGGCATCCTTTGGCACCAGTATCGCGGGGTGACTCGTTTGGGCCATAACGTGTGGAGCAAAGTTCAGTACTCTAAAACGTAATTGATGATGTTTAAGAAGTTGGTTTAACGCTAAGGTGTCAAACTCCTGTGATTTAGCATCATTTAGAAGGTGAGTGGCTTGGGCGTACAGTCCCAATTGTTGAAACAAGCTTATTGCGGCAAGTTTTAGCTCGTTTGGTGTTGAGGTTGCTGAGGTAGCGTTGGCGCTATTCATACTGATACCTCCTTGGCCGTATTATGGTTATGACCTTCGGCATCAAGGTGGATATGCATATCGCTGATAGCCTTGATACTGTCAAAATAACTGGCGCAGATAATGGTCATCTGCCCACGTTGTGCCTGCAGCACGTTAATAAGACGCTGCTGCGAGTCAGCATCGAGAGAAACCATGGGCTCATCAAGCAGCAAAATAGACGGCGACTGCACCAGTGCTCTCACCAGTGCAATCAACTTAATGGCGCCTTTGTTGAGTGACTGATTGTCACTGCTACCGACTAAAGTTTGGTAACCTGCAGGTAGTTGAGCGATGGTATCCGTTAGTCCCAGCGCTTCGGCAACCACCATTGCTTCGGCTTCTTTATCGGCAGAAAATAAGGTCATATTTTCCATTAAGCTACCGCTCAATAAGATTGGCCAAGGTGCGACATAAGCAACAGACTGTCGATACTCATTGCGCTTATGCTGGCTTTGCTCAATACCCGCTATGGTAATTTCACCTTGGCTTACGCGATGAAAAGCACCAATACAACTTAACAATAAGCTGGCTTGGGTTAATGGATTAGAGGTCACCGTCACCAGACTGCCTGAGGCAATTTCAATATTGACCTCATTTAACTTGGCAGCGGTTTGCTCAATACTGACAGCTTCAAAGCGGATTGGGCCTAGGGGCAATTTTTGTTGATATTGCTTGGTGCCGGTAAATAATTCTGGTGGCAGCTCGCTTAATTCTGCTACCTGAGACATTGCGGTTTTGGCTACAGCTAAACGTGAGCGCAGGCTGATAATGGCGCTAAGCGGTGCTATGGCACGACCGGCCAATATGGAGCAGGCCGCCAGTCCACCTGTAGTCAGCTCGCCATCTAACACTGCTAAACAACCAATTAATACAATCAGTAAGGTAGTTCCTTGCGAAGCACCTTGAATCAACTCTTGTAGCTTAGATGACAGCCAGTCGACTCGGTGCTGTTCTGCCAAGCGTTGATAGTTTATATCGTTATACATTCCACACAGTTTGGTCTCCATTGCTAGCGCTTTGGCAGTGGTGAGTCCCGACAGCACCTGAATTAACAAACGTGAGCGCTCACCTTCAGTTAACGCTAAAGCCTGAGTCGCTTGATTTAGCTGTTTGCCAATCACATACACTAGTGCGCCGATAACCCCCCATACTGCAATAGGAATGAACACTAAGGGGCCACCAATGTAGGCAACAAGCGCTAAAAATATCAGTACAAAGGGAAAGTCCATCAAGGCGACCAACGCTTGCCCTGAATAGATTTCTCGCATGGTGGCAATGCTGTTGAGGCCATTGGATACCACGCCAGAGCCTAAAGACTCAATCTTACGATAATCAGAATTGAGTAGGGCACTGACGGTTTGGGTCGTGCTCTGTAGCTCAAAGTTAGCGGCGCTGGATGCGAGCATCCAACTGCGGGCATACCGCAGTAGTAGCTCCAGTATAATTGCGACCGCTACCGCAGATGCCAGCACGCTTGCGGTACCATAACCTTGATTAGGCAGAATACGGTCGTATATCTGCAGCATCGTAAATGGCAGTGCCAATGACAGTAAATTGATAAATGTGGAGGAAAACAGCAGCTCAACCCAAGCGCGGTTTTTTGCTAGCAGACTAAAGTTCTCTGTCATCGCTTACTTCCTTGTTATGGGGTCAGTGGCGTGATTATGGGAACAATTTTTAGGCAATTGTTGCTACTAAGTTAACAGTAACTTTAGTCAAAGCGCTATGTTTTTGTACTGTTTTTTGCTGGATTTTAAAGATTTACTGCTGGAGAAATAAACGCTAAGTCATTAGAGGGATAAAAAAGCGGTGAGCATTGCTGCTTCACCGCGTATTTTGCTGGCTAGCTAACTGAACAAAATCAGCCTAAGTTGCCATTAAGGTTGCTGACGTGTCGCAGCGAGCACAATTTCACGTACGCAAACGCTTTGCGGTTGCTCATAGGCAAACAGGGCGGCATCAGCAATGGTTTCTGGCGCAACAACGCCGCCCATATCTTGCTTCCAGTCTTCATAACCCGCTTTAATTTCATCGCTGGTGGTATGGCTAAGTAGTTCGGTTTCTACTGCACCAGGCGCAATAGTAATGAGGCGAACATCATCCATTGCCACTTCTTCGCGAATGTTTTCCGTTAGTGCATGTACTGCAAATTTAGTGGCACAGTAAGCGGCATGATTTGGGAAAGTCTTGCGACCGGCAATCGAGCTTACATTGATAATGGTGCCAGTTTTGCGCTGTTTCATATCAGCAAGTACCGCGTGAATACCATTGAGAACGCCCATGACGTTGATGTTGAGCATACACGACCATTCCGCTGGATCTTGTTGGTCTGCTTGGCCAAGTAGCATGACGCCTGCGTTGTTGATTAGGCATCCAACTGGGCCAAATTTAGCCACAGCTTGGGCAATTGCTTCGCTAATGGCCGCGCCATCGGTGACATCAACACTGATGGTCATGCAGTTATCTAATGCCAACGCTTGCATAGGCTCGAGGCGGCGAGCAAGTAATAATAATGGATGGCCTTTGGCACAGAAGGCTTTTGCCATCGCGGCGCCTATGCCTGATGAGGCGCCGGTAATAACGATTAATGATTTCATTGTTGTCTCACTTGTTGACTGTATTTCAATGCAGACAAGATTATAGAAAAGCTTATTGTTGATATATGGCCTCATTGGAATATGATTGTTTACATATGATTGCAAATTGAGGTCGTTATGGCACCGGACCTATCATTAATACAAACTTTTCTGGTGATTGCGGAATCAGGCAGTTTTACCCATGCTGCTGAGGTTCTTAATTGTTCCCGCTCCCATTTATCCAAGCAACTGACTAAATTGGAGCAAGTGTTGGGGGTGAGCCTGATCATGCGGACCACGCGGGCGCAGAGGCTGACAGAGCAGGGGCAGTTGGTTTATCAAGAGTGTCGTCAAGCGATGAATATCATTGATGCTGCCTGCGCCCAAGCGATGGACATAACTAACTCGCCAAAAGGACAAATCAAAATCAATTCGGTGGGCGGCTTCATTGGTGAGGAAATTGTCGCGCCGTTGGTCAGTGACTTCGTAAAACGTTACCCAGATATTGAGGTCGAGCTGGATTTCAGCAGCCAACGGGTGGATCTGCTGTTGGATCAATTTGATTTTGTATTTCGAATGGGCAGTTTACCTGACTCTAACTTGATCGCGAGAAAACTGCTTACTCTGAGCAATGAAACCATGGCTGCGCCAGCTTACCTGCAACAAAGAGGGACGCCGAGCCACCCCAAAGAGTTAAAGCAGCATTATTGCATTACGGGCAGTATCGACCATTGGCATTATCAACACATCAGCGATCCTAAGTTGCATGCTGAGGTGGCGATTTCAGGCGGATTTAAATGCAAAAACGGCCGAGCGATGATCGCCAGTGCGATCGCTGGCAATGGTATTGTCAGGCTACCCACCTTGTACTGTCCTGACGAGCTGGCCAATCAAACCTTAGTTCCGGTTTTTAGTGACTGGAAAGTGGCCGATACCCCTGTGTACTTGGTTTACCACCAAGATCCCCATCGTGCCCTGAGGTTTAACATGTTTGCTCAGTATGTGGTCGAAGAATTTCAGCGCTATAGTGAGGAGAATTACCGCAAAAAATGATCGTTTCGCTGTACGCCTTTTAGGTGGCGGATTGCAGCGATTTTGGTGATCATTTTTGGCTGAAATAATAAAAATTTTCTGCCGTAGTGAGTTTTGATGAACTATCTTTAAATTCGATGCGTAGTAAAAGACATCACTACAACAAAAATAATATAAGGGCTGAATGAAATGAGATCACTTCATCTTTGTTTTAGCATGGCGTTAACCCTGATTTTTTCGGCAAATTTGTATGCCGAAGGGGGAGATTATGCCAACACTCAGCACTTAAAGCACTCGCCTTTAGCGCATCAAATATTCAGTGTTCAGCCACAAGCCAATGGGGTGAACCTAGTCAGCACACTAAACACATCAGATAACCCTTGGCAGCGCTCTGCCACAGTCAGTCACAGTCAGTCTTGGCCTTATGCAGCTAACCTGTCGCTGCAATATGATATTGAGCAGCCACCAGTTGATTGGATCAACGCCGGGGCGGTAAGTGGTGATATCAAAAGCCAATTAAGTGCTGAGCCAGCATTGGCGGCAGCAAAAACCACAGAGCATAATCTGACGATGAGTATGCCGCTGTCGATCGTTAATTTACCGATTGCAGTAGAGGTCACTCCCAAACTGCAAACCATAGAAAGCTATACAATCGCCGATAGCCTGTCTGCATACCGAAGTAACAGCGATACGCTAGCAGGCGATAGCCAAGTGACATCCAACCTTGATGTTGGCCTCGCACTCGAACCTGTTGATGGGTTGGTTGTGGGCGTATCTGGGCGTAATTTAGTCCCGCAAACCATCAGCGTTGATAACCCTTTTAGTGTGCAGGCGTATGACTATCAATTAGCGCCGCTGTATAACGCGGGTATCGCTTACCAGTGGCGCGCATTGAGTGTCAGTTCTGACATCGACCTTAATGCCAACCAAGGGTTTACCGATATCGAAGATAGTCAGTATGTTCGTTTTGCAGGGGCATTAAAGGCCACTGACTGGCTTTCCGTTAGCCTAGGCTATCGACATGATATGCTTGAGCACGAAGCAGATATTTACACCATTGGCACTGGCATGTCATTCGGGCCTAGCTTTAGTATTGATTTCACCGGTTTGGTTGATAGTGATGCTGCAGTCGGCGGCGTGCTTAAAACTTCTTATTATTTCTAACTCACCAGCAAGACGTCACGATAAAATCAGTGTCGCCACGCGGCTGCTTGTCGTCTGTGATTCAGCTACTCGATAATCGCGGCTTAGCTCGCGAGTTCAAATATTGATTTTGCAATTAATATCAATGCACTGAGCGAGCATAACAGCAACGTCATTGAACGAGTTTTGTCTTTATCGACATGGCCCACCATTCTATTTGCCGCAAGATAGCCAAGTACGACCGATGGCAGCAGTAATACCGACACACTGATATGTTGCCAAGTGAGCAGGCCCGTGACAGCCAAAATAGCCAGTGCAATCATCGAACTGAAAATGAAAAATGCTGATAGGGCAGCACGAAACTGTTTGGCATCTTTACCAGCAAGCAATATCGCCATCGGCGGTCCACCAATGGCAGCGATATTACCAAACACCCCAGATAATACGCCCGCAGCAAATAAGCTCTGTTTGTTAATTGCCAAATTAAACCGCAGCACACTGAGCAATACCGCAACTAATACAATGGTGGCAATGGCTAATCCCAATATCGGCGCTGGGGCAAACAGCAGTAGGGCTGCGCCAATAAAGCCACCGGGCACACGCCCCAGCAAAGCATATTGAAGACCATTAAACTGCAGCGAGGCGCGCTCTCGCATCAAAGTGAGTAGAGAAATAGAAAAGCCCATCAAAATCACCGGCGCCGGCACAAGCTGGGGATCGACCAGATACAGCAAAGGTGAGGCTACCACGGCTAAGCCGAACCCAATGAGGCTCTGGGTTAACGCGCCAGCAAAAATAATCAATGAGGCGAGTAATAAGGTTGTCGGATCAATCAAGTCGAACATAGAGCGCCTCTGCAGATAAATGAGCGATCAGGTAGAGCCTGATCTTTCAGTACGACTATTTGCTGTGATTGGCTGCGGTGGAAAACTAAAACGTGGAACGTGAACAGGTTGAAACGTCAGCCGAGATGGCCTGGCTAACATTTCAAACTCAGTAGGTAAACTAGAGCAAACGCGGTTGATCTATTCTAGTTCTTCCCACTCGATGCCCATTTCGTCCATCAAGCGTTTCACTTCTGCTGGCATGCTATCGGGCTTATCTTTAGACAAGTCTTCATCGTTAGGCAATGGCTGGCCAGTATAAGCATGCAAAAATGCTTCGCATAACAGCTCGCTGTTGGTGGCATGGCGTAAGTTATTAACTTGGCGGCGAGTACGTTCGTCAGTTAATACTTTTAAAACCTTAAGCGGAATTGAAACAGTGATTTTTTTTACCTGTTCATTTTTTTTGCCATGTTCAGCATATGGGCTTATATAATCGCCATTCCATTCAGTCATCGACTCACCTGTAAATTCTCAAATTCGGGGCAGATTTTATACCCTTACAAACTACAGTCAAATTATTGCCTCTTATTTTTGTTAATTGCAAATAGATTTCTACATGTTTGGACGTCTAAATGGCTAAAATTGGTTGACGAGGGCCACCACCTTCGGTACATTTAGACGTCCAGACATCTCTTAGGTGTCTATTTTCATATTTTAGGAGTAGATGATGACAGAGCGTAAATTGGCCACCGCAGCAGTACGTCGAGGTATTGAGTCCGATACTCAGCACGGTGCAGTTGTACCGCCTATTTATCTTTCTACCAACTACTCATTTGATGGGCATAAAAATCCACGCGATTTTGACTATAGTCGCTCAGGTAACCCTACCCGTTGTATTTTAGGTGATGCCATCGCCGAACTGGAAAAGGGCGCGACTGGCGTTGTGACCTGTACAGGTATGGCTGCCATTACCCTAGTTACTAGCTTATTGGGGCCAGATGATCTGCTGGTGGTTCCCCATGATTGTTATGGTGGCAGTTATCGACTGTTTACTAATTTGGCCAAAAAGGGCGCGTTTAAATTAGTGGTTGTCGATCAAACCGATGAGGCTGCATTAGCCGAAGCCATTAGTAAAAAGCCTAAAATGGTGTGGCTAGAAACCCCCTCTAATCCGCTTTTACGTGTTGTTGATATTGAGACGATTGCCCAGGCCAGCCACGACGTGGGAGCTCAAGTCGTTGTTGACAACACTTTCCTTTCGCCCATCCTACAGCAGCCTTTATTATTGGGTGCTGATATTGTGATCCACTCAACCACCAAGTATATCAACGGCCACAGTGATGTTGTCGGTGGTGCCGTGGTGGCTAAAGATGCAGAAGTGGGCGAGTTACTGCACTGGTGGTCAAATACCTTAGGTTTAACTGGATCTGCTTTTGATAGTTACCTGACATTGCGCGGTATACGCACCTTAGCCGTGCGTATTCGTGAGCACCAAGCTAATGCAGAGAAAGTCCTGGCCGTATTAACACGTCATGATGCGGTTGATACTGTGTACTACCCAGGTTTGCCTGATCACCCAGGACATAAAATTGCGGCTAAACAACAAGCAGGCTTTGGTGCCATGCTCAGTTTTGAATTAAAAGGTGGCGAAGCGCAACTTGTTGCCTTCCTGGATGCGTTAAACTATTTCTCTGTGGCCGAAAGTTTAGGCGGTGTGGAAAGCTTAGTGGCTGTGCCTGCCACCATGACACACCGAGCGATGGATGCACAGGCGCGCGCAGAAGCGGGCGTACACGATACCCTCATCCGTTTATCTGTCGGTATTGAAGATGGCGAAGATTTAGTGGCTGATATCAGCGCAGCGTTAGATGCCGCCAATGCGGCTAGTTGTTAAGCTCGTTTAGTAGGAGTAACAGATGACACGATGTCATTTACATAAATTTGGTGGTTCTAGCCTAGCTGACGCTGATTGCTATCGCCGTGTCGCGCATATTTTGCTGACTCATGGTCACAGCGATGATTTAATTGTGGTATCAGCAGCGGGCAAGAGTACTAATTTTCTCTATAAACTGCTTACGCTACGTGACAATGGTGAACTGTGGCAAGAAGAGCTGCAGGTGCTGATGAGTTATCAGCAAAACCTGATTGAACAACTGCTATCCAATGAGCAAGCCCGCAGCCTACGTGAACGTTTAGCCACCGACAAAGCAACGCTAATCAGCTTGTTGTCATTAGAGCGCTTAAGTGAATATCAAAGCAACCAAGTGGTGAGTTTTGGTGAACGCTGGTCGTCTTGTTTATTGGCGGCATTGCTACGTGAATCTGGCGTGGCGGCTGTTGATGTAGACGCGCGCACTTTACTCGTGGCTGATGAAGCAGCGGTGCCGCAAATTCGGTTGCAAGAGTCGAAAGACAAAGTGCAGGCCGCGCTGAGCGCTCACCCCAATCAACGAATTGTAATCACCGGATTTATTTGTGCCAACGACAGTGGCGATACATTACTGCTAGGCCGTAATGGCTCAGACTTCAGTGCCACATTGTTAGCAAGCTTAGCGGATATTGAACGCGTCACTATCTGGACCGATGTGGAAGGGGTGTTCAATGCAGACCCTAACCGTATCAATGATGCCAAACTACTTAAGAGCATGTCGTTAACCGAAGCTAACCGTTTAGCGCATTTAGGCTCTCCTGTGCTGCATAATCGCACCTTACAGCCGCTGTTCGATACAGAGGTTAGCTTAGCGGTACGTTCAAGTTACGCACCGCATACTGACTTTACCTTAATTGCCCCGAAAAGCTCGCAAGCAAGTGCGCCTGTGGTGACTAGCTTACCTTCAGTGTCATTACTGCAATTAACTGCCCGTGCACCACTGCCACAGCTGCTAGCAAGCTTTGCTCAAGCAGGGCTTACGCCTTTAGCGCATTGGCCGCTCACGCAAAACCGTGTTGAGCTAGCTTTTACCCATGAAAACGAGAAACAAGCGCTGGCAGTGATTGAGTCTAACAGCAACGAATTGGCTGTGAGCGAAGTATCAGTGAAGCAAGATTTAGGCTTAGTGGCATTAGTGAGCGCTGACGCCAATTTGTATCGCCGTGGTTTTGCCCGCTTGTTGAGTCGCGAAGCTCGGCCGCTGTGCAATGATGGCTTGAGCTTAGTCACTTTAGTGCCGAAGTCACAGGTTAACCTGTTGACCCAAAAGGTGCATCGTCGCTGTGCTGGGCCAAGAAAGCGCATTGGCGTGTTGCTGTTGGGTGTGGGTAATATCGGCGAAGCGTGGATTGATCTGTTTAAACAGGCCAGACCTAACCTCAATAAAGAGCTAGAGGCCAGCGTTGAACTCATCGGTTTGCTCAGCTCGCGCAAGGCACTGCTATCAGATACCGACATTGACCTAGACAGTTGGCAACAGCGGTTTGATAGCGAAGCTGAAGCTTGGCAATACAGCCAGTTGTTTGACAAGCTACAAGGCCTAGAGTGCGATGAGATTGTCGCGCTCGATATCAGTGCTAGCGCAGATTTAACCCTGCAATATCCTGCGTTTTTTGCCCGTGGAATCCATGTGGTCAGTGCCAACAAGTTAGCCGGTTCTGGCCCACTGGCGTTTTATCGTGAACTGAAGCAGCAGCTGGGTAATCGTCGCTTATTTTGGCGTTACAATGCCAGTTGCGGTGCCGGGCTGCCGGTACAGCATGCGCTCAATGATCTGCATAACAGCGGGGATTCAATTGAAGCGGTTGGCGGGATTTTCTCTGGCACCCTATGTTGGCTGTTTGAGCATTTTGATGCCAGCAAGCCGTTTTCGCAGTTGGTGTTAGAAGCCAAAGGTTTAGGCATCACAGAGCCCGATCCTCGCGATGATCTCTCCGGCCGTGATATGCAGCGCAAACTGCTTATTTTAGCTCGTGAGATCGGCCATGAAATTGAGCTTGAGGATATTGAACTTAATTCGTTAGTCCCACCCGAGCTGGTTGATATTTCTACTGAGCAATTTATCGAACGTATTGGTGAACTGGATGCGCAGATGCTGCAGCAATTCCAAGCGGCTGCCGAGCAAGATAAAGTGTTGCGTTATGTTGCCTCGTTGGATCAAATCGATGGCGAGCTTAAAGCGGCCGTTGGTATCCAGTGGGTTGATAGGGATCATGCTTATGCCAACCTCACACCGGGAGATAACGTGTTTGTGGTGCGCAGTGCGTTCTACCAAGACAACCCGTTAATTATTCGCGGACCAGGTGCTGGCCGAGAGGTCACTGCGGCTGCGGTGCAGTCGGATCTGGCGCAGATCTGTCGCGATCTACTGCAAGAGTAGCGATACAAACTATTGAAAAGGATGCTGCGGCATCCTTTTTTTATGCCATTTTTCCGCTAAGGTCAGTAATAGCAATCAGTATAAACCAATCGTTGTACTGTCTAATGAATAGATATTTCACCAATCAGGCATTTTTACGCTTGACTTCAACCTCAGTTTCTCTAGTATATGGACATATAGACGTCCAAACGTCCATATGTAATTAAATTAGTCGGTTTGAGGAAAAAGAAATGGCATTTCATCACGCACAACATGCAACGTCGTTAAACCAGAGCTTATCTGAGCTTAATGGTGATATTAATGTGTCATTTGAATTTTTCCCGCCTGCTAATCCAGAAATGGAAACCTTACTGTGGAACTCAATTCGTCGTTTAGAGCCGCTAAACCCTAAATTTGTGTCAGTGACCTACGGCGCAAACTCTGGCGTACGTGATAGAACCCACGGGGTGATTGAGCGTATCCAAAAAGAGACTGATCTGGTTGCCGCGCCTCACCTAACATTAGTTGATGCCAGCGATGAAGAGCTGATTGAGTTGGCGAAACATTACTGGAATTCTGGTATACGCGATATTGTTGCTTTGCGTGGTGATTTACCTGATGGCAGCCCTAAACCGACGCGTTTTGCCAATGACCTTGTGCGCTTGTTGCGCTCGGTTGCTGATTTTGATATCTCAGTTGCTGCATACCCAGAAGTGCATCCTGATGCCACCAATGCCCAAGCGGATTTGATTAACCTCAAGAAGAAGATTGATGCTGGTGCTAACCGTGCGATTACTCAGTTCTTCTACGACGTTGAGTCATACCTACGTTTCCGCGACCGTTGTGTTGCCGCTGGTATTGACGTGGAAATCGTACCTGGCATCCTGCCGGTTACTAACTTTAAGCAATTGAAGCGCTTTGCAGGCATGACTAATGTGTCGATTCCTGGCTGGTTGCATAAGCAATTTGAAGGTTTAGATGACGACCCATCGACCCGCGCGTTGGTTGGCGCTAACGTGGCGATTGATATGGTTAAAGTCTTGTCGCGCGAAGGCGTGAAAGATTTCCACTTTTACACCCTAAACCGAGCCGAACTTACCTACGCAATTTGCCACACTCTTGGGGTTCGTCCAGCTAAATAGCAGGCATTTTGAATCTATGAATACTCAAACCTCGCCACCGTGCGAGGTTTTTTGTCTCTATCAAGGTTGGTTGAATGGCATTACTCCTAAGCGGTTAATATCGATACTCTATACTTATCGACTATGAACCGCCGCGGTGCTCAATCAACTTGCTAACAATGGATTAGCTTAAGGATATTATGTCATCATCAATATGTCCGTTATGCCAGCAAGATAACCGCTGTGCCTTAACGCAGCAACAGCCCGCTGCACAGTGTTGGTGTATGCAGCAAACGTTTCCAGCTAAAGCGACACTGGCCGGGCGTAACTTGCCGTCACAGCAGTGCTTATGCCAGTCTTGTGTGCAGAGATTACTTGAAGAGGCCAGCCAAGGGATTAAACGCTTAGACTAAGCAAAGCCATCTTCACTGGGTGCAGGCTGTTGACATATTAGGGCTGGGTCACCATGTTGATTAACACTTGTTAAGACTATTTGTGTTGGCCTCATGCCCAAGTTGACTTACTATCAATTGAGTAATACCTAAAGGGACGATGATGAAAAAGTTAATGTTAGCGATGATGTGTGGCGGCGCACTGATCGGCTGTGAAGATGCCGCCAAAGCGATTGATGATGCGCAACAAGCTGCCAATGAAGCGGTAGATAGTGTTCAGCAGAAAATGGAAGCTATCGACCTAGAACAGTTTAACTTAGATGAGCTGAACCTCGGCCAATTTGGTGATGCTGCAGATAAGGCCAAAGAGTTAGTTTCCAGCGTGCAGGAAGCGCTCGAGTCTGATCTGGCTAACCCTCAGGTTGTCACCGAAGCCAAAGAGCATATCGCCAACGCTTACCGTTGCTTAGTGGACGCATCATCGGAATCAACGGCTGAAAAGATCATCAATGAGGTTACCGCCTCCATTAGCGATGAAAATGCACTGAGCTTGATTGAGAAAAGCGTCGAAAAAGCCGAGGCAGCCAAAGAGTGTGTGATGTAAAGCCCGTCACACATCGCAACCGGTTAGTGAGTTAACAATATTGTGGTAACTCACTAATATAAAATGATGATGTTAACTTGGTTGTGCTAAACAGTAGCCCACTTGCTCAGCAATATAATTGGGCTCCAATGGCTTGCCTAGCATCAATTGATGGTTCAATAGGCCAAGTAGTAAGGTGTATAACGGCGCTGAATGTTCAGCGCTAACGTAGTCGGATAGCAATCTAAGATACTTGTCATTGGCGATGTTCATACAGGGATCATCGCTGACATTGTCTAGGCCAATCACTTCCATATAGTCCGCAACCAGTTTCATTTCTTGAAAAAATCTCGGCGCGAGCATTGCGAATAAACTGATAAAGTTGTCGACTCTTTGTTGTCGGGTGGCATCCGCTGTCAAGACTGGGCTTGCAAATGCGCTGGCATCATAATTAATGATCGCTTCTGTGGCCGCAATAAACAGCTCATCTTTGCTTTTGTAGTAATGATAAACCGCACTCTTACTCATACCGAGGTATTCGCATAGCTGTCGCATGCCCACGTTCTTATACCCCTGTTGCAAAAATATCTCAGTGGCTTTCATGGCGATATGTAGGCGTTTCTCATTGTGGTCGACGATCTTTGGCATAGCTGAGCTCTGTGCTGACATAGGTGCGGAAGTTCGGTGATTATATCAGTATTATTTATTTAGACCGTTCGGTCAATAAAACTTTACTCCGGTCAATTTTCACGCTACCTTAAAAAGACCGCATGGTCTATTTAAGGTGAGAACATGAAAATTGAGTGGTCAACTCCGCCATTACGTAAGGGTTTTAACGCCAACATTGATAAATTAATCGGTCCTGGGGCAACCGCTGCAGAGAAGTATTTGCAGTCGATTGTGCCGCTACTGGCAGCGGGCGTGCTGTTAGCCTGTGTTTATCTAGGTCAATGGGATTGGCAAGTTTGGCAAGTGATTGTCGCCGTGATATTAACCGTGGATATTGTCGGTGGAATTATCACTAATGCTACATCGACGGCAAAACGCTGGTTTCATCGAACTGGGCAAGGATTGTGGCAGCATATGCAATTTATTAGCATCCACTTTGCACAGCTAGCGTTATTTAGCTGGGCGTTTTTGCAGTTTGACTTCCAGTGGGTACTGGTTGCGGGCGGTTATATGCTGCTGGCGAGTATGGCGATTTTATTAACCAACTTGTACTTACAACGGCCTGTGGCGCTGATCTTTTACGCGGGCAGTATTGTGCTTTCAAGCTACTACTTAACCGTGCCAGCTGGGCTGGAATGGTTTTTACCGCTGTTCTATCTCAAATTGTTGATAAGCCATCTATTGCGCGAAGAACCTTATCGGCCTAATGCAGAGTCACTTTGACCCATAGGAACATATTTATGTTAGATAAACCGCGGATTTTGGTTGCCGGTGCCAGCGGCTATTTAGGCTCACATATTGTCAAATACTTGCTGAATACCGATTACGAGCTTAAGGCATTGGCAAGATCGCCCGATAAGTTACGCGCCTTAGGGCTCAATGAGCAACAGATTATCAACGCACAGGTGACGCAGCCGAGCAGCTTAATGGGCTGTTGTCAGCACATCGATGTGGTGATCAGTTGCATTGGAATTACTAAGCAACAAGATGGTTTGAGTTACCAAGAGGTGGACTATCAAGCCAATCTCAACTTGCTTAACGAAGCAGAACAAGCCGGGGTAAAGCAGTTTATCTATATCTCAGCATTTAACGCCCCGCGATACCCTCAGGTGCGTTTATTGGCCGCTAAAGAGCGTTTTGCGCAGCGATTGCTAACATCAAACCAATTGCAGCCGTGTGTGATTAGACCCAATGGCTTCTTTTCCGATCTACAGGAGTTTTATCACATGGCAGACAAGGGGCGGGTATATCTGTTTGGTGATGGAGAGATGCAACTTAATCCTATCCACGGAGTGGATTTAGCCAAGTTTTGTGTTGAGGCAATGGCCTCAACACAGCAACAAATTGATATCGGCGGTCCACAGGTGTTGTCGGTCAAGCAGATTGCCGAACAGGCATTTGCTGCGCAAGGAAAGCAGGTTAACATCTGCTATATTCCCGATACCGTTCGGCGGGTAGCCTTATGGATGATAAAACACTTGCCGGAAAAGTGGGTCGGCCCGCCGGAATTCTTTTTGACTATGATGGGGGACAACGCGGTCGCGCCTGCGACAGGCAAGCGCTACTTAGCGGATTACTTTCAAGCATTAACCCAACACAAGCGTTAACCTATCAGTACTTTATTAACCGCTGATTAGTTGAAAGTGGGCTGGGCCTTGGCAAGTTGATATTTGAGCCAAGTAATAGCCAAGGCATTGCCCTGTGGTTGACCACGGAAAACCCGAGTATTAAGGCGATCCACTTGGCGTACGGTATAGAAAGCCGGTGGCAATTTAGGTTCAACCGGGGCGTGGCCGACGACAGCGGTGGCAATCAAGTTGGGCGATGAGGCCATGCACAGTTGTGCTTCATAGCTATAGGTGTAGTGGTGACGTTTATCGATAAGTAAGCCGTAGGGACCACTGAAAATTTGTTCTAGGCACTGATCAAATTCTGTGATCATATCTAAATCAATCTCAACGCCATCATTGATGGTGACTGACGCAATATTTTGCTCTATTTTATTAATTTCACAGCCAAAACTAAGCTGGTACATATGGCCTCCTTGCCTACCCAAATAGGTAAATATGCTATTTGTTGTCGTCAATTCGTATGATGATATAGGGTCTTTTAGTATAGAACAGCTTGTATATTGAGCAACCATGTAAACCAAAGTATTAGCTTAGGGTCATTTAAGATGTTGTTTAAGCGAAAAATAAAATATGCAAAAAACTAGCGATAGCATCGACACCTTAGTGGTTGGCGCTGGCGTCGTGGGATTGGCCATTGGCGCAGAGTTGGCCAAGCAAGGTCGCGAGGTGGTGGTGGTTGAACGATTGCCGCAGTTTGGCATGGAAACCAGTAGCCGTAATAGCGAAGTGATCCATGCTGGGCTGTATTATGCGACTGCGAGTCTCAAAGCTCAGCTTTGTGTTCGCGGTAATCAGTTGCTTTACCCGTATTGTCAGCGCAACCAGGTTGGCTATCGTCGGTTAGGCAAACTAGTAGTCGCGCAGCAAACCACGCAATTGCCACAGCTAGCGGCATTGCAGCAACAAGCACAGCGCAACGGGGTGATGGACACTCAGCTGCTGACTGCTGAGCAAGTGCATGCTAAAGAGCCAGCGATTAACGCTTGTGGTGGATTGTGGTCACCCTCAACTGGGATTATCGATAGCCACGGCTTTATGACCAGCCTGCTGGGGCAGCTGCAGCGCTATCAAGGGCATCTGGTTAGCCAAACAGAGTTCATCACAGCAAGGCCGTTAAATGACGGATTTGATGTTGAGCTTGAAACTGATGGCGAGCGCTATCAATTGCATTGTCGCGAGCTGATTAATTGCGCCGGACTGTGGGCGCAAAGTGTATCGCAGCGCATAACCGGGTTAGCATCGACGCATATTCCTCAGGCCTATTGGTGCCGTGGCCACTATTTTAGTTATCAGGCACCGTCGCCGTTTAAGCATTTAGTTTACCCCTTGCCACCTAGTGATGGCAGCGGTTTGGGTATTCACAGTACTTTGGATTTGGGTGGTCAGCTTAAGTTTGGCCCAGATACCCAATATATCGATGTGAACCCTGATCTGCCGGTAGATTATGCTATGCCCGCCGCGTTGCAAGAAAAGTTCACCCAGGCAATTAGCGATTATTTTCCCCAGCTTGATGGCAGTAAATTAGTTCCGGCGTACAGTGGCGTGAGGCCCAAACTACATAATGGCGCAGGTAATGGTAGCGATGATTTTATCATTCAAGGTGCCCAAACCCATGGATTAAACGGTTTGGTTAATCTGTTTGGCATAGAGTCGCCGGGGTTAACCGCATCATTAGCGATTGCCGAATATGTCGCTCGGTTACTTGATAAGTGACAAGTTAGGTTTTTTGGCAATTAACCACTGTTTTGCAGCACTCACTTTAGCGCTGCCTTTGGCACTCAGCTGCTGGCTTAAATTACTAACGGCAACATGGGTTTGGTGTTTGCGTAAAATAAACTTACGTTTTGTGGTGAGTTTACCGGTTGGATCACGCAGCAGCTGGCGGTAATACACGTTGAGCTGGCGTCGCTTTCTCGCCTCTTTATAGAAAGCCTGTGTATCAATCTCATTGTGTAAGTAGTCGATGACGACCTTACTGAGCATGCCCATTTTATTCAGTACACTTGGGACACGATGACCCACGCCCGGCAGGCGTAAGAACTGCACCACATTGCTAAAACGGCGACAATGGTGGTGATCAGCAGGGTAGAGCGAGTCGCAAATGACGGTGAGTGGAATGTCACAAATCGCGGCGTCATTATGGGGGCCTTGCCAGTTTGGATGCGCACCATACTGCTTAACTTTAGGCTCTTGCGGGGCAAGCTCGGCATTCATTGAACTGACAGGCATCATCATCAGTGCCCTATCAAGGCCTAAACGCTTCGCGTGTAATCCAATGGCAAAACAACCGCGGCTAGAACCGTAGGCAATTCGCTCTGGAAAAACCGCTAAGCACTCGCCTAAAGCGCTGAAAATGTCCATACAAGCTTGGCTTTGGTAGAAGTTCTGTTGGCCATTATGGGTGATAGATAGCACATTCATTTTGCGTGATTTTAGATAGTCGAATCCCCACAGATTCTGCTGCATATCCATACGGTCGGTACCGCTATTGCCAGGCGCAAAGCACAGCACCACAGGTTTACTGAGATCAACAATATGATATTGATAACTCATATCGCAGCTGTCGATACGTACATCTTCATGCAGTGTTAACATGTTAATCAGTCCTTGCGAATGGCCTTGGCTAAATTGCGGCCGCCATCCTAAAGACTTAATTTGAGTTGTTAAGCTTTGTTACAGCTAAAATGTGATCTGGATCACGTTAAAAGTCACTAGGTTAAACAGTTGTTATTTATTGTTTTTATGTTTGATTTGCTTATGTTTTGTACAAGTTTTGCTTTCGTGTTTATGTTGCATTATTGCCTACACAGGTCGGGTGTTAAATCTAACAGACATTGCCTTAATGCTTTTTCCGGTAGTGGAATAGTGCGACTTGCTGGTACAACAGAGGTTGAGCAGTGGGATTTGTCTGGCAACAAAAAAGGAGCCATAAGGCTCCTTTTCTTTTGCTCTAAACTGATTAAGTTTAAAGATTAACCATTGTCGCGGCTGCTATTGCCTTTGCGGTGAGAACGCTTTTCACCGCCACCAGGGCGACGGTCACGACGATCACCAGACGGCTTACGTCGGCGTGGTGGTCGACCATCGTTTGAGTTCGATACGTTCTCTGTGCCAGAGGCTTCACGAATGTTCAATGGACGACCGCACACGCGCACTTTCTTAAGGTGCTGTAATACATCTTTTGGCATGCCGTCAGGCAGGTCAATCGAGGTCATTTGGTCGAACAATTGGATTTGACCAATATAGCGGCTGTCGATATTCGCTTCGTTAGCAATTGCGCCAACGATGTTACCCACACCAACGCCATTATCACGACCCACATCGAGTACGTAGCGGCACATTTTCACATCTGGGTTATCTTTAAGCGACTCAGCTTTACCGATATCCGTTGGCGTAGTACGACGATTGCGGTCACGGCTGTTACGCTCATCACGGCTATCACGTTGACGCTCTTGGATTGGAGGCAGTTGTAGTGGACGCTCTTTCTGAACTTGCTGTAGCAACGCGGCTGCAAGCAGATCAGTATCGATTTCCAGCTGTTGGCACAGTTGTGCAACGGCATCTTTCATGAAATCGAGATCGGTATTAATAGTTTCAGCGACTTGCTCACCTAAACGAGATAAGCGACGCTCGGTCACAGTCTCTGGGCTAGGCACGTTCATTGGCGAAATACGGCTCTTAGTGGCACGCTCGATGGTGCGTAGCATACGCATTTCACGGTGAGTCACAAACAAGATTGCCATACCGGTACGGCCAGCACGACCTGTACGACCAATACGGTGAACGTAAGCTTCAGTATCGTATGGGATATCGTAGTTAATTACGTGTCCAATACGCTCAACATCTAGACCACGTGCCGCAACGTCAGTTGCGATAAGGATATCTAGCTTGCCACGCTTAAGCTGCTCAACGGCACGCTCACGGGCTTGTTGGTTCATGTCACCGTGTAGTGGTGAAGAAGCGTAACCGCGGGCTTCCAGCTTTTCTGCTAGTTCAACACAGCTGTTACGAGTACGTACGAAGATGATAATCCCTTCAGTGTTTTCCACTTCAAGAACGCGTACTAATGCTTCAAGCTTATTGTGTTGTGACACTTGTACAAAACGCTGCTCGATTGATTCAACCGTAGTATGGCTGGCCGCGATGCTGATATGCGTCGGCTTATCGAGGTACTTGTTAGCAACACGCTTGATTTGCTCTGGCATGGTTGCCGAGAATAAAGCAAGTTGGCGCTCTTGTGGGGTGTGCTCTAGGATCCACTCGATATCGTCGATGAAACCCATTTTCAACATTTCATCAGCTTCATCCAGTACCATAGCTTGTAGTGTTTCAAGCTTAAGCGTTCCACGACGCATATGGTCCATAACACGGCCTGGTGTACCGACAATAATTTGTGGTCCACGGCGCAGTGCATTGAGCTGCTGGTGCATGCTTTGACCGCCATAAATTGGCAGTACATGCAGACCTTTCATGAATTTTGAATAGCTACCAAACGCTTCGGCAACTTGCACAGCAAGTTCACGAGTAGGCGCAAGGACAAGAATTTGTGGGGCATTCTTAGTAGCATCAATCGCATTAAGTAGCGGTAAGGCGAATGCGCCTGTTTTACCGGTACCGGTTTGCGCTTGACCAAGAATATCTTTACCTGCCATTAATGGATCGATACTGGCAGATTGAATTGGCGTTGGCTTTTCGTAGCCTAGCTCGTCAAGAGCACGCAACAAAGGCTCGGCAAGACCGAGTTCGCGGAAAGTTTTTTCACTGGATGACATGGGTTGTAGCCTTGTGGTATAACAAAGTGCGTTTGATGCACTTACAGGTTCTATAGACAGAAAATCAACCCCGTGTCGACTTCCCGCACCGAAACTTATCAGTAAGCCCGCTAGTATAACAATAAACTTCAATATTCGCCATCTAAAAAAGCACGTTTTGCTTGTAATTTAAACCAATCAATAAATAAATCAATTAAAAACAATGTGTTAAATATTTCAATTTTAATGCCAATTTGTAGCTTATGAGTTATTTTGTAGAAGATAACTATCAATAATTACCAGTTGGTAGACAGATTCGGTGACAGCCGCCAGAAATGTGATATCTATCTTGTCAGCGGTGTCTGAAGGTTGATGGTAGTCACCATGAGTGGGCACGCCAAAGTACAGCCAAGGTACATCGGCACGGTGGAAAGGATAGTGATCTGAGGCACGCAACCAATCAATTTTTTCGATGCTGCGCCCCGCCAATGGTGCACGATGGCTACGAATACAAAGCCCTAATGGCTGGCTGATCTGCTGTTTTATGCTGGTAAACTGTGCAAAGTTACGTCGGCCTTCTAAGTAAATAGCATGCGGGCGATCTGGGCGACCTATCATGTCGAGATTAATAGCCAGTTCAATATCGCTAAGGGCTATGGGTGAATTTGTTTGGCTTAACTGCTCCACTAACGCATAGCTGCCAAACAAGCCGGGCTCTTCGGCATCAGTGGCAACAAACAGCACATTCACGTCACTGGCTTGCTGTGAGATATGGGCGGCGAGCGCGAGTAAGGCAGTAACGCCTGACGCGTTGTCATCGGCGCCGTGGTGTACCTTGCCCGCTTTTTCACCTAAGTGATCATAGTGGGCCAAAATGATCCGCCAAGGTTGTTTAGGTCGCTGTGCATAATGGGCCGCAATCAAGTTAGTGCCAGTTTTGCTGCTGAAGTTTTGTTGATACTCAAAGGGATGACTGAAACTGCCTTGCCAAGGGCTGAGACCTGCTGATTGAAAACGCTCGATAATGTATTGCTGCGCTTGCAAGGAGCCCGCTGTACCGGTTTTACGCCCTTGCATGGCGGGCGAGGCGAGTTGCTCAATATCGGTTTGCAGTTGCTTGGGTTGTGTCCATTGCAATTGAAATTCGGTCGGGCAGGGAGGACGGCTGGAGCAACCCAGTAAGGTACTCATACAGCATATGAGTAGTGCGCCTAGTATCCGTGGTCGATACCTGCAGATCCCCATTGTCACTATCTCCTTGTTATACCAAATGGTTATACGCACTGTTATTGCTTCAGTGTAGCGACTAATTGGTAATAAGGGAAAGTGATTGGTTTTCATCAGCCAGATGAGGGGGGGGGTATTCAACTTTCGCCTCCAGCAGGGGATTTGGTTTTCATCTGCCCGATGAGTTGGTGGGAGAATTTCGCCTCCCCCGGCGGGGGATGTGTAGATGCTTCTGCGACTCGCCCTTATTTTTTCAGATCTGCCCATCCATGGGGGCTCTGCCGTGAGCATCTGATGTGAAAGGATTCACAAATGCCGCGGTGACATGGATGTCAAAGAGCGGTCATGTCACGGACGGTCTCAGCCGCATCTACACGGGATTAATTGCTTCTTCGAATTAACGTTATTGGTTCAAGCTGAGGGCGGTTTTTCTTTGTAGCGTTGTGTAGGTACTATTTCGGGGCGCCTATTTGTTTTTAAGAGAGTCCATCCATAGCCGCTTAACGAAAACATCTGATGTGAAGGGATTCATAAATACCGTGATGACGCTCCCCTTGGGAATAAGTTTGCTTAATAAGCCATTATTTGGAGCTATACCAGAAAAAGCCAATACCTATTATCATGGGGTTTTCATTATCAAGGATGATAATTATGACCTGGACAAAACGCAGTGCTGTTGCCAGCGCGCAACAACCGCAATCTCCCTATAGTCTAATGGGGCTCGACCAGCAAATGGCTTTAGAGCATGGTATTCAACTGCCTAATGACTTTAATACTCAAAAAGTAGAATTTAGTTACCAAGCCTTGGTGATGTTAAAAAGCCTCAATGACTATGACCAACGTCTAGTGATTAAGGAGATACAGTTTATTAGCTTGCACCCTAGCGCTGCTTCATCCATCAAACAAAGCCGCAACCCGTTTAGGCATATGCGCCGCACCGATATCCCGTTTCGCAACTATCATTATTTTATCGATTACAAATTAGCAAGTTCAGGGCAAATACAAATCAGCGATATTTTGTTTGATAAGCAGTTATATGGTAAAAAGGATCGCCATACCGATGAGCGCACTATGCTGTATCAAGTGCAAAGGACTGGTAGCGGTGCCAAATATGACGGTGCTAAAACGAGAGATGAAATACAAGAACTGACTGCCGAATGGGGAGGTGCAGCACCTAAAACTCAAGTACATACCCCGCATGCGGCAGTCAATGGTATGCTCAATGAGTTAACTAAGGCGCAGTGGTTAATGGGCACCCATTTAGACACCGCCTACCAAAGTGACGTCATTAAAGCCTATACCCTGTTTCATAACCCCAGCGATAAAGCGGTGCGGGACTTAATTGAGTGCGCGTTTGATAAAAAGCACAGTAACACCTCCCACAATGCCCAACACTTGGCCGCAGTACTGAAACAAAACCAGCAGCAAGGTAAAAAGGTTAAATGGGTGGCCCATAGTCAAGGGGCGATTATTTTTTTATCGGCGTTGCAGTATTACCGGATTAACTACCAAGGTGCTCTTACTGGGCAGGAGCTGGCGATCCACGGTAGCGGCGCCAATGTAGCAACATTAGTACACACGGCTAAACAGTTAGGCTTAAAAACCCATCAAGCGCGCAATAACCCCTTTGATGCGGTGCCCAATATTGCCGGTAGAAACGATTTATCTAGAAGTAGCTTTGCCCGATCTGTTAAGTTTGCTAGCGCGTTATTGGCTGATCCGGGCGTGAGCCCTCACACCTTGCCTTATTTAGGGATAAAAACCTATCATCAACAGTTGTTGATGATAGGTGACCATAAGCGTGCTGCGCAGGTTAAAAAGTATATTAATCAAACAGAGCGGAGCCTCTCATGATGATGAAAAGATTACTTAAAGCCCTATGGCAAGGCTTTTTGGGCGGCGCTGATTTTAATCAGCAGGTGACCGAGCGGTTTATTTTAGAAGATAAACTGCTCACCATTACTTTACCCGCCAGTAATATTGCCTCTGTTGAGCCGCCAAAAGAGATTAATTATCCATATCGTAATCGCCACTGGTTTAGTAAGCAGCAAAGAACTCACACCCATGAGACCTATGTGCACGTTTACACTGAGTTATGGATGTACTTACCTATTATTCCTATTTTACCAAGCTGCGAATACGGTATGTTGAGTTGTGTGTTCAGGGTTAAACAAACCCCTGAAGGGATTAATGCGCTGGATAATCAGGCGTTAGGGGACTGGCTTAACCTTGAATACGATGAATATTATAATCACCCTGAAATTGGGGAAAAATTGCAGGGAAGGAATACTGAGTTACGCCAAGAAATGAGTAAACATACGACCTTATCTGATGAAGTGATGGCTGCACAGTTGGAGGGGTCAATTAATAATTGGGGTTTTCCTCCCATTCCCGATGCCAGTACTGTCAAGATTAAGGGGGTTGAATGGGTGTTTCATCAATTAGTGAAACCGTATGAGTACAGTCGCACAGACATGTATTGTCTGGGGTTGGATGAAAACCACTTTTTAGTGGTGCGTTTTAATCACCGAGTGGATCGCTCAGATAAATACAAGAAGTGGCGCAAGGCGGCTAATAAAACCCAGCAACGGGTGATGGAGCAGGTGTCGTTGACTGACTATGCGCCCCAAGCGTCAACACCGCAGTTAACTGATGGCACACTTGATAAGCCCTTCATTACGACCGCAAGCGCTAAAGCAAACACCGTTGTAGAACAGGAAACCGCTTAATGGGTTGGCTGAAAGCCCTATGGCAAGGCTTTTTGGGCGGCGCTGATTTCAATTATCAGGTGACCGAGCGGTTTATTTTAGAAGATAAATTACTCACCATTACTTTACCCGCCAGTAATATTGCCTCTGTGGAGCCGCCAAAAGAGATTAATTATCCATATCGTAATCGCCACTGGTTTAGTGAACAGCAAAGAACTCACACCCATGAGACCTATGTGCACATTTACACTGAGTTATGGATGTACTTGCCAATTATCCCTATTTTACCTAGCTGTGAATACGGCATGTTGAGTTGTGTGTTCAGGGTTAAACAAACCCCTGATAGGGTCAATGCGCTGGATAATCAGGCGTTAGGGGACTGGCTTAACCGTGAATACGATGAGCACTATAACCACCCTATAGAGGGTGAAAATTCACAGGGAAGAAATACCTATCTAAGAAAGGATATGAGTAAACATACGACCCTTTCTGATGAAGTGATGGCTGCACAGTTGGAGGGGTCAATTAATAATTGGGGTTATCCGCCTATTCCCGATTCCAGCCCTGTCAACATTAAGGGGGTTGAATGGGTGTTTCATCAATTAGTGAAACCGTATGAGCACAGTCGCACAGACATGTATTGTCTGGGGTTGGATGAAAACCACTTTTTAGTGGTGCGTTTTAATCACCGAGTGGATCGCTCAGATAAATACAAGAAGTGGCGCAAGGCGGCTAATAAAACCCAGCAACGGGTGATGGAGCAAGTGTCATTGACTGATTATACGCCCCAAGCGTCAACACCGCAGTTAACTGATGGCACACTCGATAAGCCCTTCATTACTACCGCAAGCGCCAAAGTTGATACCGTAGTAGAGCAGGAAACCGCTTAATGTGTTGGCTTAAAGCGCTATAAAAAGGAGATATGTGGGGGTCAGTCTCAACTTCATTCGAGTCTTTTGATTTACTCACCTTAAGTCTACTTATAGGCTTCTTGCACTAGCATTTTTGTGCCTAAAACTCAGCAGCAACTAAAATGCCAATTCGAAGAGATAATTTACCCAGTGTAGATGCGGCTGAGGGTGTTGGTGGCATGGCCGCTCTTTGACATCCATGTCACCGCGGCATTTGTGAATCCATTCACATCAGATGCCACCGTCAACCGGCCATGAATGGATTCTCTTGAAAACAAATAGGCGTCCCGATATAGCATCTGCACATACCCCGCTGGAGGCGAAAACCAACACGCTACTCATCGGGTAGATGACTGCCAACTCCCCGCTGGAGGCGAAAGCCTGCCAGCTCTCAGCAGGTTATCAATAATCCCATTTAGTAACTGTTTAGACAGCAGCAACAAGCACACTTAAATCGAAGAAACAGTTAACCCAGTGTAGATGCGTCTGCGACCTTCGACCACAGGACGTGGTCGCAGAGCCCCCATGGATGGGTTCACGGCGAGTCGCAGTCACATCTGCACATCCCTCGCCGGGCAGGCGAAATACTCCCCGTGATTCATCAGGTGGATGACTACCAATCCCCGCTGGAGGCGAAAGTTTGCCCTATAGTCATCAGTGGGGATGACAATCATCCCCACTGATGAAGGAAAAGCAGCTTAACCAAGCAAAGGTTTCAAAAACCTCGCTGTATGCGAAGTCGGATGCTCCGCCACTTGCTCTGGGGTACCAGTAACCAAAATGGTGCCACCACCTGAGCCGCCTTCTGGGCCTAGGTCGACAATCCAATCTGCGGTTTTGATAACATCTAAATTGTGCTCGATAACCACCACAGTATTGCCATGGGATTTGAGGCGATGGAGTACATCAAGCAGTAGTTGTATGTCGGCAAAATGTAGGCCGGTTGTGGGCTCATCTAAGATATACAGGGTTTTACCTGTGTCACGTTTAGACAGCTCTTTGGCTAACTTGACCCGCTGGGCTTCACCACCGGATAAAGTGGTGGCACTTTGACCAAGGCCGATATAAGACAAGCCAACTTCCATCAGCATTTGCAGTTTGCGGGCGATGGCGGGCACTGCATCAAAAAATACTCGGGCTTCTTCAACGGTCATTTCGAGCACTTCGTGGATGCTCTTGCCTTTGAATTTAACCTCAAGCGTTTCGCGGTTGTAGCGCTTACTCTTACAGCTATCACAGGGCACATACACGTCAGGTAAGAAGTGCATCTCAACTTTAATTAAACCATCACCCTGGCAGGCTTCACAGCGTCCGCCTTTGACGTTGAACGAGAACCGGCCTGGTTTGTAACCACGGGCACGGGACTCCTGTGTGGCGGCAAACAGTTCACGAATAGGCGTAAAAATACCTGTGTAGGTAGCCGGGTTAGAACGCGGTGTTCGGCCAATGGGGCTTTGGTCAATATCGACCACTTTGTCACAGTGGTCCATGCCCTTAACCTCTTTATAAGGCGCGGGTTCATCGACCGTGGCGCCGTTTAGCTGGCGATGGGCAATTTTGTAGAAAGTATCGTTGATAAGCGTTGACTTACCTGAGCCTGATACACCGGTGACACAGGTAAATAGGCCCACTGGAATTTGCAGATCCACATCTTTGAGGTTGTTGCCTGATGCGCCAAACAGCTCAATAAGTTTGCTGCCGTCGTACTTCGCCACGCTTTCATGGATCTCAATCTTCTTTTTGCCAGAAATATACTGGCCGGTGACCGAGGCTTTGCAATCGGTGATCGCTTGTAGCGGCCCATCACAAATCACTTCACCCCCATGTACGCCAGCACCGGGACCGATATCGATAATATGGTCGGCCATGCGGATGGCATCCTCATCGTGTTCAACCACAATTACGGTGTTACCTAAGTCGCGTAAATGGATGAGGGTTTTCAGTAGGCGCTCGTTATCACGTTGGTGCAGGCCGATTGAAGGCTCGTCCAGTACGTACATCACGCCGACAAGCCCGGCACCAATTTGGCTGGCGAGGCGAATGCGCTGCGCTTCACCGCCTGATAGGGTATCGGCAGAGCGCGATAAGCTCAGATAGTTAAGACCGACATTGACCAAAAAGCCCAAGCGATCGCGCACTTCTTTGAGGATCTTTTCCGCAATTTGCGCACGTTGACCACTGAGCTGTAGCTGACTGAAATAGTCCATCGCCTCGCCAATTGACCATTGGGTTAGCACCGGCAGATTTAAGTCTTCAATAAATACGTTGCGGGCTTCTTCGCGCAAGCGCGAACCGCCACAACTATTACATGACTGGGTGTTGATGTATTTGGCCAGCTCTTCACGTACCGCATTCGATTCGGTTTCGCGGTAGCGTCTATCCATATTATTGAGGATGCCCTCAAATGGATGTTTACGTACCACCACATCGCCACGATCGTTAATGTACTTAAACGAAATGCTCTCTTTGCCCGAGCCTTGCAAAATAATCTGTTGGACTTTTTTACTCAGATCTTTAAACGGCTTTTCAACATCAAATTTATAATGTTCAGCAAGCGAGCTTAACATCTGGAAGTAATAAAAATTGCGTCTATCCCAACCGCGGATTGCGCCGCCGGCCAGTGACAGTTCGGTATTAGTGATCACGCGATCAGCATCAAAAAACTGCTGCACGCCAAGGCCATCACAGGTTTGGCAAGCGCCCGCTGGGTTGTTAAACGAGAAGATGCGCGGCTCAAGTTCCGCCATTGAATAGCCACACTGAGGGCAAGCAAAGTTGGCTGAAAACAGCAGTTCTTCACTGCTACCGGCTTCCATTGGCGCGACGGTGGCGATGCCGCCAGAAAGTTCTAGCGCGGTTTCAAATGACTCGGCTAAACGTTGGCTTAAATCATCACGCACTTTAAAGCGATCGACCACCACTTCAATGGTGTGCTTAACGTGCAGTTCAAGCTCTGGAGGATCGGTGAGATCGCAGACTTCGCCATCAATACGGGCACGGATAAACCCTTGGGCAGAGAGGTTGTCCAGCAGTTTGACGTGCTCACCTTTGCGATCATTGACCACTGGGGCGAGTAACATCTGACGGCTGCCTTCCGGTAACTCCAGCACCTTATCGACCATCTGACTGATGGTTTGTGCCGCTAGCGGTTGTTGATGGGTTGGACAGCGTGGTTCGCCGACACGGGCAAACAGCAGTCGCAGATAATCGTAGATTTCGGTAATGGTTCCCACGGTTGAACGTGGGTTATGGGACGTGGACTTTTGTTCAATTGAAATGGCGGGGCTCAAACCTTCAATATGATCAACGTCGGGCTTTTCCATCAAGCTTAAAAACTGACGTGCATAGGCCGACAATGATTCAACATAGCGACGCTGACCTTCGGCGTAGAGTGTATCAAAAGCCAGTGATGATTTTCCCGAACCCGACAAGCCAGTGATCACAATAAGCTTGTCTCTGGGTATGGTTAAATTGATATTTTTCAGGTTGTGGGTTCGTGCGCCACGTACTTCAATGGTGTCCATCTAAATCGTCAATCCTACCGAAAACAAAAGAGCGTAATTATCGCACAAAAGCAGGAATAGATCCTATCTAAACGTGATCAAAATCATGTCATGACCCAGCCAGTTTCCTATAGGTGCATTAGATTTAGATTTTCTTTTGAGCTGCCTAAATGCTTCGTGATAACATGCGCCACTTATTTATGTATTCAGATCAGGGCGGGAAATGGCTAATAACGGACTTTCAAAGACTGAGAAAAAAGTCGCCTTTTCGTTAGCCAGTGTATTTGGTTTGCGCATGATGGGCTTGTTTATGATCATGCCTGTCTTTGCACTTTATGGTCAGCACCTCGAAGGCTTTTCACCTTTGTGGGTGGGTATTGCTATTGGTGCTTACGGCTTAACTCAAGCACTGTTACAAATTCCAATGGGCATCTTGTCCGATAAGTATGGCCGTAAACCGATCATTATGGCCGGTCTGTTGTTATTTGCCGTTGGTAGTGTGGTGGCCGCGATGGCTGACACGATTTACGGCGTGGTAGCAGGGCGGGCGATGCAAGGCATGGGGGCGATTGCCGCTGCGGTACTGGCACTGGCTGCTGACTTAACTCGTGATGAACAACGTACCAAAGTGATGGCCATTATCGGCATGTGCATTGGTTTCTCGTTTGCACTATCACTGCTAGTTGGCCCTATTGTGGCACAAACCGTTGGACTGTCTGGCCTGTTTGCCATGACGGCAGGGTTAGCGCTAGTGGGCATGTTGATTGTGCAGTTAATGGTGCCCACACCCATTAGCCAAGCGCCAAAAGGCGACACGGTCGCTACCCCCGCTAAGCTAAAAGCCATGTTGTTTGACCCACAACTGTTTCGCCTCGATGCGGGCATCTTTATCTTGCATTTAGTGCTTACCGCCGTTTTTGTGGCGCTACCGCTGGACTTAGTCGATGCCGGTTTAGCCAAAGAAAAACACTGGATGTTGTATTTCCCCGCCTTTATGGGCGCGTTTTTCTTGATGGTGCCGCTGATTATTATTGGCGTGAAGAAGAAAAATACCAAAGCGACCTTTCAAGTGGCGCTGATGATCATGATGTTGGCATTAGCGGCAATGGCGATGTATGCCAACAATTTAGTGGTGCTGAGTATTGCGGTGGTGTTGTTCTTTACCGGCTTTAATTACCTAGAAGCATCACTGCCTAGCTTGATTGCCAAATTTTGTCCGGTTGGTGATAAAGGCTCGGCGATGGGCGTTTATTCAACCAGCCAATTTTTAGGGGCATTCTGCGGTGGTTTATTAGGTGGCGGCGCCTATCAATTACTGGGCGCAGCCGGTGTATTTGCCGTGGCATTTGTACTAATGGCATTGTGGCTAGTATTAACGATTGGCATGAAAAATCCCGTGCTATTAAAAAGTTATACACTAGAAGCTGTGGTTGAAGGTAAAGCCCAAGCACAGGCGATGGCCACAGAGCTATCTCAGCTAAAAGGGGTGGCCGAAGCCATTGTGGTGCTAGAAGAAAAAGTCGCCTATTTAAAAGTAGATGAGCATTTCGATTTGAGTGAGGCGCGAGCTGTGTTAGGCTCTGTCAATTAACTCATGTTGGCGTGTCCCATGAGTATGTATATTAGATTTTGAAAGAATATCGCAGGAGATTTCAATGGCCAGTCGTGGTGTCAATAAGGTAATTTTGGTCGGTAACTTAGGGAAAGACCCTGAAGTACGCTACATGCCAAATGGCAATGCCGTAGCCAACTTTACAGTGGCTACCAGTGAGTCTTGGAAAGACCAACAGGGTCAACAACAAGAACGCACAGAGTGGCACAACATCGTGATGTATCGTCGCTTAGCCGAAGTGGCTGGTGAGTACTTGAAAAAAGGCTCAAAAGTTTATTTAGAAGGTAAACTGCAAACCAGTAAGTGGCAAGATCAGCAAACGGGTCAAGACCGCTATAAAACTGAGATTAATGCGAGTGAAATGCAGATGCTAGATAGCCGTGGTCAAGGTGGTCAAGGTGGTCAGCAAGGTGGCGGTGGTTACGGTCAACAGCAGCAAGGTGGTGGTTACAACGCACCGCAACAGCAGCAACGTCCAGCACCACAACAGGCTGCACCACAAGCTAGCGCTCCACAACAGAGCGGTGGTTATGGTCAACAGCAACCTGCAGCGCCAGCGCCACAACAGCAAGGTGGTTACGGTCAACAGCAGCAAGCTGCCCCTGCAGCACAACCTGCTTACGCGCCTAAGCCACAAAATGCACCAGCAGCGCCACAGCAGCGTCCAGCGCCGCAACCACAGCAACAAGCAGCGCCGCAGCAAAACTTTACCCCAGATCTTGACGATGGTTGGGATGACGATATTCCATTCTAGGAATTACGTCCGTTATTGCTAAACATAAAAAAGCCGCTAATTAGCGGCTTTTTTATGTTTGGTTAAAAAGGCTGGTTGACGGTAAAACGGAAAATGGAATCATCCTTGCTAAAACCGAAATCTGCTCGGGCAATGATGTTCTCAATAAATACCCTAATGCCGACACCGGCGCTCCACTTCATGTTGTTGTGTAGTGCGCTAAAGTCGAGCTTGTCACTGACGTTGCCAAGCTCAGCAAAGACGGCAGTTTGCCACCACGGAAAATCATAACGACTCAATACAGGCACACGGCTTTGCGGTTGCCATTTAGGGATCATTCTAAGCTCTGCACCATAAAACAACGCGCTGCGATCATGCATGTAATTGTCACCATAACCGCGCATTCTATCGGGGCCACCTAACACAGATTGGGCAAACCAATCGGGTTGACGATGGGCTTTATCGTTCTGCCAAGTGGGGATATCAGAGAGGTATCCGGTTAACGACAGTGTTTGTTGTTGGTTGATGCGATTACTGCCCAGATCAAAGTACTGGCTGTGTTGGACTTCCCAGCGCGTGTAGCTGGCTCGTTCGCTGCCGCCCCAATCTCTTAGTACCTTGGCGTAGCTGTGATAACCGCGGCTAGGCGAGGGCGTGTAGTCTCGTGCGTCTTGATCTAGCGTTACGCTAATACCGTAGGTTTCACCCGCTACATTGGCGACGTTATCTGAGCGGAACTCACGACTTTTGTAGAAGGGTTCAACCTCTAATACCCTTGTCACTGGCTGCGCTTGCACACCCGTTATCGTATTCACCGGCTTAGCGGGTGTTTGATTAATCAAATAGCGAAACGTCATTTGCCAGTCGCGCTGTAAGTAAGATGCGTCGCCTGGTACATCGATAGGGTCATCAGGTTGCTCACCTAAGTACATTTCGGTATCGGTAAAGTCCGCTTGTAGGGCTGAGATATCGAATGTCCAACGCGCTGACAATGCGTAATTGAAGTAGCCTAAATAGCTGATATAACTGTTGTTGACAGAGTATGCACCAAAGCCGACAGCTTGAGCTTGCGGTTGACCAAGGCCAGTTACGGCGACCACGGAGCCTGCTAATAACCCTGTGCTTTCCATTGCGCCAATAATGGGAATAATCACGGTCTCTTTCGTTTGCTCAGTGTCATGACTTGCATGAATGACCAACTCTGTATCGTCAGCGTGGACATAGACAACCGAACCGAGTAGCGCAGCCGTGGCAAGCATTAGACGCTTAACGGCCTTAGCTTGAGAAATGGCTTCTTTAGATTGTGCTTTAGCTAAGTTAAGTTGCGAAAATGGCTTCATGTTGTCGGCTCACTGGCTAGTTGGTTTACAGATATGGTGTTATCTGTAGCGATGTGAGGATGATAAAGTTTTGCCGCTGAGGGACAACGAATAAGAGCTATTCAATTTTGCATTTGCTAATACAAGGTTAAGATTAAGACGTTGAATTTAAACAATATAAAAGATCGAATGGTATGTAGTTATACACCTAGTGCGAAGATGTTGAACAGGCAAGCGCTTAACTCATCCAGTAGTAGCCAATAAATACCAGTGTGGTTAAGCGCTGCAGAGATCAGTCGTTTTTAAGGGTTTTTAAACACGTTGCAATTTTCGCCGATAACCCAATGTCGACAGTTTCCCAGTTAAACTGGCTGATATTGGCGTTGTTAACCTGCAAGCTTTCTGTCGTGAGTTTGCCATTGGCGGTTTGCAGCTTGCCATAATCGGGTGTGCGATTGCTCCAATGCTGACCATTGAGGCCTTGGGCATAGCCATAGCAATAGATATGTTGCATATATTGTTGATCAAAAGGGGCGCTTGCAGGGCCTGATGGCACTTTAATGTCCATGTAAGACAAGTTAAACGATGAGTTAGTTAACTGACTTTGTTGATATATTTTCGCGATATTACTTCTGCCTTGATATTTGATCATGGTGGCAATAGAACGTCCCATGATGTCAGTAATCGATAGCTTGGTTGGATGCCAATTGGCAGCGATGCGAGAGTTACTAATAAGCCAAATATGGTTTTTGACACGGGGTTGATTTTGGTGGCCAAGTTGGCTGAGGTTGTGGTTTTCAAGCTGTTCGAACGCTTCAATATCCATATCCTCTGGCATGAAGAATACTTGAGCTACGACGCCACCATCCACATGCATTTCATCAAAGGATTTACCATCAACTAAGGTTGGGATGAGGACAGGTTCGAATATGCCGGGGATTGAGGCGGAAGCTAAAATCACATCTTCAAACAGCTGTTCAGCCTCTGCTGTTTCATGCATGGCGATGGCACCCATATTCCAAATAACCGGTCTTTGCTCATCAAGGTTGGTGGTTTTTACCAGAAAGGTTCTACCGCGTAAGTGTTGTTGTTTCACTTTATCGAGTAGTGGCCGGTTTATCTCGCTTCTGACTCTAGCTTCAAAAGCGGCGGTATTAAGCAGTGAAGAGCTGGAAAACAGCTGCCAAATATAGCGGCTCTCGTACAGGTCTTTATCTGATAGCTGAGTGTAAAAGCTGGTTAGTTTATCGTCGTGATCTGGCCCTAAAAATGCATATAAGCCTATGATTGCTCCAGTACTTATTCCGGTGACGAGTCGGTATTCAGGTCTTGTTTTACTGTGGGTTAAGCCGTTGAGTAATCCAGCGCCATAGGCTCCGTTGGCGCCACCGCCTGAGATTGTGAGGTGGTGTTGGTCTTTAAGCTTGTTGTGCTCATCGACCAGCAGCGAAATATCAAAAGTATCCTGACGTTGGGCTTCATTGTTGGTGTGCTGCTCGATGGTAAATGGCACATCCCCCCAATGGCGTATCGTCGGGTCGTTGAGCAAGTGAGTGATGGAGTCAGGTTGAGAAGGCGCGACAATCCGCTCGGGTTGGCTACTGCAGGCGATCAGTAAAAGTGAAAGTAGGCACGCGCATATTGTTCTTGTCATTGGTGGCCATCTCAGATTGGTTGAAGCAGAAACACCGCTTGATATTACTTGATTGTAAGCCAGTTAATTGAATGTAAACAAGTTTGTTTTTTGAACAGCAAGTGCTAAATCGAAGAATGCTCAGATGGGACATAAATTAAAGGCCACCGGTATGGCGGCCTTTAGTCATCGTTTTTTAGCTCAGTTATTCGCTGACTTGGGTGCTGTCATCAAACTCGTAATCACTGAGACTGTCATTTTGACTAATGTCTACGGCTTTGATTGGATTACCTGTCGCCCAGAGCTTACGTAGTTTTGGATTGTGGCTGACATCGAGGCTGCTAATTTGATTGTCAGTGATATACAGCTTACTAAGCTTAGGGCTTTGGCTGACATCGAGTTTTGTCAATTGGTTGTACATCACGCCTAGGCTAGAAATTTGGTTATTGGCAGGTAAGGTCAGCGCCGTTAACTGATTGCTGTCTAAACCGATTTGAACCAGTGATTTATTAGCACTGAAATCCATAGTGGTTAGTTGATTTTCTTTGGCCCATAAGTAGCGTAATGCCGGTGTATGGCTAACATCCAGCTGAGTCAATTGATTGCCGACGACACTGAGGTCTGTCAGCTTTGGTGTAGCACTTAAATCAAGGCTTTTGAGCTGATTGAAAGAGACATTTAGCTCTTCGAGCATAGGGGTATGGCTTAAATCAATGCTTTGCAGCTGCGCTGACATAACCGCCAACTCTTTCAGTTTAGGCGTATTACTCAGATCAATCTTGCTGATTTGTTTGGCATCAAGGCTTAGCACCTCAAGCTGCGGTGTGTGGCTCAAATCGATGCTGCTGAGCTGCTTACTACTCACCGATAGGCTTTTAAGCACAGGGTTGTGGCTCAAATCAATATTACTGATCTCAGGCCCGGCAAAGGTGGCTGATTCAAGCGCTGGAAAATACTTCAGGTCTGCAAGGCTTTGCATCGGCAAGTGACGACAGTTGAGCTTTCTGGTTTGGCTAGGGTCAGTCACGCGATGGACTTGCACGCACTGTTTGAAATTGGCGTCAGCGAACTCAATCGCGTCGATGCTTTGAGCAGCTGTAGCGTGAATTGGGTAACTCGAAAAAATGGCCAGTAATGCCGCCACAATCGGTTTATTATTCATTGGTTTAAGTCTCTATCCTTGATGAAAGCGCGCATCTTAACGTGTTGAGCTATCTGTTTTCAAGTCCTTATATTTAAAGCATTTTTTATACTTGTTATTGCTGCAGCTTGAATTGTTATTGAGTGATTAATTAGCTGTGAATTTCTAATGTTAATACAAGGATGATTCGCAAAGTAATATTTGAGCATTTCCAAAAAAATTTCATTAATTTCAATTATTTTTTGCTTCTGTAACCCCTAGCGCATTTTGTCGAACAACTTCGGATCGAGGTCACATCTAGTTAACTGATTTTTTACACACCTCTCATTAAGTATCAAAATGTAATAGGCACATAAATAATAAGGTTATTTGTACTGTGAGGTACAAGAAATGGAGATGAAGATGATGAAGAAAAGACACTTTCTCATCGCTATACCGGTTATTTTAGGCATAGGGATGTCAAATGCTATTGCGCAGTGGGATGAAAATAAGGGCTGCTTAACTTGCCATGAGGGCATAGAGCAGTTTTCTGATATTGATACGATGGCCTATTTAACTTGCGTTGATTGTCACAATGGTGACGGCGATGCGACCACGTTGGCTACGGCTCATAAGGATATGTGGTCGAACCCGACTGATCTGCGGGTTGTTGATAAGACCTGTGGTACTTGCCATAACGAAGAAGTAGATAATGCGAAAACCTCTATTCATGCCACGATGTCAGGGATGATATCTGGCACGCGTTATAATTTTGGTAGTCAAAGCCGTGATTCAATTCATGCTACTTATGATGTGAAAGCGCTCAAAACTGGGCGTGAAGGTACGGTGGCTGAGCTGACACAACTGCCAAGCTACGATCCTAGCCAACCAGAGTCAGATACTAACTCTCCTGGCGATGACTATTTGCGTAACCAATGTTTGCGTTGTCACTTATGGAGTGATGGTCACCAACGAGATGGTGATTATCGCGCGTCAGGCTGCGCCGCATGTCATGTCGAATATAGTAATGCCGCAACCTATGAAGGTGGCGATAAAGCCATTGATAAAACGCAAAAAGATCGCCCAAGACAACACAAAATGACCCGAGCGCCTTCGGTTGAGCAGTGCCAGCATTGTCATAATCGTGGCGGTCGTACTGGTGTTAGTTACATGGGGATGATGGAATCAGATGGCTACGGTACGCCGTATAAAGAAGATGGCAGTAAGCAAGGTAAGTTGCATGGTAAGCATTACAATTTCTTGCAGGCTGACTTGCACTATGATGCGGGCATGAGCTGTATTGATTGCCATACCAAAGATGAGATGCACGGCGATGGCTATCTATACACTAAAAAAGAGTTTGCATTAGAGGTGCGCTGCGAAACTTGTCACGGCACGATCAGTGAAGATGCGACATTAAAAACTGCTCGCGGTAATCCGATGACCAATTTATTTCGATCTGGCGATAGCGTAACTTTGACAACTAAAATTGATGGCAAGCAGCTTAAAGTGCCACAGCTTAATGGAGCTGAGTTATCGCCTGAAGGTGAAGTAGCAATGGTAAAAATTGCTAGCCACATGGAGAAAATGGAGTGCTCGACTTGTCACGCTGCCTGGGCGCCTCAATGTTATGGCTGCCACGCGAAACAAGATGTTGGCAAACCTAATGGTGATTGGTTAAGTGGTTCTCACAGTGATATCTCACAATTAGGTAAGAAGGCTAATTTAGATAAGCAAGCCTTTAGCTGGAGTGAGTCCCGTTCTTATGTTCGTTGGGAAAATCCGGCACTTGGTATTAACCACCGAGGAAAGGTGTCTACTTTTGTACCCGGATGTCAGGTGTTCCTTACTCAGGTCAATGGTGACAAAGCGATAGTAGCCAATAAAACCTATGTCACTAAAGACGGCACTAGCGGTTTATCACACAACCCTATTCAGCCCCATACTATGAGTAAAAAATCGCGTACCTGTGAAGAGTGTCATACCAATCCTAAAGTGCTAGGTTTGGGCTCAGGTCAGTACGATATAGCGCGTAACTTTCCTGATGGTCAGGCGCCAGTTAATTTTGAATTAGAGCGCTTTGTTGATGAAGAGGGTAATCAGTTGCAATCAACCTCGCATGACGGCGCTAGACCGTTCAATAAGGACGAGATGCAACGTATTCAAAGAGTTGGAACGTGCTTAGCTTGTCATGGCAGTGATGAGATCACGGCTACTGGTCAAGCTCCTGATGACGTCACTCATATGAAAGTGATCCAACGTATGGTAGAAAAGTCACGTTAATGGCCAGCTTGCATTAGCCCCATGCTGTTAGCGGGTATAACATTTAAAACACCGCAGTAAATGCGGTGTTTTTTTATGGGTAAATACTTATACCAATCAGTATAAACATTTAGTCACTCAGCGAGAGTTTAGCGGTACTGAGGCTGATTGGTATTAGCTAAAGGCTAGTGTTGATGCTGGTGCTTAGTGGTGGCTTCGATCCCCGTTGCTGTGGCCAACTCGGTAACGATTTGACTAAACTGTTGATTAATACTTTGCATCTGCTGCTGCACGATGGCACTCGTTTGGCGTAGTGTAGCAGGCATATGTTTAAGGTACTTTTTACCGGTTTCGGTGCGATAAAACGCGCTGAGCTCAAGTAATTCTTGTTCGCTATAGGTTTGCATGTACAGCTCAATGAATGCGGGTTCTATACTGGCCCAATCGAGTTGCTGTTTAGCGAGGTCAAACGCCCGTTGTCGGTAAGCGGTTTCTAGTTCGCGGTGTTGGCGTTTAAGAGGCATATCTTTAAGCATATGGGCGTAACTAGACTTGAGTTGATAGAGAGCTTGGTCGATAACATCTTCGGCATAGGTGGCCTGCAATAGGGCTTTGGCTGCGGCTTGGTGGCTGCTTGCTGCAGCGCTTAACTGCTGCGCGTTGAGGCGTGGACTGGCATGAGTGAGTGTACTGGCAGCACAACAGAGTAATACTAGGATGGATAAACGTCTTAGGTACATGGCGTCTCCTTGTCGGCTAACTTAAGTCAATGGGAAATCGAAAACAGTGCTGCACAGGAGTACTCACACTCCTGTGCAGACCTTAGGCTTATTGCAAGGTAGCTTTAATGGCTACGCCATTGCTATTACCTTCATCGATAGTCGTGATGTAGTACCAACCAGATTGCGGGTTAGTGACGCTAAAGCTCTCTGATGTGCTATTGCTGGTCACAGAGGCTTGCTCGTAACTGCTGGCATTTGGCCAGCTACGACCGCCATAAAGGCTAACATCGCCATTGCCGTGTCCGGTGGTTACCGTAAGTTCACTGGTGCCGGCATCAACCCACAACGAGAAGTAGTTGGTGCCAGAGGCTGAACACGCTGCTTGGCCTGCCGTTAAGCGTCCACCACTTTGTGCCCCTTGGCTTTGACAAATATCTTCAATATCGCCAACCGGTGGGTCAATGGGAGTGCTTGTATCACCGGTGGTGACACTCAAAGTTACCCCGCTGTATTGTGTGTCGGTATCAACACTAATATAGCGCCAGCCGCGATTAGCGGTAACTTGAACACTGGCTTCATTGCCCGCATTGGTTGCACTGGCTTGTGCGTTGCTACTGGTTGCCCAAGTGTCAGCGTTGTAGTAAATATTCGCATCGCCGCTACCGCCTGAGGTAGTGATACTCAGCGTGGTATTGTCTTGGTCGACATAGACATAAAAGCTGCCTCGTCCGCCACTGACACACTCATCATTTCCATAGGTTAACTGACCACTGCTAATGGTGGCTGCGCCGCAATCAGGTGTTGGAGTTCCACCACCGTTATCGCCACCGCCGTCGCCACCACCATTGTCACCGCCGCCATCACCACCGCCTTGAGCGGGATCTTCATCAGCAACCACTTCAGTGGTGCTGACCAATAGATCGGCACCGCCGAATTCGCCTGATAGCGTGAGATAGTGCCAGTATTCATTCGGGTTTAGTTGTACCTTAATGACTTCATGGTTACCGTTGCCAATACCATAGCCTTCATTGCTTTCACCACTTGCCCAGCCTTGCGAGCTAAAGTAAATGTCAGCATCTCCCCAGCCATCACCCACTTTAATCCACAACTCTTGGGCGCTACCATCGACGTTAGCAAAGGCAAAGCTAGCACGGCCATTTTGTGAGTCAATACACTCCATGGGTTGATCGATGATCAAGCTGGCATCAGGAGAATAGCGATAGGCTTCGCTGCTCACTGTACATGGTGCATAGTCTTTGCTGATGGTTGATACTGGACCTGCCCAGTTGCCTTCGGTACCGCTCGCTAACGCTTCAGCATCGGATGGGCCATGGTCAACAATGCCATCATCAGCAATGCTTAGGCCGCTAGTGAGCCATCCACGCCACTCATTGTCATAGCGGGTGCCGATGTTGTTGATGAAGGTCTGGTACTCTTCATATTGATCGTTACGCAAATATGCGAGGATTTGATCGACATCGGCGCGATGATTTTCAAACATGAATCGAACGGCTAAGTAACCCCAGCGGTAGATACGATCTTGGCCTGAATCGTAGTTGTTTTTAAAGATGGTGGACAGATCGAACTCTTGGGTTTCACCCATTTCAATTGCACGTGTGTTGGCATCGCGGTATGAGATGTACTCAGCCAAGCCTTCAATCCACCAAATGGTGTTAGCAGAAATGCTGCGGCCAAAGTCACCTTGTAGATTGTAGCGGCCATCAAGGTAGTGCACATACTCATGTTGTAGGTTCCAAACATGGAAATCAGGTACACGCCATTCAGCTTCATAGGCGATGAAGCGAGCTTGGTTTTTGAGGCCCGCTGGCGAGCCTTCTAGATACATACCGCCGTTGTTAGTGGCAATACCAAAGAAGGTGCCGGCATAAGATTGGTAGTCGCTAGAGCTATCAAAGACCACGAGCTCAAGCGCGCTGTTATTGTCATTGGCAACCGGGGTGTTGTTGGTGGCCAATTTACTGTGGAAATAAACCTCTTGATCACCAAGCACATCACAAGCCCACTTGGCTTGATCTTGGTACATGTGCTGCGCGCGCATGGTTAGGGTATTAGAACATTGCCAGTTAAAGGCCAGTGTTTCAGCTTCAAGCTGCGCTTTAAAACCGCAGATATCATAGTAGTTGCAGTTAGCACGATCATAGTAATCGGCCATACCTGCCGCTGCCATCCACACGACGCGTGAGCTGTCATCTTTGCTGGAGCTATCAAGCACCGCTTTGACTAAGCTGGTTACTCGGGTTTTCATCTCAGGAATGTAGTACAAACGCGACATTTCACGGACTGCGTTAGTAAGCACGTATTCAGCGTCGGTTCCTACCAAGTGTCGGTTTGCCAATTGAAAATTGTTGAGCGAATCTAAGATAGATTGGTCTGTGGCAAACAGGGCCTTCATTGGGTCATCCCACTGCGCCCTAAATAGCGTGGTGAAAATTGAGTTGGCTGCCGCATTCATGCCCCAGTTCACTTCCCAGTCGGCATTGTATTCGCTAAGCACTCGCTTAGTGACATAGTTAAAGTCAGCGCCTAAATGAGCCGAGTCTATCCAGATCAACGCCTCTTTTAGCACACCGGAGTTCTCGGTAGATACCGTCCAGATATTGCCGTTGTTAAACAGGTTAGTTAACGCTGTTTTAAAGTCTGCAGTAGCCGCTGAAGAATAGGGCGCCACGTCTTCAGGGCTATAGAATTGCACGTACAACGCTGCGCGGATGTAGTAGATGATAGCTTCGATGCCAGTAGTATCGGTACCGGTGTAATTTAAAGCTCTATCGCGCACGGCTGCGGCAGCAATACGGATATTTGACTCGCTAAATAGTGCGGTGGCATCTGCGCCTTTAAGGTTGTAGAGCGGGCTGACACATTGTGGGTCAGAAGCTGCAAGTTTATCGATCAACGGCCAGCCATTTAAGCCGACAAAGCTACTGCAATCCGCTTCAGCCTGTGGGCCAACATTACCTATAGGACCTGATGCGGCCAGAGGCAAAGCTTGCTGATGGTTATTGTTAATTGCCGATCGCATTTCAGGGTAAGGCGTCTGATGTGCGGTTATCGACGTGTTAGCGTGGGCGCTGAGGCTTGTGGCTAAGCCCAACGCGACGACCAGGGTATTAAGTTTCATGAAATCTCCATTAGCTTGTATAGAGCGGCAGCGTTTATCTGCCGATAGTTTTGTCTGCTGAGCAGATCTTTTAGGGTTTAACTCATGAAGCGACCACGCTGACTACTAGACCACACACTTCACTTTTAACAATAATGTAACAATATAGTCATTTAAATAAAATATACAATATAAAATTGTTTGTTTTAGCAGCAGTTTGGTGAGGGGATAACGGTAATTGCCTGAATTTCATTCAGTTATGTGTCAAATTTTTTTGACATGAAAAGTTTGTGCGGACACAGGTAAGGGGATGTTAGGCCAGCAGGGGCATCTCGCGAGCTGACCGCAGCCGAGAGACATTGACGATGAGGTTTTGCACAGTAAACTCTGAGGGTACTGCTTACCCAAGAGGTTAATTTATGTCTGATATTTCCCTGCCAGCAACTCCCATTCGCTGCCAGTCAATACATTTTGATAAGGCGGGAGAGGCCGATGTACTGTACCTCACAGATACTGAGGTTGCGGCCCCTATGGATGAGCAGGTGATGATAAAAGTGCATTATGCGGGAGTGAATGGTCCCGATATTGCGCAGCGGCGCGGGATATATCCGCCACCACCAGGGGCCAGTGCCATATTGGGACTTGAAGTCTCAGGTGAAGTGGTAGCTTGTGGTGATGCGGTGAATCAATGGCAAGTGGGCGATAAGGTATGTGCCTTAGTACCTGGTGGCGGCTATAGCGAATATGTGTTGACTCATGCCTCGCATTGCTTAGCCATTCCGAGCGGGGTGTCAATGGCTCAAGCTGCAGCAATACCCGAGACTTTCTTTACCGTTTGGAGCAACGTATTTATGCGCGGCCAGCTTTGCCGTGGTGAACGCTTTTTAGTGCATGGTGGGTCGGGTGGCATCGGCTCTACGGCGATTTTGTTAGCCAAGCAATTTGGTGCCACTGTGATTGCGACCGCCTCAACTGCCGCTAAACTTGATTACTGCCGTAAGCTCGGTGCTGACTTTAGTTTTAGTTATCAATCTGATGAGCTGCTAGCACAGGTGCATAGTGCGACCGAAGAGCGTGGGGTTGATCTGATATTGGATATGGCTGGCGGGGATTTCGTTAACCTTAATCTGAAGATGTTGGCCAGCGATGGCAGGTTAGCGTCGATAGCGCTGCAACGGGGCGCGAAAGCACAGGTCGATGTTTTTCGCATTATGGCCAAACGCATCACTTGGTTTGGCAGCACTTTACGCCCGCAGTCTGATGCCGCTAAAGCGCAAATTACTGCCGAGCTTTCAGCGCATGTATGGCCTTTGTTTGCTCAAGTGCCACAGGCCGCCCTCGTGCCACCGATAGAAAAAATTTATCCACTTGCCGAAGCAGCGTTGGCCCATCAACTGATGGAGTCTAGGCAGCACAAAGGTAAGTTGGTACTCAAAGTGAACTAACCAAGTGATTGCACACTGGTTTGCCATGGCTTTGAAGCCGTGTAACTACAGATAATTGTCATCAATTTGCCATATTGCTGCCATCGCAATGTCAATTATCTTGTCCAGTATCCTTAAAAATTACGTGAAATTGAGATTTTTTTTCACAAATAAAACTTGAATAAATGACTCTTTCGGCTAAATTTCGATACAAGTGGTTTAAGGCTGTTCAATCAACAGTGAAGCGGCGCAAATTTCAGCATTTCACTATTGATTTTTTAAATCATTTAATCAAAAGTAGGGCGATATTGATGAGCAACATCAGTTGCTTAATTAATGTGTCTACATGAGTTGCACACTCATTAATTTCAGGTATGTGTTGATTTGAGGGTATTGGCATATATGTATAACACATCACAAGATCCAGTGTGGTTCGGTGAACTACGCACACCGCGTGGTAACACGGTATTAGTCCACGACAAGCAGTTTCCTGAGGCCAGTCAGGGGCGTGTTTATTTTTACAATACAACGCGCGACGCAATCATAGAGTACGCCGAAGATATCGTCTCGGCTAACTTACATGACCTTGATGGTGCTGAGCTTGAAGCTGCTCAAGCAGAGTATGGTTTAGCTTGGCAAGCCGCTCGTGAAGCGTTTATGCAAAAGCATGAAGGATGGGTTGAAGCAACGCAATCGAAACCGGTTGCCAAAAAAGCTAAACCTGTAGTTGAAGAGCCTGTGGCCCAAGATAGTGACGAGCCAGAACTTGAAGTCGACAGTATTGATGACGACTTTGATGATAGCTGGTCCACCGATGATGATTAACACAGCGGACTAACCATAGCCGACTAACTCAATCGACTCGCTTGACCGACCAAAAGAGCACCACTTAACACTTAGTTAAGTGGTGCTTATTAATTCACAGCGGTGACAGACGTTACCGGCAACTCAAAACCACTTGGCGTATTGCGCCACCACAGTGCTAGCCTGTTATGCGACTAAAAGGTATCAAATTGGTACCGGCTGATATGATGGTAGCACTCATTCGGCTCTACCCATGGTTTGCCTGGCAAATCACTTTGGTTGGGCCCGTCAGGCAATTGTTGTGGTTCGAGGCATACCCCTTGATGGCTTTGCAACTGTTTGCCTTTGCGTCCCGGTGTACCGGCCAAAAAGTTAGCACCATATAGTTGTACGCTAGGTTGATTGGTGTATAAAGTCATACTGCGGCCTTGACTGGCTTCACTGAGTACCGCCGCTTTAGTCAGTTCATCACTATTACCCTCGAGCAAGTAACAATGATCATAGCCGTTGGTGCTAGCAAGCTCACTGGCTTGTTGGCGGCTACCTAAACACTGTGGCTGGCGCAAATCCAGTATCGAACCTTCAACATCATTGACATCATACGGGATGCCTTCTTGGTTGAGTGCCAAGCACTGCGAGGCGTTAATCTGTATTTGATGCTGTTGATTGCTGGTTGCTAAGATGCCGCCAAGGTTAAAGTAACTGTGTTGTGTAAGGCTAATGGGACAAGCCTTATCTGTGGCGGCAAAAATCTCGACATAGAGGTTATTGCCCACCAAACGATAGTCTAACTGCACATTGCAGTTACCTGGAAAACCCATATCACCGTCGGGGCTTAGCAGGCTCAGCCTGACGCCATCGGGCAAGACGCCCATATGCCAGTTTTTGCGATTAAAACCTTGCTCACCGCCGTGCAGGCAATTGCTTTGATGATTATTGCTAAGCGCGTAGTCTTGACCTTGATACTGCATGCGCGCACCTGCAATTCGATTGGCGTATCGACCCGCAATGGCGCCCAAATGCGCTTGCTGCTGCAAATAGTCTTCAGCATTGTCGCAACCCAACACCACATTACCGCGGTCTCCGGCGTTATTCGGTACCCACAAAGAACGAATAATGCCACCTAGACTAATCACTTCCATGGCGATAGTGCCATTGTCGATATATACGCGCTCTATTTGGCCACCGCGCGGGTCTTGCCATGGACTTAGTGGGCGAACTCGTATCATATTCTCAATCCTTGTGGGCCTAATTTAGGTTAATAACTGGCGTTGGCAAATGATGTCATATTTGTCATAGCAATCAGGATGAATACGTATGTGACGTCGCTTTAATACAGATCTTCGTCAATACGTGTCGCCCCATCACTGGCAGAGCATAAATAAACGGTTGCTTCTAGGCCGGTCAGTTTAGCGTAATTAGTTTCAACGGTTTCCACCACGGCATCGGTTAAATCGTGATCGACTAAGGCCACCACACAGCCGCCAAATCCACCACCTGTCATCCGTACGCCACCATGGTTACCAATCACCTTGGCTATCATGTCGACCAACTGATCGATGGCCTCAACGGTGATCTCAAAATCATCACGCATGGATTGGTGAGACTGGGCCATTAATTCGCTTAATCTGGCGATATCATTACTGGCTAATGCTTGGCTGGCTTGTTGGGTACGGCGATTTTCAGTCAATACATGACGTGCGCGACGATAAGCGGTTTCATCTAATTGTGCTTTAGCAGCTTCGAGCTGGCCTAAGCTGACATGGCGTAAACTGTCTGCGCCAAAGTGATCGGCCACTGCTTCACATTGCTCGCGTCTTAGGTTGTACTCTGACTCAACGAGGCCGCGTTGTACGTTAGAATTGATGATAATCAGGCTTAAGCTTTCAGGGATAGGCACAGGTTCACTGTCTAGGTCTTCACAGTCGATAAGCAGGGCATGATCTTGCTCGCCAAGGGCACTGATCATCTGATCCATAATGCCGCAAGCACAGCCAACATATTGGTTTTCACCGCGTTGGGCCATTTGCGCCACCGCCAAAGGTGATAGCCTTAACTGACTGCAATCATTAACAGCGGTGCCAAAGGCTATCTCAAGTGCCGCAGATGAAGATAGTCCGGCGCCGAGTGGTACATTGCCCACCACGGCCAGATCTAATCCTTTGGCAGGTAATCCCGATGTGGCCAATGCCGAGGTGAAGCCTTTGAGGTAATTAACCCAACCATCATCAGGGTTAGGTTGGCCTTCTTGACCAAACTGCCATGACTTTATCTCGCCTGCAAAGGCGTCAGATACGGCGCGAAATTTATCATCATCGCGGCGTTTTACCGCAATGATGGTATGGAAATTAATGGCGGCAGGCAGCACGAAACCATCGTTATAATCGGTGTGTTCGCCAATCAAATTGACTCGACCCGGAGCCAGGTAGAGATCATCGGCGTTGGTGCCAAAGGTTTGCACAAAAAGTTTGTTCGCGCGCTGTGCGGGATTAGACATGCTTAAAAGCTTCTCTTAAAAAATGCCTTATGCAGGCAGTAGTTTACGTGACGGTACTTATTGACCGCTTGCCTAGCATTGTTGTTAACAATACTAATTAAATTTATATCACGACTTTATCTAGGCTGTAACCCGGTTTTTATCTCTAAGTCATTAAATAGTGTTCTATGGGTTGCTGTGCCAGCATCTGGGCGGCTTGTTCTGGGGTCAGGTCGCGTTGCGGTTCTGCCAGCATTTCATAACCCACCATGAACTTTCTCACGCTGGCGCTGCGCAATAATGGTGGGTAAAAATGGCCATGCAGTTGCCATTCTGGGTGGGGAGTGCCATCAAATGGCGCACCGTGCCATCCCATAGAGTAAGGAAAGCTGGTGTTAAATAAGTTGTCATAACGACAGGTAATCGCTTGCAGTATGCTGGCTAATGTCTCGCGCTGGTTGCTGTTGAGCTGATCTAGATGATTTACGGCAAAGCGCGGCAGTAACAAGGTTTCAAATGGCCAACTGGCCCACCAAGGTACGATGACTGCCCAGTGTTGATTCACATCGATAACGCGCTGGTTTTGGCGTATTTCTCGCTCAACATAATCTAGCAGCAGTGGTCGATCGTGTTTGTCAAAGTATTGCTGCTGATGCGTGGTCTCGTTGATTGCTTCATTGGGAAGTTCACTGACAGCCCAAATTTGTCCGTGTGGATGGGGGTTGGAACACCCCATGGCAGCCCCTTTGTTTTCAAACACCTGCACCCATGGGTATTGTTGGCCTAGTTCAGCGACTTGGTCACAAAGGGTGTCGATAACTTGGATGACTTGTTGCTGGCTAAGTAAAGGCAAAGTTTTGCTGTGATCTGGGCTAAAACAGACCACCCGACTGGTGCCATTGACCGCTTGCAACGCAAACAAGGGATCTGTAGAGCTAAAATTTGGTGAGTCAGCCTGCAATGCGGCGAAGTCATTGGTAAATACAAACGGCTGTTGATAGTGGGGGTTGTGCTCACCACTAATGCGTTTATTGCTTGGACAGAGATAGCAATGCTCATCATAAGCAAGACTCGGTAGCGGCTGTCTGGCTTCTTGTTGTCCTTGCCATGGACGTTTGGCTCGGTGTGGCGACACCATTACCCAATTGCCGGTCAGTGGGTTGTAGCGGCGGTGAGAGTGCTCGCTACTATCAAATTGCTGCACAGCACTGTCCCTAGCACTGCTATGGCGGTCGCTGATGCTGCTCATGACCTTACTGCCGAAAAGTTGGGGCTGCTGTGATGACTAAATACGGTGCGGTTTAGCAACAGCGTTAGCAGGATTGTGGCGAGCAAGGTAATGGCCATTAAGTGAATAAAGTGCAGCGGTGTCCATACAAAGGTAAATATGGCATAGATGATGACGCCAAATACTAAGCCGGTTTTAATGGCGGCGGCGCTCACGTTGTTAAAGGCTAAAGCGCAGATAAAGGCTGCCAATACCGGCATTGAATACAGGCCATTTAATTGCTGGAGCAGGGCGATGATACTGTCAGACTGAGCAAACAGCGGCACCAATGCCACCGCCACACAGGTAAATACCAATGCTACCCGGGTGCCAATTTTTCTCACATCAGCATTGGCATTAATGTAATTTTGATGAATATCGCAGGTGTATAGCGCTGCAGCAGAGTTTAAGCAGGAATTAAACGAGCTTAATACCGCGCCAGCCATTACCGCGGCCAAAGCGCCAGATAACCATGGCGGCAATAGCTCGCTAACAAGCTTGCCGTAGGCGACATCACCAACATCCCCATAGAGTTTAAAGGCGACAATGCCCGGAAGTACGACGATTAAGGGGATGATTAGCTTCAATACCACCGCGGCATACAGGCCCTTTTGCGCCTCCTTGACTGATTTGGCGGCCAATGCGCGTTGGGTGATCACCATGTTAGTGCCCCAATAAAAAATTTGGATGAAAATCATCCCGGTTAGCAAGGTGGTCCAGGGAATGCTCGACTGTGCATCACCAATTAAGGTCATACGCTCAATCGGAATGCCAGATAGATCCCAGTCGATAGCGTTCATTGCCAACATCGACACAACCACGCCCATCACCAATAAACCGATACCGTTTAAACTGTCGGATATGGCGATGGCGCGCAAGCCACCAAAGATGGCGTAAATGGCACCGACAATGGCAAAAATAACGGCGAGTGCGGTAATGGAGATCTGCCAGCCAAACATCGACTTCATAAATAACGAGCCGGTATACAACACCACAGGGAGTAGGATAAATGCATAGCCGAGCATAAATAGGACCGATACCATGGCGCGAATACCTTTATCTTGATATTTGCGCTCCAAAAGTTCTGTGGTGGTTGTGCAGTTATAGCGGTAGTAAATAGGGATAAGCCATTTGGCTAAAATGATTAAGCCAACAGCTGCGGCAATTTCCCACCAGGCGACCAGTAATGCCTGGGCGCCATTCATGCCGACAATCTGTTCTGCACTGATGTTAGTCATCATCAGTGAGCCTGCGACAACCACCCAAGAGAGACCGCCACCGGCGAGAAAGTAATCTTTACTGTCGTTAGGGTCGCGACTGATGCGTCGACACTTGAGATAGGTGATCAAAGCGACTAACGCCGTGAGACCAATGAATATAGCCAACTGAATGTGCTGTTGCATAACGATTAGTGTTCCTTGTTGGCCGATTGTCTGGCTTGTTGACGAATATCGTGGCTTGCATCTATGGGCATCAGCGTAAAGCTAAAGTCCATGGCTTGAGGTTTGATACGGTATTGCTCATGTACAGGACGTCCCCAAGATGTATCACCGCCCACCCCCATCTGTTTGGCGTCAATGTTCCAAGTGACAAATTCACGAAAAGGGATTTCATTGCCGTGATTGGTGGTCACGGGCACTAAGCCCGAAGCAGAAGCTTGTGCATCATTGGGGCGAAAATCGATGTCGCTGAGTGCAAAGGGCCAAACACTGGTTTGCAATTGCTGCTCAGCTACAGCCAACAAGCCCTGCTGGTGAATGTCACGCACAGCCACATAACGCACTGCAGTACGTTGGCCGGTTTCTTGTGGCCGCGCATAGCGATGAAAACCTGATTCAACCGGGTAGTGGTAGTAGCCTAGGGGGTTGCCAGAGGCTCGGTCGGCGTAGCTTTCATCGGGGCCGCGGCCAAAGTAGCTGACAAAACGTTGTGAGAACGGCAGTTGCGTGCTGAAGCCAAACTTGGGCAGGTCGGGCAATGCCTGCTGCCCCGGTTGGAAGTGGCTGCTTATTTGTAGCGCGCCAGCTTGGGTAAGTTGATAGCGGTTGCTGATACTAAATTGCAGCTGCGGATGATAATGGCGGGTACTGATCACGCCATCAGTGGCAGTGATCTGTTGCAACTCAAGTTGCTTGGCTGCGTCTTGCCACACACCTGCCCATTGGGGCATATCATTGCCCAGATCGTTATCTGTGGGGGCGCGCCAGAATTGATTGATTAACGGTGTTTTTAACAGCGGCTTGCCCTGCGATAGGATCTGGGTGAGCCAACCATTTTTAGTGGAGAATTGATATTGAGTCTGGCCACTTTCTAGGTTCAAGCTACTATTGGGCGCGGTTGCATCCCCTTTGAGGGCAGCGGTGACGAGTTGCTGCGGATCTACTTTGGCGGTTTGCAGCTCAAATTGCTCAAAAGCAATGCGGTGGCCGACGGCAATGAGTGGCACTTGGCTAGCCTGCGTCACTTCAACCAGCAAGTGGTAGTCGTTGTGCTGATCCCAAACTTGGGCAGGCAGCGCAAGGGTATAGTCCAATGCAGCGCCTGCTGCGATAGTGGGCATAGGTTGGCTGTGGCTGGCAATGGTTTGTCCATCTTGTTGCACATGCCATTGCAGTTGCAGCCCGCGGGTGTCGATGAAGTCATAACGATTGCTGAGCCTGAGCTTAACTTGGCGAGCAGTGCTATGTTGATTGTTCACTAACTTAGCATCATCTATGCCGATGGGCTGATACACCTTTTTGACCTCGGCAAGGTGTGGGTGTGGCTCTCTGTCAGGGTTGACTAGACCATTGTTCAGGAAGTTACCGTCTGTGGGCATATCGGGATGATAGTCTTTGCCATAGGCCCAATAGCGCTGACCGCGGGCATTGGTAAATGCCAAAGATTGATCGACCCAATCCCAAATAAACCCACCTTGTAGCTGTTTGTGGGCATTAATCACATCCCAGTAATCTTGCAGATTCCCGACCGAGTTCCCCATGGCATGGGCGTACTCAATCATAATTAAGGGTCGCTGCTGCGGCTCACTGGCGTAAGCTTTCAGTTTATCGATTGATGGGTACATAGGGGCGACAATGTCGGTATATTCTGCCTTACCTGCGGGTTCATACTGTACTGGACGGCTAGGATCGCGCTGCTTCATCCACTGATAAAGCTGGCTAAATAACTGACCGTGACCCGCTTCATTTCCCATTGACCAAATGATGATAGAGGGGTGGTTTTTATCTCGCTCCATCATGCGTTGCACTCGGCTAAGGTGGGCTGGATACCAACTCATCTCATTGCCTATTTGGGTCTGTTCATTGACGGCCAGTGGGTGGGATTCGATATTTGCCTCATCAATCACATACAGGCCATAACGGTCCGTCAAGCTTAGCCAGTAGGGGTCATTGGGGTAATGACTAGAGCGCACTGCATTGATATTACTTTGTTTCATCAATTGAATATCTTTACGCATGCTGGCTCGACTGACCACATGACCGGTTTCGGGATCGGTTTCATGGCGGTCAACACCACGTATGGTAATGGCTTTTCCGTTTACCAACAGTTGTCCGTTGGCAATACGCACATCGCGAAAGCCTATATCTATGCTGCTTGCTTGCAAAAGGGTGTCATCAGCATCATGTAAACTGACTAATAGCGTATAGAGTTCAGGGGTTTCTGCAGACCAAAGCCGTGGCTCAGTTAAGCTATCTTTAAATTGCACTTGCGCTTGACTATCAAGCGCCAATGTTTGGCTGCCATGTTTGACCTGTTTGCCATAGGGATCAAGTAGTTGATAGTTTAATTTGGTGGCGTGCTTTGATGGGCTTGCTAGTGCCACCTTGAAGTCAAAATCAACGCGGTTAAAGTCACTGTTTAACTGATAGTTTGCATCGATATCGGCGATATGGGTCAAAGGCCGGGCATACAGGTAAACGTCGCGCTCAATACCACTGACTCGCAGCATGTCTTGGCTTTCTAGATAGCTTGCGTCACTCCAGCGAATGATTTGCATTGCCAGCAGGTTATCCCCGCTTTTTAGGTACGGGGTTAAGTCGAATTCCGCAGGCGTTTTCGCGCCCTGACTATAACCCACTTCCTGGCCATTAAGGGCAACCGTTAAGGCCGATCGTGCTGCACCCACGTGCAATATGACCTGCTGACCATGCCAATGCTCTGGCAAGCTAAAGTGTTTTCGGTAGCTGCCGGTAGGATTGTAGTCTGTGGGGACCTTAGGCCACTGTGTCGTAAACGGATAGCGCTCGTCGAGATAAATTGCCTGACCAAAGCCTTGTGTCTCCCAATTACCGGGCACTTTTATCGACTGCCAAGCGGTGTTTGACGGGTTGGTTGCGGGCAAGGTTAACGCGTTATAGTGCTTTGGGGCTTGCTGCGGATTGCGAGCAAAATGAAATTGCCAAATGCCGTTTAGATTAAGGTAGCGATCACTACTGTGTGGCTGCTTGAGCATGGCTGCAGGCACACTACTATGGGCAAAAAAACTCGCTCTTGGCGGTAATTTGTTGATCTCAAATACCTGATGGTCTTGCCAACGATCTTTGGCCATGGCTGAGCAGGCGAGAGTTAGAGTGCCGAATAATAGGGCGAGTAGGGTATGGCGCATCTTGGCGGCAGTAAAAGTCATCATGAATAAACTCATCGTCGAGATTAATTATTATTGGTTTGTTTGTCGCTGCCAAACCACCGTCATGTAACGATTGTCTGGCGAAACACTGAGACGTGAAGGGCTATGATGCGTAGCGGTGGGCGGGGTAAGCTGACTCAGGGTTTGCCAATTCGTTAACGGCTGGCCTTGAAAGTGAGCCCCTCTTAAGGTGTTGCCCTGCATATTTAATATCCAGTGGTTATGGGTCCAAGCATAATCTTCACTGCCGCCGGTTAGCGCGATGATGTTTTGCTGGGCCTGCTTGATGGGGTCGTACGCTTTGATAACCCAGGCACCATCAAGTTGTTTATGTAGGTAACTGAACTGTGTAGTGTTAGGAATTACATGAATACTGCGCCCGGCATTATTGACCACAAAGTGACGTTCATCAGCCTGCTGGCCTTGGGGTTCAAAATACAAACTATAGGCGTATCGCGCCCATAGCAAAGTGCCTAGTTGTGGATGCTTAGCATAGTAACCCGTGGGAATAAGAGAGTTAATTGCGCGCTGAGCTTGTTGGCCATCGCGTTGCAGCCAAACACTTTGGTGTGGAACCCCTTGTTCAACGACATAAACCAATTCATCTGTGTGCCATTGTGGCGAGAATTCACTGAGATTGGGGGTATCGGTAAGCTTGACTACCTCGCCGGTGGTGATATCGAACTGATAGATATCGTTAAAACCCTTGGGGTTATCGCGATTGGAGGCAAACACAACGGCGCTACTTTCAGGGTTAAAGCTGGCTTGATTATCATAGCCTTCGCGCGCGGCGACCACCCGCGGCGGGCCAATATGCCAGGTGATTTGCGAGGCAGAAGGCGTGTTTAGCTCATAGAGATAGATATCATAGCCATCGGCCCAAGCAGTGGGAGTGAGCCAGATAAGAATCACGAGTGTTCTGAAAAAGTTGCCCGCATGCTTTGGTGTCGCTAATGTGAGTTTTTGTGCAAATAGTGCTAATAATCGCATCTAAAGCCGCCTATCTTAGTTGTAGGATGGCGTTAGGTTACAATACTGTTTGAATAATGTATACAAAGTGTGAGCGCAATAAAAAGCCCAGCAATGATTGCTGGGCTCGGGGAGTTATTTGCTGGTGTGTTCTTCAGCTAACGGTGGGCTGATGTCAGCTTCATGTTGTTCACCGGTTTTAAGCTCTTGAATGACATGGTCGACAAAACCGGCACCGGCGGCTTCGTACAGGTTGAATACACTGTCTACTCCGGCAGCTTTTAACGAGCTGGCATCTTCGCTGTATTGAACAATCGCGCTGATTTTACCTTGATAATTGAGGCGCTGTAGCTGCTCAACGGCAAATTGATTTCCGATGTGATGTGGCATAGCCAACAGCACTAACTCTAGGTTAGGGGCATGTTCTAGCTTTTCCCAAAAATCGGTATCAGAAGCATCACCTTGAACCACATGGCGGCCATGTTCTTTATGGAAATCGACCAACTCTTGTTTGTGTTCTACACCAAGAATTTCACCGTCAAATTGGGTGGCGAGCTCATCATAAGCACCACTACCAATACGCCCCATACCTAAGATTAAGAACCGTGGGTTACCTACACGTATCGGTCTGTCTTCCATATGCAGTGGGTGGCGCTCGAGCTTTTGCAGTCTGCCTTGTTGACGCTGATACAGCTTATTAGCAATGTTATTGAGCGGCGCGGCAAACAGGAAGCTGATACTCAATGCAACGGCCAGTATCACCATCCATTGTGGCGGTAGCCAACCTTTGCTGGTGGCAACGGCGGCCACAATCAAACCAAACTCACTGTAATTACCTAATGAGAACGAGCTCATTAAGGCGGTACGAGAACGTAGGCGGAAATAGGTCAGCAAGTACAAGAACAGCAGTACTTTGATAGGCACAGCAAACACTAACAAGGTGGCGAGGCCGATATCTGAGAAACTCGGTAACCCGTTAAGCCCGACGGTAAGGAAGAAGGCAACTAAGAATAGCTCTTTAAAATAAAACAGCGACTTAGCAAGTTCAGAAGATTTAGGGTGCCCCGCGAGTAAAATACCGATGACCAGTGCACCAAGGTCTGGTTTTAAGCCAACGAGTTCAAATAACCATGCGCCCATCACCAGAGCCATCACTAAGCCAAATAAGACTAATAGCTCACCATGGCCAACTTTATCAAAAGCTCTATAAATAAGCGGTTTTGCCAGCGGTAACAGCAGCAAACCTAATGCCCATATTGACGGGAAATCGCCTTTTGAGATGGTTAAAAATGCGACCGCAAAGATATCTTGCATAATCAAGATACCAATGGCGACTCGGCCATAGAGGGACTGAATATCACCTTTATCTTCGAGAATTTTTACTGCAAAAATGGTACTTGAAAAACTCAAGGCAAAGGCTAGCAGTGCCAGCTGGTTGATATCCATGCCGCTTAATTGTTCAAGGCCAATCAATCCCAGCAGCTTGAGCAACGGGATAAAAAATAGCATGGAGCCCATCAAGTGCAGACTGGATCCCGCCAGTACTTCAGCTTTAAACAGGCTTTTAAGATCGAGTTTTAGACCGATGGCAAACAGCAGCAGTGTCACCCCTAGCTCGGCTAACTGTTCCAGCAGTGGCAAGCTGGATTCATCAATGCCAAATAGAAATAGCGCAAAGCCCGCAACTAAATAGCCAATTAACGGCGGCAGTCCAACTCTGCTCACCAACATACCGCAGGCTAAGGTTATAAGAAGAATCGCGGGTTCCATGTCGCTCCTGATTTTAGGCTAGGGGTAAATACCTATTATTGTATAAGATTTCTGTTAACTTTAAATGAAATTTAATCAAGAAACTTGTATCAAATCGGTTCTTTTTGCGCTAGGGAACGGGCTTAGCTGCGAGATAGGCGCAAAAGTGACAATAAAAAAGCCTCCAATCGTGGAGGCTTTAAATTTAGGCATTATTTTTGGGCATTGCCAGTTAAGGCTTTAGCAATAAGTCGAGATGATCTGCAAAGGCTTGCGGACGCATAAACCCGGTTACCCGTAGTTCATCACGCACTTCACCTTGGGCGTCAAACATCAACAGAGTGGGCAAGCCCAGCACATCGTAATGCTCTAGTAACTCAATATCGATATCATCATTACGCGTCACGTCGGCTTGCAGGAATACCAAGTTAGCTAAACGCTGCTGAACTTCTGGTGCCTTAAAAGTGATGTTCTCAAACTCTTTACAGGCGACACACCAGTCAGCATAAAGGTCAAGCATAACCGGTTTACCTGCAGCACTTGCGGCGGCAATCTCACGTTCAAGATCAGCCAATGACTTAATCTTTTTGTGGGTGATATGCTCACTGGTTTGGCTTTGCTGCGCAACTGGTGTCTCGTAGCCTAATGCAGCCATTACCGCTTGAAAACCGTAGGAGAAGCTAGCAAGTAGCAGTAGCAATAAGCTGACTGAGCGTACGGTCTGTTTCCAGTTAAACTCGGTGAGCTTGTTCTGGTGCATTAAGTAACCCGCTAAACTCACGCCCCAAAGTGACCAAAGTACATCTGAGACGGTATCGGGCCAGATGCGGCCAATCATGACAACCGAAACGGCAATCAGTAAGAAGCCAAAGACAGTCTTAATGACATCCATCCAGGCTCCAGCGCGAGGCAGCAACTTACCACCTGATGAGCCGATGATGAGCAGCGGCAAACCCATACCCATACTTAATACGTATAGGGCCAAGAAGCCTTGCATCAAGTCACCAGTTTGTGCCACGTAAACCAAGGCACCCGATAGTGGCGCTGTGGTGCAAGGGGAAGCAACCAATCCAGAGATAACGCCCATGAGGAAAACCCCCGCGACATTGCCACCTTTTTGATTGTTGGAGAAACTGTTGAGCTTTTCTTGCCAGCGAGCAGGCAGTTTCAGCTCGTATAAGCCGAACATGGATAAGCTGAGCAGCAGGAATAATACCGCCAAGAAAATCAGTACCGCCGGGTGCTGCAGTGCCGCTTGGTACTTCATGCCGGCAGAGGCAACAATGAGCCCTAACAGTGAATAGGTAATGGCCATACCCTGTACGTAGACCATTGATAGGCTGAAGGCTTTAGCAGTAGAGAGCTTTTCACCTTGACCAACAATGATACCGGATAGAATCGGGTACATAGGGAACACGCAAGGCGTTAATGCCAAGCCGATGCCTAAGCCAAAGAAGATCACTAAAGTCCACAGCAGGTTGTCACCCGATAGCATGGCACTGAGACTGTCTTGCTGCGTAATGGGGGCGCTCGTTGCCGATGGTGCTGCAGGGGCATCGGCGTTGGCGCCAGCTACCTTACCGTCATTGGGTTCAACGGCGTCTAAAACCGCACTGCGTTTGGTTGGCGGGAAGCATAATTTACCTTCAGCACACCCCATAAAGGTGACATTAAGGGTCGCTTCACTACTGGCTTCTTTGATACCGATAGGAATATCGACATAGGTGTAATACACCTCTTGCTCACCGAAGTATTCATCGGTATGCGCTTTACCTCTGGGCAGCTTTATGTCGCCAATTTTGGCGCCATCAGCTTCAAATTCAAGTTTGTCACGGTACATGTAGTAGCCGTCAGCAATCACCCAACTGACTTTAACTTGATTACCTTGTTGTTCGAAATCAAATACAAAGGCTTCGTCAACGGGCATGAGCTTGGGCTCATCTTTGAGGAAGCTGAATTTACTACTACTGAAAATACCATCGGCATGGGCCGTCGGCGCCAGCAGCAATAGGGCGGAGAGAAAAACAAACAGGATTTTTTTCATGAGAGTGTCGTTTCTTTTATCCATTCTAAATAGGCGGCAGAACCGTGAGTGATAGGGGTGGCGATGAGTTCAGGTACATCATAGGGATGTAGCTGAGTCACCAAGGCTTCAATCTGCAAAAAATTCTGCTGTAAACACTTGATCTGCAGTTGATACTCCTGATCTTTACACATCTCACCTTGCCACATATACACCGAGCTAATCGGACCGTTAATGTGGACGCAAGCGCCAAGCTTAGCTTGCACTAAAGCGGTTGCTATGGATTCAGCGGTAGCCAAATCGGGACAGCTGCTACAGACAATTAAGCATGTTTGCTTCATGGTGATATGCTACTTCTCACGGTCATTAAAACTGAGTTAAGCCAATAGGCTTATGCTAGCCTTACTAAAGTCAATAAATGGTTTAGTGGGCTCTACTTTACGTGTTTTACGCTATCCTTGCATTAAGGGTTCACTAAAATAGTGAGACAGTCGATATTTCTGTCGCTTTTGTTGTTAGCGTATCGACTTGAAAATAGACCCTGCAATCCCCATTTATGTTTCATAACGCCAGTGAAAAAATTGATATTGTGAGGTCAGTGTGTTTTTTATCTTGTTGATAATTTTTGTTTTGGTTCCAGTTTTGGAGCTCAATGTACTGATCCGCGTCGGTGAATCGCTTGGCAGTTGGAATACGGTAGGCTTAGTGATTTTTACCGCAGTTGTTGGGGTATCACTGGTGCGCAGTCAAGGTATTAGTACTTTGATGCAAGTGCAAAAAAAGCTAGCAGAAGGTCAAGCGCCTGGACAAGAGATTGTTGAGGGCATGATGTTAGCGATGGCTGGTTTGTTATTGTTAATCCCCGGCTTTGTGACCGACTTTATTGGGTTATTGCTACTGACTCCCTTTACCCGTAAGCCTGTCGCTAAAGTGCTGTATAAACGCATGCAAATTAAAGTGGCTAATCAAAATCATTTTCAAGCTGGCTTTGGCCAAGGTCCTTTTGGTCAAGACCCGCGCTCACCCTTCGGCCAAGATCCGCGTTCGCCTTTTGGTCAAGACCAAGGTAATACCTTTGACGGTGACTATGAACATAAAGTCGACCCCAGTGATAAACGTCCCGAATCACATCAACTGGATGACAAGCAAGACCCTAAAGCTTAATAGACTGAGTAACAAGTACTGAGCACTGAGATTGACCATTGAACCAGTGCCCAAGTAACCTTTGATGGCGCGCTTATCAGTCATTGAGGGTTTTTGGGTTTTTAGGGTAAAAGCGGTCGGCTTGTTTTTCGATCACAGAAAATTTGCGGGTATTTTTATAAGGCAGCTTCATAAAGCCAGCGACACCTTTCCCCTGAATTTTACCAACATGACTTAGAATGCGGTCGAGACTGCCACGAAACGCTGCTTGTTTTCTGGGATTGAGTAGTCGCAAGTAGCTATGGATTTTCATATGTTGTGGCAAGACTTCAAAAATAATACAACCGGTATGATGGATCTGGTTGATCCACGCCAGCTCCGTCATAATCGCTTCTGGCAGCTCTAAGTTCTCATCGGGATCTCGACCATCCTCAAAGTAGCTGTGTAGTCGTGACTTATCCTCAAGTGACGGTACATCGCCCACTTCAAAAGGCAATTGTTGATCCGGTGCGATCTCAAATGGCTGTTCGGTATTATCTCGCTCTAAATGCAGAGTGTCTCGTGCGTTAAAAAAGCACGCTTTAAATACCCCGATCCTGCGGATGCCGCGGGCGAGGGTGACCATGTTATTGACGGCTAATATCAATGCCGATTTTTGTTCGCGGTTGTACAAGGCTAGGTTGGAGTCGATAAATACGCCTGACTCCCGCCAGTGGATGGCTAAACCACCGACAATGGCATATTGGGCTAAACGACTAACAGCGGCAATAAAGCCTTTTTCGGTATCGCCCATGCCTGCCATAAAGTTGCGGTAATACTTTTCTAACTGCAGATCATCCATTTTGGCGATGGGATCATCTGGGTTGTGTTCGCGCAGGAATGACTTTCGTGAGCTGTAGGTTACCGTTTCTACCTCATTTTTTTCACCCAGTTCCCATACCGGGATTTCTGCTTGCATCGCAGGAGTGGGTAACTCGGGGAGGTGCATGCGATGGGCGTGCAGCATACTTTTGAGAAAATAATCGCCGGCGCGATTGCGGGTGGCAGGATCGTCGCTCAACATGGCATCTAATGTACGGGCTAACTCGATAGGTAGGCCGATGCTGGTGGCTGGAATCACTTTACTTCCAAACCGGCTGGCTTGCCCTGAGGCTAACGCATAAAGGGTGGCAGCAACGCCTTGCTCATCAAACCGAGGGCTTGAAAGTGCGCCATTGAGTTGCTCTTCGCCGATGAAGTACACATCCCCCATGCGCGCATTGGTATGCTGCTGATCATTGGACATCACATCCATCACGTTGCCATTAACGGGATTACCATGGGCATCACGTTGGGCAAAAACAGCTGAGCCCCAATCGATTAACGATAGGTGGCCAGTTTGGGTGTCATAAACTAAATTGGAAGGTTTGATATCGCCGTGCACTAACGGGCGTCCGTGATGTAGATATTGCAGAATATTGGCCAGTTGGCGCGCAATACTCATTACCGTTGACACCGGTAAGGCGCCTTTACGCAGGCAAAGCTGCTCAAGATCTTCCCCTGGGGCTCTGGCCATCACCAGTATGCCTTGTTTACCTACATGCTCAAATTTAATCACTGGTGGCACGTTGGGATGTTTGACCTGAGATAACATAAAGGCTTCTTCTTCGAGCCTATCTTGTACATGTTGCGGTAAGGTCATGCGTGAGAACTTAAATACATGGGACTGTTGATGTTTGTCTATTCCAGCAAACACAAAGCCGTAGGCCCCTTTACCAATGAGTTCTATTTGTTGATAGCCCAACTTAGCCAGTTGCTGTTTACATAAGCGCATCCACGCTTTGTGTTTACGCGCATCATCTGCCTTAAGTAAGTAAATCGATTGCTCTTCAGATATATAGAAGTGCTGTAATTGTGGGGTATTGATTGCGGCGGTTGTCATGCTGACCTTAACCGAAGTACGTTAGTTAATTTCTACCCTAAAGCCCGTTGTTGAGCAAGTAGATTTGTTGTGACTCAATAGCGATTCCCTACGCTGCTTTGACAGTTCACATCTGTGATCCCTAGCGAATAATTTCGGATGAGATGTTGACCTATATCAAATCTGTTACAGACACATGCGGGTAGTCTGATACTGAGTTAATCAGTATTTGATAATGGACTTTAAACAAGGTTGGAGGGCATATGACAGAGCTAGATAAAGCCCAATTAATTGAACTATTAGCATATCCAAGAAAACGAATTGTGCAGTCAATGGAGCTAAAATTCTGTCCCCATGCAGGTTTTTTTAATACCAGCGATGAGCAGTGCTTGAACTGTCATCAGGGAATGGAATGTATCTGGATGAACCACAATGATGAGCTCGTCGCCGTAGAGAAAAAATCGGTACAAGAGCTAAAGCAGCAGCTGTTGATTGCGGTCGATTTTATCGATTCCAGTTTAACGCCGCATCATCTATCGCGTCGAAATTGCGAGTGCGAAAATTGTGTTTGGTTACGTCGTGTACAGAAGGTGCTTGATATCCAGTAGGTTGCGACTGTGATTGCCGGTGACAATTCTAAATTGCGTTAAGATGACCTTACGCATTGCGATACTGTCAATAAGCTTGCGCCTTTGCATCTGAAGGTGTGAGCGATTAAAGTGGGCAACTTTATAACATCAGCCGTTTCTAGGTTGGATCAATGTTAGGAGTCGCACCATGCAACCCAATTTTTGGCATGAGAAATGGGCCGCCGCACAGATCGGTTTTCATCTTGATGCTGTCAATCCGCTGTTAATCAAATATTGGCCTAGCTTAGGCCTAGCCCCCCAAAGCCAAGTTTTTGTGCCGTTATGCGGTAAGACCTTAGATATGTGCTTTTTAGCAGAGCAAGGGCATGAGGTGATCGGCTGCGAGCTTAGCGAACAGGCCGTGCAGCAGTTTTTTACCGACAATAATCTAGCGGTTAATCAAACTATAAGCGGTGCGCACCAGTGCTTTATCACTGAGCAAATAGCCCTTTATCAGGGGGACATTTTCACCTTGCCTGCCGAGGTGACCCAGCAAGCGGTGGGTTTTTATGACAGAGCGGCGTTAATCGCCTGGCCGGAGTCAATGCGCAGTGATTATGCTAAACGCATTGCTGAGTTAATTGCGCCAAAAAGCATTGGCTTATTAGTTACCCTTGATTATCCGCAAGAGACATTAAAAGGTCCGCCATTTGCTGTGTCTGATGATTGGGTTAACCGCCATTTATCGGCCGATTTTTCTATTGAATTATTACATAGTGAAGATGTACTAGATGACAACCAAAGGTTTGTCAGTAAAGGCGTGCCTTGGCTGACCGAGTCAGTGTATCGGTTAGTGAGGAAAGGCTAATACCAATCAGTATAAACATTTAGTCACTCAGCGAGAATTTAGCGGTTCTGAGGTAAGGCAACGAGTGAAGAGCATAGTTATTCTACGGTTAAGCTCGTTAACACAGCATCAGAATAGCTAAAACTCGCCATTCTGGCGCGTTTTAGGCTGCCTACTTCTGCGTTGAATAATTTCACAAGGGAACAACCATTGTTTCAATCATTCGCCTTGAATTAGTTTGCCCAAAGCGCGCTGAGTAGATCAAATTCTTATACTGATTGGTATAAGCTTCAACAAGCTAAGTTCACACATTAAAAAAGCGACTCAATGAGTCGCTTTTTTTACTGTTGCAGCCTTAGCGGCGACAGATTAGAAGTTGTAACGTACACCCACAGTGAATACGTTGTCGTCTTCTAGGTCAACTTTGTTGCCAAGTATTTTGTGGCTGCCTTCATACATGGCATAGTGACCGTAAATCATCGTTGATTTAGCCACTTTGTAGTCAGCACCAACAGTGATAACTTGTACGTCTACATCGGTGCCATCAACTTCGGTGATGTTTTTGTAGTACTTACCGAAACCGCCTTCATCTTTACCGTATTCAGCTTTTAGGTTAACGCCGTTTAGGTTGTAAGCGATATTGACGAAGTAAGAATCACCTTCTTGGTCAGTTGTTTGGCTTTCAGTGCTTTGGTATAGACCACCTAGCTTGAAGTTACCCAGTTTAACTTGTGCTACACCACGGTATGCATCGATGCCGCCGATAGTGTTGTAAGCAGCTGCAACGTAGAAGTTTTGCGCTTTGAACTTCTTGTCACCAATGGTTGCGCTTAGTGCGTATTGTTGATCTTCAAATGAGTGATTACCATTTTCATCAACATAGTTATCTTCCATTAGGTAAGTGGCGTTTAACGTCACTAGGTCAGCAATTTTTGGCGAGTAGTACCAGATACCGTCGCCAGAACGTGTTTGACCACCGACTAAACGGTCGATATCAGCGTTAGTATTACCGAATAGATCGATACCACCTTCAGATTGCTTAAATACGGTGTCGTTACGACCCACTAACACAGTACCTGCGTTAGTTTTAAGGCCAAGGTAAGTATTACGCGCTTTAAATGTGTCACCTTCTTTCGCTGTATTCTCTACTTGAAATTCCATTTGGTAGATCACATCGATATTTTTAGACAGGCTTTCGCTGCCTTTAACACCTAGGTGAGAGAAGTTGTTTTCAAAAACAGTACCGTCTTTACCGTTTTGAGTGGTTGCACCATTGTCAGAGTTAGTTACTGATAGGTCTAGGCGGCCGTAGAAGCTTGGACCTTCAGCTAGCGCGCTGAAAGAAGTCATAGCAATTACAGATGCAACTGATGCAGAGATTAGTGTCTTTTTCATGTGTGTGCTCCCAAGAACCGAGGTTCTTCTCCATTTTTTTAATGGTTATTTAGATAGTTTCCATTCTTTGTTGCAAGCGTCCATTCTTGTAACAAACATAGGGCCGAATTTTACAGTTTTGTGTGTTAAAGAGTGTGGGCTAGATCAAAGTTCTGCTTTCCCATCACAGATTCGGTTCGTTTTTGTGACAAGTTTGTCCTTATTGAGCGCTAATTGCTCAAGTCGTGTAAAAATCTAGCTTTTTTCTATTTAAAAAGGGGTATATGACTGCATTTTTTATAACATTAACCTCACCTTTATAAGGGTTTGCTAAAATTGTAGTCGAAATGCTAAAAAATGCTTACCAATGTTGAAAATAGTTAAACGGCAGGCTCCGCCAAGGGGCAGTTGCGCCAGCTATAAGTGCACATTGAAGTGGTATTTTTAGGTGGGGGATCTTTAGCGGTTGTGATCTTATTTGGAGCTAGGTGACTGGCAATAGCCATTAAAAAAGCACCCCTGAGGGTGCTTTTTAACTAACACTTAATGGCTATATAAAATAGCGATCAAGTATTCGTGGGTAGGACGACTTGATTCGCAACAGCGATTAGAAGTCGTAACGCATACCTAAAGTGAAGATATCATCACTTAAATCTGCAGTAACACCCGCTAGCTTCATGTCACCATCATATTTGGTGTAGTGGCCATAAAATAGGGTGTTCTTACTTACGCGGTAGTCTGCACCGATGCTGAACTGTTGGATATCAACGTCAGTTACGGTTTCCATACCTGCACCGTCAGCGTTACCTACATAACGGCTAACGTACTTACCAAGACCTGAGTCATCGCTACCGTACATCGCTTTTAGCTTAACATTGCCCATTACGTATGCCGCGTTGACAAAGTATGTGTCACCTTCAAGGTTTGAATACTTTTCATCTTTGTGTTCAGTATTCTGGTAGAAACCACCAAGAATGACGTTACCCAATTTAACTTGAGCGACACCGCGGTATGCTTTGACATCGTCAATGCCGTCGTTGTAAGCAGCAGCCACGTAGTAGTTTTGTGCTTTAAGGGCTTTATCACCTAATGTCGCGCTTAGGGCGTACATGTTGCCAGCGTCAACGCGCTCTTCACCGTCGAAGCTAACGTGATTATCTTCAATTAGGTAAGTAGCGTTTAGGGTGACTAGGTCAGCAATTTTTGGCGAGTAATAAGTGATGCCATCAGCAGTACGAGATTGACCAGCTGCTAGCAGATCGATATCTGAGTTGCTGTTGCCAAAGATATCGAAGCCACCTTCAGATGATTTGAACACAGTGTCATTACGGCCAACAAGCGCAGTACCCGCTGCGGTTTTTAAACCTAGGTAAGTGTTACGTGCAGCGAATGTGTTACCCGAGTTGTCGAAGTTACTAACACCGAACTCCATTTGGTAGATCACTTCAAGATCTTCGTTGATCTTCTCAGTGCCTTTAACACCTAACCATGAGAAGTTGTTCTCAATGATAGTGCCATCTTTTTGATTTTGTGTAGCAACGCCAAGATCTGAGTTAGTGAATGCAAGATCGGCACGGCCATAGAAGTTTGGACCATCAGCTAGGGCAGTAAAAGAAGTTGCTGCTAATGCTGAGATAATTGTTGCGGACAGAACAGTTTTTTTCATTGTCATCTTCCTGTAGCGATAAGGATGTACAACTGCGGTATGCAGTGACATCACTAAGCTGGGCTATATAGAATCTGTTGGTATTAATGACAGCGGAAACATCCACTGTCGGCTAATGTGAGAGCCTGTGTTTGTCGCTGGGCAGTCTGCATAAATCTGCCAGAATGTTTTGTGATGAAGTTCAAAAAAATCACTAAATACGTGACGGTTTTCATGTTTTTTTACATTGTTATTCAATTAGTTGTGAGTGTTGGTAACACCCTTTTTTGATGCGACTTAAGTTGACTACTTTTGGTGAGTAAAGTTAACAATTGTTGATTTGAATAATTGCTGTGGGGTTTGCTGGCAGATTGAGATAAAATCAGCGCCGCAGTGTTTATTTTGTTGGAGCGTGATTGTTGAGTGCACTTACTGAAGCTTATTTAAATCGTTTTGCTGGCATTGGCCGTTTATATGGCCAAGATGCGCTACAGCAATTCTCAAAGTCTCACGTAGCCGTTGTTGGTATCGGCGGAGTGGGCACTTGGGTGGCCGAAGCACTTGCAAGAAGTGGTATCGCTGAGATAACTCTAATCGATTTAGATGACATTTGTGTGACTAATACCAATCGTCAGATCCATGCACTACGTGACACCATCGGCGAGTCTAAAGTGGAGGTGATGGCTAAGCGTATTAAAGCTATCAATCCAGAATGTGTGGTACATGAAGTGGAAGACTTTATTACCACCACCAATTTAAATGAATATTTTATTGGCCGTAAGCAGCAAGGCAGCCTTGATTACGTCATCGACTGTATTGATGCGGTCAAACCCAAAGCCGCATTGATTGCTTGGTGTAAAAGACAAAAACTGCCCATCGTCACAGTGGGTGGGGCGGGGGGACAAGTTGATCCGACTCAAGTGCAAGTGGCCGATTTAGCTAAGACCCATCAAGATCCTTTATTGGCGAAAGTTCGTAACTTACTGCGCCGCGAATATAACTTTTCCAAAAATCTCGCTAGACGCTTCAGCATTGAAGCGGTTTATTCTACTGAGCAATTGGTCTACCCGCAGGCTGATGGCAGTGTTTGCCATGCAAAAGCCAGTGCAGATGGCAGTATGCGTATGGACTGCGCCTCTGGTTTTGGCGCGGTGACTGTGGTGACTGGCACATTCGGCTTTGTGGCAGTAAGCCGAGTACTGATTAAACTGGCCCAGCGAGCAAAAGCAGCTAAAAGCTAGTGTTGTGATAACGGCAGTGTCGTTAGCAGTAGGTTAACCAATCGCAGCAAAATTGATCGATATCTAAGTTTTGTACTCAGTGGTCTTGATAGACTCAGGCCACTTTTAGTCATCGGTACTCAGCTATGAGCAAACCACTTTTAGATCGATTTTTACGCTATGTCACTTTTAATACCCAGTCAGATGCTCAAGTTAGCGCTTGCCCAAGTACGGCAGGCCAATTGGCGTTTGCTCAAGTACTGGCACAAGAGTTACAGCAACTTGGCTTTAGCGATGTACATCTAAACGATAAGGCTTATCTTAGGGCTAAAGTGCCCGCAACGGTTCAAGGTGTGCCAGCCATTGGCTTTATTGCCCATCTTGATACTGCGCCGGACTTCAGCGGTGCCGATGTTAAACCGCAAATCATAGAAAATTACCCAGGTGGCGATATCATGCTGTCGTCAACGGTAAGCTTATCAGCCCAGCAGTATCCCAGCCTTAACCAATATCGTGGACAAACCCTGATCACCACCAATGGCGAAACTTTGCTTGGCGGTGACGACAAAGCTGGTATAGCCGAGATCATTACTGCATTAAAGCATCTTATCGACAATCCACAACTATCCCATGGCGATATTTTGCTGTGTTTTACCCCCGATGAAGAGATTGGCCGCGGTGCAGACCTGTTCGATGTAGCGGGTTTTGGCGCCCAATGGGCTTATACGGTTGATGGTGGTGAGCTGGGGGAGCTGGAGTTTGAAAACTTCAATGCTGCCACCGCAGTAGTTACTGCAACCGGTAACAATTGCCATCCTGGCAGTGCATTTGGGGTGATGATTAATGCCCAAACAATGGCAGCACGTTTTCATGCCACTATGCCGTTGGCTGACACCCCTGAAAACAGTCAAGATTACGATGGCTTTTTCCATCTAATGGACATGCAAGGGGTCACCGAATCTGCGCAGCTAACGTACTTAATTCGTGACTTTGATCGTGACCAGTTTGAGCAGCGTAAGCAGTGGTTAGCATCCCGTGTTGCTAAGTACGATGCTGAGCTCACCGTTGGCAAACTGACCATAGACATTACCGATAGCTATTACAATATGCGCGAGCAGGTCGAAGGCCATCCTCACATTATCGATATTGCTAAAGCGGCAATGCTGGCCTGCAATGTCGAACCCATTATTAAGCCGATTCGCGGCGGTACCGATGGCAGTCGCTTATCGTTTATGGGATTACCTTGTCCGAATATTTTTACCGGCGGGCATAATTTTCATGGTAAGCATGAATACATCTGCTTAGAGTCGATGCAAAAAGCGGTCGAAGTGATCATTGCTATTAGTTGTCTTACTGCGGAGCGTTACTCAAGCACCAATAAGGCTTAAGTTACGTATAACGCTATGCATCTTAAGCTTGATTGGGGTTAAGGTAATGGAATCACCGGCATTTCAATGGGGTCACTGCTGGTAGGAAAGCTAATCACAAAACAGGCGCCGCCCAAAATTGGCGCAGTATCAAGTTTGATGCTGCCTTTGAGTAAGGTTGCGGCATTAAAGGCGGCAGATAGCCCTAAGCCAGTGCCGCCTTTATTACGTGTAGTGGTATAAAAAGGCTCAAAAATATGGGTGGCAGCCTCAGCGCTAATGCCACAGCCATTGTCTTGAATGGCGATATTAATGTGCTCACCATCAAATTCACTTTCTATGTAAATGCGGCCTTGCTGTAGATCAGTAAAAGCATGGGCATAAGCATTAGATAAGATGTTGGTGACGATCTGCTTGAGCAGCTTTTGATTGGTAGTGATCACCAATTCGGGATCAACATTAATATCTATTTCAACTTGTTGATTAGGGTAGATGAGCTTCATAGAGTCACAGTGATCTTGCAATGTTTCCCGCAGATTTAAACTGCGTTTTTCTTCTAAACTCTGCTCGGCAGCGACTGTTTTGAACTTCTGAATTAAACTGCTTGCTCGGGTAATATTACTGATAATGAGTTCGCAGCTTTGTTGGTACTCTTCTAAGATTGAATTGATCTCTTCAAGGGTGGCATTTTCACTGTGGATCAATTCGATCAATTCTTTAATGTGCACCAGTTGGGTACTGGCTGCTGTTAAGCAGATACCGATTGGGGTGTTGATCTCATGGGCAACCCCAGAGACGAGTCCGCCCAAGGCTGCCATTTTCTCTTGTTCTACAAGCACTTCTTGTGCTTTTTTCAATACCAGCAATGATTGTTCTAGTTCTTGCGTACGCTCTTTGACTTGTCTAGCAAGCTCCTCCTTGTAACTACGTTCTAAATCCAGCAAGCGCTCTCGATCGGCCAGTGCGTCTTGCAATTCCTGTTTAGATTTCTTGATATCGTCAAAGGAGACTCGCAGCTGCTGTTGCATAGTATTGATAGCATGAGCGACTTGAGTAAACTCATCTTGGCGATGTTGTTTATCAGTAAAAATAAGTGGTTCGAAATCGGTATCAATACGGATATTTTGGCTATATAAACTCAACTTAAGCAGGTGCCGAGTGATCTGAAACCAGACTAAAAACAAGATAAAGCCGGCCACAATGAAGGTTTTTATCGCATTAGATATTAAGATGACGATGGCGCGATCGAGTAGTTTGTCATACACCGCCCGCAGATCGGCTTGCACTAACAAACTGCCAACAGGAATCACATCATTGCCTGAGTTATAGGTCAGTGGAAAGGATTTCTCTATGGTATTTTCTGGTTTGGGTATCCCCGCTTCCCACTCTTGGCCACTGTCATCGTTGATGGCGATAAAGGTGATATCTGGCAGCTGGATCAAACCGTCAATCTGCGTATTGATTAGTCGCTCGTCAATGACCCAAATGCTTGCCGCTAGCACCTCTAGGTTAACTTTTTCAATGCTGTCAAACTGCTCACTGATGCGACTGACATCACTGTTGTAGTCCTTAAAAAGTTGAAAACCCGTTGTGAGTATAGTGATCAATGAGCTAAACAAAATAATAGATAGCGTTAGCTTTCTACCGATTGGGCTCTTGAGCAATTGGCTAGTCAATATTTGCATGGTGTATTCAGGGGGCGCCTTTTCCTTAAATGAAATCTACCTGATCATCGCTAGGTCTCAGATCCATATAGTGTTAAGCATAGACGGCCTACAGTTTTCTGCTTACTGATTTATGGGGATTTTCTGGCTATTTCGATACATCTATGGATATAAGGCGTCAAAAAAATTTTGGCATTTATTTTGCATTTGGTAGATCCAGTACAGATCTTTGACACTGGGTATATGAAGATGGAAAAAGTGGACGTCAAAATAATGAAACAGATCACCCCAAAACAAGTGGTGTTTAATACTATGCTTTGGCTTGCATTGGTCAGCGCAACATTGCTGTTTGCCCCAAGTGCTGTGATGGAAACCTTGCGATTGGATGTGTTTGTCCAACAATATGCTCACTACTTAGGGTTAGGATTGATAATCGGTAGTGCGTACTTGCTGACTCAGGTGGCAAGTTACTTTTTAGATGAAGCAATTACCTACCTCAAGAGCAAGCGCAATGTTGAAGTGATTGAGAAAAAAGTCCGCTTACTTGACCCAACCGAGCGAGCGTTATTGCGGGAGTTCTTTTTACAAGGCGAAACTATTTTAACTCTACCTGAAGCTGAACCCGCGGTAATGAGTTTAGTTGAAACCAATATTTTGCAGCCGATGGGTAACCAAAGGCATTACGCGATTCAGGGGTCGACGGCCGACTTTAAAATATCAATGCAGGCGCGCAGTTACCTTAACCGTCAGGTGTTACGTTTGCCAGTGGGTGAGCCTAGCCAGGAAGAGATGCAGTTATTGATAAAAGCACGCCCAACTTTTGCCAATAGCATAGCGCCGCAGCGCAAGCATGCCGCTTAAGGCGCAGGCTGCCACTGTTAATATCCATATTGCCTAGACAAAAAAATGGGGGCTCAATGGGCCCCCTGCATTAGAAATTTTGTTATTTTTTTGATGCGCGCTTAGCTACTGCTGCGGCTTATTGTGGTTTGGATTTGCTAATGAACATCCACATGATGTACGACATAATCCCTATTGTGGCGAATATCACAATCATCGACAGCAAACCAATGGCGTTACCAAACATTAAATCTAACCAAAATGCCATAGTGAAATCCTCTTTCGCAGATGTATCAAAATTTGATATCCCTAAATTACCGCGATTGTTACCAACTTTTGCTGATCTTGATCAAGGATTGCTATGCAAATGGAAAATTTTATCTATTTTGTGTTGTGAAGCTGGCAATTGACTGGCAGGCAGCATGGTTTCGATTGTCAAAGGGGCCAACAAGGGCGCCTTCGCTGGAAAAATGCTCGTTTGATACTAAAGGTTAAGTAAAAGGCTTGCGATATCCAAATCCAAAGGTATAATTCCGTTCACTTACTTCGCAGAGCCTGTGATTTAAGGTCTATTTGATTAATGCCGGTGTGGTGGAATTGGTAGACACGACGGATTCAAAATCCGTTGCTTTCGAGCGTGACGGTTCAAGTCCGTCCACCGGTACCAATCAAAATACTCTTTTCGAAGAGACTTTCATTAAGAAAGTAAGAAACCTGCTAATAAGCAGGTTTTTTTATGTCTAAATTTTATCAACCAGATCTCCTCTACGCCCTACAGATAAACGCTTCAATCCCGTCAGAGTTAAATTAAACCCGTGCTTTTTTATTTTCTTGTAGCTTGATGACTTAGCACGGTGGAACACAGGTGCAGGAAAGTGGTCAACAACTTATTTAGCTAGCAGGTGATACTCGTTTTTTGGACCATGGTGCCAAACAGGCGTTTGTACGGATAACATTTTGGCGGTCAGCTGCGGGAGACTCACAGCCTATGAGACCTTTAATGCATGCTCTTTGCAGATTTTGTCTGTTTCATCTTCGGTGAGATCAATGTTGAGCAAGCGACAAAAATAGCCATTGGCGTGTTTTTCGTTGTGAATACATGTCCTGCATACACCAAACGTATCCATGTTATTGGTTTTCAATAGGGCGCTATTCAATGCGCTTAATGATTTGGTTAGCGAGGACTGACTTTCTGTATCTAAACTTTCCAAAGCTTCAGTGAAAGGCATTCCTGGTAACTCTTGTTCTATGAGTTTTTTGCCTTTTTGCGTCACCCATAACCTGACTGTGCGTTTGTCATGCTTATCGGGAATCTTCTCAATAAAGCCTTTTGCCTCGAGCGATTTGATGGTTTGTGACACTGTCCCTTTTGTTTGGCCCAGGTAGTCCACCACCGACATCAAGGTGTTAGAAAATTGGTTGCATGAAACAAGGTAATGAAGGACCTCAACCTGCACAGGTTGAAGGCCGCATTTGGTCGCCACTTTTCTCAGGTTCGCCCGGGTGATTTCACCCAACCTTTCTATGAGTTTGTATGTTTCATATATATCCATAACAGAATGGTATCGACTAAAAACAATGTTGACAAGCAAAATGTTTTGATCAAATATAGTTTCGATTCGAAACTATATGGTGATTTAACATGAATAATCTGAAAAAACTTATCATCCCCTGTTGGGTGACGACGATACTCCTATCTGGATGTGGCTCTGATGGCACAAAGCAATCTGATTTTGAAATCCCTGCTCCTGTTGAGGCTGTATTGCCAGGAGACGATTACGATGTAGGGGCGTTTGAAATCAGCAACGCGCACGTGAAATATGAAGCTGTTTTAGATGCCTATGTCTTTACTATTGAGACCAGTGAGGAAGCAGGTTCTGTCGCGCCGGTTCCGGCTGGGCAAGTAGATGGCGCACCTGTTTTAGGCTATGTGTTCGTCACTGACCTACGGCCTGAAGATATTGGTTATGCTGGTGTACAAGGCACTGTCGCGCTTGGAATAACCAGCCACCCTGACTTTGATGATACGCCGCTATGGGATGAAGATAATAACAGCGCCTATGATGACGATGGTGTTGTGTATCACTCTCATTGGGTAGTGCTTGAAGAGAATACCTTAGCAGGTGAGGGGCTCGCCGTGGTGCAGGCTAGCGTTGATGATGTTTTGACGCCAACCTCTCCCATGGCGATGTATCTTGATTCTCCGGGGTTCACTATTGTTGAGAAAGGTCGCGAAATTAGCGTTATCGTGCCAGTCAATGCAGTTAAACGCCAAGCTGACTTTGTCTCAAATGCGCTAACCGCTTACTTAGAAGTGGCGATCATCGATCAAACCCCTCTATTAAAAGTTGAACGTATATACAGCGAGCTAGACGCCCAGCTTGTGATACAAAATAGTGCCCGCGTACCAGCATTTAACTGGCCAAGCTTATCCACCGAAATGACAACGGAGTCATTTAACCTAGTTAACACAAGTGTTGATTACCTTGAAGAAATCGACTCTTTGATCTTTTCAATGACGACTCTTGCACCTGCGGCGACGAGTACAGTGATGCCGATTGGTGAGGTCAATGGAGCACCAGTGCTAGGTTATGTATTCCCGACCAATGTGTCACCTAATGCGGTAGGCTTCAAAAACATTGATGACGGCATTCTAGCGCTCGCCGTGACCACCCATCCTGATTTTGACGACACCCCACTATGGGATGAAAATGCCAATGGCGACTTCCTCGATGACGGTGTGGTGTACCACACTCACTGGGTCGCTTTAGTGCCTGACGAAGCGTCGCAAGCGGGTCTGTCGGTACCTTATACGCTGGACCAAAGCAACTTACCGCCAACCGCACCAATGCCTATGTATCTTGATTCTCCCAATTTTCATGCTTATGCATCGGATAACACTCTGAGAGTCATCGTGCCCACACAACGCGTAAACAATATCACCTCCTTTAACTTTGATGGCGTCACGGCCACGATGAATGTTGATACCACAGGTGAAGGGCCGGTATTGAGAGTCAATGGTGTTATTGACGTGCAATCAGGTGATTTAAGCCTGCCGTACACAGTGACAGAGAAATTACTTGTCGACTTTCAATAATTGATTTCAATAGCAGGAGGATACGAAATGTCAGTATTCAATGAAGCCATACCTAGCCTAATCACCGCGACACCAGCGGAAGGCCGAGAGTTAGCGATTGTGATAGCACGAAAAACCATTGCTGCAATGCAGCCTGATAGTGATGTTAGACAGCGCTTGAGACCAGCATACGCTGAGAATGTGGAAATACTCATTCATGCTGGGCAGGTCGTTGCCACCGAGTTTCAGACCATCGCGCTGGCCAACAACTTTTGGAAATGACGAGGACCCACACCATGCAAATTCATGTATACGACACCCATGTGACAACCGCAGAAGGGAAATATCTCCATTTTGATGTTTTAGTGGATGACAGCAATACCGCGAATGTTGCCACTTTTGTTGAGCGCTATTTGCAGACTAAGGGGATTGTCGCCGCCACACTGGCTTCGGCCTCGTGTCAATTTTGTCACAGCGAAGCCGCTAACCCAGAAGTTCAGCAATCGATTCACAGCCACGGTTATTATATTTTGCCGATAAGTGGTTGCTAACAAGAGGAAAAATGATGAAATTATTTAGTAGATCAATGTTAGCTACTGTGTCTGTGCTAACGGCATCTTTGGCCGCAAGTTCGGCTATCGCACACGATAGGCACCAAGGTGGTATTCACTCAGCAAAGGGGGATTCCATACTCGCACCGTTTGATATTGTGCACGCGAAAATCACGACGAATGGCAATGTGGCGGTATTCCATATGGCTGTTGCTGGCAATGCTGGTGAAGCGAAACCTAATTCGATTGGTAAGCTGGCGGGTAGCGATGTGTTTTCCTATGTCTGGCCAACCAGTATTGATAGTTATGAGGTGGGTTTTGAGAAAAGTGCCGGAATATTAGCTTTGGCAGTGACGTCTCATCCAGACTTTGATGATACTCCCTTGTTTGATGAGAACGGTGATGGCAATACGGATAATGATGGCGATTTATGGCACAGTCATTGGGTGGTACTTCAGCCCAATGAGCAATGTGGTGTTGGTGCGCTTAGTGTCGTCGACATCCCCGATGGTGCGTCGCCAAGGTTACCCAAAACTTGGCCCGGCCTGCCCTTACTGATAGATAGCCCCGGGTGGCAGCCTACTTTTGACGGTGATACTGTTGAAGTTAAGGTGCCCTTTAATGACATTAACATCATTGAGGCCTCAAGTTATGATGGTGTCACCTCTGGATTAAGAGTCAATCAAAGTGTTCATTCGCCGTTATTGTGTGTTGTTGATGTGATGGATATTGCATCGGGCGATCTGAGCCTACCCGGCAAAGTAAACCGCTAAAAAGCGCTAAAGTGAATGGCGATTAACTTGGCGGCACTGTACTTGAAGGCATAGTACTTGACGGCATTGTACTTGGCTGGGCTTATCACTCAAACCTGCTAATAAACAGGTTTGAGTGTCATAGCTCCATCGAGCCTATTAACTCACTTAGTCATTGGTGCAAAGCGTTACTCTGCTTGCGTTGGTAACTTGTGGTAGAGCGTCAATGCGAGTTCAAAGTCGTATTGGTTGATGGCATCGCTCAATTGCTGACATATCTTAGCTAAATCAGCGGGAAGGGCTGAATCAAGCAGCTCTTCCATCAATAATTGCGCTTCTGTATTTCCCGATTCAATCATTTGTAGCAATAGCGCCAACTTTTCATTGCGGACTTCGAGGTCAAGTGCGGGTTTTAGGTCTTTCTGTGGTTGTTGCTCGGCATCGAGCAACTGTGTTAACCCTTGCAATACCAGCGTTAGCTGCTCTGTGAGTGACTGAGTTAATGCCAATACCTGTTCTTTGGTTTGTGGCTGGTTGAGAGATTGCTCTAATTCAGCGGCGCTTTGCTGCAGCGCCACGGCACCGATGTTACCCGCCACACCTTTCATCGTATGGGCCATTAATTTAATTGACGATTGTGCTTGGTCCCAATCAGGCGAGCCCAGTGCTTGTTGCAATTGACTGACAAAAGACTGGTTGCCTTCATAAAACTTCAGTAGCACACGCTTATAAAGTTGCTGATTTCCTTGAATGGTTGCTAGGCCTTTGTCGATATCAATACCGGCAAGAGTCATGTCGGATAGATCTGACTCTAGGCTCGACTCTGGCTTTTTGTCAGCGGGTTGTGACGTGAGATGTGCAGCATCTTGTGGTTTGCGACTGGGGGTGATCCAGCGTGCCATTGTGGCAAACATGTTAGGCACATTTATGGGTTTAGAGATGTGATCATTCATACCGGCAGCAAGTACCTTTTCGCGATCGCCAGCCATGGCATTTGCGGTCATCGCGAGAATGGGCAGCTTGTCCATATTGGGTAGCTGACGAATGATTTTTGTTGCTTGGTAGCCATCAAGTACCGGCATTTGGCAATCCATTAATATGCCGTCATAGTGCTGCTGTTGAACCATATCAACGGCTTCTTGGCCGTTATTTGCTACTTCGACAGTCAAACCATTTGAAGTGAGGATTTCACAAGCAAGCTCTTGGTTTATGTCATTATCTTCGGTTAGCAAAATATGGCTACCTGCAAGTTTTTCAAGCAAGCTACTGTCGACATCATAGCGGTCATGTTGGCGTCGAATGTCCTGCTGGTGACCATAAGCGGACATAATGGAATCCAGTAAACTCGATGCGGTGACGGGCTTATTTAAAATGGCGCTAAAACTCACTTCGTTAGCAGCACTAAAGGCATCTTCTTTACCGTAAGCAGTGGCCATAATGATTTTGGGCTGCGTGGTTAGTGATAGCTCGCTTTGGATGATTTTCGTGGTTTCAATGCCATTTAGACCCGGCATTTTCCAGTCCATAAAGATAAGTTCTACCGGGCTTTCATCATTGACTTGTTTAAGCAACTCAATCGCTTTCGCGCCTCTATTGACCTCAATGACATCAAGACCAAAGCTTTCAAGCATGGCGACCAAAATCTCTCTGGCGGAGTTATTGTCATCGACGACTAAGGTTTTTATGCCGGTTAGCTCGGTCAGTTGTTCACGGCGTGGCGCGGGTTGATGCTGCTGAATGCCAAATACGCCGCTAAAGTGAAAGGTGCTGCCTTGTCCAGGTTCTGACTCGACACTGATCTCGCCATGGAGCATTTCGGTGAGTTTTTTACTAATGGCCAGCCCTAATCCCGTGCCGCCAAATTTTCGGGTTGTAGAGCTGTCTGCTTGGGAGAAAGATTGGAACAGCTTTTTAGATTGCTCTGGGCTGATACCGACACCAGTATCCCTAATTGAGAAAGCGATTTTGACCTGCTCCGCGGATTGTTCAACGGCGCGAGCCTTGATAACAATCTCACCCTCTTCTGTGAACTTAACGGCGTTGTTGCCGATGTTAGTTAAAATCTGCCCCAGTCTTAGGGGGTCGCCGATGAGCGCTGTGGGCAGATCTTTAGGGATATCAAAAATCAGCTCAAGGCCACTTTCTTCAGCGTTTAAACCGACAAGGTTAGCTAAGTTATCAAATACGTCTTCTAAGCGGAAATCGATGGCTTCCATATCAAGCTTGCCGGCTTCGATTTTTGAGAAGTCTAAAATATCATTGATAATGCCAAGCAGTGATTCTGATGAGCGATGAACTTTCTCAATATAGTTACGTTGCTGTTTAGTCAGCTGGGTTTTTAGCGCCAAGTGCGACATGCCTATGATGGCATTCATCGGTGTGCGAATTTCATGGGACATGTTAGCAAGGAAGTCACTCTTAGAAGAGTTAGCACTTTCAGCGGCATGCATAGCGACTTCAAGCTCATTCTTGGTTGATTCAATGACCCGTTTTTGCTCAGTGAGATTATCGGCTTGCTGTTGAGTTTGACTGAGCAACGCCTCGGTTTTAGCTCTATTTCTGGCCGTTAATATTGTCACAGAGATTGTTTCATTGACCTTACGCAACAGCTCTTGCTCTTGTGCTGTAAATGGAGTTAGCGACAGTAGTTCAATCAATGCCAACAGTTCGCCGTCATAAACAATCGGATTTAACAGTGCATGTTTAGCGGCGGTGTTGCCTGTTAACGAGCTGATTTCAAAATAGTCTTCGGGTAGGGCGGAGATGCAGCTCATTTTAGGGTTGATAAGTTGCTGACCAGCTAAGCCTTCACCTGCGCGATATTCTCTATCGCTGAGCATATTGGCTCCGTAGCTCTCAAGATAAACTAGGCTGTCTTGGTCGGTTTTTTGGTAGTAAACGCCGGCTTGTTTATCGAGATACTGGCACAGAAGCTCAAGGGTTTTCTTCGCAATGTCTTGCTCGGATAAGTGACCGATGATGGCACTGTTCATCGCCACTAAACCGCCTTCTAACCAACTTGCTTGCTGAGCGGCGAGGGCATTTTCCTGCAGGGTATTGGTCATACGTGATAGCGACAGCATCAAAATGTCTTGTTTTGAACGCGGTAAAATCTCAACGGAGTAATCACCGCTGGCAATAATGTCAGCTTTGTTGGCGATTTCCTGCATATTGGAGATCAGTTTATTGATGGCTACCGCTAGTTCATCAGAAGGGGACGGTGCAACAATTTCGGTATCTAAAACCCCAATGGAGGCGGATTTTAATGCCTGCTCTTTGGTTCGTAAACTGTCGAGCATAGTGCGTAACGACTCACCTAACGAGTCGTTATTTGACAGCAGTTCGACTCGGGTTGCCAAATCGCCTTTGGCTACGTTGCTCGCCACGGTTGATTTAAGTTGAATGCTATCTAAAAAGTGATTAAAGGCTGTAGATATCGTACCGAGCTCATCATTCGACTGGTGGTTTGAACGTAATGAAAGGTCGCCAGTTTGCTTAACTTTCTCCACCGTATCGGCCAGTTGATTGAGTGGACGAGAGATGGCGCGAACCAGTAGCCAGCCTAAAATTATCGCGACTAAGGTGGCGAGAATGGAACTGGTTATACCGGTAGTTATGCTCTGGGCATTGCTGTTTTCTACTCGCGGTCCAAGGGCATCCTGAGCATCTTTTATCGACAGCTTAATTTGTTCAGATATTGCAGCGATGTGTTTATCTAGCGGTACCATTTCCTGTTCAATAATCTGGTTGCGATCATTGATGGTGTTGACCATATCTTCAAAGGCGGCCAAATACAGGCCACGAGCGTAAGAAAACTCCTGCAGCAGCTTTTTACGCTGCGGATTTTGAATATTAACCACCATTTCTTGGAAGGTCGGCTCAAACCCCACACCAAGCGCCGAGTTGACTCTGTCGACGTATGTATCTCTATTTTGGTCTAAAAATTTCAGCACATAGAGACGGCCTAGTAACACGCTCCCCAACGCTTTTCCGGCATGGAATGACGCTGCAGCATCATTGTCTTCAAATGCCGATACCATGATTGCTTCTAGGCTTTGGCGCATTAATAGCCCTTGAGGGTCGAGACGTTCGCTGAGAGTTAAATCCCTCTGGCGCATGTAGTTAAACACTTGCTTTGATGCATCTTGGTACTGCTTAATGTTGTCGACCAGTTCAACACTTAAGGTTTTTCTGATGGGGTCGTCCATCGCTTCGACTTGCTGACTAGAAAACTGCTTTGCCAGCTTAATACGGTGGTCAAACTCTTTGGCATAATCTTCATTGCGGGTTTTTAGAAAGCGGCCGGCCGCCCGTGATGCCATTAACATATTGGCTTGTACTCGGCCTGAGAGTACACTTTCACGGGCGAATTCACGGTATTGTTTGAAGTCTTCACTGCTAGATTGCAGGTTATAGATGATAAAGCCGATAGTCAGTAGCAGGACTGAAAGAATAGTGGCAAATACTAAGGTGATTTTTGCCTTAATTTTGAGTTGTGAGAACATGCGTTTTATCCCTTAGTTAACGGTGCTACATCCTCCTTGTTAAGTTGGACTGCTTTGATATTAAAGTCAAATACAGCCCATTGCTTCGGCTTATTATACTGATTGGTATTATTCTTATTAGCTTTGCAATATTTTCAAAGGCAGACCAAGCATGTCATCACCACTGCCGGCGAAGTACCAAATAATGCCAACAAGCGCTCCTACAGTTAACAAATACCACACCGCCGAAAATAACTGACCGTACCTATCTAAGGGGAGCAAGTGACTTTGATGGCGACTTTTCCACTCAAATACAATTTCGGCACTTCCAATGAGTAGCAAGAAGCCTAGCAATGCCAGTCCTAAACTATAGCTGATAAATACACCGATCGCCGCACCTGCAATACAAGCTACCAATCCGAGTACACTGTTCATTGAAAAACTAATGCTCTTTAATATATGGCCACCGTCTAATGGCAAAATGGGCAATAGATTAAACAGGTTGAGCAGAGCATTAAAGGTGGCTAAGCCAGCAAAAAAGATATTGCCGGTAAACCAATAGGCAAAGAGGGCGGCGATGGACATGAACAAGCCAAATGTGGGCCCCATGATGGAGATCACCACATCTTGCCAGCGAGTATTAATTTTCTCGTCGCTGAGTGCCAAGCCGCCCATAAACGGAATCAGATAAATGCCTTTGGTTTTCATACCAAAGTATTTCATCGCTCTAATATGGCCATATTCATGAAATACCAAACAGGCAATGAGCGCGAGGGCAAACTGAAATGAAAACAACCACGAGTATGCGGCGACGCTGGCCCCGGCGAGCACCACTTTAATCACTTTGGCACTTTTAAATAGTTTCAGCCCTAAAGACGCTAGTCCAATGAGGCTAAACTGGCGTTTAGCTTCTATCGGTTTTACCGGCACTTGGCGTTCAATATCTTTGGTGTCGCGCTGGCCCTGTTCTATCACTTGACCATTTTGTAGCAGCTCAAACTTGAGTTGGAAGGGTTGCCATTGCAAGTCAATGTCTAAGCGTATACTGATGGTTTCTGCGATTGGCGCCACATTGACCTCGCCCTCTGGTGTGGTGCTGGCTTGTTGGCGCTGCATGCTGAGGTTGAACTCGTGGCTTCGTTGTCCTTGGTAATCCGCCGATGCAGGAATCACCGACACCAGATCATCGCCCCAGAAGAGTTGTTGCCAGCCTGCCATAGAACCTTCTAAACGCAGCGGCTTACCTAAACAATTGATATGTAATAATTCCACTAAAAACTCTCAAATTGACCACAGGGATATAGGGGCAGATTATGCCTGTTATGCGCAGATAAAGAAAAGGGCTACGTGTTGTACGTAGCCCTGATGTGATACTGACCTTTGTCTATTTGCGATTATTGTAATCGAACTTGATCTCTTGGCCTTCGTTAAATGCCATGCAGGGTCCATGTTCGCGCTGTGTTTTGACAAAGGCTTGGCCGATATGTAGTTCAACATTAGCAAAGATGTGTTTCTTGGCTTCTATGCGGTACATTTGGTAATAGGCCTTCACTTCTTTTTCAAGCTCGTTAAATTCCGCTTCTTCGCGAGCACGCTCTTCGGTGATACGTCGCTTTTCCTCTAGCATGGCTTTAACTTGCTCGACCATCATCTCATCATTTTGCCATTCAGCTTTAGGCGGTAACTTTTTTAACTGCGCTTCAATGTTGAGTTTAGCAACCACCATAGCTTTAACACTTTCATCCAGCTGTTTGAGCTGCTGTTTTAAGCTACTTTGTTTCATCGCGCAGAACAGTTCGGTCTTGGTACCTGCGGTGGCACCAATAATGACAGCACTGACGCCTTTATCGGTGTTAGCGATACCACCCACAAGGTCACCACGGCGGCCATTGGCATCGCTGACAATCAGCTTTTCTTGGGTCGTGGTGTGACTATGGAGCAGTTGTTTAGTGACCACAATATCGCGAGTTGCATTCAGGTTGGAATACTGCACGAATTGTGCGGTTATCTGGCCTTTAGCATCGAGAGTTGTCGACAATTTATCATCTTTTAACTGACGACCAATGACACCTTTACTTACGGTAATATCGCCTGTGGCATAGAGGCTTGCTGAGTCAACAAAGCCCATAACGGTTATATCGCCACTGCTTTTTACTACCATGCCTTCGTGGACATCACCGGTGATCATAATACTGCCTTTAAAGTCGACATTGCCGTAGCCCACATCAACATCTTTTATTTGCAGTACATCATCAACTTGCATTCCTGACTTACTTTCAACAGGTTGGCCGGGGACGGTGGCGATAAGCACATTTTCATCTGACTGCAACAGGGCGCAGCCATTGCCGACCGTCATTTTTACATCTTTACCCGGCTGCGGAGCTAATTTGGTTCCATGGACATCGTAGCCTGGGCTGCCAGGTGTGGCTGGTGTCTTAACCATCAGTACATCATTAGGTTTTACCATGATGATGTCGCCCAAATTACGCATATCTACCGTACCATCTTCACGCTGCTGTGGCTGCAGTAGGCGCTCACGAGCAAGGGAGACTTTACGGGTTAATTCTGCATTGGTGCCGTTTACTGCTGCTTTACCGTTTGCGATGGTTTCTGTGCAGCTTTGGCCAGGATCTAGTTGCGGTATTTGGCTGAGTAAGGCCTGAATTTTTAGTTTACTGAGCCCCATTGAAATATTGGCGGCTTTCAAGGCTTTGAGTACCGCAGGTAAGGTGACTTCTTCACCGCCCCAGGCGGCTGAAACTGTCATCTGCGCATGCATTTTGTCGTCATCAACAGTGAGGGTGATTTCGCCATCTCGGCGCTCAGCTATTTCAAAGAACAGCTCATATTGACCATCGTCCTGGCCTACGAGCTGATTTACTTTAATCACAGCTTGGTCGATCACATTCTTACGCGGGAAATATTGATAAAAACCAGGCAACTGCAATAGCTCTTCAACTGCGGTAGCGGTTAAGGGGCCATGGGTGTTCGGGGTCACTTTAAACTCGACTAGGTTGCCGTCAGCACTTAGTTCGATTAACTCTGGATCCAGCATAGTCGCTTCCGAAAAGGGTGATATATCATTAATAGTTATTATTTTGTCACTTTGAGTATAACAGCATAAACTTTGACCTATGAAGTGATATTTGACGCCAATTTGTAAGTAACTTCAAGCTTTCGTGATGGATGCCACGCAAAAATAAAGCGAACATTGAGTTCGCTTTATTTTTATCCAACTTTTGTATTAGTGATTGTTTTTATTAGCATAGACTTTGTACTTATTATTTTCGGCTATCACGTTAACTTGACCAAAAGTATTGGCGAGCGCATCGCTATAGGGCAAATGTCGGTTAGCGACAATATGTAACTCGCCATTGCGTTTTAAATGTCGCTGGCTATCGCTGACAAATTGCGTAGCGATATTAGTGGTACTGACTAAGCCGTCATGAAACGGTGGATTAGAAATGATGGCGTCAAATAGGCCTTGGCATTGTGTCAGTCCATCGGATGCAAATATCTCAGCGGCCAAACCATTTTCAGCTAATGTTAGCTGGCACGATGCTAATGCCATTGCATTGATATCGATACACTGTAATTTAAGTTCGGGCTGAGCTTTAAGTAAGGCGGCCGCCAGTACGCCAGCGCCGCAACCAAAATCCAATACTTGTCCTGATAGTATTGGCAGGTTTTCTAGCAATAGGGCGGTACCCGCGTCTAAGCGCTTTTCACTAAACACGCCCACTAGGTTACAGATAGTTAGCGGCCCCTGAGGGGTGTCGAGTTGGTAGCGAGTTAACCAGTCTTGCAGATCGATTTTTGGTGCTGCTGCATTTAGCTCAGATGAAAACAAAATGCAGTGACGGGCATTATCTTGCTTAAAAGCCTTATCAAAATAGTCGGGTAACTGTTTGGGAATCGAACGGATACCGCCTTTGTTCTCCCCAACAATGAGTAGTTGTCCCCCTAACTTTAGGTGCAGAGCGGCTAAGTTAAGTAAGTACGCGGTTAATGGTTTCGCTTTAGGATAATAAATAATGACTGTATCAAATTGCCTATCACTATTAAGGCAATGACCAAAGTGTAGGGCTAATTTGTCACTGGCATGGCTTTGCATCATCAGGTGATGATTGAAATCGAGTGCTAATGCGGTGACATGGTTAGCCACTTGCAGCAATGACTTAGCAAGGGTATCTGATTCATAGTTGAGCAACAGTACATCTTGCCCTTCGAGCAAGTGGCTGTTTTTTTCAATGAGTAATGATGGGTTTGATAACACAGCGGATCACAATCAATAAATATTTGCGCTGATTATATCGTAAAACAGCAGACTGAGTAATTTTTAAGGCTGTGATGACCGTAATTGGCATGACTGCCACCGCAGCCGGGTGGCAGTGTTAAGCTATGACTAGTGAGTAGCAGGCTGTGTCGCTGGCTGGTTGAGCTCAGGAGAACTTGGTGAAGCCGCTTGGGTTGCTTGCACTGTATCGGCACTTTGTTGCGCTTTTGCTGGGTTGTCAGTATCAACGTTTGGCTGAGTGCTTTGGCTTTCATCACTAGTTGGCTGCGGTGTTTGCGCTTTGGACTCAGCTTCAGTTTCTATCGCTTTGTCGCTCGAAGGTTCATTTTCCGCTAGGCTTGAAGGCTCTTCCGTAATCGGGCTTGAAGGCTCACTTTTCGTTTGGCTTGAAGGCTCACTTTCCGTTTGACTAGTTGTTTCAGGCTCAATTTCTGCCGTGTCGCTAGCCGGTGATTGGGTTTTGGCTTCGACCGTGTCAGTTGCGCTTTCAGTCGTTAAGCTTTCATCTTGATGAAACGCGCGCATGATTTTATCGGTTGCAGAGACTTCAGCGGCAGGCTGCTTAGGTTTAGTGGCCGCTTTACCAGGTTTTGGCAGCAAACTGAAAATCTTGTTGGCGATGTCGGTGTTATCTTGCTGGCCTGAAAACAGCTTGGCCGCGGGACCGTTAGCAAACACGGGCACATCAATGCCTGTGTGACCACCTGTTGTCCAGCCTGTATTGGTGCGCTTATCGATGAGCTGCTTAATTGCGGTTGCTAGCACCGCTTCGCCTTGCATGCGTGCTTGGTCCAATAGCCGTAACTCGTCAGTGTCAATGTCAAAACCTAGCTGCTGCACCAGCGATGTTTGCCACTGGGGATCGGCCATGCTGGCATTAGCAAGTTTGCGTGGAGTGGCGCTAATATTCTTTAGGTACTTTGGGTGCCATTCATAGGTGCCATTAGCCGCGATAGTCAGCCCGCCAGTGCTATGATCTGCAGTCACCACCATTAACGTATCTGAGTGTTGGCGAACATATTGCTCTACAACTTCAATGGCATTAGCAAATTCATGCATCTCCATCATTGCTGTGGCGATATCATTGTTGTGTCCCGCCCAGTCGATAAGGCTACCTTCAACTAGTAGTACAAATCCTTGTGGATGCTGGGATAGCTGATCAAGTGCCACTTGCGTTAAGCGGCTAAGATGATTGCCGTTAGGTTCGTCAATCGCCCAAGGTAATTGCACGTCTGCAAAGAGCCCCAACACCTTACCGGGTTGAATTTGATCCAATTGCTGCATATCACTCAAATACTGATAGCCGCGCTGTTCAAATTGTTCGATTAATGCTTGAGAAAAATAACGCTGACCGCCACCAAGAATGACGTCGGCGTCAGTGTCGAGATAGTCTTTCGCGATGGCTTCATAATTGCGACGACTCTCGTTGTGCACTAAAAACGCCGCGGGTGTAGCATGATTGACCTGCGAGCTTACCGCGACACCGATCGCCATCCCCGCCTTTTTAGCTTGCTGCATTAAGGTGGGGATGGGTTGCTTTTCGCTGTCGACCGAAATAGCACCATTGTAGGTTTTGACCCCGGTGGCTAAGGCTGTTGCTGCGGCGGCTGAATCTGTCACATAGCCGCTTTCTCTTGCTGGGTAGGTACTGGCGCTGCCAACCAATAACCGATCAAATACGGTTTGTTCAATCTCTTCAGTATCAGGATTGTCACGATAATAGCGATAGGCGCTGGTATAAGCTGGCCCCATACCGTCACCAATCATGATGACGATATTTTTAGGGACAGCCGGCGCTTCGTTTTCGAGTATTTGGGCAAAGCTGCCACTACTGAAACTGGCTAAAACAATGGCTATTAGGGTGGTTGGCAGCTTGGCAAACATCAATCGTTCCTATTTTTTAGCGTTAATACGAGTTTCAATAGCATCCATCAACATGCCGGTAATATCGACATCGAAAGCCGCTTCAATCTCTTTGATACACGTTGGGCTAGTGACGTTGATTTCAGTGAGTTTGTCGCCAATGACATCTAGGCCGACAAAGATTAATCCGCGTTTTTTCAGCTCTGGACCAATCGCACGCGCTATAGCCCAATCTGATTCAGATAGCGGCTGTGCGACACCACGGCCGCCAGCGGCTAAGTTACCACGGGTCTCGCCTTTTTGCGGAATACGGGCGAGTGAGTATGGTACGGGTTCGCCATCGACGACCAAAATACGCTTATCGCCTGAGGTGATATCGGGAATGAAAGCTTGTGCCATTGCGTATTGCTGACCATGGCTGGTCAGTGTCTCAATAATCACGCCTAGATTAGGATCTTTGGGCTTAACACGAAATATTGAACTGCCGCCCATGCCATCGAGAGGTTTGAGAATAATGTCGCCTTTGGCTTGGTAAAAATCACGAATGCGCTGCTCATCGCGAGTGACGATAGTTTCTGGGGTAAATTCGGCAAACCATGCGGTGAACAGTTTTTCGTTGGCATCACGTAGGCTTTGCGGCTTATTAACGATTAATGTGCCAGCCTCTTCAGCGCGCTCCAGCATATAAGTTGCGTAGACAAATTCCGTATCGAATGGCGGGTCTTTGCGCATCAAAATGACGTCTAGCTCACTCAGTGGGGTGTCGACGACTTCGCCAAGTTGATACCAGCTGGTGGCGTCATCGACTACCTTGAGCTCTCTCATGGTTGCCATGGCTTGACCATTAACCATGGCTAAATCGGCCATTTCCATATAGTACAGTTGGTATCCACGGGATTGGGCCGCGAGCAACATAGCAAAGCTTGAGTCTTTTTTAATGTTGATGTCACTGATGGGGTCCATCACAATGCCGAGCTTGATCATAATATCATCCTTTGTTGTGCGAGCTTGAACTTAACCAAGGTCGCCAAATTTGAGTTGCAATGCACTGATAGTCGTCAGTGCTGCTGTTTCAGTCCTCAACACGCGGGGACCGAGTTGAATTTCGGTAAATTGATGTTGTTCAGTCATCAAGATTTCTTCAGCTGATAAACCACCTTCTGGGCCAATCAATAGTCGCGCTTTACCTGTAGGCAAACTAAGGCCATTGACACCGTGGCTCGCACGCGGATGTAGATTAAGCTTAACGGCGTCGGTACTTTGTGCACACCAATCACTGAGTTGCATTGCCGGACGAATTTGCGGTACCACACTGCGGCCCGATTGTTCGCAGGCGCTGACGACAATTTTTTGCCATTGCTGGATTTTTTTCTCTAAACGCTCGCCCGATAGTTTTACGCCACAACGTTCTGAAAACAGCGGTGTAATGGTGTTGACTCCCAGCTCAACCGACTTCTGAATAGTGAAATCCATACGGTCGCCGCGAGAGATCACTTGGCCCAAGTGTAATTTAAGCGGTGATTCGCTGTCGTTGCTGCTTGATGATAGGACCTGAACTTCGACATTTTTCTTACTGGCACTGACAATATCGCAAAGGTAGTTGTGACCATCACCATTGAATAATTGCAGTTGCTCGCCACTGGTCATGCGCAGCACACGGCCAACATGGCCTGCGGCTTCAGCGTCTAACATTAATGCTGCACCGACATTGATATCGCTGTCTTGATAGATCCTTGGCACTCTCATGGTCTTATTCCGCTACTTGGTTATTCAACTTAAAAAGGTGACACTGTTGCTGCACGAAAGGATTATGGTTACCTTGCTTTGCAGCGATTTGCTGGTCTCTTCGGCATTCAATACTATCAACTGGATAGCTTTTATCCCATGCTTTAAATAATTTTAATTGGCTATTTGATATGGCCAAATTGTACTTTTTTGCATGTATAGGTAGGTGCGTGCTATTTGACCACGGCTCGCTACTGGTGGCTGGACTTTGCGATCTTTAAAATCGACTGTCATGTCACACGCGCCATACTGCTCAGGTTTAGCGTTCCACTGACTAAAACGATAGTTACTGCGGTCGCCGTTCACTTCGCCGATGGCAGGCACTAGATTATGTAAATCTGCTTCCATTTTTTTGAATTGGCTATCGGTTTTAGCACAGTGCTTTCGGCCCCCTTGTTGCCAGCATTGGCGTTGATGACCGATTTCCCATGCTGGCACCACATGCTCCCACTCAATCCGATTGGCTCGGCGCTGCTGTTTGCGGACTTGGTAGCCACAACTGGTTAAATCGGGTTGCCACTTTTTACCTTCAATAATAATGTTACAGCCGCAATAAAAACTCTGGTGCGGCAAATAGTCAGCATAAATCGATTTAGCGATACGTTTAGCCTGATTGAAGCTGGTGGGGTGTTGCGCCTCACTGGCGTTTATTTGCGGAACAAACAGCAGCAAAAAGCCACTTAATGCAATTACAACGGCATTATTCAATGGGATTACCTACAGACAAAAATGGGCTTAATGCGCTGATCGTTTGTCAGCGTCGACGGGAATTCTACGTGATTGCTTCCATGGCTGGCAATAGCCGATAGCGCGAGTTATTGCGATTGATATAATTGGGTTTTACAACGCCGGCACTGGTATTGGGTTTCACCTCTGACGACTTTGTTGTGGCGCCTGACACTGAGCTTTACCGGTCCGCATAGGCATTGATAGTCAAACTGTTTACCTATTACTGAGCCGACATCAAGTTGATGAGTGGTGCTGGGAGATAACCCAAACAGGTTTATCATTAGTGATTGCCACTCTTTGCCATGGGGACGCACGCGACCATACAGCTGGTGGGCAAGTAGGTGACATATTTCGTGGGGGACCACAGTGTTTACAAACTCTTGCTGATTTTCTACCAACAGCACAGGGTTAAACCGTAACTTGTTTTCGTGCAAATGGGCGGTGCCTGCACTTTTTCCACGTAAAGTGAAATATACGCTAGGGCGGGGAAATCTGCGGCACAGCTTAGTTTCTGCTAGCTGATAGCATTGCTCCACACGCAGTGATATTTGCTGTTGCTCGTCGGTCAAAGGCGGCAGCTTTTTATTCAAAACTGCCGTGCTTGGCGCGAGAGTTTGGCGATGCTCAGCAGTTAACCGCTGGCGGATACGATTAAACAAATTCAAAGGTCACTCGGTAACAACGACCTATCATTATAAAGTAGTCGCTGCTGCTTTTACCATGGCTTTTACTTGTTTAACTATGTTCATTTCGGCGTCAGCGTCATAGGCACTGATCCTTGGCGTATGAATATGGCCAACAGGTATGGCGCTATTAAATTGCTGTTGTAGCAAGACTGCTCGATAAGATATCTCATTAGATAAGTAACCACCGCCAGAACCTTCTACTGACGTTTCGCTACTCAACTCTAATAACGATTTTGCTTGAAACTCCCCGCGGTTCACGCTTGAAACAGTATGGTTATCTATGACTTTCCACGGTCCATCAGCCGTTTGCATGGCACTAACTGGCAGGGAAAATTCAACAAACTCCGGTCCGTTGAGCGTGCCACCGTTAAATAAAGGTGCTTGCGGGTTTTGTTTAGTAGCGCCGGTATAAACGTTGAGATTATCTGGAGCGTCTGCGCTACGATTGCGCCCAGGAAAACGTTCAAGGTCAAAATCATCGCGGCCCATACTGACAGTCACTATCATGTCGACGCTATTGTCGCGGTAAATGGGGGTCAGTAAAGATTCAATCATGCCTTGATCAAAGTCTGCAAAACGCACCGGAATCATTACCGTTTCAATCTGTGCTTGGCGACCATTGACGCTAAAAGCATAGCCATCTAGCGCTAGGGCTGTTAAGCCTGACGGGTTGCTTTGATCTATGTTGCGATCTAAAAAGAATGGGTCAAAACCGGTTAGCAATATTTTGATGTCTGCTTGGTCATCAAATTGAATATTGCTGAAGCCACGAGATGCCTTTTCAACCGCATTGATAGCGACTTTCTGCTGCCAGTCAACCATATTGAATTGCGGGGATTGTTGCTTGAGCTGCTGGCGCATCATTAAACGGCCCCAATATAATGGTCTATCATCTTCACCACCGGACTGCACATCTCGCACCGCTTGTTGCCATAGTCGCTCGCCTTGTCGAGCCACCATTTTGGTGAGCTGTAGCTCATCCGTTTGTTGTTGGTATTGGGCGGTTAATGATTCAACCAAGGCTTGGTAACGGTTTGCAACCTGCGGCATTTGGCTTACCGCCTTGTCGATACGTGCTTCTTCGACATCCAGTGCAGTTGTGGCAGCATGGGCTGCTGCATTGGCACTTAGAGCTAAAATTGTGGTGATAGTTAGCGGCAAAATACCCAGCTTAGCCATAACAATATCCTTTGTGTTGAGCAGGTAATCAATGAGTTAAACCAACAAGGTTTAACGTTTCAATGCGAGTAGTCTGTTAGTGATATTGCCTTTTTTTTGTCATATTTGCACCCCATTTTATCGCTATCTCACCTTAGGTTTTTGCTAGAATTAACCTCCCAGTGCGTAATCAGGCTATAGGAGTGAAGAACTGTGAGAATATCTGTGTTACATGGATTGCTGTTAATGAGCGCAATGTTGTGTTTAAGTGCGCAAGCCCAAGATTTACAGCACAGTGCTGATGTAGACCAAGTGATGGCGCAGCGCCAAGTTTCCGGGGTCATCGTGCTGTTTGATGAGCAGCATGACAAGTGGGTGACTAATGATACTCAGCGCGCGAATACAGGCTATATTCCTGCCTCAACCTTTAAAGTGCCCCATAGTTTATTACTGCTTGAAGCAGGCGTGGTAAAAGATCAGCATAGCCCGTTTTCATGGACAGGTGAAAAACACAGCTACGCTAGCTGGAATCAAGACCACAGTTTTGCGACCGCACTGCGTTACTCTGTGGTACCAATATATCAAGCATTAGCCAAAGAGCTTGGTTCACAGCGGATGACTGACGGGGTTAAGTTGCTGGAATATGGCAATATGGATATCAGCGGCGCCATAGATAATTTTTGGCTTGAGGGCCAATTAGCGATTTCAGCCGTACAACAAGTTGAATTCATGCATAGCTTGTATCACCAAAATTTACCGGTGAGCCAACGCAGCCAGAAAATTGTCAAACAAATGATGTTATTACCGGCAAATAATCCTGGCCAGTGGTTTGGCAAGACCGGCTATGGGGTGAGTTCAGCGCCCGGTATTGGCTGGTTTGTGGGCTGGTATCAACAAAACCAGCGGGTGATATTTTTTGCATTAAATATGGATATTAGCGATCCGCATCTGTTACCGCTAAGGCAAAAGTTAGTCAAACAGGCGATAAAAGCGCATCTCTCTCAGTAGCGGAGGTTCTTGCTACATCATCAGTGATTGCAGAGACTCTTGGCTGCTAAATCGTTTAGTAAAAAAGTCGAGAAAAACACTGATGTTGGTCGCCAATTGGCGGCGGCTTGAGTACACACCATAAACCTTAAAAGCTTCGATAGGCCACTCTTGTAGCAACGGCACTAATGCGCCGCTTGCCAGTTCGTTTTTGCACACTGAGTGCGACAGCATGGCAATACCAAAGTCATCGAGGACTAATTGTTTAACCATGACGGCACTGTTGACGCGAACTTTGCGCTTAAAGCTTGCCATGGTTTTATGAGACCCTTTGCCCACCGGCCAAATAGGCGCAGAGCGAGAAGTCCCTAACAAGATGCCACTGTGTTGAGTCAGGTCCTGCGGTGTGGCTGGGGTGCCATTGCTTTTTAAATAGTTTGGGCTGGCGACTAAAATGGGCTGTCTTTCAAATAGTAATCGCGCGACAAGATCAGATGACTGTAGTGGGCCGTATTTAATGGCGATATCATAGCCTTCACCCACTAAGCCCACATCGCTGTCGGTAAACTGCACGTCCAGTTCTACTTTGGGGTAGAGGCGCATAAAACTGCTGCATAAGTTGGCAATGAGCTCTTGGCTAAAAGATACCGGGATAGCAATGCGTAATGAACCTGAGACATCATTGTGGGTATTTTCGATGGTGGCTTTGGCGGCTTCGATTTCATCACTAATACTATTGCAATGCTGATAAAACAACGCCCCTACTTGAGTCAGGCTTAAATTGCGGGTATCACGCTGCAAAAGCCGTACACCTAGCTGCTCTTCTAGCTGCGCAACTTTACGACTAATCGTGGATTTTGGCATGCCAGTTTCACGTGCCGCTTGCGAGAATCCCTTGGCTCTCACTACCGCCGCAAATAGCATCATACCGTTTAAATCAGGCATCTTTACTATACTGTCTCAAATATGGAACAAAGCGTCTACAGCAGTTTAATAGCATTTGACCGCAATACAAAGTTATATTTATTGGCTAAAAATTTTAGAGGCTAAGCAGAGGATCAATTAATGACCAGCAAAAATCAGCCCGCTGACACGACTCAGGCTCAAACTGCCGACCCGCTTTTTCTACAAGCTGAACATCTGGCGCAAGATTTCTCTTTGTTTCCAGAGCACAGTAAACAGAGTCTTTCAGAAGAAATTAAAGGTCTTCTGAGCGATGACACTATTCAAGCCAACCTTAAAGAGCTTGAACAGTTAGACGTTGACGGATACGTCGCCAAAGTTATCCAACCTACCCAAGATAAGAATCGTGCTGGCGCCAAACGCGTTATTGCCGACCTTAAAGGCAAATTGATTGCCGAAAACCACATGGGGCCTTTTTATAGTGCCGAGATTGAACTGAATTTTGGATCTCGTACTCGCCGCCTAGGTTTTGTTGCACAAGAGCGTTCAACCAATAATGGCGCTTGGATGCCTGAGCATCATTTAGCGGCTTGTACTGCTATTCGCCACTTTGCTGAATTGTCTATGCCTATTGTGTACCTCATTGACACCCCAGGTGCCGATGCCGGTGAGATAGCCAACAGCCAAAACCAAGCGCATTCAATTTCAAAAGCGATTGCAGAAAGTGCCAATGTTGACGTACCGACTGTCGGTATCGTGATTGGTGCGGGTTACTCAGGTGGTGCAATTCCGCTAGCAGCAGCCAATATCTTGCTGTCGTTACGTGATGGTATTTTCAACACCATTCAGCCACAGGGCCTACAGAGTATTGCTCGTAAATATAACTTGTCTTGGCAAGAGTGTGCTAAGTCAGTCGGTGTGTCTCCAGAAGAGTTGTACACCTCAGGTTGTATTGATGGCATTGTTGATTTTTCTCCATCAGATAAAGATGAGCGTCAGCACAACCTTCGCCGTGCGATCATCAGTAGTATTGAAGCCGTAGAGCAAGCTGCAGTGCAATTTGTTCGTGAATCTAAAGATTTACGCGAGCATTACGACCGCAGTTTGACGCGCTTCTTAGAGCCTTCTAAGAACCTTGCCGCCCTAGAGCACCATGCAGAGTTGTCGGTTGCTAATAACCCAACGATGCACCTAAATTTATTCGGTAGCTCCTATCGTTATTTACGTTACCTGACTTTGCGCAGCCGTATCCATTCGATCTCTCAAGATCAATATGGGCGTCTGTCTAAGGTGAGCGTACCTGAAGGTGATTTACTGGCACGGATTCAGCAAGAGCAAGATAAAGTATTCCAATCGTGGTTATCGACCCCAGATAAACTGGTTTACGACGAAGAGCTGAATAAGCTTTGGGGTAACTTTACCTCTAAGCGTGATGATATCTCGACCGAACGTAACATGCTGACTCGTTTGATTTTGGGTGAACCAAAAGAGAACTATAAGAAAGCACGTAAGGCGTTATTATTTAATATTGGTTGGTCGCTGTACCACCGCTGGAAAGGCAACGCTGAAAATAACTTCAAAGGTTTGATTCAGTACTTAGAAACCTTACCAGCTGAAGTGACTCAAGCAGATTGGCCTGAGCTTAACAAGCTGACAGTGTTAGATGTAATTGTTCACGATGAACTGCGTGAAGACTTCATCTGGCAGTGCTATAACATTCTTATTTTTAACGCCTTATATGACAATGTAGTCGGTAATTTGGCCTCGATTGCTAAAGAAGCTATGATGGCGAAAAGCCTATCTCGTGCTTCTGTTGATAATCTACTACATGACTCTATCGACCGCGCGATTTCTAAGCAAGATACCGCCAATGATAAGAGCAAGTTCTATAAGTGGCTTAAGTACTTCATGGACCAGTCCAACCGCGCTGAACTGTTAACTAAAACAGAGCAGTGGAAGAGTGTTGGTTTCCCACAGTTAAATGACAGCTTATTTGTTATTTTGACTTACTTCTTTGAGCGTCTACTCCCTGAGTATTTCGCCAGTGAAGAAGAGAAGGGCGATTATACTGGTGCAATTAACCCTGTGCGTATCGGTCGTCGTAAAGACTTCTGGAACCGCTTGACCATGGGTTATCAAGATCTCCTCATCCAAAAGGTACTGCGCGATGAAAAACGTGCTGGCAAGATGGGTTGGGAAAACGTTATCGGCAAATTCTTCACTGAGTTTGATGAAACCAATGGCGATAAAATGTCGGCTAACTTGCTTAACTTCCCAGGTTTCCGCTTATCGATTGAAGATGCGTTAGACAAAGGCATTCGTCCTTGCGGTCTGATCACCGGTACTGCAGATTTTGAACACAATGGTCAAAAGATTAAAGTGGGTGTAGCAGTATCAAATACCGCGTTCCAAGCTGGTGCATTTGATATGGCAAGTGCCGAGAAATTTAGTGCGCTATTGATTGAGTGTGCTAAACGTAAATTGCCAGTTATCTGTTTTATTAGCTCTGGCGGTATGCAAACCAAAGAAGGTGCTGCAGCGCTATTCTCTATGGCGGTTGTGAACGATCGTATTACTCGCTTTATTCGTGATAACGAATTACCGGTACTGATGTTCGGTTACGGTGACTGTACTGGTGGTGCTCAAGCAAGTTTTGTGACTCATCCGCTTGTGCAAACTTACTACCTGTCGGGTACTAACATGCCATTTGCTGGCCAAATGGTGGTACCAGCTTACCTGCCTTCTACATCAACATTATCTAACTATTTGTCGAAAGTACCTGGTGCGATGAATGCACTAGTGACAAACCCATTTAGTACGACTATTGATGATCAGTTAAGCAGCATTGATCCACTTATGCCTAAGCCAACTGCACAGATTGAAGATGTGATTGGCAATGCACTATCAACTTTAGTGCCAGAGATGATGGTAGCGGAAGAGGAGATTGTTCAAGACGATCCTCGTGCGCTAATGAAACCAATTAATAAGGTACTTGTGCATGCACGTGGCTGTACGGCAGTTAAGCTGATCCGCAAAGCCCATGACAACAACATCAATGTGGTATTGGTGGCATCAGATCCTGATATGACCTCAGTGCCTGCTGACATGCTAAAAGGTGATGACAAGCTCGTTTGTATCGGTGGTAACACTTCTGATGAAAGTTACCTCAATGCATACTCAGTGCTAAAAGTTGCCGAATATGAGCAAGTTGATGCATTGCATCCTGGTATCGGTTTCTTGTCAGAAAGCCCACAGTTTGCGGCTTTGTGTGTAAACAACGGCGTTAACTTTGTCGGACCAAGTGTCCACAGTATGACGACGATGGGTAACAAGTCGAACGCCATTAAGACTTCACAAGCGCAAAACGTGCCCGTAGTCCCTGGTAGCCATGGTATTTTGACCAACGCTGAGCAAGCAGTGAACGTGGCAAATGAAATTGGTTACCCAGTGCTGCTTAAAGCGGTACAAGGTGGTGGCGGTAAAGGTATTCAAGTTGTTGAACGCCCTGAAGATATGATTTCTCTATTCCAGAAAACATCTACAGAAGCCGCGGCTGCATTTGGTAACGGTGACTTGTATCTAGAGAAGTACGTGACGTCTCTGCGCCACATTGAAGTGCAATTGCTGCGTGATAAGTTTGGCAATACCAAAGTACTGGGTTTACGTGACTGTTCAGTGCAGCGTAACAACCAAAAAGTGGTTGAAGAGTCTGGCTCAACCATGTTGCCTGACGAGCTTAAGCAACAAGTTATGGAATATACCCGTGCATTGGGTGATGCCACTGATTACATGGGTGCTGGTACGGTTGAGTTCATCTACAACCTAGATGCCAATGAAGTCTACTTTATGGAGATGAACACTCGTCTGCAGGTAGAGCATCCAGTGACAGAAGCAACATCTGGTATTGATATTGTTAGCGCTGGTTTTGATATTGCCGCTGGCCGCTCAATTGAAGATCTTGAGCCACAAGATATCGGTTATGCGATTGAAGTGCGTGTTACAGCAGAGAAAGCTGCGCTTGATAGCAACGGTATTCTGCAGTTGCTACCTCATCCAGGTAAGATCACTGAATGCGTGATGCCTGAGCGTGACGATGTAGAGATCATCTCGATTGCCGGTCAGGACAAAGAGGTTTCACCTTATTACGATAGCTTGATTGCACAAATCATCTGTCGAGGTGAAAGCCGTGAAGATGTAATTAACAAGCTACATGACTACTTAGCCAATAGCGTAGTTATCAAAGGCATTGCGACTAACATTCCGCTGCTGACCCGCATCTTGAAAGATGGTACCTTCAATGAAGGTGTATATGACACTAACTATCTACCGCGCTTTATGGCAGAACTTGATATTCCTGAGTTGATCGCTGAGATGGAAGCTGCTGCTGAAACCGAAGGGGTAGATACTGAGTCATTACGTGTTGGTGAAAGTAACGAACTGAAAGTCCTAGCTCAAGGTGCCGGTATCTTCTATACCTCTCCAGCGCCTGGTGAAGCCGACTTTGTTAAAGAAGGTGACATTGTTAGTGTTGATCAGACTTTAGCGCTTACAGAAGCGATGAAGATGTTCTCGCAAGTGACATTAGCCGGCTTTAACCGTAAAGATGCCGTGCTTTACCCAGAAGATAAGCAGTACCGTATTGAGCGTATCCTTAACGGCAATGGCCAACAGGTATCGCAAGGTGAGCTCTTGTTTGTGGTATCGCCAGTGTAACCTCAGTTCACTAAGCTAAATCAAACAAAAACACCCATCATTTGATGGGTGTTTTTTTATAGCAGTATAAAACAAAGTATTGATGGTATTATCCAGTGTTAGGTCTCTTTCTATCTAGGTAAAGATTTCTTGCACCATCAATTGCTACTGAGTAGAGAATCAGTGTAATTAAGGTTGTGATTACAAATTTACTCATAGCGAAATTATTGTATACGAACATCGGATCAAATTGGGTATATTTTCTAATAGCTCTTTCAACAAGAGATGCAAGATTTACACTTATCGACAACATATAAAGTAGAATGATACCTATCTCATTGCTTGTTAATTTATAGTACTCTGCAGAACGACGCGCTAGGTGCTGAATAAACTTAAAATTAACGCCGGATAAAGCTGTTGCAGTTTTCTGCCGTTTTAATATTAGTAATATGACAATCAAATCCATAATACTAATAAATACGTAATAAAAACCGCCCCAACTTAAAATGATACTTATAGTAAGTAGGTCAAAACTCTTAAAGACTATCAAAGTACCAGTTAGCCAGCGAATATTTGGTGATCTCGCACTGATGGCAAATGCTAGAAATAGAGCAACCCATTCTAATAGATTAAGCGGTGAATAATACTCTAACATTTGGTTGAGTAGCTTCCTGAGCATCAGAGTTACTTTCTACTGTCGGCCCAGCTAAGCCAGTTGGAGTACGACTATATGTGAAAGTTTCTTCTTGGATAGTTGGTGGTGGTTGCATATCCCCGCCAGAAGTTTTTATTGAGTATGGCGGTGGTTGCATATCTCCACCAGAAGTTTTGATTGAGTTTGGTGGTGGTTGCATATCACCACCAGAGGTTCTAATTGAGTTTGGTGGCGGCTGCATATCTCCACCAGAAGTGTTAGTGCCAACTGCAATGGTTTTTGGTACAGGTAAATCTGTAGTATTACTTTGAATCAGTGGCGGCTGACTGGTGATGTTCATCTTGTACCTCCTTGTCTGAAATATGTTGCCCTATTGCTTTTCTCGGCAGTAAATTATTCGGATTTAAGCCTACCACGACACACAATTTGATAAATTGCGACAGTTTAGGCTCTGAAATACCATCTTCCCAGTTATAGATAGTTTGCCGACTACAACCCATTTTTTGGGCTAATTCACTGACACTATATCCTTGTGTTAGGCGAAGTGATTTGACTATATCCGGTGTATTTAGCATAAAATCCCTTTTTGCTGTGTTGTATTAGCATCACGAGAAACATCCTTATTCTCAAATAATCGAGTGGTATATTATTATCACTTGTCGATAAATTAGTCTAATTTTTTTGACAGTGATTCAGGTATTGTGGATGCCGGCTTAACTTGTGCGTATAGATAAATAATAAGCTAGAAAACTAGCCTTCACCATTATTGAATGATAGTGAGTGACCACAAGTTTGTTTATTGAGAGGCCCAGGGTACTATTCAATAAGCGATGAAATTTGCCCCCAGAGCAAGTGCTATTCAAGCCAGAGTAACGTCGTACAGGCCAGAGTATCGGTGTTGCATTAGCCGCACCAGGGTGACATTCATATGCGGCAACATACGCAACTTCATCATTGCCCAATATCATCAACTGATATTGGGTGATGGTGGTATTTTACTCACCATTATCATGCCTACTCGTGCGCTGGTTTCATAGCGACACAATTGCAGTGCTTTTCAATGAGCAGCTCGCTCACATTGATTGTTTGCTCATCTCTTTGTGGACTAAGCTCGCATCTGATTTTTCTGCCTTAGCCAAACAACTCAGGCCTAAGCTTCCTTGACCCCATTGGGTGAGCACGCCGCTGACCTCACCTACGCTATTAGGGGTAATGGTTATTCGGCCTCGAGCAACTATTTTTACTGGGCCGCTGAAGCCACAAGGGGCATCAGGAAGTAAAATGGTGCAGTATTTGTCGCTTTCTTCAATGATATACACCCACTGTAAGCTGTCGTCGACTCCGCGATATAAGCCTGTTGAGTAACTCGAATCCGTTTTATCGCCGAGTAGGCCGCGAGAAATTGACTTAATTGCTTGGTATAAGGGGACCTTGGCAAGTGTATGTTGCTCAGCCTTGGTTAACCACTGGCGAGCATATGGGCTGCGAAGCAAGGTGCCAAATAGTAATGAGGTTACCGTTAGTAAAGCGCATGCCTGGGCAAATGGTGAGGTGCTAAGCAGTTGCAAATGACTGGGCACCATCTCTGCAAGTGGATTGGAAATACTAACGATTAAGTCGATGATTTCACTAATCATAATGTAAAATAGTAATAGCGGTACCACAAATAACAGTCCACTGAATAAGCAGTGTTTGAATTTTTGAAGTAATGGGTTCATAGCGGCATCCAAAGGCAGTGTATGCCGCTATTGTATCGGTTTTAAGCTAATAACTAAGTTGGTACCTATAGGATAATCTAATAGGTTAAATGCTGAATCGGGCTGGTGTTTGTGGGTTAATGTTAATTGAGTAGCGCATGATCTTCGGGTAACTGGCGACTAATCCATAGAACCAGTTTGTGCTTCATATTCGGGCCATCTTCTTTATCTGTCGCTAACGGTTGGATCAGCTTATCTTGCACGAGTAGTCGGTAGATACATTCGACCTTATCTTTCGGTGAGATGCCTTTGTCAAAATCGGCAAAGCCCCGTTTTTTTGCATAGCCGACGCCTATTTCTAATGCTAGCTTGAGCAATTGAGCATCATGTTTACCTTGCTTCATAAAACATCCTCAGTAGTCACACTCATTATGTCGCTGTTGTAGGGCTACCATAACAAACTTATTGGGTGATTAGCAGATGGCATTTCACAGAACTATGTTTATTTTCACTGTTTTAATGCAACTAGTGCGCGGGCTTACAACTTAATACTGATTCTGTTCACCGTCACAGTGCTGCTATTGTTATTTGGCTAAATTTGGCTAGACTGAGCCCCTAAATTTTTAAGCAAGGATGCGAAAAATGACTTCCCCACACTGGTTTATCATTGTTATCACCGTGGTATTTTTAATGGTTTGGTTTGCGGCCTCAATGACCTCACCGATGATGTTTGCAGCCCCCGGCGCTATGCAGCATAAAGGCAATATTATGCTGGTTTTATCTGTGGTGCATTCACCGATAGTGGTTTTTAGTTTTTTCTGGCTTATGCAGTGGACTTTCTTAGGTATGCACCCTGGTTGGGTATTAGGATTTTTGAGTAGCGTGATAATTATTGGTAGTTACAAAGTCGGTTACTACGAACTTATTATGCCGATGCTCAAAGGCAGCTTGTGATCCCGCAAATTAAAAAAGCCCAGCTATACAAAAATAGCGGGGCTTTTTTATCTAAGCAGTCAATTACTGAGCTGAGAAATCGTTCTCGACTAGTTGCTGCTTATTTTCCGCTTGTGGCGTGTGACATTGAGTACAGCTGTAGTACTCATTGTTTAACTTGCCGTTAGCAAGCATATGTGAAGGGTCAACCGCTGTTGCCTTCATACGCTGCGCCTTTTCTGGGCTGTGACAAGTAATACAGCCATTACGCTTTAAGGTGATTGGGTAATCAGCCTTATGAGGAATTAAAGGTGGTTGATGAGCAAATCCACGTTCAATTGACTCTCCGCGTTTTGGATAGGTTGGCATTGCATCAGCAGCACGTACATCGGTAATCTCTGATTTACCTAGTGAGCTGATATTTACAGGTTCGGCATTTTGGTTAGCTTGTTGGCCTGAACAAGCGCTAAGCGCCATGACCAGCGCGGCTAAGGTGAGTACTTTTTTCATTGGTTGTTCTCCGCCTTTATGGCAATTCGGTTTTGATACTGGAAAACGCGTTGGGCACAGACATCGATACAACGTCCACATTGAGTACAATCACTGTCAACTATCATTGGATTACTGCCCTTAAGTGCGGGTTTAAGCACTTGGCGTTCAGGGCACACTTCAAAGCAATCCATACAGTTGTCACAGGCACCCGCACGAGTTGCAGATACTTTGATTGGGCTCACTTTGCCCAGTAGGGCAAATAGCGCACCGGTTGGACATAGGTGACCACACCAAGCTCGTTCACTTATCAGTAAATCGAGTAAAAATATGACCACTAATATCCACAGTCCAGTTAGCGACCCAAATAACACGGCACGGTAAACCAGCGGTACCGGATTGACCCACTCCCAAGCTGTTATTCCGCTTAGCATGGGTAAAATCATTACCATAGCTAGCATGTAATAGCGCAAGTTGCGGGGCAGTTCGGCAATACGGGGCAGGGCCAGCTTTCTGCGTAACCAGCTGGCTGCATCGGTAATCATATTGACAGGGCAGACCCAGCTGCAAAATACACGGCCACCGGCCAATGCATAAAACAGCGCGATAAGCGCACCACCGACTATCAGACTGATTTCTGGTAGGTGGCCTGTCATAAATACCTGCAGTGTGGTTAGCGGATCGGCTAACGGCACGACTCCCATAAATTCACTGGCTGAGAGATTACCTTTAAATAGCCACAAACCCAGCCAAGGGCCGATGGCAAACAGGCTAAGGACTATGAGCTGGCAGCTGCGGCGCAGCAACAAAAAACGATGGGCTTTAAACCAGCCTAACTCGTCTATTGCGGCCTGGGCGAACTTTGCCTGACTCATATCTCAAACCCTTTATTCAGCATCTCTAGCGTGGTGCTCTCAGTATCGATATACGTATCGTGTGAGGCAGTTTTGCCAAGTGCGATAGCACTGGGTAACACTCTAATTGCAGCTTCTTCCAATACACATACATGTTCACACTTTCCACAGCCCGTGCAGCTGTCGCTGTTGACGGTAGGAAGGAACATCGCATGGTGATCACTGCGCTCATTGTGTTGCCGTTCAAGGGTGATAGCATCATCTATCAGAGGGCAAACTCGATAGCATACATCACATCTTAAGCCTTTAAAGTTAAGACAGTTTTTTTCATCTATTAGTACTGCAATACCCATTTTTGCTTGGTCAATATCGTCCAATGTTTGATCTAACGATCCCGATGGACAAACTTTCACGCAAGGAATGTCATCGCACATTTCACATGGAATTGTGCGTGCAGTGAAATAGGGTGTACCGGTTGCAGCGCCTTCAAACCAGCGAGCTAGCTTGAGCGTGTCGTAAGGGCAAGCTTCGACACAAAGTCCACAACGAACACAGGCTGAAAGAAACTCCTGTTCTGCTAATGCGCCTGGCGGGCGAATAGCCAGAGGATCGAGGCGTGACGACTTCGCCACCCCTGTTACCCCTAACCCTACTAACCCCACAGCACAGCCTGCCTTAGCACTAGTGGCTAAGAACTGACGGCGGTTTACGCCTTTGGCTGTAGTGGAAGCTTGCTTCGCCCGACTCATTGTTATCTCCGTCTATGCATCAATTAGGCTGTTAGGCCTTCATTACTTTCACAGGACACTTCTTAAAGTCTGTCTCTTTAGACAGTGGGTCAGTTGCATCAAGTAGTAACTTGTTAACCAGCTGACGCGCATCAAAGAACGGCATAAACACGACACCTTTAGGTGGCTTGTTGCGGCCCTTGGTTTCTACACGGGTTTTCACTTCACCACGAGGAGAGGCAACAACCACTTCATCGCCACGTTTTAATCCACGTGTTTTCGCGTCTTCAGGATGCATAAAGATTTGTGCATCTGGGTAGGCGCGGTAAAGTTCAGGTACACGTGCGGTCATTGAACCTGTATGCCAATGCTCAAGTACACGACCTGTTGACATCCATAGATCAAATTCTGCATTCGGTTCTTCAGCAGCAGGCTCAAAAGGTAAGGCAAAAATTAGTGCCTTGCCGTCTGGTTTGCCGTAGAAGTCGAAATCTTTGCCATCTTTCACATACGGGTCACCTGCAGAGAAGCGACGTAGCGTTTCTTTACCGTCAACCACTGGCCAACGTAGACCGCGGGTCTCATGGTAAGTATCAAAGTTAGCTAAATCGTGCTTATGACCACGGGTAAACTGGGCGTACTCTTCGTAGATACCTTTTTGCAAGTAGTAGCCGAAATGCTCAGACTCTTCGTTCATTTCGCCTTTACAGTCAGAGACTGGGAACTTATTAATGGTACCGTTAGCAAATAATACGTCGTAAAGCGTTTTATCTGCATTTTCAGGTTGCTTAGCAATGAGCTCTGCAGGCCAAACTTCTGATACTTTGAAACGCTTAGAAAACTCAACGAGCTGCCACAGATCCGATTTTGCACCCTTTGGTGCTTTGACTTGTTGGTGCCACATTTGAGTACGACGCTCTGCGTTACCGTACGCACCTTCTTTCTCTACCCACATGGCAGTAGGCAGAATCAAGTCAGCAGCCATGGCGGTGACAGTCGGGTAAGGGTCCGATACCACAATGAAGTTATCTGGATTACGGAAACCAGGATAGATCTCATCATTGATGTTTGGACCGGCTTGCATGTTATTGGTACACATAGTCCAGTAACAATTTAGCTTGCCATCTTTCAACATGCGGCTTTGCAGTACAGCGTGGTACCCCGGCTTCGGCGGAATCGTGCCTTCAGGGATTTGCCACAGCTTTTCAGTCAAGGCGCGATGCTTAGGATTAGCCACAACCATGTCTGCAGGAAGACGGTGGGCAAACGTACCCACTTCACGGGCAGTACCACAAGCAGAAGGCTGACCGGTCAACGAGAATGGACTGTTACCTGGAGTTGATATCTTGCCGGTTAACAAGTGTAGGTTATACAACATGTTATTGGCCCAAACACCACGAACGTGTTGGTTAATACCCATGGTCCATAAGCTCATGACTTTCACTTTTGGATCGGCATAGGCCTTGGCTAGCTCTACGAGCTTCTCTGGCTCAACGCCACTCATTTCAGCGGCATACTCTAAGGTATAGCTGCTGACAAACTTAGCGTATTCATCAAAGCTAATCGGTGTTGATTTACCATTACCTGGATTTTTGGCTTTTTTCTCTAATGGATGGTCTGGGCGCAGACCGTAGCCAATATCTGTGGTACCTAAAACAAACTTAGTGTGTTTGCTAATGAAGTCTTTGTTGACTGCATTGTTTTCGATAATGTAGTTGGCGATATAGTTAAGAATCACCAAATCTGTTTGTGGCTTGAACACCATTGGGTTATCAGCTAAATCGAAGCTACGGTTTTCAAACGTTGACAATACATGTACACGACCATCTGGATTACCCAAGCGGCGGTCAGATAAACGAGCCCATAAAATTGGGTGCATTTCTGCCATGTTCGCGCCCCAAAGCACGAAGTGATCTGCGGCTTCTAAATCATCGTAGCAGCCCATTGGCTCATCAATACCAAAGGTACGCATGAAGCCACCAACTGCAGACGCCATACAGTGGCGAGCATTAGGATCAATGTTGTTGGTGAGGAAACCGGCTTTATGCAGTTTTGATGCTGCGTAACCTTCCCACACTGTCCATTGGCCTGAACCAAACATGCCAACTGCTGTAGGACCCTTTTCTTTTAGGGTTTTCTTCCACTTGTCAGCCATGGTGTCTAGTGCGACATCCCAGCTTACTGGGGTGAACTCACCTTCTTTGTCGTATTTGCCATCTTTCATACGCAGTAAAGGCGAGTCTAGTCTGTCTTTACCGTACATGATTTTAGATAGGAAATAGCCTTTAATACAGTTAAGGCCTTTGTTGACGGGGCTTTCTGGATCGCCTTTAGTGGCAACAACTTTACCGTTGTTGGTACCCACCAAAACGCTACAGCCTACACCGCAAAAACGGCATGGCGCTTTATCCCACTTGATGTTGTCCTTCTGCTCAGCGGCTTCAACGATCTTCACTGGCAGAGTGACACCAACTGTGGTTGCAGCGGCAACGGCAGCGTTGGCTTTTAGAAACTCGCGACGGCTAATGCTCATGGTGTTTCCTCACTCTTTTCTTTTAATGGTTCAACTTGATGATATACAAGACTGCTTGATAGTACGCCCGTTAGGGCATTAATGGCTTCGACGTTATCCAGTATAGATGCTTGTGTCTCACCCTCTAGGGTGACGACTAACTTTCCTTCGTCGGTCACGGCGTGGATCTCGGTGCCCGGGAGGACATCGATATTGTGTTTGACTTCAACTAGCGCTTTGGGCGCAGCATGCACCACTAAGCTAGTTACATGATATTCTTGACTCATTTTGGGACGGATCCTTAATGGCTATGATTACTGCTGTTTCGCCAATTGCGAAACAAAAACAATCTTCAAGCTATAAATTGAGTCTAAACCTCATATAAAGTGTGGGTATACCCCACAAGAGGTATTGGGCGGTATTGTGGATCTAGATCAAACTTTTGAGCGTGATATTTATCACAGATTGAAATTTATACAAATTGCTTGTATGAAAGCTTATTTAGGGGATGACGAACTAGCTCTATCAATGGCTAAAATAATGATATTTAAGCCATTGCGATTGATTATCGTTTAGGGTTAAGGCTATTAACAAAGAGGTATAAATGGCGCCGATAGTCAGTCATAGCCATGTTTAATATCCCGTTAACTCCATATAGCCTTGTGCGGTGTGGCTGCCTGTAGCATTAACTGGGCCTTCCCAATAGTTCACTGATAAAGGTTGCAGCGCATTGGCGTTTAAGGGAGAAACCTCTAACGCTATCTGCTCTGAAGCGATACTCACTTGCCACTTTACTGGATAGTCTTGGTTATTGATTTTATGCCAACCAATGGGGCTGAGTTGAATATCTTCATTGGCAATCGCATGACCGGTGCCATCGGCAAACATGCGCCGCGCACTATAGAAGTTAGGTTGGCCACGCAGTTGAAACACCATCAGAGCAGAGCCATCATCAAGCCGTAACGCAAACCAGTCCCAACCTTGCTGATTGTCTTTTAAAAACTGTGAACTCCACTCTCTATCAAGCCAAGCTTGTCCGGTGACAGCGACTTGTTCACCTTGTCGCTCAATCCAGCCGCTCACGTCGATAAAGGGCTGGCTGTAGTAATGAGAGGCCACTTCACCAGTTGGGTCTTTAATGCTATAGCCGTTATTACCTTGCAACTGATAGGGTGCTTGTGTCGTGAGTTTAAGCTCATAACGATATTGTGGATCAGTGACCGATAAGGTGGCGGGAAATAAATCTTCGCCGCTGGCGCGCCATTGCCAGTTATCCAATACCACACTAAATGGCTTTGCTGTTGTGCCAGCGAGTTGATTGTGTTGTCTCGACCAGCGCTCACTGGCTAAATGACTCTGTTTGCTAGTTAGCGCACTGTGAGCCATATAAAGCTGATTCGTCGCCCATGCAGATGACTCACCACTATCGCTGCTTTGCTGTTGCGGTGGTGACATTGCAATTCTAAATTGGGTCCACTGCACCCCGATGGGCTCACCGGATGCGGTTCTTAAGTTAGCGGTGAGATACCACCATTCTAAGCGGTAGTCATCATGGGCATTATGATCTGCTGGGAAGCGGATTTCTGTCGTGTCGAGTACCGGCGCAAAACCACTGCTCTGTTGTCCCATGATATTACCCATTGACGCACTGCCTTGTGGGGGGCTATCAGAGCAGCCTTGCATTAGTATTATGGCTGTGAGCAGCAAATTTGTGGTGAGATATTGCGGCCATGTCTTGGTTGATTGAAGCTTGATGATATTCATAATAGCTCGCTTTGAAGACTGCTGACTAAGGGGCGGCGAGTTTGTTTATAGAGTGGCAGCATGACCGCTAACGTACTGGCCAATAAGGCGAGCACAATAACCTGAAAATACGCCTGCCAATCCCAAACCATGGCGATGGTCCAGCCAAAGGCCTGGTAGGTGATCTTGTGGATGAGTAAATAGCCAAGTAGGGCGCCAGTAGGCAAAGCCACTAAGCAGGTAAGCAGCACGATAAGCCACATCTGCACGAATACCATAAGTCTAAGTTGGCCACGATTGATACCTAGACAGTATAAGCGGGCGATAGGAGCCAAACGCGATTGAGTTAGCATGAAGCAAGCGTTAAATAGGCCCACAGCAGCCACTAATAAGGTCAAGCTGTTGAGTACTTGGGTAATTGAAAACGTCCGCTTAAACATTGTCACCGCCAGCTGCTTAATTCCTTGCTGACTATAGATTTGCGCGTCCGACAATTCGAAGGTTTGTTGAATGCGTAAAATAAGTGCTTGTTCATCGCCTGTGACGGCAACAGCTAAGCTGGTGGGGATCGCGGGGAGATTTTGTTGTTGCCACAATGCTGGCGGAATCAGCAGTTCGCCGTAGGGGTTACCGTAATCAAAATAGATGCCCGCTAAGGTAAACGGCTTGTCACCTAGTGCTGTAATGGTGAGTTTGTCACCTACATTGAGCCCGAGCTTGAGGGCCAGTGGCTCGCTGAGTAGCACGAATCGGCCATCAAAAAACTGCTGCCAAATGTCCTCCATTGCCTGTTTTAATACGGTAGTTTGTTCAATGGAGTTGGCATCGCGAGTGAGGATAAAGCTGGGGTAGCCTTGATAGCTGCTTTTGAGGTACCACTGCTTGTAGACCTTGTCGGCATCGGGTTGCTGTTGCAGATAGCGGGCGATATCTTCGACTTTATCGCTAGGCGGACGCATATAAAGATCGGCGTGAAGCCGTGCATCTAGCCACTGTTTTAAGGTGATTTCGAAACTGCCGACTAAGGTATTCATGGAGATATTGGCAGTCAGTGCTAACAAAATTGCCATCATCGCTAATGATAGCGGCGGTACCAACTCTTTCGTTTCAGCTACCTGATAACCGACTAACCCCTTAGTGAACAAGCGACTAATGAGGCTAACCAATTGCATCAGTGTCCAGGGTAAAGCCAATGGAATGGCAATAACCACTAGGCCAAGCAATACCATGGTGACCCGATAGTCATCACTAAAAGGCATGCCGATTGTGGCAATTGTGCCGAGTGCCAAAGCAATGAATAGCATGGTTTTATGGGATTGGTGTGCGCTATGTTCATTGATGAGTTTATTACTATTACGTGCCAAAGGCTGTCGATACAGATCGACAAACAGCGAACTACAGGCCAACAGTGCAGCGAAGAAGGTTAATAGTAGAGCTTGAGCGAGCCAGCTCCAATGCCACTTGCCGGGCAAAATATTGGCACCATACAGTTGCTCTAAGGTCACTGAAACCATAGGCTGAAGCCAGTAGCTCAGTTGAAGCCCTAAAATAAAACCAATAACGGCACCGATAATCACCAGTACGAATAATTCGCTGATCACGGCGGCAATTAAACTGATTTTTAAAATGCCATGCTGCTGTAATTGAGTCAGCAGATGTTGGCGTTTCAGCAGACTGTAGCGTACGCCGTTGTAGGCGATGAACAAGCCGACAATAAACGCTAACAGACTCATTGCAGTCAGGTTAAGGTGAAAACTGTCTGTCAGCGCGGTCATGCTTGCGCCATTATCATTTTCGACCAACAGTGCCTGCTGGGCGATCAGGCTTTCTAGTTGCGGTATTTGATATGTCAGCTCACCAAACAGCGCGATATAGCTCAGTTGACCCTTTTGCCCCATTAAGCGCTGTGCCAAAGAGATGTCCATAAGCAAACGTTGACCTAGGTTAAAATCATCGCTTACGGCAATGATTTCAAGCGGCTGCCCCGCGAGTGAAAATGGTTGCGTGAGATATGTGTTAGCTAAGCTTTGACTCATTAACACCACGGGGGCGCCATTAAGTAATCGAGCTAGCGGAATATCACCGCTAAAGGGGCTAGGGGCCGAAGCTGTGCTATGGCTACCGTCTGCAACTTGATGACTTAGGGCGCTAATTGCTGCAATTAAATCGCTGCCTTGCACTCGCCAAGGTTTCTGTTTGGCGTCCATCAGTACGCCCTCTATGACGGCGAGTGACTGACTGATACCTTGTTGCCTGATATCGAAATAGAGTGATTCATTAATATGGGACTGGGCGAACTTTGGCGAGATGGTATAGCTTGCCTGCTGGCTAAGTAATTCAGTGACTGAGGCATAGCTGGCAATGGCGTTCTCATTGGTGGCCCTGACGCCGGTTAGCAAGGTCACCGCGAGTATGATCCCGACTAAAATGGCACTGGCTTGCAATGGAGATTGCCGATAATGGGCCGCAAAAATAGCTAAGCTGTGCCAATAGCCTTGTACGCCAAAGCTATTCATGGACTGTGCCCAATTTTACATGGCAGCGACGCTGCATGAAAGCGGCGCACTCTTCACTGTGAGTCACCATCAATACACTGGTTTGCTGCTCTGTTGTCAATGCCGTCATCAGCTGCATCACTTCCATACTGGCTTGCTGATCGAGATTGCCTGTCGGTTCATCGGCGAGTAACAGCGCCGGTTGATGCGCTAATGCTCGTGCGATGGCCACTCGCTGTTGTTGGCCGCCAGATAACGACTGCACATGCCGTGATAGCAGGTCTCCCAACCCTAAAGTGGTGACTAAATGATCGCACCAGTCATTCCATTTATGGCCATTCAAACTAAGGGGAAAGACGATGTTATGTTTAACATCGATTGGCGTTAGTAGATTGAACTGTTGAAACACGACGCCTAATTGTTGATGTCGAAAACGACTCCACTGTTTGTCTTGCCATTGCTGAGTGTCTTCGCCACGAAGGATGATTTGACCACTTGATAATGGTTCAAAGCCTGCAATGAGATTTAGCAGGGTGCTCTTACCACAGCCACTGGCGCCAGTTAACGCCACGCTATCAGCTTTGTTGAGCACAAAATTGACTTGATTAAGTACTTGGTGTTGTTGCTCGCCATCCATAAAAGACTTGGATAGATTATTTAGCTCAACGATTGCATGACTCATTATCACTCCATTGCTAACTGCTGCAATTATCCCACTCGAACCCAGACCGAATATTAACGCGATGGTGAGTGGATTTGACCCATATGCCACTAACAACTCTTTAAATGGCGACACTATCGCTTTGCGATAAAATCTTGATTCTGAATGCTACATATACAAGATCTAGGTTGGTTCGCTTCACTTCACAAATTCATCATACCTGAATCGGTATTAGATAATACATACTTAACTCGTGCCTAGAAGGATCATTTATCATATCGATAATGGCGGTATTTATCGGTCGGGGTTGGGCGGTTGAGTGTGCGGGACATAGATAAGAAAAAGGCGCAAGATGCGCCTTTTAATGAACTCGTTACCGCATTGTTATTGCGATGGCTGAGGCGTGTATTATGCTTCGTCCAGCGAATAGGGCAGCGCCTGAATAGTCAGCGACGATGCTGGCATGTCAGCAATACGTAGTTGGGTACCGATTTCAGTATCATTAGGCAGTACGGCACTAAGCAGCACTTGGTTGTCTTGCTGAGCAACCTCAATAATGGTGCCGAGTTTTTTAAAGCCATCTTCGATGGCGATTTCCAATTTACTGTCGGTATTAACCGCTGACTCTGCTGTGCCAGTAATGATATACAGTGCACGCTTGTTGCCACCACGGTATTTCATTCGGGCGATGGTTTCTTGGCCCATGTAACAGCCTTTTTCAAAGCTGATGCCATTGATAGCTTGTAAGTTACACATCTGCGGCACAAATTGACCTTGATGACTGGCAGCAATATTAGGGTAGCCAGCTTTGATATCAAGCGCTTGCCAAGCTGTGGCGCTGTATAAAGGCTCACTAATTGAGCCCAATAATGGCTGTGCAGCACTTTGTTCTAATACCATGATGTAGCGCTCGCCATCTTTAAGTAAAACGCCGCCGGGAATTTCACTCAGCTCTTGGTTGATTTCGCCAAAATGATCTTGTATCCACTGGCTAGCATCAGTGCCTGCTACGCCCAATATAACAAAGTCTTCACTGGCATCGGTTAGCTCTGCTTTACTAAATACGGCGTATTTAGCTAATTGAGGTAAATCGGCTGCTAAGGTGTCTTTTGGCATCATTAGCATCAGTGCATCATCGATAGCAAATGTTCTGAATGCCGCTAACATTTTACCTTTAGGGTCACAATGTGCCCCCCAACGCCACTGATCGTTAGCTAAAGAGCTGATATCGGTGGTAACTTGTCCATGAATAAAGCTTCGACCTTGCTCTCCGGTGACGCGCATCAGGCCAAAATGGTCAAGTACAGATAGCATTACAGCAGGAGTAGAGTCGGTTGCTAGCCATTGTGGCTGCGAAAGGCTTAAAGTCATGGTAATCGTCCTAAGCTAAAGCGGGTAGAATCACTAAAGAGTGTCATCCTATCGTGTGGTTAGTTAAAGATATATGGGCATTTATAAAAATATAAAGGGATCAAATGTGATCCGTAGAACAAAAACAATATTTGAGCATAGATGAGCACAACAACTGAGGCAATTGAGGAAGGAATATGTCCAGCAATAGCGCAACCTTAAACACTATTAACCAGCAAGATGACGCAGTTTTTGAACAGCTTGTCGCTGGGGTTAGGCAGTTTAATGTCGAGCACATGGGGGATGAAAAATCGCAGCCACTCATGGTGGTTGCCCGTGATGAACACGGGGTATTGATTGGCGGCGTGGCAGGATGCACCATATATCGAAATTACTTGATAGAGGTGGTGTGGGTTGCTGAAAATCAGCGTGGTAGCGGACTTGGAAAGCGCTTAATGATGCAAGCTGAAGCTGAAGCTAAGTCTCGTGGCTGTGTGGTGGCACAACTTGACACTTTGGGGTTCCAAGCACAGCCTTTTTATCAAAAGCTAGGTTTTGAAGTGGTCGGTGAGGTGCCAGAATTAGTGGCAAGTCCAGCGCGCTATTTTATGCTGAAACATTATTAGCGTTTTAGGTAGCGGCTTTGACGTCCAAACAACGCAGTTTTTGACTGTTCATCATGGCCCTTAAATGAAAAAAGCACATGTCATTCATGTGCTTTTTAATTACCGATGTGCCGGACTAGTTGAGCAGTCTAGCGCGAATGGTACCGTCGATAGCTTTCATCTGCTCAAGCGCTTCTACGGCTTGGTCAGAGTCGACTTCCATCACTACATAACCAATGTCAGCGGTAGTTTGTAGGTATTGCGCCGCAATATTGATGCCTTTCTCCGCAAACGCTTGGTTAATCTTAATTAGAATACCGGGTTTGTTATGGTGAATGTGCAATAGTCGCGAAGCATTCTCATGCTGAGCCAGCGAGACTTCAGGGAAGTTAACCGCTGTTACCGTTGAGCCATTGTCTGAGTATTTCGCCAACTTACCCGCGACCTCGATACCAATGTTCTCTTGAGCTTCTTGGGTGCTACCACCCACGTGAGGAGTCAAAATAACATTATCTAAGCCACGTAGCGGACTGATAAATTCATCGTCATTAGATTTTGGCTCTACAGGGAACACATCAATGGCGGCGCCAACAATACGTTCACTCTTGATTGCTTGGGCAAGGGCATCGATATCAACCACTGTACCGCGAGAAGCATTGATTAAGATGCTTCCTTGCTTCATGCAGTCAAGCTCGGCTGCTGCTATCATCTCTTTAGTCTGTGCCGTTTCTGGTACATGTAAACTGACTACATCAGCAAGGGATAGCAATTCAGGTAGCGAGTGGATCTGTTGCGCATTACCGAGTGGCAGTTTGTCTTCAATATCATAAAAGATGACACGCATGCCTAAGGTTTCCGCCAAAATACCTAGTTGGGTACCGATATGACCATAGCCAATCACGCCAAGAGTTTTGCCGCGGGCCTCATAACTGCCGACCGCGCTCTTTAACCAGCCACCGCGGTGTGCCAGTGCGTTTCGCTGCGGAATGCCGCGAAATAGCATGATTATCTCGCCTAATACCAATTCTGCTACACTTCGAGTGTTTGAGAACGGCGCATTGAATACCGGAATACCGCGTTTTTCGGCAGCAGCAAGATTGACTTGGTTAGTGCCGATACAAAAGCAACCAATACCGACTAATTTTTCGGCATGATTCAGCACAGTTTCAGTGATTTGGGTACGCGAGCGAAGACCAACAAAGTGAGCATCTTTAATGGAAGCTAATAGTGCTTCCTCCCCGAGTGATGCCTTGTGATACTCTATGTTGCTGTATCCTGCACGTTTAAATACATCAACGGCAGACTGGTGGACGCCTTCCAACAGCAGGATCTTGATCTTATCCTTGTCCAGCGAATGTTTCGCCATGATATGGGTACCCTCTTGTTTGTTGTTGCTACTATGTCACTATCAATGATGTAATTATTATTATGCCCGCCCAAAATAGCACTTTTTTTCGCCACTGTGGAGGGCTAGATGGCTAAAGTTATTATTCTGATAATAAAACAATATCGTCTAAGGAGTTCTTATTTTGAATAAAAGCGCTATTTGGCTCACGATTTTTTTATCGGTGTTGCTTTGGTCAGGTTACCAACCCAAAGATCAGTTCACTTGGTTTTTAGAGGTGCTCCCCGCAATTGCGGCCTTACCCATACTATTTTTTACGCGAAAGTCATTTCCGTTAACCTCATTGGCCTATGGTCTAATTTTAGTGCATGCGGTGATTTTGATGGTGGGCGGTCACTATACCTATGCTGAAGTGCCACTGTTTGATGATATTGCACAGTGGATGGGGTCAGATCGCAACAATTACGACAAAGTCGGTCATTTGGCCCAAGGGTTTATTCCGGCGCTTTTGGCACGAGAGGTGTTGATTAGGCAGGCTGTGTTGCAGGCGGGCGCTTGGTGCCATTTCTTAGTCTGTTGTTTTGCCCTAGCGCTATCAGCATTTTATGAGTTAATTGAGTGGTGGGTGGCGCTAGCAACCGGTGAAGATGCTGAGGCGTTTTTAGGCACACAAGGTTATGTTTGGGATACGCAATCGGACATGATGATGGCACTCATTGGCGCTATAAGCTGTTTAATCTTGCTGTCGCAAACACATGATAGGCTAATTAAGCAAATTAAGACGCCAAATTAGATTTTTATTCTGTATAAAATAAATTATGTGCATTTTTTAAGTCTACATATTCTATATTATTGACTCTTTATAACTAAATGTTATTCCTCTGTAACATTTGTTGATATAATATTAGCGTTCATACTTTTTTACTATGGTAATTCGGTAGGATTTATTCAAACCTACTAAACCTTATCGGAAAGAGTCATTATTCTGATTGATAGGGAAATGTGATTAACCTGGTTATTGAGTTAATTACTGACTTTTCAGGGAGAGAAGTAAATGAGTAAAATTGACGAGTTAGTCTTTCTGCATCAAGTGGCTGCACCTTGCCATTTAGCAGTACTGGCCGAGTCTATCGGTCTAAAAACACGGATTGTTAAGCAAGTTTCAGAGCTTGATCCTGAGCGGGATAATAATAGCTTTTATCTTATCGCCCAAAAAGGGGCGGCATTAGACAATAAAGGAATTCCTTTATTAGCCTCTCGACTGGTGCCTCATGTGCCTGTTGCGCTATATCAAGTGGAACGAGATACTTTAGAAGCCGAATCAGCATTACTGCTCGGTATTCGAGGCTTACTGTATGCCGATCAGCGCATGGATCTATTATTAACCGGTTTGCGGAAAATGGTAGGCGATGAGCTTTGGTATGATAGAACGTTGATATCTAAAATGTTTCGTCAGCTAGTTAAACGGTTAGATGGTGCGAATGACTTTTCCCAAGATACAGTAGCGATGTTGCAAATGCTCACTGGTCGAGAGAGAACTATTATTCAGCTAGTTTCTAGCGGTGCTAGAAATAAAGAAATTGCACATCGCTTATGTATCAGTGAACATACTGTTAAAGCACATATTTCTTCTATTTTTAGAAAAACGCAATCACGTAATCGAGTCGAGTTATTACGCTGGGCACAAACTTATCAAAGTCATTTTGAATTGTGCTCTTAATAGTCACTTATTTTTAAATTAAAAAAAGGGAGCAATTGCTCCCTTTTTTATTGTTGATATATTGACTTAGTTTTGAATAACAGTCGCAGTATTGAAGTCACCCATTTGGGTCACGCTGATCATGTTTTCAGTACCTGTCTGAGAACCCATCACTAGGTTATCATTACCGGTTTGCGATACAGTTAAGCTGTTGTTGTCACCAACTACGGCAAATTCAGCAGTACCGTTATCACCGCCAACCCAGTTACCATCACCAAGTTGGGTAATGTTGGCGTAGTTTTCATCGCCGCTGATGAGCAAGTCAATAACGTTCAAGTCACCCGTTTGCAGGGTATCGACTTCAACATTGAGGTCGCCAGCTACAGTGACAATTGCTTCATTCTCATTGCCAAATTGCTCTGAAGTAATGACATTATCAAACCCTTCAGCAACCACTTCAGTGTAGTTTAAGTCACCTTCTTGCTCGACATTGATCTCATTGCCATCGAATACTGCAAAAGCAACGATTTGGTTATTGTCACCAGTAGAAACCAGAGTTAAATCATTTTCGTCGCCGTAAACACCAAATGTAGCAAAGTTAGTGTCACCAGTCTGGTCTAAATCTACAGTGTTCTCATCACCCCAAACTTGGAATTCAGCGCCGTTGGTATCGCCAACTTGGTCAATCGTGATGGTATTTTCACTGCCTTGTACATCAGCAATTAAGATATCGCCAATAACGTTACCATCACCATTTTGGGTAATAGCTACCTCATTACCATCGCCAGTGGCAAATTGCATGTAAGCGCGGTTAGAGTCACCATCTTGGTCGATCTCTATCGTGTTTTCGTTACCTGCAAGGGTATATACAAAGCCTGCGTTCGAATTACCAACTTGGTTAACATCAAAAGTATTGTCGTCGCCTTCAACACCTTGTACGCCAGCAAAGTTAAAGTCACCTTCTTGGTAGATAGTGACATCATTGTTGTTGCCGACATTTGGGGTGAGTGCTAGTGAAACCATACCACCTAAGTTGTCATTACCTATTTGAGTAATGCTACCGTCGTTTTCATCACCCTCTACCAAGAACAAAGCTTCGTTATTGTCACCTGCTTGATCAACAACAGCGGTGTTGCTATCACCAATAAGGTCAATGTCTGAGGTATTTGTCACGCCAACCTGTAACACATCAACGCTGTTTTCATTACCAATAACATTGGCATCAGATTGGTTCCAAAAGCCTGTTTGATCAGTGATTGCTTCGTTGCCGTTGCCTTCAATGTCGATGCTAGATACATGCCAATCATCAACTTGGTCAACTTCAACGTTGTTACTTTCACCTTCAGATGTTACGTAAGCTTCATGCCATACACCATCTTGAGTAATCGTAGCTGTTTGGTCGTCACCAGTTTGGTCAACAGTGGTGATGTTTAAATCACCTGTCTGGGTAACCACAACTTCTTGGCCAACAACAGCGGCATCAGCTGCGACTGAAATTGTCTGATTGATGGTGGCTTCGTTATCTGAAGCAGCAAAAGCTGATGCAGACATACCGATGCTTGCGGTAATAGCTAACGCGATAATAGACTTCTTTGCTTGCGATCTCATTGGACGCTCCCTGTTAATATTGAGTTATAGTGATTGCGGCATTATCTGCAATCTGTTCAATTGAAAAATTCGCACTTCCGAGTTGGTTGAGCTGGACTAAATTGCCGTCACCCACTTGAGTGATGTCGGCCTGATTTGACCACCCAACTTGCAAAAGCTGTACTTCATTACCACTACCGTATTGGTGAACATTGGCTTGATTTTCAGCACCAAATTGCAAGGTCGCATTGGTATTATCATGGCCAGATTGCAACATTTCCGCGTGATTGCTATAGCCAAGTTGCATTAGGCCAATAGCGTTATCTCTGCCGCCCTGCTCAAGCAACACTTGGAGAGTAATGGGAAGTTCGCTGACTTGATTGGCTCGAATATCATTAGCGTACAAGTCAAAGGTCGACATAAGGAGTACAAAGCTAACAACGCTTTTTATTAAAGCAGACACTAAACACTCCTTTGTTATGTGCCAAACAGATACAACAGCTCGTCAATGAGCAAGACTATTTAGCGGTTCGTATAAAAAATTAATTCACTATCAGCACAAAGTTCTGTAGTGAACTAATTTAGTCTGCCGAATGTAGAACAAAGGTACGGAGTGAATGACCTTTGAACAATTGGAAGAAGGTCTATTTGTTGGTTAATTTTCATTCACTGAGATTGCTGTTCAATTGATTGAAAAATAGGGGGTTATTTTTAGAGTGATTGCAAATAGTCGCCTATTTGTAATCCAATGCGCTTAGTAGAAAAGTATTATTTGCTCGTTAAAAGCAGATGAAATACAGCGACTGAGGCTCTCAATTATTGAGTTTAACTGCAATTTTAAACTGCAAAAATATTCTTTCGTGGTGAATTGGACTAAATACAGCGCCTACTGCTTGGCAGGCATGTTTTTTGAATGGATTTTCGATCACAAAATTACTTAATTGAAATTTTATTACGTATGTTTGTACTGCTTATTGCGATAAATCATCATTCATCTAATCAGCTTAAAAGTGTCACTATTGGGTGTTAGTTGTTGTTGGTGTTAATGTTGTTGTTATTTTCTTTATGGATTGATGCGTTACTGATGCATATTTATTGATATTTTTGAGCGCTTTACCAAAAGTTATTACCAAGTTAGCAGTTGAATGAAATAAATTCTGCAAAGTGATTTTGATCCCTTGTCTGTACTATCCAGCTGTATACACTGCCGCCATAACAAAGTTTATGGGGGTAAAAATGTATGGAAGTTTTCATCAGTTTGTTGGGGATGGCAACGCTGATCGGGATTGCCGTGTTGTTTTCAGAGCAACGCCACGCGATTAGTGTCAGAACGGTGGCCGGTGCATTGGCATTTCAGGTCGCTTTTGGCGCATTTGTTATGTATGTACCATTTGGTCAAACTGTATTGGATAGCGCATCAAACGGTGTAATGCATGTAATCAACTACGGCAACGAAGGCTTAGCTTTTTTATTTGGTGATTTGGCCAAGTTTGGGGTTGGGTTCATTTTTGTGATTAATGTGCTTTGTGTAGTGGTATTTATTAGTGCACTAATTGCTGTGCTGTATTACCTAGGCATTATGCAACTGGTGATTGGCATTATCGGCGGAGCGTTATCTAAGTTACTGGGTACTAGCCGTGCAGAGTCACTGTCTGCCACTGCCAACATCTTTGTTGGTCCGATTGAAGCGCCATCTATGGTGCGTCCTTTTGTTAAGCACATGACCCGCTCAGAGCTCTTTGCGGTGATGACTGGTGGTTTAGCTTCTGTGGCCGGCGGCACCATGATTGGTTATATCCAGATGGGCGTCGACATTAAGTATGTACTGACCGCCGCCTTTATGACAGCGCCCGCCGGTCTACTATTTGCCAAGCTAATGTGGCCAGAAACCGAAGCACCGCGAAATGACATCAAGAAAGTCATGGATGAGCAAGAAGATAAGCCGACTAATGTACTCGATGCTGCAGCGGGCGGCGCAGCAATGGGGATGCAGCAAGTACTTAATGTATCGGCATTACTGCTCGCGTTCGTCGGGTTGATTGCGCTGGTCAACGGTATAATTGGCGGTGTTGGCGGCTGGTTTGGCTATGGTGAGCTCACTATGCAGATGATCTTAGGTTATCTGTTAGCTCCGCTAGCATGGCTAATGGGGGTGCCGTGGAGTGAAGCAACGCAAGCGGCTTCGTTTATTGGTCAGAAGATGGTGATCAATGAATTTGTTGCCTATATCGACTTCCTCAAAGTGGCGGAAGACCTGTCACCTAAAACCCAAATTATCATTAGTTTTGCGTTGTGCGGTTTTGCCAACATTGGCTCACTAGCCATGGTAATAGGCGGGTTAGCTGCATTGTGTCCTGAGCGTCGTCACGACCTCAGTGCCATAGGCATGAAAGCGCTAATTGCAGCGGCTTTAGCCAACTTAATGAGCGGTACTATTGCTGGTCTGCTATTTAGCCTAGCTGGCTAATCCACTGAACTAAATACTTGATATCCATACTCGCTTACAAAAGGCGAGTGTGGAGCATGAATAACGGAGTAACACGATGACACCACATATTAACGCACCAGCTGGTGCTTTTGCTGATACGGTTTTAATGCCAGGCGATCCATTGCGGGCGAAGTACATTGCCGAGAATTTTCTCGACAACGTCACTTTAGTGACTGATGTACGTAATATGCTTGGCTATACCGGTGAGTTTAATGGTCAACGTATCTCAGTGATGGGATCGGGGATGGGTATTCCTTCAATTTCTATTTATGCCAAAGAGCTTATTACTGAATATGGTGTGAAAAACATTATTCGCATCGGGTCGTGTGGCGCTGTGAGCGATAAAATCAAGTTGATGGACGTCGTTATGGCTATGGGCGCGAGCACTGATTCAGCGGTTAACCGCAGTCGTTTCGCCAATACTGATTTTGCCATGATTGCGGACTTTGGCCTGCTTCGAGGCGCCGTCGATGCTGCTGAAAAACTGGCGGTCAACTATCATGTTGGCAACCTATATTCTTCTGATCTGTTCTATAGCGCCGATGAAAGCCGTTACGACTTAATGGAAAAATACGGCATTTTAGGTGTGGAAATGGAAGCGGCTGGTCTTTATGGCGTAGCCGCTGAATATGGCGCAAATGCACTTGCCATGATGACAGTGACCGACCATTTACGTCAGGGCTTGCACCTTAGCGCTGAAGAGCGTCAACAGACGCTTAATGAGATGATTAAACTGACGCTAGAAGCAGTCAGTAAGCTGAAATAGTGATTCAGTTCTAACCTTTCTCCCTACACCCTACGGCTTTCAAGTGTGCACCAACAAATACCCATAAGCATGCTTGAAAGCCACCCCTTCATATTCTCTGCGACTAGAGCCAATACTCTTAACTGGCTTTTATCTTCGCTATGGACACAGTAGACTGGCAGCATAATCAATTGAAATGGATGTAGTAATGAGTATTTGGTTTAGGCCGGTCACGCTTGCACAATGCAATAAGATGGACGAAGGGATGCATGGCAAAGGTACTTTGATGCAAACCATGGGGATTAAAATATCCGAAATTGGCGACGACTACATGAAAGCGACCATGCCAGCTGCACCGCAAGTACACAATCCGCTCGGTATTGTGCATGGCGGAGCCAACGTGGCTCTTGCAGAAACTGTCGCCAGTTATGCGGCTAATTTTGTAGTGGACTTTGATAACTATTATTGTGTCGGCCAAGAGATTAATGCGAACCATTTAAAAGCATCTCGCAAAGGCACGCTAACAGCCACAGCTAAGCCGGTACACTTGGGTAAGCGTAGCTCAGTGTGGGAGATCCTTATTCACAATGGAGCCGGTGAGCTCTGCTGTATCTCAAGAATGACTGCTGCGGTAGTTAAGCGATAACCGCAGTTTATTGCGTGTGGATGGGTAAATGGCCTGTTACAAACCTATTTAGTTAGCCATAATAAGTTTAATTAACTTTAATACCAATGGAGAGCGCATGGATAACGCAACTATTTGGGAGTGGGTCGGCTATTTGGCATCGGTGGTCGTGGCTATTTCACTGATGATGTCGAACATTAAGAAGCTACGCTGGTGGAATTTGATTGGTGCAGCGTTATTTGTTGCTTATGGCTTGGCCATTGGCGCCATTCCCGTTGCATTGGTTAACTTCTTTATTGTACTTATTGATATCTACTATTTAGTTAAAATCTACCAAGAAGAGCGGCAACAGGCTTCTGATTAGGCCTGTATGACAGTTATCAAATTTGTCGTTTAGCGGCAATCCCTGCGCCAGTGGATTGCCGTTATTATTTACTTATTTAGATAACCCTCCTTTACACAGCTTTACCTCCCAAATGATTCCCCCTTTTATACCTAATTAGTAGTATCACTGGGTTGTCAATTTTATTCGCTTTCTGTAAAAGCGATTAAAGTTATCGGTTCTAATCGTTTTAACTGTCAGTTGTTACCGACTATTATTTAGCTATCGGGATAACTCAGCAGGTAATAGCCTTCGCTGCCCACTGTGAGGTCAATATGGCGACGATATTTGATGTTATTGAAGATTGGCTTAGCTAAGCCAAGTACAGCATTTTAGATTACGGAATTTTTGGAGATGACTATGACTACGCAAAAAGATTACTTAACCAGCCAAAACGGCGCCCCAATCGCAGACGACCAAAACTCATTGTCGGCAGGTGAGCGCGGCCCGCTATTACTACAAGATTGGCAGTTGATTGAAAAGCTTGCTCACTTCAACCGCGAACGTATTCCTGAGCGTGTTGTGCACGCAAAAGGTACTGGGGTATATGGCACCTTTACGTTGACCAAAGATTTAAGCGAATACACCATAGCTGACCACTTTAACGGTGTAGGCAAACAAACCGAAACTTTTGTTCGCTTTTCAACGGTGGGCGGTGAAATGGGCTCTGCTGATGCTGAGCGTGATCCACGTGGTTTTGGTTTGCGTTTCTATACTGCTCAAGGCAATCATGACATCGTGGGTAATAACACCCCGACATTCTTTTTGCGTGATGGTATTAAGTTTCCGGACTTCATTCATACTCAAAAGCGTAATCCACTGACTAACCTTAAAGATCCACAGGCAATGTGGGACTTTTGGTCACTTAACCCTGAAGCGATGCATCAGGTGACTATTTTGATGTCAGACCGAGGTATTCCTGCAAATTACCGTCAGATGCACGGCTATGGTTCTCATACATTCTCATTGTGGAATGCCAAAGGCGAGCGTTTTTGGGTTAAATTCCACTTCAAATCGCAACAAGGCGTTGTCAATCTCACCAACGAGCAAGCAGATAAGCTCAAAGGTATTGACCCTGATTCATCGCAGCGCGATATGGTGGCAGCGATTGCCGAGCAAAACTTCCCTCGTTGGACAGTGAATGTACAAATCATGCCAGAAGCGGATGCCAATACTTACCACATCAACCCGTTTGATTTGACTAAGGTATGGCCGCACAGCGATTACCCACTTATTGAAATTGGTGAGCTTGAGCTTAATCGTATGCCACAAAACTATTTCGCTGAAGTAGAGCAGGTGGCTTTAGCACCAAGTAACCTAGTTCCAGGTGTTGGCGCATCACCAGATAAGATGCTGCAAGCGCGAATCTTTGCTTATGCAGATGCACAACGTCATCGCATCGGTACTAATTACAATCAGTTGCCAGTCAACTGCCCACATGCGGCAAAAGCGAATCATCATCAGCGTGCTGGTGCTATGGCTGGAACCCAATGTCCGTTCAGCGGCAGTCAAACAGGTGGCGATGCAGCTGCTAACTATGGTCCTAGTAGCCGTGAAGATGCGTTGGTTGAGCCTGCACACTTAGCTGAGCCACCACTGCGCTTAGTTGGTGAAGCTGATCGCTATAGCCGCTACGACCAAGATGACTATAGCCAAGCGGGCAACCTATACCGTATGTTCTCTGAAGATGAAAAAGCGCGCCTAGTGGATACCATCGCCGGTTCTCTTAGCCAAGCAAGTGCTGATGTACAAGCACGTATGCTAGCGCATTTTGACAAAGCAGATGCTGACTACGGAGCGCGAATTGCTAAGGCAATTCAAGGTTAAAAGCCAACTTATTAACTGAGATGAAAAAGCCAGTCACTGTAAAGTGACTGGCTTTTTTTAGCTGTGAACGTCAACGCTATGTGGGTATGTTATTTACTACCCTGTTAACTAAAGTAGCAATGTCATCACGCCCAATAGCGCAAATAGCGCAGCGCATAGGCGATGAATTAACGTCAAAGGTAGCTTTTCAGCACTGTAATGGCCGGCGTAAACCACTGGCACATTGGCTAGCATCATGCCTAAGGTCGTGCCGATGACAACCATTGCCAATGCATCATATTTGGCTGCCAGCACCACCGTTGCCACTTGGGTTTTGTCGCCAATCTCAGCGATGAAGAACAACACAAAAGTTGCAATGAATGGGCCCCATTGATACAAACGACTTTCTTCTGATTCAACTTTGTCGGGGATCAGTACCCACAATGCAATGGCAAAGAACGATCCCGCCACGATGTAACGGCCAACTTCCGGTGAAATAAGGCCCATGGCCCATTGACCCAACCAGGCCGCAGCAAAGTGATTCGCCAGCGTCGCCAGAAAAATACCCATGACAATAGCGGTTTTGTTCTTAAACCGGGCGGCAAGTAGCAGAGCGAGTAATTGGGTTTTATCGCCGATTTCGGCAATTGCAACAGTAAAGGTTGAGGCGAGTAGTGCTTCCACAATGAGTTCCTTAGGGGGCAAAATTAGCTAAGCAGAGTCCGCCGCCCCCTAATATTGGACGGGATCTCTGCTCAGGTCTTGCTGGGTGATGGCTCACTGTATTCACCATGGCATGTGGCCAATTATGTTGATGAATACCCAACCAAAAACGACGATCGGTTGGTAGCTACTCCCCTGAGAAGGTTGGCGCCATTATAATCGCCCTAAAAAAGGTTGCAAGTGCAACATGTTTTTTGCGCGACTTTGCCGCTGTTTTGCTGGAAAAATCAGCAATAGTAAACGGCTTGTGGTGAGGGTGTTGGCAACTTATTTGTGCGCTGTACAAAGTTGTTTACGATTGCCTTTGATGGCTTGTACACAGTGATTGCCTCTGTTAATGTCCCTAACAGTCAATTTTTTAGAGTTTAAGGTAGTGATGAAACAAACCTATCGATATTTTTACCGATTTACGCAGCCTCAGGGGCTTAGCTAAAGATTAGGTAAAAGTAATGTTAGCCAAGCTGTTGAGGCCAAACCCAATCGAAATAGGGCAGTATGATGCCATTCGATTAGGAGGCTAAAAGCTTAGTTGTTTTGTTACTAATCCCCTCCTTGTCGTTGTTCTAAATCTGACCCAAAACTATTAAAACAAATCAAGACAGGACAATGTAGTGAACTTAAAAATCCTCGGCTCTATTGCCATTGTTGCAGGTACTGCTATTGGTGGCGGTATGCTTGCCTTACCTCTGGCGACAGCTTCTTTGGGTACCATTCCCGCGCTATTACTTTTAGTGTGTATTTGGGGGGTGTCCATCTACACCAGTTTGTTGATGTTAGAGATCAACTTACGTACGGGGGTTGGGCTTAACGTCCACGCCATAACCGGTAAAACACTAGGAAAAACTGGCCAGTTATTACAGGGTGGCTCACTGCTGAGCTTACTCTTCGCCCTGACGATGGTGTATTTGATGGGGGGCTCATCGCTGCTTGAGTCACGCTTTGATCAAATGGGCATTGAAATTGATAATAAAGCGGCGGTGTTGCTGTTTACCCTGGTATTTGGGGGCTTTATTGCGGTTGGCGTAGCTTGGATTGATAAAGTTTCACGTATCTTATTTACTGCGATGATCGCCCTGTTTGTACTGGTGGTTGTGTTCCTATTGCCGGAAGTTAGCCCCGCTTATATATTGCGTGAATCATCGGCTAATATTGTAGAGAAAGCTGAGCTGGGTGACTTGTGGTTAGCAGCGATACCCGTTGTGTTTACCTCATTTGGCTTCCACGTGTGTATTGCCACGATTGTGCGTTACTTAGATGGCGATGCCATGTCACTGCGTAAGGTATTGATCATTGGTTCAACCATTCCACTTGTGTGTTATATCCTGTGGTTGATGGTGACTTTAGGTACTGTGGGTGGGGCAACCGTGCATGGCTTTGAAGGCTCATTGCCAAAACTTGTGACAGCCCTGCAAGCTATTGCGCAGTCATCAATTATGCAGCAGTGCATTGATCTGTTTGCTAACTTAGCCTTAATCACCTCTTTCTTAGGCGTGACCATGAGCCTGTTTGATTACATTGCCGAGCTAACTCGAGCAAGAAATGATGTGATGGGCCGCGCTAAAACCTGGTTGATCACTTTCGTACCGCCATTATTGTGCGCGCTATTTTACCCTGATGGTTTCATTCAGGTGTTGGGTTTTGCTGCAATTCCATTGGTGATGATGATTATCTTCTTGCCGATTGCCATGGCGTTAGGACAGCGTAAACAGCAGTTAGGGGGTTACCAAGTCAGTGGCGGCACGCCAGCCTTAGCGGTTGCAGGTTTGCTTGGTGCGGTGATCATTGCGGCACAACTTTGGGTAGCGCTATAACAAATGTTTACAACAAAGCCGGGTTAGATTGCGGTTTGTTGTGCCTCGTTAGCTGTTTGTTGAATGAGGTTGTGTGATAAAGTCGGGCACTTGCCCGACTTTTTTATTGCTAAATTTTGTAGTTGGACAGCATATATTCTCAAGCAATCGACGTAATAACGATAAAAACGGACTTAACAGCATGAAAAAAATTATGTTAACCGCAGCGCTAGCGGCTTCATTTGCTGCACAAGCGGATGAGGGGATGTGGCAGCCTTACCAGCTTCCTGCCATGGCTGACGAACTGAAAGCCAAAGGCTTAGAAATTGATGTTAAATCCATTTCTAAATTAACCGAGTTTCCAATGAATGCGGTTATCAGCCTCGGTGGCTGTACCGCATCATTTGTGTCACCTAAAGGCCTAGTCGTGACTAATCATCACTGTGCATATGGCTCAATTCAATACAATTCAACGCCTGAAAATAACCTACTAAAAGACGGTTTTTTAGCGAAAAGCTTTGCTGATGAACTGCCGGCAACACCGGGGTCGCGCATCTATGTGACCGAGTCAGTTGTCGATGTCACTGACAAGGTGAAAAAGGGCTTAGATAGTAAAACGGGCAACGCGTTTTATAAAGGTATTGAGCAACAGGAAAAAAGCTTAGTAGCCGAGTGTGAGCAAGAAGAGGGTTACCGCTGTAAGGTGTATAGCTTCCATGGTGGGCTTGAGTACTACTTGGTTAAGCAGCTTGAGATCCGTGACGTGCGTTTAGTGTATAACCCGGCCGGTAGTGTAGGTAAGTATGGTGGCGATATTGATAACTGGATGTGGCCTCGTCACACTGGCGACTACTCTTTCTATCGCGCCTACGTATCTAAAGACGGCAAGCCTGCTGATTTTAGCGAAAACAATGTGCCATTTGAGCCAAAAAGCTTCTTAAAAGTATCGGCTAAAGGTGTGAGTGAGGGCGACTTTGTTATGGTGGCTGGCTATCCTGGCCGTACTAACCGCTATCGCACTGCCAATGAAGTACAAAACCAATTTGAATGGGCTTATCCAGAAGGCAAAATTCTGCGTGAGCGCATTATTGATATCATCAAAGAGACAGCACCAGAAGGCAGCGACGAGCGCATTAAGTATGAAAGCGCCATTGCAGGTTTAGCTAACTACGCTAAAAACTTCACTTCGATGATTGAGTTCTATGGTAAATCAACCATGCTTGACGACCGTAAAGGTGTAGAGCAAGACCTTGCCAACTGGATTAAAGCCGACAAAAAGCGCCAAGCTAAGTACGGTGAAGTATTAGCGCAACTGGACAAGCTAATCGCAAAAGGTCAGCAAGGCCAAGAGCGCAACTTACTGCTTAGCTACATGGGTTACAGTACTATGATGAGTACCGCTGAGCGCTTATATCGCTTAGCGAATGAAAAAGCGCTACCAGATATGCAGCGTGAACCAGGCTATCAAGATCGTGATATGACTCGCTTTACCTCAGGTATGGAGCGTATTGAGCGTCGCTATGCCGCAAGTGTCGATAAAGCGATATTGGCAGATTTAGTGGGTCGTTATGCCGCATTGCCGAAAGATCAGCGTTTAACAGCGTTCGATAAGGCCTTTGGTATTGGTAGTAACTTCGACAAGGCTAAATTTGCCAAGACATTAGATAACATGTACGCCAACACTGAGCTGTCTGATAAAGACACTCGCTTAGCCTGGATGGACAAATCTGTGGCTGAGTTTAAAAAGTCTAAAGATCCTTTCATTCAGTACGCTGTTGCTACTTATGATGAGCGCATGAAGCGTGAACAGGAGAAAAAGCAGCTTGCCGGTGATCTAATGAAAGTGCGCCCACAATATATGGACGCCATCATTGCCTATAACCGTGAGCAAGGTAAACCAGTGTATGCCGATGCTAACTCAAGCCTACGTGTGACTGTGGGTCATGTTAAGGGCTACTCACCACAAGATGGTTTGAAAGCCGTGCCTTTCACTCGCCTTGAAGGTATCTTAGCCAAAGACACGGGTGTTGATCCGTTTGATGCGCCAGCGAAACAGCTAGAGCTCATTGCCAATAAGCAATACGGTGACTACTACATGAAGGAGATTGATTCAGTACCGGTTAACTTCCTATCAACCCTAGATACCACTGGTGGTAACTCAGGCTCGCCGACCTTAAATGGCCGTGCAGAGTTAGTCGGCCTGCTGTTTGATGGCGTTTACGAAAGTATCATTGGCGATTGGGGTTACGACCCACAAACTAACCGTTCAATCCAAGTGGACAGCCGTTATATGCTTTGGGTTATGAAATACCTAGATAATGCAGATAACCTATTGGAAGAGATGGAAATTGTGCATTAATCGTTATGATTAAATTAGCATGATTTGCATAAAGGGCTTAGGTGAATATCTAAGCCCTTTTTGTTGGCTGATTTACCTGTCGGTACTGCTATTTGCATAATACCAATCAGTATAAGAATTTGATCTACTCAGCGCGCTTTTGGCAAACTAATTCAAGGCCGGCTAATTCAAAGTGAGTACTGAAACAATGGTTGCTCCCTTGTGAGGTTATTCAACGCAGAAGTAGGTAGCCAAAAACGCGCCAGAATGGCGAGTTTTAGCGATTCTGATGCTGTATTAACGAGCTTAACCGTAGAACAACTATGATCTTCACTCGTTGCAAGCCACATGGATGTGGTGAATGTCATTAATGCAAGGAGCATTTAATGACCTTGCCTCAGAACCGCTAAACTCTCGCTGAGTGACTAAATGTTTGTACTGATTGGTATAACCCATCGGGCGCTGCACAGCCTAGTCCATTAACCTTTGAGCGCAGTAATCTCTGTCGCAGTCAGCGGTCGCATTTCACCTGCGGCCAAATCGCCAAGTTGCAGTGATTCAATGGCCACTCGCTTGAGATCAATAACCTGATAGCCCAGTGCTTGGCTCATTCGGCGTATTTGCCGGTTGAGCCCTTGAGTTAAGGTGATGCTAAAACGGTCTTCACCTGTTGCTGCGACCGTGCAGGGGAGGGTGGTGATATCTTTGTAACTGACCCCTTGCGCCATCAACTGACAAAAGTCGTCGTCAAGGGGGCGGTTAACTTGAACAAGGTAGTGCTTTTTATGGGCAAAGCTTGGGTGCATCAAACGCTGGGTGAGTTCACCGTCATTGGTCAGTAGTAGTAATCCGTGGGAGTCTTTGTCTAGGCGGCCAACAGGATAGAGCCGTGGTGTGGGCGGCAGAAAGTGTATCAGGCTAGCAGGATTATCTGGGAGCAAGCGGCTATCAATGCCTACGGGCTTATGGAAGGCGTAATAGTGCGGCGATTCAATGGCAGCTATGGGCTCACCATCAAAGAGTATGACTTGCAGGCATTGGCGCTGATCTTTATCTAGGCTTATGGTGTCGATATGGTTGGCGATGCGGCCATCGATATTAATTCGGCCATCACGGATAAATCGCGTTGCGGCGCGCCGTGAGCATAGTCCGGTCAGCGCAAGGTATTTGGCTAGTCGCATAGCAACAAGTTGTCGCCTTTAGTTATTACAGCGCAGGCTGCTGTAGCGTGTGGGTCAATTTCTTAATGGTCAATGCTAACATTAAACACCACAACATAGTGAGGTTAGTTTGGCCCCACATATTAATTGCCACGTAGCAATTTTCCCCGGTTTGTGGGATGCAGGCATCAAAGTCTAAGGTCTGCCAATTGAGTTGAAAAACTAGCCCCAATGCACTGGCAAGCCCTAATGAGCTAATGAAAAATAGGCGTTTTGAGCAGATCTCTTTATGGTTAATTCGCGCCGCTAAGGTTAAAAAATGCAGAATTACGGTGCCAAGTAAAAAACTGGTAGAGGACAGGCGATGTTCGCTGAGGTAGTTGATTGGAAATACGCCCATCAAGATAATTGAGCCACCAACCCAGAGTCCGGCAAACGATATATAGAGGCCAAAATGCCCTAGTTTAAGTAAAAATAAGCCGTACATGGCCAACAAGATGCATAAACCCGCGACAATTAACGCCATGTTATACACATAAGCCAGCGGTGTGCGCATATAATCGCCTAAAAAGTCGGCCCGTAGTGCAAATACCGCTGGACCTATTTCTTGATATTGGGCCCATACACAAATTGAGATACCGGTCGCTGAGACTATGGCACCACCAAAAATCATCCAGATAACCAGTTTGTGTAGGTCAGTATTGATCGGTTGCTGTGCCAGCTGCATAGGGCTCCCATTAATCAGGCAATAAAAAAGGAGTGCATGGTGAGTGCTCTCCTTCTCCGTCCCCGCCTGTAATGGGCAAGTTAGCTATCCTTATCTCAGCTAGTGTATGCCATAACTAGGCGATTACCAACATCTCGATAACAATTTGCGTAAATAGTTATCAGTGAGTACGTTTCCGCAGTATCACAATAGAAATGGCGACAACAGCAAGAATCATGCAGTACCAAGCGTGAGTTACGGCTTCAAGCGGACTAATACTGAAGGTTGATGCAATCAGTAATGCCTGCGCACCGTAGGGAATTAAGCCTTGAATAATACAAGAGAATATATCCAAAATACTGGCTGCGCGCTTCGGCGTGACTTGGTGCTTTTGCGCTAACTCTTTGGCGATGTCACCTGTTACAACAATCGATACGGTGTTGTTCGCTACGCAAGTATTGGTCATTGCAACAATGCCAGCCATGCCAAGCTCAGAAGCGCGGGTTGATGCTTCGCCTTTAGCCTTAGAAAACTTAGTGATCAGTTTCTCTATTTGTTGACTCACAAACGCTAAGCCACCTTGCTGCTGCATGAGCGCCGCGAGGCCACCCACTAGCATTGAGAGAATGAAGATCTCCTGCATGTTGGTAAAACCGGCATAGATATCTTGACCAAACTGAATCACACCGTAATCCATGGTGAACAAGCCGGTTATCCCAGCAAGTAAAATACCGACCGTGAGCACTACAAATACGTTAAGACCGGCGACAGCTAAGAACAAAATGGTCAAGTAAGGGATCACTTTAATAAAGTCTATCTCTTGTGCGGCGACTTCAGCTTGGCCTTGACCAGCTAAGGTAAACACGATGAGAGTAATGATCGATGCTGGAATGGCAAAAATAAGGTTTTCTCTAAACTTGTCTTTCATTTCACAACCCTGAGTACGGGTTGAAGCAATGGTGGTGTCGGAAATAATTGATAAGTTATCACCAAATAATGCCCCAGAAATCACTGCACCGGCCATAACGGCAAGGCCTATTTCTGCTTCAGTTGCGACGCCAAGCGCAATGGGTGCGACTGCTGCAATGGTACCCATTGAGGTCCCCATTGCGGTGGCAATGAAGGCGGCAATCACAAAGAAACCTGGCAGTAGTAAACTTGATGGTACCAGTGATAAACCTAGGGCAACGGTAGCATCAACACCGCCAGTGGCTTTGGCAACAGAAGCAAATGCACCAGCTAACAGATAGATAAGACACATTGCGATGATATTGCTATGGCCAATTCCACCTATAAAGGTTTCGATACTCTGATTAAGCTTTTGCTTTGACAGTAAGATTCCTAAGATGATTGCCGGCAATATCGCGACCACACTGGGTAGTTGATAGAAGGCAAAGTCTACCCCTTGGCTTTGGAAGTAGACTCCGGCACCAATGAATAAGGTCAAAAATAAAAATAACGGTAATAGGGCGATAAACGATGGGCTTACCTTGTTGCTCGCCGATGAGGTCGTGGTTGAAGTTGTCAAAGTGTTCTCTCTATATTCTAGTCGTGCAAACCATCAGTTCCGCGCCCTCCTTGCAGGAACACATTGTCATTCAATGCAATGGTTCTTGATTATGGGAAGAGCATATGAGATTCACAGACGTCTGTCAATTTAGACGTCTAGATGTTTTTACTTCTAATTGCCCGCGTGCGCTAATTGTGCGATACATCACGTATCAGTGAACGCTTATTTAACTCCTAAAGTGCCAACCTCATCAGCAAATAGCAAATCTGTATAACTCTGAGGCTAAGCGTAATCGTTGCTTAATCAAACCCCCACGCTCGTGATAACCTTGGCAAATTGAAAATTATCCAATTGAGATATCAAGTGAAGTTAATTGCAATAGATAAAGCTTGTTACCGCCAGCGGCTAAATCGTGTGATCGCGGTATTCATTGCTGCGTTGGCGATTTTGTCGCTAGTTTTTGGTGGCTTGCTGATTAGTTGGTTTGGACAAAGCGCCCCAGTAAGCGGTGAGTCCACCGGAAATTTCCAGTGGAACCTACTAGGAGTCATACTGGCAGCAAGCCTGTGCGGCACCGTGTTATACAGTTTACGCAATCATGAATACTTACAAGAAGTCTATTATGTCGCGCGGCTAAAGAGTCTACATAACCGTATTTATCGACAGTTGAAACAGTGGCGACAACGCGCCGAGCAAAATGATAAACAGGCATTGATTGTGCTGAGCTTTTACTACCAAAGCCAAAAATTGGTGTATTTGCTCGATGATAATACCCTGACACTTGCCAAGCTTGAAGCCGATCTTGCCGCGGTTGAAACGCAAATAGCACAGCTGGGGTTAGCGGTGTCCGCCGATGATTTCGTTGAGTCTATGTTGGTTAGTCCGGAGTCCTAATATGCTAGGTTTACGCAATTCGCAGTTATTACAAACTGCTGCCTATATTGATGGCCAGTGGCTGGAGTCCGCGCACAAGTTTGCGGTGTATAACCCTGCTAATGGTCAAGTCATTGCTCAAGTTAGCGAGACAACTGCCGCGCAAACTGAGCAAGCGATCGTTGCAGCCAAAGGTGCACAACTGCACTGGCGGCAACTTAGCGCCAATGAACGCTGCCGCTTATTGCGCCGTTGGCATGAATTGATTATCGCTAATCAAGACGACCTAGCCAGATTATTGACCTTAGAGCAAGGTAAGCCGTTGGCCGAAGCTAAGGGGGAAATTCACTATGGGGCAGCCTTTATCGAGTGGTTTGCTGAAGAAGGCAAGCGTTTGTATGGTGACACCATTGCCGCGCCAGGTGCGGATAAGCGTATTACGGTCATCAAACAACCTGTTGGCGTGGTGAGCGCAATCACTCCATGGAACTTTCCTAATGCGATGATTGCACGTAAAGCTGCAGCGGCACTGGCTGCGGGTTGTACATTTGTGGTTAAACCATCGCCTTTAACACCATTATCGGCTTTGGCACTGGCGGAACTGGCGCAGCAAGCAGGGATTCCTGCTGGGGTGTTCAATGTGGTGGTCGCTGAGCAGGCCCAGGCGATTGGAGAGGTATTAACCCAACACAGTGACGTGGCAAAGTTCACTTTTACTGGCTCGACCCAGGTCGGCAAACTTTTGTCGGCGCAATGTGCCAGTGGCGTCAAGCGGGTGTCGATGGAGTTAGGAGGCAATGCGCCATTTATTGTTTTTGATGATGCCGATGTTGAAGCGGCGGTTGCGGGTGTCATGGCTGCAAAGTTTCGCAATGCGGGACAAACTTGTGTCAGTGTTAACCGTATTTATGTGCATCGCGATGTTGCGTCAGCGTTCCAGCAACAGCTGCTACAGCAAACCGCCAATCTAACTGTAGGTGACGGCTTGGATAGTCGCACTAATATCGGTCCTTTGATTTCGACTCAAGCTAAGGCGCAAATAATTGATTGGGTGCAACAGAGTCTCGACATGGGCGCAAAACTGGCGTTGGGGCAAATACCGGCAAAGGATGACTGTCAGTTCCTGTCGCCCTGTGTGCTAACTGATGTGAGTGAAACCATGCCAGTGATGTGCAATGAAGTGTTCGGGCCTATCGCATCCATTAGCGTATTTGACACCGAACAGCAAGTGATCGCACTGGCCAATGCCACTGAATACGGTTTAGCCGCTTATTTTTATAGCCGTGACATAGGCCGAATTTACCGCGTCTCTGAAGCATTAGAGTTTGGTATGGTAGGAATTAATGAGGGCATAATATCTAACGCAGCAGCACCTTTTGGCGGGGTTAAACAGTCAGGTCATGGTCGTGAAGGCTCCAAGTATGGCCTTGATGATTACACCGACATTAAGTACTTGTGTTTGGGTGGAATAGATAGCTAAATTAAAGCGTTAATAAACGTTACTGGGCGGTAGTAATACGTCAAAATTGGCGTATTATCTGTGTCAGGTTGAGCGCCGCTTTAAGGGAGCTAATTCCCTTAGCTAGGCTGTGACATTGAAAGATCTTATAAGGCTAAGTTTTGGAACATTTTATTTGGAATATTGACCCGGTATTGTTTTCATTTATGGGGCTAACCGTACATTGGTATGGCGCCTTATTCGCAGTTGCGATAGCCAGCGGCTATCAAGTGATGAAACGCATTTACATCAGCGAAAAACTTGATGTTGAGTCACTGGATAACTTGCTGATCTATTGTGTGGTCGGGATTATTGTCGGTGCCCGATTAGCTCATGTGCTGTTTTATGACCCTGCCTATTACTTTGCTAATCCGGGTAAGATTATTGCCATATGGGAAGGCGGGTTGGCGAGCCATGGTGGTGGTTTAGGGGCAATATTGGCCCTTTATTATTACCATCGTAAAGTCAAAATGCCGTTTTTGTTTTTATTAGATCGTTTAGCGATAGCCACGGCAATATTTGGCTTTTTTGTACGGATGGCCAATTTTGTGAATTCTGAAATTTTAGGCGTGCAAACCGATGTGCCATGGGCAATCGTGTTTGAGCGAGTGGATTTGTTGCCGCGACATCCAGCACAGTTATATGAAGCAATTGCCTACTTACTGATTTTTGTTAGCTTGGCTATGCTATTTAAAATGACTGAAATGAAGCGCCGTTACGGGGCGATATTTGGACTGTTTTTGGTCTTGGTGTTCAGCTCACGCTTTGTCATCGAAATGGTCAAAGTCAAACAAGCTGTGTATGCCGATGAATGGACTTTTAGCGCGGGACAACTGCTGAGTATTCCTTTCTTATTGGTGGGCGTAGTGCTATTAGCTCGCGCTTATATGGCTAAGCCATCGCAGGCATAGTCATATAGACAGCATTGCTTGAACAGTAGCGCTTTCGCTGATTGTACAAACCGGTGAAAGTGGCACCAAAGGTTAGATAAAAGCTCAGCATTAGCTGAGCTTTTTGTTATAGCTAAATGCTATATTTAACACTAATCTAAGGTTAAAGTGTTATAATGTTTGATGTTACAGCATGATTAGTTGTAATACCTTTCAGCTTAAATCTTTTCCAATAAACTAAACTAGTCTTTTCTTTTGCCCTAATTGAGGTGGCAGAACTTATATGAGGTGTTGATGACATACGAAATAATCTTACTGGGTGTGGCGATTTTAGTGGCAGTTGGCATATTGCTGCATCACCCATCGAAGACCTTAGGCATTCCATCACTACTTATTTTTATGGGGGTGGGCCTAGGGCTAGGCAATGGTGAGTTTAATTTCGTTTACGATAACCTGGCATTGACATCAACGGTAGGGGCCATTGCACTTAATATCATTGTGTTTGTAGGGGGCATCAATACGTCAACGCAAAGTATTAAGCTGGCCTATAAAGAGGGAGGCATGCTGGCAACATTTGGGGTGTTGTTCACCACCGTAAGCTTAGCTGCGCTGCTGCACTTCATACTGGGCTGGGAGCTGATCACTTGCTTGTTGTTTGCTGCGATAGTCTCATCTACTGATGCTGCGGCGGTGTTTTCGATTTTAGAGTCCAAAAAACTGAAATTGAAAGAGCAAACTGATACCGTGCTTGAGTTTGAATCTGCTACCAATGACCCGGTGGCGTTAGTGATGGTGACTATTCTCACCGCTATCGCATTAGCCCCTACAGAGGTTGTGTCATACAGCGCAATATCTATCACTCTCGCGCAGCAAATATTCGTCGGAATTGTGTTCGCTTATTTAATTGGTAAGTTAGCGGTCTATCTACTTAACCACGTTAAGCTTGAAGAATATGGCCTTATTCCAGTATTTATTCTGGCCAGTTTTATTATTGCAGCATATGGCAGTGAGCTGTTAGGCGGTAATATTTTGATCGCCTCTTATGTGGTGGGGGTTGTCATCGGCAATGGCATTAGTCGCGGTGGTGAAGTATCTAAACACTTCTTTAATAGCTTGTCTTGGCTAGCCCAGTCGTTGATGTTCATTATTCTCGGCTTGCAGATTTTCCCACAAACCTTGTTTAACGTATTTATGGTGTCGCTAATTCCTGCGGCATTACTGATGTTTGTTGCGCGTCCTCTGGCAGTACAGCTATGTTACTTACCTTTTACCCAGGCAAGCTGGAAAAAGCGAATGCTGATTTCAGCTATTGGGCTAAAAGGGGCTACGCCAATAGTGTTTGCGTTAATACCTGCGACCGCAGGGGTGCCAGGCTCCATTGATATTGTGCACATGGTGTTCTTTATCGTGCTGTTCTCTATTTTATTACAAGGCGCGGCATTGGAGCCATTAGCCAAAAAATTTAAACTAGATCAATAGGCTTGCGAACAGGGTATGTAAGTGATTTTAAAGTAGGGCATATCTACAATCAGTGATTTGAACGATTCTATTAAGTTGGCAGAATAAAATGATTGAGCGAGATGGGTTAATTATCTCGCTCTATTTGCGGTTACTTAATAAAGCAGTACTTCACACCGCCACGATATTCACAGTAACAATCTCTTGGGTTTTCAGCGCAATATCTTTGCTCCCATTGACCTGGCTTAGCATTGGCACCACCCCCTAATCAAATCCCCATTCCTAAAATGGTCACAGGCCTCTTTTTAATGTGTCTACATTTAGGCATCAATCATTATATATACTTTGACATTTCTTATTGTTTTATCTGCTCTTAATATAACTATTGAATAGTCTTTTAATTTTCTGAAAGTATATTCGTAGTTTTTGGCTAGTATTCAAGTTTTCTTTATTGATGTTGTAGGGCGCATAGGGAGTGGCAGAGACTTAGTTTTCTTACATATGCATCACTTTGTAATGTTTATGGTTGAGCTGTTGATTTTTTGTTGTGAACTTTTCATTATGACTACAATAGCCTGTGCCTTAAAAGGTACGATTATTTAGCGGATGTAGGTGATGACTATGGCAATAGAAGTAAATACAATCAGCGCTCGCAATCTAGTGATGACGATTGTGATTGCACTTTTGTATTGTTTGGCTGCTTGGTCATTGCATCAATTTAACAATGTATCTCATCTAGATAGGGCTGTCATTGGCGATAGCTATCAATATGGTACGAGCGACGGTGCAGCCATAACGCAACCACGTCCTGTCAGGTTGGTGGAGGGTGCTACAGCTAGCGAGTTTAACGCAGCTCAAGCAACCGCGCCTCGCTATGTAGGTCCGGCTACCACTCAAAAGAGTCAGCAAAGTAATCAATATAAGTCATTGGCTTTTTTAATGCTGCTTGCCGTAATAACACTTGCAGTTACCGGCCACAACAATAAGCCAGAATTTGACTATAAGCAGTTGCTACTGAGTGTTCTCACACTCAGTAGTGCAGCCCTTATGAATAACATTTTGATGTTATTGATACCCGCTTTAGGGATAGGTTTACTGTATGCAAGGCGTTATTTATCGCCTTACTTACGATCTTATTATGGATAACCTCTTAGGTCGTTGATTGTTGTAGGTGAGTTAGCTCATTGACCAAGTGCTTTAGATTGTTCTTGGCTTGGCTTATTTCAAACTTTAGGTGGCTGACTTGGCCATTGTTATTTTGCTGATCATTTTGTCTAACTAGCTGATATACCAGCTTTGTTGAAATGCCGTGTCTTTTGGCAACTTCTGATAGTAGGCAGTTTTGCAGTTTAACCTCCTCAACTATTTTGTGGGCTAGTTTAGGGCTAATTAGTTTGATTGCTCTACTCATGATGACTTCCTCAAATTTAATCCATCAAATACCTCTTTAGGGGTATGCTCAAGCTGTGCCAACTTTTAAGGTGTTGTTAAATATGGGTTTGTTGTTTTTTTGCAAGCGCCATGCGCACTAAGTTGGTGCAGCGATGCCGCTTTAGTGGGCATTTAAATACTATTCGAATACGCTATTTGTTAAAACTATTCAAATATATGGGTGGCAATAATTTACTTCCAATTTTATTTTTGAGTATTAGATAAATATAAATAATTTTATAAGGTTGTTGTAAATTTAGTTTTACAATCGTTTGGTCCATATTTTTACTAATTCCTTTTTTTTTAATGACTTATGTTTCCTACAGGTTTTAATCATTACTACTAATCATTTTGTATTGGTCGTGTAGTACTTGAGATTTACTGTTCTTGTCTTTGTTGAGTTTTAGCTTGATATTTAATTTGTTTTCAATAATTTTTATTCTTGTATTGAAGTGAGATTATCTTGTTGTAATTTAGTTGTGTGTTGGTTACCGCTAGCACCAAATAAAATTATAAAAGGAAATTTCATGAATAAATTAATTGCTACTGGGGTTTTGGTCGCCAGTTCTTTTTTTTCACTGCAAACATCAGCGGCTACGATGGAGTGTTTTGTTGACACTCAAGCATACGATAATTATACAGCAGATCGCTGCGACGCAATTGTCTGGGGAGCGCGAACGGCTACTGCAGTTTTTCGCATAACCGGTACAAATAAGCCAATCAATAAAGTTATTTGGGGCGACAAAGCCACAGGTTGTCGTCAAAGTGGTACTTCTTGTTCTTTTACGATTCGTGCGTTTGTACCAAATAAAGCTTCTGCAACTATTCTATATCAAGATGGCACTTATGATACCGCATCAGCCACGGCTTCTTTTGAAGATGGCCGTTAATAATTAACTATTTAATAATATTAATTTAGATACAAAGGAATTGTTATGAATAAATTTATTACAGCAGGTCTATTGGTCGCTAGTTCATTTATGGCACAAAGTGCTTCAGCTGCTACGATGGAGTGTTATGTCGATACACAAGCATATGATCAATATACTCCAAATCACTGTTTCGCAATGGTTTGGGGCGCGCGCTCTGCAACGGCAGTATTTCGCATTAGTGGTGCCAATAAGCCTATCAACAAAGTGATATGGGGTGATAGAGCTTCAAGTTGCGGTACCAGTGGAACTTCATGCTCATTCTCTATCCGCCCATTTGTTTCAAATAAAGCTTCAGCGACCATTTTATATCAAGATGGCACTTATGAAACAGCTTCGGCTACCGCGTCTTTTGAAGATGGCCGTTAGTCGCACATTAAATCGTTTATTTAGATCTATTTATAAAAGGAATTAAAATGAAAAAGTTGATTACTGCTGGTTTGGTGTTAGTTGGTTCTATGATTGCCGCGCAGGCTTCTGCTGCAACACTAGAGTGCTATGTTGATACACAAGGTTATGATCGTTATACCAAGAACCATTGTTTTGCGATGATTCCTGGTCAACGTACTGCAACGGCTGTATTTAGAATTAGCGGTGCAGCTAAACCGATTAGTAGTGTGATTTGGGGTGATAAAGCTGCAAGTTGTGGTACAAGAGGAACCTCTTGCTCATTTACCATTACAGGGTTTACGACTCACAAAGCCTCTGCAACGATTCTTTATCAAGATGGCACCTATGAATCTAAATCTGGCACTGCTTCTTTTGAAGACGGGCGTTAATAAGTAAGTGATGGGTAACAGCATACTGTTTAGCATGCTGTTACCTTAACTAAAATGATTAGCCCTGCAATTTGAGCTATTAGACCTTTATTTCTGTTTGATCGTTAAGCTCTTGTGCTTGTTCGCGCTGATGTTTGACTGGTGCGATTGCCCAAATACTGTGTCTTTCACCGTGTAATGCCCGTTGTCTGGTCTTTCTAGCCATTACATAGAAACCAACGCCAAATAAAATGGCTACCCAATCGATTGCTGACACAGGCATAGACTGTTGATGCCAGTCACTGACGCTAATGTAGTGGGTAAGCAATGAGCTTATGGGAATGAGCAAGCAGGCTAGGGCTAAAGCATAAAGATTATGGATAGCACTGATTGCGGCCCCACGCAGAAAGCTATAGGCGATAGCAGCAAAAAAGATGACATAGTAACTCCACAAGTAGTGAGAGTTTATATTACTGCTAAGCAGATACAGCCATTTAGTCGATAACAGGGTGATTGCAACACCTAACATGGAACCTAGGCAAACGCCCACGGTAAGTGCCGCCATGAATCGGCTTGACTTAGTTTGTGTGGGTGACTTTATTCGCCGTTTTTCAAGCCACAGTAAGTTACCACTGTAAAACAGCATTGCCCCCATTAAGCCCATGACAAAATAAAGCCAACGCCCTGTTAGTCCGGCATAATTGCCAAAGTGTAAGCCAAAGAAGCTGGTAACAATTGGGCCATAGGCACCATCTTCACTGTCATTGATAGTGCTAAATTGCACCTCAAAATTATACGGATTCATATAGATGAAATCGCTATAGCCACCGCGCATCATTTGATTATCACTGACGACTTCAATAGCTAGGCTAGGGCGATTGCTGTTTAAATCAGAGAACGCCAATTTAGTCACTTGATAATCTTTTGCCATTTCTGTTGCCTTAGTGAGATAGGAGGATATTGGTGATAAATCCTCGACTTGGTAGACTACTTCGCTAGATTGGCGCGGCTCAAATAAGGGCTTGTCACCATAAATAAGACTAAGCCCACCATAAAATAGGTCATGAAAAGCAAACACCACCACAGTCCACGCGATGATGAGATGGAATGGGTAGCTAAATATGCCCAACAGGTTGTGGCTATCGAGCCAAAAGCGATTACTGCCTTTATTTGATCTAAGTGCAAATAAGCTTTTGACTAAGGTGGGCAGTAAGAAGATCAATCCAGAAACTAGCGCTAAAAAGTACAACACTGCTGCTATGCCTAAGATCAATACTCCTAAATCTTCGTGACCGACTTTGCCAACAATTCCCGCGGTACGATGTAATTGGTCAATAAGACTACCAAGCTCGTTGCTACTGCTTGTGGTACTGATCAGCGTATCTTCGCTGCTCAGGCTGGCGTGACGCAGTGCATCATCTAAGCGAATACCGCGGCCACCACCCTGCTCGTACCAATACATTGGTGAAGCATTATCGGTTAAATTAATGACAAACCCTTGCTGAGCAGATTGATATTCTGCCATGGCCTGTTTGACCAATAGATCAAGTTTAGTCGGTTCAATGGCTGCGAGTACTTGGGTTGGTGGTGTCGCCCACTGCTGGATTTGCGGCTTAAACATGGTGAGTGAACCGGCATAAAAACCGATGAATAACACTAAGCCTGCGATAATTCCTGTCCAGGTATGAATAACTTGGTAGTGTCTTAAAATGTCTGCGCGAATTCTCATGCTAACCACCATAATGTTGCATAGCTAAGATAGGTAACTAGGTTGGCTAATAGCAAATAGATCAGTGTTTTGTTGCCGGTTTTAAATAGAAAACTCAAGCTCAGTACCAATAACCATAATAGTGCTGTTGCCCACATATTGAATTGGACTTTTACCGCGGCATCAATCCCGCCAGGACCAAACCAAGCAAAAATGGCAATCACACCGTAGGCTAAGCTCAACCCCAATAACACTGAGAAGATAGATTTACGCCACCAGTGTGGCTGTATTTTCTCTGCCTGTGCCAAGCGACTCATTTGGCTTTCCTCCATGGACTAAGGATTGCGGCTATTGGCATTAAGGTTAAGCACGTCGCTGTGGTAAATAACCACATAAACAGTGCCGGTGCGCCGTCAAGAGATTGATAAAAGCAGCAGAATGCGGCAGCAAGTAATAGGTAGCCTAGTAGGCGATAGCGTTGCTTGAGTGGCTGAGCTTGAAACTGCTGATGGCGACTGGTGAGATAAAGTAAGTAGGCACCAAACAGCGTAATAGTGAATGCCAGTATTTGAAACATAATGTTGTTAACTTCCCTTTTTCCAAAATAAATCCCGCACCAATCGTAATGTAAATGCTAATGATTCGCAATTGCATTGTTGCGGTTTTTAACGTAAATTGTGGCGGTTTTACAAGCTGTATCACAATTTGTTCATTGGAAATCTGAGGTATCCCATGGAATACAGGGTATTTAAAAAGAGCATCATCGCGACCAGTGTGTTGGCGTGCACAGCACTTTCTGCTGCTCAAGCTGCAGTCGTGGCTGACGCAGAACCAACACAATCTATAGAAGTCATTACCGTACACGGTGAGAAAATAGAACGTAGTTTAAAAGACACGACCTCATCTGTTTCTGTTATTGATAAGGACACGCTTGATAGCGGTCAATACTTATCAGTTTCCAGCGCACTGTCTGAAATCCCCAACATCGTCGCATTAACCGGTGCCGCCCCGGATATTCGTGGGGTAACGGGTAATGGTGCAGCAGGGGGCTTTAACTCATTTACCGGCGGCGCTAAAGCGCGGGTTTCTACACTAATAGATGGTGTGGCAGAACCTTTTGTTGCTGACTTAACTGGCGATACGGGTCTGTGGGACATTGAACAGATTGAGGTATTTAGAGGACCACAGTCAACCATTAATGGCCGTAACAGTATTGGTGGAACTGTGTTCATCAAAACCCTTGATCCTACCTTTGATTGGAATGGTGCAGCTCGATTGGGTTACCGAGATCAAGATAGCTTCATTGATAGTGCGTTTATGGTGTCGGGGCCGATTGTTGAAGATCAACTGGCCGTAAGAATTACCGGCCAGCATGTTGATGGAGAGCATTACAATCAAGAAGTGATATATGAAACCAACCCAGATACTTATGATCAGAAAGAGCTAAAAACCAGCCGTTTACGGGCAAAAATGCTCTGGCAGCCGGCGGCATTAGATGCGCTAAAGGTCATGTATACCTATGCCTATAACCAAGAGAAAGGTAGCTCGGGTCGAAAGTATTACGATGGTGAAGATCCCTGGCAATATAAGCCTATGTTTCACCGCTATATGGATACACAGTCTGATACTCATTCGTTGAAGTTCGATTATGATTTAGGTAGTGGCCAGTCGCTAGACTTGTTAGTTGCTTATATGGATTATCAGTGGGGGTTTCAGTCTTATGAGGCCCAGGCCGCTCGACAACAAAATGTGCAGATGGATGATAAGAGCTACACACTTGATGGAAAATACACCTTTGGCCTTGATGATCCGGAATTTAATGGCTTCTTAGGCTTAGCCTATTTTGAACGTAAACAGGATTTTGTCAGTGTTGGCGGCTTTGCTTATCATGGTGATGATACCAGTACCTCAGCTTCTGTTTATGGTGAAATAACTTATGGTTTTGCAGACCAATGGCGGTTAACTGTCGGCGGTCGAGTGATGCAGGATGAGCAGAATCGTAATTTTGTCATGAGTAGTGGTGACGGGGTCATCAATGAAGATCTTGATACTGACAACACCGTGACGTTGCCCAAGCTCGTGTTGCAATATCTGGTCACGGATACCACAACATTAGCCTTGAGTGCTCGACGCGGTTACAACGCAGGTGGCGGAGCCTTATCTCGCGAAAACCTCTACTATTACTATGATGAAGAGTCAGTAGATACTTACGAATTTAGCTCCCGAAGTAGCTTTGCCAATGGTGATGTGAACCTCAGTGCCAATGTGTTTTACAATGACTTCGATGGCTATCAAGCATCAAATACGCAACGTCGAATCACTAATGTAGACCAAGCGGTAACCTATGGCGCTGAAGCGGAATTAACCGCCATGTTGACCGACGATCTACAGTTAACTTCGGGCTTGGGACTACTTGAAAGTGAGATTAAAGCGGCAGCACCGGAATTTGGTGACATCATTGGCAATGAATTGAGCTCAGCTCCCAATTTAACGGCCAATTTGGGCCTAAAGTATTGGTTAAATGATGAGTTTAGTTTTGGTATTTCGGCTAACTATGTCAGCGAATACCAGGGAGATATCGCCAATACTGAAGAACTCAAAGCGGGTGACTATGTGATTAGTCGCTTCAACGTTGATTACATCAATGACGCTTGGCGAGTCAGTGCATTTGTTAACAACCTATTTGACGAACAGGCGGTAACGGTAACGGATCCACCTAGCGCTTGGTATCCCAATGGTTACGATGCTGTGGTTGATCCGCGTAACATTGGCGTGAATGTCACCTATAATTTCTAATGAATTTAAGCCCTAACAATCCTGTTAGGGCTTTTTGTTGTTAGTGTCGGTTACTTTAAACGGTAGATCACTTCGACACGATCACTAATGGTTGTTTGGGCTTGCTGATAACTCTCGGCTACGTCAGCTTCCATACCCGCTTTCATTCGATACATGGCAGGTTGAACGGGTCGTTGCTCGTAATAACGAATTTGCCATACGCCGTCGAGCTCTTTATCAAATCCAGAAGCCAATGCTTGGGCTTTTTGCTTTGCATCTTGTATTGCTTGCGCACGTGCTTTGGCGATTAACTCCTGCTCTTGGCTAGCTTTGAAATTAATATGATTAATTTTGTTAATCCCATTTGCCAATGCACTATCGAGTATTTGATTGAGCTTGTTGAGCTCGGTCACTGTGACCGTCACTTGGCGTCTGGCTTGATAACCAATCTCTTTGTTAATACGAGTTTCTGGATCGTAAAGGTGGCGTGGGTTTAGGCGAATATTGGCACTTTGAATATCCTTCGCTGCCACGCCTTGGGCCTTTAAACGCTTAATAAATTCGGCAACAGCTTTATCTGAACTGGCTTTTGCCGCACTGGCAGAGTCTTCTTGGACGACCACTTCGACATTGATCATCGCCACATCTGCTGCAATGGAGATCTGGCTGGTACCAATCGTTTCAATGTGAGGGAAGTTTAGGTCTGCGGCGTAACTGCTGGCAAAAGGGGCGACAGTCATGGCGGTTGCTGCTATTAGGGCGCTCAATGAAAATTTTGTCATGGTAATGCTCCTGAAATCTTTTAACTCGTTGAGTAAGGTTGTTTACAGCTATAAACGCTGCGGATTTCAAAAAGGGTTATTTATTTTGAATATATTTTTCAGTCCACTTTTGTGGCCACAAAGCAATAGCCCATTTAGTTAGCAAAATAGGTCAATATACGGTTGCAGCTGGGCAATAATCTGCCAAATCCAACTAGACGACACTGACAATTCGCACCACGATAGATTAGAATGGCGGCAGTACTTTATTCTTTAGAGCCAACAACATGCATGTACACATTTTAGGGATTTGCGGCACCTTTATGGGTGGGCTGGCGCTTTTAGCTCGTGCGATGGGACACAAGGTGACAGGCAGTGATGCCAATGTTTATCCACCAATGAGCACGCAATTAGAGCAACAAGGCATTGAATTGATTCAAGGCTCTGATCCTGAGCAACTTGGAAAAAACCAAGATGATGCACCTGATATTGTGGTGATAGGTAATGCCATGAGCCGTGGCAATCCGTGTGTTGAGGCAGTACTCAATCGTGGTTTGAAATATACCTCAGGGCCACAGTTCTTAGCCGACCATATCTTACCTCAGCGCTGGGTGTTAGCGGTATCTGGCACCCATGGCAAAACCTCTACGGCAAGCATGTTAGCTTGGATTCTTGAAGACTGTGGTTATCAGCCTGGATTTTTGATTGGTGGGGTACCGCAGAATTTTGGGGTATCGGCACGACTAGGTGACTCACCCTTTTTTGTGGTTGAGGCTGATGAATATGACAGTGCCTTTTTCGACAAACGTTCTAAGTTTGTGCATTACCAACCACGCACACTGGTGATTAATAACCTAGAGTTTGATCATGCTGATATTTTTGAAGATCTAAACGCAATTCAAAAACAATTTAATCATGTGATCCGCACAGTGCCCGGTGAAGGTAAGGTGATTTGGCCATCTGACAGCTCGGCAGTACAAAATGTGATAGAAAGAGGTTGCTGGAGTGAGCAAGAGACTTACCACCACAACTACGCTAGCGAGGCGGCAGCACAAGGTTGGAGTGCGAAATTGTTAGCGGATGATGGTCATCAGTTTGAAGTGTTTTTTAATGGTGAATCCCAGGGATGTTTAGATTGGCAGCTTATTGGTCAGCACAATGTTGAAAATGCTTGTATGGCGATCGCTGCTGCAAGACACGTTGGTGTTAAACCTAGTGAGGCGCTGAAATCTCTGGCGCAGTTTGCACCACCAAAACGGCGGATGGAACTGTTGGGGATAGAAAACGGGGTAGCGGTGTACGATGATTTTGCCCACCACCCGACCGCCATTGCGACGACACTACAAGGCTGCCGAGCTAAAGTGGCCGACGGTAAGATTATTGTGGTGCTGGAGCCGCGTTCCAACACCATGAAAAGCGGTGTGCATAAAGCGACGCTAGCACAGTCAATGCAATTGGCAGATTGTGCTTGGCTATATCAAGCTGACAATGTTGGCTGGGATCTCGCCGAGGCGATGCAGCAGGCGAGCTTGCCGGTCACAGTATTGACTGACATCGAGCAAATCGTGACTGACGTCGCAGCTGTTGCCGCGCCGGGCGATACTATTATTGTCATGAGTAATGGTGGTTTTGCTGGTATTCACCAAAAGTTATTGGCGCAACTTGCCGCTAAGTAGTGGCGGGCAGCAAGCTTTGAGAAGGTATTAATGAATTATCCACGAACCGACAAATCAATTAGCTTAGCTTGGACGGGGGCCTCTGGTGCGCCTTATGGGCTGAAGCTGCTGCAGTGTTTACTGAGTGCTGAATATCAGGTGTTTTTAATGATATCGAGTGCAGCGCGAGTGGTACTGGCAGCTGAACATGGCTTGCAGTTAAGTGCCAATGGCGACAAAGCGCAGCAGCAATTGTTGCAACTGTTTGCCGACCAAGGTGTGGTTGTGAGTGGTAGCCTTCATGTATTGGGAAAAGATGAGTGGTTTTCGCCACCAGCGTCGGGCTCGGCGGCACCCAAACAGATGGTCATCTGTCCCTGCAGTACCGGCACGTTGGCAGCGGTAGCCACGGGAATGAGTAACAGTTTGCTTGAACGAGCTGCAGATGTCGTGATTAAAGAACGCGGCCAATTGATACTGGTACCTAGAGAATCTCCCTTTAGTGCCATACATTTAGAGCATATGCTGTCGCTTTCTCGGCTTGGCGCCACCATTATGCCTGCTGCACCCGGTTTCTATCATAGTCCCAAATCAGTTGAAGATCTGGTAGACTTCATGGTCGCTCGCATTTTAGATCATTTAGGTATCGAGCACGTATTTACCCAACGTTGGGGCTATGATAAACATAGCGCCGATACGGGTGACAAATAAGACAATTTGAGAAGAGTATGAAACACACCACAGAAGTGATGATCTCGGCTGAAGAGATCGACCAGAAACTGGATATATTGGCAGAAAGGATCAATGCCCACTATCAGGACAGTGAACGTCTGCTAATGATCGGCTTACTGAAAGGGTCGGTGGTCTTTATGGCGGATCTTTGTCGTCGCATTAAAGGGCATGTTGAAATCGATTTTATGTCGGTATCAAGTTACGGTAATGCAATGACCAGCTCACGTGATGTGAAAATTTTAAAAGACGTGCAGTCTGATATCGAAGGTCGCGATGTGTTGATCGTTGAAGATCTGATTGATTCTGGCAACACCTTAAATAAAGTACGCGACATGTTGCTGCTTCGCGGCCCTAAGAGCCTAGCGCTATGTACATTACTCGATAAGCCAGAGCGTCGAGAAGTGGATGTGCCGGTAGACTTTATCGGTTTTACCATTCCAGATGAATTTATTGTTGGGTATGGTATCGATTATGCCGAGCAATACCGCAACTTGCCGTATATCGCCAAAGTTGTACCGCTCGACTAGTGCCAAACGGCATTGGGTAATGACTCCTGCCTAGGCAGGAGTTTTTGTTTTTAGCTCATAGAAAGAATGGATGTTTTACATGGCAACGAATCAATATGCCTTGGTGATCGAAGATCTGAAGAAAACCTACAAAGGTGGTGTCGAGGCAGTAAAAGGCATTAGCCTTAACGTCGCCGCAGGCGACTTTTTTGCTTTGCTAGGCCCTAACGGCGCAGGCAAGTCGACCACTATTGGCGTCATTAGCTCCTTAGTGCAAAAGACGGCTGGCAGCGTGAAGGTATTTGAGCATGATATTGATAGCCAACTTGAACTTGCCAAACTTTCTATTGGCTTAGTGCCACAAGAGTTTAATTTCAATCAATTTGAAAAAGTAATTCAAATTGTGGTTAACCAAGCCGGGTATTATGGCGTATCGCGTGAGGTGGCAATGCAGCGCGCGCAGAAATACTTAACTCAATTGGATTTATGGGACAAGCGTGATAGTCCTGCAAGAGCCTTGTCAGGTGGTATGAAACGCCGTTTGATGATTGCCCGGGCATTAATGCATGAACCCAAATTGCTAATTCTAGATGAACCTACTGCGGGCGTAGATATTGAGTTACGTCGGTCGATGTGGACCTTTCTGACAGATCTTAATAAGCAAGGCGTCACCATAATATTGACGACCCACTATTTAGAAGAAGCGGAAATGTTGTGTCGCAATATCGGCATTATCGACAAAGGTGTGCTCGTGGAGTGTACCAGCATGAAATCATTGCTCAGCAGACTGAACTTGGAAACCTTCATTCTAGATTTAGCCAAAGATATCAAACAAGCGCCGCAGCTTGATGGCATGGTGTGCCGATTGACCGACCCGCACACATTAGAAGTGGATGTGGCCAAAGATCATAGTATCAACAAGGTTTTCTCTCAGCTGACAGAGCAAGATATTGCGGTGTTATCTATGCGCAATAAAGCCAATAGATTAGAAGAGCTATTTGTAGAATTGGTCGAGCAAGGTAAAGCGAAGGGAGCCGTGTAGCATGAGCCAGCAAATGAATATGAGAGCACTATATTTTACCGCGTTCAAAAGTATCATCACCAAAGAGATTAACCGTTTTACCCGTATTTGGGTACAAACCTTGGTTCCGCCCGCTATCAGTATGACTTTGTATTTTTTGATCTTTGGTAACTTGGTAGGTAAGCGTATTGGTGAGATGGGCGGTGTTAGCTATATGGAGTTTATCGCGCCAGGTTTGATTATGATGTCGGTCATAACCGCATCCTATTCCAATGTGGCCTCGTCCTTTTTTAGTGCCAAGTTTCAGCGCAATTTAGAAGAACTTATTGTGGCGCCAGTGCCTCACTATGTGATGATAGCCGGTTATGTCGGTGGCGGAGTGGCACGCGGGCTTTGTGTCGGTTTGATTGTGACGCTAGTGGCGATGTTTTTTGTTGATATCAGTTTGCACCATGCAGGCTTAGTGGCGATTACCGTATTACTGACGTCAATCCTGTTCGCCTTAGGCGGCTTAATCAATGCGGTATTTGCTAAGAGCTATGATGATATCAGCATAGTCCCCACTTTTGTGCTCACACCACTAACCTATTTGGGCGGGGTATTTTACTCATTAAGCCTTCTGCCCAGCTTTTGGCAGGGGGTGTCACAGCTAAACCCCGTGGTTTATATGATTAATGTATTTCGTTATGGCTTTTTAGGTTATGCCGATATGAGTGTGCCGATGTCGATTGCGGTGATGATAAGCTTTTGTGTTGGACTATGGCTTGTTGCTTATTACCTAATTAGTCGCGGTATTGGTCTGCGAACCTAAATCAAGCCCGATCATTTTAGCCGTTAACCGACTATCTCTTTAGCGGTTAACGGCACCTTCCTCTAAGTAAGCTAACATTTCAAATACTTGGCTATAGTCTGTGGCTGCCATTTTTGCCGTACAGCATTGACCAGTTAATGCGGCGTGACGTTGCACCTTAGCCAATATCATAGACACCGGCAGCGGCGCTTCGCCGCTGGATATGAGCGCTAGTTTAGATTCGGTGTTGTTTGACTGGATAGCTTTTTCAGCCTGTTTTACGCTAAAGCGATAACCTTTGCTATCTATAAGTTCCAGCGCTTGCCCCGCATAAGCCCCGTATTCTTGCAACAAGTCCTCTGCCGTAGCCAAGTAGACCAATTCATCATGTTTATTGACAGACATCATTGCCGGCCAAAGCAGTAATTTGGGTATTACTGGCATATCACCCCCAAGTATTGCACTAGTCAGCTCAGCTTAACGGCAAAAACTGGCGGAGTAAATCGTTGTAATTTTTGAAGCCAATGAGTAAAAACGACCGAATAGTACTGAGTTTATTGGCGTGAGTTTTTAGGGATGATTCGGGTACTTTTGATGTTTTTATATTTACCTATCAATATCTTAGTCTAGACTTATTCCCAGTGTATTTTCCCGCTTACATCCTGCCTATATCCCGCTAATCTCCTAGCTAAATCAAGTGTGGTGTCGCTAAATGAACTTAGCCAACGACAACTCAATCACTCACATTGATTGAGCTATGAAATTGTAAAACTGGCAAAGCGATATTGAATCGCATTTTTAAACTCACAAACGAAAGGAAAGTAATATGGAAAACCAAACTCAAAAAGTAGAGCTAATTGAAGAAGCACTATTAGACAGTGTATCTGGTGGTCAATTGGATATCGACTTGTGCCGCATCTCTTGCATTAGCTGCATTGAATGCTTGTTTCAAGACTAAATAGTCAGGTTAACCAACTTAAGGACAACATCATGGAAGAGCAAAACAAAGTAGAACTGATTGAAGAAGCCCTTTTAGACAATGTATCAGGTGGCCAACTAGACATTGATTTATGTCATATCAGTTGCATCAGTTGCATCGAATGTTTATTTCAACACTAAACCATTAACGGACTAATTAAAGGAAAGCACCATGGAAGAGCAAAACAAAGTAGAACTGATTGAAGAAGCCCTTTTAGACAATGTATCAGGTGGCCAGTTGGATATCGACCTGTGTCATATCAGTTGCATCAGCTGCATTGAATGTCTATTTCAACACTAAGCCATTAACGGATTAAAAAGAGGAAAACACCATGGAAGAGCAAAACAAAGTTGAGCTAATTGAAGAAGCGCTTTTAGATAATGTATCGGGTGGCCAGTTGGATATCGACATTTGTCATATCAGTTGTATCAGCTGCCTAGAATGCTTGTTTCAGCACTAATTAACGGATTAATACAAGGAAAATAGCAATGGAAAATCAAGCCAAAGTCGAACTGATTGAAGAAGCATTGTTAGACAGCGTATCCGGTGGTCAGTTAGACATCGATTTATGTCGAATCAGCTGCATCAGTTGCATCGAATGTTTGTTCCAAGACTAACGTGCAATTGAGTCAGGCCTCATGCTGTAGTGAGGCCCAGGCTGAAGTTAGAGTCATGACGGGGGAGTGCTACTCCCCATCTATTTAAGGTTAAGGAGAACGACATGAGCAATCCAAGTTTAGCGTCGGTAATGGCTTATCAAAACCAGGATGTTATCGATAGATTTGTAAAAATATTTGCAGTTGAAGAGGCTGAAGCACAGCAGTTGTTTGATGATGTAAAACGTTGGTTGTGGATGGCAAATCAAGTAAAGCAACAGGGGATCAATAAGCCGGTTGTTATTGATAGTGCCTTATTAGTTTTGGATGAGATGTGGCACAACTTTATTTTGTTCTCACGAGAATACGGCGAGTTTTGCCAAACCTACTTTGGTCGTTTTTGCCACCATGCGCCGAACTCTAAGCGAGAGATAGAAAAAGAGCAGCAGCGGACCGCAGGTATGACAATCGCCGAACGTAAGCGCGAAATCATGGAATCGAAACGTTGGCAGTATGAGTTTGTTTATGATCATTTAGGCGAAGAAACATTCATTCGTTGGTACAAAGTTTTTCCTAAGAAATATGGTGCGGAAACACTCAGCAAGATGGCCTACGAGGCTGAAAAGGCGCGACAAAAATCGAAGCGAGATGAGCTGGAAAAAGCTAAGCAAGTTCGACAAGTAGCGGCTTAAACATCACAGGAGAGATGGAGGAAACGATGCAAAATAACTCGTCGGCAGACCAACTATTTAGGAAAGAAGTACTGAATAAGTCAGGGTCAAACTCTTTGGGCACTGTGCTATTAAGGCAGCCCAAAGAGTACAAAATTATTGCCATATTGCTGTTTGCAGTTGTCTCGCTAGCCTTCGTGTTCCTATTTGTGGGCACCTATACAAAATATGCCGATGTATTTGGCGTTATTACCGTTGATAAAGGACTTGTTAAAGTCAGCGCTCGCCGAGAAGGGCAAATCATTGAGCAAATCTTTCACCAGGGCGAGTTTGTTGACAAAGGCCAGTTACTCTATGTTATCTCGACTGAACGCCATAGTTCTTTGGATCAGAACATTGACCAAAATATCCTCCAGCAGCAAATGGTATTGCAGCAGTCGTTGGAGCGAGACATTAAAATTGCTCAGTCGGCTTTTAATCTTGAAATCGAATTACTTAAAAGCAAAGTAGAAGCAAAAAGAGCTGAGATAGTACACCTTGATGAACAGTTATCGCTGTACCAACAACGGCTCACGATTAGTGAACAGGGCCTTAATCGTAATCGTAGTTTAATGGATGCAGGTCATACCAACCAAGCCCAGCTTGACCAGGTAATTGAAGAGCATTTAGCGCTAGTCAGTATGCGCAACGATTTGAAAATGAAGCGTAATAGTAATCAATTGATACTAACTGAGCTAAACAATGATCTTGCCATGAAGCCAGGCATCTTCCAAGAAAAGCAAAATCGCCTCAAACGTAGTTTGATTGAAAATGAGCAACGCATTGCCGAGGTTGCTGCCAATGTTGATTATCGCATATACGCGCCATTGAGCGGCGTGATAGGGAACCAACTCACTCATGTGGGCGAGTTCATCACCAAAGGTGATGTGATGGCGAGCATCATTCCTGCTGAATCTCAATTGCAAGCGGAACTCTATGTGCCAGCAAGCTCAATAGGGTTTATTAAAGCGGATCAGCAAGTCTCAATGCGATATAGCGCATTTCCCTATCAACACTTTGGTCTGCAAAAAGGCACTGTACTGAGTGTCTCTAAAGTTATTTCACTGCCAGAAGAACTGGAAACCAGTGTTGACTTAACGGGCGCGGTCTACAAAGTCATTGTTGGCCTAAATTCACAAACTATCGCAGCAAAAGGCGAAGAGCTCGCGCTTGGCGTGGGCATGGAACTCGAAGCCAGTGTCAAACTAGAAAATCGCTCATTAGTTCAATGGCTGCTTGAGCCTATCTACAGCTTAAAGGATAGATAAGATGCAAACCTTGATTGATAGAATTAACTTTACTGGCGGCAAGATGCTACCTGTAATTCGTCAGACAGAGGCTGCCGAATGCGGCCTAGCATGCATGGCAATGATTGCCAGCTACCATGGTTTTCAAACCGATCTGTTTCAAATGCGCCAAAAGCATCGGGTATCACTCAAAGGGTCAACATTAAGAGGCATGACCCAGCTAGCAGACAAAGTAGGTTTGGCACATCGTGCTGTTAAGTGTGACATTGAAGGCATCTCGCAGCTAAAAACACCTTGCATCCTACATTGGAACCTAGACCACTTTGTGGTGTTAAAGAAAGTGTCGGGCAATAAGTTTTACTTACATGACCCTGCACTGGGTGAGCATACTTGCAATGCAGAAGAGCTTTCACAAAGCTTTACCGGCGTAGCACTAGAACTTGAGCCAAGCGATGATTTTGCCAAACAGGAAGCAGCGCCTCAGGCTTCACTTGCGTCATTTTGGTCAAACCTAGATGGTTGGAAGCAGTCGTTGCTAACCGTGTTCCTATTTTCCATGTTGCTGCAAGCGTTTATCTTGGTGACGCCAATTTACATGCAGTTGACTGTCGATGATGTGCTTATTGCAAATGACTATAGCCTGTTAAATATCTTAGCGGTCGGCTTCGGGGCCGTTCTGTTGTTGCAAGCCCTGTCAACGGCGTTGCGATCGTTAATCATCATGTTACTGGGTAATCAGCTCTCCCTGCAGATGAATGCGAATCTAGTGAGTCATTTATTTAAATTGCCGATGGATTATTTTGAGAAGCGTCATATTGGTGATGTTGTGTCGCGTTTTCGTTCATTGGAGTCGCTAAAGAATCTATTGACGACGACTTTGATAGAAAGCCTCGTCGATGGCCTAATCATTATTGGCCTGCTAGTGATGATGTATATTTACAGTGTCGACCTGATGTTAGTGGTGTTGTGCGCTTCAGCGCTTTATCTTGCTGTCCGCTGTATCTCTTACACAAAGCTTAAAAACGTTAACCGTGAGAATATTGTCTGTTTAGCAAAAAAAGACAGTAACTTTATGGAGTCAGTACGTGGTATCCAAAGCATTAAGTTGTTCACTAAAGAAAGCGACAGACTTAACCTGTTTAATAATTTCAATGTAGATAGCGCAAATAGTGCCATTAAAGTAGAGCGCTTACGCGTGTTGTTCAGTTGGACCAGCATGTTGATATTTGGCATTGAGAATATCCTAGTGATCTACTTTGCCGCCGGCATGGTGATGGAAAACCTATTAACAGTGGGCATGCTATTGGCTTTCGTATCTTACAAAACCCAGTTTGAACAAAAGGTTAGCAATCTCATTGATAAGTACATTGAGTTCAAAATGTGTTCTCTACACCTTGAACGTCTAGGCGACATTACCTTAACTGAGCAAGAACGTGATTTGGGTGAGCGTGATGATGATTTTAACGTATCTGGTGAGCTTAACCTTAACGGAATCAATTTCAGTTATTCAGACGAAGAGCGTGATGTATTGTCTGACATAAACTTAAAGGTGAATGCGGGCGAGTCTGTAGCTATTGTGGGTCCGTCTGGTTGCGGGAAAAGCACCTTAATGAAGGTGATGCTTGGCTTGCTTAAGCCAAGCCAAGGGCAAGTTCAAATTGACCAACGCGATATTCGCAAAGTGGGTTTAATCAACTACCGCACGCAAGTGGCAAGTGTGTTGCAAAATGACCAGTTACTCTCAGGGACGATTCTTGAAAACATTAGTTTTTTCTGTCAAGAGCCAGATAAAGAGTGGGCTGAAGAGTGTGCCAAGGCCGCGGGAATTCACCGCGACATAAACAGTTTGCCCATGGGATATCGCTCATTGATTGGTGATATGGGCTCCACCTTATCCGGTGGTCAAGCGCAGCGCTTATTGTTAGCCAGAGCTTTGTATAAACGGCCTAAAATTTTATTTTTAGATGAAGCCACCGCTAGCTTAGATCTAAAAGCAGAGCAACATGTTAACCAAGCCATTCGGGCACTTAATATTACTCGCATAATGATTGCCCATCGGCCACAGACTATCATGTCTGCCGACCGAATTATCCGTTTTGCCAAAGGCGCTTGTTTAGAGATTAGTAAGGAAGACTATAGAAGTGCTAAAACGAGCGGCGGTATAGGTGCAGCCCCTTTGCCCATGGCAGCAAATTAATCGCTTGGTCTAGGTTGAGAAGTCTTATGGCAATCAGATGAATTGATTAACGGCAGACTTCTTCATCTAAACTGTTGCTTTGGCTATTAATAATAGCTTTTCTTTTCATATTATCTTGAAACCGCTTAAGCTTGATTTGAAGCTCTTCTCGGTAGAGGCTGCTGTTCTGACAACGTTGCAAAACAAAGTTACAGGTTCTGACTACTGACCGCCACCTTGGACGCTGGGGCAACGTGTTGATACCAAAATAGCGCTCCATTGCCCTTGCCCTAAGCCGTCCATCATCGATACCCACACTCCAAATTTTACTCTGTTGTGCCAGCTCAAGCTTACCGGTTTGGGTTGACTCTTCCCACATCTGTAATGATAAATGCATAAGTTCAACCAAATCTTGGCGCAAGTTCTCTGGAGCTGGTGGCTTTGATTGTGTCTCTGTTTTTATATTTGCTTGGTGGCTTTGGGGAGATTTTTTCGTGGTACTGGTGTCGGCAGATGGCAGTCGTTGTCTGAACCACAAAATATAGGTTGCCAGGGTGAGTAGCAGTAGTATTAAACAGCTAATAATAATCCAGGTTGTCGGATCGCCATTTTCGGCTGGTTCAAAGGTGAAAGTACTGCGAATGTGTTTTGAGTTAATGGCATCTTTTAGGGACAGCTGTGATTTCAGCGTATCGGCGTAGACTCGCCAATATCGACTCGAGGCCTGGTAATCTTCTACTTGCTCGCTGAGTTCCGCCATGGCGGTATAAAGTTCTTTTTGGAATTTATACTCTCTATAACGATCTATCTGTGAAAATGCCGTTTCAAACGCAGTCAATGCCTGCTTTAGCTCTTGCTGAGACTGCCAAACCAACCCCTGTACAAACCAATATTTGGGTGTGTCTTGATTAGTTTGTAATAGGTTTTGTGTTTGCTTGGCTTTATTGAGCCATTGTTGTGCACTATCAGCTAAGTTATTTTTTACTGATATCTCAGCGAGCAATACATATATGTCGGCGAGAAATCGGTAAGAATTAAGTTGTTCAAGGCTACTTGCTGATTGCTTTAGCAATTCAATAGCTTTTTCTGGTTCTCCATTTAAATCAAAGGTATCGCCTAAATTTGACAGTGTTTGAGCTGCGCGTAAATCTTTACCTAATTTGCTATAAATAGTATATGCATTGCGATAAGAAACAATGGCTTCATCGTATTCTGCTTTATCTTTATACAGTGACCCTAAATTATTCAATACACTCGCTTGACCAATCTCATTACCTTCTTGAGAGTGGATTTCATAACTTTTTAAGAGTAACTTTGCAGCAGTATCATGGTCGCCGTAGGCATGGTATATATTGGCTAAATCATTATAGCCCAGTGCCACTCTTCGATTATCTTTTAAACTGATTGATAAGCTTAATGCTGGCTCAAAAGCATTAAAAGCTTGTTCATACTGACGCTGTTGAAAGTAAATAATACCGGACTGTCTTAATACTTGAATACGGTCGATATCACTGATGTTGTGAGGCGTACTTAACAGAGAGTTGAGAATCTTACCTGCTGAATTAAGATCTCCCGTTTCCTTATAGAGTTTAGCCAGTGAGATAGATAAAGAGAAAAACTCTGGGTCACTTTCGTGCAAGCTTTGAATTCTCTGATTACATTGTAAAATTATCTGGCTACGGTTGAGTGATTTATTCTCTTGGTTTATGCAAAGTGCCTCTGCAATAGCATTGTTGCTACACAGTAGTAGCAGTAATAAAAGCACGCTGACCAAGCGACTTTGATGATTTATCACCATACTACTTTCCTTGTTTATTTGTTGTTGAGCGTAAATAAAGCACTTTTATAATAGTTTTTATTGATACTACTTAGGCAGTAATCCTATGGGTAGAGTTTGACTTATTATATTTGTTTTACAATCAATTATAGCGGTAATCATCCATAAAATTCTATCCTAATAAAGCCTTATTTAATCCCAGTTAAGTCCTTACAATCATCTCAAGAATATACCAAATTGATTGCTCCAAGGGTACAGGTGTTAACGATTTATTAACAGATCAGATGAGCGTTGTTTATGCGTCAGCCCTTTAAAATCTCACAAGCTTTAAATAAAAGGATTAAGATTATGAATAAGGAAAATTTAAACACTAGTACCAATGTTGGTGACCGTGGCGAAGTAAATAAGCGCGTAGAGATAATTGAAGATGCATTATTAGATCTAGTTTCTGGTGGTGCTATAGACTCGGTCGAGATGTGTGTTGGGCATCAATTTTGCGAAGTGCAAGAGGGGAGTTGAGTATAGCAACAAATAGTAAGCACTGTTAACGTGGACTGCTATCGCTATTATCTATATCGTTCTGTGCAGAGTTTATTCTAGTTTGATGCTGCTGCAATATGTCTATGCTACTTTGATTATTGACAATTAAATCATCAAAGTAGCTATTCATTTCTGCCAGCGCAGCTATATGACCAGGATCTTCTTTGTCGAGTTTTTCCCAGTAGCGTTTACGCTCTAGTTTTTGGGCTTCACTGGCTCGAAGGATTTCAAAGTAGCTATTTTCTTGATTGAGTCGATAAATTTCACTACTGATAAGCTGCAATAATTTCTCTTGAGAAATCGTGCTCCTATTTAATAAAGCTTGCAGTGGATCTTGATATTCTTTGCGTTTGTCAGAATCGGTTTCTGTGGTAATACCTAGGGAGTATTTAATCTCATGTTGGCGGTATTCTTCAGGGCAACTTTCTTGGCTAAATACAATTTTATTATCTTTTATGCACTTATAGATACTACTAGCGGACGCAGTAGAGCCATAGAGCGCGATGAAAGTGATCACCAAGATTTTTACCATGTAGCTGACGTCCTTTGTGCGTCCACAAGTATACTTTCAAAAGTATGAATGATTTGCCTCACGGATAGAAGACGACAGCAAAATGGTCGGACTTCCTTTCTATCGCTACTGAGTGCATATACTACTATGGCTGATGTTTACGGTTAACACCAGAAAAAAGCGTCAATAACAGTTTATTTTGCTTAGTGATTAGCGCGTTAGCTTGATGTAGGCCTATGGCAAAGCAGGGCCTACATCAGTGTTTTATCAGCGGCTGAAAGTGAGGTTATCTATCAGTCGAGTCTTACCCATATAGGCAGCTACCAGTACGACTAGCTCAGTATCGTTGGCAGCAACTGTTGCGAGGTTATTAGCGTTCCTAACTGCTAGGTAGTCAGGCTCAAAGCCCGCTTGTTGCAATTTGGATTGCGCACTGATTGTGGCCTGCTCGATACTCATTCCCTGTTTTATATCAAGAATTAACGCATCTAGGGTTTGTTTAATCATTGCGGCTTTTTGTTTTTGCGCCGAACTTAAATAGCCATTACGAGAACTCATGGCTAAGCCCGATGCTTCGCGTTTGGTTGCGACGCCGACAATGGATATTGGCAATGATAAGTCTTCTACCATGGTTTTAATGACCATGAGTTGCTGAAAGTCTTTTTCGCCAAATACGGCAACATCAGGCTGCACGATATTAAATAGCTTACATACAACTGTTGCGACACCACGAAAGTGCCCTGGACGGCTTTGTCCGCACAATTGTTCGGAAATACCCGGGACATCAACAAATGTTTGTTCTGCTAACCCTTTTGGGTAAATAATCTCTGCAGTAGGGGTGAACAGTAATTCAGCACCTGCCTGACTAAGTGCTTGCTGGTCATTCGCTAATGTTCGCGGGTAGGCGTCTAAATCTTCGTTTTGACCAAATTGCATTGGATTGACAAAAATAGAGGCAACAACATGATCAGCATGGCGTTTCGCTTCCTCTATAAGGCTTATATGGCCCTGATGTAGGTTGCCCATGGTAGGCACAAATGCAACACGTTCACCTTGTTGGCGCCATTGACGCACCTGAGTTCTAATTTGATTAATATCGCTGGTGGTTAGCATAAAAGTATCTTGAATCAATTGGCCCTAGAAACCGCAGCTAGGGCCAGAGTTAAGAATAAAAATCGGCCTAATTAAAGGTATGTTCATCGCCTGGGAAGGTACCTTGCTGTACCTCTTCGATATAGGCTTTTATCGCCGCACGAATCTCACCAGTTTGGGAAAGATAGTTTTTAGAGAATCGAGGAATATAGCCACTGGAAATACCAAGTACGTCGTGCATTACCAGTATCTGTCCATCAGTGTCGGCTCCTGCGCCAATCCCAATGACGGGGATGGTCAATGCTTCGGTGATGGCCTTAGCAAGCTCGGCTGGAATGCATTCAACGACTAACAGCTGGGCGCCAGCCGCTTGTAGAGCTTTGGCTTCATCGAGTATGCGTTGAGCATTATCTGCATCGCGACCTTGCACTTTAAAACCACCAAATACGTGCACAGATTGCGGCGTAAGACCCAAATGGGCGCATACGGGAATACCGCGCTCGGTCAGTTTGGTTACGGTCTCTAGCAGCCAATGTCCGCCTTCGACTTTAACCATATTGGCACCGGCTTGCATCAGGGTTGTTGCGTTCGTCATCGCTTGTTCTGCGGTGGCATAACTCATAAATGGCATGTCTGCGATCAGCAATGCACGTTTGATTCCACGGCGCACACAACGGGTATGATAGGCGATATCATCAACAGAAACTGGCAGGGTATCGTCATGCCCTTGAAGTACCATACCCATCGAGTCACCGACGAGCAGGACGTCTACGCCCTCGCTATCAAATGCACTGGCAAAGCTGGCGTCATAGGCGGTAAGTGAGGTGAACTTTTTCCCTTCTTGCTTGAATTTGAGCAAGGTAGAGCTGGTGATCTTTGACATAATGATAATCTTAATTTTGCGTTGAAAATAAATCTAAATACAAAGCTGCAAGCAGTTATAAGCTAACTTAGCGCTGAGTGCAATGTTCCCAGCTATGTTGTTGCAATTCAGCGCGCAGATCATCGTCAATTAGAGCGGACAAAGGCGTTTGGCAGGGGAGGATCAGTGCTGGCGCAATATCGGCAAGGGGAACCAACACAAAGCTTCGTTGTTTCATGCCAGAGTGAGGCACTGTTAAGCGCTCACTGCAGATGACTTGCTGGCCGTACAAGAGGATATCTAAATCAAGGGTGCGAGCCCCCCAACGTACAATGCGCTCACGCCCTTGTTGGTTTTCGATTGCTTGCAGCGCGTCGAGTAATGCTAGTGGTGTAAGGTCAGTATCAAAACTGACTACCGCGTTGAGATAGTCAGGTTGTTCGACTTCACCCATAGGGGTTGATTGATAATAAGCTGATACTTGCAAGCTGGTATGCTTAGCAAGTTGAGTTAGGGCCTGTACGGCATCATCCAGTTGTTTGTGCGGTTGGGCGAGGTTAGCGCCCAATGCGACATAGACTGTGGTTAGCATTACTCTGCCGTTTTAGGTTTGGGCTTACGGCGACGTCGGGTGTTGCGGTTGCGACCCCCTTTGTTAGCCGATCTGGCAATCACGCTACGTTGCTCTTCACTGCCTTCGACAAAACTGCGCCACCATGCGGCAGATTTTGCGATATTGCCACCTTCAGCTTCCGCACGTAATAGCAGTAGATCATAGGCCGCACGGAATTTAGGGTGCTCAATAAACTTGAAGGCACGGGTACCTTGATTGCGGTCAAAGCGTAGCTGCAATTGCCAAATATCTTTTGCAGGAGTACTGAAACGTCGTGGGATGCTAATAGAGCGGCACTGTTGCTCCATGACATCACCCATAGCCGTATTGTAAGCATCAAAACTGCTTAAACCACTTTCTAAGGCGATATCATCAGCACGTTGCTGTAATGGGTACCACAAAATTGCTGCATAGAAGAACGCGGGTGTGACTGTTTTTCCTGCATCGACCCGTGCGTCAGTATTACGCATGATGGCCTGCAGCATCTTCTGACTAGGACCTTTACTGTCTTCAGTCAGCAATTGTTCTACTTGCGGAAACAGTGGCTCAAATAAACCGTAATCGCGCATCATGGTAAAGTTATTCTGCGCTTGGCCATTAAAGAATAGCTTAAGCACTTCTTCATACATACGTGCCGCAGGGATATCTTTTAGCAGCGGTGCGAGTTCATAGATGGGTTGGCTCGCTGCTTCGTCGATAGACATACCAAGCTTAGTGGCAAAGCGCACCGCTCTCAGCATACGCACCGGATCTTCTCGGTATCGTTTTTGTGGGTCACCAATCAAACGTATAGTCCGAGACTCTAAATCTTGTAAGCCACCGCCATAACTGTGAATTGAGAAATCACTGATATCGTAATACAAGGCATTCACGGTAAAGTCGCGGCGCTCGGCATCTTCATCAATGGTGCCATATACGTTGTCACGTAGCAGGCGACCTTCAGCATTGGTTTTGGAAATTTTCTCGCCACTATCGACATGGTGACCACGTAGTGTGGCTACTTCGATAATATCACGGCCAAAAACGATATGGGCTAATCTAAATCTGCGGCCAACTAGACGGCAATTACGAAATAGCTTCTTAATCTCTTCAGGAGTGGCGTTAGTCACCACATCAAAATCTTTAGGTTGTAAGCCTAATAAAATGTCTCTGACCCCGCCGCCGACTAAATAGGCTTTAAAGCCTGATTTATGCAATCGGTATAGCACTTTAATCGCATTTTCGCTGATCTGCTTGCGTGAAATAGTGTGGTGTTTACGCGCAACAACTTGCAGGCTTAGGCCTGAATCTGTGCTGTGCTGATCATGGGAGTTATCGTCAAATAGCTGTTTACAGAATTGACTAATGCGGCGAAAAATAGTGCACCTCAGTGTTGGGTCGTAATGATTGCTAGAAACTGGTCGGCTATGATAACTCAAATATTGGTTAATGAGTATACCTTGAGTGTCGCGATGCGTTGGTTATTTGCACGAAATTTGATATGACAGCCGGTGTTGTGCAACAGACTTTAGCAATAGGTACTTATGTCGTTGTGGCTAAGACAATTTCTTGCTGTTTGGGGACGGTTGCCAGATTAAATTGCGCAATCGCTTGCTGCAGCATGACTGTGACATCTGAATGAGTCTCGACCGGTGATTGCCCTAATACCTGCAACGCGGCATTGATACTTGCTTGCGGTGCATGATTGTCGATGGCGGGCGCATGGTTTTGTTTAGACAGCTTTCGCCCCGGCTCGGCACACAGCAGCGGTAGATGCAGCCAGTTTGGCACGGGCTTATCAAAAAGGGTAAACAGGTCTATCTGCCGTACCGTAGAAGTGAGCAGATCGCAGCCACGAACGACTTCAGTTACCCCTTGCTCAATATCATCCATGACTACCGCCAATTGGTAGGCATAGAGACCATCACGCCGTTTAATAATAAAATCTTCTTTGGCAAAGTGATTGTCCACGCGAATCATACCCATGTGGCGGTCGTAAAAGTGATCGCTTTGGGTTTGATTGCGTACACGAATGGCACCATGACTATGTGCGGTGTTCCGCTGGCCACAACGGCTGTCATAGAGGCCACCCATTGCTTGAATTTGTTTGCGAGTGCATTGACAGTAATAGGCTAAGTCATGGTTAAGTAGCACATCGAGTTGTTGCTGGTATGCATCAAGTCGCAGACTTTGATAGAACACGCTATCGTCCCAGTGTAAGCCATAGCTTTCAAGGGTACGTAAAATACCGTCTGCGGCACCGGCTACTTCGCGTGGAGGATCGATATCTTCAATTCTGACTAGCCATTTTCCCTGTTGAGATTTAGCACGCAAAAAACTACCTAGCGCAGCGATAAGAGAGCCAAAGTGCAGGGGACCAGAAGGAGAAGGCGCGAATCGGCCTATATAAGCGGGGACTTGCAAGGTTACACCTAGATTAACAGCAGTGCATCAAACAAAAAAAGCGGGATTTAACCCCCGCTTTTTTGTCAGTGATGACTAGCCTGCCATCTGCTTTTCTTTAATTTCTGCAAGGGTTTTGCAGTCGATGCATTGATCAGCAGTAGGGCGAGCTTCAAGTCGGCGAATACCAATTTCGATACCGCAAGACTCACAGAAACCGAAATCATCATCTTCAATTTTTTGAAGTGTCTTTTCGATTTTCTTAATTAGTTTACGTTCTCTGTCACGCGCTCTAAGTTCTAAACTGAACTCTTCTTCTTGCGCTGCGCGGTCGACAGGATCTGGGAAGTTAGCCGCTTCGTCTTGCATATGATTCAACGTACGGTCAACTTCTTCACGTAATTGACCACGCCATGCCTCTAGAATTTTTCTAAAGTGGCCCAGTTGATCCGTATTCATGTACTCCTCACCGGGTTTTTCCTGGTAAGGGTCTACACCTGCGATAGCGAGCACGCCAAGTTTTTTAGTGCCTTCTGGCATAACGCATCTCCTGTTAATCATTTGCGTTTGTAGGGCGTCTTTTATTAAAGGCCGATATCTATATCAGAAACTGATATGTCACGCAAACTTTTTATTTTGCATTATTCGTATCCTTTGACTATGTTCCCTATTCCAATCAAATACAACTTTTTCCGCCATTTTAGAGGTTGACAGGGCAGGATTTAATCAAGCGGGTACTTTTTGCTGACATTTGCGCACAATAAGCTAACACTTCGACACCAGATTGTGCGGCTTGTTTCAATAGTTCAGCGTATTGTGGATCGATATGCTCAGCAGCCTGAACGCTATTGATACCTGTATGTTGTACCACAAATAGCAAAACCCCGCGGTGACCTTGCTCGACCATTTCCATTAGTTCGCGCAGATGTTTTTGGCCGCGTGTGGTAACAGCATCGGGGAAATAACCGCGGTCATCTTCGAGCAAAGTACAACTTTTAACTTCGATATAGACTTGGCTAGCTTTTGAGCTCGAGTCATCGTCAGGCTCAGAAAGTAAAATGTCAATACGACTATTTTCACTGCCATATTTCACTTCACGCTTTAGGTTTTTATAACCCTGCAGCTCAGTAATAGTGCCATCTTTGATAGCTTCTTCCGCCAAGGCGTTGGCTCTGCCAGTATTAATTCCAATCAGGTGCCCTGCAGGCGTTTCTGTGAGTTCCCAAGTGCGAGAGTATTTGCGCTTAGGGTTATCTGATACTGAAAAGTAGACCGTTTGCTCAGGGAATAAACAGTTGCGCATTGAACCGGTATTAGGGCAATGAATGGTGACGGTGCTGCCGTCGGCTAAGGTGACATCGGCCAGAAAACGTTTATAGCGTTTGATTAACTTTGCTTGGTCAAATTCAGGGGTAAATTGCATAGGTATAACTATATAATGGCTAGATTCATCAGTGGCCTTAGCCTAACAGAAAAGCCAAACTGTGATGAGGCTTTCGATGACTGAGGCAAATAGAGTACACTGCGCTGATGCGTACATCGCGTTTAAAAAGGAATAATAATGACAAGCTCAATGAAGATTACCCTGACCAAAACAACGGCTGATGCTCACTGGGGCAAAGCCGATATTAGCTACAACAGCGAAGGTGCATCCATCCATCTTAATGGGGGGGATGAGTTACGCCAAGTTCAACAAGCAGCGCGTAAAATGCGTAGCCAAGGCCTTGAATCAGTATCACTCATTGGTGACCTGTGGGATATCCATTCTCAATGGGCCTTCGCTCAAGGTTTTGCTACAGCAAAACAGATCCCGCTGATTACTTGGGCGGGAACCGAGGCCGAACAACAGCGCCTAACAGACCAATTAGCTAGCGCCAGTTTTGCTCGCCATCTAATTAATGAAACTCCTGAAAATCTATCGCCAATGAGTTTAGCCACACAAGCGGCTAAATGGCTGAGTGACATTGGTGGCGACAAAGTCAGCTATCGCATTATTGAAGGTGAAGCACTTTTAGAGCACCAATGGATTGGTATTCACGCGGTGGGCCGCGGTAGTGAGCGTCCACCGGCACTACTTGAACTGGACTTCAATCCACTTGGTGAAGATGCGCCGGTGGCGGTGTCTTTAGTCGGTAAAGGCATCACGTTTGATTCAGGTGGATACAGCATCAAGGCCTCTGAAGGTATGTTGGGAATGAAGTGCGACATGGGTGGTGCGGCTACCGTTACCGCAGCCCTGGGTTTAGCCATGAAGTCAGGGCTTAACAAGCGCGTGAAGTTATTCTTATGTTGTGCTGAGAACCTCATTAGTGGACATGCCTATAAGCTTGGCGACATTCTCACTTATAAAAATGGCGTGACGGTTGAAGTGGTTAATACTGACGCAGAAGGTCGCTTGGTGTTAGCTGACGGCCTGCAGGCCGCATCTGAAACAGGCGCGCCACTAATTATCGATGCAGCCACCTTAACTGGCGCTGCGGTCATGGCTGTTGGCACTAACTACAATGCTATTTTCTCGCCAAGTAGCGAGTTACTGGCTCACACTCAAACCAAAGCGGCTGAAGTGGCGGAGCGAGTTTGGCCTCTACCATTAGAGCCTTGGCATCAAGATATGTGCCCATCAGCCTATGCTGATACTGCCAACAGCCGCCCGATGAAAGGTGGCGGAGCAGGCGGAGCATCTAATGCCGCGGGTTTCTTAGCTCGCTTTGTGAGACCTGATGTGCAATGGCTGCACATGGACTTAGCATCGGCTTTTGCTGACAGTGCTAATGAGCTTTGGGCGGCAGGTGCAACGACCCACGGTGTATTGACCATTGCCAATTTAATTGAGTCTGAATAAGCACTGTCACTAAATAGACTATCGGTAAAAAGCGGACCTTAGGGTCCGCTTTTTATTTTGTCGCAACAATATTCAGTGGCATCACTATGCGTTACGGTTGCCAGTTGCAGGTTTCAGTGGCAAGTTATTTAACCTTAAGAGGATAAATTGTCACTGTAGAGAAAAGTGCATATGTGGGTTGAGTTTGAGCCGTTTTCGATAGATTGCGAGTCTCGTCAGTTATTGATTGATGGGCAAAAAGTGCCTGCCGACGATAGGCTGTTTAGTTTGATGGCGTTGTTAATTGCCAATGCGCCTAATTGGGTCAGTAAGCAACAATGTTTACAGGTTTGTTGGCCGGATACGGTGGTGTCTGATCTATCGCTGTCTAAATTAGTATCGCAAGGGCGCAAGTTATTTAAGCAATCTGGTTGCCAAATCAATGTGATTGAAACGGTACATGGCCGTGGTTATCGTTTATCTAATGAACTTAAGTTGCGTACTCGCCAGTCATTGGAAGATGAGACGCATCACAACCAAGCACTAATCTCACCGCAAGTCCCACAATATCGACGGCTTGTTAGTACATTTAAATGGCCCTTGCTGGTCACGACTATGGTACTGGTATTAGGGATTAGTTTTGTTCAATTTACCAGTCGACCCGACTTAATCCACAGTGAGTCAGCTGGCAGTCTCGGACGTATTCTCTGGGTTGATGATAACCCCAGTAACAATGATATCGAACGGCAATTTTTTAATGACAAACAGTTGTCAGTCTATTCTGTGGTTACTTCAGAAGAGGCGTTGAAACTGCTTGGCATGTATCACTATGATGTGGTGATTTCTGACATGGGGCGTCATGGTGACCCACTAGCTGGAATGAAGTTATTGCAGCGTATGCGTGCGGCGCAACATGCTAACCCTTTTTATCTGTATACCATTGCGGCATCGCCGGGGCTTAGAGACACCTTGAGTCAGCATGATGGTCAAGGAGCGGCAGTCACCTCAAATCAGCTTTACAAGTTGGTGTTATCGCATTTTTAAATGGGAGTTATTTGGGGCGCTTTTGATTTTATGGCAAATAAAATCAGTATCTTACTATTCTTGCTGGGAGGGTGGTAGTTCACGTTTTTTAACGGTCGTCAGTAGCGGCATTCAAAACTTTTCAAATTCTTTCAAATCTATAGCCATGAACAATTTTTTCCAGTGTGTTATCAATATTAACAGTTTGCTACGTATGGACCAGTTCGTAAGTATTCTTCAATTGCTGCCCTTGAACAGGGTGGCTTTTTTTTATGTTAACTTTGTCACAAATCTCACCTCGACTAGGCTAAAGGCTCCTCCAGCACAATTTCCAGTTCAACTTGGGTTCAGCATTCAATCAGTATAGTTCAGCCATTGGGTTACCGCGCGCTGTTTGTCGCCTTTGGTAGCCAAACTTTGAATAGCCAACTAGAGAGTGCAATGAACATCCATCCAACTGATTTATTATATGATCAAACCCCCAGCGTTATGCCGCTGTTAGAGTCTGTCGGCTTTATGTGGTTTGTTACCATAGTGACTGTGGCCATTTTTGCCTGGGTATTATTAAAGCTGTGGCATTTGCACTCGTTGCCCAAGTATCTTGCGAAAGAAAAAGGCATGCGCCAAGCGAAACTCGTCTTTTGGTTATGTATGCTGGGCTTAGCATGGAAGCCGCTATGGGTACTGGCCGTGGTAGCAATTGTGACCGACTGGGACCGAGTACAAGAATGGCTTAGGGGGACGCGTTAATGAAAGAGATCATGTTGCCCTATATTTTGATTGTTTGGTTACTGTTTAAGTTTAAAGTGGTCAAATCTCGCCCAAGAAACTATTTCATTAGTGTGCTTATTGGGGTGTTAATTGCGGGGACGCTATTTATTGCACATCGATTTTATTCGCCAGCAGATTTAACTCAATCAACCACAGTACGAGCACCGCATGCGGTATTATCGTCAACCATTGGTCAGCAGATTGGTGATATTTATGTTGACCATAACCAGCACGTCAAGAAGGGCGAGCTGCTTTACACCTTAGTGGACGATAAGGTGAGTAGTGCCATCGATGAGATTAATGCCAAAATTAATGAGGTAAAGCGCAATATTGAGGCGGCTGAAGTCCGTCTTGCTCAAGCTAAGCGAACACTGATCCGCAGCCAGAACTTAGGTGAGCATGTCAGTGATCATGATTTAGAGACCGCTGAAGACCAAGTAGAAATCTGCGCCGCAGACTTGCAGGTGCAGCGCGCGCAACTTGAAGTGCAATACGCCCAGATGCGCAAACAGCAATTTGAGCTTGAACGCTTGCAAGTTCGTGCGCCGTTCGATGGCATGGTGACCCACGTGTATCTTGCTGGGGGCTCACGTATTGGTGCTATGCATTTGTGGGATACCGGGAGAAAGTTTGTTGAGATGCGTATTCCAGATCAATCGTTTGCCAATATTAAGACCGGCCAATTTGCCGAGTTTTACATTGATGCCTATCCGGGTCAGATTTTCCGTGCGAGGGTGCACAGTAAAGTTGAGGCAACCGGTGAAGCGCAAGGCGACTTGTTACCACGAGAGCAGATGGTATCAAGACACATCAGTATGGGAGCCATGCCGGTTGGTCGAACTGTAGTATTAGAGATTGATAAAGCCACCATGGATATGTTGCCTATTGGTGCCACAGGCTCTGCATGGGTTAGTGCTGAAAAGCCTCATAGTATTTTAGGCTTTCTCGATATTATTGGTGGCGCAACCGTGAGGCTACAAGCAGTTAAGTCTTACCTCAACCCATTGTAAGCTAGCTAAACAATCGTTGCCTGCCATCAAGGGTGGCAGTGCAAGGTAACAAAACTCAGGTGAGCAGCTCATTTGCTTACCTGAGTTTTTTGTTTTTAGCTGTTCGCAAGTGACCACTGCTCTAGTACCTGATATCGCACGCCCTGCGTCGTAGAGACCGATTCATATAGCGCCAGTGAGTTCATCGATGCTGTAACACTAGTGTTAGGCATGGGCATCAACGCCTTGGCTTTACGAAACAAGGTAATATGGGGCCGGTATTGCTCATGAGCTGGCAGCTCAGTCAAGGGTGCCGCCAACTGGGTGAGGCAAGTATGTATATTCAGTAACGCAGCGGGACAATAACTGGCTTCAAGTGCCAGTATTTGTGGTTTCGACCAATAAACTAATGTATCAAATACTATCTGAAACCCCACTAGCTGTTGGGCTGAGATTGACTCATTGATGCCGCTAATTAGGCGCTGTATTTGTGGCTCATTAAGCTGGCCAACGAATAGCGCCGTTACATGCAAGTTTTCGCTAATAACAGCGCGATACGGTGCACCTATGGCTTGTTGTAGCTGTTGGCACTGCTGTTGCTGTGCTGCGGATAAACCAAAGCCTAAAAATAACCTTCTGTTCATAGAGCTTCCTTATTCGAATGCGCCTGTCAGCAAGATAGCTGCATCATATTGAGTTTTTTTGCTTTAGTCAGGCAGTTTCATTTGTTGTGCCTATACTTAACTCATCATTTTAACTAAGTTTTTGAGGGTTTGGCGCACCATGTCCAACAGCGTGTCCAAAATATCAGATAATTGGCTGCACGAATTTATTGAATTGCTGCAGCAATCAGATAATGCCACTCTGCTGCACAGGTTAAGTGCATTGCTTAAATGTGATGGGCTGTTCTTTATGCGAATTAAGCCTGATGGCCACATCACGTTTTGTGAATATCAGCAACAAGATCTAACCGTTCCTCCCACTAACGAACTGTCGCGAATGGCTGCGGCTAGTCGCTATTTCACTCAGTTGATCAATCAAGATAGATTACAGCAATTACGTATTGACGAACGCTGGCCCGAAGCCAATTCTCAAGAAGCAAGGCTGTTGCAATCTGCCAGCATTGAACAGTTAACTTTATTGCCAAGGCAGCGTCTTGCAATGCATGATTACCTGCTTGGTATTGCTAACGGCGATAGACAGTGGCATTGTCCGGCCGAGTTGTTGCAGCTATTGTCACTTGCGGTGCAGCAGCTTGGGTTACGCTTTGAAAGCGAATTTTTACTCAATGAATTACAAGCCAATCATCAGTCAAGTACCGAAATTTTGTATCGTCTGCCTATGGCGGCAGTGCTCATAGATAAGCACAACCAAATCAGTGTTTTTAACCATGCCGCACAACATGGCTTTCTTGTTAGTGAGCAGCAAGCGGTGCAGGAGTTAGTGCGCGAGGCCGAAAGGGGCATACTGCTTGATACTATTCAGCTAGTCCGCGACCGCATTCTTGGGCAAGCATGGTGTGAATTACCTACTGTGGCCGGAGCCGATAAATATAACTGGTTTAAACTCAATTTTAGCCGCATGCCCAGCAATGATGGCATGTTACTGATGATTGCTGAGCAGTGCAGCAGTAATGAAGTCGACGGCCACGGTCAGCAATTACAGGCAAACTTTGATGCCCTAACCGGATTACCCAATCGAACCTATTTTGAGTCAATTTTTAGTAGTGGTCAGCAGTCGCAGGCGAACGAGCTTAACTTCATTGGCTTTATCAATCTCGATCAGTTTCAAATCGTTAATAACATCAGTGGCCATAAGGCCGGTGATCAGTTACTAATCGAGGTCGCGCAAAGGCTCAAGAAACTGGTACGAAAAGGTGATGTGGTGGCCCGTTTGGGCAGTGATGAGTACGGCATACTCATGCACGGCATTAGCCAAAATACTGCGCAGCAAGTGGCCGGAAGGATTTGCCAGGCGCTGGCAGGGCATGAGTTTATTTGGCAAGGGCGAACTCACGCTGTCACTGTGAGTATGGGGCTGGCTGCCATCAATCCCGATGATGATATTACCCAAGTATTGGGTCGCGCGGATGCCGCCTGTCGAGTGGTTAAAGAAGGTGGCCGCAATGGTTGGCATTTCTATCGCCTTGGCGACCCATTGATGGATAGAATACATACGGATATGAGCGCTTCAGTTGATATTGTTGGCGCGCTTGCTCTGAACCATTTTACCTTGTTTTATCAGCCCATTGAGCCAGTGAACACCAGCGATGCTGGTTTGCATGTTGAAGTACTATTGCGGATGATCAATGAGGACGGCGAGCTGGTGGCACCGGGTATTTTTCTGCCCGCTGCCGAGCGTTTTAACTTAGCGGCAAAGGTCGATCGGTGGGTGATTGAACATGTGCTGCGTTGGGGAAACGCCCATCTCGAAACCTGGCAAAGCATGTCGATGGTGGCAATAAACTTGTCGGCGTTGTCACTCGATGATGATGAGTTTATGGAATGGTTAGAAATGCGATTGCTATCTGAACCAGAGTTGGTTGCTAAACTGTGTTTTGAAATTACTGAAACAGCAGCGGTGAGCCAGCTTGATAATGCCACGCGACTGATTGATATCATTCACCCTATGGGCTGTAGTTTAGCCTTAGACGACTTTGGATCCGGCTTTTCTAGCTTTGCCTACCTTAAACTATTAGATGTTGATTTTGTTAAAATTGACGGCCAGTTCATCAGTCAAATATGCAGTACCCCAGCGGATCAGGCTATTGTGAAAGCCATTTGCGAGTTAGCAAAAGATATGCACTTTCAAACGGTGGCAGAGTTTGTAGAATCTGAAGATATAGGTAAGTTAGTCCGCTCTTTCGGTGTCGATTTTGCACAAGGATACGGTATTGCAAAACCACAACCGTTAACCCAGTTAACCTGCGCCGATAATTTGCAATGGGCAGCCACGCTAAGTCCATCAGCATGAATATTGTTTAACTCAATAAAGCGCAATAACCGCCTAGGGCAAGTTTCGCTTTGTGCTGAATCCTAGTACACTGGCTGCTGGATTTTATAGTTGATTATCTGTTGTGAACCACATTCCAATATTTTCCCTTTTTGAGCCAATTCGTCAGGCACTATCAAGCCATCAGCAGTTGATTATTGAAGCCCCCACAGGGGCCGGTAAGTCAACGGCTCTGCCGTTGGCTATGCTTGATTGGCCAGAGATAGACGGCAAAATATTGATGTTAGAACCTCGCCGAGTCGCGGCACGAAGCGTAGCGCAGTTTATTGCTAAACAGCGTGGTTGTCGCTTAGGGGATGAAGTCGGTTTTCGCGTCCGTGGTGAAACTAAAGTGAGTCGAAATACCAGATTAGAAGTGGTTACCGAGGGCGTACTCACGCGGATGATACAGCAAGACCCTGAATTAACAGGGATAGCTGCGGTCATCTTTGATGAGATCCATGAGCGTCATTTAACCACAGATTTAGGCCTCGCTTTAGCGCTAGAGGTGCAAGCATCGTTAAGGGAAGATTTAACCTTGATAGCGATGTCGGCCACCTTAACCGGTTTACCATTACAAGCTCTGATGCCCAGTGCAGCCCAGTTACGCAGTGAAGGCCGCAGTTTTCCGGTCGATGTGCAGTATCGCGCAGCAAAGGCGACTGACGATTGGCTAAACCATATGGGGGCGGTCATTAGCGAGTTGTGCACTAACGGAATCGACGGCTCATTGCTAGCATTTTTACCGGGTCAACGTGAAATTATGCAGCTGCAGCGCTATTTAAGCGCGCGAATCGATGATGCACAGTTTGTTATTACCCCATTATATGGTGCACTGACGGCCAAACAGCAAGATATAGCCATCGCCCCAGCAGTCGATGGCCGCAATAAAATTGTGCTGGCGACCAATGTTGCAGAGTCGAGCTTAACCATTGAAGGGATAACCTATGTGGTCGACAGCGGCTATAAGCGTCAGGCGAGCTTTAACCCTAAAACCGGTGTCACTCGCCTGTCGATGAAACGGATTAGTCAGTCTTCTGCCGCCCAGCGTAGTGGACGGGCCGGACGTATTGCCCCGGGAGTGTGTATTCGCTTGTGGAGCAAAGAGCAACATGACCGACTGCTGAGCAGTGACGAACCAGAAATAAGCCATAATGATCTGACTTCAATGTGCCTAGATGCGGCGCTTTGGGGAGTAAATCAACTGTCGGCCTTACCATTATTAACCGCAGCTGCACCGGCCAATGAGCAAATTGCGTGGCAACTTCTGCAGCAACTAGAGTTAACTGACAATCAGCACAAAATAACCGCCCATGGACAAGCGGCTTATCAGCTTGGGTGTGAACCCCGTTTGGCGCATATGCTATTAAAAGCCAAGTTATTAGCCGATGCGCAACAGCAACCTATGCTGGTTGGTTTAGCAGCGCTATTAGTTGGCGTGATTGAATCGCGTAGTCGCTCAAGAAAAGGCGCGGACATTCAGGGTTACTTAGCCGAAGCACTGCGCGGCGAAGCGGGACAAAGAGTTAGGCAGTGGTTACGTCATTTCAATCTTAGTTGCAGTGATGCGGAGTTGCTAAATGCAGCCAATAGTCGCGATGTGGCCATGTTACTCGCCTTTGCCTATCCCGACCGCATTGCCAAAAAACGTGGTCAAGGGTTTCAGTTGGCCTGTGGTTCAGGGGTCAGTATTAATGAGCAAGATCCGTTGGCCAATCAACCTTGGTTAGTGGTGGCGGATTTTCAAGAAACCCAAGGTCAAGCCAGTGGCCGAGTCTACCTTGCAGCAGAGTTGGATAACGAACTGTTTGATGGTCCGCTAGCGTCATTGGTGAACGAGCAACAAATATGTGGCTGGGACGATACGAAGCAGAAGTTCGATGCGCAATGGCGCCGCAGTGTTGGTGAGATCACTTTAAGCTGCCGTCCTAGTAAACTCGATGCACAACTTATTGCGCCAGCATTGTGTGCACTGGTTGCCGAGCGAGGGCTTACCTGGTTGCAACTGAATGATAAAACCCAGCAGCTGATGATGCGTGCCCAGTTAATGCAGCAATGGCATCCACAGTGGCCGGCCTATGATGAACCGTCGTTGTTGGCGGAAGTCTCAGATTGGCTGCAGCCTTACCTGACGGATATTAGCCGCTTACCACAGTTACTAAAGCTTGATTTTTATACCTTGCTGCTGAATCGACTGACTTGGGAGCAACAGCAGTTACTCAGTCAATGGTTACCCACGCACTGGCCTATGGCGACGGGAACACGCTCACCTATCCGATACGATGATGCCGGACGTGCGTTATTAAGTGTCCGTCTACAAGAAGCACTAGGTATGGCTCAAAGTCCGCAGTTGGCCAATGGCAATTTGGCTGCCACCATGGAGTTGTTATCGCCGGCACAGCGACCGATAGCCTTAACTGCAGATCTATCAGCATTTTGGCAAGGGGCGTATGTTGAGGTTAAAAAAGAGATGAAGGGGCGCTATCCCAAGCATCTGTGGCCGGACGATCCGGCTAATACCAATCCAACTAAATATACCAAAAAGAAAACTCTCAATCGTGCGCAGTAATGGCTGTGATGATTTATCTGTAGTAATGGAATAGTAATGACAAGTAAACAAACAGCCAAGAAACGCCCAGCAAAGCCTAGAGCCAAGACGGCTAAAACTAAGCCCAAAGCGAAGAGCAGAAGTCATTGGGCTAAGTTGTGGTCGTTGACCTGGAAGCTGTCACTGATTGGCCTCACGGCGGTGGTTTTTTATTGTATCTATTTAGATCAAATCATTGCGCGTAAGTTTGAAGGGCAAAAATGGCATTTGCCGGCACAAGTTTTCAGCCGCTCTATGGCCTTGTATCCCGGTGCAGCGGTGAGTCATCAGCAGTTAATTGCTGAGCTTAAACTGTTGGGGTATCGCAAAGTCGCCAATCCTCGTCAGGTTGGGGAGTTCTCTGCCTCTAAAACCAAAGTCGATTTATGGCGCCGCCCGTTTTTGCACCCTCAAGGTGAGCAAGATGCGCAGCGGGTGATGATAAGTTTTGATAGCCAAGGCGTCAGCAAAGTGAGCCGGCATACGGACCAACGCCAGCTTGCTGTATTCCACCTTGAGCCAGTGTTGCTTGATCGCATTGTGACTGGCAACGACGAAGACCGCTTATTTGTTAGCACAGACAAAATGCCGCAAGCGATTGTCGATGCGTTGATTTTGGTCGAAGATCGCAGTTTCTATCAGCATCATGGGGTTAATCCATTTGCGATTGTGCGTGCCGCTATGGTCAATATTAGCGCTGGGCGCACAGTGCAAGGTGGCTCAACTTTGACGCAGCAGTTGGCGAAAAACTTTTTCTTATCGAGTGAGCGCTCGTTAGTGCGCAAGGTTCGCGAAGCTTTGATGGCGGTGATCATTGATTTTCGTTATGACAAAGATGAAATCCTCGAGGCGTATTTAAACGAAGTTTACATGGGGCAAGACAAAGCTCGTGGCGTGCACGGTATGGGGTTGGCATCGCAGTTTTATTTTGGCCGCCCGATTGCCGAGCTCACCGTGCCCCAGCAAGCTTTTTTGATTGCAGTTATTAAAGGCCCATCCTATTACAACCCGTGGCGTTACCCTGAGCGCGCTCAACAGCGTCGCGATTTGGTGCTGCGACTCTTGATGGAAGACGGCAAGCTCACGGTCGCTGAATATAAAGCCGCGGTTGAGTCACCATTAGGTTTACGTAAAGCAAGCAAGCCGGTTCATCAAAAACTGCCGGCATTTTTTGCCGTGGTGAAACATGAGCTCAATCGTCGTTTTGGCGACCAACTGCTGCAGCAATCTGGTATTAAGGTATACACCACACTCGATCCACTGGCTCAGGAAGCGGCTGAAAAAGCAGTGGTGACCACCATGAAACAGCTAGGTCAGCGAGACGAAGCCTTGCAAGTGGGTATGGTGGTGACAGATAAATACAGTGCAGGTATTGCTGCAATGGTCGGTGACAAGGTACCGGGGTATCAAGGTTTTAACCGCGCGGTTGAAATACGTCGCCCTATCGGCTCGTTGATGAAACCGTTTGTTTATGCGGCTGCCTTGTCGCAGGGCGACAAATACAGTTTAGCAACGCCGCTGGCAGATAAACCCATTACCTTAAAAAATGGTCAAGGCAACACTTGGTCGCCGCAAAATGTCGATCGACAATTTCGCGGTGAAGTGCCGCTAATGACCGCGTTTATGAAGTCGATGAATGTGCCTACCGTCAATTTAGGCATGCAGGTGGGCACCGGCAGTGTCGCCAGTGTGCTAGATAAAGCTGGTTGGCGCGATACCATACCGCAGTATCCTTCTATGTTACTTGGTGCGGTAAATGGATCGCCATTAATGGTGGCGCAGGTTTATCAAACCGTTGCTGACAATGGCCGTTATCGGCAGTTGTCTTCGGTAACCGCAGTGCTGGATAGTCATGACAATCCACTCGCGGTAGAAAGAGTGCCGCAAAGCCAAGCGATTGAAGCAGCGCCTAATTTCTTAGTGCAACATGCGATGACACAAGTGGTTGAGCAGGGCACGGCTAAACGTCTAGGGCAGGCGTTTCCACGGGTGACATTAGCGGGCAAAACCGGCACCAGTAATGATTCGCGAGATTCATGGTTTGCCGGGTTTGATGAGCGGAATGTCGCGGCAGTGTGGGTCGGGCTGGATGATAATGGCAAAACAGGATTGTATGGCAGTAGCGGTGCTATGGCGGTTTATCAAACGTTTTTAAACAATCGTGCGCCAATTAGTCTAAGGCGCACGCCAGTTGACGGTATCGTCAATGGTTACTTTGATAAAACCACAGGCCAAGCTATGGAATCTGATTGTGGCAATGTTCAGCGCTTACCGGCACTCTCGGTAAGCTACCAGCCAGCTAAAAACTGCGGTGAGCCGCTGTCTTGGTGGCAAAAACTGACTGGTGGCTAATAGGCGTAGCGATGGCGTCAAGTATTGTTTGAAGCCTCAAGCTGGCTAATCGCTTGTTCTAACCCTGCAATATCTGTGGCAGACAAGTAGGGAATCAGCTTGATGATTTCAGATTCCGGACGTTGGTATAGCTTAAGTGCGAGCAAACGCGTGATGATATGTTCATCAAAGCGGTGCTTAATCACTTTAGCCGGGTTGCCCGCCACAATGCTGTAAGCAGGTACATCTTTGGTCACCACAGCGTTAGCGGCCACAACTGCGCCTTCACCTATGCTGATGCCGGGCATTAACATCGCCCGCATCCCTATCCAACAATTGTCAGCTAACCTGGTATCGCCTTTGCTCTGGTAAGCTTCCGTAATAGTTTGCATAAATGGGTAAAGGCACAACCAGTCAGTACGGTGGGTGTGATTGCCGCCCATTAGAATCACGGCTTCTGCACCTATACAGACATAATTACCAATATAGAGTTGGTCGACAGGCCAAGGTGGTGGGTTATCACGGGTCATCTCGTCGCCATGCAGGTAACGCACCACTGACTTTTCAAATCCACTATCCCAGTAATCACTGTAGTAGCTGTGAGTGCCACTGATATGAATATTGGGGTTGCTGACACTGAGGTGAAGTTTTTCGGTTTTGGTCCAATGCTTTTGCATGATTTACCTACTTTAAATTGCCATTCTGATTTCTTGAATTCGTACTGTTATTGATTGCAGTCCGTCAAGAAATTAAGGGCTGTAGTAGGTGCTTTATCGGCTTCATGGTTTGCCTGTCTAGATGTTCATTGATGTAGCAGAAAGCTGATTGTTAATGCCGGTGTTGCAGCAAGCTTATTTTAGCTAAGAGAGTGAAAAATGCACTATACAGCATGCTTGGTTAAGGAAGTGTGAATCTTTCCACAGTTTATGCTGTCAATCTTGCCTCATAAAATGGCTTTCCAGCGCCTGTTTAGGCTGTGAGATAAGCTCACTCTATGACAATTTAGTCTGGGATTTGGTCACTATACAGCGACAACAAGCTGTAACTAACGACTGATTTACACTGTCAGCATCCGCAATTGGTATGATTTTTAAAATCTTCGCAACAAGCTTTTCAGTGGTGCTTCTTGGCTAGTGAACTGCGTGGAATTTATTTAAGTGTTTTGTTATCAGTTGTTTAGTTTGTAATTTGAACCTTAATCACAAGCAGAATATGTCTTGCTATTATATTGCTGTTGGTAACAAATGTTATGTTAATATTGCAAATAAGATGGATTATCATTTGTATTTGTGTAAAATTCACGTAATCAAGATGGTTGGACTAACGTGAAATAAATACAAGGTATTAGCATGAAGCTCAAAAAATCTATTTTGGCAACAACGATTGCACTGTCTATGGGCCTACTTACCGCGTGTGGCGGTTCAGACAGCTCTTCTCCAGAGCCTGATCCAGCTCCAACTCCGGCGCCAAGTAATAGCGCACCAACAGATATCCTGCTTTCAGATGTCACTGTCGATGAAAATACTGCCGCGGCAGTAGTGGGTACGTTAAGCGCAACTGATGCTGATGCATCAGATACGCATACTTTCGCTGTTGAAGGTGACCAATTTGTTGTTGATGGCACAACGTTGAAATTAGCAGATGGTGTTGTGTTAGATGCTGATAGTCTCGATTCGTTAGAAATGGTGGCTTCACTGACAGTTACCGATAGTGACTCCAACACATATTCGAAAGATATTACTATTACCATCAATGATTTGATGGATCGTTATGTATTTGACAGTAAACTAAATGATGGTGAATCTAGTGTCTCTTACACTGGTCAAACTGCGCGTAATATTCTAATCGCTGAACTAAATGATTATATCAAAAACAGCTTAGATGCTGATATTGATGCTAATACATTAATGAGCAAAGAAGATGTCCTAGCGAAACTAGACTATTTCTACAACCCTGACGAAGATACAGAGTATCCAGATATTCCAGTCACGTTTATCGACAACTCTAAAGATGGCTTGCTGTCAGATATCACTGGCTACAAAAACTTACATGACAAAGTTGCTGGTAATGATGCTGGTGGACAACATGAAATGTGGAATGACGGTGCATTTGCAGGTTGGGGCGAAACAGGTTCAACAACTCCGTCAGAATTGATAGCGACATTATTTGACCGTTTGGCGGACAACGCGGTTGCTAAAATCAATGGTGAAGTACGTAAAGATGTATTAGGTAATGACATTTCTAAAGTTTATGTTGATGAAAATGGCGTTGATTTAGCGCAACTGATTCAAAAATTCTTGCTGATGTCGATCACTTACTCACAAGCGTCTGATGATTATTTTGGTGTTGATACGGATGGTAAGGGCTTAACAACTGACAACATCAACCCAGCTAAAGACGGCAGTGCATATACCAACCTAGAGCATCAGTTCGATGAAGGTTTTGGCTATTTTGGTGCGGCGCGTAACTATCTAGAATACAGCGATGTAGAGATTGCAAGTAGGGTTTCAGACGATGAAGGCCGTGCTGATTGGAATGGTGCTCAAGATACAGATGGCGACGGCAAAATTGACCTACATAGTGAGTACAACTTCGGCCAGTCTGTCAATGCCGCTAAACGTGATTTAGGTACTGTGGGCAATGCGGCTGCAACCGACTACACCACACAAGCGATGGAAGCATTTATTGCAGGCCGCAAGCTAATTAATGACAACGTAGGTGCAGCACTGACTGATGAGCAACTTGCTCAGTTAAGTGAGCATGCAGAAGCGGGACTCGATGCATGGGAACGTGCGATTGCATCGACTGTTGTTCACTACATCAATGATGTTGCTGCCGACTTAGCTCCGCTGGCTACTGACGGTGATGCAGCCGACTTCAACTATGAAGACTTAGCTAAGCACTATTCAGAAATGAAAGGCTTCGCACTAGGTTTGCAATTCAGTGAATACAGCCAAATTAGCGATGCCGACTTTAAGAAGGTTCACGATTATATGGGCGTTGAGCCAGTATTAACTGGTGATGTTGATGCTTATCGTGCAGACCTGATTAAGGCTAGAGATATCTTACAAGCCAGCTACGTATTTGATGCAGAGAATGCGGCTAACTGGTAAGTCATTTAACTCCAAATTCGCCCTATAGGCATAAAAAGCTTAGCACTTTCGGGTGCTGAGCTTTTGTCGTATTTAAAGTAAGGAATAAATATGCCAACTCCCTCTAAATATTCACTCATCTGTGTCGCAATCACAGGTGCATTATTAGCAGGCTGTGGTGAGAGCACGAGCAGTAGCGCTGGTGCTGACTATGGTAACCAAGACAATACCACTTCTGACTTTGACCAAACCGCGTTATTGACCAATTTAGTTGATGGTGTCATCACCCCCACGTTTGAGCAGTTTGTCTCTGTCAGTGAACAGCAACAAGCTGGTGTTGATGCGTATTGCACCGTAGCAGTTGGGTTTGAGCAAGGCAATAACACTCAGGCTGAGTTAACTAGCGCGCAGCAAACCGCACAACAAAATTGGCGTGGTGCCATGTCAGTGTGGCAGCAGGTAGAAATGATGCAGTTAGGTCCGCTACTCGATGATGATGGAGCGCTTCGCAATAAGATCTATTCTTGGCCCGTTGTCAGCCGCTGTGGCGTTGACTTAGATGTGGTGTCTTTTGAAACCGGTAACATTAATGGCGTGCCATATGATATTGCTAACAGGACACCTGCGCGTAAGGGGCTAGTGGCATTAGAGTATCTGCTGTTTAACTCAAACCTTGATCATAGCTGTACTGAAAGTGTGACCCCTGATGGCTGGAATAACCGTACAGAAGCGGATCGTATTGTCGCCCGTTGTGAATTTGCCGCTGAGATTGCAGGCGACATTCACAATAATGCGCAAGCATTAGTAACTGAGTGGTCTGCAGCAGATGGCTATGCGGCTGCCTTGAAAAATGCCGGGCAGACAGGTAGTGAATTCGATGATGTACATCAAGCGGTAAATAAGGTCTCTGACGCGCTGTTTTATATCGACAGTGTCACCAAAGATGGCAAGTTAGCTACGCCGCTTGGTTTGTTTGCCAATAGTTGCGGCACCAGTGTTTGCCCAGAAGATGTTGAGTCGCCACTTGCTTTCCATTCGATAGAAAATATTGCGAGTAACTTGCAAGCGTTGCAATCGCTTTATAGCGGTAACGAAGGTGTCGGATTTGATGACTACCTAGTTGATGAAAATGATGTTGAAACCGCAGAAACCTTAACTGCGAATATTCAAAGTGCGATCACCAATGTACAAGCCTATGAAAGTAGTTTAGCTCAGACGCTAACGGATAATGAACAGCAAGTGACTGATACCCACGCTGAAGTAAAGTCAGTGACAGATCAATTGAAAAATGACTTTATTAATAGCTTAGCGCTTGAATTACCGCAAACATCTGCTGGAGATAACGACTAAATGAACTCACATCCCCTAATGAAAAAATTGGTGTTAGCGTCGGCGATACAAGTAGCTTTGACGACCTCAGCTATTGCGGCTGAGGACCAAGCAGAGAAAACCGTCAATGACACCTACATTGAAAAAATGCAGATCATTGGTCGCGACCAAAAATTGAGCCGTCAAAGTGGTTCAGAAACGCTGATTGATGAGCTTGAGTTAGAGCAGTTTAAGTTTGATGACATAAACCGCATCTTATACAGCGTACCCGGAGTCAATATTCGTGAAGAAGATGGATATGGTCTAAGGCCTAATATCGGTTTTCGTGGTGCTACGCCTGAGCGCAGTAAAAAAATTAATATTATGGAAGACGGGGTACTGATTGGTCCTGCGCCTTATTCAGCTGCATCAGCCTATTACTTCCCGATGACAGCGAAGATGACTTCGATTGAAGTATTTAAAGGGCCATCGGCGATTAAATATGGTCCGAATACTGTCGCGGGTTCATTGAATATGGTAACCCGTGCAGTACCACAGGCATCAGAAGGCTTAATTGATGTTTCTGCTGGCAGTGATGGTTATGCTAAAGCCCATGGTTACTACGGTAATACCATAGGTAATTTTGGATTTTTGATTGAAGGCGTGCATATGCGTGCCGATGGCTTTAAAGAGCTGGATGGCGGCGGTGACACAGGCTTTGAAAAAAGCGATGTGATGACCAAACTACGTTATGACTTAGCTGGAGAGTCGTTCGACCAAGTATTTGAGCTAAAGCTTTCTTACGCAAATGAAACTTCTAATGAGACTTATCTCGGTCTATCAGATGAGGATTTTGCTGCTTCGCCAAACCGTCGTTATGTAGCTAGTCAACTAGACAATATGGACTGGACGCATAAGCAGTTTCAGTTCAATCACTTTATTGCTTCAGACAGTTTAGACATCACTACTCGTGTGTATCGAAACGAATTTGAACGTGCGTGGTACAAGATAAATGGATTTAAAGGTGGCTTAGTTAATCGAAGTTTGCAGGAGATTTTAGCGGACCCGGACAAAGATGAAACCAATGCGCGTTTTTATCAGATTTTGACTGGTCAGCAGGACTCTGTTGCAGAGTACGAAAAACTGATATTAGGTAACAACGATCGTAGCTATTACTCTCAAGGTATTCAGTCAGACTTGAGCTGGCGATTTGAGTTAGGTGGCTTACAACATGAATTCCAATCAGGCGTGCGTTTCCATCAAGATCAAATTGAGCGTAACCACACCACCGATAGCTATTTAATGCAGCAAGCTAACTTAGTCACGGATGGCAATCCGACTCAAGCGTCAACGACGGACCGGGAAAAAGTGGATGCATGGTCGGTATATCTGCAAGACACTATTAGCTGGAATGCATTGGATGTGACGGCGGGAGTTCGCGGTGAATATATCGATGCTAAGTATCAGAATCGAGCGCCAGATAGCGAAGAAGACTACCTCAATAAAACGACTCGTATTTGGTTACCTAGCTTGAGCGTGTTTTATAGTCTATCTGATAATGCCGGACTGCTATTCGGTGTTCATGAGGGATTCTTGCCGACCAGCCCGAAACAAGATCCAAGTATTGATGTTGAAAGCAGTATTAACTACGAGTTAGGTGGTCGTTATAACGACGGTAACTTTAATTTTGAGTTGATTGGTTTCTTCAATGATATTGGGAACTTGAAAGAAGGCTGCCAGTTCTCAAGCTGTGGCAGCGATGATGACACTGAGTTTAATGGCGGTGAAGTTGATGTTATTGGCTTAGAGTTAACTTCAGGTTATCGCTTTGACTTGTCCGATGATATTGAGTTGCCGGTGTCACTATCTTATACCTATACCCAAAGCGAGTTTAAAACCAGCTTTGAGTCAGGATTTGATATGTGGGGTGATGTTGAGGCCGGTGATGAATTGCCGTATTTACCTGAAAATCAGTTATCACTCAATTTAGGCTTGGTTAGCAATAACTGGGACGTTAACATGATTGTACGCTATATCGACGAGATGATTGAAGCATCCGGTGATGGTGTGGTGCTATCGGGGAGCGTAACAGAGGCGTTGACAGTGGTTGATATGTCGGCAAGTTACGATTTTAACGAATATGGCTTAGTGTATGTTAAAGCTGATAATGTATTCGATACTCAAGAAATCGTTAGCCGTCGCCCTTATGGCGCAAGACCGAGTAAACCTCAGCAGTTCCAAGTAGGTTATCAATACCGCTTTTAATTTAGCTTAGTTGAGTCAAGTCAAGGAGTCGTTACATTGGCGCTTATCGAGTTGTTATCTAGTAGTTTAACGGATTTAGTTAATTATCCGTTTGATGCCAATAAGCGCCTTTATATCGGCTATGTTCTTGGTGCGATTGTGTTGGCCTTGCCTGTTTATTGGCTTGGCCAACAACAACGTAGTGCAGTTGGTTTTATGCGCTTCTTGTTTCCAAAAGCTATCTATTTGTCGAGTTCAGCAAAGCATGACTATGCGTTGTTGATACTCAATAAATTACTCAAAGCGGCTTTACTGGTGCCGCTTATGTTCACCATGGTACCGGTTGCGCTCAGTGTCAGTGGAGGGCTAGAACAGCTGTTTGGTGTTATTGAGCCTATCACCGAGAATCAAGCCGTAGTCATAGCTGCTTTTACCTTGCTATTGTTCTTGTTTGATGATTTTACCCGCTATTTATTGCATCTTGTGCTTCATAAGGTCCCGTTTTTATGGGAGTTTCATAAAGTACATCACTCCGCTAGGGTGATGACTCCATTCACCATCTATCGAAGTCATCCTGTTGAAACCTATCTTTATGGCTGCCGTATGGCATTAGCACAAGGTGTCGCGGTTGGATTAGGCTATTACTTTTTTGGTGCGACGTTAAAAATGTATGATGTGCTTGGGGCCAATGTATTTGTGTTTTTGTTCAATGTTTTTGGCTCTAATTTACGTCATAGCCATATTTGGTTGAGTTGGGGTGACCGGTTAGAAAACTGGTTTATCAGTCCCGCGCAGCATCAAGTTCACCACAGCATCGCACGAATTCACCGAGATACCAATTTGGGATCAGCACTCGCAATATGGGATAGAATGGCAGGATCGTTGGTAAAAGCGAGTACTGTGGACTCTCTCAAAATCGGTATTCATGATGATGAAGCCCATCAAAGCTTATTGGGGTTGTACCTTGATCCCTTTAAACAGGTTTTCTTTCGTACTAAAAAGCAAGTAGGACGTCTATTTTCAAGAGCTTAACGGTATTTGCAAGTCATCGGGTGAGTTGTTTTGCTGTTCTGCTATAGAATATGCGCCCAGAAGTGCTAACAACCGATGAGTAGACATGTTTTTAACGCCCTATTTTTCCAAGCAAGACCAAACCGTTCACGTAACAGCGCAGCAAGCCAGTGACTTTGCTAAAGCGATTGCCAGTGATTTTAATCCCATTCATAACGTCGGCGCGAAGCGCTTTTGTGTACCGGGAGACCTATTGTTTGCTTTGGTCCTAAATCAATATGGTTTGCATCAAAAAATGCATTTTACATTTGAAGGTATGGTGGGCGATGGGGTTGAATTACAGTTTGCCGATTCGGTTTCTAGTCAGTTTGCCATTAGCGATTCACGTGATAAAACCTACCTACAGGTTGAAACCAGTGGCGATAAGGTGCACTGCGCGACCCAAATAGAATCTTTTGTACGCAGTTATGTGGCTTTTTCAGGTTTGAATTTCATTCATGTGCTGGTTCCCATGATGAAACAACATCAGATGATGATTAATCCTGCACGTCCATTGGTCATTTATGAAAGCATGTCGTTTGATTTGCATACCCTCGATTTTGACCAAGTGTCTTTAAAGCTGGTTGATCAACAACTCGAGATTACCGGTAAGCGTGGTGATGTTACATTGAGCTTTGAGCTGCTTGCCAACGACCGTGTAGTGGGAACTGGCGTTAAAACATTAGTGATGAGTGGCTTGCGTCCTTATGAGGCTGAAAAGGCCGCTGGCATGGTCGCAGACTATGAAAGCTATCGTCATGCCTTTGAAGCGGCGTAACTGAGTCTCTATATAAATAAGCGCGCCTAGCGCGCTTTTTTATCGACACTAAGTTAAATTTTGCCGCCGTCGCGTCAACAGACTTATGGCGCTGCATCCCCGTACTGTTCTGCCCGCTAAGGTGTGATTCGACTTCGTCGTGCCTATCTTGTTTTTGTTTTGCCCAAGCGGCTAAAATCTTCACCGACAACTTAAGTTATCTGCTCCTTCCTTGAACACTGATTTTCGTCAAATTAGCGTATGATACTCGGCTATTAATCCTTAGATAACACTCAGCGGTGCATATCATTGCCAAGTGTGCTGTTTTTGTTTTATTTTAGGGATAGTTTTGCCCCATTAAGTCGCTTATAGCCCATAGATTACGGCTTAATACCGCTGGTTTTATGTCGCCGACTTGCGGCACTGTTTGGATAAGGATAAAAATGCCAAGCTTGAATCGAATCGTGTTGATTAACACCCACCTTCCTGGCGTTGTTGAATTACTATTAGATGGCCATACCAACATTTGTGGTACCAATGCTTCGGGTAAAACCACCTTACAGCGTTTGGTACCGGTGTTTTATGGTGAATACCCCAGTCGTGTTGTGCCCTCAACGCGAGATAGTTTCGAGCGCTGGTATTTGCCCCACGATTCAAGTTTTATCATCTATGAGTATAAGCGTGACGACGGCCAGCTTAACCAGGCGGTATTAGCTTCAGCCGGTGAAGGTAAAGGGGTGAACTACCGCTTTATCGCCAAAGCGTTTGAGCTTGATGACTATATTAAAACCCAGCAAGGCGAAACCGTTATATGCCACACGATGGCAGAGCTAGGTAGAAAAATGAAAAGCGCTGGTGTCAGCGTGACCAATTTGCTTAATACCCGAGAGTTTCGTGCCATTATTCAAAATGACCGCACTTTGCTTAGTACCGGGAGTAATCGCACTGAACTGCGTAATTATGCGCGTCAATTTAGCTTGTGCGAAAGTCAGCATTCATTGCGCCATATTGAAAAGCTCGCCAAAGCGGTGCATTCAAAAGAAGGCAAGATGGAAACCATCAAGTCGATGATCGCTGCCATTTTAGAAGAGGATGGGGTTAATCCGCCTGCTTCACGTTTAAATCCGCAACGGGTAGAAGCGTGGATCCGCGAAAGCCAGCTCATACAAGGTTTTGAACAAATTCGTCCAGAGTTTGAAAAGCTTGAGCAGGAGTTTAACCAACTGCTGAGTGTTGAACAGCGGCTAGGCGGATTAAAGCGCGGCTATGTGCGCGACGAAACGCAAGAAGTGGTGCGCCAAGAAGAACACCAGCAACAATCAAAGTTGTTGGGTCAGCAGTTGCGTCAGTTGGATGAAGAGTGGAAAGAGCAGCGTGATGAGCTCAACCTCGATCTTTCAGCGGCGAAAGGCGACGTGGCCAAAATTGAATTTGAACTCGACGCCATTGAAGATCAACATGGTGCCTTTCTCGATGCTGACATTGAGCAGGCCAAGCTAGATTTAGACCAGCTGCCTAATTGGCGCGGCAGTTTAGAAAACCTCAGCGAGCGGCATAAACTGCAAACTGAGAAGCACCAAGATATTGAAGCGGCGTATAACGCCCGTCGTAGTAAAATTGGTGAGAGTCTCAACCGTGAGCTAGAACAGCTTGATAAAGAGCAAGATAAGCATCGTGAAGCGCGCGACAAGCAAAGAGATGTGGCTCGCGCAGAGCTTGAAGCGTTAGAAACGCAGTGGCGTGACAAACGTCAACAGGGTGAAAAACAGTTTAGTGAGCAAGCGTATGGGTTAAAGCTGAAAGTGGCCGAGCTTAACATGCAAGTGGCCAATGTAACCTATACCGAAGAGGAAAAACTGAACCTAGCGGTGTTTGATGAGCGCATTAGCTTGGCCGATGAACATCAAGAAGCCTGTAATAATGATGTTGATCGCATCAGCAGTGATGAGCGCAAGCTAAAAGCTAAGCGCGATCAGGCTAATGAAGCGTTGCGCCTTGCCGGTGTGCGGGTGATTGAGCGTCAGTCAGCACTGGATGAAATTAACCACATGCTGTTTCCGCAGTCGCATACGCTGCTGGAATATTTGCGCAAAGAAGTGCCTGAGTGGGAAGGTTCCATCGGTAAAGTGATTAGCCCAGAGTTACTGCACCGTAGCGACCTGCATCCCAGTGTTTCGCCAGATTCAGCCAGTACCCTGTTTGGGCTAAACATTGACCTTAAGTCTATCGACATTCCTGAATATGCCCATTCAGAGCAAGCGCTGCGTCAGCGCTTAGCGCAAGCCGATGAGGCCTTAGTGAGTGCCAAAAACCTCAAAGCAGAAGCGGAAGATAACTTAGTAAATATTAACGGTGAATTGGATAAGGTTAACCGTAGTCTTACGGTTGCGCGTACTGCGCACAAAAATAGCCGCGATGACTTACGTCGTTTGTTTGATGAAAAGCGCAGTGAGCAACAGCGTATCAATGAAGCGTTAAGTGCCCGTATAGCCGCAGCTAAACAGGGGCTCATTCGACTCGAGAGCGACACTAAGCAGCTTGAACATCAGCATCAACACTGGCTCGATGAGCAACAAGAGCAGGCGCTTGAAGCGCGTATGGAAAAGAAAGCTTATTGGCAAGAGGTCATCGGTGCACTCGAAGCGCAACTTGCCCAAGTTAAGCAAAACATTAGTCAGCGCCGCACCGACGCCAAAGCTGAGCAGAAAGCCTGCGAGCAATGGTATAAAAATGAGCTTAAATCACGTGGAGTCGACGAAGAAAAAATTGTTAAGCTCAAACAAGATATTAAGCAGCTAGAGCAAAACATTGCCAAAGCGGAGCAGCGTCGCAGTGAAGTGCTACGTTTTGATGACTGGTACCAACATACTTGGTTAGTGCGTAAGCCTAAGCTGCAATCAGAACTGTCAACGGTGAAAATTGCCACCTCTGAGCTTGAGCAGCAATTGGCGCAGCGCGCCGCTGAAATTAAGCAGCGTCGTACTGAGTTAGATACGGCTCGCAAAGCATCGGATGCAGTCCAAGTTGAAGCGTCTGAAAACCTCACTAAACTGCGCAGTGTCATGCGCAAATTAGCTGAACTCAAGTTACCGGCTAACAACGATCAACCACAAGGTGGGTTGACCGAGCGCCTTAGACAGGGCGAAGAGTTATTGCTAAGTCGCGACCAATTACTGACCGCGGTCAAGCAATACGTTGAGCATTTTGATTCGGTGATTGCCAGCAAGTCGGGCTCAAGTTTGTCTGAAACTTGGGAGCGTGCCCGTGAAGAGTCGAGCTCAGTGAATGACAAGGGTATTCGCTTGCTTGATTACCGTAAACTGGTGCCGCAACTTGAACAGCTGCTAAATGTCATGGTGCCTCAGTCAATGATGGCACTGCGTGAACAAGGGCGTATTTTTGGCGTGGATTTGACGGCATTTTATGATGTGCTTGCCGATATCGACCGCCGTATCGCCTCGCAAAGTGCCCGAATTACTCGCGAGGTCGGTGAAGAGCTGTTCCTTGATGGTGTGTCAGAATCCGCGGTGAAAATTCGCTCGCGGATCAGCGAACTGGAGTTCTGGCCAGAGTTAGAAGAGTTTGTAAAAGCCTTTAAACAGTGGAAGGCCGATGGTTTTAATGAATTACCCAATGAGCACTACACCAGCAGTATGCGCCGAGCGTTAGATATTATTGGCCGCGCAGCACTAACCGGCGGAATTGCAAAACTGTTAGAAATTGAATTGCGCCTTAAAGAGGGCAATAGCGATCTGGTCATCCGTACTGACCGTCAGTTGAATGAATCATCCAGTCACGGTATGGCTTACTTGATTTTATGTAAGTTCCTATTGGCATTTACCCGTTTATTGCGCGGTCCTGCCGCGGTGACTATCCACTGGCCTATTGATGAGCTTGGAACCTTGCACCACGGCAATGTGAAAAAGATTTTTGATGCTTGTGAGAACAACAACATCAGTGTTTTGGGGGCATTCCCTAATCCAGAGTCTGAGGTGCTGAACTTGTTTGCCAATCGCTACATCATCAATAAACAAACCAAAAAGCTACAAGTGGTGAAACCGCAGATGAACCCTATAGCCGATAAACTCAATCAACGTGTGGCTAAGGAGGCGGTGTAATGACTGCAATGACAGAGACTGTGCTAGTTGGCCAAGGTGCGCTGATTGAAGCCCTATTACGGGGTGAGTTTATTTGTAAAATCACCAATGAAGATGGTTGGCGTGCACTTAAAAGTGCCAGTACCCGAGAACATATTGAACAATACCTCAATCAAATCAATCGCACCTTAGCGCAAGCCGGTGAGGGCGAAGTGTTTTTCTGTGGCTATCTGCAGCTCGGTGAGCGCGAACGTAAAGTGATATCACAGCAGTTTCGCGATATTTGCAATGCGTTAACCCCGCTGGTGGAGTGGTTAGTCTTAGTGCAAGAGGCAAATGGCCAAGATGCCCCGCTAAGTGAAGGGGCAGCAATACGATTAACCGAGCTACAAAGCCGTATCGAAGATACACCAGCGTTCAAAGAGCAACTGGCTAAAATAAGCCACTATCGCTTGTTTGGTTCAACCAGTAGCCAAGTTGATGCGCAAATAAAATTAGTGTTTAAGCGCTTGGTTGAACTGGGTTACTTGTTGCGCCCTAATCAGGAAAAGCAGATCTACATTGCCACGGGTAAGCTTGATTACCTTTATGAAGTGATTCGCTTTATTGATGAGACTGAAGGGTTAAGCCTAGAGCTGCAAGCGGAAACGGCGACCCAAAGGGAGCTGATGTAGCATGGGAAACAACTTACATCAGGCGGGGGTAAAGCTGCTAAAGCAGCTAGGCCGTCATGCTGAGTTGGTGATGGATGTCTATTTGGCCGGCTCTATCGCAGAAAACAACGACAATGCCGCAATCGTAGATAAGCTACGTAAAGCGGATATCTTGTATCGCCCAGAAGCAGAGCAGGAGCTTAGGCTCAAACGCTCGGTACGGGCCTTATTGGAAGAGGCGCTAAAAGATGAGCGTAATCGTCAAATTGACGCTAACGTGGGCTCATCAATGGCGACCATTAAAACACTGGCAGATCATTATAAAGAAGCGCGCCATGCGGTTGACTATGCGGCTTCAGAGGCTTATTTAGCGGATCTGAGCGAGCACGTCTACGCCTTTGCTGAAGGACTGCGTTATTCCATCCGTGTGCTTTGGAGTCGTATTAATAACGAATTTGGTTATGTGGGCACGATTAATGCCAAAATTCGAGAAAATGAACTGGCCCAAAGCCAAGTGACAGAGCTGCTTAATGGCTTAGAGATGGTGCAGTTTGATGAGCTTGCAAATATTGCCGGTGATATCAGAGAACTGCGTAAGCTGTTAGTGACGCGTTTGCAAGAAACCTTGAGTGATTGTACCCAGGAGTTGAGCGTGGTTCAGGGGCGTTTACTTGAACTGCTTGGCCGATTCCGTCAAATCCAAGGCCGTACGCGGCTACTTAAGGGCTGGCTGTTGTATACCGATCAGCATCCAGACTATAACCCTGACAATCATGTTGGCCATAAGCAGGTACCGAATCTGTTTAATCAAGCTGATGCCTTGATAGCACCGGCATCGGCTGATGTGTTCAATACGGGTCATGAGAATGAGCTGTTGCAATTGGTGACTCAAATCAAGTCGATTGCCCGCCATCAGGTTGCAACTCCAACGCGCGAGCATGATGTGAGCATGTCTTTAGCGGCAGCCGAAGACTTTGATATACCAGACAACCCGCTCAAGCTGGCTGTCGATGAGTATTTTTGTGCGGTCATTGATAGTGGTATGAGGCAATCAGCATTACAGTATCATCAACAGCAGGGATTAGAGTGGGACACTGAAAGTTGGCTTTATCAGGTGATTTGCGGCTTCGAGGGTTTGCCTGAAGAGCATCGCCAGTACTTTGAGCTAGAACCCATAGGTGAGCCTCATCCTCGTTTTAATGGTAATTTTATTATTAAAGATGTTGAGTTGTGGCTCGCTTAACCTAAGTGGTATTGCTATGAGCATCTAGTGATATACAGTATGCTGGTATTGCTTGCTGTTTTATGGGTCTGCTTTGAAGTTTTTAGCCAAGATTTTGATTTTGATTGGTGCTTATATCTATCGTTATTTAAGCAAATAAGCCCTCATTGTTAATGGGGGTTTAAGTTTGTAAAAGTTACCTGCACTGCTTTTCGCTGTCCTAAGGATTAATTTCATTACTTACTGGTACTTAGTGCTTGTTTTTCCGTGTGTTTCTATCTTGTTGCTTTTAACAATTGGGTAATTGGGTTTGAAATTAGTGCCAGCATGATTCACTATCTTTTGTGAGTAACGCGTTTTAAGGCTTTCCTCCTTGAGGGAAGGACGGTCAATAGATTTTAATTTATTGATTTATTTATAATAAAAATACTTTTAAATCCTTAGGCGTCGACAAATAGATAAATGTACGTATTGAATCGTGCAAATAAAAGGCAAGCATATGACTAAATCTCTTTCGACCCGGATTTTTATTGGTCTATTTTCCGGACTGATCCTCGGTAGCTTCATTCAGTATTTTCTGCCTCAGGTAGGCTTCCTTTCAGGCACAGTCGTGGATCTGGCCAGCGGTGTTGGCACCATGTTCGTCAACATGATTATGATGTTGGTAGTGCCATTGGTATTTGTCAGCATTGTCTGCGGTGTCTTGGAGTTACAAGACCTAAGAAGTTTCGGCCGTCTCGGTGGTAAAACTTTTGGTTTCTACATCATTAATACTGTTGTCGCGATTTTTGCTGCGCTTTGTGTGGCGTTGCTGCTATCTCCTGGGCGTGGAGTTGATATGTCTGGCGGCAGTGGAGTGGAGATTACTGCTACAGAGTTACCCAATTTAGTCCAGCTTATTGTGGGTATTGTACCAAGCAACCCGATTGCCGCGTTTAGTTCAGGCAATATGTTGCAGGTGATCTTTATGGCATTGCTTGTGGGCGGTGTCGTTAAATCAATGAGTCAGTCTGTGCCGTTGTTGGTCCAAGGGTTCCAAGAGGGCAACAAGGTAATGATGAAGCTGATTAGTGTGGTGATGCAACTGGCACCTATTGGTGTGTTTGCGTTGATGTTGAAGCTTGGTGCAACACTTGAAGCAGCGTTATTTTTCAGTGTACTGGAATACCTAGTACTAATTTTAGGCTTGTTGTTATTGTGGATTTTTGTGGTCTACCCATTTGCAGTGAGCTTGTTTACACCGGTTTCTGCTAAGGCGTTTCGTGCTAAAACCCGCGAGCAGATCTTATTTTCATTATCTACCGCAAGCTCTAACGCGACGATTCCTGTCACCATGCGAACCCTAACCGAAAAACTCGGTGTAAAACGCGCCGTGGCCGGGTTTGGTGTGCCACTGGGTGCCACTATGAATATGGGCGGCGTATCGATTTATATCACCATTGCTATCTTCTTTGTCGCCAATTCATTTGGTGCGCCAATAGCGATGGACCAACTGCCAGCATTGCTATTTAGTATTTTCTTATTGTCAGTCGGTGCGGGCGGTGTGCCCGGCGGCGGCATGGTGATGATTGGAGTGCTTATCCACCAGATGGGCTTACCTGTTGAAGCGTTCGTGATTGTTGCGGCACTTGATAGATTGATTGACATGGTACTGACTTCTTGTAATGTGGTAGGTGATACAGCCGTATTGACCATCGTTGATGCGACTGAGAAAGCCCATGATGCTGAAGAAGCGCAAGCGCTACAAAGTAACGCTTAGGGTTAGAAGAGATGGTTAAGCTAAAAAGCCGAAGCATATTGCTTCGGCTTTTTTGTATGTTGAGCTCGGACTAGCCTTTTAAGCGTCGGCTGAGTGCACTTTGGCTGATACCGAGCATTTGCGCTGCGGCAGTTTGGTTATTAGCGGTGCGACTCATGGCTTCATCGATCAATGCTTGGCTCATTTCAGCCAACGTCGGCAATGCTTTGGGGAACACCATTGCCGTTTGTGGTTGGCTATCTAAAGTGCGGTGTTCGTTTATTGCCTCCATGAATGGGCTGATATTGAGCTGTACACCATCGCTACGGCTGACGGCATCAAATACCATTCCTTTTAATTCGTGGAGATTACCCGGAAAGCGATACTCGCTAAGCTGCGCGGCTAGATCCCGCGGTTGTTGTGGCGGTGGTAACTCCATTTCTTGTGCGGCGAGTTCAATAAAGTGATTGATGAGCATCGACAAGTCTAAATTGCGCTGGGATAGCGGTGGTAGATGGATTTTGTGGGCTCTTAATCGATACAGTAGGTCGCTGCGAAAGCTGCCTTGCTGATTGAGCTTAAGTAGGTCATCTTGAGTAGAGGCCACAATGCGGCAATTCACCGGATAAGGGCGCTCACTGCCAACGGGATAATATTGTCGGCTTTCTATCACATCGAGCAATTTGAGTTGGCTGGCAATTGACAGTGCGCCCACTTCATTGAGATACAAGGTGCCACCATTAACATTATGCAGCACGCCGGCTTGTGCGGTGACTTGGCCATCATCATGGTGTTTTAACTGGCCGAACAGTTTCAGCTCAAACGATTCATCACTAATACCCGCTAGGTTGAGGCTGATAAAAGGCGCGTCAGCACAGCATAGCTGATGGCTCGACTTAGCAAATTCACTCTTACCTGTGCCACTTTCGCCAGAAATTAGCAGCGGTTCTGGGCTATGGGCGATGGCTTCAAGGTAACGAAATTGGTCCAGCAGTTGTGGCTCGCAAGTGAGAATATTATTGAAGGCCTGAGGTTGTTCGAGCGTACGGCTTAAAAAGTGCTCTTTGATTTTAAGGTAGTTGCGCTCTAACCCAACGACCTCTAGCGCGCGCCTGACCGTACGGGCTAAATCTTCAACTGCATCGGTTTTAATAAAATAATCATAGGCGCCATTTTTAATGCACCTAACAGCAGTGTCGACCTCATTAACGCCGGTGACAATGATCACTCGGGTGTTAGGGTGCTCGCTGCGTATCATTGCTAGCAGTTCTTCCCCCGAATGAAACGGCATAGTCAGATCAAGCAGTACTAGCGCATAGTCGGCCACATTAAGACGGTTGGCCACTTGACGGCTATCAACACAGGTATCGATTTGTGCTTCGGGTACAAGGCGGTTAAGGGTGTTGGCTAAGGTGCGTAACCAAGCTGCTTCATCATCAACCAAAAGAATATTGCGGGCTAATTTCATCTAGTTGCTCTCTTCTTTAGCCAAAGGCAGCCGTACTTTTATACAGGTACCTTGTTTGATTTTAGAGGTCATCTGTAGTTCGCCGTTATGAGCCTTGACGATACGGCTGCAAACAGACAAACCTAAGCCACTGCCGCCGACGGAGCGACGCGTAGTGAAAAAGGGTTCGGTGACCCGTGCCAGTGTCGAGCGATTCATACCGCAACCATTGTCAGTAATACTGATTATGGCTTGCTCATCGGCAATGCGGGTTTCGATGACAATATGACCTTTACCAGATTCACACGCATGGCAAGCATTCTGGATAAGGTTGATCACTACCTGTTGTAATTGCTGGGCGTCGCCGTAAACCCAAGCAGCAGGTTGACTCAGTTGGATGCTCACTTGAAAAGTTTTTATCTGATTCGCGGTTAGGCGCAATGAGACATTGACCACTTCATTGAGCGAAACCCGTTCTTGTTCGCTCGATAGCGTCGGTAGTGCGTAGCGTTTAAGGTCGCTGACAATACGGCTAATTCTTTGCGCCCCTTCTTCGATCGTGTTGCAACTGTGGCTCGCCTCTGCCAACGCTTGCTCTGGAGGCAGACCGGTAATCAACCAAAAGGGGTTCTGTTTTTGATAGCTATCAAAGGCGGGCTGACAGTCAGCCATTGCTTGCTGTAGCTGAGATATTGAGTGCACAATTAGGCCGGTTGGGTTATTGATCTCATGGGCGATCCCCGCTGACAGCTCACCCAAAGAAGCTAAGCGGCTGGCTTCATCGTTGGCTTGGCGTAACTGATGAGCCTCGGTGGTATCTTCAAGCAAGATAACCACTTGATTGTCGGCGATGGGGTGGACTTGTAGCTGCCAAAACTGCTGTAAGTAGGCCATCTCTTCAATTTGTGAGCTTTGCTTAGCCAATACCTGCGTAACCAAGTCTTGGAGTTCAAGCGGGCGGCCATCTTCATGGTGAAACTCAGCACTACTCAGTAGTTCAATATTATTGTCATTACTCCACAGCTTTTGCATGTCATGACTATAGATAGTTACACCATTGGGGATACCGTCGAGCACTGATTGAAACTGTTTAGATAAGCTGACTAGTTGCCGCTGAATATCAAGGCGTTGGGCCAGTTCTGTTTTAAGTGCGCGCTTTTGTTTGCGTAGGCTAATACTGACAAACCCAGTAAAAATCATGCCGATTGCGGAGATAATGCTCACTACGATAGCCAGCGCAAAGGTGCGTTTTTGGGTGGAAGTGAGATCCACTTTCTCACGCCCAGTCCCAAACCATTTATTGACTAAGGCGTCATACTCGCCAGACAATTTTAGTTGTCTGAGTGCATCATTGATCTCAGTCATGAGTGCGCTGCGTTGGTTGTTGGCGACAAAGTTAAATGCACCATAAATCAGCGCGTCACTGCCGCTGCGAATGGCGGGGTAAAGCGGAAGCAGCCGCCGAGCCACAAAACTTTCAGCTAACACCACATCGACTTTGCCTTGGGTCATTAGTTGAAAGCCTGTTTCATACAAATCGACATCAACCCGTTCAAATTCTTGTGGGTAACCCGATAGGTAAACATCGACAAAAGCGCCTTTTTTTATCGCGACTCGTTTGCCGATAAGGTCTTGCCAATCATTTATATAGCCTTTGCCATGTAGGGTATAAGCTTTTGCATGGGTGGCATAGATGGGGTCGGACTGACTCAACTGCCGACCTAAGTTTACCGGGCTAACAACGGCTATGACATCGATGTCACTATCGGGGTTGTGGACATCACTGACTAACTCTTGAAAGCTTTTGCGTCTGACGATGATACGGCGGTTAGTCAGCTGACCAATGCGGTCCATGAGTTCAATGTTAAACCCTTGGTCGACGCCGTTATTGCGCCATTCAAGTGGTGCGGTTTTTGAGTGAACGCCAAAGGTGATGCTTTGTTCAGCGTAACTGTTAAAGCACAGTAGCGCTAATGCCAATAATAAATATCTCATGGGGACATCTTAGCAGTCGCAACATAGTGAAACTGTGCGCAGCGGCGTTTTTTGTTAACCAAGGATGATAATTACTTGTTCAGTTATTTATTTTTCAGATAACTGCTGTCACCTCAGCCAATGGTGATGGTTTGCAAGAGTATAGACATTGTGATCGCTTTCAACTGTCATTATGCATTTTTGCATAACTGCGCGTATTCCCATGCAAGATTGCATAGCGGTTTTTTCAGCTTGTGATTGAGGCTTCATATCCCACTTGAGTTAATTGTTGCTAAGCCAGCTTTAAGCAATGATTAATCCAGAGCAATGAAATGGTCCAGTTGATGGACATCATTCAGTGTGAAGCCTGAATAAACGATAAAGCATCTCTTGGCAGCGGCCAATGACGGCCAGAAGCAGAGAGACTGGGAGCAAAAATGAAAAAAGTAAAATTAGCGGTCTATATAGCAGCACTATTGGGTAGTGCTGGTATTGCAGCAAACGCAACTGCAGCAGACAACTTGGCCGACTTCCATGGTGAAAACATGGAATGTGAAAGCTGTCATACGCCAGATGGTGAACTGTCTAACGATAACCTAAGCCATGAAAATGCACAGTGCGTTTCTTGTCATGGGACGATGGAAGAAGTTGCTGAGCAAACCCAGCATGATCACTATAACGCCCATGACTCTCATTTCCCTGGTGATATCGCTTGTACCTCTTGTCACAGTGCACATGAAAAATCGATGGTGTATTGCGACTCTTGCCACAGTTTTGATTTCGACATGCCTTACACTAAAAAATGGCAGCGTGACGAACCAACAATTGCAGAGCTAGCGAAAGATAAGTCTGACCGCGAAGCAGCACTTGCGGCCGCTCCTCGTGACACCGTTGATGTTGTGGTTGTTGGTTCTGGTGGCGCAGGTTTCTCTGCGGCAGTCGCAGCTCATGACAAAGGCGCTAAAGTTATTCTGATTGAAAAAGAGCCTGTCATCGGCGGTAACGCTAAGCTAGCAGCGGGAGGCATGAATGCGGCTTGGACCGATCAGCAAAAAGCCAAAGGCATTGAAGATAGTGTTGAATCAATGCGTAAAGACACCATGAAAGGCGGCCGTGACCTAAACGATCCTGCCTTGGTTGATGTTTTAGTTACTCACTCTAAAGGTTCTGTCGATTGGATGACTAAGATGGGCGCAGACCTTACCGATATCGGTCGTATGGGCGGCGCTTCAGCTAACCGTTCACATCGCCCAACTGGTGGTGCAGGTGTCGGTGCTCATGTTATCCAAGTGCTTTATGATAATGCCAAAGAGCGCAACATCGACATGCGCATGAATACCCGTGGTATTGAGATCCTGCAAGATACTGACGGCAAAGTGACCGGTATCTTAGTCAAAGGCATGTACACAGGATACTACTGGGTGAAAGCGGATGCCGTCGTGTTAGCGACAGGTGGTTTTGGTAAGAATAATGACCGTGTGGCTAAGCTTGATCCTAAATTAAAAGGCTTTGTATCAACCAACCAACCAGGTGCAACTGGTGATGGTATTGATGTGGCAGGTAATGCAGGTGCTGCAATGCAGGATCTACAATATATTCAAGCTCATCCAACGCTATCGGTTAAAGGTGGGGTGATGGTGACTGAAGCGGTACGTGGTAATGGTGCCATTTTGGTTAACCGTGAAGGCAAGCGCTTTGTTAATGAAATCACCACGCGTGATAAAGCGGCCGCGGCTATTTTGCAACAAACGGGTAAGACAGCCTACTTAATTTTTGATGACTCAGTACGTAAGTCACTGAAGAAAATTGATAAGTACATTGGCCTAGGTGTGGTGCCTTCTGCCGAGTCACCAGAGAAGCTGGGTAAACTTGAAAACATCGATGGTAAGGCATTAGCAGAAGCGATTGCACGTTACAACGGCTTTGTTAAAGCAGGTAAAGATACAGACTTTGAACGTCCAAATCTGCCACGCGCCCTAAACGAAGGTAACTACTACGCCATTGAAGTCACACCGGGTGTTCACCACACTATGGGTGGGGTGAAAATCGATTCTAAAGCGGAAATCATCAATGCCAAACAGCAAGTGATTCCAGGCCTATACGGTGCCGGTGAAGTGACTGGTGGCGTTCATGGTGCTAACCGTCTTGGTGGTAACGCGATTTCCGACATCATTACCTTTGGTAAAGTTGCGGGTGAAGAAGCGGCTAAGTATTCAACCAAATAAGAACTGGTTGCTAAGTAAGAGGACTTATACAAATCAGTGTACTCTACTTAACTAGCATGTTTAATAAGTTCGTCTTAGGTAAAGACAAGCGGTGCTAAGCATCGCTAGCCCAAGCCACAGTGTTATTACTGTGGCTTTTTTTATGCAATAAAAAAACGCCACACTAAGTGGCGTTTATGTATCAGCGTATATCACTATTTATAGGCTTGGCTCTTCACTGTAATCTTGGCCGTGATACTCCAAACACATATCAACTTCGTTAGCAGAGCCTAAGATCACTGCGACACGTTGATGAATTTCAGTGGGTTGAATGTCCAAAATCGTTTCATAACCGGTTGAAGCCTTACCGCCTGCTTGTTCCACCAAGAATGCCATTGGGTTTGCTTCATACATTAACCGTAACTTGTATGGTTTTTCAGGGTTTTTGTTGTCTGTTGGGTAGGTAAAAATACCGCCGCGCGACAGTACGCGATGCACATCACCCACCATAGCGGCAATCCAACGCATGTTGAATGACTTTTCACGTGGGCCAATCTTACCTAGCAATAGATCGCTGATGTAAGTTTGCATTGGGGCTTCCCAAAAACGTTGATTTGACATGTTAATGGCAAACTCACCCGTGTCTTTGCTAATGGCCATAGCGCCATCGGTTAGCAAGAACTCGTTGGTTTCTGGGTTTAGGGTAAATAACTGTACGCCTTTACCTGTGGTGAGTGCCAACATAGTTGATGGACCATAAAGTACATAACCTGCAGCCACTTGATTACGACCAGCTTGTAAGAAGCTTTGCTCTGTTAACTCACCATCAGTCGCAGGTAGCACTGAAAAAATGGTACCGACCAGCGAGTTGATGTCGATGTTCGATGAGCCATCTAATGGGTCGAAACACACTAAAAATTCGCCATTGGCATCCGCTTCAACCACATAGTCTTCTTCTTCAGACGCGATACCACGAACCGTGCCGTCAGCTTGTAACGCATCTTTAAGCATATCATTGGTGATGATATCGAGCTTTTTCTGGGTTTCACCCTGAACGTTTTCTTGCTCAGTCGCGCCCAAAACACCGGCTAATGCGCCGTGGCGTACTGCATGACTAATCTCTTTTGAGGTGTTAGCTAGGGTCAGAATAAGTTTTTCAAGAGTAGGAGAAATTGCTTGTGAGGTCAGATTTTCAGCCAGAGTTTGCATCTTGTTTCCTATTTCATTGCCGAGCGAGCTCAGCGTGAGATCTTATGGGGTAGCGACGTGACACCTTTATCACCGAGTAGGTAGTAACGGTGGCTATCTCGTCTAGTGCATTATTTATAATTTGGCGCTGATTATATCTGAATTTATAACAAGTTTCAGTGACAACAATAGTGCGATGATTGTTTTAGTTTTGTGAAGCTTTAAGGCACAATGGCGCAGATGTTGTAACGTTTATCAGTTCACTTACGTCCAGGACACAATAATGACAAAAAAATGGATGAGTTTAGCCCTAATGGCGGTGCCTATGCTTTTATCTCAGTCTTGCAGTGCGCTTAGCACGCAATCTACATCTGTTGGTGGCCAAACGCCGCTAACCATAGAACGTTTATATGATTCGCCTGCTTTAGCTGGCAGTAGCCCTAGAGGGTTAAAGCTATCGCCTGATGGCAAGCTGGTGACCTATTTAGCTGGCCGTGCTGATGATCAACACTTTTACGATCTTTGGCAGATGGATGTGGCAACGGGTCAACAAAGTCGTTTGCTTGATGCACAAAAGCTCACCATTGCTGAGCTATCTGATGAAGAGAAGGCAAGGCGTGAACGTCAACGTATTTATGGCCAGGGGATCATGGAATACTTTTGGTCTGACGATGGCCAAACGATTCTAATCCCAGCCAGTGGCAACTTGTATTTATTTGCAATCGATTCTGGCAAAGTTACCCAGCTTGCCATTGGCGAAGGGTTTGCAACAGATGCGCGCTTGTCGCCTAAAGGACATTATGTCTCTTTCGTTCGTGAGCAAAACCTGTATGTATTAGATCTTGCCAACAACCAATTGACGGCAATGACCACTGACGGTGGTGGCGCGATTAAGAATGCAATGGCGGAGTTTGTCGCTCAAGAAGAGATGGGCCGCATGACAGGTTACTGGTGGGCACCGGATGAATCTGCAATTGCCTACACCCGAGTTGATGAGTCAGGGGTAGAATTGGTCACGCGTAATGAAATATACGCTGATGGCATTAAACTGACTGAGCAGCGCTACCCTTATGCGGGTAAAACCAATGTTACCGTGCAATTGGGCGTTGTTAACCTGGCTTCAAAGCAGACACAATGGGTCGACCTTGGTGCCGACAAGGACATCTATTTGCCGAGAGTTAAATGGCTGCCAAATAGCCAGCAGCTATCTTTTCAATGGCAAAGCCGCGATCAAAAAGCCTTAGATCTACGGGTTGTGGATCTAGCAGATATTAAGCAAAGTCGCGATTTAGTCAAAGAGCGTAGCCGTGCGTGGATAAACCTCAATGACGATTTGCATTTCTTAAAGAAAACCGAGCAGTTTATTTGGGCGTCGGAGCGCGATGGTTTTAATCATCTTTATCTATTTAATTTAGATGGCAGCTTGGCCAAACAGCTTACCCAAGGTGAGTGGGCCGTTGATACCGTCTCTTTTATTGATGAGACCAATCAGTGGTTATATTTCACTGGCCGTAAAACTAAGGTCACCGAAAGACACCTTTATCGAGTGCCACTTGGCGGTGGTGATGTCGAGCAGTTAAGTTCGCGCAGTGGTATGCATATGCCAGTGTTTGCCGATAACCAAGCAATCTATTTAGACTATTTCAATAGCTTGTCACAGCCTCCGCAAATCAGCTTACATGATGAACAGGGTGAACGTTTAGCTTGGGTGGAAGAGAATGCCATCAACAAGACTCATCCACTCTATCCCTATTTTGGTTTGTGGCAGCAACCGGAGTTTGGCCAGATTAAAGCTGAGGATGGCCAAGCACTGCAATATCGCCTATTTAAGCCAACTAACTTTGATGCAAGTCAGCGTTACCCTGTGGTAGTGCGAGTGTATGGCGGCCCGCATGCACAGTTAGTAGTGAACAGTTGGAGCGAGCATGACTACTTTACGCAATACTTATTGCAACAAGGTTATGTTGTTTTTCAGCTAGACAATCGTGGCTCGGCGCATCGCGGCACTCGGTTTGAGTTTGTTATTCATGAGCACTTAGGCGAAGTTGAGGTTAATGATCAGAAAGCCGGTGTCGACTTCTTGCGTACTCAGTCATTTGTTGATGGCGAGAATATTGCGTTATATGGCCATAGCTATGGCGGTTATATGGCCTTAATGGGATTGTTTAAAGCGCCTACGCATTTCAAAGCGGCTATTTCTGGTGCGCCAGTAACTGACTGGGCATTGTATGATACGCACTATACTGAGCGATATTTAGGTCACCCGCAAACCAATGCTCAAGGCTATGAGGCGAGCAGTGTATTCCCCTATGTGAAAAACTATCAGTCGGGACTGTTGATGTATCATGGCATGGCTGATGATAATGTCTTGTTTGAAAATAGCACTCGGGTGTACAAAGCCCTGCAAGATGAAGGTAAGCTATTTCAAATGATTGACTACCCGGGGTCGAAACACTCAATGCGTGGTCATAAGGTACGCACTCATTTGTATCGCTCATTAGCAGACTTTTTAGATAGGCAGCTAAAACCTTAGTGCAAGCTAACCGCGCGAGATAATGCCCTAGAGGCAGCAATTGCCGATTGTTATAGGCAATCCTCATCAAATCGCGGCCACAAAAAAGCCAGTCTTTAGACTGGCTTTTTAGTTATCTTACTGAGTAACTTAAACTTCTTCTAAGTTACCGCAGAAACGATAGCCTTCACCGTGAATAGTCGCGATGATTTCTGGCGTATCTGGCAAGCTTTCAAAGTGCTTACGGATACGACGGATAGTCACGTCAACAGTGCGGTCATGTGGCTTAAGTTCGCGACCAGTCATTTTCATGAGTAGGTCAGCACGAGTTAAGATTTTGCCAGGGTTCTCAACAAAGTGCAGCATCGCGCGGAATTCGCTACGTGGCAATTTGTAAGATTCGCCTTGTGGGCTAACTAGAGAGCGGCTGTTAATTTCTAAGCTCCAACCGTTGAAACGGTAGAACTCAACTGCGCTTTTCTCTTCTGATTCAGTACCAGTGCTATTGACTCGCGTTAGTAGGTTACGTGCACGGATAGTCAACTCACGTGGGTTGAATGGTTTAGTGATGTAGTCATCAGCACCAATTTCAAGACCTAAGATCTTGTCAACTTCGTTATCACGACCCGTTAGGAAGATTAGGCCGATGTTGTTGATCTCACGTAGTTCACGCGCAAGTAACAGACCATTTTTACCCGGTAGATTGATATCCATCACTACCAAGTTGATCTTGTTTTCTTGCATTGCTTTATGCATCTCTGCGCCATCATTAGCTTCTGATACCACATATCCTTCTGCTTCAAAAATACTTCTTAGCGTGTTTCTGGTAACGGCTTCATCTTCAACGATCAGAATGTGCGGGTTTTGCATATTAAAGTACCTAATATTTGTTCAAATCTGTTCTAACCATGAGCGCGTGCTACGGCTGCGCCCCATCTCATCTACTGACAATTACTGATCCACGTCGGTGCTCTCAAAAACTAGCCTGAAACAGCAACACACTTCATGATTAGTAAAGTATGCGTATCTCTATATTTTTAGGAAACGCGAACTGTATTCACTTCGATTAACAATAGTAGAGATTAGTTCCCCCTACTAGTTAATTATTTTTAAGCTTTAAATGTGCTGGCTGGTCACGCCGACATTTTATACAGGAAGTTGGTTTGCTCGTTACTTGCGTGTCAGTCAGTCGAAGTAACTAAGTGCGGTGCATCTTATTGTTCTAAAATGCTAACCAACGGTGCTTATTGTACTCGTTTTAGGCATTTGTTAACAAATGAAATGTTAACAAATTTACTTTGGGTTTTGAGCTATATCACACGACTTGACCTAAGTTGTTGATTTATAACATTCATAAAAAAATCATTTTGGTGATCGGGATCACACCTGTAAGATAGCTAGCAGTATTTGCTATAATATTTCGAATCGAATATTGGAGCTTGACGGCAATGAGCACGGATAATCACCCCCTTTGGCAATGTTATCAGCAGACCCAATTCTTATTTACTCAATCACTTTCTCCCACTTTATCTTTCGCTATTATTACTGCCCACAATCCACAGGGTGAAATATTGAGCGCCAGTCAAAATCGATTATTAGATCGAAAGCTACAAGGTGAGATTGAGAAAATGGGCCTACCCTATAGGGCGATGGTGGGGACTTCGTCGGATCGGCGCCATATGGAAAAGAGTTGGGCTGTGGCGATAGATAAACCAGCGGCGATTGCATTAGGTTTAGCTTTTAAACAAAATGCCATCTATTTTGTTGAAAATGACACTTTACGTTTAGTTCCGTGCTTGTTGAAGCATGACGAGACGGCGATAGGGCGCTTTTCTAGTCGGGTTAATTTAGTCAGTGAACTGCCAGAATCTTGCTAGCTAGCTTCAGTTTTCATTTCATTTTCAGCCTTAATGGCGCGGTGACACGATTAAATCAACAAAACTCAGTGTTTTCTGGTTTGTAGCGTTGACAGTATTTAGTCAAATTTGTTAGTTTTGCGTCATTGGTATGGAAAACATACCAATACAGAAGAGGAGCGTTAACTAGGTAGTAAGCTTGAGGGGGGCCAACCCCGACGACAGTTTATGAGGGAGATTAGCGCCGAGGTATTGCCATTGTGTTTGGCTCACAGCAATATCGGTCGATTGGGTTGAATCCTAACGATTGTCACCTGTTTTTTTGGTGGAGAGCTTCTGGTGACGATCGCTTTTCCCTATCTTAAGGGTGTGTAATCTTTACACCAGGCTCTTCGAACGAAGTAAGTTCGGAGCGTAAATATGTTAATCAATTCTTATGTTGTAGCCTTTTCTCAATTTAGTTCGGAGGAAAGCTAATGTCTGTTGTTGCCCAATCTGTTGTGAATGAAATTGTTGTTGCCAAATTTGGTGGCACTTCTGTGGCTGATTATGCTGCCATGAATCGTTGCGCAGATATCATTCTGGCTAATCCCAATACTCGCGTTGTGGTGGTCAGTGCATCAAGCGGTGTCACTAACTTGCTGGTTGAGCTAACTCAAGCCACATTAGAAGAAGATAGACGCAAGCAAGTAATTAAAGAAATTGCGTCTATTCAGTACCGTATTTTGGATGACCTAGGTCGACCGCAAGATGTCGCAGCACGTATAGATAGTGTACTAAGCCAAATTGACAACCTCAGCGAGCAGTTGGTGCTTAATCGCAGCAAACAGATTATGGACGAGTTATTGGCACAAGGTGAGCAATGCTCATCAGCTTTGTTTGCCGCCGTACTGCGCGAGAAAGGTGAATCAGCAGCTGCATTTGATGTTCGCCAAGTACTGAGAACCGACAGCCATTTTGGTAAGGCAGAGCCGCAAGTTGAAACGATTGCTCAGTTAGTAGAAGGCCAATTGCTGCCATTACTGGCGAGTCAGCGAATTGTTACTCAAGGCTTTATTGGTGCCGATGAAGCAGGTAAAACCACCACACTGGGCCGCGGCGGTAGCGATTATTCTGCCGCATTATTGGCAGAGGCATTGCGGGCCAACGCGGTAGAAATTTGGACCGATGTGGCTGGTATCTACACAACCGATCCTCGTTTAGCACCGAACGCTCGCCCTATTGCAGAAATTAGCTTTAATGAAGCGGCCGAAATGGCGACCTTTGGTGCCAAGGTTCTGCACCCAGCAACAATTTTGCCGGCGGTAAGACAAAAAATTCAGGTTTTTGTCGGTTCAAGTAAAGAGCCTGAGCGCGGCGGCACTTGGATTCGTCATCAAGTCAGTGATGAACCTGTTTACCGTGCCGTGGCGGTTAGACGTGATCAGACGCTGTTAAACTTACATAGTTTGCAGATGCTACATGCCCAAGGCTTCTTAGCTGAAACCTTTGCGACTTTAGCTAAGCATAAAATCAGTGTCGATTTGATTACCACGTCAGAAGTTAACGTATCACTTACCTTGGACAAAACCGGCTCAGACTCTGCGGGCAATGGTCTACTGAGCGAGTCACTGCTACAGGAGTTATCTCAGCATTGTCGAGTGAGAGTGGAAGATGACTTAGCCTTAGTGGCTATCGTAGGCAATAAAATTGCCTCCACTGCTGGTGTTTGTCGACGGGTGTTTGAAGTATTGGAAACCCATAATGTACGCATGATATGCCAAGGCGCTAGCCCGCATAATTTATGTGTCTTAGTGGCCGAATCGGAAGCGGCTCAAGTGGTTCAAGCATTGCACCAAAATCTATTTGAAGGATAAAACATGTCATTTACTCAGTCATCATTGAAAGTCGGCGAATTAGCCACGGGCCATGAATTGAATGTGCCCATTTTCCGCTTTCGCGGTACTGATGTAGAAGCGCCACGTGTTTATATTCAAGCCAATGTTCACGGTGCCGAAGTGCAGGGCAACGCGGTTATTTATCAGTTAATGCAACGCCTAGAGACTGCAAACGTGTTAGGTGACGTGGTACTTGTCCCTTTGGCTAACCCGCTAGGTATTAATCAAAAGAGTGGTGAATTTACACTCGGTCGGTTTGATCCAATCACCGGGGTGAACTGGAATCGGGAGTATTTTGACCATAAGGTAGACGTTGAGGTTTGGTATGCTCAGCATCACCATCTAGACGATGCTGCTCTGACGCATGCATTTCGCACCCATTTGATTGCGGCTTGTCAAGCTCGTCTTGATGGCGAGTGGGGGATCACTAGCGGTCATCAACTTGCGGTTAGTTTACAAAAAATGGCTCATGATGCCGATATTGTGCTGGATCTGCACACTGGGCCTAAATCATGCAAACATTTGTATTGTCCGACTTATGCTTATGAGCTTGCGAAACAATTCTCTATTCCTTATACCTTGATAATCCCCAATGATTTTGGTGGCGCGATGGACGAGTCTATCTTTTGTCCATGGTGGCAACTCAGTGAGCACATGGCGACCCAGGGGCGTAGTTTTGCGGTAGCGGTTGATGCCTTTACTTTAGAGCTTGGAAGCCAAGAGCATATTGATCTTGAAGATGCAAAACAGGACGCGCATGGCATCATGGCTTACCTGAGTGCAAAAGGGGTGATTGGTGAGCAAGTTTTACCGGCAGAGATGTCGCGTTTTGGCTGTTATTTGAAAGATTATAAAAAGTACCATGCGCCGTTAGGTGGCATGGTGGAATATAAGGCAACATTGGGTGAGAAACTGAGTGCAGGCCAGCCACTGGCCAACATTCTGCGCTTAGATAAATACGGTAGTGATCAGGTTTTAACGCCACTGACCTTGCCCCTAGACTGCGTACCTATTTTGCACTTTGCTTCGGCATCGGTCTATCAAGGCACTGAACTTTATAAAGTGATGACCAATGTGTTTGAGCTGTGAGCTGTTAAATATTGTGAACAGTGCGAAAAATATACTCTGCTGTTGCAATTTGTAATAATTAATTCTTTTTTGATTAGGCTAGCGCTAAGCGCCAGTACGGCTATAGTCTCTCATAGTTGAGTAACAGTTTCTTTACACTTTTGTTGTGGTTAATAAGGATTATCGGTTTAAAGTGTAACCCGTCTATTTCTTGTTTGTTTTTTTATTGTTTCTTTTGTGTTAATAATATCGGTTCGTTAGTCATTTGTACTAATGAACCTTTTTTAGCTTGGTGAATCTTCTGGGAAGGGAGTGGCTGAGTTAGGTGTTGTTCAGGAAGTTATATAACAAAAGCACAGCAAAGTGTTAAGGAATTGACAAGTGAAAACTCAAATCGCTATAGCAGTATCGACTGCAATAATAAGCATGTCTGCGACTGCGGCTGCAACGAGTAGCCCAAACGTAGTATTGTCTAAGCCAGCCGGGGTAAGTGCACACATACCAGTCGTTGACTCTAAAATTAAAGTACAGAATCATGTCGTTCGAACCAATGCAGTATTCACACCAGAAGCAGATTTAGGTGATGGTGTATATCGCTACTTTATTCGTTTGAATGAGAGCCCGGTTGCCCTTTACCAAGGTGGTATCGAAGGCTACAAGGCAACATCAACTGACGTGGTATCAAGCCAGAGTAGAAAATTAGATGTTAACAGTGCTGCAGTTAAATCTTACCGCTCTTTCCTTAACTCTCGCCAAAACAATGTCATTCAAAAAGCAACATCGATTCTCGGTGAGCTAGATATCAAACAACAAACCACACTTGCCTACAATGGTATGGTGGTTGAAATGACGCAGGCGCAAGCAGCCAAACTAGCGAAAGTGGCTGGTATAGCGCAAATTCAGCGCGAAGTTTTACGTAAGCCGACTACTGATTCGGGCCCTGCAATAATCAAAGCACCTTCAGTCTGGAGTGGCGATGCAACAGGAGTTGCTAGTCAAGGTGAAGGTATGATTGTCGGTATCATTGATACTGGTATTAATAGCGACCACCCTTCATTTGCCGATATTGGCGGTGATGAGTATGACCATACTAACCCTTGGGGTGAAGGGGTATACTCTGGTGATTGTGCAATGAACTACCCAGAGCTATGTAACGATAAGCTCATTGGTGTTCACAGCTGGCCAGCAATCACAGACAGATATTTAGATTATGATTTAGATGTGCCGCCAAATGGTGAAGACCATAACGGTCATGGTTCTCATACTGCCGGTACTTCGGCAGGTAACGTATTGATGAACGTCAATGTGCCAAACGTAGACGGTGAAGATACTGGGGTTGTTTTTGATAATGTTTCTGGTGTCGCACCGCATGCTAATATCGTATCCTATCAGGTTTGTTTACCTGGTGAAAATGATGCCATTCGTTTCTCAGGCTGCTTTCCATCATTGACGGTTCTTGCTGTTGAGCATGCTATTGAAAATGGTGTTGATGCACTGAACTATTCAATTGGTGGTGGTTCGAGCAACCCGTGGAATGATGCGGATGCTTTGGCTTTTTTATCTGCGCGTAAAGCGGGTATACATGTCGCTACATCTGCAGGTAATGATGGCCCAGGTCCTGAGACTGTTGGCTCACCAGGTGATGCACCTTGGTTAAGTACCGTCGCGGCGTATACGCATGATCGTGATTTCGCGGACAAAACCATTAGCGGTTTCACCGGCGGTGATACTGAAGCTCCTGGTGAATTAACCGGTAAAGCAATGACTGGCGAACTTGCTGGTGCTATTGTTTATGCTGGTGATTTTGTAAATGCAAACGATCCCGATAACGACCCAGCCCAATGTTTACAACCGTTCCCTGAAAATACCTTTGCCGAAAACACAATCGTTATGTGTGATCGTGGTGCGATTGCACGTGTAGATAAAGGCCGCAATGTACTAGCCGGCGGTGCTGCAGGTTTAGTACTAGGTAATTTGCAAGGCGGAGCAACAAGTGTTGTTGCCGATGCACATGTGCTACCAGCCATCCATATTGATGCGGACCAAGGTGATCTACTGCGTACTTGGCTTGCAAGTGGTGAAGGCCATATGGCTAGCATTTCAGGTACCGAAGTGATTCAAGATGAAGATTTAGCGCGCGTAGCGGCTGGCTTCACTTCACGTGGTCCAAATAAATCCGTGCCTGATGTGATTGCACCTTCAATTGCAGCCCCCGGTGTCAGCATTTTTGCTGCTTATGCAGATGATCAATCTGACGCATTTAAAGAAAATCCAGATCCAAGTGATTATGGTTTCTTAAGCGGAACATCTATGGCGAGTCCACATGTAGCGGGTGCATTGACTCTACTTGCTAGTATTCACCCTGAGTGGACACCAGCTGAGGTTCAATCTGCGTTAATGTTGACAGCAGACCAAGATACCTTCAAAGAAGATGGTGTAACACCGTCTGACTTTTTTGATATGGGTGCTGGTTATGCCAACGTAGAAGCAGCAGCGAAAACCGGTCTGGTTATGGATGAGACTTACGTTAACTACGTAAAAGCTGATCCTGGATTAGGTGGGAAGCCTTCGGCCATTAACCTGCCGACAATGGCAGACTCTAAGTGTGTAGGTACTTGTACTTGGACTCGTACTGTTAAAGCCACGCAAGATGGTAGCTGGACTGCCAGCACTATGGGTGTAGCGGACGGTCTATCTATTACAGTATCGCCAGCTGAGTTTGAGTTGGTCGCCGGTGCGAGCCAAGAGCTTACTATTACAGCAGATGTGAGCGGTGCAGATGCTGGTTGGAACTTTGCCAATGTTAAACTTGAAGCTGATGGCTTACCAGAAGTTAAGTTACCAGTGGCAGTTAAAGCCAGTGGAAATAATTTGCCAACGAGTTTTGAGATCACAGCAGGTCGTTCTGAAGGTAGCATGACCTACACTGGTATGGTGTCTAGTGAACTGACAGATATTACAGCAGGTGTTTATGATAAGAAGTCTGATCTTATTGAACCTGCTACGTTGAATGTACCAGACGGTGGTTTTGACTACATCGCTCTAGAATTCCCATTCATGCCGAATGTGGTTTTCTCTACAGCATCAGCTACGGCACCAGATGTCGACTTACGTATTCTGGATGCAAACTTTGCCAATATCGGTAGTAGTGGTGGCCCTAATTCAGATGAAGAAGTGGCATTTACTAACCTGCCAGCCGGTGTTTACTATATTGTTGTAGATGCATATACACCTTCAGCTCCTGGTGCAACAGATGAAGTAACGGTACGTATTACTTCGATTTTAACTGACGAAGATTCACTCAGTAGTGATTTAATGGTTGATGTGACTGAAGAAGGTGGAGAGTTTTCTCTAACTTTCGATTGGGATACTGATACAAACTCTGTTGGTATTGTGGCGTTAGAATCAGCTGATGGTAGCGCGATGTTGCAAGTTCCATACAGCATCGTTCGTAAAGATGATGTCACACTAATGGCTAGCCTTTCTGAGGAAATGGTTGCTGGCGAAGCAACGCCAATTAGTTTTGATATTGAGCCAAACTATAGCGGAGCTGATAGAGAATACACTTTCACTGCTCAAATCTCTGAGGGTCATAAGGTTGAGAATATTTCCCATGACGGAAGCCATGAAGGAAATACAATCACTTGGAATGTAACGCAACCAACTGACACCGGTGAAGTCATGTCAGTCGGGTTTGACTTTGTTCCAACTCGTGCTGGTGATGCATATGCTATGAAGTTCACTAACACTCATGGTGATGACACTGTTGAAGAGATGATGAAGTTTGGTGTTATGGAAGTCGCCCCAGTTGCTATGATGGATATGCCTGCAACTGCACATGATGATGGCAATGTTACTATCAGTGGCGCAGCTTCATACGATGGTAACGATGACGCGTTAACCTATACATGGACTCAAACGGGTGGTGTGCCAGTTGGTTTCACTAACGGTGGTGATTCAATCACGTTTGCAGCACCAGATGTTGATGCGGATGGCACTATCTTATCGTTTGAATTAATGGTTGCTGACGGTAATGGTAATAGTGACTCGACTTCAGCATCGATGACTATTACAGACGCTCCAGTAGTAGAGACCAATAACAGCGATGATGGTGGCTCTACTGGATGGATGACTACATTGTTATTGCCATTAGTTTGGTTACGCCGCAAGCTTAAAGCTTAATATCCAACCGCTAATAAAAAGGCTAACGTAAGTTAGCCTTTTTTTTCGCCAATTTCTTTGAGTCATGCGTTTTTGGACAGTAATGTTTAAGGCTTTACTGCTCGAACGATTGGGTTTTGTAGGCTTATCAATGTTTCTGTTGATTGAATTTCATCAATCGATTGGATTCGATTGATGAGCACATGCTGCAGGCCATCAATTGACTGGCACATGACTTTGACAAATACACTATAATTCCCAGTTGTGTAATAAGCTTCGGTCACTTCCTCTAATGCATTTAACTTGGCTAAAGCCGCCGGGTAATCGCCGGCACTTTTTAAATTAATTCCGATGAAACAACAAACGTCATATCCTAGTGCTTTAGGATTCACCGTTATTTGAGCACCAGTGATAATACCCGCTTGTTTCATCTTCTCTACTCGAACGTGGATGGTCCCAGCACTGACGCCGAATCGTTTAGCCAGTTCGGCGAACGGTGTTCTAGCCTCTTCCATTAGTGCTGACAAAATCTGATTGTCTAGCTGATCGCGTTGAAATGATGTTTCCATAGTAATTGATTCATTATGAGAGTGATTTATAGGTTAATTTACCCAATTGGCTATAGTTAATCTAATTGAATATTAAAAATAGTAAGAAAACAGCGTTTCGAGGTGAAATTTTGATAAGTCTAACTCGATAGAGCTGTTACTGGTCTTTAAGCAGCGTAGTAAAGGGGACATCTGTTGCAAAGGTCAAAGTCTCACCGCTGTAGGGTTGTTTTATTGTCAAAGATTGAGCGTGTAATTGCAGTCGTGGTGATAATCGCTTAGCTAAAGGGTCAGCATAAAAGTTGTCACCAAGAATAGGGTGGCCAAGTGCCATCATATGCACTCTTAGTTGGTGAGAACGCCCAGTAATAGGGGTCAGTTTAACTAAGGTCGAGCGCTGACCATAGCTAATCACTTCATAGTGCGTAGTAGAGGACTTACCGTTAATGTGGTCGACTTTTTGTTTTGGACGATTAGGCCAATCACAAATAAGTGGTAGTTCTATACTACCGTTTTGTTGTTTAACGTGACCGGCAACCCGTGCGTAATAGGTTTTCTGGGTTTCACGCTCACTAAATTGGCGCTTTAATTCGCGTTCAGCACTGCGTCTAAGCGCAACAACAATGATGCCAGAGGTCGACATGTCTAATCGATGGACGACCTGTGCATTGGGGTGCGTGTCGAGAACACGTTGATAAAGACTATCTTTATGTTCGGCCGCTCGGCCAGGAACAGAAAGTAAGCCAGAGGGCTTATTAAGCACTATGATATCTTTATCTTGATACAGTATTTCAAGCCAAGGAGTTGTTGGTGGGCGGTAGATAAAGTCTGTCATAGTAGTTTGCTGTTGAAATAATCGGCTGCCAAGATACTTACAAAGTTTTCTCTATGCAAGTAGTGAATTATATTGTGTCGTGAAAGGAAATCGTAAAAGCATGTGAATAATACGCATCCTCTATTGATTTCATAGGTTTATATTGCTCTATTAGTCATATTAGCTAGATACATATTAATAAATGGCGCCCCATGTTACCCGAAAAGCGTTTCTTACTGTCAGATCGTCTTATTGATCCTAATCATTGCACTATCTCTTTTGCAGATGCGGTCAACAAAATAGAACTGCGTGCAATGCAGGTATTGCTTTGCTTGATTGAACATGCGGGAAAGCCGGTTAGTCGCGACATGCTAATTGAGACGGTTTGGCGTGGAGGCCACATCTCCGACAACGCCATTAACCGTATTATTGGTCTTCTGCGCAATCAACTTGGTGACAATGCCAAATCTCCCCAGTTCATAAAAACCGTTCCAAAAGTCGGCTATGTTTTGATTTGCCATGTCAGTGAGGTCGAGGAAACTGAAAAAGAACGAGTGCTTACTAAGCTCTCACAAAAGGAGTCACAACATAGCCACGTAAAGAGCTGGAAGAATCGTGTATTTTTTTCGTTATATCAACATACAAGCCTCTATGTTGGCTTGTTAGCCGCATTTGTAATATCTATCGTATATGTATTTGCAAGTATGCCGCCTAGCTCAACGCCCCCAGTCGTTGCGAAAGTATCACCTTTGACCTTTTTAGAGGGGCAAGAGTTTGCTCCTTCATTGTCTCCCGGTGGCAAACTACTAGTGTTTGCCCATAGGACTGAAGAGCAGATGAACTGGCGTTTGGGCTTAATGGATATGAACAGCAAAGCAATAACATTTCTAACGGATGCTTTTGAAAACGCAAATAATCCTGCTTTTAGTCCAGACGGAAAAAATGTGTCTTATATCGCTTTTAACTCTTCCGGGGAATGTGAAATCCGTATAGTCGCTATTGAGAATGGATATTTTGCAGAATCGAGAACTGTTACTCAATGCAAACAGAACTCAGTAGGAACCAGTATTGCGTGGCATCCTTCAGGCACTAGCCTGTACTACACGGATGAAGATGCCTCAAATAAGCATATGTCGGCTAAACTGGTATTTTCTATATCAACTAATGGTAAGGATAAGCGGCAATTAAGTCAGCCATTTAATGTGGGTCGTGGAGATTATGCTATATCCGCTTCACCGGATGGAAAAAAACTCGCGGTAATACGCAATGTAAAATGGTTTCAGAGTGTGGTGATGTTGTTCTCGCTGGACAAAGGTAGCTGGGAAACACTGTTTACTGTCGACTATCCACTTAATAGCATTATGTGGGGGAGTGGTAGTGATAGATTGACCTATAAATCGATCACGGGTCACTTAAATCAATTTGATTTGGTTACTAAAGAGGATACAGAAATCGCTTTAGTGTCTCAGAGGATCTCGAGACACATGTCAAATATAAAGGGGGACATAGTTGCTGTTGCTGGTAATTATTATTCGTCTGAAATCTGGAAGATTGACAACCCATTTGCAGCCGCGAATGCAGAAATTAGTAGCAAGCGTTTTATATATTCAAGTAGTAGCGATAGTGCTGGAGTTGCTAATTCCAAAGGGGAGACTGCTTTTTTATCAAGCCGAAGCGGAGTTCCTGAGGTTTGGCTCAAGAAAACGAATGGCTATGAGATTCAGATAAGTCATTTTGAACGTTATGGGATTATCAGACAGCTAGATTTTTCCAATGAGAGTCGACGGTTGTTAGGAACATTTAATTCAGAGGTTTTCATATATGACTTTGACACTAGTGAATTAAGCTTTGTTAAAGAGCTTGATAATGTTTTTGGTGTGTCTTGGGGAGCAGGAGATTCACAGATTATCGTTTCTCGAGAGAATATAGGTAGCTGGTCTTTGGATATTTTTGATATTGAAAAAAATAAAGTTGTACGGGCACTTTCTGAAGATGGTATTTATGGGAGGTATGATCCAGAATCAAACAGCTATTTTTATAATGAGAAAAATGATAATAGCCTTTGGCAGCTTAAAGGTGACGAAAAAAAATTAGTTCACCCCGACTTCAAGATAACTCACGCAACTTCTTGGTTAGTTAATCATCAGGCTGTTTATAGAGTCAACGCCACATTGAGTGGTTCAGTTATTCAACGATTAGATTTAGCGACGGGTGAGATACAATCTATTGATTTGGCCAGCGAGCCCTTTCAAATGAACGGATTATCGATTACTTCGGATGGTGGAATACTTGTAAATAAGGTATCTATGGGTGAAATGGATATTGTAAAAATAGATTTTTAAGTTACTTAACTCTTTGTTTTTTATTGTTATCACTTTTTTATCACTTTTGCGTTATGGCTCAAGGTAGGATCCAGCGTTAGTTTTTGTTGCAGACGGGTTAATCAAGTGCTTTTTTTTAACACTAGGTGAAATGAGCTTTACCCTGGGTTCATTTAATGCAGACAATAACGCTCGCTTAAGACTCTTACAGTATCTGGTCCATACTGTTGAAAAATTAGAGTATCGCTCCTAGCTCTCTATATAGTCAAACTGCGAAATATTGCCTCGCCGAAACCTATAAGTGTCGCGCTTATTAACCTGTCTCCCAATTTATGAGAAATTATAATTTAGTAATGCTCGCTTTTATCTAAAGGTTGACGAAAGAATTAAGCAACATTACTTAATGATTTATAACTTAATGTGAGGTAGGTATGAAGAGTAAAATAGCTAATTGCATGAAAATTGTAGGGTTGGCTCTGGTGTTTTCAGCAGCTAATGCGTCTCCTGATCACGTTTCTTCAGTAAATTACAATGTGGGTATTGGTGGAACATCTAATTTTGTTCAAAACCAATTGGAGGAAAATTTTAGTTTGTACTCTCCTGAAGATGACGGTCCAGTTATTTTGCACTGTAAACCGTGGCCTGATTGCGAACTTCATCAGCCTCAATCATTTACCTACTAAATTTAAATTTTGAGTGAAATTTGTCGTTGCCATCCTTGCTTTTAAATGGCTTTAAAAATTTGACTATATTTAATTAATTGTTGCGTATGGCTTTTAGTTCTATATGTAGTCAGGATATTTTTATCTCCCTTCAGACAAGGGCGTGCCACCTAAGTGGGCATGCTCTTTTTTTTATTGAGCATTGGCTTCAATGACCATTCTGTCCATGTAACGATGTGATTTATATAAAGGCATCTTGGTTTGGGGAGGTGATATCTGTTGCTGTGGTTTACAGATTCAGTGCATTTTGAGCACATTGCATGGCAAGGTTCATCGATTCGAGGGGAAGACCTTCTATTACTGATGTGCCTAAAGCGGTTTAGCTGTTATTGCGCCAATTAAAGGTGGCTTTGACGATGAATTGAAAAGCACTGTGACTTTGTCTCAGTGCTTTTTTTGTTGGCCTTTTTTATGTATGTAGCGATTGGCGACTTATCTGTATCAACTAGGCTTTGCTCTAGATTTTTAAATGTGGAGTGCATTGGCGCGCTTAGTTATGAAAAAGCGGTGCCATTGCTGTTCATAATCGCGAATGTCCATACGACAAATGATAGGCACAGGTGTATGAGAGCGTAGGTCGCTTGATCGAGGCGATCCATTCCGTCCTTTGCATGCCAAATAAGTTGTAGATGAAGTAAGATAACTAGCGGAAACAACATAAACAACGGATAGAGTGCAAACGGACTAGCATCGCCAAGTAAAGGGCGAGTAATGAGTGTCCATAACACCATAAATGCGGTGATTAATGGCGGTGCGGCGAGACGATACTGTTCTGGATAGGGAAACACGGCTAATTCCTTCTGTTCATGTCCGCGGCTAAATCAAATTGTAGGCTTTTTAGTAATTAACTGAGCTTTATAACAAGGGATTAATTGCGTGCCTACATTGCCTTCAAAATAGTGGAAAGCGTGCCATTGAGCAAACCTATTTTGGAGTTCTAGTGGATTTAACAGGAAATTAGGATTTTTGGGGCGGCCGACTTCAGCTTGCTGGCTGATGAATGTCTCGTAGTATAGCGTGCCTCCTGGTTTGAGACTGTTGGCTATATCGTCAAGAATTGGCCGATGTAAATAGTTAAACACCAGTACAATATCAAATGTAGCCGTTGGCAGCTTATTGGCATTACCATCTTCTAAATCAATAGCCACTAACTCGAATTGCGTACCGGCGTTTGACTGCTTCTGCTTAAGCAATCCATCGAGATTTCTGTCCATGTAGGTCACATGGCAGCCTTGTTGCTCAAACCACAACCCATTGCGGCCACTGCCGCAGGCTAGGTCCAGCACCTTAGTACCCGGTGCTAACTTAACGCTGTTTTGAGTGATTAGAGCTGAAGCTTGACTAGCCTTTAATCTCTTTTCTTCCATCAATTCGTCTTCCATGTATTACCGAAAAGTGCCGTAACCCCGAAGGACCGTGGGATACTATGACAGACAACAATAACACAGCCACGAGAATCTCTGGCTTATATTCGGCAAATGGAATGAATAGGGTGAGTAGCACTAACTTGAATAAGGTCAATACCCCTTTTAGTTGGATTAACCAGCGCCAGTCGCGGATGATTTCCCATAGCATCAATAAGCTACCTGTTGTCATGGCTGCGCACCAATAAAATATCCATTCTGATTGGGGGACCTGTAGCAGTATGCCACCGCCTGCGCCAGTAACACCGAGAATATGAATGGCGCGTAAGCTGGTTTTACCTAAACGCTGAGCCCAAAATTGTGCTTCAGATAGAGTTTTTTTAGCCATGGTGAAGATAGTTTTTACATTTGTTAGCAGCTTAGCAGGATTACCATCGTGTTGCAGTGGCGTCAGATCATATCTTTAGGAATTAATCGATTGGCTAGCGGCGTATAGCCCAAATGCGTACAGTAATTGTCGACATCATTGTTTCAGCAAATGATGACAGTGTTGCAGTGGAATAACCTGACATCGGTTACGTTGACTGGTAAATTAGCCGTAGTCTGATTATTAAGGAACACGCACTATGATGGTAAAACAGGAAGTTCATGATATTTCAACGCCTACCGGGACGATGCGTACCTATTTGTATCGCCCAGATAGTACAGGTCAGTTTTCTACCATTATCTTTTATTCTGAGATTTTTCAGCAAACCGCCCCTATTTCACGCGCTGCGAGCATATTAGCTGGTCACGGATTTGTCGTGTTAGTGCCCGAGGTGTTTCATGAGCTAAATCCAATCGGTACCGTACTTGGCTATGACGATGCTGGCAAAGATAAAGGCAATAGCGATAAATTCACCAAGCCATTAGAGCACCATGATTCAGATACCCAAGCATTAGTCGAGTTTGCCCAAGCACAAACGTTCTGTACGCCACATGTTGGGGTGATGGGAGTTTGCATAGGTGGACATTTAACATATCGAGCAGCGCTAAACAGTAATGTACTTGGGGCATTTTGTTTATATGCCACCGATATCCATTCTAATACTCTTCCCTGCGAAGAAGGCAATGATTCGTTAACTCGTACTGCTGATATCGAGGCTGAATTAGTCATGGTGTTTGGCAAACAAGATCCGCATGTTTCTGCTGAAGGTCGCAAATTGATATTTAACCAGCTTGAGCAGACCAAAAGGCGATTTACTTGGCTTGAGGTCAATGCTCAGCACGCGTTTATGCGTGATGAAGGAGAGCGTTACGATCCTGCTTTGGCACTGCAAATGTATCTGCAGGCCGTGAGCTTTTTCCAACGCACCTTGCGTTAACCTGACCCAGCCCGCGGGCAAAAACTTGCTGTCTTGTATCCCGCTTCTCTGCACGGGCTAGGTCGATAATTGACTTATGCCCGCCTAACACATCCACTGCAGTGCTTATCCACACGGCTTAGCTATTCACATCAATCTAGCGAACCTGTGAATGACAAAATTGATTGGTGGCCACACAGGCTGATTGATTAGTGCTGTACCTGCGTCTACAAATGCGCATAATGCTGCAGACTTAACTGGAGTGATTATGTCTGAATTTCAAGTTCTCTATGAATCAAGTGATGCTTTGGGTCCGCTTATCGTGTTGGATTCAAAAACAACCCGTACTTTGTCTTTTGGCGATAGTGACGAGCAAAGTAAGTTACTTAAATTACAACCTCACATCCCGCAGCATACTTACCTGCAAGCAATGCTGCTGGTGTTACTGTTCCAACAGCCGAAACGCGTCATGGTGCTAGGCTTGGGCGGCGGAGGGCTTATTCACGCGCTAAAACACTTTGACGCCGGGATCAAAATGACTGCTGTTGAATTGCGTCCACAGGTGATTGAGCTTGCTAAGCGCTACTTCCAGTTGCCAATGAGTAAAAAGCTCACGATAGAACAAGCGGATGCCGCCGAGTTTCTTGCTGCTAAGCAACATAAAAAAGTGGATATCATTTTTGCCGATATCTATAGCGCTGAAGGCGTTGATGATAAACAGTTATCTGCAGCATTTATTGCCGACGCATCAGCGATGCTTAAAGCTGAAGGCGTGTTAGTTCTTAACTGTTGGAAAGAGCATAGCCAAGACCGTGCTTTGCTTGCTAGATTGCAGCAGCATTTTGCCCAAGTGAGTGCTTGTTTAACAGGCGGCGGCAATTGGGTTATCTTTGCCACCAAGCGTGATCAACAGATGACGATTTCCGGTCTAAAAAACAAAGCCCAACAATTATCTCAACAGCTAGACTTTCCGCTTGCTCGATTATTGACCCGTTTTGATGTCTGGTCTTAACTCGCTGGTAAGCAATGTTATTTCCCCACTCATACTATAGCCAAGCTATCGCTAATCGGTTTTTTACAAGTTTGTCATTTCTGATATGAAAAACCGATTAGGATGATAGGATTTACCCGTTATATTTAATTATCCAGTAGCGCTATTATTCTCACATCGACAACACGCAGTCATCCAAACCATCGTGATGTATATGTTGTTTAATTAGTTAATAACCCTATTGGAGTAACACATGACACAATCAATCATCAACACAGAAATCAAGCCATTTTCAGCAACTGCATATCACAATGGTGATTTCACTCCAGTAACTGAGCAAGACCTACTAGGTAAGTGGTCAGTGGTATTTTTCTACCCAGCTGACTTCACGTTTGTATGTCCTACTGAGCTAGGTGACATGGCAGACCACTACGAAAAGCTACAGTCTATGGGTGTTGAAGTGTACTCAGTATCTACAGATACTCACTTCACTCACAAAGCATGGCACGATAGCTCAGACACTATCGGTAAAATCAACTACCCAATGATTGGTGACCCAACCGGTACTATCAGCCGTAACTTCGGTGTGATGATTGAAGAAGATGGTCTGGCACTACGTGGTACTTTTGTTATCAACCCTGAAGGTCAAATTAAAGTTGCTGAAGTACATGACCTGGGTATTGGTCGCAGTGCATCAGAGCTAGTTCGTAAGATTCAAGCTGCACAGTACGTTGCTACTCACGACGGCGAAGTATGTCCAGCAGCATGGCAGCCAGGTGAAGAAACACTAGCACCATCACTAGACCTAGTAGGTAAAATCTAAACTCTACTTAAGAGTTAAAAGGTAAAGTTAGCTCCATCTCCGGCGCTTTACCTAAAATTCATCTCCAAATAAGGGTCCGGGCTTCCCCCTGCATGGTCTGGACCCTTTTTATTGCCAAATTTTTATTATTCATCGAATTTTCGGGAGTCACCATGTTAGATACGAACCTAAAAACTCAGCTGAAAACCTACCTGCAAAACCTAAAACGCCCAGTTGAACTTGTCGTATCAGCAGATGACAGTCCAAAGGCGCAAGAGCTACTGGGTTTAGCTAAAGATATAGACTCATTGAGCACGCATATTAGCCTCACTCAAACACAGGGTGTTCGTACACCTTCTATGACCGTGCGCAACCCCTGCGAAGCAACCGCAATTAGTTTTGCTGGCTTACCGATGGGACACGAATTTACCTCATTGATATTGGCATTACTGCATTCAGGTGGACATCCGATCAAACTTGCCGATGATGTTATTGAGCAGATCCGCGCCTTGCCAGGTCAATATCAATTTGAAACTTACGTATCGCTAAGTTGCCAAACTTGCCCTGAAGTGGTGCAAGCACTAAACATGATGGCGGCGATAAACCCTAACATCACCAATGTGATGATTGATGGTTCATTATTCCAAGATGAAGTGAATGAGCGCAACATTATGGCTGTGCCATCTGTTTACCTCAATGGCGAACCTTTCTCTGTTGGCGCCATCAGTGTACAAGAGATTTTAAACAAGCTTGATGTCAATGCCGCAGGCCGACAAGCTGAACAAATTAGCCAGAAAGAAGCCTTCGATGTGTTAGTCATTGGCGGTGGTCCAGCAGGCGCGAGCGCCGCAATTTATGCGGCACGTAAGGGCTTACGGACTGGCATTGTTGCCGATAAATTTGGCGGCCAAGTTGCTGAAACTGTGGGTATTGAAAACTTCATTTCTGTTAAGTCGACTGAGGGACCGAAGTTAGTCGCCAATTTAGAAGCCCATGTGCATGACTATGATGTCGACATTATGGACAATCAACGTGCCTTGAGCCTTAAGTCTGGTGAACTGTTTGAGCTTACATTAGAAAGTGGCGCTCAAGTGCGCAGTAAAACGGTGCTCATTGCCACAGGTGCACGCTGGAGAGAGATGAACGTGCCAGGTGAAAAAGAGTATCGTGGTAGCGGTGTTGCTTATTGTCCACATTGTGATGGACCGCTATTTAAGGGCAAACGTGTAGCGGTTATTGGTGGTGGTAACTCGGGCATTGAAGCCGCGATCGATCTAGCTAATATCGTTGAGCATGTGACAGTGCTTGAGTTTGATGTGAAACTGCGCGCCGATGAAGTACTGCAGCGTAAAGCGGCCTCAATGGGTAATATTGATATCATCACCCAAGCGATGACGACGGAAGTCACTGGTGACGGTAAGCGAGTCAATGGACTTAACTATACTGATAGAGCGACAGGTGAAAGCCACCATGTGGAGTTAGCAGGTATTTTTGTGCAGATAGGCCTAATTCCTAATGCAGAATGGTTAACTGACACGCTTGAGTTGAATGGCCGAGGCGAAGTTGTTGTAGATAACAAAGGTGAAACCTCAATTGCTGGAGTGTTTGCAGCCGGCGATGTCACCAACTCTGCCTATAAGCAAATTATAATTGCCATGGGCAGTGGTGCGACAGCGTCACTAGGGGCATTTGATTACCTCATTCGCAATGAAGTGCCACAAGCAGAGCAAGCTGCATAGTTTAATCAGCCTCGCAGTACACTAAGATAAACAGCCAGCAATATTTTGCTGGCTGTTTTGTTTCTGTACCCTATAATTCCTTATTAAATCAGCAGGTAAAATAGGGAATGTGACATGTATACGCCGCTGCCTTCAGCAGAACAACTACTTGAACGAGAGCGCCTAAGCTATAGCGTGATGGGAGTCAAGTGGGCGACATTATTGTCATTTTTTCTGATTGCTGCGCTTTGCTTGACAATTTATAGCCACCCCAATCCTTTTATTAGCCTTGCCAAGCTGTCATTATTTTCTATACCGATATTCGTCATCGGCGCGCTAGGGCACATTTTCTTTTCTAGAGTTTCATTACACCAATATCTAGATGAATTTCTCAAAGCGTACTTGGCGCTTTTTAATGTTGCATGGTTGCTGGTTTTAGTGACATTAGCTCGGTCCGCTGTCGACAGTTACTCTAGAACCAGTGCGATTTCAGGCATTGAATCCATGGTCGATATTCTGGTACTGACATTCGCTATAGCGCTATTTCCAGATCGGAAAACCATGCTGTTAATGGTACTGCCATTGATGGTCTTCAACGTCGTTATTCACTTAAGTGAACAGCCGCTTAATTTGGTGTTTCCGATAGTTAAATTCATTTGTTTTACTGTGATTCTCTATACGGGCCAACAAATATTTTCTCGCTGGTTTGTACAATCCATCTTACGGAATCTAGAAAATAAGAAGTTATTGCAACAGTTCAAGCGCTTGGCCTTGGTTGATGGGCTAACCAATTTAAGCAATCGTCGCCATTTTGATGACATTTTATTGCAAGAAATCAAAGTCACCGAGCGAAATAATCGGCCGCTTAGCCTTATCATGTTAGATGTTGATTATTTTAAAAGGCTTAATGACAAAGCAGGTCATCAGGCTGGGGATGAGTGTTTAAGCCAGTTAGGCCAATTGCTAGCACAGTCTGCCATGCGGCCAAGAGATCTGGCTGCGCGTTATGGCGGCGAAGAGTTTGTTATTGTGTTGCCAGAGACTGATATTGCCGGCGCTGCCGCAATTGCTGCCAATATTAAAGCAGATATTGCAGCATTGAAGTTACCCCATCCTGACTCCGAGAACGGCGAGTTTGTTACCGTTTCTCAAGGGGTATGCCAGTGGCGAAATGGCATGAGTGCCACTGACTTTACAGCTAATGCTGACAAAATGCTGTATCAAGCCAAGCAAGCTGGCAGAGATCAATTTGTGGTAGATGAGCAATAAAAAGCCCCGCGATTAGCGAGGCTTGATAGAATTTATACGATTGAATTTTATCGCTTAAGCTTTGGTATTGATATTGTGGCCACTATTACCCACTGGGGCGCTTTGTGGTGCGGCATCAACAGCTTCAATAAGCTGCAGGGCGATATCACCTTCTGCTTGTTGCTGATCTTTAGCCAGTTGCGCGACTTTTACGCCCACACTGCCATTACTTAGATTCGGATCTAAATTTGCTGTACCAATTGTAATTGCCATTACTACCCCATTTCATATGACTATTCGGTTAACTATATAACTATCGGCCTTGTTTAGCGAAACTTTACGGTTATTTTTTGGGTTATTTAGTAAACAAAAAAGGCCGCCATGTTATTGGCGGCCTACTGCTCAATACTTAGCTAATGAGCTGCTGACTCTACTATTTAGCCTTTGAATTAAGCTTGTTCATGCGCTTACGTATAAAGGTAATGATAAAGGTTAGACCGATAGATGCGGCAATAAGCGAAATCGCTAACCCAGGGTTTTGCAAAGAGACGGGGTCGATAGCCAGCATGATACCCATGCCAATCATCATGATGCCCGACATTAGCTTCAGTGTTTGGCCCTCTTTCTCAGTTAACTTTCGTTTGCCCAAGGTCGCGCTAAACACAATGACGATGATGGCAAGCGGGATGACATACACCACATTGTAGAATACTAGATACATGTAGCGCTCTATATCTGGCAGGTCATGCATCGATAGCACACTGGTATAGATCATTGGGAAACCCGCGGTACACAGCAGCTCGTAAGCGTTTGCTAGAATTGCCAATACGATGGTCCCGCCTATCATTGCAGCCATTGAACTGGCGCTGGTGAGCTTACCCATACGCTTAATCAATCCGGTGCGGTTTTCGGCAGACATTGACAGTGTGACTTCCCCTTTGGTGAAGAAGTAGTCTTTAACATTGATCACACCGGCGATGAGCGCCAGAATTCCTGCCCCTAAGATGATTATTCCGCCATCACTACCCGCGCCCAACAACTTGAATATGTTGAGCCAAGCTATCATGAAGAGGAAATAAATAAAGCCGGAGAAAAATACAAATATACCGCCGACAATCAGCATGCGGGTTCGGCTTTTCGCATTAACCATGATGCTCAGCAAAAATAGCAAGACGAAGAATGCGCATGGGTTAAAGGCATCGACACCGGCAAGCACTATGGTTAACAGAGGTAACGATAGCTTTTCCGGTGCAACGACACCAATAAGTGGAATTTCTACCGGTTGCACTGAGCTTATAGCAGTCTCATCTGCGGTACTGTCTAAGCCTAAATCGCAGGTTCCTTCTTCAGCACTTTCACTGCAGGTGCCAAATAGCGGCGCATCACTTGAGCCCGCTGGGGAGCCAATAGGATCGTTTTCAACAATCGTGCCGCCTAGCGATCGGTAACAGGCCTTGAGTTTATTTAACAGGTATTTACCAGTGACAGCCTCACTGCTGTAACCGACCGTAGCACTGTCACAGGCAGCAATATAGGGAACTGAGCGCGCGGGTACCTGAGTGGCGTCGGCGATCTGTTGCCATTTGTCCATGGTGCCATCCGCTGAAACTAAATGGCTTTCTAGTTCAATCCAAGGGTAATGTTCAGGTAACGAGTCAATGAACGGGTGGGCTTCGGCACAGTGGGGGCAGGTTTCGGACCAAAAAAAGTAAAGCTTAACTTTTAGCTCACCTTGGTCATTGACGTAATGCCACATTGGGTTGTTATCGGTCTGGTTTTGTGCGCTAGCGTAAGGGCTCAATATACTAAACATGAGCATTAGGCTAATCAGGATAGTCCTCAACATTTTCCCTCCTAGGGGGCAGGTAAGATCGGCTGATCTCGGAATTCTCTTAACAATATTCTACCGCTATAGCGTTGCAGCGATAATATTATGTTTCGAAAATGCTAACTCAATCGCGATAAAAATTGATTTGTTAACTGCCACTAATAACCCATAATTTTTTGAAACTTTTCTGCGAAACAGTAATCTCTTAATTAATGTTGTCGCAGTTTTGTGGCAAACGGGCCTATGAGATAACGCTGATAACTAGTGGTTTTGCGGAATATTTACGGGGTGAGTATTGGCTAATTGCGGTGCATCGGATGTCGCGCACCAATTGATACTGACTTGGCGAAGCTCTTCAGTACTGGCAGTTAATATGCGGGTAATTACCGGATGTGGGTAGTCAGCATCAGTAAGAAATTGTTTGATTCTTGTTAAGCGTTTTCCCGCAAGCCACATATTGTATTGGCGGGTTGTTTCATCTTTCTGGGATTTAGTGACAGGAAACTCAAGTAGCAGATATCCATCGCTGTCAGTTGGCGCTTGCAATATTGCCTGCAGTTGGCTGGCATATTGGCTATTAAAATAGGAGCTGTTTTTAGGGTAGGGGATATCAGCCATGTGCCTAGGCTCGTCACATTGAGCGATAGCATGGCCTGCTAAAAAGCTCAGTAGCAGCAAAGTAAATCGCATTTTTCGTCATCCCTATCCAAATATTATCCTGTGCGTCCGCACCCGTTATGCGCAAATTTACAGCGATAAATACGGAAAATCAATAAGCTTTACAGCTTGTTGCTGTCAATACACAGCGCGGAATTGCTTACACGTTTCTACGCCAAAATCCAGACACAGGGTGTTTGCTTGCGATATCAACCAATTAGATACAGTTAAATACTCTGATTAACCTAAGTGACAATAAAATGGCTTTAAAAACAGTAGACTAAAAAATATTATGAATTAATTTAATTTGGGTTATTATAGTTATAAGTTGTGTGCAATTTAATTGAATCATCAAATGACCGATAAAAACCCAAATGATCCTTTGGCACTCGAAAACCAAGTGTGTTTTTCTTTATACAGCGCAACCAACGCCATGATACGTGCCTATCGGCCGCTGCTTGATGCCATCGATCTAACTTATCCTCAGTATTTAGCAATGATGGTGTTATGGCGCAATCAAGGTATTAGCGTGAAAACCTTAGGTGAGCAGCTCTATTTAGACTCAGGGACCTTGACGCCATTGCTTAAAAGACTTGAAGGTAAAGGGTTGGTGACCCGTGGTCGTTGCGAGAGTGATGAGCGTGTCAGAGTGCTACATGTTACCAAGGCGGGAAAAGCCTTACATGAGCAGGCCTTGAGTATTCCCGCCAATATGCGCTGCCAAGTCGGTGGCGAGTCGCAAGATTTATTGCAGCTCAAACAACTGTGTGAACAGGCATTGAAGCATCTCAATCAAATGAGCAACAATGACTAGATAGTAAAGCTCGTTACAGCTGGTTTTCAAAATGCTGGTTTTAAGGATGAAATAAGGAGCGATAACTTTTGTTGGATATTGTAGTTATCGGCGGAGGCATCAATGGTGCGGGTATCGCGCAAGCGGCCCAAGCGGCTGGTTATCGCACACTACTGCTAGAGCGTGGCGAGTTTGGTGGGCAAACATCTCGCAATTCTAGCAAGCTCATTCATGGTGGCCTTCGTTACTTAGAGTCGGGCCAAATTGATTTAGTGCGTCAGTCTTTGCGGGAACGGCAAAGCCTCCTCAAGCTTGCGCCGTCACTTGTTAAACCGGTTAAGTTTTACATTCCTATTTATCAGCATAGTCGACGTGGCGCGTTAACCATTGCCGCCGGCCTTAGTGCCTATGCGTTACTTAGCGAGCTCAATCCGTTGGGACGTTTTACCACGGTTGCTCGGCCCAAGTGGCCTAAACTAAGCGGCCTGAAACAGTCGGGGCTCAATAGAGTTTTTCAATACTGGGATGCACAAACCGATGATAAGGCGCTAACTCAGGCAGTGATCAACAGTGCACAATCACTCGGTACTAGGGTATTGAGTCAGGCTGAAGTGTTATCTATCGAGCATTTGGCTGATGGCTGTAGTTTGCAATATCAACACCAGGGACAGCGCCAACAAGTACGATCACAAATGATCGTTAACGCGGCAGGCCCCTGGGTAACTGAGTTACTTTCGCGGGTGACGCCGCCTTTAAAACCACCGCCACTATCGCTAGTACAAGGGAGCCATTTAGTGCTTGATATTGCTGCACCGGCCGGTGTTTTCTATATTGAATCTATCTTTGATGAGCGGGTTATTTTTGTCATGCCTTGGCACGGAAAAACCTTGGTAGGCACCACCGAGACGCCAATAGCATCGATTGAGCAAAAAGGTATGACTGCTGCTGAGCAGCAGTATTTATTGGCAAATTACCGTCACTATTTTGCCGCGAATATGAGTGAGCAGCAATTGGTTGAGAAAGTTTCCGGCCAGTTTTGTGGAGTGCGAGTGCTACCAGCGTTTGATAGCCAGGCATTCTCACAATCAAGGGAAACCTTACTGCATATTAAGCCATCACATCCACGCTTACTTTCTGTGTATGGTGGTAAGCTGACCACCTACAAGCACACCGCTCAGCAGACGTTGCAGCAACTCAGTATGGTGTTGGGGCCTCGCCAAACCATAGCAGATGTGGAGCAATTAATTTTGCGGTAGATGGCGGTTTAGCCCGTGCAAGGGCAGTGTTATAATTAGCCTCTATTCTAATTTCAGAGCTGTTAACCCGTGAACTGCGACCACTTTAATACTCAGCAATGCCTTTCCTGTCGGCATATTAACCAACCGCAATCTGAGCAGCTACAGGCTAAAGATCAGCAATTAAAACAGTTGTTGCAGGGTTTAACTGTGAACGAGTGGTTGGCGCCTGTATATGGTTCGCAAAGCCATTTTCGCAACAAAGCTAAAATGGTTGTCCTAGGCGCAGCGCATGAGCCGGTGCTGGGGATTGTCAGTCCGCAAGGGGAGGCAGTTAGTCTGTGTGATTGTCAGCTATACCCTGAAGACATGCAGCAACTCCTATATCGGCTGACCGATTTTGTGCGCCAAGCAGGTATACCGCCGTATCGCGTTGACAAAGCCAAGGGGGAGCTGAAGTTTATTTTGCTCACCCGTAGCCAAGTGCGCGGTGAGTACCTGCTGCGCTTTGTGCTAAATAGTAATAATAGTCAAAGTCGTATCGAGCGAGAACTGCCTAGGCTGCTAGCCGAGTATCCGCAAATAAAAGTGGTATCTATCAACATCCAGCCGGTACATATGGCCATATTAGAGGGCGAGCAAGAAATATTTTTGACCGATGAAACTCGCCTGGAAGAGTGCTTCAATGAGGTGCCGCTGTATATTCGACCTAAAAGCTTTTTTCAGACTAATCCCGAGGTAGCTGCCAAGCTTTATCAAACCGCAAGAGATTGGGTTGCTCAATTGCAACCCAAATCATTGTGGGATTTATTTTGTGGCGTCGGTGGATTTGGTTTGCATTGTGCTAGCAAAGAGGTGGCGCTGACAGGGATTGAAATTGAGGCTGAAGCGATTGCGTGCGCAAAAATGTCGGCTGCGGCATTGGGCTTAACTCAAGTTGAATTTAGTGCACTGGATTCCACCGGCTTTGCCACTGGCCGTCATGCACAAGATACGCCTGATGTGGTGATTGTTAATCCCCCAAGGCGCGGTATTGGCGAGCAGTTGTGTGAGCAATTGAGTCAATTTGCACCTGCTGCAATACTCTATTCAAGTTGTAATCCAAAAACCTTGGCTAAAGATTTACCCAAGCTAGAAGGGTACCAGATAAGCAAAGTGCAGCTATTTGATATGTTCCCCCACACGGATCATTTTGAAGTGCTAGTCCTGCTGCAAAAAGTGGCAAATTAGATTGCTGGCCGTTGTGGCTGACGCTATCACTATATAATAGCGCTTAGTTATGATGTGACTGCGTTGGTGCTTAGTTTATTGTGTGATGATTAGTTTAAGCGTTACCACCTAATAGGTTACACCGCTCATAGCACGATAAAATAGCGCCGAGTACCAAAAAGTCACTCGGCTTTTTCTTCTAGTTGGATTTTAAATTATTTAAACGTCCCAGAGCCATCGTTCCAGTAAATAATTGAATTGGTGGTGGTAAACTGAGCGCCTAGAATAATATCGGCACGGCCATCATTGTCCATATCGGCAATGCGAACAGATGTCCATGCATTGCCTTCTGCTTCATCACCGTATGAGGCACCGTTTGGGAAGGCATCGGCTTGGATTTGAAAGTTAGCGTTACCGTCGTTCAGTAACAGTTTGACGTGGTCTGCGACAGTTCCCTTGGCTATGTCGGCAAAAACAATATCAAGGCTGCCATCGCCGTCCAAATCGCCAACAGCTGATGAGTGAGTCATTATAGGGTTGTCAATAAATGCAGAGGCTTGCTGTTTGGCATCGGTATATTTGCCATCGGGTTGAGATAACAATAATACATTACGTTCGCCATCGAACGGCGCTGCATCATAGCCGCTACCGCCAACAACAATATCAACATAGCCGTCGCTATTAAAGTCACCTACACTATGAGCGTTTCCGTGGATAAGTGTCGGTATTTCACCACTGATAACTTGTGCTGCTCCGCTTGTAAAACTACCCATGCCATTGCTCAGCAGTACCTTAAGCTCGACAGCCTCATTAACAAAGCTACCTTTCCATTTAGGTCCAAAATAAACGATATCATCAAATCCATCGTGGTTAATATCAACCACCGCTGGGTTGTCTACAAATGCGGCCTTCTCTGGATTGATGTCTTGATAGCGTGCCTCGGAACTCTTGGTAAATATTGTTGCGCCGTTCAGTGAATCATTCCTGTAAACACGCACTTCAAAAATGGTATCAGTTGTAGCCAGATCATTGTCATATAGGACGCTATGACTATTATCGAGATTAACCAAATCAACATCACCATCACCGTCAACATCAACAGGTAGTAGCATTCCGTCTAGACCGTGTCCTGGGTCATATTCACCATTGTTATAGGTGAAATCAAAGGGGGCAAAAGTCGAGGTGGGTAGCTCATCAAAGGTGCCATCCGCTTGTTGAATAAAAATTTGGTCAAATGATCCTGTTTGCGGGTTAGATGCGCCGGCGACGAGATCTTTCATACCGTCATTATTGAGGTCGACGAAGTAAAATTGTGAAACCCAATAGGGCAAATTATTTTGGGTGGGGTTTGAGCCTGCTGGAAACAGGTTGGCGGTTTGGTCAACGAAAACTTTTTCACCTTGATTGACTAATACCTTGAACGTATTGTTGCTGCTGTAATTAGTCGCTGACATCAGTACGTCTTGCAAACCGTCATTGTTGATGTCTATGATCTCAAGTTCTGCAATCACTTCATCATCAATATTCAAAAATGGTCCAGGTAGGATGCTAGCTTCTAAGGTTGGAGTAGGTGTCGGAGCTGGTGTTGGCGCGGGAGTGTCATTATTGGCAGGTGTACTTGAGTCACCTCCTCCCCCTCCACATGCCGTCATAAACATCACTGCAAGCGCTAATAGCAATATCTTCATATAGATTATCCTTATGTTTTTATATTCCTTTTATTTTTATACACAGCAAAGTAGACCCTTCAGAAACTGCTTCAGCCTTGCAGATACTATGCCCAAATGAGTATAGGCATCGTCACATTAGGCTGTCCAGAAATTAGCCTATTAAATCTAAGTTCGCTAATTAATGGGTAAAGTGGTCCGTTAGTGACCAAGAGTTTGCAGCATAAACAAAGGATATATACAGCCAGAGGTAATAGTGAGCCTGAGTGGGTTGAATTACTGTTTATCTTGACTCAACAGCTGTGCGCTTTGTATTGCAAAAAGTGGCTAACTAAGTTGTCATCAACTTGTCATCTTTTTGTCATACTCTTTGGGCTCATCATTAATTAGGGGGGTAATTTTGCTGAATATATTCATTCAATTCTTGCTGTTAGGCTTAGTCAGTTTTGGTGGCCCAGCTGCTCATATTGGTTATTTTCGAAAAACATTTGTCGATAAACTGCAGTGGGTTAAACCCGAAGAATATGGCAGTTATGTGGCGCTTAGTCAGTTTCTACCAGGTCCGGGTTCGAGCCAGGTCGGGTTTGCAATTGGTTATCACCGAGGTGGAATCGGCGGGGCAATCGCTGCTTTTGTTGGCTTCACCTTACCGTCATTTTTACTGCTGTATTTTATTGCGGTTACCAGCCAAGCCTGGCTAGAGCAATCGCTATTTGTGGGGCTGATCCATGGCCTTAAGTTGTTAGCCGTCATTGTTGTTGCTGATGCCATCTTGACCATGTATCGCCAGTTTTGTTTGTCGTGGCAAAGTAAAATCATTTTGCTTGCCTCCACAGTGGTGTCATTAAGTTTTACTGGCAGCATTACACAGATTGTGTTGTTGCTGGTGGCGGCGCTTGTGGGCGCAACGGTGTTACAACAAGCCCCTAGCACAGAGCCTGTGGCCAAAGGTCGTCTGAATATTATGGCGTTGGCGAGCTTTGTGCTTTTAGTTCTGGGCTCGTTATTGCTGTTGACCGGAAGCGGCCTTGGGCGAATATTTGCCGACTTCTATCAAGCTGGCACCTTAGTATTTGGTGGCGGCCACGTGGTGCTGCCATTACTTGAATCGAGTGTCAGCGAAGCGATGAGTGCTGAGCGCTTCTTAACCGGCTATGCACTGGCTCAAGCCGTTCCCGGGCCTATGTTCACCTTGGCTGCATTTTTGGGCGCTGAGCTCAACCCAAGCTCACCATTTCTTGGGGCGCTTGTTGCTACCTTAGCTATATTCTTACCCGGGTTATTACTGCTGTTGGGCATACTTAATCGCTGGCGTAGTTTAAGTCAGCAGCCTCGAATTAATGGCGCCTTGATCGCCATCAATGCCTGTGTAGTTGGCTTCTTAGTGGCGGCTTTCTACAGCCCTGTGGCGACTTCGGCATTGTTAAACTGGCTTGATGTTGTGTTAGTCATTGGCGGGTTCATCTGGCTGCAAAAATTCAAACCCAACATTTTGCTTTTAGTATTGGCGGCGGCATCGGTCGGCATGTTGCTGTCATATTTTGGTTGATGATTTTTTAGGTATTTGTTGCGCCAGGTAGCATAAATACAACCCTGAGCTAACTTCTTGCAATAATCAGCTATATTATATGCATGTATTGCTTTTTTGTGCTGGAGATCGGGGTCAATGAAGAATCTAAAAATGAAGAGCAAACTACTGATGTTTGCGCTACTGCCGCTGGTGGTGAGTTTATCTTTGTTAATGGTTATCGCCTATAACATTGAGATGAGCTATTTAGAGGATGATATTCAGTCTTTTAGAGAAAAACTGTTTCAACAGCGCCAGCACCAGCTTGCAGAAGAGGTCGAAATTGGCAAGCAGGTGGTTGAATACCAGTTGTCTTTAGGTGAGCAGGGCAGTGTAAATAAGGCACTGCGTAACTTGCGCTTTGGTACTGCAGGGTATTTTTTCATTTATGACGAGCAAGGCATGAGTATTTTCCATGGCCTTAGCCCAGATATTGAAGGCAGCAATAAAATAGACCTAACCGATCCCAATGGCAAAAAGATTATCGTTGGGTTACTTGATGCCGCTAGGTATGGCGATGGGGTATTTAGCTACCACTATCAAAAGCCTGGGGCCAGTGAGCTGATTGAGAAATTAAGCTTTGCTGCGATGATCCCCGGTACCAATTGGATGATAGGTACCGGTGCCTACCTTGATGATATTGAAGCCGAAGTGACCGACTTTAGGCGTATCGCTACCGAGCATATGTTAGATAAAGCGATAACCATTTTGCTGATTGCGGTGGTGATGCTGACAATCACTGCTGTGGCGGTATTGATGTTGTCGCAGACTATCGTTAACCCTATTCGCTCAATGTTGACCAACCTTGAAGAGATAGCCAAAGGTGAAGGCGATTTAACTAAGCGACTGAAGGTACAAGGTAAAGATGAGATTGCGCAACTTGGCGCGGCATTTAATACTTTTGTAGAGAAGTTGCAGGGGTTGATTGTCGAAGTTACCAATGTGACAGGCGAGGTGAAACAAGGCGCTAATACGATTTCGAGCCAAACTCAACATATTGCCGCGCAGTTGGTGAACCATAATAACGAGACTGACCAAGTGGTGACTGCCATAACGGAGATGTCGGCAACCGCCAGTGAAGTCGCGCAAAGTACCACTCAAGTTGCTGAGGCGACCAGCGCCGCGACTGATGATGTGGCTAATGCGCAGCTCTGTGTTGATAGCTCACTGAGTGAAGTGTCAAATCTGATGGCAGAAATCGACGCTGCAGCGGGCCATATTCACTCCTTAAGCGAGCAATCCCAAAAAATTAATAGCGTACTGACTGTGATTGGTGGCATTGCCGAGCAGACTAATTTACTTGCGCTCAATGCGGCTATTGAGGCAGCCCGTGCTGGTGAGCAAGGTCGTGGATTTGCCGTTGTTGCTGATGAGGTTCGTAGCTTAGCGAGTCGCACCCAAAGTAGCACCTTAGAAATTAGCGACATGCTTAATGAACTGCATAATTTAGTGTCGTTAGCGGTGAGTTCTATGGAATCGAGTCAACAAGGCTGCAATCGATCGGTGACCTCATCACGGGCCATATCAGATAGTTTAGGTGCGGTAACCTCAGCGGTGACCTCTATTAACGATATGAGCACCCAAATTGCCACTGCTGCTACTGAGCAAAGCTCGGTGACTGAGGAGATTAATCGCAACGTGTTTGCTATCCAAGATATCGTCAATGAATTGCTCAGTGCCAGTGAAAACGGCGAGCAGGTGAGCGCTAACCTTGCCGAAGAAGGCGAGAATTTAGGTCGCTTGGTGAGTCAGTTTAAAACTCAATAGCGACGCGGTTTTTAATGATCGTTAAACAAAGGGAGTGCCTAATGGCCTCCCTTTTTAGTTGCGCAGCTTAAATCATGCTGTGATTGACCGTCTGTGTAATACCAATCAGTATAAACATTTAGTCACTCAGCGAGAGTTTAGCGGTTCTGAGGTAAGGCAACGAGTGAAGAGCATAGTTGTTCTACGGTTAAGCTCGTTAACACAGCATCAGGACTGCTAAAACTCGCCATTCTGGCGCGTTTTTGGCTACCTACTTCTGCGTTGAATAACCTCACAAGGGAGCAACCATTGTTTCAGTTATTCGCCTTGAATTAGTTTGCCAAAAGCGCGCTGAGTAGATCAAATTCTTATACTGATTGGTATAAGCTTCTCAGCTTTAACAGCGCACACCTTAAACTCAGGAATTTTCGCAACAGGATCCAAGGCGTTATTGGTGAGCTTGTTAGCGGCAGCTTCGGCAAAATGGAAAGGTAAAAATAGCACGCCGACTTGGGCACGTTTAGTCACAAAGGCTTGGATTTCAATACTGCCGCGTCGACTGGTCAGCTTGAGCATATCACCATTACTTACCCCTAAGCTTTGTGCATCAATCACCGAGATCATCACTTTAGGCGTGGCAATTTCATTCAGGCCTTGGGTTTTTCTGCTCAAGGTTCCGGTATGGAACTGCGCCAGCAAGCGACCCGTCGATAAGGTTAACGGGTATTCTTGGCATGGTGTTTCGGCGCTTTGTCGGTAGCTAACCGGGCGCATTTTCCCAAGGCCTCGGGTGAATTTTCGGGTATGCAAAATCGGCGTGCCCGGGTGACCATCCGCTGGACAGGGCCACTGGATCCCCATACGGCCATTACTGGTACTGGGGTCCATGTTTGCCCAGCTGATACCGCGGTACTGTGGGGTAACTGCGGTAACTTCATGCCATATTTGTTGTTCACTCTGGTAATGCCAATCTGCGCCCATCTGCATTGCGATGTCGTTGATAATTTGCCAATCCGCCTTGGCTTGTTTTGGCGGCTCAACCGCCGCTTGCAGCTGCTGCACGCGTCGTTCAGTGTTAGTAAAGTGCCCGCGCTTTTCGGCAAAGCTAAATGCCGGAAGCACCACGTCTGCCAACTGGGCCGTTTCGGTTAAAAAGATATCTTGCACCACCAACAGCTCAGCGTTTTGCAGCCCACGTAACACATGAGCTTGATCAGGATCGCTAAGCACAGGGTTTTCACCCATTACGTACAGGGCTTTAAGCTCGCCATGGTAAAGTGCATGCATCATTTCAGTGGCAGCTAGCCCAATGCTGTGGGGGAGCTCCTCTTTGTTCCAGGCTCGGCGAAAGCGCATTTGGATTAGTGGGTCATCAATTTTCTGATAGCCGCTAAAATAGTTTGGTAACGCGCCCATATCGCAAGCACCTTGTACATTGCTCTGCCCCCTGAGCGGGTTGATGCCAGCACCTTCAATGCCAATATTACCGCACAGTAGTTGTAAGTTCGCGATAGCGGTAACATTGTCATGGCCTGAGGTGTGTTGAGTGATCCCCATGGCGTAAAAGACCGCTGTTTTCTGCGCTGTTCCTATCATTTTGGCAAGCTTCGCAATGTCAGCAGCCGCAATGCCGGTCACTTTCTCGGCGTTAGCGAGATTGTAGTTCGGCTGCATGACTTCTTCATATAGTTCGCTATAGCCTTCTACTCGCTCCGCTAGATAATCCAGATCATGCCAATCATTGATAATGATTTGCTGCATGACAGCATTAAGTAGCATCACGTCGCTACCGGGCTTTTGCGCGACATAAAGTTCAGCACTGTCGGCAATATCAACCCGCTTAGGATCGGCCACCACCAAACGGGCGCCGTGTTGGGTTAGCGCTTGTTTAATGCGAGAGGCGATGATCGGATGCGCATTGGTGGTGTCTGAGCCGATAATGAAAATCAGATCGGCATGGTCGATACTGGCAATATCATTGGTCATTGCACCACTGCCCAGCGCATCATATAACGCGGTAACGGTAGAGGCATGGCAGAGTCGCGCACAGTGATCAATGTTGTTGGTGCCAATAACGCTGCGGAAAAACTTTTGGAATAGATAATTATCTTCGTTGGTGGCTTTTGCAGAGGCTAGGCCTGCAATGGCGTCGCTACCATGAGCTTGTTTAATTTCGCTTAACTTAGTGGCGATGTAACGGATTGCTTCTGCCCAACTGGCTGCAACTAGTTGACCCTGTTTGCGAATTAACGGTGTCTGTAGGCGCTGCTGGTCATTAATAAAATCAAATCCAAACCGGCCTTTTACACATAACATCCCTTGATTGACCGGTGAGTCATCATCGCCCGTGACGTGGATGACTTTATTGAGGTTTTCATCGACGTGCAGGTTCAATCTACAGCCCACGCCGCAATAGGTACAAATTGTTGAGGTCACTTTTAGCGGCGTTGTTTGGCCTTGAAGTTGCGCGCGCTGGTCACTCAATGCGCCGGTCGGACAAACCTGCACACAACTGCCGCATTGTACACATTGGCTGTCGGCCATCGAGGCACTAAAACCGACTCGCGGGGCACGCCGTTGTGGCGCATTTGTCGCAGTACTTTGTGAGTCGGTCTGCGGCAATGCGTGAAAATGATCGGCTTCAAAGCTAATTGCTTTGTGCCCAGCTTGTTGATGACAAACCTCTACACACGCACCACAGCTTATACAACGGTTAGCATCAAACTCGATAAATGGACTGCTGCTATCTTGGGTAAACTGTCTGGCCGCGCTTTTGGCTGGATCAACTGAGACCTGATATTGAGTAGCATAATCACGCAAGCCACACTGGGTATTAGCTTGGCAACCGCAACTTAAACAGCGTTGCGCCTCCGCGATTGCACTATCGCTAGTCAGTCCCAGCTCCACTTCGTTGAAATTATGTCGTCGTGCTTTGGCGCTCAGCTCTACGGCTTTGGCTCGTGGTGCCGGGGCAACATCAGCAAAATGTTGTGCAGAAAGTTGCCCATTGTCGGCCTTAACTGAGTTGAACACTTGCTGATTGAGCTGGCAACTTAACTGGCCATTTAACAGTTTTTCGATGGCATCGGCCGCTTTCTTGCCATCGGCGACAGCTGCAATCGCTGTGGCTGGGCCTGTGCGGGAATCACCCAAAACAAATAGCTTTTCAACCCCAGCGGACATGGTGTGTTGGCAACCTTGAAAAGTATTCCAGCGGGTGAGGGCCACTTCGCCAGTGGATAATTGGCTTTGTGGGTGGTTAAGAAATGCCATATCAGGTGTTTGCGAAACAGCGGGAATGACAGTATCAAAGCACTCAGTGAAAGTCTCTCCGGTGCTGACAGGACGGCGCCGTCCTGAGCTATCGGCTTCGCCAAGTGCCATTTTCTCGAACGTAATTGCATTAACCCGTCCGTTGCTGTCACTGTGGTTTTGAATCGGATTAGTTAAGAAGTAAAACTCCACACCTTCGAACTCTGCCTCTTCAATCTCGTACACTTCTGCAGGCATCTCTTCACGGGTACGGCGATAGACCAGTGTCACTGCCGCCCCTTGACGAATGGCGGTACGGGCGCAATCAATTGCAGTATTGCCGCCACCAATGACAGCAACTTTACGTCCCAACTGCAGTGATTGTTCAGTGCAATGATCTTTAAGGTAGTCGACACCCAGAAAACAGCCCGCCAAATCGCTGCCTGGGTAGGTCATCGGTACGGCTTTTTGGGCACCAATTGCGAGGCAAACCGCATCATAATCATTGATTAGTTGTTCTAAGTGGATATCGCGTCCTAGCTGTTGGTTGAGCAATATGCTTAAGCCATTTTGGCAAAGAATATCTATCTCTTGGTCCAATATGGCTTTGGGCAGGCGATATTCAGGGATGCCATACCTGAGCCAGCCACCTGCTTCGGGCATGGCTTCAAATATACTGACATCATGGCCATTGTTGCTTAAATAAAAGCCAGCACTTATCCCCGCTGGGCCACTACCAATAATGGCGACCTTCTTGTGTGTGAGTGGTGCTCGCTCGGGGATATAAGGGCTTTTTGCCGCATCGAGATCGGCGGCATGGCGCTTGAGCTGCCTAATTGCCACTGGGGAGTCTACCGCCGAGCGTCGGCAGGCATCTTCACAAAAGGCGGGACACACTCGACCAATTGATTGGGGTAATGGCAAGGTTTGCTTAATTATTTTAACCGCTTGCTGATGATTACCTTGAGCAATGTGGTGCAAGTAGGCTTGTACATCAACACCGGCTGGGCAAGCCTGCTGGCAAGGGGCTTCGCAGTCTGCAAAGTGATCGTCTAACAGGTGATTAAGTGCTTGTTGCCTAAGCTCAGTTAGCTGGCTCGACTGAGTGATGACACGGGTATTGCTGCTTACTTGGGTCTGGCAAGCTTTGACCACGGCAGTGTTGCCGTCAGCTGATAGCACCTCAACCACACATAGGCCACACTCTTGTTGCTTTTCACCTTGATGATGACAAAGGTTGGGAATATCGAAATCTAAACGTTTTGCACAGGTGAGTATCGACTCGCCTTGTACTGCGTCTACTGCTTGCCCATCAAGAGTGAATGTAATCATTGCAATTGCCCTTAGTTGGACCCTGAAGAGATTACTCGGCATTCCATCACATTGAGTCAATACATTATGAGCGGGTCACTTTTTGATATTGATTAGCAGTATAACCATAAGCGGGCGTACATCTGTGCGGTGGACGGGGAGGGATCGATAAATTTGCTGTCGGAGTCACAAAATTCACTGGCTTGTTATCGGCTGGTGGTTGTTTTTTAGTGTGAGGGTTGATTGGCTGTTGCTAACGTTGTGGTCGTCAACGGGTCATTTTTTTTACAAATACCACCACATACAGGGCAATGGTAAAGCTGCCGGTAAAGGCCTCAATGGCGGCAATGGCTCTAGATAGTCCAATGGGAGTAAAGTCACCATATCCCAACGTCGTAAAGGTGACGACGGAGTAATAAATACAGTTAAACAGCAATACTAAATTGGCTTTTAGGCCGTTGTCTAAATTGAAAATATGCACTTCATCGCTGTAACTTAGCCCGGTGAACATATACAAAATGGCACAGATAAAAATCAATGCCAAAGAGAAGCCAATCACCCGCATGGGGGCTTCACCATAACCACAAAACAAATCAATGGCTTTAGAGATGAAACGTTGGCTGCTAAACCTGGGCATTAAGTGACGGCGCATGGTGAGCTCTTTTTGTAAAAAGTGGCCTCCCATGGCAAATAGCCCTTCACGTTCAGCGGCTTTGCGTAGATCGCGGTAAATCTCTTCTGTTTGCTCAAAGTAGTCTTTGGCAATTTCAGCTTCACCGACTTTTTCGGCTTCTTTGGCCATGCGCTCTTGCTTGATAACTTTACCAACATTGATATTTTCGATGCGAGCGCCATTCCACTTTATGCCGAGCAGATTGCAGTTGATAAGATTGGCGCAGTGCAGATTGGAATCTCGCAAATCTGCTTTCATCAAGCTGGCGTTTTGGAGGTTGAGGTTAAATAAGTGCGCACCTTGTAGATCGGCACGGTACAGCTCTGCATGGCTCATATCAAAGCCGGTTTTTTGATGGTGGCGCACTAAGTCTATGCCTGCAAGCTTGGCATTTTTTAATGCAATCCCCCGCAGCATTCCCCCTTGGCGTGCATAGGCTTCAAGGCGGGCAGCGTCGTCGGGATGGTCTTTAACTATTTTAGGGTCGTGCCAATAGCATAAGCCAGAGGGCTCAGCCGGCTCATGGCATGAAAACCCTTCATCTTCGTGATAGCAGCATGTTGGTGTTTTATCGTTCATCAAAAAAGTATAGACAGCAGCAACAAGGTTTGTGAAAGCAAGCGCTTAAAAATCTTTGTTAGCCTAGTTAATAGGCCTAACGGCGAGGTTTTAGACCATGCTGGCTATAGAGCTTACGCTACGGCATATATTAGGGGCTCAATTAGTGTTCATCTTCTCTAGGCGTGCAGGCTCGATTGGGGTAAAATACGCGGTTTGTAATTTTGCCTAACGTAACCAAAAGTAGATTAGAGTCATGTTTGAAGTAAATCCGGTTAAATTTAAAATCAAGGAGCTGGCTGATCGCACCCAACTTCTTCGGGGGTATCTTTGACTACGATGCTAAAAGTGAGCGTCTAGAAGAAGTTAGTCGAGAGCTAGAAAGTGCGGAAGTGTGGAACAACCCTGACAATGCCCAAGCGTTAGGCAAAGAGCGAGCATCGCTCGAGGCCGTGGTGAAAACCATCAATGACATGGATAGCGGCCTAGAAGATATTGAAGGCTTGTTAGAGTTAGCGATAGAAGAAAACGACGAAGAGACATTTAATGATGCTAATAGTGAATTGGCAGATTTAGAGAAACGTCTTGAAGAACTCGAATTTCGTCGTATGTTCTCTGGCCCACATGATGCGTCAGATTGTTATCTTGATATTCAATCGGGTTCAGGCGGTACAGAGGCTCAAGATTGGGCCAATATGGTATTGCGTATGTTCTTGCGTTGGGGAGAAGCCCACGACTACAAGCCTGAACTTATTGAGGTGACCGCCGGTGATGTGGCGGGGATTAAAGGTGCGACCGTTAAATTTACCGGTGAGTATGCCTTTGGTTCACTGCGTACCGAAACCGGGGTACACCGCTTAGTTCGTAAGTCGCCATTTGATTCGTCGGGTAAACGCCATACCTCTTTTTGCTCGGTTTTTGTCTACCCAGAAATTGATGACTCGATTGAGATTGATATCAACCCTGCCGATTTGCGCGTCGATACTTATCGCGCTTCAGGGGCGGGGGGTCAGCACGTCAACAAAACAGAATCGGCAATCCGTATTACCCATTTACCGAGCAATACGGTTGTGCAGTGTCAAAATGACCGCTCACAGCATAAAAACCGTGATGCGGCGATGAAGCAATTAAAAGCAAAATTGTATGAGCTAGAAATGCTCAAACAAAATGCAGATAAGCAAGCAGCAGAAGACGCTAAGTCTGATATTGGCTGGGGTAGCCAAATTCGTTCTTACGTACTTGATGATGCCCGTATTAAAGATTTACGTACCGGCGTAGAAAGCCGGAATACCCAGAGCGTCCTTGATGGCGATCTGGACAAGTTTATTGAAGCTAGCCTGAAATCTGGCCTTTAACGAGAGAAGAAGATGACTGAACAAACACAAGATGAGAACAAGTTAATTGCAGAACGCCGTGCTAAGTTAGAGCACATTCGTGCGAACTGCCCAGCTAACGGTCACCCAAATAACTTCGATCGAAAACACAAGGCAGCGGACATTCAGAAAGAATATGGCCACTTCTCAAAAGAAGAGCTTGAAGGCATGGGCATCCAGCGTTCAATCGCCGGTCGCGTTATGGCTAAGCGTGGTCCATTCTTAGTGATTCAAGATGTCTCAGGTCGCATCCAAGCTTATGCTGGTAAAGATGTGCAGAAAGACCTAAAAGCGACATACCAAGGTCTTGATATTGGCGACATCATTGGCGTAACCGGTCAACTTCACCTTTCAGGTAAAGGTGACTTATATGTCAACATGGAAGACTACCAACTGCTGACTAAAGCGTTGCGTCCATTACCAGAGAAATTCCACGGTCTGTCAGATCAAGAGACGCGTTACCGTCAGCGTTATGTTGACCTCATCGTTAACGAAGATTCGCGCGAAGCTTTTGTTATGCGCTCTAAAGTGGTTACCGCTATTCGTAACTTCATGGTGAAAAAAGAGTTCATGGAAGTGGAAACCCCAATGATGCACAGCATCCCTGGTGGTGCTTCAGCTCGCCCATTCATTACTCACCACAATGCGCTAGATATCGAAATGTATCTACGTATCGCACCCGAGCTTTATCTTAAGCGTTTAGTTGTAGGTGGCTTTGAGCGCGTATTTGAAGTTAACCGTAACTTCCGTAACGAAGGCTTATCACCTCGTCATAACCCAGAATTCACTATGATGGAATTCTATATGGCGTATGCAGATTACAACGATCTAATGGATCTGACTGAAGAGATGCTAAGTTCAATTGCAACCGAACTTTGTGGTTCTCCACAGTTACCATATGGCGAGCACACGGTTGATTTTGGTGGCCCATACGCCCGTATGAGCATGCTAGATGCGATTAAGAAGTACAATCCAGACAACGAAACGATTCAGTCTATGACTTACGAAGAAGTTAAAGACGTTGAATTCATGCGCAATCTTGCCAAAAGCATTGGGATGACCATAGAGAAGTTCTGGACTTGCGGTCAGCTACTGGAAGAGATTTTTGGTGAAACCGCTGAGCCTAAGCTAATGCAACCTACCTTCATTACGGGTTACCCAGCAGATATCTCACCATTGGCACGTCGTAACGATGAAAACCACTTCATTACCGACCGCTTTGAGTTCTTCATCGGTGGCCGTGAAGTAGCTAATGGTTTCTCTGAGCTTAACGATGCTGAAGATCAAGACAACCGCTTTAAAGCGCAAGTTGATGCTAAAGATGCCGGTGATGACGAAGCCATGTTCTACGATGCAGATTACATTACTGCACTAGAGCACGGTCTGCCACCAACAGCAGGTCAAGGTATCGGTATCGATCGTCTAGTGATGTTGTTCACCAACACCCACACAATTCGTGACGTGATCCTATTCCCAGCGATGCGCCCACAAGGGTAATTGTTGATTAAGCCATTGGCTTAAGAATCGGTATTAAAAAACCAGCTTACTTGAAAAAGTGGCTGGTTTTTTTATGGGTTTAAAGTCGTGGGTTTTCCACCACATCCGAGCAAGAGGGTATCAACTGCTATACCCTCTTACATCTCTCTGCCGTCCATCGCGAAAATTTCGCTTTTTATTTACAAGATAGCGAAAGATTTCCATATGGGAATGATCCGGCTTTTAACTTCATTTGTAGACTGCTTCGGCCACCTCTTTATTGTTAAGAGTGAAAATGCTAATGCTTCCAACGGGCCATCTATGGCCCCCGAAAGCTAGACTGACATCCTTGTCAGCCTCACGTTATTTTCTCTGCGCCCTCAATTCATTGGGAACATTCAAATAAACACGAGAACAGCTCAAGTGCACTTGCAGGTTCAACTGATTCCCTTGGAAGTGCCCGAATGCGTTGAGTTAATTCACGTGTTGGAGGCAGGACGCTGACATAGCCTCAGATGAGCCATGGATGGCGATTATGAGGTGCTAGATAATTCACTCTGTAGCACGAGGATTAGCACTTCGCGGGAACGGCAAGGGATATCGAAAAGGGAAATGCTGTTGTTTCCCTTTTGTCGGGTATGGGCGAAGTGCCACGATGTTAATCCAAACGGAGCTTGGAAAGCAGATGCACAGTAAAAATATCTAGTTAATAAAGTAGCCGAACAGAAAGTGGCTTCTTGATTTAGTTCCATCGATCTAAGCAACAAAGCCTAAATCTATAGGCTTTTCCTATAGTAACTAACTCGTTTTATTGGCTGGTAAATTGTATAAATCCTCAATATCACAAGAAGAAAGTTGAAATCAAAATAAAAAAGTCAATTATCGCACTTTCTCTACTGGCTCTAGCTGGAACAGCTCAAGGTGTAAAGCGCATAAGCACCTTGCTAGCCAACTGGATAAAGCGAGGTTGACGCAAATTGCTTACCTATTCCGAGCGTTCAATGCACTTTGCCGAAAGGTTCGCTCACGAAACTATTCAGACATTAAGGCGTGCCAACGCTTAAACAAATAACCATCAACAAGGGTATTAACAGTGAGTGATCGAGTAATTTTCCGCAACAAGTTCAGCGGCAAACTAAAAGAAGTGAAGTTGGGTTTCTCTTGGACAACATTCTTTTTTATGTACTTCCCTGACTTTTTTAGGGGCAACTTTAAAACAGGCGGTATTTATTTCGCTGTATGGCTTGGATGGGTAGCAATTAGCTGCACTCCAGACCTAGAAATTATGGCGTCAATTGTTGGCTTGATTGGCTGCATTGTTTGGAGCTTCCATCGCAATAGGTTCCTTGCAAAGCACTACGACTTAGAAGGTTGGGAGTTAGTTGTAGGCGATAAAGATCGAGTTAAGGCTTATATCGGCCGAGAACTTTACTCAATCAAATAACAAGAGCCTGAATTCAGATAATAAGTGCAATGCTCATGGATAGTTAGGCGAGAAGAGGTCAACTGCCGATAGTGGTAAGCTTCTCTTCGCCAAAATCAAAGCAGTATTACCATGAGCTACCAACCGTTGACCGAAGGACAAAGATTTCAGCTTTACTTGCTGAAGGTTATTCACAAGCAGGCATTGCCAGAGTTATCGGGGTTCATCCCTCAAGTATTAGCCGAGAGCTTGCCAGAAACAGGTCTGAAAAAGGCTATGAGCCAGCGCTTGTGCAACAGTTAACAGCGGACAGGAAGAACTCAGCCGCTAAGTATAAGGTAAGCCAAAAGGCGGTTATTTTTGCTGAGTTAATGCTTGAATACCAATGGAGCCCTGAGCAAATCAGCAATGTGGGAGCCATGATAGGGTTAGCACTTTTCCATGAGTGGGTTTATCAGTATGTCGCTCAGGATAAGGCTAACGGGGGCGAGCTCTATAAAAACCTTAGGGAAGGCTGTTTTGGAAGAGCTTACAGGGATCTTTTTATATCAACATCATGCAGCGTCTCGTAGTTGTATCTGCACAATAGCCTGCGGCAGGCAACTAGGCTGATACAATCAATGTCAGGTTCACTTACATTTGAACAAAATAAAGCTTTTGGTCGAAAGCTTGGGTGTGGGCAAAGCGCCACGACGTTGTTCCAAACAGTGTTTGGAAATCACTCGTATCACAAAAATGAAATTGTACACAGGCAAGAAACAAATTTGTGGTGTAGATACAGTTGCGAGCTTCCAAAACATGGATGTTTTGGTAGAGCTTACAGGGATGTACTTGCTGCGTCTCGTAGTTGTATCTGCACAATAGCCTGCGGCAGGCAACTAGGCTGATATAATCAATGCTGGGTTATTTGTTAACTTCACTGAAAACTGGACTGGGCATCGCTTTTGGTGGGAAGTACAGGGGACAAAGCACTACAATGTTAATCCCTTTAACTCCCCACAAAAGGTTGCATATCCACATTACTTAGCGGTAAAACCTCGCCAACTTGCATATCACCGAGTTGGATGTGCCCGACTCGAACTCTGACCAGCCTGAGAGTAGCAAAACCCACTGCAGCGGTCATTTTGCGCACTTGGCGGTGTTTACCCTCATTAATCACAATTGACACCCAGCTAGTGGGACCATGGCGAGCGTCGCGGATTTTACGGCCGCGGTCTGGCAAGTCGGGCACGCTATCGAGTCGCTTGACTTGGCAAGGTAGGGTTTGGTGGGGCTGGCCTTTATGGGTAATACACACACCTTGGCCTAACTGCTGTATAGCCGCTTTGGTTATCAAGCCGTCAACTTCAACGTAGTACTCTTTTTCAACGTTTTTGCTGCGTACATAATGGCTCATTTTGCCGTCTGTGGTTAATAAGATGAGTCCTTCAGAGTCATGGTCTAGCCGACCAATAGCCATAATTCCTTGAGGAAAAGAGCCTAAGTCAGCCAATAATGGCTTACGTTTACGCTGCTCGGGGACAAATTGGCTTAGGGTGCCGTAGGGTTTAAAGCATCGAAAATGGGCAGCAGACATAATGCACTGTAATTAGCTTAGGGTAGGCAGCTAGTGTAACGGCATTTAGAGGGAGCTGCATGTACTTTGGCTTACAGTTAATAGATGACAGCGCTGTCATTTGGGGTTATAGTTATGTTAATAAATGGCATTAACGCTGAGTTAATGTCAGGCATCAGCAGTTACTGAAGCTGGGTTGGTGCACTTAGGCGCTTTAGCCACATTCAATCTCCATTTATAGAGTCAACGTTATGCAAATTGTGATTTTAAAAGACAGTAATGAAGTGGCGGCTTACGGTGCCAATATTTTTATCAAACAACTGCAGAAAAAAGCTAACTCAGTTTTAGGTTTAGCCACAGGTTCAACCCCGGTTGCGCTTTATCAAAAGTTGATAGCCGCAGCCACGTCAGGGGCGATCAGTTTTAAGGATGTCACCACGTTTAACCTCGATGAGTATTTAGGCTTAGCGGGTAGCCATCCACAAAGTTATCGTTACTTCATGAACGAGCAGTTGTTTGATCATGTTGATATCAACAAAGACAACACTCACGTGCCACCCGGTGATGCCAGCGATCCTATTGCAGCCTGTGAAGGTTATGAGCAGCAAATCGTGGCCGCAGGCGGCGTGGATATTCAACTGCTTGGTATCGGGCGTAATGGTCATATTGGTTTTAATGAACCTTCATCTGGCTTGATGTCTCGTACTCGAGTGAAAACCTTAACCAAAGCCACCATCGACGATAACGCCCGCTTTTTTGCTGCCGACGAATATCAACCACACCTGTCTATCACCATGGGGATAGGTACGATTTTAGATGCCAAAAAAGTCGTGCTATTGGCTACCGGTGAAAACAAAGCCGATGCTATTTTAGCAACAGTAGAAGGTGCGCTAACGGCATCTTGCCCAGCATCTGCGTTGCAATTACATCGCGATGCGGTTTTAGTCATCGATGAAGCTGCTGCATCAAAGTTGTCTGACTGTGAGTTCTACAAGCACATTGAAAATGAGAACCAGAAACTGCAAGCACAACTCGCCAAGTTGTAAGTGGCACCTGATTCAAGAAAAGCAGGCTTAGCCTGCTTTTTTTATTGCCAAATTATCCATTCCAACTGATTAAATTGGTTAACTATTTGACGGCAAGCACAGTTAGTTCCTATGGTTAATAGATAACGTTAACAGGGAATAGACCTCATGCTTAAAAAAGTACTCATCATCTTTGCTGTACTCATTGCGCTGCCGTTTGTACTGGCACTGTTTGCGCCAAAAAACTACTCAGTGGTTACCAGCGTTGATATTGCTCGAGATAACCAAACCGTTTATGACTATGTGGTGTTACTTAAAAACCAAGATAATTTTAGTGTCTGGGCGCAGATGGACCCACAGATGCAAAAAAGCTATCGCGGCGAAGATGGCCAAGTGGGTTTTGTGTCTGCCTGGAAAAGCGATAATCCGGATGTGGGCGAGGGTGAGCAAGAGATCACCGCGATTGTACCGGGGCAACGCATTGATTATGAGCTCAGGTTTTTAGCGCCTTTTGAGGCAGTGTCACCGGCGTACATGATTGTCACCCCTATTGATGCTGATAATACTCAAGTTACTTGGGGTTTTACTGGGCATCTTGATTATCCGATGAATTTGATGATGTGGTTTATCGATTTTGAAACCATGATTGATAACGATTTAAGCCAAGGGCTGGCAGCCTTGAAGCAGTTATTGGAATCTTAATATCTCTTAGCAACACCAGCATCAATGTCATTACCTCCACTTTTGCGGTTGTCTTGGTTTAGCTAAGGCAGCCGTTAGCCAAACTATTAAGCTTGGGTCAATTTATGCGCTGTCTCAGCAATGCTCTATCAACCGCGCTATATGCACCAAGTCGCTTTCGGTCACCCAACCTTGCTATTTAAATCAAAATATTAGCCTGCTTATTTGCTTATTCTTCACGTTCGTATCTTAAATGTAAATTATGTTGAGAGTAATTATCGTTTTCATTAAGATCTTGGCCTTTTTATTGTATTTAGAATCCCGCTTGTTTTGTCATAGAGGCTGAAGATGGACCAAATGTTTAAGTTAAAGTACCCAGGGTTGCTACTCGCAATGTCGCTAACTGCACTGCCTAGTTGGGCAGAAGAACCAACGACAACTGCAGCGGAAGATGAGAGTGAAATGGAGATCATCACCATTAGTGGTAAAGGCCTGATCTCTTATGTCAGTGCTTCTGCGGCTAAAACGGACATGCCGATTATTGAAACGTCGTCTTCAATCTCGGTATTAACCGAAAAACGTATTACTGATTTAGGGGCAGAAAACGTACAAGACGCCATAGGATACGTGGCCGGGGTCTATAATGGTCCCTATGGCGTCGACACGCGTGGTGATTGGGCACAAATTCGTGGCGTGTCGCCCCTGCAATATCAAGATGGTTTACAGATGATGTTTGGTAATTATAACAATGTCCGTACCAATCCCTATATGTTGCAGCAGATTGAAATTCTTAAAGGTCCTTCATCAGTACTTTATGGTCAAGGCTCAACGGGCGGTATCATTAACTTAGTGACTAAGCGCCCTGAAGCTGAGCAAAAAGGTGAAATTTGGGCACAAGTTGGTAACTACGATCGCAAGCAACTAGCCGCAGATGTTACCGGCGCCATTGATGAAGATGAAACCTGGTTATACCGTTTAACCGGCTTATACCGTGATAGTGATACCCAAACCGATCATGTTGAAGATAACAGCTACTTTGTTGCCCCTGCATTAACTTGGTTTGCCACAGATAGCACTAAGATTACCTTACTGGCTAACTTGCAAAAGAATGAATCGGGTTCAAGCACCCAGTTTTTCCCTCATGTTGGCACAATCCTGCCTGCGCCTAATGGCCAGATCCCAAGTGAGCGTTTTGTCAGTGAGCCTGGGTTTGACCAATATGACACGCAGCAGCGTGCGATCACCTTATTAGTCGATCAAGAGCTTAATGACTATATGTCGCTGCATTGGGCGACGCGATACGTAGACAGTGAATCGACTTACCGTACTATGTATGCTTGGCCATTTGCCTTGCAAGCAGACAATCGCTCGCTATTACGCTCAATTTCAATGAGTGATGCAACGGCAGAGGCATATACTTCAGATCTGCGCCTACAAGCCAAGTTTGACACCGGCTCAGTGGAGCACAACTTAACCTTCGGTGTTGATTATCAAGATGTGGAAATTGATACCGACCGTCTATTTGTTTGGAACGGCGGTGGCTTGATTGATATTTATGATCCGCAATACGGCGTTAACCCAGAGCAGTATCCGACTGATGCGGATATTCCTGATTCGCCAGCAGAGAAAAGCCAGCAACTGGGTATATACCTGCAAGACTCGATTAAGTTCGGTAGTTGGGTGATCAGTGGTGCTTTGCGACACGATCAAGTCGAATCTGACACGGCCACAGAAGGCACTCAAGATCAAAGTGCCACAACCGGTAGATTGGGAATTTTGTATAGCTTCGACTCGGGTATTGCACCCTATGCAAGTTACTCACAATCGTTTCTACCTATTTATGGCTCTAATGAAGTGGGTACACCATTTAAGCCACAAGAAGGTGAGCAGTATGAGGTGGGGGTTAAGTATCAACCCAGTGGCACTGAGCATCTATTCACCGCATCGGTATTTGATATCACCGACAAAAACCGCAAGCAGTCGGCAGGGCCAGATCTGACTTTACAATTAGGTGAAGTTGAAATTCAAGGTCTAGAGCTTGAAGCGCAGTTAGAGTGGGATGAGGTTGATGTCTATGCAAGTTATGCCTATACCGACTCAACCAAACATAGTTCAACGTTAGGTGAAGATGGCGCTAAGTTAGCCGCTATGCCAGATCACATGTTGTCGACTTGGTTAACCTATCGACCACAGTCTTTCTGGCAAGGCTTCAAAGCCGGTGTCGGTTTCCGTTATGTTGGCGAAACCTCTGATGGCAGTATTGATGTCGTATTGCCTGATGGTACGGTAGCGCATAATGCGTTAAATACGGATGCTTATCACCTGTTTGATATGATGATTGGCTACGAGTTTGACCAATTTGATATTAGCGTTAACGTCGATAACATTACCGATGACACCGTTATTACTAGCTGTTTAGCACGCGGTGATTGTTTCTATGGTCAGCGCCGTACCATTACCGCTAATGTGAGATATAACTTCTAGTTGCGCTATCCACTCGCGGGCAACGTAGCCATAAAAAAGGCCATAGCTGACGCTATGGCTTTTTTGTATGTAAACCCTTTACCCGCTAGCAAGGCTATGCGGTTTGCGCTATCAAGGGGCAAGTTTGATTGCGGCCTTGGCTTTTGGCTTGATACAGCTGTTTATCGGCTTGTTCGATTAACTCATCGAAGGCGGTATTACGCAGGTGCCCGTATGCGAGGCCGATACTAGCTGTAACGGCAAGATCGCTAGCATCAGCACTGAACCTCAATTGTGAAATGCGCTGGCGTATACCCTCAGCAATGGCCTGAGCTGCTTTCATCTTGGTTTGCGGTAATACGATAATAAACTCTTCTCCCCCCCAGCGAGCGGCGATATCTTGCTGTCGTTGGCTAGCCTGGATCTGTTTAGCAATTGCAATCAATACCTTGTCACCTGTTTGATGACCGTAGTTGTCATTAATCGCTTTAAAATGATCAATATCGATGATCACAACAACTAGGCTCTTATCTGCTTTGCTGGCCTTAATAAACTGTTGGGTTTTCTGATAAAAAGCCCGGCGGTTGTTCAAACCTGTGAGTGGATCCGTTTTAGCCATGTATTCGGCGTGCAGTTTGTCGCGCTCGCTAATTCTAAACTTGTTCGCCAGCGCTAAAGCCAGTAAGACCACATCAATCAGTAAGCCCACTTCTCCTGCTCTAAAGGTCATATTGCTGTAGGGAATTACGCCAATAACAGCAAGACCGGTCGTCGCAGTACCTAACATTGATGATACCGATGCCAGCAGAAAAATTTTCGCGTTGGGCATATTGGCGCGCCATGCAAAGAACCCCAACATCAGCATCAGAAAAGAGAACAACAGCATAAAATCAAAGGCAAGGATCAATGCCATCACCTGGTCGTCAAACAGGTACGCTAAGCCAAAGAGACCAGGGAAACCAATGCAGATAGTACTGATTAACCTATGTAGCCGCGGATAGAGTTGGCGAATATTTAAAAACCGTAACGCAAACAGCAAGCCAAATACGTTGAAGGCCATCATCAGTAGTGGTAAGCCCCACTGTTGCCACATAGGAGTGTTAGACCAGAACCAGCGAAACCCATGGCCAGTATAGGCTATGTTCATTAGTAAAAAAGAAAACAAAAACAAGGAATAGAGTAGGTAACTGATGCTACGCATACCGATAAACAGCATCAGGTTATAGATCAATAAACAGGTTATTGCGCCATAAATAAACCCGTAGGTATAACTTTCAAACTCCAGCTCGTCTGCCGCTTGATTATGGGTGAGTAAATACATCGGCACGACCATAGGGTCTGGGCTGGTAATATGAAGTAGTAGCTGCGATTTACCCAGCGGTAGCATCAGCATGCTATTGAAGTAACGGCCGTTGTCAGCACGTTGATCAAACGGGTATTGGTCCCCCAAAATACGCACTTTAGTCACAGCTTGTTGATGAAACTGGTAAAGCTCGATGCGGTTTAACCAGGAGTTTTTGATTTGAAAGAATCGGCTTGTTGGCTTGTCGTTGGGGTTGAGAAATTCAACGGCTATCCAGGTAGGCTTCGCTCCAATGCCGAAGTTAATGGTCGGGCTATTTTGTCGCGTAAATTGACCTTGTTGAAACAACTGCCTTGCTTGTATTGCTTGGATGGGCTGTTTGGGGTGATAAACATAGCTGTGCTCGCCGATGGGCTGGTGATATTCATGGCTAATGTCAATCGAGGCAATCGCTTGACGCGTGTTGGCCTGGGCCGCGGTGTAAAAGCTGCTCAACACGAATATGCATAACAAAACGAGTGGTGCCCATCGATGAGTCAACATAGTTAAAGGTCACTTTATATGGAGTTGGCCAAATTATCTGCGCGATTGGGTTGCTTACCGGCAATGATAGTTGGCTAGTTTACAGTATCTTAACATCCAAGGGGCTCGGCTATTGGTATTAATCGGTAAAGTTTTGTTGCGTGCGCAATGAAATTGAGGCTGTGTAAAGCAACTGCTACAAGGATGAGTTATTTTAGCGTTGCTTAGAAAAGCTGATTTTTGTTGTCAGGTTTGCTAGTTTGAGTCATCGTTTATTGGCACTGTTTTAGACTAAGGATTGCGCATGTCAGAGATTCATCACCCACTCACCGATTTTATTAAATACAGTGAAGCTGAGATGCTTACCCGTGCCACTGAGCAATATACAGAAGTGAAGCGCCGGCACAGTATTCGGATGTTTTCAGACAAGCCTGTGCCGCAGGAAATTATTGCCAAGTGTATTCAGACTGCAGCGACAGCGCCAAGTGGTGCCAATCATCAACCTTGGCATTTTGTCGCCATTAGCGATCCTGAAGTGAAAGCGCAAATTCGCGAGCAAGCAGAGGCGTTAGAGCGTTCTTTCTATGAGGGCAGAGCTGGCGAAGAATGGCTAGAAGCACTGAAGCCGTTGGGAACCGATGCTAATAAAAGCTACCTTGAAAAAGCGCCGTGGCTCATTGCGGTGTTTTCACAAAAACGTGGCGGCCTAGATAACAATGAAGATACGACTAATTACTACGTTCATGAGTCGGTTGGCATTGCCACAGGCTTTTTGCTACAAGCCTTGCATCATGCTGGATTAGGTACACTAACCCATACGCCTAAGCCTATGTCTTTTTTGAGTAAAGTCTGTAACCGAGACAATGATGTTGATAGGCCTTATATGCTGATAGTGGTGGGTTATCCTGATGACGATGCCACCATTCCTGAGCATTCAACTAAGAAAAAATCGCTGGATGAAATTTGTACTTTCCTATAAAAAAACGGGCATCAATGATGCCCGTTTTTATCACTCGAACTTGTCAATATTAGAGCGTGGCATGGGGACCAAAAACTTCATAATGAATGGCATCGCTCTGCACGCCCAGCGCTAATAATTGCTGCTGCACTGCGCGCATAAAAGCAACGGGTCCACAAAGATAGAAATCACCATCATTAAGGGGTAATTGCTCGGCTATAGGAGCCAGTTGCATTAGGCCCTGGTGAACCTCTGTACCCTTGATCGAGTCACTTGTTTGCTGCTGATTAAGCCATAGGTGGCTGCGCAGCGGTAATGCTTCACTTAATTGTGCAACACGTGATTGAAATGATAACTGCGCCGCATTTTCACAGGCATGCAAATAAGTGATGCCATGTTGATGTTTATTACTGGCTAAGGTTTCTAGCATCGCCTGCATTGGGGTGATCCCCACACCGGCAGAAATGAGCACAACTGGCTTATCATTATCTTGGTAATGGAAATCACCGGCAGGCGCAAACAACTCGACACGGTCACCCACGTTTACGCTGTGATGCAGATAATTGGACACAACACCATCCACTGCTGACTCGCCTGTTGCAGCCGCATTGGCAGACTCGCGTTTGACAGAAATACGATAGTGAGTGCCATTGGCCTTATCAGATAGCGAGTACTGGCGGATCTCTTGATGTGGGTGACCGTCGGGAGCAACTTTAATACCGATGTATTGTCCGGGTAGGTAATCGGCGACCGCGAGACCATCTTCTGGGCTGAGGATAAAACTTGTGACTAACTCAGATTCAATGACCTTGTCACTGATGATAAACCCCCTTGGGCCCTGCCAACCGCCGGTCTTGTGACTGCTGGCGTGATACAAGCTGGCTTCTTTATCTATAAAGACATTGGCCAGCAGCCCATAAGCTGCGGTCCAAGCTTCTTCTACTTCAGCGGTAAACGCATCAGGTGCCAGTTCTCTCAGTGTCTCAATTAAGTGATGGCCTACGATAGGGTAGTGTTCGGGCTGAATATGAAAGCTCGTGTGTTTATGGGCAATGCGTTCCACTGCGCTACCTAATGCCGCAAGGTTGTCGATGTGTTTGGCATAGGCCAAAATGGCATTGAATAACGCCGCACTTTGGCCGCCAGAATGTTGGTGGCTCAAGTTAAAAATATCTTTTAGCTCAGGGTTGTGGCTAAACATACGCTGGTAAAAATGTTCAGTAATGGCAGTGCCCGCTGATTCTAGTAATGGCACGGTACTTTTTACGGTATTGATATGTTGCGCAGATAACATCGATATATCCTTTTTTGTTGTCATTATCGGTAGCCAATGCTGACTACCCATATATTAGCCCAATCAGGCCAAGTTATTGCTTCAGGTGAATAAAGTGTCGGGTTCTTCAGCTTTAAGCTTATTTACTGGCCCTTGCAGCTGTGAGGATCGGTATGTAGTGCCAAAGAAATAGCCCAAAAGCGATAATCCAGCAGCCAGCACTGAGCTGCCAGCCAAGTATCGGTTGGCCAACGCTTGGCAATGCGACCCGCACGACAGCGCCTATCAGCAGCAATGCGAAGGCAGCAATCATGTTGCGGTGGACACTCAGTGCACGTCCGGTATGGCCTAAAGAGACCCGTGAAATCATCGCTAAGATCATCGCGCCTATCGTGCCGACCGTGATCATGTGTAATGCATCGGCAAAACGAATAGTCTCGACGTGATAGCTTAGCCCTAAGCCGATTAAACCAATGGCTAAAGCAAAGTATGATGCGTGCAAAGACCACAGCAGAGGGACCTTGGCGGTTGCCAGTGGCGCCCAAAAATACTGTCTCATCAAGTGTAAGGTGCCACTGAGAATCAACAGACTAGCGGGCGTGAAAGGTAATGGCACAAAATAACCTAGCAGAAATACACTGGCGCCGATGACTGTACTTATGAGCAGTAACTTATCGAGCATGGGCGTTGCTGCGACCTTGGCATGTTGCGCGCCGCGACCGGTGAAAAAGGGGATAACTCTGCCCGCGACTATGCCGACTAGCAGGCCAAAGACTAAAATTGCCGAGCGAGATAAATGCAGAGCCAGTGCAGTGTTGTTAGCAAAGTCACTGAGCAAAACCCCAATATTGAGCAGCATCATCATGCTTAGCAATGGAATGAATTGATAGTTACGCTGACTTTTAGCAGTGACTACCATCATCGCGAGGTAGGTGATACTGATTAACCACCACAGGCTTTGCATGCCGACAGTCAGCCATTGTAGTCCGTCTGTAGCAAACCAAATCAGGCCTCTAGCCACTAGCCAGATCAGGGTCAACGCAATCAATCCCCAGCCATGAATACTCTGCTTGCCGGTCCATGTTTGTGCGGCGGTTAATAAAAAGCCGACAGCGATAGTGGCCCCAAAACCAAATAGCATTTCATGGATATGCCAAACGACAGGCGATAAGCTGCTATTGCTAAGCATTATGTCGTTACCCGTAAGCGCTAACCACCAAGCTAGCATACTGATACAAGATAGTAGGCTGGCAGCGATAAACCATGGGCGAAAAGCCAGCTCCCACAGCGGGTGTTTAGCAATCGTGTCGGTCAATCCAACAGTACGTTGTGGAGATATTTGGCTGAGCTGACCATCACTATTTAGGATAGTTTTGCTATTTAGCTTAATGGGTTGTTTTGCCATAGCCTGCTTCTTGTTATCGATTTGTCGAGTTGTGAGTTAAGGGGGTTAGTCGTTGGCTAGAGACAGCTAACGCTGCTAACTTGTCAGCGGCCAATTAAAGCTGTTTGTACCCCAGTCCATCTAAGCCGATACAGCGCACCACGTAGCCGATTTTGATAAAGGTTGCGAATAGGATGAGCGCTATATGGCTGGCAACTTGGGCCACTAAAGAGAAATGAGTGGCAAAGGTGTATCCCACCAATATGCTGAGCAACATGCCGATCACGGCGATAGCCATAGTGATGTTGCCCGCCGACTGCACACGCTGATAGAAACTGGAACCTTGAGCGATTTGGGCATGAGTCGATGGCGTCGCGAAATAATCGGGAGTTGTTAAGGTCATGGTTTGCATAGTAATGCTCCTTAATAAGCCATTATCGTGACGGCAATGTTGAGGTGTCGGCGATAATTTATTTTGGGTAACTAACACTGTAATAGCGATAATCGTGCCAATTATAAAAATCACTAATAATCAATTGATTATGATTTTCATATTGATAAAAAGAGTCTTTATGACTCACTATTTCTGTTGTCAAAAAGACTACTTGGTATCTTTTTGACTGTGGTGTTAGACTGATATCGCGCCGATGACTTGGCATCGTGCCAAATTAAGCTGCTGAACTAGGATGACAACATGAGCGAAATCTCCTCTGCTGCGCTAATTGCCTTAGCGTTAGATTTGACCCAAAGCTTGGCGGATAAAGACAGGTTTGATCGCTTGCTGAGTACGGTGCGCCATGCGGTGGATTGTGATGCGGTGGTATTGCTACATGTACAAGGTGAGCAGCTTAAACCTTTGGCACTGCAAGGGCTTGCCAAAGAAACCTTAGGGCGACGATTTGAGATTGGTGCCCACCCGCGTTTTTTACAGATATGTCAGTCAACGGAGCCGGTACGCTTTGCTGCAGACTGTGGCTTACCTGATCCCTACGATGGCCTGTTATTGGTTCACGATGGCGATCTGCCTGTGCATGCTTGTATGGGGCTGCCACTGCTGGCCAATGATCAGCTAATCGGGGTACTGACATTAGACAGCATGGTGCCCAATGTGTTTGATGATATTCCCAAACGCAGCTTGGATATTATCGCAGCTATGTCCGCTGCCACCTTAAATACTGCCATGATGCTGCAGGAGCTAGAAAGTCATTCGCAGCATAGTCAGCAAGTGGTCGCTGAGTTAACCCATGAAGCCTTGGTGAAAGATGGCGGCGAGCTTATCGGTGACAGCGAGGTCATGCTCAAGCTTAAAAATGAAATTGACATGGTGGCAGGCTCTGACTATTCGATACTGATTGAAGGCGATACCGGTGTCGGCAAGGAGCTGGTGGCCAGAACCATTCACACTCGCTCTTCTCGCCGTGATGCCCCGTTAGTTTATGTTAACTGCGCCGCATTGCCGGAAACCCTGATTGAAAGTGAGTTGTTTGGTCACGTAAAAGGTGCTTTTACCGGTGCAGATCGTGACCGTGTGGGTAAGTTCAGCCTCGCCAGTGGCGGCACTATTTTTCTTGATGAGATTGGTGAGCTACCGCTTGCGGTACAGAGCAAACTGTTACGTGCCCTGCAAAATCAAGAGATCCAAGTGGTTGGCAAAGACAGTATTGAGCACGTCGACGTGCGCATTGTAGCAGCGACCAATCGTCAACTTGCCGTTGAAGTTGAACAGGGGCGTTTTCGCGCTGATCTATACCACCGCCTCAGTGTTTATCCGTTGCAAGTGCCAGCACTGCGCGAACGTGGCGGCGATATCAGCTTGCTGGCAGGCTACTTTATTGAGCTTACTCGGCGTAAGTTAGGAATGGGGCAGTTGGCGATAACCGCAGATGCTTTAGCCTTATTGTCGGCGTATGACTGGCCCGGCAATGTGCGTGAACTTGAACATGTAATTAGTCGTGCAGCGCTGCGTGCCCGTGGTGATAGTCGCTCCGATATTGTGCGTATCGGTTTAACTCATCTGGCGTTGACCATGCCGCAGCAATCCGATACGCAGCCCATAGCAGCCAGCGCTGCAGTAGCTGTTGATACTCAGCTTAATCTCAAGCAGCAAACGGAAGCATTTCAGCGACAATTGATTATGCAAAAACTGGCTGACCATCAAGGAAATTGGTCTGCCGCAGCTAAATCACTGAATGTGGATCGTGCTAATTTAAACCGTTTAGCCAAACGCTTAGGCATACAAGTGAGCAAACGGGTAGAGCTAAACTGAGTATTGCTTTAGCAACAATTTATATTCAATTGGGCGAAATCGCTGCGACTTTGCTATAATCCGTGCCCCAAATATGTCGGTTAATCGAGTTTGAGACTAAGTTTATGAGCAGTGTTGGCATCTTTAGACCTAATGAACAGCCCCCGAAAGAGCCGGTTGCGGTGCAATCGAATCGATTGGAGCTGCTGGCACCGGCGAAAAACGCCGATTACGGCATTGAGGCGATCAAACATGGTGCGGATGCCGTATATATAGGCGGCCCTGCGTTTGGTGCTCGTGCGACAGCGGGTAACAGCGTTGAAGATATCGCCCGCTTATGTGAATTTGCTCATCGTTACCATGCGCAAGTGTTTGTCGCGATAAACACGATTTTGATGGATGATGAATTACCGCAGGCACAACAACTTATCTGGGATGTTTATAACGCCGGTGCCGATGCGCTGATTGTACAAGACATGGGCATATTACAACTGGATATTCCGCCAATAGCGCTGCATGCCAGCACGCAGATGGATAACCGTAGCCCAGAAAAAGTTGCCTTTTTAGAGCAAGTCGGCTTCTCTCAAGTGGTACTCGCCCGTGAACTAGGATTAACCCAAATCCGTGAAGTGGCTAAAAACACTAACATGCAGATTGAGTTTTTCATTCACGGAGCCTTGTGTGTGGCCTATAGCGGCCTGTGTAATTTGAGCCATGCTTTTAGTAATCGCAGCGCTAACCGCGGTGAATGTTCGCAAATGTGCCGTTTGCCAGGTGAGCTTAAAACCCGTCAAGGCGAAGTGTTGGCAGAAAACGAGCATCTGTTGTCGCTAAAAGATAATAACCAGACTGACAACCTTGAGGCTTTGATTGATGCTGGCGTGCGTTCTTTTAAAATTGAAGGCCGCTTGAAAGACTTAAGTTACGTGAAAAACGTCACCGCCCACTATCGTCAAGCACTCGACAAGATCATTGCTAAGCGTCCAGAGCTTAGCGCCTCATCCCATGGTCGCTGCGAGCATACATTTACCCCAGATCCAGAGAAAACCTTCAACCGTGGCCGAACTGACTACTTTGTCAATGAGCGTAGCCAAGGCGTGAGTGACTTCCGTTCGCCTAAATACATAGGTGAAGAGGTCGGTAAAGTTATTCAGTTAGGCAAAGACTTTATTGAAGTCAGCTCTACTGAGGTGTTTAACAATGGCGATGGCTTAGCCTATTTTCCGCCTAATTACACTCAAGCAAAGCAATCTGATGATAAGTTGCAGGGGTTACGAGTTAACCGTGCTGATGGGCTCAAGCTCTATGTCACAACCATGCCTAAAGACTTAAAAGTGGGCGCGACGCTTTATCGAAATCACAACCAAGCCTTTGAGATGGTGTTGGCAAAAGAGTCATCTAAGCGAATTATCCAAGCGGACTTGTGCTTAACGGATAGCGAAGACGGGGTCAGTTTGACCATTACCGATCAATACGGTCATCAGGGGACAGCGGCCATTGTGGTTGAAAAGCAATTGGCCAGTGATATTGAAAAAACCACTAAGAATATCCGCAAGCAATTAAGTAAATTAGGCAGCACTGACTTTAGCGCCCGTGAAGTGCAAATTAATACCGAGCAGATGTGGTTTATGCCGGCCTCGCTGCTTAATGGTTTACGTCGTGAAGCAGTGAGCGCACTGGAAGCCGCTAGAGTGAATGACTATCAGCGTCCTACTGCCTGGAAACACAATCAAGATGCGGTGTATCCAGTGAAGCATTTAAGCTTTATGGGCAATGTGGCTAATGAACAAGCCAAAGCGTTTTATACTCAGCATGGTGTGATTGAGATAGAAGACACCTATGAGAAAAACGGTATTACCGAAGATGCGCCCTTAATGGTCACTAAGCACTGCTTACGATTTAATTTTAACCTTTGTCCAAAAGAAGTACCGGGAATTAAAGCCGACCCTATGGTGCTTGAGATTGGTAAAGATGTGCTTAAACTTGTATTTGATTGCCCTAAGTGTGAAATGATGGTTGTTGGTGCCAATAGACAGGTATAAGCTAGCTGGGTCAATACACTAAAGGATTAAGGAATCGATCATGGGACTACTCGACTCGCTGATGGGCAATGCCTCCGAAGTAAACTTAGAGGAGTTAGCCGCAGAGTTAGCGCCTATTATGGCTGACGGTGAGAGTTTATCACTGGCTTATAAAGTCATTAGGGACATGTTTGTGTTTACCAACAAACGACTTATCCTGATAGATAAGCAAGGCGTGACGGGTAAAAAAGTCAGTTATCATTCAGTGCCATACAAGTCGATCACCCACTTTGAAGTGGAAACCGCGGGTACCTTCGATATGGACTCGGAGCTAAAAATCTGGATATCTGGACAAAAAGATCCTTTAGTCAAAGAGTTGAAGAAAGGCACTGATGTGGTGGGTATTCAAAAAACCATTGCCAACTATTCATTGAAGTAATTTAAACAGCCCGAGTATCAGCTCGGGCTGTTTGCTTTTGATAGCTTGAGTTATCGTTGCCTGAGCGTTGATGCACGTTACCAAGGTGACGTTGAAGGATATTGATTAAATCTTGCGACGGTTAAGCGATAGCGTATTTAGTTCATGTTAGCTAAAGTTAAGGAGGTAGTTTGCGCATTGTCATTGCCACGGATATTTTTGGCAAAACCCCAGAGTTCAGTCGTTGTCTTGAATCATTTCCCTTTGCTTATCATCTTGTCGACCCCTATCAGGGCAAGTATCAGTCTTTTGCGGATGAGCACAGTGCCTATCAATATTTTATCAACAATGTCGGTATCAATGCTTATGCTGGCCATTTAGCGCAGGTTATCCAAGCTGATGAAAGCCCCACGGTGGTGATAGGTTTTAGTGTCGGTGCTGCCGCACTGTGGCAAGCCTCAGCCATGAGCGCTATCAATCACGTGGTGGCGGGGTTTGGTTACTATGGTTCGCAAATTCGTCATCAAATTGAATTACAACCACAATTTGAACTGCAGTTGGTGTTTCCGCGAACAGAACCCAGTTTTGATGTCGGTGAACTTGTCAATCAGTTGGCTGCTACGGCTAAGGTCAATGCTGTGCAATGTCAGTATTTGCATGGCTTTATCAATCCCTTGTCCGTCAATTTTCATCCTAGAGGCTGCGCCGATGCGCTTCAATATTTAACCAAGCAGGTAGGCCGTTTAAGCGACTCAATGACTCGCACGTGACCGAGCGCACTAGAGCGCTGTAGTAATAATGATTATGATGCTAGCAACAGGGCAAACCGTGTTAAGCATATTGACTCGAATTGAAGGTGAATAGAGATGAAAAAAGTGGCTGTTATTTTATCTGGTTGTGGCGTATTTGATGGTGCAGAGATCACTGAATCGGTGCTAACTTTGCTGCATATTGCTAAAGCTGGCGCAAGCTATCAGTGCTTCGCGCCCGATATTGAGCAAATGCACACATTGAACCATCTAACCGGTGAAGAGATGAGCCCCAATCGCAATGTGTTAGTCGAATCAGCGCGTATAGCGCGAGGCGACATTAAGGCGTTGGGTGAACTTAACTGTAATGAATTTGATGCGTTGATTTTACCCGGTGGCTTTGGTGCCGCTAAAAATTTGTCAGATTTTGCGGTCAATGGCGCCCAAGCTAGTGTGCAAGCCGAGGTATTAGCCTCTTGCCAAGCTTTTGCTGAGGCGAAAAAGCCTGCTGGCTATATGTGCATTGCTCCGGCGATGCTGCCTTTGGTTTATGGTAAGGGAGTGAAAGCAACCATAGGCAATGACGCCGAAACCGCCGCTGCGATTAATATGATAGGTGGCGATCACCAAGACTGCCCTGTGGATGAGATTGTGATTGACCAAAACCACCGTGTGGTCAGCACACCGGCCTATATGTTGGCGAGTTCAATTGTTGAAGCCGATGCCGGTATCAGTAAGTTAGTTAATCAAGTACTCGCGATGAGCTAATTCATCAAACTAGCTTGACCACAAAACCGCCACATATTTTTGGCGGTTTTTTTGTACTTGATTGCCATTACCTCAGGCTATTTAGTTTTGAGCACCATTAGCCTGCAGGCAAGCAATGGCGTGAATTAACCGCTCGGGCTGATCTATGCCGAGATAGACTTGGCGGGTATCGCCAATGGGTTGCTTAAGCTCAATAGCGAGGTTAGGCGTGCCAGATAGGTTATAGCGCTTTGCATGTTTGCTACGAGGGATAAATTGGCTGTTAGGTGTGATACTGGCAATATTGGCGATATCAATGCTTAAGCTTGGGTATAAGCCATAGCGAATGATGAGTTGCTGATTATCGATGCTAATAGGCCGTTTGGCTAAAGCGCGGTACTCAGCAATGAAAAACAGCAAGCTTAGCAAGGTGAGACCGCTAATGATATTGGCGGCGAGGGGTGACCATAAGAAGTGCAGCAATAGGTGCACAAGAGGGAGTTCAAAGGCAATAATTACGATGAACCCCAATGTGTTATCGCGGCAACCGTCTTTATTGTGATAACTAAAATGTTGCTGTCCACGATAGTATTGAGGCTGGATACTGTTGTGGCACAGCAGGTAGCTCCATAGGCGTAAGTCAAAGCTCAGCAGTGTGGCCAGTGGTTGATAATGGGTCAGCTTGGCAATGGCATTTGCTAAGGCGTCATCAGGGTCGCTAGCTGCGTTTAACGCGCTTTTGACAGCTAAAATCACCAGTGCAATGCTAAATAGCTCAATGGCCAATATTGCTGCTAACACCACATAGCGCAAGGGAGATAATTGACTAATTAGCACCTGTTGTTCGGAGGGAATTATCAGGCTCCCAATCAACAGCATGAGTGCGATATAGGTCAATGCCTTGAGGGTGGCAGTGCGTTTATCGCCGATAGCCCAAAAGCAGATGGCGGGCAGCACCAGCAGAATATCCAATAGATATAACCACTCTAATTGTGCGAGGCCTGCATCATTGAGCGGTGATGGAACATGAAAATTGAATGCCCAACTGAATGCCAGCAATAACATCACTGCTAAGGGGGCGTAGGGTTTGTACTGAGCAATACTTTTCAATGGTTTCTCCTTGGCCTAAGGCCTTGTATTGGATTCAGAATGACTACTGGCTGGTGACGCAAAACAATACGCTGCACTCACCTTCGCCTGCTGCGTGCACACTAGAGTAAAAGCTGCAATGGCTCGGCAGCGCGGCGGCGATTTGCTCGTTTGCTTGCTGATATTGGTTCACATCGATTTGTCCATGGGCTAAAAGCAATGCAGCGCTGATGTTAGCCCTTGAGTTCGCTCGTAAAAAATCGACGGCACTGTCCCGTGAGCTAAAGGCAAAAAGGTGCGCACTAGGGTCACTAAATAATCGTAAATCAGCCACATCAAGATTGTCGGGCATTGTCTTACTCACCAACTTGGCTTTAATGTTGCTGGCTACCGTTCTAGCAATGTGGTCATCATTGCTCGGGTTGGCAATAAATAGCACCGGGCAATGATTTATCCGGCAGCGCATTAAGATTTCTTGCGCTTGCGTCATATTAGCACCGGTGACAATCAACAGATCGCAACCATCCAGAGCTTGGGGCGCTAGGGCGATGATGTCTGCGTTCTCGCGGCAACCTTTTGCTAAGTTATCAAAGCGAGTCATGACAATGTTAGCAGGTGCTAGCTCATCAATAGGGTGAAAATTTAAAGACAACCCAATGTACTCCTAATCAGTGGCAACAGTTGCCCGTTGCTAAGCCCAAGTGAGGTGTTGACGTTAAAGTAGTTTCACTATGGCATAACAGCCCAATACCCAACTTGCATTGAAGAATGCTCTTAGTGGCCAGGGTTGATTGCCGTAGGTGATGTTGAACACTTTGGTGGCAACTACGCCTAGACCCATTAGTGAAAACCAAGGGGTTAAGGGCCAAACAAATTGCGCTTTTAGCAGTGAAATTGCTAAATCATGCAGCGCGCCGCTGACGGTAAAAGTGGCGATGATGGCTAACGCGCCGGGCATCACTTGCCTGCAAGGCTGCATGATAAAGCGGGCCAAATAATAGCCCCATATGGGATTCCAGTAGAGCCAAAATTGTGCAAACGAGGCTGCCCCTAGGGAGTTGTGGAGCATATTGCTCAGTGAGCCTGCAGCGCCAAGGGCAACGCCATTTCGCTTTTTAACGTATTGCGCTAATGTCATCTGCGGATGCTTCAACTTGCCTCCTTGTGCTTTTTGCAGCAGTAGTTTAGCTATTGCCTTAAGCTAACATGTTGGTTGTGGTGATCATACTTATCACCACGCTGCTGTTAGGCGATACTCAGCGACAGCATACAGAGCCACAGCAGCTGCACACCATAGGATAGCCGCTGTTGCAGCCCCGGGTTGGTTTGTTGTCGCACGGCGATAACCATCTTATATAGGTAGTAGACAGTGATAAGCACTGCAGCTACCGATATCAGTCGTATAGAGATGGGGGTAATTAAAGATGTTGGCCCCAGGGCGACACAAATTGGCGCGATGAGTAGCGACAGTAACATGATAAAACCTGCCCAAGAGTGGATCTTGCAATGGCGACTGGGCGTTTTAGCATAAGGGTCGGCATCCATAGGGAAGTAGCCTGCCACCCATGTCCCTATGCCATGCAATCCAATCAGGTAACCGGCCACGTGCAGTGAGATATGGGCGTTATCAATAGAGATGACATGCCAGCCACACAGCAAAAATAACAAGCCTAATGGGTAATTATTGATCCGTGGTGATAGCTTTTGAGTAGGGCTGCCAACGGCGCCCAGTTCACTGCAAAATTGCCGTTGGTGGCTATAGCCAGGGTAATACCTAGCAGCAATATAGACACCCAGCACGATCCAAATGCTGGCAATGATCCCTGAATAAACACTGAGAGTATGTAACAACGCTGCTGTCCTTGCATGAATTGATTTATGTCTAGTTAACTCATTTATGGCTGAGTGATTTTTGCATGGCAATACAATCTAAGCTGATGCCTCTTGGCGACTGGTAAGTCGCAATTTTGTCTCCAACAAAACCGCAGCTACGATAAAAAGCAGCGGCGTTGAGCGTGGACTCTAACATCAGCTGAGATAAACCTTGTTGCTTGGCCTGTTGTTCTAAAAAAGCCAGCATCTGGGTAGCGATCCCTTGGCCAAAGTAGTCAGGGTCAACAAAAATAGCGTCAATCATGGTCGTATCTACGGTCAGCATGCCACAACCAACCACCAGTTGGTTAAGCTCTGCCACGTAAAATGCGTTAATAATGTCCTGTTTTATGGCCTCAGAGACTTCACCTTCGGTCCAAATCGCTAGCTGCTCAGATGAATAGAAGTCGCTACATTGGGCTAATATTGCCCGTTTGCGTAGTTGACATATAGCGCTGATATCTGCCGCCAGGGCTTTTCTTATCACCATGTGCTACTCATCCTTGATTACTTAGAATGGGCTAATTTATATCATGGCAGCCAATTGAAATCTATCAGGATTATTTCATACTTTACATTTATTTAACTTGTGTGAGTAACAAGATTGACGTTAGCGGTTGTGACCGTCAAAAGCACTACTTTTCTCATTGGGTGCCAAATTAATTCACTCGTTCAAAGCGGTTTATTTTAATCGATTTATTTTGTGTTGCAGATATCGATGCTGATTGCTGTTTTTCACTATCAATTTGCTGTGCTTAGTGTTTTATCACACAGTTTTTCGATCTCAAAGTTATCTATTTGACTGTTTGCATACGTCAAGATATTGCCAGTTGAATTAGCTCAGTTATGTCGTGATAATCGCTGCCAGTTCAATAACGGAACTATCTAAATTTATTAATAAATAACAATTTTTCAAAAGGAGTTGTTTGCTGTGAAAAAGTCAATTTTTTCGGTGTCGACAATCGCTACTGCGCTGTATTTTTCTGTGCCAACAACCGCAATTGCCCACGGTTGGGTAGAATTTCCCCAGGCACGTCAATCTATCTGCTATGAACAGGGCGGCATATGGACTGGTAATCCGCCTAATGCAGCATGTAAGGCTGCGCTAGAAGTGTCAGGCACTTATCAGTTTGTGCAGCGTAATGAGGTTGCGATTAACATTCAGGCGCCGGATTATCTTGATGCGCAAAAAGTCAGAGCAGCAATTCCCGATGGCAGCCTTTGCTATGCCAATGACCCACAAAAGCGAGGATTAGGTGTTGAGCATGGCGACTGGACCCGCACAGAGGTAGCGCCGGGCACTTTTGAGCTCGTGTTCAACGCCACAGCGCCGCATAATCCGTCATATTGGGAGATTTATCTCACTAAGCCAGCTGTCGATGTGTCAAAGGCGCTCAGCTGGGATGATCTCGAGCTGATCCAAGAGTATGGCAATATTGAAGTCGGCGCCGACAAGAAGTATCGCATGAGGGTTACGATTCCTGCTGAACGCAGTGGTGAGGCAATACTATACACCCGTTGGCAGCGTATCGATCCAGTGGGAGAAGGCTTCTACAACTGTAGTGACATAAACATTAGCGGTGACGAGTTACCGCCTGTCGACCCTGATGAGCCGTATCTACATAAAGGTGAACAGTTTATACCCAATGACGTCTCGTTACAGACACCGCATATTGGCGAGTCTGTTAAGTATGATGTGCTCAATCGATACGGTGATATTCACACTAGCTTTAGCGTAGAAATTACCGAAGATAACCAGCTAGATTGGGACCGTTTGTTAGCGGCTAAGATCAGTGGTTATTATGAGTCTAATCACAATGGCAATGTGTTTATTGGTGATTGGCATGCTGAAATGAACCACTATATGTATTTCAGAGATAACCTTTACGCCAACTATTTTAATGCCAAAGATGAACGAGCATCTGGAGTGTTTAGTATTGTTGCTGACGAGGTCAATCCGGGCTTAACTGCTGTCATTACCCCACAAACATTGCAAGAGATTCAACTGGCGGAAGTGCAGCACGGCACGGTGGTGGTGCTCAACCCGCTAAACACTACTGGTGACTATGACCAAGTGGTTTGGCAACAATTGAGCGGCCCGGCTGTTAATACTGATCAAGGGCGCTACGATGAATTGATCATTGATACGGACGCTTTATCTGGCGGTCAAGACCATCAGTTATCCTTCCAGCTTACTGTGGCCAATGTCCAAGGCAGTGATAGTTCGGTTTACAGCTTCACGGTGAAATCTGGCGATGATGAGATACCAAGTGATGGAAACTGGTTGGCTGACAAAGTGTATGTTCAGGGCGATATAGTGACTTTTGCTGGTCGTAGTTGGACTGCACAGTGGTGGACTCAAGGTGAGCAACCTGGTACTACCGGTGAGTGGGGAGTGTGGCGTTAATAGTGATAAAATCTGTTGGCCTAGAGAGTGACTTAAGACGCTGATTCTAGAACCTTATTTTAGACGTATATGCTAACAACTTAATCTATTGACTCACGGGTTGCGACTTGGCTAAACGAGCGAGTAATAGAGGCTAAATCTAGGCGCAAGGGCTTTAACATAAGCGCTTGCGCCTTGTTATCTTAATGCTGCTTTCGCACTGCGGTGACAGTAATTTCAATGAGTACATCGCCTTCTAGTGCCACACCGACACACGCCCGTTGTGGCCAATGTTGTGGGTCGTCACCGAGCCAATCACACCAGAGCTGATCCATAACGGGTTTGTCTTTCATATCACTAATGTAAACCTGCGCCGAGACTATGCGGGTTTTATCGCTACCCAGCTCAGCTAAGTTTTGCTCTATGGTGGCTAAGGTCTGCTGGGTTTGCTCAGCGATATTCAACTGTGTATCCGCCGCTGTTGCGACTGTCCAAACCAAATCCTGATAGGCCGTAGACTTATTGCGGCCGATATATCTGCCGCGTTGACGTTCAATCACCATTGTATTCCCTGTTTTAATTACGTATCTATTTGCGCTTATCCCAATACTGCTGTTAGCACCCTGTGCCAGTTACCGCCCATGATTTTGTCTCGTTCTAGACCGCTAAATCCAGCGCTGGCTAAGGCATCATCAATACGCTGCATGCGGTTAATATGATTAAGCTCTGGCACCACTACGTGTTGTGGTTCAACATCAAAGCCTAATACGCCACGTGCGCGTAAACTGTGCCACCATTCTAGGTACTGTTTAACGCCTTGCGTATTGTCATTATCCAGTGCCAGTAACTCTTTGTGGCCTCGTAGTGGATAATCATTGGCAATGGCCACCGCATCGATGCCGGCGACATTGGCGACATGTTTTAGGTGAGCAAGATAGTGATCAGTTGTTGGTGGGTTATCTTGGGTCAACCAAAAAGTCATCATGAACACCCCGAATAATCCACCCGTATCCGCGATGGCTTTAAGCACATCGTCAGGGGTGCAGCGTGCATGGTTTACAATCGATCGCACTGCGCCATGGCTTTGTACTATCGGGGCTTTTGACAGCTTTGCGGTGTCTAGGGCAGATTGAGGACTGGAGTGACTGACATCAATAAGAATGTTGCGGCTATTGAGTTTAGCAATCAGCTGTTCACCCGCGGTAGTTAGAGGCAAGTTGAGGCCTTGCTTACCATTATTATCTAATGCACCGCCAGCAAATAAATTTCCGTAGTGGTGGGTTAATTGTAACGCGCGTAACCCTTTATGATAAAACTCATCGACTTGGCTAAGCTCAGAAGTGATGCTTTGCTCAACACAGTCGGCGCCTTGGATTTGGAAAAATACCGCGGTGCGTTGGCTGTCGATCGCTTTGTTTATATCGCTGCCAGAGCGCCCTAATAATAGCTGTTGTGGATTTTGGTTTACTCGGGCTAGCGCAGCAGTGATGCTGTCCATGCAGGCTTTGTAAGTCCGTTTATAGTTGGTGGTGCCATCGGGCTTTTTGATGGCTTCTATGGCTGAAATGTCGCACAAGTAAGCATCAAGTTTAGATGAGGCTAAGTCGGCGAGATCGTCAGGTAAGAAAGATAAGCCGTCAATGTAAACCCGTTTTTTAGGGCTGTTGAGGCTATAGGCTAATGGGGTTTGTGTCAGTAAAACTCCGGCTGCCATGGCTTGCAGTATCCGTCGTCGTGAAACTATTGCTGAGGCAGTTGCTGAAGTTTTAAGCACACTATGCTCCTATTGTGAGTGTTTGCAATAAATGCTACCAGTAAACAAGCTAAAAGTAGAACAAAGTATCTAATGCAATATCTTGAATATTGTTTGATTATAATTTGTTGATATTTAAATATAAAGTAAGTATTTTAACTGGCGTATTAACACATTCAGGGATAGTTTTGTGATTGAAATTCGTCAGGCAACGGCTGCAGATCTACCGCTTTTTTTCCAATATTTAGCTAAGCAGCTTGAGGAAAATGGCGCCAATAATACTCCTCTTTTTCAGCCCTTATCTCGCTCAAAAAGCCAATTGAGTGATGATATGCGTATTCGTTTTGCTGAAGGCATTGTCAGAGAGCGCGACCAAGCTGGTTGGCGCCAGTTGTGGATTGCCATGGATAACGGTCAAGTTTTAGGCCATATCGATATTCGCGCCACCGATGAGCCCTATACCGAGCACCGTGCATTAATGGGAATAGGGGTGGATGCCAGTGCGCGCCAACAAGGGCTTGGTAAGCGTTTGATTGATCACCTGTTTAGCGATTTAGCCTCGCAACTTAATTTTGGTGACAGCATTGTTGAGCGTATTGATTTGTGGGTACTGAGCCACAATCAAGCGGCGAAGAATTTGTACCTGTCGATGGGCTTTAAGTTATGTGGCGAGTTAACGGATATGTTCCGCATTGACGGTCAATCACTGGATCACACCTTAATGTCACGACTCGTTTAAGCTGCATGTTTAACTGCAATGCGCGCCAATAATAGCGATTCCATTCAAAAATTGTGATTTTTTGTGCGCTTGACAACCCCGTCTGCATAGGTAAATATCGGAGCACTTTTAGTAAGTTGTCGGTATTAGATGGACGTGATTACCAGCATAAAAATAGTGTCAAATTGGTGATCCTTAATACTGTTTACTTAATCAATATCAGGAGCCTGTTATGATTCGTAAGCTATGTTCGATCGCATTGTTAGCGGTATTATCACTGCAAGCACAAGCTGAAAATTACTCTATTGGTACCGGTGGACAAAGTGGGATTTACTATCCTTTTGGTGGTGCGTTAGCCAAAGTGTGGTCCGATAATGTTGCAGACGTTAATGTGAAAGCAGAAGTGACCGCAGCCTCGGTAGAAAACACCATTAAAGTGGTGCGTGGCGATATGATTGCTGGCATCGCCATGGGCAATGTCGTGCTGGACGCCTACAAAGGTGAAGGCAAATTTCGCAGCGAAATGCCCGTGAAAACCTTGTTCGCCCTCTATCCGAACTTAGTGCATGCTTTGACCCTAGAAAAGTCAGGCATTACCTCGCTATCACAGCTTAAAGGCAAGCGTATCTCCTTGGGAGCTCCGGCAAGTGGCACGGCTGTTACTGCAGCAGCGTTACTGGCTTCTATTGGTATCGATGTTAAAAAAGATATCGACGCTGTCTACCTCAATTATGCGGAAACCACTAATGCGCTGGCTAACGGTCAGATTGATGCTGGTTTCATTGTGGGTGGCCAAGGTGTTGGTGCTGTCACTCAGGTAGCATTGACTCACAAGATTAATATTATTGATATTAGTGCCGCAGAATCGGCCGCTTTTATCAAGCAATACCCAGCATATAGCAGCTACAATATTCCAGCCGATGTGTATAACAATGTTGATGAAGTCTCGACATTGAGTGTGTGGAATGTATTAGTTGTTAGCGCCAAAATGGATGATGACATGGCGTATAACCTCACTAAAGCCGCCTATGAAAATATGGATGAGGTACGTAAAGTGGTTAAAGTGGCCGATGCCACCACACCAGAAAATGCCTCACGTTTAGCCGGAGTGCCTCTGCATCCTGGCGCGCAAAAGTATTTAGATTCTATTGCTAAGTAACTTCATTAGGCCGTGTTAAACACGGCCTAATCTATTTGTGGCGGCAGCCGTGTTGTTAATGTGCTGGCGCCCATGTTGTAAATGACTATTGAGGACAAGATATGACAACACGTCATGAAGAACCTGTACTCAATCCTCCCCAGAACGAGCCGGCAGCACTGCAGCAACAAGATAAACTTATTAACACCTTTGGTTATCTGATATTAGTGATTGCAGTGTCTCTTAGCGCATTTCAGATCTGGCAGGGGATCACTTCTACTATCTCGGCAACGTATTTTCGTCCGGTGCATTTATGCTGGGTGTTGGTGCTGATATTTCTGCATTACCCGCTAATTAAAACCCGTCAAAGTGTACTGTACATACCCGGCAGATTAGTCGATTTAGCCTTATGTGCGGTCACGGTTTATGCGGGTTATCGCATGTCGATATTTGACTATAACGATATTGACCATCTGCTGTATGGCTTAGGGATCGAAGATCTCGTGGCAGGCTGCGCGCTGCTGGCCTTGCTGCTTGAAGGATGTCGACGCACTGTTGGCTGGGTGATGGTCTTGATTGCTGGCTTATTTCTCGCTTACAGCGCGTTTGGCGATATGTTGCCCAGCGCAATTGCGACCAAGGCATACAGCTTACAAGAGCTGATTCAATTCCAGATTTATTCGGCTAATGGTGTTTTTGGCTCAGCCTTAGGCATTGCAGCAACCACAGTATTTATTTTTGTGTTATTTGGCGCTTTTCTTGAAGTCACAGGTGCCGGTAAGTTCTTTATTGATTTGGCATTTTCCATTGCAGGTCGATATCGCGGTGGCCCCGCAAAGGCGGCGGTATTAGCGTCAGCCGGGTTAGGATCTATCTCAGGGTCTGCCATTGCCAATACGGTTACTACAGGTTCAGTCACCATTCCTATGATGAAAAAATTGGGCTACAAACCGCAGCAAGCTGCGGGTATTGAAGCCGCCGCGTCTACAGGGGGGCAGATCATGCCGCCAATTATGGGCGCTGGGGCTTTTGTGATGGCGCAGTTTACCGGCGTGCCCTATAGCGAAATCATGCTGGCGTCCATCGCTCCGGCCATTTTGTATTTTTTCTGTACGCTGCTGTATGTCCATCTGATGGCCTGTAAATTGAATTTACAAGCGGTGAGCCGAACAGAAGCGGTGTGGCAAGTAATGAAGCAAGGTGCCCATCACCTCATTCCTTTGGTGATGATAACCGTGCTGCTAATGATGGCCTACTCGCCACTGTTAGTGGGGGTTGCGGGTTGTGCGGCGATTATTGTGACCGCCGGCTTACGTCGACATAGTCGTATAGGGCTGAAAAAATTCATTGCAGGCATGAAAAATGGTGCCTTACTGGCGTTGCCAATATCGGTTGCCTGCGGCGCCGCAGGTATTATTGTTGGAGTGGTTGGCCAAACGGGGATTGGTCTGCAATTTACCCAGTTTGTGATGGAGTTTTCTGGCGGCTATATGTTAGTGGCGCTGGGCTTAATCAGTATTGTTGCCTTGGTACTGGGGATGGGGTTACCAGTTACGGCTGCCTATATCGTACTGGCGGTGATGGCGGTTCCGATGTTGGGTGATTTTGGTTTGCCATTGTTGACGGCACATCTCATCGTGTTTTGGTTGTCGCAGACATCAAATGTCACTCCCCCAATTGCGCTGGCCGCCTTTGCTGGGGCTGGTGTGGCGAATGCCAACCCAATGAAGTCTTCGGTAGAAGCCTTTAAGCTCGCAGGTGGACTATTCATTATCCCGATTATGATGGCCTATACCGATCTGCTTAACCCGCAAGCAAGTACGCTGGAGTTTGTGTTTGCCATCGTACAAACCGCGGCGATAATTTTGGCCATTGCTATCGCTATTGAAGGGTTCTTGATGCAGGCGTTATCTAAGTGGGAGCGCATCATCGCAATTGTGACGGTGCCGTTTATTCTGCTTAACCCGCTGAACCTCGGCATGGTGGCAATTGGTATCATTGTGGTTTTGGTATTTTTGCAATGGCGCCGTGCGCCGCAAGCGAAGGTACAGTCTCAGCCCTAACAGCCAATATTCTCATCGATGATGCAAAAGGGAGCATTGGCTCCCTCTATTTTTGAACTCTGTCGGTAATTCACCGAGATTTCACTGATGTTCACTCGCCGAAACCTCATACTGAGCCGACATTGATGAGCGCATGTAAACGTCACTCGATTAGCATGCGAGCGCCTGGCAATTATGAAAAGGAATTCAAATGAAGTATTTAGGGTTGGCGGTATTACTGTTGCTGTCTATGGCGAGCGATGCCAAACCTATCCACAGCGACAATCGATTACTGCCAGATGAGCCACTGGTAAATGCGCAAGCTCGCTTGTACGACTTTACCGCAGTTGCGCAGATACAACCTTTAGTGGCCCAACTCAAACAGGGGCAAACGGTGAGCGAGTCGCAATGGCAAGCCTTATATGCGTTGCCGGCTTATCAACTCATTTTTACCATTTCTAGCCATCGCCCTGAGCAGCTAACTAGGCGCTATCAAGTTGCTTTTAATCCGAATGAGCGTTCAGCATTTGAGGCTTTAGCTGAGTCTGAGCAGTTTGAGGTGTTACATCTACGTCAAGCTTTCGATGACCTCAGTTGGTTGCCACAGTATCAGCATTGGTTGGTTGAACAAGATGCCCTAGCGCGCAGTAAAGCACATGCCTTAGCCTTGCTGCCCTCGTTTGATGCGAATGCTTATGAGGTGCGGTTTATGTTTGCTCTATTTGGCCAAAATGCCCATGCGGCGGAAATTGGCGTGGTGATGGACGCCTATATTGGTTACTTGAGCGATCAGCAAGCGCCGTTTGAGTTGGCAGGGCATGAGCTGCATCATTTTTTCTACGGTATTATTCATCCTGTGGCGCCATTGGATATGAGTAATCCATTTGAGCGGGTGTTGTACCATGTGCAAAAAGAGGGCGTGGCAAACTTAATTGATAAGCATAACTTCAGTGATGCTGACTCGCCTTTTGCTGAAAGCCTTAAACAGCAGTTTGCCAAGCAGATGAGCTTAGCGCCAGATCACCTGGCCTTGCTTGATAGATTGCTCACTGCGGCGCTAGATGAGCCCCAGCAAGCGGATTTTATGACCTTTCAACAGGCACTACCTTTTTGGGGGCATACGCTGGGCTGGTACATATGCCAGACCATAGCTAAAGCCGGAGAGTCAGAGGCGCTTATCACAACCTTAAATCAGCCCCATCAGTTATTTTCGCTATATAACCAAGTGGTTGAACAACATCAGCTGACTCAGCCGCGTTTTTCCCAAGCAGTACTCAATTACTACGAGCTGTTATCGCAGCAATAGCCTGTTATGAGGTTAATAGCATGGGGCAGTGCTGTGGCAACACCATATCTATGGCGCCCGGTTTGACACTTACGCTTAATTCGGTGGTGCTAATTGGCTCACCGTCGAGGTTAATGGGCATGGCTTGTTCGGACTGCCACACTGCATGGGTGGTTTTGTGGCGTTTAACAAACTGACCCGACTCGATATTGTCATCGAGCAATTCTGCAACCACAGTGCTGAGTTCGTGGGCGGGGAACGCTTGTAGCGAGACCAAGTCAATAAGCCCATCGTTTATGTACGCATGCTTAGCTAGCTCTTGGCCTCCGCCAGCCATACGCCCATTGCACACGGCGCCAAATAAGATACTGCTGCTATAGGCTTGATCTTCAATGATCACATTGCCGGGAAACGGCTGAAAGTTAAGTGCTTGAACTAGACCTGTTAGGGTATAAGCGCCGCCGCCAAGGAAGTTTTTAAGTTGTACCGGTGTGGTGGCAGTGACTTGAGCGCCGAAGCCGCCAGTGGCCATATTAACAAAATAGTGCTCATTGGCTTTGATGATATCAATCGCATAGGCCTTGCCACTCACGGCCAGTTTAAGAGCGGCTAATGGCTCAGGGTCTATCTCGCAGGCCGTCGCAAAGTCATTGGCGGTGCCAAGGGGCAATATGGCCAATTGTGGACGCTGTTCAATGGGATGATGCATTAGTGCGCTGGCAACTTCATTGACTGTGCCGTCGCCACCCCCAGCAATAATGCGCTGGCAACCCTGTTGAATGGCTTCATCGACAAGGCGCGCCATATCACCGCCTTCCCAGGTGACCCTGACCTCTAAATCTGTGCCTTGCTGCCGAATGGCATATACCGCATCTCGAATGGTTTCTAACGCGGCTTTTTTACCATTTAGGAGTAATCTTACTTTCATTGCCACCACCGTAAATTGATTGACGGGTATAATATGTTGCTCACAGTAGCATAGCTGGCGGCGCTTAACTCGAGTAAAAGCAAGTTACTGTTAGGCAGTATGATAATATCGGCCTAGTCCTGTTATATCGCCACTGACTGAATCGTTTGTGCAACGGCCAGCAAACCGTTAGTGCGAGAGGGGCTTAACTGACCTGTAAGGCCTAAGGTTTCAAAGAACTGATTGAGGTCAAAGGCCTGGATCTGCTCAGCGGTCTTACCGTGGCACGCAATAAGCAATAAGGCTATGAGTCCTTTGACTATGCGCGCATCGCTATCAGCGACGAAATAGTGTTGTTGGTCAATCTGGCGGTGATATAGCCAAACTGTGCTCTCACAGCCTTTAACTTGTGCTGAGGCGACTTTTAATGATTCATCCAGTTTAGGCAGTTGCTTGCCAAGTAGCATGATTTCGCGGTATCTAGTCTGCCAGCCGTCGGCTTGAATGAAGCGTTTTAGAACGGCTTCGCTATCTAAATTTAGCGCTAAAAACGCGGCAGAATCAGGTTGGGTTGCAGACATGGCGTTCTCAATATTTAAATTAGTCAATCAGCATAGCTTTAACAGATGATAAAGCCCCAATAAAGCGGTCAATATCTTCATGGCTGGTATAAACGCCAATAGATGCACGGCAGCAACCGCTAATTTGCAAGCTGTGCATTAACGGCATTGCGCAGTGATGACCACAGCGAATAGCAACGCCTTGTTGGTCGAGTAAAATGCCCACATCTTGATGATGTTCTCCGTTGAGATTAAACGCTACCGCACCACAGTTGTCATTATGCGCAGCATACAGGGTGATACCACCGAGTTGCTGTAATTGCGCTTGCAGGTAGTTGACTAGCTCTGCCTCGCGCTTTTGGGTGGCGGCCTGAGGTAGGTTAGCAATATAGTCTATGGCTGCGCCTAGTCCGATAACTTCAGCAATTGCCGGTGTGCCGGCTTCTAAACGGTTGGGTAGTGTATTGAAACTGGTGCCATCAAAACTGACCTGATCAATCATCTCTCCACCCGTAAGCAGTGGCGTCAATGTATCAAGCTGTTGATATCGGCCGTACAAAATACCTACGCCGGTTGGGCCATACATTTTATGGCCGGAAAATACATAGAAATCACAATCAATCTCCTGCATGTCGACATGTTTGTGTGCGACGGCTTGTGCGCCATCGACCAAAGTCAGCGCTCCGGCAGCCTTCGCTTGTGCAACCATAGCTTGAACTGGATTGACGGTGCCTAACACATTAGATACATGGTTGATGGCGACGATACTTGGACCTTGCGCAACTAATGCTTGGTAAGCCTGCTGATCGATTCTGCCATCATCGGCCAATGGTATGGCTATGACTTTGGCACCCGTGCGCTGCGCCAGTTGTTGCCAGGGGACAATATTGGCGTGGTGAGCTGCGGTGTCGACTAAGATGACACTGTTGCTATCAAGTTGTTGATTAAGGCCCCATGCTACTTGGTTGATTGCTTCGGTGGTGCCATGGGTAAAAATGATCTCTTCGCGGCGTTGGGCATTAAGAAATGCCTGCACTTTGTCACGCACGGCTTCATATTTGGCTGTTGAACGAGCTGAGAGTTGATGCGCAGCACGGTGAACATTGGCATTATCATAGCGGTAAAAGTCAGCCATCGCATCGAGCACTGACTGGGGCTTTTGACTGGTAGCAGCGGTGTCGAGATAACACAGCGGATAGCCGTCAAGCGTCTGTTCTAAGGCGGGAAACTGTGCGCGCAATGCGAGAAGTTGCATCTATAAAACCTGATAAATTAAGAAGCCAATATAAAACGCCCAGATCTTCGGAGATCTGGGCAAGTATTGCAAGTGAGTTCTATGACATATCTTAGCCTAATTTGACTGATTAAGCTGATAGGTATTATGGACAAGGCATGCGGTATAACTGGCCAAGCTCTTCAAGCCGTTGCATCAGCTCATCAGATAAGCTGACTTGCAGGCTGGCGATGTTGTCGCTAAGTTGCGCTACCGAGGTTGCGCCAATGATATTGCTGGCAACAAAACTGCGTTGATTAACGAACGCTAACGCCATTTGTGCTGGATTAAGTTGAAACTCTCTTGCGAGCTCAACGTAAGCGCGGGTCGCTTCTATTGCCATGGCCGAACCTGTGTAACGAGCAAACCGTTTATAGAGAGTTAATCGTGCTCCTTCAGGCCACTGGTTATCTAAATACTTGCCACTTAACGCGCCAAAAGCCAAGGGGGAGTAGGCCAGTAGTGGGACCTCTTCGCGGTGCGCGATCTCAGCCATACCCACTTCAAAACTACGGTTGAGTAAGTTGTAGGGATTCTGCACACTGACAACCCGAGGAAGTCCATGCTTCTCAGCCAGTTGCAGGTATTTCATCAGCCCCCAAGGGGTTTCATTCGATACCCCTATGTAGCGTATCTTTCCCTGACTCACTAAATCAGCCAGCGCCTCAAGCGTCTCGATTATCGGTGTCTGCGCAGCGGTTTCATCGTGTTGATAGTTTAGGTTACCAAAGAAGTTGGTATGGCGATCCGGCCAATGGACTTGGTAAAGATCAATGGTATCGAGCTGTAATCGACTGAGTGAGTCGTCGACAGCTTGATGAATATTGCGCCAATCCAGTGCCATGTTGGGGCGGATATAGTCGCCTTTCACCCCAGGAGCCGCCACTTTACTCGCAATGATTAAATCGTCTGTGTGACCACGTGCCTTAATATATTCGCCGAGAATACGTTCTGTTTCACCTTGGGTTTCGGCGTCAGGAGGAACGGGGTACATTTCAGCGGTATCAATGAAGTTAATACCAGCGCCGATGGCATGATCGAGTTGTTTGAAGGCTTCGGCTTGGGTATTTTGCGCCCCCCAAGTCATCGTGCCCAGGCAGATCTTACTGACATTCAAAGAAGAGTGCGGGATGCGGGTATATTCCATTAAAATCTCCCGGAAAAAATGAGTTAATTTACCTTGAGGCTATCAATGTTTAGGTCAAATAACTAGGGGTTAGCGCCACTTGTGCTGGATCGCTAAGCACAAAGCCTCAAAGTGTTAATAGCATAGGCATTTCACAAGCATCGTGGCCGGTGCTGCCCAGCGGTGCATCAAGGTGAACAAAGCCAAGTTTTTCATACAGACGCACAGCTTCGGCAAGCACTGCAGTGGTTTCCAAGTAACAGGCTTGATAGCCTTGATTCTTAGCGAAAGCGATGGCTTGGTAAGCCAAGCGCTTGGCAAAACCTTTGCCTCTTAATGCGGAGCTAAAGTACATTTTTTGCAGCTCGCAGGTGCCGGCAGCACCGCTGAGTGGCGCAATGCCTGCGCCGCCAAGGATTTGTCCCTCTTTTTCTATGACCCAATAGCAAGCCTGTTCATCGGCGTAGACTTGGCTAAGATGATCTAGGCTCGCATCAGCAACACCGTAGCCCTTATCTGGTGTTAAACCGTATTCGGCAGACACTTCGCGGATCACTGCAGCCATGGCGGCATCGTCATCGGCCTCGATGATTCGTACACAGTAGTCTTGCTGCAACTCGGCTAAATCTATTGCACGGGTATAGCCTGTTAAAGCGGTTTCTAATTCAACGATGGCTGCATCTGACAGTTGTGCCAAAATCTGTTCAAACAATCGATTTTGTTGCTTATTCAATTTGTTAAGCAAGCGCTTTCCCTGCGGCGTGAGCTGGCATAAAGAGCTACGGCTGTCTTTGGGATTATTGCGGGTGCGCGCAAAATGCTTTTCACACAGCTGGCTAATGGCACGGCTGGCATTGGACTTATCAATATTGAGAATCTCGCTGAGCTGTTTAATCGACAACTCTTGGTGATTGAGCTCAATCAGTGTGTGCGCTTGCACTGGCGATAAGGGCAGGTCGCCTAGCACTGAGTCGAGCAGGCCTAACTTTCGAACTAGACAACGAGATAAGCTTCTTAGGGTTGAGCAGGTTTCATCGGTATCATCCTGACAATGATAACTCGGACACACTTGTGAATTGTCTTGGCCGCCATAGGGTGCATCGGCACTCGTTGAGTCTAGCTGGTTTGATTGTTGAGTATCGACGTGGTCAAGGTCAGTATGTTTCATCCAAGAAGAAGCCATTTTGGTTGCGATTTACATCTAAGTTAGAAGTCTAGGGCAGAAAATGCAAGCCCAGCTAGCCTAAGCCTGGACTTTTTTTGCGCAAAACGGGCATGGGCTCCGTTTTGGCAGAGTCTGTTTCCTAACGAGTTTACAGAGGGCAGGTAGTAGGCCTTGTCCCAAGGTCTAGTAGCTATTTGGCGTATTGTTGTGGATGTAATAAAGGTGCCATAGCTAACGTGAGGGCTTGGGTGTAGATACTCTCCCTAGTCGCTTGACCATTGGTTAATAAACCAATGGCGCCGCCTTTTTGTTTGATATTGTGGGTATTAAACACCGAGTCCATTACATCGCCTAATTCTTGACCTTGTTGCAGCGCCTTAAAAATAGCGCGGGGCAGGGGCAGTTCACAGCTGCGACCTAAGCTCATTTGTTGTTCACCATAGCCGATAACAACGTAAGCAAAGGTGACTGCGCCATGTTCAAACTCATCGACTCCACCTTCTATAGCAACAAACAGATCTAATACGCCTACTGCTTTCTTGGGGCCATGGGCACGGCAATACTGCATGCGATTGATGGCACCTTGTTTAGTCTGTTGATTGGTCATTGGTTGATCTGGCACTAAAGAGGGGGCATGCATTTCGTGGCATTCAATCACTAAATCTGGGAAAAACGGACTGATGGCATGTTTAGCCGCGGCAATTTTTACTGGGTTAAGTGACCCAACGGTTAGGCGAAGTTGTTGAATTTGATTGTCTAGTAAGTTCATAGTGTGATTGGACATTGAGCTGTGAAGTCATTCTGCCATAGGGCATACGCTTTGCCCACAAGCTTTACCCTGTGCATTAGGTAAAGCTTATTTTTCGTTTTGATTAAATTTGAGCAATAACAGCATTTCTCAATAGGGCGATTGCTTGCGCTATCCAGCAAGCGGTAACTAGTTTCCGAGATTAGCAGCAGTGATATAGAGCGCCATCTGCAAACACAGTCTCGCAGCATGTCTCAATCTACGTCTTTTTGTGACTGCGCTATCGCTTTTGTAGGCTGCATTTCTTTGGTGTTAGCAACACCTAAATCAGTAGTGGGTAATATAAGGTGAATTTGCTGTTAAATTTTGCTGCATTACGGTTACTACTATGACACTTTTTTGAAAATTTACTACGTAAAATCTTCGATATTGATCCCAATATCAGCTCATTCTGAAATTTGATTACCAAATATGGCGCTAGATCAATTTTTCCGCTGTGCGCTTGTATATCCTGAGCGCGAATTTGCTCCTGCTTTGCCTTTAAGAAATGGTCATGGGTGAAGCGGTACGAGCCGGACTCCGTAGGTTTTATAAACCCATACCTTAAAGGTCATGTTTATGCGAAATGATGTAGCTGCTTCACCCATAGATAACACCCCATCAGTTAACGCTTCACAGGCAGAAAAACTCAGTTGGACCCGCACAGATACTACCTGGATGCTGAGCTTATTTGGCACCGCAGTGGGCGCTGGCATTTTATTCTTGCCGATTAATGCTGGTATGGGTGGTTTTTGGCCACTCGTGATGATGGCATTGCTCATCGGCCCGATGACTTACTTAGCTCACCGCGGTTTATCTCGCTTCGTTTGCGCTTCACAAAAGCAGGGCAGCGACATCACCGACGTGGTTGAAGAGTACTTCGGCGTAGGTGCAGGTAAAGCCATCACAGTACTGTATTTTTTTGCTATTTATCCTATCGTATTGATATATGGCGTAGGGATTACTAATACCGTTGATAGCTTCATTGTCAATCAGTTGGGTATGGCTTCACCGCCACGTTTTATTCTGTCAGGAGTACTGATTCTGGCGATGATGTCAGTGATGGTGTCTGGCGAGAAGTTAATGCTCAAGGTCACCCAGTTTTTAGTTTACCCATTGGTCGCCATCTTGGCCTTTATGTCACTGTACCTTATCCCAAGTTGGAAGACCGACGCGTTAATGTCGGTACCGACTACCGGTGATTTTTTGGGGACGGTATGGCTAACGATTCCGGTATTGGTTTTTGCTTTCAACCACTCTCCGGCAATCTCACAATTCTCGGTATCTTTGAAGCGTGAGCACGGCGCGAACGCGGCTAAAAAAGCCGATGTGATACTGCGCAATACCAGCATGATGTTAGTTGGCTTTGTGATGTTGTTTGTATTTTCTTGTGTGTTGTCGCTAAGCCCAGCACAGTTGGCTGAAGCCAAATCAGAAAACCTACCGATTTTGTCCTATCTGGCTAATGTCCATGCCAGTGGCTTTGTGAGTTACTTTGGCCCCATCATTGCGGTTATCGCGATTGTATCATCGTTCTTTGGCCACTACTTAGGCGCGACAGAAGGCTTAAAAGGGATCATTGCTAAGCAGTTACGCAGCAGCAATAAAACCGTATCAGATGCCAAGTTAGACAAGTTTATTCTAGGTTTTATGTTCCTCAGTATTTGGGGTGTCGCGATCATCAACCCCAGTATTTTAGGCATGATTGAAGCGCTAGGTGGACCGATTATTGCGGCTATCTTGTATTTGATGCCGATGTACGCGGTTTACAAGGTGCCAGCACTAAAAGCTTATCGTGGCCGCATTAGCAACGTGTTTGTCATCATTGCGGGTTTACTCGCCATGACGGCAATCGTGTTTGGCATGCTGTCTTAAGCGAATTTGTTGCAGCGAGTGACAACAAGCCATCGGCCAATGCCGGTGGTTGATATTGGATAGGTTAAGGTAACGCCATGTTCAGTGCATTTGAAATTTTTAAAATTGGTATCGGCCCATCAAGCTCCCACACTGTGGGGCCGATGAAGGCCGCTAAAATGTTCGCCCAAGAGTTAATTGATAGCGAACGATTGAGTGAGGTAACCCGTGTCAGCGTGGACATCTATGGCTCGCTGTCACTGACGGGCAAAGGTCATCATACCGATATCGCGATAATTATGGGGCTGGCGGGTAATAGTCCTGAGACTGTCGACATTGATAGCATTACGCCGTTCATCAATGAAGTCGAGCGATTACAAGTATTGCCTTTGAGCGCCGAAAAACACTTAGTGGACTTTCCTTCCCACGCAGTGGCTTTTCACGATCATGCGTTACCACTGCATGAAAACGGCATGAGTTTACACGCTTATCATGGTGATGAGTGCGTGCTGAGCAAAACCTACTACTCTATTGGCGGTGGCTTTATTGTCGAAGAAGCACAGTTTAATTTGGTGGCGGCAAATGAAGTGATTGTGCCTTACCCTTTCAACAATGCCGCTGAACTGCTCAGCACCTGCCGTGAAAATGGCATGAGCATTAGCGCACTGATGATGGCTAACGAACAAGTATTCAATAGCGAACAAGCTATTTATGATGGTTTTGGTGCGGTGTGGAATACCATGCAGCAAGCGATTGATAAAGGTTGCCGTACTGAAGGGGTATTAGCTGGGCCGTTACGGGTGCCTCGCCGCGCCCCGGTGCTGTACCGTCAATTAATGACCCAAGAGCGCTTATCGGCAGATCCTATGGTGATTGTGGATTGGGTTAACGTGTTTGCATTAGCGGTGAGTGAGGAAAATGCGGCAGGTGGTCGAGTCGTGACTTCGCCGACCAATGGGGCTGCGGGGATTATTCCTGCAGTATTAGCTTATTATGATAAGTTTATTCAGCCTGTCACTGAGCAAGAGTATACCCGCTACTTTTTGGCGGCCGCTGCGGTGGGCTCATTGTATAAACGTAACGCCTCTATTTCCGGTGCCGAAGTGGGTTGCCAAGGGGAGGTTGGGGTAGCTTGCTCTATGGCTGCAGCTGGATTGGCTGAAATCATGGGGGCGACGCCATCACAGGTCTGTATTGCAGCTGAAATTGGTATGGAGCATAACTTAGGACTGACTTGCGATCCTGTTGCTGGGCAAGTGCAAGTACCGTGTATTGAACGCAATGCGATAGCGGCAGTTAAAGCCATTAACGCATCAAGAATGGCGATGCGTCGCAATAGCGAGCCCAAAGTGTGCTTAGATAAAGTGATTGCTACCATGTACGAGACAGGCAAAGACATGCATGTGAAGTACCGCGAAACCAGTCAAGGTGGCTTAGCAATAAAAGTAACCAGTATCTGCGCTTAACCGTGTAGTGCTAAAAAAGCCGTCGCTTGTCGACGGCTTTTTTGTATTAGGCTGGTTACTTCTGTTCATACATCAAGTAGTAGCTTTGCTCCATCCCCAAAGCACTATAGGTTTGTTGCGCTTTGGTGTTGTCCTGCTCGACATATAATCGGAAGCTTGCCGCGCCTCCATTGTCTGCGGCGATGTTTTTAACCGCATCATAAAGCTTTTTATAAATGCCCTGGCGACGGTTTTGTGGGCGAATATAGACGCTTTGGATCCAATAATAATCTTTTGCTCGCCAGTCGCTCCATTCGTAAGTCACCATGAGTGAGCCGGCAATTTCGCCATCAATTTCTGCGACCAAATAGAAGCCGCGGCTAGGGTTTTCAATCAAACTGGTTACGCCACGCCTTAAGATTGTGTCATCGAGGGTTAACCCTTCTGTTTCTTGTGCCATCGCTTGGTTGAAAGCCACAAGTGCATTGATATCGTTACTATTACCCTGTCTGATCTGCATGACCATTACTTATTTTGAGGAATACGGCTGGCTACTTTAGCACTTTTTCTTCTGTGTGGAAGTGAAAAATAGCCGCAATTTTTATTCGACTAAAGTCTAACTCTGCTAAACTTTTATTATTCCACTTTGTTGATGAGGTGCATGATGCCAGAGCGTAAAACTTCTAGTCAGTTAGCCGCCAATAAAACACATCAATCTGCTGCGCTGCGGCCGGATCCTTCGGCGCCATCAGTGTCAGAGGCTCAGTTAATTGAGCAGACACAGCACGCACTCGAACGTGACTGTGATGAAGTGCACCATGTGTGGCATTTTGTCATTACGCTTGCAACCCTAGGCGTATGGGCACTTGTCTGGTGGCACCTTATTTTACGTGCACAAGGTAAGAAGGGGCATCTGTTTCATGGATTTGATGATGCCTATTGGAGCTATCTTATTGAGCGTGAACAGCCGCCTGCTGCTTTGCATCGCCAACAGTTTGATAAGCCAGTTAGTCGCAGCTACCGTCAGTTTGATGCCTAAATCATAAACTTAGCGACATGCAGCAAAGTGGGGTTAAGTTGAACAGGTTCAAGCTAGCGAAGATAAGTTGTCAAACAAAGTCAGTACGAACAGCATATTAATGAGCGTAACATCGAAGGCTGATGTTACGCTCTTTTGCCCAATCAACTAAAGTGATAGCTGATTGGTATTGAGCTTTTACAAGCGGCTTAAGATTAACTGAGTGTTACCTTGCTCATCTTGCAGCAGTAGCTTGCCTTGGCTCATTTTACCCTGCGAAATCAAAGGTAGCGCCCCCATGACGCGCTGTTCTTGCACCATTAGTGCTTCAACACAGGCTTTCATGGTGTTACCGGCAGGCATTATGCTCACCTGCTGACCTTCCACACTATACTGTCCAAAAAGCTGGTTACAGCTATTGTTGCCTGACAACTGGCCATCTTCTGCAAAGGTGAGTTTGGCGGGACTATAGTCGATGACGGGTTTTGATTGTGCAACTTCAATATGCCAAGTACCAATAAGATTCAACTGGGGTTGTTCGGTTTGTGGTGCGGACTGGCAAGCAGCCAAGCCCAATAATGCAGCACCTAATACAATAAGCTGTTTAGACATGAGTGTGGATTCCAAGGTAGATATAGGGATATAGTTTGACAATTCTTACGCTAGATAAAAAGATCAAATTAGGCTTTTTTGATGATCTTTTGTTTATTTTGGCGGTTTTTGTGCTGTTTAGTCCATCAATTGGGCTAATTGCGCGATAACATCAACGCTTGAACGCGGTTATCGCTCATTGAGGGGCGAGTTATGATTCGAACATTAAAGTTGTTGCACTGGCTTGGGCTGCTGATGCTTACCGTAGGTGTAGGTTGTTATTTGATGACAGAGATGGCGCAACAAGTCAGTGGTATGGTTACCATCGCTTCCCTTATTGGACTTGGGTTGGTGGCGATGTCGCCATTTCCTGTGGTGCTATTTATCCAGTGGGCTAAAGCGCAGCCTACTCATACAGACAGCCCACGGGATAACAAGGATTAGGCTGATTACAATTTAATATTTAGCAGTTTTGCTTTGTTATCAGCGAGATTTAGCATTGCGGCTTTTTGCATGGGCTCCAGCGATTGATGCGTATCAGGGGTAAAATAGCTTTGCCCTGTAACAACATTAAGCTTGATACTTTCTTTTGCTATCTGCTTTTTAAGCCGATTGATCAACGCTGACAAATTAGATTCGTTGTCTACAAATGCCAAGATAATGAACAAGCGTTCACCGATGCGCGCAGATACATCGGCATCCCGTAAGTTATCATGTACGATTCGTGCTATCTGTCGTAATTTTTGCTCATGCAGTAATTGGGTTTCGCTCGCTTGTGGGGCAATATCCTCTAACAAAATGATACCCGCATGGGAGCCAAAACGGCGGCTAAGGCTTAGCTGTCTGGGGGCCATAAGGCTAAAGCCGTAAGGATTGAGCATGCAGGTTTGCTCATCTTGTACAGACAGCATCTGTACTTGCTGCATTAAGTGCAGTTGCTTTAACTCACCTTGTATTAGAGATTTTGCAGCTTCTAACAGTGGCAAAAGCTTGTTCAGATACTGCAATTGTTTAGCTTGGCAAATAATAATAGCACCAAATAGGAAACCATCGGGCCAGTACAAAGGTAAGATGATTAATTGCTCAAACTGGCTCAGTTGCAGAGATAGGTTTTGTGTTTCAGTGCTTTGAACAATGCCATATCCCGTGTAGCTTGTTAGCAAACTCTCGAGCTCGGCATCTTGAAATTGCTCACCGCCATATAAGCCAAAATTGGTTTTTTGACGGCTGCAAACAATTTGAAAGTCGTCATCCATTTTTTGCACGATGACACTGGACTGAGCTTGGTAAAATTCGCTAAGGATATCTACTTGTTGCTGCCAGCGAGGCAGATTAATGGCCGGGTGATCTTGTTCTCGCAGCCATAAATTGTCGTGACTTTGCTGGGCAAGCATGGGCGCCTTCTCTACGTTGATGCAAATGATTCTCTACACTATCTAGCCAACTAGCATACTGAAAAAATCGTTACAGCATAACCGTTTCTTTTACCGTTTTAAGGAACAGTCTGTTTGCCTGTTAAAGCTGTGATCTAAGGCGGCTTGTATGATTTTTAACCTTGCACACATATAGAATGTATGGTGTTGTATTCGGTTATAACCAATCGATAATTAAGAGTTTTTACTCAGTTTCTTGCGGTTGTTGCTGATAAGATTTCAGACCAGACTTAGCCGCCTCTATCATTGGGGCTAACTTAGCGGGTGAGTCTGGTGCAAAAAAACTGTGGGAGCGATCGAGTAGCAAGTTAGGGTTTTGCTGAGTCAGCAGTTTTTCTATTCTTAAACAGATATGCTGCAAGTCCCGCTCAGAATCAACAAAAGCTAACACAACAAAAAGATCTCGACTGTAGTGGGCAGCAATATCTGCGGTGCGAATGGTGTCTTGGATAATGCCACCTAGTAGGCGGTTATGTTTATCTTCAATTTGCGGTATTTGTGGAGACTGGCTATCGAGTTCAAACATCAAAATACCGGCATGGGCACCAAAACGTCGGCCCAGATTGAGTTGACGTGGAGCCATCATAATAAAGCCGTAGTGGTTTAACATGCCGGTTTCGCGATCACGCATCGACAATGATTCAATGCGCTGGCTTTGGCACAATAATGCTAAATCTTGCTGCAACAAAATTTGAAATGGCTCCAACATAAACGCGTTAATGTTGGCCGATTCATCTTCGTTAGGCTCAACGACACATAAACAACCAAAAACGCTGCCGTCAGGCCATAGAATAGGTCGCGAAATCAGTTGTCGATTGGCGCCTAAATCATTGACCACATCTTCTTTAATATATTGGGTTAAATCTATGCTTAAGCCATCAGGGTCGGAATTGCTCATTGTGTCAAATAAGCTCAAGTTATCGTCATATAAAGTGCCTGAGATAAATTTTCTGCTAGGGTTGGCTGAGCCAACAATGACTTCAAAACCGAGATCGGTGCGCTGTGCGACAAAGGCGGCTTCAGATTGGTAGTAGCGTTTCATTAACTCGCACTGATGCATCCAACGCACTAAATTTATCTGCGCGTGGTCATCTTCAAGTAAACTCAAACCAGTATCTATGGTGTCGGGCAGCATGGGCACTATTTCCTTGTGAACATTAATTCATTGTGGCTTGTGGTCGGTGTTTTTGCAAACCTAGGCGATTTGTTTCAATCTGGCGAACTCAGTACAATAGCGTTTTTACGTTACAGACAGTATTGATGATCACAATTAGAGCCGCGATCGCTGCTGATGCCGCAGCTATTGCTCAGTTAGAGCAGCAGCATATTAATGCTGAATTAGGTCAGTCAGCGGTGGCTATGACTGGGCAGAGCTTTTCACTAGCGCAAATTGAACAATTGATAAACCAGCACTGGGTTGCGGTAGCGCAATCAAAAGCAGAAATTGTGGGTTATGTGATTGCGGGCCGCTGGTCGTTCTATCAGCAATGGCCGCTATATCAATTTTTACAGCGAAAAGTTAGCGACTATCAAATTGATGGTCGAACACTGAGTGCGAAAAACAGTTGCCAGTATGGTCCAATCTGGATCAGTCAACACTTTCGTCAACAAGGGATTTTTACCCAATTAGTTGCGCAATTGCTGAGTCAATTACCGCGCGATATTCATAGCGTGGTGACTTTTATCGCCGAAGACAACCAAGCCTCTTTTAACGCCCATACTTATGGCGCAAAAATGCAAGTATTGGATTATTTTGACTTTGATGACCGAGATTATTACCTACTTGGTTGCCAAGCGAGGTGAGTGTGATGCAAGACGAGCAAGATTTTAGTGAGTTATTTAAGGCCTATTTGGGTTTGCAATTGTCCGCTTTTGATAATCTTAAGTTAGTCACTGCGGTATTGACCGAGCACGAGCAATCTCATCAATGCTATCGTGGTGAACGCGATGGGGCGCCATGGTACTTTGTCCAATGGCAAGAGCAAGTGATTGAATGTGGCAAAACCAATGACTATGCAGCCAGTATTGCCCTTGTAAACAAAGCGACCCCTTTTAGCTCAAGCGAAGAGATAGATGTACCGGTTATGTCACTACAGCAGGTCGGCTACATGTGCATGGAATATGCACACTTTGATCATTGTTAAGCTCAAATAGCGCACCAGATTGCTGAATATTAATTGTTGTTAAACTAAGCCGAAACGATTAGCGCTTATGTTAGCATCGATGAATGGTGTGTTTATCTGTGTTCTTGTCTATGCCAACGCAAATCAAATTCAGTAAATTTAACGCCGTCATTGTGCTACTCACCGCAATGATGCTGCTATTTATCAGCTGGGCAATTTACAGTGCTAATATTGGCCAGCAGACTCTATTTACCGAGTTGGTGAGGGCTTTGCCCTATGGTGACAAAATTGGCCATTTTGTGTTGTTTGGCACGTTAAGCCTACTGCTCAATTTAAGTTTGTCGATGCGAGTATTCCGGCCTCTAAAATGCTATTGGGGAACCTTGTTAGTGGCGGTATTTGTGGTGGTGGAAGAGGGCTCTCAAGCGTTAATCCCCAGCCGAACTTTTGACTTAGCTGATTTACTCGCCGATGCTGGCGGCCTAGCATGTGCCGCCATTTTGACTTACATCATCGACCAGCGCCTGAAAAAGCGCGCAATAGCGCAAACTTATTGATTAGTGCCAACTAGGTGCAACGGTTGGTCATTGCTGAGATAGGCTTCATCAACCTGTTGTAATTTATTAAAGTCGATCATTGACCTAATACCGTCTATATAGGCTTGGCCACGTTCTGAATATTTGTCCAATGTGGTGGCCAGCTCCATGCCGGTAATAGGCAGGCTTTGCTGACGTAGCTCAGCTCGTAATGTGCGTAACTTTTCATAGGCAGCGTTGCGATTGATATTAAGCACATACCCCTCAACAGAGGCTAATGGTGTGTCAAAGCGGGCTAAGCCATAATTACCTAACTCTTTGCGTTGCTGTTTTGGAATCATCCCATTACCGCTAAAATCCCACTGTCCGAAAAACGCATTGCCTTCAACGGTAAAGCGAGAGGTTGCCCAACCACTTTCTTCGGCCGCCTGCGCAAGCGCAAGCGAAGGTGGAATGATATCAATGTGAGATAGCAGTATTTGTCTTTCAGGCTCTGTAAGTTGAGTTGTAGAAGCGGTCTTTATCCGGTACTTCTCAGCCAGATCAATAAGTTGGGTGTCAGCCAATTGTGCAGCTTGTGCGATCTTTCTCTCTGCAAGGACCTTCTCGTTTGCGACCAGTATGAGGGGGGCCATCAGCCGGAAAAATACCATTTTTTTGGTTTGCACTGGGATTTCATTTGAGGTTTGTTGCCATTTTTCGCTGACACTTTTGAACGTTAGCCTTGGCACTTCGCGGTTGCCTTCACGCCAGCTTTCGTTGTTGTAGTTGAGTGAGTCAAATAGTGCGATTAGCGCATCTAAAGACTCAATGGTGACATCTTTTGCTTGGCTAATTTTGATCTGCTTGGTGTTGGCTGCCAGGCGAGATGCTTTATTTTCATCTGTCATGCCTGTCGTTTGTGGCGCGGTGTTGTCTGTTTGGCTGACATATAGGCCTACTGCAATTAGCGCAACAGCAGCTACTGCGATGGCAAGTTTGATTTGGCTAGGGGTCATGAATGAGCCTGCTTTGATAGGTCACGGTAAAAACAAATTATAGCGCTAACTTAAAGTTGTTATTGATTATTTGTCAAATAACTAAGCTTACTCGCTGCCGATAAGTGAACCAATAGGCGCGCTAATACGTAATGAGGTTATGGTTATCATTGAGGCACGCTAATGACAAAATTGATGGGACTTCTTGGTGTGGCAGGTCTGCTACCGTTCATCATTGCCAGTGGCTTGACCATGGTGCAGCAACCATTGTTTGGTCACGCGGCATCTACGCTCTTTGTCACCTACAGCGCCAGTATTTTAGCATTTCTAAGTGGCTCTTTATGGGGCCGAGAAACCCATGCGTTGCAAAATAATGTCAATGATTGGGTGATGGGGCTGAGTAATGCTCTATGCTTGCTTGCATGGTTGTGTTTGTTGCTCACAGCAACGCTAGGTGCAGTTGCGCTGTTAATGCTGGGGTATATCACCACGTTAATCGTAGAGCGTCGTCAAGCTACCTTGGTGGGGATAGATCCAAGCTACCTGAAATTACGAACCTTACTGACCGCTGTGGCGGTTGGCTGCCACGTGGTAATGTTACTAGGGCTTTAATCATTCACCCTATAAGCTGGCATTAGTTGATACGAAATGGGAGTTGAAGATGAAACTGACAATATTTTTCGATGGTCAATGTCCGCTGTGCGCCGCCGAGATGAAGCAGCTAAAACAGTATGATGAATATGGCAGCATCGAACTGCAGGATCTTAATCAAACAGGTTTTGCGGAAAAATTCCCAGAGATAGATCCTAACCGTGCCAATCTGATCCTGCATGGCATGGACGACAAGGGTAATATCTTGTTGGGCTTAGATGTGACTTATCGCGCTTGGGTACTGGTTGGGAAAAAGTATCGCGTGGCATTCTTACGTTGGCCTGTGATAAAACCAATTGCCGATATCTTCTACCTTGGGTTTGCTAAACATCGCTATCGAATTAGCTACTTGTTAACAGGTAAAAAACGCTGCAGTGAGGGCAGTTGTTCATTATGACGGCTAATAGTCCCATTGCTGTTGTTATTGGCGCAAGTAGTGAAATTGCCCAAGCAACCATTGCTAAGCTGCGTTCGCAGCAAAAAGTGATTGCGATCTCCCGCCACCGACAGCGGCACCCCCAGCCTAATGTGTGTGACTGGCAATGTGACTATAGTGAAGCGAGTATTGTCGCGATGACAGATCTACTGACCGAAGTCGGTGGAGATATTAATCGGGTGTATATCTTTAATGGTGTGCTGCACCACAGTGACCAATTTCCAGAAAAGCGTGTTGAAGACATTGATGCCACAGCGATGTTGGCGAGTTTTCAGTCTAACAGTGTAGTGCCCATGTTGTGGTTGAAGCATTTGTTGCCGGTGCTGTCGGGAAAGCAAGTGTGTAGTTTGACCGTGATGAGTGCAAGGGTTGGCAGTATTAGCGATAACCATCTTGGAGGCTGGTACAGTTATCGAGCCTCAAAAGCGGCGCTAAATATGCTGATGCAAACTGCGGGAATAGAGTACGCTCGCCGCGCTAAGAATGTGGCACTACTGTGTTTTCATCCGGGCACAACCGACACCGCTTTGTCGAAGCCGTTTCAGTCTAATGTGCCTGCAGGTAAACTGTTTAGTACGGATTTTGTTGCGCAGCAGCTATTGTATGTCAGTGAGCATGTGCATCCGATTTGTGGCGCACATTTTCTTGACTGGCAGGGCAACAAAGTTGACTGGTAGTCAGCTGTTGTAAAAACAAAAAAGCCGCCTAAACAGGCGGCTTTTTTATAATGCGTTAAGCATTATAGGTTCGCATCAGCGCGTAGAGCTTCAGCTTTGTCGGTACGCTCCCAAGGGAACTCTTCACGACCAAAGTGACCATATGCTGCGGTTGCTTTATAGATTGGGCGAGCCAAGTCTAGCATTTCAGTTAGACCGTAAGGGCGTAGGTCGAAGTGACGACGTACTAGGTCTATCAGTAGTTCCTCTGCAACCTTGGCGGTACCAAATGTTTCTACACTGATAGAGGTCGGCTCTGCCACACCAATAGCGTAAGAAACTTGGATTTCGCAGCGATCTGCAAGACCAGCAGCGACAATGTTCTTAGCAACGTAACGCGCGGCATAGGCTGCACTGCGGTCAACTTTAGAAGGATCTTTACCTGAGAAAGCACCACCGCCATGACGTGCCATGCCGCCATAGGTATCAACAATAATCTTACGACCCGTCAAACCACAGTCACCCACAGGTCCACCGATAACAAAACGGCCTGTTGGGTTGATGAAGTATTTAGTGTCTTTGCTTAACCACTTAGCAGGCAAAACCGGCTTAATGATGGTTTCCATCACGCCTTCAATCAAATCTGCTTGATTCACTTCTTCACTGTGCTGTGTCGACAAAACCACGGCGTCGATACCAGCAACGCTGCCGTCGCTGTTATACGCAAACGTGACTTGGCTTTTCGCGTCAGGGCGTAACCAAGGTAGGGTTTTATCTTTACGTACTTCAGACTGACGTTTAACCAGCATGTGCGAGTAGGTAATAGGAGCTGGCATCAATACATCGGTTTCGTTATTGGCATAACCAAACATTAAGCCTTGGTCACCGGCGCCTTGCTCTTTTGGATCGGCACGATCAACACCTTGGTTGATATCTGGAGATTGCTTACCAATGGCATTTAATACCGCACATGAATCGGCATCAAAGCCCATATCTGAATGGGTGTAACCAATATCACGGACAGTTTTACGGGTGATCTCTTCGATATCAACCCATGCAGAAGTCGTGACTTCACCGCCGACCATCACCATGCCAGTTTTGACATAAGTTTCACAAGCCACACGGGCTTTAGGGTCTTGCTCTAAAATTGCATCAAGTACCGCATCAGAAATCTGATCGGCGATCTTATCGGGATGACCTTCTGAGACCGACTCAGAGGTAAACAAGTGTTTTGCCATAATTGGAAAATCTCGTCAGTAATCAAAAATGAGTGTGTAGAAGTATCTACATCTAGACGGCTATAATAATTGAAAAACTGTCTTTACGCACCCCCTGATGCCAAAAATTACTTCAACTTGTGACCTAATAGTCATTCTTGTAAATCATGTTATGCAGTTTAAGTACTAATTATCAGTTGGTTACTTATCATTTTGATAGCTGACGACTTAAGGCAACTTTAGGTAATTTACTTTTATGTGAATTAGCTCGCAGCAATAAGATTGTTCACATTGGCTGTTAATATCACCATTTGGTCAATAAACGTTTGCGTCTGCCGGGTATGTAAGCGAAAATATGGCTCCCAAAATTCGCCTATAGACCTTATAAAATAACCTAAGCAGGAGAGAGCATGTCTTCTCGTAAAGAACTCGCTAACGCTATCCGTGTGTTAAGTATGGACGCAATCCAGAAAGCTAATTCTGGTCACCCAGGTGCCCCAATGGGGATGGCTGATATCGCCGAAGTACTCTGGAATGATTTCCTAAAGCACAACCCAAGCAACCCAAATTGGGTAGATAGAGACCGCTTTATTCTATCTAACGGTCATGGCTCAATGCTGATCTACTCTCTACTTCATTTAACGGGTTATGAGTTGCCTATGGCAGAACTAAAACAGTTCCGTCAGCTGCACTCTAAAACACCGGGTCACCCAGAATATGGTTATACGCCAGGTGTAGAAACCACCACAGGTCCATTAGGTGCTGGTATCAGTAATGCAGTCGGTATGGCCATTGCTGAAAAGACACTGGCAGCGCAGTTTAACCGTCCTGGCCACGACATTGTTGACCACAACACATACTGTTTCTTAGGTGATGGTTGTTTGATGGAAGGTATTTCGCATGAAGCTTGTTCACTTGCGGGTACGCTTGGTCTAGGTAAGCTGATTGCATTTTGGGATGACAATGGCATTTCTATTGATGGCCATGTTGAAGGCTGGTTTACTGACGATACGCCAAAACGTTTTGAATCTTACGGTTGGCATGTGATTGCTAATGTTGATGGCCATGATAGCGACGCCATTCGCGCAGCAATCGAAGAAGCTAAATCTGTTACTGACAAGCCAACAATGATCTGCTGCAAAACCGTTATCGGTTTTGGTTCTCCAAACAAGTCTGGCAGCCACGACTGTCACGGCGCACCACTTGGTGCTGATGAGATTAAAGCAGCACGTGAATTCCTAGGTTGGAGTCACGGTGAATTTGAAATTCCAGCCAATGTGTATGAAGGTTGGGATGCTAAACAAGCTGGCGCGAGCAACGAAGCAGCTTGGAACGAGCAGTTTGCGGCGTATGAAGCGGCCTTCCCTGAGTTAGCTGCTGAATACAAACGTCGTGTGGTAACCGGTGAACTCCCAGCTGATTTTGAAGCGAAAGCACAGGCTTTCATTCAAGAATGCCAAGACAAAGCTGAAGGTATCGCTAGCCGTAAGGCTTCACAAAATGCCATTGGTGCATTTGGTGCCATCCTACCGGAATTAATGGGCGGCTCAGCTGACCTTGCCGGTTCTAACCTAACCTTATGGTCTGGTTCTAAAGGCATTCAAGATGATCCAGCGGGTAACTATATTTACCATGGTGTTCGTGAATTTGGTATGAGCGGTATCATGAACGGTGTATCGTTGCATGGTGGTTTTATTAACTATGGTGCAACTTTCATGATGTTCATGGAATATGCACGTAATGCGGTTCGTATGTCTGCATTGATGGGGATTCAAAACATCTTCGTTTATACCCATGACTCAATTGGTCAAGGTGAAGATGGTCCAACTCACCAACCTGTTGAGCAACTTGCCAACTTACGTATGACGCCAAATATGACAGTATGGCGTCCTTGTGACGCAGCTGAAACCGCAGTGGCTTGGAAGTCTGCAATTGAACGTCGTGATGCGCCAACATCGTTAGTATTTAGCCGTCAAGGTTTGCCTGCTCAAGCGCGTAGTGCAGAGCAGTTAGCCAATGTTGCTAAAGGTGGTTATGTACTGAGTGATTGTGCAGGTACGCCAGATGTAATCTTGATTGCTACCGGTAGTGAAGTGCAACTTGCACTTGATTCAGCGGCTACGCTTACTGAACAAGGCAAGCAGGTACGTGTTGTTTCTATGCCATCAACCAATGAGTTTGATAAGCAAGATGAGCAATATCGTCAATCAGTACTACCATCAAGTGTCACTAAGCGTGTTGCTATTGAAGCCGCTCACGTTGATTTCTGGCACAAGTATGTTGGTTTTGACGGCGCAGTAGTTGGCATGACAACCTTCGGTGAGTCTGCACCTGGTGGCGCATTGATGAAGCACTTTGGCTTCACCGTTGACAATGTAGTGGCAAAAACTAACGCGATTTTATAAATCGGGTTAATATCGCATGGGCAACCTGAGCGTTGCCCATTGATAGAACGACTTATCAGTTATTTTACTGATAAGTCGTTGTCATATTTTAAGTAAGCTCGATGGCTAACATAGAGGATATACGCCTTTAATGATCAGAGTTGCTATTAATGGATATGGCCGCATTGGCCGTTCAATTCTTCGAGCCCTGTATGAGTCGGGCAAACGCGATCAGATCCAGATCGTGGCCATTAATGAACTCGCTAAACCTGAAGCCATGTTACACCTGACTCAATACGATACTACCCATGGCCGTTTTCAATCTTCTGCCCAATTAGCCGGCAATAAGATGCTTGTTGGCGATGATAGCATTACCTTGTTGCATCAAGCTGATGCCAGTCAGTTACCTTGGGCTGACATGGATATTGATATTGTCTATGAAGCCACCGGCGCACTCAATGATCGCGTCGCATGTGAAGCACATATTCAAGCGGGCGCTAAGCAAGTACTTATTAGCCATCCATCATCAAGTGATGTCGATGCCACGATTGTTTACGGCGTGAATGATCATACTTTGCAGGCGCATCACAGTGTCATTTCTAACGCATCTTGTACGACTAACTGCATTGTACCGGTGATTGAAGTACTCGATCGTGCATTTAGCGTAAAAAGTGGTGCAATAACCACGATTCATTCGGCAATGAATGACCAGCAGGTTATTGATGCCTATCATGATGATTTGCGCCGTACCCGAGCGGCAGGCCAATCGATTATTCCCGTAGATACTAAGTTAGCGCGTGGTATTGAACGTATACTTCCAACAATGAAAGATAAGTTTGAGGCTATTTCAGTGCGCGTGCCCACGATTAATGTGACCGCAATCGATTTATCGGTGACATTAGCTAAGCGGGTCGATATCGACACCATTAATCAAGCGTTGTCCGGCGCAGCGGCGGGTCTGTATCAAGGTGTTGTTGGCTTTACTAATGCGCCATTGGTCTCTTGTGACTTTAACCATGATCCACGCTCTAGCATTGTCGATGGCACGCAAACCAGAGTCAGCGATGGTCACTTAGTCAAGTTACTTTTATGGTGCGACAACGAGTGGGGCTTTGCCAACCGTATGTTGGATACCAGTTTAGCGATGATAAAAGCCAAGCAACAATAGCTTTAGACACAAATTTTAGCCTGCAGTCAGTGTGTTGTCCTTACTGTAAGCGGTGGAACCAGTTTTTAGTTTTAACATTAGCAAAGAGGAAATATCACAGATGGCAATTATCAATATGTCAGATATCGATCTTCAAGGTAAGCGAGTGCTTATTCGTGAAGACCTTAATGTGCCTGTCAGCGACGGTGTCGTGACGAGTGATGCACGATTACGCGCATCTCTGCCTACCATTAAGCTAGCGCTTGAAAAAGGGGCAGCGGTGATGGTGATGTCACATTTAGGGCGCCCGACTGAAGGAGAGTTTAACGCCGAGTTTTCAATGCAACCTGTTGTTGATTACTTGAACAAAGCCCTTGATTGCCCAGTAAGACTTGCTGCGGATTATCTTGATGGTGTGCAAGCCAATGTTGGTGAAGTGGTGGTGTTTGAGAACGTCCGCTTTAATGTCGGCGAAAAGAAAAATGATCCTGAGCTATCAAAGCAACTGGCAGCCCTTTGCGACGTTTATGTGATGGATGCATTTGGTACAGCACACCGTGCTCAAGCTTCAACCCATGGGGTTGGACAGTATGCACCAATTGCCTGCGCTGGCCCATTGCTAGCGGGTGAGTTGAGTGCTTTAGGTAAAGCGATGGACAATCCAGCTCGTCCATTAGTGGCGATAGTCGGTGGCTCAAAAGTATCGACTAAGCTTACGGTATTAGAAAGCCTATCAGGCATCGTCGATCAACTTGTTGTTGGTGGCGGTATTGCTAACACCTTTATTGCTGCAGCAGGCCACGAAGTGGGTAAGTCGCTTTATGAGGCTGACTTAATCGATGAAGCTAAGCGCTTAGTGGCTAATGCACAAAGCCGAGGTGGTGATATTCCTGTGCCAACTGATGTCGTGGTTGCCGGCGAGTTTAGCCCAACCGCTAGTGCCACGCTAAAAGCGGTAGATGCAGTAGCAAGTGACGATATGATATTTGATATTGGTCCAGACAGTGCAGAAGCGTTGGCGGATATTTTGCGTAACGCTGGAACTATTGTTTGGAATGGCCCTGTTGGCGTATTCGAGTTTGATCAATTCGGTGAAGGTACCAAGCGTATCGCACAAGCTATTGCCGAGTCATCAGCATTCTCCATCGCCGGTGGTGGTGATACCTTGGCCGCGGTTGATAAGTATCAAATTGCTGACAAAGTGTCTTATATTTCAACCGGTGGTGGCGCTTTCTTAGAGTTTTTAGAAGGCAAAGAGTTACCAGCAGTTGCAATGCTTGAGAGCCGCGGTAGTTAAGCTGGCACCAAGCTCAAAGAATAATAATTAGTATTATAAAAAACCGCTGCATCTTAAGTGTTAACCACTTAAGTTGCAGTACAAAGATCAATCCAAACGATAGTGACCTTGGTGTTCGCGTTCATATGGAATATGAATCGACCACCCTATTATTGGAGTAAAAAATGGCTTTAATTTCCCTACGTCAAATGTTAGATCATGCAGCTGAGCACGGTTATGGTGTTCCTGCTTTTAACGTCAACAACCTTGAGCAAATGCGTGCAATTATGCAGGCTGCTGAAGCAACCGATAGCCCAGTGATCGTGCAGGCTTCTGCGGGTGCACGTAAGTATGCTCGTCCACAGTTCTTGAAGTATTTGATGGCCGCTGCTCTTGAGCAGTATCCAGATATTCCAGTCTGTATTCACCAAGACCATGGTACCGATCCTGACATTTGTCAGCGCTCTATCCAGTTGGGTATGTCCTCAGTAATGATGGATGGCTCTTTGATGGCTGATGGTAAAACACCGGCATCTTATGAATACAATGTTGATGTTACCCGTCGTACCGTAGCATTTGCTCACGCTTGTGGCGTATCAGTAGAAGGTGAGATTGGCTGCCTAGGTAGCCTAGAAACCGGCATGGCTGGCGAAGAAGATGGTGTGGGTGCTGAAGGCGTGTTAAGCCACGACCAGCTGCTTACTACACCAGAAGAAGCGGCGCGTTTTGTTGCTGATACTCACGTTGATGCTTTAGCCATCGCTATCGGTACAAGCCATGGCGCCTATAAGTTTAGCCGTAAGCCTACCGGTGATGTACTGCGTATCGATCGTATTAAAGAGATCCACGCCCGTATCCCTAATACCCATCTTGTTATGCATGGTTCATCTTCTGTACCACAAGAGTGGCTAGAGATTATCAACCAATATGGTGGTGCCATCCCTGAAACTTATGGTGTGCCGCTAGAAGAGATTGTTGAAGGTATTAAGCACGGTGTGCGTAAAGTGAACATCGATACCGATTTACGTTTAGCTTCAACTGGTGCTGTGCGTAAATTCCTAGCAGAAAATCCAACAGAGTTCGATCCACGTAAATTCCTAAAAGCGTCAATGGAAGCGATGGCAGATATCTGTACTACCCGTTATGAAGCCTTCGGTTGTGCGGGTATGGGCTCGAAAATCAAGCCTAAGTCATTACAGGCTATGTATAAGGCTTATCAAGCCGGTGAGCTTGACCCACAAATCAACTAGTTATCGATTGACTGTTGGTAAATAAAAGCCCTCTGTTGAGGGCTTTTTTGTGTCGAGCTTTACTGGGTTGCAGCCGTTGGCAGTGCAGTTGAATCTGTTAGCAGAACAACCGTAATTCCTGATTTAACGCGCCACCCTCGATCAATGAAAGTATACAAAGGGATATATTCATGTAGATGTAGCGGATTCTTGCAATCTGTTGGCTGAGTGTTAATATTGCGCCAATTTTTTAGGGGAAGTGTTGATACTTAATGGGGTTAATAATGAAAAGATTGCTAATCGCGACGGCGATAACGTTAGCAGTGCCTTTTGGGGCGCAAGCTGGTGCGGATTTTGTTGAAGGTGACAAAATATTCGGTGGTGACGCTGAATTAGGTGCAACTTTAACTACCGGTAACACTGAAACGACCTCAGTAAAAGGGCGTTTAGATATGAAGCACGAATTAGGTAATTGGGAAAACCAATACCTTTTGGAAGCTTTATATAAAGAGGATTCAGGTGTTGAAACCGGTAAGCGTTATTTCGGTTTAATTCAGGCTGATTATAAGTTTGATGAGAAAAGTTATCTGTTCATCAATGCTAACCATGAAATTGACCCATTTACAGGTTTTGATTCTACCACGACCGCTTCTTCTGGTTATGGTTATAAGTTCATTGATACAGAAAGCACGCGTTTTAATGTCGAAATCGGTCCAGGTTATAAATACAAGCGTCTTGATGATGAAAATGCGGCTGATAAAGGCTATGACACCGAAGACAGTTGGGTTGCCCATGGCGTGTTAAATTTCGAAACTCAAATTACTGAAAGTTCGAAGTTTGGCCAGATGTTTGTTGCCGATGTTGGTGATACGTTTGAAGGTCGCTCTGAAACATTTATTACCGCCAATATTGTGGGCGCGTTAGCAATGAAGTTTGCTGTTATTGTGCGCTATAACGATACCCCACTTGATGGCAAAGAGAGTACCGATACCGAAACTAATATGACTTTGCTGTACTCATTCTAAGTCATACAGTTAATTTTTCTAAAAAGTGCCTTTAGGCACTTTTTTTATGCTTATAGATCGGTGTTTGCTTACTCAATTGACCATGGTGGATACGCTTTGTTGCACTTGTTGTTTAGTTTGGTTGTAACTTGTTTTTAGGTTAGCAGGTTGTTGCTTAAAGATTTTTTTGAGCGTAATGAACTGTGCAGCGCTTCACAAAACGTTATTTTGGGCCATCGATGTACATGTCGATCACAGACTCTATTGTCTAGGAAAGCTAGACTAGCTCTACGTTTATCTACTTTGAAGGTACCATACCATGCAGATAGGTTGTTGTTGGTTTGATACCTCTCAAACGACCCTGACCAATCACGAGAATGACACCAGCTGGAAAATGCCAGTGGTGGAGTTTAACGTTGTCACACTATTGACCCAGCACCGTGGCCAAGTGCTATCGATTCAGCAGCTAATGCAACAATTGCCAGAAAATGCCCAAACTAAAGAAGCACTCACGGCGGCAATTGAACGTATACGGTTTTTTCTTGGCAGTTCCTCTGAGTTGTTAGTGGCCGTTGATGATCAGGGCTTCATGCTACTTAAGCGTATCAATAAGGCAAAAGTTAACCTCAATGGCTTAGGCCCACACCGTACCATTAGCAATAAACAGTACGGTATTTTGATGGCGCAACTGATGCTATTGCTGATTTTTATCTACTCAATTTTTGAGCCGACACCGACTATTCAGCAAGTTGAAGGTTATCAAGTGGCGACTCCTAGTGGTCAGGTAGAATATTATCCAATCATGATTAATGCCGGTGAGCATGCCATCAACGCCAGTGTTAATAAGTTTGATTTGATGATGGCGCAATGCAAAAGGGTATTGTGGCAGGAGGTCTATGTCTCTCGCTCAACCAGTGACAAACTGATGAGTATTGTATTAACTCGCGATATTAATGGCCAAAGAGAGGTGAAAAATGTCAAAGCCTATTCTGATGAAAAGAGCTTTGCATTTATTGATACTCAGTGGTTAGTTCGTCAGGGTATTTGCAGCTAATATTATGCCTACCATTGCAGCTAAAAAGCGCCGTTATGCGCCAAGGTTTATTGTTCTTTTTTCAGTCGCTCTGATTGCCTTTGGTCACTATGTTTATCTGTATGATAAAGACCAAATCTTTTTGCAGTGCCAGGCTGATGCTTATATCGCCGCCACAGAGACAGATTTGCAGATTGGTTTAGAGATTAAAAGCCTTGCGGATGAGTTCAGTATGGACTATCAATTTCTCACTGACGGGGAGGTGATTGGCGAAATCACCCTAGATGGGATGTTAACGCAGCTACAGTATGGTGATATGACCTATAAAGCGACACTTAATGAGGGCCAGTTTAATATCGATTTGTCCTCTATGTATATACCACCATATATGAAAAATATTATCGATTTTAGTAGAGAACGTATGGTGGATGACAGTGAAATAGAGGTCGACATCAGGGTGCTAGTCACTGATCCTAAACAGGGCTATAGCATCATTCAATTGTTGCCTGGTGAGTCAATCTGGGTATGTCATAATTAGTCTATGTTCACCAAGCAAGTCAAAAGTTAGCTCAATGGCGTTGCCGCTGCGAGCGCCCGAGATGACAAGTTCATTTTAAGGCTTAGTGAAATGCCTTTTTTGAGATAAAATAACTTTAAGTCGTTGGCTAATCGTTAGGAGGCCTGTGTCTAAAGTTACCGTCAAGCAAGAAGAGTCCTTATCTATCAAGTTTATCCATCAGATGAAGGTGGGTGACAATCGTCGTTTGGATTTATATCTATTTTTACCCAAAGAGATGGGAATTGGTCCGCATAGTATTGACGAAGAAGAGTATTATCACTCAGCGATAAGCGGCCGCCGCTCATACTATTCATCAGGTTTACATCTTCCCCTCGTACAAAGCCGTTTTATTAGCCAGAAAAAGCGTACCGTTGAAGAGTTTCGTCTTTATCTAAACTTGTTTGCATACCAGTTTGCGGTTGCTATCGAAACCGATAGCAAGGAGTTGTCGCAGGTTGAAGATGTAAGCGAGTTTTACCCTGCATTAGCTGAGCTGCGAGATATCATCGAGCAGTTAATGAAGAAGTTTCGCCGCAATGAACCGAGTGATGAAAAGTGGAAATCTTACTTTGAAAACGCAGATAATTACCTGTCTTGGCTGTGTGAGCAACGGCTACTGAAATTACTATCCCATGCGCCAAGAAGCAGTGACTACAGTGAAGTTACCGAAGCGGTTATTGCATTTTGTCGAAGTGAAAGTGAGCATAGACACAAGCTGAATTATAATTCGCAGCAAACCATTGACGAGCCCAATCGTATCTCTAACAAAATGTTGTTACTACGCCGGCTTATCCAGCAGGGTGTCGTATTAAAAGAAGACTTAAAAACGTTAGGCGTTGGGTTAAAGAAGCTCACCACAGGTTTTGCTACAGCGATGGTCATGCTGGTGGTTTCGGCATTGATCATCAAAGCGCAGGGTGTGTTTAGTGGACTGACGATAGCATTGGTACTCACACTGGCTGTGATATATGGTTTTCGTGAGATTTTTAAGGATGACATTCGCAATGCGCTGTGGCGCTGGATACAAAAGGGACGCCCACGCTGGAGCCGGGTTTTGACCGATACCACCAGTCAAGCAACCGTTGCTAAGCAATTAATTTGGATTGAGTTTGTAAAGAGTAAAGAGTTACCAGCGGTAATACAGCGCATTCTAAAGCGTCGTCATCGGCAGAATAAGTTGGATGCTGAGGTGCTGCATTATGGTTTGCATACTCGGGTTGCCCACAAAGAGTTATTAGCGGGCTATTCAACCATTCAAGAGCAGGTCAACCTAAGCCTTGCACCGTTTGCCCGCTATTTGGAGCGGGGAAAAGCGAAGATTTATCGCGAGCATGAAGGCAAAATTGCCTCCGATTCGGTAGAGCGGCGTTATCAAATTAACCTGATTTTGTCCTTAAGAGAGGGCAAAGGTGAGCCGCAATATGCTCGCTACAAAATCACCATGAATCGTTCCACAATTGTCGATATTAGCCAAAGTGAACTGCCCAGTGGCGTTAACCCTATGGATGATATTTAGATTTATATAGCGTAATTAACGGCGCTAGATAAATTGTGCTGCTTGTTCATCAATGGCATTAAGCCAGTCATCGACCTGGGCAACGCTTAAATTAAGCGTGCTGGCATCATGGCGATGTACAATCAGCGCATTGTGCATAATTGGAATAATCCCTAGAATCTTAGTCCAGCCTTTTTCTAGGTGAGCGATAGAAGACAAGTGAACCTCAATGACTTGTTGTTGTCTGTCTTGGTGAAATACTTTTAGAATTAAACGTTGATCGGTGAGCTGTAAATCACCATTTTGAATGGGCACACTGCCCGATACCGATTGCAGCCCTGCATTGGCCCGCTTTATCACTGCTTCATTTTGATTTAATTCTATCGACATACCTAAGCTCCATCTAGGTGAGATTGCACATCTCGATAGCATTAACGTTAGCACAGAATTTTTTAATTTGTATTTCTACTCTAATTTTTAGTATTAAAAGCAGAAAAGTAGCATCACTAACAGCGCATTTTATGTACTTAGTGAGGCAAACAACACAAGAAGGTGATTGCGCCAGTTTTGTGCTGGCGCGGTCGCAATTAGCTTTGGCGAGTAAAGGCTTGGCAAATGTTCTGTTCGCCAATTTGTTTCGCGCGCTTAAGCGCAACTTCAGCATTACTTAAAAATAGCTCTAAGCTTTGCCCTTGTTGGTAAGCGGCAATCCCCATACAAATGCCACTGCCAAGACCAATGTCATTGAGATCATTAAGTGACTTTACTGCAAATTGATGGGCGTTATCGGCGCTGGTGTTAGGTAAGATAATAATCAGCTTACCGAGTTGCCAATGGGACATTTGATAAGGCATCGGCAGCCCTTTGAGGAGGTGCAGCTCAACTTCTTTTTGGCGACTTTCTAATTGACCAATATCACTCATGTGGCTAAGCATACCTTCAGCGGTAATATCCATTAGCACTAAACTTGAACTATCGCGATTGAATGGTGACAAAGAGGTAAAGTAATTATCTAAGTCGCGTAAGTTGGTTAAAATTGTACTGCGATGAGGCTTAAGGTTGCCTTGCTCAGCTTGCGGCTCCTTGTCTATCGCTCGTTCAAGTGTACAAACGATATACTCAATATCGCCCGCGTTATCTAAGTGCCCCTTGAGTGTGGCTTGTACGCAGTGATTGTCCAATTGGGGCGCTTCACATAGTAATTTACCCTGCCATTGACCTTGCAACATGATTTGCTGACAAATACTTGACCACTGTTCACCGAGGTCATTGTTGAGCAGTTTAATCAGATTAACTTGTTGTTCAGGTGTGACCGACATTAGCGATTGGAAGGCACCATTTGCCATCTCTAAGCTGCCATCCGCTTGGATAAGCGCTGTGGCAACGGCATTGTCGTTGAGTAATTCATTGAGATGAGCCTTGTGCTGGGTTTGTTTTAAAACCGTGATGTCTTCAAACGACACAAGTAAATAAGGGTTAAAATGGTTATCAGTTTCAGACTTTATCACCACGCGAAGCTTGGGCGCGTTGGCATCAGGATCGGCTAACTCAGAAGACCAATAACTGTGCTCCTTTAGATGAGACAATACTTGCTCAAATTGCTCATCCTCTAACTGTAAAATACGTTGCAGGCTACGCTCTTTTAGTTCATCAATCGGACTTGAGAGTATATGGGCCGCTTGCTCATTGGCGCTAATGACCCGGTGGGTGTCATTGACAATCAAGCAGCCGCCATCTAGACCAAATAACCGACTTGCTAATTGCGCACTGTATTGTCGTGAACGCTGCTCTAATCGGTAGAAATGGCTCAATAAAATCAACAATGAGGCTAACGTGGTGAGGGCGATACCTACCGTGATTAATATGTTACGCCACTCTGAAAAATTGGCAGCAATATCATCATTGCGCACATAAGACACGAGGAAATACTCTCTTCTTGCCTCATACTGGGTTGCCAGCTCAACTTTTAAATAGACGAAGGTGGCGTCATCACCATGGAACTGGCCAAAGTTACTCATGGCCATTTTACGCCATAATGCTGGGTAAGTTTGTTTGAGACTGCCGCCCATGGTGTCAGGAATACGTTTGATTGTTGGTTTCTTTTCTGCGCCCGCATACAGCAAACCTTGGGTATCTAGCATTAACAACGGCGATTCGGTACTGGAGTATGCAGGTTTAATGCTTTTTAACATCCGCGACATAGAGTTATACGTGACCAAATAACCACGGATACTTTGATCAGGATTTTCGAGCCAAGCGAGCTGATACATGTAAGGCTCAAGTTTGCCATTGATGGGGGTAAATTCCAGCGCAGAGGTATATATTTCATTGCCGCCCATATTACGAGAACCACCGAGTAACGCTGGGGGCAGCGGCTCATGGCTAAAATTTTCGGTGGTTGAGAATTTAAATTTTCCTTGGGGGTCAAAGAGGGCGATATCCAATAGCTCTGGAATATTACTGGTTATCACATCCCAGTTTTGCTCAAGTTTCAGTTGTCTGACTTCGCTGGGGATATTGAGGTAGCGGTTAAGCAGTTCAGACTTAGCGAACATTTGGGTGCGAAATTGTTGAAATGATACTTTATCGGCAATCAAACTGCCTACGGCTTGCAGTTCGCTATAACGCTGCGCAGCCCAGTCTTCTTGCAAGCGACGCTCACCCAGAGTGATAACCACATTACTCAATAAAATCATGGCAATGATCAGTATTGATATTTGGGTAACGACTGCCACAACGCGTTGAGTTGACCAATGAATGCCTTGGGCGGGGATCAGTTGTGGTATTTTTGGGGTTAACATGCAGCGTACATTCAATTGCCTATATGAATCATGGGCGTATGTTAGCACGAATTATACCCAACAACACCGTTAGTTACAGCTGACTAACCTATTGCTAACTTAGGGATTGTCTTAGTTCAGTTGAGATAATTAGCTGTGCTAGTTTCGACCCGTTTGTACTCGCAGCCATTTATTAACCCACAATACCGAGGGTTCTGGGTTTAAAGTCTGCGCCTGCGGCTTCAACTTGGGTTTGGCAGGCGTTGATATCTACCCCTTCAAGACCGTCAATGGCTGAAACTTGCACCTGTTTAATATAGCGCGGCGCGAGGGCGATAAACTGATGCAGTGCTTGGTAAGCCCCTTTTAACTTAGGTTGGCAATGGTGGTTATACCAAGTTTCGGTATCGGCATTAAGTGAAATAGACAAGGCATCGACTACCTCGGCCAGCTCAGGCAAGATATTGCGCCGATGAAACAGATTACCGAGCCCGTCGGTATTGACCCTGACCTTACCGCCTCGGTGTTTTATCTCGGCAGCTACCTTGAGTAAGGTTGTTAAGTTAAGAGTGGGTTCACCATAGCCACAAAATACGTATTCGTCATAGTCTTTAACCTCACCAAGTAAGGCAATGACTTCCTCTGCTGTGGGCTGATGTTTTAGATCAAGCTGGTATTGATGTACTTGCTTACTGCCGTTGTGTTTTGGGCAAAACTGGCAGCGTAGCGTGCATCGTCCGGTGATATTGAGATAGCGTGATTGACGAATGTCGTAAACTAAGGTGGCAGTCATAGTCGCAGTCCAAAAGAAGCTTGCGCTTAGTCTACGTCAAAGTGGTCAATGAAAATGTTGCTTAGATCAAAAAGGGAGGCTAGGCCTCCCTTTTACAGATGCTACTTCGAGCTAACCGCGCTCTTAGGTTGCCACCACCAGTGGAAGAAGCGGCTTGCGGTACGCCTAAAGTCATCCAAGATGATATACAGCAGCGGGACTAAAATCAGTGTCACTACGGTTGAGAATACAATACCAAATGCCAGTGATGTTGCCATGGGAATCACAATTTGTGCTTGTAAGCTCTTTTCCATAATAATCGGCACTAGGCCTACAAAGGTGGTCATCGAAGTCAGAATGATTGCCCTAAAACGATGACAACCAGAATCGATTGCAGCTTGGGTGATTGAGTGTCCCTCAGCCCGTGCTTTGTTGACAAAGTCGACTAAAATCAATGAGTCATTGACGACAACTCCTGCTAGCGCGACGATACCACACAAGCTCAGCACGCTCATCGATAAGCCCAAGATGAAGTGGCCAAATAAGGCGCCAATCATACCAAACGGAATAACCGACATGATAATCAGTGGTTGACTGTAGCTCTTTAACGGAATCGCCATTAGTGCATAAATGGTGAACATGGCAAAGAAGAAGCCTTGAATAAGCCCTACCATTGCCGTTTGTTCATCAGCGCTGCCGCCATCTAAACTGGTTGAAATCTGTGGATATTGCGCTTCTAAGTAAGGCAAGAAATCTTCTTGAATTTCAGCAACGACTTTAGAGGGCTCAACAATGTTGGTGTTCGCTGTCGCCGATATAGTGATAGCACGGCGACCGTCTACACGAGTAATGGAGGAGTATGAATCGCCCATCTCAATACTGGCCACACTAGAGAAGGGTACAGACACGCCTTGTGGCGTGCGGATCATCATATTTTCGAGATGACCAATGGTACGGCGCTGCTCTAGCGGGTAGCGTACCATCACTTTGACTTCTTCTTTATTGCGCAATATGCGTTGTGCTTCAAAGCCGTAAAAACCATAGCGAACTTGGCTAGCAAGATCAGATAAGGTCAACCCTAATGCTTCGGCCTCAGGCTTAATATCCAATCTAATTTCATGACTTCCAGATGAGAAGTTATCGGAAATGTCATATACACCTTCATAGGTTTTTAGTTTTTGCTTTAGCTCTGTTGAGGCTTGGCTTAATTGCTCTAGGTTGCTTGAGGTCAATCTAAAGGAGATGTCTCCGCCACCCTCATTGGTACTGGAATTAATGTTGAGTTTTTTTACTGCAATCAATTCCGGCAGGGCTTCGCGCCATGCCGTCGCGATAGTATTACCATCAACTTCTCGATCTTCGCCCTTAGTTAGCTCGGCAAATATAAAGGCTGATGTACGCGAACCCATATTAATAAAGCTGTGCTGTACCACTGGTGCACCGTATTTCTGCTCCATATCATTGTTCATGGTATACAGCGCATCTTCAATTTCTTTAACGGTTTTGAGGGTATTGGCCTCAGAACTGCCCACATCCATTTCAAGATTGACTTGAATAAAGTCTGACGGAATATCCGGGAAAAATACCCAGCGAACTTTACCACTCATCACTAAAGCGATGGACAAAATTAGTACGCCAATAAAAGTGGCCACCACGTTGTAGCGCTGCTTTATGCAATACTGCAAAAACTGCCGATACTGATTGTGGATAAAGTGCTGCAGTTTAGCGTTGAGCGCAATTTTAAAACGTACAAATGCATTGGGATTGGGATTAGGTTGTTTAGGGCGCATATGAGCCAAATGGGCCGGCAAAATCAGTTTGGACTCAACGAGTGAAAAGGCCAAACACAGAATGACCACCAAACCGATAGATTTCCAGATAATTGCCATCGGCCCTGAAACCATGAGCATGGGCATAAAGGCCGCAATGGTCGTCAGTACCCCAAAGGTGGCCGGCATGGCGACCTTTTTGGCGCCTTTAACGACATTTTCCAATGAGTGACCATGGCGTTCTATTTCACTATAAGCGCTTTCACCAATAACAATGGCGTCATCGACCACTATCCCCAGCACCAGAATAAAGGCAAATAGGGTTAACATGTTTATCGACAACGAAAACGGTTCCATAGGCATGAGCAACATGGCGCCTAAGAAACAAACCGGCAGGCCTACCATCACCCAGAACGCCAGCTTCAGTTCAAGGAACAATGCCAGAATTATAAAGACTAATAGGGCGCCGTAGAACATGTTAGACAGCATCATGTTCAGTCGACCCTTAAGGTAGTGAGTTAAATCCCCCCAGGTATCGAGCTTGGCACCCGTTGGTAAAAACTCTTGCTGCTTAGCAATATAGTCTTTGACCTCTTCGGAGATGGCTAACGCGTTTTGATCGTCCACACTTAAAACTTCAATGATCGCTGCAGGGTGACCATTAAAGCGGGTGTATTCAAGCCGCTCTTCAAAATCGTCCTTAATGGTGGCGACCTGCGGCAGCATAATACGACTACCGTCAGGACGAGTGCTGACTACTATTTGCGAGAAGTCATCACCAGTGTAGGCTTGGCCTTTGGTACGCAGCAGTATGTCACCATCTTGGGCGCGAATTGAACCACCGGGTAAGTCAATAGATGAGGCGCGCACTGCTTGGGCGACTTGCTCGAACGACAATCCATATTCACGTAATTTATCTTCCGATAGTTCAATGCCAATTTCATATTCGCGTACACCAGTCACTTGCGCGCGGGTCACAGACGGAAGCTGGGTAAGATCTTCGCGAATATCTTTTGCCAGTTCTTTCATCTCATACAGACTGATATCACCGTACACAGAGACCCAAACTACGTTGTTCTCGGGCTTGATGCGAAAGATATTGGGCTTTTCAATGTTATCTGGGAAGGTAGATATCGCATCAATGCGCAGCTTAACTTCATCGAGAATATCTTGAGGCTCAAAGCCATCTTCCACTTCTATGGTGACATTGCCAAAGCCTTCACTCGCGACAGAGGTGACTTTCTTAATGCCACTAATGTCTTGAATGGATTCTTCAATTTTAATGGTAATGCCTTCCTCAATCTCTTGCGGTGCGGCGCCAGGGTAGGCGACCGAAATACGTAAGTAGTTGAGCTCGAAGGTGGGGAAAACCTCTTTGTTGATCATGAAGGTGCTAAATAAGCCGCCTACCAAAATCAGCCACATTAGTAGATTAGAAGCGACGTTATTGCGGGCGAACCAGGCAATGATTCCTGTTTGTTTCTCCATTACTGCTCACCTGCTGCGACTAGGGTGCCAGTTGATGTGTCGTCTTGACTTTGACCTGAAGTCTCACCAATCACTTTGACTAACTGACCATTGGTAATGGTATTGATGTTGGTAACTGAAATTCGCTCACCATCTTTAAGGTTGTCTTTAATATAGACAAACTCGATGTCAGTGCGAACTACATTGACCGGACGTATTTCCACTGTGCTGTCCGCACCCACAACAGCGACATTGCCATTGCGGACTATGTGGCGAGGTAACTTGACGATTCCATCAACCGTACGACCTTTAATCACCGCGGTGACAAAGCTGCCATATTTGAGTGGCAATTGGCCATCGACTTTGTTGTTTCTTAAATAGGGGTCTTTAATTTCAGCGACCAGATACACCATACGGTTTTCGGCATCAATGACGCCTTCGCTGCGAATGATATTCCCTTGCCAAGTGACCACTTTACCGGCGAGCTCTGCACTGAGGGTCACTTGAGTATCGGGATTATCAACCGACTCTAAGTAAGCGAGATCATTGTTTGCTAGTGGTAAGCGTATTTCTGCGATATGGGTGTCATACAGTTCACCGAGGTTGGTACCTAAGGTGACATATTGGCCTAAATCGACATTGCGAGACTTAATAATGCCATCAAATGGTGCGCGGATAGTGGTGCGCTCTAAATTACGTTGTGCACGAGCCAGCGCCGCTTGGGCAAATTTAACATTGGCTTGTTCTTTTTTTAGTTGCGGTACCCGTAAACCGAGTTCTGGTGGCACGCCACCGTCATATCCCTGCCAGTCGATTTTAGCGACTTCGCCTTTGGCCATCTCTTCTTCAAGTGATGCTTGTGCTTGGGCTAAGCTGGCCTCAGCTTGCATAAAATCGGCCTCGTAGTCTGACGGCTCAATGACTGCCAAAACATCACCTTGCTTTACCACGCCGCCAGCAACAAACTTATTGGAAATTTCTAACATACGGCCTTGGACTTCGGTGACCAATTGAGTTTTATATTTTGGAGTCACGACACCGTATGAGGGTAAGTTTAATGAGAGTGTTTGGGCACTGACTTGAGTCACATCAACAATCGGTACTGGGGTTTGTTGCTCTTTTTGTTCAGGTGCTTGTTGAGTACTAAGCAAAGCGCTAGCTAAACCGATAAATACCACAAGAATAAGAAGAGGTGAGATTCTACGTAGGATTTTTTTTAACATTATATTCACGCACGTCCATGCTTAATTTTTCTACCCTATAAATTACCAGAGTGTTGCAGGCTGTGAAAACTATTTTTGTAAATAAAATGTTTCTGAATTACTTATTTAATTGAGATGGCGAATAATTGAATATTCTTAAGTAATGCTCACTAGTATAAAGATTTTGTGACTTTGCGTGAGGAGAGTTGTTCAAAGAACAGGCTGCATAGGGGCTGATTCACCTGAGTCAGCTGCGCATATTGGGGCAAAAACGCGCTTTTGGGGATGACTTATGACAACTGGCTTCCTCTTGAACAAGCTTAAAAAAGAGTAATGCTTGTGCCCATTGTTAGGATAGGGTCAGCCTGCTAGAAATCACATTGAGTTGATCCATTTTTAATTCTAATGGATATAAGTCGACGGCTTAAAATAACAAAGCCACCGAGTGATAGGTGGCTTTGTTTGAATTTTAATCAGCGATAACTGAACTATTTTTTCTTTTTCTTCGCTTTAAACTTCTTGTTAACCTTTTTACTGTCTGATGCTTTCACTTTCTTTTTTGAAGGCGGACGGGCTTCTTTGTGTTTTGGACGTAGCTCTTCAATAATACGACGTTTAAGCGGCTGTTCGATATAACGCTCAATTTTTGCAACGATGCGCATATCATGCGCTTCAGCTAGAGAGATGGCGGTGCCTTTGTTGCCGGCACGACCTGTACGGCCAATACGATGGACATAAGCATCGGCAGAGCGAGGCATATCGTAATTGATCACATGGGTAATATCGTCAACATCGATACCACGGGCCGCGACATCTGTTGCTAACAATACGCTCACTTCGCCTTTGGTGAATCGACCTAACGCCTGAAAACGCGCTTTTTGTTCCATATCACCACGCATGAATGCACAGCTGATACCGGCCTTATTGAGCTGTCCTTCCAAGCTGGCAACCACTTCGCGGGTTTTGACAAACACGACTGCACGTTTGACTTCTTCGCGGCGCAAAATATGACAAAGCAAGGCATACTTGTGGTTTTTGTCATCGGCTAAATGGATCCACTGATGGATTTTAGCCTTTTCGCTGCGAGGAGGCTGAGTTTCAATAGTCACAGGATCGGTTAACAACTCTTTGGCAAATCGCGTGACTCCACCACCTTCAAGGGTGGCAGAAAATAACATGTTTTGCTTGCGGCCCTGAGCTTGAATCGCAATCGCTTGTACCACAGATGAGAAGCCCATATCTAGCATGCGGTCAGCTTCATCAATAATGAGCATTTCAACCGATTGTGCATCAAACAGGTCTTTATCTAGGTATTCCATCAAACGTCCAGGTGTTGCCACCAAGATATCGATGTTTTCTTTCAAGGCTTTCTCTTGCGGTGCGTATGGGACGCCGCCAGTAACAATGCCTATATCTAAATTGAGTCCCGTTGCCAGATGTGAAGCATAACGGTGTACCTGGCTGGCAAGTTCGCGAGTGGGGGTTAATATCAACACTCTTGCATGGCCAGAAAATCGACGTGGGAAGTCAATGATGTGTTGCAGCGCTGGTAGCAAGAAGCTGGCTGTCTTGCCTGTTCCTGTCGGTGCTCTAGCGAGAATATCTTGTTGCTCCATCGCCAATGGAATTGTTTGTTGCTGAATCGAGGTTGGGGTTTTGTGCCCCATCGCTTTTAACGATTCAAGTAGCGTTGGATCAAGTTGAAAATCTTCAAATAGCATGCGCTGCATCTCAGTAAAAAATAGCGCGACATTATAGCGCTTCATCACTATAAGCGCTAGGCGCTTGCGCGCTTTTGCGTGTCACGTAAAAACTAAAGTATAGCGAGGATCAAAGATTTAAATAGAAAGCCTTGGTTAGGGCGACCATCGCTGCCGTGTACTGGTTGTTGTTATCGCGGATAACTAATGTCTCTGGCACGCTGTCTGGCACAGTGTTGCAGGGAGATTTGCTTAGCATCAGCAAGTGGCGAGCTGCGGGTTTATTTAAGGTACTGGCAATATCGGTGCGTAACCTAATGTGTAACTGATGTTGTTTTGCTGCTTGTTCAAAGTCGATCAAACTCTGGCTTGGAATGATGACCGAGGCATTACCTGTGGGCTGTAGTCGTTGCTCGATGTGTTGGCAAAGATCATTAAATGACAATGTCTGGGTGTGGCGCGCTTGGGCTCGCTTGTCGCATTGTGCTCGTGGACCATGATTAAAATAGGGTGGATTACAGATGATGTGATCAAATAAAAGTGAATATGGCAATGTAGAAATACAGCCATGATGGACCTTTAACCTGTTTTGCCATGGCGATTGGCTGAAATTTGACTGACAAGCTTTTGCCGCTACGCTATCGATTTCAACGGCGGTAATTTGCCCCTGACTGCGCTGGGCCGCCATTAAGCTCAGTAAGCCTGAGCCTGCGCCAATATCAAGAATATGTTTAGCATTCACTAGCTTTGCCCAGGCACCTAAAATCACACCGTCGGTGCTAACGGGCATACCACACCCGTGATCATCAATATGAAACTGTTTGAAAGTAAATGCCATAACGCGCTACACAAAGTTAAGAGTTAACAACCGGCTCAGTGTACTGCATTGTGGCTCGTGCTGTTAGCTGTTGTTTCGATGTTGCCTAGATGATGCTGCTACTGCGTATTGTGCTTGGTTGTAATAATTGTAGGAGTTGTGTTTTTTGTCTGTAAGATTTTTGGTGCTGATTGGGCGGAATGCTACGCCCTTGCTTGTTAAATTTTTACCAGTTTGCTAATAGTAGGGGCGCATTTGCCAGTTTGAAGCGCAAATGTAATAGGTAAAGCAGTTTGAGAGCATGGTTAGCGTTGGTTAATTCTGCTGTAGTTCAAAAAGTCGCCGTTATCAGGCCATGTTTACCAGAGAAAAGTGTAATTCTAAATTTACACGTCGTTATAATAATCTCTTTTATGGTGCCATAAGGCGAAATAATACAGAGCAAAACACACAAGCAGAAATAATGGGGCAGCGCGTGCAGAATAATAAGATGGGCTTGGCAGATACCGTAGGGTTAGGGTTTATGACCTTTGCCTTTTTTCTTGGTGCGGGTAATTTAATTTTTCCACCTTTAGCCGGCTATTTAGCTGGCGAAAATATCACTTTAGCCATGATTGGCTTTCTTATTACCGCGGTGACATTACCGTTAATCACTTTGATTGCCGTGGCAAAGGCCAATGGTAAAGTGATGGCGTTGTTGCCCGCTTTCGCTGCAACAGCGTTAGCCGTCGCTATTTATATTATTATTGGTCCAGCGTTTGCCGCGCCTCGTGCCGGGCTGGTTGCCTACGAAATGGGCTTTAAACCATTTATAGATGGCAGTGCGACTTTTGCCATTGGGGCCATTGAGCTCAATACCTCGCAATTGATTTATACCTTAGCCTTTTTTGGCATTGCGTTAGTCTTGTCGCTTTATCCTGGCAAGCTACTTGATAACGTCGGTAAAGTGCTGACACCAGTATTGATATTCCTATTGGTAGGTCTTGCGGTTTCAGTTGTGTTGGTGCCAGGTTCTGGCGTGAGTGATGCGGTAGGTGATTATCAAACTAGCCCGCTAACCAAAGGTATTTTGGAAGGCTATAACACCATGGATACCTTGGCTTCATTGATTTTCGGTATGTTGATTATCGATATCTTGCGTAAGAAAGGCGTCAATGAACCTAAAGAGCAAACTAAGTACCTCATTCGTGCCGCGTTAATTGCTGCTGGTGGATTGGCTTTCGTTTATGTGTCGCTATTCTATTTAGGCTCGACAGCGGGAGATTTTGCAGCGGGTGCAGATAATGGCGGAGTGATTTTAACTAACTATGTCAATCATGAGTTTGGTGCTGCAGGCCAAGTATTGCTGGCAATGGTAGTGACACTGGCTTGTTTGACTACAGTTGTCGGCCTAGTGACAGCTTGCGCTGAGTATTTCAATGAGCTTATCCCGACCCTATCTTATAAATTGTTGGTTGTGGTAATGAGTGTGATTTGTGCCACGGTAGCGAACGTGGGACTTGCACAGCTAATTAGTATCAGTATTCCTGTGTTAGTGACCATTTACCCTGTTGCTATCGCACTAGTAGCGGTGACTTACTTAACGGAGAAGTTTCCAAAACCTGCATTTTCACATCGACTCGTACTCAGTGTCGCATTGGTATTTGGTATCATTGATGGACTGAAAGCTGCGGGTGCCGACATGAGTTTGTTTGAGTTTATGCCACTGCATAATGAAGGCATGGCATGGTTGCTTCCGACAGCAGTAACCATAGTGGTGTGTTTATTTATAAAACCTAATAATGCCCAAGTTGCCGCGAGTTAACATTCGAGCTTATTGAAGCGAGCGATTAAGCTAAGTTAGTATAACGGCGCAGACTCATAGCAGTTTGCGCCGTTTTTTATATGGGAAACTAGCGTCCATGGACAAATCAGCTTATCAAGCCGACCCACTTATTGAGATTTTTTTGGACCAGTTATGGGCGCAAAAAGGGCTCAGCGATAACACGCTTGCGGCCTATCGCACTGACTTACAAGGCTATGACCTATACGGGCAGAAGCATGGAGTATTGATGCGCGACGCAGACCAAAGCCATGTTAGAGATTATCTCGGTTATCGGGTTGAGCACGGCATTGCAAAAAGCAGTAGCGCAAGATTACTCAGTAGTTTACGACGATTTTACGCGTTCTTAATCATGGACAAGCGTATTCAAGTTGACCCCACCGCATTGATTAAAGCCCCTAAGCTTGCCCGTCATCTGCCAGACTCGCTCAGTGAGCAAGATGTCGATACATTACTGGCTGAGCCACAGGTAGCCGATCCTATCGAATGCCGCGATAAAGCCATGATGGAATTACTCTACGCCAGTGGACTACGGGTGTCTGAACTTGTTGGGCTAACAATGGATCAAATTAGCTTGCGTCAAGGTTTAGTGCGGATTGTAGGTAAAGGGGGCAAAGAGCGCCTAGTGCCGATTGGAGAGTTAGCGGTAACGGAAGTTGAAGCCTATTTAGGTGAGGCTAGAAATGAACTGTTAAAAGGCAAGTTAAGTGATGTTGTGTTCCCTTCTAAACGCGGCACCATGATGACTCGGCAAACCTTTTGGCACCGCATCAAGCTGTATGCACTGCGGGCCGGTATTAATAGTCACTTGTCGCCGCACACATTGCGACATGCATTTGCTACCCATTTACTCAATCATGGTGCAGATTTACGCGTGGTGCAGTTGTTGTTGGGCCACAGTGATTTATCGACCACTCAAATTTATACCCATGTGGCTAAAGCTCGCTTGGCGCAGATGCACAGCGAGCATCATCCGCGGGGTTGATTTTGTGGTTTAGGTCATGAATTATCTGATTTGATTTTTTAAATATTCTCAAAGCCGGGGCAAATGGTTGCTTTAACGGCGTTGACGCTGTAACTTTTCTGCCACTTGTCGGGTCTAATGCTATGTGGATTAGATTTTTGGCCTATTGAATAACAGGAAATAAGATGAAGTTTACCCGAACATTTTCGCTATTGGTCAGTTTGATGGTCGCGCCATTAGCAAGTGCTGCGTCAAGCAGTGCAGGCGATGACACGCAAGCGTTAAAACAGAAGCTAACAGATACACTAAGTGTTGATGTACATAGCATCGCACCGTCAGCCATTCCAGGTTTGTATGAAGCGCTGACTAATCGTGGTGTGCTTTATATCTCTAAAGATGGTTCAAAGCTTTTGCACGGCAACATGTATGACATGGATAAAGGCATGAAAAATCTAACCGAGGCGGCAATGGCCGGGCCTCGCGTTGAGATGATGAAGCCACTTGAAGAGCATATGTTGGTTTACAAAGCCAAGAATGAAAAGCATGTCGTGACGATTTTTACCGACGTGAGTTGCGGTTATTGTCGTAAGCTGCATCAAGAGATGGATGAGTACAACGATCTCGGCATTACCGTGCGCTATTTAGCATTCCCACGTGCAGGTGTGCCATCAGCAAACGCTGATGAGATGGAAGCTGTGTGGTGTGCGAAAGACCCGTTAAAAGCGATGACAGAAGCAAAAACTGGCGGCAACGTGCAACGAGCGAGTTGTGATGCCAAAATTGCTGAGCAATACAATCTTGGTCAAAGCTTCGGTGTGAGTGGCACGCCAGCCATTATTCTAGAAGACGGCACTATGGTGCCAGGCTACCAGCCGCCAGCGGCTTTATTAAGAACCGTTGAGTCAATCACTAACTAGTGATTACATCCATAAAAAAGGCGAGCTTAGCTCGCCTTTTTTATGACTTATATTGGCCTAATGAACCAGTAGCTACAAAAATTAGTTTTAGGTCCAAACAGGGTCTTCATCTCCGTTATAGCATCTTATACCAATCAGTATAAACATTTAGTCACTCAGCGAGAGTTTAGCGGTTCTGAGGTAAGGTCCTTAAATGCTCCTCGGTAACTGCTCCTGCGTTACCCTACCTCCTATATCCCTATAGTCGTGCATTAATGACATTCACCACATCCATGTGGTTTGAAACGAGTGAAGAGCATAGTTATTCTACGGTTAAGCTCGTTAACACAGCGTCAGAATCGCTAAAACTCGCCATTCTGGCGCGTTTTTGGCTGCCTACTTCTGCGTTGAATAATTTCACAAGGGAACAACCATTGTTTCAATCATTCGCCTCGAATTAGTTTGCCCAAAGTGCGCTGAGTAGAGCAAATTCTTATGCTGATTGGTATTATAGGGATTGGTTTAAGGGGTGAGTTATCGCGATGGCGATGCTATTCTACGGGCCAATGATTAGTTAACTGAGTTCAGCATCTGTGATTCGAAATATTCGCCGCCGCGCCCCTGTAAATGACAGTCATTTACCTCATCACCTACCTGGGCTGATTAAGCAAATTTATGCGGTACGCGGCTGCCAACCTCATGATTGTGAGTTATCACTCGCTAACCTGTTAACCCCCAATGAAATGGCAGGTTTGAGCGAAGCTAGCGAGATTGTCTGTCAAGCGCTGATGCACAATCGTAAAATCCTGATCATGGGCGACTTTGACGCTGATGGGGCGACATCGACGACCGTGTGTATGTTAGCTTTACGGCAGATGGGAGCCACTCAGGTCAGTTATTTGATTCCCAATCGTTTTGATTTTGGCTATGGCCTCAGCCCTGAGATAGTCGATGTTGCTTACCAACAAGGTGCTGAGTTATTGATCACCGTCGACAATGGCATCTCATCGATTGAAGGTGTTAAAGCTGCCAAAGCATTGGGCATGCAGGTAGTGATCACCGACCATCATTTACCGGGAAAAACCCTGCCAGATGCTGATGCGATCGTGAACCCCAATATTGACACTTGTGGTTTTAGTAGCAAATCGATTGCAGGTGTGGGTGTGGCTTTTTATCTTATGTCGGCTGTGCGGGCTAAGTTGCAGCAATACAACTGGTATCAACAACAGGGGATTGCCAAGCCCAATTTAGGCCAGTTGTTGGATGTGGTTGCCCTAGGCACTGTTGCCGATGTGGTCGCGCTGGATGGTAACAATCGGATTTTGGTGCAAGCTGGGTTAAAGCGAGTTCGCTCTGGGCAATGCCGTCCAGGTATTACGGCGTTGCTGGAAGTGGCTAAACGCAACCCGCAGCGTATTATCGCCGCCGACTTTGGTTTTGCGGTTGGACCCCGGCTTAATGCCGCTGGACGTCTCGATGAGATGGCACTAGGCGTTGAAACACTGCTGTGTGACGATATGATGCAAGCAAGGCGCATGGCTGCTGAGTTAGATGGACTCAATGCCGAGCGACGGGATTTAGAAGCAGATATGCAGCAAGAAGCATTGAAGAGCTTGCAAGCATTGTCCCTAGATGAGCAAGCGCTACCTTGGGCCATTGCGCTTTATCAAAGCGATTGGCATCAAGGGGTGATTGGTATTTTGGCCTCAAGGATCAAAGACAAATATCACCGCCCGGTTATTGCTTTTGCACAGGCCAGTGATGATGAAATCAAAGGCTCTGCGCGCTCGATTAAAGGTTTGCATATGCGTGATGCCTTGGAGCTGATTAATAGTCGCTATCCAGGGATGATCACTAAGTTTGGTGGTCATGCTATGGCGGCAGGTTTATCACTGAAAAAAGGCCAGTTTGACCGCTTCGCTCAAGCGTTTGATGAAGTCGTGAGAGAGTTACTTGATGAAGCGGACTTGACCGGCGAATTGCTCAGCGATGGTGAGCTAACCGCTAGTGATCTCAGCATTGAAATGGCTGAGCTGATAAGAGAAGCAGGGCCATGGGGGCAAGCATTCCCAGAACCTTTGTTTGATGGCCATTTCAGAATCGTGCAGCAGCGAATTGTGGGTGAGAAACACTTGAAGCTGGTGTTAGAAACGGAGTGTAGTCGAGTAATGGTCGATGCTATTGCGTTTAATGTTGACCTCAACACTTGGCCAGATGCGACCGTGCAGCATGCTCAAGTGGTGTATAAGCTCGATGTGAATGAGTTTCGTGGTAAACAAACACTGCAGTTGATGATCGAGCAGATCGTGCCTATGTAGCTTGCGAGTTATTATACCAATCAGTATAAACATTTAGTCACTCAGCGAGAGTTTAGCGGTTCTGAGGCAAGGCAACGAGTGAAGAGCATAGTTATTCTACGGTTAAGCTTGTTAACACAGCATCAGAAGCGCTAAAACTCGCCATTCTGGCGCGTTTTTGGCTACCTACTTCTGCGTTGAATAACCTCACAAGGGAGCAACCATTGTTTCAGTTATTCGCCTTGAATTAGTTTGCCAAAAGCGCGCTGAGTAGATCAAATTCTTATACTGATTGGTATTAATTGTAAAAAAGCGCCGCTGTTGTGACACAGCGGCGCTTTTTATTGCGCTTCAAGCAGCTTATTTAACGGTTTTAACGCCGTCTGGGCTCCCAACAAGCAGTACATCTGCACCACGTTGAGCAAACAAACCATTGGTGACTACACCAACAATCTGATTGATTTGCTCTTCAGTTTGTTTGGGGTTGATGATTTTCATGTTGTGCACATCAAGAATGATGTTGCCGTTATCGGTAACAACGCCTTCACGGTACACAGGGTCGCCACCAAGCTTAACTAGCTGTCTTGCAACGTAAGAGCGAGCCATTGGGATCACTTCTACCGGAAGGGGGAACTCACCTAAAATGTCGACCTGTTTGGTATTGTCTACAATACAAACGAACTTTTCAGCTACAGCAGCGACAATTTTTTCTCGGGTTAGGGCCGCACCACCGCCTTTAATCATGTCCATATGAGCATTAATTTCGTCGGCGCCATCAACGTATACCGACAGCTCATCAACAGAATTAAGATCAAAAACTGGGATGCCCAATGCTTTCATCTTCTCGGTAGAGGCTTCTGAACTCGATACCGCGCCTTCAATATCCGCTTTCATTGTCGCCAGCGCGTCAATGAAGTGATTTACTGTGGAGCCAGTGCCTACACCAACAATACTGTCTTTTTCTACATAATCTAAAGCAGCCCATCCAGCGGCTTTTTTCATTTCATCTTGAGTCATGCTTGTGTCCTAACGAGAAGTATCGCTCTATTATAACCTGAGTTATCTCTACCGTGGTGTGATTTTATGCCAAATAGGGTCACAAAATCAGCGATTCACAGTTGCCATCGCGCCAGTAGAAATCGATTGTGCTTAGAGTAAGTTTACGGCTTTGCTTACGGCGAGTCTGAATAATCGTGAGCCAACCTACGGCAAAGCTTAACTGGTAATAGATGAATACGGGGAGTAACTTAGGCATTAATTAGATCTACAAGGACTGCGCTGTAATTTGCAGCACAACTAAAAGGACAAAGCGATGGCTGGTGTGAGTCTATTAGCGCTGCTCGATGATATTGCAGCGATACTCGATGATGTGGCGTTAATGAGCAAAGTGGCCGCGAAGAAGACGGCAGGGGTGCTCGGTGATGATCTCGCGCTCAATGCCCAACAGGTATCGGGCGTGTCAGCCGATAGGGAGTTACCTGTGGTGTGGGCGGTAGCTAAGGGCTCATTCAAGAATAAGTGCATACTTGTACCCGGTGCGTTATTAATCAGTGCATTTATCCCATGGGCTATCACTCCACTATTGATGTTTGGTGGGATGTTTCTATGTTATGAAGGCTTTGAAAAAGTTTATCACTCCTATAAGCATCGAAATACCAAAGCTGAGATAGACCCAGAGAAGCTCGCCGAAGCAGTGGCAGATCTGCAAGCGTTCGAGAAAAAGAAAATTGCCGGTGCGATACGCACCGATTTCGTGCTGTCGGCAGAGATTATTGCTATCACATTAGGCGTGGTGGCACAGAGTAGTTTTGCGACACAGGTCTTTACCCTCAGTGCCATTGCGATATTGATGACCATAGGTGTCTATGGCCTAGTGGCCGCAATCGTTAAGCTAGACGATTTTGGTTTGTTCCTCACCCGTCGTGAGGGGGTCAGTGTTGGTGTGCGCTTCGGCCATTGGCTTGGAGCCAAACTAGTCAATGCTGCTCCCTACCTAATGCGCGGATTAACGGTTATTGGCACTATTGCAATGTTTATGGTGGGCGGCGGTATTTTAACACACGGATTACATCTTGTGAGTGAAGTGATTAATCATATAGCCGCCCTAGTTGATGGTTTAGGGCTAGTGGGTCCCGTGCTGGCTTTTATTACGCCGAGTTTGTTAAATACCCTATTTGGCTTAATGGCTGGCGCAGTGGCATTAATGGCGATGAATATGCTGCAGCGTGTTAAAAATTAACCGATGGTGACAACTTGTAACACTGACTGGTTAAAAGGTTGTTATATTAATTACTTGGGATTAACATCTGCTCATTGAGAAGTTAAGGACCCAATATGATTAAACCGACTACAGCCGGCTTTGTTGCGCTGATATTATCTGGATTGACCGCCTGTGGTGGAGGAAGTAGCGACTCTGGAACCACACCCACCCCACCACCGACGCCTACTCCGCCATCATTAAGTGCTGATCAGTGTTTCGTGATGAGTATTGATGCCGAAGGGGAGGAACTCGGACAGTTAACACTTGCTATTGATACCACCAATACACCGGTTACTGGTGAAAACTTTATTCAGTATGTGGAAGAAGGGTTTTACGACGGTACTTTGTTCCATCGAGTCATCAATAATTTCGTGGTGCAAGCGGGTGGCTTTACTGCCGGTTTAGTGGCGAAAGAAAGTCGCGATCCCATTATTAATGAGGCTAATGTTGGGCTTAGCAATGAGCGTGGAACATTGGCAATGGCGCGAACTAATGACCCCAATTCAGCTACGTCGCAGTTTTTCATTAATACCTTAGACAATCCACATCTTGACTACAGTGCCAGCGCAGATGGTTACGCAGTATTTGGACAAGTGGTCGAAGGTATGGAAGTGGTTGATCAAATTAGTATCGTTAACACCCACACCGTTGGCAATTTTGCCGATGTACCAATTATTGATATAGAAATAACCAGTGTTGTTGCAACAAATTGCCCTTAATTAAGGTCTGATTGTCAACAGCACTGTAAACCGTGTTGTGCTCCAAGATCGCCCCTAATTCAATGGATGAATTAGGGGCGATCGATTTTAAGCGACAGCTGAGTGACTATTTAGCTAGAAATGTTGGCTAAACCTGGTTATCGATTAAGGATTTTTGCGCACAGTTTTACAAAATCTGATGAGGTGATAATCCCTATTACGTTATGTTCGTCATCAATGACTGGCAAACACCCCAATTTATTATTAATAAAATACTGCGCCACAATAGCGAGCGGTTCATCGACAGTTAGCTTTTGAAAATCGCTGTCCATAATGTCATGTACAAACGTCTTCCTTTCTTTACGATCTAGCGCACCAGCACCATATTGGTTGAGCATATTAATCACGGTGGCGATCATCTTTTTATGGGTGAGCACCCCAACCAGTTTGCCTGAGGTTTCTGATATCACGGGGAGGTGACGGACGCTTCGATTTTGCATCAGTAAGTGGGCATCTTTAATGGTGGCCATATCGCTAATACTGACCACTTCGCCACTCATAATATCGCTAACTTTCATAATCCACTCCGTTGATATTGTTTGATTTCATTATAACGACAGTTGTTAGATATCGCGTCAATTTTGTTGATTATGGCTCGATTGTCAGTGTTTTAGACCAATAAGGTGCCCGGCATAATGTCAGCTTAATTGACAGAAATTGCCTACAAGATGCTGCATTTAAATTGCGAGGCAATTCATCTCGCTGAAATATACCGACTTTACACTCGATAGGTAAGAGCTCTTACCAGTTGATTAATAACCTGCTAATGTAGCAAGTTAGCATCTCTAAAAGGCGGTAAGAGAGGCTTTATAGGAGTTTTTCAATTGAAGGAGTCAAAATGAAAACAATAATAACTCGTCGCGATTTTTTAGCTATGTCGGCCAAAGGTGCAGGTGCTGCGGTAATATCTTATGGCTTGATGGGCTGCTCAAGCAGTGACAGTGACGATGAGCAAGTTAGCGCTAGTGCCTCATTTTTGCACGGTGTTGCCAGCGGTGACCCGAGTCATAGTGCGATTATCTTATGGACTCGTGTTACCCCTGAGCAGGCAGCAGACGTTACAGTGAGCTGGGAAGTGGCGACAGACGCCGAATTTACCGATTTGGTCACCAATGGTGAAATGACGACGACTGCAGCGCGTGATTACACTGTCAAAGTAGATGCCATTGGGCTCAATGCTGGAACAACCTACTATTATCGCTTTAAAGTTGCAGAGGTGCTGTCACCCACAGGCATTACTTCAACTTTGCCTGAAGGGCAGGTAGAGCAAGTGAAGTTAGCGGTCTTTTCCTGTGCAAACTATCCAGCAGGGCATTTCAATGTCTACGATTTGGCACTGCAACATGATGATATTGATGCAGTTGTGCACTTAGGGGACTACTTGTATGAGTACGCTAGGGGAGAGTATGCCAGCGAAAACGCCGAGCAACTAAATCGCCAAGTGCTGCCAGAAGGTGAATTACTGGAACTAGCAGACTATCGTACTCGCTATGGTCAATACCGAAGTGATGCAGCATTGCAGCAACTGCATGGCAAATTACCTTTTATTACCGTTTGGGATGACCATGAAGTTTGCAACGATGCTTGGCTCGATGGCGCTGAAAATCATAATGAAGGCGAAGGGGATTATCAGTCACGTAAGAGCCAAGCTTTACAAGCCTATTTTGAGTGGTTGCCCATCCGACCATGGCAAGAAGGCAATCACCAAGAAATATACCGCTCGTTCAGTTTTGGCGATCTTGTCGACCTGCATATGCTAGATACCCGTTTGTTAGGCAGAGATAAGCAGCTAGACTACGCTGATTATCTAGACCCGAATACTGGCGCTATTGATGCGGCGCGTTTTGGCCAAGATGTCACCAGTAATGACAGAACGATGTTAGGGGCAGAGCAGTTACAGTGGCTACAAGCACAGCTGTTAACTTCAACGGCAAAATGGCAATTACTGGGTCAGCAGGTATTGATGGGGCAAATGCTATTGCCCGCTGCTATCGCGACCCAACAACTGTCGGTCACTGAGTTTGGCGAGCTCGTTGCCTTAATGCAGATAGCACAGCGCCTAGAGCAGAATGATCCAACAGTCACCACTTTTGAATACACATTTTATGTTGAAAATCAGCACCGATTGACTCCTGAAGCAATAGCTTTAGTGCAGATGCCGGCCATACCTTACAACTTGGATGCTTGGGATGGTTATGCCTATGAGCGAGAGGTGATTTTAGCTACCGCTAAGTCGCAGCAGAAAAATTTGGTGGTGATTGCTGGCGATACGCACAATGCGTGGGCAAATGAGTTAACTGATAGTCATGGTGATAAGGTGGCGGTCGAGTTTGCTACTAGTTCGGTTTCCTCCCCAGGCCTAGAATATTATCTGGGTATTGAGGCTGAAGCTCAAGCACAGACAGAAGCCGGTATTGTCGGCTTAGTTGATGGGCTTAAATATACTAACTTGCGCGATCGTGGCTTTATGGTGATGACTTTTACTGACGCACAAGTTTCTGCTGATTGGCACTATGTTGATACTGTGTTGGCCACTGACTATCGCGAGGCGATGGACAAGCAAGTCACTGCGGTCACGCAAGCCGGAGATCCCAGTATTACACTGCTTTAACCCGATCCAGCTCACGATATGCGATTGTTGATATCGTGAGCTAGCTAACAATTCCCCGCATAAGTTTTTCATAAAATCTGCAGCATCTATACTTGTTTTAGTATAAAATTGCGCCCCAAAATCCAGTAGGTACAAGATATGTCGCATTTGCATTTCGCAAGTGGCAAATAGTGCTAGGTTGAATTTTGCGGCCGGTACTTACTCTCGCTTTACGCTAAAACAACTCGCTTTGACCAAAATATAAAATAAGATGGGGACGGTCCAATGTCAGACAAACGCTTTATTACCGCACAGGAATTACTTGAAGATTCTTTTCGATTAGCAGCTCAAGTATACGACAGTGGTTTTCGCCCTGAGTTTATTGTTGGTATTTGGCGTGGTGGGGCGCCGATAGGTATTGCGGTACAAGAGTTTTTTGATTTTAAGAAAGTTGAGACCGATCATATTGCCGTGCGTACTTCTTCTTATTATGGAATCAATCAGCAAAGCAAGAAAATCAAAGTCCATGGTTTGCACTATATTATCGAGAATGCCAATGCGACAGATGGCTTATTGATTGTCGACGATGTGTTCGATTCTGGTCGTAGTATTCAAGCATTAATCGCCAAACTCGAAGAGCAAATGCGCCTTAATATGCCGCAAGATGTACGTATTGCTTGTCCGTATTACAAGCCGAAGAATACCGCGGTACCAATGACTCCAGATTATTTTATTCACGAATCTGAAGAGTGGTTGGTATTCCCTCATGAGGTATCAGGGTTATCAGCTGAAGAAATTGCTCAAGGTAAGGGCGATTTGAAAAACATTAAAGAGCTATTTGTTTAACCACAACAGGTAACAAACAGTCTCTATAGAAAAAGCCAGCATTTGCTGGCTTTTTACTATGATTATAAGCGGTCTATCTCTTTACCAAGTTGATAAGATTTGTCGGTCACAATGGTTTCTAGCGTGGCAACCCGTTGTTTTACCTGTTCGAGTTCAGCTTGTAGTGCTTCAACCTCAGCATTGGCTGCGCTGTGGCTGTGGCGTTTATTATATTCCTTGTAAGCACTGACAGAAAAAGCGCCGATAATGGCAATTGCCGCGATCTCAAATGGTCCCATAGTTTTCCCTCTCTATTCTTATAAACTCATATCAAACTCATTCTGATATGCCGTTAACTTTGTTTGTTGCGGTTATCTTAAGCTAAAGCAAAGACTATACCAGTTACAAAAGTCACTAATTTTCATCTACTTAAAATAATCTGTGACAAATCAACCTTTAACGTTAGGTTGCTTTGACCAACGAATGGCTTTTTTCACCATCGTCTTTACCCTAAGTGCCATGCTTTAGCATCCGCTCACTGATACTAATGCACTGCTGTTCGGCTTGGATGGCTAACTTGAGTCCACGCTGACTAACGGTTGATAATTGTGCTTGTTGCGTCAACGTATTTTGTAACCGCTGTTTGCCATTATAACTGCAGCTCATTGGCAGTAAGTATTGGCTATACAGTGCCATAAATTTCTCATCTCTATGGCTATCTAATTGTTCAAGTTGTGCCAATCTTTCTTCTGCTGTTGCTTGGCTGAGGGCTTTTTGCTCACTAGGGTAAAGATGCTGCATTACCGTCGCCAGTTGCACAAATTGAGTTGGTGTTGTGGGCGTCGTTTGTTGCATGACTTTGTTTAGCCAGCGACGTTTTTGTTGGGATTGCCGCTGTGAAGCTTTAGCGGCCAATAAGTAATTTGCACCGCTATCACTGTTATCTCGTTGACTCTCTTGGTTCAGTAGTCGATTAATGTTGGGGTAATCGTAGCGGCTCAAATGAATCAAGATACCCCAACGCTGCTGCTGGGGTAATTGCAGCCCCTCAAATCCCTCTTTTCCGTTAAGCAGTTTAGCGAGATGGTGCTGGGCACTTAGGCTGGTTGCGAAATGGATATACTGTTCAAACCACAGGTCACGTAGGGTCGTGTTGGCGCTATTTTGCATGGCTAAACGTAAACTCATCTGCTCAACCCCATTGAGGGCTTGGCGAGCATAGCGTTGATGCAAAGGCTGCATCTGTTCTAGATACACTTTGGCTTGTTTTAGCTGGTTTAGTACTTGGGCCAATACTTGCGGCTCAGTTTCGCTAGGCAAGTTGACAAATATGGCGCCAAAATACTGCTGTAAGCTCAACTGCCCTTGAAGCACACTGTTCCACAACCCTTGCCACAACATGCTTCTGAGTTGATCATCTTGCAGCTTACCAATTTCAAACAACGCCGTTTGCAGCGACTTGTTGTCGAGTTCTACATTGACGTAACCCCAGTCTTGATAATTGGGATAAACTAGGTCTGGGCAGCGGCTGCCAACTAAGCGCTTAACGTCTGTTGTGGCGCCATCATAGGTAACAACCACGGTTGAATTGCGGTGCAGTGCATTGCGCCCTTTGGTGAATAGACCAATTTTAACGGTTTGACTCTTAAAGTTATCTTGCGGCGAGTCCAAGCCACTTTGATGTAGTACAAATCGGCTGATACGGTTGTTGTCGCATTGAAATTCAGCCTTGAGGGTATTCAAGCCGCTGGAAAGGACCCATTGTTGATACCAAGGTGTTAAGTCTGTTTTAGCGGCTTTTGCTAGAGTGTCGAGAAAGGATTCACTCGGCGTGCTTTGAAATCGATATTGGGTGAGAAAATCTTGTATTCCCTGATAGAAAGCCCGGTCGCCTATCAAGTGGTTTAACTGCTTTAAGCTCGACAGCCCTTTTTGCTGGGTAATGGCATCAACATGTTGAAGTGGTGAGTTAGGGTTGATGGCACTAGGCTGCAATGCATGGCTCGATACCAGTCTGTCTTCGTTGTAGGCCTGTTGTTTATCAAAAGTATGCTGCGGGACCGCAGATTGATGAGCATCATCAGTTAGCTGCTGCGATATATATAACGCCATACTTTCATTGAGCCATTGTTGGTCCCACCATTTTATTGCCACCAAATTACCGAACCACTGGCGGGTTAGATCGCTCAATATAGGTTGCTGCGACTGCTGCTGTTGTTGCTGCCAGAAGTCGCGTTCGTTGACTAAGTTAGTTGCACTACTTTCCATCGCAAATGGAATAGAGACCGGCACTAGCACTTGGTTGTATTGGCCAAAGGGGTAATCAACCCCTAAACGTTGTGCTAGCTTTTCAATGCTGGCTTGAGTTCGGTTGAAAAACTGTTGTGGCTCAACCTGTTGCACCTGCGATTGTCTGACATATAGACCTAAACTGGGTTGACCTTGTTGCTGCCAAAACTGAAATGGCCCCGCATGCAGCGAAAACTGGTAAGGGCTAATGGTTTCTGTCTGGGCAAATTGCCAGCGCCTAGCTTGTTGCTCTTCAATAACTTCAACCGCGGCAGTGGTGCTGATGACTTGCCATGAACTGGGGGCGGTAACTTGCAATGAGAAGGTGGCTCGAATATCAAGTTGGTCGAACAGGGGAAACAGCTTCTTAGCCGATGACGGTTTGAGAAACGAAAACAAGTAGTCTTGCCCATCTATTGGATCTTGCAGTCGATATAAGCCATCAGGCTCTGTGCTATAGGGGCGTTGATAGTGAAGGGTAATTTGATTGCGGCCGCTATTAAGTAACCTAGCCGGTAAGGTAAATACCTGATTGTCATAGTTGGGATATAGTGGCCTGCCATTTAGGGTAAATTGACTCACCTGTGCCGTCGCCAGATCAATTTTGATTGGCTCGCGATTGTCTGTTAGTGAAAAGCTGAGCTGGGCGTGGCCACGAAGTTGCTGTGGGTCGGTAATATCCAATTGATATTGGTAACTCACATCGCTAATTCTGGCTTGACGTGCTTGGGCTTGTTGCTGCGTGAGTGCACTGTTTATGGCGGGGGTAGGTTGGTCTATCACAGCTTTGGTAGCATTACAGGCATTTAAAATAAGGCAACCCAATACCACTAAGCCAATACGCAAACAGTTCAAGTGCAGCAATCCCCAAAATGACTAATTATTAGGGGCACTATTTTTAACATTTAGCCATAAAAAAACCAGCGATTTCGCTGGTTTTTTTATCAATGGCTAAGATTACAAGCCTAAAAACGATTTTGACTTAGTTTTACGGATCTCTTTTTCGTCAGACCATTCAATTAAGCCCGTCTCTAAATCCATTAAACGCATGGTCATTTTGTAGTACACATCTTTAGTACTGCCATCTTGTTTGACAATACTTGATAGGTTGCCATACAGCATATATTGCGCACCAATTTGGCGACCAAAGCTGATAGCCGTTGATGGGTCAACCATGCCAGAGTTATTTTGGTAGTCTAACTGTTTGCGTACTGAGTCGACCTTGGTCATGTCGATAAAACGGAACTTACCAGAGCGTAGCAACTTGTTGCTGATTGAGTCAGTGACTGACTCGGTATCAATATGCTCAGAAGTTTTGTTCTTTATCTTGTCAACAAAGATAATTGGACGGTCATTGGCAGTCATTGCCACCACAGGTGGGAAGGTGAGCATGCTATCAACCATTTTAGCGGTGATCGCTTGTAGGTCGGTAGAACCAAAGTTTTCATTGACGGTTTCAACTTCAGTCGCATCACCATATTGGACTTTCGATTGGCAACCCGCAAGGCCGATGGCCACTGCAATGATAAATATTAGATTGAACTTTTTCATAAAATACCGATTCCTGTATGGTTGATTCGGAACTGTGCCAGTTGTCAGCCTATGTATTTTTGAACCGATAGAATACCAAGCTCAAATTACGCGACTAAGACTATTAAACAGTACCTATATAATTATTGAATAAAAACGGGTGTAATTTCCAGTATCAATTGCCCAAACCAGTGTCGTGCGTCCAGTTTCAATAGTAATTTCTGCTGTTGAGCGGCTGTCGAGGCCGACATTATATTGGCCAGCATCGACATAACTTCGGGCTATTTGTGCTTGCTGTGGCAAGGTCAACCAACTGCGGCGATCGGCTTGTTCGCTGACCACATTAAAGATTTGCATCGCGATAGCACCATAATCAGTTTCATTATGACGGCGCTTAGAGTCACTTCTGACGCTGCTGGCCATTTCAGCTTTGGCGTAGACTCGCGCGGCTTGGCGTACCAGCGCCATGGGTAGCTCTTCTTTTAAGGCTGTTACCGCTAAGGCGTCGATGTTAGCAATGGTTTGTGCTTTTAGGGGACTAGGAAGCCCAGTTATATTTGCCGCTTTAGCGCGAGGAGGCATAAACGAGTAGGTGGCTAATGAAGCTGTTTGCCAGTTGCCATCAATACGAAAAGGCACACTGAAGCTCTGCTTTTCAGGCACAAACCCCCGCTCTACAATGAAAACAACTTGGCCTTGCTCTTTACCTCGTTGCGGGGCTTTACCCCAACGTTGCTGAAACTCTTGCGCTTGAGGCATGGACAGTTGCTGAGCTAATCTGACTAAATCCTGTTGTAAATATCGATTTTCAGGTGCCAATTGTGCGGCTTTTCTATAGTCAATAAAGGCATCATTGGGTTCGCCGAGCAACTCATATAGCAACCCAGTGGTGTAATAGCTATAAGCATTTAGGAACGAGCTCGTCACGTCTCCGGCAGCAGTCTCTAAACGGCTAATTTCCGCATCAACTGCCCCATTGGCCATTGCCTGAACGGATTTTTCTGACTTTTGGTAGCGGCGCTGCTCGTCACTTTGAAGTTGGTTAGCTCGGCGGACTTCAACGAGTGCCCCTTGGCTGTCACCGCTAAAGAGGTAGTTCAGCGCTTGATACTGATGCAACATGATGCGCTCATACCCAGGGCCTCGATAGGGGATAACATTGTCATTAATAAACACACTACTTGCGGTGGCCCCCAAATCACTGACAGAGAGCGTGGCTTGGTCATCAAACTGCTTATATCCCTGCTCCGCCGCTTCAAAATATTGGCGGCTAGTGGCAAAATCGCCACTTATTTGCGCGACACGCCCTGCTTCTTGGGCGTAGAGTAGCCCATCGGCGCCATCAATTTTACCACTTATCTCTTGGATACCCGCACTTGGGGTCGCGCTATTAAGCTGGGCTTTCACCGGGTGTAGCTGTGAAGGGTAGTTGATAAAAATACTATTCAGTGCGCAGCCTGATAAAGATAAACACAGTAAAGCAATCACTAGCGCTTGTTTCATTGTGCAAGCTCCATCTGTATGCGCTGGCGTTCAACTAAGGTGATGCCTTGCAGGTGATCATGCTCGTGCTGAAAGATACGAGCAATAAAATCGTCCATTATTTGTTGTTGCCATTGGCCCGTTAGGGTTTGAAAGCGTACGGCAATTTTAGTGTATCTGGCAATACTAATGCGTTGTTTGCCTAACGACAAGCAGCCTTCTTCTCCCCACTGGCGTTGTGGCTCTATGGCTTTAAAGCTAGGGTTACACATAACCGTAGGCTGCATCATTGGTGCTTCTGGATAACGCGGGTTAGGTTGTGATGCAACAATAAACATCGCTACAGGTTGGCCCACCTGTGGTGCAGCGATGCCGACCCCAGAGTGACTTAGCATTAGCGCCATCATCTCATTACTCAACTGCTGTAGTGATGAGTCAAAGTGAACCACAGGCTTTGCCGGTTGCAGTAGCTTAGGGTCACCATGTTGAATAATGCTTAGCATTGTCATCCTTTATTGTCACTTCAGGCTCACTAGTAATGCGGTGGCGGTGTTTCTTCGGCTTGTGATGCGACGTTGCTTGGCTCGGCTGCACGCAGCTTGCTGACTAATAAACGTATCGTTTCTTGCTGCTTTTCTATGCATTCATTTAGCGTAATGACCTGTTGATTGAGCGCTTCAATCGTATCATCTTGAAAAGCCTGCTTCATTTCTAATTCGGCGACGCGTTGTTCTAGTTGTTGCATGTTGTTCTCTAATTTTAGGGGACGGCCCAAGTTTCCAATAAACCGTTACTGCTAAAGCTGATCAAGTGTTGATTAGCCATGTTTGCAACAGAGTATACTACGGCACCCTTAATTTGCGCATGTTCGGTACGGTTTACCCGCCAGTTGGCGATTTTTTTACCATTTTGCACTTGCCACAATATGACCTCTCTAGCGGGAGTGCCAGTCATTAGCCATTGGCCGTCATTGGTAAAGCGGGCGGTTGAAAAGTTCATCGTTCGGCGTTTGATATTAAGCTCACTAATCAAGTTACCATCGCTAACCTGCCATACTTTAGCCATATTGGTACTGTCTCCTGCAAATGCGAGACTGGCATCATGGTTAAGCGCGACTTGGGTCACTCTTGAATCCAATGTCCATTGCTGTAGTGGTTGCCCTGTATCTGTGCGCCAGACAATGGTTTGGTTGTCATTCGCGCCGCTAATGGCGATGTCACCATTAGCCGATATGGCCACTCGGTTAATTTTTTCACTGTGGCCGAGAAACTGGATCAAACGGTTTTGCTGCGGATCGAGTGACATCACGCTAGCGTCACTTAATCCTACCAGTAAATTACCCCGGTTAGAGATGGCCACAGATTGACCGGAGGCCGGTAGAGACCACCAACCTAAAGATTGACCATCACTAATTTGCCACAGGGCAACTGACTGTTTGCTTAACGAGGCTGCGAAACGACCATTGGGCGAAATTGCGGTATCAATGGCATCGCTGTTGTTTTCGGCTCCATGTACCCAGTGGTATTTTTGTTGTTTTGTATTGAGATCCCACAGCTGTAAATCTGCGTTGCTGGTACTGATTAAGGCTAACTGTGCATCTTCTGAAATAGTGGCACTATAACTTGGTTGGCTAATGAGCTGCTGATCGGCAATTTTTGGCTGACAGGCGCTCAAACAGGTTGAGAAAATAAGCAAATAGACTTTTTTCATGAACTTCTCCCCGTTGATGATGTCGATAGCCCATAAGCTATTTTATGCCATTTAACATTGTTACACACCAGTTTGACAGATTTTACTCAGATTGCTTATCGCACTTAACTGAAAAACATGTTAGCAAGAATGTAATTGGTATATGTTAATTAACTAGTATAAAGTGGTTCGCCTTAGATAAGTAAGGTGAGAGCCACTAAAAGAAATTTGCTGAGGAAGCTTGAATGAAATCTATTTATAAATATTCATTGGTCGCACTAGCCGTAGTTGGTTTAACTGCTTGTAATCAAGAGCAGTCAGTTGCAGAAACAGTGAAAACCGTTGAACTGACCACAGAAGCACAGAAAGAAGCGTATAGCGTGGGTGCATCAATTGGTAAATACATGTCAGGTCACATTAAAGAGCAAGAAGATTTAGGTTTCAATGTCGACCGTGATCTTATCATCACTGGTTTCAGCAATGGATTAAATGACGAGCTAAAGCTTACCGAAGAAGAGATGCAAACTGTATTGCAAGCACTTGACGGCAAGTTAAATGAAAAGCGTCAAGCGCAAGCCACAGCATTAGCTGAAAAAGCACTTGCAGAAAGCCAAGCCTATCTAGATGAAAACAAAGCTAAAGAAGGCGTGACGACAACTGAGTCTGGTCTTCAGTATGAAGTATTGACTGAAGGTTCTGGTGAAAAGCCAGCTGCTGAAGATACAGTAGAAGTGCACTATGTTGGCACACTGACCGATGGTACTGAGTTCGATAGCTCTGTTGCTCGTGGTGAAAGTGCTAAGTTCCCACTAAACCGTGTGATTCCAGGTTGGACGGAAGGCGTACAATTGATGTCTGTAGGCGCTAAGTATAAGTTCGTTATCCCATCAGAACTTGCTTATGGTGACCGTGATACTGGAACGATTCCTGCCAATTCTACGCTAATTTTTGAAGTAGAATTACTGTCTATCGAAAAGGCAGCAGCGCCAACAGCAGAAGCTGAAGGTGACCATGGCCACGCTCACTAAGCGTTGAGCACATGATGTTAAAAAGGGCGCCTTAGGCGCCCTTTTTATTGCTTGGCGGATTAATCGTCATGCCTCACTGGTAAGGCAGGCTATAATAGGGTTTCACTATTACTTATTCAGCAAAGATGTAGGTTGTAACCATGGAATATGATTTTCGCCGCAATACCATGACAGGAACGTTAGTGGCCAACTTTAGTATGGACCATGAGATTCTTGGTTTTTGGTTTGTTGAAGAACTCGGTGAAGATAAGCAGAAACTGCAGCAGATTTTGACGGCAATCGCCCAGTTGCAACAGGGGAGTCTTCATAGCTGGTCGTTGGTGGGGCGAGGGGTATCGGTCAGTATGGATCAAGAGCAAGTCAGAGTGTTTGCCAATGAAATGGATATGGAAGAAGAGCCACAATTTGACGAAGCTTTTTCATTGTACACTGGGGAGTCAGAGGCCCACTGTGGCTTAGAAGATTATTTATATGCGTTACAAAGCTGGCAAGAGTTTGTCAGTGGTCAGCCTAGTTAGCCATGCGGCTCAGGCCGTGACTTAACGTGCACGGCCGAGACGTTGAATCAAGCGATTATTGGTTTAAATAGCGTACTGCCATTTCTGTGCGAGATTTGGCATTGGCTTTTCGCAGTAGATTTTTAACGTGTACCTTTACAGTGCCTTCACTGATATGCAGCTGCTCAGAGATGACACGGTTACTTTTTCCTTCTGCTAGCTGCTCTAAGATTTGCAATTCGCGTGGGGTTAAATTGCTTACCCACTCTTGCTCATCGGCTGCATCTTTAAGCTCATACAGGTAATCTTCGACTGATTCTGAAATCACTCGGTGGCCTTGCATGGTATTTTTTAGTTTCTCAAGCAGCAAATCGGGTTCAGTATCTTTTAGCAAATAGCCATCAGCGCCAGCACGGACTAATCGAATCACATCTTGCTTTGCATCACTGACGGTCAAAATCACGATGCGAGATGTCACCCCTTCTTGGCGCAGAGCATTAAGTGTATCCAGTCCAGTCATGCCTTTCATATTAAGATCAAGCAGCACAATATCGGGTTCATCTTCGGCAACGGCCGATAATGCATCCAAGCCGGTACCTGCTTCACCAAATAGGGTGAAATCGGAATCCGAAGTGATTAACTGGCAGATGCCTCGACGAAGTAATGGGTGATCGTCAACGACGAGTACGGAATAGGGTTTACCCATGGATTATTGTACCTCCAACTGAAGTCTTATTAATTGACTGTAGTGTCTTGGTGTATGCGCTCAAGCTTACTCTGTCTGCTAATGAATGCAAGCCTACAGGGCGGGTGTCATACTGATCTTTCGGTAGGCGATTTATCATTAATGACTAGGCTCTGCTTGAGGTGGAAAAGTTAAGGTGACGGTGGTGCCGCCCGTTGGGTTACTGCTAAAGCTGACATTGCCACCGAGGCGACTAGCCCGCTCATGCATAATGCCAATACCAAAGTGTTGGTCACGCTCTTTGACTTTATCTAGGCCAATACCGTCATCGCTAATGCTAACGCTGACATCGGTCCCATCTGTTTTGGTGCAACTAATCAAAATTCGCTTAGCTTTAGCGTGTTTTATGGCATTGAGGGTTGCTTCGCGGGTGAGCTGTAAGACATGGATGTGCTGATGTGCCCCAAGTAACTGCAGCGGCAGTTTATAGTCGAGTTCTATCACAGTGTCGGTTTGGCAGCGCAATTGCGTGAGCATGACATCAATCGCATGGTTTAAATTAGGATCATCGATGGTTAATCTAAAGGTCGACAATAGTTCGCGCAGTTGCACATAGGCAGTCGTGACTCCTTCGTTAATTTCAGCGAGCTGTTGTTCGACTTCAGGGCTACGACAATTGCCATCTAGCTGCTTCGATAACAAGTTAACTTGAATTTTAAGGAATGATAAAAGCTGCCCAAGTGAATCATGTAACTCACGGGCAATTACCCCGCGCTCTTCCATTAATGCCAGTTGTTGACGCTGTTCTCCCGCGTTGTAAATGACAATTGAGCGCGCCAGCATAATGGCGAAGTTCTCAAACATGGGGTTATTTTCGGTTTCTGGGTTAGCAACTTCTAAGTAGCCGAGTTCATTACTTTCAAAGCTCAGTGGGTAACGGGTGACGCTTAGATTATCAGTTGGCCAACCGCCATCGGCTTCAATGACTTGTTTGTCTTCATTGTCTTCAGCAATGACCAAACGTAGGTGGCTTTGTGGTTCGTGGGCTTTGAGCTGATTAAGGGCACTTTGCAATGAGTTGATGTCGAGCTTACCTGAGTGCAGCATCACCAACGTGTCATACAACAACTTGAGTTCGTTATTGGCCTTAGTCAGTGCGATGGTTTTCTCTTCAACTTGGGCTTCTAAATCACCATAAAGACGGCTTAATTCCTTGGCACTACTTTCAAGTGCATGACTAAGTGCCGCTAGTTCAATATAACCTGTTTTAGGTACTTCTACATTAAAGTCGCCTTTAGAGATAGTATTCGCCGACTCCATTAATTGATGCAGAGGTTTAACGACTTTTCTTTGGGTAAAACGCACAGCCAGCATGGCAATTAGCAACATGATTGCAAGGCCAGTTATCTGGCTTGCGGCAAGCAATCTGAGTTTAAAGGCCGCGTGGTGCTCAGTCTCTAGCACTAACAAGTCAATGGTGTCGACAAAGTCTTTTAGCGAGGCGACGTATAATCGTGAATTCTCCTCGATGATGTAGGTCTTCATGACTCGCCACTTTTGGATCACTAGCTGATATTGATCTTTGAGTGCCTTGGGGGTCGACCATTCCATAGAGCGCCTAAGCGCTGGGGAATAAAGTGTATTTTCAAATTCACTTATTTTGCTTTCCGCTTCTTGGCTGCCGGAATTAGCATAAAAGAGTAGTCGGTAACTTTGCATTCGCAAGGACCCTGAAGCGTTGATCGCGCGCGCATCACCTAAGCTGTATGCCAAGTTGACTAGGGCAAAAGTGGCGAGGCCACTGGACACCAATATGAGCACTAGCATCAATCCGAGAATGGTGGAGGTTAAACTGCCTTTTTTCATTATAAAAACTCGTTAATTACGTCTATACAGTGACAACTAATTCACCATGTTCTACATTAGGTTAGTGGCGAAAAATTTAACAAACTAGTAAAAATGTGAGCAACAACACGTTTACAAATTGATCTACCGCAAATTTCTATTCGGATACCCCATTGGGGGTATATTTTTACTAGGGGTTTGCAGCTAACTTTGGCCTTGGAGATGTTGTGGTTAATAAGACTACTATAAAAGTAACATGGAGATGAGATGGTGAGAACATTAAACAAAAAATCCTTTGCACTGAGTGCATTGGTAGCTGCGAGCCTAATGGCCTCGGGCGCGTTCGCACAAACAAGCGAAACAGACCCACGTAATGAAGTATATAAAGATAAATTTTCTAAGCAATATGACAGCTGGCACGCGACTTCTGAAAGTGTTGAAGTGATTGATGCATTAGAAGCTGATCCTAACCTAGTTATCCTATGGGCAGGTTACGGGTTTGCTAAAGATTATAACAAAGCACGTGGTCACCACTATGCTGTTACTGATCTACGTGCAACATTACGTACGGGTGCACCAAAATCGGCTGAAGACGGCCCAATGCCTATGGCATGTTGGTCTTGTAAGAGCCCAGATGTACCTCGCGTAATTGAAGAGCAAGGTGAAGACGGTTACTTTAGCGGCAAGTGGGCTAAAGGTGGTGCAGAAATCGTTAATTCTATTGGTTGTGGTGACTGTCACGAAAAAGGCAAGTCAAAGCTACGTATCTCGCGTCCTTTTGCTGAGCGCGGCTTTGAAGCGATTGGTACTCCGTTTGACGAAGCATCACGTAAAGACAAGCAGTCTATGGTTTGTGCTCAGTGTCACGTAGAGTACTACTTTGAGAAAAACAAAGATCGCAAAGGTTTTGTTAAGTTCCCTTGGGACGGTGGTACTACCGTTGAAGCGATGGAAACTTACTACGATGCATTAGATTTTGCAGATTGGACTCACGCTGTTTCTAAAACACCAATGCTAAAAGCGCAGCACCCAGGTTATGAAACTTGGAAGCTAGGCATGCACGGTAAGAACAACGTTAGCTGTACTGACTGCCATATGCCACGCGTGAAAAGCCCAGAAGGTCGTAAGTTTACTGACCATAAAGTGGGTAACCCGTTCGATCGCTTTGAAGAAACTTGTGGCACTTGTCACGAGCAAAGCAAAGAGTTCATGGTTAACCTAGATAAAGAGCGTAAAGCTAAGGTTAAAGAGATTCAGCTAAAAGCTGAGAAGCAGTTAGTTCATGCTCATTTCGAAGCGGGTGCCGCTTGGAAAGCAGGTGCGACTGAAGCTGAAATGAAGCCTATTTTGACTGATATCCGTCATGCGCAATGGCGCTGGGATTATGCAATCGCTTCACACGGTGTTGCATCTCACGCTCCTGATGAAGCACTACGTGTACTAGGCACTGCAGTAAGCAAAGCCGCTGATGCGCGTATTAAGCTTGCACACTTACTAACAGCTAAAGGTGTTAAACAACCTGTAGCACTTCCTGATATCTCTACTAAAGCTAAAGCACAAGCTGCGCTTGGTATGGATATGAAGAAGATGAACGCTGATAAGAAAGAGTTCTTAGAAACTGTCGTGCCTAAGTGGGACGAAGAAGCTAAGAAACGCGAAGCAACTTATTAATGACGTTTTAGAGTGACAAAAGCCCCGATTAAATCGGGGCTTTTTTTTGAATAATTTATTTGATTAGTTTTAAAAGCGCTTTAAAGCGTTCACCCGAGGCGCACTGCTGTAATTCAAACAGCAAGGATTCTACATTTGTCAGTTGCGCACCACTTTGTTGCATCATGGTCAGGCCCAGCTGTTTGTTTGCAGCGGTGCGCGATGACACACCATCGGCAACAACATGGACATGGTAGCCGGCATCGATCAGTCCGCGATGAGTTTGGTAAACACAGATGTGGGTTTCAATGCCAACTAAGAGTACATGTTGCCGCTTTAAGGCTGATAACTGAGTGGCAAACTGCTCACAATCCATGGCACTAAAGGTCGACTTGGCAATGGGCGAGCACAATGGACTTAGCTGCTGCTGTAAAATGTCACTGGTGCTTCCAAGCTTCTCAGGAAGCTGTTCAACCCATAGGATGGGGATATCAAACAGTGCGACCCCACTAATTAGCGTGGCAAGACTTTGTTCAAGCTCTGCAGGCTCGATAACAGTTTGAGCCAATTTCCCCTGCACATCCACGAAAACTAACACGCATTCTTCTGCTTTTAACATCATCCTCTCCTCAGGTTACTTGCCAGTCTTGATAGTAACCTAGCAGCAACTTGTGCCAATTAGTATTTGGTCGAATAGTGTGCGCCGTGATTGTGCATGGCTGATATCGTCGCACTAATTTGGTGCGAACAGCGAATGTGGTTTCATGCCTGATTTTATTACATTGTTGTTTTTGTTAACTATTTAAAGTTGGCCTGATGATTGAATTGATATCTACAGCAAAAATAACAAAGCACTTGGAGGCTGGGATGAAATTAGTCAGCGCAATTATTAAACCATTTAAATTAGACGATGTTCGTGAAGCAATTGCTAGCGTTGGCATTGAAGGGATGACGGTAACAGAAGTAAAAGGCTTCGGGCGCCAAAAAGGCCATACCGAGCTATACCGCGGTGCGGAATATCAAGTGGACTTTTTGCCTAAGGTCAAACTTGATATCGCCACCAAGTCTGAGAATGTCGAACTATTAATAGAATCAATTACCGCAGCTGCTCGTACCGGCAAAATTGGTGACGGTAAAATTTTTGTCACTGACCTCGAACAAGTCACCCGTATTCGTACCGGTGAACTTGATAACGAAGCACTGTAAGGAGAATAATAATGGAAGAGTTAGCAAGCTTAGGTGCAACGGTCACTGAATTGCGTTTCGCTTTAGATACGTTTTACTTTTTGATTTCTGGCGTTCTGGTGATGTGGATGGCTGCGGGATTTGCCATGTTAGAAGCGGGATTAGTTCGCTCTAAAAACACCACTGAGATTTTGACTAAAAACGTTTGTCTTTATTCGATTGCCTGTGTGATGTATCTAGTTTTAGGCTACAACATCATGTATGTCGACAACGTTGAAGGGGGATGGTTACCGTCTTTTGGCGCCATCATTGGTAGCCAAGCCACTGATGCTGATCATGCATTGGAATCTGATTTCTTTTTCCAAGTCGTCTTCGTAGCAACAGCTATGTCAATTGTGTCAGGTGCAGTTGCTGAGCGTATGAAACTTTGGGCTTTCTTAGCATTCTCAATCGTTCTTACTGGGGTTATCTATCCTATTGAAGGTTACTGGACATGGGGTGGCGGTTTCCTTTCTGAAGCGGGCTTTGTTGATTTCGCTGGTAGTGGCATTGTTCACATGGCGGGTGCAGCCGCAGCGATTGCAGGTGTGCTATTACTTGGTGCACGAAAAGGCAAGTACAGTGCAAATGGTCAAGTGAATCCTATTCCTGGTTCTAACCTGCCTATGGCTACTTTAGGTATGTTCATTTTGTGGATGGGCTGGTTTGGCTTTAACGGTGGGTCGCAACTGCTGGTTTCTGATGCAGAAAATGCGTCTGCTGTGGCTAAGATTTTCGTCAACACTAACTCTGCCGCGGCTTTCGGTGCCATTTCAGCATTAATCGTTTGTAAAATGGTATGGGGCAAAGCTGACCTAACGATGATCCTTAATGGTGCGTTAGCAGGCTTAGTCGCCATTACTGCTGACCCATTATCTCCATCACTTACCATGGCTGGTGTGATTGGTCTGGTTGCTGGTGGTCTTGTGGTGTTCTCGATTGTTAGTTTTGACCGCATTAAAATTGATGATCCAGTGGGTGCTATCTCTGTACATGGTGTTGCGGGTTTCTACGGCTTGATGTTAGTGCCGCTATCAAATCCTGATGCTACCTTTATTGGTCAGATATATGGTGCAGCAGTGATTTTTGCTTGGGTATTCTCTGCCTCATTCTGTGTATGGTATGTGCTGAAGAAAACAGTCGGTATCCGTGTTACTGAAGAGGAAGAATACAAAGGCATGGATGCATCAGACTGCGGCATTGATGCTTACCCAGAGTTCGTCTCGGTAAAAAGTGCTAGATAGTTTCTAACTTTAAGTTGCACAAATAATAAACAGGGCATTAAGCCCTGTTTTTTTATATCATCACTTTACTAGTTACTGTTTTTGGTGATGTGATGAATCGATGTATTAAAGTATGCCTGTTGGTTTTGATGTTGCTTTCAAGCACTTTTACTTCGCATGCAGGTCAAGTGGTGGTGCGTAAATCGAGTGAGCCCTTTGATGCTTTTGCTGTGCGCGATCAAGTGAAACAGCAGCATGAATGGCAGGAGGCACTGCGTTATCAGCAGCAAATCCAAATCCTTCAATCCTTACCCTTAGGCTGTGTATTTTTACCTATTCGGTATTATCGATGTGGCCATATATACTATCGTCCTTATCAATACCAACAGCAAGATGTGTATATTCAGGTTGACCCACCGCAACACAATGAGTTGCCCGTAGATGAGCCTTAGTCACTTTTTGTAACCCTTTTGTCTGCTAACACGGCATTGTTCTATTATGCTTAATAGGTGTCTATTGCATAGGAGTGCTGATTATGAAGTGGATAATAAGATTACCAAGCATATTCACCGCCTTAATTCTGTGTGCGTGTACCTCTACCTCGGCGCCCAAACAAGCCAATGTTGAGCCTTATTTTTATGATGAGTATTTTCAAGAGGTTGACGGGTTAGTTCAGCCCGATGAATTGTTTCAGTTGCCGGATGAAGCGCGCAAGTCGTTACTATCAGCCTATCAATTAAGTCGTTTGACCCGTGGAAATAATCTCGATACCCACAAATGGTTGGCAAACTATATTAATGCCGATGACGGGGGCTTTACCTACTATGACAATATGACCAAGATTGCCAGTGAGACGTTTGATACTCGGATGGGAAACTGTTTGTCTTTGGTGTTGTTGACGGGGTCATTGGCTGATGTCATGGGGGTCAAAGTCGTTTTCCAAGATATCGCCGTTCCGCCCGTGTGGGATAAACAAGGCAGTTTTTTCCTCGTTAATGGCCATATCAATTTAAAGCTAACTCCAAAGCGCGAAGCAAACACCGTTAACTTATTATCCAGCTCTGTGCAGATCGATTTTATGCCGGAACGGGCAGTAAGAGCTTATGGTAAAGAGGTGATTAATAAAGAGACCGTGATGGCGATGTTTTATAATAATGTCGCCGCTGAATCTTTAGTCGTCGGCGATTATGATAAAGCTTACGGATTACTGAAAATTGGTTTGAGATTGAAACCTGACTATGTGCCTACCTTAAATACCTTGGCGGTCCTTTATCGCTATAAGAAGCTACAGCCCCAGGCTGAATCAGTTTATAAGCTTGCTTTAACCTATGATGACGAGGATATGCATACCCTGTATAACTACGCTATTTTACTGGCATCGCAGGACAGGCTAACTGAGTGGGCTGAAGTTCATAAGGTATTAGAGTTAGCACGTATTAGAAACCCCTATTATTACTACGATATGGCGCAGCAAGCGTATTTCGAAATGCAATATGAAGAAGCCGTGGTGTGGTATGAACGTGCCGTAGAAAAAGCGGATTATCGCCATGAGTTTTATTTTGGCTTGTCTCGAGCTTACTGGGCAACAGGAGATGAGAGAAGAGCCAAAAATAGCTTAGAAAAAGCGTTGGCTTTAACAGCTGATGATGGCAGTAAACAGCGTTATCAAGCTAAATTGCATGCTATGCAAGGTCATTAGCCATTGTGAACTGTTGTGAGGCGCTGCCTGCGAGTGGGCTTTATACCGCTTGCGGCGGTCCCTTCCAAGGTTCAAATTCGTAAGCGTCATTGCTTGAGTCGGTTGTCATAAAATTGTTATTTTATCTTTCACAGCCATAATTTCCCCCAAACTTGGCTTCATTGTCAGTTTTAATTTTGTCTTCCCTAAGTTAAGGCGCTTGCTGCCGTTATAGTAAATTGGCAGTAAGCCTTTTTATTGTTTTTAAAAACATCAGGTTATTAATAATTTATTATTATTATTAGTTCTTGCTTGCAAATGGAGGGATTACTGATAAATTGGAGTCAGTATTGCAAGAGAGAGATGTTATTTTTTAGCTGTTTTTTCGGAGTTTAAACACCATGTATTACCAGAATGATGATGTACGCATTAATAAAATTAAAGAGTTATTGCCACCAGTGGCGATCCTCGAGCGATTTCCAGCGTCAGAGCGTGCATCAGCAACGGTTTTTAATGGTCGTCAAAACATTCATAAAATACTACAAAAACAAGATGATCGCTTGCTAGTTGTGATTGGTCCATGTTCAATCCATGACCCCAAGGCCGCGTTAGAGTACGGTCAGCGCTTAGTACAGCTTAGAGAAAAGTATCAAGACCAGCTAGAAGTGGTTATGCGAGTCTACTTTGAAAAGCCGCGCACGACTGTGGGATGGAAAGGCTTGATTAACGATCCCTACATGGACAACAGTTTTAAGCTTAATGATGGTTTGCGTACTGCGCGTAAGTTGCTATTAGATCTCAATGATCTTGGCATTCCAACAGCGGGTGAGTTTCTCGATATGATCACGCCCCAATATGTCGCTGATTTAATGTGCTGGGGTGCTATTGGTGCACGTACCACGGAATCTCAAGTCCATAGAGAGCTTTCGTCTGGACTGTCTTGTCCGGTGGGCTTTAAAAATGGTACTGACGGTACGATTAAGATCGCGATCGATGCGATAGGGGCTGCCAGTGCGCCGCACCACTTCTTATCGGTCACTAAGTATGGCCATTCAGCGATTGTAGAGACTAAAGGTAACCCAGATTGCCATATCATTTTACGTGGTGGCAAACAGCCCAACTACAGTGCTGAAGATGTGGCGGAAATTACCTCACAGCTTAATACCGCCAAGCTGGCCAATAATATTATGATCGATTTTAGCCATGCTAATAGCAGCAAGCAGTTTAAAAGACAGTTAGTTGTCGCTGAGGATGTATCGGCACAAATTAGCGCTGGTGATAAAGCCATTTTCGGTGTGATGGTGGAGAGTAATCTAGTAGAAGGTCGCCAAGATTACATTGAAGGGCAACCGTTATGCTATGGCCAAAGTATTACCGATGCTTGTATTGGCTGGGATGACACAGAGCAGATGTTAGCAATGCTAAATCAGAGCGTGATAAACCGTCGCGGTTAACGGTGATAAATCGCTTAAAATAACGCATAAAAAAGGAGGCTAAGGCCTCCTTTTTCTGTTTGGTGCTAGCGCTTTAGATTGTTGATAATGTACTCATTAGCTTTAGCTAGACTACCAAAAGAAGCAATTAAATTGCTCTGGCCCTTTTGTTGGATCTCGGGATTGCCGGACTCGGTCATCATCCATACCCAAGTTTGAATGAGCGGTAGTGGAGGATATTGAACGTCAGACGATTCCTGCATAGTTATTTCCTTCATTGTTATTATTGAGCTTGTACTCACACCAAGTACCCAAGCTTAGTGATTGAACAGACGGTTCAAGAGTATCAAATTCTTTTTCTTTAGATAACAGTAAAGCCGATTAACTAGACTTTGCTACTATTAAACTTACCATTTTTTGCAACTTTAGCGTTACTTTCTGATAGTAATGCTGCGAGTGTAGCAAAAAACTCGATTTTGTACCGAATAAAATCACACAAATAGTGTAAATCTCTACGATTACGCTTTAATGACGTATAGTGAGAGCTATCAATACAAAAATGATTTATATTAAGTCATTCAAGCAGTTGTTCGGAATTCGCTATGCGCCCCTCTTTGTATTTTGATGGCCCAATCGACAAACTAAACTGGCATGTACTTAAGCTACTGTGGCCTTATTTACTGGAATTCAAAACGCGAGTTGCGTTGGCGCTCCTGTGTCTTGTGGTGGCCAAAATCGCCAGTGTGTCACTGCCATTCGTACTTAAAGATCTGGTTGACTCATTAAGTGATGGCCCGGAGAAGCTATTAGCAGTTCCCATTGGTTTAGTGGCTGCCTATGGTGCGCTACGACTACTGAACACCATTATTTCTGAAGTAAGGGACACCTTATTTGGCCGCGTTACAGAGCGAGCTATCCGCCGCTTAGGTTTGTTGGTATTTGAGCACTTACACCGATTAGATTTAGCCTTCCATTTAGAGCGTCGCACTGGCGGTTTGTCACGGGATATTGAGCGGGGCACGAGTGGCATTAATTTCCTGATGCGTTTCATGGTATTTAACATTGTGCCTACGGTGATTGAAATAGCCTTAGTCGTGGGGATCTTGTTTTATAACTATGGCTGGCCATTCGCGCTGATAACGCTGTTAGCGGTGTTTGCCTATGGCGCTTTTTCGGTGGTGGCCACAGAGTGGCGCACTGAATTTGTCCGTGAAGCAGCCAAAGCGGATTCACAATCTAATACTCGCGCAATAGATAGCCTACTTAACTACGAAACCGTGAAGTACTTTAACAACGAAGCTTACGAGGCCAAGCATTACGATCAAGCACTCACCTATTGGGAGCAGGCTAAGCGTAAGAATAGGTTATCGCTGTTTGCCCTCAATGCAGGGCAGGCTTTAATCATTTCTGTTGCCATGACATTGATGCTTGGACTGGCGGCAAAAAATGTGGTCGATGGTCAAATGACCATAGGTGATTTCGTGTTAGTGAATGCATTTATGATGCAATTGTTCATTCCGCTGAATTTTCTTGGTTTTGTTTACCGAGAGATCCGGGGGGCGTTGGCTAATATTGAGCGAATGTTCTCTCTACTTGATACCGAGCCTAAAATTGAAGATAAAGCAAACGCGACATCACCGGCATTAACACGTGGGCACTTGCAGTTTGATGGGGTCCGGTTCCAATATGATGAGCGTCCTATCATTAATGATATTAGTTTTGATGTGAAACCAGGACAAAAGGTTGCCATCGTTGGTGATAGTGGGGCAGGCAAGTCGACTATAGTGAAATTACTGTTTCGATTTTACGATACTGCAGCGGGTAAAATCAGTATCGATGGTCATGATATTAGTGAGATTTCCCAACATGCACTCCGTCAGTCTATTGCAATTGTCCCGCAAGATACGGTGTTGTTTAACGATACTTTGCTGGAAAATATTCGCTATGGCAGACCCGATGCCAGCGACGAGCAGGTCCAACAAGCGATTGAAATGGCTCACCTAGCAGACTTTATAAAGCGTTTACCACAGGGGACTGATACTAAAGTAGGCGAGCGTGGTATGAAGCTCTCTGGTGGAGAAAAACAACGGGTTGCGATAGCCAGAGCGATATTAAAAGGCTCACCTATCTTGGTGTTTGATGAGGCAACTTCGTCGCTCGATTCACACTCTGAAAAAGCCATACTGACAGCGCTAAAAGAGGTTGCTAAGGGGCACACCTCGCTGGTGATTGCGCATCGCTTATCAACGGTCGTCGATGCGGATCAAATTATTGTACTAAGTAAGGGCAATATTGTTGAACGTGGCAGCCATAGTGATTTATTGGCGCTAAATGGCTTGTATAGTCGATTATGGCGGGTACAAAATAGTGATCTATAGCAAATGTTGAAATTCGTTGTTGCTAATTCAGGCTTTATTCAGGTTAATTCTGCATAATTAAGCTTATTAAATAGCCACAGCGAGATTGTGATGAAAAATATTCCCCTACAAGTGAACATTGAAGGTCAGGCGAGTGTTGTCAATACAGATTGGCTAGCGATTATGGCTACGCTAAAAAAACGCGGTCTAGAACATGATGAATTGATGAATGTTTACTTTGAAATTTCATCGGGTCTGCGAGTGACAACTCGCGGCTTGAGCTTAGCAAAAATTAACCCCTCAACAGAGTTAACGGGTATCACGCGTGATGTCAGTTTATCTAAACAAGAATATGCATCGATAATGGTTGCATAAATAATCTAGCTGTTAGCAAGCAATAACTAAAGTTATTGCTTGCTGTCGTCGATCTTCCAGTTATCACAAAGCAAGTTAAGTTGGCTCAAGTCTTGGCTCAAAGGCGTGAGGCGAAAAATTTCCCCGCTTTTAAAGCACACACTTTCACCTTCTATCACGGTTAACCGATCACAACTCTTACAGCTAACTGATAATGGGGTGCTTTTACTGCCACTTGCAAACATAGAGTCACTCACTACTTAATCCCTCCCTGATAATATCTACTTTTAGATATAGTAGATATCACTAACATTGCAAGGCTATTAAACCGTTAAGTTAGCGAATGCGAAATTATACCTAAGTATAGTGAATTTACTAATGATATTCGGCGTCTATAAAAGAAACTTCGTTGTTTGGTGTAATAGACAAGATATACAACTTACTAAATTCAGTCTCTGGGAGACTGGGTAAAGTCGGGCCGCCTAAGGCCGTGACAATCAGTGGCACGGTATTGGAGTGACCGGCAATGATGACGTTACCCGACTGTTGGCGAGCCAATTTTGCCACGGCTTGGATGTGGTCGTCTAAAGGTGATTTGGCCACTGTAATGAGGTGGTTAAGCTTTTGCTTATTGATGATGGGCGCCAAGGTGGCCTGGGTGCGTTTAAACTGTGTTGTTAATGCGGTTGTAAATACCAGATGGGATAAGCGCTCGGCCAGATGTTGTGCACGCTGCTGCCCTTGCTCGGTAAGTGCGGGATCCTTAACATCAGACATTTTCTCTGCATGGCGCACAATAACAATGATTTGACCTGCTTGAGTCGCCATCACATCCGTTGGCGAGATAAGTGTTAGGCCCAATAAAAATACACACATTAGCCGTGTCATTGCTTAGATCCTTCTGTGAGTGATAGCGCATCATATCAAACAGTTGGCGTGAGCGGTGGCGGTTTTTTATTGATGTGGTGTGTCCGGTAGGCAGCTAACCGTAAAATTCTTCTTATGTTGTATGAAATTTGGCCGATAATATAGAGATAGCCATAGTTAACATTTGAGGTCGTTATGGAAGTCCATAATCACGGTTCGCAAGTATCTAATGTTGCAAAAAATAAGTCAGACACAGGTGCTAATCACGGTCAGTCAGTGTCAGAGGTCGCATCAAACAAAACAGCGCATTCTACCAGTAAGCAATTAATGAATACTGCGATATTGTCTGCGCAGCATGATGCCCAGCTTAGTGCTGGCGATGAGCCAATGCGGTTGCTCTATAAAGCAGCCATTGAAGCGATAAACGAAGAGTTGGCGCCAACAATGGGGGAGCGAGCCATTGAAACGGCGGTAGAGGAGGGAGTGGATACTTCTCCACAAGCCACGGCTGATCGCATAGTGAGTTTTGCCACCCAATTTTTTAGCATTTATCAACAGCAGAATTCGGGAATGGAATTTGAAGAGCAACTCGACTCTTTTATGGACGTGATTGGCGGGGCGATAGATCAAGGCTTTGACGAAGCAAAAGAGATCCTCACCAATCTAAAAGTGCTCGAAGGTGACATTGCTTTAGGTGTGGATGAGACCTACTCCATTGTGCAAGCCGGGTTACTCGACTTTAGGCAAAGTATGATGCCGACTCCGGAAGAGCCTGCACCAGAGCCATCAGAATAATACACAATAATCTAATAGGTTAACTTGACTCTAGCGGGCTAAATGGCAATGATAATTTCATATCATTGCCCTTTTCCTGTGAGGTGTTAAATGTGGATAACCGCGACAGTTGTAGAAAAAATTGTTTGGAATGACAACCTATTTTCGTTAAAGCTAGACGCCGAGGTTGCCCCATTTATTGCTGGTCAGTTTATCAAGTTGTCACAACAAATTGATGGTAAGCGTGTTGCGCGCGCCTATTCTTTAGTTAATGCCCCAGAAAGTGAATTCCTAGAAGTGTTAGCTATTGCGGTGGAAGATGGGCAGCTGTCGCCGCAACTGCAATCACTGGTTGTGGGTGACCAAATCGATATCTCGCCAAAGGCCACAGGTTTTATGACTTTAGAAGAGTTGCCCGCTATCAGTACTGAGAGCTGTTTATGGCTGTTAGCAACTGGCACCGCAGTAGGGCCTTTTTTATCGATGCTGCGCACTGCAGCGATATGGCAGACCTATCCGCATATCGCTTTAGTGTACGGCGTTCGCCAGCAACAAGACTTAGCCTATTTGGCTGACATTGAAGCACTAAAGCAACAATATGGTGAGCAATTTAGTTTTGTCGCTTCAGTAACCCGCGAAAAAGTTGACGGTGCTTTGCCTGAAAGAATAAGTGATGCCATCACATCGGGGGCACTCGAGCAAGCGGTGGGGCATCAACTCACCAGCCGTGATGCGCAAGTGATGATGTGTGGTAATCCTCAGATGATAACCGATGTGACCGAAATACTAAAAGCACGTGGTCTGGAAAAGAATTTACGTCGTAAACCCGGCCAAATCACTGTCGAAAAATACTGGTAACGGAGTCACTATGCGACTGTATTATTCTGATGCTTCACCCTATGCTCGCTGTGTGCGTGTCGCCATTCGACATCTCGCTATTGAAGGTGTCAAAGAACAAGCCATTAACCCACTACTCAATGATGAAGCTTTTGTGTCCGCTAACCCACTGGCTAAAATTCCCTGCTTAATTTTGAATGATGGTGCCGCGCTGTTTGATAGTGAGGTGATACTCAGGTTCTTAGATAGCGAGTTTGGTGAGCATTCATTGTTTGGCTTGTCTCCAACTTGGCACCAACAAACGCAATTTTCATTGCTTAAAGGTTTGCTTGATAGTGCTGTTGGTCTACGTCAGGAACAAATGCGTGAAGAAGAGGGGGTACGCTCGCCATTCTGGACCGCGCGTTTTGAGCAAGCGCTATTACGAGGGTTACAGCATATTGAGCACCATGGCGAACAGCGTACTCAAGCACTAACGGCCCACAACATTATGCTGGCTTGTTTGTTGAGCTATATAGACTTTCGTCATGGTGATATTGCTTGGCAACATGTGGCACCGAGCGTTGCTATTTGGTATCGCAGCTTCTCGGGGCATCCGGAAATGCGCGATACGCAACCTTAATCGGTGTTACGTCTGCCTTTTTTGTGGATACGGCGATTTTGCTCGCCAAAAGCGCCATACAAATCTTGAGTCACGCCATAATCACTACGGCGATCGCTGTCAGGTTGTCGCCTGTCTTCAAAGTGCTGGTAGTGGCAATGACAATCTAACTTGTCACACTCCTTTAACGGTATCGCCGGAGCTTCAGCGGAAAGAAACCGCTGCTTTTTTATCTTCTGTGCTGCATCGCAGCATTGCTGTTCACTTTCTATCGCCACAGAGTGATATGGGTGTATTGATGCATGACTACTGGTAGCGGCAGATGGCAATCGCTCTAAAGCACTTCGTGATGGTATCGGCTCATCTTGATTACCATTTCGAGCCGTTTTTCGTGCGCGTCTTGTGCGCTGAGTCTGGCCATTAGGTAGCCACATGCGCACGATTAAAGCGATAGCGACAATGAGTAACCCTAAAATAGCGACTTTGAGCAACATAACTGACCTGTTTGGGTGAGCCCTACCTCTAACACTTATAATTTAAGTAAATGCTAAAGGATAGATTGACGTTAGCTGTTAATTTTAGTCGACTTATGTAGCTTTAGCTAAATTGCGTGGTTTAGCCGTTTTTTTTGTCAATAACCTTGCTCAAATGTTGAAGTTTTATTATCCTTTTTTGCGATTGATAATAATTATCATTATTCAGAGGCGACCACTTTGTCGCTGTACGGAGAGCAAGAATGAAGATCACTACTGGCCTAGCTGTATTAGGATTAGCATGCGCAGCATCAGTCGCCAATGCGGCAGACAACCTGACTGTTTACTCATATCGTCAAGCATTTCTTATTGACCCCATTTTGGCGGACTTTACCAAAGAAACGGGTATTAAAGTTGATGTGGTATTTTCCAAAAAAGGCATTGCTGAGCGTATGATGCGTGAAGGGCGTTTATCGCCAGCCGATGTGGTACTGACTTCAGACTTCTCTCGTTTAATGGAGTTAGCCGATAAGGACTTAGTTGCGCCAGTAGCCAGTGATGCGTTAAGCGCGAATATTCCGCAAGAGTATCGTTCTCCAGAAAATGACTGGTACGCGCTGACGATGCGAGTACGTAATGTCTACTCTTCTAAAGACCGCCTTGGGAAGCTAGATCTTGATTATGAAGACCTTGCTGATCCTAAGTATAAAGGAAAAATTTGTACGCGTTCAGGCAAGCACCCATACAATATCTCTCTTGTGGCCTCGATGATTGCGCATCACGGTGAAGCTGATGCTAAGGCGTGGTTACAAGGTCTAAAGAGTAATTTAGCGCGTAAACCACAAGGTAATGACCGTGCTCAAGTTAAAGCGGTGAAAGAAGGCTTATGTGATATTGCTATCGGTAATAGCTACTACTTAGGAAAAATGTTGCAAGACCCTAAGCAAGTACCTTGGGCTGAAGCGGTGTATATTAACTTCCCTAACCAAGATAACCGCGGTTCACATATCAACGTTTCTGGTATGGCGTTAGCTAAACATTCACCAAATAAAGATAATGCTATCAAATTGATGGAGTATTTGTCTGGTGATAAAGCGCAGCAAGCCTACGCTGAAGTTAACTTTGAGTATCCCATTAAAGCTGATGTTGCACCTTCAGAGTTAGTGGCCTCATGGGGCGAGTTCAAAGCGGATAAGCTGCCAGTATTTAAGCTGGCTGAATATCATGAAGCTGCAGTTAAGTTATTAGACGAAGTGAAATTCGACCTATAACGACTTGCTAGTAAGCTAGCAAACAATGTCTGTAATTGGGAAAATAGCCTTCATTTTGAAGGCTATTTTTGATTTTACCTAATGCCTATTCGACATTGTGAGTTATAATCGTTCTTATTTAAGCTTAGATTTAGGTTAGTACATCATACTCGCCGCCATCGCCCTTATTGGAACATTGGATGATTTTAGGTTTCTCCCGCAGTTGGTCTGTCTCTAGCTACCTGTTAGCTGGTTTAGTGGTTTTGCCGTTGGTGGCCATTATTGTTCAAGCGATGGTGCCCGATGAAGCGATTTTCTCGCACCTTTTCAACACCGTACTTCCCACTTATATTTCTAATACCGTACTGCTCATGCTTTGGGTATGTATTGGGGCGTTAATTGTTGCTGTTCCAGCGGCTTGGTTAGTCGCCCGTTGCCATTTTCGTGGTCGCTCAGTATTTCAGTGGGCATTGCTGCTGCCTTTAGCTATGCCCGCTTACGTGGTTGCCTATGTCTATACGGATTTACTCGATTATGCCGGTCCGGTTCAACGAGTTTTACGTGGTTTTTTTGGCTGGCAGTCACCGCAAGACTACTACTTCCCTGAAGTCCGCTCTTTAGGCGGCGCTTCAGTGATGCTGGCATTGGTGTTGTTTCCCTATATTTATTTGTTGGCACGAACCGCATTCATGGAACAGTCTTCCAGTTTGCAGCATGCATCGAGAGTGATGGGGTGTGGCCCTTGGCGCAGTTTTTGGCGTTTGAGTTTACCAATGGCTCGTCCGGCATTAGCGGTAGGGGCGTCATTAGTTGCAATGGAAACCGTGGCAGATTTTGCCACTGTAAGCTACTTTGCGGTGCCAACGTTGACTACAGCCGTTTATGATACTTGGCTCGGCTACGGTAGCTTAGCAGCTGCAGCTAAGTTGTCTGCCATTATGTTGTTAGTGGTATTTTCTATGATTGGTTTCGAGCGCTTTGCTCGACGTAAGCAAAAGCTGTTTCAAAAGCAGACTGAAATTAATCGCGCCGACCTATACGAACTGAAGGGCATAAAAGGGGCTTTGGCAACCGCCTATTGCGGACTGCTACTGACATTTTCCTTCTTGTTACCGTTTATCATTTTGTTGCAGTACGCCATAAACTATTTTGACCAGAGTTGGCACAGTCAGTTTCTACAGTACAGTTGGAATAGTTTTTATATCGCCGCGATTGTCAGCGTACTGACTGTGGCATTGGGGTTACTGCTGATGTTTGTTCGTCGCTGCAGCCCTAGAAAACAAGATTTGTTACCGTCACGCTTAGCTTCTACGGGCTACGCGTTGCCTGGCACGGTGCTCGCTATTGGTATCTTAGTTCCCTTGACCTATGCAGATTTTGCTATCAATGATATTTACGCTTACTTTGACCAGCGAGGCCCTGGGCTTATCTTAAGTGGTAGCGTGTTTGCCTTGATAGCGGCTTTTTGTATTCGCTTTAGTGCGATAGCTATCGGCAGTATTGAGAACAGCTATAAACGTGTGAGTCCATCTTTAGATATGGCGGCCATAACCATGGGGATGAAACCTAGAATGCTGATGTGGCGTGTTCATCTGCCATTGCTGCGAAAGGGGGTTTTTGCTGGGTTATTATTAGTGTTTATTGAGTGCATGAAAGAGCTTCCTGCAGCCTTGTTGTTGCGCCCGGTTGGCTTTGAAAATCTCGCCACTTATGTGTTCCAGTTTGTGTCTGACGAGCAACTTGAACATGGCGCATTAGCTGCTATCGTCATTGTATTGGTGGGTCTCATACCGCTTATCTATCTCAACCGTTCTTTGGAGCAACATTAAATTATGTCGACACTGACTATTAATAAGGTATCAAGCGATTATCAAAGCCAGAGAGTGCTGACAGAGTTATCTTTGCAAGTAGAAAAGGGTGAGATTGCTGCACTGTTAGGCCCCAGTGGATGCGGCAAAACCACCTTACTACGTGCGATAGCGGGCTTGCAGGCGGTTTCTGCCGGCGAGATACATATCAATGGTGAGTTGGTCTCATCGCCAAGCGAACATCGACCCAGCGAACAACGTGGCATCGGAATGATTTTTCAAGACTATGCACTGTTTCCGCACCTCACTGTGGCTGACAACGTGCTTTTTGGTGTCAAAGGATTAGATAATGCCGCACGCCAAGCTCGCCTCGATGAGATGCTCAGTTTAGTGAAGTTAGAAGGACTTGCTCAGCGCTACCCCCATGAACTATCTGGCGGTCAGCAGCAGCGTGTATCGATTGCACGCTCATTAGCCTATGAGCCTGAACTCTTATTGTTAGATGAGCCTTTCTCAAACATTGATGCCAAGGTGCGTAGTGAAATGATGTTAGAGATCCGTCAAATTCTAAAATCACGCGGCGTCAGTGCCATTTTTGTTACCCACAGTAAAGATGAAGCGTTTGTTTTTGCCGATAAGTTAGCTTTATTTAAAGATGGGGCGATCGTTCAGTATGGGACTGCTGAGGAGCTGTATTCAGATCCGTGCGATCGTTATGTGGCGGACTTTTTGGGTAGCGGTAATTACATACCAGCGTCGGTATCAGATGATTATCAAGTGAACACGCCATTAGGCTTGTTGACCAGCACCAAAGTGTTACGCCAACCGGTTAATTACGAAGGCATGGTATTACTGCGGCCGCAGCAGATTGAAATCGCAGCTGACGAGTGTGGTAAAGGTGTCATTGTTGAGCGTCGCTTTTTAGGCAATATTTGTCATTATCAAGTCCAGTTAGCTGAACAGTTTTATGAAGTTAAAAGCCAGTTGTTGCAATTGACACCTGGGCAGCGGGTACAGCTATCAGCACCGAGTCATCAATTGGTATTGTTTTAACAACAAAATCGACTCTAATCTTGCGCTTTGGACGGTCAGCATTGTATTGGACTGGTTGCAATGATTAAAAAAAGGTAATCTTAATGATTAGTTGATGTTTCAGTTGCTAGTTTTGTGCTTAGGTTAATACTATTAATCGCTAAAGTTTCGCATAATATGGCCGAAAATGAGACAGACATAAGGTGAGAATTGATGGACAACCAGGCTATGCCACGAGAACAAATAGGTATTTGTGCAGAAGGGAACCTACACAGCGTTTATTTGATGTTTAATGCCGAGGACAATGTTGAATCTCAACTTCGTCCTTGTGTCGCTAATGTAGCCCAGTATATCCATGAATTGGCAGATCAGTATGCCGATAGTGCTTTCAATGGTTTTGTGGCCATAGGGGCAAATTATTGGGATAGTCTTTACCCGCAACAGCGTCCGCTAGAGCTTAAACCTTTCCCAGCAATGCATGTTGATAACCGTGATGCACCTGCACTTGAATATGACCTGTTTGTGCACGTTCGTTGCGATCGCTTTGACATCTTGCACTTAGTGGCAAATGAAGTGTGTCAGATGTTCGAAGGCCTGGTCGAGTTAGTCGATGAAGAGCGTGGTTTCCGCTTTTTGGAAAACCGCGATCTTACTGGCTTTGTTGATGGCACAGAAAACCCTAAGGGGCATGGGCGTCAAACGACCGCGTTAGTCGGAGATAACGATCCAACATTTAAAGGTGGCAGCTACATCCATGTGCAGAAGTTTGCCCACAACCTGAGTAAATGGAATCGCCTTCCGGTTAAAAAGCAAGAAGATATCATCGGTCGCACTAAGCAAGACAATATTGAATACGCCAGTGCTGATAAGCCATTAACCAGCCATATTAAGCGGGTTAACCTGAAGGACGAGCAAGGTAATTCATTGGAGATTTTGCGCCAGAGCATGCCTTATGGCTCTGTTAAAGAGCAAGGTTTGATGTTTATTTCTATGTGCCACAATGCCAGCAACTTTGAAAAAATGCTGCATAGCATGGTACACGGGGATGGTGAAGGAAACCATGATCATTTAATGCACTTTACTCAAGCGTTGACTGGTTCTTCCTTTTTCTGCCCATCACTCGACTTTTTAGAAAGCGCTAGCCAATAAACACAAAAAACGCACCTTAAGGTGCGTTTTTTTATGCCTCATCACTGTCCCAATAGTTAGTGGGACGCTTGGCATAAATTTCGTCGATGCTGCGGACTTGCACTTTATTATTGTCGGGATAAACCACCACATCATGCTGATCGCGATTGCCTATTACTAAGAAGATAAACTCGCTGTCATAGTCATTTCTTAGTGTATGGGCGATAGCGCTGTTTGCTTTAAAGCAAATGTAGTCGCCTTTCTTAAACAGTTGCGGTTCACCGTCGATAAGCAGTGTAGCCTGCCCCTCAATAGCGTAAATATGTTCCTCTTCTTTGGTATGGTAGTGAGCCACTGAGGAAGTTTTACCTGGCGCAAGCTTCTCCATTGTGACCCCAATTTTTTCGCAACCAGCGGCGTCGCCGATATGCTTTTGTGCGCTGGCATATTGATCGGTGTGCTGCCAAGACTCCCAACAGACGTCATTGATATTAATTATTTTACTTGTCATCGATACATCCTTAGCCCAAAAACGGCTTTGACTTTGGCTATTTAGCGTCTCACGAATGTTTACATGATTCAATATATTGTATGCGTCATTTTGCCGGGATAAAAAAAAGAAGCGTATTTACGCTTCTTTCTAATGGGGTTAACTGTGCTAACTCGGTTGTTGTTTAGTCAGCGTAGTTGAATAATGATTTAACCGTTTCTAGCGTTTTGTCGATTTGCTGGATATTTGATGGACAGATAAAGATGGTGTCATCACCGGCAATCGTGCCTAAAATTCCTTCTGGTTTACCGATTGAATCGAGCAGTCGAGCGATTAATTGTGCAGCGCCTGGGCTCGTACGTACCACGATCATGCTTTGATTGTGGTCAACATCTAATACCAAGTTTTTTAATGGGCTACCAGCAGTAGGCACACCTAATTCAGCAGGCAAGCAATACACCATCTCTTGCTTGGCATTACGCGTCCTGACTGCGCCGAACTTGCTTAACATGCGCGACACTTTAGATTGGTTAATATTATTATAACCTTCATTTTGTAGCGCATTGACAATCTCACTTTGGGAGCCAAATCGCTCCTCTTTGAGAATCGCCTTAAACGTTTTAACTAATTCATCCTGATTTTTACTTGCTTGCATAGTATTTTTATTCTTTATTCAAAAATCTCGCTCATTTTGAATATCTTTGACTTTTTTGTCAACAATTACTCGAATTGGTTGAATAAAAATTCAATATGATGACTTTTGTAGAGTTAGAGAATTGGCTGTGTGTGACAATTTGTATCATTTTCTGGAGTAAAAATACTAATGTGGGCTGCTTGTGGCAATAACATATGGCGAAAATGTCAGTTGCACGACTAAGGGATAATTGAATTTTGTTTGTGATTCCAGTAATGTTGCGCCATCAACAAATACGATCTACATCACAAATATCCAAGAAATAACGGAGATAACTATGAAAGTTGCTGTACTTGGTGCCGCTGGTGGTATTGGCCAGGCTTTAGCCCTACTTCTGAAAACTCAGCTGCCTGCCGGTTCAAAACTGTCCCTATATGATATCGCACCTGTTACCCCTGGTGTCGCCGTTGACCTTAGCCACATCCCAACTGATGTTGAAGTTAAAGGTTTTGCTGGTGAAGACCCAACACCTGCGTTAGAAGGCGCTGATGTTGTTCTTATCTCTGCTGGTGTAGCACGTAAGCCAGGTATGGACCGCTCAGATCTATTCAATATCAATGCAGGTATTGTTAGAAACCTAGTTGAAAAATGTGCTGCTGCTTGTCCAAAAGCATTGATTGGTATTATTACTAACCCTGTTAACACCACGGTAGCGATTGCAGCTGAAGTATTGAAAGCGGCAGGTGTTTATGACAAAAATCGTTTGTTCGGTGTGACTACACTGGATGTTATCCGTTCTGAAACTTTCGTTGCAGAAGCCAAAGGCCTGAATGTTGCTGACGTGAATGTCAATGTGATTGGCGGCCACAGCGGTGTGACTATCTTACCTCTACTTTCTCAAATTGAAGGTGTGAGCTTTAGTGATGAAGAAGTCGCTGCATTAACGACACGCATTCAGAATGCGGGTACCGAAGTGGTTGAAGCTAAAGCCGGTGGCGGTAGTGCTACACTGTCAATGGGCCAAGCAGCATGCCGCTTTGGTTTGTCGCTAGTGCGTGGTCTTCAAGGTGAAGCCAACGTGGTTGAGTGTGCCTATGTCGATGGTGGCAGTGAGCACGCAGAGTTTTTTGCGCAACCAGTATTGCTTGGCAAAAATGGTGTTGAGCAGGTACTAGCTTACGGTGAAACGAGTGCGTTTGAAGCTAATGCTCGTGATGCAATGCTAGATACCCTAAAAGCTGACATTACCTTAGGTATCGATTTCGTTAAGTAAATCGTTAGCAAAACAAAAAAAGGAGCCTAATGGCTCCTTTTTTGTTTGCTTGGTATTAAGCTTGCGACTTTTAGTGGCTGCGCGCTGCTGCGATTTCAGCTAAAGAGATCAGCGCTTGCTTGTACTCACTGTCTGGTAGGGGAGAAAGTGCCGCTATGGCTTTGTCAGATTCTTCTAGCGCACGTTTCTCGGTATATGCCAGCGCCCCGCAACTATGCAAAGCTGCCATAATGGTTTCGATATGCTCAGTACCGTCACCTTTCTCAATCGCTTCGCGGATCATTGCGCTTTGCGATTCGGTGCCATTTGCGATGGCATAAATCAGCGGCAGTGTTGGCTTTCCTTCGGCAAGGTCATCACCGATGTTTTTGCCAAGCTCTTCAGTATCTGCGGTGTAATCGAGTAAGTCATCGGTGAGCTGGAAGGCGGTGCCGAGGTATTTGCCATAGTCAGCAAGTGCGGTTTGAATCTCTATTGGACTGTCAGCAAGCACCCCTGCTAGGCGTGTTGCAGCTTCAAATAGCTTGGCGGTCTTGCAGTAAATGACACGCATGTAACTTTCTTCGGTGGTATCGGGGTCATTACAGTTCATCAACTGTAGTACCTCACCCTCTGCCAAGATGTTAGTTGCATCTGCTAGAACTTCTAGTACTTGCATGCTGCCTAACTCTGTCATCATCTGGAACGAGCGAGTATAAAGAAAGTCCCCAACCAACACGCTCGCACTATTGCCAAATAGGGCATTGGCGGTTTCACGTCCTCGGCGTAGCATAGACTCATCAACGACATCATCATGCAGCAAGGACGCGGTATGAATGAATTCAATGATGGCTGCTAATTTAAGGTGGGCTTCACCTTGGTAGTCAATGGCACGTGCCGCTAATATTGATAGCAGCGGACGCATGCGTTTGCCGCCACCATTGATAATGTAGAAACCTAACTGGTTAATTAAGGCTACATCAGACTCGAGTTGTTTATAGATTAGCTGGTCGACATTTTTCATGTCGTGGTCAGCTAACTGACGAATGGCGTTCAAATCCATATTTAGGCTCTACCGTTAGGATACTTAAAAAGGGCGCATCCAATTTAATGCAAAAATGTTATAATATTGCGATTCTACCTAAAAATACGCTGTAAGACAGTATTAGTGAGCCATTGTGAGAGTAATTCCGATCTTTTTTTGATCAAAGTGAATTAGGACTTGTCAGCTTGGTCTAGTTAGCGTAAACTCCGCGACCATTGTCATTAAAGCTTTTATAGCACCCAGCCTAATAAAAAAGTCTGCGTGTTAGAAATATCGGAGTAAAATAGCTATGTACGCTGTTTTTCAAAGTGGTGGTAAGCAACACCGTGTTGCTGCAGGCCATACTGTACGTCTAGAAAAATTAGAAGTTGCTACAGGTGAAACTATCGAATTTGACCAAGTATTATTGGTTGCTGATGGTGAAACTGTACACGTTGGTGCACCTTTAGTTGAAGGTGGTAAGGTTATCGCTGAAGTTATCAACCACGGTCGTGGTGAGAAGGTAACTATTCAGAAGTTTAACCGTCGTAAGCACCACGAAAAGAAAATGGGCCACCGTCAGTGGTTCACCGAAGTTAAAATTACAGCTATCAACGCTTAATTAGGAGTCTAACTCATGGCACATAAAAAAGCTGGCGGTTCTACTCGTAACGGCCGCGATTCAGAAAGCAAACGTCTTGGTGTAAAGCGTTTCGGTGGTGAATCAGTTCTTGCTGGTAACATCATTGTTCGTCAACGTGGTACTAAATTCCACGCTGGTGTAAACGTAGGTATTGGTCGTGACCATACTCTATTCGCTTTGACTGACGGTAAAGTTAAGTTCGAAGTTAAAGGTCCTAAGAACCGTAAGTTCATTAGCATCGAATCTTAATCTGAGCGCAAGCAAAGATTTAAATAGAGCCCTGCCTTTGGCGGGGCTTTATTGTTTTTGTAGAGAGTAAAAATCAATGTAGCAATTTAATTGGCGACGTTGAATGTGACTGCTGAGTAGCAACTGACTATCCAGCAGTGTAAAGAACATTGTTTTTTTGGCGACCCGAATAGATAGCAGATATAATTTCTCTATTCTGTGGTGTCAGGAGTGGTTATGAAGTTTGTCGATGAAGCGGTTATCAGAGTTGAAGCTGGTGATGGCGGTAGTGGTTGTGTCAGTTTTAGGCGCGAAAAATATGTTCCAGATGGTGGTCCAGATGGCGGTGATGGTGGCGATGGCGGCAGTGTATACCTGCAAGCAGATGAAAACCTCAATACGCTAATTGATTACCGTTTTGAACGCTTTCATCGCGCTGAGCGTGGTAATAATGGCCGCGGCAGAGATTGTACCGGTCACGGTGGCGAAGACTTGATTCTAAAAGTGCCAGTTGGTACCCGAGCTGTCGATGAAGAAACTGCTGAGTCATTAGGTGACTTAACCACTCACGGTCAAAAATTGTTAGTGGCCAAGGGCGGCTTCCACGGTTTAGGTAACACTCGTTTCAAAAGTAGTACCAATCGTGCTCCTCGCCAAAAAACACTCGGCACACCGGGTGAGGTTCGCAGTCTTAAGCTTGAATTGATGTTGCTAGCTGATGTTGGTTTACTTGGGATGCCAAATGCAGGTAAATCAACCTTCATTCGCGCCGTATCCAGAGCTAAGCCTAAAGTTGCTGACTACCCGTTTACCACATTGGTTCCTAATTTGGGGGTTGTGACCCCGCGCCATGGGCAAAGCTTTGTTATTGCTGACATCCCTGGGCTTATTGAAGGTGCTGCTGAAGGTGCCGGTCTTGGTATTCGCTTCCTTAAACACCTAGAGCGCTGTCGTGTGCTGCTGCATATTTTGGATATCGATCCAATTGATGGTAGCGATCCGGTTGATGCTGCTCGCGCCATTGTAGGCGAACTGGAAAAGCACTCACCAAAGCTGGCGAGCAAGCCGCGTTGGTTAGTTTTCAATAAAACCGATCTATTGCTAGAAGAAGAGTTGCAGGAGCGGGTTGAGCGCATAGTGAAAGAGCTCGATTGGCAAGGCGATGTTTATACTATCTCTGCTTATAATCGTGAAGGCACTGAGCCGCTAACACTTAAGTTGGTCGATTTTATTGAGTCGTTGCCCGAAGAAGAAGCCGTTGATGCAGATGCTGAAGTTGAGTTTAAGTGGGATAATTACCATCAAGACTCTATCAACGAAGAGTACGAAGATGACATGGATGATGATGACTTCGACGATGACGACTACGATGTTGAGATTATCTACCAAAGATAAAGTATTGTCAGCGTATCAGCTCCATAGAGGGCTCTGTGTACGCTGATACTCAAAATGATATAACCCGCCAAGTTGTGCGGGTTGCGCAACTCCTGCTTGCCTACGGTGCTGAGTCAGAACTCGTTGAAGAGATGAGTCAGCGTCTAGGTGCGGCACTGGGACTGGCCAGTGTCGAACTGTCTATCTCGTCAAACTCCCTTGTTTTAACTAGCCTAGTTCATGGGCGGTGCATTACCACCACAAGACGTATTCGCGAACATGGGATCAATATGACCATTATTTGCGAGTTACAACGAATCTGTTTGCTGACAGAGAAAGGCTTGTATGGTCTGGCTGAGGTGCGCAAGCGAGTTAATAGGATAGAGCCGAGAAGCTACCCTAAGCGTTACCTGATTCCCATGATTGGCCTTTCTTGCGCAAGCTTTTGTCATCTGTTTGGTGGGGATTTAGCAGCTAGCGTACTCACTTTTTTAGCCAGCTCTGTCGGTATGCTGGTACGGTTGCAGATAGCAAAGCATCATTTTAATTTACTCGTTAATTTTGCGGTGACAGCCTTTATTACCGTAGGTATCGCCCAATTAGGTTATCACTTTGAGCTAACAGCAACGCCTAAATTGCCTATGGCGGCCAGTGTACTCATGCTGGTTCCTGGTTTTCCGATGATCAATGCCATTTCAGATATGGTCAAAGGCCATTTAAATGTGGGTATTGCCCGCTGGGGCCATGCTACCTTATTGACCGTCGCCTCTGTCGTGGGCATTACCATGGCGATGCAATTCGGTGGTTTGTTGTTATGATGCTGATTACCTCGTTAATCAATGATGCGATTTTCTCTGCTATTCCGGCTGTCGGTTTTGCCATGGTGTTCAATGTTCCACGGCGCTATCTTGGCTATTGCGCGATCGCCGGCGCGCTAGGTCATAGCACTCGCACTTTACTGATGCACTTTAACTTGCCGATAGAGTGGGCCACTTTTATTGCAGCAGCCATAGTGGGGTTACTGACTATACAATTTGCTAAACGGCATTTAGCGCCACCATTAATGTATGCTGTTGCCGCGATTATACCTATGGTGCCAGGTACCTATGCATTTAATACTGTTATTGCACTTGTGCAATTATCGATGCTGCCTACAGTAACAACCGAGCTACTCGATAGCGTTATCAGTAATGGTTTAAAAACCGTGTTCATACTTGGCGCACTCGCTGTGGGCTTAGCCATGCCAAGTTTACTCTATTATCGAAGTCGGCCAGTGGTCTAATACCAATCAGTATAAGAATTTGATCTACTCAGCGCGCTTTTGGCAAACTAATTCAAGGCGAATAACTGAAACAATGGTTGCTCCCTTGTGAGGTTATTCAACGCAGAAGTAGGTAGCCCCAAACGCGCCAGAATGGCGAGTTTTAGCGATTCTGATGCTGTGTTAACGAGCTTAACCGTAGAATAACTATGCTCTTCACTCGTTGCCTTGCCTCAGAACCGCTAAACTCTCGCTGAGTGACTAAATGTTTATACTGATTGGTATAATTCACGCTAATGAATAGCGTAACAATAACAATAAGCTACGATGTGGCATTGGGAGAATAAATGAAAATTGCAATGATTGCAGCAATGGCGAATAACCGTGTGATAGGCAAAGACAACCAAATGCCATGGCACCTGCCAGAAGATCTAAAACACTTTAAAGCCATGACCATGGGTAAGCCTATCGTAATGGGCCGTAAAACCTATGAGTCTATTGGCAGGGCATTGCCAGGACGGCTCAATATCGTGCTGTCCAGGCAAGCAGACCTTAACATTGAAGGCGTGACTTGTGTTACTTCCATTGAAGAGGCTAAGCAAGTGGCCGGTAGCTGCGAGGAGCTAATTATTATGGGAGGAGGTCAGCTTTACCAAGCGATGCTTCCCCATGCTGACATACTTTACCTTACCGAGATTAATCTTGATGTTGATGGTGATACTCACTTTCCGGTTTGGGATGATGGTAGTTGGCAAAAAGTTAGCGAAGAAAGTGCAATTAACGACAAAGGCATACAATATAGCTTTATCAACTTAGTAAAAAAGTGTTAAATTATGGTAGTAAATTTGTTCCATCGTAGTAAGTGGGGCGATGATACCTGAGTAGCAAAACTTCACTTGATAAAAACAATAAAGACTAAGGAGTATCAGATGCGTCTGTTACCTACGACGATTGCTGCGATTATTGCGGCCTCGGCAATATCGATGCCCGCGGCACAAGCTAACGACCAGCTTGCAGCAAATATCTGCAACTACGTACAAGCGGATGACAAAAACCGCTTACGTAAAAAACTAAAAGAAAATCGCGTTAAGTTACGTAATATCTATACGGGTATCTCGTGTAATGGTGATAGCATTTTGCGCTTAGCCATGAATAGTGGCGCCAATAGCGTAGGCACTTTTGTTGCTAAGCGCCTTTCAGTATCAGATCTTCAAGCTGCTGAGGGGGATGGACAAACCATTTCACAGTGGGCAGAAGCTAACGGTCACGGTGCTAGTGAAATCGCTGCTGCGATTAAAGAGCGCACGGGCGGCTAATTTACGACTTTATGTCTTGATATAAAAATGCCGGGCTTAGCCCGGCATTTTTGTTGGTGCTTGTCTATTAAATCTTGAATTCGCCAACCGAGGCTTGTAGCTCCTCAGCCAACTGTGCCACTTGCTGGCTTGATTGGGCAGTTTGATCGGCACCAGTGGCTGTTTCTTCTGAAATGGCAGCAATATGCTCAAGCTTCTCAGAGACTTGTTGGCTCACCAAGTTTTGTTCTTGGGCTGCATGGGCAATATGAGTGCCAGAATCATGGGCTTGATGCACAGCTTCACTGATGCTCTCAAGTGCCGCATTAGCTTGCTCAGTCTTATCGACACAAGAGCTTGCCTGTTCTCTGCCTAGTTCCATCACAGAAACCGCTTCTTGAGTACCTTGTTGCAGGACTTCAATCATTTGCTGGATTTCTTGGGTCGAGTCTTGGGTACGTGAAGCCAAGCTACGTACTTCATCGGCGACAACCGCAAAACCGCGTCCTTGTTCACCGGCACGTGCTGCTTCAATTGCAGCGTTTAGTGCCAACAGGTTAGTCTGTTCAGCAATACCACGAATAACATCCAAGATAGAACCAATAGAGGCGCTGTCTGAGTGGACTTTGTTAATTACCGTACCAGCTTTGGCGACTTCATCAGCAAGCGCCAGAATAGTGCGCTTATTCTCGTCTGCTATGGCGCGCATATGCTGGGCTTCATCATCTGCTTGTTTAATTTGATGCAGGGCATCATCTGCGCTACTTGTTACCTGTTCAGCAGAAGAGCTTAGCTCTGTTGTTGCTGTAGCAACTTGGTCTACTTGGCTTTTTTGCTCTTGAATACCAGCTGTCGTTTGCGCAGTAATAGCAGAGGTTTGTTCTGCTGCCGCAGCGAGCTGATTTGAACGGTCAAGAATACCTTGGATAAGTGTGCGTAGACTATCAACCAAACGGTTACAGTTCTTCGATAGCTCGGCAAATTCATCGTGGCCACTGTCATCCAACTTATGGGTTAGATTGCCTGATGCAAGAATATTTAACGCGTTGTTCACTTTACCCAGTGAGCGCGTCAACGGACGAACCACGGCGATACTGACCACAATGGCAACCAAAATAGCGATAATGACTAAGGCAAGTGTATTGAAGCTTGCACTATCAATATCGGCGATAGCGGCATCGCTAATTTGGGTAGATACACGCTCGATTGAGCGAGTTAAGGTCTCCATGTTGCTACTGACACTCGCCACATCATTGGCGACTTGATTTAGCATGTTAGATGCTGAAGTTTCAAAGTCTAACTGGCGACCTTTCATATTTTGAACTGAGTTGCTGCCAGTTAACATGGCAAGTACGGCGGCGGCTTCAGTGCTGATATCGTCGAGCATGTCACTATCAACCGTGCCTTCTGCGTGACGGCTTAAATAATCAAGTTTGCTTTTAGCTTCACTTAATATGTACTCAAGTTCTTTACTGATGGTTTGGTACTTAGACTTATCTTCGGCATTGACCAAATCAATGGCGCTACTGACTATGCCGCTGAAGCTATTTTCAATATTACTTGCTGTGGCGGCAATTTCTTGTTCTGTGGTGTCTTCACTGAGCTCAAGGTCAATCAGGTCAAGAAGCAAGGAGGCAGTATCGTCAGCCGCCATTTCTAAATCATCGAGTTTATTGATGAGCTTCTCTTGGGTGATTAAGGCATTTTCACGCGTCTGCATCATCTTTAAGCTATTACTATTAAACTGCTGGTAGCTTTGGTTAACCTTATTGATAACACCTGCAATATCACCGCTTTGCCCGCTCACAATGCCTTTTAAGTTGTTCAGTTCAGCACTAAAGCGTCCGCCGTGCTGGTTAAAGGTATTTTCAATGGCAGGTAGCTGTGAAGATTTCGTACTGTGAAAGGCGGTGAGCAGTTGTTTTTCTTGTTGTGAGATGCTTGAAATCAGGCTGTTACTGGCTTCTAAAGCAGGAAGGCTGAGCTCTTTGAGGACAATAGTACTATTTTTAATATTATTGTTTGTTAGCATTGAGGCGATACCGAGGGCTATCAGCAACAAGGTCACAACGCTAAATCCACCAATGACTCTAGTGGCGACATTCAATTTCATAGGGCACTCCGGTTGTAATTTTTATATCCCTAACAAAAACGCTTTATATTTCAGGGCTCGAACGGCTAGCTTTTATATCGGCCATATCACTCGGTAGTTTAACTCTTTTTTAACCTTTTTTGGGTAATTTTTTGATCTGACTCTTTATGCCACAGGGTTAAATGCTCTCCCCAGCAGCAGCCAGTATCTAATGCATGTAGGCTTTCGGACGGCACATTACCCATTAGGGCGGCCCAGTGACCAAATACTAAAGTGTATTTTGGATGAGTTTCACTGGCATAGGTAAACCAGGGCGAAAGAGCCGGATCATCAACTTGCTCTGGTGGCATTTTACAGGCGAAATCTAAATGGCCATTAGGGGACAAATAACGCATACGAGTTAGCGCGTTGATGCAATAGATATGGTGTTCTAATTCGGTCATGTCACCACGATCGTCAGCGACATTATCGGTGTACATTTGTGAGATGAGGCGTTCTATGTAGTCATCTGATTGTAGTACTTCGCTGACGGCATCAGCACGCAGTTGCAATTTCTGCAAGCTCCAGTGGGGCGGCACTCCTGCGTGAGTCATTATTATTTTGCTGCTTTCATCAAAGCGGTAGAGTGGTTGCGCCCTTAACCAATCAATAAGCTCGGGAAGATCGTTCGCCTTAAGTAGTGATTGCAGGTTATCTTTTGGGTTTGCGCGTTTAAGGCCTTTTTGTACCGCGAGCAGGTGCAAGTCATGATTACCCAGAACCACTTGAGCTGATTCACCTAAACTACGTAGATAGTGAAGGGTTTCTAATGACCCTTCACCGCGTGCGACGAGGTCACCAACGGCCCATAATTGATCTCGGGACGGGTTAAAATCTACTTTATCGAGCACTGCCATCAGTTCATCAAAGCAGCCTTGTATATCACCTACAAAATATGTTGCCATTGGGCCCTTATTGACTGTTTTTATCGTTGCGATTAATGCAGTAACCCCGGCATGGCGAGTCTAAATGCTGGAATGGTGGCTTTAAATTCAGTGCCGTCATCTAACTCCATACCGTAATAACCTTGCATGACAGCCAGTGGGGTTTCAGCGACTGTGCCACTGGTGTATTGGTAGGCTGCATCTGGCTCTATGGTTGGCGTTTCACCCACTACACCAGCACCTTGAACTTCACTATGGTGACCATTTGCGTCGGTGATGCTCCAGCAGCGTGTTTTTAAGGTCGCTGGTTTATCGCCTAGGTTAACGATGGTGATGGTATAACTAAATAGGTAACGTTCTTCATCGGGGGCAGACTGCTCTTCGATGTATTGCGTTTTTACCTCGATGCGGATAGAGGATTCAAGTTCAGTCATTGGATTTCCTAACAAGCACCAACGAGGCAAGCCTCGTTGGCTATCAATCTACTTATGATTTGTTTGCGAACAAGTTCGCCATGGCAACATACTCTTCAACGGTAATTTGCTCAGGACGCTTGCCAGAATCAATACCTAATTGCGCAAAGTCATCATCACTTAACATGTGCTTAAGATTGTTGCGTAGGGTCTTGCGGCGCATATTAAAAGCGGTTGTGCACAAATGACGCAGTACATCGACATCGCTGCATGGGAATGGCTTATTCTTGTATGGCACCAGTCTAACTACAGCCGAATCAACCTTAGGTGGTGGGGTAAAGCAGCCGGGCGGGACTTCAAGCACTGGCATAACTTGGCAAAAGTATTGCGCCATAACCGTTAGGCGACCATAGGCTTTAGTGCCAGGCGAAGCAGACAGTCGTAGTACTACCTCTTTTTGCAGCATAAAGTGCATATTCTCAATATGCTCTGCAAACTCAAATAAGTGGAACATTAAGGGCGTTGAAATATTGTAGGGTAGGTTCCCGAATACTTTCAGCTGCTTATCTTCTTTGATGAGTTGACTAAAATCGAACTGCAATGCATCGCCTTGATGGATTTCAAGCTTATCTTTCAGGGTTGGATGTACTTTAAGGCGCTCGACCAAATCTTTGTCGAGCTCGACTACCGTCAGTTTATCAATGCTTTCAGCAACCGGTTCGGTTAACGCAGCAAGACCAGGGCCAATCTCGACCATCACATGGTCATTGTCAGGCGCAATGGCACCAACAATGCGATTGATGACATTGGTGTCGGTGAGGAAGTTTTGACCAAAGCGTTTTCTCGCAGTATGGCCTAAATGGACTTTATTACTCATTAGTTATCTTGTGACTCATTTGTCTTAGCCAATTCTATGGCTTTATTCAATGCGCAGACAAAACTGCCGATATCAGCATCTCCCGTGCCTGCGAGTTCTAGTGCGGTACCGTGGTCAACCGAGGTGCGAATATACGGCAAGCCTAGGGTAATGTTGACTGAATTGCCAAACCCTTGTGATTTCAGCACCGGAAGGCCTTGGTCGTGGTACATAGCAAGTACCACGTCAGCATCTTGTAAATATTTAGGCTGAAATAGGGTGTCTGCTGGCAATGGCCCAACAATTTCCATCCCTAGCTCTCTAAGTTCTTCAAGAGCTGGAATAATGGTATCTATCTCCTCTCTACCTAAGTGGCCATCTTCGCCAGCGTGAGGATTTAATCCACAGACGTAAATCTTAGGTGAGGGGATAGCAAATTTGTTGACCAAATCAGTATGCAAAATCTTAATAATTTGATGCAGACGGTCGCGGGTGATTGCTTTTGACACATAGGCTAAAGGAATATGTGTTGTCACTAAGGCGACTTGCAAACCGGGTGCTGCCAGCATCATCACTACGTCTTGGCAATTGGCTTGATTGGCAAAAAACTCAGTATGACCACTAAAGGGAATACCCGATTGATTGATGATGCCTTTGTGCACAGGGCCTGTGACCACAGCATCAAACTCACCATTCATGTTTTTCTCGCCAGCGTAGCGCAAGGTTTCGACCACGTAAGCGCTATTTTGCTCATCAAGTTTGCCGCATTCGGCCTCACTTACAAGTGAAAACGGAGCGATGGTCAATGTTCCTGCTTCTTGAGGTTTCGGTGCTTGCCCTGGCTGAAACGGCTGCAACGCTAACGGTAAGCCAAGCTTTTTTGCTCGTGAGCTAAGTAATTGTGGGTCAGCACAAACAACAAGCTCAGCAGGCCAAGACTGCTGAGCAAGTTGGATGACTAAATCGGGGCCTACGCCGGCGGGTTCACCCGGCGTAATAGCTATTCGTTTGGTCGTCAATATGATTAACCTCGATTAAAATTCTCATCGAACACTTCGATGTAAGCTTCTGAGCGCATTTCATCTAACCAGTTTTGTAGCTCTTCGTTAAATTTACGACGGAAGATTAGCTGGTGTGCGCGATTGGTATTCACTTGATCAGTTGCATCAGTTTTCCGGCGCTCCTCTAACTGGACAATATGCCAGCCGTGGCTTGAACGGAAAGGCTCACTGATTTCGTTAATTTCTAACGCATCTAAAGTTTGAGCAAAAGCGGGTACATAGGCTGTAGGCTCGGCCCAGCCTAACTCACCGCCTTTGGTTCCAGAGCCTGGATCTTCAGAGTATTGGCGAGCTAATGTGGCAAAGTCCGCATCGCCAGCGCGAAGCTGCGTGACAAAGCTATCCAACATAGCTTTGGCTCGCTCTTCTGACAGAATAGGTGAAGGCTTGATTAAGATATGACGAGAACGCACTTCATCTATTTCTTGAGTCTGTAGACCACGTGCATCCATAACTTTAATGATATGGAAGCCTGCACCGCTACGAATAGGTCCGATAATGTCGTTGGTTTTGGCGCCAGACATGACTTCAGCAAACAGTGTTGGCATTTCATTGACATTCATATAATCCCAAACACCACCTTCTAGTGCTTTGGGGCCAGCCGATGATGCAATTGCTGTTTGTTTGAAATCTGCATCATTGTTAAGTCGCTTAAGTACCGCATCAGCACGCTTACTTGAGCTCTCAAGCTGCTCACTGCTTGGGTTGTTAGGTACTTCAATCAGAATATGGCCAATCTGATATTCAACCTGCTGCATACCTTGCTCTTCAATCATTTGAACCAGGTTGTTGATCTCTTGAGAGGAAACCTGAATACGGCGCTGGACTTGAATACGTTGGATTTCACCTAAGGTGATCTCTTCACGCAGCTGCTCTCGGTACTGTCCCCAGCTCATGCCGTCGGCTTCAACCTGCTGCTGCATTTGAGCAACCGTCACTTTTTGTTCTTTGGCGATGTTTTCGATGGTTTGATCTAGCTGTAAATCACCAATGTGTAACCCCATTCTATCTGCGGTTTGCATTTGCAGGCGAGTCATGATTAAGCGCTCTATTACCTGAGTGCGCAGTGCTGCATCAGAGGGCAGCGATTGCCCAGCGGCTTTCGCATTGGCCTTAACCGTTTTCACCATGTTTACAATTTCACTTTCAAGCACGATGCCTTCGTTAATTTGCACAGATACTCGATCTAACGAGTTAGCTGAGGCAACGGTTGTTTGGCTCAGTGCCAGTGCTAAAAAAGCAAAAATCAGTTTTTTACAGGGTCTCATCCACAAAAATCCTTGGCTTTATGGGGCTGGCGTACTTAAGTTACGCCAGCTAGTTCATTCTATTATCAGTGTTGGACTATAAGTCAGCTTCTTGGTTCAGCGCAACTGATGCGATTTAACCATATTTAATTTTTCAGGTATAACGGTTTGCGGTAGTTGAATAGGCCATCGTTAAGCATATCAGCGACCCCGAGCGGTCCTGAGCCGCCAAGTCCCTTAATCACAAAGTTAAGGTACACACCACTTTCGAACAGTTCGCGATTCTCTATAGTATCACTTAGGTCATCATCATAATTGGTTTTAATGCGATAGTGATAACTTAGCCTGACTGCCCAGCAACAAGACTCGTATTGAAAGCCAGTATAGGTCTCTACAGAACGGCTTTCATTAAGGTCATAATACCAGTTGCCGACTAAATACAAGCTATCTGTGAGTGGCCAAGCCGCCCGCATACCGGTCTGGCTAATGTTAACAGACTCATTATTGTTGCTATTAACCAAGTCTGGAACGTATCGATAGCTAAATTGAATGAGTTTATTGGCACCTGGACGGAAATCTAAGGTGACTTCACTTTTTTTGTTTTCACTGAGTTTTGTGTCGTATTGGATTGCGCCACCGATAAACCAATCGTTATATATTTGGGTATTAAGCTCTGCCGCTAACACAGAGTTAGAGGTGGCTTCTTGGGTGTAAGTCGTACCTTGGAAAGTAAAATCACCAATACCGACTTTACTGTCCTGAAAGTAATAAATTTGACCAATACTGAACTTAAATTTTTCACGGTTTTGTTCATCAAATAAACGCGTAGTTAAGCCTAACGTCATTTGGTTTGCATCGGCAATGCGATCTAACCCAGAGAAGCGACGTTCGCGAAACAGGCCATGGTAATCTTCTTGCAATTGGGCAGTATCGTAAATGCCAATATTTGATTGGTCTTTATAGCCAACGTAGAGATATTGGAACTGTGGCTCTAATGTCTGGCGGTAGTTTTGCTCAAACATACTGGTGAAGCGTTCAAAATTAACTTGGCCATGTAATCTCACTTGCGGCAAAGTACGGTTAACACTGCTATCGAGCTCATCGGTTCCTAGGTAACCATTTTGCTGCTGCCAGTAGTTTGTTTGCAGTAACTTAAGCTCACTGGTAAATGAACCGGCAGGACCATGAATAGGCAATGACACACTAGGTTCTAAATGCAACCGAGTAGCAGTAGCATATTGGTTTTCCGTGTGAGCAAAATTGGTGGCTTCACTCGTAAAATCAAAATCTAGCCCATGCCAAAGGCCGGGTGAGCGATAGTTGAAATTAATTTGCGGCATGACTTGATAGGGCTTTTCATCTTCACCCAGCACTTTAATGTCTTGTACGCGGGCACTGACATCCCAATTTGACTCAAAATAGGCAATTTCCCCGATTCTTGACAGCTGGTTGTCTGTAGCGCGATTAACGTCTGAACTGAGATCGTTGAAGTAGTTGTTATCGGAAACGTCAGTATAGTTAGCCAGTACCCGCCAATTTTTGTTGATGGCACCTTGATGTTCCCAGTGATACAGATAGCGATCTTTTTTGCTGTCTAACATACCATCGCTACCAAGATACTCGACATTGAGTCGCCCGGCTTGATCATCACCCGCTAAATAGCGAAAATCTGTTTTTAAGAACAGGCCCCTGGCTGACATATAATGGGGAGTAAAGGTTAAATCATATTCAGGTGCTATGTTCCAATAATAAGGCGTCGCGAGCTCAACACCATTGGTGGTGCTGGTGCTGATTGTTGGAAATAGGAAACCGGATTTACGCTTCTCTGATACCGGAATTGTCATGTATGGGATATAAAACACCGGTACATTGCCAATTTTAAGCTTGGCATCCCAAAGCTCACCCCACTCTTCAGTGCTATCGATTTTAATTTTTTCTGCTTCAAGCAACCAAGAAGTATCTCCCGGAGGGCAGGTGGTGAAGTTGGTATTACTCAAATGAAGGTTATTGTCCGGAGTGATCTCTAACTTTTCTGCCTCACCATGTATCTGTTGACCATGCATCCAATATTGCGCCCCACTAAGTGTAGCGCTATTGGTACGCATTTGGGCAACCAAAGACTCAGCGGTTACCGTAAACATACTATCTTGGAAGACTAAGTTACCGTTGGCATCTAAACGCTCTTCGGCTTGGTCGAGCACGGCGGTATCTGCAGCAATATGACGCGTTCCTTGTGAAAATGATACATCACCGTTAAAGCGTGCTTTATCGCCCATTTTCGCTGAGGAACTGTCTGAAATAATCTTGATTTGCTGTAAATTCAGCGGGGTATCGTATTCTGGCGCATGGATATAGCGTTTAACTGGAGGTTCTACGATACACTGGCTGGCAGTATCTAGTTCTGCAGCCTCGTTTGCCAAGACTAATTGGGGAAAAAGGCTGATAGCCAATAAATATCGGATTTGCATCGTTTAAATTATTTTGATTTCTTAGTCTAGACAAGTCATAGGAGAGAAACGTTGCATCCATAAATAACTGCAACTGCAGCAAAAGTCGGTACAATACCTTATATTGCTGTTTCCATTTTGCATTATAATAAAGCAATTTTAGCCTAAGAGCCATGAGGTGCCCTTGTCAGATCCAAGATTTATTGCCCTAGAAAGCTGGTTGGCGACGATATTATGTACAAATCATCATCTTGAGCTGATTTCCGGTGATGCCAGTTTCCGGCGTTATTTTCGCGTTCATACTGAAACTGGCAGTTATATCGCCATGGACTCACCACCAGAATTAACTCCTGTGCAGCCTTTTATCGATTTAGCCGCAGAGTATCAACGCCAAGGCCTATTGGCACCACAAGTTATTGAGCAACACTTGCAGCAAGGTTTTTTACTCCTTAGCGATTTGGGTGACACTCAATTGCTCAGTTGTCTTGACCGCACTAGCTGCCAAAAATTATACGCTCAGGCGATCGATTTGTTGTTACCGATTATGGGGATTACCTCAAGCAATCAAATGGCGCTGCCGCTATATGATGAGCAGTTTGTCGCACGAGAACTGACTATTTTTACTGAGTGGCTGTTAGCAGAGCATCTAAACTTGGCGTTGTCAGCATCTGAGCAGCAGATGTTAGACACTACCTTTGCCTTGCTTACAGCCAATGCGCTTGAGCAGCCAACAGCGGGTATGCACCGAGACTACCATAGTCGTAATTTGATGGTGCAATCGCAGCAGCTGGCAGTTATCGATTTCCAAGATGCGGTAATAGGCCCAGTAACTTATGATGCCGTATCATTATTGCGGGACTGCTATTCACGCTGCCCTGATGACGTGCGTGAGCTGATGATGTTAAGGCACTACCAATTGCTCGTTGATAACCAATATCTCTCAATAGATACGTCATTTGCTCAATATCAACGCTGGTTTGATTTAATGGGGATGCAGCGGCACATCAAAGCGGCTGGTATTTTTTGTCGGCTTAACTATCGCGATCATAAGCCGGCATACATGGCTGATATACCAATGACCCTTAGCTATATTATTGAAGTGGCAGCAAAGTATTCAGAGCTCAGTGCGTTTGGAGAATGGGTTGAGCAAAAAGTATTGGTGAATTTTGAGGCCCAGCAATGAAAGCGATGATATTAGCCGCGGGGCGAGGGGAGCGATTAAGACCGCTGACAGATAAAGTACCTAAGCCGTTAGTGCCGGTGCATGGCAAACCGCTCATTGTCTATCATATTGAAAAGTTAGCTACCCTGGGCATTACTGATATTGTCATCAATTATGCTTGGCTGGGGGATAAAATCACCCAATACCTCGGTGATGGTTCTCGCTTTGGAGTTAATATTAAATATAGCCCTGAAACCACCGCGTTAGAGACGGCTGGCGGCATTAAGCAGGCGTTGCCATTGTTAGGACCTGAGCCATTCTTAGTCTTAAATGGCGACATTTTCATTGATGATTTACCCATTAGCCGCCTGCAAATACAACAGGGCGCGGAGCGCCTGCTTAACGGTAAGCAGGCTTGCCTCTGGTTAGTTGATAATCCTGAACATCATCCTGAGGGAGATTTTGCTCTAAGCGATAGTTTATTGATGCTTGATGGCAGCAACAAGCTGACATTTTCTGGTATGGCAATTTATCAGCCTAGACTGTTTGATGACTTACCAAGTGGGGCTAGCCCTTTAGGGCCATTGTTGAAAACTAAGATTGCCGCCAAAGAGGTTACAGGTATTCATTATCAACAATACTGGTGTGATGTTGGCACATTGGCGCGCTTTGCGCTTGTTGAACGTCATGTGGCGCTCAACTAAATCATTATGAACACAAGCAAAATATAAGATTAGATAAACTTAATTAAGGTTGTAAGATGCGAATTTGGGGCAAGTTTTTTGGCGCCGCTATTGGTTTTATGTTTGGCAAAATCATCGGTGCGTTGATCGGTTTATGGTTGGGGCACCTGTACGATAAAAAGCGCGCTGAACTTGAAGGGATCGTCGGTAAAGGGTCTGATCGCCAATCACTGTTTTTTAATACCACATTTGCAGTGATGGGACATGTGGCTAAAGCATCTGGCCGTGTCACTGAAAATGATATTCGCATGGCGAGTATGTTAATGGATCAAATGCAGCTTAGTGGTGATGCGCGCAGAGAAGCGCAAAAAGCATTTAGTGAGGGTAAGCAAGCGGATTTTGATATCAAAGCGTGCTTAAAAACCTTTCGATTATTGTCGATGGGGCGCAAAGAGCTATTGCAGATGTTTCTGGAGATTCAAATTCAAACCGCCTTGTCTGATGCGCAACTTGATGCCAAAGAGCACAGTGTATTAACTTTAATCGCCAAAGAGCTGGGGTTTACTGCGGGGCAACTAGACTCGTTACTTAAACGCTGGCAGGCTGAGTTTAGCTTCCATCAGCAAGGTGGTAAGCAGACCTCAATTGAAGATGCCTATAATGTACTTGGCGTTGATGATACCAGTTCAGATCAACAAATTAAGCGCGCCTATCGTAAATTGATGAATGAGCATCATCCAGATAAGTTAGTTGCCAAAGGCCTGCCGGCAGAAATGATGGAACTGGCAAAAACAAAAGCACAAGACATTCAAGCTGCCTATGATAGAGTAAAGCTTGAACGGGGAATGCGTTAGTTGTTATGCACTTAGTACAATAAGGGACTACATATGAAACAATGTTATTTGATGGTAGCCGTTGTCGCTGCAGGTATGAGTCAAGCTCAAGCCACTGAACTGTTTGTGGCTCCTTTTGGTGGTTATAGTTTCGCCGCTAGTGAGCTTGATGTAGTAGAGACTGAAACTGAAGACAGTGGTACTTTAAAAGTTGCTGAGTCGGCTAACTACGGTGTCATGTTAGGTTTTAATACTAAAGACCCAGGCAATATTTATTTTTTATATAGCCGCCAAGACTCAGACTTACGCACTGGTGGTAATTTTAGCGACCAAGTGGTTACCGATATCACAGTGGACTATTTTCATGTCGGTGGTACGTTGTTTTTCCCCAATGGTGACTTTAAACCCTACGTCACCGCGAGCTTAGGTTTAACCCACATGAGCCCCGCCGGACAGTATAGCAATGAATCACGCTTCTCTATTGGTTTTGGTGGCGGAGTTGAATATGTCGTTGCACCGTCAGTGTCGCTGTTTGCTGATGTTCGTGGCTATGGCACTTTTATGAGCAGCGACAGTAGTCTGTTTTGTAGTGACGGCTTTTGTAAGTGGACGATTGATGCTGAAACCATGTGGCAAGGTCAAGCGAATGCTGGGATAAAGTTCACCTTCTAACTATAGAGTTACCCGATGAATTTAGTTGTGTTGGATGGATACACCCTTAATCCTGGTGATATCAGCTGGCAAGGCTTTGCTGATTTAGCAGATATTACAGTGTATGAGCGTAGTGCTGAACAGCAACGATTGCCTAGAGCCATTGATGCTGAAATTATTTTAACCAACAAGACCGTACTTGATGCAAAGTTGCTGCAGCAGTTACCCAAATTACGCTACATTGGGGTGCTGGCTACCGGTGTTAATGTGGTTGATATTAAGGCTGCAGCCAAGCTGGGTATCATAGTAACCAATGTACCTGCGTACGCGCCAGATGCGGTTGCACAGATGGTATTTGCTCACATCTTAGTCCACACTCAACAAGTTGCTATCCACCACCAAGCGGTGAGTCGCGGTCAGTGGCAATCTTGTGAGGATTTTTGTTTTACCCTATCGCAACTTACATCATTAAAAGGCAAAACACTTGGATTACTGGGCTACGGTGCAATTGCCCAGCAAGTGGCTCGCATAGCGGTGGCATTTCAAATGTCCGTGTTAATTCATACACCAAATGAAAAACAAGATCTGCCTGATGGTGTGCGTTGGTGCGAGCAAGTCGAACTTTTTAAAGACAGTGATATTTTATCACTGCATTGCCCATTAACCCCTGAAACCCAGGAGATAATTAACAGTATAAACTTGGCTAAGATGAAATCATCGGCAATGCTGATCAATACTGCGCGGGGTGGGCTGGTTGATGAGCAAGCGTTAGCTAATGCGCTCAATCGAGGTCAAATTGCTGCGGCAGGGTTGGATGTTTTATCGACTGAGCCACCAAGCAGTAATAATCCATTGTTAACTGCGAAGCATGCCAATATCACCCCTCACAACGCCTGGGCAACCCGAGAAGCGCGGCAAAGCTTAATGGCGATAGCGGTAGCCAATTTGCAAGCGTTTTTGGCCGGCACGCCTGAAAATCAGGTCAATTGATGAAATAGGACTATCGGCTGATAGCCCTATTTTATTGATTAAAGGTACTAACTGTTAAAGAATAACCTTAATTTCGCTGGCTGCGCTAACCGCTTTGGTTACCGCGCTGTCGATATCGTTATCCCGTGCCAGTGCAACACCTAAACGGCGGCGTCCGTCAATATCGGGTTTCGCAAACAAACGCACTTGGGTATTAATTTGTGTAAGTGCTTGCTCGACACCTTCAAAGCGAATATTGCTTGAGGTGCCTTCAGCGAGTACCACAGCAGATGCTGAAGGCCCATGCTGGGCAATATTAGCAATAGGCAGGCCTAAAATTGCACGAACATGCAGGGCAAACTCTGATAAATCCTGGCTGATGAGCGTAACCAAACCGGTATCATGTGGGCGCGGAGACACTTCAGAGAAATACACTTCATCGCCTTTAATAAATAGCTCGACACCGAAAAGACCATAGCCGCCTAGTGCTTCAACGACTTTTTTACCGATTGCTTGAGACTTCTCTAGTACGGTCGCAGACATCGCTTGTGGCTGCCATGACTCGCGGTAATCGCCATCTTCTTGGCGATGGCCAATGGCATCACAAAAATGAATACCGTTTACAGCGCTGACTGTGAGTAGGGTGATTTCATAGTCAAACTCTATAAAGCCTTCTACTATCACTCGGCCTTGGCCGGCACGGCCACCTTCTTGCGCGTATTGCCACGCGCTGTCAATGTCACTTGCTTGGCGAATAACGCTTTGGCCTTTACCTGAAGAACTCATTACCGGCTTAACGACGCAAGGTAAGCCAATGTCAGTCACCGCTTGCTCAAATTCTTCTGCAGTATCACAAAAGAAATAGGGTGAGGTTGGAATCGATAAAGTCTCCGCAGCTAGGCGACGGATCCCCTCTCTATCCATTGTGAGTTGCGTGGCTTTGGCTGTGGGAACAATATTGACGCCTTCAGCTTCCATTTCGACTAATGTTTGGGTGGCAATCGCCTCGATTTCAGGAATCACGTAATGAGGTTTTTCGGCTTCTATCACCGCTCTTAATGCGCTGGCGTCAAGCATGTTGACGACGTGGCTGCGATGAGCCACTTGCATTGCGGGGGCATTTGGGTAGCGGTCTACACCGATGACCTCAACGCCCATGCGTTGCAGCTCAATTGCGACTTCTTTACCAAGTTCGCCACAGCCTAGCAGCATAGCGCGAGTGGCATTTGTAGAGTTTGGGGTGCCTATCATTGTGGGTACCTTGTCGGTTACTTGTTATAAAAATGATTATCAGCAAAGCAGTTTGCAGTTGCGCAATATCATAGCGTGAAGCAATGACAAACGCTTTTTGTACAATAGAAGCTGTGTGTTAGATCACCAAACTAAGACCAGATGCTGATAAAAATTACTGGATTTGCTAGCCAAATGTTGGGAAGATGTTGAATAAGGTGTTTATCCTTTATTTACAAAAAACTAAAGCCACTAAATGTCGCAGGATTGCGATATCGACTTTTAAGGAGCGAATAGTGTTCTTAGATTACTTTGCGTTAGGTGTGTTATTTTTTGTGGCTATTTTTATTTTCTACGGAATTATTGTGATTCATGATATTCCCTATGAAATAGCCAAAAAGCGCAACCATCCTCAGCAAGATGCTTTACATGTCGCTGGTTGGATCAGCTTATTTACGCTCCATGCCATTTGGCCATTTTTATGGATATGGGCCACATTGTATCGAGAAGACCGAGGTTGGGGCTTTGATGATGTGGCTAAACGCGAGATAGAGCTTGAAGATGATGTCAAAAAGCTCAATCAAACGGTAGTTGAGCTGCAGCAACAAGTCGCCGCATTAAGCGCGGGTACACAAGCTAGCGATGCAGATAAGTCGGGAGAGAAATAACCATGGATTTACTACTGATTCTTACCTATGCCGCTATCTGTATCGCCGTATTTAAAGTATTTAAGATCCCGTTAAATAAGTGGACCGTTCCTACCGCTATTTTAGGTGGGGTATTCATTGTTGGTGCGTTAGTGCTGTTAATGAATTACAACCATCCTTACACGCCTTTTGCCAAAGAGATTTTCGTTACGGTGCCTATTAACCCTGCGGTTAGAGGGATTGTTACAGAGGTCGAAGTTGAGCCTAATGTGTCGCTGAAAAAAGGCGATGTGTTATTCCGAATCGACCCGCGTCCTTTTGAAGCGATTGTGCAGCAAAAGAAAGCCGCGTTAGTCGCAGCTGAACTCGAAGTGCCGCAGCTCGAAGCGCAGTGGAAAACCTCATTGGCAAGCGTTGAACGTGCGGTAGCAGACAGAGACCGGACTAAATCGGCCTATGAACGTTATGAGAAAGGGCGTAAACGTGGCGGTGCTAATTCTCCGTTTACTGAGTTAGAACTCGATAACAAACGCCAACTTTATCTGGGTTCTGAAGCGTCGCTTTCTGCAGCTCAAGCGCAGGAATTACGTGCTCGCTTGGCTTTTGAGTCTAACGTTGATGGCGTGAATACTAAAGTGGCTGGCATTAAGGCTGAGCTGGATAAAGCCCTGTTCGATCTTGAGCAAACTGTGGTACGTGCGCCGGCTGATGGTATGGTGACCCAAATGCTATTGCGCCCCGGTATTATAGCCGTGCCTATGCCGCTGCGATCGTTAGTGAGCTTTATTCCAGATGAAGAGCGTTACTTCGCTGGCGCATTTTGGCAGAACTCGCTGCTAAGGCTCAAAGAGGGCGATGAAGCAGAGATTATTCTTGATGCAGCCCCAGGTGAAGTCTTTAAGGGCAAGGTTGCAACAATTCTTCCTGCAATGGCAGAAGGTGAAATGCAATCACGGGGGTTATTGGTTTCAGGTGTGGCGTTGATGCCTCGCGGCCGCTCAATCGTGCTGATTGATTTAGAAGCCGATGACATGAATACCCGTTTCCCTGCGGGTGTGGCGGGTCAAGCAGCTATCTATACTGAGCACTTTGCCCACGTTGCAGTGATGCGCCGGGTAATTCTGCGGATGCAAGGCTGGTTAAACTATCTGTTTCATTAATACCAATCAGTATAAACATTTAGTCACTCAGCGAGAGTTTAGCGGTTCTGAGGCAAGGCAACGAGTGAAGAGCATAGTTATTCTACGGTTAAGCTCGTTAACACTGCATCAGAATCGCTAAAACTCGCCATTGTGGCGCGTTTTAGGCTGCCTACTTCTGCGTTGAATAACCTCACAAGGGAGCAACCATTGTTTCAGTACTCACTTTAAATTAGCCGGCCTTGAAGTAGTTTGCCAAAAGCGCGCTGAGTAGATCAAATTCTTATACTGATTGGTATAACCTAGCGCTACAACGATAAAAAAGAGGCGCTTGCGCCTCTTTTTTTATGATAAATGGCTTTAGTTGCCTTTTTTGGGCGGGAATTGGGCTAAGATTTTCGCCACGGTTTTGCGGGTATCGGCGGCTTTTTGTTCTCCACCGGCATCAAAATTAAACTTATCGGTACCGCGCCAAACCAGTCGATTGGTCTCAGTATCAATAACGTCTATTTGAATTGTTTGCACCTTAACATTGTCACTACCAAGTGGTACGCCAACGGAGGTGCCAACACTGACTCCGCCGCCGCTGCCCCATGTACCGGTGCCTACCCCAATCGACATGCCAGAGTCTTTGGGTTTGTCTTCAACTTTAAAGCCATATGTCACATGAAACTGTGGATTGTTGGTATCGAGCACGAAACCTTTTGCTAATACTTCTTCTAGTATGGCTTGCTCGATTCTTCCGGCGCTTAACCTATCATTACTTTCACTTGCGGCTAATTGGTCAAAACGCTGTAGTTGGGTGAAATCATAATTGGTGTCGTAGTCTTGCTGTGACTTAGTCGCACAACCACTTATAAATAATAGGGTAAAAAGACAAACCAGAAGTTGTTTCATATCGTTTATTATCCTCAAGGTGTTTGTTTCAATGTGGCGCTAACGCGCTCAGTATGCAAGGTTTTTTGCTCAATAGCGGATAATTTTTAGCCAAGGCTTAATAAATCAGTTATGGTTAAAGTATAGATTATTATGGTCGCGGAGCCTGTCAGTTATCGTTATGGAGCAACTCGAGTTTTTTGATATCCCCAGCCCATGTATTGGTATCTGTCAAACAGATGCTAAGGGTTACTGTAAGGGATGTTTAAGAAATCGAGATGAGCGCTTTAATTGGTTACATTTCTCTGATGCAAAAAAATATGATGTGATTCGACTGTGTAAACAGCGTAAGCGCCGACGCCAGCTGGCGTTAATGAAGGCGAAAAAGCAACAAATTATTGCCGCCAGACAGTCTGCGACTCCCACGTTTGATTTTGAAGAACCAGAGCCAGACTGATAGCGAAAATCAGCCGTTATTCGCTATGTTGGGGGCTTTTTCGTAAATCAACATGAGGCCAAATAAGGGTAAATGCCGTTTTTCCCGGTTGGCTAGATAACTTCACCTCACCTTGATGACGCTCCATGATGCGTTTAATAATCGCTAAACCTAAGCCGTGGCCTTTGTTGCCATTTTGCACCACTTTACTGCGGTAAAAAGGCTCGAAAATCATCTCTTGGTCTTGTTCCGCAATGCCTGGGCCATCATCGGTTACGGTTAAGCAGATCCGATTGCCTTGGTTAATCAGGCTGATGTCAATATTATGTTCACTAAAGCGTTGAGCATTGGTGACTAAGTTTTGAAGTGCGCGCTCAATAAGTGATGGATCGCCCATCACTTCCATGGTTCTATCGGTATTGATACTAATATTTTGCGGCCCTAAGCCACGTAAGCGCTCGATAGTTTGTTGGGTTAAGCGGGTTAAATTACAACGTTCAAAATCTAACCCTTGGCGGTTGGACTCTAAACTGGCGTAGGTCAGCAGTTCCTGCAGTAGGTTCTCCATCTCTTTGACATCTTGCTGCATGTCATCTAAAAAAGCTTGACGCCTTTCTGGGTCAGACTCTGGAGTACAGTATTGCGGTGCTAAGGCAAGGGCAAACTTGAGCCTAGCGAGCGGCGTTCTAATTTCATGGGAAACGGCATTTGATAAGTGCTTTTGATTTTCAATCAGCGCACTGATGTGTTTAGCCATCTCGTTAAAAGTATCGGCCAGAGAGTGTACCTGCGAGCTAGGAGATAATTGTATTTGGGTATCCCAATTAGCTTGGCCAAACTTACGAGTGGCATGGCGCAAGGTTTTTAAATCTTTCGATAGGGGCCAAACCCAAATCAAGGCGACAAAAGCGAGCGACAGATAAAAGAACAAGGTAAACAAGCCACGTAAGCGCCCACGGGGATCGATCTCGACCGGGCCAGCGACCAGCACTTGACTGTCGACTGCGATAAATTGCAGTTCGTGATTATCATCGTGACGCGTGACCAGAATACTGTCAGAGGATAGGCCTTGGCTTTTACCAAATGCAACTTGGGATTGATTGAGTAATCGTAGCGGGTAGCTAGGATTGTGATTGATTTTTTGTAGATACTCATCGCGCTCATATTCTGGCAAGCTTGATAGTAACTGTGCGAGGGCAATCAGCGGCGCATCCATGTCGCCACTGTCTTCAATATTGTTTTGCCATATGCTATCTAACGTCCAGCCAATACCTAAAAAACTTAAGCTCAGTAGCAGGTAAAGGCTGATAAAAAGTCGTTTCAAGCGAAATCCAATATTGGTTAATTAGTTGTTCCAAGCTTCCGGCGCAAATAAGTAGCCTTGGCCCCATACCGTTTTAATTCTGAACGGTGTTTCAATATTATCGCCTAATTTCTTACGCAAGCGAGAAATTCTTACATCTATTTTGCGATCTTTACCGTCAAAATCAATATTTAGCAGGTATTGGTAGATGTACTGGCGACTTAGTACTTGTCCGGCTTGCGAAGCAAGTAACCACAATAGCTCGAATTCGTGACTGGTCAGATCAACTTCGGTTTCACCTAGTCGAATTGCTTGAGTATGAGGGTCAATGCTCAATTTACCAAAGCTTAAGCAGTGCGATTCCACTTGAGGTGGTTTTGCTGTGCGGCGCAATAGGTTATTGATTCGGGCAATGAGTAACGCTGGGTCGACAGGTTTAACTACGTAGTCGTCAGCCCCAAGTTCTAAGCCTTTAATTTGGTCTTCATTAGAGCCTAAAGCGCTCATTAATAATATTGGGCCAGCAAAGTAGTCTGGTAGTTTCTCACACAGGGTCAAGCCATCCATGCCAGGTAACATGATATCAAGTAGAATAATATCAGGCTTGTAGTTAATTAAACGCGTAAGAACGGTATCCCCGCGGCGTTCGACTTCTACGTGCATTCCATGCGACTTTAAGTAATCCACAATCAGATTGGCAAGACGAATATCATCTTCTACCAACAGGACTCGATGGGTCGATTGAGGTTCGGTCATTAGAATAAACTCCATGGGTTTCGGTAGCGACGTCGCACCTGCTTTTCAGTGGCGGGCGTGACCTTGAGTTTTACACCAGCTAATGTTTGATTGCTGGCTTTATCAGTCATGATAAATTGCACGTCCTTGCTAGCTTCTATTGAAAACTTATATGAGTGAATATCAGCTGATTGAGCGCACCATTTAGGCAGCGCCTCGTGATCAGATAATATGCACACTGTTTGTGTCACACTGTCATCCCACTCGAGTGTGATATCTAGTTCACAGATATTATCGTCTATTGACGTGATACAAAACTGAGGTGAGAGATTTAAACTGGGCCCTAGATCAAATTTATCATCATTGGCCTGCGCAAAATCACTGCCAAATAAAGACAGTAACAATAAACACCAAGTTATCAATAAAGGATGAAACAAACGCACTACACTTAAAACCTATAAGCCGTGCCGACAAAAAAAGTGCTCGAGTAGCGTTCATTGAGCAGTGGGCTGTCAGCTATTTCATCAGCAATATCTGTATAGCGAGCTAAAAACACTAGCTCCCAATGTTCGGTCATTACGAACTGACTGGTAAATTCCATACCAAGATTAATCGCTGATTTAGCATCAAAGTGTTCACTCCAGTAGATATTTTCACTGGGTCTCACTCCGTAGTAGTAGTCCACTATCTCTTCGCTTTTCCAGTTCATTATTGCGGCTAATTCGAACTTCCATTGTTCAATGGCGACGTTATACAACCATTTCACTTTGGCCTCTGTGCCTTGATGCACATTGAACATGTCATGTGCAAGGCTGAGATTGATAATACCAGCTCGAGTGTAAATAAATGCTTCGGCTCCGCCAAGAAGTGTAAAGTGTCGAGTTTCTAGTTCGTTAAAAACCGTTTTTGACGCAGAATGCTTGTCTTTGCCACTCGAGTCAGCAAGCATTGGCATCGCGCTCACTTGTTGTTTGAACGAGTTTGTTCCAGCAATAAAGATATTAGATGGATCCCAGCGGTAGAAAAACGCGCTATCGGCACTAAAGCTGGTGACTAGGTTGACGGTATATTTTTCTTGTTCTGCTAAGGTATAGCCAAAATTACCATTGTCAAAAAACCAACTGTCGCCGTAATAGGCAATGGTCGGTGCCAGGTAGATGGGAATATCATCGTAGTCTTTTAATGGATTAGATCTTTCACCGTAGCCAGCAGCAATACCGATATCCCAACGATCAATGGCAATGCACTCACTATACTCACCACAAGAGTTTTGCTCGCTGGCAAACAGTGGTGTGCACAATAAAGTTGCACTGAGCAAAATCAGGTTAAGCTTTTTCATAGCAGCTACTCAAAACCCCATCACAGAATTAACATATCCGGCAACAGAGTATCATCTCGCTCACTCTTAAGCAGTTTTTTAATGGTTTCTGATGCAAACTGATACACAAACTAGGTGATTGTTTGTCGGTAACGACTATTATGTTGCCACTTTGTGTGTTAATGCTGCTATTTGGTTTTGTGTTGTTGGCAGATTTGTTGCAGGAGTTGTTGTGCTGAAGTGAGCTGCCTTTCTCTGGGGAGTGCCAATCCTACAGTGCGTTTTAATTCGATATCCTGCAAAGTCTTAAATACAATATTTTTCTGCTCAGTAATGGCTGGAATATCGGGAACAAGCGCGATGCCGACTCCGGCACTGACCAAACCAACTGCATACTCTATGGTTTGAATACGCGCGCGAATTTGCAGCTGTATCCCTTCTAAATCCATTAACTGCTGCATTTCTGCTAAGGCTTCACAAGGGGCGCGATAAATAAAAGGCTGCTGGTTAAGATCCTGTAACTGTATTTTGCTTTGTAAACTGAGACTAAAACTGGCAGGAATCGCCAGTAGGTAGTTATCGTGCCAGATTGCTTCAAAATGCTCAGTGGAGACCAAATCTGTCGTAGTAATAATTCTAGCGTCAGCAGGCTCGTTTGGCTCAACTAAACTGAGCTCAATATCGCTTGCCGTGTGGGTAAATTCTTTTAGTAGTTGACTCATCCGCTGTACGCCCAATGAGCGGATTAGTCCCAGCTTGAATGTTGCCCGTTGCAGAGGTGAACTAAACAAAGATTCAATGGCTTTTGCTTCGCTGAGTAGTTGTTGCGCCAAAGGGTAAAGCCGTAAACCCGCTTCAGTGGCACGCACGCCTTTGCCGTGACGGATGAATAATTGATTATTGAGCTGTTTTTCCAGCTGTACAATGGCCGTTGAAATCGAAGGCTGAGCAATATAACAGTGCTTCGCAGCGGCACTAATACTGCCTTTTTCTAATACCGCGACAAAATATTTTAGCGCTCGCAGGTTCATCGCTGCCCCCAAAATCACTCAACGTTTGATTTTATTTACCTTTACGTAAGGTATAGCTAAAAACTATAAATGACAAAGAAAAACAATATTTTTTATTGACCGAGAATCCCCTTATTGTAGCTATTGCTGATTATTGATTACTGGCATAACGGACGGATTAAACACTCGCTGCTAGGGCGTGGCGTTACTCGCTAACATCGGTAATCACTTGCTGGGTTATTAAATCGACATCAACAAAGGAATTCTCATGGCACGTGCACATTTTGACTGGGCTGATCCACTGCAATTAAATCAACTCTTAACTGAAGAAGAGCGGATGATCCGCGATAGTGTGCACGAATATGCGCAAGATAAATTGATGAGCCGGGTGCTAATGGCTAATCGCCAAGAGCATTTTGACAGGCAAATTATGAATGAGCTGGGTGAATTAGGCTTGTTAGGCGCGACGCTGCCAGAGCGATACGGGTGTTCGAATGTAAATTATGTCAGTTACGGACTGGTGGCGCGAGAGATAGAGCGGGTAGATAGTGGCTATCGTTCGGCGATGAGTGTGCAATCTTCATTGGTCATGCACCCGATCCATGAATATGGTAGCGAAGATCAACGACAGAAGTACCTACCTAAATTGGCAACAGGCGAGTGGGTCGGTTGCTTTGGTCTAACAGAGCCTGATGTTGGCTCTGACCCCGGCGGCATGAAAACGCGCGCGGAAGCGATTGAGGGGGGCTATCGGTTAAACGGAGCCAAAATGTGGATCACTAATTCGCCGATTGCTGACGTATTCGTGGTATGGGCTAAGTTGGACGGTGAAATTCGGGGCTTTATTTTAGAAAAAGGCATGCCCGGATTAAGTGCACCGAAAATCGAAGGCAAATTCTCTTTGCGAGCTTCGATAACCGGTGAAATTGTCATGGACAATGTCGAGGTGAGCGAGTCAGCCCTGCTTCCAAATGTCAGCGGTCTAAAAGGGCCATTTGGGTGTCTTAACAAAGCCCGATATGGGATTGCATGGGGCGCACTGGGTGCCGCAGAGTTTTGCTGGCATGCGGCAAGGCAATACAGTTTAGATAGAGTTCAGTTTAATCGACCATTGGCGGCTACACAGTTGATTCAAAAGAAACTCGCAGACATGCAAACAGAGATAGCCACAGGCTTACTGAGCTGTGTGCAGGCTGGGCGGTTAATGGATGCTGGCCAGTTACCGGTTGAGGCTATCTCGCTGATAAAACGTAACTCCTGTGGTAAAGCATTGGACATTGCGCGAGTTGCAAGAGATATGCATGGTGGCAATGGTATTTCAGATGAATTTCATGTTATTCGCCATGTTATGAACCTTGAGGCTGTTAATACCTATGAGGGCACTCACGATATTCACGCACTCATTTTAGGACGGGCACAAACCGGCATTCAAGCCTTCGGGTGATCGATAACAAGGGAGCTTTGCTCCCTTGCTCCTCTTTATTAGCAAGGTAATGGATTCGTATGGAAGACAGAGCTATCGCTATCGATCGCAGTTTTATCGATCGCATTAATCAACAGCAATTTAGTGATATTGCCCATGGGCATGACTATCGCAAGCTAGGTTTGAGTCAACATGACTTTATTGGCTTATTTGATTCTCAGTTGAAAAGCCGCTTATTAGATCTAGAATCTCGGCAAATGCGCAGTCGTAATCAAGGCTTCTACACCATTGGCAGTGCGGGCCATGAAGGCAACGCGGCTTATGGACTGGCTTTTCGGGTCGATGATATGGCTTTTTTGCACTATCGTAGTGCCGCATTTATGTTAGAACGTGGTCGTCATTTAGACGGTGAGAGTCAGCTATACGACATGTTGTTATCTTTTGCCGCCGCCAGTGATGATCCTATCTCCGGCGGTCGTCATAAAGTGCTTGGCAGTAAAGCCCTTAATATCCCGCCGCAGACATCAACGATTGCCTCGCACTTACCTAAAGCCGTAGGCGCAGCGCTGAGTATTCCGCTCACCGAAAGAGTGGCTGTGGCGGCTCACATGGCTGCCGATAGTGTGGTGCTGTGTAACTTTGGCGATGCATCAGCAAATCATGCAAGCGCACAAACTGCAATCAATGCGGCTTGTTGGGCGGCATATCAACATGTGCCAATGCCATTAGTGTTTATCTGTGAAGATAACGGCATAGGTATTTCTACACCGACGCCACAAGGCTGGATTGCTGCAAACTTTGCCAATCGGCCCGCATTAAAGTACATCCGTTGTGATGGACGTGACATATTGGATTGCTATCAGGCTAGCCGAGCGGCCGCAGATTATGCCCGTACTCATCGTACTCCAGTATTTTTACATGTTCGTACCGTGAGACTGATGGGGCACGCGGGTAGTGATGCCGAAATTGCTTATATGAGCAAACAGCAAATATTGGACAACGAAGCGCAAGACCCATTGTTGGTTACTGCCCAGCAACTCATTGACAGCGAGCTGATGACGGCGACGCAGATTGTTGAGCGGTATCAGCAATTAAAAACGCAAATCCATGCTGTTGCTAACGCTGCGGTTAGTCGGCCTAAACTAACGAGTGCCGCCGACGTGATGGCCTCAATCATTCCGCCAAAGCGTGACCGGCTATCACCGCCAAATCTAGATGAGCAGCAACTCAGCTTGTTGCTAAAAGCTGACAAAGCATCACTGGGTAAGCCCATCCATATGGGGAAGTTGCTTAACTTAACACTCACGGAGTTGATGGCGAAGCACAAAAACATCGTGGTATGCGGTGAAGATGTCGGTCGTAAAGGTGGGGTTTACCACGTTACTGCCAGATTAGTTGAGCGTTTTGGTCCTAACCGAGTCATTAATACTTTGTTAGATGAAACCTCCATTTTGGGTTTGGGGATCGGCATGGCCCACAATGGTATTTTGCCGATTGTTGAAATCCAATTTCTTGCATATGTGCATAATGCTGAAGATCAAATTAGAGGCGAGGCCGCTACGTTGCCATTTTTCTCAAATGGTCAATTTACTAACCCTATGGTGATCCGCATTGCTGGCCTCGCCTATCAAAAAGGCTTCGGTGGTCATTTCCACAATGACAACTCGTTTGCGGTATTTAGAGATATTCCCGGCGTCATCATTGCCTGTCCATCAAATGGTTTTGATGCCATGGCTATGTTGCGTGAATGCGTGCGGTTAGCGCTAGAAGAGCAGCGAGTGGTGATTTTTCTGGAGCCTATCGCACGTTATATGACTCGAGATTTGCTGAAAGAGGGCGATGGCCTCTGGAGTCATAGTTACCAAAGCGAAGCCGCCAGTGTGCCGATGAGATGCGGGGATTTTCATGTTGAGGGTGAGGGTAAAGCATTGGTCATGATCAGCTACGGTAATGGCTACTTTCTTTGCCGCCAAGCACAGCAAGCACTATTGCAACAGGGCTGGCAGGTTTCCGTTATTGATCTGCGCTGGTTAGCACCATTAAATAGCCAGGGGTTAGCGGCTGAAATTAGTGGGGCGACTAATGTATTGGTTGTTGATGAGTGTCGCCGTACCGGGTCTATCAGTGAGCAAATATGTACGGAACTGCATGAGCATTTGGGGGACGATACGCCAAGGCTTGCGCGCATTACCGCACAAGACAGCTTTATTCCTCTGGCTGATGCGGCCACCTTACCACTGCCAAGTCGCAATGACATCATGACTAAAGCGCTTGCTATGTTAAACGATTCTAACTCGAACGAGGCCAATTGATGAGCTTTAATCCACATAGTGACCAGAGCCAACATGGTAGCGCTGAGCGTGAGCGAGTGGTCGTAGTCGCACCTGGACGCGGTTGCTACAACAAGACTGAACTGGGTTACCTCGCTAAGTACCATGCTGATAAAAAACAGCTTGTTGCAGGCATTGACCACTTTAGAGCTAAGCAACAACAGGCAGCCATCAGCCAATTAGATCAGGCCAAGAAATACAATTTCAAGTTGCATACGCCTGGGGAGAATGCTTCTGCATTGATTTATGCCTGTGCTTTAGCTGATTTTATGGATATCGATCAAAGCCGTTATGAAGTGGTGGCCGTGACCGGTAATTCGATGGGCTGGTATATTGCGATGGCCTGCGCGGACGCGTTGTCACAGCCTAATGCGATTGAAGTGATTAACACCATGGGCTCTATGATGGCAGATGGTTTGATTGGTGGGCAGATTATTTACCCAGTAATGGATGCGCACTGGCAAGTTAATTCACAGGCGAAAAAGGCAGTTGAGCAGGTGATCCAACAAGTCAGCCAAATTGACGGCTGCGAGTTATATTTGTCAATAAATCTAGGTGGCTATCAAGTTATCGCTGGTAACGAAGCGGGTTTGAGCCAAGCGGTTGAGTTGTTGCCCAGTATTGACGATAAGTATCCGCTGCGCCTTTATAATCATGGCGCATTTCACACGCCGCTGATGCAAGATATTTCGCAGCGAGGTCAAGAGTTGTTACCTGTGCACTTGTTTCAAGCACCCACTATTCCGATGGTCGATGGTCGCGGTCACTTGTGGTATCCGCTCAGCACCGATATACGCCAGTTGCATCAATATACTTTGCGCAATCAGGTGGTCGAGCCCTATGACTTTACTCGCGCGATTCAGGTAGCGGTGAAGGAGTTTGCACCCGATAAAGTGATTATACTCGGGCCGGGTAACACCTTAGGCGGCGCGACTGCGCAGTCATTGATAGATATCAATTGGTTTGCTTGGGCAGATAAAGCCAGCTTTAGCACGGCGCAAGTTAAGCAGCCACAACTGATCTCTATGGGTGATGAAGCGCAGCGTCATCTTATTACGCAGCGGCACTTTGTTACGTAGAGGCACTTTGTCACTGCCAATACACCCAATTAGTTAATGGTGGTGTTTACTGCAGCGATAATCTCTTGTTTGGTTGAGGGTTTCAGAATATAACCTTTGAGCCCTAATTGTGCCCAACGTTTAATTAAGTCGCGGTTATTATTGCTTGTGAGCGCGATGACCGGGATATCTTGCCCGTTATTAACCACTCGGATTTGTTTGGTGGTGTTAATGCCATCCAAATTAGGCATGAACAGATCCATCAGGATAAGTGAGTAGTCATTCGCCTTAATCTTTTTCAATGCGGTGATGCCGTCACTGGCTTCATCGGTATCAAATTTATCTTGTTGCAGGGCTTTAACGATCATTTCTCGGTACAGGTGATTGTCTTCAACGACGAGAATTTTGTGGCGCTTGGCTTTGGTTATGGGCGGTGGGACAAGCAAGTCATTCAGGGTGTTGCTACTGGTTTTCTCCCTTGGTTGCTGACGTCGATTACTCTGTTTTAACGCTAACTGCTTGGTTAGCATTTGATCTAGCATGGCATCGAGGCCGGACTTTATCTGGTCTTCTAAATCAGCCAGCAGTGGATCGATATGTTGGCTTTTTAGTGCCGCAATGATCTGTTCCGGGTCATCATTAATGCCGTGGTTGGTTGCTGGTGCGGCAGCAAGTGCTGATTTACACTCTGCCACTGAATCAAGTAGGTGCTGCCGACAATCACTGCCGCTATCGATGAGGGTTTTTAAGCTGGCATCAATATCATCGAGCTGGTCGTCTGAAAGGCCCTGGTATTGACTGTGGGATTGGGTGATCGATAAGCCGTTATGGACTATCGCCTTGAGACGAAACTTTTCGTATAAAGGTTGGTAAACAAAGTAATTGTCGAACACATTCTTGATGCAACAACGAAAGGCGATACCTGATTCTTTGTTTTTACACATCAAGACACTGTAATGAATAAAATCAATGACCTTGGCGTCGATAAGCTTAGTATAAAGCTCGATACTGTCGGTAATGGTACTCATCGCAAATAAAATGACACTGGGCTTAAACTCCTGCAACCTATCTTTAATGTGCCTATCTGCCGGGAGGGTGCGGTAGTCTGGTACTTGTTCCGAAATAATACTCGCAGCACCGACAATGTCTTCTTCGTGATCATAAATCATAATCACCTTAGGATGACGGCTGGCAATATTGGATTTTTTCATCATTGTTGAATCGCTCCAATTAAGCTTTGCAGCGCGTGTTTAAGTGACAAAATGAGGCTTTTAGTGGTCGCTTTATCGTGAGCAACGGCGGCATGTTCTATCGATTGTAGAATATCGCTCACTTGCAGTGCGCCAATGGCTTTAGCCGATGTTTTTAAGAAGTGAGCTTCTTGTTTTACCCCATTAAAGTCGGCTTGATTGAAGTCCATTGCTAACTTTTTAAGGCTCTGTTGTGCCTGAGCGATAAATTGATGCTGAAAATCGGCAATTTCTTGCGGGTCATCGCCAATGAGACTAATTAGGATATTGCGATCCAAAATGGCGCTTTCAATAGGAGTCATGGCTATACCACCTTTGCATCACTTTTTCTAAATCGCGCAACTGGATTGGCTTACTGACAAAATCATTCATGCCAGATTGATAGCAATAGTCTAATTCAGTGCTCATCGCCGCACCGGTAATGGCCACAATAGGGATGGCATCCTTATTACTTAATGACTCAAGATTTCTAATCTTTTTAGACATGTCGTAACCATCTAAATTAGGCATATGACAATCGGTCAAAATAAGCTTGTATTGATCGTTTTGCCATAGTGCAATGCCATCGACACCATCTTCAGCTAAGTCACATTGATAACCTAATGTCTTGAGTTGTTTTACGATGAGCTTTTGATTGAGTGGGTTATCTTCTACCACCAAAATGTCGGCATGTTGACGAGCAGTTTCTGTGGTCTGTTGCGGCTGGCTAAGGTTAGTAAAACTCAAGTCTAGGTTATCTAAGTCTATGGTATCTCGTTGATTAATCGAGTCGCTTAAGGCTTGAATTAGCTGTGCCTGACACAGCGGAAAAGGATTTAAGCTAACGGCAAGTGGTATTAGGCTTTGCAGCTTGTTTTTATCGCCATTGGGGATCAGTAGCAATAGATTATCAGCTTGTTCATTTTGTCCAAAAAGTTGCACCAACTCCTGCTGGCTTTCAGTGTAGTTGCCGCTGAGCACTAGCACTGCATCGAAGTGCTGCTCGGCATCAAAAAGCTCATCAAGTGAAACCTTGGTGACGTTTGCACCGGCATTGATTAAGTACTGGGTGATTCGGTGAGTATCGAGCGGATTATGCTGTAACGTCACTACTGCTATTTGATGATGCAGTAACGCCGGGGCGGGGCCACTTGATTTTGCTGGCCAGAAAGGCAGCTCAACACTGAAACTGGAACCCTTGCCTTGCTCGCTCTCTAAGCTGATTTCTCCTGCAAGTAGATTGGTCAACTTGCCGCAAATTGCTAAGCCCAGCCCAGTACCACCGTACTCTCGGGTAGTTGATTTTTGAGCTTGGGTAAATGGAGTAAACAACTGTTTTTGAGTGTCTTTGTCTATACCAATGCCGGTATCTGTGACCGTGAATCGAACCTTAGTTACCACACTGTTTTGTTCGCTAATGGATACTTTGAGGCCAACTTTGCCTCTTACATCTGAAGTTGAATGGGTAAACTTCATCGCATTGCTTAGCAGGTTAAATAATATTTGCCTGACTTTGACACTGTCGCCTTCAAGTAAGGCTGGAATGTCAGGGTCTTCATTAATCACAAAATCTAGGTTTTGACGATGGGCTGTCGGGGCAAATAGCTGTTGCAGGTTTTGCACGACCTCTGAGATGCAAAAATCAGCTTGTTCGACATCCATCTTTCCAGACTCAATTTTATTGATATCGAGAATATCGTTGAGTATGTATATAAGGTTGTTTGCCGAAGTGGAGGCCGTATTGATCAGTTCATCCGCCTCCTTAGAATCGTCAGTAAACTCTAGCAATTCAAGTGCACCGATTACCGCATTCATCGGGGTGCGTAATTCGTGACTGATCATCGACAGGAACTCACTTTTTGCCTGACTGGCACGTTCGGCAAGTTCTTTGGCCTTTTGTAATTCCGTTGTACGCTGCGCTACTCGCGACTCTAAGGTGTTATTGCTTTCTTGAAGTGCCTTTTGTGCTTCTACAATCGGGGTTTGGTCGATACAAACCCCATCGATTCGGCTATTTTGATTGAGATCGTTTTTACCCACTTGGCCCTTACCGACAACGTAGACGATATCGCCATTGTCATGGATAGCGCGATACTCTTGATGAAAAGCTTCACCCGTTTCAAGGGAATGCTCTATTGCTGAAAACACCCGATCACAATCTTCTGGATGTAGACGTTCCACCCAAGCTTTAATATCTCCGCGCCGATGCTCAGCAATACCGCACATCTCATTGGCACGTTTGTCCCAGTTCCACATCCACTGACCTTGACGGTCTATTTCGGCGTGCCAATTACCGATGTTGCCCGCATCGAGTGCTAAGTCTCGCGCTTCGTGCAGTTTCTTCAAATCCTGCAGCATGTCATTAGATTCAGTTCTATCAAATACTAAGCCGATGAGCTCTGACGATGATTGATAGCTAAAGTGCTTGCAGCGCAGTTCGAAAAGACTGCTAGGATTGTTTTCCATACTAAATTGAAAGCAGTTGCTGCTATTGGCGGATGCTAGGTCGGCTAGGCTGGCAAATTTGTGTCGGTCATTAGGACAAATCTGTTCGACAAACTCTTGCCATTGATAGCGACAGTTAAGCTCGAGGCCAAGGAGTGATAGCATTTTTTGCGAGCAGCTAAATTGCCCTGTTTTAATGTCATATCGCCACAAACCAATACTGGCACTGTCGATCAATTGATTTAGTTGTAATGGACAAGCTTTATCAGAAGACTGCGGCGTAAATAGAAGTAAGTAGTGGTGCTGGTGATGATCATATTGCGCTGATATTCGTACTCGTGTGCATCCGTTGGCATGCTTGAACATAAACAAGCCATCTTTTTGCAGGACCAAATCACTAAATTGTTTACTAGCTTGGTTAGCAAAGGCTGCACCCAGTGGTACAAGCTGCGACGTAACACTTGTTTTTATCGTTGAATCAAACTGATAGTTAAACTGGGACTTGAACGCCTGATTGCACTCAATAATGTCACCATTAACGCTGGACAGCATCATGGCAAAGGGGAAGTCATCATCCATGAACTTTTGATACATAAGCCATATACATCCATATATAGGGGTGTGGCTTTAAGTGTAGCAGTTCAAAATTTTACTGCGTTGTGAATAAGCACCTTTTTTATGCTGTTATGTAGGCTAAATCTAGCCAAAGGTAATTCAGTGATAAGAAATACCTTCGGCAATAGTTAAGTGTTACGCAGGTTTTGTCTCGGCGACTTTTTGATGAATAAATGCAATTGCCGACTCATCAAGCACCTGATTTGATAAGTAGGTTTGGCCCTTTTCCAGTTGTAGCAACAAGCCCTTGCTGGTGGTGATAACTTGATTGACCTGCTGCCATGCTATGGTGTGGGTAATGACGGCCGATTGGCTAGTGATCCCCTCATCATCGATGGTTAGATCCACACTGTGGCCAGACGCTTTGCTCATGAGTTGTCGCCATAACCACCATGTACGCTTGAAACGGACACTGAGCCCCTCAACAAATCCCAAGCCAATAATAAACCAAGAAGCATAGGCATTGGTGTCGGTAAGTAACAATGCGGTACCCACAAAAATAAATCCGATTGCTTTAGTGTAGGGTTTATAGCCTTCAACGGTCGGTACTGATTGATCAAAGCATTCTAGGTAGTAGTGTTTATCTAGGGTGTATTGGTGCTGGTAGCGATATGCTGATGTCATGACACAAAATGAGTAAAAGTGTTTGTTGTAGTTTAACTGCAATGCTTGTCCTTGCAAAATACTGTGTTTCATTAGCCGCAAAAGACCTTTGCCTATCGTTGCCAACTTCATCATTTAATAAATAAACTCAAATGTCCCTCGTTCCACTGTTAATTAAGTTTAATGGTTTGTTGTTATTTGGTTAACCTTGGTGTGGTTATGCTGGCTTTTGCAATGAAGCAGAAGAGGCAAAACATGGATAATTTCGTTTCTACACCTAAGCAATCTCACCGTTTTCAAGCCAACATCGAGCGTCGAAACAAAAGTCATGCTGGTGGCTGGGCTCGTGACTTACTCGAAGCTGATACCCTGTTCGCGCTAGTTAAATCGATGCGCCAATCTAAGACGTTGACCATGATGGTGTTATTTGGTTTGTGCTTCTTTGGTGGATTTTTTCTGCTGCTCAAGTATATGGCTGGCTAAGGTGGTAATTAAAGATAGAGGTAACGCTCAGTTTACTTATTATCGGCGCATTTTAGTTTGAATGTTCCATTTGGCTTAATTGCGCAGTAACACAATATCGTTTCAAGGAGGACTCATGGTGGTGCAGTTTGCGGCAGAACTGATTTTTTGGGTTGTATGGGAGTTAGTTTTGTCCGTGTTGTTTTATACAACAGGGGCGGTTTTATTGGCGATATTTTCCTTTGGGAAAATACAAAAGCCATTATATCTACCTGCTATTTTTAGCCGAGAAAAGCGAATTAAAAGTAAAGATTTTAATGCTGTTTGTGCTTTAGGTATTGTATTTTATGTTGTCCTGTTTGCTGCCTTAATATATTTCTACTAGCATTTTATGTTTTAGTTTGAACTGAAAAACCGCCAACATACGTCGTTAGCGGTACTTGTTCCCTATGCGCACACGCCGCGCTCTACCAGTACTTTATTACTGGTTCTAACACCGGTAAGGACCGCTTTACGGTTAAAACACGGGATATAAACTCGGCCGACTTCAACACCATTGTCATCGACATATGAGTAGATGGAAAACTCCCAATAAGCAGCTTGTACTGCGGTAGAGATTGCAATGGCAGTGACGGCTAACGCGAGTGTTTTTTTGATATTCATTTACTAATTCCTTGTAGTGGTTGTTATTTCTGATTGTTATTTTTGAGTGTTACTCAACTTCATCATTACTTAATTAATGACGATTTTATATAATGCTTTTCAGCGAAATTTTCGACTGTAATCTCAATATTTAGTTGTAGTTTTTTTGGCGTCATATAATCCTTAATGGTTTACATTTACTTATATAAGCATTACGTTCTAGAGTCATTGTTCAGTTTGGGATGGATATGCGTAAAAGGATACTAATAACAGGCGCAAGTTCAGGGCTTGGCAAGCAGATGGCCATTGAGTTCGCAGCACATGGTCGTGATTTAGTGTTATGTGCCAGACGGCTAGATAACTTGCAGCAGTTGCAACAACAATTGAAGCAGATCAATCCCAGTATAAAGGTGTTGATTCAGCAGCTTGATGTTGATGACCACCAAGCGGTTTTCAGCGCATTTGAGCAAGCAGCCGAGCAATTTGGCGGGCTTGACCGGATCATTATTAACGCCGGCATTGGCAAAGGTGCCAGCATAGGTACTGGGCAATTTGAAGCCAATAAGGCAACGGCAATGACTAACTTTGTTGCCGCTTTAGCGCAAACTGAAGCCGCAATGCAAATTTTTAGAAAGCAAAACTACGGCCATTTGGTGACTATCTCTTCAGTTAGCGCCGCTAGGGGATTTAGGCGTGCTCTGACAGTTTATGGTGCAACAAAAGCCGCATTAACCTCAATGACAGAAGGTCTCGCGGTAGAGATGTTAGGCACTCCTATTAAGGTGTCGTGCATACATCCAGGCTTTATTCGTACTGAGATCAACGCCAAAGTGGAAAAAGTACCTTTTATTGTCGACCTTGAAACGGGTGGTAAAGCCCTATTTTGTGCGATAGAGCAGGAGCGACGTCATAGTTATGTGCCCAGTTGGCCTTGGTCAGTGGTATATCGTTTGTTGAAGTTTGTGCCGTTGTCTGTACTACGCAAATTCAGTTAACGGCACCTATGGCTTTTAGGGTGAGTTAAATTAGCACTCATCGTAGCGGTTACGCAGCGCAGGAACATCGCTGAGGTACTGTACAAACTCAATCTCATAGCCATCTGAGTCAATAAAGTAGACATTGCGGCGATAGGGATCTTCGGCACCGTCTTTGTCGATGTTAAAACCGGCAGCAGCAAGTCTTTCGATGATGGCATCTAAGTTATCGGTAACAAAAGCAAAGTGGGCTAACCCGACTTGATGGCCACTTAAATCGCGGTTATCACTGTCGCCATCGTCATTAAACGCAATGTACTGATAATCATCGCCAAAATGTACCCATTGACGTGCCACCCCATACCAGCTACCCGTTCCCCCACCGCGCACAGACCAATGTGGGAAGGCGGCTTGGTAAAACTTCAGTGCTGTTGGTATGTCTCTTACTACTAAATTAATGTGCTCTAAATGAATCATAATTTTATCCTTGTTTGATTGGTATTACATGCCGTAAATGTATTCTTGTTGTTTCGGGTAGGGCTTGTGCTGATGGTTGTGACGAATAACCGCTAACGCTTGGGCGTACTGATAAAGCATATGCTGACTGTAGCTAATACGCTGCCTAAGTTGCTGATCGCGGCTATTATCCTTGCTATCAGCTTCTAACATTTGGGTGACATCGCGAATGATCAGGTGATCGGGTAAGGCAATCATCTTATTATTTTTAAGTGCGTTCATTCGCAGCTCTGCAATTGGGTAGGCGCCGCTTATGCCACTAGATACTGACACTAACAACGCCGGTTTATGGGCGGTGGTTTGGTTGTCACACATCAATAAAAAATTCTTCAAAATGGGGGATGCCATTCCTCCCCACTCAGGAGTTATGAGTATCATGGCATCAGCGGTTGCAACGAGATCATTTAGCGCACTCCAATCACTACCTAACGCCGCTTTACTTTCTTGACTGCCATCCCAGAATGGAATTTGGTAGCGACATAGTTCCACATAGTTAATTTGTTCAAATTGCGTCTCTGACTCGCTTAAGTATCGACCTACCTTGTCGCTTTGTGAGGCTGCTCTTTGGCTGCTACTGATGATGAGTAAGTTCATTATGTAATCCTTTTTGTTTACTTAATATTATGTAAGGTAAATGCTTTACTTAATAAAGTAAAGTATAAAGTAAATAAAAAAGTTTACTTAAGTGGTGAATAGGTAATAATAGACCTATAGCGATAGGCTGAAACAGGTACGCATGTGAAGAAAACCAGTGAACGTATTATTGAGTATATTAAGCAGCATGGACCAACAACGGCTAAAGTGCTCGCGAGCGAGTTTGCTTTGACGACGATGGGAGTGCGTCAGCACCTGCAGTCATTGGAAGATGACGGCATGTTGGTTTTTGAAGATAAAAAAGCCGCCCGTGGTCGACCGACACGTTATTGGGCTTTAACAGCAAGTACCAATAAGTTCTTTCCCGATCGACATGATGATCTTACCAGTCAATTGATTGAGTCTGTGGTCACTGTTTTTGGCGACGGTGGCTTAGAGCAGCTTATTGCTCACCGCGAGCAGCAAAGCTATAAGCAGTATTCACAACGCCTGCAATCGCACCCTGACTTGGCAGGAAAACTTAATGAGTTAGCACAAATTCGTACTGAAGAGGGCTATGTGGCCAATGTTGAGTTTGATGGCCAGTGCTACTGGCTATTGGAAAATCATTGCCCTATTTGTGCTGCGGCCAGTGGTTGTCTAAATTTCTGTCGTTCCGAATTAGCACTATTTCAGAGCTTACTGGGTGACTTAGCGAGTGTTAGCCGTGAAGAGCATATCATCGAAGGTGCTAGACGATGTGCCTACAAATTAACCCCCTTGACTGCTTAAACCATGAGATCAAATAGAAGTCGCTTGGATCGATTCATTAGCCAACACCAACAGTTGCCGCGCAAACAGATACGCCTGCTTGTGGCGCAAGGTGCTGTGACCGTCGATGGGGTTGTAGCTCGCGATGTCGCCATGCAAATCAATCAGTTTAGTTATATCTGTCTGCACGGTGAGGTGCTGCAAGCGCAACAGCCCGTTTACCTAATGCAGCATAAGCCGGTGGGGGTGGTGAGCGCTACGGTTGATGATAAACACCAAACCGTTTTAGACCTTATTGACCATCAAGATAAGCAGCAACTGCATATCGTAGGCCGATTAGATCTCAATACCTCAGGATTAATGTTATTGACCAATGATGGACAATGGTCAAAACGTTTAATGTCGCCCGAGCACAAGGTGGCTAAACGATATCGAGTGACACTACAAAATCCACTAAATAATGATTATGTAGAGGCTTTTGCACAGGGGATGTATTTTGAGTATGAAGACATTGTTACTCAACCTGCGCAATTGGAAATCATTGATACGACAAGCGCGATAGTGACCTTGACCGAAGGGCGTTATCATCAGATCAAGCGCATGTTTGGCCGATTTAGAAACCCAGTCATTGGTTTACATCGGTTTGCAGTGGGCAACCTTGTTCTCGATGACAGCTTGCAGGTTGGCCAAAGCAGAATGTTGAGCGCCGATGAGGTCAGCCAAATTTAGCGTAGTTGTTGTGCCATCGAGGTCAATATTACTGATTTTTAGGCCGACCAATATTCTGCACTGTTTATATTGATTTATTTGTCTATTTTGCTGTTTTTAGACTAACTTAAAGTGTTAGCCACAAACACTTTAGGACAGCATGCCGGGCACACAAAAGGTTGCAGAACGTCGATTCTTAATAGCGATTCGCGAATCCTTTATCGCTCTGTTGCCATTTCTTTTTGTAAACTCGCTAATGGCGTTAATTCTTGCGTTAGTCGATGTGTGGCAGCCGCAATGGCAGCAGTATGCCTTTTATACGTGGCTGCGAGAGTTCGGCATTGTGTTGTTCTCATTTTTTCCGTTAATGGCGATGTTGTCATTGTCATTTCATTTTGCCAAATATCTCAATATTTCTGCCGTCGTCGTGGCATCGTTATCCATTAGCGCATTAATTGCCTTACATATTCATGTTCACGGTGTGTCTATCGACAGCGAGAGCTTTAGCCAGTTTTTCGGTGATCCCAGAGCCGTGATCATTCCCATTGTTATGGCCTATAGCCTGCAATTTGTGATGTCGATTGAGCGCCTACAGATACTGACCAGTACCTCGTTAAGTGGTTACCTTAAACAGCATTTGAATATGCTGCTGCCGTTGATAATCTGTTTTATTGTGGTGACCAGCAGTGTGTGGATGGTGAGTGAGCTAGCGCAAAATATACTTGAGCCGTTTGTACAACAGTTGGCGGGGGCAGGTCTATTTAGCCAAGTATTTTTCAGAGTGCTCGTCACCCATATCCTTTGGTGTTTTGGGGTACATGGTGATAATGCTTACCTGCTGGTTGTTGGCGTCGACAATGGATTGCAGCAGGTGTTTCCGGCACTCACTATCGCGCAGTTTATGGATCTGTTTGTACTCTTTGGCGGTAGTGGGGCAACCCTGTCTTTGCTTATTGCTATTTTTATTGCAGCGGAAGATCGTAATGCGATTAACGTTGCTCGCATTTCATTACCGTTTTCGTTGTTCAATATTAACGAAATACTGATCTATGGTCTGCCGATCATCTTTAACCCTAGGCTAGTGCTGCCTTTTGTGCTGGTGCCTTGTTTGAATATGTTGATCGGCTATTTTGCTGTAGAACATGGCTTTATCGCCTTTACCGGCCAAGGGTTTCCCTGGGTAACCCCGACTATTCTTAATGGTCTTATTGCGGGCCAAGGCTTAAGCGTGGTGATCCTGCAGCTGATATTAATCGCCTTAGGTGTGGTGATATACCTGCCTTTTGTAAAGCGTTCTAATCTGATTTCAAGCGTCAATAGCATCGATGCAACCATGATTAAACGGGTACAACTTCAACACGATATCGACAAAATTGCCGAGCAAAATTACTCACAAAAACAGCAGCAATCCATTGAGCACAATCGCAATTTAGAGAAGACAATGAAAGAGGTGTTGAATGGTGAGTTGCTACTCTATTATCAGCCTAAGGTTGATGTTGAGCATAACGTTGCCGTGGGCTTCGAAGCATTATTACGGCTAAAAAATAGCGAAGGCAATGTGGTCGGTCCCTATTTCATTGAGGAGTTTGACCAAGCAGGGTATTCCAATTTGATTGATACCTTTGTGATAAACCGCTTGGCTGAAGATATGCTCAAATGGCACAACAGTAACTTCTTCCCCAAGGTTAGCCTTAACCTTAATCCCAATAATATTATTGATGAAGCCATTCAAACCTTGCTGTTTGAAAAGCTCGGTCAATATGCCGAGTCGATAGAGATAGAGCTGCTTGAGTCGGCATTCATGATTGATTTTGAACGTATTGAAAGCTGCATCAAACGCCTAAGAGACGCTGGCTTTGTTATTTTGCTCGATGATTTCGGCACCGGTTTTTCAAGTATTAGCTTACTTAGCAAGGTTAAAATTGATGGCATTAAGCTAGATAGAACCCTGTTAGAAAATATTGTTAACCCCAAAGGGCGAACGCTTTATTCGCACACTTGTATGTTGTGCCAAAGCCTTGGTTTTAGCCTGATTGCTGAAGGTGTGGAAACGACCGAGGAAGCCAAATTTGTTAAGCTTGCGGGTGTCGATTATGTACAAGGATGGCTTTATGCCAAAGCGTTGCCGCGAGAAGAGGCCAAGCGCTACATGATTTTATCGCAGCAACTTGGTACTTCGTCTGCGGTGGTTAAGCAATAAAAAAGCAGCCATTGGCTGCTTTTTTAATGCGGTGGTTAAGCTCGTTGCAGTTTGAGTAACCACTTGCCGTAGAGGTAGATACCAACGGCGGAGATAGTGCCAATGGCGCCAATGATATACCAAGCCATGCCAATGTCATGGGTGTTGTATAGCAAGGTTGTCAGTGCTTGTGCAGATTCGCCGGTATAACTCACCAACGTAGTAAACGCCTCACCTTGAGGAATCACCTCGATCTCTTGGGCACTCATGCCTCGCTCTGCCAGTAACTGCAGCGAGAAGATCTCTTTAGACGCGTACATCTCGTATAGCTTAGGGCCAAAGTAGCCTTCTAAGGTCCAGCCGATACCCTGAGGTAGCATTACAAAGCCTAAGTACATGGCTTTTTTGCCTTCAGGGGCAATGTTACCCATAAATTCATTCTTTTTAGGGCTGATCATCATTTCACCAAATGAGAACATCGCGATGGCCAATACCATCATCCAAGCCGCGTTGGTTGCGCCAATCAGGAAAAATGCGATGATGCTCATTAAACAGCCACCGAGCATAGCCGTGGTGATACGATACTTGGCGGTTAGTGCTGCAACCAAGAAGCAGGAGGTCATGATCATACCTGCATTGAGGTTGAGCATACCTTCAGGCATAACCTTGGTACCGGTGTTATCCAAACCTAGCCAGAATTGGATCACCCCGTTTGAGGTGCCTTCTGGACCAAATAATGAGGTCACAATGATACTGGTATCTACCCACTCAGCAATATGAATAGGTAACACATCAAACAGTGAGTTAAATAGGAACCAGAAGCCAGAAAACACCAACATATAGTAGATAACGACAGGTTTTTTCAACTCATGCCACGCATCTTTCCAAAGCGCTTGTTGCTGTATCTCACCCGCTTGAATCTTACGCTTACGCTCTAAGCGCTCCTCTTTACCCGGCTCTTTATATGCGAGCAAAAATAGGAAGTTAAGAGAGATTATCGCTGCGCAGGCGTAGAACACATTGTCCCAAGATAGCTGGCGCATATGTACCGCAACTAGCGGGCCAAGGAAACCACCAATATTAACGACTTGGTAGAAGATACCCCAAGCCATCGAGGTGTTTTGCCTTCCTGTTGATAATACTAAGGTGCCTTGAATCCCGGGTTTGAATATGCCGGTACCACCCGCGAGCAAAATCGCCCCAAATAAGAATCCCCAAAAGCTTGGGAAAAATGCCATGACTAAATAGCCTGCAATCTTAATGATTGTTGAGGCGAAAATTGTTTCTTTATAACCTACACGGTCAGAAATGCCGCCGGTAAAAACTGGAATAAAGGTCTGCATAAATGCCCAAATTGCGATGATGACACCGTAATCATTTAGGCTGATACCCAAGCCACCTTCCGATACAGGGGCTTTAGCATAGAGGCCGGCACTGGCTTTAACGCCGTAGTATGCGATACGTTCGACCAGCTCCATACCGCCAACAATCCAAAATACATAGCTCAAACTGGCAATGGAGGCCCACATACCGAGCTGTTTTACCTCACGCAGATCATTATCCGCATAAGGGTTCTTAGGGTCGCTCATAGTTATCCTTTACAATTTGTTGTTTATTGTTGTTATTTGCGACTAGCAAGTTTGCCAGAACGCTAAGCGCTTGTGAGTGCTTGCCACACTTTACCTAATTTGCCGCAAAAGAACAGCGCCAAATCCATACTTGTACGCTTGTTGTGATACTTAATGAGCAAATCTCATGTTAATCGTTGCAATCAAAACTATGGCGATAAAAAAAGCTGCCATTAGGCAGCTTTTTAATTGGTCGAGATGGTTATTTGGCATGTTTAGCAGCTAAGGAGCGAGCAAGAATACCAATGGTTGTGCCGTTATGGAGCAACGCACTGGTGGCAGGGGTTAGCCAGCCTAAGGCCGCAGCTAACATAATGCCACTATTGATATACTCAGTGAGTTTAATGTTGCTGTTGATTAACTTCATCGCGATATTGGCGAGAGTTCTCGCTTCTGCAACGGCGTAGAGTTGATCTTTTAGCAATACGACATCCGCCGCTTGGCGTGCCAACTCAGTACCGTTTTGCATTGCGATACCGACATCGGCTTGGGTGAGCGCTGGTGCATCATTAACGCCATCCCCAACAAACATGACTTTATGACCAGCTTGTTTGAGCTGTTCGATGATGCGGGACTTACTCTCTGGTGTTGCTTGTGCGTACACTTTATCTAAAGCCAACTCATCACCCAGCATTTGCGCTTTATACTGACTATCGCCAGAGATCATGATCAATTGCTTGATACCGCTGGCGCGTAACTGCGACAAGGTATCTACTACATCTTCGCGCAACTGATCACGCAGGCCAATCATGCCAATTAGACGTTTTTGATGGGCAATAAAAATCAAGTGTCGCCCTTGTTGTTCTAGGGCTTTGATCTCAGCTTCAAAAGGACTGAAATCGACATTTTCATGTTCTTCAAGGAAGTGGCGACTGCCCATATTGAGACAGTGCTGGTTTAGTGTGCTTTTCAAGCCATGGGCAATAATGTATTCCACTTCACCATGGGCGATATGCGGCAGCTGGTTATCTTGAGCGGCATTGACTATCGCTTGAGACAAAGGGTGGTTGCTATGCTCTTCAACAGAAGCCGCTATCGCGAGCAGACCACGCGCATCATTAGTACCATCGAGCGGCACAACATCAGTAACTTGCATGTCACCGTAGGTCAAGGTACCGGTTTTATCAAAAACACAGGTATCAATCTGACCTAGCTTTTCAATGGCGCTGCCACCTTTGAGCAATATGCCATTTTGAGCGGCGCGGTACATAATGGATTTGAAAGTCACCGGTGTACTCAGTTTGAGAGCACAGGAGTAGTCAACTAGGAACACCGAAGCGAGTCGATTAACATCTTGGGTCAGCGCAAACACCGCAGCTCCAATTCCTAAGGTGATTTTCACTCGGCGGTTAGCCATATCTTGAGTGACTTGCTGAATCTCACTTTTACTGCTTAAAGAGTCATAAATTAACTGGGCGATTTTTGCCGTAGTGGCTTCGCTGCCGACTTTATCGACACGCACCAAAATATTGCCCTCATGGACACTGGTGCCAGAATAGATGACGGCATCTTCTTCTCTGCGTACTGGCACATTTTCTCCGGTGAGTGCCGATTGATTAATCAGCGCTGCGCCTTTGATAATGGTACCGTCTATGGGAATCGCATCGCCGGGTTTGAGCTCGATGAGATCACCTTCGATTAATGAAGAAGAGTGCACCTGAACAGACTGGTTATCATTGAGCTTCCACACCATAGTTTCAGCAGGTTGCATAAGCTCTGCTAACAACTGGTCGCTATTGCGGCTGGTGCGTTGTTCCATGTATTCACCAAAACTAATCAGGCTTTGGGTCATCATGGCGGTGCTGTAGTCGCCACGCCAAGCAGACAGACCTACGGCAATAGCGTCGAGTACCTCAACAGATAAACGCTTATCTTTGAGCTCATTCACGCCTTCAATCAAGGTTGGAGCAATTAAGGTTGCGGTTGTCATCGCACCCCATCGAGAAGGCAATAATACTGCAGCTAATGTGCCAATCGCATTCATGGCAACATCACCGCGCGTATATTGATGCTCAGTCTCTTTCGCTTCGCCTTGTTCAAAGTCTAGCGCCGCGACCCGTTGCTTGATTGTCTCTTCGGTCAGTATCTGTGCATCGTATTCAATCGCAATTGAACCTGCATGACTGTTGACTCTGACCTGCTTGATACCTTGTATAGCGATTAAGCTTTGCTTTATCCAATCTTCCAGATCGCGATATTGCTTAAGCACTGCCAAACTGAAGCGAACCCGCCCCGGAATGTGGTGCTTGATGGTAATGGCCATCACTCCTCACCTTTATGCAAGTTGCGGTAATACTCTAGCTCTGCTTGGGTATCTTCAAGACGCTCTTTTAACTCTTCTACTTCACCACGGACTGCCGACCAAGCTTTTTCTCCGGTTGCGGTAACACCTTGCTGAACTTTCTTGTTACTCAGTAGGTAGGCAACGGCTGCACCAGCAGCAATTCCCATGACAAAGTGGGTTTTGCTATTACTACTCTTATAATTCGGCTGCTCCGGTGCTGGAGGCGTCGAGGTTGGCTGCGTAGGCGCGCCATAATAAGGGTAGGGGTAATAAGGTTTATGATTATTCATTGTGTTGACCATCTTTATGTTGTTGCAGCATATAGAGTCCCGCAGCACCGACGCTCAGTATTGTGAGCATCGACAATGCTGGACGGCCCGCCATTTGTTGCGCAAGATAAGTGGCACCGCCACTGGCAATGCCCGTTTTTAGGGCATCTTGTGTTGCCTGCTTGACCATATGGTCGGTGTCTATCTCGCCACTTTGACGGCGTTGCCATTGGCTGGCCGCTGACGCTGCCCCACCGACGAGTGCGCCAACCAGCATGGCCCTGCTGGCAGGGCTTAGCGTGTCTTGGCTGTTGCTCATGACTTGGCTTCTGGTGCGGTGGTAAGTTCAGGCTCAGCAGCCGTAGTTTCAGCCTCTTCATTACCTAGTTGTTGTGGCTCTGCTTGCTTGTGGCGGTCAACAGACTCTTTGAAACCTTCTTTGCCGGCAGAGTAGGTATCGCGGAATATTTCTCCGCCAGTATTCACATTTTGCTGCACATTCGATGCGGTTTTTACCGCAGCGTCTTTAACACCTTCACCGCCAGTCTTTAGCATATTGCCCGCACCAGATACGGCATTCATCAGGCCTTTTCTGACGTTTTCATTGCTTAGTAGTAATGCCGCTGCGGCACCGACCATTGCGCCTTTCCAAAATTCTTTATCATTCATACCCATATTTCCTAGTAGTTCTTTAAAAATTCCAGCTTCCTCTCCCAAAGCACCTTCTAACATGGCTTGTGCTTGTTCGAAGAAAGGGTCGCTGACGTCACCCTGTTGTGGATCTGATGGCGTCATATTTGGGGGCATTCCAGCAGGTGGCATATGCGACGGCCCATAGGGAGAAGCATGCTCTGCTGGGTGCGCATACGGATGTCCATAGGGCTGCCCTGGGTGTTGTGGTTGTGGGTGGCTACCGTGAGGGTAGCCGCCATGCGGATAACCATAGTGGTGCACAGGTGGATAATAATAGGGGTGCATCATATGAGGTGGCGGAGCATAGTATCCCGGTGGCGGAGTAGGTTGGCCCCAAGGGTTAGCTGGCTCAGTGCCGTTTGGAGGCTGATTATATGCCTGTTCCTTGTCATCACTCATTATCTGCTCCATTTAGCGTTAAACGGTCACTAATTTGATGGCAGGCCTCGCGGGCTGCTTGCTCTGATTCAGCAAATAAGGCGTCAATTAGTGCTGGTGTGATTTGTTGAGGGTCGTATTCGATAACCACACTGCCGGTCGAGTGATTAATCTTGTATTGCTTCAAAGCGGGCACCTTTTGTACCGCTTGTTCAATATCGCCGGTATTAAATGAAGCAAACTGGGCCAAAATGCCCAGTTTATATTTCAGCCTAATACGACCTGGTATATGGTGACCAATTGTCACCCAGCGCCTTAGCTTTAGCGCCGACTCTATATGTTTGTTCATGTTTAGATTATATCCACAATTAGGCTTTATCCATTGATAGATAGGTAAATTTTAAGATTAATCGACTTTTGTTTGTGCTAAATCAAACTTAAATGATATGATTGCGAATGAAAATGATTATCATCACACTATTGAGAATGGTTGGTAAAATTATGCAAACCTATATTCATAAAACTGCACAGCGTTTACGGGTTCGTTCTGACTATATTCGTAATCACCCTGTTGAGGTAACGCAGTTACTGTCACAGTTGCAGCAAATTGATGCCGTTACTGAGATTAAGCATAAAAAACATGCGGGTTCGGTTGCAGTTTGTTTTGATGCACAGCAGATGAGTGCTGATGATTTACAAGAGTTGCTAGAAAGCCATAGTTGGATGCAAGAAACCGCTAAGCCTTCTTATATTGAAACTGCGGTGGTAAAAGGCACTAAAACTTTAGCCAAGGGCGTGACAGTGATGGCACTGAAGCAGTTAGTTGGCCCGACATTTAGCCGAGCAATCCTGAGTATTTAAACTAGGTGTGGCAAACCGTTTATAGGTATTAATGCCCAATAGAATCGTTATTTTAAGATGAGTTTTCGATAAAAAAGCTGGCTACATAGCCAGCTTTTTTAATGCGCATTTACATTGACCACCCTGACGTGCTGGGCACTTTTTACATGGCGGTGACTTGAATGGGAAATGGGTGATATCTTTGTTGGCCACTGCGGGTTTTAGGCGAGTAACCGGTGCCAGTTTCTGCTTGGTCTTGGTGGTTTCTTTCGCCACCACTTCACCATCATCAAACCAGGACAGAACAGGACTAAAAGGCGTTTTTAGTTCATTCACCGCAGACTTAAGTGCTTGCTGAGAGAGCTGGCTTAATTCAACCCGAAGTTCATCATTGACACTCTCTAACTCGGTGACACGCTTGTGTAACCCTTTAAGTTGTTTCAGTGATTGCTTATTAGCCTTTTTAGCGCTTTTTTTGAGCTTCTTCAGTGCTTTTTTAGCGTTCAACATTTCACCTCATAGACTCTAAATTCTGTAAGCAATATAACAATATTTTTCTTGGCTTTAAAGCTAAATGATAATTAATCGCATTAATGTGTGATCGCTAATATAATGAGCAGGCAGAAACTGAGCTTGATGAATTGTAGTGTAAAGCGCCGCTATTGCCGTGCCGATTAAAAATACCAGCGACTTGCTAGCTGCCATTGCTGTTCTATCAAGTCATAAGGCAAACCTTGTTCGACTCTAGCGGCGCGACTGGAGTCAACGCGGTTGTATTCAGCCTGTAGAAACCAGCCTTTACTTAGGCGGTATTGATACGATGCCGTCATGGCATAACCGTCTTCATTATTGTCATCATCGGGTGTCAGGTCGTTATCTGTTACCTCGAACTTCTCGAAACGCAAGGTCAGTCTATGTTGCTGCCAGCGGCGGCTAAGTAGTAGGTAAGCAGACTGATACTGGTTGTTTACCACGTCAATGCCTTGGGGAGACTGCATCAAAGTATCGCCCCGCATATATTGAGCAAGTAGCAGTATTTTATAGGGGAGGTGCCATTTATTGTCGATATGAAAGAAACGGGTGCGCCAAGCATATTGGCCGTTTTCAAACACTAAGGTATCGGCGTTATTGTCGTAGTAGCCGGCAGACAGTTCGCCGTTGCCTTTGTAGCGCCAGCTGCCTTTCACGTGGTAACCAAAACGATTATCGAGTTCTAAAAAAGGGTCTGATCCCGCTGCCTGATCTTTGAGTGTACCGCCAGATAAGCTTGGCATATTACTCAGCGGCAGAGTTTCTTGAATCAAGGTTTGTCTCGAACTCATTGTCCAACCATGCCAAGCCAACATCGCCCCAGCGGTATCATTGTGCTGGAAGGTCGCTGCTGACAGGGCAAAATCATGCTGGCTGTTAGTGAACTTCCCTAAATGTTCTAGGGTGACTTCAGCACCGATATGACGAAATTCTTCTCCAAGCCAACTATTGATTGTTGAATAACTGAGGGTATAGGGGGAAGACCAAGCGGTGGCGACATTTTCAAGTGAAATACTGGGATACATTAACCCTAATTTAGCTTGCACTCTAAAACCGTTTTGCGAGGGTAGACCACGATACTTAACGAAGGCTTCAGTGATCCCTAGACTATCTCGTACGCCGTCTAAATAGCCATTAGCAGTCACGTGCGCCGCTAAGCCATTGTCTAGGGCCAATTGATAGGTCAATCCCGCTTGCGCTATGGAAAATTGGCTACCATCATCATATCGCAGCTTGCCTAGGCCGCCATCAACATAGGAATCAATTCCGTCGGTATAACTGGCTCTTACATCGAGTACTCCGCTGAACTTATGTTCTGCAGCTGTAATATCTGCAGTTAAAAAACATAGCATCCATAGCCAGTATCTCATCCGTGCCCCTTGTTAATTGAGTTCTACGACAGTGTTGTGACGTTTACGCTGATAGCCAGACTTTGCCAACCATAGGGTCAATGCCTGCGCATCTATGGGTTTAGATAGATAAAACCCTTGGCCCATTTCACAGCCACGTTCGGTTAGCCAACTGAGTGTGGCTTGGTTTTCAATGCCTTCGGCGACAACGCCTAGGCCTAAGTTGTGGGCCAATTGCAATGTGGAGGCGACGATGATTTGGTCATCATTATTGATCATCAGATTTTGTACAAATGACTTATCAATCTTAAGCTCGTCTACGGGCAACTGTTTTAATTGGGCTAGTGAAGAGTAGCCGGTGCCATAATCATCAATGGACAGCTTCAAACCGTGCTGTTTTAGCACTGATAATTGCTTAATGGCATTCTCAGGATCGGCAACCACAGCATCTTCAGTGATCTCAAGGGTGAGTGCTTCAATGGGCACCTTTTTGTTGGCAATAGTTGTTAGCACATAGTCACAGAAATCCGGATCTTTAAGGTTCTCTGCAGAGATATTCACCGCAATTGCTAAGTCCACACCTTGTGCCTGCCAATCTAAGTATTGGGTTAATGCAGAATTAATGACCCAGCGGGTTAGGGCATTCATTTGTCCCATCTGCTCAGCAATCGGGATAAACGTATCCGGTGGGATCATGCCACGATCCGGATGTTGCCAGCGCACTAAGGCCTCGACATGGGTGACTTTGTTCAGTGATAGGTTCAGCTTAGGTTGGTAGTAAAGCACTAATTCATCATTGGCTATAGCGGGTTTTAGCTCGTTGATCAGCTGCAAACGGTCGACACTATTTACATCTATTTGCTGGTGGTAAATCTGTACATCTAAGCGATGCTTTTTGGCGTGCTGCAGTGCGGTATCGGCTTGGCGCAATAAGGTTTCTAAGTCACTTGGGTAATGGACAAAGCTAACCCCGATAGTCAGCTGTAAATGCAAAGAGATATCTTGGTAGCAGTACTCAGCTTCAATCTCTTGCTGGATTTGCGCTATCAAGCTCCTGATCGCTTTGGCTTCGGTTTGCTTGATTGCCACGACAAATTCGTCGCCGTTAAGACGGCACACTAAGTCAATATTGTTGAAGTTAGTGAGTCGGCGGCTCACCTCTTCAATGACTTTATCCCCGACTTCATGGCCTAAGGTGCCGTTAACTTCAGTCATGCGGCGAATGTTGATCTGACATAACGCCAGTGGCATTTTTTGCTCAAACCAAGCTTGGGTGACCCTTGCAAGCTCATTCTTATTGCCTAAATTGGTGAGCGGATCGTGGAAGGCTTGAAATGCAATCTTGTTTTCGCGGCTTAAAATCGCTTGCTGCATCTCGGTGAACTCTTGCGCTAGCGCTTGCATTTCAGTGCTAGAACCCACCTCTACTTTAGTGTGGTAATTACCTTTAGCAATAAATCGGGCTTGGGTGATTAATTGGGTAATCGGTTTAGTGACGCCGCGGGCGATGATGTAGGCAACCATTAACGACAACGGCAACATCAGCAGAATCAACATCAGTTGCTGCAGCCATTGCGCTTGCGATGATTCAAGTGCATCTGTGCGGCTTAAGTACATAAAAGCGTGTAACTTTCTGCCCTTAATTTCACCTAAGAAAGCCTGCCATAACTGATATTCTTCGCTACGCACACCTTGCTGAATAAAGTCATTGAGGACTTGGCTGTCGCTTGTAGACAGCTCGCCAGCAGATAAACTAATGATTTGCTGAGCCTGATTATCGCCACTTAGCATAAAGCCTGTATTGAGGCCGGTTTGTTGCGATAGCGAGTGGGTGAGCTCATCTCCAATAATGTAGCCAAAGCCGATCCAGCCAATGATATTAGCCGCGCCACTAGTAATGGGGGCGAACTTTAACTGATAGACATGTTCGCCTAAGGGATAAAGCGGGCTGTTGTTGTCAAATTCCGAGCCTAAGGGATAACGAAACAAGTTACCCTGCTCTGGGCCAACTTTGACTTTACCTTGATCGACGCCTGCGGGCGTTAACAGCAATTCACCAATCACTTTACCTTGTTTATCGACTGCTATGGCAAGATCGGCATTGATGCGCTTACGGTGGTTATTAAGGGCGACTAAGAAGCTACGGCGGTCGTTATCAATAAAGACTTCCTTAAGACCGAAGTCTTTTGCAGCGGTTTCGGCAAACGCTGACAGGTAGTAATTACGATTGTCGTATTCAGATTTAAAGACTAATTCAGCAATAGACAGTTGATTGCCCAGTTGCTGTTGCTCAAGGCGTTTGTTGGCGTAAAAAGTGATAGCAAACGAGATCGCTTGCACAGCGATCAATAAGATCACGAAAAACGCAAAAATCCTTGTCTGAATTCGATTAAACATATCGAACGTTAATATCCTTCCAAAAATTCAAAATCATCCAAACTTTGTTGGGTCGGAATATCTGCCATAGGAGCGGCGACACTGATAGTCATGGCTTGGGTCAATGGCCACTGGCCAACAGATGTGGCGATGTTATCTTGGCTGAGTAATTGTGGATGCCAAATAACGACTTGATAGTGTCCGTCTGCTACTTGTTCTAAGTTAACAGTACCTTGCTCATCTGTCACACCAAAGTGGGGGGTATCAACCACCAACACATGACCACTCATCCAATCGTGGATATTACAGCCCATAGAAATATGCCCAGTTTCATCAAATAGCATCTGTTTTTGGGCATTGTCTTTTTTCAACTTGAATGAAAAACGTTTTGGTCCAGATGCGGAATAGATGTGGTGGGTAATATCATCGTCATTGATAAATTGCAGTTGGTAGCCTTTTTGAATCACGGTGATATAAGGGGTGAATTGCTTGTTGTACTGATGGATCTCAATCGGTTCTCGGATTGTGTCAACCTTGGTCGCCTGGTTGGTGGCATCAGCTTGTAAATACACCACCATGCCTGACATTGGCTCACCGTCAGCGTTATGTACAACGATTTCAGTCGCTGATGCTGGTAACCCTATGGCTGCGATCATCGCGCCAACGAGGGGGATAAATTTTTTGATACCTTTGCTGCCCACAACAACCTCTTATTATGCCGTTATACCAATCCTCATCAGGTCAGTTATCCAGCTTGGATATGACTCACCTGTACCGCTTGAGATAATAGAACGGGGAATCATGATAATTATTTCAAGCTGTTATAAGCGTAGCAAAATATGAGCAATTGTTACTACCTCTGGGTCTACGCATTTTTACCTTCAAAACGCTGACTGGTTTGGTGGCAAAGTCTACCCGCTGCCCACAGTGGCTTTGGATGGCAGCTTGCTGACCGCGTTTACGCAGCAGTATAAAGCCTGCCGGTGTTGAGTAGTCAGTGTTGAGTCGTTAGTGTGGAGTAGTCAGCGTTAAGATGGTCTATGTGGCTGCAATGTCGGCGGTATGGATTTGTTAAAAGCTAGACATAAAAAAAGCAAAACTGATGTTTTGCTTTTTTAGTGAGTGTTTAGCGATTTAGCGTGAGCAAATTAGCTCTCTAGCTTAGCGAGCTCCGCTTTCTGCTCAATGAGCTTATCCATGTCTCGTTGATATTCGGCTTGCTTAGCGCGTTCTTTTTCAATCACGGCTGCCGGCGCTTTAGCTACAAAACCTTGGTTAGATAGCTTGCCTTCAATACGCTTAAACTCGCCGGTCACTTTCTCAAGCTGCTTATCGATACGTGCCAGCTCTTTGGCCACATCAATTAAGCCTGCCATAGGGATAAGCAGTTCCATCTCTCCCACCAGTTGCGTGGTCGACATTGGCGCTTCCTCACCGTCAGCAAGAATGGTCATTGACTCAAGCTTAGCTAAGGTTGCAAAGAAGGTTTGGTTGGCTTCAACACGTGCTTTATCTTGGGCGCTCACACCTTTTAATAGGGCGTTAAGCGGCTTAGATGGGGCGATGTTAAGCTCGGCGCGAATATTACGCACAGCAGTAATAACTTGCTTAACCCACTCAAGATCTTCCATATCTTGGCTGTTAACTTGCTCCGCTTGATATTGCGGGAACTGCGCTAACATTAGGGTATCACCTTCAACGCCAGCTAGCGGCTTAACACGCTGCCAAATGGTCTCGGTGATATAGGGCATCATTGGGTGCAATAAGCGTTGCATAGCTTCTAGGATGGTCACCAATGTATGGCGCGTACCACGTTGCTCTGCTTCAGTACCATTTTGCAGTACTGGTTTAGTCAGCTCTAGGTACCAATCACAGAACTGGTTCCAAGTGAACTCATAAAGGGTATTGGCTGCCAAATCAAAACGGTAGCTGGCCATATGTTCATCAAAGCTCTTCACTGTTTGATTAAACAAACCGGTGATCCAGCGATCCGCCAGTGACAGTTGCATCTCGCCGCCTGCTTGACCACAATCTTGCTCTTCAGTGTTCATCAACACGTAGCGTGAGGCGTTCCAAATCTTGTTACAGAAGCTGCGGTAACCATCTAGACGCTTCATGTCCCAGTTGATGTCACGTCCTGTCGACGCCATTGCTGCTAATGTAAAGCGCAATGCATCGGTACCGTGGGCTTCAATCCCTTCACTGAACTCTTTACGGGTACTTTTCTCAATTTTAGCCGCCAGTTTAGGCTGCATCATGTTGCCAGTACGCTTCTCAACCAAGCTTTCAAGGTCGATACCGTCAATCATGTCGAGAGGATCAAGCACGTTACCCTTAGACTTCGACATCTTGTTACCGGCTTCATCGCGGATGAGACCTGTTACATACACGGTTTTAAAAGGCACCTGAGGTTTACCGTTTTCATCTTTGATGAAGTGCATGGTCATCATGATCATGCGGGCTACCCAGAAGAAAATAATATCAAAACCTGTAACCAACACGTCGGTTGGGTGGAAGGTTTTCAGTGCTTCGGTGTCTTCTGGCCAACCTAAGGTTGAGAAGGTCCATAATGCGGAACTAAACCAAGTATCTAAAACATCGGCGTCTTGGCGCAGTACAACATCATTGCCTAAGTTATGCTTGGCACGTACTTCAGCTTCATCGCGGCCAACATAGACTTTACCCGCTTCGTCATACCAAGCTGGAATTCTGTGACCCCACCAAAGCTGACGTGAAATACACCAGTCTTGAATGTCACGCATCCAAGAGTTGTACATGTTTTCATACTGCTGCGGTACAAACTTAATGTCGCCGTTATCCACCGCTTCCATGGCCGTTTTAGCCATTGGCGCAACCGACACATACCATTGGTCTGTTAGTAGTGGCTCGATAACCACACCACTGCGATCGCCGTAAGGGACTTTTAGTCCGTGGGGATCGATTTTGCCAAGTAGTCCTAATGTTTCAAACTCAGCAACAATGGCCTTACGCGCTTCAAAACGATCTAAACCGGCGTAACGCTCAGGTAGACTGTTATCCAGCTCATTGTTGGCGGTGCCATCGGTGTTAACTACTTCAGCGCTACTACGAATTGCGGCATCAATGGTCAAGATGTTGAACATGGGCAGTGCGTGGCGTTTACCGACTTCATAATCGTTAAAGTCATGTGCAGGGGTGATTTTCACGCAGCCTGTACCAAACTCCATATCAACATAGTCGTCAGCGACAACCGGAATGCGACGATTGACTATCGGCAGTAGAATGAACTTGCCGATAAGTGACTGATAGCGCTCATCGTCTGGGTGCACGGCAACGGCACTGTCACCTAACATTGTTTCTGGACGGGTGGTCGCAACTTCTAGGTAATCTTTACCATCAGCTGTTAACGCGCCATCGGCTAGCGGGTAGCGGAAGTGCCACATGCTGCCTTGCTTTTCTTTGTTTTCGACTTCTAGATCTGAAATCGCGGTGTGTAGCTTAGGATCCCAGTTAACTAGACGCTTACCACGGTAAATGAGGTCATCTTCATACAAGCGTACAAACACTTCTTGTACGGCTTCAGACATACCTTCATCCATGGTGAAACGTTCACGATCCCAATCAACTGAGGCGCCAAGGCGACGTAGCTGCTTAGTGATGGTGCCACCTGAGTGGTTTTTCCAATCCCAAATGCGTTCAATAAAGTTTTCGCGACCTAAATCGTGACGATTAAGCCCTTCTTCCGCCGCCACTTTGCGCTCAACTAGCATTTGAGTCGCAATACCCGCATGGTCGGTACCCACTTGCCAAAGGGTATTTTTCCCTTTCATGCGTTGGTAACGGGTGAGCGTATCCATGATAGTGTCTTGGAAAGCATGACCCATGTGCAAGCTACCAGTGACATTTGGTGGCGGAATCATGATGCAATAGTTGCCCTTTGACGTATCGCCATGGGGCTTAAAGTAACCTTTCTCTTCCCATTGTTGGTATAGAGATTGTTCAATGGATTGCGGGTTGTATGTCTTTTCCATAGGAGCGTGTGCTTCTCAAACTAATTAAATGGTTGTGCTACTGATGATTTTCGGTCGACAACTGAATACCTAAATCGCGGTATTGTCGATAACGATCACGGGCGATCGCTTTTTGGGCATCATCACTAGCAACGAAATCGATAATCTGGGCAAAGTTTACCGCAAACTGCGGTGCTTGGTCTGCAAGATTAATCAGAACATGACGATTTTTATTGGCGCCTAGCTTGTCAAAGCCAATTTCAACTGGCGCCCCGCCTGTAGGGCCTTCGCCCTTTAAGTTATGTGGTACAAAAGCACTGGGCTCAAATTGCCACAATAATTCGTCAATATCATAGGCCTGCTGTTGATCTTGGCAGTGAATATACACCCATTGTTGCTGACTATATGCTTGTTGCGATAGCTGGCAAGCTAATCGATATACGGCTTGTTTGGCTGCTGAAGAATCGGCAGTTGGATTCTGAGCTAGCGCTGGCAGTACATGAAACAAGGCGTTAGGCATAGTGTAGTGTCAATCGCATCAGTTGGGTTAAGTGGCATTTTGCCACTGACGAAAGAGGGGATTTTACACTAAAACGCGGGCTAAGTTCAGCATCTTTTTGGTGGGTGATGACTAAAATGTGCCACCAAGTCATCGATAAAGCAGCGGATCCGCAACGGTGTATGACTGCTGCGTAGATAAAGCGCATGTACCGGCATGGCTAAACCTTGATAGTCGCTAAAAATTTGCTGAAGTGCTCCTTGAGCTATCGCGTGCTCAACCATCCAATAGGGCAGCATGGCAACCCCTTGGCCTGCCATAGCCAACTGCATGATCATATTGGCGTTATCACACTTAATTGCTGGTCTTATGCTGATCTGAGTTGTGGTATTAGATTGGGTGAAGGGCCAGCTACTTAACCTAGGTGACAATGAATAGCCAATGCAGCGATGGCTAGATAGTTCCTGGGGGTGCTTAGGGATACCATGTTGGGCGAAATACTTTGCTGAGCCAACGTATACCGCTTGATTGTTAAATAGCTTGCGCGCTTTTAGGTTTGAATCATCTAGCTCGCCAGCACGAATAACCACATCAAAATCTTCACCAATCAAATCTACATAGTGGTCGCTCAAAGAGATTGCCAATTCAATATCCGGATAGCTAGCGGCGAACTGAGCGAGCATTTCAACCAGTAGCGACTCGGCGAGTGATACCGGAATGGATACCTTTAACCGCCCCGTCGGGGTGACATTGCCTTGTTGAAGCTCAGCTTCAATATCAGCCAGTTTAGTGAGTATTTGCTGACACTGGTTCAGGTACATTTCGCCAGCCGCGGTGAGGCTTAATTGGCGACTAGTACGGTTGAGGAGCTGCACGCCGAGATGCTGCTCAAGTGCCGCGACCTTTTTACTGACGCTGCTTTGTGATACTTGGCGCTCAGCCGCCACAGCTGAAAAGCTACCAAGGGCGACTACTCGTGAAAAATCCACCATAGCATCCAATTTGTTCATGACAATTTACCCACTTTCTTACATTGATATCTATTCTATTTTGGAATAGATACTAGTCTATTAACCCTGTATTTGCGACAAAAAGTCTTGATTATAATGAGTTCAAATTCATCAGTAGTGGGAGTTATCCAATGACACCTGTCGCATTAGTGCTTAGTAGTTTATTAAGTGTTTTCTTCGTATTTGCCGGTTCGGTTAAAGTGTTTGGCTGGCAAAAGTTGATATTTGAAACCCAGTTAGCATTTTTCAAAAGTTATGGCTTTAATAGACAATTCATGGGGTTAGTGGGGGTGATTGAAATGCTTGCGGCACTGGGTTTGTGGTGGCCGCAAACAATCATTGCCGTTATAAGCGCGATGGTGATAGCGACAGTCTCAGCTGGGGCGATAGCGTGTCACTTGCGCTATGACAGTGCCAAGAATGCCATTGCAGCAATAGTGACCTTAAGCCTGTCTGTTACACTACTCGCGCTCAACGAATCACTGGCGCTGTTTTAAGCGCGCTGCATATGTGGCTCAGCAGGGAGAGAATGATTGACGAGCTGCTTAAACTCGTCAATTCTACACGGCTTGTGATACAGGAAGCCTTGATAGCATTCACAACCAATTTTTTTCAGCACCGCTTGTTGCTGTTCTAGCTCAACGCCTTCTGCAATGACGTTAAGCCCTAAGCTCTTAGCCAAGGTTACAATGGTTGCAGCGATGGCCACATCGTTGTCATCGTGCAAGATATCCGTGACAAAAGATTTATCTATTTTTAGTTGCGACAATGGCAAGCTTTTTAAATAGCTTAGGCTAGAGAAACCCGTACCGAAGTCGTCTAGTGAAAAGGTGACACCAATCTCGGCCAACTCCGCCATGATGGCAATGGTTGCTTGGATATTTTCAATGAATATTCCTTCGGTGATCTCCAGCTTAAGTTTGTCTGCGGGGGCATGATATAGGGCTAGCAGTCGTTTTACATCTCGGCAGAATTGATCATCAAGTAACTGCACCGCGCTCACGTTGACAGACAAGGTGAGGTTTTTAAATTTGTCATCTTTTGCCCAGTCTCCGAGTTGCAGACAGGCTTGTTCGAGTATCCACTTTCCTGTTGGGACAATTAATCCGGACTCTTCGAGTAAAGGAACGAACTGGTCTGGTGAAATCATCCCTTTTGATTTGTGGTGCCAGCGCAGCAGTGTTTCAGCGCCAATTAACCCGTGTTGCTGCGAAAACTGCCCTTGATAGTGCAGTTCAAATTGATGATGCCGACAAGCATATTCCAGATCACTCATCATCTGTTTCTTTTCCAGCATGCAATCTAACATGGTCTCGGCGAAAAAACTGACACTATTGCGGCCATTTTTCTTGGCTTGATATAAAGCTAAATCTGCTTGCTGTAGCAGTTCGTCAGTGTTGGAGCGTGCTTCGTTAAATAAAGTGACGCCGATACTTAAGGTCAGCTTAAAGCGCCCCTGATTTGTCAGTAGTGACTGCCTAAAACTGTGCTGAATGTTGTCTGCAAAGACTTGTGAATATTGCTTGGTGGTGTTGATACTATCGGAGATGTGCGGCACAAAAATCACAAATTCGTCGGCGCTAAAGCGGCAAATATAGTCTTCGCTGCCAATGTTAGCTTTTAAGCGCTTTGCGACGCTGATGAGCACCTGATCACCAACAGGGTGACCATGAATATCATTCACCTCTTTAAAATGGTCTATATCAATCAGTAGTAGAGCGGCAAAAAAGCCGGGTTTATCTAGGCTAGTAAAACCGCGGAGTAATTTTTGCTCCAATGATTGTCGATTCGGTAACTTCGTCAGTGGGTCATAGTGGGACAGCTGCTCAATTGTGTGATTTGAAGCGACTCTATCGGTGATATCGATATTGGATCCAATAATGCGGGTTGATTTACCTTGGTTATCTTTAATCACTTTGGCCGAAGCTTCTATATGGCGGATTTCACCATCACCGCGAATAATCCTAAATTGGCTATTAAAGTTCTCACCGGTGGTGATTGCCCGTTGGAAATCTTGTATCGCTTGTGGCAGATCCTCAGGGTGAACGCCATTTTCCCAGGTTTCATACACTGCTTGGGTGGTAGAAGAATCGATACCATATATTCGATACAGCCATTCATCCCAAATCAATAGATCATGTTTTAAATCGTAATCCCAAATACCAATCTGCGCCGCATCAGCGGCAATAGCTAACCTTTGTTGGCTATTGATTAACTCGTCGCGGTTTTCCTTTTGTTGGTGACTGACAATCAAGTAGTCATGACATTCACACTGAAAACGCTTAGTGACCATTTCGTAAAAGTGGCCACAGCCATTGTTTTTACAGGTATAACTGTATTTCGTCATATCCACTTTTTGTTCAATGACTTGATCCAACTGCAGGTGAGCATCTTGGGGGAGAATAGCGGCGTTTTTGTCTTGCTGTTTTAATAGGTTTAAGTAATTAGCGCCTACCCACTGTGAAACTTGTAAGCCTTTAAGGCAGGCAAATTGTTGCCATTTTTGATTGGTCATCACAATCACGCCATAGAGATCTAAAATTGCAGCCGGGTAGGGGAACAGCTCCAAAATGCCGTTAAATTCTGTGATTGGGGGCTGGGTAGGTCTGATTATTCTCATTGTCACTAATCCTTTAGCTGCAAAACTCTTGGGTGCTCACACAAGTCCAGTGGCGTCCGTGCTGAAATGACATCAAACAGTATTATTGAGTTTAGTTTATGGTTGCGCTTTTCGCTTTACTTAGTGGAAAATATTGTTTGCAACTTCATGTTTAGCGGTAGCTGCTGCTTTGGGGCGGAAGCTTCAAAGTGTGACTGAATATACATAGTTTACATAAAGGCTTAGCGCAGTTTCTAATTTGACTAGCCATTGGCTAAGTATGCTGCTAAATTCGCCAACTTAAGCTAAATGATATTTACTGATATAAGTAATTAAGGAGATTTGATGATTGTTGTTAGCCTTAACTGGGCAACAAACGCACGTTAATTGACACGGTTTTGTCCTGTCGACAAAGTCGTTAACTGCTGCATATTGCCCGGTCATTGAGATAACTAATACCGGGGAACTTACCTAATTTAAGTATCCCAGAATGTAATATTCAGGCGCTTTGCGCTGGGGTCACCATGACAAAATTCGATCGTTTCGCGTCAATTCGCGCGAACAAAACAACAACCGTAACGAAAACCACAACAACATCAGCATCTGCAAGTAGTGCCGCTTTGACATTGCAGCAATTGGGCTGGAATAGCGCGTTGCAAACTCAGCTTGCCGAGATAGAGCTAAACAACAGCATTGATACTCAGACCGGTATTTTGGCCAGAGTGACTAGTCATCATCGCCAACACTACCAGCTGTTATCTCCCCAAGGCGAGCACAAGCTAAACATGCATCCTCAACTGCCTGCAATGACGGTTGGTGACTGGGTGATGCTTGATTCTGAACAGCAGTTCTTACAGCTGTTTGAGCGACAATCATTGTTTAGCCGTAAGGCCGCAGGCAGTAAAATTGCGCAGCAATTGATTGCCGCCAATGTTGACTGGGTGTTTATTGTCTCGTCACTCAACCAAGACTTTAATCTTAACCGTATTGAGCGCTATTTGGCACTGGTCAATGAGGCGGGCGTTACCCCTGTGGTAGTGCTGACAAAACAAGACTTATGTGCCGACACGCAAGCCTACATCACTCAGTTAAGGCAGCTCGATAGTCAATTGCTTATTGAAACGGTTAATGGTCTTGATAGTGCAAGCGTTGCTGTACTTGCCAGTTATGCAAGCCGGGGTAAAACGGTTGCGTTAATTGGCTCTTCGGGTGTGGGTAAGTCGACCTTAGTTAACAGTTTGCTTGTGAAACCATCGCAACAAACCTCAGGGATTCGAGAAGATGACGCGAAAGGCCGCCATACCACCACCGGTAGATCGCTACACTTTACCGCAGGGGGCGGGTTACTTATCGACACCCCAGGGATGCGCGAGTTGCAGCTGGCAGACTGTGAACAGGGCGTGAACCATACTTTTGCAGATATCACGGCGTTAGCTCAGCAGTGCCGCTTTGCTGATTGCAGCCACCACAACGAGCCCGGTTGCGCCGTGCAACAGGCAATAGTACAAGGGCAAATAGATGAGCGCCGGTTGGTGAGTTATCAAAAGCTTTTGCGAGAGCAAGCGCTTAACGGTGCCACAATCGCGCAAAAACGTGCCCATGGTAAAAGCTTAAGTAAGATGTACCGCCGTGTTCAAGATGATGCGCGCAGTCATAAACGCGGTTAACGCCGCTTAGCGGGTTCAAATTATCGTCAACTTTATAGCCCCACAAGTTTAAACTTGTGGGGCTAATTTTCTCTTGGACTGTCATTTATCTGTCTCATTGAACAGTTAGATTTATTGTCAAAGTGGCGATAAAGTCTTGAGAATAATGGCTAAGTTTTCGTTTGAACATGCATTTGAGATCGATACGCTAAAACGTTTAGTGGCTAAGCATCAAAACCACTTCAGGCATCAGTCTTTATTGGATCTGCATTACCGCGGCACGCCTTTGTCTTTAACGGCCATAGAGCTAGGCAATCAACATCATTGCCCTACAGTGCTATTTGTCGGTGGGGTGCATGGCGTTGAGCGAATCGGCGCGCAAGTGGTGTTGGCTTTTCTCAATAATTTACTTAATAGACTGCCTTGGGATACACATCTACAACAGCTATTACGCCATGTCAGAATTGCTTTTCTACCTGTGGTTAATCCGGTGGGTTTTTTGCGTGGCAGCCGTGGTAATGGCAATAATGTCGACTTAATGCGCAACGCCCCCATAGACTCTGAACAACCAGTGACTTTCATGGTGGGTGGGCAGACATTTTCCCCCAAACTGCCTTGGTACCGTGGCACAAAAGTGGAGGCGGAAACTCAAGCGGTTATCGATTATGTGCAAACCCTACAACAGAGCAGTAGTAGTTTAGTGTGTTTAGATGTGCATTCTGGCTTTGGCATGGTTGATCACATCTGGTTTCCCTATGCGCATTCAAAGCAACCCTTTGAGAATGCCGGTTATATCTACCATCTAAAGCAGCTGTTTGACAAAGGTTACCCGCACCACGGCTACTATCGTTTTGCGCCGCAAAATCACTTTTATCAAACCCATGGTGACATCTGGGACTACCTGAGTGTTGCTAACAGCAGCGATAGCTTGTTTATTCCGTTAACTTTAGAGATGGGCTCGTGGGCGTGGGTGCGCAAAAATCCACGGCAAATTTTCAATTTCCCTGGCTATTTCAATCCACAAAAGCCCCATCGTCATGACCGTATTTTGCGTCGGCACTTGATTTTGATGCAGTTCTTGATGGAGTCGGCATATGCTAACGTATTGGAAAAGCTACCTGCGCAATCAGTTATGGCACTTAATCATGATGCGCAGCGGGTGTGGTACCGTTAATTCACTCAGTGCTTAGGAGCTACAATGATGCAAGTGGTGTTGCTGCGCGGCCTAATGCGAGACCAACGTCATTGGCATGGTTTTGAGCAGCGGCTTATTGATGCAGGTTGTCAGGTTTTGAGTGTCGACGTGCTGGGTAACGGCCACTATTACCGGCAGCGCAGCCCCTTGAATATTGATGAATACGCCGAGCAAGTTGCCCGGCAAATACAGGCGCACTTTCAAGGTCAAAGTGTGCCTCAGCTGACCATAGTGGGTCTATCAATGGGAGGGATGATTGCACTGCGTTTAGCCAAGCAGCAACCACAGATGATAAAGCAGGTTGTGCTGCTTAATAGCAGCGCTGCTAATCTCTCCGGCTGGTATCAACGCTTTCGGCTCGATCGGCTAATCGCTATTGGCGCAGCCCAGTGTTGGCGACATGTAATACAACAGCTTAACGCTAGAGGGAGTGCAAAAAAGGCCAGCCCAGTAGAGCGATTAGTGTTGGCACTGACCAGTCTAAAAGCGGCGAATCAAATAGATTATATTCAGCAATGGTCACAGTGGCGGACCGAGCGACATTGCCACTTTTTTAATGGTGTCAGGCAGATAATCGCCTGCGCTAAATTTAATGCCCCCAGCGCACTTTCTTGCCCAATCTATGTGATGGTGGCTAACCAAGATGCTTTGGTGATGCCCAGTTGCAGTGCTGCCTTAGCCCAATTTTACCAAACCGAGCTAGTAAAGATTGACTGCTGTGGCCATGACATCAGTTTAGATCAGCCGCAAATACTGCTACGAAAACTCCTGCAGTATCAATAATCCTGCCGATGTTCTGTTTATTTTTGCTAAAAAGTCTAGATATACAGATTGCTAAGGCTGATAAATATGGCGCTAGTTTAAGTGCGGTACAGCACCTTGACCACATGCCAGCCAAATTTGGTCTTTACTAGGTGTGGGGTAATTAGCTCACCGGTAAAGCAAACTTTATCAAACGCCGGTACCATTTGGCCCTTTTTAAACTCACCTAGGCTACCGCCTTTTTTGCCCGACGGGCAGCTAGAGTGCTTTTTGGCAAGCACATCAAACTTAGCGCCTTTATTGAGTTTTTGAATGATCTCTTCTGCGAGTTCTTTGTGTTTAACCAATATATGCAATGCTGCAGCGGTTCTTGCCATAATAGTGAAAGCCGTATTGAGCGATAGTGAGTGATCCGCTAATTATATCAGTAAAAAGCTGACCACTGCGATGTAGGTGGGGATTTTCATTAGGGTGGAATAAGCGAAAGGTTTAATTGGTAGTCAATTAGCAGTCACTAACCTCTGCATAAATGGCTAATATTGATTAAACTGCAAAAATAATTACCTAGTTTGCATCTTTTTGGCGAGTGGATCGTCATTAGCACTAACTATGGCTAATGCCTGCAATGACCGGGCGTATGAATAAGCCCACGTGTATTTACCCAAGAGGTTATGCTATGCAGCAAGTCGCATCGACGGCGTTTAAACAGTACCAGCAAGAATTGCTCGCTTACATCATTAAAAAGATTGGCCACCGAGATGATGCACAAGATATTCTCAGTGGTGTTTTCGTTAAGCTGCTACAACAGCAGACTCCGCCCAACTCGCCCATTGCTTGGCTATACCAAGTGACTAAAAACGCGATTATTGACTATTACCGCACGCGCAAGCCCAACGAGGCCTTGCCCGAAGATCTACTGCAAGAGGTCGAGAAAAGTGATGCTTTTCGCGATATGAGTGAGTGCATGCGACCGATGATCATGACCTTAGATGATAAGTATCAACACGTGCTACTGCTAAGTGAGTTGGAAGGGTTCAAACATCAAGCTGTGGCGGACCAGCTTAATCTCAGTTTACCGGCAGTCAAATCTCGAGTACGTCGTGGACGCCAATTGCTGGCAAGCAGTATTCAAGGTTGCTGCGCCCCAGTAGTTAACAAAAGTGGCCGCATTGATGACTTTGATACTGAGCAGGCAAATTGCAAGGGGTGTTAAATTAGCGGCAATTATTTGCATCTTTTTTGGTTGTGCTTCGTCTATCTAAGTAAGACTCACCATGCTATTGAGCTAACTTAATTAAGAGAGACCTATGCAACCAACCAACGCCAAAAACTACACAGACAATGCAGCTTGCTGCGCAGCTACCACAGATAAACAGCCAAGTAGCAACAGTTGCTGCACGTCTAACTGTTGTGACACAGATAATTGTTGTCAGGCAGATTGTTGCACGGACCAACAGTGCTGCACACCCGAATGCTGTCAGCCTGACTGCTGTGATCAACAGTGCTGTGCTAATGATGATTGCTGCACCGATGGCTGTTGTCCCGAACAGGCCAAGTGCTGTGCATAACCATAATCGATAATTCCCCATTTACTGCTCATTGAGCGGTCATACGGCAACCCACAATGGCTTAACGCTATTGTGGGTTGTTTTGTTTAACAATTAATTCTATTATTATCGAAATATTGCTAATACAGTTGAGTTATAACAATGGATATTGAAGTTGTTGCCAAGGCCCTCAAAGAGTTAGGTCATCCCACCCGCTTAGGGATTTATAAGCGCGTTGTTCGTGCTGGATATCAAGGTGTGGCAGTTGGTGATATACAGCAGCAACTGTCTATTCCTGCTTCGACACTCTCTCACCATATCGCCAGTTTAATGTCGGCTGGATTATTATCGCAGCGTCGAGAGGGACGAACCTTATATTGTGTTGGTGAGTTCGACAACCTAGAGCAAGTGATCGGCTTCTTACAGGATGAGTGTTGTTTTGATGAGCAAAACTGCAACTAACCCTTTGTTAAAGTTGAACTATGCTAACTTGTTTGGTGTGATATACGGGCACCAAACATCACTTCGTTACACTTCTTTTCGCAGTAAAAACAAAATAATTTAACCATATCAAAGCATTAGGTTGTTCTTTTATCGCCGCCATCAATGCATATTAGATTTTTTAATAAATATTTCCATAATTCTGGAATTATGGGTTGACTTGATATTTTTCAGGAGTATTATTTCGACAAATATCGAAATAAGTCGATAAACCGTACTAAGTCAGATCAAGGTGGGAAAAGTAATGAGTCCTGAAACATTAGCCATGGCCTACGAGGCCGCAGATATGTTTGTGTTTTTAGCGGTAGAGCTAACACTGCTATTTTTAGCGATTAGCTATTTAGTGGGCGTACTACAGATGTACATTACGCCTGAGAAAATTCAAACCATTTTAAGTTCAAAAAATGGCAAAGGGTATGTGATTGCGGCTTTATTAGGTTCAATTACACCGTTTTGTTCTTGCTCAACAATCCCTTTCTTAAAAGGATTACTGCGAGCCAAAGCTGGGTTTGGTCCTATGATGGTGTTCTTGTTCTCAAGCCCACTACTTAACCCCATTATTATTGGCTTGTTTGTCGTGACGTTTGGCTGGCAGGTAGCACTATTTTATTTTGCTGTAGCCTTGGTTGTGTCAATTATTGCTGGTTGGGCACTGGAAAAACTGGGCTTTGAACGTTATGTCAAACCAGAAGCGTATGAAGCAGCGGGTGTGAGTGGTTGTAGCGCTAGTACTGGCTGTGGCGAACCTAAGGCAAAAGCTGTTGCTTCCACTGCGTGTTGTGGTGAACCACAGCCAAAGGTAAGCAGCTGTGGTGATTCGGCCAAGGCTCCGCTGTCGGCATCGGTTGCAGAAAGCTGCTGTGGTGATTCAGCTAAATCGACACCTACGGCAACGAATTGCGCCGCTGAAGACGCTAAGCCACAGGCCGCACAATCATGTTGTGGCAGTGAAGATGCACCAAAGGCTACACCGAATAAGTGGCTGGCGTTATGGCATTCAACCTGGAAAGATTTTAAACAGGTGCTGCCGTACTTATTGCTTGGTATTACGTTAGGCTCATTTATTTATGGCTTTATGCCAACCGAGTTAATCGTAAAATATGCGGGTGATGGCCTATGGTATGCGATTCCTGTTGCAGCCGTTATCGGTATTCCGCTGTATATTCGTGCAGAAGCAGTGATTCCATTGAGTGCTGCTTTAGTGAAAAAGGGCATGGCGCTGGGTTCAGTTATGGCATTGATTATTGGCAGTGCAGGGGCAAGTTTGACTGAAGTGATTCTATTGAAATCGATTTTCAAGAATCAAATGATCATTGCCTTTGTTAGCGTCATATTAACCATGGCCATTGGCGCCGGGTTTATGTATCAATGGTTGTTTAGCTAATTAGCCGCTTAGTTAGCGTAAACGTAAAGCGTCTGTGGTAACACAGGCGCTTTTTACATTTTTAGCATTGGCTTGTAGCACTGCTTCGCCGTTTCCTACCAGCACTTCATTCTAGTGCTTCATCTTAGTCGTTCATCTCAACACTCAATCTCAGCACTTCATCTTAGTGTTTCATCTTAGCACTTCATGTTAGTGCTTCATGTTATCAGTCAGCCTGTAAGCAAAGCTAATAGGTGTTAATTGTACCTCACATAGTCAATTCGGCAATAATTCAACCAAGCCAACGAGGCAAACAATCACATTGAGGACAACACTATGAAAAAGACACTACTTGCTATCGCACTTGCTACTACCGCTACTGTTGGCATCGCCAATGCTTGTACCACCGCAGTTTACAACAATGGTGAAGCGCAGCTAACCATGCGCACAATGGATTGGTTTGGTCATGACCAAGCGGTTGTTGTCGGCACAGGTGCTGGTATCGACACCCAATACAGCGCCACTGACGGCGTAGCGACTCGCAGTAAGTTTGCTGCGCTTAAAATCGAATCTTTCAACCCAGGCATCGTCGCTGAAGCCATGAACGAGCAAGGCCTAGAAGCACGCATTTTGTATCTTGGCACTGGCGCAGGTACTGAGTTTGCGCAAGACCGAGCTGACACTAAAAATGTTGACGCAGGCATGGTGCCTACTTGGGCAGTTGATAACTTCAGCTCAGTGACTGAAGTCGTTAGCGCCCTGCAAAGTGTAGATGTGCTACCCACAGCGGTATGTGACTTACCAAATCATGAAGGTGAATGCATTTACCCACCAGTACACTACCAGTTTGCCGATGCGCAAGGTAACACTGCGGTTGTTGAGTTCATCAAAGGTGAAATGAAGATCTACACGGGTTCAGGTTCAGCTTACATGAGCAATGACCCAGCATTTGATGAGCACTTAGCGTTGGACGAGCAACAAGCTGAGGCGGGGTCGACTATCTTGCCATCAGACCGTCGCCTACGTGCCAAATCAGTGATTGCTGACATGTATGAGCGCAATGTGACTGATGCGACTAAAGCACAAAATTCAATGAAAGCTGTAGGTGCGACCGCATTTGCAGGCTACGACCAAATTGATAAATCGGTTAACGATGTCTTCCCAACATTGTGGACCAACTACACCGACCGTGATGCAAAAACTTGGACATTCGATCGCTACGACACCTGGGCTGTCGAGCACTATAGCTTCGATATGTTCAACAACGACGAAGCCAAGCGAGTTGTACTGGGTGCTCACCCTGCTAACAAGTAGGCAGCCATAGTCAGTAAAGCACCGCCTAAGGCGGTGCTTTTTATTACTCAATCATGAGAGAGTGCAACATGAAAAAACTAATGATCTTAGGCTTATTGTTAGCCAGTACTTATGCCAGCGCGGTTGATCATCAACAGACCTATCAAACCTTTGTCGATACGCAGGGCAACATTAGCCTACCTAGCGATTATTTAATGCAGGACTTTGTCCACGTTGGCAGTAACACCGTTGCCGACCCGCAAACGCAAACCTTGCTTAATATCAATGCCACCTATGTACAAAAATCGGCGTTGCAGGAATATAGGCAAACTGGGCAATGGCCCGATGGCACCATGATTGTCAAATCAATCAAATTTGTATCAGACAAAAAGTCACTGTTGTCAGGCGATGTGCAGCATCAAACAGATCGTGATATTGAGTTTGTGATGATTAAAGACCGTGTTGGCCGCTTTCAAAATACTGCCAATAAAGCCGTATGGGGTGAAGGGTGGGGCTGGGCGCAGTTTACAGACCCCAAAGATCTAAGCCGCAACACCAATGACGATAGAAATTATTGCCAAGGTTGCCATATGCCACGCAAAAATACTGACTGGTTGTACACAGATATTTATCCGTTGATGCAACGCTAAGTAGGGCGGGTGGTTAGGTTTACTCGGTTAACTCATCGACCAGCCAGTTACCAGCCACCCCTAAAGATTGGGTCCAGCAGATCTCAACGGGCCATTCGAGTGCCCCCTCGACAAAATCGACTTGCAGCTCAACTAAACGTTGGCGTAATTCGCTGTGTAGCAGTTTTTGTGGATATAACGCGAACCCCATTCCTGAGCAGGCTAGCTCAGTGATTTGATACAGGCGGTCGCAACTGACCACTTTGGGGCTGTAACGCAGCGATTCTATTAACTCAGGTGTGGCAATATTGCCTTCACTGGGTAGCAATTGTTGGTATTGGCTCAAATCGGCGCTCGAAAGCTCGCCGCGACGTTTTGCCAATGGGTGGGTTGGGGCGGCCACAAAGCACCAATTGATCTTGTCGATAATTTTTGATTCCACACCCCGTTTAGGCTCAAGGTTAGCCGGGGCGATGGTAATGTCAGCTAACTTCTGTTCGGGATTGGGCTGCAGGCTTGCCACTTCACTATCCACCAGGTTTATCTGTAGCTCAGGGTAAGCTTCACTAAGTTGATGCAGTACTTGCTGAAATCGCGGAAAGAAGGTCAAGCCGTGCAAGGCAATGGTGAGGCTAGGTTCAACGCCTTGTTTTAATGATTGTGCTTTAAGTTCAATAGCATTGAGACGAGGCAGCAGCTCTTGTGCTTGAAAGTAGATAGCTTTGCCCGCAGCGGTCAGTATCGGCGTTTTGCCTGCAACTCGATCAAACAGGCTCAGATCTAAATCAATTTCCATATTGTTGATCATCTGATTGACCGCAGAGGCACTGACACCTAGATTGCGTCCTGCTGCGGAAAATGAGCCACTATTGGCGACTTCAACTAGGTAGCGTAATCGCTCGGTCGTCATTAACATTTTGCTGCTCTCTTTGGTTGCAATGACTCAATTAAGCCACCTAAGCAATAATTTAATATGAATCGCTGTAAATGCAACAAACTATTTAAATTGTGAATAGTAGCTGCCTTAGTAATAGCGCGACTTGAATAGATAATACTCGCAGACGTTCCATCATTGGTAATGACCAAACTGCGAGGTTTATGATGCAAAAGTTAATCCTATTGGCACTCGTTGCCACCGTTTTGGCGATGACTAGCGGTTGCGCCCAACGAAGTGACACTGGCTCTAGCGTGACTCATCGGGTACACAATCAACACTTAGGTTGTGACTTTGCTTGTCAGCGTATGAAAGATGAGCTTATTCGGCGTGACATTGAAGATAGAATCATCCTAGAAGATGCACTTGACCCACACGATGGGGCAGAGCTGTACTAAATTTGGCTTAGATATTGAATTTCATTGATTAATGGACAAGTATTTTTGCACAGAAGCTGCTTTTCGCGTTAGCTTATTAGCCTATAGTACGTCAGCAGTGCAATATTGATTGGCAATGCAGGATTGAGGAAACACCACATGGATCCGCAAGCGTTTAAAGCTTATCGGCGTTTTATCGTTAAGTTGGGCAAGATGCTGCACAAATACGGTAGCCCATCATTTCGATTAGAGTCTTACCTGATTGAGGTTGCTAATCATTTTGGGCTCAATTCGTCGTTTATCTCAACACCCACGTCAATCATTTTCATGTTGCGTACTAGCGATCAAGAAGATGAATATCACCATGCGGTACGGATGCAGCCGGGCGAGATCGATATGGCAGCATTGTCGCTGACCGATGAAGTTGCAGCGGCATTATTAGCGGGCGAAATCAGCTTGGCGGCCGCCGATCAACGCCTTGATGAAATCGACATGATGCAGCCGCCTTACGGTAAAGTGCTCACCTTATTGGCGTATTGTTTGGCATCGGGCGCGTTTGCCATGTTAATGGGCGCCAGCGTGTCAGAGATTGTCTGGTCCAGTTTGTTAGGCGCACTCACTTACATCGGTATTTTGGGGTCGCTGCAATCTGATCGATATTTAGCGATGTTAGAACCGGTCACGGCATTTGTGTCGGGTTTAATTGCCTGTGCTATCGGCTATTATCTCGACCCAGGTATTAATATCCCCATTATTGTGCTGTCATCAATCATTATTTTGATCCCCGGTTTATCGCTTACCATTGGCTTGTCTGAGCTGTCATCGCGCAATTTAGTGTCGGGCACGGCTAGGGTGATGGACTCGATTATGCAGCTATTTAAGTTGTTCTTTGGCGCATTTCTAGGCATTAGCTTGGGCTTTGCGTTATTTGGCGAGAACGTCTATCAAGCCGGTGAGTCACTACCCTATTGGGGGCGCTGGCTTGGGGTTCTGTTTTTAAGCTTAGCCTTAGTGCCCATATTCCGGATTCGGATCAAACATATCCCGTGGGCGGTTGTAGGGGCGTTTATTGCTTTTGGCGTCACGGTTTGGAGCTCACAATATGTCACCCAAGGCGTGGGATCATTTTTGGGCGCATTCGCGCTTGGGGCGTTTGCAAATATCTTCAGCCGTATTGCCAATCAGCCGTCCAGCATTGTGGCCATGCATGCGTTAATTTTGCTGGTGCCCGGCTCGAAAACCTACATGGGGTTAGATTCGTTTATTTCCGGTAAAGATCTGGTCAATACACAAAACATGGGCCCAGAGGTGTTTATTATCTTCATGTCGCTGGTGGCGGGATTGATTTTTGCTAACGTGATAGTCCCCACACGTAAGGCATTGTAAACACCACACGAATTTAATAGGCATAAAAAAACGGCCAAGGTGCACGCACCTTGGCCGTTGTTATTTACTGGCGGTAATTATTTCACTTTCCAGTGAACCTCTTCGCCCGCAAAGAACGGTACAATCGGGTTACCATTTGGCAAAATAATCTCGCTGGGTACTGTCCAGGTCTCTTTCACTAGGGTCACGGTTGAGGTGTTACGTGGTAATCCATAAAAATCTGGGCCATGGGTACTGGCAAAACCTTCTAGCTTATCGAGCGCGCCTAGGTCATCAAAGACTTGTGCGTATAGCTCTAGTGCACTCCAGGCACTGTAACAACCTGCACAGCCACAGGCAGATTCTTTGCGATGTTTTTCGTGCGGCGCCGAATCGGTACCCAAGAAAAACTTCGATGAACCGGTTGCCACGGCTTCGCGAAGTGCTTGCTGGTGGATGTTACGTTTTAGCACAGGCAGGCAGAAGTTATGCGGGCGCACGCCGCCAACTAATAAATCATTACGGTTAAGCAATAAGTGCTGCGGGGTAATGGTGGCCGCCACATTGTCTGAGGCGCTTGCCACAAACTCAGCTGCATCTTTAGTGGTAATGTGCTCAAACACCACTTTAAGCTGCGGGAAGGCCGCAACGATGCGAGTGAGGTTGCGCTCAATGAAAATGGCTTCGCGATCAAAAATATCGATGTGCGATTCAGTCACTTCACCGTGCACCAATAGCAACATGCCTTCTTCAGCCATCACTTCAAAAATTGGGAACAGCGCATCTAAGGCTTTAACCGCGGCATCAGAGTTAGTGGTCGCGCCAGCAGGATACAGCTTGGCGGCAACAACGCCCGCGGCTTTGGCATCAATAATATCTTGCTTAGTGGTGTCGTTGGTTAAGAAGATTGTCATCAAAGGTTCAAAAGTTGAGCCTTGTGGACGCGCCGCTAAAATACGCTCACGGTACTGATTGACCATTGCCGCATTGGTCACTGGCGGCAGGAGGTTAGGCATAACGATTGCGCGTTGAAACAGGCGGGCAGTGGCCGGCACTGTTTCTTGTAACATATCGCCATCGCGAAAATGTAGGTGCCAATCGTCAGGGGTAAGTAGGGTGATCTGCGTCATTAGAGTTCCTAAGCGGTTATTAGCGGGCCAAATTATGGCGCATATTGTGCCTGAAAACCGATAATCAGCATAGATCAACTTGCATAGTAATGGTTGATATTCATCGTTCGTGGCTGTTGCTGGTAGGAGTAGCACCACGGTTTGTCTTTCACGTTGCAAATTATGTTACGCTATTGCTAAGCAATAAAAATACGTGTTCTCTGTAACTTAACAGCAAAACTTGCCGGTTTTACCTGCAGTGACAAACGTTGAATGATTAATGGGTAGCAATATGAATAAGCCTCGCGGATTTACCTTAATTGAGTTAGTGGTAGTGATAGTAATTCTCGGTATTTTGGCCGTTGTTGCTGCACCTAAGTTTATTAATCTATCGAGTGATGCCAAGGTGAGCGTGATTGACGGCGTAGCTGCTGCTATGAAATTTGCCGCCGATGAAACCTATCTTAAGGCCAAAATCAATAATGCTGCGGATCAAGAGCGCAGCTCAGACAGTAACCCACCTTATGTGGAGATCCCAGCCGGTATTTTTGAGCTTAAATATGGCTACCCTGAAGCGTGGGCAGAAGATGGCTTAGATATTTTAGATATGCTCGATATCAGCGAAGGTATTGACGTGTGTTACGGCGATCCGTGTTCAGACTCATCTAACTCATCGCGCTTGCAAGTGGGCTATAACTTAAGCCCAGGTACCGACATCCCCGACGATGCCGATGCTTGTTATGTGCGTTACAACGAGCCCGGCGGTTCACAAAACCCATCAGATACTGAATACTCCATCGATATTCGAACCGACGGTTGCTAATCTGCGTGGTATCAAGCTCAGCGTTGCCAACCGTATTGGCTGACCTGTTTGAGCTTAGCTCTATTTGGCCTATTCCTATTTGAGATAGCCCTGTAAGTCGTCATCGCGGCAATGTAACAACTCACGTAACTTGTTACATTGTCCTGTGCTGATAGCCTGCACCACGGGCTAACCTTAAAGCGTAATCCTATGTTACGAATTTAAGGAGTGCGGCCAATCATGTCAGTCATTAAGCTTTGCTTATCTCAGCTAACACTAGCGCTAGTTTTGCTCCTCAGTCCAAGTCATGCCGCCATCAATAAATGCGTCAATGCGGCAGGACAAATCAGTTATCAGGACCGACCGTGCCCCGATTCCAGTCAAGCTGAATCAATCGAAGTGACCTTGCAAAATGCGCCTGCAGCATTGAAGTTACACCGCATTAGCGCAGCAGGCAGCGATTATCTTATTGGGCTGCCCAGTCATTGGCAGGTGACTCGTCAAGTGAGCGGTGGTGCATCCACTTTTAAGGCGCAAGCTGGCACTGGTCGGCAAGCGACCCGATTACTCATGACCTTTATTCAGCGTCAGCAAACATCAGATGCCATGGCGTTATTAGCGCAAATAGAACAGCAAACGGATCTGCAGTATTTGCAGCCAAGCCAAAGCGTAAAATTGGGCAGTGATGATTTTCAACCTGTGATGCTGGCTGGAAATGGGCGTTTGAGCCACTATGTGGATAACAAGCTAGTAGGGATGGGGGGAACTCGCCAGCAACAATTTGCATATGTTACCGGCGGTGCGATTGTCAGTGGGGATCTGCTAATCAATATTACCATTTTGAGTCATGATATCGGTTCGAGCGCCTATGCAAAGGCGCTAGCTGCAGTGCATCTTGTCACCACCGACAGCAGCTAATTTTGCCAAGTTATTTGCCGTGCTAGTGCGGTGAGCAAAAATCAACAAAATGTTTGTCGGCTGCCTTACCTAGCTTATACATCACCAACAAACCTAAGCTCATTGCAACAAACATGGTGGCTAACATTGGCCAAAAGACAGTACCTGAAACTGCAACCACTACAGTACTCATTACTAAAATAACTAACCATAAAGTTGATAATTTCATTGTGCTATCTCCTGCTGTTTTGTGAATGCGGGGCTAGAATAACAAGCACTAGCTGAATGATTGTTGAACACCTTTTGCTAAACTTTTATCACGTGATTGCGACGACTTCCGTTACAATAGCCAGGTCCAATTACCGACAATTGAGTCACTCAGTGGTAGAGCAAAAGCCGTGTTAAAACAAAAACAGTACCAACGCCAAGGGCCAGACTACCGGTTCGGCGAACAAGTGTCGTTTGTGGATGTGAAGCATACCTTTAACTTAAACCAAATCCGCATTGGCAGTTGGGTGGAAGAGCAAGAGAAACACAAAGCCGCCAATCTCATTTTTGATGCGCTTGCCGATTTAGCTTACATGCTCAAACTGCCACCCAAAGCGATTGGCTTACGGCAAACACTTAACCTAGCATTTGGTACTGGTGGACAGCAGGGGGTGCAGGCGCACTATATGCCTGCCCATCGTGAGTTGGCATTAGCTAAAAATGCTGGCGCGGGGGCATTGGCCCATGAATTTTGGCATGCGTTTGATCATTATATTGCTGCAAAGGCTTTTAGGGTTAAACCCGGCGCGATCTCCTTTGCCAGTAATGCCTGGCTAGCCGATGTGCCATTGATAGACCATCAGCTCAACCAGCGTTTATCTAGGCTGTTTGCGGTGACCTTATTAACCGACGATGGTAACGATGGCCACGACTATGTAGCGCGGGCGGTGGCGCTCGATAAGCAATATGCGCGGCAATATTTCTCTAAACCCACTGAGTTGATGGCACGTGCCTTTGAAGCGTGTATTGAATCTTGCAGCGATATCCGTAACCCCTACTTGGTCAACGAAACCCTTAAATCTGATCTAGCGGCAGCGGGCGGTTACCCAGACGCGCAGCATCGGCAGCAAATTTTTGCGGCACTATTGGCTTATTTTGAACCCTTAGGGGATGCCCTTGGGCGCGAGGGTTAACCGCGCCAATCAATTAGCGCGGCAGTGCTAGCCTTGTGGTGTCGGGCGGGGCAGAGGCTTAATCAACCCAGCCTAATACATTACGGATCACTGACCAACGAGGTTGCTCTTTGCTGGCACCTTTACCTAGCATCCAGTACTCATAAAAGCGGTCCTGATGGCCATCAACTTTACGTAGCTTCTGCCAGTTATTGACGTAGTTAAGTAGCGACTGATTACTCTGCGCAACGGCGTAAGCCACCGGATAACGATTCTTGTTGGTGGGAATGGCAATCCCATAGCCGGGGAAGAACAGGGTCCACGCTGAGCCCGCCTGTGCACTGATAATTAGCGCGTCATACTTGTGCTTTTTCTGGCGGAAAAAGTCTTTGTAACCATCAATTTTGACAAACTCAATGTGCGGGTACTTCTGCTTGGCATCGCTGACAATATCGCTATGCTCCACATAGGCCACCTTAATGTCTTGTAATGCCTGAATCGACTCGGCGTTTTTAAACTGACTCACCATATGATCGCGGGTGGCAATGGCTAAGGTAAGCTCCAATACTGGGTCGGCATAACTCAGCTTATCCATTTGCTCAATATCCATCGCTAGACCTGACATGGCAATGTCAAAAAAGCCTGCTTCTAATGAGGCGGCTAACTGCGATTTTCTAAACGGGATAAACTCAATCTCTACCCCTAAATCTTCGGCAAGTTTAGTGGCCATGGCGCTGTCAAAGCCCACCAGTTGCGCGCCGTTGTTGTAGTAGCTAAATGGCACATTGCTGGGGATATAGCCTACTCGTAATACGCCGCGCTCGCGTATTTGCCTAACATTAGCAATTGGCTCTTGGGGCGTTTCACCCACCACTGGGAACTGGCGCTTCACTTTGGTAGGCACCTTGTCTGCTACCTGCATGTTAGCAATCACACCGCTGGTGACCTCAGGGCTGTGAATAAACATGCCCATGCCGACTCGGCAAACCAGCAAGGTTGCCACAACACTAATGGCAATACCCACTGTCATCTTAACGATTTGTGGTGGCTTAATGCGCAAACAACCTTCAAATAAACACACCGTAAGCAGTGTCAGTACAAACAGGTTCATTACTGCGGCAATCGAATTAAACTTGCCGGTAATAAAGCCAGACATCACAAACAGCTGGAACAGATCTGAGGGTAAGTGCACTAAATCCAACATGAATGGAATAGCCACATACACACTGCCAAACAGCGATAATAAGCCACTTATCGACAGCGATGGAATTGCGCTCATTTCAACCGGCGTACCGTTAAACCAGCCAGCAAATAGCACAAATAAAATCACCGTTAGCTTGCCGATATTGGGGAAGGTGAAGGCTATGGGGATTAGAATTTCAATCAGCGTTTCGCCGTTATCACTCAGCTTGTCATGCTCGCGCATGATCTGCTTACACTCTTCAATAATCACCGGAATAACAATAAAGATATTACCGGTGGCAAACGCTGTCACTAAGGTCGAGCGGGTAATGCTCACAGCTTGCTTGTAGGTGATTGGCGTGAGCGATGCCACAATCCAAGGCAACACCCAGAACGTCAGCAGTAAACACAACACAAAATAGGTAATGAGGTAGACCTGCATGCTGGCAAACTCTTCTACCCCCATGGTGCCAGCCGCTGCGGCTGACATGGCAAAAATACCAATAGGTAAAATCTTCACTAGCCCTTGGGTGATGCGAGAAAATATTTCTGAGGTGGTATGCATAAACGACAAAATTTGCAGTTTAGGCTCACCTTCCATGCCGATTAATGCCAGCCCCATGGCAATACTAAACACCACGATGGCGGGGACATAACCTGCGGCCATTGATTCGAACGGATTAGAGGGGATATACAGTTTAAAGTAGTTAATTGCTTCAACGGCTTCAATGCTGCTGGTACTAAAAAACGAAGCGGATTCAACAAACGGAAACGACAGCGGTACTAAAGCAATTAACACCAATGCCAATAACCACAGCAGCGCCATAATTAAACCAGCACGGCTAAATATCATAATCGCGGTAGATTTTTGTAACTTACCAATACCGCCAACCAGTGACACCACAATATAGGGTAGAACGGTCATCTGCATCAGCAAAATGACACTGGTCCCTATGGTGCTAAGCCAGCCCACCATCTCACCAAAAAAAATCCCCACCGCAAAACCGACAAACATGGCGACAATCATCAAGCTCGAGCTTGGCATTTTTAGAATTCTTTTTATCACTTCATTACTTCCATATTGAAGTCACGCGTTCACTGCACGTGGTTAGACATCATGGCAAGCGTCCAAATCAGCAGAGCGCCACTTTGCTACTGATTGTAGCGTAAATCAGCTAAAAATTTGATAGTAAAATGTTATCGGTGCGAAGATTTTTTAACGCTAGCTCAATGACATTGACGAGGTGTTAACCCTCCAAGCGCGCCACGGCTAAATCAATAAAGGCGCGCACTTTGGGCGACAGATGTTTACGGCTAGGGTAGACGGCGTACACTTCTACCTGCGCCGTGGGCAGGTTGTCAAACAGCACGACCAGTTCATCATTTTTAAGCACTTCATCGAGGTAAAAGCCCGGTAAGCGGCAAATGCCGTGGTGGTTGCGCACTAGGCTCAGTTCAAAGTCGCCGCTGTCACACAAAATGCGACCGCGCACATCAACGCTAAAAGGCTCGCCCTTGGCATCGAGATACTGCCATCGGTTAGGCATTTTCAAGTTGCTATAGCTAATACAGTCGTGGTGAGCGAGCTCCATAGGGTGATGGGGCAGGCCACGTTTTTCTATATAGGTTTTTGATGCCACGGTAAGTGCGTCGCACTGATAGATCTTGCGGCCAATCAGGCTCGACTCTTCCAGCTGCGCCGAGGCTCTTATGGCTAAATCGTAGCCATCGCCAATCACATCAATGCGTTTATCATTTAAATCCATTTCTAGAGAGACGTTGGGATATAAATGCAGGTATTCGGAAATAATCGGTTGTAAGTGGCTACGGCCAAAGCCCACCGGCGAGCTGATCTTTAACCGCCCCTTAGGGGTGGCATTATGGGGGGTGAGAAGTTGCTCGGCTTGTTCGGCGTCGCTCACTAAGGCGAGGCAGCGATCATAGTAGGCTTGGCCTTCTGCGGTGAGGCCAATTGAGCGGGTCGTGCGGTTAAGTAAGCGCACTCCAAGGCGGGCTTCAAGTTTACTCACCGACTTACTGACAAACGAGGTCGAATGGCCGAGGGCCTGCGCTGCGGCACTAAAACCACCTTGGTTGACCACTTCGGTAAATATCACTACCCCTTCAAATAGATTATTGTTAGTCATATGGAAACAGTGATTGTCTTTTGAGGTGATTAATTACAGTTAACTATTAATATACACTGATTTGCATTGAAAGACATTACAGCGCCAGTTACTGGCTCGCATCACTAAATTTGAGGGAATGATTATGAAACTATTAGCCTTTGCCGCCAGCAACAGCAGCCAATCAATCAACAAGCAACTTGCCACCTATGCCGCTTCGCTCGTCGCAGCAGGTCAAGAGGGCGTGGAAGTTGAAGTGCTTGATATCAACGATTACGAAATGCCGATTTTTAGCCAAGACCGTGAAGCCGAGCTAGGCCAGCCAGAACAAGCCCAACGCTTCTTTGCCAAAATTACCGAAGCTGACGCCATTATTATCTCGTTTGCTGAGCATAACGGCTCGTACACCGCAGCTTATAAAAACCTGTTTGATTGGACCTCACGTATCGACATGAAGGTGTTTCAAAATACGCCTATGGTCATGTTAGCCACATCACCAGGCCCAGGTGGTGCCAATACTGTACTGACCGCGGCAACCACAAGCGCACCGTATTTTGGCGCCGATGTGAAAGCGAGTCTTTCTATTCCTAGCTTTTTTGATAATTTCGACATGCAAAGCCAGCAGTTAAGCAATCCTGAGTTACTGGATAAACTGCAATCAGCAGTGGCAACGATTGCTTAAGGGAACATTGCTGCGCGGCTAATAGTTATGGCGGCTGAATGCATGATGAAGTCGCGGTACGCTGGATTAAGCTGCGCCGCTTTGCACAATGGCGCAGCTAGCTAGGCACTGGCTTATAAAATCACAGCAGTTTATAAGCGCGCCGAGCTAAGTGCATCTAAACTGAGCTGTTCACCCTTGGGGCTATATACGCTAATGCGGTTGCGACCGTCATCTTTAGACTGATACATGGCGCTGTCGGCATCGGTAGTGAGCTGCTCTAAACTGTAGCCCGACAACTGGGTATCGGTGACCCCTAAACTGGCGCTAATGGTAAAGTCGTGCCCTGAAGGTGCGGTATCAATTTGATTAATCGCCACACGGCAACTCTCCGCTAGCTTTAAGGCAGTATGCAGATCGCAGCTTGGTAAAATCATGCAAAACTCTTCGCCGCCTAAGCGGGCAAAAATATCGTTTTTGCGTCCTTGAGCTTGGCACACTTTAGCCACCTGTTTTAGCACCCAGTCGCCACAGCCGTGGCCATAGTTATCGTTAATTTGTTTAAACTTATCTAAGTCAAACAAGATACAGCTAAGCTGGATATTGGCACTGCCACAGTATTTAAGCGCATCTTCAGCTAAGTGGGTAAAGTGGCCACGATTGTACACTTTGGTAAGCGCATCGTATTCGGCCAACTGTTTTAGGCGTTGCTGGGTTTTCCACGACTTATAGGCCCAAAACCCCAGTAAGGTAATAATTGATATCAGCAGTGAGATAAACAAGCGGTTGTTTTCTGCTTCAGTGGTGGCCAGTTTTTGCTCCACCCGCAAGAGGTTGTTTTGCTTGTCTAACAGATCAATTTGGTTGCGCTGCTCGGTGGCTTGGTGTTGGGCCAGCTGAAACGCCAAATGCTTGGTTTTAACATCATCTAAATAAGCTTTATCGGCAGCGGCGTACTTTTTATGGTAATCCAGCGCCAATTGATGCTCACCACGGGATTCGGCGATTTGGAATAGGATGTAATAGGCCTCCAGTGTCGATTCATTGTTACCTAAAGAAATAGACTTTTCTAATGCCCTTGCAGCAAAGGATTCAGCCTTAACTATTTCATCGTTTAGATAATAAGCTTGAGATAAAAGAGAGTAATATCTTGATGATACAGGAGGGTAGTTGATTTTATTTACAGCATCTAAATGAGAATGAAGTACATTAGATGCTTGGGTTACCTTCTCTTCACTTATTAAGTTAGTAGCAGTGTAACCAGCGATGATTGCAACGATCAAATGTTCACCGCTTTGTTGACAAATTTTCGTTGCCGACTCTATTTCGCTACTGCGTTCGTTGAGTTTACCTAATTTCAGTTTAGCCTCAATAGCTAACTGTTTTGCTAAGCAGGCATTACGGCCTTCATGTACGAGCTCGTCTAGTTGATTAGCGTAATATAAACCTAATTCATATTGACCCAGTTGATTATAAAATAGCGCAGCGATTAGAATCCCTAATTGTTTAAATTCAGCTTCTTTAATATTGGGTAAAAGGTCTAAATTAGTAGAAAGGTGCTCTAATCCAGTAGCCCAGTCTTTTGATATTGCATAAGTGTTTACTAGAGATAGGTTGGCGCGAAATTTAAGAATCTCATTTTTAGAGTTTAGTGTAAGGTCTTTATAAATTAATACCGCTTTAGAAAACTCGCCTGAGAAGGATAACTGATATGCAATTAAATATTTAAGATAGTCTTTTTCATCCAAAGACATATCAAGCTTTCTTTCTTTAAGTTCATCAACTAAGAGAGTAAAGTCTTCCGGGTTACTGCTTCTAGACTTATCAGCCAAAACTAGCTTCTCGCTTATTGAAAGCCCAACACCTGAAGCAAAGCACAGGTTGGGAACTGTGAAATAGATGAAGCTGATTACAAAGAACCCAACTTTAACAAAAAAGTGCATAATGATAGTATTAATTATGAACGTCAGTTTTTTCTGAAGGACTTTCGTCTTTTTCTTTTTTCTCTTCTTTTTCATCCTCCGCAGGTAAAAAAGCACAAACAACATCCGGTACCACATCCAGCTCGCGTTTAAGGCTGATATCATCACGATTCAGTAGCGAGGTTTTTAAGTTGTCAGACAGATCTGATTGCTCAATTGCTTGCTCGAAGCTAGTTTGGTTTTGCAGCGCGGCGTTTTGACCCATTTGTTCAAGTAGTTCAATGACCGATGACATAGTATTTCCTTATTGGCTGTTGGATATTAATAAAAGGGGTTAACTGTTGTTTGGTTTTTTTAGTGCTATAGCTTCGTTTCTTAACGACTGGCTATAGCACCTTTTGCAGCTTAAGCGGCTTTTTCGATCACTGGATTGTTATCCTGGCTGCTATTATCGCTCTCACCTGTATCATCCTCATCTTCGTGGGCGACAAAAACGCAATAAACATCAGGGCAGACATCTAACTGGTTTTTAACCGCTAAGCTATCACCTTGTATCAAGGCTTGTTTAAGCTCATTGCTGATATCTGCTGAGGTAATTGCTGCGTGGCGTTGTGCTGTATCAATTTGCAAGCTGGCATCCTGCCCGAGTTGTTCTAATAGCTGCGTAATGGTTGACATTGTTTTGTTGGTTGACATAATTTTGTTCCCTCAAGGTTATGTGTAATGATTGCGTGGCAGCGTAACTGCCACTGTGTTGTTATTTTTTTATCGTTATTAAGCTATTTTTCTGACCACTGCGACGCTGGTTTCTGACTACTGCAACGCTGGTTTTTGGCCATGATTTTGGCTGCCATTTGGCAAAAACATTCATGGCTATTTTACCAAGGCCAGTGTGGCTGCCGTTGGCGCAGCTGATGCTGGTTCAGCCTGTGTTAATTGCTGCTCTATTTGCGCCAGCCTGTCTAATACCGCTTGGTTGGGGCGCATTTTTTCACTAGGCGGAATCACTAACGTGGTATGCATATGGATATCGGCATCAGCCAGTTCGCTAATACTGAGCCGCTGTTTGCGCACGCTGTCGATGGGCAGCACCGCGGCTTCATATAATATGACTTGATGATCGAGTGGGTATTTATCGGCCAGTAACTCTATTAAGACTTGGCGATGAGCCCTACCCGTGGCAAATTTAGTCAGGCTTTTGTCACCTGCTAGGCCAATTTGCCACAGCACTACATAGCATGAAGGGTCATATTGGCGCTGATAAAACATAAACTGGCTGGCTTCAAATTGCTGACAGCCGACTCGGCCAGGATCAATACCCAAATCGGCAATTAAGCAATCTTCGGCGCTAATGCCGGGCACCATCACCGCGGGGTAGCCTTCATTTTGGGCCATTTCAATGGATTTGTGCGGCGCGTGGGCAAATACGCCCGGGTGGCCATAAAATGCGCCAACCACTTTTTTGCCTGCACGCACTTCGCTTAGCATGGCCTCGACCATTTCGCGGTAGGTGATATGGCGTGATTTGCCCTCGGCATAATACACCTGCAATGAGCGCACATCGCAGTGCATCTCTTGCAGCCACAGCTCAACCACACTATCGGATACGCCGGAGAACACCACGTCGGCTTGCTCAATGTAACTGCGCGCCAGTGGGCAGATGTGCGCCCCTAGCGTCATACCTATCCCTACGCAGGCTAAACTTCCAGACATGTTAAAACCTTAGGCAATCAATTTATTAGAATAATTTAGCAACAAAACCAAGCTGATATACATGGCAAGATACCAGTTAATGCCAAAATTTGAAACGCTATCGTGATACTAATGTTGTATAAATGTGTCTTTGTATTGAGCTTGCAGCATATAACAACTTGCTTGTCCTGTATTGGGCTGTAAATTCTGCATATCTATTTGGTAATTTAGTCTTTGGGCGATTTTTAAAATGGCCGTATTGGAAGGCTGAAAATAGGAGTACATTTTTTGCAGCTTAAGCGTATGAAGCCCGTATTCGGTTAATGCGCCAATTGACTCAAAAGCAATATGCTTACCATAGCTCTTGGGGGTTAACATGATCCCAAACTCAGCTTGGGTACTATCGTGTTTATTGATAGCAATATTTTGCATCCCCAGTGCTTCACCAGTGTGCTTATCTGAAATTAGCCAGACATAATGGCGCTGTGGCGTCGCGTTTAATAGCTTTAAAGCGATGGCAAAAGATTTTTCCGTTTTTTCATAGGCTAGTGTTTTGCCAATTTTTTCCATGACAATGGGGTCAGTATATAACGAGCAATACAGTGCCTTATCGCGTTCATCCAGCAGGCGCATATGCAGGCGTTGAGTCGTAAATTGATGCATGATGATGTCTCGGTTAGTTGGCCACGGTGCGCGGCTGTGGCGCGGCACTGCTAGCATTAACTTGCTGTTTGGCAAAGCGAATGACGCCATTTTGGTGGGCGCTGCGGTCAAACACCACGTAATAGCGGCTCATTAGTGGTAGCCCCAAAATGGATTGATTGGGCCAATTGGGAAATTGCGACAGTATTTTAAAGCAAGCTTTGCCTGCCGCTGGGGTATTGAGTTGCCAATAATCTTGCGGGGCAACCTCAATATCGACCGCTTGTGGTGTGTCATTTTGGCCAAAGCCAACAAAACGAAAGGTCAGCGTTGGCCAGTCATTTAAGTTAAGCTCATCCATGTCGATTCCCACAAACTGTTGAGATACCGCTTTAAATGGCGCAATTTGCTGGCCAAATTGGGGGTTGATGGCATTAAGCTGCTCAACCATGGCATCAAACAGATAGCGAGTGAGCACAATGGCCGATGCACCTGTGTCGATAATGGCATTGCTGCGGCCTCGCGCTGCGGGGCTAAAACTCACCCCATGGGTGTGGCTGTGAGAGTGGTTGTCTGATTTGCTGTCAGCGTGGCAGTGAGAGTGGCTGTGGCTTTCTGTATCGCCTGCGGCTTGCTGTTCTGCATCTGCTTGCGCTTGTTCTAGCTCTTGTTCTAGTTCGTTGGTGAGCTGCGAGTCTATCTCTTCATTGTCAGCAACCTGCAGGGCGATTAGGTTGACGTTATAGTATTTATCTTCCACCACCGAAATAGTGGCAAAATCGCCTTGGTACAATTCAGTATGTTCTTCGCCTCCGCCCAAAATTAGCCAACCTTGGTTAAGTGGATCTTGGCCTAACTGTTCGTAGTGATTGAGCTGCCGAGTACCATCGGCACTGGTGGTGCTAGCAAGTTGTTGATTGACATGAATACTGGAACGGCGACAGTAAAAGGCAAACTTGTTAGCGGTTAAACCGTGCTGGGTGAGCTCGGTAAAATAGGGCACCACATCTTGGCTAGGTTGCTGATTTAAAAACTGCTTAAATTTACGTAAATCGTGGCTAGTAAACGGCTCTGTAGCATCTTTTGGTGTGCTGTCCGCTTGGGCTTTACCCTGATTGTCTGCGTCTGTTTGAGTGGCGCCGCCGGGCACGCAATCACACTGACCGTCAGCGCTGTTTTCAGTATCGGCATCGGGGTTGAGTATGGGGGTGAAGTCTTTTGGGTCTAAAGCAATTTCATCATCGAAGGGCCAAGGGTGGGTTAACGCTGGGTTGATATCATAGTGCTCAAAATAGGGCTTGAGGTTATAGCTTTTGTTAAGCGCATGATAGGCCAGCCCCAAAATGCCATCGGCTTCGGCAAAGGTGGTTTCTTGGGCATTGCAATACACCACGGCAACTGGGCAGCTGCTCAGAACCACCGGCTGATGGGCATGCTCGTGATAGTCGTCAGTAAGATCATAGTCGATGGCATTTTCACAAATCCCCACACGAGTATGCACCACAGGTCCATCCCAGCCGCCCATGCCGTATAGCACTTCTTGGGCAAAACTGGTGGGATTGAGGGCCTTGTCCTGTTGCTCGTTATAGTCGCTGCCACTAATTACCAAAGTGCTGCTGCCAGTATCTAGGATAAGGTTCACCGTATCTTGATTGGCGCCAATTGTTAACTGGGCGCTATAACCACCGCGGGCGTAAACATTGGTGAGCGGGATTTTTAACGTGCGTGGCTTTACGGCCGCAGGTTTGGCAGGTGATGGCATGTTGGCTTTCCTTGCGATTGGTATAATAACCTGCTTAACAGCTGCAAATTTAAGCAGTTAGCTTTATTCAACACTATGTTTTATTGCGTATTTTTACCTAGTTTTACTGCCGCCTTCAACTGCTTTTAACCCTTTTGTTACAATTTATGACTTGGAAAGCGACCAGAGCTGCTTGTATGTTATTAGCGCTAATCAATGGCTAAACAACTGAACTTGCAAGTTACGATGCTATGGTTAGCCCATTGAAATAACAATAATAAACGATAACAACAAGGTGGAAGATACGTGGCGAAAAGCCGCTAACCTACCCCTGAGGGAAAGACATGAAGCAGCAAATCCAGCCATCAAAAACCAACAATCGCCAGTCGCTGGCGGCCATGAGCGCGGCGTTAATGCTGAGCGCCGCAGCCAGCACTGCCGCCATTGCCGCGCCTGTTACCGTGATTCACGCCGGAGAGCTACTGGCAGTGCCCGGTAAGTCCAGCGCTAAAAAGCAAACTGTGGTGATTAATAACGGCGTGATTGAACAGGTTAAATCCGGTTATGTCGATGCCGCTAGTTTTGGTGATGATGTGACCTATATCGATCTGAAAAACCGCTTTGTTATGCCCGGTCTAATGGATATGCATGTGCATTTACAAGGCGAGCTAGGGCCGAAAAACGACAGCGAGAAACTGCGTATGTCTGATGCCGATGTGGCCATGCAAAGTGTACATTTTGCCAATAAAACCTTAATGGCCGGCTTTACTACCGTGCGTGATTTAGGTGCCAAACCTGAGCAAATTTATGCGCTGCGCGATGGGGTTAATAAAGGCTGGATTGCAGGGCCACGTATCATTGCCTCAGGCGGGGTTTCTGTTACTGGTGGTCACGGTGATGTGGATGGCATGAGCCCAGATTTGCTGGAAAAGTACACCCAAAAAACCATTTGTGACGGCCCTTATGATTGCCGTAGCGCCACCCGCCGTGCGATTAAGTTTGGTGCCGATGTGATTAAAGTGACCTCAACTGGCGGGGTGTTGTCAGACACCAATACCGGTACTGGGCAGCAGATGGCCGATGATGAGCTAACCGAAATTGTGGCGACCGCCCATGGCTTAGGGCGTAAAGTGGCGAGTCATGCCCACGCCACCGCCGGTATTAATGCCGCACTGCGCGCCGGTGTTGATAGCATTGAGCACGGCAGCTATGCCGATAAAGAGAGTATTAAGCTGTTTAAGAAAAACGGCGCTTATTTAGTACCAACCTTGCTTGCAGGGGATACCGTGGTGCAAATGGCGCACCACTCCGACTTTATGTCAGAGGCGATTAAAGCCAAAGCTAAGCGCGTTGGCGCTGACATGACCGCTAACTTTAAAGCCGTGTATAAAGCCGGGGTTAAAATTGCCTATGGCACCGATAGCGGCGTATCGCAGCACGGTAACAATGCCCAAGAAGCGGTATTAATGCATCAAGCGGGCATGAGCAACAGCGATATTTTAGTCTCTGCCACCATTAACGCCGCAGATCTTGGCGGTAAGTCAGCCAAACTAGGTACCCTAGAAGCAGGTAAATACGCCGACATTATTGCCACCGAGATAAGCCCGCTTGATGACATCAAAGCCTTACTTGATGTCGACTTTGTTATGAAAGGCGGCGTGGTTTATAAACAAAAATAGCTTGGTGATAAATCAAAGTTGGTTGGTGACACACCAATAATCGAGTGGTTTTATCTTCTTTGAGTAAAGGGTTGGCATTAATTGCTAACCCTTTTTTGTATCTGATTTGCAATTGTTACCCAATGGGGCAAGGTTGGCGAACGGCACAGTGTGCCTAACAGCAGTGAGCGTTGTCCCGGCGGGGTATGTATTTAAAGTTAGGCTATTGCCATACACTGGAAGTGTAGTGATGCCTGCGGCAGGCGAATGTACAAGCACTTCTGTGACACGCTGTGGATACATCCCTATACGCTTGGCCATGACATCCCTGTCATGGACAGTCACAGCCGCGCTTGTACTGGATATAATTTCTCTTCGAATTTACTCATTTCGCCTTACGGGCGGGGGATGTGTTTAAAGCAAGGCTATCGACATATCCGAAAGTGCAGTGATGCCTGCGGCAGGCGAATGTACAAGCACTTCTGTGACACGCTGTGGATATATCCCTATACGCTTGGCCATGACATCCCTGTCATGGACAGTCCGCCATCTAGCTAGCATTGTGACGCCTTCCCGGCGAGGAATGTGTAGATACTTGCTCGGCACGCTGTGAACCCATCCTTGGGCGCTCTGCGACAGCATCCATGCTGTCAAAGGCCTCGACCACATCTACACTGGATTTCATATCCCTTCGAATTTACCGTTGCTTTTGGCATGCAGGTTCGATAAGTATTTAACCTATTTAAATTCAGGTAATGCTAGACGCTACAAGGATTTTCCCGTCGCGAAATTTCGCTGTTTGAAATGTTCGCCGGGCGTTATGGTGGTTGCAAGGAGGATGAGGACGAGCAGTCCTCCTTGCCCGGTGCAGGATGGAATCCTGCGATCTATTGCCAAACGTAGTTTGGCGGATGTTACCGCTCAACGTTGGATGAGCGTCCAACTATCCCCGCGAGTATGCAAATAGCAATCTGGGTATACCCACCCCCTAATTTCATACTAAACCGGCCAATTTAAATGCAACTTTTGATGCATAGGGTTTTAAACGGGTGATTGGTACCATTTGCACCACACAAGGATAGGCTCCATCGGATAAACATCAATAGAGAAGGGTTTTCTATGTCGGCCACTCAATCATTTTGCTTTAGCAACCAACCATACAGTGAATACCCCGTTGATATGAGTCATCCTGAGGTAATCAAAATGATTGTATTGAATGAGGTGAAATGAAAAGACCCAGCTTGATTTTAGCAAGGAACGCATTTAAGAATATCTACGATGACATTGGGAAGTCAGTGTCTTCCGTTGGCACTAAAATCGGTGGTAATGTTGATTACAATATTAACATGCTAACTATAGAGCAAGGTCGATTTGAAAATGCCTGTGCGATTAGAATGAGTTATGTGCTAAATACAATAGGCGTTAAAGTTCCCTATCTAAAAGGAAAGACTATATCTGGAGGGAGAGGGAACTGGTATCTATATAGAGTTAGCGATTTGATAGATTTCTTATACGACACATTTGGTGAACCAGATACCGTCGTACCTTCTCCTTCAGCATCTAAGTTAGAAAATTTTCGTGGAATTTTGGTCGTTGAGGTTCAAGGTTGGGGGGATGCATCAGGCCATGCAACAATTTGGAATGGAATAAATTGCTCTGATGAGTGTTACTTTCCGCTATCGCACAAGGCATATTTATGGGCATTAAAAAGTTAACTATTCTTTCGTGTATGTGCTATTTGACGTCTGTAATGACTCATGCTCATGAGTTAGATTTGATGACAGAAAAAAAGCTCTTTAAAAATTATGCTTTAGCTATATGCATTGCTTCTGAATATAAGGAGTTAAGTATTTCTAAAGATGCAGGTCGCGCACTAACTGGATATAGAGAGTTTGGAAAGCTAGACCTTGGCGTGTACCGCGATGCTTATGCTTTATTAGAAGACTGGAAAAGCAAACCTTACTTATCTCAATCTGGCGATCCTATAAAGCTTGCCCGCTGTATTGATTTCCATAATTCACCTGAAATTGAGAATCTTTTTTTAGAAAACAATCCTTGTTTAGATGATACGAATTGGCGAGATAAGAGTCAGTTTAAAGTTCGTTGTCCTTTAGAGTCATCAAATTAGGCTAAGGTATGTCGGCTAAAAAGTTGGTATATCCCACTAATTTCATACTAAACCGGCCAATTTAAATGCAACTTTTGATGCATAGGGTTTTAAACCGGTGATTGGTACCATTTGCACCACACAAGGATAGGCTCTATCGGATAAACATCAATAGAGAAGGATTTTCTATGTCGGCCACTCAATCATTTTGCTTTAGCAAAAGGTTATAACACCATGAATTTTGGAGAAGGAACGACAAATGGTCAAATTTGATGGGCTATGGGACTCTCATGCAACCATTTAGTGATGTCGAGACCCCATCCTTAAAAGACGGCAAACCAGTATTTTCAAATCAATGTGCAATTAGAGTTGGAAATTCCTTAGCTCTATGTGGCTATGTTAGCCCCCTTTGGGTTCGGAGAAACATAGGAAATTAAATGTTAATAAATTTACTCTACCTACCTGTTATAGCAGTTTTATTAATGCAAACTGCGTGTGCAGCTAACTTGGTTGTACCAAAAAGTGATACTCAAAGGATGATTTCTCAAAACTTGGATATGAGCACGAAATCATTTATGGAAGTCTATATGGGGGCGAATCTGGAGCAACGGAGGCTTGCTGAAATGTATTTGGTTGGTGTTATTGATAGCACTGAAGGGCGAATTTGGTGCGGATATGGTGCGGCTTCCCCTAGCGCTATTCAAGAGCAAGCTTATATCGGATTAAAAAATACTCTTAATGCTAAACCAGATGAAAGAGCCTCCAAAGCAATTGTTTCGAGATTGAAAGAATTATTACCTTGTAAGGAAGACAAATGAAACCCACATTTCAATCTCTTAAGTCAAATTATTATTCATCCAATGAGCTTCAATCAAATTATAAAAGTGGTGCAGATTTATACGCTGAGATGGGTATAGAACATGATAAATTAATCAAGCAAAACCCCGCATATGTTAATACTTGTGCAGCTAGGGTAAGTCTAGCATTGCTAAAATCAGGTGTGTCATTTGTAGGCAGACTGCCTGTCAAGAGTGGGAGGTTTGCAGGAAAAAAATAGAAGCGGGGGCTAAGCTCCTGGCAGATAAATTAAAAAAACCGTCATTATTTGGTATGCCCGAAATAAACAAACCTACTGAATTTCTTTCGAATATCAAAGGTAGAAAAGGTGTAGTTCTGTTCTGGAAAATTACTGGGTATGGTGGTGGCCATATCGATCTTATTGACTCCACAACAGCTTCTGCAGTATGCAGTTCAAATTGTTATATAAACTCAAAAGAAATATGGTTTTGGCCATTAAGCTAGGGCTAATAATAGCAATTGAGAGGGGCTAACGATACCACTAGCTTGCTAGGGGCTGAGCATTGTTGGCATCACGCTAAATCTGAAGGACACATACTTAGAGCCGAAGAGTTGGCCTCCGCACTGACAAAAAGCTGGCCAGCATCTTTTACAAAAGGTATAAAAATTCCTGTTAGAGATTTTAAGAAACATATATCCGGGAAAAAAGAAATAATATTTTTTAAAGATTATTGGTTAAGAAATTCTGATCCAACAAATAACCCTACAGGTGATCATATAGACCTTTGGAATGGTTCAAGGTTAACAGATTGGACGTCTTGGATAAGAATTTCAACCGGCCTGACAATTGATGGAGTTTGGTCTGATTTCAGTCAGTCTAAAGAGATTATTTTTTGGAGAGCGTTGAAATGAGTAAAATACTCTTTCCAATTGTTGGCGGGATTATCGGCTTCATCCTAACCGTCGGCATATTTTTTTTGGCTGGGCATTTTTTCGGGCCACTCTATCAAGGCGAAGATGAAGCAGCGAGGAATGTGAAAGTTTTTTTGGGAGTGGCGTTGTGCTTTATTGCGGTTGGTTTTTTTATTGGCCATAGATTAAGTAATAAAAAAACATGAGCTTTTCATTGAGCTTGATGCAGTTTGTTTGAAATGTTCGCCGGGCGTTATGGTGGTTGCAAGGAGGATATTGAAAATTCAAACTGAATAAGACGAGCAGTCCTCCTTGCCCGGTGCAGGATGGAATCCTGCGATCTATTGCCAAACGTAGTTTGGCGGATGTTACCGCTCAACGTTGGATGAGCGTCCAACTATCCCCGCGAGTGTGCAAATAGCAATCTGGGTATACCCATCCCCTAATTTCATACTAAACCGGCCAATTTAAATGCAACTTTTGATGCATAGGGTTTTAAACGGGTGATTGGTACCATTTGCACCACACAAGGACAGGTTCCATCGGATAAACATCAATAGAGAAGGATTTTCTATGTCGGCCACTCAATCATTTTGCTTTAGCAACCAACCCTACAGTGAATACCCTGTAGATATGAATGATGCTGCAGCGGTAAAGCAGTTTCGAAAAGATAATCCACATATTATAGGCCCGCGGATCCCCAAAGGCATGCCGATGGTGGTGCGCAGTGGTAACAGTAATGATATATCAGCGCTTAGGCCAGATTTGACCTGTGCTCTTAATCAAGCCAATAGCTTACCGGCGCAATCACGGCGCAATATTGCCGATATGGTAGAAACCTTTGGTGGTGATGTCATTGTGGCCATGTCAGAGTTTTATGCCGTTGAAGTCCAGCCGGTATTAGAAAAGTACTCGGTTGGCGCTGCGGGGGCGGCGGCAACTGCAATCGATGAGCGTGTTTCTCAATTTGGTAAATCAATTATTAAATATCAAGATGCGTTACTGAAGGTGAGGGAGGGGGCCAAAGCCAAGCTACCCAAACATCAAATGGTGATGTTAGAGCAGATAGCAAAGCGTTGTTATCAGGAGTTTAATGGCCGCTTCCAAACGGAGTTTGGTAAGTTTTTAGGCAGAGTTAAATCAGGTAAGCGAGGCAACGTTTGGACTAATCCAAACCGCGGCATTGCCATTGCAAAAACCTCTCGACATCCAGCTAAGTTGAACCTGACTTCGACAAATTCATTTAACTCTATTCGCCGCTTTGAAGCAGGGGCAAAATTGTTCGGCGGTGGCATGATAGTCCTCGATGCAGGCATTCGAGCAAGAAGTGTACGAGAAGACTTCTATGCCGGTAGAGATTGGCACCGCAGTGCAGTAGTTGAAACAACCGGGTTTGGTTTAGGGACTGCTGCAGGGCTTTGGGTTGGTTCTCAGGTTGTTATGTCAGCGCTTGGTGTCGCATTACTCGCAACTCCTGTTGGTTGGGTGTTAGCGGTTGGAGGGGCGATAGCTATGGGAACATTAGCTTCAGTAGCGCTTGACGAAGTCGGACAGTTCATCGCGGGCAGCGCTTATGATATAAGTTCATCCATTAAGTGGAGGTAGAATGGATAAACCACTAATAGAGATAGTTTTTATTGTTGCCTCTGTGCTTATTATTCTTGCTTGGGGAGTCGGTATATTGGTTTTCGCGCAGGTCACTGTAAAGCACCTTGAGCGAGAAATGGGTAAGGAGGGTATTGAACCGCCTCGTTGGGATCGTGGAGTGGGCATGAGACTTGCCATGTATTCGACGATTATATTGAGGCCTAATTACCCAGACACAAATCCTTTAGTTAATGTTGCAGCCATAAAGCGACATAGTCGAAAAATTGATTGGTTTTTATCTATGTGGCTGCGAGTCTCTTTTGCTTTACTCTGTTTAGTCAGCTTGATTTACTTCATTTTTTTTGATCAATAAAGAAGTCGTTTAGAAAGAGCTTGTTTGAAACGACAGGGCTTGGCGTTTCTGCAGACACAGGTATGGAATTTGTTGACTTAATATTGCTAGCTACGGGCATTTTTACCATTAGTTGGATGGTAAGTGTGCTGGTATTTATACAGGTACCAGGTAAGTACCTCGAGAGAAAAATGAAACAAGATGCCTTGAACCAAGCTAGGTGGGATCGTGACATAGGCACTCGATACAACATGTATGCCATGGTACTTGTTGCCAATATGGCTGCAAAAGCTTCGCCAATTGATGATCAGGCCGTTCTAAAGTACTCAAGAAAAGTCGATAGAGTTCTTGCTTTTTGGACTGTTATTTCCTTTATCGGCGCGATGTTCTTTTGTGTGTTTTTTTATTTTCTATCCAATTAGTTAAATATGAGTTGGCTAGGGCGCTTTAGTTACGGCTATCTGCAAATATGTTTTTCGTGAAATGATTTGTAGCTCAAATAGCTCTTGGTTTCGGGTGAAAAATGTATGGAGCCATCAATTTTTGAAGATTGGTATTTGCTTTTTTCTGGTTTGTTTTTTGTTAGTTGGCTAGTGAGTTTTTTAGCATTTACGATATTTTCTGGTCGTTACTTGGAAAAAATGATGGCTAAGGAGCAGCAATCGATTCCTTCATGGGATAGCGGTGTTGGAATGCGGTATGGCATGTACGCGATGGTATTAGTGTTTAACAAGGCGGCAGTGCGATCACCAATCGATGATGCGGCAGTACTTAAGTATGCCCGTCCAATTGACCGCTTTTTAGCTATTTGGACCATGGATTCGTTTATTTTTTTTCTTGTATTGGCTTTTTTAGATTAGCCTTTAATTGTCATTTAAATCAGTTGTTTAATAATTCATAAATGTTTGTTTGGCGAATATGAGTTTATACTTTGGAATTTTTTTGGCTATTTTGATTCTTTCTTGGGGAGTTGGTGTTTTGGTTTTCGCGCAAGTCACTGTGAAACATCTCGAACGAGAAATGAGTAAAGAGGGGATTGAGCCGCCTCAGTGGGATCGTGGTATAGGCATGAGGCTGGCGATGTATTCGTCGATTATATTGCGGCCAAATTACCCGGATACTAATCCCTTGGTTAATGTCAAAGCCATAAAGCGACATAGTCGAAAAATTGATTGGTTCTTATCCATGTGGCTGCGAGTGTCGTTTGGGCTGCTTTTTCTAGCTAGTTTAATTAATCTTGTTTTTTTTGAACAATAAATAAATCGTTGCGGAAGCCCTTTCTTGAAATGACAGGGCTTGGCATTTCTACAGATACTGAAATGAAATTTGTTGACTTAATATTGCTAGCTACAGGCATTTTTAGCATTAATTGGATGGTAAGTGTGCTGGTATTTATGCAGGTATCAGGTAATTACCTCGAGAGAAAAATGAAACAAGATGCCTTGAACCAAGCTAGGTGGGATCGTGGGATAGGCACTCGATACAACATGTATGCCATGGTGCTTGTTGCCAATACGGCAGCAAAAGTTTCGCCAATTGATGATCTAGCCGTTTTAAAGTACGCAAGAAAAGTCGATAGAATTCTTGCTTTTTGGACTGTTATTTCCTTTATCGGTGCGATGTTCTTTTGTGTGTGTTTTTATTTTCTATCCAATTAGTTAAATATGAGTTGGCTATGGCGCTTTAGTTACGTTCATCTGCAAATATGTTTTTCGTGAAATGAGTTGTAGCTCAAATAGCTCTTGGTTTTAGGTGAAAAATGTATGGAGTCATCAATTTTTGAAGATTGGTATTTGCTTTTTCCTGTATTGCTGCTGATAAGTTGGAGTGTAAGTTTTCTAGCATTCACGATATTTTCTGGTCGTTATTTAGAAAAAATGATGGCTAAGGAGCAGCAATCGATTCCTTCATGGGATAGCGGTGTAGGTATGCGGTATGGCATGTACGCGATGGTATTAGTGTGTAACAAGGCGGCAGCGCGATCACCAATAGATGACGCAGCAGTGCTCAAGTATGCCCGTCCAATCGATCGCTTTTTAGCTATTTGGATGATGAGTTCATTTGTCATTTTAATGCTCATAGCATTGTTCTATTAAGCGTGCTTAGTAAATGCTTCATTTAGGTTTTTGATTGTAGTTAACGGGACTTAGCATATTGATATGACTAGGGCATTTCGAGTTAAGGATAGGGCGATATAGTGGATATGCCGCTAATTGAAATTGTTTTTGTAATTACTTCAGTAATCATATTTCTTGCTTGGGGAGTTGGTGTATTGGTTTTCGCGCAAGTTACTGTGAAACATCTTGAGCGAGAAATGAGTAAAGAAGGTATTGAGCCGCCTCAGTGGGATAGGGGAGTCGGGACACGTCTAGCCATGTATTCGACGATTATATTGCGACCTAATTACCCGGACACTAATCCTTTTGTTAATGTGGCAGCCATAAAGCGACATACTCGTAAAATTGACTGGTTCTTATCTATGTGGCTGCGAGTGTCTTTTGGGCTGCTTTGTTTAGGTTGCCTTATTCATGCAATTTATTTTGACTAAAAATAAGTTGGTAATTTATGGAAATAACTATTCTAGACATCACTTTTCTATCAATTTTTGTACTTCTGATATTTTCATGGTGCATGAGTACCATATTATTTCATCGGCTATCTATCAAACGCATTGAGCGAGAAATGGCCATTGAGGGCATTGAATTACCTGGTTGGGATTCAGGCATTGGTATGCGATTCTCTATGTATGCAATTGTCCTTATTCGCAATAAAGCTGACAATCAAGCTTTTGTTAATGATGAGGCTATTTTGAAGTTTAGTCGGCCTATTGATCGTGTCTTTGCTGGTTGGATGCTGCTGTCCTTGGTATTGCTACTAGTTATTGGTGCAATTCATTTCATACTGTATGGCCAGCATTTATGAGTCGGGTAAGTTAGGATTGCCAGAAGCGGCAAGGGTTTTCCCGTCGCGAGATATCGCCTTTCCGGCGGGGTATTTGTTTAAAGTTAGGCTATTGCCATATCCATATCCATATCCATATCCACAAGTGTCGTGATGCCTGCGGCAGGCGAATGCAGAAGCACTTTTGTGACACGCTTTGAATATATCCCTATACGCTTGGCCATGACATCCCTGTCATGGACAGTCACAACTGCGCTTGTACTGGATATAATTTATCTTCGAATTTGCGGCATGGTGTGGCATTAAGGTTCGATAAGTGTTTTACATATTTAGATTCAACTAAGGCCAGACGCTACAAAGATTTTCCCGTCGCGAGATATCGCCTTTCCGGCGGGGTATGTGTTTATAGTTAGGCTATTGCCATACACTGAAAGTGTCGTGATGCCTGCGGCAGGCGAATGTACAAGCACTTCTGTGACACGCTGTGGATATATCCCTATACGCTTGGCCATGACATCCCTGTCATGGACAGTCACAGCCGCGCTTGTACTGGATATAATTTCTCTTCGAATCTACCGTTTATTGTTCCATGAAGATGTAATAGATAGATAACCTAATTAGATTGAACTACGGCTAGAAGCGACAAGGGTTTTCCCGTCGCGAAATTTCGCTGTTTGAAATGTTCGCCGGGCGTTATGGTGGTTGCAAGGAGGATATTGAAAATTCAAACTGAATAAGACGAGCAGTCCTCCTTGCCCGGTGCAGGATGGAATCCTGCGATCTATTGCCAAACGTAGTTTGGCGGATGTTACCGCTCAACGTTGAATGAGCGTCCAACTATTACCCGCTGGGAAGCGAAACCCTTCGCTAAATCATCAGGTGATGATTACTCACATCCCCTGCTGGGAAGCGAACCAAGCCTTAGTTTGAAGGTTTATACCAATCAGAATAAAGATTTGATCGCTCAGCGAGAGTTTAGCGGCTTTGAGGTAAGGCAAGGAATGAAGAGCATAGTCATTCTACGTTCAAGTTCATTAACGCAGCATCAAAGCCGCTAAAACTCGCCAGTAGGAGTGTTTTTGGCTTACTACTTCGGCGTTGAATTAACTCATAAGGGAATGACCATTATGTCAATAATCCGCCTTGAATTAGCTTGCCAAAAACACTCTGAGTAGATCAATTTCTTATACTGATTGGTATTACACTCCCCGCCAATTACGCAGCTGGTTGGCTTCTTTTGATAACACCACCACTTCAGAGCGGGTCATCATATCTTGCAAGGCTAGTTTGTCACCGTTAATCAAAATCCATAGGTTGCCGATGCCCAGTAGTGACCAGACAAGGCGGGCGGTGGCGGTGACTGCACTGAGGCTTTGGCCGTTGGGGTGCTGAATCTTAAGTCGCCATGCGCGCATGCCAAGTGTTTGGCCGCCGCGGCTCCAAAAGGCCACATAAAAAGCGCCCACACATAAGGTGATCCACAATTGGTAAATGCCTTTGTAAAGTGGCGTGCCGTTGAGCAAGTCTGATACATGTTCGTAATCTTGCATGGCAATCATGCCGCTTGAGGTCAGGGCGGTAAACACGCCAAAGCCAATGGCGCCAGCAATCATGTAAACCGCTACGGCTAATAACAGATCGTAAACAATGGCGCCGATGCGACGAAAAAAGCCAGCGCGGGGAAAGTTAGCATGTTCAAAATTGGACATGGGAGATCCTATCGGTTGTGAAACAGGGCTGCTGTTTAGGCTTATTCTTGTTCTTCTTCACGAATGAAATGGATATTGTTAAAGCCAAAGCGTTCAAACTCTTTAATGCGAAAATCTTTTACCGCTTTGGAGCCTTTAGAGGTCATGGCGACTTGGGCTTCCATGGCAAGAAAGCGCGTAAGGTCAATCCCTTCGGCATCGGCCACGGCTTCGTACATGTCGTGGTACCTGTCGTAGACAAAGTTAATCTCTTTATACTGCTTTTTAAAGGTGTAGCCGACTTTACGTGCCATGTGATTCTCTATGCTGTGCAGCCCGTGAGGGCAGAATTTTCGCGCCGATTTTAGCGTAATTTGTGCTGTGTGCCTACTATAACCGACGCACCATATAGCAGGCATCAGTGGTGTAGCTGCTTAAATCTTTGTCGATAGGGCAGATTTCACAACCCATGGTCGACCAGTAGCTGCTGGCGCCCGCGATAGCCACCAAGCTGATACTGCCAAGCTGCAGTTGTTGGCCCTGTTGCAATAGTTGTTGAAAAAATGCCTGACCTAACCCTTGGCCACGCGCTAGAGGCGCAAGCGCCATATCGTGTAAATACAAAGTGTCGGGTTGCGGGCAAGGGCTGAGCTGCTGCGCCAATGCCGGAGGTGTGCCTAACAACCACGGATGCGCTAAACAGTAGCCGATGATCTTGCCATGATGCTCGGCGACAAAGCTGGTTTGAGGACCAAGCTCGGCTTTGTTTTGCATCACGGTTAACGATTCAGGTTCAATACTGGGATAACTCGCCGCTTGAATATCCATAATCGCTGGCCAGTCGCTGGCGTTAATACGGCGTATTTGCATCGTCAGTACCGCTTAGGTAGGTGATTAAGGGGTCGATTTCGCCAGTTTACCACAGTCGCTGAACCGCCGTGAATGCGGGGCGAGTGAGTATTTAATCAGCGGGACAGTTTGAGGTACTACGCCTGACAAAAGGATAATTGCTCGGCGCAAATTTGAATTTCTCTAATTCATGGGATTAGCTTATTGGCTGCCACATAATGCCTCCATCGCGTTATCACGCCCACTATTTACTCGCCTGTTGGAGGCCTTATGAAATCGACCGTATTTAGCTTACTCCCTACTTTAGCCCTTAGTGCGGCTATTACCAGTTCGATGGCGGTTGCCAATCATGACGATGTTCCAACACCGGTAGGAGTATCGGCAGAGTTTGGACAAATCCTTGCTGATCGCGCTGCGCCAGTTAGTGTGCCTACGCCGCAAACACTGCAGCAGTGGCAAGCTTTTCAAAAGAAATTTGATGCGCCGGGTATTGCGTTAGGTAAAGCGCTAGCTGAAAAGCATCAGGTGAGCTACGAGCAACAGCAAATAGCCGGTGTTGATACGTTTGTGGTGACGCCTAAACAGATTGCAAAGGAGCATCAGCAGCGCTTATTTGTTCACTTACATGGCGGTGCTTTCGTGTTTGGTGGCCAAGAGTCTGCGCTGCGTGAGGCGGTATGGATAGCGAATGGTTTGGGGGTTAAAGTGGTGTCGATTGATTATCGTAAACCGCCATTGCACGCGCATCCAGCGGCACTAGAAGACAGTGTTGCGGTATGGAAAGCGCTACTAGAAGCTCACGATCCGCAATCGATGGCACTATTTGGTACATCAGCTGGAGGCAACTTAACTTTAGCCACCACGTTGAAGTTGCAGCAACATGACCTACCATTACCTGCGGCGCTATTTACCGGGACGCCAGCCACAGATCTCGCGCAAACCACAGACAGTTGGTACACCTTGCAAGGGTTAGATCCGCTTGGGCAACGTGACGGCTTAGTGCAAGGCGCTATGGATCTTTATGCGGGAGAGACGCCTTTGAGTGACCCGTTATTATCACCTGTGAACGCTAATATTGAGCAGTTTCCACCTACCTTGTTGATTTCAGGCACCCGCGATTTGTTGCTTAGCGACACAGTGCGTATGCACCGAGTGTTGCGCGCCGCTGATGTTGATGCCCAGTTGCATATTTATGATGGCCAATCCCATGCAGATTACTTGCATGGTGCAATGACACCGTTTCCTGAATCTGATGATGCAATAAAAGAGCTTAACGCTTTCTTTAACCTGCACTTGAAGTAATCTCTCGACCAAGGCTGCCGATACCGGCAGCCTTCTTTATCGTTGCGCTTTTAGTGAAAATTCACGGGGTAGGCAGCTACTAGCTTAGAGCTGCACTGGGTAATTTTCGCTAACTGATGGTCAATATTAAGGAGCCTGAATGCTAACTCGTGTTTGGCGTCATTACTGTTCAGTATTACCCAGCAAATTTAGGCTGATTTCATGGCTTAACTTAATGATGCTACTTTGGCTTTGCAGCGCTCAAGCATTGGCTAATAATGAGCAGCACTTAGCTGATATCCGCAGCCCCAAAGCCACGTTAGCCAGCTTTGTTCATTTTTCTGACATAGTGATCCAGCACTGGCTCAACGAGCAGTTAAGTCAAAGCGAAGCGCAGCACGCGCTAGAGCAAACCTTGCGAACGATGGACTTGTCTTTGGTCGCCAACCGTGCCCGTACGGTGGTGGTGATGGAACGAGTGGTGTTGTTGCGGGAAATCATTGCCAGAATGGATCCTGCCAGCTTGGCTGATGCGCCCAATGTTGCCGAAGTCAACCGCAACGAGCTAACAAGTTGGCGCTTATCGCAGACAGACTTGTTAATTTCACAATCGGCCAGCCATGGTCAATTTCGCTTTTCAGCCAATACCGTGGCACAGTTGCCACGCTGGTATCGGCAGGTGTCTGCATTGCCTCATGTGCAGGAAGAGCGCGCTGATCTGTATCAGATATTTTTAGTTAGCCCAGGGCCGCTGTTTTCCAAGCAGTTGATTGATTCATTGCCCAGCTCTTTTAGTCAATTGTATGGCCCGCTACCGGCTTGGCAGTGGTTGGCTATTTTGCTGGTGATGTTCAGTTGCAAGTTATGCATTCAAGTTTGCTTTATGCTGGGGCGGCGTTGGAATGATCGCTGGCAGCAGAAAAGCATTAAATGGAAAGTGGGTAAGCTGCTCGCCTTGGTGGCGATTGTCATCATCCTCGCGGTGACGCGACGGGTGATAGATGATGGTATTTGGATCACCGGTCAAGTTTATCAGTTTTTCTCGTCGTCATTTTTGATTGGTCAGTTCTTCTTTATCTCATGGCTTATCATGGCCACCTTTAACTATATTGCGGCTATATTGGTGTTTAAAAAGCACCAAGGCCGTCACGTTGACTCATCTTTGTTGATCGTATTAGCACGGATAGCAGGTGGGCTAACTATCGCGTTACTGGGCATTTACGTGATTGAGTTTATGGGGGTGTCAATTTCGCCTATTTTGGCCGGTTTAGGTGTGGGCGGCTTAGCAGTGGCATTAGCGATTCGGCCAGTACTTGAAAATGTGATTAACGGTTTGACCTTGTATGCAGATGGCGGCATTAAAATTGGCGAGCTGTGCCGTTACGGTGACAATTTAGGCACGATTGAAAGCATTGGCCTACGCTCGACTCGCATTCGCACTTTAGAGCGTTCGCTAATCACCATCCCTAACTCTGAGTTTGCCAATATGGAAGTGGATAATTTAGAACGTCGAGATAAGCGCCGGATGGAGCATGTGTTTCGTTTTCGTTCCGAGCTGAGCCAAGATCAATTGCGACTGCTCTTAGTCAATGTACGTCGGGTGTTATTGCAGCATCCTATGCTTGACGAAGACCCAGTGAGGGTGCGATTTATGGGGGTCGGGGAATTTGCCTATTTAATCAATGTGGTGGTTTATATCAAGTGCCGCGATACTGAGGAGTTTATGGCGGTTCAGGAAGATGTGTTGTTTATGGTGATGCGCCAGGTTGAGCTGGTTGGCGCCCAACTGGCGTTTTCTAATCAATATCAGTTTGCAGGTAAATTGGCGGCAATCGATGCGCAACATAAACAAAAAGCCACTGATACTGTGCAACAATGGCACGATAATCATAACTTTCCGTTTCCTGACTTTAGTGCGGAATATCGTTATGAAATTACCGATACCATTATTTATCCCGCCAATACAGCAGCGACGCGGCAAAAGTCCCAAGGCTAAACGGCATTGGTTCCGCTGCGAATGATAGCTTAGGGGAGCGCGCTAAAAAACTCTTCAATTGTGTGTTGCAGCAATTGGTTTAGCGGTAATCCTCTTTTGGACTGCAGATAACCACCAAAGTACTGAACTTGTCGGTATTGTGCTGCTAGAGGGGGCAGCGGATAAAAGGCTAGCTCATCATCCATGGCGGCCACCACGGCACTGCCAAATAGGATTGCATCTGAATGTTTAAGCTGGTTAATCACCACATTGACGTTGTGGGTCACTAATACCACATTGGCTTGATAGCCTTTATTCAAATATATCTCTTCTATGGGGGAGCGTTTAGTGTTCAGGCCGTCTACAGCCACGCGCGCTACCGGCAATGAGTGCATGGTTTCCCAGTCTGAGCCCTGACTGAGTACCGGGTGGTCTTTCTTGGCGACAATACCGAATTTGACCTGTTTGAGGTTATGCTGATAGACATCTTGAGGCAGCGGGTAGCCGCTGAGATGGATGAGGTAATCTATCTCGCCTTTGAGCACTTCTGTTAACGAGTTATCTTGCCAATAGTTTAACTTGAACTTAGCGTTAGGAAGCTGTTGACGCAACTTGTCAAAGATAGCCTCACCATGTATTTCAAGAAAATAAATATGCATGGCCAGCGTGATGGTACCCGCATAGGTTTGCGGGTCAAACTCTTGGTATTGCTCTATCACTTTGACAATGGGGTTGAACATTTCATCGGCAGCTTCGGCGAGTTTTTCGGCGAGCTCTGAAGGTTCAACGCCATGGGCTTTGCGCACAAATAACTGATCGCCAAATGACTCTCGCAGTTTGGCTAAGCCTCGGCTGACACTGGTTTGCGAAATGCCGAGCTTGTCTGCTGCTGCGTGAGTGTTGCGGGTTTCCACTACCGCTTTGAGTATTTTGAGCAGATTGAGATCTAAATCTTGTACGTTTTTCATCGTGCAATATGCCTACTGTCGATGGCTTTGATAATGAGCCAAGTGTGTTAAGCATAAGGGAAATAATAACTATTGGAAATATCTATATGCTGGTGTTGTTTGCAGGGGAGTTTGACTTGCTGCGACGGTTTGGCATGGGGGCGTTGTAAGCTTATTACCCGAGGTTGATGCCAAACCGTGCAGCGTTTGCTACTTGAAAAAGTAGGCTTGGTTGCTGCAGGGTTACAGGATTAATGCTATCTCTTGTACCACTTCGGCAATACCTGCAGTAAAGAACTGCACGCCCATACAAATCAATAAAAAGCCCATGATGCGAGTAAAGGCATTAATGCCGCTGTCACCCAGTAGCTTTAACAGTGGGTAGGCCATGCTTAAGGTAAATGCCGCGATGGCACTGACAATGGCAAAACCCATGACCACGCCACTATAAATACTTAAACTCGCCACAGGTTGTTGGTCGGTGGCGATTTCAGCAGCCAAGCTGATGATCAGTGCCATGGTGCCTGGGCCGCACAGGGATGGGATTGTCAGCGGTACCAGCGCGATTGAACCTTGGCTATTAGGGCACTCATTGGTAGTGGGCTTAGGAAACAGCATGTTAAAGCCTATCACCATAATTATCATGCCGCCGCCTAGCCTAAGACTAGGAATTGAAATGCTAAAAAGCTCCAACACTGATGTGCCAATTAAAAAGGTGATAGTGAGGGCAAAGAACAGGTAGATACCGACGGTTTTTGATTGCTTAGTCATGTATTGCCGATCTTTGCCTTTGCTGAGACCAAGAAAAATCGAGGCCGCAGCAGGTGGGTTCATCATAGGTAGCAGACCAATGACGGTGAGGATAAGGTAGGTAAATAAGGTTTCAAAGTGCATAGTTTATTCTCATAAATTTAGTTGGCAAGTTCATAAAAACTCAAGGATCACAGTAAGAACATTTGGCATAGAATCAGTACAGAGAAAAAGGCAATTGCATCGGTTACTGTGGTTAAAATGGGGCTTGAAAGCATGGCAGGGTCGAGCCTTAACCCTTTTAGTATCAGTGGTAAGCAACCGCCGATTACCGCTGCTAGCGTTGATGAGATGGTATAAGCCAATGCCACAATGATCGGTAGACCAATGTCTAGCTGTTGCTGGGTGAAAACTAATAGCATTGCCATAATAGTGCCGAGAATGACACCGTTGATGGCACCAATAGGCAGCTCTTTGGCCGCGACAAACAGCAAGTCCTTGTAGCTGATATGGCCCGTTGATAGTTCACGTATTGATACTGCCACTGCCTGATTTCCCGCCGCACCAGAAAGGTTTGCCACTAGCGGTAAAATAGCTGCTAGCAGAGCAATCTGCTCAATCAAAGATTCAAAGTTAGTAATGATGGAAATGGCGGCGTAGCTGAGCACCACCGACGGCAACAAAAATGCAAGCCGACGGAGGTTACGGGAAAAGGTCGGCATGTGACGGAACTCGTCACCACCCAATACTCCTGAGTTTTCTAAAAGTTGCTGCTGGGATTGTTCGAGCAATGCCTGATTTAACTGGTTGCGGCCAACAACACCAATTTGTAAGCCATTACTGTCGACCACCGGTAAGGTGGGGTGAACACTGTTGTCGAGTTCATGGCTCAATGTTTGTAAATCAAGTTGTGGATCGATGCTGACGATGCTCGGATCAATGTGATCGACCAAGATATCTTCAGGTGCAAGCAGCAACAGATCATGGATTTTTACCGCGCCCAGATAGTTACCATATTGGTCATATAGATACACGTAGCGCCATTCTAACTTTTCAGTGAACAGGCCTTGATTTTGCAGTTGCTGCTGCAGTTCACTGACTTGGCTTAATCCCGAAACCTTAATGATGTCATTGTTGCAGATACCACCTGCGAAATGTGAATGATAGGCAAGGCTGGCATGTTGCTCAGTTTGAGTTGCTTGCGGCAGTGTTTGTAGTAATTGCTTCCTCAGAGTCTTTGGTAATAGCAGTAATAGCTTACGACGATCGACAGAACGCAAATCATGAAACAAGTTACCTGCGATACTAAATGGTAACCCTTGGATTAATGCGACCTGTTGTTCTGTGGTGAGGTGGTTAAACAAGTGAGTCGCAGTTTGTGACTCATCTTGGTTGAGTAATCGCCATAGTTGTATGGTATCAATCTCCTCAAGTCGGCGCAGTACTAACGCTAGATTGACTGAATCAGCATGGCTGGCCAATTCAACAATCGTAGTGTGATTAGCTTGCTCAATGGCGGTTAGCAATGCGTGATGCAATGCTACCGCTTGTTCTGAGTGTAACGCGGGTGCGAGTCGGGTCATATCGGTTGCGTATCCCTAGTTGTTTTGTGGATCTTCAAGGTCATGGGCGATCACACGGTTTTGCTATGTCTATTGCGTTTAAATAGTCGAACAATAAGGGTGCAAGAAGCGACGAGCATTAGGCCAAAACTCCCTATAATCAGCCATTTAGTTAGCAAGGGTTGGTACTCACTCACTAAAGGGTGTTTAATCACCCATTGGCCGACAAGTAATAGGGTTAACACCCAATAGGCCGCACTGATGAGGCTGATGAACAGCGTTCGCCACGGGTTAATGTGAGTAATGCCCATTAGCATCGGGGTCAGTACCCGTACAAAGGGCACAAAACGTGAGAAAAATAACGACAGTAAGCCGTATTTATTCAACAGTTTCTTGGCTTTAGGTAATGCGTTGCTCGGTAAGCTGCGCTGCGCCTTTTGCATGAAAAGGCCATCTTGCAACCAGTAGCCTTGGTAATAGGCGAGCATGGTGCCGCTAAACGCTGCTAAGGTGAGTAGGATGAATGCGGGATAGAACTCAATGAACCCCATACCAATCATGCCACCGACAAATAGCACTAGGCCATCACCCGGTAACGGTAGAAAGAAAAAGCTCGATTCTAAAAACAGTACTAATGTCAGTAGCAGTAGTAGTAATAAAAACGATGGCATTGCCAACAAGGCATCAAAATCTTGCAGCCAAATGGCCGTTAGCATTTCAGACATAAAAACCTCAAATAAATCATGCAGCCTGCGCGTTAGGCATGCAGGCTGCTTTCGAGCTTAATGAATTAGTCGAACATCAAAATGATGTAGGCGAAGAACAGTACTAGATGCACCGCACCGTTGAGGGAGTTGGTTCTGCCGCTGCTAAAGCTGACGATACTCATCAGTAACGTTGCCCCTAATAGCACCATCTCTGCTGGTGCTAGCCCTAATTGAATCGGCTCATTGACAAAGTTTGAGATAAATAACACTGCGGGTACGGTTAAGGCGATGGTGGCCAGCACCGAACCAAAGAACAGGTTCATAGCGCGCTGAAGCTGGTTACTTAGTGCTGCTTTGATGGCGCCAACGGCTTCGGGTGCCAAGATGATTAATGCCACCACTAAACCGCCCAGGGCAGCTGGTGCTCCCATCACTGAAATACTGTCATTGATTGGAATGGCTAAGCCCTTAGCCAGTAGAATCACTACCGCAAGATAGGCAACTAACATCACGCTGTGGAATACGGTGCTGTTTACTGGCCCATGGTGGTCATGGTCATCTTGATTGTCCGCATCGATAAAAAAGTGTGTATGACTGCGGGTTTGAATAAACAGAAATAGCCCGTAAAGTGCGATTGAGGCTAGTACCAATGTCCAGGTTAAGCCTGTAGACATATTGCCTTGGGCATCGGTGCTGGTGAAATTCGGTAGCACTAAACATAGGGTTGCCAGTGGGATAATTGCCAGCATGTAGGCTTTAATCCCATCGAGGTTATAGCTTTGAGTGTGATATTTAATCCCACCAATGAGCAGGGTCACACCGACAAAACCATTGAGCACCGTCATCACTACAGCAAACATAGTGTCTCTGGCGAGCACGGGATTTGCATCACCAGTTAACATGACCGATGACACCATGATCACCTCTAGCGAAATCACAGCCAGTGTCAGAATGAGGGTACCGTAGGGGTCGCCTAATTTAATGGCTAAGGCATCGGAATGCCTCACGACCGCGAAGATCATCCGCATCACCACATAAAACAACACTGCTGTAGTGACCAGGTAGGGTACGATTGCCAGATTGGTGGCGAGTAGGTTCTCACCAATCAGTTTGAAAAAGATAATGGTAAATATGCCGAGTATTAGCGGATATTCACCTTTAAGTGCAGTAAACATAGTGGTTTCCTAAAGTTTATCAGCAAAGAGAAGCTAGACGTTGGCCGGATTGCCTTGGCGAGTAGATTAAGCAGTGCGCACTGTTGGGCCTATGGTTTCCACAAATTCATTTTTGCATTGGCTCGATAGTCAAATATGCATTTCTGTAATTCATGTGGTTGTGAATAGTGCAGGGCTAAGATGGGGTTTTTACTGACTATGGTTCAATTATGGAAACGATGGTTTACCTGCACGATCGCTGCTATCAAATTCTTGATGTAGGCGATGGTGATTGTTTGATAAGGTTGATTGATACTCAGCAGTTCTCGCAGGTAATGGCTTGCGCAAACGAGCAACTGCAAACTGGGGAGAGGTTGATTTATATTGCGGTGCCGTTTTGGCAAAGCGGTATTGATATCACTCAGATCTCGATTGAAGACAGCATCACACTAGCCAAAGATCTTCACTTACTGATTGATATTTTTTGGTTGGATGAAGTACGGATAGATATTGCCCCCATGCCAAAGACCTTTGCCAATATCTTGCAAGGCCAGGCAGAAGGGCGTTTTGTGGTGGAGCCACGTACCACAGCGGCTTGATGTGGCACGTGAACATGGCAAAGCACTTTGTTGAGCGGCTATAGATAACGCTGCTGTAAGTGGTGCTTAAAATGATCGGGGTTGAGCGACTCCCCGGTGGCGTGTTTGACCAGCTCATCGGTGGTCAATAATGCGCCTTTAGACCAAATGTTCTGTTGTAGCCAAGCGCAGATATCATTGAGCTTACCCGCACTAACTAGGCTGTCGATATCACCTAGTTGCGCCTCAATACTGTGCTTGAACTGCGCGGCATACATGGCGCCTAAGCTGTAGCTTGGGAAGTAACCCAGTTCACCCACTGGCCAGTGAATATCTTGCATACAGCCCATTTTATCATTGCCTTTGGTGCTTAACCCTAGCAGTTGCTGCATGTGTTGATCCCAAAAATCAGGTAGGTCATCGACCGTAAGTTCGCCGTTAACCATGGCTTGCTCCGCTTCAAAGCGCAGCATGATATGGCATGGGTAGGTGACTTCATCGGCATCAACGCGGATAAAGCCAGGCTCCACTCGCGAATAAATTTGCTGCAGTTGCGCTAGTGAAAGCTCACTGCCTAAGTGTTGTTTCAGTAACGGCGCTAACAGACTTAGAAAGCCACTGCCACGGGCCATTTGCATCTCGAAGAACAGGCTTTGGCTTTCGTGAATCGCCATTGACCGATACTGCCCTGCGGGCTGGCCGCGCCATTCAATGGGCAGGCCTTGTTCATAACGTGCATGACCAGTCTCATGAATGATCCCCATCAAGCCGCTGGTAAAATCGCTTTCGTCAAAGCGGGTAGTGAGGCGAATATCGCTACTGCTGCCGCCACAAAATGGGTGACTGCTGATATCGAGTCGACCATGATTAAAGTCAAAACCGAGCAAGCTCATGACTGCGCGACCAAGCTTTGCTTGGCTGTCGGCGCTGTATGGCGGGATGACAATGCTAGCTTGGCTTTGTTGTTTGGCTCGTATTTGGCTAATCAGTTGTGGTAACCAGCTTTTAACTTGGTTGAAAATATCACTGATGCGTTGGCTGTCCATTCCCGGCTCAAACTTTTGCAGCAAGGCATCATACGGGGATAGCTGTTGCTGCTCGCCCCGAATTTGCGCTTCCTCACGCACTAAGCTGATCACCTTTTTGAGGTTAGGTGCAAAACCTTGCCAGTCGTTATTGGCGCGTTGCTCACGCCAGGCATGTTCACAGGCGTAGGCCTGTTTAGTTTTGGCTTCTACTAAGTCGCTGGGCACTACGGTTGCTTGGCCATAGTGATACTGCATCTCCCTTAAGTTGGCCTGCTCAGTTGACGTTAAGGTTTCATCTTGGGCGTACTCTAGCCATTCACCCACTTGCGGATCGCTTTTAAGCTGGTGGATGTGTTTAGCCAGCTCTGCCATAGCACCTGCCCGAGCTTCACTGCCACCAGGAGGCATCATGGTGGCCTGATCCCAATCGCCGAGCGCATTGAGATGTTCAAATTGGGCTATTTGATTAAATCGAGCGCTAAGTCGCTGATAGGCAGTGTTGTCTTGGCTCATACTGGCTCCTTGTTTTTACCACAAACAGGCGGTGACTAGTTGACTAACAAGCCTAACGCTGGCTGCTGATTATTAGGCTGCAACACATAGGTTTTATGGTGTTTGACTAGGCTGGTTTTCTTATTACCTTGGCTAAGTAGTAAACCGTGCTTAGCCGCGGCCGCGGCAAGTTGCTGTTCATCGGCGCGCACAAAAATGTTAATGGCCTTAACCACTTCACCTTGGTCGATATGTTGCTCAAATTGACTGGCATCAATCACTAAGCTGGCGCTACCATCGCTGTCGAGTTTCAGTTTGGTATCAACATCGCAATCAATAATCACCACCCAGTCTTGTTCGTCAAGCTCATCTAGCATCGCTTGCAGCTTGTCACCTAACTGTTTGCTGTCTGCTAAGGCTAAGTATTGCTCGTCGATACGCTGCATTAAAGCGGGCAGTTGTGCGCCTGCGCCCATGCTACGGCCGTTGCGGATCCAGGTATTTATGTCGTCAGCAACCAATTTAGAGAAGCGACGCTCTTTTAATGCTTGTACCAAAAAGCTACATAAAAAATGGCTTTCTGCGGCGGGTGTCTGAATGGCTTTGGTACTTTGTTTGCGTTCGGCTAGTGCGCTAAGACCGGCTTGGACAAGTTCAACAATGGCTTGGTTATAGGTTTGGGCGGACATGGGGTCTCCACAAAAAAGGCGCCTAAATTTATCGCCAAGATTATAGCTTAATGCTGCGCGGTTGCGGTAAACAAAGTTGTGATGCTAGCCCTGATAAGGCCAAAAAAAAGGCCGCAATTGCGGCCAACATGGAGTTAACGAAATAGGAGTGATGCGGCGATAATAGCCGCACGGTTTGCTTAGTCGGCAATCAAGCTGGCGGCGGTGATGATCAATTTAGGATCGGCGCGGACACGGAAGTTAGGGTTGACGTATTGAAAGTGAACTAAGCCATCTTCATCAACAATGTAAATGGCTGGCACAGGCAGCACTAAACGCTCATCTCCAGCTGGGGTGGTCCATAGTTTATTGCCGAGCTGCATTTTTTTACGGTAGCGTTCGGTAGTCTTTTCGCTGGTGTAATAAGCTAAACCAAAGGCACGCATTACATGTAACTCGCTGTCAGACACTAAAGTGTAATCAAGTTTTTGGTCGGTAAGTGAGTCTTGCAGCATTTTAGGTGAGTCAGGTGATATGCCAATCAGCTGAAAGCCCATTTTTAGCAGATCTTGCTCAATGGCTTTTAGTTGTCCCATTTGGGCATTACAAAATGGACACCAACCACCACGGTAAAAAAATATCACGCTTGGCTTTCCATCAATGAGTTTGGCGATATCAGTTTGGCTACCGTCTAACGTACTGACTTGTGCTGATGGTACAGTTTGCCCGTTCATTAACGGGGCGACACTCAGGTCATCGTCTGCGATAGGTTTAGCTGCGCTGGGTAAGGCAAAAAAGATTAACAGTAGGCTAAGACGGGCAATAAACGGCATTTTCTCTCCGGTAAAATTTGGCTGATTGTTTGCGTTACCAAACAAGACCCTGCTAGTGCAGAAAATATTTCACCGCGATCGAAAATAAATCATATTGATCAAAAAAGGCACCTTTTGGTGCCTTAATCGTGTAACAAAAAATCTTATGACCGTACGTCGATTATTTTGCCTTCTTTGTTTTGGCGTTGGCTGAGTTTTTCAATTTTACTCGGCGCGACCCCATGTTCTTTTCAGCGACCACTTGGGCGCCGACATTATCGCTACGCTGTTGACGTTTAGCAAAGCTACGACGCTTCTGCAGCTGCTTGATAAGTAGCTCACGGCTACCCACTTCATAACCTGGAATGGTGATCCGGCGGATTTTATTGCCAATCAATTTTTCAATATCGGCTAAGGTGCGCTCTTCTTCACGGCTGACTAATGAGATAGCTACGCCACTGCGACCAGCACGACCAGTACGGCCAATACGGTGCACGTAATCTTCGGCCAGAAACGGCAAGTCGTAGTTCACTACGTATTCAAGTTCTGGAATATCCAGACCACGAGCCGCCACTTCTGTTGCCACTAACGCGCGCACTTTGCCTTCTTTAAATTCACGTAACGCACGGCGACGATTCCCTTGGGCTTTTTCGCTGTGAACCACGGCTGATGGAATACCATCGAGATTGAGTTCTTTTACTAAAGTATCTGCTGCTTCGCGGGTAGCAGTAAATACCAACACTTGTTGCCAGTTCTTTTTACCTATGAGTTCTGACAGCAGTTCGCGTTTGCGGCGTTGCTCTACCGGATAAACAACTTGGCTGACGGTAACCGCGGTAGTGTTTTGCTTGTCGACACTAATCAGCTTAGGTTTAACCAACATCTCATTGGCTAGTTGTTTAACTGCACTAGAGAAGGTGGCAGAAAACAGTAGATTTTGACGATTGTTGTTTACCGCTTGAAGAATCTTTTGAATATCGCTAATAAAGCCCATGTCGAGCATGCGATCGGCTTCATCTAACACCATAAAGTCAACGTGTGACAAGCTGAGGTTACAGGCTTGCAAGTGCTCTAGCAGGCGTCCGGGTGTGGCCACAATAATATCAGCGCCGCGCTTTAGCTTATTGGCTTGAGTATCCATTTTTACCCCGCCATAAATCGTCAGCACTGAAATAGGCAGGTAACGGCTGTACTCTTTTATGTTGTCAGCCACTTGCGCGGCAAGCTCGCGGGTTGGGGCTAAAATAAGAGCCCGGGTGTTAGAACGCTGGGTATCGCTTGGGTTATCGAGCATTTTTTGCAAAATAGGCAAAGCAAATGCTGCCGTTTTACCGGTACCGGTTTGCGCGCTCGCGAGTACATCTTGGCCACGGCGAATCGCGGGAATGGCTTGCTGTTGGATCGGGGTCATTTTCTGATATCCACAATCAGCGACAGCGCGCAAAATCTCAGGGGCAAAACTAAAAGATTCAAATTTCATGGGGATATCCTATTAATTACCGAACTTGAGCATAGGCCAAATCGAGCACTGAACTAATATTAAGCGATTTAGCGGCCGCGGAGTATAGCAAATCTTTTAGGTTTGCACCTGATCTTTATTATTTATCTGTTGGATATTGGCTTCTTAGCTGGGGGAGGGGGTATCGCCTTCCGGGCGGGGTATGTGTTTAAAGTTAGGCTATCGCCATTTAGTGAGTATAGTGACGCCTTCCCAGCGGGGGATGTGCAGGTGCTTTTTCGGGACGCTTTACGCCATCCATGGCCGCTTAACGAAAACATCCATGTTTTCGATACCCTCAACCGCACCTGCACTGGGTTAACTATTTCTTCGAATTTACCGTTGCCTGTGGTATGCACGTTCGATGAATACCTAACTTATTTAAATACTTGTAGCGTCTACTTTTATTGGTAGTGAAGTCGGTAAAATAGAAAGCAAGCCTTGATGGCAATGAATATATGAGAAGACATCTATGGATGTGGCCAATTTTTATTGACCACCATATCCCAACGCCCATTTAAAGGGCTGATAACTGTTTGCTAAAATGTGTAGTGAAGCGGAACTGAGCCTACTGATTGAGTTCAGTTTAAAGTGTTTGTTAAATACCTATTATGCTGATTCTAGTGTTCTGTCAGTAGAAATAACCAACTCAGAAAAGAATCTTACACATTTATCTAATTCATCTCTTTTTACAATGCCTGGCTTGGTTATATCAACTTGAGCAAGATGAACAGCCTCGCCTCTTCTTTTTAACCATTTATTCAAGTTTTTCCTCACTTGATCAGGATGTTGGTAATTGTTCCAGACCCACTTTTCTGTCACGTCAATTCCAAAGAATTCTTCAAATAACTTCTTAGTTTTTTGTGAGTCTGGGTTATGAAACATTTTAAGGCGAGTCGTAAATTGTTCTTCCATGAAGTTTCCAACATGACAGCCTTTTAATGCACCAAATTTGTTTTCAAAAAGTTCAGTCGCAATGTCTTCTACATATGTTTCCCAAGCAGTTAAGACCATTATCAAAGTTGCACGTTTTAATACTTCAGGCGGTAATTCGCCTCCACATTTATTCAATGAGTCATAACAATCTAGTAATTCCTGAGCATCAGAAATTGCTAGATTAAAGTTTTTCGATGAAACTGACATAATTTGGATACCTTCCTTGTATTTAACGCCCTAATAATGGGCAATAAAATGTTGAGGAACGAAAACAGCCAACTGTTTTTTGTCCTTATTAATTAGCTTGTTATACATCGCTATCACTAGACCACGGTAATTGAATATACAGTAATGCTTGAATAATTAAACTTAAAATTGAAAAACGAAATATAGAATTAAGGTTTAATTCTTGAGCATCTAAATAATCACCTGCAGCGCAGAAAAGAATAAAAGCTAACGTACTCAATACAGAGAAAATTACCGCTTTTATATATTTATTTAGCTGAACACCTTCTAACTTCGAAAAAATGTAAACGGAAGCCATTAGGCTCGGTAATAGAAACAACATATACAATGGAATTAAGGCGTTTTCGTAATTATTATCCAGCAACGAATCAATTATTATGTATATCGATATCGGAAAATACACCAAAGATACAAACTTAATTGTTGATTGTAGATTCGATTTAAATTGATTCAAATGCACTCCATGCCTGAAAGGTGTATAACAGTATATTAGGCTGAATTCCGCATAATAACGGACAGCCATGTTGCTTTTAATACTAGCAAGTTAACTTAAAAGTTATTCACCTTCAATAGCTTATGAACAAGTCGAGGGTGATTTATCTTCATTGTTCGCTGTAGAAAGTCGCAGTTGACTTATTTGTGACGCTTTTCTGCTGCTATGAAAAAGAAATTATCGATAAGTCAGAGGCTAATTGGAAGTTCATCGGTGCTCGAGTTCTCAGTTTCCTCGTTTTGCTCGTTTTCATGGCTTTTTTGGAAAGAGCGATAACTGTACAAAGCGCTGTCAAATCGAAGCAAGTAGAATCCCAGTACAAGCACTTCTGTGACACGCTGTGGATATATCCCTATACGCTTGGCCATGACATCCCTGTCATGGACAGTCACAGCCGCGCTTGCACTGGGTATAATTTCTCTTTGAATTTACCGTTTACTGTCCCATGAAGATGTAATAGATGGATAACCTATCTAGATTCAACTAAGGCCAGACGCTACAAGGGAGTTCCCGTCGCGAAATTTCGCTTTTTGAAATGTTCGCCGGGCGTTATGGTGGTTGCAAGGAGGATGAGGACGAGCAGTCCTCCTTGCCCGGTGCAGGATGGAATCCTGCGATCTATTGCCAAACGTAGTTTGGCGGATGTTACCGTTCAACGCTGGATGAGCGTCCAACAATGCCCCGCTGGGAAGCGACACTATTTGCTAAATCATCAAGGTGGATGATTACCCACCCCTTGTTCTGGTTTGGTGTGCGGTGGAACCTAACCTCTGGCCGAGAGGCCCAAAAAAGCCACCTTAAATTAGGTGGCTTCTTAAATTGGAGGGTTAACCGCGAGGTTAAATGGCTTGAGTCACTTGATGTAGCCAGTCGAGATCTTCACCTTGCATATGTGGGGCGATGGCCTCAAATACTCGTTGGTGATAGGCGTTCAGCCAATTGATTTCCGCCTCGTTTAATAGCGACTTATCAAACAAACGTGTATCCATTGGGATCAGCGTTAACGGGTTAAACTCAAACATCTCGCGCTCTGCATCGGCAAGGCTTGTTGCAGGGCGGACTTCTACTAGGTTTTCTAAGCGAATACCAAACTCGTTGGCGCGGTAGTAGCCTGGCTCGTTAGATAGCACCATGCCCGGTAGTAAGGCGACATTGTTACTGTTTTTGGCGATACGCTGTGGTCCCTCGTGCACACTGAGGAAATGGCCCACACCGTGGCCAGTGCCATGATCATAATCAAAACCGTATTGCCATAGGTGCTGACGGGCAAAACCATCGAGTTGCTGGCCGGTTGTACCGCGGGGGAATTTGGCTTGATCTAACGCAATGTGGCCTTTTAACACTAAGGTGGTCATTTTGCGCTGTTCAGCCGTGGTTTCGCCAATGGCGATAGTACGGGTCACGTCGGTGGTGCCGTCTAGATATTGGGCGCCAGAGTCAACCAAGTAGATGCTGTTATCTTGCATCATGGCAGGGGTGCCATTGTTGTGGTTGTAGTGACACATGGCGGCATTGCCGCCGGTGGCAGAAATGGTGTCAAAGCTAGGCTCGATGTATTGTGCATCTTTGAGTCTGAAAGATTCGAGCTTGTCGGCAAGCTGGCCTTCATCATAAAAACGTTTTGCCGCCACTTCACGGTCTAACCAGGCTAAAAACTGGCTAACGGCAACGCCATCACGAATATGGCAAGCTGTCATACCGGCTAGTTCAGCCTCATTTTTTTGTGCTTTTATCAGGGCGACGGGATCGCTTGCGGCAATCAGTTTAGCACCATGGTTGGCTGCTGTGAGCTGTAACCAAGCATTGGCGTTGTTGGGGTCGGCTAATAGATTCACACCGTCAAGGTTAGCCAAAGCTCCAGCTAGGGCTGATTCGTCACATAAACTAACGCCTGAACCCACATGCTCTTGGGTCCCTGCTGGTAGCTTGCTGAGGTCGGTAAACACCTGCATGTCGCCATTGGCGTGCAGTAAGCCGGTGCAAAGAATAACAGGCAGGCGCGGTACATCGTTGCCACGTAGATTTAATAACCAACAGCAGGAGTCTAATGCGGCAACGAGTGCAACATCAGCGCCTTGTTTGGCAATGGCAGCTCCAATTTGTTGACGTTTATCCAAACTGCTGCGACCGGCGCTTTGCTCATCAAACAGACGGGCTGCTTGGTTAGATAATGCAGGTCGGTTTTGCCAGTTGCTGTCGATAGGGTTTTGCTCAACGGCCACTAATTGCATCTGTTGGCTGCTAAATAGCGCTTGTGCGTTCTGTTGCCAGCTTAGTGGATGTAACTTGGCATCATAGCCGATACGTGCGTTGGCGCTCAGCTGCTCAGCTAACCACGGCAATTGCGGCACATCAGTGAGGCTTAAATATTCAAACAGAGATGAATCTACCTGCTGGGCAACTTGCACGGTATAGCGGCCATCAATAAATATTGCGGCGCTATCTTTCAACACAATAGCCATACCCGCTGAACCGGTAAAGTCACTGAGCCAGTGCAGGCGCTCGTTGCGTTCAGGCACATATTCACCTAAGTATTCGTCGGCGCGTGGAACAATAAAAGCATCTAAGTTAGCTTTGGCCATTTCAGCGCGGACTGCGCTAAGACGATCGGCAATTGATTGGGTCATAAACTCTCCAAGGACGGCAGCCGGTTAGGGCATAGAGGTTGTGAGAAAGTGGCTGATTATGGCAGTTGAATATGTGTGAGGGAAGGTTAGGCGACAATTTTCTTTATGCAAATTTTACCTGAGTGTAAAACTTAATGTTATGGTGTTGTTTTTTAGGCGGTTTGCCGCAATCCATTTTGTCTAAGTTTAGGGATTTAACTATGGCCAAGAATGTTTGGATTCTCACCTTAGCGCAAGCGTTTGCCATGAGCGCAACGCCGATGATGATGCTGTTAGGTGGCATTATCGGCGCAAAGCTAGCCCCCAGTGAAGCGTTAGCTACGCTGCCAATTGCATCTATGGTGATTGGCGTGGCGTTATCGGTTGTGCCAGTGAGCCGCTTGATGCGTCGTTTTGGTCGTAAACCCCTGTTTATTGCCGGCGCGTTATGGGCTGCAATATCGGGCGGGGTGGCTATCATCGCCACCGGGCAGCAATGGTTTGCGCTGTTTTGTCTCAGTGGCTTTATGCTAGGTAGTGCCGGCGCGGTAGTGCAACAGTATCGTTTTGCGGCGATGGAGTCGGTCAGTGCCGAGTTGGCACCTAAGGCGGCGTCGCGGGTTTTAGTCGGTGGCTTAGTCGCGGCTTTTGTGGGGCCAGAACTCGCCGTATTGGGTGGCGAGTTGATTAGTCTTCCCTATGTAGGGGCCTTTATGTTCTTAAGTTTGGTGAGCTTGGGCGCAGCCATCATCTTAAGTTTTTATGATAGCCAAGCCGAAGTGACACAGCAGCAGGCAAGTGATGATCGACTCGATAGCACGCCCGTGTCGCCGCGGCCGCTGATACATATTTTGGCAACGCCTGGGGTCTGGGTCGCCATTTCTGCGGCAACCATAGGTTATGCATTAATGAGCTTTGTGATGACGGCCACCCCACTGCACATGCACCATATTGAGCATCATTCACTGGCCGATACTAAATGGGTGATTCAAAGCCATATTATCGCCATGTATCTGCCGTCCCTGTTTAGTGGTTATTTGATTGCTAAATGGGGCACATCGAAAATGATGCTTATTGGCTTACTGGCCTATGTGGTCACTATTGTCGTGGCCTTAATGGGGGCTGAGTTACTTAACTATTGGTTGGCGTTAGTGTTATTAGGCATAGGTTGGAACTTTTTGTTTGTGTCCGGCACGGTGTTATTACCACGTTATTATGCGCGCAGTGAACGCTATAGCATGCAATCATTTAACGATTCATTTGTGTTTGGTGCCCAAGCCATTGCGTCATTAAGTGCAGGCTGGGTGATTCATTTACTCGGTTGGCAAGTTTTACTGCTCAGTTGTATTCCGTTTATTGCACTACATTTATTGCTAATGGCTTGGCAATACTTCTACAGCAAGCAGGCTTCGGCAGTTGAAAATAGCTGATGCGACTGTTTAGGTGTGTGGCGGGTATAAATTAATTATTTTCAACCTATTAGGTGAGAGCTAACGCACTTTAGATGACATAAGATAGGTTAAGATTTTATAGCGAAAATGTACCGCTAATGTGTTAATGTGACTGCCACATAAAAAGAAAATTAAGCGCTCACGGATGGCGACGTTTGGGGCAAGTTATGCAAAAAATTACGGTTGATATTGGCGGTACCAAAGCACTATTTCAAATCAGCTTTGATGGTCGTACTGAGCAATACAAGATCTTAACTGGCGAAGGCTTTAACGCGACGGTTCTCAATCAGCAACTGTCTGAGTTAGAGAGTGATTACGGTTTAACTGGCTATCAGTTGGCTATCGCTGTGCCGGGGCTAGTGAGAGATAACACCCTGTTGACCAGCAAGTCACTGCCTTGTCTCAATGGCTTAACCGCTGAGCACCTGGCCACTGAGGCTGCTAATGTCATTATTTATAACGACATTGATGCGGGGATGCAGGCGGTATGCGACCCTAAACACACCAGCGAGTTACTGGTGATGGCTGGTACGGGCATTGGTATGTCGATTGCGCTTAATGGTAAACCATTTTCTGGCGCAAGTGGCTTGGCGGGTGAGTTAGGCCATTGCCGAGTGATGACCGAATCTGGTGAGTTTAGTTTAGAGCAGCTTGCCAGTGGAGATTCAATTCGTACCCGCGATTTAAAAACCCCTGCACAACTTTATCGCGCTGGCAGCTACCTTGGCATGGGCTTGGCTTGGGCCGTAAACCTGTTTAATCCTAACCGTATCTGGTTGGCGGGTGGCATGATGAACAATCCCGACTATTACAAAGGTTGTATTAACGCGATCAATGAGATGGCGTTACCTGATCCCCTCAGTGAAACTCAAATTGGCCGAGTAGATGACATGGAAACTTTGGTCTGCAGAGGCTTAAGTGTATTGCTAGATAGATCTTAACTTTTCTCCTATTGAGTTATTTGTTGAGCAAAACGGCGCGATTCGCGCCGTTTTGCCATCAGTTTGAATATTTTTCTACTGCATATTTGTATACTTTATGCTAAAACAGGCAGCTCAATAGCATAACGCGGCCCAGTGCGTGACAGCTGAGTTAATCAGCTGACGCTGTGCTTGCTAGAGAACCCATCAATTCGCAATATAGCGAACAGTTATCAGACCGTGCGAGGCAATAAAATGACCCTAGGTGTAGGCGGTTCAACCGCAGCAATAGAATTAGCAAAACTTTCCGACATGACCCAAGGTGTTGAGCCGATCACAGAGCAAGAGTATCGCCAACGCATTGCTAAGGCGCAGCAGATAATGCAAGCGCAAGGAATTGCGGCTATCTACCTTAATGCCGGGACCAATTTGTACTATTACACCGGGACCCGTTGGTATGCCAGCGAGCGTATGGTTGGCGCTATTTTGCCGGCACAGGGCGAGCTAGAGTACATCGCACCGGCGTTCGAGCTTGATACGCTTGAGGGCTTTATGGTGATTAAGGGTAAGGTTAACACCTGGCAAGAAGATGAAAGCCCCTATGCACTATGCGGCGATGCGATAGCGGCTATGGGTATCAGCCAAGGGGTTATTGGCATTGATGAATCGGCGGCTTTTTTCATTTTTGATGGATTACGTCAGGCCCATGCTCATTACCAATATGTCAATGCTAAACCCGTGACCGCGGGCTGCAGAATGATTAAATCTGCCACTGAACTCAGCCTGTTGCAGCGTGCTAAAGACATGACGTTAGAGGTGCATAAAGCTGCGGCACGTATTTTACGTGAAGGTATAACCGTTGCTGAGGTTGAAAGCTTTATTAATCAGGCGCACATTGCTGTTGGGGCACCAGCAGGTTCGTATTTTTGCATCGTATTATTTGGCGAAGACAGTGCCTATCCACACGGGGTTAAATCGCCTAAAGCGTTGGAGTTGAATGACACAGTACTGATTGATACCGGTTGCCAAGTACAGGGTTACAATTCAGACATTACTCGCACTTATGTTTTTGGTACCCCCAGCGAGCGTCAGCGCAGTTTGTGGCAGCATGAACAAGACGCACAGATTGCGGCCTTTGAAGCGGCGCAAATTGGTACTCCCTGTGCCGATGTAGACAAAGCGGCGCGGGTTGTTTTAGAGGCTGCAGGTTTTGGCCCTGGTTATGATATTCCGGGCTTGCCGCACCGTACTGGTCATGGTGTGGGCTTAGATATTCATGAATGGCCTTATCTGGTATTGAATGATAAAACACCATTGGCAGCGGGCATGTGTTTTAGCAATGAACCTATGCTTTGTGTACCGGGTGAGTTTGGTGTACGTCATGAAGATCATTTCTTTATGACTGATGATGGCCCACAATGGTTTACTGCACCGGCACACTCGATTGATGATCCATTTGGTTATGAGGCATAACTTGTTGGACTAGTGCTAATACTTATAGCTAGGTGTAAGCCCTTTCAAATTAGCACTGGCTAAATTATTAAAAAGCGACATGAACTTGATTCTTGTCGCTTTTTTTATCTTTTTATGACATTGAAATGACGCTCACCATCGGCCAGAGTTTTATGCTTTTAGTTGGCCGATTAATGATTGTTTATCTCCTTTTTTACCATTATTTTCCAATTTTTATAAAATAAGTTGTTGCATCTTTGTTAATTGTGGGTCTATGCTAATTACCGATGACAGCGTTGTCATCAAATAAAGTGGAAGGCAAACCAATTGAAAAGTTGGGACGCAAAGCTACCGGTCTAAGGGGAATATAGCCAATAGGGTCGCACTATTGTGCTACATCGGAAGTACCTAGGACAGCGGGGATGCCACAGGAAGTTTCTTCATAAATGAGTGCTGCTTAAATAGAACCGCAAAGGTCATTAAGTGCAGGAGTTTATGGTCTTAAGAGCAGATTTGTATTCTGTCATCGCTTTGTTTGCCTTATTGCTAATAGATAATTAGAAATAAGGATTTTTACCCTATGTTTAACGCAAAATCTAACATGACGACACCAAGCCTGTGCGCTTTGCTCGTCAGCTCGGTGCTATCTGGTGCCGCCTATGCCAACGCTCCTGGAAAGCCGACTATCGGCTGGGGAGAAACCAACTTTGCTATCATCGAAGTCAGCCAATCGGCTACCGCTTACGAGCAACTTATCACTGTAAAAGATGCTGCCAGTGTCGATGTAAATTGGAATTTATGGAGTGGCGATGTTGGTGACACCGCCAATGTACTGCTTGATGGTGTTACCGTATGGAGCGGGCCTTCAGCAGCGTCGGGTAGTGCAGTGTTTGATGTTAGCCAAGGTGGCCGTTATCAAATGCAGGTTGAGTTATGTAATGCCAGCGGCTGTACTCAAAGTGATGCCAAAGAGATTGTGGTAGCCGACACCGATGGTAGCCATTTAGCGCCATTGCAAACTGCACTGCAAGAAAACAATAAACCCTATGTCAACAAAACCGGCAAGGTGGTGGGGGCCTATTTTGTCGAGTGGGGCGTGTATGGTCGTAAGTTTCCGGTTGATAAAATTCCGGCGCAAAACTTAACTCATATTTTATATGGCTTTACCCCTATTTGTGGCGGCGATGGCATTAACGATAGCCTCAAAGAAATTGAAGGCAGTTTTCAAGCATTGCAACGTGCCTGTAGTGGCCGAGAAGATTTCAAAGTCGCCATTCACGATCCTTGGGCGGCGCTGCAAATGCCACAAAGTGGCGTCAGCGATTTTGGCGATCCCTACAAAGGCAACTTTGGCCAGTTAATGGCGTTAAAGCAGGCTTACCCTGATTTAAAAATTCTACCGTCGGTGGGTGGCTGGACCTTATCAGACCCGTTTTATTTCTTTGGTGACAAGGTTAAGCGAGACCGCTTTGTGGCATCAGTGAAAGAGTTTTTGCAAACATGGAAATTCTTCGATGGTGTCGATATCGATTGGGAGTACCCAGGTGGAGCAGGGGCTAATCCCGATCTTGGGGATCCAGTGAATGACGGCGATACCTATGTACTGTTGATGAAAGACCTGCGCGCGATGCTCGATGAGTTATCGGCAGAGACAGGGCGAACCTATGAGCTTTCTTCAGCTATCAGTGCGGGTCGTGAAAAGGTTGCCGTTGTTGATTATCAGGCTGCTCAGCAGTATATGGATTATATCTTCCTAATGAGCTACGACTTTTACGGTGGTTGGTCAAATACTGATTTGAATCACCAAGCTGCCTTGTATGCCGCGAGCTGGGATCCCGAGACTAAAAATACCGCTGATTTAGGTGTCAATGCGCTGCTTGCTCAAGGGGTGACGCCGGGCAAAATCGTTTTAGGTGCGGCGATGTATGGCCGTGGCTGGACCGGTGTCAGTGGCTACCAAGGTAATAATCCATTTACCGGCACCGCCACAGGGAAAGTTAAAGGCACCTGGGAAGATGGCGTGGTCGATTACCGCCAGATCGTCAATGAGTATCTAGGTGCTGGCTGGGAATATCAATATGATGAGATTGCCGAAGCACCTTATGTGTTTAAGGCGTCAACCGGTGACTTAATTACTTATGATGATCCTCGCTCAGTAACAGCTAAAGGCCAGTATGTCACAGCAAATCAGCTTGGTGGTCTATTTGCTTGGGAAATTGATGCCGATAATGGTGACATTCTTAATGCAATGCACGAAGGGTTAGGCCACGGTGAAGGCACTAATCCGCCAGCGAATAAAGCCCCGATTGCCAATGCGGGCGCGGCGCAAAATGTCACTGGCACAGTGGATGTTGTTTTAGATGGTAGCTTATCTCGCGATCCGGAAAATAAGGCGTTAACTTACGCCTGGCAGCAAACTTCCGGCCCAGCAGTGACCCTAGTGAACGCTGATTTAGCTGCAGCTAGTTTTGCTCTTATGGCAACAGAGACTGACACTCAATACGGTTTCAGTTTAACTGTGACCGATCCTGAAGGGCTCTCGGCTGTGGCTAGCACCACGGTTAACCATCTTGCCGAACAAGCTAATGGCGCGCCAGTGCTGAGTTTACCTGCTACCGCATCGGTGGTATCTGGCCAGAGTACGAGCTTGAGCGCTAGCGCATCCGACCCTGACGGTGATCCACTGACCTACAGCTGGTCAGTGCCAGCAGGCCTAGTGGTCAGCGGTGACACCACTGCTACCTTAGCGATTACCGCGCCAACAGTGACCGTTGATACCGATTACACCCTAAGTTTAACCGTCTCTGATGGGGCGTTAGATGCCAGTGCTCAAACGGTATTAACTGTAACGGCAGAAAGCACTGGAGGCTGTGATGTTAGTGACCCAGATGCACCCAACCATCCTGCTTGGGATGCAAGCACAGTCTATACAGGTGGCGATACTGTGAGTCACAATTGTTTAGTATGGCAAGCCAAATACTGGACTCAAGGCAACGAGCCAACAGTGAGTGCCGATGCTTGGGCGCTGGTGAGTAGTGTCGCAATGGGCTGGAATGCCAATGTTGCCTACAATGGCGGTGAAACCACTACCCACAATGGTCGCAGTTGGCAAGCCAAATGGTGGACCCGCGGTGAAGAGCCTGGTGTTGCCAGCGTGTGGACCGATATTGGTCCAGCTAACTAACGCTATTTAGCTCGCTCAACCTTGCTGGTGGCCAACCATCAGCAAGGTTTTTCTTGTTGATCATATTGAGTACTCTTCGATGAAATATCCCATACAGATCTTAGGTCTTGGCCTAAGTGCGCTAACGGCTGCACAAGTTGCGGCCGTGGAGCCGGTAATATTGACCCAAGCACAGGTCGATGCCACAGAAAACCAGCTAACTGACTTTCCTTTGATGCAAGCAGTAAAAGCGTCTATTGCTACCCGAGACAACTCCATTGTTGAAGCCGTTACGCCACTAAATTCCAACAACCCAGACAATGTTAGACGACTTGAATCGGTTTTTAGCCAAAGCCAATTTGAGTATTTATTTGCGCTGCGTGCACCTGAGTATACCTACCAAGGTTTGCTACAAGCCGCGGCTAAATTTCCCGCCCTTTGTGGCAGTTATGATGATGGCCGCGATAGCGAAGCCATATGTAGAAAGTCACTGGCAACCATGTTTGCTCATTTTGCCCAAGAAACGGGTGCGCATGATCAGTATCGCCCTGAGCCTGAATGGCGCCAAGGATTATATTGGGTGCGTGAAGTGGGCTGGGATGAGACCAAGCGCGGAGGTTACAACATGGAATGTAACCCAAGCACTTGGCAAGGACAGCAGTGGCCCTGCGGCACATTTGCTGATGGCAGTTATAAAAGCTATTTTGGCCGTGGGGCAAAGCAGCTTTCATATAACTACAACTATGGGCCGTTTTCTGATGCCATGTTTGGTGATGTCAGCGTGCTGCTTAACGATCCACAAAAGGTGGCTGATACTTGGTTAAACCTAGCTAGTGCGGTGTTCTTTTTTACCTATCCGCAGCCGCCAAAACCCTCTATGTTGCATGTGATAGATGGTACGTGGCAACCCAATAGTCATGATGCAACTAAGGGCTTAACCGCAGGGTTTGGTTTGACGACCCACATTATCAACGGCGGTATTGAGTGTGGTGCCGGCGCTGAAAAACCTCAGTCGCTAAATCGAATCAGTTATTATCAAGCTATCGCCCCATATCTTGGCGTGCCGATAGACAGTGGTGAGCAGTTAGGGTGTAAATCCATGCAACCATTCGATACCCAAGGCGCGGGAGCGATGGCGATTTATTGGGAGCAAGATTGGTCATATGTACCGGGTAATCCTAATGGTGGTAAAAGTTATGCTTGTAAGTTGGTTGGCTATCAAACTCGTTTTAGTGCATTTAAAGCTGGTGACTATGGCCAGTGTTTACAGCACTTTTTCCCTGAAGTGGTGATTGAAGGTCGTGGTGAACCAACGGATCCGACAGACCCAGTAGATCAAGCGCCAACAGCATTCATTACTGGGCCAGCGAGTGCCAGTAGCGGTGCGCAAATTCAGCTCTCTGCCGCGCAGTCGAGTGACCCTGAGCAAACGGCCTTAAGCTATCTATGGCAACTACCGTCAGGTGCTGTAGCTGCTGTTATAGATCAACCCACCCTGACGCTGACATTACCAACGCTAACCCAGAGCACGGTAATCTCAGTGATGGTGACGGTGACCGACGGGGCGGGGCTAAGTGATAGTGTTAGTCATAATGTGATGGTCAATGTCGATAGCAGCACGCCACCCGATGATGTGGCGGCTTATCAAGCCGGTACGGCTTATGCGGATGGTGATTTAGTGAGTAATATGGGTGGAGTTTACCAATGTAAACCTTTTCCCTATACCGCATGGTGCGGCGGTGCAGCTTGGGCCTACGAGCCCGGAGTAGGTGCGGCTTGGCAAGATGCCTGGATAGCCAAGTAGTTTGCCCAGTAGACTCAATAAAATCTATAGATAGCAAAAATGCGCCAAATGGCGCATTTTTGTTATTGATGACTCATTAAAACCGCGAGCGGTTTAGTCATCAATACTGATCAGTTCTACATCAAAAATAAGTACTGAGCCGCCGGCAATTTTACCTGCATTACGATTACCGTAAGCGAGGGTGCTAGGGATAAAGAAGCGCATTTTCTCACCTTCAACCATGAGCTGTACTCCTTCGGTCCAACCTTTAATAACGCGGTTAAGTGGGAAAGCGATAGGTTCATTACGCTCAACGGAGCTATCGAATACCGTACCATCGATTAGCGTGCCATGATAATGCACAGTGACGGTATCTGTGGCTTTAGGATGGCGCTCACCATCGCCCTTATTGAGGACTTTATATTGTAAGCCTGAAAGGGTTTCTACCACGCCTTCTTTAGTTTTGTTTTCTGCGAGGAAAGCATTGCCTAAAGCGATATTTTCTTTGGCTGCTTTTTGGTTATTCATCGAGCTGAAAAAATAAAAAATCACGCCGGCAAAAACGACGACTGCAAGTAGTACTTTCATGGGTAGTGGTCTTGTTCAAGTAACAGAGCGCCTATCATAACCAATCTCATTGTTTAGGCAAATAAAAGCCTGAATGGTGATCACTAAAAAGGACATTTAGGCTACAGCCTGACTACCAGTTCTTCACTCTATGCCAGCATCTTTACCGTGGAGTCAGTTCAATTAAGGCAATGCTTGGGTAAGTGGCTCACCTATCGGGGACGCTAGCAGCCCCAGCATCATGAGGTTAACTAACACAATAACAGCAAGCATTAGTCTAAAAGGCCGCTTTTGCGATTTGTGCCGTAACACGGACTGAGCGATGAGCGCCCCGGGCCAGCCACATCCGAGGGCAAGTAGATGCAGGCTGCGCTCTTTAACACGCCAATGACCTTTTCTTGCCGCAGATTTATCCCATGCGTACACAGCAAAGGTAATAATACTGCAGCCTAAATAGACGGCTGTGACTATCATTGGCAGCTTATTGAGGTAGCTGGCACATAGCAGCGCGCTGATAAACAGTAAACAAGCGATCACTTTACTATTCATCTTGCTGCGCTCGCACCATTGCTGATTCATTAAGTTGTTGCCAAACGAATAGGCTGTTGTAGCTAGGGTGAATATTGCTGAGATTAATGACGTGGTTTCCTTGCACCTTGGGTTAACTTCATGCCTCTACGGGCATTGGCTATTAATAGGCAGAGATTCGTCGCACCGGCCAGTAGCTCAACGCCTTGGACTAGGTAAAAAATCGTATCAAATTGCTGTGCCTGTGCCCATTGATTAAGCACGATAGCGCAGGGGACTAAAATCAACAAGCCATTGGCGGCAATGATCTTCATTGTTGCGAGTTTCTGCTGAATCAATTTGCCACGGCGTTTTTTGGCAAGCAGGTTGCCCGTTATGCCTGTTAGTGCCATCGCCGGAATCAAGATCCACAATCCTGGCCACACAACGGCAGCTTTGACTAAGGCTATGGTGGCATGACTGGCGACAAGCTCTGTGATTAGTGTGAGGCTAAAAAAGCTTGCAATGCATAAGGTTGCCACAATGGCGGCGCCGCGATGTAGGTGTAATATCATAACTCACTCCGATCTATATTTTGACAGTGTGTTGTCATAATATAGTTTTTTGACAGAATGCTGTCAAGTTTGACAGTGTGTTGTCATATTTGCTGGCAGTTGCTAAACTAGTTAGCCTAATGCAGCTAAAGGGCTGCCACTCAGTCGGCTAGGTGATAAGGGTATGGCTCAAACAGAAGGGTTTACGCAACTGGTATTAGGCGTTTTTAGACTAAACGGCTTGCTCATTAATGAAGGCGATAATTTGAGCCAACCACTAGGGTTAACCAGCGCTAGATGGAAGGTGTTGGGGGCGATTGAGCATGGTGGACAGACGGTTTCACAAATTGCCAAGGCCATGGGGCAAACCCGCCAAAGTGTGCAGCGTATTGCCAACGAACTGGAAAAGTTAGCGGTAGTTCGATTTGTGGATAATCCGCATCACAAAACGGCCAAGCTAATTGAACGAACGCCAAAAGGTGCTGAACTGTTTGAACAGCTTGCACTTATGTTGCCTGCGTGGAGTGAAGCGGCGTTAGCAGGGATTAGTGAACAGGAGCTGGCAACGACGTTAAAGGTCGTTGCCAAGCTGACGCAGCATTTTGAGCAGTCTTAATTCATTAGCTGCTTCTGGGTAGTGCCATTGCTATTTAGCAGGTTTAGCTGAGATCCATAATTTAATGTGGCCCGACACCACCACCGTATTGTTGGTGTCATAAGCGGTCACTTTAACCAGCATGTCGCCTTCTTGCCATTGATCGGGGGTGACTTCTGCAACACAACGAATGTCAGTACCCGCTTTGGCGGTGTAGTCAACGCTCATACCTTTTGGGATCCAACGTAGGTGTGCCGGAATGGATGCTTCAGCCATTACGCCCATTGCCATTTCGAGACCATTACAAATGGCAATGACATGGACGGTTTTTATGTGATTATGAACCCGTTTACCCTTGGTGATTTTACACTCGCAATAGTTAGGTCTTAATTCAGTGATCAATGGCTTAATGGTGCCGAAATAGGGCGCCATGCGAGACACCATGATAGAGAAGATTTTGTGTCCCCAAGGAAGACGCGTGACCTTGTTATACAGTCCCATGACTTTCGTCGTTTTACCGCTACCCATAGCAACTCCGTTATTATTTTTTGTTCTGGTCGGATGAGTTTACACGATTTTAACAATAAGAACAGGTGTTATGCCGTACTAGCATGTTGCTTCAAATGAAGAGACTTGTGTTACCTATGAAGTAAAGTTCACTTTCCTTTCACGGTACACAAGGTACAATTTGGCGGAATTTAAATGAAACTAAGGGTGATTTGTGAAATATCTGCTGACCTATTTTAAGGGAATGGCGATGGGGGCAGCTGATGTAGTGCCAGGTGTGTCAGGAGGTACTATAGCCTTTATTACTGGGATACTCGATACCTTATTGGAGAGTATTAAACGCATTAACCCGAGTTTAATCTCAGTGGTGAGATCTCAAGGCATTAAGGGCGCGTTTTATCATATTAATGGCCCATTTTTGGTGGCTGTGTTTGGCGGTATACTGACCAGCATTTTCAGTCTTTCAAAGTTAATTTCTTATTTACTGGTAACTTACCCCATTCCGGTATGGTCATTTTTCTTTGGGTTGATCTTAATCTCAGTCGTGCACATGTTGCGCCAAGTAAAAGGCTTTAGCCTGCTGCGGGCAAGTTTGTTTGTGATTGGAGTAGCATTTGCTTGGGGTATTACGATGTTTAACCCAATTGCCCTTGAGATGAGTTACCTAAATATCTTTTTTGCAGGCTGTATTGCCATATGCGCGATGCTATTACCTGGGATTTCAGGCAGTTTTATCCTGTTACTGCTGGGGCTTTATACTTCGGTGATTGGTGCGGTTAAGAGCTTTGATTTAGTGATTATCAGCTTGTTTGCGTTAGGCTGTATTTGTGGTTTGCTGACATTTAGTCATCTATTGAGTGCTTTGCTTAAGCGCTATCATGACGAAACTTTGGTGTTTCTTACCGGGTTAATGTTAGGCACATTAGGTAAAATATGGCCTTGGAAGCAGGTACTGACTTGGCGGGAAAATTCATCTGGTGAGCAAGTGCCGTTACTGGAAGCGAATTTAAGCCCGCTGGCGTTTGAGCAACTTACCGGCCAAAACCCACAGCTAGTCGCCGCCATTGTTGCTATGCTAGTCGGCATGGCTTTGGTGTGGGGGCTGGAGCAGTTTGCAGGCAAACAACACAAGGATGAAGTATGAACGCACGATGGATAATGGCCGTTACCGCTATCTTTTTAGCCGGTTGCGCAAATGATATAAGCTGGCAGTTAGACGATGTGGATGCTAATAGGCCAGAGCCTTTAGTTGAACCCGTTAATCCTATGGCTGATGATAATCAACGTATTTTAGATGATGCCAGGGAAAGAGACCGACTAAAATAGCGCTGACAGCGGTAAAAAGCCTAGCAATTGCTAGGCTTTTTGGTATTTGGATCTATGTTGCGCGTCAATTCTTAGCCCGCTTGGCGACTATTGTCGATGGTTTTTTTATCGTAGTATTCAAATGGAAATACGTTGCGGATGCGCTGGGTGATATCGTCACTAATATTGGCAGAGACATGTAATCTAACTGCGCCATTAAGCTTTTCAGCCCGCACTAATCCGGTTAGCTTTTCAGCTTTAGCCAGCGCCTTGCATTCGCGTTGAAACTTCTCTGGAATTTTGCCTTTATGTCGATCTAAACGGCCTTCTTTAAAGTGTAACTCAAACACGGTTAGCCCTTTTTTTCCGGAAAAAATCAGCTTATAGGCCAAGAAGAGTCCGCCTAAGATAAACAGGACTTTATAAACGGTTGGCGACATATGTTATTCCCTTATCAACTAGGTGCTTATGGTAAAGATACTCTGGCTAGCTTATTTTTGGTAGTAGCATAGATCATGTTTTTTAGTTTGAATTTTTTGTGAACCCTGACTAGACTGAAACTTGTACGGAGTGAGTTTACGGTCTTACATACCAGTTAAGGAAGACATTATGTATCTATCAAATGCCCAAAAGTGGGCCAAGTTATGCCATGATCAAGCTGAACTAATTGAAAGCCTTTCTGAAACATTCCCAGAGCGTCGAGAGCAACATGCTAATTTAGGTTTAAGCTGGCGCCGACTTGAGCAGCAGATTGTCAACGGGGTGAAACCTAAACTGTTTGATGTCGAGTAACAACAAAGACAGTTAATCGAACCTGCTAATGATAAAGCCGCCGAAAGGCGGCTTTTTTGTAATCAACAGGATATATTTTAATTTTCAATTAATCGGCTACTGCGTCGCCCTTGATCAAGTAGCTCTTTGGCTGCCAATTCAGCTGCATCTCGTTGGGCTTGTGTCGAACATTGCTTAGTTTTAATACGTGAACCTGTTTTAGCTACCTTTTCACATCGATATCCAGCATAGCGTGCTGATTTCTGATTTTCTGCATCACTATTTTCGGTTGTTTCAGTTGAGGTGTTCGCATGTTGGCTGTCTGATTCAGAGGTTGAAGCGCACCCAGTAAGCACTATTAGTGCTACTATCAAATTAGCTTTAATGAGTTTTATTAACATTATAGTCCCTTAATATTAAATTATGTCCTTGATAGAACAACAATATCAAATTAAGAAAATATAACTTTTGCTGCAAGTCTGTGTTTGTATCAAGCTCTTATGATTGTAAATAATTCTGCGCTCATAGTAGTTTAGTAGGGGGGGAATGATAACTATCTATGGAGCTTAAGGACTATTAATCAGTGGTTTACAGGGTTTTTGTTGTGTTTTTTTTATTGAAGTAGGTCAAAAGTATTAAAATTCTATTGGCTATTAGTATTGTTGACAGCGATTAAAGCTAAAGGTTTAGGCGTATGCGGCAGTTAGCTAGTTCAATTTGATTGAAGTTTACAGTGGCATTGAAGTAAATAAAAAACGACGAATGCTTTATATGATTCAAAAAAACCGCCGTTAGGCGGTTTTTTTGAGTGGCTTTTTATTGGCGTAAGAAGCTGACATCTTCAATCATTCGTGTACTTCGGCGACCTTGGTCGAGCAGCTCTTTTGCAGCAAGCTCTGCGGCTTCACGGTCAGCTTTAGTCGAGCAAGTTTTAGTCTTAATACGTGAGCCCGTTCTTGCTATTCTGTCGCAGCGATAACCTTCATATCGAGCGATTCTTCGCTGTTCTGCATCACTTAATGCATTAGAGTTATCGTCAGCTGCCGTTATGTTCTCATTAGTGTCTGCTATGGCTTGTTGATTGTTTGAGTCAGTAGTTGAACTGCAAGCAGTAAGTGCTAGTAATGCAATCAGTAAATTTGCTTTAATCAAATTATTTAACATCATAGTCCCTTAATATTAAATTATGTCCCTGGATAGAACGACAATATTAAATTAATCACATTTATTATTTACTACAAGCGTTTGGCGAGCTTTGAATCGGGGTTTTAGTCGTAGATGTAACAAAAATAGTATATTTGTAGGGGGAGGTTTCAGCGTAATTGAATGACTTGTCTTTGTAATTTACGCCAGTTCATGCTGTTTTTATAGGCTTAGCTATTTTTTGCGTCAACTAAAAGTATTAAATTGCTGGCCGTGCTATATTTTTATTAATTTTTTTGGGAAAGCTATTAAAAGCTTATTCATTGCTAGGCTTTTGTTAGCAATTTTATATGATATTTAATTGGAATGCTTTGAGGTAATTCATTTGGTCGGTTCTTCGTTAGTTTCGGTCCCATGGCTTGCGGCGCATATTGCCGATAGTTCGCTTATTGTATTGGATGTCAGCATGAGTAAGGTTGTGGGCAAAGAGCCTATCGTTTATCGCCACTTTAGTTGCATACCGGGCGCGATGAAACTTAGCTTAGAAACCGAGCTATACGATAGCAGCAGTGCGATGTTACATGCGATGCCAACCGCGGCGCAGTTTCACCAAGCTATCGCTGCTGTGGGGATAGGCCCTGAGAGTAAAGTGGTGCTGTACGATGACCAAGGAATTTATAGCTCGCCACGCGCTTGGTGGATTTTCAAGTCTATGGGCTTTAAGCAGGTTTACGTGTTAGATGGCGGCCTACCGCAGTGGATAGCAGCTGGACATGCCGTGGCGGATAACCATCGACCGCGCAGCACTGGTGCACTCGTTTTGCCGCCCCATGCGTACCAATTTGACGGTGACAGTGTTGTTAGTGCTGAACAGATCCACGCGGCAATAACCTCGACTGGCCTGCAAATTGTGGATGTGAGGGCCAACGGGCGTTTTCTGGGGAATACGCCAGAGCCTCGTCAAGGCGTGCGCAGTGGTCATATTCCGAGTGCAATCAATATCCCCTTTGCAGCGTTTTTTGATGGTCATTGCTTGCATGATAGCCAAAGACTTGCGGCAATTTTTAACCTGCAAGGGTTGAGTGCACAGCAGTTATTGGTGATGAGTTGTGGCTCAGGGATTACTGCCTGTATCGGCCTACTAGCCGCAAGTGAGGCTGGGTATCAGCAGCTTGCCTTATATGATGGTTCATGGGCGGAGTGGGGCAGTCTTGATGATATGCCGATTGAAACGCTTTAACGTTGGCAAAGCAAAGCACTTTTAACGCTGTAAAAGTGCTCCTTTGTGCAGGACCTATTTTTTACTGTCCATGTTCCATAGCACGCTTTGGTCGCTGCCCATGACGGTGGTTGGCATTTGTCCGTTCCACTGCTGGGCGCGCACGTATTCCACTAAGGTTTTCGATTCTCGCAGCGCTTCGGCCTTTTTCTGAATCGCTTCTGCTTCTGCTAAGCCTTTGAGTCGAATGGCTTCAGCTTCAGCAATGGCTTCAGTTTGAATTGCATAGGCTTTACCATCTGCGGTGGCCTTGGCCGCATCTCGTTTCGCATTTGCGGTGTTAACTTCACGTTGGGCTTCTAGGTTTTGTCGCTCTAGGCGATGCTTTTCTGCGGCGGCTAAGTTCTTTTCAGTCTGTTTAGTTTCAATCGACTGAATATACTTTTGGGGTAAACCTAAGTTTTCTAACTGGGCTGAGTCTAACTTCACCGGATAGTCTTTCATCTCTTCAACTAAGACATCTTCAATTTGGGCGATCACTTGGCCACGGTTTTGAATGATCTCTTCGGCTTTATAGCGTGCCAGGGCATCTTTGGCGGCTGAGCGTAATTTAGGGTCGAGTATGCGGGATTCGAATTGACTTAGGCCACCATAGCTTTTGAACAGATCAAATGCTTGGTCGCGATTGACGGTCCAGTTAATCGAGACTTCAGCGGTAACTGGCATTTGCTCGTGGGTAGAGGCGTTAAGTTTTTCAGAGTTTTTGCGGGTACGAATTTCTAATACTTCTACTTTATCAACAAAAGGTATTTTTACATGTAAGCCGGGATTGACTTGCTCGGTTGCTTCGCCAAAGCGTTTAATGATGCCGACATGGCCTTCATCAACGGTATATAAAGTTTGGAATAAAGTGCTGATAACAATCAGCCCACCAATGACAGCAATAGCGGCGCCTTTGCCTTTGGTTTTTATATTTTGTTGTGGGCCATTTTTTTTCAATAAATCCATTTCATTTCCCTGTTAGACTAAATCCGTGGTTGGCAAGGTTTGCCAGCTAAGCAGCATCCTAACTGATTAACATGATTAGTCAATATGGTTGATTTCATGGAGTAAAACCCTTGTGTTGGCCATTTGTCATCTCCCGTCCCATCTTGCATCCATGGTTAGTTGCGTGACAGCCTACGGCAGACTAAAACCCTGAACCTATTTGAAAATATATGGCGCTATCTTCGTCACTTCGGGCCACATCAATCCCCATATGTAAGCCGTAGCGGCGGGCAATTTGATAGCGAAAACCGCTGCCATAAGCGCTAATGGTTTGTGCGCTACTGCCTAGGTTAGTCTGCTCTTTGGTATGGCCTTGGCCATAGAAAGCCGATACTAACCAACGATGGTTAATGTGGTACATCAGCTGCGCTTGTGCGGTCAGCACTTCATCGCCTTGATAACGGTAGGCGGGTGCACCGCGCAGTTTGACATAAGGGCGTACCGTGGGTGGCAGTTGCTGGTTATCACTGTATAGGCCTTGGTAACTACCTGCGAATGCCACAGTCCATCGTTGATTGACAGGTAAGTAGTATTCGGCGTTTACCTCTGCAGTGTCGTAGTTTTCATCGCTACCGAAAGACTGCCGATAAGCCATATATTGCGCATCAATGAGGTAGCCATCTTTTGGGAAGAAATGGTTATCGCGTTGGTCAAATTCTGCGGTGAGTCCTATGGCTGACTGGGCTGTCGCGTCACCAAGATAGCGCTGCAGTAGCAAGTCTACCAAAGCGTTAGATGAAGAAACCGATGATTGGCTATAGCTTTGTTTTACGCCCAGCATGAGCTGGGTTTTAGCAACACGAAACTGTAAATGCTGCACTGCAAGAAAGCCTTCGGTGGTGGTGTCGAAGCCGATAGCATTTTCTGGCGGCATCAGGCCGCCTAAGTCGGAGTAGATAGCTAAGTTGGCTTTGCCATAGCCCCCAAGCCCAGTGTAGCGAATGCTATCATTGAGCCATGAATGACGATGACCCGCAAAACCTATCCAAGTCCCATTGTCGGTGCCTGCGCCACCAACAACCGTTATGGCTGGGGTCATGAGATTCGCGCCGCCATCTAGACGCTGCGCCGCTTGCTGCTGTCTTTGTTGTTTTTCTTGTTCATTCTCATGCAAAAATACCCCAGCAACACCGCCACCGATACCCAGTGCGGGTTCTGTCAGTAAAATGGGGACAGGCAAAAAGCCATAGGCATTTTCAGCTAAGTACTCACCCATATCGAACTGGCCGTCGAGGGGGTCGGTAAAGGAGATGGCCATTGCTGAGGCTATTGGCGCGCTCATCAGTGTTAACAATAGACCGAGTTGTTTGATTGCCATTTGTTCTCTCATCATCTGCGGACGCGGCTACCGGGAGCTTTAATAGCAGCGCACCAGCCTTAATTAAGCTGGCCAGTGTAGCTTTGATGGGCTAACGATATAACTCGCTTATGATGGATCCTGTCATCGGTTTAGGCTAAAGCGGTTTGATTTGCGGGGTTATTTGGATAGCTAAAGAGGGGGCATGGATATTTGTTTGTGATAACCAGTGGCTCTGCTAACCAAGCCCCCGCGGTTGCTAGGTGATTTTAGGTTCTCGGCTGGTGATGCTATCGACAATCGTTTTCTTAATCGAGATGACTTGCTTATTGTGTGGGGACCAGAGGGCGATGGGTACTTTAACGTTATCTTTAATTTGAGCGCTGTGGATCTCAACTAAATTGCTGGTGACGTATTCTGACTCGAGAATGGTTCTGGGGAGCAGTGCCCAACCTAAGCCTTCTTGGACAAATTTAATCACTAGGGCGAGCTGATCAATGATTTCATACTCGGCCGACAGAATCACTTTTTCTGCCATATCATCATCTAATAAAGATTTGACCACCAGTTGTTTACTGTTCTTCATGGCGGTGAGCATTTCGCTGCTTTCACACTGGGTTAATGGGTGGTTGTTGCCAACAAACAAAGAGAAGTCCATATGCCCCAAAAAGGTAAAGTCGATGCTATTAATCAACTTACTCTTGTGCACATTTACAATCCCGAAATGAATGCTGCCATCTTGGATACCTTGTTTAATTTCCGGTTGAGTTCGCACAATAAAATTCACTCGCATGCTGGGGTAGGCGGCTGTGAGTGATTTACGAATGTGCGACAGCAAGGTATGTGGCAAAAAGCTGGCATAAGCGATAGTGATAGAGGCTAATTGCTCGTAAGACAGGCTTAAGGCGACTTTGTCGAAAGTTCTTGCTTGTTCAACAACTTGGTTTGCGTAGTGATAGAGTAAGGTCGCCTCTTCGCTTGGCTCTACCTTGCGACCAACCCTGTCAAATAGCGCAATGGCTAATTGATCTTCAAGGTTAGTGATAACTTGGCCAACCGTAGTGCGGTGACGGTCGAGCTTAGCCGCTGCTTGACTAAATGAGCGTTGCTCGTAAACCGCAACAAAGGTAATTAACTGCTCTAAGCTGAAGTTCATCTTTTTCCTCTGCCAAAATCGCCTGAACTGAGCATATATTAGCGCCATCATTGCATATTGTCGCTTTTTTTGCAGGGTTTGATCCTGCATATGCGATTCAGTATAGCTTATTGAGTCAGTTATCATTGTGGCAATAACGTGACGATTAACGCTTAAAACCGCTTAAGCCGTTGATTCAATCGCTGAGAGAGTACCACCCGAAACTGTGCAGTCATCAACAGTGCGTGGGTGTTTCAGCCAACTAACCAATCTATTCATACACAGATATGTGCTTGAAAATTAACTAACAATGTATGGGAGTGAGCTAGTTAACTTAGCTTGCTGAGTGACGTATGCCGCATGAGTTTATTTTAGGTGAAATCTATTTGCCGCCACTATTGGTTGTTTGTGCCATGGCATACATTTCTATGCTGGTGGTGATGCAAATACTGTCACGGCTGGATTGGCTTAAGTATTTTGCTATGCCCGCATTACTAGAAGTGTCTCTGGTGGTGATTTTTGCTAGCGCCATTAGCAAACTCATCGCGATTTAATAGGTAACAGAAGATGAAAAAACAGTTAGCCACTATGACGGTGGTGATTATCGCTATGATGTGCCTGTCGCAGGCCTATAGCCATTACTTTTCAAACCCTTGGACGCGAGATGGCCAGGTACGTGCCCACATTATCCAGATCACCCCAAGAGTCACCGGTCCCGTGACGCGATTGCATGTGGGTGATGATGAGTATGTCCGCAAAGGAGATTTGCTGTTTGAAATTGAGCCGAGTCTTTATATTGCCGCATTGGCTAATGCTAAAGCCAATGAGCTGCAAGCATCGGCGTTACTTGAGAAAGCGCGCAACGAAAGTGCCCGTATTACCGCGTTAGAAACATTAGAGAAAGGCACTGTTTCAACCTTAGATTTAAACAATGTCCATAATGCAGTCAAAACCGCTGAAGCCAACTTAGCTGCAGCGGCCGCAGTGGTCGAACAGGCCAGGTTGAACCTGGATTTTACCAAAGTGATCGCGCCCACCTCTGGCTATATCACTAACTTGAATTTACGTGTGGGCGCGCAAGTGGTGGCTAACTCCCCAGTTGTGGCTTTGATCGATGCCAACAGTTTTTGGGTTGAGGGCTTCTTTAAGGAGACTGATCTACAAGGCGTGCAAACGGGTGATATTGCGATGGTAACCTTAATGATGAACCCAGATGAGCCAATGCCAGCAGTGGTAACGAGTGTGGGTTATGGTATCGCCAAAGCCGATGGCAGTACCGGCAATACCTTGCTGCCTAATGTTAATGCCAATTTTCAGTGGATACGCTTAGCGCAGCGGTTACCCGTAAAAGTCAGCTTACTTGATGTGCCCGCTGATGTGCAGTTACGGGTAGGGACCACCGCCTCGGTATTGATTGCTAAATCTGTCGGTCCGCAATAGGGGTTAACCGATGCTGAGCTTATCCACCAAAGAAGCCATCAAAGTCGCCTTGTCATTTTCGTTGGCGATCATCATCGCCTTGGCGCTAGGCTGGGATAAGCCCTACTGGGCTGCCGTTACAGTGATAGTGTTGGTGATGAATGAGACATTTGCGCATTCGATTAAAACCGCGCGTGATCGAGTTTTAGGCACCTTGTTCGGCATAGGCGCAGCATTGGTACTCATTATTAATTTTGCCCAAGAGCCGCTACTGTTTTTAACCTGTTTTATCGGCTTTGCTGGCTTATGTACCTACCTGTCATTTAACTATCACTACGGCTACATTTTCAAAATCGGCTTTATGGTGTGCGCGATTGTTAGCTGTATTGGCTCCTTTGACGGCGCTGCCACTTTTAATATTGCGATTTTACGGATCCAAGAGACATTGCTTGGTGTTTGCGTGTTTTCAATGGTGTATCGGTTTTTATGGCCGGTGACCAGCGAATCGCGTTTTTTTGCTGCACTGGCAGCGGTTGTAGCTCAACAGCGTCAATTAGAGCAAGCGCTGTACGGTGCGATGGCAGGCGATGGGGAGCAAGCGCTAGACAGCAAAACCATTGCTGGCTTTGAAAGCTTACATAAAATGAGCTTAATACTGGGGTTACCGTTAACCGATAGTTTGCATTTAAAGGCTAACAAACAGCAGTGGCAAATGGTGATTCGGGTGCTGTATGACAACGGCCTGCTACTGCAACGGCTGGCCTATCAATTTAATCAAACTGAGCCTGGCCTGTCGTTTCGTCAACAGACTAATTTTTACTCGCAAACGCTATTGTCTTCGTCAAGATTGATGTTAGTGGAAGATGCAATGGCGCAGCCGCAATTGAGTATCGATATCGTTAATCATCGTCACAGTAAAGGTGTGATTAGTTGGCAAGAGCTGCAAGAGCAATTTGCGCAGCCACTGGATAGGAAAAGCCACGCCATTGACGCGCTAATGGCGATGCTATGTATCACTAGTTGCTATGGTTTTTGGTTGTGGACGGCGTTTCCTGGCGGGGTGATGTTTCCTATGGTTGTCGCCTCTTTGAGTGTCACTATGGCAGCAATGCCGACAACGATTTTAGGCGACGTGGCTAAAGGCTTACCGCTTTGGACAGCCCTAATATTAACTCAGTATGTGTTGTTACTGCCCACGCTCACCGAAGCTTGGCAGCTAGGCTTGTTTTACTTTATTAACTGCTTTGCCATCTGGATGCTATGCCAATCACCGCGATTGATGTTGCAACGCATGTTAGCTGGAAATTTACTGGTTTTGTTAACGGTGAGCGCACTGAGTACCACCCCAAGTTATGACATTAGTATTGCCCTGAACATGTTAGTGGATTTAAGTGTGGCACTGGTGGCTATAGTGTTTTTCATGAGGTTGTTTCAGCCGTTAAGGTCCTAGTATTACAATAAAGCCTGCAGATAATGCGGGCTTTTTCATATAGATTGCTTTGCCTCTCCCAGACTCAAGCTGTGAGTACAAGAGACGACGATCATGGGTTATACAAGGGAGCTTGAATTTCAGGCACAAAAAAGCCCGCAGATTAATGCAGGCTTTTCTGTTTAAATTGGTGGCCCCTCCCAGACTCGAACTGGGGACCTGACGATTATGAGTCGTATGCTCTAACCAACTGAGCTAAGGGGCCGACTTAAGATAGTCGTCACTATCGAAAGCGCAGAGAAGTATACGAGGTTTAAAAGCGCTTGTCACCTGTGTTTTAGCCTGAAAACCCAAGTTTGAATTCAATTGCTTATCTGTTGTGCAATCTCTTTGCTTTTAGTCCAAAAAACACCAATAAAAAAGCCAACCGCGAGGTTGGCTTTTTTGTCTAGGTTTAGTCTTTCGTATCGAAAAAGTCTTATTCGTCTAAGAACGACTTTAAGATTTCTGAACGCGATGGGTGACGTAATTTACGTAGTGCCTTCGCTTCAATCTGACGAATACGCTCACGGGTTACGTCAAACTGCTTGCCCACTTCTTCTAAGGTGTGGTCAGTGTTCATGTCGATACCAAAACGCATACGCAGTACTTTAGCTTCACGGGCTGTTAGGCCTGCTAGCACTTCGTGGGTCGCGTTTTTCAAGCTTTCGCCTGTTGCTGAGTCCAATGGTAGCTCGAGGGTAGTATCCTCGATAAAATCACCTAAGTGCGAATCTTCATCATCGCCGATAGGGGTTTCCATTGAGATTGGCTCTTTAGCAATCTTCAATACCTTGCGGATCTTGTCTTCAGGCATCAACATGCGCTCTGCAAGCTCTTCAGGTGAAGGCTCACGACCCATCTCTTGCAGCATTTGGCGCGAGATACGGTTTAGCTTGTTGATGGTTTCAATCATATGCACCGGAATACGGATAGTACGGGCTTGGTCAGCGATTGAACGCGTAATAGCCTGACGGATCCACCAAGTTGCATAGGTCGAGAACTTATAACCACGACGATATTCGAACTTATCAACCGCTTTCATCAAACCAATGTTACCTTCTTGAATCAGATCCAAGAACTGTAGACCACGGTTGGTGTACTTTTTAGCGATAGAGATTACTAGACGTAAGTTCGCTTCAACCATCTCTTTCTTAGCGCGGCGAGCTTTAGCTTCACCGATAGACATACGACGGTTGATATCTTTAATGGCCGCAATCGCAAGACCGGTTTCAACTTCAATGGCATCTAGCTTAGCGCGGCAACGTTTAACATCGTCTTCTACCATCTCTAAGCCTTCTTTATAAGGCTTATTAGCAGCGATTTCTTCGTCAAACCATGCAATTGAGCTTTCGTTTGAGGTATAGACCTTAACGAAGTTTTTCTTTGGCATTTTCGCTTGTTCAACACATAGCTTCATGATCAAACGCTCTTGAATGCGGACTTTGTCCATCATTTCGCGCATGTTCTTTACTAGGCGGTCAAACTGCTTAGGTACTAAGCGGAACTCTTTGAAAATTTCACCGATAACAAATAATGCACCGGTTGATTCTGGATGTTCGCGACCTTTCTTAGCAATGGTGCTTAACGCATGCTCGTGGGCTTCTCTTAACTGAGTAAAGCGCTCGCGAGCTTCCTCCGGGCATGGGCCCTTTGGCGTATCATCTTCGTCATCTTCGTCTTCATCTTCATCATCATCTTCGTCATCAAGATCTTCGTCAGATAATTCAGAACCAACGTGTGTCGCGGTTGGCGCCACATCTTCAGCATTAGGGTCAACAAATCCAGAGATAATATCAGATAGTCTGATCTCTTCGGCTTCGTAACGATCATACTGCTCAAGGATCATTGAGATCGCTTGTGGGTATTCAGCCACAGAGGCTTGAACAGTATTAATCCCTTCTTCAATACGTTTAGCGATAACAATTTCGCCTTCACGTGTAAGAAGTTCAACGGTACCCATTTCACGCATGTACATACGTACTGGGTCCGTGGTACGGCCAAGTTCAGCTTCTACCGTAGCAAGTGCCGCTGCGGCTTCTTCTGCAGCATCTTCATCAGTGCTGTCTTCAGACATCATCATGTCATCAGCATCCGGCGCCTGTTCATAGACGCGAATACCCATGTCATTAATCATCTGGATAATATCTTCGATCTGGTCGGAATCGACCATATCTGCAGGTAAGTGATCGTTCACCTCTGCATAGGTTAAATAACCTTGCTCTTTACCTTTGGCTAGCAACAATTTGAGTTGCGACTGCGGAGTATGATCCATAGATATCATCCAAGTTGGGTAACTGTTACAACGACGGGCAATTTTGCCGCGCAAATCGTCAATTATAGCCTTGTGTTGTTTGCTGTGCTAGTGCAAGTGTCGAATTTTGAGACAAAAATTGCCTTAATGTCGACCTTGCATCACTGCAATTAGCTTTTGTAGCTGAATCCGTTCTTCTTTAGAATGGTTCTGCTTTAAGCTTAGCTCCTGATAACGTTGTTCAATATATTGATTGTTCAACCATACCAGGGCTTTTTTAAACTCTTGAGCCAAGTTTTCATCCGCCACTTGATGTTCCCATTGGGTTAGTTTCTTCAGAGTGGCTAATTGCTCTTCACCTCTGAATTGTTCAAGTAGTTGTGCGCTGTTAATCTCGGTGTCGCGAGTTATATCTAATAAGTTGATCAGTAGTGCTATACCGTTCATCTTGATATGTTGTAGTGCTGGTTGTATCGGTAATCCATTGCCTAACTTGGGGTGCTGTACCAACAAGGCAATGGCTAATCGCAATGGGGTACCGCGCCCTTTCAGCGCTTTGTTTTTTAATGGCTTATTGTCGTTCTGTCCTTTAAAGCCAAGTTTACGCTTGAGTTCTTCTGCGCTGTTCATACCTAACTTGTAGGCTAAGTTTTCCAGCAGCAAACTCTGTAATACTGTGTCTTGTACTTTCTCGATTAACGCCATAGCTTGTTTGGCTAAGGTGCCTTTATCGGTGCCATATTTGGCCGCCAAGGTTTCAAACAGAAACTCTGGCAGCAATTTGGCATTACTCACTAGTTTTTCAAACTCGGTCTTACCAATCTGCCGGACTAGTGAATCAGGGTCTTCGCCTTCAGGTAAAAACATAAATTTTACTTGGTCGCCGGGTTTAATCAGCGGTAGCGCCGTTTCTAGTGCTCGCCAAGCGGCTTCACTACCGGCTCTGTCACCGTCGTAGCAACAAATCACCTCTTTGGCAGTACGCAGCAGAAGCTGAAATTGTTCAGCGGTGGTTGCGGTGCCCAAAGAAGCGACGGCGTAATCGACATCAAATTGTGCCAATGCAACAACATCCATGTAGCCTTCAACAATCAGTACATGTTGTGGGTCACGGTGACGTTGCTTTAATTCATAAAGGCCGTAGAGTTCGTGGCCTTTATGAAATATGGGCGTTTCTGGAGAATTCAAGTACTTTGGCGTACCTTCTCCTAATACTCGCCCACCAAAACCAATTACTCGACCACGACGGTCACGAATGGGAAACATTAATCTGTCGCGAAAGCGATCGTAGCGTTTGCCGTTATCGTTCTCGATCACCATTCCTGCGGTGAGCAATTTGTCTTGTGAATCTTGGTTTTGTCGATATCGACTTAACAATCCATCCCAACCATCGGGTGAAAAGCCGATGTTAAAGTGGTTTACCACTTCGGTGGATAGGCCCCTTTGGGCTAAATAGTCGACGACTTTTTGTTTGTCTGGATGTTGCTTGAGTTGATTTTGATAAAATAAACTCGCTTCTTCCATTAATTGGTACAGGTCGCGACTGAGTCCTTCATCGCGGCGTTTACCGGTGCCTTGTTCGTGGGGGACGGCTAATCCAAGCTGTCCGGCCAGTTCTTCAATGGCGTCGACAAATTCTAATCGGTCATATTCCATGACAAAGTCAATGGCATTACCGTGAGCACCACAGCCAAAACAGTGATAAAACTGCTTATCTCGACTTACTGTGAACGACGGAGACTTTTCACTGTGGAAAGGACAACAGGCAGAGTGGTTTTTACCTGCTTTTTTTAGCGGTACCTTAGCGTCGATAAGATCGACAATATCGGTTCGAGCAACGAGCTCATTGATAAAATCACGCGGAATCGCCATTTATCGTCAATATCACCTTAACGCAGCTAAAACATAATCAGTATAAACAAACAAGCCGTGCACAGGCACGGCTTATTTACGCATAAAACAAAAAGTTATTTCAGTTTCGCTCTGATCATGCCGCCAATGGCGCCCATATCAGCTCGTCCCTGTACTTTCGGTTTCAATGCGCCCATTACTTTACCCATATCCGCCATGGATGATGCACCTATTTCAGTAATAGTGGCATCAACTAGTGAAGTGATCTCTTCTTCAGTAAGAGCTTGAGGTAGAAAGTCTTCAAGAACTTGAATCTCTGCTGCCTCGACTTCAGCTAGTTCGCTGCGACCGGCTGCTTCATATTGAGCAATCGAATCACGACGTTGTTTAACCATTTTGGTTAAGACCGCTATGGCTTGATCGTCAGACAGAGTTTCGCGGTTATCCACTTCAATCTGTTTAACGGCAGCCAGTGCCATACGAATGGTTCCCAAGCGCACCTTATCTTTGGCACGCATGGCAACTTTCATCTGCTCTTTTAGCTGATCAACTAGGCTCATAATAGATTAGTATAAACGTACGCGACGCGCATTTTCGCGAGAAAGCTTCTTAGCAAGACGCTTAACTGCAGCGGCTTTAGCACGCTTACGTGCAGTAGTTGGCTTCTCGTAGAATTCACGAGCACGAACGTCAGCTAAAATACCAGCTTTTTCACAAGAGCGCTTGAAACGACGTAAAGCTACGTCAAATGGTTCATTTTCACGTACTTTAATAATTGGCATACGCCATCACCCCTTAGGTGTAGGTTGTATTGAGTTAAATAATTAACTCAAGTTAATTTAAAAATGGTGCGGAATTCTATACCGACTCATACAGGTTTGTAAAGCCCATATTGCGATCCAATTTCAGATCTTTTCCATCACCAATCGATCGCGGCGATTATAGCGATATTTTATGTCAATTTTAAGTGTGGTTGAGTTTGTGGCTAAATGCGAGGCAACATGATTGGTATAATTGCTAAGAGATAGGTAAAATTGGCGGCCATTGACCACGGGGTAGAAAGATAAGCATGCGAGTAATAGGTATAGAAACGTCTTGTGATGAAACCGGTATAGCGGTTTATGACGACAAATTGGGACTGTTGTCTCACACCTTATATAGTCAGGTGAAGTTACATGCTGACTATGGCGGGGTAGTACCTGAGCTTGCCAGTCGCGACCATGTGCGCAAAATTGTGCCGCTTATTCGTCAGGCGCTGGCCGATGCCAATTGCAGCCAAGATGATATTGATGGTATTGCTTATACTAAGGGCCCTGGATTGGTTGGTGCATTGTTAGTGGGGGCTTGTGTAGGCCGAGCTTTGGCATTTTCCTGGGGTAAGCCTGCCGTGGGGGTGCATCATATGGAAGGCCACTTGCTCGCACCTATGTTAGAAGATGATGTACCTGAGTTTCCTTTTTTAGCCTTGCTGGTTTCTGGCGGTCACTCAATGTTGGTTGCGGTAGAGGGGATCGGCCGCTATGAAGTCTTGGGTGAGTCGGTCGATGATGCAGCCGGTGAAGCGTTTGATAAAACCGCTAAGCTTATGGGGCTTGATTACCCAGGTGGGCCGCGTCTTGCTAAGTTAGCTGCGCAAGGTGAGCCAAACTGTTACCGTTTCCCGAGACCAATGACTGATCGTCCTGGTTTAGATTTTAGTTTCTCTGGGTTAAAGACCTTTGCGGCTAATACCATTGCCAAAGAGCCAGATGATGAGCAGACCCGTGCCAATATCGCCCGCGCTTTTGAAGAAGCTGTGGTGGATACATTAGCGATTAAGTGTAAGCGCGCTTTAAAGCAAACCGGCTATAAGCGTCTAGTTATTGCCGGTGGCGTGAGTGCTAATCAGCGTTTAAGAAGTTCGTTGGCTGAGATGATGCAAAGCCTGCAAGGCCAAGTGTATTACCCTCGTGGCGAGTTTTGTACTGATAATGGCGCCATGATTGCCTATGCGGGTATGCAACGTCTAAAAGCCGGGCAAATTGAAGACCTCGCTGTGAAAGGCCAGCCACGTTGGCCGCTAGATACCTTGCCGCCGGTGGATTAGTTAGCCACAACCTTGTGAGTGTATTGTTTAATTGAAAACGCCAGCCTATTTAGGTTGGCGTTTTTTTCTGGAGATGCGTGACTCTTCGCCATTCAACAAACGGTGAATATTGTCGCGATGGCGGATCACGATTAGCACCGACAGCATGGCAACAGGGATGGTAAAGCGGTCATCAAAGTACCAAGTGTATATTGGGGCTAGTATGGCGGTGATAATGGCGGCCAGTGACGAGTAACGACATATCAGCACTAACACAATCCAAGTGCCAATTAAGCTTAGGGCTAGATCTTCACCAATAGGGGCCATAGCACCAAAGGCCGTGGCCACACCTTTACCGCCTTTAAAGTGAAAGAAAATGGGAAATATATGTCCCAAACAAGCAGCAATGGCAATCAGGCCAAGTGAGACGGCATCGACTCCAAGGCGAAATGCGAGGTAGGCTGGCAGTGCGCCCTTAAGCATATCGAAAATCAGTACCATAGCGGCGGCCGTCGCACCACCAATGCGCAATACATTCGTTGCGCCCGGGTTACCAGAGCCGTCAGTACGGGGGTCGGGAAGACCTCTTAAGCGACAGACAAGCACAGCACTTGATATAGAGCCGGCTAAATAGGCTGCTATTATCAGAGAAACTGTCAATACTGCTTCGCTCAAATTGGTTTCCTTATCCTTGTTAAGGTATTATCGCGCCTCGACAGTTTACTCAATTAGTGTCTATGGATTTTATTGTGTCACATAGACCAAGTTTAATAGAGCTGTTACTCGCCAAGTGTGCTGCGATGAGTCACTTTACAGTGGCTTATCCTACTTGTGTTTGCCGCGGTAAGAAAGTATTAATCTTGGTAAATTACCTCGAAACGGCATTAGGCGAGTACAAGGGCTGTTTTCATCGATAGACAAAGGCCACCGCTTTGGGAGAAGTCATGGACAAGGTACTTATTTCACAGTTAAAAGTTGAGACTGTGATTGGCATTTATGAATGGGAAAAGCAGATCCATCAGACCTTGCTGATCGATCTGGAAATGGCGTGGGATAACCGACCCGCTGCGCAAACAGATGATTATCAGCATGCCCTTTGCTATGAGACGGTATCGAATACGCTGACCAAATTGATCACCGAAGCGCCGATTGAGTTGATTGAAACCGTTGCTGAGCGCTGTGCCCAATGTGTCATGACAGAGTTTAATGTGCCTTGGGTTAAAGTGCGGGTAATGAAACCCGGAGCTGTGCCAACCGCGCAAGCCGTTGGGGTTGAAATTGAGCGAGGTCATATCTAGGCATGGCAACAATATACATCAGTATTGGTAGCAATATTGAGCCACATAAATATGTTAAGGCTGCTTTAAGTGAGCTCACCTATCATCTCGGCGAGATCCGCTGCTCATCAGTTTATGAAAGCGAAGCTGTCGGTTTCGACGGTAGCAACTTTTTAAACATGGTGGTGGCGGCAGAAACGGATAAACCGATTGAGCAAGTCGTCAGCTTGTTCAAAGAGATAGAGCAGTTACATGGTCGTCAACGTGGCGCTAAGAAGTTCAGTCCAAGAACCATAGATCTTGACCTACTGTTGTATGACCACACAGTAACTGAAGTGCCGGTAGTATTGCCGCGAGCTGAAATTACTTACAACGCATTTGTATTATGGCCTCTGGCTGAATTAGCACCCGATACCGTGCATCCAGTGACACAGAAAAACTACCAGCAGATGTGGGCCGAGTTTGACAAAAGTAGTCAGCATTTGTGGCCCATTGAATTTGACTGGCCCAATCAATAATTTTTACGCGGTAATTAAGCGGTGAACTCATCGCCTTATTAAAAGGAAACTCATGGAAATCTTTCAGGTAATTGTCTTAGCGCTAATTCAGGGGCTAACAGAATTTCTACCTATTTCTAGTTCTGCACATCTGATTTTGCCTTCACAGGTTCTAGGTTGGGAAGACCAAGGTTTAGCCTTTGATGTTGCAGTGCATATTGGCTCACTGCTAGCGGTAATGATCTATTTTCGCAAAGAGATCGTCTCTATGCTGAATGCATGGATTGCGAGCATTTTTAAAGGTCAACACACGGATGATAGCAAATTAGCTTGGTGGATTATTTTGGCCACGATTCCCGCAGTCGTGTTTGGCTTTATGCTGAAGGACGTGGTTGAAACCTACCTGCGAGGGCCTGGGGTGATTGCGGTTACTACGGTACTGTTTGGCTTGCTGCTATGGTGGGCAGACAAGATGTCGCGCTGTGAGCTATCGGAATATCAAACCGGCTGGAAAAAAGCACTGCTCATTGGTTTTGCTCAAGCATTGGCACTTATTCCAGGTACTTCAAGATCGGGCATCACGATAACCGCAGCCTTGATGCTTGGCCTCAATAGAGAGGCCGCTGCGCGGTTTTCATTCTTAATGTCTATTCCGGTCATTTTAGGTGCTGCGATTTTGATGAGTAAAGATTTAACTGAAGGCGGTCACGTATTTAACTTTACAGAACTCGCGGTCGGTGTGGCGGTGTCTTTTGTGGCAGCCTATGCTTGTATTCATCTGTTTTTGAAGATTATTAGCCGTATGGGTATGACACCTTTTGTGATGTATCGACTTGCACTTGGCGGCCTATTATGTGCGTTTATCTTTTTCTAAGTGGCGGCCTTTAGCCGGGGAATATTATGAGCTCGTTTTTATGTCCAAAGTGTCAGCAACCGTTAATGGTGCATGCGCAATCAGCGGGCTTTTATTGTGCTAATAAGCATCACTATGACAAGCACGAACAAGGTTACTGGGTATTCAGTCAGGCTAAGAAACCACAGCTTGATTCGCGCCAAGTGATGCGTGCCAAGCGGTTTTTATTGGAATCAGGCATTCATCAGCCATTAATCGATACCTTGTCTAAGGTGTTAAGCGAAGCCAGCATGCACTTGCCGGCTTCAAGCATCGATGTGCTAGATATTGACTGTGGTGACGGCTTCTATTTGCGCGCAATTAAGCAGCAACTGCAAAAACTTGATAAACAGGTCAATGGTTGTGGATTAGGCGAGGCGGAAAATGCCCTCTTTGCTGGGGCAAAGATAGACCCTGAGTTACAGCTGATTGTCAGCCAGCTTAAGCAGCTGCCATTAAGTGACGATAGTGTCGATTTGGTCAGCGTGGTTGATAAGCCGTTAAAAGGCAAAGAGCCGCTACGTGTGCTCAAGCCGGGTGGATTATTGCTATTGGTTCAGCCGGCGGCTAGACATTTGTGGCAGATAAAAAACCATTTGTATGACAATCTGCAGCAAAAACAAGTCGACATTAACCTGCCCAAAGGTTTTGAGCTAATTTCGACGCAAGAGGTCAATTATCAAGCTGTAGTTTCTGGCGAGCAAGCGGTGACGTTATTGCAAATGAGCCCGTTTGCGTGGCGTGCTAATGACAAGGTGCTAAAACAGATTGAAATGGATAGCTTTGCGGCACTTGAGCTCGGTTACCATGTGACACTGGCTAAAAAGTCTACCTCCTAAGGTATTACTGGAAAAATGCTGCTGCTCACGTTAATCTTTGAGCACTTAATAAAAATCTAATGTGGAAGTTGTTAATTTGATGATGCGTAAATTGCTGTTGCTCATCGTGAGCTTTATTCCTCTGTGTAGTTTGGCCAATGTTTACCCTATGCCCGAAAAGGGCAGTCGGTTAGTGGGCGATACCCAGATCCATGTGGTTCAACAAGGCGACTTCTTTCAAACCATTTCTAAACAATACAATATCGGTATTTTGGAGCTGATGGCATCCAATCCTGGTGTTGATCCGTTCTTACCGGCTGTAGGTAGCGAGCTACTGATTCCAACACAGATGTTGCTGCCTGATGTGCCGCATAAGGGCATCGTGATTAATTTGGCTGAATTGCGCCTGTACTACTTTCCAAAAAATAAAGCAGAAGTGCACGTGTTTCCTGTTGGGATTGGGCGTGTAGGTCGCGAAACCCCTGAAATGGTCACCAAGATTAAGGCACGTATTCCAAATCCAAGTTGGACACCGCCTGCCAGTATCCGTAAAGAGCATTTAGAGCAACTTGGCGAAGTGCTCCCAAGAGTCGTGCCGGCTGGGCCTGATAACCCGTTGGGCAAGTATGCCATGCAGTTATCCTACGGTGACGGCAGCTACCTGATCCATGGCACTAATAAAGATTTTGGTATTGGTATGCGGGTGAGTGCCGGCTGTATTCGCCTAAATCCCGATGACATCGAATGGTTATTCCATCAGATGAAGTATGGTGATGATGTGCAGATTATTAATCAAACGGTGAAAGTCTCTGCAGAGCCCGATGGCCGTAAATTGATAGAGGTACACTCGCCACTATCAAAGCATGAGAATCAACGTAGTGATGAAGTGACTGCTTTAAGCAGTGACATTGTAAACTTCATTAGCAATGCACAGGTCGATAGTTTTAAAGCTAACGACGCCATCTTAACGCAAAGTGGCTTACCACTGGATATTAGTGTCAGTGAGTTAACTGCGGAGTTATAATCAAACCGGTATTGAAAAAGCGCTCTATATGGGCGTTTTTTTGTGTCTGAATCTTGGCTTATGATTGAACTAGGTCTTATACCAATCAGTATAAACATTTAGTCACTCAGCGAGAGTTTAGCGGTACTGAGGCAAGGTCCTTAAATGCTCCTGCATTAATGACATTCACCACATCCATGTGGCTTGCAACGAGTGAAGAGCATAGTTGTTCTACGGTTAAGCTCGTTAACTCAGCATCAGAACCGCTAAAACTCGCCATTGTGGCGCGTTTTTGGCTACCTACTTCTGCGTTGAATAATTTCACAAGGGAACAACCATTGTTTCAATTATTCGCCTTGAATTAGTTTGCCAAAAGCGCGCTGAGTTGATCAAATTCTTATACTGATTGGTATTATTCATAGCGCGAGTTTAGTGCAGGCTCATTTTCTGTGGTATTTATGCGGCGGATACGCTGATTGACGGCGTGAAATTTAGCGCAATTAAATTCTAATAATAAGCAAGACAGTTTTAGCGGGGCTTTACAATTAGAGGGCGAAGAAGTGGCAGTGGGGGAGGAGATATCGGCAACACTGACGTGTTGCCGACATGACACATTACTTCTTGTAAGAAGAAGCGATGTTGTCGATACGATCGTTAGCGCGCTTAGCTTCAGCTTGTGCGTCCATCGCAGCAGACTTAGCGTCTTTAACATCAGAAGCTAGAGAACCTTGCTCAGACTTCAGAGAGCTAACTTCAGCTGATAATTGATCAACCTTGTTACCTAGGTTAGCAACGCTTTCTTCAAGAGCAGTAGTGTTTGCACAGCCACCAAGTAGGGCAGTCATTGCTACACCAGCAATCATCAGTACTTTTTTGTTCATTGGGAAATCCCTTTAAATCAGTTGGATTGAATGGAGCAGATGCGTAGTACAACTGCAACTTGTTAATTATGTCATAGATAGCGTAATTTGCTATTTATTTTCACCCTAAGGTATTAATACATTAACTAATAAATGCCCAAATGCAAGTCGAAAGCCGCATTTTTAAACTAAGTTGACGTTTTCTTCACATAAAAGTCATATATCGACAGTTTATTCGACTGTTCTGATGCCTAAGTGACTAACTTGGCTTTAACTTTCTCGATGCAAGCGATGCGTTCGATTTGCAACTGAGTTTTAATATCAGCCCCTTGATAACCCGCTTCGATAATGGCTTTTACTGGCACATTTTTAGCGGCTTCATAGGCGGCGTTGACATAATCTGCTTGCGGATAGTCCTGCTGCTCAAAGCCTGTTCGGCCTTTCATATCAGCTTCGCAACAAAGCAGTAATTGTGCTAATCGTTGTGGTTTGCGCCAAACATCGGCTTTATCGAGTATTTTTAACAAAGTCTCTGCACGTAACTCGAATGCATTATGGATGTTTTGATGCTGGTCGCTAACAAGTAAAGCTAAGTCTTTGTATTCGTTTGGAACCTTAATTCTGGCACACAATTGTTTGATTAAAGGCAGGCCTTTTTGCCCGTGGCCATGGTGTTTCGGCCACATGGCTGCAGGCGTTACGCCTTTACCTAAATCATGCAGTAATGCAGCGAAGCGGACTGCTTTATCGTCACTCAGTAAGCTGGCTTGCTCTAATACCAGTAAAGTGTGAATTCCGCTGTCTATTTCTGGGTGCCACTTTTGCGGTTGCGGTACACCAAATAATTGATCAATTTCCTTAAATAATACCTTTAAGGCGCCGCAATCTCGTAATACCTGCAAGAAAACCTGCGGTGACTGGGTGGCTAATGCTTTATCTAGTTCTTGAAATACCCGCTCTGGTGTCAAGGCGTCTAATTCGCCATTGCTGGCCATGGTTGCCATCAAGGTTTGGGTTTCCTCAGCTACCGTGAAGCCTAGGTGAGCAAACCGAGCGGCAAAGCGTGCTACTCTTAGCACCCGCAATGGATCTTCAATAAATGCCGCTGATACGTGTCGCAGCTGTTTACGGGCCAGATCTTGTTGGCCGCCGTAAGGATCGTATAACTTGCCTTCATCGTCTTGGGCTATGGCGTTGATGGTCAAGTCTCGGCGAATCAAGTCCTGCTCAAGCGTTACATCTGGCGCAGCGTAGCAGCTGAACCCATTGTAGCCTTTTGCGGTTTTTCGTTCGGTACGTGCAAGGGCGTACTCTTGCTGTGTTTTGGGGTGCAGAAATACCGGAAAGTCTTTGCCCACTTGTTGGTAGCCCTGTGCCAACATCTGTTCTGGGGTTGCCCCCACCACCATATAATCGCGATCTTTTATTGGTAACGCCAACAAAGCATCACGCACTGCACCGCCTACTAGGTAGATTTTCACCTTGATTCACCTCTTTAACTGCTTGGCGATATCTTAGCATGGCTGTATATCAAATCGGGGACTGAACTGTGATTGGTTAGAATTAATTTAGGGTAATTTTTGACAATGATTGGCCTAGGGATTAATTTGGAGCCTCATTTATTGAATTGGACTCTAGGCTGCATGTACAAGGCGTTTTATGGACTAAGCGATAACCCGTTTTCTATCGCACCCAACCCGCATTATCTTTTTCTCAGTGATCGTCACCGTGAAGCGCTAGCACACCTGACATACGGGCTGGGTGAAACCGGTGGCTTTGTGTTGCTAACGGGCGAGGTGGGGACCGGTAAAACCACGGTATCGAGAACCTTGTTGAACCAGCTGCCTGACAATACCGATACCGCATTCATTCTTAACCCATCGCTGACAGAACTTGAGTTGCTCGCCACCTTGTGTGATGAGCTAGGCATTGAATCTGGTGACTCACCCACTCTCAAGCAGCTTACCGATCTACTTAGCTCGTTCTTATTGGCTAATCATGAGAAAGGCCGTAATACGGTACTGATCATTGATGAAGCGCAACATCTACGTGCGGAAGTGTTAGAGCAGTTAAGGCTATTAACCAATTTAGAAACCGACACAAAAAAGCTATTACAGGTGATCTTAATCGGTCAGCCAGAGTTACAGCAGCTGCTTAAACGCCAAGAGCTGCGTCAGCTTGCCCAACGTATTACAGCTCGTTACCATTTATTGCCTTTGACTGAGCAGGAAATCGCGTTATATGTGCAACACCGGTTGCAAGTTGCGGGTCGACATGAGCCGCTATTTAATCGCGGCGCAATAAAAGCCCTGCATAAGCACAGTGGCGGGATCCCACGGCTAATCAATTTGTTATGTGAACGCGCCTTGATGGCGGGTTATGCTCAATCAAAAGTGCCGATTGATGCCAAGATGGTGCGCACCGCCTCTGGTGAAGTGTTAGGTGAAGAGATTAAGCAAACTAACTACCTGTGGCCTGCGGTGGCAGGGCTAGCTGTGGTGACTACCTTTAGTGGTGCGCTTTACTGGTTCAGCCAAGGCGGCGACGGCCCAGTAAAGCAAACGTCAACAGCAGCGAGCGAGCCTACAACACAGCCTATAACGCAGCAAGTGACTAAATCTGCCAGTAACCAGCAGCTTTCTGCAAGTCAGCGTGTGCTGCAAAACGCCATCAATGCCAGTCGTGATATCGACAGTGCTTATGCCAGCATTCTTGGTCTATGGGGCAAAGCGCCTTATGTTGGATTAACGGCGTGCCAATCGGCGCAGCAACAAGGTCTTGACTGTTTTCAGCAGCAGGGCAATTGGCATACGATTGTGAAGCTAAACTTTCCTGCGGTGGTTTACCTGCAAGATGACAGTGGTGAGCCTTTTTACGGCACGCTGGTCTCTCGTCAAGGTGAGCAGATGTTAATTCAACTCAATGAGCAGCAGCTATGGGTTGATCGCGATTGGTTTAATCGTCACTTTAGCGGCACCTTTGAACTACTCTGGCAGTCGCCCAATTCTAATGTCACTGAAATCGGCCGCAATGCCAGTCAAGCACAGTTGCAATGGCTTGAAAATAGTTTAGCCACCATTGCCAGCAAGCCGCCTCGATTAGTGAGTTATTTCGATCAGCAACTTGAACAATCACTGCGTGAGTTCCAGCGAACCCATGGACTGCGTGCCGATGCGATTGCAGGTAGCCAAACCTTAGTGCAGCTTAATTTATATTTGAGTGATCAAGGCCCTAGGTTGGTTGAAAATCGAGGACGTTACTAATGTCGATTTTACTCGATGCGGTGACACGTTCTAAGCAGCAACAAGATGGTCAAATTGATCCGGTAATGGCGCCGCGTGCGCAATCGACACTGGCGAATGAGCGAACCTTACCTTGGGGTAAAGTGGCATTACTTACTGGTGCGATAGCACTGAGTATTGGTGGCGCGTGGTTGTTTAGCCAGTTTTTTGAACTTAAAGGCAACGCAGCGCAGAGTAGCAAGCATCAAGTGCAAGTTGAGAGTGAAAAGACACCGCTAACCGCGCCAAAGCCTGATAGTTTAGCTGCTGAACCTGCTTTGCCAACTCCGCAGCAATCAGTGCGTTTAGCCGGTAAAGTTGCACTGCCAGTTGCGCAGGCCTATGTGGCTAACACGCCAGCTAACCAGGCTTATGTGCCTCAGTCAGCTAGCGCGGCTAATGCTGTTGATGAACCCTTGCGAGTCGGTGGTGAGTCAATGTCCAGTCAGTTAAACGTGTCGAATTCAAGCCGCAATACCCCATCTGCGAGTGATCAAACAGTCACTGCCGAAGAGCCCATCATATTAGGTGCTAATAGCAACCAACGTGGTCAGCAACTCCTCGATTCGTTGAAGTATCAGGTGGAAGCCGCTGCCAATGATGTGGGGTTTGACGAAACGGTCAATAGTGCCCGTCGCCAAGATAACGCGCAACAGACGGTCAGTAGCGACAGTCAAACAGCGCAGCCTGACAATAATTTAGTGGCCGCTTTTGAAGCCGCGCTGCTAGAGCTGGAGCGGGAAAACTCTGTGGCGACGCCGGTCACTGAGCCCAAGCTTGACCCAATCCCTGCAACCCCAAGTGATGAACTGCCGCGTTATGGAGAGTTGCCGGCCGGGGTGCAGTTACAGGTGCCTGAATTTACTATCTTGGCCCATGTTTATGCTAGCGATCCTAATAATCGCTGGCTTAATGTTGATGGGGCAGAGCTGCAACAAGGCGATCTTATTGGTGGCAAGATGACCATTGTAGAGATCCGTCCGCGCGACGTGGTGTTAGAGGTGGCAGGCACAGAGTTTAAAGTACCGGCAATATAGTTAAGCTTTGCCGCTTTTATGATGAAACGGATGCCTAGGTATCCGTTTTTTTATGGATTATTTTTTCTACTGAACTGGATTGTTTAACGGGGATAAATATCCGAAAAAATAGTCACTTAATCTGCTGGATTTTGTATAACTTTTTCCTAAGTATTAAAACGCTTGCAGCAAACAATATTTTGACGAAGTCAAAATATTGACCGGGCAATAAATAAACAGTAATCTGCGGCTGATATTGTTTTGAGCTGCACACTTTTGCCGCTCGGTTTTGGGAATCGCTATGAGTTTTATCTTCAGAAGTGGCCTGTTAATGGGCGCATTAATCTGGTTAATTATCAGCGCTAAAAGCTTGCTGAGCATGGGCGTAATGGATAACCCTAGTGTCATATTCGAACACACTTCATTGCTTATGCAGGTGGTAGTGGCTTTGATTATTTTACGGATGAATATGGGCGGTAAACGCGACCCATACTAGTATTTGGTAGTGTGAATGCTTTTATCGTGACATTAAAAAAGGACGCCTTGGCGTCCTTTTTTGTTTGGGCTAATAAAGCAATATTATTTTGCCATGCTGGCTAATACGCGATCAGCGGCAGCTAAGGTTGCTTCTAGCTCTTTTTCACCGTGAGCCATAGATAAGAATCCGGCTTCATAAGCACTTGGTGCTAGGTAGATGCCTTCGTCCAACATGCCGTGGTAGAAGACACGGAACTGCTCTTCATTACACTGAGTCACTTGGTCAAAACGCGTGATTTGCGCTTCGTCAGTGAAGAAGAAACCAAACATGCCGCCAACATAGTTGATAGACATTGGCACACCATGCTTATCGGCTGCAGCTTTAAAGCCTTCGGCGATAAGTTTAGTTTTTGCTGCCAACTCTTCATATAGACCTGGTGCTGATAGGGCTTCCATTTGTGCCAAACCTGCAGTCATGGCAATAGGGTTACCTGAAAGTGTACCTGCTTGGTAAACCGGACCAGTAGGTGCGATAAACTGCATGACATCTTTACGGCCACCAAAAGCACCAACTGGCATGCCGCCACCAATAACTTTACCTAGTGTGGTTAGGTCTGGCTTGATGCCGTAGTGACCTTGAGCACCGCTTTTCGAAACGCGGAAACCGGTCATGACTTCATCAATGATCAGTAGCGCACCGTATTCATCACACAATGCACGTAGACCTTCTAAGAAACCTGGGATTGGTGGGATACAGTTCATGTTGCCAGCAACAGGCTCAAGAATGATACAAGAAATATCTTCTGGGTACTGTTCAAACAGGGCTTTAACCGATTCAAGCTCGTTATAAACGGCGGTTAATGTGTGCTTAGCAAAGTCTTCAGGAATACCCGGAGAGCTTGGTTGACCTAAGGTCAGTGCGCCAGAACCCGCTTTAACGAGTAGGCAGTCAGCATGGCCATGGTAGCAACCTTCAAACTTCAAGATTTTGTCACGGTTAGTGAAACCGCGTGCTAGGCGAATGGCACTCATAGTGGCTTCTGTGCCTGAGCTCACCATACGAACTTGTTCCATTGAAGGCACCATTTCAATGACTTTTTCAGCCATGGTCACTTCTAGTTCAGTTGGGGCGCCAAAAGACAGGCCGTTTTCTACTGCAGCTAATACCGCTTCACGAATTTTTGGATGGTTGTGGCCTAAAATCATTGGGCCCCACGAACCTACATAATCAATGTAAGCTTTACCATCTGCATCATAGATATAGGCACCATCTGCTTTTTCGATAAAGCGTGGCGAGCCACCTACACCGTTAAATGCACGTACTGGCGAGTTAACGCCGCCAGGAATGGTTTTTTTCGCCTGTTCAAATAGCGTTTCAGAACGGGTCATGCTAAATCCTTTAAGTCAGTCGCCAAATTAAAAATCGGCTTTGCGTGAATACCAGTTCACTGGGCATTCGTATTGCTCAAGTTGTGAGTCAACACCTAATGTCAGTGCAAATAGTGCCATACGGATCAATAACCCATTATCTGCTTGCCTAAAAATGGCTAAGTTAGGATGACTATTTAGGTCATTGTCTAACTCGTTCGCTTGCTCGCGTGAGTCGCGTGGCAGTGGGTGCATGATCACTGTGTTCGATTTACAATGTTGTGTATAAATATTGTGGTTCAATCTAAATTTGCCACGATACTTATTCGCTTCGTCTTGTGATGGGAAGCGTTCTTCTTGAATTCGAGTTAGATAGAGTATATCAGCCTGATCTAAATTTCCTTCAAGTTGGTCTGTTATTGTGATCTTATGCCCAGCATTTTCAATGTCGCTGATCACATAGTCAGGCATTGCTAGCTCTTTTGGTGAGACTAAAGTGAAACTGACATTTTGGTACATGCATAATAGACGTGATAAAGAATGTACGGTACGTCCAAACTTCAAATCACCCACCATGGCAATGTGCATACCACTAATATCTCGACCGCCTGCTGCCAACTCTTTTTGAATGGTAAATAGATCTAGTAGTGCTTGGGTTGGGTGCTCGTTGGAGCCATCGCCACCATTAATCACTGGCACTCGGCTGCCTTCGGCAAACTCTTTTACCGAAAAGGCATCAGGGTGTCTCATGGCAATCACATCGGAATAGCTTGAGAGCACGCGCGCAGTATCGTAAAGCGATTCACCTTTTGATAGTGAAGATGATCCCATACCTACGGTTTCATTTACTTTACCGCCAAGCAAGTTGAAGGCACAGCCAAAACTGATGCGTGTGCGGGTACTTGGCTCAAAGAATAAGCTACCTAAAATGGCGCCATCAAGCACAGTGGTGCGCTTCTGACGCAGGGCATAGGGCGTCATACGAGTGGCAACACTAAAGATTTGTTGAACAGCATCTAAGTTGAGCTGGTTTACTGACAGGATGTGAGAACCTTGAAACTGAGTCATCAGCCTTTATTTCCAATTGCTATGGGGCAAACTGCACAACCGTTTTAGGTGTTATACAGGCCCAGATATTATGTAGGGTGGCTGAGGCGGCATTATACCCGAAACACTATATTAGGGAAATCCTAGTATAGAGAAATAGCGACACAGTTAGCATTCTCGTGTTAGCAACTTGGAGAGATAGGAAAAGCTAGGCTAAAAGCCTAGCTTTTAGCCTAGTAAAAACAGCAAAAATGGATGATTAAGGGGTGAGTGTTGAGTAGTAATAGGCCACATCTTTCATCTCAAGCTCGCTCAGCATGGCAGCTTGCCCTTGCATCAAGGGGTTTTGTCGCCGGCCCTGTTTGAAGTCCAACAATTGCTTAAACAAATAGGCCGCTTTTTGTCCCTGCAGATTTGGATAGGCTGGCATCATTTTTAGCATCGCTTCACCGTGGCAGGCAACGCAGCGCGTGTTCGCCAGTTGTTCACCTTTGGCGATATCGGCTTGATCACCGGTCGCTTCATCAGTGATTGATATCGCTAGTTTACCTAGGTCTTGATTAAACTGGGCTGGCGTGGCGGCGACTTGTCCGCTGAGTAAGCCCCAACCGATGAGGATCAACATGCTTGCTCGGATCATAGTGGCTCCTTATTGGTACTTGGCATCGGTGGCATTTGCGATTCTGACAAGGGTTTACGACGGAAGATGCGCATATCGATGCCTGATTCGTTGTAGTATGTCGATAGATAATCCAATACCGGATCCCAAGTTTCTGAGAGGTCCCATAAGCCTTGGGTGTCAATCATCCAGTCGATAGTGTCTTTCCAAACGGCTCTGCTGCCCGGATTTTGCGGAATAATATGGCTGGTATGGCAGGCATTACATTGCTGGTTAACCACTTGCCAGCCCGGTGCCATAATAAGCCCTGATACAGGATCGATTGGATATTGCGGCTCGGCAGCACTCACGCTAACAGCGGTGCTAAAACCGAGGGCGATAACGAGATTGCGTATGCTCATTAAGCCACCCTAACCGCAATGCGATGACAGCCGTTAAATAGGTAACCTTTAGGGTTCCATTGCGGTTGTACCATGGGCTGGCTATCGCCCTTGCTATCCGTTGCGCGCGCCCAAATCTCATAGTAACCCACCTGTGGCAGTTTCACTTTAAGCTGCCATTGTTGCCATGCCATTGGATTTACAGGTTTGCTTAGCGATGCTGTTTGCCAGGTGGTGCCGTAGTCATAACTGACTTCTACTTTTGCCACATCGCGGGTTCCTGCCCAAGCATGACCGCGCACTTCAATCTCTTCACCTAGGCTAATTTCACCGCCAGTGGCAGGGGCGGTGATCAGTGATTTGACGATCATCTCTTCAATGATCTTAAAGTCTTTGTTGGCTACCTTTTCACCCGGTGCAACTGGATTCTTTGGCACTTGGTATGCGGGGGCAGCCATTTTCTTACCGTCGTGAACGCGATCCCTGACACCGATACCGGTTGCGCATTTTTGCGAGACTGAACCCGGACGACCTCCAAAGACAATGCGTAGCGGGTAGCCATGCATATAAGGAATATCTTCGCCGTTCATTGCCCATGCAATCATTGCGTTTTCGTTCATAGCAGCGGCAATGGGTACGCCGCGAGAAATGGCCGCGCCTTTGCCGCTAATATGCTTATCAGCCCCATAATGTGCGGTATATACCGCATCAGATTTAACGCCACAGTCAGCCAATACATCTTTCACTAACACGCCGGTCCATTCTGCGCAAAATACTGCGGAATTACTCCACTGATTCCCTTTGGCATTGGGGTAAAAGTTCTCGCGGCTATTACCACCACACTCTAGTACCAGCTGTTGTGTGTGGGTTTTGAATTTGTTTTTTAGCTCGGCAATGGTATAGGTCTTTGGGGTCTCGATTGATTCTCCGTCTACGGTAAACTCCCAAGTATCTGCATCAATGTTGTCAAAGTCTGGCATTTGACCATTCCAGCGAATAAAGGCGATATCCGATGGCGTAGTGGCAGGGTCGAGCAGATGCTCTGGCGGGAAAGCATTCAATGGGCTGCTGTTAAGCACTTTGAAATGCGCTGGTAAGTGTTCTACTTTTGACCATTTTACTGCGCTGAGATCTAATGGTTCTACACTTGTAGGACGGGCAAATACCCAATTGACTGGCAGCATGGCAGCAACTGAAGTGGCGGCAGCACCTTTAAGAAAACTACGTCTGTCTAGGCTCATTTGGATTCATCCTCTGTATTGGCAAAATAGTGAGCAATCGCATTAATTTGTTGCTCATTGAGTAGCTTGGCTACTTTGGTCATGGTGGGGTCTTGTCGCTGCGCACTCTTAAACTGCTTGAGTTGCTCAATTAAATACTGCGCACTTTGGCCTTGTAGGTTGGGGATTGTGGCAAATTGGCTTAGACCTTGCTCACCGTGGCAGGCTTTGCACATGTTAAGCAGCTGAGGTTCGGGCTGGTCATTGGCATGGCCAATACCTAAGGGTAATAGCAATAAAAGCAGCCAAGATTTCCTTGGTGGTATGGCGCTGGCGTTCCAAGCGGACATAGCGATTTCCTTCGTTACAACCCAGTCAGAAAATTCACTGGGTATTGAATAGCGACAGATTGTGTCAATCTTATTGTTGTTGATTCAGGTCAAGGTTTTGTGGCTAACCTTGCTGTAGGTGGCAATTTACGGATAACTGTGACCAAAGACATGTAAAAAGTTGTGAAAAGATATAAAAACTCAGATTATTTCTTTTTAAATTAATCGTTTATTAATATTTGTGGATGCTAAGGTTTGTGGGTGCTTGAGTTGGAGAAGTGTACAGTTTGTCAAATGATAGCTTTGATAAAGATGCCATTTGATTTGAGTTTTGATTTAGATTTAGGCATCTTGGTGGCTGTTTTCATGGCCAATGATTGGCACAATAATATTAACAACAGGGACTTTTGTGATGAAGTTAATCAAGTTATCGGCGATGATATTATTCGTTTGGGGTGCGGTAGGATGTGGGTCGGGTGCCAGCTATCATGTGAGCGCCAGTTCAGATGAAGATGTCATGGCTAATGCTAATGGTGGTCAGTCGCAACAAATTGACCAAAAAATACGTGAAGCTGAAGAGGCTGAACGAGCACGCCAAGAGAAGCTTAACTAATCTACAACGTTGCGAATATCAGTTGGCTTGCCTATACCTGACCAGAGCGGATCTGTTTTTGTAAGCTTGCCCAGCTGATCACGCCGACAATTTCGCTGATGTTATTTTGATAGATAAAGACTTCCCCACGCCGCTCTCTTGAGAGAATATCGTAGACTTCCTTTAATGTGGCAGTATCTGCGACCCCTTGAATAGGGTGGCGGGTTAAGGTGCTCACTTCGTTGCTAACTTGCAATTCAAGTTGCAACATCTGCATATTGCCCTGGTGGTCGCGGCTCAGCACCGAACGCCCTTCAGCACGTTTTAGTACTTCGAGTAGTAATTCATCATTGTGACCGACAATGACAAAACGCCGATCCATAATCGCTCTAACACCAAGCTTTTGTAAGCCGAGCTTTATGGGGGAGACTTTGTAGTCGAGTCCCATGATTTCCATCTGCCGGTAAAAGATAGACTTGGTTCGCAGCACTTGGTGGCTAATCAGAAAAGCGGGAATGACCACGACCATTGAAGGCAAAATAATCGACGCATTGTTAGTCAGCTCTAGCATCCCCACCAAAGCGGCTAGCGGTGCATTAAGGCAAACCCCCATCATCGCACTCATGCCGATAATGGTGTACAAACCGATATAAGGTGCCACATCTGGAAATAGGCTAGTTGCGAGCATGGCCAGTAATGTGCCTAATACCGCGCCAATACCATACAGTGGCCCAATTATCCCTCCTGGAATACCCAGTCCGAGCGCTGCTACAGTGGCAATGATTTTACCCACTAGCAGGCCAAACAGTAATAGCATTGATGGATGCTCAGTAATACTGGCGGCAATGGCCAGTTCGCCACTGCCTAATGCTTGTGGCAATAGCATACCTATAATGCAAGTGACGATGCCGGCTAGGCCGAGTCGGTATATCAGTGGCCACCGCTGGCCTGTATCGGTAACTGCGAGTAAGGTGCGATTAAAAATGGCAGCAACAAAGCCAATGGCGATACCACATACCGCTAAAATAGGGTATTGCGACAGTGGAATATGCAAAACACCAATATGCTCATATTCATGAATGTTGCCAAATACCAGTTGGCTAGAGAGCGCGCCACAAATAGCAGAAATCATTATTGGGAAGAAGTAGTGCACCTTATATTCCCTAAGGAACACTTCAAACACAAATATCACCGCAGCCAATGGCGAATTAAAAATTGCAGCAATACCCGCAGCGATACCGCTGGCACACATGATGCGGACACTGTTGTCGGGAAGATTAAATTTTTCGGCCAAATAACTAGCACTGACTGCGCCTAAATGAATGGCAGGGCCTTCCTTACCCACCGAAAAATTACTTGCTAAGGCAAACAGTGCCTGAAAAAATTGCGCCGGTGCTGAAGGGAGCGGAATTTTTCCATAATGCATCTTGATGCGGTGCATTACGTAGGCAATTCCCATCCGTTTATAGCGTGAAGATCCCATTTGTGCCACGAGCCAGATTAAAATTGCACCAAATAGTGGTAGTAACACTCGCCAGTCATCAATGAACTCAGTAGTATTCAGACTTTGGGTTTGGGTGTAGGCCGTCATCCACTGCAGTAATAGGCGAAATAGTAGAATGACGCTGGTGGCAGCAAGGGCAAATAGCAGTGCAATTAAGCACAGTTGGCCACTGATTTTTGCCTGTGACAGTTTATCTCTGAGAGTTGTTCGGAGATATTTACAGCTTTGTAGATAAGTTTTCTTAACAAGGTGCTGCACAGTCACTGTCGACAAATTCCATGTAAGTTAATTTTGATGCTGGACTAAAAAGAGTATAAGGGGCTTTAACTTAATGCCAAATTATCATCGCTGGGCGAATCGCATGCAAGCTAATGAGCGAAAAATTCGCCCATCCAGTGTTTATCTTTTGTTACTGGTTATGGTGGCTTTCCTATTAGGGGGCTTGGTATGGCAAACTTGGCAAGAGTATCAAGCAGCCCAAGTTGAAGTCGATGACAGCCGCGAAGTGCAACTTCGTGGGCAATTGCAGCAACAAGCGGAAGTTTTGGCGGCGCGTAATCTAGCTTTAACACTCGAGCAAGAAGCCAATAAGAATATGCAGCAGCTGTTCGCTGAACAACACAACAAGCAGCAACAATTGGAGCGTGAATTAGCATTTTACCGCAGTATCATGGCGCCAGAGAATAATGCTGAAGGCGTTGCGATACATGGGCTTGAGCTTATTCCTAGTCAGTTGGATAATAAATATCGTCTCAAACTTATTCTTACTCAGCTGCAAAAACGTAAACAGTCATTGAAAGGTCAGGCTAAGTTGGTGTTTACCGGCTTGCAAGAGGGCGAGGTGGTTAATATACCGCTGACGGAACTCAGTGAGCAATCGTTTGCTTTTCAGTTTCGCTACTTTCAGGTGTTAGAGACCGAGGTGATTTTACCGGCGGGCTTTGAACTAAACCGGGTCACGGTAGATGTGACCGTCCCCGCGACGAGATGGACTAAACGGGCTCAAACTGAGCAGACTTTTGAGCGAGATGACATTCTCCCCATTGATTTAGAATCGATTGATGTCAGTCATGTTGATATTGGTAGTGGCGAGTTGGCTGAAGATGATGAGCTTAGCAAGCTGGTGCCTGTGCAGTCAGCCGATCCTGAGAGCGCGGTAACTGAAGAACCACAGCCGTAATGCGTGCCAGGTGGCACATTTATACTCATAGAGTTCACAGATTATTCGATAGCTGCGCATATTACTTGAACAAATTGGTCAGGTATCGGATAATTCCGCTCAGCAAACCGATGTTTAGAGGTAGTAATGACAGAACAAGCTGAAGATACAATGCCAATCAAGTTTACCGACGAAGCTGCTTCAAAGGTAAAAACACTGCTTGATGAAGAGCAAAATGATGCGCTTAAGTTACGAGTCTATGTAACTGGTGGAGGCTGCTCTGGTTTTCAGTACGGTTTTACATTCGATGAGAAAGTGAATGAAGGTGACTTCACCGTTGAAAAGCAAGGTGTGCAACTGGTGGTTGATCCGATGAGCTTACAGTACTTAGTTGGCGGTGAAGTAGATTACACCTCTGGCCTTGAAGGTTCGCGTTTCTTTGTTAAGAACCCTAATGCCACGACAACATGTGGTTGTGGTGCTAGCTTCTCAGTGTAAAGCTTAAGTTTTAAACTTAGTGTTACCCATAAAAAACCAGCATTATGCTGGTTTTTTTGTTATTTGGCTTGGTTGGCGCTAGCTCATAATGTTCATGTTTACTTTGGTGCTGCAATAAGCACTGACCTTAGGCGTAAACGCAATCCATACTTGCACTACTGCAATGACGATTAGCACTGAGAACACTAACCAATCGGGTAGTTTACCCTGCCAGGCACCCAAGTCGAAACTTGATGGACCGCTGGCCAGATTGTCAGGATCATGCAACATCACTGGTAGCATGCTGACTAACATGAGCTGCAAAACGGTGTACAGTCGCAGCATCAGTAAACCGGTTTTTTGCTTACCGGCAACCGCAACCACAATAAATAGGGTCAGTACGCAAAACAGCACGCCTTGATTAGCAATCAAACCACTGATTGAAGCTACGGCTAAGAATAACAATAAGGCAATTAAACGTTTAGGCATGGCTTGCTTAACGTTTTGTTTCGGCTCCGCCTCTACAGTAGGTTGTGGCGCTGAACTTGGTTGCTTCACAGTTTATCCCTTTAGCTTTAGTGGCGCTTTTTTGGTGCTAAGCGTTGCTCAAGCTCATAAGGCGGGATCACGACACCAAGGTCATCATGGACAGGGAAAACAGCAACGAAGAGATCATCATCTTGCATACCTGGTACCCAACGCTCTAACCATTCGCCTAAAGGAATCGCCAAAACCGTGCAGTCTTTCCAATCATCAATTGCCCATGCTTGTGCGCTTTCAGCTGTTGGCCACATAGGAATACAATCTTCCTCTTCGGTGGTTAGCATGACGCAGCCATCAGCATCCTGAAGGGTCCATAACACATCTTCGGATTTCGCTTGTTCAACTAAAAAGTCATAACGTGCTTCTGGGGTCATTTGACTTGGATCTTTGGCGCTTGTGCTCATGGCGAATACTCATTAAATAGGCTTAGATTTACTGGTGGCAGATAATACCATCAGTGTCGGGGCTGACAAAGTGCATTTGATTATTGTCGTCAATAAAGTCGATAACTTAAGCCGCCAACTCAGCGCAATTGCCCTGAGTTGGCCCGTGTTAGTGGCGCATTAGCTTTTTTCAGCAGAGTTAAAGGTTTTATAGATAAGGCCCGCTAGTATGGCTCCGGCAATAGGCGCGACCCAAAATAGCCACAATTGAGATAACGCCCAATCGCCAACAAACAGCGCTGGTCCGGTACTGCGTGCTGGGTTAACTGAGGTGTTAGTAACAGGAATGCTGATAAGGTGGATTAAGGTTAAGCCAAAGCCGATAGCGATAGGGGCGAATCCTGCGGGGGCTCGGCTGTCAGTCGCGCCGAGAATAATCAATAAGAAGAACAATGTCATAACGACTTCAGTAACCAATGCTGAACTCATCGAGTAGCCGCCGGGTGAGTGCTGTCCATATCCATTTGATGCAAAGCCATCCATTAAGCTAAAGTCGGCATTACCGGAGGCGATCACAAACAAAATGGCCGCACCTGTGATGCCACCTGCGACCTGGGCGATGATGTAAGGCAGCAACTCATTAGCCGGAAAGCGACCCCCTGCCCATAGGCCAATTGATACCGCCGGATTTAAGTGGCAGCCTGAAATGTGGCCGATGGCATAGGCCATGGTCAGCACAGTTAAACCAAAAGCCAAAGCGACGCCGAGTAAACCAATGCCAACTTCTGGGAAAGCTGCTGCCAACACCGCACTGCCACAGCCGCCGAGCACGAGCCACAGGGTTCCCAGAAATTCTGCTGTCATTTTTTGTGTCATTTTCATTGTCTTTTTCCTTATGCTAGGTCGCACACAGACTTATCCATATAGGCTTTAATGCCACTAAAACCAAGCTATTAGCGAAACAACATGTTGCTTTCATATGGTACAACCGGCCGTATACCGAGTGATTAATTGTGTTTTTGGCAGTAGATAGTTCAGGGTGTACTGACACTGCCTAGGTTTATTCGCGCAGATAAACCTATGGTATAAGCACCCACAGCAATGAAATAACTGTGGGTGCTTTGAGCATAGTCGGTTTTATTGTAGTTGCTATTATTTGACGATGAAGTTGATAATTTTATTGGCTATTTCGGTATTATCTAAGTGGCCAGCAAACTGGTTAGCGCCAGTACCATAAGCCAATATTGGTACATCAATGCCATCGTGTCCTGTGGTCGTCCAGCCAGTGTAGCTCAGCGCATCGATACGACGTTTAATTGCCGATGCCATTTTCTTCACTGCGGTTTTAGACTGACTCGCATCCAGTAGCGTTTGTTGCAAAATAGCGAGCTGGTTATCGCTTAATGACAAGTTAATATGCTTAACCCAACTGGCGCTAAACTGCTTTATGTTGCGGAGAGTATTGGGGTTTTCTAACAGTATTTTGGCATAAGCTTTAGGTAAAGTACTGATCTGCTGTAGCTGTTTACCTCGCCATTGATAATCACCTTTGCGCCCTAATGTGAGCCCACCGGTAGAGTGGTCTGCGGTGGCGACCAGCAAAGTATCTGGATGCTTATCAACGTACGCTTTAGCGCTGGCAAGGGCGAGGGCAAAGTCATGCATCTCGGCCATGGCACAGGCAATATCGTTGCTATGTCCGCACCAATCTATTTGACTTGCCTCGACCATTAACACAAAGGGTTGTGGCTGCTTGTCGAGTAAGTTCAAGGCTTTATCGGTCATCATTTGCAACCTTTTGGGGTTAGTCGAGCCCAATGCTGGTGGCAGTCCGGAGGGGGCAAATAAGCCCAGTGCGGGCAACTCAGTCAGTTGCGTTAACTGATTCAAGTCATCAACGTATTGATAGCCGTAGTTGATAAACTCTTCGACTAGATTGCGGTCTTGGCGTTGAAAATACTCAGTGCCACCGCCGAGGAGAATATCTGCGCTACCAAGTCCCTTGAGCAAATTGTCGGCATAGTTATCGGCAATTTGATTGTAGTTTCGCCGGCTTTTGTTGTGTGCTAAAAAGCTCGCGGGTGTTGCGTGATTCACTTGAGAGGTGACCACAACACCGGTGTTATAGCCTGCTTCGTTGGCTTGATCCATCATGGTAACAAGTGGACTATGTTGATGATCGACCGCTATCGCCCCATTGTAACTTTTATGGCCGGTTGCCAGGGCTGTGGCCGCTGCCGCAGAGTCGGTGACATAGGTATCGTCATCGGGATAAGTACTCGACAACCCGACTAACAGCTGGTCGAAAATGGTGTTTTCAACCGCTTTGGTACTGGGGTCATCGCGGTAGTATCGATAAGCTGTGGTATAGGCGGGTCCCATGCCATCGCCTATTAGGTAGATGATATTGCGCGGTGTGCTAGCCTGGGCTAAACCGAGTGAGGTACCAAGCCCTAGCACTAGTGTCATGGTGAGGGAGATTCGAGCTAACTTCATTGCATATTCCTTTAAATCAACGCACTAGTGATTGATATTGGCTAGATGTCTGCACGCTATGGCTGTCAGCCTTGCCTAGGTATCGCAGCAACCAGTTTTCTTGCTCCCACCACATATGGGCTAACGATTGTCGGGCAACATAGCTATGGCTTTCATAGGGGAGGGTGACTAATCTCGCGGTGCCCCCGAGTCCACGTATAGCTTTGAAAAGTCGTTCTGACTGCATGGGGTAGGTGCCGGAGTTCGCGTCCATTTCGCCATGGATCAATAACAGCGGTTCATCAATCTTGTCGGCATGGGTAAAAGGGGACATTTGTTGGTACAAGTCCGGCGCTTCCCAGTAGTTACGTTTCTCGTACTGAAAACCAAATGGCGTAAGTGAACGGTTGTAGGCACCACTGCGGGCGATACCAGCACTGAAAAGATCTGAATGGGCCAAAAGGTTTGCCACCATAAAAGCGCCATAAGAGTGGCCGCCAATGGCAACACGCTCAGGGTCTGCCACTCCCATATCTACTAACACATCAATGGCGGCTTGGGCATTGCTGACCAACTGCTGCCTGAAGCTGTCGTTGGGGCGTTTTTTACCTTCGCCTATGATTGGCATTGCGACCTTATCAAACACTGCAAAGCCATGAGCGACCATTGCTACCGGCCCTTTGGCGCTGATTTTTTGATACTGATGTTTAGAGAAATTGACCTGACTAGCGACTTGGGCATCTTTGTATTCACGGGGGTAAGCCCACATCAGCACTGGTAGCCGCCCTTGACTTGGATGATAACCTTTAGGCAGATAAAGCATACCCGAAAGTGGTGTGCCATCTTGACGCTGATAATGAACCAGTTGCCTGCTTACCCCGTCATACTGGCTTAATGCGTTTTGGGTTTGGTATAACAGCGTCTGCTTTTCACCCTTAACTAGCCAGTACTGTTTGGCAGTGGCACTATCTTCGCGACTAATGACCATAGTCAGCGGCGAGCGACTAATAAGGTGGATCAGTTTTTCGAGCTTATTCGGCTGGCTTTGCCAAATGATGCTGCTGGATAAATCCGCCATATTGGTTTGTTTAGCAAAGGGACGATAACCCTGTGGCGATGCGCCGAGCCCAGCATGCACAAAATGACCAGACTCGATGTTGACTAATGGCGCTGCAATTTGCCTGTTATAGAGCAATTTCCCTGGGTCGTTATAGGTATCGCGCTGGGACTTCTGGTACCACAGAGTCGGCTTGGCGCTATGATTATCTTGATAAAAACTCACCCTGAGCTGTTTCTGCTTGCTGTTTTTTTCGGTAATGAAAAGTGTATTGTCCTCGCCCCAAGCGAGCTTACTGATCCGCCAAGGGGTTTTGACTAGAGGCTGAGCTTGACCGGTAAAAGGTGCGCTGAGGGTGCTTATTTCATCTCGATATTGCGGCTGACTGTTGCCATCACCGTTATCAAGTGGTGTGACAAAAGCGATGGTGTGTGGCTGGTCTTTGCGCCAATGGATAAGACGTGGTCCTCGGCGAACAGAGTCGCTACCACTGGGCCTAAATTCACCGCTTTCAAGTTGGCCAAAGGCGATGACCTGGTGACCTAAATGGTCAAACAGGCTGACTGTTTGGGCGAAATCTTGATATTTAACAATGCGAGAAAAAGGCCTATCAATTTGCTTAACCAAAATATATTGATTGCTAGGAGAGACTTGATAACTGATGTTAATACCCGGTTTGCCAATGGCAGTGATTTGGCCATTGAGGGCAATTTTGCTGAGTTGAGCTGTGGTTATATTGGCAAAAGTTATCTCATCTTGGTGGTTTTTAATCAGGTCTTGATAAGTTCTTCTAGGGGCTTTTTTACCGTTTGTAGCACTGATATTTGGACTCAATACAGTAGGGCTATTTTCATGGGTTTTCGTGCTGATGGCTAAGTTAGTGATGATGGCTTGGCTATCGTATTGCCAGCGATAGTTAAACCCGAGTGTTGCGTTTAAACGCTGATTAGTCAGTCGAAAACTGGTCTTTTTCTGTAGATCAAACAGTTCGATATAGGCTGCTTGCTGATTGCTCACGATATAACTCAAATATTGGCTATCGGGCGAGAATTTGATGGCATGATAACTTAGGCCTTGTGCCGCTTTAATGATATGCCGAGATTGATCAGCCAGTTTGATTATCTCCAGCGCATTGTATTGATACTTACTGCGTGAAGGGGCGAGCGATGTGGGATTTATTCTTAATCCAGCTAGCTTTAATTCCGGTTGTGCCAGCTGTTTGATATCAACCTGAGAGATGGGTTTAAGCACCACCATATATTGGTTATCTGCAGATAAGCGTGTTGTGACCGATTTGGATTGATTGAGCACCTGCTCGATGGCAGGGCTTGGGTGTTGATATTCGCCACTCATGACTTGGGCACTGCAAAACCAGATCAGGGCAGTGAACAAGGTGAAAATAAATTGCATGGGTTTCTCCTGATAGAGAGTGCGACAGCTGTAAAAAGAGGCGCCCAAGATGGGCGCCAAGGGAAGGGCTGCGCTAGCAGTTAGAACTTCTGTGAGTAGCCGACAAAGTAACTACGACCCTTTGCAGAATAGCCGCTGTTGTCATCTTCATAGAAAGGCCAGTCGTTATGCTTGTCGTTGCGTACGTCATACAGTGGCGGCATTTCATCGGTTAGGTTTCTCACGCCGGCGGTGAACTTACCTTTCCATGGGGCTGAGTAACTGAGCGTCAGGTTAATGGTTTGATAGGCACTAAGTGTATCGGTGTAGTCATCTTCTTTATACTCTTCACCATTATTATCTATAAGAGTAAATGTGTCCGTTCCCTTTGCTTCGCCTGTGTAGTAATAGGCGATAGTGGCGCGAAAATCTTCATAACTCCAATTGAAGCTGGCATTACCCTTCCATTTAGGGAAGTAGTCAGTTTCAGTTTGTTCTTCAACTTCTCCGTCAGCCTGCTCTAAATACTCTTTCTTAATCAGGTAAGAGGCGGCAAGTTTCAGTTTGAACTCGCCCGCTGCGGTTTCTGGGAAGTTATAGTTGAAACTAGCATCGATACCTTCTGAGGCTTCATAGGCGCTGTTGATCGGGCCTTTACGCATACAGGCGATATTTTCAATGCCGTCATCGTCAAACTCATTGAGGTAGCCAACTTCTGTCATCTCAGTGCAGTCGTTGTATTGACCCGTTTTGTTATATTTAGGATCGTTAATCACATCGTAGCTAGAGATGGTTTTCACTGCGCCTTCTAATTCAATGTTCCACCAGTCGATGGTCAAATCAGCATTGTCAGTTACATTCGCCACTAAGCCAACATTCCAAAACTCACCTTTTTCTTCTTCAAGGTTTAGGTTACCTGAGTTATATGAAACGTAATCATCTTCATAAATGTCATTTGGATCACTTGGGTGTGGTACGTCGATACTGCTATATCCACGAGTTTGACCAGCATATAAACGATGCATGTCTGGAGCGCGGAAACTGCGTCCCCAATTTGCGCGCACCATGACTTCATCAATTGGACGGTAACTCAAACCTACTTGCGGAGTAGTCGCGCCGCCAACATCAGAGTCATCTAGGTAATGGTCATATCGCAATGCGGCTGATAACTCCAGTGAACGTACGCCTGGCATATTAGCAAGCAATGGCCACTGGATCTCACCAGCAATGGCCACACGGTCACGGTCGCCTTCACCGCCTGTGCCGCCCATACCTATGTAGCCGCCGTCCATCGTGATTTGATCTAAGGTATCTTCATAGCTTTCACGGGCCCACTCAGCTGTGGTCGCAAATCCAATTGTCCCAGCTGAAACTTCCATTAAATCACCAGAGAAAACGGCTTGCAGTTGATGCATAGTCGAGTCTGACTCTTTGGTTGAATCGCCCATAAGATAATCAGCTTGCTCGGCTGTCATTGCTTGATTGGGGTACCATTTCTCAGTGCCACCTTGGCTGGGGTCCATGGTGACGATATCTAACATCTTGGCACCATTGACCATGTGGTGATTCTGTTTTTCATAAAGGGCATAGCCGCTAGACCATGAGATATCTAGCTCGTAGTCACCTAAGGTACCGTTGGCGCCAAACGCTAACGAGGCTTTGGTATTTTGGGTGTCATAGGTTCGTGGCCCTGGAAACTCTTCCATGCGGCGGGCGAGATAGTAGCGGTTATAGTCATCAAATTCGTATCTATCATAGCTGTAGGCCCCGCTGACTTCGTCTTCATAGAGGTAGGTGCCAAAGCCTTTTTCATCTTTGTATTTGGTACTTTCTTTGTATGAGGCGTTAAGCATGGCATACAGTTGCCAATCATCGTTTAAATCGTAGGTGGTGTTAACGACTAAGTTTAAGCGATCATAAGCTGACTGAAGGCCGCGATCTGCATACTTGTCGTAGTAACAACCGTACTTATAATCAGGTCGGTAAATGCCTTTGTCGCCAAACAGGTCGCTACACTGTTGCTGATCAAGGTTGACATATTTGTCATCATGATAGATTTTACTGTAATCGGTGATTCTTGATGACCAGCTTGACGGCGCAGCATCGCCAAATGGGCCTGCTCCCCAGGTGAGTTCGCCGTCGTCATTTTCATAATAACGGGGACTATAAAGGCCGTCGCGGTCTGAGGTTTTAATCTCTTCAACTTTACGGTATTCAAGCATAACCAAAGTTTGGCTGTTTTCTGTATTGAACCCTTGTAGATAGGATAGATCCAGCTGCTCACCGCCGCCTTGGGTGGTATCTGAGTACTTAGCTTCTACTTTCGCGCCGTCATATTGCTGTTTAAGAATAATGTTGACGACACCACCAACGGCGTCTGAACCATAAATTGCCGACGCGCCGCCGGTAAGGATTTCAATTCTTTCAACTGCGGCGCTAGGAATATCTGATACATCAACAAAATTTGATGTACCACCTGCTGCAGAAGGAAATGCAGCTTGGCGACGGCCGTTGATGAGGACTAAAGTGCGGTTCGCTCCCATGCCACGTAAGTTGACTGAGCTAGCGCTATCGGTAAAACCATCGCTTTCGCCATTGAGCGAGCCGCCGGTGTTAGCTACCGATGATTGTAAGACTTCGGAGATCGAGCTTAGGCCGCTACTGGCTATGTCATCAGCCGTAATGACAGTAACTGGGGCAACGCCTTCAAAGTCTGCCCGTTTAATGCGTGAGCCGGTGACAGCAATTTTTTCGATTTTTTCATCCGCGCCGGTTTGCTCTGCAGCTTGAACGTGAGTAGTGCCTAGCGAAGCAAGCGTGATGGCTACGGAGAGTGCTGATAATTTCATTGTTGATCTCATCTCGATACAGTCCTTAGTTTTTGTAGTTAGTGACCTATTTGTGTCCCTTTAACGCCTGGATTAACGCTTGGGTCATAGGTTCTAGTGGCAGACACTTAGGGGCTAACGCCTGAATTAACGCCAATGAATATTGCCACGTTGTTGCTGGCTTAAACATGTAACTATTTTGTTATCGTGAGGCAATCAAGGTGGGGTCGTTTATTAGTAGTTTATTTATCTATTAAATATCTATTATTATTTTTATCAGCAACTTAAATATCTTTTAGATCTCTTCTTGATGCTTGTGAAGCTTAGGTTAAAAACGTATTATCTGTCTTAATTGTAGTGATGGACCTGGCTGGTCTTGAGGGTGTTAAGGGGCAATTTATGAAGATTTCTAAGCATGCAAGCTTTGTGCTAAATGGCTGCAGAGTGTCTCCTGCTGATAACAGTCTCTATTTTGCTACCGGCACAAATCAAGCTTTGCAGAGCGTCTCTTTACAGCCTAAATTTATCGAAGTGCTCAGTTACCTTGCACGTCACCATCCAAAAGTGGTGACCAGAGAGGAGCTAATAGAAGATATTTGGGAAGGTAATCATTATGTGGGATCGAAAGCCTTAACCAATGCTATTTGGCATCTGCGTCAGCAATTGAAAGGGGTCGCGGGTGATGAAGCGGCGATTGATACCGTGCGCAAAACCGGTTACCGATTACTGATTGCACCAGAGTTCGATGCCGCGGACTTAGTTGATGAACCTGACTTGCTAGAAAAAGCCGATAATAGAATCGCCCACCTTAGTCAGCTTAATCGTCGAATCATAGGCATATTTGGTGCATTATTGGTTGTTATCATTGGCTTTGTACTGACGCACCTGTATTTAGATAGCGTGCGCTACACCCCTAAATTGCAGACGCGGCTGACATCTGATGCAGGCTCGGAGCTGTATCCGGTGGTCTCGCCAGATGGGCGCTGGTTAGTCTATGGTGCGCGTGGCGTTGATGGTTATGCCAGTCTATATCTTAAGGACTTGCATACCCCGAGTGATACCCCCAAGCAATTGACGTCGAGTAACAGTAAAGAGATTCGCGCAGTGTGGAGCCCCGATGGCAGTGCTTTATATTTTGCCTCTGAGCTGCGTGCCAATAAGCAGTGTTTCATTTCTCGGTTAGAACTTGATAGCAATCAGACCAACACTCTCGCCGCGTGTGATACCTACAGCGCTGGGCTTGATGTGTCTCCAGATGGCCGCTATTTAGTGTTTGTTTCTGCTGATGAGCAAGTACCTGCCTCCGGGTTATACCAGCTCGACTTATCGGAGCAAACGCCGCAGGCTGTGCGCATCTCTTGCGATACTGAATGTAGCTACCGTGATCGCGATTTAGCCTTTAGCCCAGATGGACGCTGGTTAGCTATCGCTCGTCGATTTGGCAACATCTCCGAGGATCTGTTTATGCGCGAATGGGCTAGCGGTATTGAACATAGGTTGACCCGCGGGTTTGAGGATATGCGGGGCTTAAGTTGGCACCCAGACGGCAAGCGTTTAGTGTTTAGTAGTGAAAATTCCGGCGTGCGCAACGGATTTATTGTGACTGTGGCCAGCAAAAAGGTTGAACCATTGCATGTGGAGGGACTGAGTTATCCCAGGTTTGTGCCCCTTAGCCACGATATTGTTTATGCCAATTATATGCGCGACCATCGACTTAGCCGCTTAGATTTAGCCCAACATGTACCCACAACGCCATTTCCCTTGCTGAGAGTAGAATACAGCTATCGTAATCCCGATTATTCAACCATATCAAAAAGAATTATCTATGTTTCCAATGAAACGGGCTTTAATGAAATTTGGTCAGCGAACATCGACGGGAATGAACGTAAGCAACATACTGCTTTAAAACGTCGAGTCGCTTATCCGAGCTGGTCCCACGATGGCAAGAAAGTGGCGTTTCTTGCCCCTGATGATAAGAGTGAAGGCAATAAAATCCATGTGTTAGATGTGGCATCAGGGAATATTACCGTATTGGCCACCGCTTATCTCGACCATCAACGCCCTAGCTGGGGCTGGGATGACAGTTTTATAGTGGCAAATACCTACGACGGCATTACTCGCTTTTATCTGGATAATCGCCTTCCTGAAGTCATCAGTGGTGTCGATATGCGGTTGGGCAAGATGGTTAACGCCAATATCTTACTGTTTTCACGGGCGGATAAATTGGGTCTGTGGTCGATGGATATTAATAAGCCTTTAATCATTGAAGAGGTGATTGCTGCAGAGCAATTTTTTGAGCGATACAATTGGGATGTGACCGACAAAGGCGTGTACTTTCGTCAAAATGGCAGCAGCCATCAGCTCATTGCATTTTGGCGTTTCAGTACGCAACTGGTTACGCCTATTTTAAAGCTTCCACCCTCCAGCCTTCCGCGCCACGGAGCCATTAGTTATGTGGCCGATAATGAAAGCTTGTTGCTAACAGAGTCTGAGAATTACAAACGCGATGTGATTCGCTTGCAACACAGCTTACTGCAATAAGCGCTGTTGCGTCGAAATCGATTTACTGTGCGGGAAATAAGCCACCTAAAATGGCTTCGCGGCTCGCGCCGGTTACCGCAGGGAGGTTACCACTTAGTCCATGGTGATGACGCATAGCTAGCCACGCAAAAGCAATGCCCTCAACCCACTGTGGGGCAATGCCAATATCTTTGGTGGTCAATATCTTATGATTAGGCAGCAAGTTAGCTAAACGCAGCATAAGTTCATCGTTGAACGCGCCGCCGCCACAGATAAATAATTCAGCATTATCTGACAGCTTCTTGCAGTCATTGGCAATACTATGGCAGGTCAAATCGAGTAAGGTTGATTGAATATCGGCTTCGCTTAAGTAGCCAAAGTTGGCCACCTGCTGTTCTAACCACGCTTGATTAAACAGCTCTCGGCCGGTACTTTTCGGCGCGGCTAACGCAAAGTATGAATGGGACAGCAGATGATTAAGTAATTGCTCGTTGGTGGTGCCAGTGGCCGCCCATGCGCCGTGCTCATCATAGGGCTTGTTGTGCACATGGTTTATCCAAGCATCAATCAGTGTATTTCCCGGCCCCGTATCAAAACCCACTACCTCGTCGGCACCACCAGGCAGGAAGGTGATATTTGAAATGCCGCCAATATTGACAATGATTCTAGCGCTGCCGGGCTGAGCAAATAATTGCTGGTGGAATGCTGGTACCAGCGGTGCACCTTGGCCACCTAAGGCGATATCTTTACGGCGAAAATCGGCGATAACATTGATGCCGGTTAGCGCGGCAATGGTATTGGGGTCACCAATCTGCAGGGTAAAGCCCATATCTAAGTTAGGCATATGACGGATGGTTTGTCCGTGGCTGCCGATGGCGGTGATTTGCTCAGCGGGTATGGCGTTATTGGCTAACAAATTATTTACCGCTTGGGCAAACAGTTGCCCCACGGCGCGATCTAAATTGCCCTGCAAGTTTATTTCGTCATTACCGGGCAAGCATAAGCGGGTTAAGCCTTTAAGCAGCGAGCGTGGCATGGGCTCACTGTGGCTGGCGATGAGTCGCGGTTGTTGCTGTTCAAATTCAACGAGCACGGCATCTACACCATCCATGCTGGTGCCTGACATTAGGCCGATATAATATGATTTACTCATTGGATTTCAATCCTATTGTGCTGCGAGTCTGAGCTGTTTGTTCTGCTCAAGTTGAGCCATAAGTTGTTCGCTTAGGGCTAAAAACTGCTGTTTTTGATCTGCAGCAATCGGCATAGACTTAGGAAGTTTGACCGTTCTTGGATTGCGGTGTACGCCATTGACAATAAATTCGTAATGCAAGTGTGCACCGGTGACTCGACCCGTGGCACCTAATGTACCGATGATCTGGCCCTGTTTTACGGTGGCTCCCTGTTTAACGTTACGCTTTTTCAAGTGCAAATACTTGGTGGTATAGGTGTCATTATGTTTAATAAACACGTAATTACCATTGTACTTGTTATAGGCTGACTTAATGACGCGGCCTTTACCTGCGGCTTTAATGGGAGTGCCTACCGCCGCGACATAATCGACACCACGGTGGGCCCTAACTTGGCCGGTTACTGGGTGAAGGCGGCGAGGGTTAAAGCTGGAGCTGACATATTTAAAGTCTACAGGAGAGCGCAAAAAGGCTTTGCGCATACTGCGGCCTTCTTCTGAATAATAGTTACCATCACTGTAGCGTACTGCAGTATAGCGATCGCCTTGGTTGGTAAACTCAGCAGCTAAGATATTGCCGTTTTGCAGAAACTCACCATCGGCATATTCTTGCTCAAATAAGATAGAGAATTGATCGCCTTCACGCAGGTCGAGTGCAAAATCGATATCCCAACCGAATATGGTGGCCAGTTGCATAATTTGATTCGGGGTTAAACCAGCTCCGACACCTGCATTCCAAAAGTTACTGCTTATGGTGGCACTGGCGAAATCTTTTCTTACTTCAACCTCTTTGACGATGACCGACTCTTGATAGCCATCAGCATTGTGTTCAATAACTAAGGTTGAAATTGCATCTAAATGATAGGTTACTTTGGCCAACTCGCCGGTGTCAGTTTTACTGATCACTATCTCTTCGCCGGGCATGATGCGCAGTAAGTTCTTTTTCGCCTTAGGCAGCAAAGTGATTTCATGCACATCTCGCGGGGTTAAGCCGGCGCGTTTAAATAAAGCTGCCAAGGTATCACCGCGTTTCACTTCAAAACGTTTATCAATCAGTAACGCGGTGGTGACTGCTGGACTCGTTGCGGTATCAGGTTCTGTTGATGAGTCATTAGGCTGAGTTGGTGCCGACGCAGTTTGCGGCGCGTCTGATTGATTTTGTGATGGAGGCGTGGGCTTGCGAAAAGCTAAAGGTACCTGCTGACGTCGCGCTTGCGGCTGAGTAGCATCATCACTGGGCGCTGCATCGTTAAAGCCTTCAATGCGACCAGATAAGCTGGTATTGGTGTTTTTTGATGCCTGGGCAGTGTCTGCGGGTAATAACAGTATAGTTAACGTGACTACCACCAATACACTCAGTAGAACTTGATGCATTCTAGGCAATAATTTTAATAACGTTATGAGCTTTCCCATTGACCTCGATACCAATTTTGCATAATCGTGCTGATCCCCTTAGTGTACACCCTTTCAATTGTGCTGGCTAACAAGTAACATTACTGTCCTTAATTTTACACTAGGCTCTTAGGGGTAGTTGCCAAGATGGCTGATTTAGACCAAGCACTTGCAGAAATAAAACGCGGAACCGATGAAATTTTACTTGAGTCAGATCTGCTAGAAAAGTTAAAAGAAGGCCGCCCACTGCGGATTAAACTCGGGGCAGATCCAACCGCACCCGATATTCACCTTGGCCACACTGTAATTCTTAATAAGTTAAGAACTTTCCAAGAGTTAGGTCATGAAGTGATCTTCTTGATTGGTGACTTTACCGGTATGGTTGGTGATCCAAGTGGTAAAAACAGTACTCGCCCACCTCTGACAAAAGAGCAAGTACTTGCTAACGCGGAAACCTATAAAGAGCAGGTTTATAAAATTCTTGATCCAGCTAAAACGCGCATCGAGTTCAACTCAAGCTGGCTAGAGCCGCTTGGGGCCGCAGGCATGATTCGTCTTGCTTCGCAACAGACCGTTGCACGTATGATGGAGCGTGATGACTTTAAAAAGCGTTATGGCTCGGGTCAGGCGATTGCGATCCACGAATTTATGTACCCATTATTGCAAGGCTATGACTCAGTGGCACTTAAAGCTGATGTTGAGCTAGGTGGTACCGATCAGAAGTTTAACTTACTGATGGGCCGTGAGCTGCAAAAGGCTGAAGGGCAAAAGCCACAAACCGTGATTATGATGCCTTTGCTTGAAGGTTTAGACGGCGTGAAGAAGATGTCTAAATCGGCACATAACTACATTGGCGTGAGTGAGCCTGCTGGTGAAATGTTCGGTAAAATCATGTCAATTTCAGATGAACTGATGTGGCGTTACTTTGAGCTGCTTTCATTCCGTCCACTGACTGAAATCGAGCAGTTTAAAGCTGATGTAGAAGCCGGTGCTAACCCACGTGATATCAAAATTGCACTAGCGAAAGAGATCATTGCGCGTTTCCACGATGATGCAGCGGCAGAAGCAGCGCATCAAGAGTTTATCAATCGTTTCCAAAAAGGGGCGATTCCGGATGATATTGAAGAGCTAGAGATTGCTGCTGGCGAAGGTATCGCAATTGCCAACTTGCTTAAACAGGCTGGGCTGGTGAACTCAACTTCAGATGCCATGCGTATGATTAAGCAAGGCGCGGCTAAGATTGATGGTGCTAAAATTGAAGACACTAAGTTACAACTGTCTGCTGGCACCACCGGGGTATTCCAAGTAGGCAAACGTAAGTTTGCTAAGATTACCTTAGTGTAGCGATACACTGCATAAACAAAAACCCGCGATAAGCGGGTTTTTTGTGTTCAAAATTGGCTAAATGCGCTTACTGCGTGGATAACTGATCGGCCATGGTTTGATAGTCCATAAGATCTTCATGCTCAGTGACTCTATGATTGCTCATATCAAGTTTAACCGTTGTGACCCCTGGGATGGCCAATTCGATGATTTTTCCAGGTTTGCCAAATTGTGCACCGGGACCACGGTAATGGTAGTTGCCTATCATGACCACTAACGAGCCTGAGTTGTACATGTGTTCAATATTGAAATCGTATTCCATGACACCGCGATGGGCGCGCTCAAAGAACTGCAGAATATTGCGCTTACCGGTATAGGTCTTACTGGCTGTGCGGTCGCTAAATACACTCTCGCGATTATAAAAGGTGCTCAGCAATCGATAATCATGATCGGTTAATGCTTTAATATAACGCACGGCCATTTGCTGCTCTTTTGGCATTTCGCCTGAGTTAGCCAGCGCTGGCACGCAGCTACAAGCAGCAAATAAGGTCAATATTAGGCGTAGATATTTAGCAATCATAAATCATGAAACTTTCTTTTTTAAGTCAAAAGCGGGCAAGGATAAATGCCATTTTATGGCCGCTAACCTTATGGTTAATGCGGTACTTAGCGCTAACAACAGCGCCACTTTATCTGCTGCGCCCCAATAGATAGACAAGGTATAACAGATCCCGCCCATAATCGAAGCTGTGGCGTAGATTTCGGTTCGTAAAATCATTGGCACTTGGCGACAAAGTAAGTCTCGAATAATGCCTCCTCCGACACCAGTTATCAAGCCCATAATCACCGCAACCATGCCTGTTAAGCCTAAACCCAGTGCTTTTTCTGCACCGATAACAGTAAACAGTGCTAATCCGAGTGCATCGGCAACCGGCAAAGTGTATTGCGGCACCCGTTTGGGCTTACGCACAAAGATTAACGTTAGCAGCACGGTGGTCAGAATGACGATGATGTAATTGGGATCTTTTATCCAGAAAACGGGAGTGGTGCCGAGCAGGGCATCGCGAATACTGCCGCCGCCCACCGCCGTGACTGAAGCCAGTACGATTACGCCAAATGGGTCCATGCGGTGACGGCCAGCCGCTAGTGCGCCTGACAAAGCAAAAACGGCGGTGCCGCATAAGTCAAAGAAATAGATCCAATGGCTCATTGATCTAGCTCTTCTAAGTGATGATTGAGTGCGACCACAGAGATACGAATTTCAATCACTGACAACAACAGTGAATACAATAACAGCAACAAACTACAGCCAAAAATAATCGAGCCAGTTTGGTTAAAGCCAATATAGATAAAAATCATACACAGGACGCACAAGGCAAAACTTGAAACCCCGGCTTCTTGCATACGGCGAATAATGACTATGCGTTTCTTTAGATTGGCTAACTGAGCACTGTGTACCGGTTTGCCCTCGGTACTCAAATTGCGAATGAGTGCCGCCAATGAGAAAAAACGGTTGGTGTAGGCTAACAGCAATAGTGAAATCGCTGGAAACAGCAGAGCTGGTGTCGTTAGCGATACGTGTAGATTGTCAAACAAGTTAGCTATCTCAATAAAATCTGTGGTGGTAGCTGGCATGATACCAAGCAGTGTCACTATGTCTAGTCACCAGCTTAGGTGAAATACCGCAGTAGCGCCCATATTGCAGGGAAGGTCACTAAGGTACTAATCCAGATTAAGGTGGTAAAGCGGGTTAGCTTAATTGCCCTATTGATATCTTCTGGGGTGGGCAATCTGCCGCTGCCTACCCGTTCAAGTGTCACCTTATTGCCATTGAATTTCATCGGCCCTGCAAGCTCTAAATTGAGAATTTGCGCAAACAGCTGACAGGTTTTGAGGTGATTATTGATGGGGTGACGGCTAGGTTTTAGCTGATAAAGTAGACGGATAGCTTTGGGGCCACCCTGAATTGCTAGGGTAAAGTTCCACAGCGCTGTTGGTATAAAATACAGCACTGAGCTTAAGAAGTAGCTGGCTTTGCCAAAGTGCTGATACTGAGGGTTAACTTTCGGCCAACAATACTCCACTTGTTTAACCATGCGTGCACCTAGCACCAGCGCTGCGCCGCCAACGGAGAAAAACAAAATGGTTGCCACCGAACCATAGATAGGTGTGGACATCATTTTCTCGATTGTGGCTTTGGCCAAACCAATGGATGACAGCTCTGTGGTGTCGCGGTAAGACCACGGCGCTAAAATTTTTCTCGCTCGGGCTTTATCATCATCTTCAAGTGCGTGCTGAACCTCTTCTGCAACTCGGTTAAAGTGCTCATCGCATAGACAGAGATATAAGATGACAATCTCAAAAAACCAAGGGAAAGCTGCTAATTCCAACAAGAAGCTGATGATCAGCCAGAAGGGCAAGATAATCAGCAGCAGCGCCATAAAGCCTGCAATGGATTGTTGCTGAGCAGAGCGCTGAGGATGATTAACTTTTTGGGCTAATTGCTTAGCTAAGTGACTAAACCAGACTAAGGCTTGTGCTTCTCGTGGCAGCGGGGCCGCTTTAGCGAGCACAATAGCAACCAGCAGTATCAAGGCATCTTGATAAAAACTGCTGTCATTTAACACTTGTTGGGCAAAGTCTGGGATCATCAGGTCAATTACGCGTCCAGTTGACGAAGCAGTGACATTACCATTAGCGCTGAGTGATGGCCCGCTTTAACAATGTAACTGTCGAAATCCACTGGAGAGTCGTTATTGGCGTTATCAGACAATGAGCGAATCACCACAAAAGGCACGTTAAACTGATGGCAAACCTGCGCAATTGCCGCACCTTCCATTTCGCAAGCCGCCATTGTCGGGAAGTTGGCTAGCATCTGCTCGGTACGTTTAGGGTCGCATATAAAGCTATCGCCCGTACAAATTAGGCCTTCAATAGCCTTCACTTCACCAAGATCTGCAACGGCTTTGTTGGCTGCTGCTTTGAGCTTAGCATCAGGAATAAATGCAGCAGGCTGTTGCGCCATTTGGCCAATTTCATAGCCAAAAGCTGTGACATCAACATCGTGATGACGCACTTCAGAAGAAATAACGATGTCACCAATGTTAAGGCTATCGACAAATCCACCGGCAGAGCCCGTGTTAATCACATAGTCTGGGGCAAACTTTTCAATGAGTAAGGTGGTGGCAACGCTGGCAGTGACTTTACCGATACCTGAGCGAGTGACAATCACTTGCTTGCCTTCTAATGTCCCCGAGACCAGCTCAATGCCGGCGATAGTGACGGATTGCGGCGCTTCCATTGACTCGATTAGGTGAGCAACTTCAGGCTCCATTGCACCAATAATACCAATTTTCATTTACTGACCTTTTGACTGTGGGCTGTCGTGTGAATAACCCTATGACGAATGGGCGCTAATATAGCAATAAACGCAGCAACTGGCGAGATCCACTGTCGCAACAATGAACGGCAACAGTGTGAGATTATCTCTAATACCAATCAGTATAAGAATTTGATCTACTCAGCGCGCTTTGGGCAAACTAATTCAAGGCGAATGATTGAAACAATGGTTGTTCCCTTGTGAAATTATTCAACGCAGAAATAGGCAGCCTAAAACGCGCCAGAATGGCGAGTTTTAGCGATTCTGATGCTGTGTTAACGAGCTTAACCGTAGAATAACTATGCTCTTCACTCGTTGCAAACCACATGGATGTGGTGAATGTCATTAATGCACGACTATAGGGATATAGGAGGTAGGGTAACGCAGGAGCAGTTACCGAGGAGCATTTAAGGACCTTACCTCAGAACCGCTAAATTCTCGCTGAGTGACTAAATGTTTATACTGATTGGCATAATAGTCTAGTGTGCAGAGATTTGTGTAACTCAGAGGCCATATTAATGGCTCAATGCACCGGTTAAGGCTGGCTTTGGGCTGGGCTGCTGTGCTTTTGAAAGGGTAAAAAAAAGCGCTTCAGCTTATCCAGCGTGAAGCGCAAACTCACAAGCAAACTTTATTATTCAGATAAATAGTTCAAAATGCCCATTGCTGCATCACGACCTTCGGCGATCGCGGTGACTACTAAGTCAGAGCCGCGTACCATGTCACCACCGGCAAAGACTTTGGCGTTAGTGGTTTGGAATGGGTTATCGGCTACTTTAGGGGCAGTGACTAATCCCCATTCGTTAAGCTCAATACCAAAGTCGCCTAACCATTTGGCGGGACTAGGTTGGAAACCAAAAGCAATTACCAACGCATCAGTGGCTATCAGCTGTTCACTACCGGCAATCGGTTGTGGACGACGACGGCCGCTATCATCGGGCTCACCCAGTGCAGTCTCAATGCACTCAATGGCGGTCACTACACCATCTTCGGTCTTAATCGATGTAGGCTGGCGATTGAATAGGAATTCAACCCCTTCCTCTTTAGCGTTTTGTACTTCACGGCGCGAACCCGGCATGTTTTCTTCATCGCGACGATAGACACAAGTTACTTTGCTTGCACCTTGGCGTACCGCGGTGCGCACACAGTCCATGGCGGTATCACCGCCACCTAGCACCACAACTTGCTTACCGGCTAAGTTTAGATAAGGCGCATCATCACTTTGGGTGCCCATTACATGGTGGGTGTTGCCAATGAGATAAGGCAGGGCTTGGTGAACGCCTTGAGCATCTTCACCTTCTAGGCGAGCCTGCATTGGCGTATAGGTTCCCATTCCCAAAAAGACGGCGTCGTATTCATCGACTAAGGTTTGGAAGTCGATATCTTCGCCGATAGTGACCCCTAGCTTAAATTCGATACCCATACCTTCCATCACGCTGCGACGGGTCGCCATAACGGCCTTATCGAGCTTAAATGATGGAATACCATAGGTAAGCAAGCCACCAATTTGCGGGTGCTTGTCATAAACGACCGCTTTAATGCCGTTTCTTGCCAAAATATCCGCACAGCCAAGACCTGCAGGGCCAGCACCAATAATCGCAACGCGCTCGGTACGGGCGGTGACCTTGCTCATATCTGGGCGCCAACCTTGGGCGATGGCGGTATCGGTAATGTATTTTTCAACATTACCAATGGTCACGGCACCAAATTCATCATTAAGGGTACAAGCACCTTCACACAGGCGATCTTGTGGGCATACGCGACCACAAATCTCTGGCAGTGTATTGGTCTCATGTACGAGATCAGCCGCTTCAAGGATACGTCCTTGTTTAGCCAAGTTTAGCCAGTTAGGAATGTAGTTGTGCAGTGGGCACTTCCATTCACAATACGGGTTACCACAGTCCAGGCAGCGATCGGCTTGCTCTTTAACTTGTGGCTGTGCAAACGGTTGATAAATTTCAATGAACTGAGTAGCACGTTGCTGCACTGGGTGTTTCGTTGGGTCTTTACGTCCCACTTCAATAAACTGGAAATCATTACTCATCTGAAGTTACCCCGCTACCACAGTCAGTTCTGGTTCTGAACGTTCTAACTTCAATAAGTCAGATACTTCGACACTTTTTGGCTTAACTAGTACAAAACAATCGAGCCAGTTTTCAAAATCTTGCAGTAACATCTTGGCATGTTCGCTGCCCGTTTCACGGGCGTGCTCTTCAATTAAGCCGCGTAAGTGCTGCTGGTGAACAGGCGATGACACTTTTTGGGTATCAACGAGTTCAGTATTAACGCGACGACCAAAGCGGCCAAAGCGGTCAAATACATAGGCAAAGCCGCCAGTCATCCCGGCACCGAAGTTCACCCCAGTTTTGCCTAGCACCACCACGATACCACCGGTCATGTATTCACAACCGTTATCACCTAGTCCTTCCACTACCGCGATAGCGCCAGAGTTACGTACCCCAAAACGCTCGCCAGCTTGACCTGCAGCAAAGAACTTACCGCCTGAGGCACCATAAAGGCAGGTGTTACCCACAATCGCTGAGCGTTCACTTTGGAAAGTACTGCCAAGTGGAGGGAAGATAGTGATCTTACCGCCGGCCATGCCTTTACCGACATAGTCGTTGGCGTCACCGCGCAGGTTAAGCTCAACTCCAGGGCTATTCCAAACCCCGAAACTTTGTCCGGCGCTGCCGCTAAAGTTGACTTCAATAGGTTGTTTAGCGCCATCGCGACCAACATGGGTGGCAATGTAGCCAGATAGGCTGGCACCTACTGAACGGTCGGTATTATTAATTTCGAAGCGGCCTTGATAGCCTTCACCGGCATCAATCGCAGATTTAGCCGCAGCAACAACCTTTTGGTTTAGCTCACCTTTATCTGATGGCGGATTGATCTCTTGCCATATATGCGACGAGCCGGCAGGTACTGTTGGCTTGTACAAAATGGCTGATAAATCCAGTTGACGTTGCTTATCAGTTTCACCTTCGATGGCAGATAGCCATTCGCTACGGCCGACTAAATCTTCAAATTTAGACACACCTAACGTGGCCATCCATTCACGGATCTCTTGGGCGACAAACTCGAAATAGGTCATCACGCGCTCAGGCAAACCGTGATAGTGATTGTCACGTAAGGTCTTGTTTTGTGTCGCTACGCCAGTGGCACAGTTGTTGAGGTGACAAATACGCAGATACTTACAGCCAAGTGCAATCATTGGCACTGTACCAAAACCAAAGCTTTCTGCGCCAAGTAGTGCTGCTTTTATCACGTCGGTACCGGTTTTTAGCCCACCGTCGACCTGCAAGCGAATTTTATGGCGTAGGCCATTGGCAACCAGCGATTGGTGCACTTCGGCTAAACCAAGCTCCCATGGACTACCAGCATATTTCACTGAGGTAATTGGGCTAGCACCGGTACCGCCATCATAACCAGAGACGGTGATCATATCAGCGTAAGCTTTGGCTACGCCGGTGGCGATAGTGCCGACACCTGGCTCGGAAACCAGTTTGACTGACACTAAGGCTTTCGGGTTAATTTGTTTTAAATCGAAGATCAGCTGGGCTAAATCTTCAATCGAGTAGATATCATGATGCGGCGGCGGTGAAATCAGGGTGACACCTGGGCGAGCGTTACGCAGCGCTGCAATCTCGACACTGACTTTATGGCCAGGCAGTTGACCACCTTCACCGGGTTTCGCGCCTTGCGCCACTTTAATTTGCAATACTTCGGCATTAACAAGGTAGTGTGCAGTGACACCAAATCGGCCTGAGGCGATCTGTTTAATTGCTGAGTTACGCTCAGAGTTAAAACGCTTAGGATCTTCTCCGCCTTCACCTGAGTTTGAGCGACCGCCGAGGCGGTTCATGGCCACTGCCAGCGCTTCATGAGCTTCTGGGCTGAGGGCACCGATACTCATTGCCGCACTATCGAAGCGTGGATAGAGCGATTGCGCAGATTCGACATCGTTGATGTCAATGGCATCTTGCTCGGCATTGACCTTAATTAAGTCACGTAGCGTAGCCACAGGGCGGTCATCAACCAATTGAGTAAAGCGCTTGTAGCTTGGATAATCTTTGCTTGCGAGGCTTTGCTGTAGGGTGTTGACGACATCTGGGTTGAAGCAATGGTATTCACCGCCTTCAACATATTTTAACAGGCCGCCTTGCGACAATGGCTGGTGGGCGCGGAAAGCATGCTTATGCAGCACTTGCTGATCTTGCTCTAGCAAATCAAAGTTTGCGCCTGCTATACGGCTAATGACCCCTTTAAAGCACAAGTCGACCACTTCGTCTGCCAAACCAATAGCTTCAAACTGTTGGCTACAACGGTAGGAGCCGACGGTACTGATGCCCATTTTAGACATGATTTTGCGCAGACCTTTATCGATACCTTGGCGGAAGTTAAGCATCAGTTTTTGGGTTTGCTCTATGCCTTGGCTTTTCGCCATGCCCGAGATGCTTTCGTAAGCCAAATAAGGGTAGATGGCGGTTGCGCCAAATCCTAATAGTACGGCAAAGTGGTGCGGATCGCGGGCCGAAGCGGTTTCAACAATGATGTTGGTATCGCAGCGCAAGCTCTTATCGACTAAGGTGCGCTGTACGGCGCCAACTGCCATAGCTGCCGGTACCACTTGCTTGTTTTTACAGGTGGCGCGGTCAGATAATATCAATAGCGTGGTGCCAGTACGGGCTAAACGCTCAGCTTCATCACATAGACGGACGATAGCGGCTTCTAAGCCCTCTGATAGATCATAATTAAGATCTAGTGTGTTGGCGCGATAATAAGTTGAATCCAGTGCCAGTAGCTGATTGAAATCGCTAAATAACAAAATAGGTGAGTTAAACATGACGCGATAGGCATGGCCTGTCGTTTCATTAAAGAGGTTCTGCTCACGGCCCACACAGGTCGCTAATGACATTACGTGCTTTTCACGTAATGGATCAATTGGTGGGTTAGTGACTTGGGCAAACTTCTGGCGGAAGTAGTCATAAATGGTACGAGACTTCTTCGACAGCACCGCCATAGGGGTATCATCACCCATGGAGCCTGTGGCTTCTTCGCCTTTTTGCGCCAGTACCCACAGCACTTGCTCTAGCTCTTCACGGGAATAACCAAATTGTTTTTGGTACTGCAGTAAGGTTTCTTTAGAAAAATCACTGACACCTTGCGCCTCTGCCGGCATATCTTCAGCTGCGGTGAGTTGGCGACTATTTTTCTTCATCCACTCTTTATACGGGTGGCGGCGCTTAAGGTCGTTATCAATTTCAAATGACGAATATAGTTGGCCGTTTAGTGTATCGAGTACTAATAATTCACCAGGTCCAACGCGACCTTTTTCGACTACTTCGTCTGGCGCGTAGTCCCAGATACCAATTTCTGAAGCCAATGTCAGGATACGATCTTTGGTGATCACATAGCGTGATGGACGCAGACCATTACGGTCAACCGCACACGCAACATGGCGGCCGTTGGTCATCACAATACCAGCTGGTCCATCCCAAGGTTCCATGTGCATCGAGTTGAAATCATAAAAGGCTTTCAGCTCTTCATCCATTTCTGGATTACTCTGCCACGCAGGTGGAATCAACAGGCGCATAGCACGGTACAAATCCATACCACCGGCTAACAGCATTTCTAGCATGTTATCTAGCGATGAGGAGTCAGAACCGGTTTCGTTAACAAACGGCGCTGCTTGTTGTAAATCGGCAAGTAGCGGCGCATTAAACTTATACGCACGGGCGCGGGCCCATTGTCTATTACCGGTAATGGTATTAATTTCGCCGTTGTGGGCTAAGTAACGGAAAGGTTGTGCTAATGGCCACTTAGGCGAGGTATTCGTTGAGAAACGTTGATGGAATAAACAAATTGAGCTTTGTAGGCGGATATCCGCTAAGTCAGCGTAAAAGGCTGGCAGGTCTGCGGGCATCATTAGGCCCTTATACACAATAACCTGACCAGACAAGCTGGCAACGTAAAAATCTTTATCATGGGTGAGCTGCTGCTCAAGGCGACGTCTGGCCATATAGAGGCGTCGCTCTAAATCTTTTTCTCGCCAACCAATAGGGGCGTTAATCAATACTTGATAAATCTGCGGTAGGCTTGCTTTACCAATCGGACCCAGTACGTCAGCATCGACGGGTACCTTGCGCCATCCGGCAACACTTAATGTTTCTTTTTCTAGTTCTCGTTCTAGTAGTTGTTGTGCTTGTTCTGCAAGTTCATCATCTTGACTTAGAAACAGCATACCGACAGCAAATTTGCGACTTAAATGCCAATCATTCTCTTCGGCAATGGCCTCAAAGAACTTAATTGGAAGTTGCATAAGCAAACCGCAGCCATCACCTGTGCGACCATCGGCAGCAATACCGCCGCGATGTTTCATGCGATCTAAACCATGAATAGCCGTTCTAACAATACGGTGACTAGGTTCACCGTCCATTTGGGCTATCAAGCCAAAGCCACAGTTGTCTCTCTCGAAACTGGGGTGATACAAGCTCATACACAAACCTCCCTAAAACATTCCAAATACAACTCGGGGAAATTTAATAATTTAGTTCTTATAGATATGCACCCGAACCACCCAAATTAACTTTTCATGTAGCAAAGGTCAAACATATTAAATGCATAAAACATGACTAGAAATGTGCAATTCATACGCTTGTTATAGCTGCTTTACGTTAACGTTAACTGAAAATTAATGTGTATAACCTTATGAATAAAAAGAATTTTGAAAACTGCCGGATGCTTTGTTTACCAAATTGTAACAAACTGACCTATTGTTTTTTATTTCAAAAAAATGATTTTTATTGCACGCACAGTGGTTTTGATACAAGTGTTTTATGTGACTAACTATTCAAGTTTGCCAATTTAGTGAGTTAGGTCACTCAGACAAGGTGTTGATAGTTAAATGCTAATGTAAAGATCTTTGATATACCGCTAAGTTTTTCTACTCATATTGGAGTAGGATCGCTATCTTATACATCATTGAGGAATAGCGGTGGGGCTGGATAGTTTCGTCAATACCTTTGGCGCGATATGTAAGCATAAGCATGGCGAACGCCTGCGCAAATTGACCATAGACGCTAAGTTTACTTGCCCAAATCGAGATGGTTCGCTGGGTAAAGGTGGTTGCACCTTTTGTAATGTGGCCTCTTTTAGTCACGAACATGGCACAGAAAAATCGATTGTGGAGCAACTTGCAGAGGGTAGGGCGAGGCTTCAGGGTAAGTCGAGCAAGTATTTTGCCTATTTCCAAGCGTATACCAGTACTTATGATGAATATCGGGTACTTAAAGCTAAGTATGATGAAGCGATTCAAGATCCTGACATTATCGGTTTATTTGTTGGCACTCGGCCTGATTGTGTTCCCGATGAGGTGATTGAATTATTGGCAGGTTACCAAGCCAAGGGCTTAGAAGTCTGGCTTGAACTGGGTTTGCAAACCGCCAACGAAGCAACATTGAAACGGATTAACCGCGGTCATGGTTTTGCTGAGTATAAAGATACCGTGACCCGTGCACGCGCTGCTGGGCTGAAAGTCTGCACTCATATGATCCTTGGGTTGCCAGGCGAAACCCACAGTGACTACCTCAATACCTTAGAGCTGGTGTTAGCGCACGGCGTGGATGGTCTTAAAATTCATCCGTTGCATATTGTTGAGGGCAGTACCTTAGCTAAGGCATGGCGCGCCGATAAGTTAACGCTATTAAGCAAAGATGATTATGCCGCTAGTGTGGGTGAGCTGATTAGACACACACCAAAAGAAGTCATTTTTCATCGAGTTACAGCCTATGCCAAAAAACCGGTTCTGTTGGCACCGGATTGGTGTGGGTTTCGATGGGATGGATTAGTGGCGATTGTTGACGACCTTGAAAAGCACGGCGGACAGGGTCACTACCTGCAATCTGATTGTTGTTCGAAAAGTGTACGGATGGTTGCAAATCAATAATTTAATTAAATTTTAGTTAATAAGAAGTTAAATTTTTAGTGAATTTATCGCCAATCGCTGCATTTAGTTGCACATGCAATTATTGCGGGTATGATGTGGTAAATAGTTTTTTATACAGACAGTATTATTTCGAGAGGTGCCTTGATATGGCAACAGCTGAGTTAGAATCAATTCTAGATCTTAACACCTTAGAGCAATATTGCAGTGCGATTGGCGCTGGCACTTTGCTAAAAAGTGTCGTTTTATTCGAGCAGCTAATGCCAGAATATGTAGGTAATCTAGTTAATGCTAAAGAAGCGCAAGACAAAGATACCTTATGTTCAGAAGCACATAAGTTTAAAGGCGCTGCAGGTTCTGTCGGTTTAAAACGAATTCAGCAGTTCGCACAGTTACTTCAACATGGCGAAGAAGCAAACTGGGCAGAAAAGCATAGCGAATGGCTACAAGAGATTGTTGACCACGCTAATGCTGATTTAGCTGAGCTAAAACAGTATTTGGAATCTAAAGCGTAAATACTCGCGCTAGAGATAAGAAAACCTTCGCATTGTCAATGTGAAGGTTTTTTTTTACCCAAAATTGACTGAGACATAGTTTAGCGCTCAACTTCGCTGAGCGAGTGGTAACAACTCCGATAGTAGTCACAAAACCAACATTAGGTATATGATGCAATTGATCAAGCTGTGTTACAGTTGGATAGAATTTACAAATAAACCTTGAGGCTGGTAATCGATTTTATGAAACATTTACCGAGTTTGAAAAATCTATTTTATCTGGTCAATCTTCACCACGAGCAAAACTTCAATAGAGCGGCTAAAGTCTGTTTTGTTAGTCAGTCGACGCTATCAAGTGGTATTCAAAACTTAGAAGAGCAGCTTGGCCATCAGTTAATTGAACGCGACCATAAATCGTTTATTTTCACCGCTATTGGTGAGGAAGTGGTGCAGCGGGCACGCAAGTTACTCACTGATGTTGACGACCTCGTTGAACTGGTCAAGCATCAAGGTGAGCCAATGACAGGCGACATTCGTTTAGGGTGCATCCCTACGATTGCGCCGTTTTTGTTAAGCCGCGTTGTTAAGCATTGTCACCAAGCTTATCCGGATTTAACCTTGCTATTAAAAGAAGATACCACTGAGCGCTTGCTCGATGCATTAGGCAAAGGTGAGTTAGATCTGCTGCTATTAGCGTTGCCTGTTGATACTGCGGGTTACCATAGTATGAAGGTGGGTATCGACCCATTTAAGCTCGTGGTGCATGAAGAGATGTCTGATGATATTCACGAGCCATTAGATTATCACGCACTGCCAGATGAAAGCATTTTCTTATTACAGGCTGAGCATTGTATTACCGGCCATGCCATTAGTGCTTGTAGCCTTGGTGACAGTGAGAAAATCAATCCGTTTGCTGCAACCAGTTTGCACACCTTAGTGCAGATGGTAAACAGCAAATTAGGGACGACCTTCTTGCCACAAATGGCCATCGATGCAGGCATTTTAACTGACACTGACTTAGTGGCGAAACACCCACCCGGTGAAGCACCTTATCGTGATATTGGGCTGGTATGGCGTCAAACGTCGAGCCGAATTTTGACTTTCAGAACGTTGGGATTAGATATCCAGTCATTGTTGGCGCGGGACTAATCAGACAAGCGGCGTATCTACGCCGCTATTTTTAGCGGACTAAATGAGCATAAACGCCTTGGCTGAGTATGGCGTTGCGTGTGTTAGTTTTCTTTGGGCTTAACGCCAAATACTTCAATAGAATGTTGTTTGCCTTTGAGCTTCATTGGCCCAAGACTTTCCAACTTATATTGACTGTTGGTATTGTCGAGACGCGACTCTAGTGATCCTGAAATCAACATACGTTGTCCAAGCGGATTACATTGATCCTGCAGGCGGGCTAGGGTGTTGAGTACGTCACTAAAGAAGCTAATTTCTTGCTTTTGTACACCGACCACTGCCGCAACCACTTGGCCACAATGTGCCGCAGCTTTGAACTTAGGCACAAAGCCGTATTGTTCTTCAAAATACTGGCGTTGCCAATTGAGCTGCTGACTGAATTCATAGTAAATATTAAAGCTTCTGTCTTTGACAATCCCTTCATCTAACGGCCAATGGATTAAAACTGCATCGCCCATATAGCGATAGATCTCGGCTTCATTGTTGACCACCGTATCCGATAGCAGACTAAAGCAGTCTTGAATGAGTCGGCTAAAACGGTAATCACCTAAAGATTCAGCGTGAGTGGTTGAAGCGACCATGTCTAAATACAAGAATAAACGTTGCTCATATCGGGGTTTGTGATATTTACCCAGGCCGATATTAAACAGGACCCGCGGGCCAACCAATAGTGCCATTTGTTCAATAAAAGCTAAACCGACACGAACCACGACTAAATAGATGATAAGCGCTTGAAATGAAGGACTGTAGAGCACATGTGCGGTGAGCATTTGCCGCAATGTTGTCATGTGATTTTCAATCGCCCACATATTAAGGAATTGGGTGATGTAGGCTAAGGTCGTTGCACCTAAGAGTAAAAATAGCCCTTTAAAAATAACAGAGAACAGATAGGGTAAACGGTTAATGGCGCTGAAGTCGGCAATCAGGTTCGACATCCAATGCAGGCTGCCAAAAATAATCCCCATATAGATAGCCAGCGTTGCCAGATCGGCACTACCCACAGCCCACTGTGGAAGTTCGGGCGCTTGAGCATAGCGGAAGAAGACAAAAGCCACCATGGCAATTGTCCAAGCAAAAATCGCAAATATTAGCTTTTTGACTTGTATACGCGCTCTCACGACAGGAATTTCAACCTAATACTGCAAAAATTTCAGGATGCGCTAGTTTATAGAATATACCCCTATGATTACCAGTAGTATTTGTGATCTTGGTCAAATGATCGGCGGATCTTTTGCGCTTAATGACCAAAATGACGCGCAAGGATGTTTTGCGTAAAAGGAATCTTCAAATAAAAGCCCCTTGGGTTAGTGAGCTTAGTCTGGCCGTCGCTGGCAATACTGGCGGTAACAGACTGGCTATTGGCACCTTTAGGACGCAGTTGCAGTACTTCACCGTGCCTGGCTGTGATGTGCTCAACTTGCCCCATTGCTATCAGTTCCATGATCTCTTCCCAGTCCTGTTTAATCTGGGCAAACTCCTCAGCAGATGGCGTCCATAAAATTGGCATGCCTATGCGGCGATCGCCTACGGCAATACTGCGTTCACCTTCGATGGGAATCCATAACACCCGCTGTAGCTTGTGAAACACTAAGCTATCTTGCCAGCGCAAACCTTGAATATCGACCAAAGGCGCAACTGTCACATAGGTTGTCTCAATGGGCTTGCCATTGCGATCAATCGGAATGGTTTTTAGCTCAACACCTAAATGCAGAAAATCTTGTTCGGGTTTGGAGCCAGCAACAGCACCAAGCTCGTGTTCGATTAATTGGCCCACCCAGCCTTTGTCTCTTTTCAGGTTCTCAGGCACCGTGATGCCATGCAGCTGACTAATTTGACCTAAAGACAATCCGGCCATATCTGTGGCGCGCTGCATCAGCTCGTGTAGATCTTTTGGGGGTTGGGGTTTGGTTTTCATAGCCGAATCATAGCGATTTTTACTGTATTAGCCAACGAGAGTAAAAATTGAACAGTGATAAATGGACGAGTTATTCACTGAACCTCTATTGCTTAACTCTCTGTTTTTAAATTGCTTAATCCTCATCTGTGTTTAAGTGTATGGCAATTTGATCGACTTACTCGCCGATTTCCCCAGCTTTGCCAACATAGTTATCCACAGTTTTATTGGATAACTATCATTTTTGTACTGATAACCACGACCCAAAGTGTTTGTCAACGCAATAAATTACCGCTGAGAATAAAAAAACGTCCAATATATAGCTTGAGGTGTGAATAACATTTGGGGTTTTTATTATTTCTGATGAACAAGTTTATCTTGGTTGATTTTTGTTCGATCTAACAGGTTCGAGGTAGATGTTAACAAGGTTTTAATTTTAAATTGTTTTAATACAGTGCTTTATGGTTTGTTTGTGTCGTGGCAGCTAGATCTTTTTTAGATTAATTAATCGTCTTAATTGAGGTTTAACAAAGTTTCAAACAGAGATATCCACAGATTTTGTGGATATCATTGCTTAATCAGCCCTTGTGTTGTGTATAAATATAAATAAAGGTGTTTTTTATCCAACGATTATCTGGTAAGAGGGAATTGCCTCCGATCCCGCTTTGTGAAACAATCGATGTATATAAAAAATTTCATATTGGAGTCCATGTGATTGATAGTGACGGCTTTCGTGCAAATGTAGGCATCATTATCTGTAATCGCTTTGGGCAGGTTATGTGGGCTAGAAGATTTGGTCAGCATTCCTGGCAGTTTCCACAAGGTGGCGTAGATGACGGTGAATCACCTGAACAAGCCATGTTTCGGGAGTTGTATGAAGAGGTAGGATTGAAGCCTGAGCATGTTAAGGTGTTAACTTCTACTCGTTCCTGGTTGCGTTATAGATTGCCCAAAAGATTAATTCGGCAAGACAGTAAACCCCTTTGTATTGGGCAAAAACAAAAGTGGTTTTTATTACAATTAAAGAGTGATGAAAGTGCCGTTGACTTAAATGCGTGCGGTCATCCAGAATTTGATGATTGGCGTTGGGTCAGTTATTGGTATCCTGTGCGGCAAGTTGTGTCGTTTAAACGCGATGTATACCGTAAGGTAATGAAAGAGTTTGCGCCAGTAACTTTGGCACTGCAAAACAAAGAGTCACATGGAGGACGCAAGCGCGGCCGTCGCAGGTAATTTGACACAAAGATTAAGGGAGTGACAGGTGTTAACGATACTGAGAGATATCACTATGGCCGTGGCCGCAGCTGATGATTTTGCTACCGCGCTTTCCTTATTGGTGTCGCAAACCAAAAAAGCCATGCAAACTCAGTGTTGTTCACTCTATCTGCTCGAAGAACAACAGCTAGTATTGTCGGCAACCGATGGTCTTGCACCGCAGGCTGTCGGCAAAGTTAAAATGCCCCTCACTCAAGGCCTAGTAGGATTAGTTGCCCAGCGAGAAGAACCAATCAATCTAGCTGACGCCCATCAGCATCCGCGTTTCAAAATTTTTGAAGAAGCCAGTGAAGAGTCCTACTGCTCTTTTCTTGCGGTGCCGATTATTCATCAGAAACAGATCTTGGGTGTGTTGGTGGTCCAGCAAATCCAGCAACGCCAATTTAGTGAGTCAGAAGAAGCCTTCTTAATGACCTTAGCCGCGCAATTAGCAATGGCGGTAAGGGCTCAGCGAAAAAAGAAAGTCGTCAGTCAAACTCAAGCACAGATGTTGTATCACGGCACCAAAGCTGCCAGTGGTGTGGTTATTGGCCATGCCTTGGTGCTAGGTGGTGAAATTGACATTGTTCAACCCTCTAAGCGTAGTGAAGATACAGATGGTGAGTTGGCGTTACTGGCAAAAGCTCTAAAAAGCTGTAAAGAAACCATTAGCTCGATATCGCAACGCTTCGATCGGGAACAGGAGGTGGAAGTTCAGTCGATATTCTCTGCCTTATTGTTGCTGCTCGAAGACAGTAGTTTGGGGGGAGAGTATCGCCAAGAGGTGCTGCAAGGCTGGACGGCGGTCTCGGCAGTTAGCCAAGTCTCATTAAAGTATATAAATCAGTTCATGCAGATGGATGACGCTTACCTTAAAGAGCGCGCCAGTGATATCCGCGAGCTCGGCCAGCGTGTATTACGCGAGCTGATTGAACCGCAACGGATAAATTTGCAGCTCGATGTACCGGTAGTATTGGTAACCAAAGAAGCCACTGCAACCATGTTAGCTGAATTTCCTCGGCATAAATTAGTCGGCATTGTGACCGAAACCGGTGGGGTAAATTCCCATGCGGCAATCTTGGCACGCGCAATGGGGGTGCCTGCAGTAATTGGCGTTGAAGGCGTATTGAACGTCGGCCTTGATGGCAAACAAGTTATTGTCAATGCCGATCGTGGTCAGCTACTGGTGTCTCCGACTGAGACCATGGTGGGTGAGTACCGTAGTCTGATTTCAGCTCAGCGAGCTCTAGCCGATGAGTTTGCTAAAGAGTTACCCTTACCAGCACAGACCTGCGATGGTAAACGTATTCATTTGTACCTCAATGCAGGGTTGTTAAGCTCACTGTCGTCGGAGATTGCTGAGGGCGCTGACGGTATTGGTTTATATCGCACCGAAATTCCGTTTATGCTGCAATCGCGCTTCCCCAGTGAGGCGGAGCAAGTTGATGTTTATCGTCAAGTATTACAAGCCGCTGAAAGCCGACCTGTGGTGATGCGTACCTTAGATGTGGGTGGCGATAAACCACTACCTTACTTCCCTATTTCTGAAGAGAACCCCTTTTTAGGCTGGCGCGGTATCCGATTATCCCTTGACCATCCTGAGCTTTTCTTAGTGCAGTTACGGGCGATGTTACAGGCATCGCAGTCGAGCGACCAACTACACATACTGCTCCCTATGGTCAGTAGCCTTGATGAGATAGATCAGGCATTAGCTTATCTAGAGCAAGCCTATCAAGAGTTGCGGCTTGACTTAGGCTTAGATATTCAGCGGCCGAAAGTTGGCATTATGCTTGAGGTGCCAGCGCTACTTTATCAACTAGCTCAAGTGGCAGCTAAAGTTGATTATGTGTCAGTAGGCTCCAACGATTTAACTCAATATTTATTGGCGGTCGACCGTAATAACCCGCGGGTGAGTACCTTGTATGACTGTTATCACCCGGGCATATTGCGAGCACTGCAACGGGCGCGGCAAGATTGTCACACCTATGATTTACCTATCAGTGTGTGTGGGGAACTCGCGGGGGAGCCCATTGGGGTCATATTGCTGGTGGCCATGGGCTACGATCAATTGAGTATGAACCAAGGTAGCTTAGCGAAGATTAACTATTTGCTGCGCCGAGTCTCTACCACTGATTTAACTGAGCTACTCAGCATTGCTTTGAGTTTAAGTAATGGTGGCCAAGTTAAACAGCTAGTGACGCAATATTTTGCTGATAAAGGATTAGATTCTTTTTTAGTGAGTTGATGCGTTGGTATTAGTGGCCAATTGCTTTAAGCTATGGCCATCTTAGTGAACCCCAATACGAGTTAGACCGCCGTGGATGCCCTTGTTTATCTAGTTATCTCCTGCTTAGCTTTAGGCGCCTTTATCGGTTTTATGGCGGGGTTATTGGGCATTGGTGGCGGCATTATCGCTGTACCGTTTCTGCTATATTTATTGCCAAGCGTAGGCGTTGACGGCGCACATCTTACCCATGTGGCAATTGCGACCTCACTGGCAGCAATTATTTTAACTTCTATCTCTTCCGCCCGAGCCCATCACCGCCGCGGTAATATTCCATGGCATTTGTTTAAAGTCATGTTGCCGGGCTTTGCGCTTGGTGCCGTTTCAGCTGGGTTTATTGCCCAGCAGATTAGCTCAGATCTGTTAAGACAAGCATTTGCACTATTTGTTATCTTGATGGCGATTCAAATGGTGTTTCCGTTTAAACCAACGAGCAACAACAAGCCTATGCCAGCGAACGTAATACTGTTTGTGGTTGCTGCCGCTATCGCTATTATTGCAGCTTTAATGGGCATCGGTGGCGGCATTTTGTTGGTCCCGTTTTTAACATGGTGCGGACTGCAGATGCGCCAATCGATAGGGTTTTCGGCAGCGACGGGTTTTCTCATCGCCTTGTTTGGCAGTTTAAGTTATGTCGTCGCCGGCTGGCAGGTGGATGATCTTCCACCATGGACACTTGGCTATGTGTATTTGCCCGCTTTACTCGGCATAGTGTCAACGTCGATGTTGATGGCGCCAGTAGGGGCGAAAGCGGCGAGTCATTGGCCGACCACTTATTTGAAAAAAGCATTCGCAGTACTATTGATAATTACTGGCGTGAAGCTAGTACTCGCTTAGTGTTAAACTCGCGATATGATAAAAATGATTAATTGTTGTTCTGCCGTTTAGGTACTGACAACATGGCAACTGTATTGTAGGAAAATTGGCATGAAACAATATTTAGACCTGTGTAACCGGATTATCACAGAAGGGGTTTGGCAGGAAAATGAGCGCACCAAGAAACGCTGCTTAACTGTAATTAATGCCGACTTAGTCTATCGTGTCGATAACAATGAGTTTCCGCTAATCACTACCCGTAAAAGTTTTTGGAAAGGTGCCATCGCCGAGATGCTCGGGTATATCCGTGGTTACGATAATGCGGCTGATTTTCGCAAATTGGGCGCTAAGACCTGGGACGCCAATGCCAATGATAATGAATCATGGCTAAATAACCCCCACCGTAAAGGTGTGGATGATATGGGGCGAGTTTATGGTGTTCAGGGCCGTGCGTGGAGCAAACCAGATGGCGGCAGCATAGATCAACTACGTAAAATTGTAGATAACTTGTCGCGAGGAATTGATGATCGTGGCGAGATCTTAAGTTTTTATAATCCCGGTGAGTTTCATATGGGCTGTTTACGCCCATGTATGCATACCCATAACTTTTCCTTACTTGGTGATACTTTATATCTCAATAGTTTCCAGCGCTCCTGCGATGTCCCGCTAGGGCTTAATTTCAATCAGGTGCAAGTATTTACCTTGCTAGCACTAATTGCGCAGATCACTGGTCATAAGGCTGGTACGGCGTATCATAAAATCGTTAATGCGCATATCTATGAAGATCAACTTGAGTTAATGCGCGATGTGCAATTAACCCGAGAGCCTTTTGACTCGCCTAAGTTAGTCATAAATCCCGATATTAAATCACTTGAAGACCTAGAAACTTGGGTGACGATGGATGATTTTGAGGTGACAGGTTATCAACATCATGATGCGATTAAGTATCCATTCTCAGTTTAATAGCTCGTCTATCAATCTTTTGACCGACGCAGCGTAGCGGTATCACTGAGTCGCTAGTCACTAAGGTCTAAGTCGCAACGGCCAAATTCAGCCTCGATCAAAGCTCATCTGCCGATGAGCTTTGATCTTGCTCACATTTTTTCATCTTGCTATCTATCTAAGCACTCAAATCATTCATCAGTAAGTCATTAACCAGATTGAATTTTACTTTGTTAACTCGGTTTTATCGAGTTATATGGCTTGAATGTTCGATTTTTCGGAGTTTATCTATTGCTATAGACTGCGCGGCATTAATGTGAATTGGGAGTGTGACAATGGAAAAGGCGATTAGGAATTTTCTAAGCCAAGAATCAGCGGGTGGGATCCTGCTTATGGGGGCTGTAGTGTTGGCGATGATTGTGGCCAACTCACCCTTGTCTGGAATGTATTTAGGTTTCTTAGATACAGGAGTACAGGTAAGAGTCGGCGCGTTAGATATCGACAAGCCGATGATCTACTGGATTAATGATGGCTTAATGGCATTGTTTTTTATGTTGATTGGTCTTGAGGTGAAGCGTGAACTGCTAGAAGGCGCATTGTCTAGTCGCGCACAGGCATCATTGCCGACTTTTGCAGCGATTGGTGGCGTAATATTCCCTGCGGCCATCTATTTGATATTTAACTATGCCGATCCATTAGCACAGGTAGGGTGGGCGATTCCAGCAGCCACCGACATTGCTTTTGCTCTGGGTGTGATGGCATTACTTGGCAGCCGAGTACCGGTAGCGCTGAAAATATTCTTATTGGCCCTTGCTATTATCGATGATCTTGCTGTGGTCCTTATCATTGCCTTGTTCTACAGCAGTGACCTGTCAACTTTAAGCTTAGCAGTAGCCGCTGTTGCGATTGCAGGCCTTATCGGTTTGAACCGCAAAGGGGTAACCGCGTTAGGTCCTTATGGTGTGCTTGGATTAATTTTGTGGGTCGCAGTGCTTAAATCTGGTGTTCATGCAACACTAGCCGGCGTGATTATCGCGTTCTGTATTCCACTACGTGCAAAAGATGGCAGCTCGCCTTCTGAAAGCTTAGAGCATAGCCTGCATCCATGGAGCACATTTATTATTCTGCCAATATTTGCGTTTGCCAACGCTGGCGTTGACTTTAGCCCGATGAGCTTCAGTGACATCCTATCGCCAGTGCCTGTAGGGATTGCGCTAGGCTTGTTGATCGGTAAGCCGTTAGGGGTACTACTGTTTAGCTGGGCTGCCGTTAAACTTAAGCTTGCGGTATTGCCTGATGGCATTGGCTGGCGTCATATTGCACCTGTATCTATCATGTGTGGTATCGGCTTCACTATGTCGATGTTCATCTCATCGTTAGCCTTTGTAGGCGATGGCTTGATTTATGGTGACGTATCTCGATTGGGGATCTTAATGGGCTCAATTGCATCTGCGTTGATCGGTTACTTCTGGTTAGCTAAGTTGTTCCCAGTGCAAAAGTCACCTGCTGTAGGTTAACCATAAAGCAGCGCCAGTTAACCTGAGTCAGTTGCAGTAAAAGCTGACGTATAAAGCTTCGATAATCTAGGTTATCGAAGCTTTTTTGTATCTATGCCAAACACCCAAGCCAAAATAGAAATGGTTGCGAAGCCAGAGCGTAATTGCGGCGCTCAAGTAAGTCGATTGCTTAGTGTTTTTATGCTGGATTGATTGAGACATCGCAGCGCGCAGTCGGTGAGTGTAATATCTGCTAGTTAGCGCGTTTTATCAGCATAATATGCTGATTGGTCGAAAATACTGAGTTGAGCACCAATCTTGTTTTGTGCAATTAATCAGCGATTTTTCGCAAAAAGTGCATAAGTTTGCACTGTGCTAGCCATGCCGTAGTGTGATCTTGCTCTCAATCCTTGATCTAATGCGTGATCTATTCAGATAGCGAAAATCTTTGTTGATAACTACCCAGCCTGAGTTTACACTCGATACATCGGTTTTTTCGATGTTTGGTGCTGAAGCTTTCGATTATTCAGTTTGAAAGCATTCCGCTACACTCAATCCATTGAGATTTTTCGGAGCGTAAAATAATGGAACGGGCTATTAGGAACTTTTTAAGCCAAGAGTCGGCTGGTGGCATCTTGCTAATGGCAGCTGTCATCTTAGCGATGCTGATGGCAAACTCGCCACTATCAGGCATGTACCAAGGATTTTTAGACACCGAGATGCAAATCCGTGTCGGTACCTTAGATATAGATAAAACCCTGATCCACTGGATCAATGATGGCTTAATGGCATTGTTCTTCATGCTCATTGGCCTTGAAGTTAAGCGTGAACTGCTAGAAGGCGCATTGTCGAGCCGTGCCCAAGCATCATTGCCTACGTTTGCGGCGATTGGTGGTATGGTTTTCCCTGCCGCAGTTTATCTAATTTTCAACTACTCAGACCCGATTACTCAGGTAGGTTGGGCGATTCCTGCTGCCACTGATATTGCCTTCGCGCTCGGTATTATGGCGCTGTTAGGTAGCCGTGTACCTGTGGCATTAAAAGTCTTCTTGTTAGCATTGGCTATCATTGATGACTTAGGGGTTGTTGTCATTATTGCGCTGTTCTATAGCAGCGACCTGTCAACTATCAGTCTGATTGTTGCCGCCGTGGCGATTGCAGGACTTATTGGCTTAAATCGTAAAGGGGTAACCGCATTAGGCCCTTACGGTGTTGTCGGTTTGATTCTGTGGATTGCCGTGCTGAAATCCGGTGTACACGCCACGTTAGCGGGTGTGATTATCGCATTCTGTATTCCATTGCGTGCAAAAGATGGCAGTTCGCCATCTGAGAGTTTAGAGCATAGCTTACACCCATGGAGTACTTTCATTATCCTGCCTATCTTTGCGTTTGCTAACGCCGGGGTTGATTTAAGTCCAATGAGCTTTGGTGACTTATTATCGCCAGTGCCAGTGGGTATTGCATTGGGCTTGCTACTGGGTAAACCACTCGGGGTATTACTATTTAGCTGGATTGCAGTCAAAGCTAAGTTGGCCGTGTTACCTGAAGGGCTAGGTTGGCGACATGTTGCTCCGGTATCAGTGATGTGTGGTATTGGTTTCACTATGTCGATGTTTATCTCGTCTCTAGCATTCATTGGTGACGGTGACATGTATGGCGATGTAGCTAGATTGGGTATCTTAACCGGTTCAATTGCATCGGCACTGATTGGTTACTTCTGGTTAGCAAAAGTCTTCCCTGCTAAGGAAACTAAAGCATGAAGCTAGCCTTGGCAGTGTTAATGGTTGGCGCTGCCCTGAGCTCATCAGTGAATGCATCTCAGCTTACGGCATGTAACCAGAACCTAGATAGTGAGGTATGTCATCACTATCTAGAGGGGGTGGTTGATGGTGCGCTGATGTATAAGTCTGATGCAACAGGTGTACGTCTTCAAAGCGATAGTTATGAGTCACGGGCGCTAAAGTACCGTGGTGGCAAGCGCTTTGAAGAGGCCAACCGAACATACTGCCAAAGCCGAATCCCCGATCGTGAGGTATTAGTGACGGGATTAGCTGAAGCGTTTGGGTCGGGGGCAGTAAAAACGGTCGACGACCTGAACAATGCCATGTACAGTCTAATGGACTGTCAACGTTTAAAGTAAATACAGGTAGCATGTCCCATCTGAACTATAACCATCTTTACTATTTTTGGATGGTCCATAAAAAAGGCTCGGTAGCAAAAGCGGCCGAGGCGTTATGTTTAACTCCGCAAACGGTTACCGGTCAGATACGTGTGCTCGAGAATCGTCTTAAAGGCAGCCTTTTTAAGCGGGTTGGCCGCTCTTTAGAGCCAACCGATCTCGGTGAGATTGTGTTTCGTTACGCCGACAAGATGTTTAGTCTTAGCTACGAAATGCTTGATCTGCTCAACTACCAAAAAGATGAAAACATTCTGTTTGAAGTTGGGATTGCCGACGCCCTGTCTAAAGCGCTTGCTAGCCGAGTTCTACTTTCGGTTGTGCCCAGTGATGGCTCGATGCACTTAGCGTGTTTTGAAGCCACCCACGAAAGCTTGATTGAGCGGTTGCGCGAACACAAACTCGATATGATTTTGTCAGATTGTGCCGGTGAATCATTAAAGTATCCTGAGATCATGTCTAAGAAACTGGGTGAATGCGGCATTGCCTTTTTCTCTGCGGAAACTTATGACAAGCCGTTTCCTGAATGTTTAGAGCAAGGCAAATTACTCATCCCAGGTAAGCGAACCTCATTGGGGCAGCAATTACACCACTGGTTTGATGAGAATGGCCTCAATATCAATATTCTCGGTGAATTTGATGACGCGGCGATGATGAAAGCCTTTGGCTATTTCAAGCAGGGCATATTTGTTGCACCGTCTGTGTATAAGCAAGATATTTTATCTCATGGCATGCATCTACTTGGTGAAACCACCGATGTCAAAGAGGTATACCATGTGATGTTTGCCGAGCGCATGATCCAACATCCCGCAGTTAAACGCTTGCTTGCCACTGATTTTGACGACCTATTTGCTGGTAAAGATGCGCAAGTACAGCGGCTATAAATGCCACTAAGTAACTGATACACTAGCAGCAACTGATTATATGGAGTCTTACTGTGTCAGAACCAATGAATATTGCTCGTGTTAAATGGGCCTGTCGTCGCGGTATGTTAGAGTTAGATGTGTTGTTTCAGCCCTTTGTTGAAACACAGTATGAAAGCTTAACCGATAGTGATAAAGCCACTTTTGTGCGCCTGCTTGAGTGTGAAGACCCGGAGTTATTTGCCTGGTTTATGGGGCATGAGCAATGCACTGATGCGGCTCTGGCTAAAATGATAGTTCAAGTCCGTGGTCGTCCAGCGCCATAACTTTAGCCTTAAATCTAGCTTCAGCCAACGGCTCTCGTTGGCTGTTCTCGCAGCAGTGTGTGGCTGTAGCTTCCTCGCTTGGCCTAGCCAAATCCCGCCTTTAATACTGGCACTTAAATACTTGAGCATCGCTTTGTGGATCGGCTTTTTTGGCTATCAGTTTCTGCGACTACATCAATGGCAGCTACGTTTTTGGCTTGATGAAGCGGGTCAGCTAACTTGGCATGGCAATGGGCAATCCCTACCGGTGAAAAATCTAGTTGTTGGCAGTTATTTGTCTGCTTTCTACGTTGGTGCAAATTTGATTATTGTCTGGCGTGATATGTGTGATGATGGGCAATATCGTACTATGTGTCGCATATTATTAAAAAGCCGTCAATCTAGCGTGGGTTAAACGACGAGATTAACGGCTTAGCAGCGTGCTGAGCATCGCGGTAGACTGCTAGTCTGGAATGAGAATCGTCGGCGTCGGGTTGGCCAACCGCTGCGGATGATCAATATTGTAATGCAAGCCGCGGCTTTCTTTACGTTCCATGGCGCAGCGAATAATCAACTCGGCCACTTGTACCAAGTTACGCAACTCGAGTAAGTTGTTACTGACATGGAAGTTGCTGTAATACTCTTGGATCTCACCTTGCAGCAATTGGCAGCGTCTCAGTGCTCGCTCTAAGCGTTTATCAGAACGAACAATGCCAACGTAATCCCACATAAATAGACGTAGCTCATGCCAGTTGTGGGCAATGACGACTTCTTCATCTGAGTTAGAAACCTTACTTTCATCCCAAGCGGGCAGGTCGCCAGGAAAGGGAATTTTCTTCAGCTGGCTTTCAATATCTTCAGCAGCCGCTCTGGCAAATACTAAACACTCAAGTAGCGAGTTACTGGCTAAACGGTTTGCTCCGTGTAATCCGGTGTAGGCCACTTCACCAATGGCATACAGGCCATTTAAGTCGGTTTGCCCGTGGAGGTCGGTCATCACGCCGCCACAAGTATAGTGGGCTGCAGGAACCACTGGAATGGGGTTTTTAGTGATATCAATGCCCAAAGATAGACAGCGCTTATAGATAGTTGGGAAATGCTTAATAACGAAATCTGCTGGCTTATGGGTAATATCTAAGTAAACGCAGTCTGCACCAAGACGTTTCATTTCAAAGTCGATAGCGCGGGCGACAATATCCCGTGGCGCCAGCTCGGCACGTTCGTCGAATTCTGGCATAAAGCGGCTGCCATCAGGGCGGCGCAAGTAGGCGCCTTCGCCACGCAAGGCTTCGGTAAGCAAAAAGTTACGAGCATCAGCGTGGTATAAGCATGTTGGGTGAAACTGATTAAATTCCATGTTGGCGATACGGCAGCCTGAACGCCATGCCATCGCAATACCATCGCCCGAGGCGATATCAGGGTTGGACGTATATTGATAAACTTTTGAACAGCCGCCAGTTGCCAGCGCAACAAAGCGGGCCTTAATGGTTTCGACTTGTTCTTGATTGCGGTTCCATACATAAGCCCCAAGGACGCGATTACCAGGGCGGTTTAGTTTACGGCTGGTGATAAGATCCACCGCATTGTAGCGCTCGAGCACAGTGATGTTGGGATGCTGCTTGGCTTGCTCTTCTAAGGTGACCTGCACTTCTTTACCGGTCGCATCTGCTGCATGCAGAATACGGCGATGGCTATGGCCGCCTTCGCGAGTTAAATGATAGGGCGCGTTACTGGCATCACCATCTGTTTCTTCTTTATCAAATGCCACTCCACAGCGAATTAACCACTCCATGGCGCCACGGGCATTTTTTGCCGTGTAAGTCACCACTTCTTCATCGCATAGGTCTGCGCCAGCCACTAAAGTGTCTGAAACATGAGACTCGATGGTATCGCCTTCATCAAACACGGATGCAATGCCGCCTTGGGCATAGTAGGTCGACCCTTCGCTTAGGGGGCCTTTTGAGAGCAAAATAACTTTAGATTTCTCGGCCAAATGCAAAGCCAAAGTGAGACCTGCAGCTCCGCTGCCAATAACTAAAACATCAGATTGGTGTTCAACTACTTGTTTCATCGGGTATCATGGTATGTTGTGCAATGACTGGTAATGGTAAACCATGTCGCTATTATTGGGTACTAGCGACTTTGATCTTTCTCATGAGTATGGCGATTAACTGTCAGCTTTTTGATCCTAGTAATAATATTTGGCTTTTTATTAGCTAAACTATAGGCCATTAGCCTAACCGCAGCACTAGTGTGTAAAAATTAACTAAATTTAATGTCAAACAATAGCTTAAGCTTTGATGTTAGATTGACCAATTGCAGTTTTGTCGCGCATTAGCAGGCAGTTCTCAATTGGCAACAGAAAAAATTTTGTTACTTTTGCAAATATTTCAGAACTTTTTCGACGTAGGCTAGTCTACATATGTGAATATGATTCGAGCGACTGAGAAATCAGCATTTTAGATTTAGGAGTAGTCGGCTCGGATGAGTGGACAAATTAGTGATCAACAGTTAGTTGAACGAGTACAGCAAGGGGACAAAAACGCTTTTAACCTATTGGTGCAGAAGTACCAGCATAAGGTCATCAACCTCATCGCTCGATATGTAAAAAATCAAGCAGACGTGGCTGATGTGGCACAAGAAGCCTTTATTAAAGCTTATCGTGCATTACCTAATTTCAGAGGTGAAAGTGCGTTCTATACTTGGTTGTACCGAATCGCGGTAAACACCGCGAAGAATCATCTGGTTGCCCTAGGGCGACGCGCACCAGCGAATGATGTCGATGCCGAAGAGGCCGAATATTATGATGGTAGCGATGCGTTGAAAGAGTTTGCATCTCCTGAACGTATGATGCTGTCAGATGAAATTCAGAAAGTGGTTTTTGACACTTTAGACACATTGCCAGAAGAATTGAAAATGGCCATTTCATTGCGTGAACTTGATGGTATGAGTTACGAAGAAATTGCTAATGTCATGGACTGCCCAGTGGGCACTGTACGTTCACGAATATTTCGTGCCCGTGAAGCCATAGACAAGAAACTTCAGCCGCTGCTGGAAAGATAGAATTTTAGGTTTTAGACCCTTTAAACAGATAGGTGATAAATGGATAAGTTAGGTCAAGAGTGGGTATCTGCTGCCGTCGATGGTGAAACTGACGCGCAGACATTGGCAGAATTAGCCGCAGATACTGATTCACATGAACTGTGGCAGGATTACCATATGATTGGTGATGCGATGCGCGGTGAATTGCCTCAGCAGATCAATTTAGATTTGACCGCCAACATTGCCGCTGCCATTGAGCAAGAGCCTGCGATTGTCGCGCCGAAAGTGACTCAGCAAGCGGCTAAGCCTGCAGCTAAATTGGCAAATGTCATTCCAATGTTTAAGCAGTTTGGTCAATACGCTATTGCTGCCAGTGTGGCCTTGGTTGCCGTTGTTGGCGTGCAAAACTATAACCAAACCCCAGAGGTTGATGCATCACCATTGCCTGTATTAAACACTCGTCCATTAGTGGGTAGTGCAACACCTGTGAGTTTACAAACCGGACCCACGCAGCAAAACCGCGCTAACGAACAAGTGCGTGAGCAGCGTCACCGCGTCAATACCTATATTCAAGACCATATGTTGCAACAGAGACTGAATAATGGCGCTAAACTGGAACAACCTAGCGATATGATCGCCATTCCCGTTAATCAGTAGTCTTCTGTTTGCCAATTCCGTTGTTGTATGAGACCATTTTTAGTGACTAAAAATGGTCTATTATTTTGTGCGATTGGCAATCCATTAAGGAGTTAGCTTGCGTCTTTTTCTATTGGTGTTGTTAACCATTACTTTTCCTACCTTGGCGCAGGAAGACATGACGCCTAAAGCTTGGCTAGAAAACATGAGCCAAGCACTACGTCAGCAAGAATTCAAAATTTCACTTATCCAACTACAAGCCGACCATATTCGGCCGCTGGTCTATATCCATGGGCATGTGGAAGATCAAGAGGTGGCCTTTTTAGAACATCTTAATGGTCCGCCAAAAAATGCGGTGAGAGTGGGTAATACCGTCACCTTTATCGAACATGATCAGCCCGCCTATAGCGTCAATGCTGATCGTATTCAAGGCATCGTACCGCCAGCCTTTGCCGGCGATATTAGCGCTTTGGAAAGCGGCTATCAGTTTGTACTGGGCGGTCGCAGCCGCCTAGCTGGGCGTCCAAGTCAGTCAATTCGTATTATCCCGAAAGATAACCTGCGTTATAGCTATCAGGTTTGGCTCGATATGGAAACTTATCTGCCGCTGCGCTATGACATGCTCAGTCAAGACAAGCAGCTATTAGAGCAAATTCTGGTGGTTGAGCTGCTGGTACTAGAAGACGCGCCAGAAATCCTGAAAGAAGCGTACAAGCAGGAGTGGCCGCCGGTCATCAAGCAATCCGATCGTATTGCTGCTGACAACTGGCAATTTAAATGGTTACCTGTAGGCTTTGAAGTACTCGTAAAAGACAGCCACCGATTAATTGGTAGCCATGAAGCGGTGGAGTATATTTCACTGAGCGACGGCTTAACTCAAATATCGGTTTATGTGGCTCGTGCTGGCGAAACCGTTCTTCCTGAAGAAATTGTTGGCCGTAATGGTTTATCTTTATCGACAATTCGTAAGGGCAATGCCGAGATTGTTGCGGTGGGTAAAGCGCCCGCAGAGACATTAACGCGTATTGCTGAAAGCATCACCATCGAATAGGAGCTGCTCTTATGATGGAAGAAGTGGCCAAAGTCCTCTCCCAAGATGACACTGGCTGGGTAACCGTAGAAGTGAAAGTGAAGAACGCCTGTAATCATTGTGACAACAATGAGTCTTGTGGCACATCTGCGGTTGCCAAAGCTTTCTCTCCTAAAGTGCAGCAGTTCTCTGTTGAAGCGACTGAATCGTACAACCCCGGCGATCTGCTCAAGCTGGGCTTACCAGAAAGCGTGCTACTAAAAGCGGCTGCCTTAGTGTATTTACTGCCCTTGTTTGGTTTATTTGTGGGGGCGGCATTCGCGCATACGCTATTACCTTTATTGGCCGTAAGCCACAGTGATGTTGTGGTTATTCCTTTGGCGTTATTGTTCGCCTTTGCGGCATGGCGCTGGGCGAAGTCTCTCGCTGCACGCATGGAACAAGATGCCCAACCGATAATCTTGGCTAAACTAGGTCGTGGGATCTAATTTTTAGCCGACTTTAACCGATTCCAATTGGTATTGAGGTGCCGATCAGGTACAATTCGGCACTTTTAGATAATTTTCAACTTCGAGTTTAGTCATTTCGCATAATGAAGCATATTAGAAACTTTTCGATTATTGCCCATATTGACCACGGCAAATCAACTCTGTCTGACCGTCTGATCCAAGATTGCGGTGGCTTGTCTGACCGCGAGATGGCGGCTCAAGTACTTGATTCAATGGATCTTGAACGCGAGCGTGGTATTACCATTAAAGCGCAAAGCGTAACTTTGGACTACAAAGCCAAAGACGGTGAAACCTACCAGCTTAACTTCATTGATACCCCAGGCCATGTGGATTTCTCTTATGAAGTTTCTCGTTCGCTTGCAGCGTGTGAAGGTGCTTTATTGGTGGTTGATGCGGGTCAGGGCGTAGAAGCGCAAACCTTAGCTAACTGCTATACCGCACTTGAAATGGATTTAGACGTGGTACCGATTTTGAACAAAATCGATTTACCCCAAGCTGATCCTGAGCGTGTAGCAGAAGAGATTGAAGACATTGTTGGTATTGAAGCGGCTGACGCGGTGCGTTGTTCTGCAAAAACCGGCATTGGCATCAATGATGTACTCGAGACCATCGTTGCGCAAATTCCACCACCTGAAGGTGACCCAGACGCGCCACTGCAAGCTTTGATCATTGATTCATGGTTTGACAGCTATTTGGGCGTTGTGTCTTTGGTACGTATCAAAAATGGTGTGTTGAAAAAAGGCGACAAGTTTAAAGTGATGTCGACCGGTCAAACCCATAATGCTGACCGCGTAGGTATTTTTACACCTAAGCAGACTGACACTAATCAATTGAGTACCGGTGAAGTAGGCTTTGTGATCGCGGGTATTAAAGAGATCCACGGTGCGCCAGTGGGTGATACCTTAACCTTAGCCAAGCATGGTGCTGAGCAACCATTACCTGGTTTTAAAAAGGTTAAACCGCAGGTTTATGCCGGTGTGTTCCCAATCTCAACCGATGATTACGAAAACTTTCGTGATGCACTAAACAAGCTGAGCTTGAATGATGCTTCGCTGTTCTTCGAGCCTGAGACTTCGTCGGCGCTCGGATTTGGTTTCCGTATTGGTTATCTTGGCTTACTCCACATGGAGATTATCCAAGAGCGTTTAGAGCGTGAATATAACCTTGACTTGATCACTACGGCACCGACGGTAGTTTATGAAGTTATCACCAGTAAAGGTGAAACGGTTTACGTTGATAACCCATCTGATCTGCCAGCAATCAACAACATCGAAGAGATGCGTGAACCGATTGTAGAGACCAATATCTTAGTACCTAAAGAGTACTTAGGTAACGTGATCACCTTGTGTGTAGAAAAACGTGGCGTGCAAACCAACATGGTTTATCACGGCAATCAAGTGGCGATTACCTACGACATGCCAATGGCAGAAGTAGTGATGGACTTCTTTGACAGACTGAAATCCACCAGTCGTGGTTATGCATCGCTTGAGTATAACTTTAAGCGTTTTGAAGCAGCCGACATGGTGCGTCTCGATGTATTGATTAACGGTGACCGAGTGGATGCACTTGCGATGATTATTCACCGCAATAACATTCGTTATCAAGGTCTGGCGTTAGTGAATAAGATGAAAGAGCTTATCCCAAGACAGATGTTTGATATTGCAATTCAAGCCGCTGTGGGTAGCCAGATTATCGCACGTTCTTCGGTTAAAGCACTGCGTAAAGATGTTACTGCTAAATGTTATGGTGGTGACGTGTCGCGTAAGAAGAAACTGTTGCAGAAGCAGAAGGAAGGTAAGAAACGCATGAAGCAAGTGGGTAATGTTGAAGTCCCACAAGAAGCGTTCTTAGCGGTACTGAAGCTCAATGAATAATGGTTTGGGTTAACATTTATTCATAATATGCGCCGCAGTTTGCGGCGCTTTCGTTAGTGCAGTATAAATGGACTTTGGTTCAAATTGTCGCTCACAAAGCCTTCAAAGAGGCAGGAGTTAATTAAACTATGGCAGCCTATTTCTCTCTTATTTTGGTACTGGTAACGCTAGGTAGCGGCCTGATTTGGATGGTCGATGCGTTAGTGTTTGCACCAAAGAGACAAGCCAAGTTAGCCGCAGCGCAAAGTGCGCAGGCTGATATCAGTGAAGAAAGCGCTGAAAAGATAACCCGAGAGCCAGCATTGGTAGAAACCTCTCGCTCTATCTTTCCTGTTATTGCGTTTGTGCTTATTTTGCGCTCGTTTATCTATGAGCCATTCCAAATCCCATCGGGCTCAATGATGCCAACCTTGTTGGTGGGAGACTTTATCTTGGTTGAGAAATTCAGCTATGGATTAAAAGATCCGGTTTGGCGCAGTCAATTAGTCGAAACTGGCAAGCCAGAGCGCGGCGATGTGGCAGTGTTTAAGTATCCAGAGAATCCTAAAATCGATTACATTAAGCGGGTTATCGGTTTACCAGGCGATCGCGTGGTGTACCGCAACAAACAGGTTTATATCCAAGCCGCCTGTGAAGAAGGGGCCAGTGAATGCCCTGAGCCCCAGTTGGTGGCGCGCCAATCTGTTAATACTGGTGAGTTTAGCCAAAATAACGTGGCGTTGATGCGTTACACCGAGCAGTTAGGTGAAGTTAGCCATGATATTTTGATAAACCCAAGCCGCCCAGAGCCGGTAGGCTATTATTATCATAGAAACAATTTGCCATTAGGTGAATTCGTTGTCCCACCTGGTCAGTACTTTGTGATGGGTGATAACCGCGATAACAGTACCGATTCACGCTTTTGGGGTTTTGTGCCGGAAGAGCTATTAGTGGGCAAAGCAGTTGCTATCTGGATTAGCTTTGAGTTTGAACGTTCGCCAGCGGACTTTTTGCCGACTTGGATACCAACTGGTGTGCGTTTTAACCGTGTAGGCGGTATTGTTTAATATGGAACCAATTAAGAATATCCCACGACTTTGTCGGGTATTGGGTTACGAGTTTTCTACCTTGGCATTGCTTGATCAAGCATTGACTCATCGTAGTGCGTCGAGCAAACACAATGAGCGTCTTGAGTTTTTAGGCGACTCGATTTTGTCGATTGTGATTTCAGATGCCTTGTATCATCAGTTTCCTAAGGCAACCGAAGGTGATATGAGCCGCATGCGTGCCACACTTGTGTGCGGTAAAATGTTGGCCGAAATCGCCCTAGAGTTTAAGTTAGGCGATTATTTAAAGCTGGGCCCTGGTGAGCTAAAAAGTGGTGGTTTCCGCCGCGAATCTATCTTAGCGGATACCGTTGAGGCCATTATTGGTGCTATCTATCTTGATTCGGATATTGAGACTTGTCGCCAGCTGGTACTAAATTGGTACCAATCTCGACTAGCATCTATTAAACCTGTGAATCAAAAAGATCCTAAGACCTTGCTTCAGGAACACCTGCAGGGCTTTAAGAAGCCGCTACCCGTATACAAGGTGGTTAATATTACTGGTGAGGCGCACGCCCAGACTTTTACCGTTGAGTGTAAAGTTGAAGAACTCGCTAAGCCGGTAACTGGCGTGGCTAATTCACGCAGAAAAGCGGAGCAAATAGCTGCCGCAGAAGTATTGGAGTTAATTAAACGATGAGCAACAAACCAGAACATGATGCTGAGGCCAATGAACCCAGTTTAGATGAGCTGTTAGCGCAGATGAACTCGGGCACCTCGTCGGCACAGTATGATGTGACCTATTGCGGTATGGTTGCGATTGTCGGTCGTCCCAATGTGGGTAAATCGACTTTGCTCAACAAGCTACTTGGGCAAAAAATCAGTATTACCTCTAAAAAGCCTCAGACAACACGCCATCGTATTATGGGGATTCATACCGAAGGCCCGCGTCAGGTGGTGTTTATTGATACGCCTGGTTTGCATATCGAAGAGAAGCGCGCGATCAACCGATTGATGAATCGCGCGGCTTCAAGTTCGTTAGCGGAAGTCAGTTTGGTGGTGTTCGTGGTTGATGGCCTTAGCTGGACAGCCGATGACGAAATGGTTTTGAAAAAGCTTCAAAGCCGTGATGATGGCCGTAAAACGGTGTTGGCTATCAATAAAGTCGACAACATCAAAGATAAAGAAGCCCTGTTCCCCCATTTAGAGCAACTGGCACAGAAGTTTAGCTTCGATGAGATTTTACCTATTTCCGCCACTCAAGGGACTAACGTTGAGCGCATCATGGATATGGCCATAGAGTCGGTACCCCAGTCGCCACATTATTTCCCTGAGGACTATGTCACTGACCGATCTCAGAAATTTATGGCGTCGGAAATTGTACGTGAAAAATTGATGCGCTTCTTAGGTGATGAACTCCCCTACGATGCGACCGTTGAAATCGAACAATTTAAGATGATGGAAAACGGTGTTTATCAAATCAACGCGCTGGTGCTTGTAGAGCGTGAAACCCAAAAACGCATGGTGATTGGTAACAAAGGCGAGCGGATTAAGAAGATCAGCTCTGCCGCCCGTGTCGATATGGAAGTGCTATTTGATAACAAAGTATTTTTAGAGATGTGGGTTAAAGTCAAATCAGGTTGGGCTGATGATGAGCGCGCACTGCGCAGCTTAGGCTACGGCGAAGAGTAATTAGCCGCCTAAACCAATTAGTCGTCGATAAAGTTAATGAGGCCGAGATGGCAAGGTGCAGCAAGTGTTGCAGTTTGTGGTCTCGGCCTTTAACGTAGATACAACGAAGTTAAGAGAGAACAGAGCATGCTGCGGGGTTATGTACTGCATACACGACCATATCGAGAATCTAGTGTATTAGTGAATATGCTAGTTGATGGCCATGGCCGGGTCGACTGTGTAGCGCGCTTAGGCAGCGGAAAACGTTCAATCAAGAGTATTCTACAGCCATTCCAGCCGCTGATATTTCAACTATCAGGCAAGAGTAGTTTAAAGAACCTCTATCAAGTCGAGGCGGCGAGCGCTGCCGTTCCCTTAAGTGGCGAAGTGAGCTTTGCTGGCTTTTATCTCAATGAAATATTAGTCCGCAGTTTAAGTGTCGACCACGGTGCAGAGCAGTTCTTTTTCACCTATCACGACACACTGATGAAAATGGCCGCAGGGTTTGAGCAATCGCAATTGCGCTATTTTGAGGTCGCACTTTTGCAAGAGTTAGGCTTAATGCCATCGCTGCTAGAGGATATTAGCGAGCATACCATAGAGGCTGATTACTATTATCGGTTGTTACCAGAGGAGGGCTTTGTCAGTGCACTAGGCCCGAAACAAAGTCACTATGCAGGTTCGATGTTACTTAACTTGGCCAATAAGCAGCTATGTGCCGCCGATTTTAAGTCCGCCAAACAGTTAATGCGGCAGTTACTTGTTGCCTGTATTGGCGATAAGCCACTGAAGTCACGCGCACTATTTACTCAACAAGTAAAACCGATCGAGCGCTAATGTTGACGTTATTGCGCTGGCGCATAACCTCAAAGTAAATGAGCTAAGCAAGCTGAAGGCTTTTCCATTGGTTTTTGCTTGTCGGCTCAGTACAATAGCGCATTCAAACTACATTCACTTATGTCAATCAGTAAGGAAGTGCCATGGGCCGTATTCATCTTGGTGTTAACATCGATCATATTGCGACATTACGTCAGGCGCGGGGCACCACTTATCCAGACCCAGTTCATGCCGCCGCAGTTGCTGAGCATGCCGGTGCTGAAGGCATTACGGTGCATTTGCGCGAAGATCGCCGTCATATTACCGACCGTGATATTTACCTACTGGCACAAACCATTAAAACACGGATGAACTTCGAGATGGCTGTCACTGAAGAAATGGTGAACATCGCCTGTGAAGTTAAGCCTGCTTATGCGTGTTTAGTACCAGAAAAGCGTGAGGAACTGACCACAGAAGGTGGGCTAGATGTTGTCGGCCAACAAGATAAAGTGGCGGCGGCAGTGGCGAAATTGGCCGCGCAAGGCATTAAAGTGTCGCTGTTTATCGATGCGGACAAGGCGCAAATTGATGCCACGGTTGCGGTAGGTGCGCCGGTTATTGAACTGCATACTGGATGCTACGCCGATGCCAAGACCGATGAAGAAGCGCAGCAGGAATTAGCTAGAATCACCGAAATGGCCACTTATGCATACAGTAAAGGCCTAGTGGTTAATGCGGGTCATGGACTGCATTATCATAATGTTAAGCCTATCGCTGCAATCTCTGAGCTGTATGAGTTAAATATTGGCCATGCGATTATCGCCCGAGCGGCCATTGATGGCTTGGAAATGGCAGTAAGAGATATGAAGCAATTAATGGTTGAAGGCCGCAACGGCGAATAACCATTAAAAGTGTATCGCGTTAATTAGTAGGTGAAAGATTCATGGTGGTAGGTTTAGGTACCGATATCGTTGAGATAGACCGTATTGAAACGGTAGTCGACAAAGCTATTGCGGGTACGGGCTTAGCTAAGTGCCGCTTAGCTTTGCGGGTATTAACGGAATCTGAACTGGCCATTTTCACCCAATCAGCGCAGCCGGCACGTTATCTAGCGAAACGGTTTTGCGCTAAAGAGGCCGCTGCTAAGGCGCTGGGTACAGGCATTGGTCGCGGCGTGTCGTTTCAGCATATTGAAATTAGTAATGATAGTAATGGCGCGCCTAAAGTGAACTTTACCGATGGTGCTGCTCAGCGGATGCAAGCGCTTGGTGCGAGCCAAGCGCACATTAGCATTGCAGACGAAGCCCGCTACGCGACGGCAACAGTGATTTTAAGTTAGTATTTACTAACCCTCAAACAAGATATGACAACCGCACTTAAGTCGAACTGCGAAAAATAATCTAGCGTGGTATAACTGCTATTACTGATTAGACCAGTTTTAGGGTTACTGACCATGGATGTTGATTTTAGCGCGATTGCGACACCTGATTATGCCAATGTGCTCGGCCGTGAGCATTTCATCGATTATCGTATTCATCCGCTATGGGCAAAAATGCCTGCTATTAGCGGTCCAGCCTTTACCGTACAGCTGAGTGCAGGTGACCATCTTATGATGCATGCAGCTATCTATCAGGCGCCTGCAGGTGCGATTATTGTCGTTGATGGGGTTGATGATAGGTTTGCGGTTGCGGGAGGCAATGTATGTGCAGTGGCGCAGCAACGCGGTATTAAAGGCTTCATTGTTGATGGTGTGATCCGTGATGTGAACGAAGTGGCCGAGATGCAGTTTCCCGTATTTGCTAGAGGGGTATTCCCCGTACCGGGTAGTAAGCACTGTTACAGTGAACTCGCCCAGCCTATTTGTTGCGGTGGAGTGAAGGTCAACAGCGGCGATATTATCGTGGCTGACAATGAAGGGATTGCAGTGCTGCCTAAAGAGACTGCCATTGAGGTTTACCAAGCTGCGAAGGCAAAAGCCGATAAAGAAGCGGCAATGACCCTTTCTCAATGGCAAGCGAATCATCAGTTACGTATTGAAGCGGCATTAAAAACCGCTAAGGGCGATTAAATATGATCGCTATCACACTTAGTTAACTAATCTGGCAACTTACAAATAACATGGGCTTTACCTATTTACTTTGATAATCAAACAATATAAATTTTATTTAGTTTGATTGTCAAGGTATCTATTCATGCTGAGTCATGCAGTCGAAAAACACAGCCATCATCACCAGTTTGAGCAACACAACCACCAAGGTGAACGCCGCACACTCATCGTGCTAATGATCACCATCGTCACTATGATAGTGGAGATAGTCGCGGGGACAGTCTACGGGTCAATGGCATTATTGGCGGACGGTTGGCATATGGGAACCCATGCTGCCGCATTTGGCATTACATTGTTTGCTTATCGCTATGCCAGAAAGCATGCAAACAGTGACAAGTTTTCTTTTGGTAGTGGCAAGGTCAGTGTATTAGGCGGTTATACCAGCGCAATCGCCTTAGGTATTGTGGCGTTATTGATGGTGGTTGAGTCGGTGCATCGACTGTTTTCTCCCCAAGCGATTCAGTTCAATGAAGCTATTATTGTGGCAATTATTGGCTTGGTGGTGAATGTGGTTTGTATGTGGTTACTACACGCCGATGGCCACGATCATGGCCATGACCACAGTCATAGCCACAGCCATGAGCCTGGACATAGTCACAATGATGGGCATAGTCACAGCCATGAGCATGGACATAGCCACAGCCATGACCATAACTTGCGCGCAGCTTATATGCATGTATTAGCTGATGCCTTGACGTCTTTGTTGGCAATCAGCGCACTGATTATTGGTAAGTTCTTAGGTTGGACATGGCTTGACCCATTGATGGGGATTGTCGGCGCGATCGTTATCAGCAAATGGGCGCTGGGTTTAATGCGTCAAACTAGTCCGATCCTATTGGATGAAAGTATGTCTGCCAATATACGGCAAGCGATGATCACCGAGCTTGAACAACACGGATGCATCGTTGCAGACCTACATGTTTGGAAAGTGACCGCCAGTCACTACAGCGCGGCCATGACGATCGTTGCTCAACAGCCACACAGTGTCGAGTTTTATAAACAGCAGTTGGCAAAATTTGCTACTATCAGCCACCTTACAGTTGAGGTACATCAAGGTTAATCGATGCAAAAGCTTAAACAACTCAATCATCTGCTTATTGAATTCTATGACAAGCTATCGTCGTGGGAGCAGTCGGTGGTAAAAGAGACTGGCTATACATTGGCGCAAGTTCATACGATTGAGGTGTTAGGTAGTCACGGGCCAATGCGTATGAAGGAGCTTGCTGACCGTTTGAGTATCACTACAGGTACCTTAACCGTGCAGGTCGATAAACTGGTTAAAGCGGGTTTAATTGTGCGTTTACCACAGGAGTCAGACCGGCGCTCAATTTTGGTGGATTTAACCCCCGAGGGGCGTGCATTACATGAGCACCACAATGCACTGCATTTGGCGTTAGTGGAGGATTTAACCCGTCACCTGAGCAGCGAGGAGCAGCAGATGTTAATCACCAGCATGACTAAAATTAATCGAGAGTTTTAGCGCATTCATCGGATAAGGCAGTGCACTTTTAGCAGACTTGAATATTAGCTCTAGAAACATCTGCCAAAATGCATTAGGTTAAATGGGATAAGGATCACGTTTTTAGCTCATTTAACCGCGACACGGTCATTAGGTCGTGGAAGATACCGAGGTAAAAGCCGTGGCAATAATAACGACTAGCCAGGAGCCTCGAGCCAATGAAATCAGCCGTGGAGCAATTAGCACAGTATAAGAGCGTGCACCTTAACCCCAAGAATATCAAAACCCACTTTATCGGTATTCCCGGCATTATCTGGTCGTTATTCGTGCTATTAAACCTGATCCCCATAAACATTATTGCCGTTAATGAGTTTAAGGTGAATGTCGCCGATGTGTTTACCCTTGGGGTGCTGGTGTACTATTTTTTGCTCAACGTTAAACTCGCTTTGGGCATGGTGGCGTTTATCATCCCCGTGCTATACACCTCAGATATGGTGGCACAAACTCAGTATGGCTTATGGATAGCGATAGCCGTCTTTGTGGTTGCATGGATTTTTCAGTTGATTGGTCACAAATATGAAAAGGCCAAGCCAGCTTTCATTGATGACTTAAACCAGCTTCTCATTGGGCCATTTTTCTTAATGGCGGAAGTGTATTTTATGTTGGGCTGGGCTGAAGAGTTAGATAAAGCCATCACGCCACTTGCCATCACTAAGCGCCGCGAGTTAGAAGCAGCGCGCAGAGCAGCATCGGCGTAGCAAAAAGGGGCCTGTTGGCCCCTTTATTGGTTAATCACTAATCTTCTTTTTTCTTTGGCGCTTGATAATGCTGCGGTATCACCCGTACGGTTTTCACCATGTTATCTGCCACATCAATCACTTCTAATGGGTAGCCGGATAATCGCATTGAGGTGTAGGGCTCAGGAATTTCTTCTAGGTACTCTAAAATGAGACCGTTGATGGTTTTCGGGCCATCAATGGGGAAGTGCCAGTTCATCTCTTTGTTTAAGTCACGGATGTTGATACTGGCTTCAATTAAGAAGCTGCCATCTTGCTGTTGGTTGATATCTTCGCTGGGGGTGGTGATCATTGAGGTAGTGAAGTCACCCACAATCTCTTCAAGGATATCTTCTAAGGTGACTAAGCCTTGAATATCACCGTATTCGTCCACCACTAAGCCGATGCGTTCTTTGTTTTGTTGAAAGTTAGCTAGTTGCACATTCAACGGTGTCGCTTCCGGTACAAAGTACAGCTCTTTTACTGCGCGCAGGAGTGATGATTTACTAAATTGCCCTTTCGATTGCAGCCTAAGCGCATCGCGTAAATGCACAAACCCCACCGCATCATCAATATTATCGCGATAGAGCAGTACGCGGGTATGGGGGCTTTGGATAACCTGCTTGTTGATGCTTTTAAAGTCATCATTAACGTTAATGGCGTACAGTTCATTGCGGGGGATCATGATGTCATCAACGGTGACTTTTTCAAGATCCATAATGGACAAAAGCATCTCTTGGTGGCGCTGAGGAATGAGTGCGCCGGCTTCATGAACCACTGTACGCAGCTCTTCTTGGCTAAGGGCATCATCAGCCTTTACCGAGCGAATACCCAGCAGACGTAAGAAGCTTCCGGTAATGAAGTTCACCGCCTTTACTAGGGGTGACAGCACCACTAATAGGCCCTTTAACAAAAAGCTCGACGGGAAGGCGATGCGCTCAGGGTGCAATGCCGCGACGGTTTTTGGGGTCACTTCAGCAAATACCAATACCACCAAGGTTAATATGCCTGTGGCAATGGCCACACCAACATCGCCAAATAAGCGGATACCAATAATGGTGGCAATTGCAGAGGCTAGGATATTAACTAGGTTGTTGCCGATAAGGATCAATCCAATTAGGCGATCGGGGCGCTCAAGCAGTTTGGTTGCCCGTTTTGCCCCTTTATGACCACTGTTTGCTAAGTGGCGCAATCGGTATCGATTAAGCGACATCATCGCTGTTTCTGAACTAGAGAAATAGGCCGAAATGATGATCAGAATAAGTAAAACAATAAATAGTACGCTAGTGGATATTGCGTCCAAAAAATAGCCCCGCTATGGCGTTGTGCTAAGAAAATCTTTGTGAATAACAGTAATTACCGTCATTTAAAGGGTGTGTCAAGTGAACCTAGGTATGAGCATTGGCCCATACCTAGATAAAAGAAGGGATTACCGCAGAATAAGTTCTTTAACGATACGGGCGCCAAAATAGGCCAAAGACAACAAGGTTGCACCAGTCAATGTATACAGCACGGCGCTGCGGATTCGGCAACCAATCCAGTACTGCTGCGCTAACATGGCAATGTAAGTGAACCACGCCATAATGGATAATATCGCTTTATGACCTTTGCCTTCTTCAAACATATCGTCGAGGAAGATAAAGCCCGTGGCCAATGAAAGACTCAATAGCACCACACCAACAATAACCAAGTGATACAGCTGCTTTTCAACTGTCATCAATGGGGGCATTGCTGGGCTCATGATAAGCTTTTTACTTTTAAGTTTGTTCTGAATAATCGCCAGCTGAATGGCGTACAGCGCGGCAATCATTAGGGCACTGTAAGCCATTAATGACAGCACCACATGCACTAATACATCCGGGTGAATTTCAAAGTGGGTAATATATTCAGGCGGCACTAACCACAATAGGGCGACGGAGATCACCGAGCAGGCATAGACCACCGGCACCACCACAATCATTTTTAGCCTAAACAGCAATATGGTGAAGCTAAAGGCGATGATCCAGTTCACCATAGAGATGACATTGGTCAAGCTAAAGTTCTGTCCATTCTCAGTGACAATGGCTTGTGACAATGCGGCGGCATGCAATACCACGGCAATGGCTGCAAAGCCGGCGACGACACGTCGATTTGGACCGTCCGCGTGAAACAGGCGGCTGACTACCAGTATTAATGCAATACAGTAGAAAAACATGGCTGAGGCGGAAAAAATGACCATCGAAAATTAACCTATTGTTTGTTAGTTTTCTGCATATACTCAAAGAGATGATCTGAGTATGCATCTTAATCTCATGCTAGAATAGCACGACAAAAGTGCTCTTGGGCAGTAGCAAAAGTGACAAATATAAGTGCAATGTGAGCGGTAGCGCTAAGTTTTGGAAAATAGTTGCTCATCCTTTGTTCACCCAAGGTGCTATGATAGGCCGACTAGGCAAGGATTGTTCCGCGATGCAGTAGCATAATATCTAGGCATCGCTATAATACTGCCCCATTAATGTAAATTCTAACGGTAAAGAACGCGATAATGTTTGAGAACCTAACCGACAGACTGTCACGCACCCTAAAGAACATTAGCGGTCGCGGACGCTTAACTGAAGACAATATTAAAGAGACATTACGTGAAGTCCGTATGGCGCTGCTTGAAGCGGATGTGGCTTTACCTGTTGTTCGAGCCTTTGTGAACAGCGTCAAAGAGCGCGCTGTTGGACAAGAGGTTTCAAAAAGCCTCAGTCCTGGCCAAGCTTTCATTAAGATTGTTCAAAGCGAATTAGAAAATGCCATGGGCGAGGCTAATGAAGCCTTAGACCTAAGTGCCCAACCGCCAGCAGTGATTATGATGGCGGGTTTGCAAGGTGCGGGTAAAACCACCAGTGTCGCGAAACTGTCTAAGTTTCTCCGTGAACGCTCAAAGAAATCTGTATTGGTTGTCAGTGCCGATGTTTATCGCCCTGCGGCGATCAAGCAGCTAGAAACCTTAGCGGCCGAAGTAGAAGTTGAGTTTTTCCCATCAGACGTAAGCCAAAAGCCGGTTGATATCGTCAATGCCGCTATGGCGCACGCCAAGCTTAAATTCATTGATGTTGTGATTGTCGATACCGCAGGTCGTTTGCATGTCGACGAAAGCATGATGGATGAGATTAAAGATCTCCATGCTGCGGTTAATCCAGTAGAAACCTTGTTTGTGGTTGATGCCATGACAGGTCAAGATGCTGCGAATACTGCCAAAGCGTTTAATGAAGCATTGCCACTCACCGGTGTCGTGCTGACCAAGGTTGATGGTGATGCACGTGGTGGTGCAGCGTTATCGATTCGCCATATTACTGGCAAGCCCATTAAATTCTTAGGTGTCGGCGAAAAGACCGACGCGTTAGAGGCATTCCATCCAGATCGCGTGGCATCGCGTATCTTAGGTATGGGCGATGTCTTATCACTGATTGAAGAAGTTGAACGTGGTGTTGATAAAGACAAAGCCATGCAATTGGCTTCAAAAGTTAAAAAAGGCGGCAGCTTCGATCTAGAAGATTTCCGTGAGCAGTTGCAACAAATGAAGAACATGGGCGGCATGATGAACATGATCGAAAAGCTGCCTGGTGTAGGACAACTGCCGCCTGAAGCCTTAGCCCAAGTACAAGAGGGTAAAATGACCGGGCAAATGGAAGCCATCATCAATTCGATGACGCCTGCCGAGCGTAAACGCCCAGATATTATTAAAGGCTCACGCAAACGTCGTATTGCTGCCGGTTCAGGCACACAGATTCAAGACGTTAACCGCCTGCTGAAGCAATTTACTCAAATGCAGAAAATGATGAAAAAGATGTCATCAAAAGGCGGCATGAAGAAAATGATGCGCGGTATGAGTGGCATGTTACCACCTGGCATGAAAATGCCTGGCCGTTAAGCACTGCCTGCGAAATCAAAGCTCAAGCCTAGTGCTTGAGCTTTTTTTTGCCTAGTCAATGAGGCCGCTTTAAGTGTCGATGTTTATTTCAGGGCCGATTGGCGTTAACCTAGTAATTATGCTGATTTTCTAATACAGATGATTAAGGTTTTTTCTTGCTGTTTTAGTCAGTTAGCGTTTACACTTCTGTTACACATCAATACAGCATTCACTTGCAAACTAACACGCTTGGATCAACAGCGGTTAGCCGCGTACATCAGGTACGACAAATTATTTTGGGGCATGTTCATGGTTAGAATGGTTTTCCCGGTAAAGCACCTTGCACTTGGCATTGTGGCACTGACTTCTCTATTAGGTTGCGATAAGCCAGAGCCTAAAATCACCCCCAAACTAGTGGTTGTTGAAAAGGTTAATTCAGCGACTGTACCGTTATATGGTAACTACATCGGCGTGACTCAAGCTTCGTTGGATGTCGAAGTTAGGGCGCGGATCAATGGCTTTGTTGAAGATAAAAGCTTTATTGAGGGCAGTGCCGTACAAGAGGGGGCTGTGCTTTATCGCATTGATAACCGTCCTTATCTCGCCGTTGTTAATCGCTTAGAGGCAAATGTGGATTCGCAGCAGTCGGCATTAGATAAAGCGAAGCGTGATGTCGAACGTTTAAAACCTTTATATGAGCAAGATGCTACCAGCCAGCTTGATTTTGATAATGCATTGTCTGTGCTATCTCAGGCCAGATCGAGTTTAGCTGCCAGCAAAGCCGAGCTTGATGAGGCGCAACTTGAGCTTAGCTATACCGAGATTAAATCGCCCATTTCAGGTTTAGTGAGCCGTTCTGAAGTCGACATTGGTGCGCTGGTGGGCAGTAGCGGCCAATCACTACTGACCCGCGTTAAACAGGTCGACCCAATCTATGTGACGTTTAACATGTCAGCGCTAGATTACCTTAATGCCCGTCGCCGCATGACTAGCTACTCAGAAAAGAAAGAAGCTGAGACAGAAGGCAAAGCGGTTGAAGGCTTTGTGACCATTACCTTGCCCGATAACAGCGAATATCCGTATTTGGGTGACGTGCGCTTTACTGACCCTTCGGTCAATCCTGAAACCGGCACTTTTCAGGTTAGAGCTGAGTTGCCTAACCCGAATAAAGAGCTGCTACCGGGGCAATACACCAATGTGCGCATTAAGCTTAATGAGATCAGCGATGCGGTGGTGATCCCACAAAAAGCCACTCAGGTTGAGCAAGGCGGGGTCTATGTCATGGTGGTTCTGCCAGATAACAAAGTTGAGCGCCGGTTTATCGTGATAGAGCACCAAGGCAAAATGGGTGTGGTGGTAAAAAGCGGATTGCGAGCCGGTGAGCTGGTTATTGTTGAAGGTATGCACCGAGTGCGCCATGGTCAGTTAGCTGAGCCATTAACGCAAGAGGCCTATCAACAACGAGAAGATAAAATACAAAAGGAACAAGCGCTTAAACAACAAGCGTTAGAACAAGAGCAGGAGCAGTAACCATGGCACAGTTCTTTGTAACTCGACCGGTTTATGCTTGTGTTATCTCTATTGTGATAGTGCTGCTTGGCTTAATTGCCATGTTCAAGTTACCGATTGATCAATACCCTTACATTACGCCGCCGCAGGTTAAGGTGTCAGCGTCATACCCTGGCGCCACATCAACGACCGCAGCCGAGTCCGTAGCAACGCCATTAGAGCAAGAGCTAAATGGCTTGCCAAACATGATCTACATGAGTTCAAAAAGCACCAATTCTGGTAGTGCGAATGTGACCATCACTTTTGATGTTGGCACCAACCCAGATTTGGCGGCGGTCGATGTGCAAAACTCAACCCAACAAGCGACTGGTAGCTTGCCTATCGATGTGCAAACAGAAGGGGTTTCTGTTTCTAAAGAGGCTTCAGTAGAGCTGCTAAAGTTAGCGTTAACCTCAACCGACGATCGCTATGATGAGATTTACCTCAGCAACTACGGCACCATTAACATTGAAGCCGCACTGAAGCGTATTCCCGGTGTGGGCCGAGTGCGTAACACCGGCGCGCGTAGTTATTCTATGCGGGTGTGGTTAAAGCCCGATATTATGGCTGGCTATGGACTAACAACTAGTGATGTGATTAACGCGGTAAAAGCGCAAAACAAAGAGTCTCCTGCAGGTTCGATAGGCTCGCAACCTAACACCGAATCGCTGAGTATGACACTGCCAATCACCGCCGCCGGTCGTATGAGTAGCGTGCCGCAGTTTAAAGAGATTATCGTTCGAGCTAACACCGATGGCTCTATTGTGCGACTACGTGACATTGCGCGGGTAGAGTTGGGCTCATCGGCTTATACGTTACAGTCGCAGCTTAATGGTGCCAACGCCACTATTTTGCAGGTATATCTGCTGCCCGGCGCCAATGCGCTGGAGGTGACCAAAAACGTTAAAAAAGAGATGGCCAAGCTGGCGCAGAAGTTCCCCCAAGGTATGAATTGGGAAGTGTTTTTCGATGCCTCCATCTTTATTGAAAACTCCATCGATGAAGTGGTTAAAACGCTAGTTGAAGCGCTGATACTGGTGATATTGGTGGTGTATCTATTTTTGCAAAATGTGCGGGCTACGCTTATCCCCGCCATTGCAGTACCTGTGTCATTGATTGGCACATTAGCGGCAATGTTAGCCTTTGGATTTACCATCAATACCGTCAGCCTATTGGCCTTAGTATTGGCCATTGGTATTGTGGTGGATGATGCCATTGTGGTGGTCGAAAACGTAGAACGCTTAATGCATGAGCAGGGCTTAAGCTCAGTCGAAGCAACACGAGTGGCGATGAAGGAGTTATCTGGCGCGTTGGTGGCAACCAGTTTAGTGCTCGCCGCAGTGTTTGTACCGGTGTCATTTTTAGCCGGTATTACCGGTATCATGTATCGAGAGTTCGCTATTGCAATTACTGTTGCGGTGCTCATTTCCACCGTGGTTGCATTAACCTTGTCTCCAGCGTTATGCGCATTGCTGCTTAAGCCCGGTGATAAAGCCAGTACTGGCTTCTTCAAGTGGATGAATGACAAACTCGATATTTGCACCAGTAAGTATGTCGCGATAGTGGCATTAACCACAAGACAAGCAGCCCGCAGCTATCTTGTTTTTGCCATGATGGTTGGCGGTGTTTATCTGATCATGTCTAATCTGCCCTCTAGCTTTATGCCCGATGAAGACCAAGGGCGATTCTTTATCGACATGACCCTACCCGATGGCGCGACCGTTAACCGCTCGCAAGCGGTATTAAAGAAAGCCGAAGCGAAAGTGCTAGCCCATCCCGCTGTGGCCTACTCCTTTACGCTTGCAGGTGAGAATCGCCGTTCAGGTTCCAATCAAGCCAATGGTCAGTTTGAGATTATTCTTAAGCCATGGTCTGAGCGAGTCGATAGCGATGCAACCGTGCAAAAAGTGATGAAAGAGATCAACTTGGCGCTTCATGATGTATTAGAAGCTGAGTTTAATCTGTATTTACCATCGGCAGTGCCAGGGCTGGGTAATGGCTCTGGGGTGGAGATGGAATTACAAGACACCTCTGGCACTAACTTTAAAGGCCTGATGGAAACCGCTGACGAGTTGGTGGAAAAACTCAAACTGCAACCAGAGATTGCAACTGCTGGGTTATCGCTGCAAAGTGCCATTCCACAGCTGCACCTGAGTGTAGATGAAGCCAAAGCGATGGCCATTGGTGTGAATGTGGCCGATATCTATGGCACCATTAAAACCTTTACAGATTCTTCGACGGTAAATGACTTTAACCTATTTGGCCGTGTTTACCGTGTTAAAGTGCAGGCCGAAGAGCAATATCGCCAATTCCCCGAGCAGATAAAAGATTACTATGTGCGCTCTTCCACTGGCGCCATGGTGCCAATTGGGGTGTTAGCTAAGTATGACTACTCGGTTGGCCCGGCTGCTGTGACCCACTACAACTTGTTTAGTAGCGCATCAATTAACGCCACGCCTGCTGCCGGTTATGCCTCGGGTGATGTGATTAAAGCAATTGAGCGTGTAGCCAAACCTATGTTGCCAAATGAATTTAGTTACGAATGGACAGGTATTACCTACCAAGAGGTGCAGTCTGCTAACCAAACCAGCATTGCGGTTGCCCTAGCGATGTTGTTTGTGTTCCTATTTCTTGCTGCACTCTATGAAAGCTGGACGATCCCCATCGCGGTGCTGTTGATTGCGCCAATTGCCATGTTGGGGGCGGCGCTGGGTACTTGGGTGAGTGGTATGGAAAGTAACCTGTTTTTCCAAGTGGCGTTTATCGCTTTGATAGGCATGGCGGCGAAGAACTCCATTTTAATTGTTGAATTTGCTAACCAGTTACATAAAGAAGGTAAAAGCCGCATTGATGCCGCGTTAGAGGCGGCAAATATGCGCTTTAGACCGATTTTGATGACATCAATGGCGTTTATTTTAGGGGTATTACCTTTGGTATTGTCGGTGGGACCCGGTGCGGTAAGTCGACAGAGTATTTCAATTCCTATCTTGTGTGGCATGGTGTTCGCCACCACCATAGGCATAGTGATGGTGCCGTTGTTTTTCGTCACCACTGCCGGGTGGTTGAAATCTAAAATCGCGCCGTCAGCTGCCAATGAACATTCTGTAGCCAAGGAGAATGCTCATGGATAATTCACACCGCTATAGTGCGAGATTCAGCACAGCGTTAACCAGCGCTGTAAAGCGTAAAACTCTGGCAATCAATGTGATTGGCTTGGTTGGCGCTATGATAGGGCTGGCAGGTTGCGCCATGGGCCCAGACTATCAGCGTCCGAATGTGGAGTTACCACCGCAGTACCATCAAGATTTGGCCCAAGACTCGGTTGAAAATGGTGGTCAGGTGGCTTGGCAGTCTTTTTATCTTGACCCCAATGTGCGCGAGCTGATTGAGCATGCATTAAAACAAAACCTCGACTTAGAGGCGGTGCGCTCAAGGCTGATTGCGGCGCGATCTCAAATCACTGTGACCGATGCAGCCTTGTATCCATCGCTGGGTGTTGAGGCCAATGCTGAGCGTTCCATTGATAGCGCGATTACCAATACCGATCCGACCCATGGTAATGAATTTGATATTGCCGGTACGGTTTCTTGGGAGTTAGATATATGGGGGGCAAACCGCCGTCGCAGTGAAGCCGAATATGCCAACTTTCTATCGGCACAAGAGTCGCTCAATTTAGCCGTAATAAGCCTGATAAGCGATGTGGCGAGTCGATACTACGAATGGCTGGATATCGAGCAGCGTTATCAAATTTCAATGAATACCGTGGAACTGCGTAAAAAAGAACGCGATCTGGCTAGGCTACGAAAACAAAATGGGGTGATTTCTGGCTTGCAGGTCAAGCAGGCAGAAGTGGAATATCAAAGTGCAAAAGTCACCTTGCCTGATTTGGACTTTGAACGCCAAGAAAAAGCTAATCAGCTAAAAATCCTCCTTGGAGAATATGATTATACGCTGAAGAAACAGCAAGATCTGCAATCTCTGACCTCGGCAGACCTGTTTCCCAGTTCATTTAAAGTTGGCATACCGTCACAAATGTTGTCACAGCGACCGGATGTGAAAATGGCTGAGCAGGCAATGATTGCCGCCAATGCTAATGTGGGGGTGGCTAAAACCGCCTTTTTTCCTAAATTTACCATTAGCGGCAGTTACGGTACCGAAACCGATGACTTAAGTAGCATCTTTGATAGCGAGGGAGTGACTTGGTCGCTGCTTGGCGGCATCACCGCCCCAATTTTTAATGCTGGCAGCATTTCGGCGCAATATGATATTGCCCAAGAGTCATCTAAGCAGGCTTTACTGGCTTATCGAAGCACCGTTTTGGCTGCCTATTTTGAAGTGAATGATGCCATGAATAGCTTCCGTCGCTCAGAATTAGCGATTGAAGCGCAACAAGAGCTGGTGGAAGCGTCACGCGGATACACCCACTTGGCGATGCTTAGGTATCGTAATGGTGTGTCGAGCTCGCTTGACCTGATGGATGCCCAGCGGAGTTTGTTCAATGCTGAGCTAACGTTAAGCGAGGTGCGCCGGGACAAGCTATTGGCAATGATCAAGCTGTATCGCTCATTGGGTGGTGGGGTGCTAACCGAACAAGAGTTAGCCAAGGTCTTTGAAGAAGATGAAGCTGCCAATACTGCACCAACCCCTTAATATATATACCCGCCTTAAAGTGAAAGTTGGCTGAAGTCACACAGTTGCACCAGCACGCGTTGTTAATGACACGTGCTGGTAGTGAATTTTAGGTCGGTGATATGTCGCGATTGCCGTATTTATTGGTATTCGATAACTTTGGCGACGTAAGTAAACTCACCGGCATAACCGTGGTAATCGCGATATAAATCCACTGAGAAGTAGCGGGGTTTATCTTGGATAATACGCTCAGCGATTTTACTTTCTAACTGAGTAAGGTCTGCTTGCTCATACACATGAAACTTGCTCTTTTGTTGCAATTGCATCTCGACAGCGTGTTCGCGGCTAATATAAATTTCTGCAAACTTATCGACAATCATGCCGCTATAGCTGACTCTCTCAAAACTCGCGTCAAAGTCGACCTCAATCAGTACGTCTTCTTCGGCGATAGTCTGTAATTGACTCATCTGTTGGTTAAGTTGTGCTTGCTCTTGCGCCTGCTCTGGGCTTGCGGCTAACACTGAACCGGAGAGCAGTGCAACAAAGCTGATGGTGAGTGTGGTTTTGGTCATAATAATTACCTTAGTTAATGCGTCCTGCTAATTGAATTTCCGTCGTTTGGGTCTGAATAATCGATTTTTGGCTGATTAAGCGAAGCACTGCTGGGCTTAATGGCCAAAATCTGCTTGAGCCACCTCGCCAATGCCAGGTGGTTATTTCCGGTGGTTATTTCCGCTGGTTACAGTGGCGATCAAAGCTCAAATTCACCGTGCATCTTGCGAAATAGCCAATTTGGGATCTCGTGCCACTTGCCATAGTCTGGGTTGTCATGGTGGATTTCATCTGCCGATTGCCACTGTGGTTTACCTTGCTCATCCAGGCTGACATGCCAATACACTGTTTGTTGGCGCAATAAGTAATGTTCAACCTGCTGGGCAAATTGCGTAGAGTCGACAAACACACCAAACTCGATGTTGAGAAAGTCTGAACGTGGATCGAAGTTGGAAGAGCCGATGTAGCTCAGCTGGCTATCCAAGATGAGGGTCTTGTTGTGATAGTAAGTATCAGCATGATAGAAGTGATCATCGTTGCTAGCGTTGGCTTTGTACTCGAAGATATCGACACCTTTGTTTAACAATGTGATGCGATGCTGCTCATAGTAGGCAGGAATGAACCCTGAGTCATTTGATGCCGACGAGTTCGTCAGCAGCGTCACTTGAGCTTGATTGGCGACTAGCTTGTCAACAACGGTAAATTCTCCTTGGCTTGGAACCATATAAGGCGTGGAGATTAATGCTGATTTCGCCTTGTTAAGGTATTGGTCAATCGTGTGCTCAGCACGGGTTCTGAAGTACGGCTTGTTATCGTTAAGCTTGGCTAATGAGTCAAACACCGGCGTGGCTTTGACGTCGATAAAATCAATTGTGCTGAGTTGCTCAACTTGCTCAACTTGCTCTTCAATATGAGCGATGACGGCTTTATTCGTGTGTTTTTTGATTGCTTGCTCAAATTCCTCCAGCGGTTGCTGGTGGTCATGGGCGATGAGGCTGCTAATATCTTGCAGGTGCTCACTGTGCCAAAGAGTGTCGTAGTTGCGTGCAAACGGTCGAATAATGTCGCCCTTAAATAGGGTGTCCATATCGAAAAAGTTGGCTTGCTGGCTAAAACCAAAATAGGCATCGCCGATGTTACGACCGCCGAGGATCAGCCATTGCCCATCGATGTTGAAATACTTTTCATGGAGACGGTTATCTCGCTGGCGTTGATGGCTTGCAAAATCAACGGCGCGGCCGATCCAACCGAGTTTGCGTGAGTGGAAAGGGTTGAACACTTTGATGGCAATATTGGGGTGCTGATTAAGTCCTGCTAGCCACTTTTCATTGAATAGCAAAAGATCGTCGAGGGTTAGGCGTACTTTTACACCACGATCAGCTGCGAGTCTAAGCTCCTCCAGTAACAGCAGGCCTGAGGTATCTTTGTCCCAAGAAAAGTAGGTGATATCAATATGCTGTTGTGCGCTTCTTACCAAAGACACACGACGTGCAAATGCCTCTCCAGCCGTTGGGATTAAATAGGCTTGAGATTGATAGGTTTGCGATTGCCAATTTTGTTCAAAATCGGGCTCAACTTCGGGGTAGTGCTGCGCACAGCCGGTTGATAGCGCGACAACGAGTATCGCAACGATAGTGTATAGCGGGTTTAACATGATTTGTGCCTTTGTCGCTCGTTTGCCAACACGGCCGTTTGGTGGCCGTGTTGGTATGTTTAGCCTTGGAAGTATTTAGTGTTCTGCTTGCGACTGGGAGTCATCGATATACCAAAGCAGGAGTTGCTGTTGCTGCAGTCCAGTTAATCTGCCTTCACGAAGACTTGGGTCTGCACCGATGTTATTGACCGCATCCCAACCATTAACAAGGTTTACCTCACCACCGTCGTCGATGACTAGCGTGCTATCTAGCTCTGCATCATATTGATAGGCATCGAATAACGCGTCGGTAAACCACAGGCGAGATATCTTACCCATTAATGCGCGCTCCTGGGAGGTTGGGTGAATGTCGCTGCCATCGAAGCGAACGGCTTTATTGAAAACAAACGCTAGTTCTGAGCCGTTACAGGCACCGCGAACACAACCTAAGGTTTTAATTAAGTCGCCTAGATAGGGTAAATCAGTTTCACTGTCAGTTCGGTAACTCCACATGTTGAAGCTTGGCACAAAGTCAAAATGATAGAATGTCGCCGCATTTTCTTTGTTTACTGGAGCACTAGCAGCCATTTGTCGAGCTGGCCCGCTAAACAGGGTGTCGTTGAGCAGGGTTTTGAACTGCTGCATGTTACTGACGGCACCCGATAAGTCCCCTTCAAGGTTGGGGTAGAAATCGGTAAGCTGCATAAGCGCACCACTATTTGCGGTATCGCCCAAACCATAGAATAAAGTGGTTACCGCTTTATAGGCGGTCATTGCTTGTGCTTGTGTTTGCGGATCCTTTGCCATCTGCTGGATCTGGTTGACCAGCCATGCTTGATTGTTAGCATCATCTAACCAAGTCATCAGCTCGCTAGCAATGAGTTCAGGGTCGTTAGATTCCAGTTGTTGAGGATTATCAAATAGATCGCTACCGAGAATAGTTGGGATTAAAAAAGTCAGGCTTGGCAACATGCCAAAGCTGTTGCTTTCATGCTTATTCACGCCAATGACTGTCGGCACAGTCCAATCATTTTGACTTGGGTGCTGGATAAAGTGATAGCCTTCAATGTCGCTAGAGAAAGCGTTTTTCTTATATTCAATGTACGGAGCAAAAGGCATCAGGGTGGCTAATGGCGTTGCGTCAACGCTTGGGAATGTGACGTCAATCCCGAGTGCTTTAAGCGCTAGCTGTACAGCGGTTTTTAAGCCTGAGTTAGTCGCTACTGAGCCTGCGACCCAGTTGGCTGTACTCGTAAGAGGGCTGCTCATTTTGGCTTGTTGTTGTAAAAGATCTTGCCAAGATACTTGGCTAATATCTTGGTCAAATTTGGCAGCTAAGTTAGCGGCTTTATCTTTGGCGACATCATAGCTGGTATATTCAAAGCCATAAGGGTTGCTTTGCATGATTGCACGCTGGTAGTGAGTGCCGACTATCGATTGTTGCTGCTGAGTATCCTGAAAGATGCCCACAGACATCGCGCCAGCACCTTGCCCCATAATAGTGACATTAAGCGGGTCGCCGCCGAACTGTTCAATGTATTGGTTGACCCACTGCAATGATTGCTTTTGGTCACCCAGCCCAAAGTTGCCGCCTTTTGGAGATGTTTTACCATCTGTCCAGTGACTACCTAGTATTCCTAAGCGGTAGTTGATTGAGACAAAAATAAATGGCTTGCCGTCATCACTGCCTTGGGCCACAACAGTGTCGCCATTGATTAGCGCATCAGAGCCGGAACCATATTCAAAGTCACCACCGTGAATATACACATATACGGGCAGATCTTTATGTTGCTCAGCATCGGCGGGTCGCCAGATGTTAAGGTTGAGACAGTCTTCAGCTTGCTGTTGTGCAGTCGGTCTATTTTGTGGACAAACCGCCTGAAACTGCGTTGCATCAATGTCGCCTGCTAGTGGCAATAAACTGCTGTGATTAAAGCGTGACTGGCTGGCGAATTGGATGCCTTTAAAGCTGTCCACCGCGACCTGTTTTTCTACACCACTTGCGTCGGTGATGCTGACTGCCTGCTGCAACGCAGTAATGGTGGCATCGGTTGTGGTTAACACAATCTCTTTATCTTCGATTGGTTCACTTGGATCTGGGATTTCGGGTAGCGGAATAGTGGGCTCAACATCAGTGTTGCAGCCCGTCAAAAATGTCGCGATAGCGACAGCGATTAAAGTCGTTTGTAAATAAGTCATATCATTGCCTAAGTCTATTGATCAAATCGCGTTCAAATTTCGAGACGCCAGTTGTAGCGGCTATGCATAACATAGCCATTTCGCGTTGTTGTGGCGTGATAGTAGTGGCCAGTCTCGAAAACTTAGAATCGCCTGTGAAGGATGCAATCCTTCTTGTCTATCTGTACTAGTGCGAATAAAGCGGTTAGGTTTAGAAGCGATAACCGAAGTTCAGCGTAAAGGCGTTGCGAGTTTCACCTTTGTTATACAGCACGGTAAGGTTGTAGTTTTTACCAAACTGCTTGTTGAAACCGACGAGGTAAGCCCAGTTGTTGAGATCGACGCCAACGTCATAGTCAAATTCGATATCTCCGGCTACCACATGGCCTTGCATTCGGTTATCGAGTCCTTGATATTCGGCGCCAACAAAAATCTGTGCGCGGTAATCAGCTAACTGATAACCCAACATAGGTTGCACGGTAATGAGGCCATCTCCCCAATCCGTATTGCCTTCCATACGCGTCATTGAATAGGTGGCAGTGACTGAGGCGAAAAATTGTTTGTAACCTACCGAGAGTGTGGTGCCGACACCCACTAAATCGTATTCCAGCTGTAGCGGCACATTAAGTCTTGCCTTGTTACAGAGCACTGATACACCTTCACAAAACTTATCCCCTACACCGGGTAAGGCATCATTGAGTTTATCTTTGATGATTTGCCCAGCTTCACCGGTATAGGAAGCGTCAACATTGGCATCGACATTAATTTTGCCTATGTAACCGAACATGTTCCAAAATGGCAGAATGTTAATGTCGCCGCGTAACGTCATTGCTTCTGCAGTGACATCGGCGAATGTGTCATTAGGGTCAAAAAAGTCATTAAGGCGCACACCACCGATAATAAAATCGTTGGTCGGTAGGCTCATGTCTTGGTTGCGGTATGACATAGAAAGGCCAAAAGGTAAGGGCAGATCGATCCCTTGTTGCCTCACCATGTCGCCAAGTAAAGGAAAAGTACGGTTGACCTCTACTTGCTCTTCACGAAAACGAGGATCTGACACTTCTGTTAAACGCTGATGATCAATGATTTCAACTTCAGCAGTGTCATCATAGAAGGCCACGGGCTCAACCGTTTCAACTATCTTGATGGGTTTGCCTTTCTTGGTTCCGGTCATTTCGATGTATTTCTCATCGATGATCAGCTTGCCATTGCTTAAGGTGTCGAAGGAAATGTGTTGATTGTATTGTTCAACGTTGGTGCCATCGAGTTTAAACGGACGGCGATTACTGATGACCATCTTATGCGGCTTACCATTGACGATATCGACCTTAACGCTCAAAAAACGAAAGTAAGCGATATCTTGTGGTAATCCATACTTCGAGTAATTGAACGATACCGATACATTACCATTGGCATCGGTGATTGCTTCGACAGAAGTGGGATCGTAGCTTTGTGCCCAGTGACGCAAGCGATACTGGGTACGGGTGGCATTTTCGATTTGCTCAATGAGATCTTCTTGCTCATCGAGGGCATTCTCATCGTATTTGATCCGTAAATCGATGTTGCCTTTACGATCGGTGTTTTTAACCAAGTAGACCGTCGATTGGTGTACTTGGTCGCGATAGGTCACCGTGCGGGTGACATGCTCGACTAAGTGCTCACCCTGTACCAGCGAGCTGACGCCGAGTTTAGGGAGATCATCATCTATACCGTATTGAGCAAAGATAGATTTGCCGGCGGCTATTTTTTGTTGCTCGTTGTCATCAGAAGCTGCCGCAACGGTGCTGGCAGAAAAAAGTAACATCATGGCGCTAGCAATCGTCGATGCCTTACCTGCCAACGTTGTCGTTATCACTGGGTTAATAACTGTCATGTCAATTTCACTCTTCGGCGATTCAATCCTATGAATAGGCCGAGTTTGATATTGCAGCGAACACCCCCTGTTCAGCTGAGATAAATTAAGGTTGCTACGGTGCTGATGACTACTGACTGTTATCACTATCGGCATGCGCAAACTTGCTATGGCGGGCATAATATGAGCAGTTGCGTATTTGTTAGAATCTCTTATGTAGGATGCGACCCTACGTTAAGTTATCAGCCGATATTATCGGTATAGCAGGGGGGGGGAACTGGCTAACGTTGAGATGTGCAGAGTCAATTAGCGCTGAGAATGTATAAATAACATCAGTCTAACGGGAGAGGCTACGGTTTGCTGAGCATCAATGGCTATCGGGTAATCATGACATGAGTTAAAGTGTGGGTCAGATCCTACATAGGTGAGTCTGCTGTATTAGTCAGCTGGCATATCATAGCTGCAAATTCAGCCAATGATGTTGCCAGTGTGGTGATAGTTCATTGGAACTCTTTCATTTCTGATAGAAGTCGAGGCACTTATGACACGTATACAGCGTGTAGGTATTGGACTCTTGTCGCTCGTGTTAGCAGCTTGCAGTACTCACCATCCACTAGAGAATCGTGTAACCGTATCTAATTATAAAGATGTCACTTTACCGCACCAACAAGCGGCGTCGGAGCCAATTCGCTTTTGGGCCAGTGAGCAGCCAACTTTTCTTTATAATAAGCATACAGGCGCTACTCCATTAACGGCCACGGGCGAGCAACTTAACATTTTGGCCTTATCGGGCGGTGGGGCCAATGGCGCTTATGGGGCAGGCGTGCTAACGGGCTTACATGATAACGGTGATTTGCCACACTACACCATTATTACCGGTGTTAGTGCTGGGGCATTGCTTGCGCCTTTTGTGTTTGCGGGCGACAGTGAATTACCGCGGCTTAAATCAGCTATGTTGGGGATCAATGATAAAGCGGTGCTTGGCAGTAAAAACTTCCTTAATACCCTATTTAAAGACAGCTTCTCCGACGGCGATAGTTTGCTTGCGTTTATCGCGAAAACTTATCCTGAAACTATGATTGATAAAATGGCGATGAGTCATCGATCTGGTAAGCGACTCTTTATTGGTACTACCCATTTCGATTCTGGGGAGCTAATGATCTGGAATTTGGGCGCGATTGCCAGTAGTAGTATGCCCAATCGGGTGCAACTGGTGCATCAAGTGCTGGCGGCGAGTGCCTCAATTCCAGGAGTATTCCCACCGCAGTTTATTGCCGTTGAACATCAAGGGCAGCGACTTGAGGAGCTGCATGTCGACGGAGGCTTGGCGGCACAGATGTTCTTTAATCCAGCCGACTTTGACTACCAGCAGGTTTCTCGGGCTTTGGGCTTGAGCCGCGAGCCACAGTTACATGTGGTTCGTAATGGGCTGTTAGCGCCGCTTTATCAACGGACAGAAGACAAAGGGCTTAAGTTGCTCACCCGCAGTTTAACCAGTTTGACCGTGCTGCAGGCCAGAGGCGATCTATTTAGAATGCGTTACTTAAGTGAAATAGAACAGATAGACCTACACTATACTTATCTGGATGAAGACTTTTCTGCACAGAAGCTCAGTGGGAAAATGTTTGATGTGAATTATATGCAGGCTATCTATCGCCATGGCTACCATAAAGCCGCAACAGGCCAAGTGTGGCAACAATAATGTTGCTGGTGGCTATTGTTTGCAGCTCGCGGCAATTGCTACTTGCAGGCCGTACTTATTTAGACCTTGCAGATATGCCAGCAAGCTGTGTTTATTGTCCAAGAGGATTTTAATCGCGGCAGATTAACATCTGCCCCAATGAGTAGGGCGAATTTGTTGCTGTAAGGGGCGCGGGTCTATATAGTGGCGCGCATAGATTAAATCAGGGTTACAACAGCAGTTTGTCTGATTGTAGCTGAACGATTTAGTGGTCAAAAAACATTGCATTCGCTGGTCAGTCAGGTAAAATCGTCCGGCTTTCTATCTGGGACTCTTCGCGAACACGGGGTTCCAGTTTTTATTTTTGCTTCATGTGAAGCAAATCATTAGAGGATAAAAGACGCATGGTTACCATTCGTTTAGCTCGTGGCGGCGCAAAAAAGCGTCCATTTTATAACATCGTTGTTGCTGATAGCCGTAAGTCTCGTGACGGTCGTTTCATCGAACGTGTTGGTTTCTTCAACCCATTGGCTCGTGGCCAAGAAGAAACTTTGCGTTTAGATCTTGATCGCGTTGAGCACTGGGTTGCACAAGGTGCTGCTACATCTGAGCGTGTAGCTAAATTGATCAAAGACGCTAAAGCTGCTGCTTAATAGCGTTAAGGTATAGATTAATGAGTAGTCAGCAAGCACCTGTCGTGTTAGGCAAATTAGGTTCTAGCCACGGCATTAAGGGTTGGTTGAAAATCACTAGCTATACCAATTCTGTAGAAGATATTTTTGACTATTCTCCTTGGCTTATTAAAGAACAAGGCGAGTGGCGCGAGGTTAAGGTACTGCAGTGGCGTTTTCAAGGTAAGGCTTTAATTGCTGAACTTGAGGGTGTGACTACGCGGGACCAAGCGCAAATGCTCACTAACTGTGAGATTGCCATTGCTGCTGAACAGATGAAAGATTTACCAGAAGATGAATTCTACTGGCGTGATCTTATCGGATGTGAAGTGGTCAATACCAAAGGCTATAACATGGGCAAGGTTGAACAGATCGTGGAAACAGGATCGAACGACGTGCTTTTAGTTAAAGCTAACGCGAAAGATGGCTTTGGCAAAACGGAACGAATGATTCCTTTTGTTACCGAGCAGTTCATCCAATCGGTGGACCTAACGGCAAAACAGATTTTAGTGGATTGGGATCCGGACTTCTAAGTCGAGGAACAACAGATGTGGTTAGGGGTAGTAACCCTGTTTCCAGAGATGTTTCGTGCCGTGACAGACTTTGGGGTAACGGGTCGGGCTGTTAAAAACGGCCTGCTTGAGTTGCAAACGTGGAATCCTCGTGATTTCACCCATGATAAACATCGTACTGTTGATGACCGACCTTATGGCGGTGGTCCAGGAATGTTAATGATGGTGCAACCGTTACGCGACGCTATCCATGCAGCAAAAGCTGCTGCAGGAGAAGACGCAAAGGTGATTTATCTTTCACCTCAAGGGCGCAAGCTGACACAGCAAGGCGTTGAGGAGTTAGCTCAATCAGAGAACTTGATATTGGTGTGTGGTCGCTACGAAGGTATTGACGAGCGCATAATTCAAGCTGAAGTGGATGAGGAGTGGTCGATAGGAGATTACGTGCTTTCGGGCGGTGAGCTTCCAGCGATGACTTTGATTGATTCAGTATCACGTTTGGTGCCAGGTGTACTTGGTAAGCAAGCATCAGCAGAGCAGGATTCCTTCTCTGATGGATTATTGGATTGTCCCCACTACACTCGACCTGAGAGTTTAGATGGTGTTGATGTACCAGCAGTGTTGTTAAGTGGCAACCACGAACATATTAGACGCTGGCGTTTGCAACAAAGTCTCGGAAGAACTTTGTTAAGACGACCAGAATTACTTGAAAATCTAGCTCTGACTGACGAACAAACAAAGCTTTTAGCGGAGTTTGTTAAATCCACCGAAGACGGTGAGAAAGACTGATCAGTTATCACTAGTATGGAGTTTATTTCATGAATAACATCATTAAAATGCTCAACGATGAGCAAATGAAGCAAGATGTACCAGAGTTTGGTGCAGGTGATACAGTTGTAGTTAAAGTACGTGTTGTAGAAGGCGGTAAAGAGCGTCTACAGGCGTTTGAAGGCGTTGTAATCGCTAAGCGTAACCGTGGTTTGCACTCTGCATTCACAGTACGTAAGATCTCTAATGGTGAAGGTGTTGAGCGTGCGTTCCAGACTCACAGCCCAATCATCTCTAGCATCGAAGTTAAGCGTCGCGGCCGTGTTCGTCGTGCTAAGCTTTACTATCTACGTGAGCGTTCAGGTAAGTCTGCACGTATCCGTGAGAAGCTTGCTAAGTAAGCAACCGCTTATTAGTAAAACCAGATGCAGTGTTCGCACAACAACCCGCCGAAAGGCGGGTTTTTGTTTTCTGTCGCCAATAAACCTGGCTTAACGTCGCCAGCCAGTGTGAGTGCTTTTTTGATGAATATTGTTTGAATAAGCAATTAACGCTTGATCTGCATTGCAGTGACAGGCATAGTTAGCCTCAAGATGTAATGGTGTAGCGTTACACCATTTCAAAATAGACAGTTATTTAATGATGAATTAGCAAAGCAGTAATAGGTTTAGGTGGCAATTATGCAACAAGATACAATCAACAACGTCCATATTAGTTCTGAGAAAGTGTTAGTCACGCCAAGTGAACTTAAGCAGCAATTGCCCCTATCGGACTCTGCCTATCATTACGTGCTAAATGCGCGTAAAACGGTGGCGGATATTGTGCACAAGCGCGATAACCGCGTGCTGATCGTTACCGGTCCATGCTCGATTCACGACATTGAGTCAGCGAAAGAGTACGCTCTTAAGCTAAAAACCTTACATGATGAACTGGCCGATGAGTTCTACATCCTAATGCGGGTGTACTTTGAAAAGCCACGTACCACGGTTGGCTGGAAAGGCATGATCAACGATCCGGATATGGACGAGTCGTTCGATGTTGAAAAGGGCTTACGCCAAGCCCGAGAGCTAATGATATGGCTGGCGGAATTAGGCTTACCAGTGGCGACCGAAGCGCTGGATCCAATTAGCCCTCAGTACTTGTCAGAGTTAGTGACTTGGTCAGCCATTGGTGCACGTACCACCGAGTCACAGACGCACCGCGAGATGGCGTCTGGTCTTTCTATGCCAGTGGGCTTTAAAAATGGCACTGACGGTAAACTGGGTGTAGCAATTAATGCTCTTGAATCTGCGGCCAGTGGCCATCGCTTCATGGGGATTAACCAACAAGGGCAGGTGGCTTTACTGCAAACCGCCGGCAACCCTGACGGTCATGTGATTTTACGGGGTGGTAAACAGCCTAATTACGATGCTGCTAGTGTTGCTGAATGTGAGCGTCAACTGCATGGTGCCAATCTAAATGCTCGTTTGGTTGTAGATTGTAGTCACGGTAATTCGAATAAAGATCATAATCGTCAGCCCCTAGTTTGCCGTGATGTGTTTGAACAGATCCTCAATGGTAATCAATCGATTATTGGGGTCATGTTGGAAAGTCACCTTAATGCAGGTAATCAAAGCAGCAGTCAGCCAATGAGCGAACTTGCATATGGTGTGTCAGTTACTGACGCCTGCATTAATTGGCAAGACACCGAAACCCTTTTACGTGAAGGCGCGCAACAATTAGCATCGGTTTTACCCAGCAGATTTGATATGCTCAAAGCAGTTAACGCGTGAAGGAAAGCCGGTAAATGAATGAGAAAACCACAGCTGAATTAGAGAAGTTGCGTGGCCATATTGATAACGTGGATCAGCAGTTACTGCATCTATTAAGAAAAAGACTCGATCTGGTGGCGCAAGTGGGCGCGGTAAAACATGGTGCCGGGTTACCAATTTATGCCCCTCAACGCGAAGCGGCAATGTTGGCCAAGCGTCGCGAAGAGGCTGCGGGTATGGATGTATCGCCGCAGCTGATTGAAGATATTTTACGCCGTTTGATGCGCGAATCTTATCTCAATGAGAAAGATGTCGGCTTTAAGCAAGTGAAAGCTGATCTGGGGCCGGTAGTTATTGTTGGCGGCGAGGGTAAATTAGGCGGCCTATTTTCACAGATGCTGACACTGTCCGGTTATGAGGTTCGTAGCCTTGATAAAGACGACTGGCAACAAGCAGATGCCATTTTTGATGGTGCTGGGTTAGTGATTGTCACTGTGCCAATCTCTATTACCTGTGAGGTGATACTAAATCAGTTAAACAACTTACCGCCAGCGTGTATTTTGGCCGATTTAACTTCAATTAAGTCAGCACCACTTGATGCGATGTTAACTGCACACCAAGGTCCTGTGCTGGGGCTTCACCCCATGTTTGGACCTGATGTGGGAAGCTTAGCAAAACAGGTGGTGGTGGTGTGTCATGGTCGCGGCAGCGAGCAATATGCTTGGCTACTGGAGCAAATAAAGATTTGGGGCGCCCGTTTAGTAGAAGCTGAAGCGGATAAGCATGATAAAGCCATGCAGCTCGTGCAGGCCATGCGCCACTTTTCATCGTTTGTTTATGGTCTTAATTTGTACCGCGAAGAAGCAGATATTGATGCCTTGTTGCAGTTTAGCTCGCCGATTTATCGCCTCGAACTGGCCATGGTGGGACGGCTATTTGCCCAAAGCCCTGAATTGTACGCTGATATTATCTTTGCCCAGTCAGAGAGTATGGTGGCAATCAGTGACTATTTAGACAATTACAGCCAAGCGCTGTCGATGCTAAAGCAAGGTGATAGGCAAGGGTTTATCGACCAGTTCCAAGAAGTGGCGAATTGGTTTGGCGATTTCGCGCCGCAGTTCCAACGTGAAAGTCGGGCCATGCTGCAATCGGTCAATGATATGAAGACTAATTAGCATTTAGATATCGACATCTAAGGGAGCCATTGGCTCCCTTTTTTTGTGTTAAATCAGATTAAGTTATTAATATTTATATGTAATTATCATATTCGGCCTTGTAATTACGACAATGCTAATTTGATCTAACTCATAGTTTTGTCGATCAATTACAAAAAACACTTAGCGTCAGGTTATCGGCGCAGTACACTGTTTTTAAAACATGCAAATGAAAAGCATGATTAAAAACAGGAGCCGTAAAATGTTTTGTATTCAGTGTGAGCAGACAATCCGAACCCCAGCTGGCGATGGCTGTAGTTATTCTCAAGGTATGTGCGGCAAGCTGGCCGATACTTCAGATCTACAAGACCTGCTAATTTATCAACTTCAAGGGGTGTCAGCTTATGCTGAAAAAGCCCGCGAATTTGGCATTATTGATCATGATGTTGATACCTTTGTACCAAAAGCCTTTTTCTCAACATTGACCAACGTAAACTTTGATGACGAACGTTTGGTTGAATACGCTCAACAAGCTCACCAGTACCGTAATAGCTTAAAAGCCCAGTACGAAGCCGCTTGCACAGCAGCAGGTAAAACACCTGACACTATGATTGCTGCGGCTAACTTGGTGTTAGCGACAGCGAAACCTGAAATGCTCACTCAAGCTGTTGATGCGGCGCCTAACCGTGGTCATCAAGATGTGCATGAAGATATCATTGGCTTACGCTTACTTTGCCTATATGGCCTAAAAGGCGCGGCAGCATACATGGAGCATGCGCGGGTGTTAGATCAAACTGATGCTGAAGTCGCTGGTGAGTTCCATAAAATCATGGCGTTTCTTGGCTCAGATTCTGTGGATGCAGACAAACTGTTTGCCACTGCAATGGACATTGGCCAGTTAAACTATCGTGTGATGGCGATGTTAGATACCGGTGAAACTGATGCATTTGGTCATCCAGAGCCAACACAAGTGAATACTGTGGCAGTGAAAGGCAAAGCGATTTTGGTGTCTGGCCATGATATGAAAGATCTTGAACTGATTCTGCAGCAAACTGAAGGCAAAGGGGTTAACGTATTCACCCACGGTGAAATGCTGCCAGCCCTCGCGTATCCAACGTTTAAGAAGTACCCCCATTTGGTCGGCAACTACGGCAGCGCGTGGCAAAACCAGCAGAAAGAGTTTGCTAACTTCCCTGGCGCTATTGTCATGACCTCTAACTGCATTATCGATCCTAATGTGGGTAACTATGGCGACCGTATCTTTACTCGTAGCATTGTGGGCTGGCCGGGAGTGACCCACGTTGAAGGTGAAGACTTCTCTGCTGTGGTAGATAAAGCCTTAGCATTAGAAGGCTTTGCCTATGATGAGATCCCCCATATGATCACCATCGGCTTTGCCCGCAATGCGCTTATGGAAGCTGCGCCTGCCGTAGTGGAAAACGTTAAGAACGGCTCAATCAAGCACTTCTTCTTAGTGGGTGGCTGTGACGGCGACAAGAACGAGCGTAGCTACTTCACTGATATCGCTAAGTCTGCGCCTAAAGACTCGATCATCATGACCTTAGGCTGTGGTAAGTATAAGTTTAACAAACTGGCCTTCGGTGATATCAACGGTATCCCACGCTTACTCGATATTGGTCAATGCAATGATGCTTATAGTGCGATTCAATTGGCTATTGCGCTATCTGAAGTGTTTGAGTGCGAAATTAATGAGCTACCTTTGAGCCTAGTGTTGTCGTGGTTTGAGCAAAAGGCGATTGTTATCTTGCTTACGCTACTGTCGCTTGGGGTGAAAAACATCCGTACTGGACCCACACCTCCGGCTTTCCTAACGCCTAACTTAGTGAAGGCGCTAGAAGATAAATTTGGCTTGAAAACGACCACCACAGTCGAAGCCGATCTCAATGACATTTTGAACGTCGCATAGTGTGTCAGCGCCCACTGTTCTGGTGGGCGTTTTTTTCCAATTTCTAAAGGGTCAGGGTTATGAATAGCCAGTTGTTGAATTCCGCCACGTGGCAACATGGTGAGGTGAGGCTTGTTTGTGTTGAGCGTTGGCACGAAACCCACGATGTGGTCAGTTATCGCTTTCAAGCCGAGCAGCCAGTAAAGTTTCAATTTAAGCCTGGGCAATTTATTACGCTGTTGTTGGATATCCAAGGAGAACGTGTCGCCAGAAGCTACACTATCTCGTCTTCACCATCGCGACCATATTCAATTGTTGTGACCATCAAGTCCATTGCTGATGGACTCGTATCGAACTACCTTGCGAATAATCTGCAAGTCGGCCACCGAGTGCTGGCCACTGGACCAGACGGTGTATTTAACCTTGTGGATATCGAAACGGATAAGTACCTGTTTTTGAGCGCTGGCAGTGGTATCACCCCCATGTACTCGATGTCTCGTTGGTTAGAGGATACTCAAAAAGGCAGTGATGTCGCGTTTCTGCACAGCGCTAAATCGACAAGAGATTTAGTGTTTCACCGTGATTTGAAGCAGTTTGAACAGCATAATCAAAACTTCCATCTGGCTTATACGTTGGAAGAAGGTGAGCTGCAAGATGGCAGTTCGGTCACCGCGGGTCGCTTTAGTATTAAGTGGTTGACAGAGCAAGTGGCTGATTTTCAATCTCGAACCATATTTGTTTGCGGACCAGCGCCTTATATGGATGCCGTTAAAGCGCAGCTGCAACAAGCAGGTTTTGATATGAGCCGCTTTTACCAAGAGAGCTTTGGTGGTGCGCCGACTGCAACAGCGAGCAGCCCAAGTGATGATGCAAAGCCCTTCATGCTACATATTAGCGACAAGCAGATTGAATTGAGCCTAGATCAGAGCCTATTAGATGGCATTGAAAAGCTAGGTTTGCCAATTATTGCAGCGTGCCGCTCAGGTGTATGTGGGGCATGTAAATGTAAGGTCATAAAAGGCGAGGTTGAATCTTCGAGCCAAATGGCGTTAACCAGCGATGAGATTGAGCAAGGTTACGTGCTGGCTTGTTCCACCAAGATCCGCTCAGATGCATTAGTTGAGCTTTAATATTTGCGCATTGCTCAGGTTGGCAGTATTGTTAAAGTAGAGTGTAAAAACTGATTCTTTGATGGAGCGCTGCAATGCTATCAACCTCTTCAGGTAATGCGGTAATAAATGACTTGAGCCTTGGCCACTTGCTATATGGGCTTATGGCGGCGTTTCCGGTATTTTTTTTACCGCCTTTGCTTAGCCTCGTCATCAACTATGGCCAGAAACCCGCCCTGATGGATGAGGTTTTATATACCCATATTCGCTGGCAGCGCTGGTCTATTGTAGCGACCTTAGCCATGCTGGCTGTAAGCTATATTGTGCCGTTAGTCTGGCTGAGTATCGCGATGGCCGCGGTGGCAATGCTTTGGTATTGCCACCGGGTTTTGAAAGGTTGGCTGCTATTGGTTGAAGGCAAGCGCGTTTAAACCCATACCATATAAAAAGGAGCCACTAGGCTCCTTTTTGCGTTTTATGCCGTGAGGACAAGGGTTGTGACTAATACCAATCAGTATAAACATTTAGTCACTCAGCGAGAATTTAGCGGTTCTGAGGTAAGGCAACGAGTGAAGAGCATAGTTATTCTACGGTTAAGCTCGTTAACACAGCATCAGAATCGCTAAAACTCGCCATTGTGGCGCGTTTTTGGCTGCCTACTTCTGCGTTGAATAATTTCACAAGGGAACAACCATTGTTTCAATCATTCGCCTTGAATTAGTTTGCCCAAAGCGCGCTGAGTAGATCAAATTCTTATACTAATTGGTATAACTATACAAGGCCGTTAAGGTTTGCGCGCTCAATGCTAAACTGCTATCGAGTGATTCCGCTTCCTCTGCAAGATTCAATATGACCCCGTCAGCAAGTAACTGTTTTGCCGCAACGGCCACCGCGCCAACTTGTGCTGTTGGTGTGGCGTAACAAGGGTTAACCATAACGGGTAAGTGACTCAGTGTTTTAATACTTACCAAGGCTGAAAGATCGAGCGCGGGCATGGCATCATCGTTAAAGGTTCGCACCCCTGACTCACACAAGACCAATTGTTGATTTCCTTGAGAAAGGATTAGGTCCGCCGCATTAAGAAACTCCTCTGTGCTGGCCATAGTATTGCGCTCCAGAATGACTGGAATGTGTAAAGATCCCACCTGTTTGAGCAGTGACTCATTAACCATAAGTTTGCCAGTGATCATGATGAGGGCTGCGAATTCAGTGGCTAGCTTTAGTTCACTTTCTTGCTCAATGGCAATAATGGCTTCAAGACCAAACTGGTCAAGGGCGCGTTTTAGACTAGCTAAATTACGGGTGACATCACTTTGGCGGCTTAAGCCTTCTACGACAACGCCTTGGAAGCCGGCTTCTTTAATTTGCTTGGCTTTTTGGCTGTACAGCTCTGGAGATTGTGGCAAAGATAATTGCGCAATAGCACCGAATTGTTGCTCACCAATTTGCAGTTGGCCACTGATGATCTGGGTTGCACTTTGTTTGTAAGCTTTGCTGTATCTGGCTTGAGCGCTGACGCTGCTAGCTGGTTTTACTTGCTGTTCGCGACTTGTATTTGGCTCAATCATTAACTGGCTATTGCTCAATTGTGTGGGGTCTACGGTTTCACACGGATAGCAGCCTAGTACCTTGATAAACCGGGTGATACGCTCAAGTTCTTTTAAGGCAGATTGCATAGCATCATTGGCTAAGTTAGCCTCAAGATCTAAATAGAACATCTCTTCCCATGGGGTACCAGGGATAGGACGAGACTCCAGTTTACTCATATTTAAATCGTGGGCTTTTAGCACCAACAGCGCCTCAACTAGTGCTCCAGGTTTTTGGCCTGTCGCCATGATTAAGGTGGTTTTAGCCAATAGTTGTTCTGGTACAGCGATAGCTTTACGGGCTACCACGATAAAGCGGCTTTGATTAATTTTCTGATTGGCTAAATCTTTGGCAACGGCTTCAAGTTGATATAAGGCGCCACCTTCTGCACTACCAATCGCTGCCACGCTGCCATTATCAGCTTGCATAACCTTGTCCATGGCTTCTGCGCTACTCGAGCAATACTCTAGCTTGAAGTTGGGATACTGAGCTAGAAAGCGCGAGCATTGGCTAATTGGTTGCGGGTGAGCATAAACCGTGGTGATATCAGCGAGTCGTGATCCGGGCTTGGCTAATAAACAGTGGCCTACTTCAATGGTGGTTTCACCAACAATGGCGAGACTGGTGTGTTGCAACACATCATAAACCTCATTGATGGAGCCTGAGGAGGTGTTTTCTATGGGCAGGAAGCCATAGTCGGCATGGCCCGATTCAACAGCATGTACAATTTCATCAAAACTACTGCAGCCTAAGTCTTGCATATTGATTTGGCGACGGTCGCAATAGCGATTTGCTGCTAAATAGGAATATGAGCCTCGTGCACCGAGGTAGGCGATGCAATATTGCTGCTTTTGCAGATCAGGGTTGGCTCGACCTTGGAGGTAAGCTTGTTGATTGAGAACCGAGTCTTCAATAATGCTTTGGTACAAAGATAAGACGTAGTGAGCATCTAGGCCTTGCTCTCGCCCTTGCTTGACTAAGCGGGCAAGTAGCTCTTTTTCTCGCAATGTATCGCGGATTGGACGTACGTCTACTTCTTTGCTTTTAGCGACATCAAGACTTAAATCACGACGTTTGGCGAGCAGCGCCAGCAATTCGTTATCAAGCGCGGTGATCTGTTCCCGGGTGTGATTTAGGGGTTGTGCTTTACTCATACTGGCCTCTAATACAAATCTTGTTATGGATCGCTAAATACTAAAAAGCCTCCCGTAGGGGAGGCTTGGAATTTTCACTTTCGTTTTTACACCGAAAATCCGCCTCCCTAATAGGGGGGAATAAAAAAGAAAGTAAAAAAGAACTGATTTAACATTTTCATCCAATCAAAGTAAATTGATGGCAGCTGAGTGTCAATGAAAAATTATGCATATAGAGAATTATTCCTGTTTCATTATGTAATACCAATCAGTATAAACATTTAGTCACTCAGCGAGAGTTTAGCGGTTCTGAGGTAAGGTCCTTAAATGCTCCTGCATTAATGACATTCACCACATCCATGTGGTTTGCAACGAGTAAAGAGCATAGTTATTCTACGGTTAAGCTCGTTAACACAGCATCAGAATCGCTAAAACTCGCCATTCTGGCGCGTTTTTGGCTGCCTACTTCTGCGTTGAATAATTTCACAAGGGAACAACCATTGTTTCAATCATTCGCCTTGAATTAGTTTGCCCAAAGCGCGCTGAGTAGATCAAATTCTTATACTGATTGGTATAATGTGACAGCAGTACGGATTTTTTAGCGGTAAATATAGAAAAAGCGCACCAAGGTGGTGCGCTTAGAGATGTTGCATTAAGCTATTTTTGCTTTAGAGATCAAATCGGTTTCTATCCCCCTCAAGCTAATGCGGCTGTCACTGCCTGTTGCAGATATTAGCCTCACCAATAAGGGTAGGTGGTGGCACTAGTTTACTAGCGAATATCCCTTAAACACTGTGGTTCATGTAGGGCACTGTTGTTCACCTACCGAGTAAACCTAACTATGTAACATGGATAATAAATCGTAAATACCTCGCTAATGCTAGTGCTCGACTGTTATGACTAGGCGACCTAGTGGCAATCGAAGCCAAGTGGCTAGGTGGTGATGTGCTACAAGGTAGCGGTTATCCCTGTTGCGCTAACAAAGCGTCATAATGGGCTTTAATATCACCAAACGATACAAGCTGTTATCCTAAAAAACGCAAAAATGTTGGTTAGCCTCTCTTGGTTATTTTTCTTGAACTCTTACTGTCATCAGGGATTGAGAACGCTCAAACCCATCTGTCATATTGTTACGTTAGTTATATTGAGTATAGACCAATTTGCAAAATAGGGTTGTGATACTCGTGCCGCGGGTGCTGATTAAGCAATGCCTGTTGACCCTATCGGTTTAGGACTAGTGCGTCATCTAAGTATCACAACCTAGGTACAAACTGATTAAGCAGCGTACTCCTCATCGTCAAAATCGTCATCAATTACTTCTTGCTGTAGTACGGGTCTTTCATGGCGCTGTGCTTCTGGCTTGTGTACTACGCGGTTTAATTGCTTCTCTAATTTTTGCCCCATGGAATTAATGGCGGCATAGAGGTCTTTGTCTCTGGCCTGGGCAAATAGCTTGTTATTCGGAATACCAACTGAAGCTTCAATCATGAACTGTTGCTTCTCTTGCACAATAATCACATGTGGATTAATGAGCTGGACGTCTCGGCGGCTTAGTTTACGAAGGCGGCTTTCGATACGTTCACGAATAGGTGTGGTGACTTCAAGATCTTTGCTGGTAATCTTTATCATATGTCGAACCTTATGTTGTTTCCTTGAGTTCAGACTACCAATTTCCCGCGTAGAGTTTGTGATCCAGATCATAGTTTAGCTGCGCTTGATAAACTGTGATTATTTATTTGAACCCTTAGACAAATTTGCTAAAACCTTAAGTAAAAACCCTTGATATCGTTTGCCAATAGGCTCATATTTGATTGAATAACTCTGGTTTCACTATCAAAATTGTCCGGCAAAATTTACTTTACATTGTAATTGTACGGCTACCACAGGTGTTTAAAGTGTGATTTGGATTGCACCAAACAAATGCTTGAAATATCATCGGTAGCGTAGCCAATATTCGATGTGAGAAATAGTGTGCAAGCAACTTCTGATTCAACTCAACCCCCCGTTAAAACCAAAGTCTGGGATCTTCCTACCCGTGTATTTCATTGGGGCATGTTAGCCTTATTAGCCGCGCTCTATTGGACGGCCTCAGAAGGTGAGATGGAGTGGCATCAAATTTGTGCCTATGGATTGATGATCCTATTAGCTTTTAGAATTGTCTGGGGTTTCATCGGTAGTGAAACCGCGCAATTTAAGCATTTCGTCCATTCTCCGAAGGCTGTAATTAGCTATGCTCAGCAAGTTAAGAGCAAACAAGCGCCAATGGCTGTGGGCCATAACCCGCTCGGTGGTTATATGGTGGTGGTGTTAATTAGTGTCGTCGCTATTCAGTTGATATCGGGACTATTTGCCACAGATGATATTTTTACTGAGGGACCACTTTATGCTTATGTGTCCTCAGAGGTAAGCAGTTGGCTGACCTGGCTGCACAAGAAAAATTTTGACTTGATATTAGTGCTAAGTGGTGTGCACGTATTGGCGGTGTTACTGCATCGTCTCAAAGGTGAAAAGTTAGTGCTGGCGATGATAACTGGATATAAGCGTCTCGATAATCAAGTCGAGCTGTCGTTTCGTAGTGTCGTGCTGGCGCTAATATTACTTGCCGCCTTGGCACTGCCGATCACGGCTTGGTTGATTATGCCGGTATGGCAGCAGTTGATATAAAAAAAGGGCGTTCATTGCGAACGCCCTTTTTCGTAAAATCGATATTAATCTTTCTTATAAACGTCGTGGCAACCTTTACAGCTTTTACCTGTGTTACCAAAAGCTTGTTTGATAGCTTTCTTGTCGCCAGATTGCGCCACAACAGCTAATTTAGCGGCATTCTCTTGGAAAGTTTTCATTTTTGCGTCAAAGTCGGCTTTATCAGACCAAACTTTACCTAGCGCTTCCGTATTGCCTTTATCTGAACCGGCGATAAAGCCTTCAGCTGGAATAACACTCAATGCGGCAACATTAGTTGCTCGACTAGCAAAAACATCAGCATCAAAAGGTTTTTTACCTTTTAGCATCGCACCCATATCACCGAAGTTATAAGCAATAAGGCTGAATGCTGATTGACGATAGTCGATAGCGTCTTCAGGCTCTTTGAAATTGTGTGCTTGAACTGCTGCGGCGAATACCGATGCGCCAGCTGCCGCGATAAGGGCTACTTTCATCTGCTTTTTCATCTTGATTACTCTCACGATTTTTATGGTTATGTGACATTGCTCCGCTATTCTATGCGCAAATATCCCATCGACTCCACAGCTTTTTTACGATTTACTTGGTAAATCTTCATCGGTTTCATAGATATATCATTGTAGGTAGGAGCTAAGCCGCATCAGTGCTGGCTTTAACTTGTCATGGGTAAATTGATCAGGGTGAGATTAGTTAGTAACAAATTGCGTCAATAAATGCCTATTTACGCTTTCTGAGTCGAAATCTGTGTGCTTGCTTGTACTCAAGCTTAGCAATCCTTGTTACACTCACTGTCATGGTGTAATAGTACGGAAGTGGTTTTATGCGCGCTGAATGGCAGCAGGTGGTTGATAAAGTTGAGCTGCAACAAACACGAGATTCATTACAAGAGCTCTTTGAATTGTTGCTAACCGAAGATGAACGCAGTGCAGTCGCGGGGCGCTTGAAAGTGTTTCAGCTATTACTGCAAGGTGAGCTGAGTCAACGTCAAATTGCGGCGCAGTATCAAGTCAGTATTGCGACAATTACACGTTGTTCAAATTATTTAAAACATATGAGTGCGCAGCAACGGCAAAGTATTCAGGCACTCATTCTTTAATACTGCTTAGGCTGTTTAAATAATATTATTCTCGGCTGGGATGCGGTGCTGTCGGTAGCTAATACGCCTGATTAAGATATACAGTGAGTAGGTGAGCAGACAGATCCCTAGGATCGGCCCCAACCCTTGTGGATAATACCTAAACAGCAAAAATGCGGTGCACAGGTATAAAAACGGCAATAAATCGTACATCGACTCAGGCAGTCCGCGAGCTTTGCGTTTACGCACAGGGTCGGTGCGGCGGTTTTTTGATCTAAGGCTGTAAACGCGCCCGCCCATAATAAATATCACCAACGATGCAGCGACAGCAAAGCTGTTTTCTAACACTAGCATGCTCGAGCCACCTAGTGTGAGATAGCTATAGGGCAGTACTTCATAGATCGATTTAGCGATCATCCTTGTGCTCCTTAGTTGTATATTCCTTCAACAATGATCTACTAAGTATAAAAGAAAAAAACCGATAAGCTTAGTGAATAGGCCTATCGGTTTAGACTGATATCTTATATCAGTTGGTTAATTTTTATACCGCCGTTAATAACAACGGTTAGCAGGGTTAGTGCTTGCAGCCGCAGCCACCGTTGCCATCGCAACCTTCTTTAGCGGGTTCATCGCTATTGTCGCTGCAACAACCACCTTGGTGATCGTGGCCTTCACCACCGCAGCATCCGCCTTCGTGGCTGTGCTCATGACTACCACAGCTGCTACCTGGTGCATGGATATGGCCATGGGCAATCTCTTCTTCAGTAGCAGCGCGTACTTCAAGTACTTCAACACTGAAGGCTAACGATTGTCCTGCAAGCGGGTGATTACCATCAACAGTGACAGTATCATCATTAACTGCTGTGACTTGAACTGGGCGTTGTCCCATTTCTGTTTCCGCAATAAAACGCATGCCCGGTACGATATCTTCGATATCACCAAAAGCGCTGATTGGCACTTCTTGTTTGAGACCATCGTGGTAAGGGCCGTACGCTTGCTCTGAATCAACATTCACATCGAGCTTATCGCCAGCTGACTTGCCTTCTAATGCAGCTTCGAGACCTGGGATCATATTCTCAGCGCCATGGAGATATAGCATAGGCTCTGCTTCAAACGAGCTTTCAATAAGCTCGCCTTTAGCGTTGGTTAAACGATAATGAATGCTAACAGCAGTATGTTGAGTGATTTTCATAATGACTCCAAATCTAAATGTGGCGGCATTCTAGCCTGCTTTTACTGGCTTGGCGATGATTTGGCGCAGCATTTGCGAACAAAATAGCACTATTTCACAGTTTGAATTTAGCCTCGACTTGCATGGTGCAATATGTCGAATACAGTTTTCTGAATATAATTTCATATATTTTGACTTATTATTTAAGTTGTTAATTGAGTGTTATCAAGTTAAAACTGTGCATTATGAAGGTTTTGAAATCAGCAATGACAATTTGCGCCCTAATCTAAGGTTTTCTTGTTTTTATTGCTCTGATGGTATTTTTAGTCATTAATAAACAGTTGTTTAGTATTGGTACGCTCACTTTACGTAAACGTTATGTTGGTGGTTTGTAGGTCAATATAGACTATTGCAAATGATTAGGAGTGGCCTCACTGGCGGTCTATATGAATTTTTGTCATCAAGAGGCTGAAAGGTCATCTTTTTTAAAATAGGGGGTTGACAGTTGTATGCAAAAAAAGCAATTCTGTAGGCATATAAACAACCTTTATTGGATGTCATCGAATTATTTTATGTCTAGCTTAAATATTGTAATTACCACGATTATTACAACCACCACGATTACACACGTGGGGGCGGGCTAGGTATACTCAAAATTATTTTGAATTTAACAGCCCGCTCCCTTCAACAAGGAGCGGGCTTTTTCGTTTCTTAGGGCGTGTGGTACAAGGAGAAAGTATGAAAGTCATGAAATTTGGTGGTACCTCGCTGGCCAACTGGGAGCGTTTTAGCTCTGCAGCAGACATAGTGGCCGCCAGCGCCAAGCAAGAGCGTATAGCCGTGGTGCTATCCGCACCCGCAACGGTAACTAACGGCTTGCTGGAGATGGTTGATACCGCGACCCAAGGAGCAGACTTTCAGACTGTGTTCAGCCAAGTTCAACAGGTATTTGAACGCCTGTTTGCTGATGCTGCACAGCATGTATTGACCGCCGCGCAAAGCGATGTACTGACTCAAGCTTTTGAAGAGCAGGTGAGCTTGTGGGCTGCAAAGCTCCAAGGCATCGCTTTATTGGGCGAGTGCCCTGATTATGTCAGAGCCGAAGTGGTTGTTGGTGGCGAACGTCTATCTGCAGCGTTAATGGTTGAACTGATGCGCGCTAAGTCGCTATCAAGTGATAAATGGGTGCCGCAAGCTTTGTTTGTCGGTCAAGGTGAAGTACTTGAGGCTTCGGTAGATATCGAACAAAGTCGTCAACGTTTCGCACAAGTTGATATTAATCAACATCAGGTGTGGGTGATGCCTGGTTTTACCGCCGGTGATGCCGAGGGCCGTACAGTCATTTTAGGCCGCAATGGTTCTGATTATTCAGCCGCGGTACTTGCCGCTTGTATTGATGCTGATTGCTGCGAGATTTGGACGGACGTTGATGGCGTTTACAATACTGACCCACGTGTTGTTGCCGATGCGAAACTGCTGTCACAGTTAAGCTACCAAGAAGCAATGGAGCTGTCCTATTTCGGCGCGAAAGTTCTGCATCCAAAAACCATTGCACCTATCGCGCAATATCATATCCCTTGCTATATCCGTAACAGCTTTAACCCCAGTGCAGTGGGGACGCTGGTTTCCAATCAAGATGACAAAACAGGCCTAAATGTAAAAGCTATCTCCAATCTTGATGAGCAAACCATGTTTGATATCGCAGGCCCAGGCATGAAAGGCATGGTCGGTATGGCCAGTCGCACACTGGGCGCGATTTCTCGCGCCGGGGTCTCTGTTAGTTTGATCACTCAAAGCTCTTCTGAATACAGTATCAGTTTTTGTGTTGCGACTGCCGATGCGGCAAAAGTACAAGATGCCCTAGAGGTCGAGTTTGACTTAGAGCTAAAGAATGATGTGTTAGAGCAAATTGAGATGCGTCATAACCTCGCGATTGTTTCCTTGATTGGTGATGGTATGCGCACCCATAAAGGCGTAGCAGGCAAGTTCTTCCAAGCATTGGCACAAGCTAGCGTTAATATTGTCGCGATTGCACAAGGATCTTCTGAGCGTTCTATCTCTGCGGTTATTGAGCTGCGTAAAACTAAACATGCTATCGCTGCTTGTCATCAACAGTTTTTTGATGTGCAACACTATCTTGATGTATTTTTAGTGGGCAGTGGCAATGTTGGCGCTGGCTTATTAGCACAGATTAAACAGCAAGAGCAGATGTTGAAACAGCAGCATATTACGGTGCGTGTGTGTGGTATTGCCAACTCTCGACATATGTTGCTTGACGCACAAGGTGTTGATTTAAGCAATTGGTCTGCACTACTTGCTGATTGTCAAACGCCATGCGACCTGCCCAAAATGCTTGATTGGGCTAAAGAGCAGCAGTTACTCAATCCAGTATTAGTCGATTGTACTTCCAGTGAGTATGTATCGGACCAGTATGTTGAGGTGATGAAAGCCGGCTTACACGTTGTCACACCGAACAAAAAAGCTAACACACGAGACTTGGCTTATTATCAGTCTCTACGTCAAACTGCATTGCAACAACGCCGTCAGTTCCTCTATGAAACAACGGTTGGTGCAGGGCTGCCAGTTATCGACAACTTGAAGAAACTGCTGTTTGCGGGTGATAAATTAATTAAGTTCAACGGTATTCTTTCAGGTTCGCTGTCATATATCTTTGGCATGCTTGATGAAGGGATGACATTGTCAGAGGCGACCGCAATTGCGCGTGAAAAGTGTTTTACTGAGCCGGATCCGCGTGATGATCTCAGCGGTATGGATGTTGCTCGTAAAGTGCTTATTCTCGCTCGCGAAGTGGGCATCAATATTGAGCTTGATGATGTGGTGGTTGAATCGGTTTTACCCGCATCGTTTGATGCTAGTGGCGATGTGGAGCAATTCATGGCGAAGTTACCTGAACTCGACGGTCAAATAGCTGATTGGGTGTCTAGCGCCCGTGAAAAAGGCAAAGTGCTTCGTTATGTTGGTCAGATTGACGAGCAGGGCTGCCGCGTAAAAATTGCCGAAGTAGACAGTAGTGATCCGCTATACAGCGTTAAGGGCGGCGAAAATGCGTTGGCATTCTACAGCCGTTATTATCAGCCCATTCCTTTTGTACTCCGGGGTTACGGCGCCGGTACCGAAGTGACAGCTGCTGGGGCATTTGCTGATATATTGCGTACATTAAATTGGACAAGGGAGATGGGCGCATGAGCGTAACTGTCTATGCACCAGCGTCGATGGGGAATGTGGGTGTTGGTTTTGATTTGCTTGGCGCAGCTTTAGCGCCGCTAGATGGTCAATTACTGGGTGATAAGGTCAGTGTATCGGCAGCAGCGCAAGGGATTAACTTGACAGCATCTGGCCGCTGGGCAGATAAATTACCTTCTGATCCGCAGCAAAACATTGTCTATCAATGTGCCCAGTTTTTTGCCGAAAAACTGAACTCTCAACAAGGATTGAATTTACACCTGCAGAAAAACTTGCCGGTAGGCAGTGGCTTAGGTTCAAGTGCGAGCTCGGTTGTTGCTGCACTTTATGCGCTTAACGAATACTTTGAGCAGCCTTATGATCAACAAGCCCTGCTGAAATTGATGGGAGATTTTGAAGGACAAATCAGTGGTTCAGTGCATTATGACAATGTCGCGCCCTGTTACTTAGGTGGCATGCAACTGATGTTAGATGCGCCGGGGAAAATTTGTGATGCGATTCCTCATTTTAAACAATGGTATTGGGTAGTCGCTTATCCTGGTATTTCGCTGTCTACTGCGAAAATGCGCGCCTTGCTGCCAGAGCAATATGATAAGGCTGTGGCCATTGACTTTGGCCGTTATTTAAGCGCTTTTGTGCATGCTTCATATCAGCAAGATAGCCAGTTGGCGCTGAGTGTACTGAAAGATGTGTTGGCAGAACCTTATCGTGCAGAAGGTATTCCGGGTTATAGCGATGCACGTGCCGCATTGGCTGATTTAGGTATGCTCACTACGGGTATTTCCGGTAGTGGCCCAACGTTATTTTCGGTAACCGATGACCTAGCGACTGCCCAAAAGGCTCAAGCATGGTTAGATGCGCACTACTTAGTCAACGAGCAAGGCTTTTCCCATATTTGTAAATTAGATGAGCAGGGCACGCGCCGCTGTTAAGTCGTAACACTATAAGAATTTAAGGCATTAAGATGGAACTCTATAACCTCAAACACCCTGAACAAGTAGTCAGTTTTTCACAAGCGGTAAGACTGGGCTTAGGTAAAGACCGGGGGCTGTTTTTCCCAACCAGTATTCCTACGCTCGATGACGTTGATAGCTTACTGGCACTGCCTTTTGCGCAGAGAAGTAAGAAAATACTCGGTGCTTGGTTAGCTGATGAGCTTGGTCAAGATATGGTCGATAGCCTAGTAGATAATGCCTTTAACTTTGATTTGCCACTAGTGCAAGCAGATGACAAGCGCAGCTGCCTAGAGCTTTTTCACGGTCCGACTTTAGCATTTAAAGATTTCGGCGCTCGCTTTATGGCGCAGTGCCTTAACCAGTTGGCGACTGACAGTAAGATTACTATTCTTACTGCTACATCGGGTGATACTGGTGCAGCTGTTGCTGATGCCTTTTATGGGCTCGATAAAGTGCAAGTGGTGGTACTGTATCCTAAAGGTAAGATCAGTCTATTGCAGGAGAAGATGTTTACCACGTTGGGTGACAACATCCACACTGTCGCGGTTGCTTCAGACTTTGATGCATGCCAAGACATGGTAAAACAAGCTTTTGAAGATAGCGATGTCAGAGATGGACTGCACTTGAATTCGGCGAATTCAATCAATATTAGTCGTTTGTTGGCTCAAGTTTGCTATTACTTTGAAGCGGTTGCCCAGTTTAAGGCACAACATGATCAAGATCCGGTTATATCTGTACCAAGTGGTAACTTCGGCAATTTAACCGCTGGTTTGTTTGCTCAGGCAATGGGGCTGCCAGTTAAACGTTTTGTTGCTGCAACCAACAGCAATGACACAGTGCCGCGTTATTTAGAGCAAGGTGATTGGTTACCTCATGCAACTGTTGCCACCATGTCAAATGCTATGGATGTGTCAGAGCCAAGCAACTGGCCTCGTGTTGAAGCCATTGTGAAGGCAATGGGATGGTCACTTAGCGATATCAGCGGTGTCGCACTTAATGAGGACGATACTAGTGCTGCATTAAAGCAACTTGACCAACTGGGGTATTTAAGCGAGCCTCACGCAGCGATTGCAGCGCAAGCTTTGTCTTTTGTGATGGACAGTGATGAAAAAGGCATCTTCTTAGGTACGGCACATCCAGCCAAATTTAAGGATGTAGTCGACGTGCAGTTGCAGCGTGATATCCCGCTGCCGCCAGCGCTAGAAGCAGTGAAAGATAAGCCGATTTTGTCGGCGGAGCTTGAAGCTGATTTCGCGCAATTAAAGCGCCATCTTTTCGATATACTGTAAGATTTTATCGCTATTGAAAAGGGGCCATAACGGCTCCTTTTTCGTCTGTGCTTAAGTTGTTAATTTTAGGGTGGCGCCTTTGTTTACACTCACTATTTGTTCACGCGTTGTTTTCATTGTGTTGTTTTTGATTGTTTAGATAAAAATTGCGATTTAACTGTTGCTATATGTATCTGCGCTGGTGCATTTGGTGTGATCAAGATCACCTAAATAAAAGCAGAATTTTATTATCTTGCGCAACAGTATTTTTGTTGGGTGGTTATTGTTGTGTTGAGAGTGTTTTGGGTAAGCATGTTGATGATGATGTTATCGGCCTGTAGTAGTGTTGAAGAGCAGCAGTTTTATCATCGTATTAACGATGCTTACGATTTTGAAGTCACCCACTGCGATAGTTTTGCCATGTCATCTGGTGTCGGCAGAGGCGAGCATGCACTGCAAGAAGCGCAAGATAACGCCCGCCGTTATGGTGAAGAGATCGGCGGTACGCATATTGTCTGGCTACAAACGGATGAGATTGATGACAGCGTTAAGGTGATTGCTGTTGTTTATAAGTGCTTACAATAAGAAGCTCACACTAACCCTTTGCGAGTGAGCGCAGCCAATTAATCTCTTGCGGCCATATCTCCGGTTCAATTGTCTCTAATATTAATGGAATGCCTCTTACCGCTGGTAACGCCATAATCACTTCAAAAGCTGCTTTACCAATATAGCCTGCACCCAACGAATGGTGCCGGTCAACTCGGCTACCCAGTGGGGTTTTACTGTCGTTCAGATGCATGCCTTTAAGGTATTGATAGCCAACAATGCGATCGAATTCAGCAAAGCTTGCTTGTGTCGCCTCAGTACTCGTTAAATCATAACCTGCGGCAAACATATGGCAGGTATCAATACAGACACCGATGCGGGACTTGTCTTCTACTTTCTCGATAATTTGCGCCAGTTGTTCAAAACTATGGCCTAAGTTTGAGCCTTGACCAGCAGTGTTTTCGATCACGGCGCAAACTTGATGGGTTTGATCTAAAGCCATATTAATCGATTCACTAATCTTGCCTAAACACTCATCGACGTCAATCTGTCTGAGGTGACTGCCAGGGTGAAAGTTCAGCAAGGTTAACCCAAGTTGTTCACAGCGCTGCATTTCATCAATAAAGGCCTCACGCGAGCGGCTAAGCTGCTCTTTGGCTGGATGGCCTAGGTTAATCAGGTAACTATCATGGGGGAGGATTGCATCTGCCGTATAGCCCCCTTGCTGACAGTTGAGCTGGAAAGCATCAATTTGCTCGGTGCTTAGGGCCGCAGCTTGCCAACGTCGTTGGTTTTTCGTAAACAGTGCAAATGCACTCGCGCCAATTTTCTTCGCATTCAGTGGCGCGTTAGCGACGCCGCCAGCTGCACTGACATGGGCACCAACCAAAAGTGGTGAATCCATATGATCCCTTATTGTTTATCGATATTGAGGTTGTGATACAGCTTGGGTTAAGCGACATAGGCGCAAATTCTGCCTGAAACCGGTTTTTACATCAACTTGGGAGTGACTTTGTGTGCACGCGCACTAGTGATAGTGCGCATGTTCTAACCTTAAAGTTTTGTTTAAAAAATGTGATAAACCGCTATTTTAATTTGACTTGTTATTGATCTTGGTCAGAAATCGTCGCCAGTCGCTTAATGTAGTATTGGGTAATAATTCAGCAACATCCTATAATTATTCTATAGGCTGCTGTACCAAATGGAGACGCTCATGCTCACTCGATTGAAGAAAGACCATCAGCACATCGCGATATTGCTGCAAATATTGGCAGACAAACATCAGCGGTTACTTGCTGGTGAAATGGTAAATTACAATCTTATCCGTGACATTGTGGAGTATATGCAAAGCTACGCTGAACATAGTCATCACCCTTTAGAAGATGTGATTTATAAGTACCATGCACAGGCCTTTCCCGATGACACTCAGACCGAAGAGTTATTAGCTGAACACGATAAGCTTAATGAGTCTTCTTGTACCATTATGTCGACTTTGAATCTGATCTTAGCGGATGTACCGGTACAAAAAGAGCAGTTGTGTGATGACTTAGCCGCTTATTTTACCCTGCAGGGTGCACACCTTCGTTTTGAAGAAAAACATGTATTTCCAGTATGGAAGCGTAATATGCGGCAAGATGATTGGGATAATATTGAGGCGCAATGTGCAGAAAAGCTAATGGTTGATCCACTGTTTAGTGACGATGACAACCAAGTGTTTGAAGAGCTACGCGAGTATATTGCTAAAGCCAGTGATTAAAAACTAAGCTAAATAAAAATAGCGCCACTTGGGCGCTATTTTTTTGTTCGTTTTTACATCAATAGATTATCAAGTTCACTATTAAAGCTACTGTCAATATCTTGCAATTCCTTTAGCAAGCGGTGCTTTTCTTTCAGAGCCTCAATTTCACGCCATTTGCGCTTCTTATTGGAGCTTCTGGTTCGACTTGGTCTTTCAACGACGGTGTCTTCTAACGCACTACCATAATCTAAGCGATTCATGGCAACCTCCTATTGTTGTATTTTTTGTCATCAATTAAATACCACACTTTTAATTTATGGTGCAAGAAAAATGTTTCAGCAATGTTAAATTGAGGTGAAGTATTTATGATGGGGAAATTGTTCAACAAATAATAACGACAGTCATTGTGCCGTCATGAAAGGTTTCTGTGCTGTAATTAATAAAAAAGCCAGCATAAACTGGCTTTTTTATTGATGACTCTTATCACTATATCTTTTGCTGACGGAATATATTGATTAATGCATTGCTTGATGCATCGAGTTCATGGCTGCCATTATCAGCTTGGAGACGGGCTAATACATCATTGCCCAAGGTTTTCCCAAGCTCAACACCCCATTGGTCGAAAGAGTTAATATCCCATATGGCACCTTGAACAAAGGTCCGGTGCTCATAGAGGGCGATGAGCGAACCTAGTGTGGCAGGTGTCAGCTTGTCCATAAGCAAGGTATTGCTTGGCTTGTTGCCTTCCATAACCTTGTGCTTTGCGATTAAAGATTTTTGCTCAGCATTCAAGTTACTATTGGCGAGCTCCGCCATTGCTTCTTCATAGGTGCGCCCTTGCATTAATGCCTGGGTTTGACCAAAGCAGTTAGATGCCAGTTGCACATGGTGTTCACCTAATGGGTTGTGGCTTTGCAGCGGCATAATAAAATCTGCTGGTACGAGTGCTGTTCCTTGGTGCAATAACTGATGATAAGCATGCTGGCCATTGGTACCTTCTCCACCCCAGATGATAGGGCCGGTATTATGATCAACTTGCTCACCGGCTAAGGTGACTGACTTACCGTTACTTTCCATATCTAGCTGCTGAAAATATGCCGGTAGGCCACGTAAGTAGTGATCATAGGTGAGCACAACGTGGGATTGTGCATTGTAGAAGTTACCATAAAGCACTGATAGCAAGCCCATAATGACTGGCATATTATCTTCAAGCTCTGCGGTTTCAAAATGGGTGTCCATGGCTTTAGCGCCATCAAGTAAAGCGGCAAAGTTATCCATGCCAACGAGTAAGGCGATGGGCAACCCAATGGCAGACCACAAAGAATAACGGCCACCAACCCAATCCCACATCGGGAAGATGTTTGCCGCATCCATGCCGAACTCAGTTGCTTTGGCGACATTAGATGTCACGGCAACAAAGTGTTTGGCGATATCGGTTTGGCTAGCACCACTTTGCAGAAACCACTCTTTAGCACTTAGCGTATTGGTGAGGGTTTCTTGGGTGCCAAACGATTTAGACGACATAACAAATAACGTTGTTTCTGGGTCGACTAGTTTGAGTTTCTCGCTGATAGAAGTGCCATCAACGTTAGCAACAAAGTGGCAGTTTAAATTTGGATTCCAATAGGGACGTAGGGCTTGGGTGACAATTTTGGGGCCGAGAAATGAACCGCCAATCCCGATGCTAACAATATCGGTGATCGCTTTACCGGTGTAACCACGCCATTCACCGCTGGTGACTGATGCAACAAATTCAGCCATTTTTTGCTGAGTTTGTTGTACTTCAGGCACGATATCAACACCATCAACAAAAATCTGCTGTCCGGCATTGGCACGCAGCGCAGTATGTAGTACCGCGCGCTGTTCTGTGTTGTTGATTATTTTACCTGCAAACATCGCGCTAATTTTGTCACTTAACTGACTTTGCTTAGCTAGTTTGAATAGCAGTGCTAATGTGTTGTTATCAGCCCTGTTTTTTGAGTAATCAAGTAACAGATCGCAAGCACTAATCGACATATTGTCGAAGCGTTGTTGGTCTTCGGCGAACAGTTGGCGCATGTGTGGGAGCTGCTTGGCCTGCTCTGCCAACTCTTGCCAAATCTCCATTTCAGTTAGTTGTGTCATGTCCTGCGACTCCTAGCCTTCAAGTTGTGCTTTTAGCATCTCTTCTAGTTTGCCCTGATCAATAGCAAAGTTACGAATACCTTCAGCTAACTTCTCTACTGCCATAGCATCTTGGTTAAATTCCCAACGGAATGCTTGCTCTGTTAGTGGGGCCTCAGCGGCGACCACTTCTGTTGTTGCAGTCAGTTTTTGTACCACTGGCGTGTTTGAGTTCGCCATTTCTTCTAGTAGCGCAGGACCAATGGTTAAACGATCGCAACCTGCTAATTCAATAATCTCACCGGTGTTACGGAAACTTGCTCCCATGACCACAGTATCGAAGCCATGCTGTTTGTAGTAGTTGTAGATACTCGTCACAGAGACGACACCTGGATCTTCAGCAGCAGAGTAGTCTTTGCCAGTATCTTTTTTGTACCAGTCAAGAATACGGCCAACAAATGGCGAAATCAGGTAAACTCCCGCTTCAGCACATGCACGTGCTTGAGCAAAAGAGAATAACAAGGTTAGGTTACAGTTAATGCCTTGCTGTTCTAACTCTTTGGCTGCACAAATACCTTCCCAAGTTGACGCAAGTTTGATCAAAATACGCGATTTATCAATCCCAGCTTCTTGGTACAAGTTGATTAGCTTGTGGGCTTTTTCAATTGAACCCGCTTTATCGAACGATAAACGTGCATCGACTTCGGTCGAGATGCGGCCTGGTACAATTTTTAGGATCTCTAAACCGATATTGACCGCTAACTTGTCACCGGCATCTTCGATTTGCTGGTTGATGTCATTGCTTTGAGATTTAGCCCAAGCAATTGCATTGTCAATTAGATGTGCATATTCGGGAATTTGGGCTGCTTTTAATATTAAAGAGGGGTTAGTGGTTGCGTCTTGTGGCTGATAACGCTTAATGGCTTCTATGTCTCCGGTATCGGCGACGATGGTGGTGAGGGTTTTGAGTTGCTCGAGAGTATTAGCCATGAAAATTACATCCTTCTTAAGAAGCAGCTGAAGTTGTGTTGTTTACTAACGGGTATTAGAAGCGATCTTGCCGATATTTCCAACCATATTTGAAAAAAAATTACAGTAAAGTTGTAAAATATCAGTAAAAGGGCGCTTAATTGCTGAAAACAACCCATGAATCCATCAAATTTGTACCCAGAGTATAGCGCTCACTTGCCAATGGTAAAGTGAAAAAAAACGCTGCACAGGGCAGCGTTTGGTTTTTGTGCGGTTGCACGTCAATCAATAGAGATTATTTGATCAGTGCTTCTTGGCGAACGCCGGTTACGTGTGCTTCGATGCGGCGGTTTGCTTTGTTAGCCTCAGCACTGCGACCTTGGATCACCGGTTTAGTGATGCCATAACCTTTGGCGGTCACCCGCTTACTCTCAACACCATAAGTCTCAACGAGAATCGTTGCGACAGCTTTGGCGCGACGCTCAGACAGATCCATGTTGTAGTCCGCTTTACCTACATCAGAGGCATGACCAGAAATTAGCACGGTTGAGCGGGGGTGCTGTGCCATATAATCGGCTAACTTTTTGATACGCTCATAGGAAACCTGCTTAACGGTATCTGAGTCGTTATCGAATAAAATCGAACCCACATCGCGCTGTTCAGTAACTTCTTTATAAATGGTACAGCCAGCGGCATCGACTTTATGATTTGCCGGGGTATCAGGGCACTTGTCCATGCTATCTTCTACGCCGTCATTATCAGAATCAATCACTGCCACAGCGGCAACAGTTGCCGGAGCAGCACTACCAAAGCGATAGCTTAGCTCTAGGCCCCAGTAGTTGCTTTGCATCTCTAAAGTGTTGTATTCATTTTCATCAAGATTTTCATAGCGGCGATATTTCGCCTGCAACTTGAGGTTATCGGTGATGTTGTAGCCAACTCCTGCACCAATATATGGTGCAACGCCACTGTCACTGTAATGCTCAGTGCCCCATTGACGATTGTTTGAAATAGTGTAATTCATGGCACCGGCTTCAGCAGAAATGCTCCAGCGCTCTCTAAATGGCCAAATACCGACCACACCAAGCGTCATCCCTTTAGCGCCTACATCGTTAAGCTTGTTGCCATAGTCAACCCACTCGGCACGGCCGAGGTCGCGATAGCCTAGTTCAACGCCGAAGTTGTCACTAAACAGGTAACCACCAAAAAGATCCCATGCATAGGGGTCGTCGGTACCGCAACTCTTCATGGTTTTTTGGTCACAGTTGGGCTCGTAATTATTAATACCAACACCACCACCGACATACCATGGGCTAAGTTCTTGAGTTGCATTGGCTGCAAGTGGGAGCATTGAAGTCAGCAAAATTGCTTTCAATGTGTTGTTCATCATTTTCAAGTCCTTTATTTATTCGTCTTCCCCGAGGCTGTTTTCTCTACGGCAGATAAAAACATGCCAGCACTTTATGGGGGATCCTTTGGTTTTATCGCTAGCTCTAATATTATCTACGTTAAATGTTAAATTTGCCAAACAAAATGATGACATATTGCTGAATTGTTGGGTTTTCATGCAAAAAAAAGAGGACGCTCAGGCGCCCTCTTTTAGTATTGAGACTCTAAAAATCGCTTAGCGAGTCCAAACCCAGTCTTCAATACTGCTAGGATCGACCCCATGGGCTTTAATGTAGTTTCTATGGTCGACCAAGCGTTGCAACATGTCAGTGGTAATTGACACATGCTGAGTTTCGTCAATCACACCTTGTTGGAATAGCTTGTAGGCCATATCAATGACTAAGTGATAGCGTGACGTACCATTACGGACACCCATATCAAAAGGTGTCGTGGTTGAGCCTTCTTCTTCATAACCTTTGATACGGAATCGATGGCTGCCCTTATAGTCAAATACTAGCTTCTTAATGGTATTGGGGTAGCCGTGATAGTTGAATACGACGCCCTTGTCTTCAGTAAAGACTTCATCCATTAACCAAGGTTTAGATTGGAACTTACGGCTACCTAAGCCACTACTGTTAAGCTCTGTCACGCTAACAAAGCGCACTCTGACTCTAGGCAGTAACTCACGCAGCAGCACCAATGAAGCCAAACACTCTTGGGTCACGTAGTCGCCACAGCCCGCCAGCACGACATCTGGGTTTTCGTCTGAAGCAAAGTCCCAAACCATGACGCCATCTTTCGCCTGTTTACGGGCTTCATCTAAAGTTAGCCATTGTGGTAGAGACTTCTTACCTGCCACCAGAATGTTTAATTTATCTCTGTCCTCATAAGCGCGTTCGGTATAGACCAAGGTACTGTTACCGTCTGCTGGCAAGTAGGCTGAAATAATTTCAGGGTGTTTCTCTAGCATCGCCCCAAGGAAAGAGGGGTTTTGATGTGAATAACCGTTATGGTCTTGTCGTTCTAGCAGTGAAGATAACACCACATTACATGCGGGGACGGGTTTGCGGAAGTGCACGCCTTGGCTGGCGTAGACATACTTACAATATTGGTCAGCCATAGATGAAACCACTTGCGAGAACGCTTCGTAGGTAGGGAACATCGCATGACGTCCTGTCACGGTATAACCATGAAGCATACCAAACAGTAAGTTTTCCGATAGCAACTCAATCACTCGGCCATCGCGAGACATATCTTCATCCCAGCTTTCGATAGGCCACTGCCAAGCACGATCGGTTTCTTCAAATACCGCTTGTAGTTGGTTTGAGTAGGTTTCATCTGGACAGAAGATACGTAGGTTGCGTTGATCACGGTTTAGTTTAAACGCATCACGCATCCACTCGCCCATTTTGTACATAGATAAGCCACGTTGGCCACGAGGTGTTTCAGCACCGTAAGCGAGCTTTTCAAGATCAGGCTTAGCTAGAGCGCGAACGACTTCGCCGCCATAACTTAAGTGCTGACGGCCACAGGTCAGTTCTTTAGGTGGCAGTAATGATTGAATATCGGCGTCAAACTCAAGCTCACCGGCTTCATTGATTTGATATAACTCATCGAACTTGTAGCTTGCGAGCCAATCATTAAGTGCACTGAGATGACCCTTATCGGTAGCACATTTATTGACGATGACCTGGTGAGAGTCACAGTTGCCTTCTAGTTTTTTGCCGTCGTATTCAGCTGTGCCTGTCCAGCCTTTCGCTGTGCGCATCAAAATAACGGGCCAGCGTGGTTTGACAATATCCTCACCGGCGCGGGCACGAGTTTGAATGTCATTGATCATCTCATAGGACAGATCCATTGCGGCGGTCATCTGTTCATAGACGTCTTGCTCGTGCTGATCATCAACGATAATTGGGTGGTAGCCCAAGCCGCGGAATTCTAAGTCTAGTTCTTCATGGCTCATACGGCCCATACGGGTTGGACCAGAAATCTTGTAGCCATTGATATGCACAATAGGTAATACCGCACCATTATTTTTAGGAGAAACAAGGCGGTTTGCATACCAAGATGCGGCAAGCGGTCCAGTTTCAGACTCGCCATCACCAATTAAGCAAGCGGCAATTAAGTCTGGGTTATCAAGCACCGCGCCCCAAGCAACAGACAACGAGTAACCTAGCTCACCGCCTTCAAGAATTTGCCCTGGTGCTTCAGGGTTGGCATGTGATGGGTAACCATACGCCGCTGAAAATTTCTTACAGATATCTTCGATGCCAGTTTCGTTGTACGGAATCGTCTCCGGATAGAAATGACTTAGCGAACCTTCCATAAATAAGTTCGCTTGTACTGCAGGAAAGCCGTGACCGGGGCCGACCAAATACAAGAAAGGACGTTTTGTTTTACTGATAAGGCGATTGACATTAGCGTAGACAAAGTTAATTCCAGGACATGTGCCCCAGTGCCCTAGTAGCCTAGGTTTGATGTCGCTATGTTGAAGTGGACGTTTGTGTAGTACGTTTTGTTTTAAGTAAATTTGTGACGTCGCTAAAAAGTTGCTCGCTCTCACAAATTTCTTCAGTGCGCTGATCTCTTGCTGTTGTGACATAAATAACCCCATTTATAGTAAGCAAAAAGTTAATCAAAGCTCTTGGTAGGTACTATATTTGTAATTTTATTACAAAAGTGTGTGCTACTTCTTACTTTTTAAAAGTAAGAAAATTGGCTAAATGTTAACTTTATGGTGGTAAATGCTAAGTTGCTAGTGTTAATACAGTGATTTACATTTGTGAATCCCTGTATGGGCAGTGTCACGCAAAAGAAGATCTGTGATCGGGATCACGCGAGGTAATTTTAATGCTATGCTATTTTGGATTATCGAATACGGCACGCTGCGCTCAACTTAAGCAGTGATAAGGACAACTTTTAAAAGATTAAGAGCCGTTATTCTTTAAAGCAATTTGGGAAGGAAAATCAATTAAACAGATCCGGCCATAGGTGATGAACCTGCTTGGCCGGTTTTGTTATGGGAACTGAGAATATTATGTTGGAATCATTTGTTACACTCATAGAGTCTGCTATTAACTTGGTCAATGGCATGCTGTGGGGCAGTGTACTTATTTATGTGTTGGTCGCTGCAGGTGTGCTATTTACCCTGAAGTTAGGCTTTATTCAATTTAGGATGTTTGGTCACGGTGCTAAATTGGTCATACAAGGCCGTGAAAAGATTAATGGCATCTCTTCATTTCAAGTCTTTTGTACTTCAATGGCGGCCCGAGTCGGCACAGGTAACATGGCGGGTGTGGCGGTAGCCATCACAGTGGGTGGTGCCGGCGCGATATTTTGGATGTGGCTAATTGCCCTGCTCGGTATGGCAACCGCCTTTATCGAGTCAACCTTAGCGCAAGTCTATAAAGTTAAAGATGATGAAGGTCAATTCCGAGGTGGCCCTGCATATTATATGGAGCGCGGCCTAGGCAAACGTTGGATGGGAACGGTTTTCTCAATCCTACTCATCATCGCGTTTGGCTTTGCTTTCAATGCAGCCCAAGCCAATACGATGACAGATGCATTGAACAATGCATTTGGACTAGATAAAGCGCTAATTGGTCTGGTTATTGTTGGTTTTTCTGCTTACATCATTTGTGGTGGTTTACAGAAAGTCGCTAAAACGTCAGAAATCATTGTACCGGTAATGGCGGTTGCCTATTTGGCGATTGCGTTGGTTGTATTGGTGATGAACATCGACCAAGTGCCAGCGGCACTGAGCCTGATTGTTAAGAGTGCATTTGGCTGGGAAGAAGCCGCTGGTGGCGCAATGGGCGCGATGATGGCCGGTATTGCACGTGGATTGTTCTCTAACGAAGCGGGTATGGGTAGCGCAGCAAACATTGCGGCGTCTGCATCGCCAAACCCAAATCACCCTGCGTCACAAGGTTTTGTACAGATGATCGGTGTATTTGTTGATACCATCGTGATCTGTAGTGCGTCAGCGGCAATTATTTTGTTGTCAGGTGTGTTGGATAATCCTGGTGAGCAACAAGGCATTGGATTGCTACAGTTAGCACTGACCAATGAAATGGGCAGCTGGGCAGCGTACTTTATTGCTTTTGCTATTATTCTATTTTGTTTCTCTTCAATTATTGCTAACTACAGCTATGCAGAAAGCAATGTGATGTTCTTAACCAAGAGCAAAAAGGCACTATATACTTTCCGTGTACTTGTATTAGGCATGGTAATGGCGGGCTCTGTTGCATCGTTGCAGCTAGTTTGGAACTTTGCCGATGTATCTATGGGTCTGATGGCATTGGTGAATATTGCGGCGATTGTGATGCTGTCTAAAGTTGCTTATGCGGTAATTAAAGATTACGAGAAGCAGATGAAAACCGGTATCAACCCAACATTTGATGCGGCTAAGTTTCCTGAGATTCAGGGCTTAGAGGGCGGTATTTGGAAAGGTAAGCCTGTCGCGACAGACACGCAAGCAAACAACGCAAGTGTGACTGAGGCGCCCAAAGCCTAGTAAGCGACTAATCATTGATAAAATGAATTAGTACCATCTAAAAAACCACGCTGATTTAGCGTGGTTTTTTTGTAGCTTGCAGATTATGATAGTCGCAGTTAAGCAGACTTTGAAGGACTGACAATGCTCATTTTAGTTTCACCAGCGAAAACGCTCGATTATGAAAACCCGGCACCAACGAAAGACTATACCGTGCCAGCGTTGCTTGAGTATAGCAGCGAGCTCATTGAAGTTTGCCGACAGTTGACGCCTGCTGATATTGCATCGCTAATGAAAGTGAGTGACAAAATTGCCGGGCTAAATGCGGCTCGATTCGAGTCATGGGACGCCGCTTTTACACCAGAAAATGCCAAGCAAGCTGTGTTTGCGTTTAAAGGCGATGTATACACTGGGCTAGACGCAGAGACCTTGTCAGTAGCAGCACTACACCGTGCACAAAAGCACTTACGCATACTATCGGGGCTATATGGTTTGTTACGCCCACTCGATTTAATGCAGGCATACCGATTAGAGATGGGCACTAAGCTAGCCAACCCGAAAGGAACCAACCTCTATCAGTTCTGGGGTGAGACAATAACTAACAGTGTTAACCAAGCTTTGGCAGAGCAGGGAGATAATATTGTGGTTAACCTAGCGTCCAATGAATATTTCAAGGCGGTAAAACCTAAGCTGGTTGATGGCACGATTATCACACCAGTCTTTAAAGATAAGAAAGCCGGCCAGTATAAAGTGATCAGTTTTTATGCCAAAAAGGCCCGCGGCATGATGGTGCGCTACATGTTGGACAACAATGTGGATTCGATTGAGCAGTTAACGCAATTTGATATGGCGGGTTATTATTACAGTGAGGCTGACTCTACAGCGTTATCTCCAGTATTTTTGCGTGAAGAGCAATAAGCTGTCGGGCATTGGTATTCACTCGATAATGCACAGCGTTGTCATGGTGGTGTGCTAGTTTAGTGCGCTGCAAGGATGAAAGGCTAGTGAGGTGTCTTGCTAGTATTTGAAGTTGATAAACTACCGTCTAGTGGGGAGAGCACTAAACGGTAGTGATTCTAGCTGTTAAATTTACTTGCTAAGCTTGAGAAAGTAATCAAAGATTTCCGGAACATTTCCGTTACCCATACCAGCATCAAAAGCCGCGTTAAGGTTAGCAGATGACCCTTCTGCTATCTTAGACTGCGTGCCCAAATCCTCGACCATTTTCAAGAAGTAGCCTAAATCTTTATTGGCATTGGCGATAGAGAATCCAAGATCGCTGACACCATCTACCGCATAGTTTTTACAAAATTGCATAAAGGGTGAGTTAGAGGGGCCTGTCGACATAATGTCAAACAGTTGCTGGCGGTCAACACCGGCAAGATCTGCAACGGCAAATGCTTGGGACATTGCGCAAACGGTGGTCATACCCATAAAGTTGTTGATCAACTTAGTGGTATGGCCGGCACCTAATTGACCTAAGTGGAACACGTTTTCGCCTTGTTGCTCAAGCACAGGCTTTACCTTGTTAAAGGTGTCTAAATCACCCGCAGCCATGATGTTTAACAAACCGTCTTTGGCGTGAGCTGGGGTGCGACCTAGTGGTGCATCAATCATACCGGCACCTTTGGCGGCTAAGTCCTCACCAATTTTGCGGGTAGAAGCAGGAATTGAGGTACCAAAGTCAATCAAAACAGCACCTGGTTTGATGCCTGCAAGAATACCATCATCACCATAAACTAGCTTTTCTACCACTGCTGAAGTTGTAAGACAAAGCATGACGATATCACTGGAAGCCGCTAATGCTTTTGCTGAGCTTGCAGCGGTGGCGCCTCTGGCGATGCAGGCATCAACCGCGTCCTTATTGAGGTCCATTACCTGCAGTTCAAAGCCACGCTTTTGCAGGTTCTCTACCATGTTGCCGCCCATGAGACCAAGTCCGATAAAACCGATGACAGGCTTTGTCATATCTAACTCCTAATATTATGTGAAAACCAAATTTTCTAAGCTGAAGGTTGGTGTTACTCGCAATCAGTTTTGCCTTGCTGACCAACTTATTAAACTATTGGTAACCATCTTATTACAGCTTTTTAATTATTGTCAACCAATGATTATTACCAATACTGGTTTTTGGTAATATTTTTGGTTTGGTTTTTGTCTACCGATAGCTTGGGGTACAGTAAACTAACAGTAGGGGGTTAAGTGTTATGTTAAGGAAAAGCACAGAGCCTATCTGTGGGATAGGCTCTGTTAGTGGGGTTGCTAGAACTTAGCTCGAACGCCTAATGTGTAGCGGCGGTCTGCTTCACTGTACTTCCAGACTGAACCGAGTTCGGTAGTATATTCAATGGGTTCTCCAGTTAGGTTAACCACGTTACCTACCAGGGTGAAATGCTCATTGATATCCCAGCTTGCCGAGAAATCAAACTGACCTCTGGCTTCGCGGTAATTATTACCTACTGTGGCATCAAAGTTATCCGCTGTAGGGTCATTTTGGTTAAATACGTTGTAACCTAATGCACCCACAGTTTGGACTCGCTTCTCTGCTTGTGAATATAAGTAACGGTCACGCCAGTTATAAGCTAAGCGGAATTGCAATTGCTCATTTTCCCAATAAAGCTGACCATTGGCCGTGTTTTTAGAAATATTGAGTAGCGGGTTACCATCTGGCTGCTCACTGTCGGCATAGGTATAGTTAGCGTTTACACCAAAGCCTGCCCAGAATCCAGGTAGAGAGGTAAATTGCTGTTGATAAGCAAGCTCTAAACCTTTCACCTCACCACTGCCACCATTAACGTCGGTGTCTACCACAATACCTGTGCGACCTGCTGATTTTTCAGCGTCAACATAGGCTTGGCCCTGATCTGGGCTGGCAAAGTTAACATCGCCTTGGCTTTGTCCTGCAGTATCAAGTAGGCACACATTGCCCCACTCGGTCGTGTTTTGCCCTTGAATGGTACTTGGGTCGGCTAAACAGCTGCTGTCAGTCTGTGTAAAGGAGTTAACGTCCTTGTAGAATAACGCTGCTGAAACGATGCCGCCATTTTCAAAGTAGTGTTCAACTGAAAGGTCATACTGGGTTACACGATAAGGTTCTAGTTGGTAAGAGCCTTGGGTACCGGTTACCAAAGAGTTATCGATAGAAAGCGCAGGACTTAGTTCACTAAAGTCAGCACGACGCATAACCTTAGCCGCTGCAAATCGCATCAATGTTTCTTCAGTTAGGGTGTAAGTCACGTTCAAGCTAGGTAGGAAGTCAGAATAATCGTTCTTACCTGTTTCAAGAATCTTGTTACCGTTAGCATCAACTGATGCGACAACACTCGACTCAAGCTCGGTTTGAATATAACGACCACCGAATACTGCGGTTAAGTCATCAAAGTCCAAATGGAATTGTGCGTATATTGCACCGGTTTTCTCATTGATTTCTTTATAGGCACCGTTGTCTTCAACCATGTTGTCAGCCAGTGAGCCCGTCATTGCATAAGATGTACCTTGCAACATTTGCTGCACAAGAGCATAGGTCGCTTCAGTGTTTTGCAATAGGTCAGCGTCATAGACATTGTATGTCAGCATGTCGTTTTGACCTGCGATGCCAGTTTGGTCAAATGAGTTGTTCATATTGACGGTTTTAAAACTGTCGGTTAGCAGTGGGTTATCGATCCAGATTGGGCTGTATAGGCCATCAGCATTGACTGCTTTCTTATAAGAGTCTTTAAGAGTGGTATTGCCATTAATCGGTTTTAGATCATATCGGTTGGCAGTGAAGTCACGCTCGGTAAAACGTACCCCCGCTTTCACACCTGAAATCCAATCGACGCCCACGTCACTGATTTTAATATCAAATCGTAACGCTTGTTCTTCGTTATCTGTGTCTAAAGTTTTATGGAAAAACTCACGGAAAACTAAGTTATCTGGATTGGTCAGCATGCCAGGATCAGCATACATATACGCTGGAATGCCGCTACCTGTTGTTGAGCTACCGGTACTGGTATGAGTAACCAAGTCTAACGTTGGGTCAGTACGCTCAATTGGGCGTAGGTTGAATTCGTTAGCGGTTTGCTTTTCTTCTGATTTCGATAATGAATACTCGGCTGATAACTCAATATTATCGGTGATAAACCAATCACCGCCTATGGCGTGAGAGGTGGTATCTGATGTAGTGAAGTCACTCCAAGTTTTTGGAATAACCAGCACTCCATCTAAGTCATAGTTATGCAATTGACCATTGCCGTCGTAGTATGAATCACTTCTGGCGACGGAGCTGCCACCAACATCGAGAATAGAATATGCTGATTGACCACCATCAAGCTTAGTTGCATTAAGGTCTAGGTAGATGTTGACCTCTTCACTGACCGGTGCCCATTGCAAAGAGACGCCAAAGGCTGTGCGTTCACGTTGCTCTGTTTTCTGCTCTACCGTAGTTTGAGTACGGCGTAGATATTTACCATTTGGACCATTTGAATCATCAACAACGCCATCGCCATTAATATCGATGTTATCCACTAAATCGACTTTGTTGAAGTATTCATCGCGACGCAGTTCACGGTCTAAGTACGCGACATTAGCCGATGCACCAAACGTACCGGCTGCGCCTAAGTCCCAGTTATTACCTATACCTAGAGAGAAGTTAGGTGCTGTATTTTCAGTTTTGTCAGAGTACTCGCCATCAAGTGTAATAGCCACTAGCGGTTCGCTAAGTTCTAATGGGCGAATGGTTTCCATGTTTACCGTACCACCAAGCGCCCCTTCAATCATATCTGGGGTAGGTGACTTAATGACCTCAACGGTTTTAAGGAAGCTAGAGGGGAAATCATCTAGGCCAATACCGCCACGACCTGAACCTGCAGTCGAGCGACCATTTAATAGAATAAGGTTTTCGGAGACACCGCGGATAGTTACAGATTCACCGACACCAAAATCAGTGCCAATGGAAACGCCGGTAATGCGTTGTAGCGCTTCAGCGATATTGTTGTCAGGTAACTTACCAATATCTTCTGCAACAATGGCGTCGACAATGCGGTCATCAGCACGCTTGATCAAATTGGCGGCCTTTAAACTACCAAAGATACCTTTTACGGCGATAACTTCAATTTCACTGGTGTCTGATTGTTGTGCATCAGTTGCTGGCTCTGCTGCAACAACTGGCATGCTTAACAGTGCTGTTAGTGCTGTACCAAAAAGAGCTCGGTTGCTGGTTCTACTCTTGGCATGACTAAACATGGCACTTATTTTATTCAGTTTCATTGTCTCCCCCAAAAACGCAATTTTAATTATGTTGTGATGTTGTATTACCAATTACTGTATTTTTAACTGCTGGTAACATTTATATAACACCTGACCGGTGAATGCAAATCGTTATTACCAAACAGTCGCTCTCTGTCATACATCTGGGTAAGTTAGTTTGGTTTTATGTAAGCACTTTCATTCAAGGTTTAGTTGAATTGTTACTATTTATCAGTATCTTAATGTGTCGGGGTTTAAGGCCAATTATTTTGCTGGTAGCAGAAAATAATTAAGAATTAATCACTGTGAAAGAGGTAAACTCTGCTAATTGGGCTTAATGTTCACAGTTATATCGCTTTCGTTGCAGATGAATATTGATGTATTAGATTGAGTTGTGGATTTTGTAAGCTGTTGATTTAAAATTGCTTTTCTCTCTCTTTGTAAACTGCTGTTTTTCACAATTTCCTTGTGGGCATAGGTTTAATGATTTATCTCACGGGGGATAGCTTAATTAAATAATTGGTAAGGCCTAGCTGGTGATTGGTATTACAATTGGTTAACCGAGTGGCTAAATGTCTTAAACCGTGATGGATAATCGTAGTGCCGAGTAGCCGTAGAGGCGGGGGAGCCTTTGCTGTGGAGCAAAAGTGCCGTGAGAGATTTGGAGCAAGAGTTGTTGAGCGAGAGATGTGGGGAGGAGCTTGCTAAAGTCGTTTACGAATGTGGAGTGGGTTCACCTTAATCAGTAAAATGATAAGGTGAACCGTATAGATAGATGAGGCGGGTGGTTAAAATTGTGCTTGCCAAAACGCTTCGAAGCCGCTTTTATCCACTATGGCGCCTTTATGTTGAATAACATAGGCGGCGGATTGTGCTGCCATATTGATAGCCTCGAGGTCATTGATACCATTGAGCTTAGCGCCTAAATATACCCCATTAAATGAATCTCCGGCCGACGTAGTATCAACCACGTGCTTAACAGGGCTGACCTGTATCTCTTGGGGGTGGCCATCGTTTAGGTTTTGCTTAACCACAATCAGTGATGCTGGGCCGTTTTTGATGATCAGCTCCGTGATGGGGTAAGGAGCCAAAAAGTCGATAACCCCTTGTGCTGTGTCGATAGCGAACAATTGCTCAAAGTCGTCGATTCCGGGTAAAACAGTTGATGCTTTTGCGAAGGCCAATTTGAACTGGGTTTGGGCTTCGTCTGCGCTTGACCACATTCTAGGGCGATAGTTTGGGTCAAAGACGATCTGTACACCCGCTTGTATTAATTGGTCAACCATCTGCCAAAAGCCTGCTCGGGCATGCGGTTCAATGACGGCGATAGATATTCCAGAAAAGAAGAACATATCGCCTTGGCTAAGTTGGGCTATGGCCGCATCATCGATATGCTGCATAACTTGTCGAGCTGCTGAGTTTTCTCGCCAATAGGTAAAACTACGCTCGCCGTTCTCATCGAGATCGATCGCATAAAGCCCTGGCGTTTTGTTTTTAGATTGGAATACCAGATCCGATTGAATATTTTCATCTTTAAAACATGCAATCATGTTCTGACTAAACCTATCAGTGCCAACGGCGGTGACTAAGTGAACATTGGTTTGTGGAAACGTCCGTTTAAGGTACACCGCAGTGTTATAAACATCGCCGGCGAAAGATTGCTTCATGGTATTAACCGAGGTATTCATTAACTCAATCATACATTCGCCAAGTAAATAAATGTTCTTCATTAACGGGTTCCTATCTGCTTAAAACTTTAAATTGAATTGCCAATGTTCACTTAATATTGTTGGTTAGTGCTTGCAAACTGGCGCTATTTTAGGGATCAGTACCCATACAGCAGCAATTGCAATAACGGCTAACGAAGCGCCAATAACAAACGCTGGGGTATAGTTACCATCAGCGGTTAAGTAGGGCACTAGTGCTGTTAACCCCAAGGCGCCTAATTTGGCGGCCATGCCAGATAAGCCTGCTAGTGTACCCACGGCCTTTTTACCATATAGATCACTGGGTAAAGTCTGCACATTACCAATAGCGGTTTGAAAGCCAAACAAGATCACCGCCATAATCAGTACGGCTGTGGTTGGTGCGCCAGGATCTGCCATTGCAAGCAAGGCAGGTAGCATGATCAGGCAACCTAAGGTAATTGTGAATTTTCGGGTGCGGTTTACAGTCCAACCGGCTTTGAGGCGGTTCTGAGCGAGTAAACCACCACACCAAGCGCCTAGCATTGCGCCGACATAGGGAACCCAACCGTAGATACCAATCGATTTAACATCCATACCATAAACTTCATTAAGGTAGATGGGGATCCAGAAAACAAATAGCCACCAAATAGGGTCGATTGCTGCAGAGGCAATAATGACGCCCCAACTTTGTTTATGGCATAACAGCTCTTTGGTCGTTGGGTTGTATTCTTTAGCATCGGGTTGTTCCTCTGGAGTACACTTTTGTCCCGTGAGGATGTATTCGCGCTCTTCCTCTGTGATCCATGGGTGAGATTGAGGCGGAGCTTTAACTAAAATTATCCATGGGATCAGCCATAACAGACCAATTAAACCGATAAGAATAAACACCATTTGCCAGCTGAAATACACTGTCATATAGGCGATAAGTGGGATAGACACGATGCCGCCGATTGCGGCACCAGAGTTGAAAATCCCCTGTGCTAAGGCGCGTTCTTTAGTTGGAAACCAATCGGCATTACTTTTTGCTGCACCAGGCCAGTTTCCGGCTTCAGCGACACCTAATATCGCTCTGAAAATTGAGAAGCTTAATGCCCCTTGGGCAAATGCGTGGGCTGCGGTTGCCAGCGACCATACACCGATTGATAACACAAAGCCCAACCGGGTGCCGAGCCAGTCAAAAATTTTACCAAAAATGGCTTGGCCAAATGCATAGGATAAAATGAACACAATGGAGATGTTTGCATAAATTTGCTTACGTTCCAGTGTGGTTTTCTCTGGAAAAACCTCTTCGACGATATCTGGCCAAAGCACGCTTAAGGCGGAACGATCAATATAGTTGATCACTGTGGCCAGAGCGATGAGCAAAATGACCCACCATCTTAAATTGGTAATTTTCATGATGAGGCCTCAAGAAAGTCTTCGCGTGCTGGACTAAAGGTATCGATTAGTATTCCACCGGTAGGACATGTTGCGCCATGGTCTGTGTGCGGCGGAATCATACAACTGTCACCGGCTTTTAAAATTTGGGTTACGCCATCAATATTAAAGTGAAACTCACCTTCAACAACGTAAGTGACTTGAGAGTGTCTATGGGCATGGTTGTACCCAATAGCGCCTTTCTCAAACCATATTTTCACCGCCATAAGCTCATGATTGTACCCAAGCATTTGACGCTTTAGGCCGCCACCGATATCTTCAATTTCAGTTTCATTTCCAAAGGAAAAATGTTTACTTTGCGTCATTTTGACTCCCGCTGAGTAATGTCTAATAACTGGTATCTATCCGCGAAGCGATATGGCTTGTCGTTATAGTAAAAGCTATTCAGGTTTGACGATTTAACGTTATTTTTAGTGTGGTTAGATTGTGCTTTATCTGAGATTGCCAACACGTACTGCTTGATTTCACCGCTATGCGTTGCCAAAGAGAAGCCGATGACATTGACATCGTCTTGTTTTTGGAATGACAGTGCCCGCACATTGCTGGTGGCGTTTAAGGTGTATTCGGCCGACGGGTTGTATTCACCGTGGGGCTCAATCACACTGACAAAACGCTGATTTTTGGCTTGAGCCACCCGTTGGATGAAGCTATTTTCTGTGCGTAAATTAAAGTTTGGATCATTGGCACCTAGCTGAGTAAACAGCATTTCTACGTTACCGTCAGTAATACTGCTGTGAGTGTAGAAGCGACCGTTGTCGTTGAGCCAAGTGACTTGATTGATAGATGATTGAGCAGTGTCGACATTCGTTGCCGATTTCGCTCGCAACCACAAATGTTGATACCCAGCTTGAGTGCCAAGCGGCTTGAGCTCAGTTGTTGCTGCAATACGCTTAAAGTTGGTGTCAATTAGCTGCCCTTGGTAGTGCACTGGCAGATCATATTGGTGCTCATCATTGCTTTTGACATCAACAATATCAAACACCAAAGGAACAGGGCCTTGCGGTAAGTCGATAGTCGCTAACGCCATGGTTCGGGTGATATCTATGCCCTCATATGCAGTGGCAATACTGGCCGAGGCGAGTGTCACTTTTGTATCACTAAAATAGTATTTAATGCTTGGATGGTTGCTGTTGCCAACTTTGACATCGGCGTCAAAGTGACTGGTTTCATCTGCAACTAGGGTGTTGTGGGCAATCGTTTGCTTCGCCCAAGTTTTGTTTTCTGGTAGGTAGCGGCCGCCAGCTTTGGCTTCGATGTTTAAGAATCGCGCCGCGCCGTAGTCGGAGATAATTTCATTGCCGCCATCATAAAACTGCCAAGTCAGCTTATCGAAGTGGCCATGGCCTAATCCTTGTGCGGTGGCTTTAAACACTACGGCAGGTTGGCTAGGAGTTGAGTGGCGCATCACAACAAGTGCACCCTCATCTGCGTTCTTACCATCGGTAAATAGTCGAGAGCTAAACGGGTAGTGTGTAGCGGTATTTGTCGCGATCGCCTGTGCCAGCTTTAATCCATCACCCGTTAATAGAATAGTATCTTGTTGCTTGGCGATATCGACCAAATTGCGGTCGGCGGTTAACCCATAGGCCATGCTAACGGCAATAACCAACTCCATCGTATCGATGCCTTTACTTTTAATGGCGTCGTTAAGTGGGAAAAATAGACCGTTGTAGCTTAACTCTATGGTGCTATAGATGGCTTTCAACAGAATGCCATCTCGGTATTCAAAGATCTTTCGTTCAGGCTGGTTTTGCTGTAACGCTTTAGCAAAAGTCACGAATGGCAGTAAGGCATAACGTTGGTAATAAGGGCCTTCGTTATAATAGCCATCAGGTGAGAACAACTCATCTAGCTGACGCAGAAACCCGCCTTTACCCGATTTTTCTAAATCATAAAGGGCGATATCCACTAAGTGAGGTCGATCAAGGACAAAGCCTGTCATGCCCACAGCTGCAGTGGCCCAAGTGCCGTGGTTATGTACCTTATTAAAGGTATGTGGAGATTCAACCGACAGAAAGTTAGCGACTGGCAACAATAGATTTGACTCAATACTATCTACTTGTGCGGGAGACAGTGTCTCTACAATAAAGTCATAGGCTTGTATTGTGTGCACTAGCCAAACAGCTTCATTTAATCCTTGCCAAAACAGTTTGCCCTCATTACTGCTTTTGCGTTTGGGATGGCGAGGTAGTGTTGGATAGAGCACTGCATACTGCAACAGCATGTCACGAACGAAATCAGCGTATTTTGACTCTTGAGTGAGTTGATACATCATTCCTGCATCGTACATATGCTGATAGTTTTTCTTGTGTCTTTCGTGGGTGTATCCGCCTCCAGCATCTGTCGGGGTGGGGACATCAGTAGCTTGACCGATAAAAGTGTCGACACTGGCCTTTTTAGCAATAAACGCTTGCTGGAAAAGCCCTGGCTGCTTAATCGCTTCGCGCATTGTGTCGACATCTTGTTGATTGACGACCAATGTTGGGTGGTTTAGCTTTGCAGCCTGAGCGCTTAGGGGCATTAGCAACAAGCCGATTACTGTCATCAGTAGGGCGTTGAATATCTTCAAGCTTGGTATGTATTTATAAGTCATGATGATTATTTACGGTCGTTAGAAAAAGTTGTCGTGTTATTACGAATCACAGCTGTGCTTGTACCAACGGCATAGAGTTCGGCAACTTGCGGTTGCTTAGTATCGATGAACTGGTTGTCAGTCACTTGAGTGATGGGCTCACCCGTGGTGTGTTCAATATTAATACCAGCGCTTTGTGTGAAGTTGTTGCCACTGATACTTGCCACTTGGGTACCGTGTAAGTACAAACTTGCTTTTTGCTTGTTACGCTTGCCATTACCGACACTGATTAGTTGGTTATTGTTGAAAATAAGGTGGGGACCGAAGGTACTTTCATCAGTGCCGCCACGATACAATTTAACCAGTGCGCCTTCGATATCAGTAAATTGGTTATTTTCGATAGTGAGGTATTCGGCGTTGTAAATACCTAAGTCGTCACTCTCTTTATCGAGTCTGAATAGATCGCCGCTGATGTTACTAAATCGGTTATTGGCAATGGTGATATCTCGGGCAAATGCACGTGCCCCAGAATCAAAGAAATGAAAGGAATGGTTGATGTCTAACTGGCTGATATCGCTATCTAACAAGCTAAATCGGTAGTTAGTTAACATGCCCCATTTGCTTGTTCTTACAACAGTATTGCCAGCTGAATCTAAACTGTTTTCTCCAGATATCGTTAACCCAGCCAGTTTTAGACTTCCGCCGTTTTGAATTTCAAATAAGGTTGGCCGGCTAAAAGTCAGTTTTGCTTGTTTGGGCTGCTCAGACACAATACTCAGGGTTTTATTGATTTTGATGATTTTTTCAATTGCATAGTCACCGGCAGTCAAAACAATGGTGTCACCTGCGCTTGCGGCTTTAACCGCTGCCACTAATGCATTGCTATCACTCACGGTATGGGTTTGGCCCGAATCAAATGCAACTTCTGGTTCGCGCTTCGGATACCAATTTACCCCTGTTGCCTCTTTAGCTATCGGGTTGAGCTGCTTGCTAGCACCGAAAGTTTCACTGTGTTCGTTTGCTGGATAAAGCAAGCCATTACTGGCACGTTCAAGTGATACCTTGTCCGCTTTGATGCCTTGTTTAATGAGGTTATTATCCAATTGGTTGGAGAGGTTGTCAGCAAACTGAATACCGCTAATGTCATCAAAGACAGAAAACGGCGCTTGTGAATTGCGGTTAACAAAAAGGTTGTGACTAAACAGAGAATCTAGCGGAATGGCTGAGCGTTCTTTATCACTGCCTGCTGCAAGGTGAATGTGGTCAACGTCGATAAAACTGTTATGGCTTACATTGGCGTTGACGACTTGGTGATAACGGTTGATAGGTGAGTTAGGTACGCCATTCATCACAGTAAACCCACTGCCAAAACGGTAGCCCTTTAGCCCTTCTAAATAGTTGTTAGTAATGGTCTGGTCGCGATTAATTACCCGGATACCGCCAGTATGATCAACGCCATTACCAATAAATACATTATCGCTAATGTTATTGCCGTTGCCGTGGCGCATGGTTAAGGTGCCGCGAGACTCAAAGAAGGTGTTGTTACGTAGAATATTCTTACCAGATTTAACCGAGATAATTTCTACTTCCCCATCGCACCGGTCAAAATAATTGTTTTCTACAACAGTGAATGAGTTGCTCATTGAATAGTGGCTGGTACCAATGCGCAGTGTTTCGCCGCCATTGGAGCCTAATATAGGGCGCGGACCGAAGTAGTTATGATCAATTCTATGGTGATTTTCTTGGCTTGCAGCGGTGTTGAGTCTTACTGCTAGTGTGACGCCTTTATTTCGTTTACCCACTAAATGGTTATGGTCGAATCGATTATGTTTGCCATAAATTGACACCCAAGAATCAGATTCATGGCGATCGGGGTTGTTGTAGTTGTCAATTACCACTTGGCTAACACGGGAATGGTTGGCAAGCTGATTTTTTGAAGTGCGAAAAGCAATGACTTCATTGCTTGGAGTGAATCCGTCTTTAAAAACCAGTCCTGAAACATGTAGGTAACTGCCGGACAGTTTCAGATTTGACTGACCGGTTAAGATAACTTGCCCTTGGGTTTGGGCTGACAGTGATATCGGAGCATTTTCACGGCCATTGCCGGTAAACACAACTTCAAAGTCTGGCCAAATGCCGTTAGCAAGAACGACATTATCACCGGCGGTGAGCTTGCTGACTGCTTGATTGAATTCTTGTTGGTTACTGACGGTATAGGTTTCGGCATAAAGTGAGGCTGAACTTATACATGCCGCTATAAAGAGAGCGGGCTTAACTAAAACAGAAAGTGAAACCAATTTTTGTGTTAGTAGACTTTCAGCTTGATGATGTAATTGCATGAAGACTCTCTTTATTATTGTTGTCTGAGTAACCAACCTCACTGTGCCATTGGGCTACAGCTCGACCTATTGATAGTTATGCAGTAACTTAGTCGTCGACCATGACTGTCGACTTATTGCTTGTTTATGAGTTGTTAGTGTTTGTGGTTGAATTGCACAAAAACAAACAAGAAATTAACAATGGTTAGACACTAACCAATTACACTGACATCTGTCAACCGATTTGTGTTACCAATTTAAAGGTTTTGTGAATGCCTGGTTATTACCAATATTGTTTGTATTAGGTGCCGATTTAAGTGCGAAGTCGCAATATTTCTGATAAAAAAAGCAAAATTCGGTTTGCGTTGGTAATGTAAATCGATATTATGGACCGTATAGAAATGTAAATGATTTAACTGTCTAAGGACTAGATATGAAGAGTCGGCGTATGTTTTGGCGCATAGTTGATGAGATTGAAGCATCTATTGTTAACGGTGAATATGCACCGGGTAGTCGTTTGCCGCCGGAAAGAGAGTTGGCTGAGAAATTTGATGTGAGCCGACCGACAATACGTGAGGCCATTATTGCGTTAGAAGTTCGCGAGAAGATAGAAGTTAAAACAGGTTCTGGCGTATATGTCTTACATTCGGCAGCGACATCGAACCCGATGAGTAAGATAAATGCTTTTGAACTGACCCAAGCTCGTGCGTTGGTTGAGGGTGAAATTGCCGCACTTGCAGCGAAAACGATAACCGCAGAAGAGCTTGTTGAGTTAAAGAAAACACTGACCATGATGGAAAACAGATCATATGTTGAAGAAGCAGATGAAATGTTCCATCAAATTATTGCCGGCGCTACTCGCAACAGTGCCTTGATCAACTCCTTTCAAAACCTGTGGGCGCTGAGAACTTCCAGTCAAAAAATTATTGTTGATTACGACAGTGTTTGTAGTAAAGATAATCAAAAAACTTTGGATGAGCATACTGCCATTTATGAAGCTCTGATGGCGGGCGAAGCCTCTTTAGCTAGGCAAGCAATGCATAGTCACTTTAATCGACTTATCAATGTGTTATTTGATACTGTTGAAGCGCAAGCATTAGAAGAAGTTAGACGTAAAAATAGTGAAAAGCGCGATTTATATTCGATCAATAACTTAGTCAATCGAGCCGCTGAGTAAATGGCATTACAGTCGATGCAATTGGATGCCTCGAGTACTAATAAAGCGGTTATAAGTCGCACTGCCTCGTGCACGATTGTTTTTGCCTGCCCTGTTCACACTTTCTAAGTGAGCGTTACAAATTGGCAATAGAATACAAAGCTCACCTTTGTATCGCTGCTTTAAGTTGGTATCGATGAAAGGCGGTTTAGTCGGTTTATATATAAAAAAGGCCATCATCACTGATGGCCTTTTTGTTGTTACAGGTTAAGCTGCAAGCTCAACTATTGGTACAAATGGGTTTATCGTTACTTTTTGGCGAGTATCGGACGAAGATCTAATTCAGATTGTGCCATTAGGTAAGCAAACTGCGCATAGGCCGCGACGTTTTGTGCCAGTGCTGCTGGCTCAATTTTATCTAATGTGTCATTGGGCGTATGGTGATAGTCAAAATAATCTGTACCATCTTGGCGCAGTGATGCCACCGGAACGCCTAGTTTTGGCAGCATAGATACATCTGGTCCGCCAGAGGCCTGATTATTACCCTTTACTACGCCATTATTGGCCATAACAGCTGTTTGAGCTTGTAACTGAGTGAAGACCTGCTCATTGACACGAAAATCTATTTGGTAAATTCGTCCCGCACCGAAATCTGATTCTGCTGCTATGTAATGGCGATCTAATTCATCAGCATGCTCTTTAGCGTAAGTTTTGCCACCCACTAATCCCACTTCTTCGGCGGCATATAACACCACACGCACAGTGCGGGCAGGTTTTTGGGGTAAATCTTGAATTAACTTACCGGCAGCCGTGACGATACCTACACCGGCACCGTCATCAATAGCGCCAGTGCCTTCATCCCAAGAATCAAGGTGGGCACCAATTAGTACAATCTCTTCAGGTTTGCTAGCACCGGTAACTTCGGCAATAACATTGTAAGAAGTCGCTACACCATGACCTTTTGGTGACATGTTAAGGTTGATAGTAACGCTATCACTGCGTTTGAGCATGAGGGTTAACTGATCGGCATCTGGGCTAGATAGGGCTGCTGCAGGAATACGTGCGACCCCCTCTTTATAGCGCATCATCCCTGTGTGGGCCATACGGTCATGATCGGTGCCAATTGAGCGAATGACTATGCCTACAGCGCCTTTCTCAGCGGCAGCAACGGCACCACGAGAGCGGCCACCCACTGTTTTACCATAGCCCTTGCCAGTTTTGTGTCGCTCGGTCTTATGATCAATGAATACGATTTTGCCTTCAACACTCGCACTGTCCGCTTCTTTGAGTGCTGCAAGTGTATCGAAACGCACGATTTCTGCCTGCAAACCACTGCTTGAGGTTGCTACCGACCCCCCTAAGGCGGTAATCACCAAAGGTTGAGGGTAGGGGCTAACAACACTGGCGCTGGCATGACCACGTTCCCACACTGGTACCTGAACAGCTTCTTTATAAACACGGTCAAAGCCTAAGCCTTTAAGTTTATCCATAGCCCAATCAACGGCCATCAGATCTTTATCACTACCTGCTAGACGAGGGCCAATTTCTACCGTTAATGACTCAACCAGTTCATAGGCTAAATTTGAGTTGAGTGCTTGCTGTTGCAGCGACATGGCTACGGTATCATTTGCTGACAACGGCTCGGTAACTTCAGGGGGAGATTTTGGGGTTTGCTGACACCCTAATAAGCTAACGAATATTAGGCCGACCAGAGTTTTGACAGGGCTACTTTTCATGAGTTTCCTTTATTTTTATTACGTATGTCCCATTTTTGAAAACAATCTAGCAAAAAGTGTGCTTTATGTCCCGACTATATTTGTGCTGCAACGTTATATTAGGGCCGGGGTTTGTTTTAGGAGAAAATGCTCGTAATGAATATTGAATTAATGCAGCAACGAGCGGACCATGCCGTTGTTTTGCTGAAGGCTTTGGCTAACGAACGTCGATTGTTTATCTTATGCTATTTGCTAAGTGAAGGAGAGATGTGTGTTGGTGAGATGAATAAGAAATTGGGCTTAAGTCAATCTGCACTGTCACAACATTTAGCTTGGTTAAGAAAGGATAATTTGGTTGAGACGCGTAAAGAAGCTCAAACTGTTTATTATTCTTTGAAGAGCCAAGAAGTCTCTGAAATCATCAAGCTGTTAAACAATATCTACTGCCACTAAGTAATCATGGCATAGTGCTGGCGGAGCGGGGGGCTCAGTCAGCTTTTTGTTGTGTGCGCAATAATATTGTCGCGGTATTGGTCTGTGTAGAAGTTGCTAGCGAGGGGAGGCAGCTTTATTCGCACTGATGAATAATACCAATCATTATAAGAATTTGATCTACTCAGCGCGCTTTTTGCAAACTAAATCAAGGCCGGCTAATTCAAAGTGAGTACTGAAACAATGGTTGCTCCTTGTGAGGTTATTCAACGCAGAAATAGGCAGCCAAAAACGCGCCAGAATGGTGAGTTTTAGCGGTTATGATGCCGTGTTAACGAGTTTAACCGTAGAACAACTATGCTCTTCACTCGTTGCAAACCACATGGATGTGGTGAATGTCATTAATGCAGGAGCATTTAAGGGCCTTGCCTCAGAACCGCTAAATTCTCACTGAGTGACTAAATGTTTATACTGATTGGTATAAGATAATTGATTGGTATAAAACAGCAGACATAAAAAAACCGGCTTAAGCCGGTTTTTTTAATTCGCTATACGAAAAATTAAGCAGCTAGTGCTTTAATTTTTGCGTTTAAACGAGCCTTATGACGTGCAGCTTTATTCTTGTGAATAAGGCCTTTAGTCGCCATACGGTCAACGATTGGTTGTGCAGCATTAAATGCTTCAGTAGCCGCTTTGTGATCGCCAGCTTGGATAGCTGCGATAACTTTTTTCACGTAAGAACGTAACATTGAACGACGGCTAGCATTGTGCTGACGACGTTTTTCAGATTGAAGCGCGCGCTTCTTTGCAGACTTGCTATTAGCCAAGGTGCAACTCCTAAAAGGGTTAGATATTTTTAAAGGTCGAGGAATATGCCCTTTTTTTGTCACTTTGTCAATGACAATGATCGAAACTTTATCTTAAAGATAAATTAATCGCTCATACTTGGCGTTTCTCAACCCAACTCGTGTAATATGGGGCGTAATTCTAGCAGTATTTGAGGCTAGGCAACAGGGGGAAATCCACTTTTCTAGACGCTTGCCCAACCTTTTTTTGCACTTGTCTGGGGGCATTTTGAGCAAGAAACTTTTTAAGTCAGGGATGATCGTCAGTGCTATGACACTGATTTCGCGCGTATTAGGTTTAGTTAGAGATGTGGTTATTGCCAACCTAATGGGGGCCGGAAGCAGTGCTGATGTATTCTTTTTTGCTAACAAAATTCCTAATTTTTTACGCCGATTGTTTGCCGAAGGGGCTTTTGCCCAAGCATTTGTCCCCGTATTAACAGAGTATCAGCAAAAACAAACTGATGAAGCAGTGCGTGCTTTACTGAGTAAAGTAGCGGGTACTTTAGGTTTAGTCGTTACGATAGTCACCTTGCTCGGGGTGATTGGTTCTCCGCTATTAACAGCTTTGTTTGGTGGTGGGTGGTTTTTAGCTTGGCTTAATGATGAGCCCAATGGAGAGAAGTTCGAACTCGCCTCTTTGATGTTGAAAATCACTTTCCCCTATTTATGGTTTATCACTTTTACGGCGTTGGCTGGCTCGATTCTCAATACCCGGGGTCGATTTGCGGTATCGGCGTTTACGCCCGTTTTTCTTAACGTTGCTATCATTGCGGCTGCACTGTATATCGCCCCCAATATGGCACGACCAGAAATAGGTTTAGCGATTGGCGTATTTTTGGGTGGATTAATCCAGTTTTTGTTTCAAATTCCATTTCTTTATCGCGAGCGCGCTCTGGTAAAACCAAGTTGGGGCTGGCATCACCCTGGCGTGGTTAAAATTAGAACCTTGATGATTCCTGCGCTGTTTGGTGTGTCGGTCTCACAAATTAACTTATTGCTTGATACGTTTATTGCCAGTTTCTTGGTAACAGGTTCAATCAGTTGGCTGTACTACTCAGACAGACTGCTTGAGTTTCCATTGGGGTTATTTGGCATTGCCATTGCGACAGTGATTCTGCCTGCGTTATCAAAAAAGCATGTTAATGAACAAAGTGAGGGATTCTCGCATACCATGGATTGGGGGGTTAAAGCGATTTTATTGCTAGGGCTACCCGCGATGTGTGGCTTAATCATCCTAGCCAAACCTATGTTAATGGTACTGTTTATGCGTGGTGCCTTTAGCTTTGATGATGTTGAAATGGCCTCATACAGTTTAATGGCCTATGGCAGCGGTTTACTGAGTTTTATGCTGATAAAGGTGCTAGCGCCGGGCTATTATTCACGCCAAGATACTAAAACTCCGGTTCGCTACGGCATTATTGCGATGGTGAGCAATATGGTATTTAACCTAATTTTCGCTATTCCGTTTGGCTATGTTGGTTTAGCCATCGCCACCTCGCTATCGGCGCTACTTAATGCAACTTTATTATATCGCGGTTTGCATAAAGCGGGTGTATACCGAGTTACTCGCCAAACCCTAATGTTCTTTGCTAAAACCGTATTAGCATCTGCTGCCATGGTTTTGTTTATATATCAATTTGTTCCACCTATTAGTCAATGGGTAGATTTTAGCTTTCTAGTGCGGGTTTACTGGCTGTTTGGGCTGATCTTTGCTGGGGCTTTTGTGTATCTTTTGGCGATGATTTTGATGGGAATTCGACCTTGGAAACTGAAAGCTGGCTTTTGAGTGCTGATTCTCGCGTCTAGCTGGTATATAATCCGCCAACTTATGCTTGCTAGTTATTGAATGTAATGGAACTGATCCGCGGTATACACAATATTTTGCCAACACATCATGGTTGCGTGCTCACTATCGGTAATTTCGATGGGGTGCATCGTGGTCATGCTGAAGTGATTAGTAAACTAGTAAAAAAGGCCGAACAATTTCAAGTTCCAGCTTGTTTGATGACCTTCGAGCCACAACCGCAAGAACTTTTTCGCGGTGATAGCGCGCCAGCACGATTGAGCTTGTTACGTGACAAGATGAGCTTATTAGATGAGCTGGGTGTTGAGCGTTTGCTTTGTGCGAACTTTAATAAAAAGTTGGCCAACATGCCCGCGCAAGAGTTTATTGAGCAGCTACTGGTCAACAAGCTCGGTGTGCGGTATTTGGTGGTCGGAGATGATTTTTGTTTTGGCCGTGATCGCCAAGGCAATTTTGACATGCTTAAACGAGCCGGTGAACAATTTGGCTTTGCAGTCGTCAGTACGCAGAGTTTTTTGTTGGGCGACAAACGAGTGAGTTCAACAGAAATTCGTCAGCTACTGGCCAAAGGCAATTTAGAACAAGCAAGACGATTGCTCGGTCATCCCTTTACTTTATCGGGGCGCGTAGCACATGGCCAAAAAATTGGTCGAACCATAGGCTTTCCTACCGCGAATATTGCGTTGAAACGCAAAGTATCACCGGTAAGAGGCGTGTTTGCGGTCAAGTTACATTGGCATGACAGCGACGTATACGAAGGTGTGGCTAATGTGGGGTTTAGACCCACAGTGAATGGCCAGACTTGTCAATTAGAAGTCCACTTATTTGATTTTGATGGTGATCTGTATGGTCGAACTGTTGAGGTTGAATTGGTGGCGAAGATTCGTGATGAACAGCCATTTAAATCTTTAGATGCGCTGAAACGACAGATTAAAAATGATGCTGACAGAGCCAAAGCTCTGCTTGGCTTTGATGCAGGCTGAGCTCTTTTAGCTAAATAAATGGTATAGGATCAATGAGCGACTATAAATCTACATTAAATTTGCCGGAAACTGATTTTCCGATGCGCGGTAACCTGGCTAAACGTGAGCCAGAAATGTTGAAATCATGGACTAAGAATGGTTTATACCAAAAGATCCGTGAAAGCCGCACAGGCGCAAAACCATTTATTCTTCACGATGGCCCGCCGTATGCTAACGGCAGTATTCATATTGGTCACTCTGTTAACAAAATCCTTAAAGACATCATTGTAAAGTCAAAGACCCTGTCTGGCTTTGATGCGCCGTATATCCCTGGTTGGGACTGCCATGGTTTGCCGATTGAGCTAAAAGTAGAGCAAAAAGTGGGTAAGCCTGGTCATAAAGTGACCGCCGGTGAATTCCGCCAGAAATGTCGCGAATATGCTGCTAAGCAAGTCGATGGTCAGCGTGATGACTTCATTCGCTTAGGTGTGCTTGGTGATTGGCAAAATCCCTATCTCACAATGAACTTTGATACTGAAGCTAATATTGTTCGCTCACTAGCTAAAGTAATTGATAGTGGCCACTTGCATAAAGGTGTTAAGCCTGTGCATTGGTGTACTGATTGTGGTTCGGCATTGGCTGAAGCAGAAGTTGAATATGAAGATAAGACTTCACCAGCAATTGATGTTGGTTTTACTGCTGTCGACAAATCTGCACTGCTAGCCAAGTTTGGTGTTGAGGCATTGGATATTGATGTGTCGATGGTTATTTGGACCACGACGCCCTGGACACTGCCAGCTAACCGCGCTTTGTCATTAGCGGGTGACATTGATTATGACCTAGTCGAATTTGTTAAGGAAGGCCAACGTGTGGCCATCGTGGTTGCCCAGGCGTTGGTTGAGTCATGCCTGGAGCGTTATGGCGCTGAAAGCCACAAGGTCTTGGGAACAGTTCAAGGCCAGGCGCTTGAGCTAATGCGCTTTAATCACCCGTTTTATAGCTTTGATGTGCCAGCGATTATTGGTGATCATGTCACTATCGATTCTGGTACTGGTGTGGTTCATACCGCGCCAGGTCACGGTCAAGACGATTTCGTGATTGGTCAGAAATATGGCCTAGAAGTGGCTAATCCAGTTGGTGACAACGGTGTATACAAGTCTGACACTGAGTTTTTTGCGGGTCAGCATGTTTTTAAAGCCAATGACAATGTGGTTGCCCTGTTAGAAGAGAAAGGCGCGCTGCTTAATCATGTGGCATATCGTCATAGTTACCCACATTGCTGGCGTCATAAGACTCCAATTATTTTCCGTGCGACGCCGCAGTGGTTCATCTCGATGGACAACAAAGGTTTACGTACGCAGTCGTTAAAAGAGATAGAGCAAACTCAATGGATTCCTGATTGGGGACAAAGTCGTATTGAGAAGATGGTTGAGAACCGCCCAGACTGGTGTATTTCACGCCAGCGTACTTGGGGCGTGCCAATTACACTATTTGTTCACCGCGAAACTGAAGAGTTACACCCAGATAGTGTGTCACTTATGGAGCGGGTTGCTAACCGCATCGAGCAAGAAGGAATTCAGGCTTGGTGGGATATGGATAGCGCAGAGCTGCTTGGCGATGAAGCTGAGCAATACCGTAAAGTGACTGATACTTTGGATGTGTGGTATGACTCTGGCTCGACTTTCTCATCAGTCGTTGCTGCACGTCCTGAATATCATGGCCATGGTGTCGATTTGTACCTTGAAGGTAGCGATCAACATCGCGGTTGGTTCATGTCATCATTGATGATTTCAACGGCGATGAACGGCAAGGCGCCATACAAACAAGTGTTGACCCATGGTTTCACCGTCGATGGCCAAGGCAGAAAGATGTCGAAGTCAGTGGGCAATGTGATAGCTCCTCAGCAAGTGACCAACAAATTAGGGGCTGATATCCTGCGCCTATGGGTTGCTGCGACTGATTACAGCGGCGAAATGACAGTCTCTGATGAGATTTTAAAACGCAGTGCTGATGCGTATCGTCGTATCCGAAATACCGCTCGTTTCTTATTAGCTAACCTAAACGGTTTCAACCCTGAAACGGATATGGTCGCTGTTGAAGATATGGTGGCATTAGATCGCTGGGTTGTGCGCCGCGCAGCCACACTGCAAACAGAGATTCTAGAAGCATATGAGCAATATAACTTCCACCTAGTTACGCAAAAATTAATGCAGTTCTGCTCGGTGGAGCTAGGTAGTTTCTACCTTGATATCATTAAAGATCGTCAGTACACCGCCAAGAGTGACAGCGTTGCACGTCGTTCTTGTCAAAGTGCCTTGTATCTGATTGCTGAAGCGATGGTACGTTGGATTGCGCCAATTCTAAGTTTTACTGCTGATGAAATTTGGCAGTTACTGCCTGGTGAGCGTGAACAATATGTGTTTACTCAGCAATGGTATGACGGCCTACAATCAATCACTCTAGAGTCTGACTTAAGTGATGATTATTGGCAGAGCCTTATCACCGTACGTGATGAAGTGAATAAGAGTATTGAGCAGGCAAGACGTGAGCAACGCGTTGGTGGCTCGCTAGAAGCCGAAGTGACCTTGTTTGCTGATGAAAAACTTGCCGAGTCGTTAGCGACGCTAGGCGATGAGTTGCGCTTTGTATTGTTGACATCGAACACCCAGATTGTGCCTTTAGCACAAGCAGGTGACGATGCGGTAGCGACTGAGCTTGAAGGGCTCAAGCTACTCGTTGAAAAATCAACCGCACAAAAGTGCGATCGCTGTTGGCATCACCGCGAAGATGTGGGGCAGGTGACTGAGCATCCACTACTGTGTACTCGCTGTGTCACCAATATTGAAGGTGACGGCGAAGTTCGTCAGTTTGCTTAAGGAAGCCATGTAAATGCCAGCTAATTGGAAAGAGAGTGGCTTGCGTTGGTATTGGATAGTGGTGTTGGTGTTTGTTGCTGACCAACTATCCAAGCAATGGGTTCTGGCAAGTTTTGACTTGTACGAGTCAATTCAATTGCTGCCGTTTTTTAATTTTACCTACGTTAGGAATTACGGTGCTGCATTTAGCTTTTTAAGTGATGCAGGTGGATGGCAACGTTGGCTGTTCACCTTTGTTGCTGTGGGCTTCAGTACCTTGCTGACAATTTGGCTGCGCAAACAGCCTAGCAGCATGTGGCGCCTAAACCTGGCTTACACCCTAGTGATTGGCGGCGCGCTTGGTAACCTAATTGACCGTTTACAGCATGGCTTTGTGGTGGATTTTCTTGATTTTTACTGGAACAAAAGCCACTTCCCCGCGTTTAATATCGCTGACTCAGCGATTTGTGTTGGTGCAGCGTTAATTATTATTGATTCGTTTATAACTGAACGCGAAGATAAGCAAGCGGCTAGTGCTGACAAGCCAGCGGCAAAGGAGTAGGACATGACAAACCCTCGTTCATTAGTGTGTCATATGAACATTGTGCTTGAAGATGGTTCAACAGCTGATAGCACCAAGGCTTCAGGTAAACCTGCAAGACTTAATATTGGTGATGAAAGCCTAAGCCCTGCGTTTGAAGCACAGCTTGCCAATCTTAACGTCGGCGATCAGCATCAGTTTACGTTAGAGCCGGCTGATGCGTTTGGTGAGTCAAACCCTGATGCTATCCATCATCTAGATCGCAGTAAGTTTCCAGCAGACATGACCTTAGAAGAAGGGGTTATTGTCAGTTTCGGTGGCCCTGGTGGCAGTGAGATTCCGGGGATAGTGAGGGACGTTGCGGGTGACTCTGTGACCGTTGATCTTAATCATCCTTTGGCTGGCCGCAAGGTGACTTTTGAGCTTGAAGTCGTAGAGGTATTGTAATTATGGCGAGTCAACAGCAAGGCAGTTTACAAATTCAACTTGCTAATCCACGGGGATTTTGTGCGGGCGTAGATCGGGCTATCAGCATTGTTGAACGTGCACTTGAGCTATTCTCGCCGCCGATATATGTACGTCACGAGGTGGTTCATAACCGTTATGTGGTGCAAAATCTAAAAGATCGCGGTGCGGTGTTTGTTGATGAGCTACATCAAGTGCCCGATGACAGTATTGTCATCTTTAGTGCTCACGGTGTATCACAAGCGGTGAGAGCAGAAGCTAAATCTCGTGGATTGAAGGTGTTTGATGCAACCTGTCCATTGGTCACTAAGGTGCATTTACAAGTGACTCGCGCAAGCCGCAAAGGTATTGAGTGCATTTTAATTGGTCATGCCGGTCACCCTGAAGTTGAGGGGACTATGGGGCAGTACGATAACCCCGAAGGTGGGGTTTTATTGGTTGAGTCACCAGAAGATGTGGCTAACTTGGTAGTTAAAGACCCTGATAACTTGTGTTTTGTAACCCAAACGACCTTGTCGATGGATGATACTGCCGATGTGATTGCTTCTTTGCAGAAACGTTTCCCTTCAATTAAAGGTCCACGCAAGGATGATATCTGTTATGCCACACAAAATCGCCAAGATGCGGTAAGAAACGTGGCCAACAATGTGGATCTTTTCATTGTTGTAGGTTCGAAAAATAGCTCTAACTCTAACCGGCTTAAAGAATTGGCAATGAAGAAGGGCACTCAGTCCTATTTAGTCGATAATGCCGATGATATCGATTCAAATTGGTTTGACGGTATCTCTAAAGTTGCTGTTACCGCGGGAGCTTCTGCGCCAGAAGTGTTGGTTAAACAAGTGATTGATGCTATTGCTCAGCTTGCACCAAGTACTATTGTTGAAGTTGAAGGCCGTAAAGAAGATACGGTTTTTGAAGTACCTGCCGAATTAAGGTAGTGACTTGCCCAACCAAATAAGGAGCCATGTGGCTCCTTTTTTATTGCTTAAAATTTAGTCTGGATCTAATGAATTAGATTTTTAGACACTAATATTACTAGCGTGTAACATCTGACTCATCTATGATTAACTAATACAGCATAAATATAGCTAAGATTAAGATTTTTAAAGGGTAAATCACTTTTTTGTAGTCAAAAATGTGACGATTTCAGAGGGTTTGACACTCATGGTTCAAAATGGCAGAGGCTTTTCCTTAATTGAGGTCATGGTAGCGTTAGTGATCTTAGTCATTGGTTTAGTCGGTGTTTTTAACTTACATGTGGTTGCGAAACGAGGCAGTTTTGAGTCTTTTCAGCAAACCCAGGCATCTTATTATGCTAATGATGTCATTAATCGCATGAAGCTAAATCGCAATGAGCTAGCAAACTATGCGGGGAGTTATTCTGGCAACCTTTCTGAGCCGGCAAAATCATGCGATGTTGCGGTGGCAGCGAATGCGATATGCACAACGACAGAAACTCGGCAATGGGATCTGTATCAGTGGGAGCAATTATTTACTGGCGCTGCTGAGCAAGTTGGGGGCAGAAATGTCGGTGGATTGGATACCCCAACAGCCTGTGTTTCGGTGCAAGGTAATGGCACGGTAACGGTAGTGATGGCATGGCGCGGTATTCGTGAGGTGTCTGATGGTGCAGCAAATAATGATAGCAGCTTTGTTAAAGGCTGCGGTATGGCGAGTGATCGGCGCCGAATTTTTGTTTTGAACACGGTAATTATATAAATGGGATTAACGCACAGACAAGCGATTATTCGCCAGGCAGGCATGTCATTAGTTGAGTTGATGGTGGCAATGGTGACTAGTCTTTTTTTAGCTGCGGGTGTGTTCGCCATGTTCAATATGTCAGCCACCAATGTGACAACGACTAGTCAGTTTAGTCAGCTGCAAGAAAGTGGCCGTATAGGTTTAGCGTTGATAGAGCGAGATATCACCCAACTAGGCTTTATGGCAGATATGACCGGAACAGATTTTGTGCTTGGCAGTAATACTCAGGTTTTGGCTGGTGCAGTTGGTAACGATTGTGTAGGTGGAGGGTTAAATAACGCCACATTACCTAACAATCAACCGGCACATTTTCGCCGCTTATGGGGTTATGAAGCCGGCGTTAGTGCTCAATCTTTTGCTTGTTTAAATGGTGTAGAGACTGGCACTGATGTCATTCAGGTTAAGCGTTTACTCGGGCCAAGTACATTAGCACCAAATAACCCTACACGTTACTACATAGGCGCGACAGCTAACCAAGCAATATTTTTTACCGGAGCTCAGGCTACACCGGTACTAGCTAATGGTAGATTTTGGGAGTATCAACATCATATATATTTTATTCGCAATGATGGTGATATTCCCGTGTTACGCAGACGGACTCTATCGGTCAATAATGGCATGAACAACGAAGAGCAACTAGTCGAAGGTATAGAGAATATGCGCATTCTCTATGGGTTTGATAATGATGGTGACGATACGGCTGATACCTATATGCCAGTGCAGAACGTTACAACGTTGATGTGGGATAATGAACTATTTCAACGTCTGGTTTCTATGAGAATCTTTTTGTTGGTTAGGTCAACAGAAGCTGATCGTAGTTATACCAATAACACTCAATATACTTTGGGTGATAAAACGATTGCAGCGCCTGGGGATAACTTTAGGCGTAAGGTTGTGTCGAGTACTATCGTACTTGAAAACCCAGTAATGATAAGAAATTAGTTGGTTACATTTATGAATAAACAGCAGGGCATGGTGTTATTTTTTTCGCTTATAGGCTTACTGATTATGACAGTGATTGGTGTAGCTTTAGCGACGAATTCAAGCCAATCGATGCGAATGGCTGGAGCAGGTTCTGAGCGAGTCGAGGCTATGGCAGCAGCTCATGGGGCACAGGCGCGTGTTTTATCTACTGCAGCCGGCGCAACCATGGCAAATATGAATGCAACGATGACGACAGTCGACAATACATTGGGGAGTGATGTCACCAATACATTAGCCCCATTGAATGTACAAGATGTTAGCTGTCAACGAAGTACTAAAGCCAGTTCCGCAAATTTGATTAGTTGCCGACGTGTTGAGGTATCTAGTGCTGCTGCATTTGGTCGTAGCAATCTGGGGCAACTTACTGTAGTGGCAGGTGTAGAGCAAGAGGTTCTCACTGGGAGTTAATTATGTTTAACAAGTTTTTAATCGCACTTTTATTTGCGGTTGTCACAGCTTCAGGCGTGACGTTCGCCGATGATACAGAGCTCTATGTTTTTGAGTCTTCCGCGCGAACCGGGGTGAGGCCTAAAGTTCTTATTATTTTTGACAACTCTGGAAGTATGGATACCTATGAAAATGTACCCGATCCTGATTATATTCCACCACCAGGCTACGATTCTGATTACGATCCAAGCTATGACTACTCTGGTGATGGGTTTAAGGATATTGTCTACTTTTCAAAAGGTGTGAATAGTGAGCCGCCAGCACTTGGTTCGGATAGCCGTTTTTATACCAAGTACAATGGTTGCCATCAAAGTTGGCATTTACTTGCGCAATTCGGGACTTTTAAAGGTCATGTAAGTGAATATCGCAGTAAAAACAAAACCGGTACTTGGCAAGAGTTACGCACTAATCGCTCATTGAGTCAAAGCCGAATAATTGAGTGTTGGGAAGACATTGAGATTGAAGATCCTATCAACTCGAGCGATTATGGAACAGCTGGTTTTCCTGTTGATGGTAAGCGGGAGAATAAGAAAAACATCCCTTACAACCATGTTTCAAGTGCGTCTGATGCTGCGTGGGATGGAGCTCTAGCAGCCGCAAAACAAACCAAAATTGGCCAAGGTGAGTCGGTGACTTTGTACACAGACAATTACCTTAGGTGGTACGAGCAAACGCAAGCCGGTGACATTCCACAAGTTTCTAAAAAACGTATCGATATCGCAAAGAAAGCAATTTCAGATGTGATTAACACCACCCCCTCCATTGATTTTGGTTTAGCGGTCTTTAATAACAACAGTAACGGTTATGACCGCGATGGGGGACGCATAGTTGCTGGTATCACAGATATGACCGTAGGTACTGTAGATGGTGACTCAGCAAGAGATTCAATACTGACCAAGATTAACTCTTTAGACGCTGAAACATGGACGCCGTTATGTGAAACCTTAGTTGAAGCGCATCAGTATTTTGCCGGAGCTACCGTTAAATTTGGTCATAAAGATAGTAGTTCGCCTGCTTATGATATTAAAGCGGAGGTTGAGGGTGGCGGTACTTATGATTCACCTTTGAAAATTTGTCCAGATATTGCCTATGTTATTTATGTTACTGATGGAGCGCCTTCAAATGATTCTGACGCTAATGGCTATGTACAGACGCTGACTTCAGGAGCGGATCCGTTAGGAGATTACTCTGCTTATTATGCTAGAACTTATAACGGCTGGGCTGATAGTTACATGCCAGCTTTGGCTAGTTATATGTTTCAAAATGATTTAGTGGATAAAGAAGATCGTAATGGTGACAACCCAATGCAAACAGTAAGAACGTTTACTATTGGGTTCAGTAGTGGTGCAGATGATGCTGCGCCCTTATTAATAGAAACGGCAAAACGTGGAGGTGGCAAGTATTTCGCTGCTCAAGATAGTTTGGAGTTAAGTAGTGCTTTGTCAGACGCGCTGAGTTCGATTTTGGAGATTGATTCAAGCTTTACTTCCCCCAGTATTGCCAGCAATAACTTTGACCGTACGCAAACCTTTGATGCGGCATACTACGCCATGTTTTTACCAGGAAAAGGACCTCGTTGGAGTGGTAACTTGAAAAAGTTGAAGGTGACTTCTGGTGGAACTCTCGTAGACAAAAACAATAACAACGCGATTGCTGACTCTGGCAACATTAAGCCAACGGCTTGTACCTATTGGTCAAAGTGTACAAGTGGTAGTGACGGCAACAAGGTTGAAGAAGGTGGCGTAGCAGAGACCATGCGAGCTATGTCTGAACGAAACATCATAAGTAATACGGGGTCAGGAGGCGCACTTGAAGCTTTAAGTGTTTCTAATGCTGCAGGAGGGGATTTAGCCGGACTGGCGGCGTATATGAATACTACTGAGTCTGAAGTAGCAAAATCCATTGCTTGGCTCGAAGGTGTTGATGTAGACGATGAGAATGAAAATCAAAACTCCACTGAAATTCGTAATGACATTATGGGAGATCCGTTACATTCTAAACCGTTAGCGATTAACTTTGGCACTCCAGCAAGCCCTGATATACGTATCGTTTTAGGAACAAACCAAGGTTTGTTACACATGTTCCAAGATAACGATTCTAGCGTTACTGAATCTTGGGCGTTTCTCCCCTATGAGTTGTTACCCAACGTCACTAAGCTAAGAGATAACCTGTCTTCTGGAGGACATAGCATTTATGGTATGGATGCATCGCCTGTAGCTTATGTCAAAACTGGTAGTGGCGGAGTTGAACAGGCTTGGGTGTTTGCCGGTATGCGACGTGGTGGTTCATCTTATTACGGGGTGAATATTACCAGTCCAGATAATCCTAGCCTGATGTGGAAGATTGACCCGGATTCAGATGGTTTTGCTGAATTGGGACAAAGTTGGTCAGAGCCCGTCGTTACCTTTATTCCTGGCAATGATGATCCTGTGCTAATCATTGGTGGGGGTTATGATGTAACTTACGATACAACACCAAACTCCAGTCCTTTAGGTAGAACGGTGTATATCGTTGATGCAAAAACAGGCTCTTTAATACATACCTTTGGTGCTGGCTCAGGTTCTGGTATTACACCGTTACCAGGGATCAGCGATAGCATTCCCAATTCTGTTGCGGTACTGGATAGCAATAGTGATGGTGCAACTGACAGAATTTATGCAACCGATACAGGGGGCAATGTATGGCGAATGGACATGCCAAGCAGTGACAAAGGCACTTGGACTGCGTTTAAGTTTGCCTCACTCGGTGGTAGTACAGCAATCAACGATAGACGCTTTTTTGCGGAACCAGTGGTTGCCCAAACGGTATTTAGCAATATCTCTGAGGTGACGGTAACAGAATCAACGCCAGAAGGTGACAGTACTACCACGACAAAAACCTATCAAAATGTTCCTTACGATGCAGTGAGTGTTGGGACGGGTAATCGACCTAGCCCCACAAGTACAGAAACAGAAGATATGTACTATGTATTGCAAGATCGTAATGTTATTACTCGTAGCTTTGATGGCAGTGAAAACCCAATTCCTGCAACCATTGCATTAAATGACCTATATAACGTGACCAGCAAGGCGCCAGATACTGATAGCGAGAATATTGCTTTTGGTAAGAAACTAGGTTGGTACTTAGACTTTACCGGCTCAGGAGAGAAAAGTTTAACCGCTGGCTTGATAGTCGAAGGCTATGTGTATTTTACCTCTTACGTGCCACCTACCGAAGAGTTATCAGATGAGCTTTGTACCGTGTCTGGAGAAGGGCGCTTGTATAGGTATGGCTTACATAAAGGTACTCGAACTCATGATACTGAGTTCTACGAATTAGGTGAGCGTGTACCTGATACGCCCCAAATTGTGATACCAGCTCCTGATTCAGGTGAAGATCCTTACATTTACATTATTGGTGTCGGTAAAGGAGAGAAGGGAGCGGATGGGGAGTATACGGGTACTATTAATGTGGGGGCTGGTTTGGGTGTAAACAAAATATACTACCACATAGACGAATAGCTGTTTTGAAGCTAGATAACCTAAGAAAGGATGAAATGAGCAAATTAAATCGTGGTTTTTCGTTAGTGGAGTTGATGGTTGCTGTCGCTATTATCGGTATAATTTCGGCAATTGTTTACCCATCATATACTGAGTACGTTACTGTAAGTGGCCGCGCAGAAGGTCATGCGGCGGTGATGCGCGTGGCTAACCTGCAAGAGCAATTTTATCTAGATAACCGTATTTATACTGAAGATATGACGGATTTAGGTTTGACGGCTGATCCTCTTAAAACTGAACATGAACACTATAGTGTTGACTCAAGTGGCACCACAAGCTTTACGGTGACGGCTACAGCTTTAGGTAAACAAGCTGCTAGAGATACCGCTTGTGCAACCATTAGTGTGACGAGTGCAGGGGTGAAGTCGCCAAAGGAGTGTTGGCAATGAAGATTATTATGATTAGTTTAATATTAGTTTTTTCATCGGCTGTAGCTGCTGAAGAGAAAGGTGATTACAAGTGCTTTGTAGAAACGACTGAAGGAGAGACGCTCATGTTTTTCCGCTGGAAAATCGCAGATGCCAAAAGGCAAGAGCAAGCGCTTGTCGGTCAGACTTTTCAAGGCAAAAAACTTAAATCGAATTATGTAAAAAAAGTGATGGAATGCCAGCTAGATTATAAAAGCTTTGCTAATGCAAATGCGCAACGATTAGACAAAACTATGGTTCGTTGACAGCACGGCACTTCGTTCAATTAGTGATTAAATTAGTTGCAATCAACTGCTCCGGTTTCAAACTGTATTCTGCCTGATGCCGAAATGGTTATGCCCCGGGATTCTTCACTTGTTTTACTGCCCGGGCAATAAACGAAAGTACCCGATGTTGAATTGGCTGCAACGAGCCCATCAGGGGTAAAGCTAATAGCATTACCGTCAAAAGTGACAAAGTCACTCGCGTTGAATGCATCAAATTGTTGTAAAACTTCATCAGCTCCATCGATACTATTGTCTGCGCCACCATCAATAAAAATATGATAACCGGCGCTCCAATCGGTGCCGCATCCTGAATTTGCCGTAGGACACATAGTGACTCGCGAACCGTAACTTACTGCATAATTTCTGGTCAGGAGTAATGACTGCTGGATGCGACGAACTTCCCCCTCGCTTCGATAACCTTCATACATACTTTTCATGGACGGCACGCCGACAGTTATTAAAATAATAGCGATGACCATAGTGACCATCAGCTCTACTAACGTAAAGCCCTGTGACCATTTACTTGAATAACTCTGCTGCAACCGTCGCATATATATCTCCCAATTATCCCTGTTAAGTATATGTGAGAATACACGGTTTTACAGCTCTATATAGGGGCTTTTTCGAGCCAATTTATTGGCAAGCATGTACTAATTGACGTTCTGTGGTTCAATCTATACAAGTAATGTTGTTTTTAGTCGAGAAACGTATACGCCCAGCCTGATTGATGACAACGGCCTGTGAAAAAGGGCTGGTTCGGCTTGAAGGGCAATAAGAAAGTGTCCCGTTCGTTCCTGAGGCCATACCATCTCGTTGAAAGCGTATTGCTGCACGATTGTATTTAATGAAATCATGTTCATGGAAACTGTCGCTGGTTAGCAATATTTGGTCTTGGCCGTCGATGACATTAGGCTCACCTAAATCTATGAAAAGGGTGATGCCTTGCTGCCAGTCGTTATGACAGTTGCCGTCGGTCAGAGGGCAGGCTGTAACTCGTGCGCCATAGCTTATCGCTGCATTACGTCCCAGCATCAGGGTGCTTTGTATAGTGCGTATGGCCATATTCGCACGATAAGCCTGGTAGAGATCCGTTAACGATGGTAGAGCGATACTAACCAAGGTGATCGCTATCACTAGGGTTGTCATCAACTCAACCAGATTAAATCCAGTAGAAAGTTTCATTTTCAATCCTTGAAAAGTTGTCGTGCATCCTGCACTGGCGGCAAAATTGTCGCCTGATTTGAAGTATAGACGAGCTTGCTGATGTTGCCGCTAAGATTTATTCGATTTGGATTGCTAACTAAAACAGAGGTAAGTGGCTGTATTTATGCCTTTAGGCAATTTAATGCCCGTGGTAAGCTAGTGGCTATTCAACCCGTTATGCGAACAATTTAGGAGCTGTAAATGAAAAAGGTAGAGGCCATCATTAAGCCGTTTAAATTAGATGATGTAAGAGAATCCCTGGCTGAAATTGGTATCACTGGCATGACGGTATTAGAAGTTAAAGGCTTTGGCCGCCAGAAAGGCCATACAGAGCTTTACCGTGGTGCTGAATATATGGTGGACTTTTTGCCTAAGGTTAAGATTGAGCTGGTGGTTCAAGATGAGCAAGTCGAGCAAGCACTCGAAGTCATCGTTGATACTGCTAGAACCGGCAAGATAGGTGATGGAAAGATTTTTGTTACGGATATAGAAAGAGTCATTCGTATTCGTACCGGTGAAGAAAACGAAGAAGCGGTATAGTTTACAGAACAAGTCGTAGAGTATGAGTTAAAAAAGCCGCTAATATCTATTAGCGGCTTTTTGTTTTCATTGACTGAATGCTCTATTTAGTTTTTGACTAAGTAGGCTGATTGGTAGAGTCTCGTATTACTGGCTCTGGGACAAATACTCGACCCGTATCTGATTTAGTGTTTGATTTTTTGGCGATCAACAACTCTGTTGCCACTTGTGCTATGCGTTCATTGGGTTGGTGAACCGTGGTGAGTTTGGGCCAAGTTTGCCTTGAAAATGGACTATCCTCAAAGCCGACGATAGAAAGTTGGCCCGGGATATCAACTCCTTCCAAGCGTGCGGCAAATAATGCCCCAGCAGCTATCTCATCGTTACAAGCAACAATTGCAGTCGGCTTATCTGCTTGCTCCAATAAGCTACGCGCGCCTTCTACACCTGATTCAAATGAATATTGACCCGGGACGATAAACTGCTCATTCACTGATAGGTGGTTGTTCTGCATTGCTTGTCTAAAGCCAGCTAGACGCTCTTTGGTTGATTCATGTTGATGATCGCCGCTTAAGAACGCAATTGATTTATGGCCAAGATCAATTAGGTGCTGCGTAATTGATATTGCCCCGTGGCGGTCATTGACCAAAACGGCAATCCCTTCTTGTTCAGGGGCTTTCTCACCGGCGATGATACGTACATAATTTGCATTGGCTTCATCTAGTGCATTGAGCACTTTTGGGTCTTCAGATAGTGGCGGAGTCAGTACTAAGCCAGACAGCCGCGCTTGCTTAACCAGTGTTGTCAATTCTTCACAGATATTAGCCGACTTTGCATCGCAGGGGTGAATCAGTAATTCATAACCTGCGGCCTTACATGACGACAAAATACCATTTTGCATATCAATGACATAGTAAGCATTGGGGTTGTCATAGACAAAACCAATCACATAGGATTTTGTTCCGGCCAAGTTACGCGCTGCAACGTTAGGTTGATAGTTTAGTGCTTCAATAGCCTGATTAACTTTGTCTATTGTGGTTTGCTTTACCGAAGGCTCATTGTTGGTGACCCTTGATACGGTTTTAATCGAGACACCAGCATGTTTAGCTACGTCATTTATTGTTACTTTCATCAAACCTACACTCATCTTTTTAGCTGTAATGCAGATGCAAATGCTTATCTGCGCATGTTACATATTGCGATTTTGTCACCTGTGAACTGTCAATTTACGGGCAATTTTTATCATTTCAGTGCGACTATAGTGCGAACTTTTATTCTATTTAGCAATAATCAAATTTAATTTGAGTATTACTTATATTCGAAAGTTTGCTCGGTCATTTTGGTGTATGTTTTTATTTTACAATAATTTAACAAAGTTCGTTGGTTAAAAAACCTGTAAAAAAAATGTTCAATCGAGCAGGAAATTGAGTCTGATGGTTATTTTCTTGTGGCGCAACTGTTAATTCTTGTGTAATGTTTGTACTGCGACATGACAGCGTTGTCATTTTGTTAAGAAGTCAGTTGGCGGCGCTAAAAAATAAAATAATAGAAAGTTATGAAAGGGAAACGAGATGCGACCATCTAATTTTAAGAAGACTCTACTAGCGACGAATATTGCGCTCTTGATGAGTGGCGCAATGTCAGTATCAGCTTCCGCCGCTGACGCAGCAGATGCAGCTGTCACTGCAGATGAGAATATTGAAAAAATTGAAGTACGTGGTATTCGTGCGTCAAGAAAAGCTGATATTAATAACAAAAGATTTGCTAACGCGGTTGTAGACACTATTACCGCAGAAGATATTGGTAAATTTCCAGATAAAAACGTTGCTGATTCTTTGTCACGCATAACTGGTGTAGGTATTAGCCGTGAATTTGGTGAAGGTGAAAAAATCACCATTCGTGGTTCAGGTCCGAGCAAAAACAGAACGTTATTGAATGGGCAAAACGTAGCAACCGCGGATTGGTTTATCTTAGATAATCCTTCTCGTGGTTTTAACTTTACCTTGTTGCCATCTTCACTAGTTAAAACGTTGGAGGTTTACAAGTCACCAACCGCTGATATTGATGAAGGTTCAATCGGTGGTACAGTTGTTATGCGTACACGTAAACCACTAGAACTTGATGCGAACTCAATAAATATTAATCTTCAAGGACAGTACTCAGATACTTCTGGCGAAACTGACCCACAATTAGATGCACTTTACTCTTGGAAAAATGAATCTGAAAGTTTCGGCTTTCTAATTTCTGCAACCAAACAGGACCGAACTGTTCAACGTGAAGGCCTAGAGGTATTAGGTTGGACACCAGCTGATGAAAACGGTATGCGTGCGCCTAAAGATATTGGTAACCCAATATTTAAGCAAGATCGTGAAAGACAGACGATTTTTGCTAGCCTTCAATACGCGCCTACAGATTCGCTGGATTTTACTTTGAATGTGCTAGATTCTCAGATGGAAGCTGACAATATTAATAGTAACCTATTGATACGTCCACAGAATAATTTAGCAGATCTAACCGATACGTCTGCAAATGGTAATGACATTTATAAGGGGACTGTAGCTGCTGGTGGTTCATATGAGTGGGATTTCATCAACCGTGAATCTAAAACTGAAACCTCTTCTATTGACTTAGAGATCAACTATGAAGCTGATTCGTTCAGTGTCCATGCTCAGCTCGGTAGAACTGAGGCTGAAGGTGGTACCTATAATGAAACTTCGTGGAGCTTCATACCGAACGTTGATGCCGCTGACTCTGGATACTCGTTTGATTTGTCCGGCAAGCCCAGTGTAAATATTGGGGTTGACCCAACTAACGGTGCTTTGTGGAGCCAAAACTGGACATGGGGTGGTAATAAACCAACTACCGATGAAGAGACATTTGGCCAGATAGATTTTGAAGTTCCACTAGAACTAGGCGCTTTCACTTCTATTGAAACGGGCCTTAAATATCGAGATCACGACAGAAGCCAAGGACGTCAAGCATACAGCTGGCATTGGCAAAATATCAATGGTGACAAGCCGTATATGTGGGATGTGTTTGAGCAATGCCCAACACTTGATACGTGTGGACAAACCAATGGTACGCAGTCTGTTGCAGGTAATGTCGTAAGTGGTAACGTTGTTGACCAGCTTGAGGGAGACCGTGACGCATTTATGAAGTTAGGTTTTGGTGAAGGAGCGGAATACGCTATTCACAATAACTTAGCGGAGATTTGGGATATCAATGAAAAGACTCTTGGGGCTTATATTAAAGGTAACTTTGAGGGCGATGGCTTCAGAGGTAACTTAGGTGTTCGTGTTGTAAAGACAGAACAGACAGCATCAAGCTATAATTTCAGCGGTGACTCTTGGGGTCTTGAGACTGTAGGCAGTGGTGAGTGGGAAACTTATCTAAGCCCTGCATACAAAGAGTGGGTTACAGAAGACCGTGATTACACTGAGATCTTACCAAGTTTCAACATTGCTTTTGACTTGACCAGTGATCAGATTTTACGTTTTGCCGCAGCTAGAGTCATGGCTCGTCCGAACTATTCAGACCTCGCTCCAATCGTTTCTATTGGGGATCTAAATGGTGAGTTTCCAGTTGGTACAGCGGGTAATCCAAACTTAGACCCTGAAATCGCTGACCAATTCGATATTTCTTGGGAGTGGTACTTTGGCGACGCATCGGTAGTGTCTGCTACTTATTTCTTCAAAGATATTAAGAGCTACCGTACAACAGGTACTTACGTAGATCAGTTTTTCAACGAATCTCAAGACGAATGGGTTGATGTTACGATTAGTCGTCCAGAAAACGGCTTAGGTGGCACAACAGATGGCCTAGAGCTTGGTTATCAACAGTCGTTTGGTGATTTTGGTATTGCGGGTAACTATACTTATACTAATGCTAAAAGTGATCAAGAGAGAGATCCAGAACAATTGGGCTCAGGTTTAGTCGAAGGTGTTTCTGAGCACATGGCTAATGCTCAAGCATTCTATGAAAACGATGTATTTGGTGCTCGCCTGATGTATAACTATCGTACAGAATGGTACAAAGGCGTGAGTTGGTCTGGTGCAGAGTTATATAATGATGCATATGGCCAGTTAGATTTCAGTTCAAGCTATAATATTACTGATAACTTTAAAGTGACTTTTGAAGCGGTTAACTTAACGGATGAGCAGATTGTTGAGTATGATGGTCAGAAAAGTCGTTTGATGTCTATCTACCAAAATGGTCGTCGCTATGTTGTTGGCCTAAACATGAGCTTCTAAATTATTTGATAGCTAAAAGCTAACAATATATGAGAAAAGCCAGTGGGTTAAACCTGCTGGCTTTTTTGTTTTGCTTCTAAACCCGATTAATTCTGCACGCGCCTTTGCTGAATATATGAACTATAAAACTAGCTAGTTTGTTACTTGGCAATTAGGGTCTAGGTTGTTGTCAAACAAAGTACTTATCACTTTACCTAGCTAAGTATTGTGAACACTGGATGTTATAGGGAACGAGTACTGCTTATTTCCTCTGTATGGAAAGCCCTTAATGGCAAAGCAGGCGTCTATTAGTACCATTTATTTATAATGACCCTTAAAAGTGACTACAGATGAGCGAAGCGGAGAATAGGAAGCTTAGTTGTCCTTAATCAACATCAAGGTAGATGTTGGTATCAATAAAAGTTCGTTTGATTTTGCAAGACAGGTATTCATGTGATGTTTTAGAACTACCCAATTTTTAAGGGGCTCAGTTTCGAAGCTAATTGTTGGTGATACGAATAGATTAGAATGGAAGAGCATAATTAGCCGTTTAGTCGATTTTTACTACTAGACGGCTATTGTGAATTAAGCATTCAATCGCCTATCTCGCTAGCTTTAAACAGCCTGAATAGATAGGTGAACGGTTTTTACTTATTGTCAGCATCATATTGATTTTGCTTCGCTATCAGTCTTGGTACCTGGTGTAGAGACGCTCTATGAGCATAAATTACGGGTAGTAAGCCTTTCTCTTTCAGCTCGATGAGCAACTCGTTTGACATATTATTGACCGTTTCATCATTGACCATATAAATACCGCCAATATTGATATTGTTTTCTTCACTTGCGAGTTTAACGGTGAGCTGCTGAGGACTTAGCAAGTTTTTCTCTTCTAAATATTTTGAGATGGCACTTGTTTGTTGTGTCATCGCCGCCATATCAAGTAAGGCATTGGCACGTTGTTTTAAGTACTCAGACTGTTCGCCACTCAGTGTGAATAGAGGGTTGCCTTCGGTTTCACTGACTAAGTTACTGTCTTCATCAATGCAGATCATGACATCATCACTATTCTCATTGGCTTTCATTAACGACAGTGGTGCATTGTTAAAGCCAAGAGGTTTAAGCGGGGCATCCCATTGTGGTGTTTGGCAGTATAAGTTGATGCCATTTTTGAGCCCCATCATTGCAACGGGCATAAACTCCTCGGTTTTCGCATTCTTGATAAATACGATTGGGTACTCTGAAGAAAGGGTAATAATTTCTCTAATCACTACAGGAACAATATGCTCCGTTGAGAAACGACTGTAATCAGTCGACTCTTTGACGTTGGTTTTTAGATGTTTGTTTGACGTAAGCGGAACAATTTGTATCATGGGGAAGACCTAATATTTTAGCTACTTGTAATAGCTTATTGTTTTAGAAGATGTCTGTAATCACTCATATGGCAACCACAGTAGAGCTTAAAATTTTTCAAGTTAACGTTTTATCATGTATATCTTTTGTTAACCACCAATTGCTACATATAATTTGTTTTGACAGCGCTGTCAATTGCAGTGCTGTTGGTACATCAAATTCGCTCGATTCAGTATCGGGTTACTAGGTATAAGTAACGACTTAATACTTGGGTTGCACCTTGTACCAAAATGTAACAAATTTAATCATATTATTGGGACTATAATCGCATTAATTGGTACTTTACTATCAAAAAATGTAGTTGTTTGTGGTTTAGAATAATACCTTAAATATCGTGTTAATTTATTGGGTTTTATTCTGTATTTGCTGTTGATTTTGTCTTTTTCATCAATAACCTGCTGTGTAATGATGCCTTGTTACTTTTTTTTGATGTCACACGATTCTCTAGTTGATTTTGATGCTTTAGTCGCTTCAATTTAGGTGTTAAGCTTTGGTTAAAAACATGTAGCGAACGCCATTTTAGTTGTGTAGTATTTAAGCTGTACATGACAGCGTTGTCATTCTCAGTTGGGGGTGGTCATGAGCATAAAAATGATAAGAAAGCATAATAAGGGATATTGAGATGCGACGATTTAACTTTAAGAAAAGTGTTCTAGCGACCAGCATTGCGGTTGTAATGACAAGCGGAGTAGCTCCTCTTGCTGTTGCGGCTGATGAGACTACAGCGTCTGATGAAAATATTGAGGTCATAGCGGTTCGAGGTATTCGTGCCAGTACTAAAGCCAGTATCAACACCAAGCGATTCTCTGATTCTCAAGTAGATGGTATTTCTGCTGAGGATATTGGTAAGCTTCCAGATGTCACCATTGCAGATTCATTGCAACGTATTACCGGTGTTCAAGTAGAAAGAACTGCAGGTGAGAGTGGTCCAGTTCAAATCCGTGGTCTGCCTCAAGTTGATACCATGATGAATGGTGAGATCTTCTTAAGCGCGACAACGATTGATTCATCAACCACTGATTTAGGTGATTTACCATCACAACTTTTTTCTGGTGTTGATGTTTATAAAACTAAAAATGCAAGTAATGTCGGCGCGGGTATGGCCGGTACCATTGACCTGAAAACTCGTCGTCCATTTGATATGGATACTGGATTTACATTCGCAGGTGGCGCGGAAGCGACACAAGGTTCTATTAGCGAAGAAACAGATCCAACGTTCCACGGTCTAGTATCATACAATGATGATAAATTCGGTGTTCTACTTTCTGCCGTAACATCTCAAGCGACGCTAGCAACCGATTACAACGGTTTTAACGACACGTCAGAAAACGGCGGTTTGGGTTGGACTGGTAGCAGTGTGACCGATGGCGTTAACCACATCACTCCTCATGGTTTCACCGCGTTTAATAAGCAAGAAGAGCGTGACCGTGATGCATTACAATTTAGTCTTCAAGGTGATTTGGGCGAAGGTTTTGAGTTAACTTTTGACTATTTCTATACCAATCAAGAGCGCTTCAATGCGCGTCGCGGTTTTAACCACAACAGTCGCTGGCAGGGTTATCAAAACTATGCAGACGCAACTAGCTTTACCGGCAGTGGCTACACTCACCTAGAAACAGGTGAAGAGTGGCGTGCAGTAAACGGTTATCAAATGCGTCCTTACCGTATGCAGTCGTTTACTCAGGTTAACATTAACGAAGAAAAATCTGAGAACTTCAACTTAGAGCTGAATTATGACAATGGTGGCGCGTTAACTGGTCAAGTTCGTGTAACTCACGCGACTGCGAAAGCAACCATGCGTCATGCTTACGGTGAAGGCGATATCCTCAGTATTGATGAAGGGACACTAATTACTGGTCCTGGTGGATTAACTCCAGCTGAATATTGTAACAATGGCGAAGAGATTGTAGGTGACCAAGGTGGTTGCTACGGTAACTACTCAACTGGTATCCAAGATTCACAATTCCTGATCACTCATTCTTCTGCTGGTGCCTACCCACACTTTGGTGGTTTTGACCAGATGGTTAACGGTGGTAAAGGTATGATGAGTGTTGCCGATTACATGGCAGACAAAGATTCATACCATATTGGTGCGTTCTCATCAGAAGGTAACACTGATGATAGAGGCGAGCTTGATACCTTTAGCACAGCATGGAACTATGCATTTGATGATCTAAGTTTCATCAGTAGTGTTGATTTCGGTCTGCGCTATATGGAGCGTAGTGTTGATCATGACCAATTCACTTATACCTCTGATTTTGGTGGTGGATGTGATATCGCTCAGTGGAAAGCGGTTGACCAAGCCTACGGCGCAGATTGTGTCGGTGTTGAAGGCACCGGTGAGATGGTTAACGGTGAATGGGTACCTTATACACTACTTCCACCTACTGGAATTGATGAAGTTACGACAGCATCATTTCAAACTAACTTTGGTGGCGTAACGGGTATTCCAGGAGTTTGGTCAATTGATCCAAGTAACTTCCGTGACCCACGTGCATTCCATGAAAGAGTATTTGGTAATGTTGCTCGCACTGAAAATGGCGGTTCAACTTACGATGTTAAGCTCAAAGAAATGAGCTACTTCCTACAAGCGAATATCGATTGGGAAGGCCTAACAGGTAACTTTGGCGTTAAAGTCGTAAATACTGATTTGTATGTTAAGCAAAATCTAGTTGGACCTAACTTACCGCATTCAGGTTTAGGACCTGATATTGGTGATGTGGTTACTGAGCGTAGCTATACCGATTATCTACCACGTGTGAACTTAAACTACGGTATCACTGAAGATCTTATCGTTCGTGGTGCTTACTCGAAAGAGATGATGCCACTCGATCTATCAGAGTGGGGTGAAGGTAAAGTCGTTGGTAATGCGTATAACGCAGAATGTGACTGTATGCGTGTGGTTAACGGCCAGCTAAGGGGTAACCCAGAGCTAGATCCACTACGTTCAGACAACTACTCGCTTTCTGCTGAGTGGTACATGGCTGAAGCATCAATGCTATCTGCTGGTCTATTCTTAATTGAAATTGAGAGTTTCACTACACCTGGTATCACCATGGTAGATGAGCCAGATTCAGACGGTGTTAAACGTGGTCCTTGGCCTTTCACTACAACCCTACAGGGAACTGGTGGCGAAGTTAAAGGCTTTGAATTAGCGGGTCGTGTTGCTTTTGGTGACTATCTTGACATTGCTATTCTAAATAACTTTGGTTTTGATGCTAACTACACCTACACAGATAGTAGCCGTGAAGACAAAGATGTATATGGCAATGATCTACCATTCATTGGTATGTCAGAAGACACATACAATGCGGTACTTTGGTATGAGCAAGAAGAGTTCTCAGCGCGTATTGCATGGAACTCACGTAGCCCACGCCTGATCACTCCAGGTTCTGCAGGCACGGGCGGACAGTCACTTTACCAAGATGATTATTCGCAGTTAGATGTGAACGTGACCTATAACCTCAATGAGAACTTTAGCTTCTATCTCAACGGTTCAAACATTACCGAAGAGATCCAGGAAACTTATGTTGAGTTTCCAGAGCAGAAAGCATTCCAGAATGCTTATGAAGCACGTTATACATTGGGTGCACGTGTGATTTTCTAATAGAAATCATTTTAATTGGTGTATCTAAAGGTGCCGCAGTTGCGGCACCTTTTTGCGTTTTTATTGTCACAGAATATACATTTAATTTATTGATAATATTTGATTATTAGTCCATTTTGTTGTCTAGTGATTAAATGCTGCAATGGTGTGATGTATCGCCGATAGGGCGGGTTTGTTGATGTTATATTTACTGAGTGGTAGCTAAAATGGAAAGTTCAGCGAATGAAGTTAACTCGATTGTAATTGTGGGTGGTGGCACATCTGGTTGGATGACGGCTGCAGCCCTCAGTCAGCACTTTAAGGATAAGCCAGTCAGTATCACCTTGGTTGAATCTTCACAAATCGGAACCATAGGGGTGGGAGAAGCGACGATTCCCACCTTAAGGCGCTTCTATGCCAAGCTTGGACTAACCGATACTGACGTACTAAAAGCGACTAATGCAACGTGCAAACTGGGTATTGAATTTAAAGACTGGTCAACATTAGGTGACAGCTTTATTCATCCTTTTGGGATCTTTGGTCAAGGTACTAAAGAGACCGATTTTCACCACTATTGGCTGCGTGCGATGCAAGCAGGGCATACCACAGCATTCTCAGAGTACTCATTAGGTGTTCAACTTGCTCGGTCCAATAAGTTTACTTACCCCAGTACCAAGCCAGAAAGCCAATTGGAAGTCTATGACTGGGCGCTGCATTTTGACGCGTCACTGTTTGCCGAGTTAATGAAGCAAGTGGCTCTGCAAGCCAATGTAATGGTCATTGACGACAAAATTGAGCAAGTTAATACCGATAATCACAATGGACACATTTCGTCACTACAGCTCGCCAGTGGTGGTCAAGTCAAAGGCGATCTATTTATCGATTGCTCTGGTTTTCGTTCGATGCTGTTACAGCAGACATTGAACACAGGCTATTGCGATTGGAGCGAGTGGTTGTTATGCGATAAAGCGGTTGCTGTGCAGACAAAAGCGAGTGACGATCCGATTGCAAGAACCCTCTCCCATGCCCAGAAGGCTGGGTGGATATGGAAGATCCCACTGCAACATCGCACTGGTAATGGTCATGTATATTCGAGCCAGTTTATGAGCGAAGAGCAAGCGGAGCAATGCCTATTACAACAGCTAGATGGGCCAGTATTACATGAACCTAGACACTTTAGTTTTACCCCAGGCCGCGCACAAAAAGCCTGGAACAAAAACTGTATCGCAGTGGGTCTATCTTCAGGCTTTTTAGAACCGCTAGAAAGCACCAGTATTGCACTAGTTGAAACCGCCATTGAAAAAATATGCCTATCTTTTCCAGCTAATCAATATACAAATCGCACAGTCGATAAGTTTAATGATGTGACTGCGGCCGAATATGAACGTGTCAGAGACTTCATTATATTGCACTACAAAGCGACCCAACGAAATGACTCACCTATGTGGCGTTATTGTCAGCAGATGGACATTCCTCAATCGTTAGCCGATAAACTAGCGGCTTACCAAAAGGATGGGACAATGCTTGCTTATCCATGGGAGATTTTTGGCAAAGACAGTTGGCTGGCTATCTACCATGGCTTTGGCTTAATCCCAGAGCAATACGCGACAAAAGCCGATAATATGGAGCAAGCTTACCTGCTTAAACATATGCATTATATGAAATCGAGAGTCGCTCAAAGCGTGAATAGCGCGCCGACCCACAAACAATTTTTGTATGAAACCTGTGGATTTGAAGCCGGGAAGTAATTGTTGTGTTAGCACGCTAGCCTGTTAATCGTCAAAGCTAACAGGCTAGGGTGTGGTTTACCGCGTTGCAGCGCAGTGTTTAGCGATAAATTGCTCATGGGTCATGGCTTGATTTGCTGCCTGTGTGATAGAGCGTTTCATTTGTTCTAAGTTGTTGATTATGAATTGGTGCTCTACCGAGTCTGCACGGGGATCATACCTTTTTGGCGTAACCCCGAAAGCATGGTATATAGTAAGCCAGCTTGCCGCCTCAAATGATTCACTTTCATGAATAATGATATGGCCTCGGCTTTCAAATAACGCGATTTTATGTGCCAATGTGTCAGGGATAGACATAGACTGACAATAACGCCAGAATTCGCTGTCTTGGCGGTCTGTGAGCTTATAGTGCAAGATAATAAAGTCCCTTACGTGCTCAAGTTCCGCATTATGTAGGCGGTTCACTTCTGCGATATCGTGTTGATTAAAACTAGTGTCTGGAAAGAAGTCTAGCAGCTTAGCAATCGCACTTTGGATCAATGAAATACTGGTCGATTCAATGGGTTCTAAAAAGCCGCTAGAGAGACCCACGGCAAAGCAGTTTTTATTCCAAATTTGTTTGCGTCTTCCCGGTGTAAAACGAAATTGTTTGGCTTGATTAGAGGGTTGACCCTCGATATTGCCAAGTAGGTTTTGCATCGCATGGTCATCATCTTCAAATTGGCTGGCGTAGATATAGCCATTTCCCATTCGGTGTTGCAGCGGTATGCGCCATTGCCAACCATTACTATGTGCAATGGCCCGCGTATAGGGCGCAGGTTGTTGTTGCAGTTCGCTCTGTACAGCTATGGCTTTATCGCATAGTAACCACTCACTCCAGTCTTCATAACCAGTTTCTAGTGCTTGCTCAATCAGTAATCCTTTAAACCCTGTACAGTCGACAAAGAGATCGGCAGATACTCGTTGGCCGTTGGTTAGCGTTACCGATTCAATAAAGCCGCTTTCTGCCTGACAATTTACCTGCTCAATCTTACTATCAATATGCACAACTCCCTGTTTGGTTGCATGTTGCTTGAGTAGGTTTGCATAGAGACCGGCATCAAAATGATACGCATAAGAATAATCAGCTAATGGTGTCGCGGGTTGCGGGTGCGGCTGAGCAAAGCGGTTAGTGCGTGCTAACACACTTGAAAAACTGTAATCACTTAGCTCCGTAGCAAAACCCGATTGCGATAACTTGTGTAAATAGTGATGAAATGGTACGCCATTGACGGGGACACCATAGTCGCTAAAAGGATGAAAAAATGGCTGTTGGTTCTGAGTCCATTGCTCAAACTGTATCCCCAATTTGAAGGTGGCTTGGGTGGCTTTAATGAATTCGAGTTCATCAAGTCCAATTTGATGATTAAACTGCACAATACTGGGGATAGTCGCTTCGCCGACACCAACGGTAGCAATGTCAGTTGACTCAATAAGTGTGATGTTCAGCTGCTTTCCCTGCGCATACTTGATTAGGCTTGCAGCTGTCATCCAGCCTGCCGTGCCGCCACCCACAATCACTACATCTTTAATTGGAGCCGTCATCCTTTCACCTCTTTGTTATTTGTGTAGTCGCCAACAGGTTTTATATTAGGGGTACATATGGATTCCAGAGATGATAATCCAAAATGCGAAAAATAATTTTAGCGATCTTACCGGTAAGTACAGTGCTAATTTTTTGGCTAGAATTCCACCGAGGATGGCTCCCGGGCCGGCAAACAGCACAATATTAAAATAAGCATCACTGCTAGGGTTTAAATGAATTGGGCTCACAGACCAAACCGTAATCGCAGTAACCATGACGCCGACCGCAACGGCCAAGGTTGGTGAGAAGCGACTTAATATCAGGTAAATCACTAATATTTCTCCCACTCCAACAGATAACCAAGCGGTGATCAGTCCACCGACAAAGCTCAATATGATTAGATGGCTGACCTCAAGGGGCGTAAGTGAGCGAGTGGAGTGCTGCTTTTGTGGGCGTAAGCCACTGTAGACAATGGCAATCCCTAAAATAATTGAGAACAGGCTAAAGCTTAGCTCCAATGAAGCTGGCGCTGAAATACTCAGTAACTCTGCACACCAAATTCCCATAATGGATACAGGGGCGCATAGGCCAACTAAAATGGGTAGTAGCTGTGCAGATTGTTTAAATTCAGCCTGTTTGAAGTGGCGCCACCACGCGATGGAACCTGCGGTCATACCGAAACATTGGATCGCAAACGATGTTGATACGCTCTGGCTATGGCTAAGTTCAAGGCTATTAAATACCGGAATAAAGATAACTCCACCGCCAGCACCTGTGGAGTTTGCGAAAATGGCGCCAGTTATCCCTAACATCACGTAGTGAAGGTAACTTTTGATTACATCCAATGTGTCAGTAAATTGCATCGCCCAGATAAACCAAATGGATACTAAGCCTGCGAGTAAAATGAGATGGCGCTGATAGTCTTTTATTTTATTGAATTTTCTTATCATTATTCCACTCTGGTCGTTATCTTAGCTTAAAAGTGGCCAGCAAATCCATGTCGATGTTAGCAATAATTGACAGCGTTGTCATTATTTTGTTAATGGGTGCGATTCTCGCAAAGCTAGGCTGCAAAGGGGATTGGAGCGCTATTGGGTCGCTCAACTAAAAAAACATGCTCAAATTTGTCAAAAATATGTAGAAATTCTGTTCGGGCTTGTGTATGTTTGTAAATGACAGCGTTGTCATTTGCTTGTGTGACTCGTTTGTCTTGTAAGGTCTACATGGTTTAGGAAGAGGTCTCCTACTTCATGTGTTTGGCATCTGTATAACGAAAATTTATGCATTTGTGTTTGTTATTTCTAAATAGTCTCTCCCCAGAAACTAGAGTTGGCTAGGTGGTTTATCCAATCAGTATTTGATAAAACACCTAGCTATTTTTTCTTAGAAATACTAAGGCCTTATTAGGTACATTTTTACCTGCTGGCGGCAAAACAATTACTATAACTCTTGCTTTATAATTAGAGCGCTTAAAAGAGGTGCTGCAAATGAAAATAAAGCCATTTCTTGCCATTAGCAAAGTATATCAACGTTGGCAATTTAGCTTTCATCTGAGCCATATCATTACCTCTTAATAGCTAGTAACTTGTTATACTCCCGTCAATAAATTACCGATAACTGCCATGCCAAAGCAGGGTGGTTACCATAAAATTTGCCGTAAATGTTTTAAGGTAAAGCTACGCAGCATTATCGCGTGGTTGCTAAGTGATAAATACAAAGACAATATTAGCAAACTTATTTTGGCCACTGGCATAGATAGGACTGCGCCCCATCAGCGTGTTAGGTATTGGTGGGAGTGTCAGGGGGAAACCAAGGGCTCCAGTGAAAGTACACTGAATTGTCAGTGGCTTATTAAACACGTTGAGAGGGTAGAGATGAAAAAGAAGTTAGTAGCGGTCGCAGTCGGTTTGATGATGACTGCAACCGGATGTGCAGAAAGGACTAGCCAGGCGGCCCCAGCTGTAGAAGTGCAAGCAGGGCTAACTCAAAGTCAGCTAAATCAACTAAGCGCGACATTGGATGTCAAATATCGTCTACTATCCAACTTTCCTGAGCAATGCAGTGGTGATGGTGCGGGTGAGCGCTGTTTTGCCGCACAAATTGAGTTAACCCCTGCAGCTGATTTTGATGACAATACTTGGTCGATTTATTTCAGCCAAATGCGCCCAGTGCAACAGGTTCTTTCGCAACAATTTGCCATAGAGCGAGTCAAGGGCGATTTGCATAAAATTACCCCTACTGAACAGTTTGCTGGTTTTAAGGCCGGTGAAAAGGTCACTATCGATTTTATCGGTCAGTCGTGGCAGCTGTCAGAAATCGATGCCATGCCTAATTATTACATTACTGCTGGCGAGTTAAGCCCGGCAGTGATTAAAAGTACCCAAGTAAGTATTGATAGTGAAACGGGCATGGAAGTACGCCCTTATGTTGTCGACTTTGACGATGAACTAAATCATTACAAGCGCAGCAAGAGTGACCAACTACAGTGGGCTAAAAGTGATGTGCTTTTTGCCGCCAATCAAACGATTGAACATGACAGCGCACAAGTGGTTGATGCGATTATTCCAACCCCTTTAAGTCAAGTTGTAAGCTCAACAGATCAAGCGGTCGATCTTAATGCCGGTATCAAGGTGATATTAAATGGTGTTAAAGCCAGTAGTGTTGATGCGGCATTGAACCGCCTAGCACGTATCGGTGTCGCCCAAAGCAATAGTGGTTTACCGACTTTGCTGGAACTCGATAAGACGATTACCGGCGAGGGCGCTTACGAGTTAACTATTGGTGCAGATAGAATCGTCATTAACGCTAATAGCGATGCGGGTTTCTCTTATGGCTTAGCCTCGCTAACTAGCTTAGTGGATGTGAAATCTAAGAAAGTTAATGCGATGAAAGTGGTTGATGCCCCGCGTTATGATTTCCGCGGCATGCATGTTGACGTAGCGCGTAACTTTCATAGCAAAGCATTCATCTTAGATCTGCTCGATCAGATGGCCGCATACAAGCTTAACAAGTTGCATTTGCATATGGCAGATGATGAAGGCTGGCGTTTAGAGATTGAAGGCTTACCAGAGCTAACAGATATTGGTGGTCAGCGCTGTCATGATCTTGCTGAGAATAATTGCCTACTACCCCAGCTTGGAAGTGGACCTAGCACAGATACGCAAGTCAATGGCTACTATAGCAAAGCAGATTATATTGAGATTTTGCAATATGCCGGAGCAAGGCAAATCGAAGTCATTCCTTCAATGGATATGCCTGGGCACTCACGTGCGGCCATTATTTCTATGGAAGCACGTTACCGTAAACTGATGGCACAAGGGCTTGAGCAACAAGCCAATGAGTATCGATTGACCGACCCGCTAGATACCACAGTTTACTCTTCTGTCCAGTATTATGATGACAACACCATTAACGTTTGTATGGAGTCTAGCTTCCACTTTGTTGATAAAGTCATTGATGAAATCGCCAACTTGCATGAGCAAGCTGGACAGCCGCTAAAAATCTATCATATTGGCGCCGATGAAACGGCAGGTGCTTGGTTAGAGTCACCTTTGTGTAAAGCTTTTATCGCCAACAACGATCAAGGAGTCACATCCGTTGATGAGCTGGGTGCTTATTTTATTGAGCGTCTATCTAATCTGATTGCAAGTAAAGGCATTTTGGCTGCGGGGTGGAGCGATGGAATGAGCCACACTCGACCTGAAAAAATGGCCAAAAACAACCAAAGTAATATTTGGGATGTTGTCGCCCATGGTGGTCATAAACGGGCCCATCAGCAAGCTAACCTAGGTTGGGATGCGGTGTTAGGTAATCCTGAGGTACTGTACTTTGACTTTCCTTATGTGAATGATCCGAAAGAGCATGGCTACTATTGGGCAAGCCGCGGCACCGATGAGAGAACTTTGCACAGCTTCATGCCGGATAATTTACCTGCCAACGCAGAGCAATGGACAGACATTGAAGGTAAGCCATTTGAGGCTGACGATCGAGTCACTAAAGATGACCAAGGTAAGCTTGTTTCAGGCCCTCTCAAACAAGGTGTTAAGTTTGCGGGTCTGCAAGGTCAGATCTGGAGTGAAACACTGCGCAGTGACGAGCTAGTTGAGTATATGATTTACCCACGTCTATTAGTGCTTGCTGAAAGAGCTTGGCACAAAGCGAGTTGGGAAGTGCCCTACAACTATGAAGGCGCTGTATATAACCAGCAAACGGGTACATTTACCAATGAAATGCGAGCTGCTCAAAGTAAACAGTGGGGCGAGTTAGCCAATACGTTGGGCCAAAAAGAGTTGGTTAAACTCGATCTTGCTGGTATCGACTACCGCGTTCCTACCGTGGGCGCTAAAATCGAACAAGGCATGCTGTATACCAACATTATCTACCCTGGCTTGAGTATTGAATATCGTGCTAATGGTGGAGACTGGCAAAAGTTCACCGCGCCGGTTGCGGTGACAGGCCAAGTCGAGGTTCGTGCAATTGCTGCAGATAATCAACGTAAAGGTAGAACACTTGTTGTGAATTAACAGGGTGTTAACGAGCGTAACCACGCTGAATTATTGGTGTGGTTACGCTACAAGCCGCGTATTCCCTATGTTTTGACCGAAAGTAATAATTATGGATTGTGGTTAAAAAAGTAAATGACAACGCTGTCATTTATGTTGTAACATAGGGTTAACTTAGTCAGTAGGCAGAGCAAAAGTGACGACTATCTCTTTGCTTTGAATAATAAAACTGTTGAAGAGGTCTGTCATGAGTGTGAACCAGACAAAGGAGAAACCGTTGTTTATAGGTATTGATGGTGGCGGCAGCAAGTGCCGAGCAACGATCTATTCAAACGAAGATGGCGTAATAGGTACAGGTGTTGCTGGACGTGCCAACCCTTTGCATGGCTTGTCTCAAACCTTTGAATCGATTCAAATGTCTACCGAACTAGCGTTGAAAGATGCCGGAATGAGCCCAACAGAAAGTAAAGGCCTTATCGCGGGCTTAGGGCTTGCGGGAGTTAATGTACCGCGCCTTTATCAAGACATTGTCAATTGGTCTCATCCTTTTGCGGACATGTTTGTCACGACTGATTTGCACACAGCCTGCATTGGTGCTCACCGCGGTGGCGAAGGTGCAGTGATTATTACCGGAACAGGTTCATGTGGCTATGCCCATGTCGCTGGTAAACAGGTATGTCTTGGTGGTCATGGTTTTGCCCTTGGCGATAAAGGCAGTGGCGCATGGTTAGGTTTAAAAGCCGCTGAGCAAGTATTACTGCATTTAGATGGTTTTGCACAAAAAACAGCGTTAACTGAACAGTTACTCGCGCATTTTAAAGTCCACGATGCCATGGGCATCGTTGAGCATCTTGCTGGCCAGTCATCAAGCAGCTACGCCAAGCTAGCGCGAACTGTGCTGACTTGTGCCCACGAAAAAGATGAAGTGGCACAAAATATTGTTAAAGAAGGTGCGCAGTACATCAGTGAACTGGCCCGCAAACTGTTTGAAGTTAACCCGCCAAGGTTTTCAATGATTGGAGGCTTGGCTGAGCCATTAGCGCCGTGGCTGGATAAAGATGTGGTGGCTAAGTTATCCCCCACACTCGCGCCACCGGAGCTAGGTGCTACCTATTTTGCTAGGCAGAGCTTCGATAAAAAAATGAACTGATTGACTAGCGGCTTGATAGATTCTATCAGGCCGCTTTGCTAATGCTGACACAGGAATGGCCGTCAGAATGACAGACACATTAATGGAAGCTGATACTAAAAGCGCCAGCCATTATATCGCTAAGCAGATTGAGGATAACCGCTCACTTATCGCAGCCATTGGCAGCAAAGTACGCCAATATGCACCTAAATTTGTGATGCTCGTTGGTCGAGGATCTTCCGACAATGCCGCGGTGTTCGCAAAGTATTTAATTGAAATTGAAGCGGGTGTTGCCACTTTTTCAGCAGCGCCCTCGGTTGCAAGCGTGTATGGTAAAACACTGGCTCTTGAAGGAGCGATGGTGTTGATCATTTCGCACTCTGGCCAAAGCCCTGACATTATTGCACAAGCAGAAATGGCTCGTAATGCAGGCGCCTATAGCGTTGCTTTAACAAGCGAAGTGGAAGGCCCACTAAAGCATCTTGTTGACGATATCATTCCTCTGCACATTGGTCAGGAACAGGGGGTGACTGCAACCAAAAGCTTGTTGGCAACATTAACCGGGTTATTGCAATTAACCAGTAGTTGGACAGGTAATCAGGAGCTGACTGCCGCTGTAGCATCGCTGCCTACCATTTTGCAGGAGGCAACCCACGCGCCTGCTAACTTGCGAGTAGAGCAGTTGCAGGGGGTAACTAATTTAGTGGTACTTGGCAGAGGGTTAGGGTTTGCTGTGGCTAAAGAAGTCGCGCTCAAACTTAAAGAGGTTTGTGCGATACATGCTGAAGCTGTTAGTAGTGCCGAGTTTCGCCATGGCTGCGCAGCGCTTGTTGCGCAAGATATAAAAGTGATTGATGTATGTATTAGTGATGAATCTTATCTCAATCATTTAGAACAGCTGGAACATCTGCTGCAATGTGAAACACCTTTAGTACACCTTAATCAAGTGTTAACTGGCGTACATCCTCGGGTAGCACCGCTAGCACTATTGCAACGCTTTTATATTGATATAGCCAAAATATCGACCCAGTTGGGGGCTAACCCCGATGAGCCAGAAGGGCTAAGTAAGGTGATGAAAACATGCTAATAACTCACATTCACTTTATATCGGATTATAGCTAGTACGCATTTATAACGCTTTAGGAAACAACTTATGAAACAGACATTTATTGCAGAGCAGGTGTTCGATGGCGAGCGCTTTCATCAACAACTACCTATTAGTGTAGAAGATGGCCAGATTGTCGCATTAGATACTGTTAAAGGCGCCGTAGAAACCCAGTTGCCAGGGACTCTCGTACCTGGTTTTATTGATGTTCAGGTCAATGGTGGCGGTGGGATTTTATTAAACACTGACTGCACTGTCGCAGGTATTGAAGCAATTGGCCAAGCCCATGCTCAGTACGGCACGACCGGCTATTTGCCGACGCTCATTACCGACAATGTTGAAGTGATGCAGCATGCTGCCGATGCAGTAGCGCAAGCTGTGGCGAAAGGCAGTGCAGGGGTGTTAGGCGTACATTTTGAAGGGCCGCACTTATCCATTCCTAAAAAGGGCGTTCACCCTCAATCACACATTCGCCGTATTTCCGATGCAGAACTTGCGATTTTTAGTCGAGATGATCTCGGCACCAAAGTGGTGACCTTAGCGCCGGAAAATGTGTCAGTCGATGTGATAAAAGCCCTAGTTGCGGCAGATGTACGTGTGTGTTTGGGACACTCAAATGCCGATTATGATACGGTTGTAGCGGCGTTAGAAGCCGGTGCTACAGGCTTTACTCATCTTTATAATGCGATGTCACCATTAAGTTCACGAGACCCTGGCATGGTGGGCGCCGCAATTGAAAGCCAAGATGCCTGGTGTGGGCTTATCGTTGATGGTCACCATGTGCACCCAGCTGCCGCCAAGGTGGCGATTGCGGCAAAGCCACAAGGCAAAGTGATGCTAGTCACTGATGCCATGCCGCCTGTGGGCATGCCTGAAAACGCCACTTTCGAGCTATTTGGTATCGAAGTTGTTCGCCAAGGCGATAAGCTTAATGCCGTCACGGGTGAGCTCGCTGGCTGTGTGCTTGATATGATTGGTGCGGTGAATAACACGGTTAATATGTTAGGCCTGCCATTTGAGGAAGCACTGAGGATGGCGGCGCTATATCCTGCTGAGTTTATTGGTCATCAGCAGCGCGGGTTACTGAAGGTGGGTAGTCAAGCAGACATGGTGCTGCTCAATCAGCAGCGTCAAGTTGAGCAAACTTATATTGGCGGTAAAATCGTTTTTCAAAAATAACCCGAACACTCAGCCTAAAGCGTTAGCTTTGGGCTTTTTTGTATCTATACAATCATAATAATAGAGGTTGGATATATGGAAGTGAGCCAAACCAAGAAACCCAAGTTGCGTTTAATGTCTTTAGACGCGCTGCGCGGTTTTGACATGTTCTGGATTTTAGGTGGCGAGGCCTTGTTTGTGGGGTTGCTAGCTTGGACCGGTTGGCAAGGATGGAAAATAGCTGACGCACAAATGCATCATAGTGCATGGCATGGCTTCACTTTCTATGATTTGATTTTTCCTCTATTTATATTTCTCTCTGGTGTGGCACTGGGCTTATCGCCTAAGCGATTAGACAAAATGCCGATGGCGCAGCGTCTACCGCTGTACAAACATGCTATTAAGCGTTTGGCATTACTACTGTTTTTTGGGGTGCTTTATAATCACGGTTGGGGCGGCGGTATGCCAGCAGCGGCCGATGAAGTACGTTATGCCAGTGTACTTGGCCGCATTGCATTTGCATGGTTCTTTGCTGCGATGTTGGTTTGGCATACTAGTTTACGCACTCAACTGATTGTGGCTGCAGCCATGTTATTTGGATATGCGGCAATGCAGTTATGGCTGCCAGTGCCTGGAGGTAGCGCAGGAGATCTAACGCTGGCTGGTTCAATCAATGCCTACGTTGATACCCATTTACTGCCGGGAGTCAGCTATCAAAATCGCCCTATGGATCCTGAAGGAATACTGTCAACGCTGCCTGCGGTGATTAATGCATTGGCGGGGGTATTCACTGGTCACTTTATCGTTAAAGCGCATCCAAAGGGCGAATGGGCTAAAGTGGCTATTTTGGCCTTAGCCGGTGGGGTTACCTTGGCACTAGGCTGGTTGGCCGATTTTATCATTCCGGTAAATAAAGAGCTGTGGACCAGCAGTTTTGTATTAGTTACAACGGGGTGGAGCCTGATCCTATTAGCCTTGTTTTATGCTTTGGTCGACGTGCTTAAATGGTCTAAATTGGCATTTCCTTTCGTGGTGATTGGTTGTAATGCCATTATTATTTACTTGGCGTCGAGCTTAGTAGATTGGAGCTACACAGCGACGAGTCTATTTGGTGGCTTTATCTCGGCTCTACCAACCTCAGTTCAAGCGTTAGCGGCAACTGTAGCGCTGTTGTTGGTGCAGTGGCTACTATTGTACTGGATGTACAAACGCGGTATTTTCATCAAGGTTTAAGCCTTTGATGGTTAAATTGAATTTGATTTTTTGTGTTACCAAGTTAGTGATATTTTGTTTAAAACCCAAAATGACAGCGTTGTCTTTTTGGGTTTTATGTTTTAACATCAGTGAAACAATCAACAAGATTAATAATCAATTTTGCCTTTCCTCCCTACGGATTTGGCCAAAATAAATAAAGCCGATATCAGTGCCATAGATATCAATATATTAATTACTATAAGAAAGTAGGCTTATGGAAATGACAATAAATAATGAAAATAAACGCAGCAGCGTGATCCCGATGGCGATCGTCGCTGGGCTGTTTTTTATTCTTGGTTTTGCAACTTGGTTGAACGGTTCGTTAATGCCGTACCTAAAGCAAATCCTGCAACTTACCCCGTTCCAAGCCTCACTTATTTTATTCTCTTTTTATATCGCAGTGACATTTACCGCATTACCTTCAGCATGGGTGATTAGAAAAGTCGGTTATAAATCCGGTATGGCACTGGGTATGGGCATTATGATGCTCGCTGGTTTGCTGTTTATCCCGGCGGCAAAAACACAAATTTTCGCATTGTTCTTATTTGCGCAGTTGGTCATGGGCGCAGGGCAAACATTGCTGCAAACGGCGGTTAACCCCTATGTTGTTCGCCTTGGCCCCGAAGAATCTGCGGCAGCACGTGTCAGCGTGATGGGTATCTTAAATAAGGGCGCAGGTGTTATTGCACCGTTAGTATTTACTGCTTTGATCCTTGATTCGTTTAAAGATCGAGTTGGCACCGAGTTAACCGCGGTACAAATTGATGAAATGGCCAATAGCCTAGTGGTGCCTTACTTAGGTATGGCACTGTTTATTGGTCTTCTCGCTATCTTAGTGAAAAAGTCACCACTACCAGAATTAGAAAGCGATGAAGAGCCCGCCGAGTCCAATAAAGGTCATACTCGTGAAGCCTTATCTCACCCCAATCTTGCGCTTGGTGTAGTGGCATTGTTTTTCTATGTGGCAGTAGAAGTGATAGCAGGCGATACCATTGGTACATTCGCTTTATCTTTGGGGGTTGAGAATTACGGTGTAATGACATCTTATACCATGGTGTGCATGGTTGTAGGTTACACCTTAGGTATTCTCACAATTCCAAGGTTCATCTCTCAGCCTAAAGCGCTGATGATTTCCGCTATCTTAGGTATTGTGCTTACTGTAGGTATTTTGTTTGGCGACAACAACTCTTACGCTATCGCCAATGCTGTGTTAGTGCCATTGGGCGGTGCGATGTTACCTGATACCTTACTGATGATTGCATTCTTAGGTCTAGCGAACGCGATTGTATGGCCAGCGGTTTGGCCGCTAGCGTTATCAGGTCTTGGTAAGCTAACCAGTACAGGTTCTGCATTGTTGGTTATGGGGATTGCTGGTGGGGCGTTTGGTCCTTTGTTCTGGGGACTAAGCTCTGGTACTTCACTGGGTATGCAAGGCGGCTACGCAGTAATGTTGCCGTGTTATATGTTCATCTTATTTTATGCGGTCAAAGGCTATAAGATGAAAAGCTGGAAGTAAGCATTTCAGTGTGAATAAAAAAGGAGCCTAGGGCTCCTTTTTTTGTGGCGATAGCGCAGCTGTTACCGCTAATAAGCAGTTTGTCGGCACGGACAATAGCGGTGTTTGAAGTAAGTTAGCGAAGGCTAGAGGAATGTGTTTGAAATCTAACGGGGGAGGTGGCTGTTTGTAACAGCAGAGCTAAAATGAATAGCGTTGAAATTGAGGCAAAAAAAAGCCACTCAATTGAGTGGCTATTCTTTATATGGTGCCGGCACCAAGAGTCGAACTCGGGACCTACTGATTACAAGTCAGTTGCTCTACCAACTGAGCTATGCCGGCTAATAGTGGTGCCCGAACCCGGAATCGAACCAGGGACACGAGGATTTTCAATCCTCTGCTCTACCGACTGAGCTATTCGGGCAATTAACTAAGCGTTAATTAACTACTTCAAACTGGGTGTTTGTGACCCGTCTCGTTTGGAGTGCGCGTATAATATAGCGATGATATTTTTCCTGCAAGTGCTTTTTTAATAATTTTTATCGCTTGGCTAGTAAATGTGCAAACTGCTGTAATTTTGTTTCATTGCTGATTGATAACACATCAAAATGCACGCGGTGAGGCGCTTTAGGGTTACAAAGTAAGCTAAGAGAAATCCACTCATTATGGTGAGAAAGCTAACCTTTCTAAAAAATAGAAAGGAATTGGCGAATATTAACAGTTTTTTATCAGCGAACACCGCTATATGCTTTTATGTATGTTTTACAGAGAAAGATATTATGTTTCGGAATAATAAACACGGCTATGGCCTGATTAGCATCTTACTGCACTGGCTAAGCGCAATAACCATTCTAGGCTTATTTGCTGTCGGATTTTGGATGGTGGACTTAACCTATTACAGCAGCTGGTACAAAACTGCACCTGAGATACATAAAGCGGTGGGGGTACTCTTGCTACTGGTGACGGTCTTTAGGTTGTTTTGGCGCCGAGTTAACCCCAAGCCGGTTAATGGCGGCCATAAGCTGTGGGAGAGGCGAGTCGCACATTGGACCCATGGGGCTTTGTACGCACTGTTGTTGTTGATTTTGGTTTCAGGTTATCTCATTTCCACCGCTGATGGCCGCGGGATCAATGTATTTGACCTTTTTGCTGTTCCCAGCCTTGGCGCGTTATTTGACAACCAAGCTGACTTAGCGGGTTTAGTTCACCAATACTTAGCGTATACCTTAATTGCCCTAGTCGTTGTCCATATGTTGGGTGCGCTAAAGCATCAATTTATCGACAAAGACCAAACACTTTTAAACATCATCAAACCTAAGGAAAATCGATGAAAAAATCACTTTATAGCATGATTGCTGCAACAGCGTTAATGGCATCATCTCAAGCCCTTGCTGCTGACTACGTTATCGATACGCAAGGAGCGCATGCCTCGATTCAATTTAAAGTAAACCATTTAGGCTATAGCTTTGTGGTTGGCCGCTTTAATGAATTTGAAGGAAACTTCAGTTTTGATGCTAAGGCGGTTGCAAGCTCAAAGGTTAGCGTGAAAATTAATACTGCCAGCATAGATTCAAACCATGCTGAACGTGATAAGCACCTCAGGGGCGCGGATTTTCTCAATACCAGCAAATTCCCACAAGCGACGTTCGAGTCAACATCTGCGGTTGATAAAGGTGATGGTCAGTTTGTCCTCAATGGCAACTTAACCTTAAATGGCGTGACTAAGCCGGTGGCCATTGATGCGACAATGATTGGTGAAGGTCAAGACCCGTGGGGGGGATATCGTGCTGGCTTTATTGGTGAGACCGAGTTTGCCCTTAAAGATTATGATATCAAAATGGATTTGGGCCCGGCATCTAGCCATGTACAACTATCGTTAGTGGTTGAAGGTATTAAGCAGTAAAACTAAAAAAGGCGCCGTTGGGCGCCTTTTATTATTCTTCGTCTTTTTGTGGCACATAGCCTTCAATTTCGACTTCTTTGCCTTCAAATAAGAAGTTAACCATCTGCTCTTCGAGATACTTCCTATCATCTACATTCATCATATTGAGTTTGTGCTCATTGATAAGCATTGTTTGCTTAGATTGCCATAGTGTCCAAGCTTCTTGGCTGATATTGTCAAATATACGTTTACCAAGCTCACCGGGATATAGCTGAAATGCTAGGCCATCTGCCTCTTTTTTAAGATATTGGCAATTTACTGTGCGAGCCATGATTACTCCTTAGTTGATACGGTTCCTAAACTGGCCAAGATTCGCTCGGTAGCGGCGGCGAGGCCAACTTTAGGTGGTGTGGCTATGTTATACCAGACCGCGAGGTCAGGTTCCATGATCTGATTGTGACTCTGGCTGCTAAAAGCAACGTAAGCGCTAATATCAAGATGAAAGTGGCTAAAGGTATGCCTAAAGGCTGTTATCTCTTCAGCGCGTAAATCAAGCTGATGTGTCTTTGCGTAAGTTCGGAGTTCATCTAGGCTGTTAAACTGGGGGAAACACCATAGGCCGCCCCAAATTCCCGCTGCAGGGCGTTTTATCATCATTGTTTGTTGCTCATCTATAATGGCGAGCATATATGCTGATTTAGCTGGGATCTGTTTTTTGGGCTTCTTACCTGGGTAGTCAGTTTGTTTGCCAGATAGCTGCGCCTGGCAATCTACCGCCACTGGACAGTGAGCGCATTGTGGTTTGCTTCTACTGCAAATACTGGCGCCTAAATCCATCATTGCTTGGTTATACTTTTGTATGTCAGTTTTTGGCGTGTACAGCTCTGTTTGCTGCCACAACCTGTTTTCGACTGATTTGGTTCCGGGCCAGCCTGCAATCGCGCCATGCCTTGCTAAAACACGCTTCACATTACCATCTAAAATAGGATGGTGTTGCCCTAAAGATAATGATAACACCGCGCCTGCTGTCGAACGACCGATCCCCGGTAGTGCCAATACTTGCTCAAACTCCTCAGGGAATTGTCCCTGATACTCATCTCGCATGATTTGTGCAGCTTTATGTAGGTTGCGGGCCCTGGCGTAATAGCCAAGCCCTGTCCAATAATGCAGCACTTCATCTTGCTCAGCGTTGGCCAACTCGGTAATGGTGGTAAACCGGGCTAAAAATCGTTCGTAGTAAGGGATCACCGTAGCCACTTGGGTTTGCTGCAGCATGATCTCAGATATCCAGACTTTATAGGGTGTTTTTTGTTGTTGCCAAGGAAGGTGTTTACGTCCGTGGTCGTTGTACCAACTGACGACACGTTGGCTAAAGCTTTTTGTTGTCATGGCGCCAGTGTAACCATGCCTTATAGCCATCACAACAAATATTAACATTTAGTGATAGGCTAATTCGCACCTTTTTGTATTCTTGGTATACTTTGGCAACAATAAGGGTTGCACTGTCCAGTTAACTTTGGATAATGCCTGCTCTTTGAAAATTATTCTACTGTCAGGGTTGTGTGTCGTCGCTTGGTGAAAGCAGCAGATGCAATAACCTACGGTATGGTCCAAGTGAGATAGAGGCACAAAGCACATGAGCGAAGTAACCACTGCTGAATTTAATGAAGAGGGTAAGTACCTTCGCAAAGTGAGAAGCTTTGTTTTACGCGAAGGGCGTTTGACTAAAGGTCAAGCGCTTGCATTTGAACAGCAGTGGCCAACTATGGGCTTAGACTATTCGCCTGAGCCATTGGACTTAGTTAAGGTGTTTGGCCGCGAAGCGGACACCGTACTTGAAATCGGCTTCGGCATGGGGGCCTCGTTAGTCGCGATGGCGAAAGCGGCACCAGAACTTAACTTTATCGGTATTGAAGTTCATAAACCCGGTGTTGGCGCATGCTTAGCGGATGCAGCAGAAGCGGGCGTAACCAATTTACGTGTTTTCCACCATGATGCTGTAGAAGTGCTAGAAAACAGTATCGTGCCGGCGTCATTAGCGCGTGTACAACTATTCTTCCCTGATCCTTGGCACAAAAAGCGTCATCATAAGCGTCGTATTGTTCAGCCTGAGTTTGTTGAAACGATTCGTAGTGCGCTTAAAATTGGTGGCGTTTTCCACCTCGCCACCGATTGGGAAAACTACTCCGAGCACATGTTAGAGGTGATGACAGCTGCACCGGGCTATAAGAATCAATCTACAACTGGAGATGTGGTTCCACGCCCGGATCACCGACCGCTGACTAAGTTTGAAGCTCGCGGCCATCGCTTAGGTCATGGCGTTTGGGATTTAATGTTTGAAAGAGACCAATAATCTGTCTCAACTATCTACCTCACTAGGGAAATAAAATTATGGCAACACGTAGTCGTCGTTTGCGCAAAAAGTTGCGTATAGATGAGTTTCAAGAATTTGGCTTTGATGTTAACTGGACTTTCAATGAGTCAGTAAGCGAAGCGCAAATTGATACCGCGGTTGATGCGTTTATCGATACTGTGATTGAGCCGAGAAACCTCGGTTTCCATGGTGGTGGTCATAAAGAGTGGGAAGGCATTATCGCAACCCAGACTATTGGTAAGTGCACTGAGGAAGATCGTCAAGCGGTAAAAGCATTCTGGGATGGCCAAGACGTTAAAGATGTTGAAGTTAGCGACCTTTATGATATTTGGTGGAGTTAATGCCAGATGAGCAAATGCTCGAGCAAGTGCTCGAGCAAGTGCGACCCCTGCTAGGCAAAGGTAAGGTTGCCGATTACATTCCAGCGCTGGCAAACGTGGATGCCAATAAGCTTGGGATCGCTATCACCACGCTCGATGGCACCACCATTGGTGCCGGTGACTATTTAGAACCATTCTCCATTCAAAGTATCTCCAAAGTGTTTAGCCTCACGCTTGCGCTAACGCTTTATGAAGAGCAAGAGATATGGTCTCGTGTGGGTAAAGAGCCTTCTGGTCAATCGTTCAACTCGCTGGTTCAAGTGGAGTTAGAGCGAGGCTTACCTCGAAATCCTTTTATTAATGCCGGCGCGTTAGTGATTGCCGATATGCTCCAAGGTCGCTTAGGCGCACCTAAGCAACGTATGCTAGAAGTCGTCCGTAAGCTAAGCAATAACTCACATATTTGCTATGACAAGGCGGTCGCTGCTTCTGAGTATGAACACAGTGCCCGTAACGCCGCGATTGCCTATTTGATGAAATCTTTTGGCAACTTCAACAACGATGTTGATACCGTGCTTAAAAGTTACTTTCATTATTGCGCGATGCGCATGAGTTGTGCTGATTTATCTCGGGCAATGTTGTATTTAGCGAATGCGGGCACCAGTATTCGTGGCGACCGGTTGGTTTCACCAGTACAAACTCGCCAACTTAACGCATTGTTGGCCACATCAGGGCTTTATGATGGCGCAGGCGAGTTTGCCTATCGTGTTGGTATGCCGGGAAAAAGTGGTGTAGGTGGCGGTATTATAGCTGTCATACCCGGTGACATGGCAGTGTGTGTGTGGTCGCCTGAGTTAGACAAAAATGGTAACTCACTGGCGGGAACTGCCGCGCTAGAATCGCTTTGCCAAGCACTCGGTCGTTCGATTTTCTAATTCTGTTGGTCAATGTCACTAATTTTTAGTGGCAATGACTGCTATTTTCCTTCCATACTCCGTCCTATTATTAATAACTCCTTTAATTACAGTAATTTAAAAAGTTGGCATGGCAACTGCTATAACTATTATCAATAGACAGCTAAAGACTTTAGGTCTTATCAGCAATTAGATTAAATGAGCAAAAGGATAAAGTGATGAAGAAATTGGCCGCTTCAGTAGGGATAACCGCAATGGTACTGGCTACAACTGCGTCAGCATGGGCGCATGATGGTGAAGGTAACCATATTAGCTTTGGTGACAATAAGCAGTGTGATGTTGCGCTTAATTATGATGTTGCAGTTGAGCCTAAAAAGCTGACAGTAAGTGACGGTGGCAAAGAAGTCTATCGTGTAGAGTTTGGCAAACTGTTCGTTGAAGGCAAAGAGATCGCGTTGAACAGCAGTCAACAAGCACTGGTTAATGACTATAGCGAGCAAGTCTCTAAGCAAGTGCCAGAAGTTATCGAGCTTGTGAATGATGCGGTAGAAATTGCTACATCAGCCGTAAGTATGGCGCTAACGCCGCTATTGGGTGATGCCAGCGGCGCCAAGATTGACACCATGATGGATGGGCTTAGTGAGCGCATTGAGTCTGTGGCCTACCAAAATGGCGACAAGTTTTATATTGGCGCCACCGAGTCATCATTGGAGCAAACTTTTGGTGAAGACTTTGAAAAAGAGCTTGATCAGTTAGTGCAAAGCTCTATTGGCAGCATGATGATGACCTTAGGCAGTGAAATGATGGCCGGTGACGGTGACACTTTCGAAGAGAAAATGAACTCTTTTGGCCAAAGAATGGAGCGTATGGGCCAAGATATAGAGCGTGAAATGGAGCAACAAGCCCAAGATCTTGAAGTACGTGCAGAGCGCGTTTGCGACAACTTTGAGCAGTTACTGGTCACAGAAAACAAATTACGTGCTCAAGTACCCAGTTTAAAGAATTACGCGTTGATTGATACCAGCAACCAACCTTTGCGTGAATAGCGAGACTATTCGTTAAGCTACCTTTCTCCTTGTTGCGCCCAACCGCAATTGCAACGGCCTCAAATGATAATTCATTTGGGGCTTTTTTATGCAATTGTGTTGTGGGGATTTTCTCTTATACTTTTGCATTATCTTTGTTTAAAAATACATATTAGAAATAATGGGCAAATCTTTGGTATACTTAAAAAAATAATAACAATATCGATCAGATTTTTGACCAAATACTGATTGCGAAATTGACCCTACTTACGCATATTCTCGATTATTCAATGCAGTGTGGATTAGCCGTTTAACATCCTTACCTATTTGATTATTAAAGAATAATATTGGTGTCGCAAATACCTGAAGGCGATTTACATGTTAGAACTTTTGGAACCTATTGCTATTTTTACCCATGTTGCTAGGGCAGGAAGCTTTAGCTCTGCTGCACGCAAATTGGGCATATCTAAATCTAAGGTAAGTACTCAAGTTGCTGACTTGGAGCACAAATTAGGTGTGCAGCTAATACAAAGAACCACGCGCAGTTTGAGTCTGACAGAAGCGGGTCAACTGCTTTATACCCAAGGCGAAGAGCTATTAAGAGATGCGGATCAAGCGGTGGCCAGTGTCCATAATCTTAATGATGCCACTCGCGGTGTATTGAAGGTAGGGATTTCTCAATCATTCGGTACTATGCATATTATCCCCGCACTGCCAGAGTTTATGGCTAAGCATCCAGAGTTAGAGCTACAAGTTAGCTTGCTAGATCATAAAGTCGATGTCGTGAGCGAAGGCTTAGATCTGTTGTTGACGATGTCTGAGCAATTGCCTTTAGGCATGGTGGCTCGCCCACTGATGAAATGTCAGTTCCTTCTTACAGCTTCACCTGAATATATTGCCAAACATGGTCAGCCAGAGCGTCCAGAGCAGCTTGTTGATCATAATTGTTTGGTGTATCACGGCGAATGGCACGAACACAGTGTGTGGCAGTTTAAGCGCGGTGAAGATTACTGTGAAATTGGCGTTTCTGGTAACTTTAGAGTGGATAATGCGCCAGCATTGAAATCTGCAGCAGTAAGTGGTTTAGGGGTTGTTTATTTAGCCAGTTACTTGCTTGAAGATGAGATTGCTAAGGGCACGCTAGTGCCTATTTTACCTGAGTGGCAATTGACTAACCATTTGCCGCTACAGGCTGTCTATCCTCGTCGTAAACACCTTGCGCCCAAAGTCAGTGCTTTTATTGACTTTATTAAAGAGCATATTGGTACGCCTCCATATTGGGATGCGCCTTATGCTGAACTTTATGCGAAGCGTAAGTCTTAAATTAGGGACGATGTAAAATAGTAGATGAGCTAGTATTGTTGGCTTTTTGAACATTATAATTTTAGTTATTCTGGAAACATTGTTTCATATCTAGAACAAAAAGGCGACACCTTGCAGGCGATCGCCTTTTTTATTAATTAAAACAAATGATTATGTGTTGTTATTGCTACTTGTATTGTGCCGTTTTGTTTAGTTATTACTAATGGTGAGTGTGAGTTTTTATTGTCATTTGTTCTGTAAATAATACAATGGTGGAAATTGAATTAGGGTGTCTGAGACCCTTAAGAAAGCTAAAGAATGACCCCTCTTGGCTTTTTTTCGCAGACAGCGGCAACGCGGCTTTAATTCAATGCTGACAGCGGTTTAAGAACTAAAACAATGTCGGCTTTAAACCATCATCCTAGTTTTTGGTTTACCCCGGCTTTTACCGGGGTATTTTTCTTTTTAGGGTCAACTTCGCTAATCTCATCCTTTATCTAACGGCGCTTTGTGCAAACGCACCTCCAACAAGTTTGTCTGTGAATCTTATACTGATTGGTATAATACCAATCAGTATAAGAATTTGATCTACTCAGCGCGCTTTGGGCAAACTAATTCAAGGCGAATGATTGAAACCATGGTTGTTCCCTTGTGAAATTATTCAACGCAGAAGTAGGCAGCCAAAACGCGCCAGAATGGCGAGTTTTAGCGATTCTGATGCTGTGTTAACGAGCTTAACCGTAGAATAACTATGCTCTTCACTCGTTGCCTTACCTCAGAACCGCTAAACTCTCGCTGAGTGACTAAATGTTTATACTGATTGGTATAATTAATATTTGCCATAGCCAATTTGTCACAGACCCATGGGAATCTTCGGTCAATTTCCTTTGATTGAATTGATAGCAAGCAATAAAAAAGCCCCGTAAGCAACAATTTGCTGACGAGGCTTAATGGTCAATACTGACTAGTTAGCTACTTTTCTTTATCCAAAGGTCAATTTCACTTTCTAGTACATCTAAAGGTACAGGGCCATTTTTGAGTACGATTGTGTGGAAATCACGTATATCAAATTTGTCGCCTAATGCTTGCTGCGCTTTTTCTCTTAGTGCCAATATTTTGATCATACCAACCTTATAGGCGGTAGCTTGGCCAGGCATCACAATATGTCTTTCGACCATTTTTACCGCATCTGATTTTGCATTGGGCGTGTTCTGTACGTAGTATTCGATGCCTTGCTCTCTGGTCCACTTTTTGGCGTGAATGCCGGTATCGACTACTAGGCGACAAGAGCGCCAGAGCTCCATGGCTAAGCGGCCAAAGTCAGAGTAGGGGTCTGCATACAGCCCCATCTCTTTAGGGAAGTACTCACTGTATAAACCCCATCCTTCAACATAGGCTTGGTAGCCACCAAAACGTCTAAATTTCGGCACGCCTTGTAGCTCTTGAGCGATGGCTATTTGCATGTGATGGCCGGGTGTACCTTCGTGATAAGCCAATGCTTCCATTTGGTATTTAGGCATGGCTTCCATGTCGTACAGGTTGGCGTAATAAGTGCCTGGGCGAGATCCGTCTGGGGTTGGTTGATTGTAAAATGCCTTACCAGCAGATTTCTCTCTAAAAGCTTCAACCCGTTTTACAACCATTGGCGCCTTTGGCTTAATATTAAATACTTCATCGAGTCGCGAAGTCATATTGTCGATAAGCGCTGTGGCTTCGGTCAAATAGGCTTGGCGGCCCTCATCGGTTGCTGGATAGTAAAACTGTTTATCTTCGCGCATGAAAGTGAAAAACTCAGCTAAGCTCCCCTCGAAGTTAACTTGCTTCATGATGGCGCGCATTTCGTCATGAATACGATCAACCTCACTTAAGCCAAGTTGATGGATTTCATCTGCGCTCATATCTGTCGTAGTCGTGCGCGCTAACGCCATATTGTAAAACTGCTCGCCATTATCAAAACGCCATACACCGTCTCGAGTATCGGCGCGCTTCTCTAGGTCTGTCACATAGCTAATTAGGCTAGTGTAAGCGGGTTTAACCTGTTTGATGAGCGCTGATTTGGCTTGTTTTAGTAGCGCTTCTTGCTGTGATTGGCTTATATCGAGTAGGGCAACTTTGCGCTTGAAGTCCGCCCAAATCGCACTATCTTCGCCATTGTCAAAAGGTGCGCCAGTTATGATGTTCTTGCTGTCTGATAACACATAAGGGAATACAAACTTAGGTGCAATAATGCCTTTTTCAGCCCGGACTTCGAGTGATTGCGTGAGTTGATGTAGATTGCTCGGTACCGCTTGCAGGCGAGCGATATAGGCTTGTGCATCAGCTTCATTGCTAATTTGATGTTGATTGATTAGAAACGAGGCAATGAAAGAGTGACCGCCATACATTTGATTGACAGGGTAACTATAATGACGCCATTGATGCTGATCTATTGCTTGAGTTAAGCGCGCTTTAAGTAAATCGTAACTGAGACGAGTTTGTTGATCTAGCTTGTCAATGTTAATGCTATTGAGCTCAGCGAGGTGCTTTTGGCTGCGGGTTAGTTTACGTTCATCCGCTTGCTCACCGCGCTCATCCCACTTGTCATAATCTGTTTTGATACCAAGTTGGGTTTGGGTGGTGGGGCTAGCCATCACATTGTCCATAAAAATGCGTTCAAACAGCGCGTTGGCTTTTTCTGATTCACTATTAAGTGATTGCGCGACTGGTTGGTTGGGGCTTGATAGGCCAGCACCATTAGCGGCTAAGGTAACCGGTGAAGCAAGTAAAGCACTCAGGGTTAGTGCGATTAGGGTCGTTGTTGTTTTTATTTGCATGTGTCGTCTTCCTATTATTATTGCTTGTTATCCTAATAAAGGTTGGCGACGATTTTCTAATATAATTGTTAGCAGATGTGTATTATTGCGCAGAAAGTTGACGAATCTGTATATAGCGACTACCGCGAGGCTAACGGGCTTTATCCTAGCGGCTACTCGCGATGTCAGTCGCTAATTGTACAATGTGGTTTCGGTCTAGCTCAGGCCTATTCGTCAAAAAATAGCCCCAGTAGTTCATTGACGAACATGCTACCTTTTGCGGTTAATTGCCAATGTTCACTGCTCACAGTCACTAAGCCTTTAGCTTGTGCTTGCTGCATGGGTTTTATTATTGATGCCGCCGCTAAGCCGGTACGTTGCTCAAACTCTACTTTAGGGATCGCGGCCATTAATCGAAAGCGATTCATTAAGTACTCTAGTGCACGATCGTTAAGTGCTATTTCACTCTTATCAAATAGATAATCTTGCTCAGACAAGTAGCCCTTAGGGTGTTTAACTTTGACCGTTCTAAATAGTTGTTGTTGGCTCAAGTCGGTAATTTTGCCGTGGGCACCACAGCCGATGCCGATGTAGTCTCCAAATTGCCAATAGTTGATGTTATGACGACATTGGTAGCCAGGTTTTGCATAGGCGGATATCTCATATTGTTGATACCCAAGCTCTGCCAACTTCTTCTGACCCTGCTCGTAAATGTGCCACAATGCTTCATCGTCAGGCAGCTGCGGTGGTTTAGAGTGAAACAGCGTATTAGGCTCAATGGTGAGCTGATACCAAGACAGGTGCGGTGGGTTTAGCTCTGCTGCTTGCGCGATGTCAGCCATGGCTTGCTCGTAGCTTTGATTGGGCAAACCATGCATCAAATCTAAATTAAAGCTGTTAAATCCCGCTTTATGCGCCTGTTTAGCGGCAGCTTGGGCTTCGCCTTCATCATGGATCCGACCGAGCAAGTTAAGCTTATCTGTGGCAAAACTCTGTACGCCAATTGATAACCTGTTGACGCCAGCACGCTGATAAGCGGCAAGGTCATCATGCTCTAAGGTGCCAGGGTTCGCTTCCATGGTAATTTCGATACTGTCTTCAAAGACAATTCGTGCCTGTACGCCATCGAGTAAGCGTTTGATTTGTTGAGCATCAAATAGCGAAGGCGTACCACCACCTATGAAGATTGAGTGCAATTGACGGCCTTGAACGTAGGCTAAGTCTTGGTCTAAGTCTTCAAGCAGCGCGTCGACATATTCCTGTTGCGGTAACTCACCGTGTTGACCATGGGAGTTGAAGTCGCAATAAGGGCATTTTTGTACACACCAAGGAATATGGATATACAGACTAAGTGGTGGCAGTGTTAACATTAGCCGAGCACGCCTTTAGCTTGCATCTGGGTGAGTAAAAGCTGCATGGCTTTACCACGATGACTGAGCGCATTTTTTTCATCGCTAGTTAATTCGGCAGCGGTACAACTGTGGCCTTGAGGAATAAAAATTGGGTCATAACCATGGCCATTATCGCCGGCAACCTTAAAGCCTATTTCACCTTCCCACGAGGCTTGGCAAATGATGGGCGTTGGATCAGCGCTATGGCGCATATAGACCAGCACACACTGGAAGCGGGCGCTACGGTTCTGTTTTTCGTCGGCAATGGCATCGAGTAGTTTCATATAGTTGTCGCTGTCTTTGGCGTTTTCACCACCATAGCGAGCTGAATAGATGCCTGGTGCACCATTGAGCAGGTCAACTTCAAGTCCTGAATCGTCTGCAATGGCAGGCATGCCGGTGACTTCAGCGGCGTGACGCGCTTTGATAATAGCATTTTCAACAAAAGTGGTACCGGTTTCGGCAACTTCAGATACGTTGAACTGGCTCTGTGGCATGACTTCAATGCCAAACTCAGCCAATATTTCTGAAAACTCTTTTAACTTGCCTTTGTTACCGCTAGCTAACACTATTTTTTTCACAATCATCACCTTTCGGGCCACATTTTAGCGCGCCATGATACCCAAGGATGGCTGAAAACGGTAGTGAAGAAAACAATCAAGGCAGCTTAGCTGCCTTGATGGATCACTCTACATAAAATTTCTGTTTGAATTTGAGCTGGGTATTGAGCTCGTTGTCATGCTTAATGGCAATTTGAAAGTTGATTTCTTGATCGTCACGATAAGGTACTTCAGCAATATAGTAGATGGCATTGCCTTCACGTATCTCTCTAAAGTTCAGGTTTATTCGTGCATCAAGCAGGTTATTGGCTATTCCTGATATCTCTACCGGTACCGCAGGATGACCTTGTAGATTATTTTGCAGCACCGAGATATTGATAATACCGGTATAACTGCTGCGTTTAATGCCATAGGTTTTGGCAATGGAGGGGGTTAGAAAGGTACTGCCTAATGCCACGTAGTGGATGTCAAAGTTGCCGACGACTTTTTTTTGTTCTGCTAGCGCATTGGGGCTATAGGTAATAACCAGTAAAAGGGTTGCGATCAGTAAACGTACCATAGTGATACTCCTCGGTTGGCGCTTTTATCAAGTATAGGGGATAGCGCGGATTCGATCTTGTTTTGCTGTATTTTGTTACGTTTTATTCAATTGATTTATGGGTGCAGCCATTGCGCAATCACGGTTGGTATTTGCTTGGGGGCAATCACTTCCACTTGTTTATGGCGCCCAAGTGAGCCTTTGGTAATCGTGATAGCTGATTTAGGCACCTTAAAGGCTTTAGACAGCCACTTAGTGAGGTGGGCATTAGCCTTGCCATCTATGGGGGGCGCAGTGATGGCTACTTTTATCTCGTCCCCATGCAATCCCACCCACTGGTCACGACTGGCTTTAGGCTGAATATATAGCTTGAGCAGCAAGTCACCTTGCTGCTCAATTAATGCTGCCACTATACGTTAGCCCAAAACGGCACATACTGACTGAGCAATATGTTGAGGAAATTAAGGATTATCATCATAACGAGTAGCGATAAATCTAAACCACCCATTGGCGGTAATAGTCGGCGAATGGGTGATAACAGTGGCTCTGTTAGTTGACCCATAACCATTTCAATTGGGTTATGCCCTTGGCTGACCCAACTTAAAATAGCGCGGATGATTAACATCCAGAAAAGTAACACCCCAGCCTCTTTTATTACTGACACGATAGAGATGATCAATATGGTGACAATGTCGATGTTGGCGCCAGCCATTAAGCTTAAGATCACAAACTTAGCCACGACCACTAATAGCGCTAGTACGACTGAAGCGGTATCTAAGTTGCCCAGCGATGGCAGTATTCGGCGCATCGGTGCGACAATAGGGTGGGTTGCTTTAACGATAAATTGGCTAAACGGGTTGTAAAAATCAGCGCGCGCCAGTTGTAACCAAATGCGTAAAATTACCACCATTAGGTATAGATCAAATAGGGTGCTGACTAAAAAACTAAATGCGTTCATTGTTGGTCTCTATTATTGGTCAGGGATCAATTAATATTGCTTGGCCATCTCTTCTGCTCTGGCAATACAGTCATGCATTGCATTACGCACAATACCACGCAAATCGGCTTGTTCAAACGCTGCAACAGCCTGTGCTGTTGTACCGCCTTTTGATGTCACATTCTCTCGCAGCTGGGCTGCACTGAGTTGTGGGTTTTGTTTAACCATTGCAGCCGCTCCCATTGCGGCCTGTTGTACAAGTGCTCTTGCAGCTTGTTCATCAACGCCATCTTGCTTGGCGCTGTCAATCATCGCTTCCATCATAAGGAAAAAATAGGCAGGAGAGCTACCCGCTAATGCTATAACTTGATTGAGCTCATCTTCTTGATTCACCCAAACGACTTCACCGCCACTAGCCATAAGCTGTTCTACATAATCTTTGTCGCTTTGAGAGACCTTGTCATCAGCGAAAAGCCCGGTCATGCCGACGCCTATTTGCGTGGGGGTATTTGGCATGGTGCGCACTAACTTAATTGGCTGGTTAAAGTAATCTTGATAACGATTGGCAGTGACCCCTGCAGCAATGGTAATCACCAATTTGTCAGTCATATCGAGCTGACTTAACTGCTGACAAACGCTTTCCATTAGGTGCGGTTTAACACATAACACAACCACATCAGCTTCTGCTGCGGCTGGTAGGTTATCATTAGAGGTTTTAATGCCCAGTTGTTGAGACAATTTATCCAGCTTGGCTTGGCTTGGGTTCGTTGCATGGATGAGTTGTGGGTTATAGCCACTTTTGACCAATCCACTCGTTATGCTGCTGGTCATGTTACCTGCGCCGATAAAGCATATCTTTTTCTGTATCATTATTGCTCTCTAAGCTCCTGCCTATGAGGGGTAACAAGCATTCCTACCGGGCGCTAATTACCAGTCATCTTACTAAATTGTTGTCGAGTTTAACTCATTTAGCCGCTGGGCGGCACATTAGGAATAGTCTCGTGCGCCAAATATCGCTGTGCCAATGCGTACCATGGTAGAGCCGTGGGTGACCGCCGCTTCTAAATCGTTACTCATCCCCATTGAAAGCGTATCAATACTGGAATGTTGCTGCTGCAATGTTTGATACAGGGTTTGCATGGCGCTGAGCTCATGTTGTTGCTGCTCGGGTGAGCATTCGGCACTGGGAATCGCCATAATGCCGCGCAGACACAGGTTAGGCAGCTCTTTGATGTCACTGGCCAGTTGCAGTGCTTGTTCGACACTGCAGCCAGATTTGCTGCTTTCGTTACTAATATTAATTTGAATACAGACATTTAGCGGTGCTTTTCCCGCTGGGCGCTGTTCGTTCAAGCGCTTGGCGATTTTATCCCGTGATAGCGTATGCATCCAGTCAAAATTTTCGGCGACAATTTTACTTTTATTTGACTGCAATGGGCCAATGAAATGCCAAATGATTTCAGGGCATTGTGTGGCTAACTGCTTAACCTTTTGTTCGCCTTCTTGTACGTAATTTTCACCAAATTGGCGCTGCCCAGCGGCATAAGCGGCTTGGATTTGCGAAATCGGCTTGGTTTTGCTGACTGCCAGTAAATGAATATCGCTTGGATCTCGCGCTGCTTTTTGCGCCGCTTGGGTAATTCTTAGGTGGGCGTTAGCCAGTCTGTCTGCTATTGTTGTCATGATGTAAGTTTTTGGTTGAATGGATGTCCCGAACTATGGAAATCACAGAGTTACTTGCCTTTAGTGTAAAACACAACGCTTCAGATCTACACCTTAGTGCTGGCGTTTCGCCAATGATACGTGTTGATGGTGAAGTCAGAAAGATTAATCTGCCTGCTTTAGATCATCAAGGCGTACATAGCTTAGTCTATGACATTATGAATGATAAGCAGCGTAAAGATTATGAAGAACATTTAGAGATAGATTTTTCTTTTGAAGTGCCTAATTTAGCACGATTTCGTGTCAATGCTTATAATCAGTCTCGCGGCGCTGCAGCCGTTTTTCGTACCATTCCCAGTGATATTCTTAGCTTAGAGCAATTAGGTGCTCCGGAAATTTTTAAGAAAATCTCTAGTTACCCGCGTGGTTTAGTACTGGTTACCGGGCCTACTGGTTCTGGTAAAAGTACCACTTTGGCGGCGATGATTGATTACGTGAATGAAAATCGCCATGACCACATTCTGACTATTGAAGACCCGATAGAATTTGTACACCAAAACAAGCAATGTTTGATTAACCAACGTGAGGTTCATAAGCATACCCATAGCTTCAATGCCGCACTAAGAAGCGCATTACGTGAAGATCCCGATGTTATTCTAGTGGGTGAGATGCGTGACCTTGAAACCATTCGTTTGGCGATGACCGCAGCGGAGACCGGTCATTTAGTATTCGGCACCTTGCATACCACCTCAGCGGCAAAAACCATTGACCGTGTGGTGGATGTTTTCCCTGAAGGTGAAAAAGGCATGGTGCGGACCATGCTCTCTGAGTCATTGCAGGCGGTGATTTCGCAAACCCTGATTAAGAAAGTCGGCGGTGGTCGAGTGGCGGCTCATGAAATTATGATGGGTACCCCCGCGATTCGAAATCTAATCCGTGAAGATAAAGTTGCGCAGATGTATTCGGCGATTCAGACCGGTATGGCTCATGGCATGCAAACACTGGATCAATGTCTGCAAAATCTAGTCAATCGTGGCCAAATCACCCGCGAAGATGCCATGCAGAAAAGCGCGAATAAGCAAACGACATTTTAAGTAGGAAGATAATATGGATGTCCTCCCATTTTTAAAGGTAATGATTGAGCGCAAAGCGTCTGACTTATTCATTACTGCGGGCTTTCCACCTAGTGCAAAAATTGATGGTGAACTAAGACCGTTAGCGGAAAACCCATTTTCACCTGAGCAATCGCTAGCGTTTGTTGAGTCGCTAATGACAGACGTGCAAAAACAGGAGTTTCATGAAAGCCGTGAATGTAACTTCGCTTTTGCTGCGAAAGATTTAGGGCGTTTTCGTGTTAGTGCATTTTGGCAACGAGAGTCGCCAGGGTGTGTGATGCGTCGTATCGAAACCCAAATTCCTTTGGTAGACGACCTCAAACTACCGCCTATTTTGAAAGACTTGGTGATGAGTAAGCGTGGTCTGATTATTATGGTTGGTGGTACCGGTACGGGTAAGTCAACCTCGCTGGCTGCACTGGTTGGTTACCGCAACTCTAATGCCCGAGGGCACATCTTAACCATTGAGGATCCGGTTGAATTTGTCCACGACCATCGCAAAAGTATTATTACTCAGCGTGAGGTCGGCATCGATACTGACTCATTTGATGCCGCGCTTAAGAGCTCTTTGCGCCAAGCGCCCGATGTGATTTTGATTGGTGAGATCCGTACCCAAGAAACCATGGAGTTTGCGTTATCGTTTGCTGAAACCGGGCATTTATGTATGGCAACCTTACACGCCAACAACGCCAACCAAGCGCTGGACCGCATCATGCATTTAGTGCCAGAGAATAAGCATCAGCAATTGTTATTTGATTTATCTTTGAACTTGCGCGGCATTGTTGCTCAGCAGCTCATTCCCAAGAGTGATGGCAGCGGCAGGCGTGCAGCCATTGAAGTGCTGATTAACACCCCGAGGGTTGCCAGCTTAATTGCCAAAAATGAGCTGCACGTGCTGAAAGAAACCATGGCTAAATCAAATGAGCAAGGAATGCAGACATTTGACCAAGCTTTACTACAGTTATATAGCGAAGGTGAAATCTCCTACGCAGATGCACTGCATCACGCTGACTCGCCTAATGACTTGCGTCTGATGATTAAGCTGCAAAATTCAGACTCACCGAGTTCAGGTTTTATGGAAGGGGTAACCCTAGACCTCGACTAGTTGCAATATAGTCGTATGAAGTTAAGCAGGCAGTCGCCTGCTTTACTTTTTTTGTATGCAAAGTGACGGATAAAAATTCCCTCACAAGGATGAGTGATCATGAAAACACGCACCAAACCTACTCCAAAACTGCATCACTTTTGGCGGTTATGCCTATTGGGCATGGCGTGCTCTGCAACCCAAGCCAATGCCATTCCGATCAATGATGAATGGGATGTGGGTGGCGCACTTCGAGTTAACTATGGTTGGAAAGATTATGATAACGACGATTCAATTGAATTTGAGTTATTTCGAGTCGATGTCAACTACCAGTCAGATATCCTCTATGGTTCTGCCCAGTATCGCTGGTACAAAGATATTGATGTTATCCACCATGCGTATATTGGCTACAACATTGATAAGCAGAATAAAATTCAGTTAGGGGTGACTCAAGTCCCTTTTGGTTTGCTGCCTTATAATTCGCACTCTTTCTGGTTTAGCGCTAATTATTACCTTGGTTTTGAAGATGATTATGATACCGGTTTCCACTGGATACATGATCGCGGCGATTGGCGTTGGGATGTGGCTTACTTTATCAGCGATGAATATGCTGACGGCACTGAGTTTGACCGTTACTCGTTTGATGTGGCAACCACCGCCGAAGCGCCTTATGAAGAAGCGGGTCAGGTTAATTTACGCGGTGAAAATATTATTAAATCTGGTGATGCCACCCATAAAATTGGTGGGTCGTTACAATGGCAGCAACTGGAATATCAGCCAAACACGGTAGGTGCAGATCCCGGTGAGGATATTGAAGGTTATGCTGGAGCAGTGCATTGGCAAATGGATTGGCAGCAATGGCAAACACAATTGCAGTACATGCGCTACCACTATGATACGCCGGCAGATAAGCGCATAGCATTATCTGCATTTGCTTTCCCCTTTGAGATAGCAAATGAAGCTGATGTGGTAACGGCAAACATTGCTAAAGGCTTTGACGTTGATTGGGGCCCAATCACTCACCTCAATTGTTATAACGACTACAGCCAAATCTTTGTGTCAGGTCAAGGTCAAGCAGACTCGATTCAAAACGTCACGGGTTGTGCGATTACCGCTGGCAAATTTTATTCATACGTGGATTGGATTGCTGGTAACAATATGTGGTTTATTAATGGACCCGGTATCGGTATTGATGAAGGTGAGCAGCGCTGGAGTTCTCGCCTGAACGTCAATATTGGTTTTTATTTCTAAATACCGTACGCCATTGATTAGAAATGCGCTTTGTTATGATCCAAATAGTGCGGTTACACGTATCGACACTTAACTAATTAAGGAGTCGTTATGAAAAACCGCATTATTATTTCAAGCTTATTGGCCTTGATGGCTGTGCCGAGCGTATCCGCCCAAGGGCAGTGTCCCGCCTTTTTAGATGTTACTGCTAGAAAACTGCACTCAGAGAAGCAGGTCGATTTGTGTAAATTGACTGAGGGTAAGCCGGTGTTAATCGTCAATACCGCCAGCAACTGTGGCTACACATCGCAGTTTAAAGGGCTAGAGTCATTACATAAAACCTATAAAGACCAAGGGCTGGTGGTACTGGGCTTCCCATCTAATGATTTCAATCAAGAAGAAGCTGAAGAGGTTAAAACCGCCGATGTATGTTACATCAACTATGGCGTCACTTTTACCATGCTAGCGCCAGGAAAAGTTAAAGGTCAGGGCGCACAAAGCGTTTTTAACCACCTTTCTGCACAAACCAGCGAGCCAAATTGGAATTTTAATAAGTACTTAGTCAGTGCTGATGGTAAAGTAGTGCAAAAATTTAATTCGAGTGTTAAACCTGATTCAGATGCCCTTGTTGAGGCGATAGAGCAGCAACTATAACGTCGTATGGTGCGTATTAAGGAGATAAGTTGAACAAGTTTGTTGGAATGACCAAAGAGCAAGGCCACCAAAAAAGAGCCAAAGTGGCTGTGTTATTAATGAACTTAGGCACGCCTGATGCGCCAACTGCTGCATCGGTTAGAACTTACCTAGCAGAGTTTTTATCCGATCCGCGAGTGGTTGAGATCCCCAAACTGCTGTGGATGCTAATTCTACACGGCATTATATTACGGGTAAGGCCCGCCAAATCTGCTGCACTATACAAAGAAATTTGGCAGCAAGATGGGTCACCTTTAATGAGTATCACTCAGGCACAAACCAATAAACTGCGCGAGCAAATAGGCAGCGACACTGTTTTGGTCGACTTTTGTATGCGTTATGGCAATCCGTCGGTCGATGAAGTGTTAAATCGTCTCCATCAACAAGGCGTGGATAAAATTGTCGCGCTGCCACTTTATCCTCAGTATGCGGCGCCCACCACCGGCTCTGCTTTTGATGCCATTAGCAAGGTGTTAACTAAGTGGCGCTTCTTACCCTCTTTGCACTTTATCAATACATATCATGACAACAGCGATTACATTGATGCCTTAGCAGCGTCAATCCAAGCTGATTTTGACAAGCATGGTAAGCCGCAAAAGCTGGTGTTGTCATATCATGGCATGCCTGAGCGTAATCTTCACCTTGGCGATCCTTATTACTGCTACTGCAAAGTCACCACCCGTCTTGTGGTAGAGAAGCTTGGCTTGAGCGAAGATGAGTACATCACTACTTTTCAGTCTCGATTTGGTAAAGCTAAGTGGCTGGGTCCTTATACCGATGCTACGCTGGAGGGGCTACCTGAAAAGGGCGTCAAAGATGTCGCCATTGTCTGCCCAGCCTTTAGCAGCGATTGTCTAGAGACCTTAGAAGAAATTGAATCAGAAAACCGAGAAGTGTTTGAGCAAGCTGGTGGTGAGCACTATCGCTATATTGCTGCGCTCAATGACGGCGACAGTCATATTAAGATGATGGCTAATTTGGTTAAACCCCATCTATAAGCCAATTTTGCTAAAAAAAAGCAGCCATTTGGCTGCTTTTTTATGTTTTAGCGACGGCAATTAGTATTGGTTTTCAAAATAGCTTTCAATGATTAATACTGCAGACATAGAGTCGACTTGGCCCTTGGTCAGTGCTTTGTAGCCACCAAATTCAAACAACCTAGCTTTCGCATCTGCGGTCGTTAGGCGCTCATCTTGGGTGGCTATTTTGATGCCAAAGCGACCATTAATACGATTAGCGAACTTACGGGCTCGCTGGGTCATCTCTTGCTCAGTACCGTCCATATTAAGCGGCAGGCCGACCACGACTATATCTGGCTGCCACTCTTCAATAAGTGCAGCGATCTCCTCCCATTTTGGGATGCCATCATTTGCCTTAAGCGAGGTGAGAGGTCTGGCACTGGCGGTAATCGCCTGGCCAATAGCAACACCAATACTCTTAGTGCCAAAATCAAAGCCCAGTACTGATTGGGTACCCATGTGTAAATCCTAATGGCTATTATGCGTTCAATAAAACGGGTTGAGGCCGCAGCTAGGCTCGGCCTGATTGATGTGATAGTTGCCAAACATCGAACCCTAGCGATTGGGTGGCTTGTTGCCAACGTTCGTCGTGGGCAATGCTATAAAGAATATCGGCGCTGGCGGGAATTGATAACCAAGAATTGTCGGCAAGCTCTTGCTCTAACTGGTCTCGGCCCCAACCTGCATAACCTAAGGCGACAATATAATGCTGCGGTGATCTGTCTTTTCCGAGCGCGGCAAGCACGTCCCGAGAGGTGGTAAGCATGACTTCATCGCTAAGCTGTTCGCTGTTACTCCAATGAGGTTGCGGCGTATGTAATACAAAGCCACGTTCAGGGTTAACCGGACCGCCAACCAACACCTTAGTTGATAAAGACGGCTGCATATCAGCACTATCATCAAGTTCCATCTGCTTGAGGAGTTCTTCCACCTCAACGCCAATAGGGCGATTTATCATTAACCCCATCGCACCTTTTTCATCGTGTTCGCAAATATAAATTACTGAACGCTCAAAAAAAGTGTCTTGCAGTGATGGCATTGCAATCAGTAGGTGATTCTGCAAACTTGTCATTTTAGGCGCTGTCAAAGGATTAGCCTCCAGCCAGTTTTACCGTATAGTTGAGCTTTTCTAGTAAGACTTTGAGCTGCTCGCGATTGTCGGTTTGCACTTCAATATTAAAATCTTTAACCGTGCCACCGCAGCCACATTGCTTCTTTAGCTTCTGCGCTAACGCCTTGAGGGCTTTTTCGTCTAGCTCCAAACCTTTAATCACAGATACACCTTTACCTTTACGGCCTTTGCTATCTTTGTGGATACGGATAATACCGTCTCCTTTCGGTGCTGATTTCTGGGTTTTCTCGGGAGCAATTTTTCCACCGTCTGTGCTATAGACCAGGGAAATATTCGGATCAATTCTCATTATTTACACACTTGTGGTATTGAGTTATTTCAAGTTTAACAAACTCAGTGACACTATGGGAGAAAGGGCAAAAAAAAGACCACCTTGGGTGGTCTTAATGGCGTATCGATCAATTTGCAGGGAGATCGGTTTGCGAAACTAGCGTTAGCTTAGAGGTTAACGAGTAAAGCAGCGATTAGTGCCACACTGGTTAATCCTGCGCAGGGGAGGATGAAACGGCGCAAAGTAGGCAATGCAATACTGCAAGCAGAAAGTACAAATCCAAGTGCAACAATATCAAACATTGAGGTTTGACTGTTTAGCTGAGTCACTGCAAACCAAGCAAGCATAATGACCGGCAGCAATAATAGTGACAGCTGTTTGGGTAGCTCACTGTGTTTTTGCGTCTGTTGATCGCTGACTTCTTTAGGCCCAAATAGGAATATAGCGGTCGCGATGGTAAAAGCTGCAATGAACCAAGTCATGATAATTCTCTATAAATAAACTAACTGATAATCATTATCATTTACATCTTTGCTGAAGTCAAGCTGAATAAAAGTGATATAGTTCTAAAATAGAGTTGTAGATCATAAAATTGCTCTGTAAGCTCTTTTTTATGAATTAGGTGTCAGACCTAAGTTAGGGATTAATAGGAGTGAAAGTATGAAAAAGTTAATCGTGTTGGCGGCAGCATTAGCGCTGACGGCTTGTAGTTCGTTAAAGACCAGCTCGGATTATGATCCTCAAGCTAACTTTGCAGACATTAAGACCTATGCTTGGGTTGAACAAAAAAGTAAAGACGCCACCTACCATTTAGATGGTTTGATGGACCAACGTGTCCGCGCGGCTGTTGATAGCAATATGCAGCTCAAAGGGATCAGTAAATCTGATGCCGCAACCGCCGACATTTTGGTTAATTACTTAACCAAGGTCGATAAAAAAATCAATGTAGATACCTTTAATACTAGCTTTGGCTACAATCCATACTATGGCCCAGGTTGGGGTTATGGTGGCAACATGCATACTCAAACGACAGTCCGTGAGTATGAAGTGGGTACACTGATTCTAGATATGGTTAATCGTGAAACAGGCAAACTTATCTGGCGTGGCTCAGTGGCTGATACCATTCGTGACAAGAATACCCCTGAAGAGCGTGTTGAAGTGATCAACAAAGCTATCGGTGAAATGATGCTTAACTATCCGCCAATGCCTGGCACTAAATAGATAGCAAGTTATTGTTATTTAAGAGCGGCTTAGGCCGCTCTTTTTGTTTTCCATTCCCAGCGATTTTGTGATCCACAAACCAATTAGACCAAAGTCCAAGATATCTGTTTTTACTGCCAATGCTATGCTGCCACTCTAGTCATATAAGCGGTAGATTGAGGCAAACGTGGAAGGTTTCTTACAGCAGTGGTTTCATCATTATCAAAAAGGTGAAGGTGTCGAGGTTAGTGAACTCAGTGAGGCGACCCAAACTCACTGGCAGCAGTTGTTAAACCAGCTCAAGGCTGGCGAGTTGGACAGTTGGCAAAATTCTCCGCCCGGTCGCTTATCACTAATTTTACTGATGGGCCCAGTGGCACATATTCTAAATGATGAGCAGTCACACCACTTACAAAGTCGAGCCCATAAATTGTGCGTCAGTGGGGTAGATCGCGGTTTTGATACTCAGTTAAACCCAATTCAACGGCGCTGTTTTTACGACCCACTTTTTTATTCAACACGTGCCGAAGACCGCGCGCTATTAATTAAGTTGCTCGATGGGATGCAGTTTCAGGTTGAGCACGCAGTGCGTCCCGCATGGTCTAATTGGTACCAACAAGCTTCGGTCAGCTGAAGCTAACCGTTTACTGGCTAGTTTGCATCATCAAACGTAGTTGGCGGCGCAGTTCATTACAAGCTGCGTTGCCAGAACCAATATGTTGAATTACATCAATATTCGCTGTCCAATCTAGTCGCTGAAAGCTGGCGGGGAGCGAGCAAACCTGTTTAGCCTTAAGCGCTTCTTGCATAATATGTTTGGGTACAATCCCCCAACCGAACCCGCCTTTTATCAGTTCTGCCAGCATATAGTAGTTGTCGGCAAACCACACATCGGGCGAATGCTGAAGGTTGTACTGACTTGGGTTACGGTCGCGAGCGCCAATCACCACTTGTCTAAATAACTTCAGTTGGTCGAGATGGGCAAAATCACCCTTTGCAAGTGGATGGTTAATCGCCACCATCAAGTCAAATTCTATGGTGCCTATTGACTCAAATTCAATGAGCTCTGGGTAAGTCAATTCACTCACAACCAGCCCTACATCAGCACGTTGTTGGCGAACCAATTGAATAATGTCATGGCTCGATGCATTGAGAAACTCCAATTCGATGGTAGGCCATGCTTGTGCGAAAGCGTTCAAGTACTGCGCCAGTTCGGCATAAGGTACGCCTTCATCCAGAGCTAAGGTCAATGTTTGTGGTTGAGCAGCGTCCAAACTGTGCAATTGCTGAGTTAAACGACGATGTTGCGCTATTACCGCCTTAGCTTGTGGCAGCAGCGCTTTGCCTGCGTGGGTGAGTACCGGGTAACGGCCACTTCGATCAAACAGCTGTTGGTTAGTATCTATCTCTAATGTGATGATATTTTGGCTTATCGCCGATTGTACTTTGCCTAGCTTTCTCGCTGCTGCAGAAAAGGATCCAGCCTCAACGGTTGCGACAAACGCACTGAGTTGTTCAATGGTAAACATATCACTAAACCTGATGGTATCTAGTTTTTATTCATCTTATTTGTGAATGATAATAGCTGCAACAACAAATGCAAACCTAGGAATAACCCATGAACAATAAACAGAGACTGACACATGCGCTGCTATTTGAATTTTTCGCATTGATTATTGTTGTGCCTTTGGCAACGTTTTTCGCACAAAAAGAAGCGGGTGACATGCTGGTGGTTGCTGTAGGCCTGAGCATTTATGCTGTGGTCTGGAACTATTTCTACAACATCATTTTTGATCGCTACTTTGGCGAGCAACGTGCTAGCAGAACACTGGCGACCCGTTTGATACACACTGCCGGTTTTGAGCTTGGCATTATTGTGGTGACCCTGCCGGCGGTTGCTTGGTTCCTCGGGATTTCTATGCTGTCGGCGTTGATGCTCGAAGCTGCATTTTTAGTATTTTTCTTCTTTTATGCGATGATTTTTAATGGAATTTATGACCGTATAACTGCGCCTAATACGGCTGCAATAGCTAAAATTGCTACAGTGAGTCATAAATCTGGCCACTAATATCAACCAGCGATGCTAATTTGCTATTTAGTCTTTGAGAATAGTTAAGAATGAGGATAAAATGCCGCCAATGTGAATAATGTTGGCGGTTTGTTGTGTTTTTGGCTGTATGACAATGCATAATTACAGGCTAAGTGCGCACTTTAAATCCCTCTGAAATTGTTTATTGACGCGCTTTAGTCTATATAAGGCTTAGGTATTAATGCCTTAGACGGAAAATGGATGATATGAAAACGCCTGCTGTGGTAGTTTTTGCTGTAACAATGCTGTGCTACATTCCGCTTACATTTGCTTGGCAAGATAGTGATGGCGATGGGGTGCCAGATGCCAAAGACGCCTGCCCTGGCACGCCGGCCGGTGTTGTTGTCGATGCTGCAGGATGCAAGCGGGAGTCGCAACAAGCACTATGTTTAAAAACCCGTGCTGGTGATTTATTTCCCAAGACATGCCAACAAATGACGGCATTATCAATCCAGTTTGCGTTTGCTAAAGCTGATGTGGCGATGTCGCAATGGACAAAGCTTGCACTCGTCAATCGGTTTCTACAGCAGCATGATGTGTCATTAGCGCTTATTGGCTATACCGATAATGTAGGTGAGTCACAGTTTAATCTGAGTTTGTCAAAGCAGCGCGCAGCCAACATAAAAGCCGTATTGGTTGAGGATTTTGGGCACGACCCAGCAAGGCTAACCATAGATGGGATGGGAACTGAACATCCTGTTGCCAGCAATGATACCGAGCTCGGGCGAAGCTTGAATCGTCGAGTGGAATTTGTAGTAGAGACAAAATAGATTTTAATCGAGTATTTTAAGGGAGTAATAAATGGATAATATTGAAAGTTTACTTGAGCAAGCGCCTGATTTGATTGTGGCCTACGGGTTGAAAGTCTTGTTTGCTCTGGTCATTTTCCTAGTTGGTAAATACCTCGCCAATGTGGCCAAGAAGGTTTCTACCAAGTTAATGAACAAGCGTAAGCTTGAGCCGACAGTCGTGTCGTTCATTGCCAACATGGCATGGGCGGTTGTGTTTGTATTTACTGTGATAGCGACACTTGGGCAGATTGGTATTCAAACAGCATCCTTGGTTGCTGTTCTCGGTGCTGCGGGCCTTGCGGTTGGTTTAGCGCTGCAGGGGAGTTTGTCGAACTTTGCCTCTGGTGTGTTGATGATTATCTTTCGTCCATGCCGTGTGGGGGATTATGTTGAGGCGGCTGGTGTAGCCGGTACCGTCAATGAAATCACCATTTTCTCAACCAAGCTACTTACGCCAGACAATAAAGTGATCATTGCGCCTAACTCATCAGTGATGGATGGCACTATTATCAATTATTCAACGATGGATAAGCGCCGTATCGATTTTGTAATTGGTGTGTCATACGATGCCGATCTTGCACAGACCAAGCAAGTGCTAACAGCGGTGATTGAGAAAAATGCCTATGTATTGAAAGATCCTGCCTATACCATTGCGTTGTCAGAACTTGCGGACTCGTCAGTTAATTTTGTTGTCCGTCCATGGGTTAATGGTAGCGATTATTGGCCAGCCTATTTTGAAATTTTAGAGCAAATAAAATTAGCTTTAGATGAAGCGGGTATCGGTATCCCATATCCTCAGCTTGATCTGCACGTAAAAGAAACGCCTGCGGCATAAGCCTATAAGGTTAAAAAAGGTCGACGTGATGTCGACCTTTTTTGTATCTATTGAGTTGCGATTGACCGAGCTAATGAGCTAGCCGCGACTGGCTTACACCTAGTGGCTTGCACTTAATGGCTTACATTTAGTGGCTAATATTTAATGACTTATATTTAGTGACTTATATTTAGTGGCTTACACCTAGTGGCTGTGCTGATCTTCTTGCTGATAATTAAACTGTGGAATAGACCAGCGATAGTGCAGCGCTATCATTCTAAAACCAAATCCAAAACTTAAGCTCACAGCTAAGTTTATCCACTCGGTCACACCAAAAAACTTCATAGTCACGTATAAACTTGCCGTACTGAGAGCCACCAAAGCATAGAGTTCTTTTTTGAACACTAACGGCACTTGGTTACATAAAATGTCTCGTATGATCCCGCCAAAAACACCCGTCACCAACCCCATTACGATGGCGACAACCGGGCTATATCCCAGCTGTAAGGTCTTTTGCGCGCCAACAATCGAAAACACTGCCAAGCCCAATGCGTCAATCGTTAAAAACAGTTTAGATAGGTAGCGCATTACCGGGGCAATCAGTACGGTTAGCAATGATGCAAAAGCAATGGCAAGTAAATAGTGTGGGTTCTCTATCCAAATGATGGGGTAGTGCCCAAGCAACATGTCGCGTAAGGTACCGCCGCCAATTGCTGTTGCGCAGCCAATAATGACAACACCAAATAGATCCATTTGGCGTCTACCTGCGCTGAGCGCGCCGGTCATCGCTTCGGCAATAATGCCGATAAGCCAAAGCAGGCTGATAAATTTTAGTTCCATGATATTACTGCTCACCAATATGCGGCTGCAGATTCTGCCTCATTGCTATGGTTTCTGACTAGTGTTTTTATTCTATTTTGCATTATATTTTCTAATCCAATATATGCTCGGCTTAGCCTAACTAATAGAACAATTAGCCAACTAAAACTGAGTTGTTGTGTGAGCAAATTTGATGCTTAACTTTCAAGATGAATATAAAGCGGAGCAGCGGAGCGGGAAAACTTGCAGTCGGTCACTAGAGAGTTGGCTTAACTCGGAGTAGTATGCTTTTTTTACTTTGTGGTACCTAGTAGAGGGTGGAATGATAGATTTTCGCAGTGATACCGTGACGCAGCCGACTCAGGCGATGCGAGATGCGATGCACAAAGCTAGTGTAGGTGATGATGTTTATGGTGATGACCCAACGGTTAACCGTCTGGAAGATCAAGTTGCAGAGCGATTTGGTTTTGATCGAGCTTTGTTTACTTCATCGGGCACACAAGCCAATTTACTCGCCTTAATGGCGCACTGCGAGCGAGGCGATGAGTACATTTGTGGCCAGGATGCCCACAACTATAAGTTTGAAGGCGGCGGCGCGGCAGTATTGGGGAGTATTCAACCACAGCCATTATCAAATCAAGCTGATGGCACCATTGCCTTAGCTGATATTAAAGCTGCGATTAAGCCCGATGATATTCATTTTGCCCGCACTCGATTGCTGAGTTTAGAAAATACCATTGGCGGCAAAGTGCTACCTATGGAATATTTGGCACAAGCTCAGTCGTTGGCGTTTAACCATGGTTTGAAAATCCATCTCGATGGCGCACGTGTTGCTAATGCTGCGGTGGCCCAAGGGGTTGATATTAGCGATATAACCCAACACTTTGACTCAGTCTCAATCTGCTTATCTAAAGGGTTACGCGCGCCAATCGGCTCTATCTTACTGGGTGATGAGCGTTTAATCGCTAAAGCGCGTCGCTGGCGAAAAATGCTCGGTGGTGGCATGCGTCAAGCCGGTATTCTCGCGGCTGCTGCTGAACTTGCAATCACCACTGAAGTCGAACGTTTGGCTGAAGACCATCACAATGCACAGGTATTAGCCAATGAGCTGGCGGCATTATCAGAGTTTGATGTTGATGTGCCCAGCGTGCAAACCAATATGTTATTTGCCCGTGTGGCTGAGCACCTTGATGTGCATCAGTTAGCAACACATCTAAAGCAGCAAGGTATTTTAATCAGCCCAGGTAGAACCTTAAGATTGGTGACCCATGCCGATATTAGCCGCGCTGATGTTGCAACGTTTATTCATCAGCTAAAACAATACTTAAGCTTGCACCGTGGGTAGCGCTGTATAGACAGCGTTACCCGATGCGTGAAATCGTGCGGTAACTTTTGCACTTAGACAACTAGTGACTGTGGTGGTGGCTACTGCCACCTAGGCTTTGGCCATTGCTGCGATAAAACCCTGAGCTACCATGCTCAATAAAGCCCTGATTGATCATTTTTGCGATGAAAGGGTCGGATTCATTGTCGCCAATATCCGCAAAGTCGATATCTCGGTAACCTGTGGCGATAGCATTAAAATCAGCTGCTGTGATTGGCGTAACGTTAGCTAACGTAAAGCGCACCTGATGAGCCGCATTTTGATAGTTGAGAGAGTAGGGCAGTTGCAACTGTGCTATCCACTGCAGCTTAACTTCCTGCGGCTCTGTACTATGGTAATCAGTCACGGTAAAGCATCCTTGATTGTGTTCACTGCCTTTACTGAATTGGGCCAGCATATCAGGTGCGATTAAATGAAACTTTTGCGCTATGTTGGGCACACGATGCAGTGATTTGAGATCGCCACGAGTGTAGGTGACTGAGCGCATATGATTGGCAAAATAGCGGCTAAATTCACCCTGAAGGTTCCACTGTTCAAATACCGAATCATGACTTTGATAGCGAATTGTGTCGTTGAAACGTGTCAGTATAAGTTGATGCTCACCGCCGTCTGAGCGCTGTACTTGGTACGTGGCTTGGTAGGCTTGCGAATTAGCCTGTGTCGGGCAGGTTGCTGTCGAGGACGAATGAGCACTGGCGGTATGGCAAAGTAGTGTTGCTGCCAAAATCAAGATATAACGCATGGTGAATTCCTAGTATTAAGTTAGCCGAGCCACCATAGGTGGCTCGGCTGCAACCAAATTTATTGGGCTGCTTGAGCTTGAGTAACAAGGTTAGTTGCGTGATTCATCACGTGGAAAATGTGATTTTGTTCAACGGTACCTTGGAGTAAATGTGCCCCTGGGCCGCTAGCAAAAATTGCCACATCTTCACCTGCGTGAGTCTCACTTGATAGCGGCACTAAAGCTTCTTGGTGGAAGCCTGCGCTTTGAGTGTCTACATAGTTAAGATCCATACGACCTGCTGCAACATCATAGCCATAACGTTCATCGCCGCCGGTCTCTAGGTTGGCGAATCCACGGCCGTTGGTATAGCCCACTGTAGTGTAAGGCAGGCCATTGTTGTCAGTGGCATTTAACACTGAAGGGGCGCCATTTGCGTCATTACCTTTAACGAGGCCAAGGATTGGGTTGCCGCGCGTTGGGTAGCCCGCAATGGTAAATACATGACTGTGGTCTGCCGTTACCATCAGCAATGTGTCGCTGCTAGAGGTTTTTTCCATGGCAACGCGCACTGCTTCTGACAATGCAATGGTGTCATGTAATGCCCGTGCGGCATTACCCGCGTGATGGGCGTGATCAATACGACCCGCTTCAATAATCAACACAAACCCTTTGTCATTTTTTTGCAAAATGTCGATACTTTTTGCCGTCATTTCTGCCAATGACGGTTCACCGTTTACGCCATCTTCCGTGCGGTCATAGTCATAATCCATGTGTGATGAATTAAACAGGCCTAGAAGGTGGTCAGTAGTGCTGGCGTCCACTGCTAGCAGTTGATCGCGGTCCTGGGTATAGGCCGAATTAACATATTTTGCGGTCCATTCAGCAGTTAGATCACGACCGTCGCTGCGGCGACCAGTGCTACCTTCTGGATCGGTCATGGTATTGGGAATGAAGTTACGGCGTCCGCCGCCCAAAACAACATTGATACCGCTGCCATGATCGTATGCAAGCAGTTGAGAGGCAATATCAGTACAGCCATTGCTCACGGCTTCCTCTGGTAGATCGCTATCATTTTCCCAGTTACGCTCTGGCGCGTGTGCATAAGTTGCCGCCGGAGTTGCGTGGGTCACGCGTGCGGTTGATACTACGCCAGTGGCTAAGCCAGCCATTAAAGCTAACTCTAAAGAAGTGACGAGATTCTGCCCTGAGGTTGATGCGCAGTTGCCGCGTGTGACCCCTTCAGCTTGAGATAGCACACCCACATCGGTTTTTACTCCAGTGACCATTGCGGTCATGGTTCCAGCAGAGTCCGGTGTTTGGCCGTCAACGTTATAAGTTTTGGCTAAGCCTGCATAGGGTAGAGTTTCAAATGACAGTGAGTTCTCTTCACCCATTTGACCTTTCATTTGACCATCGAGTATACGCGCGGCAGTCACTGTCGACACGCCCATGCCATCACCCACAAACAAAATGACATTTTTGGCGGCACCGGCGTTATTGTCGGTTGCCATTGTGTCTGCACGCGCGACTCGGTTTTGGCCGTCAATGTACCAACTGTTCACATTTGTCCAATCTGTGCCGTTGGAGCCATTGCTGCCATCGGTTCCGTTAGTGCCATTGCTGCCAGAAGCGCCAGCGGCGCCGTTGTCACCATCACTGCCACAGGCTGATAATCCTAGGCCTAGTGCTGCGGCAAGGGACAGTACAAGTAAATGCTTTTTCATGTTGTTCACTCCAATTAGTACTTAGTGCCGCCAAGCATTTGTGCTTGGTTGATGATATGGAAGATAACGTTCTGCTCCATGACACCTTGAGCTAGATGTGCACCGGGGCCTGTTGCGTGTAAGCTGATATCTTCACCGGCATGGGTTTCACTGCTGGTGGCAATAAGTGCTTGCTGCTGAAAGTCGGTCGCTTCGGTATCGACGCTGCTTAAATCATCACGGCTGCCGACCACGGCGCCAGGACCATTGGTATAACCTAGTGTTGTGTAGGGTAGACCGTCAGAGGCGGTTGATAATGAACCATCAACACCATGGACTAACCCTAATATTGGGTTGCCGCGTTTTGGGTAGCCCGCGATAGTAAACACGTGGCTGTGATCAGCTGTTACCATGATGAGTGTGTCATCATCACTGGTGGCCGTGACAGCAGCGCTGACGGCGTTGGAAAACTCAACCGTGTCAATTAGTGCGCGTTTCGCATTGCCACCATGGTGGGCATGATCGATACGGCCAGATTCAACAATCAATAAGTAGCCTTGATCATTTTTACTCAGCATTTCAATCGCTTTTGCCGTCATCTCAGTTAGCGAAGGTTCGCCACCGACATCATCTGCACGGTCGGCTTCATATTCCATATGAGATGAATTGAATAGACCAAGGAGGTGGTCGGTACTATCAACATCAATGGCGTCAAAATCAGTTTTGTTCCACACGTATGCGGCATTATCAAAATTCTCTATCCAAGCTTGAGTTAGGTCGATGCCATCATCTCGACGACCCGATTGATTTTCACCATCGGTGACATCGCTAGGGATGAAGTTACGACGGCCGCCACCAAGTGCGACAGTCAAGGCGTTATCTTTGTCACGCATGACCAGCTGTTTAGCGATATCACTACAACCGTTGCTCATCGCTTCATCTGTTAAGTTGCTATCCGCTTCCCAGTTACGCTCTGGGCTGCGGGCATAAGTGGCTGCTGGCGTTGCGTGAGTGATTCTTGCGGTAGAAACCACACCCGTTGACAGGCCTTTAGCATTAGCTAAATCCACCAAAGTTGTCAGTTCGTTGCCTTGAGATGATAAACAGTTGCCGCGCAAGCTGGTATCAGAAACCGATAGAACCCCAGCTTTAGATTTTACACCTGTGACCATCGCGGTCATGGTACCGGCGCTGTCAGGGGTTTGCTGGTTGGTATTATAGGTTTTAACTAAGGCGGTATTATCAAAGTGTTCGAAGCTCAAGAAGTGCTCTTCACCACCTTGGTTACCTTCTAACTGCTGACCTGCGTAGATACGAGCCGCGGTAAGGGTAGAGATACCCATGCCATCACCGACAAACAAAATGACATTCTTCGCTTGTTGTTTGGTTGTGATTTGAGTTTTATCAGCAACACGTTGTGCGCCATTTTTATACCAATCACTGTCAGTTTGTACTGTTGGTAGTACTGCAGCATTGATACCTGCACTTACCAAGCTACATGTGAACAATGCAGCTATTTTTTTATGGTTTATCACTATGATCACCCTTAGGTCGATTGAGGAATATCTAGAGTTAATTCACTAAAACGCACCGATTGTCGGCAAAGTTTGTGACAGATGTGTGCTGTTGTTGTGTCGGTTTTGTGACTTATTTAATAGCTGTTGCAAAATGTTACCCTGTATCATTTTTGATTGTAATCAGAGGTTTAGCGAGATGTGGCTTTGGTTGGAGGTGATTAAAGTGCACCGCAATGGGGCTTCAATGGGCGTTAACTGTGCAGGTTTAATGGGGCAATCATTTATCAACGGCAGAGGAGTGAGCGTGGTTACTGACATTACAAAGAATCGTAAAAACTGGTCATTATTTTGCATACCTCTAAATAGGTATTTAATTTGATTGGAGTCGTTATTATGAAGTACTACAGCCGCCGTTTTATCAAACCGGAACACCTTAACCCTGCCAACGCGCTATTTGGTGGTCAGCTGCTGAGCTGGATAGATGAAGAAGCAGCGATTTTTGCGGCTTGCCAAACCAGTAGCAATAGTATTGTCACTAAGCTTATCTCTGAGATTAACTTTATGACGCCTGCTAGACAGGGCGATGTGTTGGAGTTTGGCTTAGAGCTTGTTAGTGCAGGTAGTTCATCAATTACTGTACGCTGTGAAGTGCGCAATAAAATGACTCATATGCCAGTGGTAGTCATTGATAAAATGGTGTTTGTTTGCGTTGATGAGCGGGGCTTACCTAAGCCGCACGGCTTAAGAGCGAATGTTGCGTGAAGGCATGTAAAAACTAAAAAGGGCTTCATATTGAAGCCCTTTTTATGATTAGTGCAGCTTTAAATGCGGGTGAATAATGCGGCTAATCCCCTTGGCAAACATCAGCAGTGTGCCTTTGAATACGCCATGTAACTCAATTAAATGGCGTCGGTATAATGAGGTATAGACAAAGCGAGCAATCTTGCCTTCGACTAAGACCCCGCCGCCCATGAAGGACATCAAGTTACCGACAGTATGGAATTTTGACAAGTTCACCAAAGAACCTAGGTCTTTGTAAACATAGTTGTGTTTTGGTTGCTGACCATCAATCATCAGGCGGATATTGTCTGCTGTCATTAACGCCATTTGTCGAGCTGATTGACCACGTGGTGGCACCCAAGAACCATCCTCTTGGGGGCAAGCTGCACAGTCACCAATCGCAAAAATATGGCTATCGCGAGTGGTTTGCATATTCTGCTTAACCATTACCTGATTAATATGGTTACTCTCTAGTCCACCGATCTCATTGAGAAAATCTGGCGCTTTTACCCCAGTAGACCAAATCACCATATCTGCAGGGATAAACTCTTCAGTGGTGGTATGCAGACCTTCAGGCGTCACGGCATCAATACGGGTATTGGTGCGCACGTTAACGCCAATGGCGGTCAGTTCTTTGGCAACAGAGTCAGAGATTTCGGTTTTTTCTACCTTAGGTAGAATACGTTGATCTGCTTCAATCAGGGTAACTTCGAGCAAACTCGTATCTATTTTATACCCAAAGCCACGCAGCTGGTCGACGGCATGGTGCATCTCTGCAGACATCTCAACCCCAGTCGCTCCAGCGCCAACAACAGCAATTTTGATCTTTTCGTCCAACTGGTGGTGACTGGCGTAGCGCATGAACTTATTTAGCAGCATGGTGCGAATTTCCATAGCTTGTTCAGTGCTGTCGAGGAATACACAATGATCACGCACGCCTTCAATATTAAAGTCATTGGCAATACTACCAATAGCAATCACTAAATAGGTGTAATCAATTCGGCGCGCTGGTAGCAGTTCTTCACCATCCTCATCGAGAATCGGCGCTAAAATGACCTGCTTATTCTCGCGGTCAATATCTGTCATTGCTCCTTGCTGGAAGTGATAGCCGTGAGCGGCAGCGTGACCACGATAACTGATAGCATCAATTCCGATATCAAGTGCACCGGTGGCAACCTCGTGGAGCAAAGGTTTCCAAACATGGCTTTCAGCACAATCGATAAGGGTGACCCGAGCTTTGTTCTTTTTGCCGAGTTTATGTCCTAGTTTGGTGGCGATTTCCATTCCACCTGCGCCACCACCAACGATGACTACATTGATCATTTCCTGCATGGACTGCGTGTTCCTATCGATAGAGGAGTGAGATAAATATTTAGTTTAGAGGTTAACCGTGATTTTGCCGCAGCTAATATGGTTGCTGACGAAAATCAACTGCGCAAAATTGTATCAGTAGTGTCTAATTTCAGCAATTGAGGGGGATATCGTGATTAAAAGGCGTAAACAGGATGTGTTTTATAGTAGTGGCTTGATTATTAATGTTTTTATTTTTTGATTTTGCAATTTAAAACAAAGAAATCTGGCGATGTAGACCTGTCGAATATGTGATCTCGCACCAGCTTAGTTTTAAAAACTGTGAGCAACCTCCTTTTGGAGGTTACTCTCGCAACGGCAAATTACTCGTTAATCTTACCGATACGCTCGTTAAGATCGCTGATCAGATGCTGCATAATTTCTTGTACTGAGGTGTCTTTCGTATCGTCATCCATAAAAATCTTAAAGGTGACAAGCACATGGCCATCATTTTTGATACGGACGTTGTTCATACTAAAATATGCACTCTCGGTATCGGCTTCTCTCACGACAAAACCTTGAATGTCAAATACTCGGTGCCCAGAACGGCCATGCCACTTGGTGACGCGATTTAAACCGATTTCACAGGATTGGTTGAACTCAATGTGATTTTGCCAAGTGGTGGGGTGGGCGGGATCCTTAACGTGTGGGCATCGAACTGTATAGTTGTAGACATGAGAGATTGCTGTCATAAATTACCTACCTGTATGTTGATACTAATGCCATCATAGGCACCGTATTTCTATTCGGTCAACTTTTATTCGTATTTACTTAACTATCTTAAATCCAAAGTTAAAGCTTCGTTGCTATGAACTTGTTTTAGCATGCTTAAAGCGTAGATAACTTTGTGCTAGATCGCATTTGTACTAATCTATTTTTAATCGCATCGTTAATGGTTAATAAAGCATCAGCTAAAACGTAACCCCCTATCCAAAGCCTTCATCCAATAGCCCATTGGCGTTCATCCTGGCTACCACGGCAAGCTTTCGGCTGTGGGTGGGTGCAATTAACCGAGCGGGAATATTGCTCTAGCGCTATACCTCCTGCAGGGCTTACTTTAATCGCGTTACCACCATGAAAAAAAAATGTAAAAAAGTTTTATTGGTCTGACTATCGTCTTATACTCTATGTCACTCAAGTTATTAATTTTATTAATTGTTACCGGAGGCCGTAATGGTTGTTCGCACCGTTGCCACATTTAAGTGGTGTTCCACAGTTTTGGCGCTACTTGTTTTAACGGCCTGTGGTGAGGCGCCAGCCCCGCAACAAGCTTTGTTACCGAGTGTGATTGTTAATACCGCTCAAACCCAACAAGTTACGCCTAAGAGCGAAATTGTTGGTCGAACTGAGGCGTCGGAAGATGTGGTTATTCGCTCACAGATCCAAGGACAGTTACTTAAACGTAACTTTGTCGAAGGTGACGATGTTAGCGCAGGGGATTTGCTGTTTGAAATCGACCCGTCGACTTATAGTGCGGAATTAGCCCAGCAACAAGCAGTGCTGGAGCAGGCCATTGCGTCGCGCGATGTGGCGGTCATGAACTGGGAGCGTGGTCGACGTTTACTACCTGATGGTATGATCAGTGCGCAAGATATGGATGAGCTAACCAGCCGAAAATTAACCACAGCCGCAGGCGTCGTTCAGGCCGAGTCTGCAGTTAAAGCGGCGGAGCTGCAATTGAGTTACACCAAAATTTACGCACCAATTTCAGGGCGTATCAGTAACGCAATGGTCAGTACCGGTGACATCATTACCCCGCAATCTGATATGGCCAGTTTAGTTCAGCTTCAACCTATGTGGGTCACCTTCCAAGTGGCGGAAAAGGCATTAATCACAGCCCAGCAGAACTTCTCAAAAGCGGCACAGCGTGACATTAAGATCAGCGATATCGTCATCAACTTACGTTTGCCTAATGGCACCATGTTTAATGAAACTGGTCATATCGACTTTATCGGTAACCGTGTAGACGCCGCGACCGGTACTTTGCCGGTTAGAGCTACCTTCGACAATGGTGAAAAGCTGATGCTACCAGGCCTGTTTGTCACCTTAGTGATTGAATCTCCTATTACTGAAACTGCGTTATTGATTCCCCAGGCAGCCGTGCAGGAAGATCAACAAGGGCGCTTTGTGATGGTGCTAAATGAAAATGATGAAGTTGAAAAGCGCGTCGTCGAACTAGGCGAACGTTTTGGCATTGATTGGCGCGTACATAGTGGGCTTAAAGATGGTGAGCGTATTGTCGTCGATGGATTGCAAAAAATCCGCGCAGGTATAAAGGTCGAAGCGGTTGAGCAGCAGGTGGTACCTTTCCAAGAAAATAATGACGCGTAGCCGGAGCCTATTATGATTAGTGAATTTTTTATCAATAGGCCCAAGTTTGCATTTGTGATCTCCACGGTGCTGACTTTGGTGGGCTTAATCTCTATCCCCATTTTGTCGGTGGCAGAATTTCCAGAAATAGCGCCACCGCAAGTGAATGTTTCAACCAGTTATTCAGGCGCCAGTGCCGAGATTGTTAAAGATACTATCGCGCAGCCGTTAGAGGCCGAGGTCAATGGTGTTGAAGGCATGCTCTACATGGAGTCTAAAAGCGCTAACGATGGCAGCTATTCACTGAGTGTCACCTTTGAAGTGGGTACCGATGCGGATATGGCTCAGGTTAAGGTGCAAAACCGCGTACAACAGGCTATGCCGCGTTTACCTGAAGAGGTGAGCCGTCAGGGGGTCAAAGTTGAGAAACAAAGTCCCAATATGTTGATGGTGGTTAACTTGGTTTCACCTAAAGAGACCTTCGACTCGCTGTTTATCACCAACTATGCCGGTTTAAATGTAAAGGATGCATTAGCACGGCAAAACGGGGTCTCTAAAGTCCAAGTCATTGGTGCATTAGATTATGCCATGCGTATTTGGCTTGACCCCTTTAAAATGGCGAGCCTGAGCGTCACGGCCAGTGATGTCATTGCCGCGCTGCAAGAGCAAAATATTCAAGTTGCCGCCGGGCGTATTGGTGCAGCGCCGGTAGACCCAGATCAGCAGTTTCAATATACATTACAAACTAAAGGGCGTTTGAAAGACCCCGACGAGTTTCGTAATGTGATGATTAGAGCCAACAATGATGGCTCAAAAGTCACAGTTGGTGATGTGGCACGTGTTGAGCTCGGCTCCCAAACCTATGATGCTCAAGGTAAACTCAACAATAAACCGTCAGCAATTATTGCTATCTATCAGTCTCCTGATGCTAATGCGCTGGATGTGGCTAAAGGCATTAAAGCGGAAATGGAACGCCTATCGGCTCGTTTTCCGGCTGATTTAGAGTACGAAGTGCTGTACGACACCACCGAGTTTGTAGAAACCTCGATTAAAGAAGTGGTGCAAACCCTGTTTATCTCAATCGCGCTGGTGGTATTTGTGGTGTTTATCTTCTTGCAAGATGCACGCTCAACCTTAGTGCCTGGGATTGCTATTCCGGTGTCTTTGATTGGTACCTTTGCGTTTTTGCTTGCCTTTGGCATGAGTATTAATACCGTATCGCTATTTGCGCTTATTTTGGCGATTGGTATTGTGGTTGATGATGCTATTGTGGTGGTTGAGAACGTGACTCGCCTTATGCAAGATGAGGGGCTATCGCCCAAAGAAGCGACCTCAAAAGCGATGAAAGAGGTGACAGGCCCTATTATCGCCACCACCTTAGTGTTATTGGCTGTATTTGCTCCAACCGCAGTGATGCCAGGTATTACCGGGCAGATGTATGCTCAATTCTCGGTCACCATCTGTATTTCGGTGCTGATTTCGTCGATTAATGCACTGACATTATCACCTGCATTATGTGCTTCTGTATTGAGACCGCCTAAGCAACATACCAAAGGCTTTCATGCCGCTTTCAACCGCATGTTTGAGAAGTTCACCGGTAAATATATGACCTTAGTGAAATCTCTCACCCGCAAGTTAACCTTAGTGGGAATTGTCTACGTGTGTTTGATTGGCCTAACGGGCGGTATCGCAAAAATCTTGCCTTCAGGCTTTGTGCCAATGGAAGATAAGAAGGCCTTTATGGTAGATATTCAGCTACCTGATGGCGCGTCGCTCAACCGTACCGAAGAAGTTATGCGTGATTTGGTGGAGTTGACACTGCAAGAGCCGGGTGTGGAGAATGTGATTCATGCTAGTGGTTTTAGTATTTTGACCGGTTCGGTATCGTCAAATGGTGGTTTGATGATTGTCACTTTATCGACTTGGGATGAACGTGACACGCCAGATATGGTTGAAGCGGCAATTGTTGCTAAGTTGCAGGCTAAATATGCCGCTAACCCCTCGGTGAAAGCGATGGCGTTTTCTCTGCCGCCTATTCCTGGTGTGGGCAGTGTTGGTGGCTTTGAGTTTGTGCTGCAAGATACCCAAGGTCGCTCTCCGCAAGAGCTTGCTGCGGTAATGCGAGCGCTCATTATGAAAGCCAATGAGCAGCCTGAAATTGCTATGGCCTTTAGTAACTTTAGGGCCGACGTGCCACAAATGTTTGTTGATGTTGACCGTGACAAGGCAAAAGCTTTAGGGATTTCGCTTAATGAAATCTTCAGCACCATGCAGACTATGCTCGGTTCAATGTACGTCAATGACTTTAACCGTTTTGGTAAGGTGTTTAGGGTGATACTTCAAGCTGAGGGCGATTACCGAAATTCAGATCGGGATATCTCCAGTTTTTATGTGCGTTCCAACACCGGTGAAATGGTGCCGCTGAGCACCTTAGTTAAGGTGACGCCAATTCTTGGTCCCGACGTAATGAACGCCTACAACATGTTCAATTCAACCACCATTAATGGTTTCCCCGCACCGGGCTTTAGTAGTGGTGATGCCATTACCGCAATGGAGCGCGCAGCCAATGAGAGTTTACCGGCAGGTTATACCTTTGAGTGGACAGGGCAGACTTATCAAGAAATTAAGGCGGGGAACTTAGCACCGCTAATTTTTGCACTGGCACTGGTGTTCACCTATCTGTTCTTAGTCGCGCAGTATGAAAGTTGGAGCATTCCATTTGCGGTTATGCTTGCGGTTCCAATTGCAATATTAGGCGCGTTCCTCAATATTTTATTGGTTGGGGCGGACCTGAACTTGTATGCTCAAATTGGCTTAGTATTATTGATTGGCCTTGCTTGTAAGAATGCGATTTTGATTGTCGAGTTTGCCAAACAGTTGCGTGAAGAAGGCAAGAGCATTCTTGATGCAGGGGAAACCGCTGCTAGGCTGCGTTTCCGCGCGGTACTGATGACAGCTTTCTCATTCTTACTTGGGGTACTCCCGTTAGTGGTGGCTACCGGTGCGGGTTCAGGCAGCCGCCGCGCCCTAGGTTATTCGGTGTTTGGTGGCATGTTGGCCGCCACCATTGTGGGGACATTGCTGGTACCGGTTTTCTATGTGATTATGCAAAAACTGCGCGAGCGCATGAAAGGCACTAGTGACGAAGCCAAAGCCTAAACGCTAGCAAACCCTTATAAAAAGCCCACTTGATGTGGGCTTTTTATTTTGGCGTGCTAAAGGGATGAGTTTGGTCTTTGGAAAACTGTGTCGAGAGGATGGCTGGCGTTACCGCAGTACGATTAATATGCCGTGGTGAAAGTGGCTCAAGAGATTTAACATCGGCTGTTAAAAGGGTGCTTAAAGCGATTAAGTTAAAGCGATTAAGTTAACGCCAAGCGCTGCCAAATTGGATGTAAAAAGTCCACTCTTCAGGGCCTTTAGCAACGTCTATACCACTGCGTAATCCAAGCTGCCTAGCAATCAAATATCGAAAGCCACCTCCTTGGGTGAATTGCCAATCAGCATCAGCAAAGCTTTGTTGTTCAGTCGTGGCTTTACCTGCACCAGCAAAGGCTAACACTGTCCAACGCGGGTTGAGATCATAATCTAATTGCATCTCAGCTACAGAGACGTCATCACCTTGGTAGCGCATTGCGGCAATACCGCGCAAACTGATAAAAGGTTTCGCGTAAAAAGGGGCTCCATCGGTCATATAGTCGTACTCACCGCGTAGCCTCAGCCCCCAAGTATTGCTGAGTCGCTGATAGCTATGAACATAAGATGAGTATTGCTGATAGGTAAAGTCACCGCCTAGATTGGGATGATGAAAGCCTGCTTCTATACCTGCTTTGAGCCCCGTTCGTGGTGAGAACTGATTATCGCGACTGTCGTACGAGAATTTAACTGCAACACTAGCATCTTGATTATCTAAGCTCAGCGGGTCGACACCTGGCAGGTTGTCAGTGATATCAAAAACGGTCTTAGATTGTACATAGGTATAATTTACGCCTGCAAAAAATTGGCTATCGCCCAATCTAAAGTCAAGGTCTTGCAGCAAGTACAGTCCTTCGATATTAAACTGAGCTGGACGGTTGGTGAGGGGGGCGTAGTAATCTAGATTAATTGAGCCTGCAAGTAGGGCGCCTAGGTAGCGGACTTTATCTTGTTGCCAATTGCCTGAGTGAAATAGCCCGGCAAATTTACTGCTATTACTGGTTGCACCGCCGACGATCCCTGTGACACTAGGGGGAATGCCGGATACCTGATCGGGATGGCGCTGTCGCAATTGTTTTTGTTGTTCGCTTTCATGGAAAAACAGTAACGCTGCGCCGCCGCCAGTGCCCACCGCGGGCTCGGTAATAATAAAAGGAACCGGCATAAAGCCGTGGGCATTGTCTAAAATCCACTGACTGGTATCAAACTGACCATCTTGAGGATCGGTTAACTGTTGCCATACATCAGCATGGCTGCTTGCAGTAAATAGGCAGCCAAGGACCAATGATAAACGACTTAGCCGAGCAATATGTCGATATGAAAGCGGCATTAATGTATTCCTTTGCATAGCGCTTGGTTGCATTATTTGCAGTTATCAAACAATCCATTGAGCTTGTTGTGTACATTATATTGGCGTCTTTTCAGTTAGCTAGCAAAATCTTTGTAACCAATTTGCTGTAGCACATGTTGATGAAAGCAGAAGTTTGTTTTAGATTTGCTGCCTATGTCCCTTTTCACTTCTTCGTCATACTGTAGAATCCGCCGCCAACATAAGGTTGTGTTGTCGTGCGGTATAGCAACGACATTAATTGATGCAAAAAATATCAATTAGCAGATCATAAAGTGCAATCATTTTATGGATCTCTCACCCGCCAGCGGGGCTCTCATCTGCGACACCCTTAACCAAATAACACAAGAGATCAAAAAATAAGGTACTCCTATGACCTCGAAGCAATCCCCTGCAAGTTCGGCGGCTAGCCCGTCACTGTCTAAACTCGACCAATTCTTCCTTATAACCGAGCGTGGCAGTAATGTTAAACGTGAGACTATCGCTGGTTTAACGACCTTTTTGGCGATGGTGTACTCGGTGATTGTTGTGCCTAACATGTTAGGTGCGGCAGGTTTTGACCCCGGTGCTGTATTTATCGCCACCTGTTTGATTGCGGCTTTTGGGTCTTTGTTAATGGGGTTATGGGCCAATATGCCGATGGCGATTGGCTGTGCGATTTCGCTTACCGCGTTTACCGCGTTTAGTATGGTTTTAGGTCAGCAAATCTCAATACCTGTGACCTTAGGTGCCATCTTTTTAATGGGCTTAGTGTTCACCTTTGTCAGTGTGACAGGCTTAAGACAGTGGATATTGACCAACCTTCCCAAAGGCATCGCCCATGGCACCGGCATTGGTATCGGACTGTTTCTGCTGTTAATTGCTACCAATAGTGTGTCATTGATTGTGGCAAATGATAGCGGGTTGCCAGTCAAGCTTGGCGATATTCATAGCTTGCCTGTATTGGCAACTATCATCGGCTTAGCAGCAACGATTGGCCTTGAGCGCCGCGGCGTGCCAGGTGGCATTTTATTAGTGATTGTGGTGTTGTCCTTGTTTGGTTTGGCGTTTGACCCTAACGTGCAGTATCAAGGGCTTTTTGCTTGGCCCAACTTGTTATCTGAAGGCTCACTGATTGGCCAAATGGATATTATAGGGGCGCTAAACCCGGTGGTATTACCCATTGTATTGGCGTTAGTTATGACCGCTATTTTCGATGCAACCGGCACCATAAGAGCGGTGGCAGGACAAGCTGAATTACTTGACAAAAAAGACAATATTGTTGGCGGTGGCAAAGCACTGACCTCAGATTCGGTCAGTAGTATTTTTGCCGGAGCGGTGGGTGGCTCTCCTGCAGCTGTGTACATTGAGTCTGCAGCAGGTACTGCAGCGGGTGGTAAGACAGGCCTTACGGCGACCATCGTTGGCGTGCTGTTCTTACTCATGATGTTCTTGGCGCCGCTAAGTTATTTGGTTCCAGCCTATGCAACGGCACCAGCACTAATGTATGTGGGCCTATTGATGCTCAGCAATGTGACTAAGCTAAATTTTGATGACAAAGTCGATGCGATGGCTGGACTGACTTGTGCGGTGTTTATTATTTTGAGCTGCAACATTGTCACCGGCATCATGTTAGGTTTTGTCACCTTAGTTGTTGGCCGTTTATGCAGTGGTGAGTGGCGTCAACTAAAACCTGGCGTTGTCGCCATCACGCTAGGGCTAGTGGTGTTTTATATGGGCGGCTGGGCAATTTAGGCTTTTTAACTTACCAGCAGTAAAGCGCCACGGGTGATAAGTGCTTAGGACTAATAGTCGAATAGTCTTGAGCACCTAACCGTTTAGTTTGTGTAAGCGCGGAGCAAGTCTTTCCAAGTAATAATGCCGACTAACTCGGCATTATTTAGTACTGGCAGCGAGCCGATACCATGTTTAAGCATGAGCTCGCTTGCTTGCTCAATACTTGATTGCGGGCTCACGGTAACAGGTTTACGGGTCATGACTTGGTGGGCCCGTTTTTGTAATGTTTCTGAGTCTCGCTCAGTTTCACAAATCTTGCCTAAGTGCGGGCTCAGTGCACGCAAATAATCTCGTTCCGATAATACCCCTTGCAGGGCACCATCTTCAGTCACCAATAGATGATGAAAGGGCGCGTTGTCGAAAATCTCTTTCGCTACCGTTAAGCGGTCATCCATATCGATGGTAACCACGCGGGTGCTCATTATGGTTTCAACCTTAATTGTCATACGCATCTCCTTGTTATACTAGTTATATCAGACAAACCAGCGTTCAACAAATAGCCATAGTTAAGTCACAAAAATGTCACTGTCCTAGGATTAAATAGCAGTGGAATGCGCATTGTTTAAGGACACTGACTATGAATCGCGCTTATGCCTACCGTAATGATAAAGCCCACGCAGATCTTGCTATCCATAAAGCTGTTGCTTACACACAAACCCTTGTGGCTAAAGCGTCAGTGACGCCTGACGATGCTGGTTGCCAAGATTGGGTTGCTGCCAAGCTGACTAAGCTTGGGTTTAACATAGAGCGATTTGTCGACAATGGGGTCACCAACACCATTGCGAGCTTATCGGACGCTAAGCCTGTGTTGGCACTGGCGGGTCATACCGATGTTGTGCCGCCTGGCGCGCGCGAACGTTGGCATAGTGACCCATTTGTACCGACTGTGAAAGCGGGCTATCTAATTGGGCGTGGTGCTGTTGATATGAAATCTGGCGTTGCAGTGATGCTAGCGGCAGTAGAAGATCATTTTCAAACCTATGGTCGCCCCAATCAGAACTGGCAGTTTTTGCTCACTAGCGATGAAGAGGGCGAAGCAAGTCATGGTACCCAATCCATTGTTAAGCGATTGGCGCAGCGCAACCAACTGCCGCAATACTGCTTGATTGCCGAACCAACAGCGGATCAACAAGCCGGTGATGTGATAAAAATTGGCCGCCGTGGCGCAATTTCAGCCAAGCTAATCATCCAAGGCCGCCAAGGGCATGTTGCCTATCCAGACAAGAGCATCAATGCAGTGCATATCGGTAGCAAAGTGGCCTGCGCTTTGGCCGAGCTTGAGTGGGATAAAGGCAGTGACGATTTTCCCGGTACCAGCTTACAGGTGACTTACGTCAACTCAGGGGAGTTTACCGACAATGTTGTGCCGGGTAGCTGCGAAGTGTGCTTCAACTTACGCTATAGCCACCGCTACAATGAGGTGAGTATCAGTCAGCGAATTGTGCGATGTATTACAAAAATCATGGCAGAGAGTCAGGCTCAATATCAACTAGAGTGGCAACGGCCTTGTACGCCTTATCATATTAGCGATGCCGCTGATGCAGACTCAAATTTGTTGGTTAAAGTCGAGCAAGCTATTGTGGCGGTTAATCATCGCTTTCCTCGATTATCTACCTCTGGTGGTACTTCTGATGGGCGCTTTTTAAGCTCAGCGCAAACTCAGGTTATTGAACTGGGTTTACCCAACAAAACCATTCACCAAGTTAACGAGCAGGTGGAGCTAGCGCAAGTGGTTCGCTTGTATGATATCTATCGGCAGTTATTACAGCAGTTTTAACCTAAGTTAGAACTGCTGTTGGATGACTTAGCCCGGATTACTAGTGGCTATGTTGGCCTAGGTTAAGATCAGGTTGATGGCAGTCAATATAACGGCTACGTTTTTTGGGTTTTAGCTTGTGGGTATCAACTAAAACTAGCCCATCAATACAGTCACCAAATTCTGCATCAATACCAAAATCTAAAAAGCGTACTCCTTGGTCTTTACATAACTCTCCATACTGTTTGTATAGCGCGGGTACCGCACTGTCCATGCTCGACAATGCTTGTTTTAGCTGCTTAAACTCCGACTGATAGTCTAGACCTGGATATAGCGCGGCCAGTTGCTGCTGTTTGCTGCTATCAAACTTATATTGGGCGTTGGCCGTTGCCAGCGGTTGCTCGGTCGCAAAGTGAGTTTGATAGAAATACACTAAGCTCTCTTTAGCATGTTCTGGCAGACTGTCACTGATGGATACGGGGCCAAACAGGTAGCGAAACTGTGGCCGTTTGGCGAGGTAGGCACCGATACCGTACCACAGGTAATCTAGGCTGCGCTTGCCCCAATATTTAGGTTGCACAAAGCTGCGCCCTAGCTCAAGCCCTTGTTCGAAATAGGGCGTGAACTTACTGTCATATTGAAACAGTGATTGACTGTATAGTCCGGAGGTTTCTGGGTCATTATAGAGTTTTGCGGCGTGACCAAAGCGATAGGCGCCGACAATCTCCAGTGCTTGGCTGTCCCAAAGCACTAAGTGCTGATAGTGTGCATCATATTTATCGGTATCACGGCGCTGTCCACTGCCTTCACCAACAGCTCTAAAAGCGATTTCTCGCAGGCGGCCGATTTCACGCATGATGGGGTTGCTGTCGCCATGGTTGTATAGATAAATCTGCTTGTTGTCATGGGTTTGTCCAAGCAATTCACAGTGTGATAGAGCTTCTAAAAGTTCGCTGCGAGACTCTGGGTGGGCTATGGCATTTTGGGTCGTGAACAGTGGGCTTCGATTTTTGCCGATCCGATAGAGGTGATTTTTTAGCAGTTTTACTTGCGTCTTCAATGGGAAGTCGTGACCCATGACGACTTCTTTGGCGATGAGCTGGCCGATGCGGATCGGCATGGTTTTTTCCGCCTGTTTAAACATCTCTTTGACCAGCATTAAGCTTGCCAGCGGTTTGTACAACATAGATGCACCGTAGAAGGCCGCTGAATTTTTAGCGTCGGCATACATTGGCAGCAACGGTGCTTGGCAAGCCTTGGCGATTTTAACAAAGCCGCTGTGCCAATGCAGATCGCGTACCCCATTTGGCCGCAACCTAGAGACCTCACCCGACGGAAAAATTAACACCGCCCCCTCATTCTTAAGGTGTTGGTGAATATTACTTAAATGCTGCTTTGGGGTGCCACCAGTCATGTTTCTTACTGGCAGCAGTATGTTATGCAGCGGCTCTAGTGCCATGAGTAGTTCGTTGGCAACCACTTTGATGTCTGGGCGCACTTTGCTTATCAGCTTGATCATGGCGAGCGCATCAAGAGATCCGATAGGGTGGTTGGCATAAATAACCACGCGGCCTTCGCTAGGAATATTTTCAATTTCGCTATTGGGTACGCTGTAGTTGAAGTTGAATTTTGCGAGTACCTGTTCAATAAAATCGATACCGTTGAGGTAGTCAAACTCCTGAGTGATCTGTTGGCACTGCTTTTCCATTAAGAAGTACCGTAATACCGCTTTAGTCGGTGTTGCTAACCAGGGTGATTGATTGATTTTAGGTAGGTTATTGGCGACAACATCATCGACACTGAAAATGGTCTTTTCCATAGTTGGCTACTCGCAATTTTTCCGTTGAAACGGATGAGGCCCACGGTACTGCGTTGTGAGCTTACAATAGGTTACCGCTCAGAGTAGGGGGGAAGTTTGACTAATCGATGACTGATTTATTGCAAACAGATGACTGTTGGCTGGGTAGAATTGCTAGGATTTTGCTTGTGCTAATAAGCTAAGTGGCAGTGTGATGATGAACCGAGTGCCTTGTTGTGGTGCCGACTCTACCTCAATATTGCCTCCAAGTACTTGGTTAACTAAGTTATAAACAATATTCATACCTAAACCACTACCACCTTTACCGCGCTTGGTAGTGTAAAATGGGGCGAAGATGTGGTTTTTTACTTCATCGCTCATTCCGCAGCCATCATCTTGGTAAGTCATCACAATTGCTTCAGCTGTTTGCTCAACCTGTAAGCTTAAATGACCACTGTTACCGTCAGGATAGGCGTGGATCACCGAGTTATTAAATAGGTTACTGATGATTTGGTAGAAGGCTCCCGGGTTACTAGTTATTTGTAACGACTCTGGACATTGATACTCATAGTGGTGTTGAGTGCGTGATAGCAGTGGATTGAGCGAGACGAAAATCTCCTCTAGATAAACATGTAAATCAAATTGGCGTACGTCTTCATGGGACTGATCGACTGACACTTGTTTAAAGCTCTTAATCAGTCGAGAGGCACGGCCTAGGTTGGTTAGCATCAGCTGAGAGCATTCGGCGACCTCTTTTTGGTACAGCTCAAAATCATCGTGGGACACATCTTCGTTGGCATAGGCGGTATTAAAACGTTTTACACTTTCTTGTAGGTGTGATGCCGCAGTGACACTAATACCTATAGGTGTGTTGATTTCGTGGGTAATACTGGCAACCAATCCACCTAGCGCCGCCATTTTTTCTTTGTCGATTAACTCCGTTTGCGCATGATCTAAGCTTGCTAAAGTATCGGTAAGTTCCTGATTACTTTGTTCAAGGTCTTGGGTGCGAGCCTTGACTCTATCTTCAAGATCGCTGTTTAATTGTTTGAGTGCCAGCTCACTTTGCTTGAGCTGCTGAATATTTTTGATGGTGCCAGCAATGCGTGTCGGCTTTAAGTTAGCGTCCCGGCTGACCACCTGACCGCGGTTGAGTACCCAAATCCATTGATCGTTTTCGCCGCGAGCTCGATAAGCTATGGAAAACTTATCGGAGCGGTTTTCAAGGCAGCTATCTAACTGTTGCTGAATTTCGTCAACATCTTCTGGGTGGATGCATTGGGCGAGTACCTGCTTTAAGCTGACATTATCTTTGGGATAATTTAAGAAAGAGTTAGTGCGTACTGTGCGTTTTGCGACTAAATCCCAATCCCAAAATTCATCGCCGCTGCCCCATAACGCCAGCAATAAACGTTGTTCACTGTTTTCAATACGGCTCAGTACTTGGGCTTGTTGCTTGAATTGGCGATGTTTTCGGTAGAATAGTCCTGCAATGGTTAACACGACTAATAAAGCATACATGACATAGGCCAGTGGTGATAACCAAGGTGCTGGTGGGATAATAATTTTAAGTTGTTTGTTGGGGCTTAAGTTGCCATTTAAATCCCGAGCTCTGACCTGAAAAAGATAAGCGCCGGGCTTTAATCCCGTGAAGTAAATGAACTGCCCGTCAGGTGACGGCAGCCAAGTCTCGCTGAGTCCGATCATTCGGTATTCGTACTTTAGGTAACTGGCGGCACGCAGGCTTGGGCTATTAAAATGCAGCGAGAAAATATCATCGTTATAGTGAAGCTTTAGGGTTGCTGCCCGGTTGCCTTTTTGCAGATTGTTGCTGGTGGATGTCGGCAATGGTACTCGCTTATCTAAAATATAAAGTGCATCTATAATCGGTCTTCGCGGGGCGCTGCCTAAACGAACCTGCGAGGGTTGGAAGTGGTTAAAGCCATTAATGCCACCTAAATATAGCCAACCATCTTGGCTTAAAAAACTGGCGCCAAAATTAAACTCGTTGTCTTGAATACCATCATCACGGGTGAAGTTGACCACTTGTTGGTTTTTGGGGTTAAAGCGTGTGAGGCCATTGGCAGTGCCGAGCCATAATTGCTGGGTGGCATCTTGCGTAAGTAAGTAGACAGTATCACCGATAAGCCCGTCAGCTTTGGTAAATAACTGAGATTGCTTACTGGTCGGGTCAAATTTAATTAACCCATCACTGCTGGCTATCCAGAGCAGGTTGTCATCGCCGGCCACGATATTGAATAAGTGATTGGACGGCAGCGCTGCGTCAATATAGTGATTAAACTGTCCTTCAGCAGTGAGCTCCACTAGGCCATCTTGATAAGAGGTAAACCAAGTGTGGCCGCGCCTGTCTTGGGTGACGTCCGTCAAGGCATTAGTCGGTAGACTGTTGATGATATTTTCATTGTGCTGGTAATGCTGTGGCGTTGTAGTGCCTTTAGTAAATCGATAGAAGCCGGCATCTTTTGTGGTTAACCAGCCATCACCCTGTGGGTCAAAGTACAGCGCGTAAAGCTGGTTTGTCGCGAGATAATCCACCGACTGGGGCGTTTGTGGAGTGTGATGTAAATGCCGGTAATCACCTTCTGCGCTATAGATAAATAAGCCATCGCCGCGAGTACCAAACCATAATTTGCCCTGAGGCCCAAGTTCGATGAAGCTGATAAAGCCATTGCTTAAGCGACTATTACTGGGATCGAATTTTTTAAAGCTACTGGCATGACCTTGCTCATCGAGGGTGGTGACAAATACGCCCTTAGCCGTACCCACATAAAGCTGGCTATTGTGCAGTGCAATTGCGCGTACATCTTTATTTCTTAAATTGTTTTTATCGAAACTATAGGGATGTAAGTGACCAAAAAATGCAGCATTAAGGTTTGCCTTATTAAGTCCTCCGCCCTGAGTACCTATCCACATTTGCCGTTCGTCGTCTAACCAAAGCACATTGACCAACGGGCTCGATAAACTAAAAGGGTGACTGTGGCTATGCTTTAACCAGCTAGTTTGCTGATGTTTTATATCGTAAAGTGCGATTCCTTGGTTGGCATAGGCCACCCATAAGGTGTCGATACCATCATACTTGAGGCTACTGATGGCTGAGTTAGGTTTATCTTCGGCAAGCGCAATTGGCTTTAATTGTCGCGACTCTACATTCAATAGCCATAGTTCACCTGTGCTGCTTGCTATCCAAATCTCGTTTCTAGGGGCTTGCTCTAATTGAGTTATATTGCCATTAATGACGCTGACATCGACCGCAATAAATTGATCCTGTGCGCTATCAAATACCATCAAACCATTAGCAAAACTGAGCCACATTCGGTTAAATCTGTCTTGAAACAATCCAGTTATACTGTCGCTGACGAGTGCATGTGAGGTGCCATCATAGCGATAGTGTTTAAGTATTTTTTTAGTTTCAGGGTCAAAATATATCAGACCTTGATCAGCCGTAGCTATCCATAGGTGACCATTGGTGTCTTCGAGTAAATCAACAATGTGATTGTTAGGAATACCACTATTAGCCTGATTAAAGTAGGTAAAAGAGTCTGATTGCGGTAAGTAGAGGTTAATTCCATCACTGCGAGTGATAAGCCAAAGCCGTTGCTGCTCGCCATAATACAGCTTGGTGATATGCTTTTTAGATGGACCTAAGCCGTTGGCTTTAGGGTTGTACTGAATAAATTGTTTGCCATCAAAACGGTTTAAACCTGCCTGCGTTGCGACCCATAGATATCCTTGTTGGTCATGCACAACGTCATTGACGGTATTCATCGACAAGCCTTCATCAACACCAAAGGTGTCAAACCTTGGCGAAAATTGCGCAGCAGAACTGAAGAAGCTGAAGCAACAAATGATAAGGAGCAGCAGTGGTCTCATTACACCTAGCCGAGTTATTTTCTAATAAAGTTAGTGTTTTAAGCTATAAGTGTAGATGGGATTAACAAAAGTGCGAGATTGAAATGAAAAAGGGAGCTGAATCGACAGCTCCCTTATTTAATCTATGGCGGTGAAACTTAGAAGATTAAATGTGCGACACCGGCAATCACAGGCAAAGTGACTAGCGTACGCAGGATAAAGACCACAAATAATTCTACGATATTCACGGGGATTTTACTGCCGATTAGCAGGGCACCCACTTCGCTCATGTAGATAAGCTGAGTCACAGACATTGCAGCAATAACAAAGCGAGTCATGTCCGATTCAATCGAGCTTGCTAATATCGATGGGATAAACATATCCGCAAAGCCCACCACGATGGTTTTCGACGCTTGTGTCGCTTCAGGAATTTGCAGTAGCTCAAGTAGTGGGATAAACGGCATACCTAAGTAGTCAAATATCGGCGTGTATTCAGCAATGATCAGCGCGACAGTACCGATTGCCATGACGACTGGGATGACACCAAAAATCATATCAATGACGTTCTTAACCCCATCTTTAAGAGTATGGCCAATACCACCAGCTTTTGAGGCTTTTGTCAGTGCCTGATCTAGACCCCAAGACATCACACCATGACCTTGCGGAATCACCTCATCATCAGGGTGACGCGGCGTGTTGTCGATGTAGTTATCTTTTTTCCAAGATAGCGGTGGCAGTTTTGGCACAATAATGGCTGCAACAATACCAGCGAAACACACGGTTAAGTAAAACGGTACAAATAGGTGCTCCAATTTTACCTGAGAGATCACCACCAGTGAGAAGGTGATTGACACTGCAGAGAAGGTTGTACCGATAACCGCGGCTTCGCGTTGGGTATAAAAGCGGGCCTCATACTGTTTACTCGTCATCAAAATACCCACGCTACCATCACCTAGCCATGAGGCCATACAGTCAATGGCGCTGCGGCCAGGTAGGTTAAATACCGGGCGCATAATCTTAGTGAGCAGGGTACCAAACAGTTCAAGCAGGCCGAAGTTAAGCAGTAAAGGCAGTAGCATGCCAGCAAAGATAAACACACAAAACAGCACAGGTAACAGATCATTGAGTACCAAGGCGCCAGTATCACCCGAATGGACGGCCTCTGGACCAATGCCCATATAGGTCAAGACAATAAATATCGCCCCTAATACACGTACTACTGTCCATGGAATAGACACATTGAGTAATGACGTGAAAAATCGACTGTTGCTGACAATAGCGGGCTTGAAAGCCTTGGTGACCAATGTTGCTAGCGCCGTAAATACCACGATAGCAGTGACAATGGCGGTTATGGCATCACCCAAATAGCTTTGAAGGCCTTTAGAGATGATCGCAATCGGGATAGTGATTGCATCGTTGTAGCTGATTGGTGTCATAAACAACAATAAGCCAATAAGTGATGGAACGATAAATGTCATTATCGTTTTCATGTTATGGGTTTGTTTTTCTGCCACTTTTTATGCCCTAAATTTTACTATGTTGATTTGAACTGCCTAGTTACAGTTCTTTGCTATAGATTGATTGATGCTGAATATCCATTCAAGCGTAGCGACGAAGGTTACTCCCTTCATCTAGCCATGTAAAACGATTCCAGCAATAGGTGAGAATATTCACTGATGAAGAATAGTTATTAGCTGATTTTGACTAAATATATTGTAGCGGAAAAAAGTGAGATTGCACTATGTACTTTTTGGTTAAAAACCTTTTAAAACAGTGTGGTAATTGTGTTTTTAATTTGGGGTGGTTTGCCACTGTATCCATAGTGGCAAACCGACTTTTGGTGAGCGAGGGTTAACCAAAGGTTTGTCGTAAGCCTTTGGCTTTGTCTGCGTTGTATTTGAGCTCTAATATTGAGTTTTCAACTTCAGTTAACGCTGACAAGTTGGAGTTTGCTGCATGGTTGATTTCATACACTCCGTTGTTTATTTCATTAACGACTTGTTTTTGTTGATCAGCTGCCACTGCATTTTGCTGCGCCAAGGATTGGATGTGGCTCACTGATTGGTAAATATTCTCTAGGTGCCCAGCAGACTCTTGGGTTTCATTGGCGCAATCTTGTGCTTGTTCACGGCTCTGCTCCATCTGTTTGGCCCAGTCGCTGAGCATGTTGAACATCTTATCAACACTGGTTGAAATGCTATTGGTCGATACTTGGGTACGGCTCGACAGGGCGCGCACTTCATCGGCGACCACGGCAAATCCGCGTCCCTGTTCACCGGCTCGAGCAGCTTCAATGGCCGCATTAAGCGCTAATAGGTTAGTTTGCTCGGCAATGGCATCAATCTCACTCATGGCATTGGCCACCTGCTCAGCCTCTTTGTTTAGTTGCTGAGCATTTTCGGCTGCTACCGTGACAGAATCGGTCAAGGCGGCAATGCTATTGGCATTGGTTTGCATCTTATCGCGACTTTCTGCACACAGTTGATAAGTTTGCTCAATATGATCTGAGGTCGATTGAGTATTAGTTGCTACCTCGCCAATTGTGGCACCCATTTCCTCCATTGCACTGGCTATCTGCTCAATTTGGCGGTTCTCTTTATCTATCCCCGCATGGGTCTGGTTTGCTGCGACAATCAACTGACTGGCTATATCATTAATGGTGTTGGCGCTGTCTTGGTTGCGACCCAGCACCCCTTGTAACTTGGCTTCTTTCATCAGCATTTGAAAATCTAATAGTGATGATGTATCTCGACCGCAATAGATAAATCGACTCACTGAGTCATAGCTTTGCTTCATTGCCATCAGTTTGGCTGGCACTCGAAACGCCTCGTCATAGAAAATCGCTAAATTAATGGCCATCAATAAACAGCCAGCAACAATCACTTGCCAACCGAATAGATAACCTGCAAGCGCTAAACCTGCGGTGGCACTGATGGCAGAGAGAATACGTTTATTGTTTAGGCTCAAAGGATCGTTTACGGCTTTACCTGAGTTTAATCTTTGGTAGATTTTCTCTGCGGCGGTGACGTATTGCTGCTTAGGTTTTACTCGGACTGACTGGTAGCCAATCACTTTGCCATGTTCATATAAAGGTGAAACAAATGCGTCGACCCAGTAAAAACGTCCATCTTTGCAGCGGTTTTTGACCACACCACGCCAAGATTGGCCGGCATTAAGCTTTTGCCAAAGATCAGCAAAGGCGGCTTTTGGCATATCTTGATGGCGAATAATGTTGTGATTTTGACCAATCAACTCTTGTTGTGAATAGCCGGAAATATCCAGGAAAGTTTGATTAATGTAGGTAATTTTACCTGAAAGATCGGTGCTAGAAATTAATTCGTCGTCGGCTGCGAGCTGCACTTCCCGCTTCGATAGGCTTACTTGCTGTCGGGTCATAATCTACTACTCAGAAGTTATTGTAGGTTTCACAGGTGTTATTTTTATGGCTTCGATATTATCATTTAAACACTTGTTTTGTTAGGTGTATCACATAAAAACCACAATTGTGATGTGGATTAGTTTTTCCTGTGTTTTTGCGGTAGATTTCACCTTACAAATAACATGCTGTGCTACTAATCTGAGCTTTATTAGCGAATGCTGCTTTGTCTTTTTTTATGAACAATCTGCCTTTACAGTCAGTTTTTACGTTGCGGTAAAATCGCCCGCTAGGATTGAAGTAATAGTTAGTCATTGACCACATTGTAAATATTTCAGGCTAGACCTTAGTAACAAAATCTGTTTCCATAGACGTTTGTGGCATTTTATGTGTAGTGAATGTAATAACGATGATCTCAAGGCAACAAAAACTTTCTAAGCTCGCATTTCGGTTTGGCCTGCTTGGTTTGCTGGGTTTAGTGCTGGGTGTAACCGTTGCCACGCTATCCTTCACCGATGTTGATGGTCACGGTTTTAGCTTTTTCAATTATTCAGTCAGTGAGCTTGGGCATTACGGTCATTCAGCTGGTGCTGTGTTACTTAATGGTGGGCTATTTTTCGGTGGGCTGAGTTTAGTGCTGTTTTGTTTGTTCGCTATGCAGATAAGTGATAGCCCTTGGCTTGTGCCTTGCTTTTTGTTGTTAGGCGGCTGTTTTTTATCTTTAGCCGTGGTGGGGTTGTTTCCGATTAACGTCTATCACTTGCATAACAAAGCTATGCATTGCTTCTATTACTTTGGTTTTAGTAGTAGTTTGACCTACCTGTTTTACAGTGCGTTTGCCAAGCGCCGATTTGCTTCGTTAGGCAGTATTTTTTGGGCCTTTTTGACTTGGGTGAGCTTTACGCTGTCGTTATTATTAGCACATCTAGATATTGGCATTGCGGTCAATGGTAAACCGTTTTATCAAGAGATGGTGATGGCACAGCCTAGACCTGAACTGTGGTGGCCAGCCTTGATTGAGTGGATCAGCGTAGGTTTGTTTGTATTGTGGGTGTTCTCGCTGGTTTGGAGCCAGCGAGAGTCAAAAGCCTAAGTGATTAGCCGGCTAAGCTGTTGTTAAATCCTGGTTGGCCATGCCAGTAACCGTCACAAGATAAATCCCGCTCCTCTTTACTGTTTAACGACTTTTCGGTTATCAGTTGCTGGGCCAGCTCTATACTGTCTAGCGATGACGGCGATACCCTAAAATAGCTCACACCCATTGCTTGCATCTTGTGAAACTCATTACGTAAATCAATAGCTTGAGCCGACTGAGTTTGAATGCCATTAATACGCAGTAGTGGCTGATTCTCTTGGGTTTGCGCTAATAAGCCTTTGGCGTGGTCGATACAAGCAATCTTACAGGCATCTTTTTGGCGTCCCAGCTGTCTCGCGGTAAAGCAACGCGCTGAATGGGCGAGTGGTAGATAGCCATGGCCAAAAACTTCCGCTTCAAATTGGCGCTTAGTGCTGTCAGAGAGAATGTGTCCTAGCCAATGCTTGGAAAGCTCTACCGGCATAACAAAACGTTGCATGCCCCAGCTTGCCAGTTTATTGAGTGTAGCGAGGTTGTAATTATTAATGCTGGGCCCACAAACAAAGGGCAACCCTAAAGACTTAGCAACCGATACCGCTCCCATGTCGTTAGCTTCAATAGTAAATTCACCATTGTCGATATGTTTACTTAACTCAGTAAACTCTGACGGAGCTTCAATGAGCGCTAGCGTTGATAGCACCACTTGCTTACCACTTTCACGCAATTGCTGGGCGATTGCCATATAGTCGGAAAACTTGATCTCTCGACGACGACTACAGACGGTTTCCCCCACATATACCAGCGGGATATCGCTGTCAGCGACTTGCTGATAGAACTTTGTGACTTTAGCTTTGGACCAACAGTAAAGTAGTGGCCCAAGAGAAACATTAAGGGTATTTTCCATGATTATTGCCATGCTCGCTCGTAAGCGCCTAGTGTCGTGGTTTGGCCTTCAGAGACTTTAGCTAAAGCGGCATCCCATTGTGATTGGCACTGATAAGCCTGTGGATCATTAAGATAGGTATCAATAGCTTGTCGCCACACCTTGGTGACTTGTTCCACATAGGCTGGGCTGCGCTGGCGGCCCTCTATTTTAAGCGATACCACATTAGCTTTGGCCAGCTCCGGCAGCAGGCTTAGGGTATTAAGGCTAGTTGGTGACTCAAGAATATGGCTTGGTTTGGCATTCTCTGCGGTGGTATAGCGACCTTTGCACACTACCGGATAACCCATTTGTTCATCCACACTGGACTCGTCAATCAGGACGTTATTGAGCCGGGTTTGGCGGCTCGCGCCGACTTCTTGCCAACGAACATGTTGCGCCGGTGAGCATGAACCACCCGTGTTGGGAGATTGCCCTGTGACGTATGAGGATAAATGACAGCGGCCCTCGGCCATAATGCATAAGCTGCCAAACGCAAACACCTCTAAATCGACGGGGCTGACTTTAGATAGATCGCGTACCTGTTTCATCGATAAAACTCGAGGCAGTACTGCGCGTTCAATGTTGAACTCTTTCTTATACAAGTTCAGTGCACCTAGATTGGTTGCACTGGCTTGCACAGATAAATGTAGCGGCAAATGTGGGTAACGGCTGTGGGCATAATCTAACAGTGATAAATCCGCCATAATTAGCGCATTGACGCCCGTATTGGCGGCTAAATCAATGGCATCGTACCAGCGTTGCTCTTCACCTGGTTTAGGGAATGTATTGATGGTGAGAAAAATCTTTTTCCCTAATGACTGGGTGTACTGTGCTGCTTGTTGTAGTTTTTTCGGCGTAAAGTTTAGGCCGGCAAAAGAGCGTGCATTGGTGTCGTCTTTTAACCCTAAATAGACCGCATCAGCCCCAGCGTTGAGCGCCGTTTTTAGCGAAGCCAGATTCCCTGCTGGACATAACAGCTCCATGATGGTGTTCTCCCACAAAAAGACTGGAGTTTAAAACCGTTTGCAGATCGAATTGTTGATGTAAAACAGGTTTGTGATCATAAAATCTGGTTAAACTTGGTTTCTTTTTTTGACAAGCAGCACGTTTGCCGCTTATTTCATCAACCGAGCGTTTCGGTTCGTTGACGCTATCCCTTGAACGTTATGGAGTATTCCCTTTGATGCAATCGCGTTTATTTGCCCATGCCGCCAAACAGCTGCTTAACCATGGACCACAAATCGTCGCTAAACCGCTGCAGTTGGTTCCTTTTGCTGTAAAAGGCCAAGCTTTACAGTCAATGCTGAGTCTAATCCTCAAGCAGCAGATAATTGATGAAGAACTGGATTTTCTTGAGCAACGTTGGGTGGGGATTAACATCACCGATATGGACTTACGATTTGAAGTGAGTTTCGATGGTCAAATCTGTGTTGCACCCAGTGGTAACGCCGAAGTGGTATTTAGTGGCAATTCCAAAGATCTGTTGCTCATTGCTGCGGGCAAGGAAGATCCCGACACGCTGTTTTTTCAACGTAAGCTAACAATTGAAGGCGATACAGAGCTAGGTTTAGAGGTAAAAAACCTGTTATTGGGGGTTGAGTTTGACACTATGCCTGCGCCGCTAAGAGATAGTATCGATAAGCTTGCCGAGCTATTACAGTATTTACAACGTCAGGCACCCATTAACGCTTAAATGATGCGCTGCGCCATTGATGTTGTTGGCGCAGCCTTTTATTGGACTGTTATAACGGCGCTTGTTTATTTTTTACCTATCCATTGGCTGAGTAACGTAATGCTCAAATGACCGATTGTTGCGGCAATGGCGGCATAAAGTAAAGTGGGGATAAACCAGCTAATGGCGGTGTCATACAGCATTGACCACTGCGTTGAGTTGCCGTCATAAAAAATACCGCCGGGATTTTCGACCCATTCCCAAACCGTAATCACTAATGTGACTATGCTGGCAACAAACAAGCCGAATGCTAAACCAAATGACCAACAATGTTGGCCTATGCTCGTCCAATTCATCAAATGCCTGACATCCTACTAAATAATTATCTTGCTAGGGTAAAGACTGTAGCTTAACTGTCTATGAAGCCTTAACCATTAAATTCGCTAGCCTTGAGTTTGGCGCAGTTCAAATAATTAAGGCCCAAGCAAAGTGACTTCGCTTGGGCCTCTAGCTAGCTGTTTCTTTGCAGGGAAAAAGCGAACTGATAACATCTTATAACACTTGTATCCCAGAGTGCTAGCGGTTTTTGCTATAAAACTGCCGAGTGTGACCTAAGCTAAAGTTAAGCTTAAGTTAATTGAGAGATCACGATTTGCAACAGATAAAAAAGGGCTCAACCTTAGGTTGAGCCCTGAGCGCATTTTCTACTTGCAGGGAGAAAATGTATAGCAATTAATTGCAGTAACGGTTGCCGTTACAACGCGTTGGTAAAGATTTGGCAGATTTCAGCATGGGTCGCTTGTTGTGGGTTAGTTAGCCCGCAAGCATCTTTTAATGCATTATCAGCCAGCGTTGGAATATCCTCTGCTTTCACGCCCAACTTGGTGAGGTTTTCAGGAATATGCACCGCGACAGACAATGCTTTAATCGCGTCAATAGCGGCTTGGGCACCTTGTTCATCACTCATGCCACTGACATCAACGCCCATTGCTTTAGCAACATCTTTTAAGCGAGGCGCGGCCACTTGTGCGTTGTATTCTTGTACATGTGGCAGTAACAGCGCGTTACAGACACCATGTGGCAAGTCGTAGAAACCTCCGAGCTGGTGAGCCATAGCGTGCACATAGCCTAAACTCGCATTGTTAAAGGCCATGCCTGCAAGGAACTGGGCGTAAGCCATTTGATCGCGAGCATCAATGTTTTGACCATTTTCAACGGCTTCAACTAAGTTACCTTTAATCAGCTCAATGGCTTTAATTGCACAAGCGTCAGTAATCGGGTTAGCCGCAATCGACACATAGGCTTCAATGGCATGGGTTAATGCATCCATACCTGTCGCAGCCGTCAGCCCCGCGGGTTTGGCCAACATAAGTTCAGGGTCATTAACTGATAAAATGGGCGTAGTGTGCTTATCTACAATGGCCATTTTAATGTGACGTTCTTCATCGGTAATAATGCAGAACCGGGTCATTTCACTGGCGGTACCGGCAGTGGTGTTAATGGCCACTAACGGTAGTTGAGGCTTGACTGAGACATCTAAGCCTTCATAGTCTTTGATGCTGCCGCCATTGGTTGCCACTAATGCAATACCTTTTGCGCAGTCGTGTGGAGAGCCGCCACCGAGAGAGACCACAAAGTCACAGTCATTAGCGGTTAGAAGTTTAAGGCCTGCTTCAACGTTACCCACGGTTGGGTTAGGTTGCACGCCGGCGAAAATGACAGAGCTAACATCAGCTTGGCCTAACTTTTCGGTCACTTGCGCGACCAATCCGATATCTACCAAAGGTTGGTCGGTGACAATAAGCGCACGCTTAAAGCCTAAGGTTTTAATATCACTAATCGCATCATCGACAGCGTTTTGGCCTAGTACGTTTACAGATGGGATAAAAAATTTAGCAGCCATAAAATTCACCTTTATGCTCAAAATTAAAAGTTGTTATCTTTATCTGGTAACTAAAGTACCAACCCCCATGGCCAAAAGGTGTGATCCGCGTCTGATTTGTCCGCGGATTAGCCATAGGGATGATGAGAAAGTCGATCTGTACGACTAATTTTGTAATTTTATGACAGAGTTGTAAAAACTGGCCTCTTATTAGCAGGTGAACAGCAAGCGCGTGACTGATTTCAATTAAGGGAAGCTAGGCTGGGATAGTTAATTAGTCTGAAATAGTCAATTAGTCTGAAATACTTATTTGATATCAAACAAGTTGCTATTAAAGCTGGCAGCCCTCTTCAGTTTGGCTATGTTTTTAACTGTAGAAGTTAATAATTAGAGAGCAATCTATGGATGATATTTCTAAGTTCTTAGACTTTCTGGCTGACGCCATTGTCATAGTCAATCGTCAATCACAGGTTGAGTTTGCCAACCGCTCTTGTGAGCGATTATTTGGTTATGGGCAAGGTGAAATGTTGGGACTATCGATTACCGATTTAATGACGCCAGAAAAGGTGCAGGGTCACCAAAATAAAGTGGCCACATTTATTGATAACCAGTCCCACTCAAGGCCGATGATGTCGCGCAATATTATGCCGTGTATTAACGCCAAAGGAGAAGGGTTTAACGCCCGTATCTCCATCTCTAATATTGAGTTCCACGGCCAAGCTTGTGGTATCGCGACCATACAAGATTACTCAACTGTGCAGGAGTTAATTAATGAACTGCGAAGCGAAGCGAGTACCGATCCGTTAACCGGGCTTTTCAATAAGCGGCATTTAGAAAATGTCATGAGCAAGCCCTACTTGGGGATTTACGATTCTGGATGTTTAGGGGTGGCTTACATAGATCTAAATGGCTTTAAGTTGATCAATGATAATTTAGGGCATGATGTTGGCGACAGTTTGCTGGTGGCATTATCGGAGCGTTTGCTGGTGCAATCGCGTAGCGACGATGTTTGTTTCCGCCTTGGCGGTGATGAGTTTTTAGTTCTATTTAAGATTAATCATCATCAGCATTATCAACAAGAGGCCAATGGTATTGGTCGCAAACTGCACCAGTTGCTTACCCAAGAGGTGCAAATTGAAGATCAGCAACAACCTATTAGGGTAGGAGCAAGCATTGGTATCGGTATAGTGCCCCATGATGATAAAGACCTAGCACGGGTTATCGCACTTGCTGACAACGCCATGTACCTTAGTAAAACCGAGAGACAACCTTATGTGTTGGTAGAAGCGCTTTGTAATCATGAAACCTAGCTGCATAAACAAAATTTGCTGAGATCACGTGTGTTGCTCAAATTAGAGTTTCATTCAATCTGACTATTCAATTGAAAATTCGATTTTGAAATAGCTTAGCCTTTCACAAGCAAGGAATTCAATTGTTGTGTAATTGTTAATTTGGTGGAGGTATAATATCCTCAACATTAAGAGCTTTGTGCTGATTTCAGCGCTCAAATAGCCTTTAACCTATTCAGCACGAGTCAATTGCCAGCATGGAATCTACCAAGAGTTATTTATCGACTGGAAAAGCAAATGTATTGCTTAAAATTAACCAGCTTAATCAAGTGATAGTGGATTTTTGTGGCTATGTGTTGAGTATCGATAAGAACTTAATCATTGTGGATGCGAATGCTCATCACATCGATATTGAGAAAACCGTATTGGATATCGATGACACAGATGTCCTAACTGAGCTACAGCTGGGTAAACTAGGCGATCAAATCACTGCTGATAGCGCTGCAATCGCGTCTAGTAAAAAGCATGTCATGTTATTTACCTCCGGCTCAACAGGGCAGCCTAAGTGTATTAAACTCACCCCAGCTAAAGTCATGCAATCGGCGATGGATTTTTGTTTGTGGTTCAATATTGGATCGCGTTCAAAAGTGCTTTGTCTAGCGCCAATATCAACAATGACCGGCTTACGAACTCATTTATTCATGCCCATGATCAGTGAGTGTCAAATGTCATTGTTTTGCGAGGGCGACGCGAGTATTTTCGACTATCTTGCTATTATCGAAAAAGAGGCTGTGACCCATATTATTGTTGGGCCGCCATTTGTGCGAATGTTAGCAGTCATCGCGAAGCGGATTGCGCCGTCACAGCTAGTATCATTGCAGTACATTTTATGTACTGGGGCAAACCTGTCACAACAAGATGTAGCTATCATTCAGCAGTATTTCCCGATACAAGTTCTCAACTATTATGGATTAACTGAAACTTACGGTTTTTGCATCGCTCAAGGTGTAAATGACCCATGCTTAATAGACGGCGGTATCGGCAAGGCTGTTAATGGTGTTGAACTACAGATCCGTCAACCAGATAGTGAAGGTATTGGCTGTCTTACTGTCAAAAGTGAGCGGTTATTTTCGGGCTACTTAGGTCGAGAAGAAGGTGAAATAACTGAGTTCGATACAGGAGATTTAGCGAGCATAAGTGCCTGTGGTACGGTTGTTTTACATGGTCGAGCCGACGAGGCAATTAAACTCACGAGTACCGAATTGGTTTATCCTTATGATATTGAGCGGCTGTTGAAAGCGTGTGCGTATATTGACGATGTAGCAGTGAGCAAGCATACGGAAGGTTGGCAAGCAAGCATCGAGAGCTCGCTAGATAAAGCTCAGTTGCTAGAAAAAATGAAAACCGACCTTGACAAAAAATACATCCCACCACATTTTTCTGTCTCAACATGCTTACAGCGTACGGCGCTAGGTAAACTGCCACAAGCATTACTCAAGGATTGATGATAATGAGCACAAAGAGCTTGTCCACACTACTCTGGGACAGCATGCAAAGCCAAGCTAGCGCGAGACGTCAATTTGGTTATGTCGCTAACCAAGAACTTTCATATGCTCAGTTAGTTAAAACAATCAAAAAGCTCTCTGGCTTTTTCGCTCAACATAGCATTGAGCGCATTGCTATTGTGTGTACTGACGAGTGCTATACCGCTGAAATAATGTTAGCGGCACTATTAAATGGTGTGGTATTTACTGTGCTTGACGGTGACATTAAGCAACCAAGGTTTGATGGCATAATACAACGTTTTAAACCGGATCATATTTTTGTCGATGAGATGTCGGCTTTGACGGTTAGCACTGAGTTTACAATCACTAGCAAAGCTAAGCCTAGCTCGATACTCTCAAACTTATTCGGTCAATCTCAAAATAACCAGTGTTATCCATACATATTAAAGCACTACCAAGCTTGCGTGCCTAATGTGGTACACAATAATACACAGGCCTATGTTTTATTTACTTCAGGTACGACATCAAAGCCCAAAGGAGTAATGATTTCTGTGCAAGCATTGGCAAGCCACCTTGCTACGCTCAAGCAGGTTTATCAATATAGTCAACACAGTCATATTTTAAATGCACTGCAACTATCCCATGCCGATGGCTTGGTTCAGGGGCCAATTCTCGCAGCTTACCTAGGTATAAAGTGGTCACACCTTGGTCAATTTGATATTGCCAATGCGGAAAGTATTTTTGATCATATAGTTGCTCAAGAGGTGACTCATTTTATTACCGTTCCCGTTGTGTTGGCATTACTTAACAAGTACGGCCCCTCTGATGATGCGTTCAGCGGTGACATATTTTATTGCGTGGTGTCTACGGGCGGAGCACTGTCAGCACAGTTATGGCAAAGCTTTGAACAAAAATATGCCACAAAGGTCAGCAATTTATACGGCTTGACTGAGACTTGTGTTGGTGGCGTATTTACCACAGTAGGTGACGCAGAAAATAGCTATGGCAGGATAGGCCGACCAGTAGACATGCAATATGCGCTAGGTTCGCCATTTGAACCACAGGAGCTAAATGAAGGCCTACTTTGGTTAAGTGGTGACAATATTATGGATGGCTACCTTGATGCACCCAAAGAGACTGTAAAGGTGTTAGTTGATGGCTGGCTAAATACCGGAGATATCGCCAAGCGCCATGAGGATGGCAGTTTGTCGATTATTGGTCGTGAGAAAGAGTTAATTAATGCTGGTGGCTACGCGGTTTACCCTCAAGAAATTAATGAATCTTTATGTAGTCATCCAGATGTTGAAAATGCCTACACGACTTCGCGTATTGACGATTTATATGGCGAATATATTGTGTCGCTGGTCGCGACGAGTATGAGCGGTAGCGAACCGATTATTGCGCATGTTAGAAGTACTCTCGAAGCGCATAAGGTTCCAAGGTCGATCTATATAACTGACAAGTTACCATTAGGGCCCTCTGGTAAAGTTATCAAAGCGAGTGCTGAGGCGTTAATCGATGAAAAACAACCACAAATTGAAGTCGCGGCAAGTCAAGATGAAGACAAATTGTTGGCTATTGCAGCGAAAATTTTTAATTTGCAGCAAACCGAGTTATCCATCAGCTCAAGTAGTCAAAATACACCGGGGTGGGATTCTCTAGGGCATTTGATGCTAGTTACGGAAGCTGAAGAACAGTTCGGTGTTCAATTAACGCCTATAGAGATCATGAAAGCCACCTCGTTACAGCAACTGCTGGCATTGATAATCAGCAAATGAAAAATCTGACGATTATCCTTATATGGTCATCAGTATTGCTACTTGTGCTGCTGGGGTTACGTTATAGCTGGCAATCAACATTTACCCTGAGTGAAAGCAAAGTAGCTCTTATTAGCAAATGGATTACTGCCGCAACCCATCAACAAAGCGAAGAACTGCAAGAAGCTAATTTAAAGGTGGTAATTATCGGCACCAGCTTAACTCAGGCGGGGTTCGATACAACCAAAAATACCAGTGAGCAACTTTCTACACCAAATCATAAGTTGGCACTATCGAAAATCACTGTGGGCGCCGCCGCTGCAACTGAGCTTGAAGCGGTGCTTATTCATGCTTTGGCACTGAAGCCTGACTTAATTTTGATAGAGATTAACCCTTGGACCTTGAGTTTTGGCGGGGGTCATCATTTTTCGTTGCACCGATTATGGTTGGCCACCATGGTGCAACAAGGGGCGGGATTCATACCCATTCGATTTCATCAAAGCGAACCTAGTTCTCGTAGCGAGGTTTTTGTCAAAGCTAATCCAGCTGGCATGCAAAAGTTTCAGGGGTTTATGCCAACCAATCGGCCTTTTTCTTCGCTTGCGATACAAGCGCTCGCCAGTCGGACAGATCAGATTGATATTAAATTTTTCTATCCGGGCATGGCCTCCGAGCTCGCTTCGAGAAAAGGTAAGGCATGGCAAGTTGCCCTTGAAAAGGCCCACGAAAAAATCAGTCGACAAACAGGAATAAGCTTATTACCAGCGATTAATAACCTTAGTTATCAAAACTATACTGATTTAGTGCATGTTAATCGACAGGGGGCTCAAGTATATATGGATTGGCTTGAAACTGTGATTAGTGAGTATCGCTAATGACTGAGCAAATCATATATCTTAATGCGGGAATCTTCATGGCGATATGGCTTAGCTTGATACTCAAGCCAAGTTGGCAAATGAATGGCTTTCTCATTAGTACGCTCTTACTGCTGGTTTTTATCTCACAAACTACCGCGGTGGCACTGCTACTGTTTAGCAGTTTGATATACGCTTGTGGTCACTTGTTTATACATTCCCATAGGAAAACGGCCATTTTTGTTGGCATTGCTGTTAGTGTGCTGGTATTTATCGGGGCGAAAACCTTACATGCCCAAGGGAACCAGGTTGTGTTTATCGGCGTTATTTACGTCGTGTGCCGGCAGATACATTTTTTGGTGGATACGCTGAAAAATAGCACATTATCTTGTGGATATTTATCCTATCTGCGTTATCAGTGTTTTTTGCCATGTCTCATTGCTGGCCCTATTCACCGTGCAGATGATTTTGAACGGCAGTTACGTCGTAGAAAAGTATCTTTGATGGCGATCTCAAATGGCTTAGAGCGAGTCGTTTGGGGGCATTTTAAGGTCATTGTGCTAGCTGCCGCTTTGGTTAACCATATTGAGTTGCACAGTTTGTTGTGGTTACAGCACCCCTATACAACAGCACTGGTTTCCAGCCTATTTGATTGGATTAAGTTGTATCTCGTTTTCAGTGGTTTTGCCGATATCGCTATTGGCTTTTCCTTGATGTTAGGGATCACGATCAAGGAGAACTTTAACTTTCCTTTTGTGAGTCAAAACATTAATGAATTCTGGCAACGTTGGCATATCAGCTTGTCTCAGTGGTGTAAGAGCTATGTTTTTGCTCCAGCGTTAGCAGTGAGTCGGTCTGTGTTCTTTGCCTCGGTATTGACCATGGTGGTGATTGGCTTGTGGCATGAATTTTCAATGCGTTATGTGTTGTGGGGGATCTATCACGCAACAGGGTTAATTGGCTATCAATGGTATAGTCGGCAAACGTGGCGGCCTCAGTTGCCAAAAGTTATCGCGGCAGTGTTAACCTTGTTGTTTGTCATTTCTAGTTATCCGATAACTTTATATATCAACCAACAAATTATGGGTTGGTTAGGGGGATAAATGAGTAAGATGTATCAAAGCTTGCAGGAAAGGCTACCGAACTGGCTGGCCGCATTAGTGACTGTGGTCATTTTGGTATTGGCAATTTTACTCATTTATACCTATTCATTATTGAATCCCGAAGGCATCGGATACATCAACATATGATCAGCATATTCTCCTGCCCACTTTGTGGGAGTGACTTAAGTCAAACGGCAAGCATATTAGCGTGTCAGCAAGGACATCAGTACCCCCAAATTAATGGTCAGTTGTATTTCTTGCCTTTATATCAAAATGATAGCTGGACAGTTGAACAGATAGAAGCGTTACAAAATCAGTTAGCGAACAGTACTTTTTTACAGTATATGCAGCTTAAAAAACGTCGACAGATTATCGAGCCCTACGCCGCATTTCAGCCATTTAATGAATCTTTTCAGGCGCTGTTAAATAGTATTGATGCGCTAAAAAACTACTTAAAACCCGGTGATGTCATTTTGGATACATGGTGCCGAACGGGCTGGAGTGGGGACTTTTTAGCAAATTTATTCCCAGAACAATCAGTTATATCTATATGGGAAGGAGATAATTCTGTACTTGGTTACAAAGGATATCAAGCCTTATTCACGCCACAGGCTCGGGCTACTAACCATACTGTTATTTTCCATGAACCCAATAAACGTCTGCCGTTGAAAGATCAAAGTGTAGCGTTCTGCTTTGCTTATGACAGCTTGCACCGCTACCGAGGTATTATTGATGAAGCTTACCGGGTAACTAAGCGAGATGGCATCATCAATTTCGCCCATGTGCACCTCGCTAATGCTGAGCCAGTGCCGTTTTTTGAACGAGGTGGAGAATACCGTTATGGTCTTGATTATCAGCAGCAGTTTGAAAGTCATCAACACAATGATGGAAGAAAAGTAAATGTTCTGAGTGAGTTAGATGTCTACTCAACGGAACAATACACAGAAATGAGCACGACACCAGATACTGAGCACTACAATGGATACATTTGGATTGCCCAGCAACAGCATTGTTATTTAACTTCAGCTTTTATTGATATTCAGGCTAGCAATGCAGTGTTTTTTAATCCGTTAATGGCGGTTGATGACTCGGGAAGATTGAGCATCAACCGAAATAACGACAACAACCGACATATGTTGGAGCGTCATCCATTTTTAAATCGAGCCTATGAAGCTGTCTCGGCTATACCTGAGTCAATCGTTGCAAAACTGCCGCTCTTTAAGCAGTTCACCTCTATTGAACAGTTGCAGCGGGCGCAATTATCGACAGCTCAAATCGAGTCTCTTATCAAACACAAAGTGTTGTTTTCGGCCCCCTTGTCAAACGCAATGTTAGCGGCACAAGCGATGCACATGAACGCAGAACTACCGGCCGCAAAGCTGACTTAAGCTAGACGGTGAATTTATTCAGTAGTTGTTGCTGCTGGTTCACTTGCTCAACGAGCTCTCGGTTGGTGCAGAGCTGACTTTCAGAGAATTCACCGACACTGGTACTGATATCGTTAATGTTATTGGTGTTGAGGTTAATCTCTTCTGCAACCACACTTTGCTCTTCAATCGCTGCGGCAATTTGAATATTTCTATCCATTATGTCTTTCACAGATTCAGAGATCTCTTGCAGTGCAGTGCTGGCGGTATAAGCATGATCAACGCATGTTTGGGCTTTTTCTTTGCTGTCTTGCATGGCTTGTTGTACTTGCGCCGACGCCGATTGTATTTGATCTATAGTGCTTTTGATTTCGGTGGTTGATTCTTGTGTGCGTGAAGCCAAGGTGCGCACTTCGTCGGCAACCACGGCGAAACCCCGTCCTTGCTCGCCTGCGCGGGCCGCTTCAATGGCCGCATTTAAGGCCAATAAGTTGGTTTGCTCGGCAATGCCGTTAATAACAGACAATACTTGCTCAATGTTAGTGCTGTACTCAGCCAGTTGGTCACTGACGCCTTGCGAGACACTAATGGTGTCAGATAGCTGACCGATATAGTTAGAGGTCTCGGTGAAGGTGATTTGGCTTTGGTCGGTGCGCTCGTTCACTGAGGTTATTGAACTGGCCGCTTCTTGGGCGCTGCTGGCAATATCGGCAGAGGTGGCTGTCATTTCATTCATCGCTGTGGCTAAGCCCTCAATCAGCGCTTTTTGTTCGACCAACTGACTACCCGCTTGGGTTGCTAGATCCGTTGAGTCGTTGCTGTGATGCACGACTGAGTCAGCCTTTTGTTTAATATCGACCACCAATGCCTGCATTGATGCGAGGAATAAATTAAAGTTGTTGGCAACCGCGCCGCATTCATCTTGATTCTTGATGGTTAATCTTTGGGTTAGGTCGCCTTCGCCAGATGCAATATTTTCAATGGCCTTTTCTAACTCGTTTAGTGGCATTAATAAGTGTTTGGCTAATTGTTTGAGTAGAAAGAAACAGATCACAATACTGAAGAAAGCCAACACGGTAGTTCGCCAAGTCAGATCTGTGAGTGCTTGATATACTTTGTCTTTATCAAGTAGCACCGCTAAATGCCAATTGATACCATTCGCTTGTGGCAGTGGGTAAAAATACAATAGTTTGTCGACACCTTGGTGCTCAATTTCGATTATTTGTTGGCTAGTTGCTGGGGAATGTTGATAGACGTTATTGGTGTTTTTACCATTATAATCCGCTTGTGGATGGGTGATGATATTACCTTGCCCATCAGCGATAAAAGCCAGTCCTGTTCCATCAAAGTTGATGGTGTTGACGGTTTCAGCAATGGTACCAAGGCTTAAATCACCGCCTATTACCCCTTGAAAGCCAGACGCGGTTTCAACTTTAGTCACGATAGATAACAACATCTCTTTGGTTGCCGCATCTTGATAAGGTGCAGTAAATACGGTGTCGTTATTGTTTTGTGCTAAGGCGTACCACGGTTTTTGTCTAAAATCGACGCCGGCGGGATTTTGTCTGTTAGGGTTATTAGAACGTAACCCCGTTTCAGATTTCAGCGTGCCAAATACCAGTAAGAAGTCTTGTTTCACTGCAGATAAGGCTAACGTGTTTTGAAAGTTGTCTGTCGAGAAGTCTTGCTCGACAACGCTTTTTAACAGGTCGACTTGTCGACTTTTACCGGCTAACCAATTACCAATACTGGTGGTTAACAATGACGCGTTGTCTTGAATATAGGCCTGTGTTTTCTCTTCTAAAGTGGTTTTGATTGCCAGATCAGTGGTGATGGCAAGAAGGGAGACTACAACAAAGATGACGATACCTGAGGCGACAGAGAATTTGGTTCTTATTTTCATTGCGCTAGTCCTTGTTTGGCCAAACAAACCCACATAGCAGCTTGCTATGACGGAATATTCACCTGCATATGGTACAAAAGTATAGTCTATACTTTTTTCATTGCTCGCTAGTTTTGGAATGAAATGATGCGTATATGGACTAAGGTGGTATGGCTGTTTTTTGGCAGTTTTTTAATGAGTTTCAATGTGTTGGCTACAGAGACAGAGATTACTCTTGAAATGCTCAAGCAGCAAGTCGACAAGTTACAACAACAGATAATCGCGCTCGAAAAATCCCAGCAAGCTCAACAGAACCATCCAGCTCAACAAGTTCAACAAAATCAGTTGCACAGCGACGTTGTGGCTGAAACCGATATAGCAACTCAAGACAAGCGCCAGCCAGTTACAGAACTCGCCGACGAAGTAGAAGCCCGCAATAAAGTGAGCGTTTATGCCACCATGCGCCCAACCTATGGTTATATTGATGAAAAAGGGGAGCAATTTTGGGATGTTAGAGATGCACTTAGCCATGCAGGGATAAAGGCGAGTAACGACTTTATGCCCGGTTGGCAGGCGATTTTACATGGCGAGTGGGGCATAGACTTATCCAATAACGGCGACTTTGGTAATGCACGCCGAGCTTATGTCGCGGTGGACAGTCCCTATGGTCGTTTAGGGGTCGGTAAGCAGCGGCCGCCGCAATATTTGTTGATTGCAGAATATGTGGATATTTTTAATCACGCTAATAGCCCGTTTTCTTATGATCCAGAAGGGATTTTCTTTGTGAACAATATGGTGACATACCGTATTGAAACCGGCGGTTTGAGTTGGCTAGCAGCAGGACAATTCGACGGTGACAGCGGCAATAATAATGCTGATATGGTCAACTTAGGTGTGAGTTATGACGTTGGTGGTTTTCATGGGGCTATATCTTACTTACAACAAGACAGCATTAGCGATAACCTGAGCCAAGGCGAAGATATTGTCTGGGCGGCAGCATTAGCTCACCAATTCGATATGGGGCTGTATCTTGCCGCAGCTTATCAAGATAAAACCTATAAAAGAGATGTCGTTGTCAGTGATAGAACTGGTCACACGATGGATATTTCTGGGGCTTATCGCTTAAGCCAAGCGTTCAGATTAAAGCTGGGCTATTTTGATTTTGACGATGGCTATCAAGCTCAATTGAGCCAAAAGTTCAATGGCTACAATACCACTTTAGAGTGGTTGCCAGATGAGCATTTAAGATTCCACTTGGAATATCTAGTTCGTGATTACGACTATCTTGATGACTTTAATTCCTGGTCTGTTGGCTTTCGTTATGATTTCGCCAAAGACTGGCGCTTTTAGGAATTGTCCTGGTGTTGGTGGGTAAAAGTAGTAAAATCAATATTTTATAGTTAGATCTCTTTGTTTTAATACATAACCTTGCTTATCATTTTAGCTAGTTGCGTTAGCATGAGCGTGACAAGATTATTGGTTGCTGGTCGTGCGCCGAATTGGTGAGATGACGCGCTACACTTGTGCATACCTAAAAATAGGTATGATCGGTCACTGCTGCTAAGCTTGGGCTTTGCGATAGTTATTTCCTAAGTTTTTTACTCTAAATTATTGTTATTTAAATAATTATGCCTGTCATGGTTCTGCAATTAAACTGTCTTTAAGCTGTTATCTGCCCTTGGCATGCTTAGTGCACTCTCAACAAGGTGTGTTAAGCAATAGGGCGGGTTCAATGGGATTGGATAAGTTGCTCTACTTACGGGGCGTGGGTGCAGAGTTTGTTGACTGTGATGGTCAACTAACCGCGATTCATGCCAACGATCGCTTGGCAATATTGCTAGCCATGTTGGCGAAGCCCGAGATAGACAATGCCATCATTACCCAGCAAATAGACCAACTTGATGTTCAGCCATGGCGCGATTTTCTCGCCCCTTTCCAATACTGTTTTGTGGACCAAGCTGCTGTGGTGCTGCACTTAGCAAAGCATGACAATCGGCCTATGACGATTACGGTGCGTTCGGCGGCATCAGAGCGCACCCCAGCACGGCAAATGCAGTGGCCAATTGATACTACTAAGCTGGTTGAAATTGGTGACTATCAAACTGAGCAGCAACGCTATATCCGTTATCGCTATCCGTTGGCCTCCCAAATAGCCCAGCTAACTGATACTGGTATGGGCTACCTACAACTTGAGTTACATATTGCTGGGAGTCTGGTCGCACAGGGCGAGTTACTGCTAGCCCCCCGGCACACTTTTGATGCTCTTCACGGTCAGGGCCAAGCTGAAGGGCGTGCAAAACGGCCAGCGAAACTAAGCCATAAGCCGTGGGGCGTGAGTGTTCACCTGCCCAGTTTGCGCAGTGATACCCAGTGGGGAATGGGTGATTTAGCCGACTTACAAGGGTTATTGGCTACGCTGGCAGCACGTCAATGTGATTTTGTGGTCATCAATCCTTTGCATGCGCTGGCATTAGATAAACCCAATGAACTCAGTCCTTACAGTCCGATTGATCGCCGTTTTATTCATCCTTTATATATTAGTATTGAGCAGGTTCCTGAATGCCGCTACGTGGCGGATTCGCTAACACTGACATATCAATCATCCAAGCACGAGTTAAATCAGAGCCCAACTATCGAAGTCCAGGCAGTATCTCGCTTAAAGCTTGCTGCGCTCTACCTCATTTACCAGTCATTTGTGCAATATGAGCTGTCAGTAAATAGTGTCAGAGCCCGAGCCTTTGAGCTGTTTGTTGAGCGAGGCGGGAAGAGTTTACAGGCCTACATTGACCATCAAGCAGATAGCCTCGCAGCGATTGCTGGCGAGAATGCTGAGCAATTTATCGCCTTTTTGCAATTTGAAGTCACTCGGCAATTGACGCAGACACAAGCGCTGGCAACAGAGCTGGGTATGGCGATTGGTCTTGTTGGCGATCTTGCCGTGGGAACCGTTGCCGATGGTGTCGAGGCCGCGCAGCACCCCAAGCTTTTTTGCGCTGCGGCCAGTATTGGCGCGCCGCCAGACCGTTTTGCTGCTAGAGGGCAAAACTGGGGGTTGGTGCCAATGCAACCCTGGGCGTTAAAAGCCACTGGCTTTGGCCATTTTCGTGAGCTGCTCGCAAGCAATATGCAGCATTACGGCGCGCTACGCATCGACCATATTATGGGATTATTACGGTTGTGGTGGTGGACGGCCCAAAATGCAAACGATCCCAGTGGTGCTTACGTCTATTATGATGCCGACGCGCTATTCGCCATATTAGCCTATGAAAGTCACGCTGCTAACTGCACAGTGATTGGCGAAGACTTAGGTATCGTGCCCGATGAGATACGTACCAAACTGCAGCAATTTAATATCTATTCTAACCAGCTGTTTTATTTCACTCGCCAATACGATCGCATTGTGTCTCCTGATCTGCACCAAGGCCACAGCTTAATGATGCTAGCTAACCATGATGTCCCTCCGTTAGCGGCTTGGTGGCGCAGTGATGATCTGCATCTGCAGCATTCTTTAGGCTTAATCACTACTTTGCAGTTGGAAGCCGCCGAGGTCAGTCGTGATTGCGACATACAGCAATTAGTCAAACGCTGGCGGTCATTGGGGCTACTGAACGACGTATCTGAGACCGTGGCTTTTGAGGCGATATTACCCGCTTGGCTAAGCGACAGCGCCAGCAGCGCAGCTGAACTGTTTAGCGTTCAACTATGCGATCTATTGTCTGAAACCGTTAGCAATAATATTCCCGGCACCAGCACTGAATACCCAAATTGGCGGCGCCGCTACTCAATGACAGTTAGCGAAATAAGCCGCAGCCCATTGATAGACAAACTGTTATCGCAAATCGCTCAGCAGCGAAACGCAGGTGCGAGTGCAAATGATGTGAGTACGCCGCGAGGTAACAGTCAGTCAGCATGAATTTAAAATTATGGGAGAACTAACCATGACACAAAATGCCCCCCACTTTCATGACGGCGCAGATATCGCGTTGCTTCAAGGTGAGTATATCGACGTATTTTCGTTATTAGGCATGCATCAAGTTGAGCAACAATCTAAAACTGGCAAAGCCACTAAAAAGTTATTGCTACGGTGCTTTTTGCGCGGCGCGCAGCAAGTTGAGGTATTAACGTTAAAAGATAAGCGTAAAGTCGCCACATTGAACAAGGAAGATGATGAGGGGCTATTTGCCGGTTTCATTCCACGTCGGGTAAACCCGTTTCCCTATCTATTGCGGGTGACCTATCCGCAAAGTGTGGAAGAGATTGTCGATCCTTATCAGTTTCAGTCTTTGCTAACTGAGCAAGATGTCTATCTCTTTGCCGAAGGCAAGCTTAGGCATGCCTATCAGTTTCTGGGCGCGAATCCCCGAACTGTTGATGGTATCGATGGTGTGCTGTTTTGTGTGTGGGCGCCCAATGCTAAGCGCGTGTCTTTGCTGGGAGACTTTAACTACTGGGACGGCGCTCGTCATGTGATGCGCCAACATGTCGCCCACGGCATTTGGGAGATTTTTATTCCTCAAGTCGCCGAGTACAGCCTATACAAATTCGAAATCATTGATCAGCAAGGACAACGCGAATTAAAAGCGGATCCATTTGCCAAAGCTATGGATCCGGCTCCAAGTAATGCATCAAAGGTGGTGTTGGCCGACGACTATGCTTGGCAAGATACATCATGGATGCAAGCACGCCAATCGCAGCAATGGCATCAACAACCGGTTTCAATCTATGAAGTGCATCTGGGGTCTTGGCGCCGTCAAGGAGATTCGGGCCAAAGCTACCTTGACTACACTGAGCTGCAGCAAACCTTGCTGCCCTATGTCAAAGAGATGGGGTTCACTCACTTACAGCTAATGCCCGTTAGCGAGTACCCCTTTGATGGTTCATGGGGTTATCAGCCCGTAGGAATGTATGCACCGAGTCATCGTTTCGGCAGCCCGGTTGAATTAAAGGCGTTTATTGATCATGCCCATCAATTAGGTTTGGCGGTCATTCTAGACTGGGTGGCGGCTCATTTCCCCAAGGATCCCCATGGCCTACGCCGTTTCGATGGTACCTGCTTGTTTGAGCATGACGATCCTAAACAGGGCGAACACCCAGATTGGGATACGTTGATTTATAACTATGGCCGCGCTGAAGTGCAAAGCTACCTGCTCAGTAACGCCTGCTACTACCTTGAAGAGTTTCATTTCGACGGTTTGCGCTTAGACGCCGTCTCGTCAATGTTGTATCTCGACTATAGCCGTGAAGCAGGGGAGTGGTTACCTAACGAATATGGAGGTAGAGAGAATCTGCAAGCCATCAATTTGTTAAAACGCCTCAATAGTGAGTTGTATCAAGCCTACCCGGGCATTTTGATGATTGCTGAAGAGTCAACCGCATGGCCGGGAGTGACCCAAAGTGTCGAGCATGATGGCCTAGGTTTTGGATTTAAGTGGAACATGGGGTGGATGAACGATACCTTACGTTACCTCTGCCGTGATCCGCTCTACCGTAGCCATCACCATAGTGAAATGACTTTCGGTTTAATGTATGGCTTTAGTGAGCAATTTATCCTGTCACTCAGCCATGATGAGGTAGTACATGGCAAAGGGTCGTTGCTGCACAAAATTCCTGGTGATGATTGGCAGAAATTTGCCACTTTACGTGCCTACTACGGCTTCATGTGGGGGCATCCTGGTAAGAAGCTACTGTTTATGGGCAATGAGTTTGCCCAGCGCGATGAATGGAACCATCAGCAAAGTTTAGATTGGCATCTGCTGCAGTACTCCCCCCATCAAGGGGTGCAAGACTGGTTAAAAGATCTCAATCGTTTGTATCAGGTGCAGCCCGCGCTATATAGCCAAGACAATTTGCCACAAAGCTTCAGCTGGTTAGATTGTGATAACGCCGATAACAGCGTGTTCTGTTTTATGCGTCACAGTCAAACCGAGTCGTTAATTTTTGTGGTCAACATGACACCACAAGTTCACCACGGCTATCGCCTCGGCCTGCCAACTGATCAGCAATACGTTGAGCTCCTCAATAGCGACAGCCAGCTCTATGGTGGCAGCAATGTTGGCAATCATGGGGTGATTGTGGCGCAAGCTCAGCCTTATCAAGAGTGTGAGTACAGCGCCGAAATTACCGTGCCGCCGCTAGCTTGCCTAGTAATAGGCCTCAATAATGAGGCTGACTAACATGTTAGTGACTCCCGGACGACCTTATCCGCTGGGTGCGAGTGTTGACGATAGCGGCGTTAATTTTGCGCTGTTTTCGGCCCATGCTACCGCAGTATATCTGTGCGTGTACGATGCCAGCGGCGTTAATGAGCTGGCTCGAGTGGCCTTGCCAAGACAAAGCGACCATATCTGGCATGGCCACATCGAAGGTTTGGCATTAGATTGCTGTTATGGTTATCGAGTTGACGGCCCTTATCAGCCTGAACTTGGCCATCGCTTTAATGTCAATAAACTGCTGCTCGATCCCTACGCTAAATTACTTCAGGGCGAGCTAATTGACCACCCAAGTCATTACGCCTATCAACTGCAGCATCCCGACGCCGATTTAAGTTTTTGCTCCCTGGATAGTGGCGATTTTATGCCTAAGTGTAAAATCGTCGACACCCGCAACCTCTCGCCTATCCCAGCGGTGGCCAAAGAATACGATCAAACTCAACCGTCACTGTCACTGCGGCGCAGCATTATTTATGAAATGCATGTAAAAGGGTTTACTCAGCTATTTCCGGATTTAACGGAGGCAGAACGTGGCCGTTTTAGTGGTATTGCTAACGCCAACGTAGTGCAATACATCAAAAATTTAGGTGTGACTGCGGTGGAGTTGTTGCCGGTACAGCAATTTGCCAGCGAACCTTTTTTACAGCAAAAGCAGCTCAGTAATTACTGGGGCTACAACAGTATCGGCTTTTTTGCGCCGCATCAGGCTTATTTAAACAATGCCGACATTAATGAGTTTCGGCAGATGGTGGCGGCGTTGCACCAGTCGGGTATCGAAGTGTTGCTCGATGTGGTCTACAACCACACCGCCGAAGGTGACTGCCGCGGACCAAGTTTGTGTTTTCGCGGTATCGACAACCTTAGCTACTACCGATTACACCCACAGCAGCCGCGCTATTACATCAATGATACCGGCTGTGGCAATAGCGTTGATTTAAGTAATCCCCATGTACTTAGGCTAGTGATGGACTCACTTCGCTATTGGGTTGAAGTCATGGGCGTAGACGGCTTTCGTTTCGATTTAGCCGCAACCCTAGGGCGCGAGCCGCAGGGCTTTAATGTCAATTCGAGCTTTTTCGATGCGATAAAGCAAGATCCGGTTTTGAGCCAAGTGCGTCTGATTGCTGAGCCGTGGGATATCGGGCCAGGCGGATACCAGTTAGGGCACTTCCCAATGGGGTGGAGTGAGTGGAACGATCGTTATCGCGATACCGTTAGGCGTTTTTGGCGCGGTGATGCCGGAATGTTGCCCGAATTTGCGCGGCGCTTTCATGGCTCAAGTGATCTGTTTGAGCACGCTGGGCGCCGACCGAGTGCCAGCATCAATTTCATTACCAGTCATGACGGTTTCACCCTTACGGATTTAGTGAGTTATCGGCAGCGGCACAATGATGCCAATGGCGAGCAAAGTCGTGATGGGCATCAGGAAAATTTTAGTGACAACTGTGGCATGGAAGGGGTCAGTCAGGACCTGCACATTCAGGCATTAAGGACTCGCCAATCACGTAATATGCTCACCACCTTGTTGCTCTCCCAAGGTGTGCCTATGTTGCTGGCCGGAGACGAGTTAGGTCATAGCCAGCAAGGTAACAATAATGCTTATTGTCAGGATAACACCACCACATGGTTGAGCTGGCAGCAGGACATTCAACGCGATGAACAGCTGCAATTTACCCGCAGGCTAATTAAGTTACGCCAGCGCTTCCCGTTGTTATGCCATCGAGAATACATCCACGATTCATGCACCACAGGTAGCCCGGCTTTGGATTGGTTTTGCCGCCAAGGTAGCCCAATGACCAAGACCCTTTGGAGCGAAGCGCAAACGCGTACTTTAAGTGTCGTGATAAGTGGCGAGCTTGAAGCGCAACCCCAATGCCGACAAGCCTTGCTACTCATGCTCAACGCCGATGATGAGTCATTGCATTTTACCTTACCGACAATCTCAGGTATCAGCCACTGGGACTGCCTTATCCATACCCAAGACAGTGGTTTTGATAGCGAAACTAAGGGCTATTTCGCCGGTGGCGCAGCAAAGCAGTTTTTACTGCAAAGCAAAAGCTTAATGGTTTTTTACGCCCAATTTGAAGGAGCGAATTAAATGAGCGAACAACAGGCAAGTAAGCCAAAACGCAGATCCGCTAGCAGCAAAAAAACAGCAGCTAGCGCTAAAAAGCCAGCGGCTGCTAAAGCCTCTACCACCGAAGCTTCCAGCACTACGGCTAAGACTTCCGCAACGGCTAAACAGCTTGCAGACAGTATGGCAAGACAAGTGCTTCATGGGCTTAATCGTGATGAGCAGGACAATCAAGAGTTGTTTAATGCCTTAGCGCAAAGCGTAAAAGAGTTGATGTTAGATGACTGGCGTCAAACCCGTAGTCAAGATGGCAGTTACCAAAACAAACAAGTGGCCTACTTATCACTTGAGTTTTTGATGGGCCGCGCCTTGGGCAATGCGCTACTGAATCTTGATATTGATACCGAGGTGCGCCAAGCGTTGCTGCCTTATTCTCAACTGCTAGAAACCATTGCCGAGCAGGAGCATGACGCGGGATTAGGCAATGGTGGCCTAGGGCGATTAGCCGCTTGTTTTCTTGATAGTTGCGCCAGTATGGATTTAGCCGTTGTAGGCTATGGCATCCGCTATGAATATGGCATGTTCAGTCAAAAAATACAGGACGGTTATCAGGTAGAGTGTCCGGACCGTTGGTTAAGGGATGGCAACCCTTGGGAAGTGCGCGTGCCGGCGCATAATGTCACAGTGCCTTTCTTTGGTCATACCGAGTCCTATGTGGACAAACATGGTCGTCGGCACATGACCTGGGTCGATACCCAAGATGTGTTGGCCGTAGCTTACGATATGCCTGTGCCGGGTTATCGCAACAAGCGCATTAATACCCTGCGACTGTGGAAATCTGAAGCCACCGATGATTTTGACTTAGCTGAATTTAACCAAGGCGATTATGCCGAAGCGGTTGCACGTAAAAACCAAGCTGAACAAATCACCATGGTGCTTTACCCGAATGATGCCAGTGAGAACGGCAAAGAGCTGCGCCTGCGTCAGCAGTACTTTTTATCTTCAGCAAGTTTACAAGATCTATTGAAGCAGTATGTTGCCGTACATGGTGAAGACTTTAGTCAGTTTGCCAAACTGCACGCGATTCAGCTCAATGACACCCATCCGAGTATTGCCATCCCTGAGCTGATGCGCTTGCTGATTGATATTTATGGGCTTGAATGGGATGACGCCTGGCATATCACCACCCATACCATGGCGTATACCAATCACACGTTATTACCCGAAGCCCTAGAGCGCTGGCCGGTGCGCTTATTTGCCCACATGCTGCCTAGGCTGCTGGATATCATTTATGAAATCAACGCCCGCTATTTAGATTTGGTTGCCCATGAGTGGCCTGGTCAATGCGAAAAGCTGCGGGCGATGTCGATTATAGAAGAAGGTGATGAGCCACATATCCGCATGGCGTATTTAGCCATCGTAGCCAGTTTTTCAGTAAACGGCGTGGCGGCACTGCATACGCAGCTGTTAACTGCTGGCCTGTTTAAAGATTTCTACCGCCTATGGCCTGAGAAATTTAACAACCGCACCAATGGTGTGACTCCGCGGCGTTGGCTAGCTCATGCCAACCCAAGGTTGAGTCAGCTGTTAAATAAACGTCTTGGTAGTGGTTGGGTAACGGACCTACACCTGCTAAGTAGCCTCAGTGCCTTTACCGATGATGATAAGTTGATTAGCGACTGGCAGCGGGTTAAGCAGCAAAACAAAGTTGAGCTAGCACAATTGATTAAACAAGAGTGTCAGGTCGAGTTTGATGCCAACATGCTGTTTGATGTGCAAGTTAAACGCATTCACGAATACAAACGGCAGTTGCTCAATATTTTGCATGTTATCCACCTCTACCAGCAGATTTTAGCCGGTAAGACCCAAGATTTGGTACCGCGCTGTGTATTGATTGGCGGTAAAGCGGCTCCCGGCTACGCCATGGCTAAAAAGCTGATTAAGTTGGCCAATAATGTGGCCCATATGGTCAATTCTGATCCGCAAGTGACCCCTTATTTACGGTTTGCTTTCTTGCCTAATTATAACGTCAGTGCAATGGAGAAAATTTGCAGTGCGACTGATGTCTCTGAGCAGATTTCAACGGCCGGAAAGGAAGCCTCGGGGACCGGCAATATGAAGTTCATGATGAACGGCGCACTCACCATCGGCACCTTAGATGGCGCCAATGTTGAAATGTTAGAAGAGGTGGGTGCTGACAACTTCTTCCTTTTTGGGCTAGATGCACAGCAAGTGGAAACCCAAAAGCGTGACTATCGCCCTTGGGAGTTTGTAGCAGCTTCCCCCGCTTTATCAGCGGTAATTGATCTCATCAATAGTGGGCATTTCAGTCTACTTGAGCCCGGTGAGTTTGATGATGTGATAGCTGGCATTTTATCTCCCACTGATCCGTGGATGACGGCCGCTGACTTTGAAGCGTATCGCACCACCCAAGTAGCGGTGGCTTACGCCTATCGCGACCCACACACCTGGACACAAATGAGTATTCGCAATACCGCCGCAAGTGGCCGTTTTTCCAGTGACAACACCATCGCGGGCTACCGCGATGCAATATGGGGATTATGAAAATGTTAGCAGTCGTCGGGCATGTCCCAGTAGTTCTAATTGAAGATTTAATCGGTCTTATGACGCAAGGAGCGCGCACTTATGCATAACCCAAGTCCACGTTATATCAGTAACCTAACCCGTGAAACCTACGCATTGATTCTTGCTGGTGGCCGCGGTTCACGCCTGCATGAACTCACCGACTGGCGGGCAAAGCCTTCGCTGTATTTTGGTGGTAAATTTCGCATTATTGACTTCCCCTTGTCTAACTGTGTTAACTCGGGCATTCGTCGTATTGGGGTGGTTACTCAGTATAAATCTCACTCGTTGATTCGCCATGTCATGCGCGGTTGGGGTCACTTCAAAAAGGAGCTGGGGGAGTCGGTAGAGATTCTACCCGCCTCACAGCGTTATTCTGACAACTGGTATCAAGGCACTGCAGATGCGGTATTTCAAAACATCGACATTATTCGGAACGAGCTACCTAAATACGTGATGATTCTGTCAGGTGATCATGTATATCGTATGGACTATGCCGGCCTGCTTGCTGCCCATGCAGAGTCGGGTGCAGATATGACAGTGTCGTGCCAACAAGTGCCTGTTGCTGAAGCAGCTGGGGCTTTTGGCGTGGTAGAGGTGGATGAGAAAAACAAGATATTGGGCTTTGAAGAGAAGCCAGAGGTCCCTAAACATCTGCCGCACGACCCAGAGCGCTGCCTAGCATCAATGGGGAACTATGTTTTCAACACCGATTTTTTGTTTGAGCAGCTTAAGCGTGATGCGCAAAACGAAGGCTCAGACAGAGACTTCGGTAAAGACATTATTCCGTCGATTATTGAAGACCATCAAGTGTATGCGCATCCATTTTGCAGTGGCTTTACCGACGATGAATCATACTGGCGCGACGTGGGAACATTGGACTCATTTTGGCAAGCCAATATGGAATTGCTATCGCCGACACCGGCACTGAATTTATATGATGCTAAATGGCCCATTTGGACCTTTCAAGAGCAGCTGCCTCCGGCTAAATTTGTGTTTGACGATGATGACCGCCGCGGTATGGCGTTGGATTCTATTGTCAGTGGTGGCTGCATTATCTCTGGCGCGACGGTTAGGCGCTCGGTGCTGTTTAATGAGGTGCGAGTATGCAGCTACTCAACCTTAGAAGATGCAGTGGTGCTACCGGATGTGGTGATTCAGCGCAACTGTAAGATCAAAAATGCCATCTTAGATCGTGGCTGTATTATTCCCGAAGGTACGGTCATTGGCTATGACCACCGCCATGACAGAGCCCGTGGCTTTAGGGTGTCTGAAAAAGGCATTACCTTAGTCACCCGCGACATGCTGGGCTTACCAGTGGGTTATGAGTAATCCAAGTAATCGACGAAATAGAAATTGAAATAATAATGAAAAGAGTATTGATGTTAGCGGCTGAGAATGCCGCTGTAGCGGGAGCAAAAGTTGGCGGGATGGCTGATGTTATCGGCGATCTTCCCGCAGCGCTGCACAATGAACATGTGGCAGTTGATGTGATGATGCCAAGTTACGGCTTTCTAGTGTCGCAGCTAAAAGCGCGCTTTATTGCCGATGTATCATTGCCATTTAGGGGGCAGACTACCTTAGTGAAAGTATTTATTGCCCCCCACCCCAATGTGGCGGGAAGTGCAATCTACTTGCTCGACCATCCCCATTTTGATGCGGGTGGCGCTATCTATACCAGCAACAATGACGGTCGGCCTTTTGCCGATGATGCTGATAAGTTTGCGTTAATGTGTGCAGCGGCGGCGCAAGTCATTTGCCAAGAGATAGTGGATAAGCCTGATGTGTTGCACCTACATGACTGGCACTGTGGTGTGCTAGCGCTGCTGCGCGCCTATGAACCACGCTTTAACGCGCTGCAAGCAATCCATACTGTGTATAGCGTCCACAATCTGTCAATACAGGGGCAGCGCCCCCTATGTCAGGAACATTCATCCTTACAAGCTTGGTTTCCTGAGCTGTTTGCCAAGCTAAGTGTCCATCATGATGAGGCAATGGCAAAGATCATTGATCCTATACATGCACAATGCTTTAACCCGATGCGCGCAGCCATTAATTTGTGCGATCATCTGCACTTTGTGTCACCAACTTATGCCAAGGAAGTACTGCTGGCGAGCGACAGTGGCAGCGGTCACTACGGTGGCGAAGGCTTGCAAGATGATATTGCCCAGCGCGCCGCTGAGCTGCGGGTACACGGCATATTAAACGGCTGTTTTTACCATGATGCGCCGCTAGAGTTACCTAAGCGTACCGAGCAAGACTTTGCTAAGGTGCTCGACTATGCCGAGCAATGTTTATTAAACAATTTGGCTAGTAACCAATGGGTAGCCAGTCAAGACCAAATCGCCTTACAGCGCCTTAATCAGCTGCGGCGCGCGGCTAAAGCACCGTCGTGTTTATTAACCTCAGTTGGACGACTCACCAGCCAAAAAGTGGCGTTATTGCTTCAAGTCATGGCAGATGGCCGCTACGCCATTGAACACCTGCTGCAGTCATTAGCGACTGGGCAATCACAAGGGGTGTTAATATTGCTTGGTAGTGGCGATGAGCACATTGAGCAGCAATTGCGCCAGGTGGCAGGGCGTTGGCCACAACTACTGTTTATCAATGGCTTCGATCTGCCATTGTCTCAGCTGTTATATCAACATGGCGATCTGTTTATGATGCCGAGCTCCTTTGAGCCTTGCGGGATCAGCCAAATGCTAGCCATGAAAGCAGGCCAGCCGTGTATCGTGCACGGGGTAGGCGGCTTGAAAGATACCATTGAACATCAAGTCGATGGCTGGGTATTTAATGGTGATTCGCTAGCCGATAAAGTCGATGCCATGCTGGCCACGGTAACAGAGGCAGTCGCGATGACAGAGCAGCCTCAGTTTCAGTCTATACGTCAACAAGCTTTAGCCAATCGGTTCACTTGGCAAGATGTGGCGAAAGCTTATTGTGAAGAGTTGTATGAGTTTTAAATAAAAGTTTATTTGTTGGGGCGAGTTTTCGCTTCCAGTGAGTATTTGGCTAGTTATCTAGCGGATGTTTGATTGCGATATCAAGGTGGTAAATCGTCGTATTAATGACTGAGCTAATGAACGAAGGGCATGGATGCCAGAGAGTTATCAATTTGTCGATGTCCTCTGTCGTATTCATGTTGGGGGGAATCTGTTTTTTTGAGTTATAAAATGGTGGGTTGAAAAGTAGGCATGCCACAGTAAATTATTACTGTGGCAACTAGGTTGTGCTTTAAGTGTTTAATTCCCAACTCTTATCTCATTAAGGTTATTAATAAACTCTTGATCTGATTCTAAATTAAAACACTTCAATAGCGTTATGTTGGCGTTGTTTTTTGTTGGGATTTTAGGTGAGTATGTTTTAACTAATAGCGCTACTTCTTCGAATCTACTGGCTGAATAGCTGCTCATTTCAACAATTCCAGCGGTGATTTTTCTAATTTCAGTGGGATCCAAATTCTGAGACTTAAAATACCAAAAAAAACAGTTAGATTTCGCAAATTTCATGAGGTCATCTTCATGATTTACAGGCTTTTGGGCACAAGCGCTAAGCGTCAGTAACATGACGTATGCAGTAACCAATTTTATCTGTTTCATTATGCAGCTTCCTAAAAAAGTACATTATGGGATGCACTGGCATAATCTTTGAAAATGCACTTGCTACCATCCCATAAATCAGCAATACCAGTGCCATCACACCAACCACGCTGCTGTAGATAAAGATGGTATTAAGGTAGTCAGTGAGACTCAAAACCCAGTTAAACTCTTCAGCCTATCAGCCCTTTAATTGCCAATTTTGCCATTATTGTTAATGTATTTAACATCAAATTCCATGTGTTTCGCACAAATTTATATGACAGTTCTACCACCTTAAATGGCGCTCTACAGAATGCCAAAATGTGTCCGAGAATCCCCTTAACATCAGCGGCATGGCTCGTCGATATATCAATGCTATCGGCGAGTACCCGCGCAATTTTATCGTAAACAGTGAGGGTATTAGATATATCAGCTTGAATGGCATGTAGCTTACCTGATTGGTGCAGGTGTGTGATGATGGCTTCACCGATAATTCTTGCCCATCGCCTTGTCGGTGCGGCTTGCAAACGTTTGTCGTAGTCAAGTTTTACCTGCTTTTTAAATCGACTCTCTTTACCTTTATTGATGGCGTTGTAGTTGCTGAAACCTGACGCTGTATGCAAATAACCAGGAGTAATCGCCGTCATGCTGTGAGCTTTGAGGGTGATAGTCGTCGCGCCATGGAGTATATATTCATCCTCGGTATGAACAAATGGCCACACTGGTACTAGCGGCACCGGATCACCTGCGTGAACACAGCGATAGATTTCATTGTTGGTTGATGTGACAGTTTTTAAGGCAAAGCTGGGGTAGCCGACACGTGGTGCGCCAAAAGTATAAAGTTTAACCTTAGCTTTAAAGCGCTGTTTGAGCCAGTTTGCAGCAAGATTTGCAAGTGCGCCGCCAAGGCTGTGACCAACAACATGAACTTTTAGCCCGCTATTAGTTTGTTTTGCATTTTGCGAAAAATAATGCTCAAGTTGCTGTTTTATTGAGTTAAAAGTATGGTTAAAGCCAGCGTGAACTGGTTGGCCATTGCTGCAGCTGCTGATGCCACAATGTAAGTCAGTGATCATATCTCGTTTGCCGTCTGTGCCCCGAAATGCGATGACAAAGTCACCTTTAAATGGACCGGTTTTCCCTTGGGCTATACAACCGAAGGCTGTTTTATGTTTAACAAGGCGTTCTAAAATGGTACCACTGGTTCCCTTTATGGTTCTACTGTCAAAAGAAAAGCCAATATCCAGATCTCTGAACAGCTCGCTAGAAGTTATCCCATTTTTTCTCAAACTTGCATATGCTATTTCTGCGAAACTAGCAGCAATTCTTGGTGTTAATGTGTTCATCCCTGTAGCCATATCAAAATTTCCTGATTTGTAAACTAAAGCGCCCCTTCAATCATCTTTGCAAACTCAGCTTCATGATCAATTAAGACAAAGTTATCATTCCAACGACAAATACCTGAAGCTCTGTATCTATAGTCTGTTTGATGAGAGTTGAAGTAAAAACTAGTTTCATCATATGAAATGTCAGCAATCATAGAGCTAAGTTTCACCGCATATTCTTCAATGTATTCAATGCCGCTTGGCGTACTGGACCATAGCTTATACTTAACTCCGGAGATGTGACCTATAATCTGTTGATGAGTCATTTTCTCAGCAATTAAAAGTGAAGGCTGGCTTGAACGTAGGCTCATTGCTGGCATAGAAAAATTGCCATTGTTATCGGTATAACACTCATCTTCGGTGTATTTACCATCTGAGTAATACAGCCCCCTAGTTATCCTGACATTGGCTAAAGGTTGGCCGTTATTAACTAATCGACCTTTGACCTCTGGACACAAATGCACTTTGTGAGTGCCGATATGATTGCTGAGTTTTCTAAATATGTCTTTTAAAGCCATAACCTAGCCTTCGAGATTTCGTTAGCTGGTTTTCTTTGGTGGGAAAATTCATTGTAATGCTAACATCCATGTTTAAGCTTATTCTAAATTTAAATCCCGTAAAATCAATCATTGATTAATATTTAAATTCAGCGCGTTATGCGGAGGTGTGGGGCTGCGTCAAACCTGTGCTAAAGGGTTAGGAATTTATTGTGCTGATGAGATAGAAATTATGTAGGAGGCGGTTTTTGAGCTTAGATGAGCATATAAGCTTATTAGTTTAGTTTTACCTCTTGCCGAGGTAAGGATGGGGGATATCGTAGGGAAGTATATGGTAGTTGCTATATCTGAGTATCTAAAAGAAAGGCACGGGTGTTGAGCACTGGCTTTATAGGCATATCTACGTCAGTTGGGTCATGCAATCTCAAGTTAAAAGCAGCAGTTTATGCGTTACTTTTTCAATATTACATATTTTTATATGGTGAAATTGTTTATTACATCCCACTAGGAGGGATAAACGAGGTTCGCTCTTGAAAAATGCGACAAAACACTGCTATCTTATTGATTAATAATAGCTAGTGACTATTTATTCAACTATGAAAACAAGGAAGCGTTTATGTGGACTGAACAAGCTCAAGAGATCATTATGGACATGGAAGAGGTTGATGAACGTTACCGTCCAACACACTTTTGGCAGTTTGGTGCCAGTACTTTGCAAGCTGAACTGGAGTTGCATGGTATAGAAAATTTTCGCTCCTTAAAAGGGGCACTATCTTTCTTTGTACCTACCTATCGTTTTCATGGATGGGCGACACAAGAAGATAAATATCAATCGATGTTAAATTGCACGCAAAAACAGTTAGAAGGTGATCATAAAGCTTGCTTATCGATGCAAGACTTTTTATCCGGTGAAATGCATGCCAGAAACGATTATCGCGTTTTTACTGCTAGTAATATAGATAAAGCCCCATTCGTTGAGAGTTTTAGTGAAAGCCAAGTAGGCAAGCCAAAGGGTCAGTTTGAGTTTGAAGGGAAGTATTACAGCCGTTCAAGTTTAAACTACTTACTAGGGCTAAATTTTTTGAAAAAACATGTTACTGAGGTGCCAATTAGAACAGTATTGGAGATCGGTGGCGGTTTTGGATCGCTTGGTGAAATATTGCTTAAAGATCAACGTAATAAAACATTTTATATGAATGTCGATATTTCACCGACTTGCCTTTTTTCTACCTACTATTTACAACAGAACTTCGGCAAGGAACGCATTGCTGACTATAAAGCGACAAAGAAGTTACCCGATCTCTCTTTGAACACTTTATCTGAGCTTTATGATGGTGCGGTCTTATGCCCTTGGCAGTTGCCAGAAGTGTCCGGCGAGCTCGATTTATTCGTGAATTTTATTTCGTTTCAAGAGATGGAACCTGACATCGTTGCTAACTATTTAGAACACGTAGCGCGCTTAGAATGTAAGTATGTTTTGCTAAGAAATTTGAAAGAAGGTAAGCAGCTTGCCACCGAAGGTAGTCATGTGGGAGTCAAACAACCGATAAAAGGTGAAGACTATGACAAGTTTTTACCGGATTATGAGTTGGTAGCAACAAATGTTCATCCATTTGGTTTTGAAACGATAGATGGTTTTAACTCCGAATTAAGGCTTTATAAGAAAAGATATCCGATAATGTAAGTTATTATTTAGCTGAAAAATTTTGATTAGCGCGTACAAATGAATACAAGCCAAGTGCGCCTATGTTGGAAGCCTAATTAGTGTAAATAGTGGTATAGCATTGATAAAACACTATTTGCACCGCTTAGTTTGCATTGGATGGGATTTGATGAGTGAAATCATTCTAGAGTCTATTATCCGCTGCCCAAAGTGCGGAGTTAAGAAAAAAGAAGTCATGCCAACTGATGCTTGCCAACACTTTTATGAGTGAACATCTTGCCGTCAACTTCTAAAGCCTTTAGCGGGAGACTGTTGTGTTTTGCTCTTTTGGCACAGTTAAGTGCCCGCCAATTCAAAACGGTAGTGGCTGTTGTCGTTAGCTCAGATACATGTTGTTTAGATGAATGCTGAACAGTGAGCCAACGCTCTTGTCTTTGCTAATTGGGTTTACAATGGATCACACCTTATTGAGGTGTGATCCTTCTTTGTTATTGCAACAAGCTGCCATCAATCTCATGAAATTTCACTGCTGAGTCGATGAGCGCTTTGGCGGTGAGTTGAGGTACGCCATACACTTGGGTTTCGATACCGTATTTGTGGGCGATGTGACCTAGTAATAGGGCGAAGTCGCCGTCTCCAGACAGTAAAATAATGCTATCGACTTCACTGGCTGCTTCCATGATATCGATGGTGATGCCGACGTCCCAATCGCCTTTGGCACTACCATCACTGCGCTGAATAAAAGGTTTGAGTTTGACTTCAAAGCCAATGTGTTTCAGTGCATCTTGAAATTTGAGCTGACCATCGTCACCGCGGTGAATTGCGTAGGCGTTGGCAATGGCAATCTCCCCTTCATAGCCTAAATGTTGCCATAGTTTGCGATAGTTAAACTGACGGCCATAGGCCTCTTTGCAGGTGTAGTAGATGTTTTGCACATCGACAAAAATGGCAAGTTTTTTCACTTGGTGCTCCAAGGGGTGAGTATGCTGCTCACCATACCGTAGCAGTGGGCAATATTGAAGGCTTGCCTGTTAAATATCTGGGTTATCGGGCTGATAGCGCATGGCGATAAGCTGAGGTTCGCGTTGCTGATAGCGTCGCAGTAATTGGGCGATATCATTGTGTAGCTCTTCAGTTTGTTCAAACTGCTGCTGGCGATAGAAATTGACTAAGCTGGGTAAGCAAAAAAGGTAAGTTGGCTTTGCTGTTAGTTTGGGCGTAATGGCGGTGAGTAGCTGCTTGCCAAAGCCTTGATACTGTTTTTCTGGCCTGACGAGCATCCCGGTAAGTAGCAGGTTTTCTCCTATTGGTCGCAGTCTCAATGTGGCGATGATGTTGTTAACGCTAACGGCGATTGCTGATGAACTGCAGCCGTCAACGAGTGTAGCAATATGCTCGCGCGCATTGGGTTTCGCATTGGGCATATACAGGCGATAAAACTGCTTAACTTGCTGACGGGATTCGGGGTCAGCTATCCATACTATTTGCATGGTCGCAGCATGGCTTATGCAGATCTCTATTGCAAGAGACTTGCTGACAAACTGTCGGTTTTTAGTGATCAATGTGGCCAGTTTGTTAGTGACGATTCTTGGGTTTGTTAACAGAAATTGTTTGTTACAAGCTTTTGTTACTATTAGATAAGTTATTTGCGCAGCTTTACATTCATTTACTCTAATTTTTCAGGTTTTTTCTTTAAAATAGTCCCTAGTATCGGTCTCTTTTGTTGGCAGTAGTTATCATGAAAAAAAGCCTTATTTTAATCCCTCTTGTGGCGGCAGTTATTGCCGTGATTGGTTACAGCAGTTTAAGCGAAGCAAACAAAGGCCAACCTAAAGCAAAGTCTGTGCGGGTGGTACCTGTTATGACGGGGATTGTTGATGAGCATGAGCTGTCCCAACAGATCACCTTGATTGGTAAATTAGAGGCCAATCAATCGGTGTACATTGCCCCTGAAGTGCAGGGCAAGATTAAGACGATTAACGTCAATGCCAATGAAGCCATCACCGCCGGTCAGGTGCTTATTGAGTTAGAAGATGCGCGGGCAAAATCTAATTTGATTGAAGCCAATGCCTACCTGCTAGATGAAAAGCGTAAACTGGCCGAGTTTAATCGCTTGATTGATAGTAATGCCATCACCCAAACAGAGATTGATGGTCAACAAGCCAGCGTTGAAATGGCGGCGGCGCGTTTAAGCGCTGCACAAGCCGAACTAGACTATCATTACATTCGTGCCCCCTTTTCTGGTACTGCGGGTTTAGTTGATTTTAGCTTGGGTAAAATGGTGTCCGTGGGTAACGAGTTGCTTAGCTTGGATGATCTGTCTTCAATGCGCCTAGATATTCAAGTGCCCGAAACCTATTTGTCGCAGATTAGTGTGGGGATGCAAGTGAGCGCCACCAACCGCGCTTGGCCCAAAGAAGTGTTCTTTGGTGAAATTGTGGCGATAGATCCACGCATTAACCAAGATACCCTCAACATGAAAGTGCGGGTTAACTTCGATAACAGTAAAAAACAGTTAAAGCCAGGTATGTTAATGTCGGCCAATTTAACCTTTCCGGCTGTGTTAGAGCCAGTTATTCCGGTGCAGGCGTTGGAGTACTCAGGTACTAAACGTTACGTGTATGTGGTGGATGAGCACCAAATGGCTAAACGCACTCAAGTGACCTTAGGTGCCCGTATTCAAGATGAAGTGTTAATTAGCGAAGGCGTTAACGTTGGCGATCGTATCGTGGTACAAGGATTAGTGAACATGCGTGACGGCTTGAAGGTCGATGATTTAAGTATTACTGCCGATACGCAAATTGCCGATATTGATGACGCTCAGCCTCTAGGGAGCCGCGGTTAATGTTGTTATCTGATGTGTCGGTTAAACGGCCGGTTGTTGCCATCGTTTTAAGCTTACTGCTATGTGTGTTCGGCATTGTGTCGTTCTCTAAACTGGCAGTCCGAGAAATGCCCGATGTAGAAAGCCCTGTGGTTACTGTGATGACCACCTATGAAGGCGCATCTGCGACCATCATGGAAAGCCAAATTACCACCGCGATTGAAGATGAACTTACTGGCATTAGTGGTGTTGATGAAATTACTTCGGTAACCCGTAATGGGATGTCACGTATTACTATCGTGTTTGATCTCGACTGGAATTTAACCGAAGGGGTGAGCGACGTGCGTGACGCGGTTGCCCGTGCTCAGCGCCGGCTACCAGATGAAGCTAACGATCCGATTGTCTCCAAAGATAACGGATCCGGTGAGCCGTCGGTATACATCAACCTTAGCTCGTCAGTGATGGACCGCACCCAGCTAACGGATTATGCCCAGCGGGTATTAGAAGACAGATTTAACCTCATCACAGGGGTGAGTTCGATTGATATCTCTGGTGGCTTGTACAAAGTGATGTACGTGCAGCTTAACCCAGAGCTGATGGCAGGCCGTAATGTCACTACCTCTGATATTATTTCGGCATTGAATACCGAAAACGTTGAAACCCCTGGAGGGGAAGTACGCAACGATACCACAGTGATGACGGTGCGTACCGCGCGGTTATATCACCACCCAGAAGATTTTGATTATCTGGTGGTGCGCACAGCCGAAGATGGCACGCCAATTTATCTAAAAGATGTAGCTTCGGTCTTTATTGGCGCTGAGAATGAAAACTCCACCTTTAAAAGTGATGGTGTTCCTAATTTAAGTTTGGGCATTATTGCGCAATCTGACGCCAACCCACTTGAGGTGGCCAAAGGGGTTCACCAAGAAGTTGAGCGTATTCAAAAGTTCTTGCCTGAAGGTACAGAGCTTACTGTCGACTACGACTCTACGGTATTTATTGACCGTTCTATTAGCGAAGTTTACAACACGTTATTTATTACTGGTGCCTTGGTTGTGCTGGTGCTGTATATCTTTATTGGCCAAGCACGCGCCACGTTAATTCCTGCGGTGACGGTACCGGTATCGCTAATTTCAGCGTGTATCGCGGCCAACTTCTTTGGTTTCTCTATTAACCTACTGACCTTAATGGCACTGATTTTGGCCATCGGCTTAGTGGTCGATGATGCCATTGTGGTGGTGGAGAACATGTTCCATCACATTGAACGTGGTGAGCCGCCATTACTTGCAGCCTATAAAGGTGCACGAGAGGTGGGCTTTGCGGTTATGGCTACCACTGCTGTTTTGGTCATGGTGTTTTTGCCTATCTCCTTTATGGACGGTATGGTCGGGCGATTATTTACCGAGTTTTCTGTGATGCTTGCCATGGCGGTTATCTTTTCATCGATTGTCGCGCTCACATTAACGCCGGTTCTGGGCAGCAAAATCTTAAAATCTGAGGTGAAGCCCAATGGCTTTAACGTATGGGTCGATAAGCTGTTTGCAGCGCTTGAGCGCAATTATCGCCGCGCGGTAACGCTGGCGGTAAAATGGCGCTATGGCGCCCCAGCTATCATTGTGTTGTGTATAGCAGGCAGCGGTTGGCTGCTTAATCAGGTGCCCGCGCAACTGGCTCCGCAAGAAGACCGTGGGGTGATTTTCGCCTTTGTTAAAGGCGCTGAGGGCACCAGCTACAACCGTATGACCGCCAACATGGATATTGTTGAAGAACGCTTAATGCCTTTACTCGGTGAAGGGGTGATTAAATCCTTTAGTATACAGGCGCCAGCATTTGGCGGCCGCGCAGGAGACCAAACCGGCTTTGTGATCATGCAGCTTGAAGAGTGGCAAGACCGTGATATCAATGCGCAGCAAGCATTAGGAGTGGTAGCCCAAGCACTGCAGGGTATTCCCGATGTCATGGTACGTCCTATGCTGCCAGGATTTAGGGGCAAATCGAGTGAGCCTGTGCAATTTGTACTTGGCGGCTCCGATTACAAAGAGCTATTTAAGTGGGCGCAAGAGCTACAAGAAGTGGCCTTTGCCTCGCCTATGCTGGAAGGGGCGGATTTAGATTACGCCGAAACCACACCAGAGTTAGTGGTCAGTGTCGATAGGCAGCGTGCGGCCGAACTAGGTATTAGTGTAGCCTCGGTGTCAGAAACCTTAGAGGTGATGTTAGGTGGCCGCAGTGAAACCACCTTTATCGACCGTGGTGAAGAGTACGATGTTTATCTGCGTGGCGATGAAGACAGCTTTAATAATATGGCTGATTTGAGCCAAATCTATATGCGTAGTGCCTCGGGTGAGTTGGTTACTTTAGATGCGATCACTAAGATTGAAGAGGTGGCATCCGCCCACAAGCTGAGCCATACCAATAAGCAAAAGTCTATCACTTTAAAAGCTAACTTGGGCGAGGGTTATACCTTAGGTGAGGCGTTGGATTTCCTAGACGCCCAAGCCATTGAGATGTTACCTAGCGAAATCTCAGTTAGCTATACGGGTGAGTCAAAAGATTTTAAAGAAAACCAAAGTAGCGTCATGGTGGTGTTTGCGCTAGCGTTATTGGTTGCGTATTTGGTACTAGCGGCGCAGTTTGAAAGCTTTATCAACCCGCTAGTGGTGATGTTTACTGTCCCTATGGGAGTCTTTGGTGGATTCTTGGGACTCTATCTCACCGGCCAAGGGCTCAATATTTATAGCCAAATCGGTATGATCATGCTCATTGGTATGGTAACCAAAAACGGTATTTTGATTGTTGAGTTTGCTAACCAATTGCGGGATAAAGGCGAAGCGATTGAGCAAGCGATTATCAATGCTTCAGCCAGACGTTTACGTCCGATTTTGATGACTGCCTTTACCACTTTGATTGGTGCGATTCCACTAATTATGTCCTCGGGCGCGGGCTCTGAAAGCCGCATAGCGGTAGGTACCGTGGTGTTCTTTGGTATGGCATTTGCCACCTTTGTCACCCTATTGGTGATTCCCGCAATGTATCGCCTTATATCTGGCGCAACGCATTCACCCGGATACGTTGAGGCGCAACTCAATGATGCCATAGTGGCACAAGAGGCTAAGCTTAGCAGTAATCATTAGCTGCTGTGGCGTTAACCATTAAAAAGGCTACCATTAAGGTAGCCTTTTTTGTTGCTCGGCCAGTGCGCCGTTAAGTAATTGATTCGTTGAATCAAAGCGGCATTGATAACATAGTCTAATATGATATTTTAAAATGCGATAAATACTGTATCTTGTGCATGAATTGCTGGCTGACATTTTCGAATGCATTATGCGGCTTTTAGGGCGACGGAGTTGCTCAAAATTAGCTTGTTTAACACAATATTTCTAGGAGAACCTATGTGGCGCAGCCTGAGTTTGCTGGTCATTGTTTTAACATTAGCAAGCGGACAATTCAGTCATGCCGCAACGATAGTTGAACGCCTTCATGATGTAGAACAGGCTGCAAGCAGGAGCTTGACCATATCGATAGATGCGCTTGAGGAGTTGTCGACCCAGGTTGATAAGATGGATGTGCAGGAGCTTGGGATCTACTTTATGATAGCGACCGATCTTGCGGTTGTGCATCATGACGAGCAAGCTATTCTTGAGCTATTGGCACAAGCCAAGCAGTTAATGCCGGCTTCTGATCCGTCTCGGGCTTATTGGCTGGCTATTATCGAATTTAAATATCGCTTGTTGGTTGATAATGTTGGTCAGTACATAAAGCCATTACAAGCGCTTGAACCTGGCCTTAAACAGGTAGATTCAGTATATCTACAGGCCTACTATTACACTTCTTTGCACGTGGGATTGTTTGAAACTAACGTGCTGGATCTTGCATTAGATGCGGCCATTAAAGCGCAGCAATTATGGACAGAGTTAGCAAATCCACACCGTGCACTATCGAGCCAGTACCAAGTTGCGTCACTGAAAATGTACATGGGAGATGTGGTTTCCGCTGAGCAGGAATTAAACGCTGCGCTGCAGCGCGCTCATGAGATTGATGCCGTTTATAGTCAAATAGGCATCGGTCTAAAACTGGCCACTTTAGCCGATTTTCTCCAGCAGCCCGACGAAGCTATCGCTCAACTTGAGCAGATCGAGCGCCAATACCAGGTCAATCCACAACATCCATTTTATTGGGCTTTGATGTCACAAAGAGTGCAAATTAATGCCAAGCTAGGCCGTAATCGTCAGGTGTTAGCAGATACTAAGTTAATGCTCGCTAACGATGTACAAAGTTATTTTGCTAATCGGAATCTCATGCGTTTGCTTAAGGCATCGGCAATGGTGCGTTTAGGCGAAACAGCCAATGTGAGTCAGTTACTCGAAGAGGTGCTCAATGAGTACCAGCGAGTAGGTGACAAGTTAGGGCGGTTTGAAACCTTGCTGGTGCAAGCAGAGCTCGACTATAGCAATCAAGATATCGACAACTTGTTTAAACGCATGCAAGCTGTGGTGTTGCTGATCCGCAATTACAGTGATCAACAAGGGGCAAAACGCGCCGACAGAGTGGAAATGGCGGTAGAGTCAGAGCAGTATGCCGAGCAGGCGGCAGAGTTGTCTGAAGCGAATGCAGAGAACTTAATTGAAATTAGCGATCAGCAGCAGTCGATAGCTAGCAAAAACAGCCAGTTGTTTTTGCTGAGTGTATTATCGCTAGCGCTAATTTTAGTGTCTATTTGGCTCACCTTTGCTCTGCGCCGCATTCGTATTTTGGCCAATATTGATAGTTTGACGCAGATTTATAATCGTCGTAAAGGGCTTATCTCGGCTGAGCAGAAACTGAGCCGTGCAGTTAAAGCGCGTCAGCCATTTACTGTTGCGATTATGGATTTAGACAAGTTTAAGCAGATTAATGACGCTTACGGTCATGCAACTGGCGACACCGTATTGCAATCATCTGTGGCAGCTACATTATCTGTACTAGGTCAACGCGGTGAGATTTGCCGTATGGGCGGGGAAGAGTTTATGATTTTGTTGCCCAAGCATGACAAAGAAGCCGCCAGTCAGGTGCTGCAAGAGGTGTGTGCGCGCTTAACCGAGTTAGACTTCTCTGCCACCAATATGCAGCAACAAAAGGTGAGTGCCAGCATAGGCATGTGTGTATGGTCAGCAAATGCTAAGGTGGGTCCAGCAGGGTTGCTTGAGCAGCTGATAGCCCAAGCAGATAGTGCGTTATATGAAGCCAAAGCCGCGGGGCGCAACCGGGTGGTAAGCGCCGATTATCAAGCTTAGCTTGTTATAAGCTCAGTTTTTCACCCGAGAAGGTACCGCGCCATAATTGCTGGTCAATGAACAGTAGCTCGCCAGATTTGCCTTTTTTGATGCTGGAATCGATGGCAATCACCTTGTTGTTAAAGCGTCCTAGCACGCGCTCTTGTGAAGTGTGGCCAACGGCTACTCGGCTCACTTCAAAGTAAGCCAAAATCCGCTCAAGTTCCTGTTGCGAGTAATCTTCGTCAAAATAGCCGCGAAACCAAGTGGGGCCATTGCCAAAAAATAGATAGCTGAGTAAGGGATCTTGTTTAAGCTCAGCTTTGGTTTTATCCACATTGGTTCGATACAGCTGATTCACTTTATCGAGGGCCAATTTGCGGTTGACCCACTCAATATCAATGCCGCCATGCAAAAACAAAGTGTCATTGATTTTGACTAAGGTATTTTTCGATCTGAGCCATTGGCCGATCTCAGTGTCGCGACCATATAATTGATCGTAAGGTCGCTCAAGTAGCTGGCTACTTAGCTCATAGCGAGGGTGGATATACCTAAGATCGCCCCGCAGCACCATTTGCTCATGGTTACCCATTAATAGATGCAATTTACCGCCTGCAGCAGTTGCTTGGGCATCAAGTTTATACATGAGCCATAACACTTCATTGACCTGATGTCCGCGATCAAACATATCACCGGTCATTACCATATGGCCGTCGCCAAAGGTCCAGTTTTGTTGGGCATCAATAATATTGTGGCGTTGTAATAGCGTCACTAACACCTCAAATTGGCCGTGAACATCACTCAGCGCCACAATCTGTTTAACACCGCTGTAGCTATCTGCTGACAGCTGTGTGGCCTCAGGGTTGAGGCTTGGTTGTGGCAGTTGACCACAATTGTCAGGGCGTTGAATTTGTGCGTTTAGCTGGGTGTGGACTTGCTGTTTTAGTTTGCCATTGCAAATCCAATTGACTTGATGCTGCGTAGAATCACTGCCATCAAAAATGTAGGGGCCGTCATAAAACTCATCAATAGATTGCGAGCCGGCCGCAAAAGCCAATGGCGTTGAAATAACGGCACCCAACAGGGCGCAGTGGCGTAACAAGCGCGAGAGAATAAACATCAAAAGTTGCCTTTTATTATTGTACTAGTGCTATTACCAACCGATGAGGTAACGGCTACGTTTGTTCAGCAATGCCTTTATGACAACAGCAATGACATAGGAGATGGCTATCACCCCTAAGGTAACCACTAAGGTGGTAAGTACATTACCTTGCCCTTGTAAACTGAAAACATCTGGGCTGTTATAAATCATCCACCAAGGGGTAGTGATCCAGGGGTGAATGAAGTAGATGGCAAAACTGACATCGGCGAGCTTTTGCAAAGGTTTGATGCTGATGTGTTCAAACTTATTAAGAATGGCTAACAGCACTAAAGTCAGTAAGATTTTTTGTGGCAACATTAAGTCTGGCACGGTGAGTTCAAATGCCGGTTTGTTGAGCACGCCAGCGCCATAAAAGTGAGCCTGACCGATGGCAAGCGCAATGGCTGATAACAACATTAGTAGCCAATACTTATCGATAAACGGGAATAAGCGGTCGCGATGCTCTGAACTCCAAACTCCAAACAGATAGACTGGCAAGAAGTAAAATAACGACTGGATTGCGTTGAGGTTCGATTCTGGGCGGTGGATCAGCATCGCAACGACAAACAAGGGCAGCGCAAAGTGCATTAATCGCTGTGTTTTAAGCAAATGCATCACCCACGGCGATAAAGCAAATAACATCATCCCCATGGGGATATACCAGTAAGCCGTTAATGTTCGCCCAGTAATCACATACCAACTAGCGACCTCTGCAGGCCCAGTTAAATCGGTGTAATTGAGGTGCATTAAGGGGTCGGTACCGGCGGTGATATGCCAGACAATCCAAGGTAGCGACAACAAAAGGTAGGGCAGGAAAACAAATTTGGTTTTGTTCTTCATGTATTTTTTGTAATCCCAGCGATGGGCGAATACATGATGAAAGAGAAAGCCAGAAATAAATACAAAAAATACCGTGCCATTCATCATTAAGTTAAACCAGGCTTTATCGGCTAAGGTTTCTACTTGCCACCCCGCAGGGCGATAGCAATGGGCCATCACAATAAAGATTATTGCGATGCCGCGAAAATGATTAATGCTGTTAAGAAAGGCTTTCTTAGCTTGTGGCTTAGGCTGATCTCCACTGGCGCCCTTCGCGTCGACCTTGTCGTTATTGTTATTGGCAACGTCTTGATTCACTCTATATTCCTTGTTGAGTTTACCTTACAGTAACATCTTAGCACTAACATTAACCTAGCAGCTATCCTCAAAGACTAAACCGAGGTTAAATAGACCTAGAATCGATATTGGCTGAGACATAGACAGCAGAGCGAAGGCGCTGAATCAGCATGGTAGGTCATTTTCAGGTTATCCAGCGTAGTTTTGTATAGATTTAAGGAAGATGAATGACAAAAATTTTGGGGTTATTACTCATGTTGTCTGCCGCCATTGTGCCCGATGCCTATGGCGCAAGCTCCCAGCGGCAAGTTACTGAGCTGAAAATCACGACACTTTCAACCATGTTAGCCAGCCGTGGTATTGGTGAGTGGGGCTATGCCGCTTTAATTGAGGTCGATGGTAAAAAGATCTTGTTTGATAGCGGTTACCGTCCGCAAACCGTGCTGCAAAATGCGCAAGAACTCGGGATTGATCTATCTGATGTCGAAGATGTGATTTTAAGCCATAACCACGGCGACCATACCGGCGGCTTGCTAAGCATTGCCCAAGCCATGCGGGCTAAAAATCCCCATGCGATTAAGCGGGTGCATGTTGGTAAGGGGATTTTTGCCGAGCGGGCGAATAGTCGTAATAGCATATGGAAAATGCGAGATGAGTTGCTGAAAATGGGCGTAGAGTTTATTGAGTACGATAAACCAACAGAAATTTTCTCGGGCGTGTGGGTGACGGGCAATGTTCCTAGAGTGCATGACGAGAAAAATTGGAATCAAAAAGCCAAGCTCGTGACTCAGTCAGGGTTAGTCAGTGACATTGTTGCAGAAGATCTCTCATTAGTGCTCGATACCCCAAAGGGTTTTGTCTTGGTATCTGGGTGCGGTCATGCAGGCATAATCAACACCATGGAACATATTCAAACTAGCATAGGCCAAGGTAACATCACTGCGGCTATAGGTGGGTTTCATCTGGTATTTGCCAGTGATGATCATTTAGCTTGGACAGCAAAAAAATTACAGGGTTTTGGTTTGAAGCAGATGATAGGCAGTCATTGTACCGGTGTGGATGCTTTGTACACGTTGCGTCGATTACTTAAATCAGACCGTCAACATATGGTGGTCGGCGCTATTGGTGATGAGTTCAGCCTGAAAGAGGGAGTTAAAGCTGGCTTTATTGCGCATTAATGCTACCAAATATGGAATGTAAACAGTAAAACGGAGGCATTCGCCTCCGTTTTAGCTATGACTTAACCTAAGGTTATTTAGTCATTTTTTTGTACTTTAAGCGATGCGGTTCAATAGCATCAGTGCCTAATGTCTCTTTTAACCAAGTGGAATATTCTGTGTAGTTACCTTCATAGAAGTTCACTTGGCCCTCATCTCGGTAATCTAAGATGTGAGTCGCGATTCTATCGAGGAACCAACGGTCATGCGAAATCACCATGGCGCAACCTGGGAACTCCAGTAGCGCTTCTTCTAGTGCTCGCAAGGTTTCTACATCTAAATCGTTGGTTGGTTCATCGAGAAGCAGTACGTTACCGCCAGCTTGCAGTAGCTTAGCAAGGTGCACACGGTTACGCTCACCACCTGAAAGGGTGCCGATGATTTTTTGCTGATCACCACCACGGAAATTAAAGCGTCCAACATAAGCACGACTTGGAATTTCAGTGTTGTTAATGCGCATAATGTCTTGGCCGCCAGAGATCTCTTGCCAGACGGTATTCTTATCGTCCATTGAGTCGCGGAACTGCTCAACCGAGGCAATTTGCACCGATTCACCTAACTCAACGCTACCGCTGTCAGGCTGTTCAGCACCAGAGATCATTTTAAACAGCGTCGATTTACCCGCACCGTTAGCACCGATAATACCGACAATTGCGCCTTTAGGTACGCTAAAGCTCAAGTCATCAATTAAGATGCGGTCGCCATAAGATTTAGTCAGGTTATTAACTTCAATAACCTTATCACCTAAACGCGGTCCAGGCGGAATGAACAGTTCGTTGGTTTCGTTACGTTTTTGGTAATCGTTGGTATTAAGCTCTTCAAATCGAGCCATACGCGCCTTACCTTTTGATTGACGACCTTTACTGCCTTGGCGTACCCACTCAAGTTCTTTGGCAATGGTTTTTTGACGAGCACTTTCTGTTGCTGACTCTTGCTGCAAACGCGCATCTTTTTGTTCAAGCCATGAAGAGTAGTTACCTTCCCATGGGATACCTTCACCACGGTCAAGTTCTAGAATCCAGCCTGCAGCATTATCGAGGAAGTATCTATCGTGGGTAATCGCCACTACGGTACCAGTGTAATCTTGCAAGAAGCGCTCTAACCACGCCACGGATTCGGCATCCAAGTGGTTGGTGGGTTCATCAAGTAGCAGCATGTCTGGCTTTTCAAGCAGCAAACGACAAATGGCTACACGGCGACGTTCACCCCCTGACAACACCTCGATTTTCTCGTCCCAATCGGGTAGGCGCAGCGCATTGGCGGCACGTTCTAGAATGTTGTCTAGGTTGTGAGCATCTTGGGCTTGAATGATGGCTTCAAGTTCACCTTGTTCTTTTGCCAACGCATCAAAATCTGCATCGGGCTCGGCGTAAAGTGCATAGACTTCATCAAGACGTGTTAGGGCATTTTTGGCTTCAGAAACCGCTTCTTCAATGGCTTCGCGCACGGTTTGCTGCTCGTCTAGCTTAGGCTCCTGCGGCAAGTAACCAATTTTGAGGTCCTGCATCGGACGCGCTTCACCTTCGATTTCAGTATCGAGGCCGGCCATAATGCGCAGTAGCGTTGATTTACCAGAGCCGTTAAGACCCAAAACACCAATTTTAGCGCCAGGGAAAAAACTCAATGAAATGTCTTTAAGGATCTGCTTTTTCGGTGGAACAATTTTGCCCACTCTAAGCATGCTGTATACAAACTGAGCCATGTTAGATTCGCTTATTTTACCAATAATGCAGGCAATTCTACTGTAATCATCGCCGAACTTAAATCTAACTTTTACTAATTTGTCTTGGCAATTTCTGTGTTGGTTTCGCTGCTATTCTCTGTCGCTTGTTAAACAGGGCTGGCGGCAACGCCACGACTAACGCATTGCAAACAGTGTTTTCGTAAAATCGAGCTTAATCATTACGTGGATATTCGGTTTCGCTAAGGTATTCACCTGCTTAGAATTCGGCGTCATAAGATAAAAATGAATTTAGCTGCCGATTTAAATGCAAGTAATTTCATGTTGTAAGGTCTGGGATTGTGATCAATTGCACTGTAGAATACGCGCAACCCTACTTATAAGACTGTACAGCTGGAGTAACCAATGCTGAAAAAAGATATGAACATTGCGGACTATGATCCACAACTTTTTCAAGCGATTGAAGATGAAACTCGCCGTCAAGAAGAGCACATCGAACTTATCGCTTCAGAAAATTACACGAGTCCTCGTGTTCTAGAAGCCCAAGGTTCTCAGTTAACCAATAAATATGCGGAAGGTTATCCAGGCAAGCGTTACTACGGTGGTTGTGAGCACGTTGATATCGCAGAAGAGCTCGCTATTTCTCGCGCAAAAGAGCTGTTTGGTGCAACCTATGCCAACGTTCAACCGCATTCAGGTTCGCAAGCTAACTCAGCAGTATTTATGGCACTTCTTCAAGGCGGCGATACTGTTTTAGGTATGAGCCTTGCACATGGTGGTCACCTTACTCACGGTTCACATGTAAGCTTCTCAGGTAAGCTATATAACGCCGTTCAATACGGTATTGACGAAACGACGGGTAAGATTGATTACGCTGAAGTTGAGCGCCTAGCGGTTGAGCATAAGCCTAAGATGATTATCGCTGGTTTCAGCGCTTATTCAGGCATCATTGATTGGGGTAAATTCCGCGAAATAGCTGACAAAGTGGGTGCTTACCTATTTGTTGATATGGCACACGTTGCAGGTCTTGTTGCGGCTGGTATCTACCCGAACCCACTGCCACATGCACACGTTGTAACAACGACTACCCATAAAACACTAGCCGGTCCTCGTGGTGGTTTGATTCTATCTGCATCAAACGATGAAGATATTTACAAGAAACTTAACTCGGCAGTATTCCCAGGTGGCCAAGGTGGCCCATTGATGCACGTTATTGCTGCTAAAGCCGTGGCATTTAAAGAAGCATTAGACCCTGAGTTCACCGCATACCAAGAGCAAGTTGTTGTTAATGCACAAGCGATGGCAAAAACCTTTATTGAGCGTGGCTACGACGTCGTATCCGGCGGTACAGACAACCACCTGTTCTTGCTTGATCTGATCAGCAAAGACATCACAGGTAAAGATGCTGATGCTGCATTAGGTTTAGCAAACATCACTGTGAACAAAAACTCAGTACCAAATGACCCGCGTTCTCCATTTGTGACTTCGGGCCTACGTATTGGTTCACCTGCAATCACACGTCGTGGTTTCAAAGAAGCGCAAGCGGTTGAGTTAACACAGTGGATGTGTGATGTACTTGATGACATCAGCAACGAAGCGACCATTGAGCGTGTTAAGCAACAGGTGCTTGAATTGTGTGCTAAGTTCCCTGTTTATGGTTAACCTTAAAGGTTAAATCAGGTAAACTCCGATGGCCGCTAATATAGCGGCCATTTTTGATCTTAATGATCCATTATTTAGCAGGAGGCGCTATGCATTGTCCATTTTGCAGTGCTACAGATACCAAAGTGATTGACTCGCGGTTAGTTGCAGATGGCCACCAAGTTCGTCGTCGTCGAGAATGTGCGGAGTGTCATGAACGTTTTACCACCTTTGAAGGGGCTGAGCTGGTGATGCCCAGAGTGGTGAAACAGGACGGGAGTCGTCAGCCTTTTGATGAAGAAAAACTGCGTGGCGGTATGTTACGCGCGGTGGAGAAACGTCCGGTATCGATGGATCAGATTGAGCAAGCGCTAACCAAAATTAAGTCAACATTGCGGGCCACCGGTGAACGTGAAGTACGTTCCGAGATGATTGGTAATCTGATGATGGACCAGTTAGTGACCTTAGACAAAGTGGCTTATATTCGCTTTGCCTCTGTCTATCGTGCATTTGAAGATGTGTCGGAGTTTGGTGAAGCTATTGCTAAGCTACAAAAGTAGTCAATTTGCAAAAGGTGTTTGAGTGAACGGTTCAACATTTGACAGTGCCATGATGGCAAGAGCCATAAAACTTGCCCATAAAGGTCGCTATACGACTGCGCCCAATCCAAGTGTTGGCTGTGTTATCACCCAAGGTGAAACGGTCGTGGGTGAAGGGTTTCATATTCAAGCTGGCGGGCCCCATGCCGAGGTGCATGCGATTCGTGCTGCTGGCGATGCCACTCACGGTGCCACCGCTTATGTCACCTTGGAGCCTTGTAGTCATTATGGCCGCACACCTCCTTGCGCTAAGGGACTCATTGATGCCAAAGTGGCGCGGGTTGTGGTTGCTGTCACTGACCCAAATCCGCAAGTGTCAGGGCGGGGCATCACCATGTTACAGCAAGCAGGCATCCAAGTGGATGTTGGGCTGATGTCACAAGCCGCCGCAGCTATCAATCCAGGGTTTATGCAGCGTATGGCTACAGGTTTGCCAAGGGTCACGATTAAATTAGCGGCTAGCATTGACGGCAAAACGGCGCTGCAAAATGGCCAGTCTAAATGGATAACCGGGCCAAAGGCGCGCCAAGATGTTCAGCGCATGCGGGCGCGACATAGTGCTCTAATTACCGGTATTGAAACCGTTTTAGCAGACGACCCCTCATTGAATGTACGCCCGCAAGAGCTAGGCTATGTTAGTGAGCAAGTTGATAGTGCGCTGATTCGTCAGCCGGTACGTGTGATACTTGATAGCGGCGCTAGAGCGCGCCATAGCCTTAAATTGTTCTCGATAACCAGCCCAATTTTATTGGTGTCTTGCAGCGACTACCCGCAACAAGAAACAGACAATTGGCCAGCACATGTGAGTCATCTCAAATTAGCGGCGGTTGACGGTAGAGTCCCCTTAGACGCGCTGTTAGGCTATTTAGCTCAGTCACATAACGATGTCTTGGTTGAAGCTGGCGCAACGTTAGCCGGGGCTTTTGTGGACCAAGGGCTTGCCGATGAGTTGGTGCTGTATCAAGCACCGAAAATTATCGGTGCCAGCGGCCGAGATATGCTAAACCTAAAGGTGTTTAGCAGCATGGCGCAAATTCCAGATATTCAACTGGTTGACCAAGTTAAGGTCGGGGTTGATACGCGTTTTACATTTCAAATCGCTAAGCAGCGTTAAAAAGTAGGTCATATGTTTACTGGCATCATAGAATCCATCGGTACATTGAGAAAAATTGAACGTCGAGGTGAGGATATTCGCTTGACGGTATCGAGTGGCAAATTAGATTTAAGTGACGTAAAGCTTGGTGACAGTATTGCTACCAATGGGGTGTGCTTAACCGTTGTTGAGTGCCTAACTGATGGCTATGTCGCAGACATTTCGGCTGAAACGGTTAACTTAACTGGTTTTGGTCGTTATCAAGTTGGGCAAGCCGTCAATTTAGAAAAAGCGGTCACGCCGACCACACGTTTAGGCGGCCATATGGTCAGTGGACATGTTGACGGTATTGCCAGTGTGGACGATCGCATGTTGCGCGGTAAGGCGATTGAGTTTTGGCTTACCCCGCCTGCAGAATTAGCCAAGTACATTGCCCATAAAGGGTCGATTACCATTGATGGTGTCAGTTTAACGGTCAATGAGGTTGATGGCGCTCGGTTCCGCTTAACGATTGTGCCGCACACTGCTTCAGAAACCACACTGCTGAACCTGCAAGCCGGAGATAGCGTCAACATTGAAGTTGACCTGATTGCCCGTCACATTGAACGCTTAATGGGGCTTGGCGCACAGGAAAACGATGCTAACCATGGCACAGTATCAAATGTGACGATGGATTTACTGGCGCGCTCAGGGTTTATCAAATAATACACAAGCGTAAAACTACCGCTTAAAGTGGCCAAATTGGCAATTTGCGGATTTAATAAATTAATACAAGAAAATGAAAGGTCTTACCATGGCGCTACATAGCATAGAAGAGATCATTGAAGATATCCGTTTAGGTAAAATGGTTATCTTGATGGACGATGAAGATAGAGAAAATGAAGGCGATCTAATCATGGCGGCAGACCTTGTGACGCCTGAAGCGATTAACTTTATGGCGACTTTTGGTCGTGGTCTCATCTGTCAAACCATGACAAAAGCTCGTTGCCAACAGCTTAACTTACCTTTGATGGTGACCAACAATAATGCCCAGTTCTCGACTAACTTTACCGTGTCGATTGAAGCGGCAGAAGGGGTAACCACTGGTATTTCTGCTCAAGACCGAGCGGTGACAGTACAAGCGGCCGTTGCTAAAGATGCTAAGTCATCAGATATTGTGCAACCAGGGCATATATTTCCACTCATGGCCCAAGAAGGTGGCGTGCTAATTCGTGCAGGTCATACTGAAGCGGGCTGCGATCTTGCTCGCCTAGCTGGCCGGGAGCCTTCAGCGGTGATTGTTGAAATCCTCAACGATGATGGCACCATGGCAAGACGTCCAGACCTAGAGGTTTTTGCCGAAAAACACGGTTTGAAAATGGGCACCATTGCCGATTTAATTGAATATCGCAACACCAAAGAAACCACGGTTGTATGTGAAGCTAAATGTAAACTGCCCACTCGTTTTGGCCAGTTTGACATGATGACCTATCGCGACACGATAGATAACCAGCTGCATTATGTATTGGTTAATGGCGAAGTTAAGCCAGATGTCCTTGTGCGAGTGCATTTACAAAATACCTTTAATGACTTACTCCATTCAGAGCGCGATCAGCAACGTAGTTGGCCGCTTGAGAAAGCCATGGAGCGCATCGGTAACGAAGGTGGCGTATTAGTCTTGTTAGGCCATCAAGAGCACAGCAGTGATATTTTGGCTAAAGTGAAAGCGTTTGAACTAGAAGATAACGGTCAGGCCCCAGTACCTGCTCCGTGGAAAGGCACGTCTCGCCAAGTGGGCGTTGGCTCGCAAATTTTGGCCGATGTGGGTGTCACCACTATGCGTCTATTAAGTTCACCTAAGCGTTATCATTCGCTGTCGGGCTTTGGTTTAGAAGTGACTGAGTATATTGCCGATTAATCTAGGCGATAATGAAAATTAACTGATTCTTATAAAATGCATGGGGATCAGAAGCGGGCGTTGTGTTATCATACCGCCTCTTTTTTGCCCGTGCCGGGTTTAACGCCGATTATACAGACGGTTTAGCCACGTTTAGGTACCGCTTAGTATAATTAGCATCAGCAAAAGTTAGGTAAGATAAATGAACGTAGTTCAAGGTAATATCGAAGCGAAAAACGCCAAAATTGCTATCGTTGTATCACGCTTCAATAGCTTTGTGGTTGAAAGTTTACTTGAAGGCGCGATTGATACACTGAAGCGTTTTGGTCAAGTTGAAGACGACAACATTACTGTTGTACGTGTTCCGGGCGCGGTAGAACTACCATTAGCTGCACGTCGTGTTGCTGCTAGCGGTAAATTTGATGGCATTATTGCGCTAGGCGCAGTAATCCGAGGTGGTACACCTCATTTTGATTTCGTTGCAGGCGAATGTAATAAAGGTCTAGCGCAAATTGCACTAGAGTACGACCTTCCTGTTTCATTCGGTGTATTAACCACAGATACCATTGAGCAAGCGATTGAGCGCTCTGGTACTAAAGCAGGCAACAAGGGTGGTGAAGCCGCGCTGGGTCTGTTGGAAATGGTTAATGTTCTGCAAGAACTAGAACAGCAGTTGTAAGATTAGGAAAAATAATGAAGCCTTCTGAGCGCCGCAAGGCACGTCGTCTAGCCGTACAAGCTATCTATTCATGGCAGTTGAGTGGAAATAACGTTGCTGATGTTGAGCACGAGTTTTTAACTGAACAGAAAACTGACGGTGTCGATATCGCCTATTTTCGTGAGTTGCTGTCTGGTACCGCAACTAAGCAGTCGCAACTAGATGAGTTGATTGTTCCTCATATAGAGCGTGCTTTTGACGAAGTGTCACCCATCGAGAAAGCGGTATTACGTATTGCGACTTATGAGTTAACGTTCCGTAAGGATGTACCTTATAAGGTGGCGATTAACGAAGCCATTGAGCTAGCCAAAGCGTTCGGCGCTGAAGATGGTCATAAATTTGTGAACGGCATACTTGATAAGATAGTCGCTCGCAACTAAACATAAAAACGGTATCTCAGGATGCCGTTTTTTATGAGCTAACATTAATTATTATTTAGACTTCTGGTGCGACTATGCATGGGAGGTCGCTTAAACTGGTACGAGAACTGTGAAAGAGTTTAAAGTCATTGAGCGATTTTTTACCGGCCGAGGTCAAAACCGTCGTGATGTTGTACTCAATATAGGCGATGATTGCGCACTCGTTGCTCCCGCCGAAAATAAGTCTATTGCAATATCTTGCGACACCTTAGTTGAAAATACCCACTTCTATCCTGACATGCCCGCTAAAGCGTTAGGCTACAAGTGCTTAGCGGTTAACTTGTCAGACTTAGCTTCTATGGGCGCAGAACCCGCTTGGATGACGTTGGCGCTTACGCTACCTGATGTCGATGAAGCGTGGTTAGCAGATTTCAGCCAAGGTTTGTCTGATATTGCTGAATACTATGGTGTCAGCCTAATTGGCGGCGACACCACCCGAGGACCACGCAGTATTACCATTACCGTACACGGTCAGGTGCCAGAAAAGAAAGCACTGACTCGCGCTGGGGCTAACAATGGTGACTGGATTTATGTCACCGGCACTTTAGGTGACTCAGCGGTGGGGCTAGCATTGATAGCCAATGAACCGGGTGTAGAGGCTTCTGCACAAGATAGAGACTATCTGATTAATCGTCACTATTATCCCAGCCCTCGGGTATTAGCCGGACAATCGCTGCGAAACTTGGCTTCAAGTGCTATCGATATTTCTGACGGGATTTTAGGCGATATCAAGCACGTGCTAAAACGATCAGAAGTTGGGGCGGTGATCGATGTTGAGCAGTTGCCGTTATCTGACGCGCTAGTCAATACTGTCGGCAAAGAGAGCGCAATCAATTATGCACTCAGTGGCGGTGAAGATTATGAGCTACTGTTTACCGTGCCTGAATCGCAACGTGGCGCTTTGGAAACTTCATTGGCTCATGCTGGCGTGACGTTCACTCAGATCGGTCAAATTTGTACTGGAGACAAGCTAAAACTACTGCGTAGCGGTCAAGAGTTTGAACCGAAAAACTTATCATTTGAGCATTTTTCTTAATGAGTTTACTGACTAAAGATCCTGACGTTGCCAAGCTTTCACTGCGTAATCCGATCCACTTTCTAGCGCTTGGTTTTGGTTCTGGTTTAGCGGCGAAAGCCCCAGGCACCTTTGGCACCTTGGCGGCTATTCCGCTTTACTTGCTGATGATGCCGCTATCATTGCCTTGGTATATTGGGTTAACGCTGCTCAGTGTTATTGCTGGTTTTTATATCTGTGACAAAGCATCCAAAGATATGGGCGTGCATGATCATGGTGCGATTGTATGGGATGAAGTGGCCGGTTTGCTCATTACCATGATTGCTGCACCTGCTGGCATCATGTGGCTAGTGATTGGCTTTGCTTTATTTCGCTTTTTCGATATTTTAAAACCTTGGCCAATACGCTGGCTTGATGCCAAAGTTCATGGCGGCTTTGGCATTATGATTGACGATGTTCTGGCGGGTATTTTTGCGCTGATTTGTCTACAGTTCTTGGTTTATTTTGTAGGGTAACCGCGCCAATAACCTGAAAAAACAACGCCAGCATTTGCTGGCGTTATGTTATGTACTACGCGAAAGCTCAATGCGCTTTTTTTGCTGTACGGGTTAACTTTGCAACAGCTCTTTAGCATTGGCTAAGGTGTTGTCGGTAATAGTATCGCCGCCCAACAAACGCGCCAACTCTTGTAACCGCTCTGCTTTATCCAATGGCGTCATCGATGTTTCCGTCTGCCCGGACTTGCTCTGTTTATTGACAAACATATGTTGATGCCCGTTACCGGCGACTTGTGGTAAATGGGTTACACAAAATACCTGGGTCGATTCCCCTAAGCTGCGCAACATACGGCCGACAACCGCCGCTGTTGGGCCCGATATTCCCACATCCACTTCATCAAATATCAATGTTGGTGTAGACACTTTCTTAGCGGTAATGACCTGAATACCCAACCCGATTCGCGACAGCTCGCCGCCAGACGCGACTTTGCCAATGGGTTGCAAGGGCTGCCCTGGGTTGGTGGTAACCATAAATTCGACATGATCGCAGCCAGTCGCAGATAAGGCATTTTCATTAAAGTTAATGGCGATAACAAATTTACCTTTAGGCATACTCAACTCATGAATAGACTGAGTGACTTGCTTATCAAGCTCTTTGGCATAGCGCGATCGACTTTTGTGCAGCTTCTGAGCCTGAGTTAAGTAGCTGGCTTTGCAGCTGGCGAGCTGCTCGGTAATTTCATTGAGCTTATCTTCATCGGAATCTAAGCTTTGTAATTCTTGACTCAGCTGTTGGTGGTGTTGATACAACGCTTCAGGCTTAACATGATGCTTGCGTGCTAGCTGCATCACTTTTGATAGCCTTTGTTCTAAAAAAGCAAAGTGTTCAGGGTCAAGCTCTAAGCTGTCTAAATAACGCTGAATTTCGCTGCTACTTTCTTGAACTTGGATCAAGGCTTCGTTGAGCATGCTACTGACGCTCTGCAAGCTGTCATCATAACCTGCAAGCTCTTGGGCCTCGCTTATCGCACTATTTAATTGTGACTCCACATCGCCTTGTTCATTGTCTTGCAATATAAACAGGGTGTTTTGGCAGGTTTGGATAAGTGCCGTGCCGTTAGCAAGACGCTTATGCTCGGCTTCTATTTCTGTAAACTCCGTTTCACCTAAGGCAAACTCATCGAGTTCTTCAACTTGATATTGCAGCAACTGTTTACGGGCGATACGTTCGTGTTGCGACTGCTCTAAGGCATGCAGCTCTTTTTCAATCATCTTACAGCGCTGATAACTCGCCGCAACACCATCTAGGAGTATCTTATGGTTTGCATAGCTGTCGAGCAAGGTAAGCTGGTGCTCACTTTTTAGCATGGCGTGATGGGCATGTTGGCCGTGAATTCCCACCAATAGTTGCCCGATTAAGCGCATTTGCGTTAAGGGCACCGGATTACCATTGATATAAGCACGTGAACGGCCGTCGCTGCCGATGGTGCGTCTTAAAATACACTCATCGTCTTGCTCAAGGTCATTATCTTCTAACCAGCGCTTCGCGAGTGGAATATCGTTGACTAAAAAGCGCGCGCTCACTTCGGCTTTAGTGGCGCCGGGGCGCACGCTATTGGCATCAGCTCGATTCCCTAAGCACAGGCCCAACGCATCGATGGCGATTGACTTACCTGCACCGGTTTCACCTGTAATACTGGTCATGCCGGCTTTAAAATCGAGTTCAAGAAAGCGAACAATTGCAAAGTTATTGATGCTGAGCTGACAAAGCATAATGACATCCTTTCACATAGTACTGTATTAATGCACAGTATATACTGATTTTTTATACAGTAAATAGCTAACGCTAATTTGTTGGTTTTTTATTCGAAGCTTAGCTTAGCAATAGATGATGAATGATGGGAAGGGTAATAAAACTAAGTAGTACCCCGATGGTGATCGCCAGAGCACTAATACCTGCTTGCACATCGTAGCGCTGAGCAAGTAAATACACACTGGCGGCAGTAGGCAGCGCAGCTAGCAGCACGCCCATGACCAACATCTGCGGTTCTACCGCTAACCAAACAAAGAAAAGGTAAACCAGTAATGGTTGGATGATCAGCTTAGCTACATTAATGAGACTGAGTTCAATCACTGCCGAGCGGGCACCGATTGCTTTTTGTTTGCTGCCTCCGCGCATTGCCATGCTCAGGACCATACCGATAGCAAACAAAGCACAAGGGCTCGATGTCATGCCTATTTGGGTCAAAATCTGACTCACCGCTAGCGGCAAAGTGATATCCAGTGCCGATATTAAGGTGCCAATGACACTGCCAATAATGATTGGGTTTTTGGCCAAAGCTTCAATAGCAGTGACAGCAGGGCGGCTTGTTTGACCTTGATGCAGGGCAATAGACACCAGCACAATTGCAAACATGATCACCGATAATAGACTGGCAATTGCCGCTGCCGTTAATGCTTGTTGCTGCTCAGGGTAGAGCATCATCATCAACGGAATTCCAATAAAAGACGTATTACCAAATGTCGTATTGAGCGAGCGTATTGCGGCAATATCACCACGTTTGGGCGTCGCGCGGTATGAAGTCACGATGCTCAGCAGGTACACACAGCCCATTGCTGCACTATAACCAAGAATGTATCGCCATTGCATAATATCGGCAAAGGAGGTTTCGGCCAGCACAATTAACATGATGGCGGGAAAGGCGATGTAATAAACGTATTGATTGAGCACATCGGCACTTTGTACTGGTAGAAGCCGAGCTCTGTCAGTGATAAATCCCCACAACATCATGCCAAATACAACAAACAGCGGTGTATAAATCTGGCTCATGGCAAATTACCTTAGCGGTTATAGCAAACAAAAGTAGAGGTTAACAGTTTGCCGAAATAAAGCCCATTAGGCCTAAGTTTAACGGCGTTTTTTTATTGAGGTCTGACTTTGAGGTGGGTTGTTAGCCGTCGCGTTAATCGCTGTTTTATCGGCTAATAGGCTGGTACGTAGCTCGGGTAGGACCCCGAGCTGTTCATAGAATTGTATTTGCCGGCGCAGCTCAAATAGCGAGCCAATACGTTGCTGCTCGCCAATGGTCAGCTTCCATGAGTCAGTGTTGCCTTGGCTATTAGTCAGTATGTAGCCTTGGTAAATGAGCTTTTTCATGGCTTAGATGGGCATACAAGTTAGTCTTGGCTGACTTCTATGCCAATATTGGATACACCAGCTTGCACAATCTCTTTGCGCAATGCCTTAATAAAGTCAGGTGTCATTTTGGGGTTGTCTTCAACAATCTCAAGTAGTGATGACTGTAAGGCTTTCTCTTCAACCATGACCGGGTGACTGAAAATATAGTCATCAAGCTCAGCTTCGCTTAGCTCATCTTCTAATGTCGCCTCAATATAATTGGCCACAGTGGCTGAAGACAGTTTGCTGATGTTAGTCATGTCATCTTCAATCTTGCTTTGCATAGCGCTAAGTAGCGAGGTTAACGCTACTGCGGCATCCATGGCTGGGTAGACGCCATAAACATCGAAATCACTTGGCTCTGGTGTGTTGACATCGAGTCGCTCAAGGTAGACATCAATATTTAGCTTTAACTTGCGGTCGTACATCGATTGCCATAACAGATTTAGGGCTGTGTCTAATACCTGTGCATCACCAAATTCACATACTTCAGAAAACAATTGGTAATTAGGGTACATACGTTGGCACAGGGCTATGGCAAACAGTTTTTTCTGCTCGGGTTCTAATGCTTTTAATCTTTTGAAAAAACCGGGTTTATTACTCATCGATAACACCTGTTGAGAACTGAGAGATCACTTGATTAGCTGCCGATTCTACCTTAGAAAGCTCGTCAAGTAACTCTAGTATTTCAGGTTCGATATTTTCTAACCGTTCGTCACGTTTCAGTGCTGATTCAATTTCTTGGCAAAGCCGTTGAAGCGTAGGTACACCGCTATAGCAACAGGCGCCGTGTAGCTTGTGAACATGAGCTAGCATTAGCGTCGGATCAAGCTCATCAAGCGCGGCTTGCAATACCTCTGCGGTCGCCGGAATGGAGTCGGTCAGCATTTGCAGCATCTCTAATGCCAGCTCCGATTTGCCATTGGCTTGGGTTAGGCATAACTCCCAATTAAGGGTGTTATGGTCAAAATGAGTAAAGGTTGGCCGGCTCTTCCAGCGGCTAATCACACCACGTAGCGCCGCTTCATCAATCGGTTTAGGTAAGTAACCATCCATGCCACTTTGATTAATGCGCTCACGTTCTTCGGCAATAGCATGCGCGGTGACAGCAATAATGGGCGTATTGCGATTACGTGAGTGTTCACGAATTTGTTTGGTGGCGCTAATACCATCTATGCCGGGCATTTGAATATCCATAAAAATCAAATCAAATACTTGCTCTGCGGCAAGCTCAATAGCGCCCTGGCCACTGTCGATCACAGTGACATGGGCGACAATCTCTTTTAGCAAAGTATCGATAAGCTTAAGGTTTGCTGGATTATCATCCACTGCGAGTACACTTAAGGGCTCACGACTGGTGTACTCGGTGATGCTCTCTTGCAGTTGTGCTGGCGCCAGTGGTGCTTTATGTGGATTGGTTAGCGCTCGTGCAAGGCTTCGCTCGGTCACGGGTGTTTGAATTACGACGTCAGTGTAAGGCTGTATTTGGCGAATTTGTTCATCGGCACTGGAGCTACTACACAAGTAAATTAGGTAGTCTACGTGAGAGCGGATATTGCGGAGCGCCTGACCCACATCTGTTTGTTGATCAAAACTATGGCAACCGACAATGGCAAAGTCATAGGTGAGGCTGCGCTGGGCTAAATAATTGTCGAGCTGCTGTTTTGAGCTGACATTGGTGACCTGCATATCCCAATAGTTCATTAGCTCAGTTAGCATGGAATTAGTTAACTCTCTTGGCTCAAAAAGCAGTACCTGTTTGTTGGCCATAGGGTGAGTATCAATTGGCTGACTGATAGGATACTGGCTGCGTTCAAGTGGCAAAGTGAACCAGAAGGTTGAGCCCTGATTAAGCACCGAATTACAGCCTATGTGGCCGCCCATTCGATTGATCAGGCGCTTGGTAATAATGAGGCCCAGACCCGTACCGCCAAAGCGGCGTGATATAGAGGAGTCAGCTTGACCAAAGGCTTGGAACAATAACTCTTGTTGTTGCTCTTCAATACCGATGCCAGTATCGGTGATCTCGCAGCGAATATTGAGCTTTTCACTGTCAATGTCTAAGAGGCGCATCTTAACTTGCACAGAGCCGCGGTCGGTAAATTTAATGGCATTGCCGACCAAATTGGTGAGTACTTGGCTAACTCGCAGCGCATCACCATTGAGGTTATCAATAATCTCTGGGTCAATATCGATAACCAACTCTAAATCTTTTTCGCGGGCACTGTTGGTGAGTAATGATAGGGTGTCGTCAACCACTTCTCGTAACGAGAACGGCATATTCTCTAGCACCATTTTGCCCGCTTCCAGTTTAGAGAAGTCGAGAATATCGTTAATGATCCCCAGCAGGTTAGTAGCGCTTTTTTCAATGGTTTTTATATAATCTTGTTGGCTGGCATGCAGTGGGGTTTTTAGTAGCTGCTTAGCAAAACCAATGACACCATTTAGCGGTGTACGCAGCTCATGTGACATGTTGGCCAAGAACTCAGATTTGATTCGGCTTGCCTCTTGAGCGCGCTTTTTCGCCAAATCGAGCTCAACGTTTTGAATCTCAATTTGCTCTAAGGTTTCGCGTAAATCAGAGGTGGCTTGGTCAATATTTTGCTGCATCTCATCATGGTATTCTGATAAGGAACCTGCCATGGCATTGATGCCGCGTTTAAGTAAATCAAGCTCACCAATCAGGTTGCCATGAACCCGGGTGTCCAGCTTACCTTCACGAATTTTCGCCACCACTCGCACCATCTCGGTAATGGGGTGGGTGACGTTTTTAACCAGTCTAAAGGTAAACAGCAGGTTTAGCTGCACGCCAATCAGCACAATAATGAACGCTGCAACTGCCGCTCGGTGCTGTTGCAACAACGCATTTTCTTTATTGATTAACACGGCAATATATCCCAAGCGTTGCTGGGATAAATCTTGATCGGTCGGTGCGGCTATCAGTTGTCGTTGGCTAGAGAAAATAGGGCTACGGAGGATCAAGCTGTCGCCCACTTGCTCCAGCTCAGTGCGCAACAAAGAATCTAATGGCTGGCTATAGCGCATGAATTCATGGCTTTTGTAATGGTGAGAGGTCACCACCACACGATTATTGGTGTCAAAAATGGCAATAAACTGCACTAAATCGGACTTGTTTAGCTGTGCTGAGGTGATTAAGCGCTTAGTGGTTTCAAAGTCTTTACTTTCGAGGCCAATTTCAGCGGCAATTGCCAAAGGCTCAATGATATTACCACCTTGCTCTATGAGCGTTTCTTCGAGTTCATAGAAGCGATTTATGGTAAAGTAGCTGCCGAGTAAAATGCCTACGAGAATGGTCGGGGCTAAAGCTAACACCAGTACCCAAGATCTCAAGCTATATTTGGTCATGTGTTCGGCATTATTCATTACATTTGCTGGCTTAAATCTATAGTTCACATTTAGGTTACATTAGAATGGCAGATATAGGGCTGTCTTGGCCAGTTTTTTTATCGTTTTAGAGGCCACAATGGCGCAATTTTTTAAAGCAAAACCAAATAGCTCCAAACAGTTATCGACAAAGCTCACATTAGAAGTTACCGATTTAGACCACCTAGGTTCGGGCATAGCCCAGCACCAAGGCAAAATCGTGTTTATTCCTGGCGCGCTACCAACAGAACAAGTGTTGGTACAGTTAGTTGAGCAAAAGAAACGCTTCAGCCGTGCCAAACTCTTAAAAGTACTGCGACCTGCGAATGCCAGGGTTAAACCTGTGTGCCGCCACTATCAGCAATGTGGTGGCTGCGATCTGCAGCATTTTGACCTTGAAAACCAGCGTCACTATAAGGCTAAAGCCTTAGGTGGGTTGATCGAGAAAATGGGCCAGACCCAAGCATTGCATCAGTCTGCAGCGCTAATTGGCAGTGAGCTGGGCTATCGCCGCCGTGCCCGCCTTGCCAGTCACTATCAGAAAGACACCCAAAAATTGACCTTAGGATTTCGTGCAAAGGCCAGTGACAAAGTTGTCAGTATCGACCAATGTCCAGTGCTCGATGAGCGCTTATCAGTATTGATTGCGCCACTAACAGCGCAACTAAATCGCCTTAATGTGAAAAAAAGCTTAGGCCATGTCGAGCTGATAGCCGTAGAAAGTGGTTTATATATAGTGCTGCGCATCACTAAGCCTGTAGCTGACAAAGAACGGGTTAAACTTAGTGAATTTGCCGCGGCGCAAAATGTCAGCATGATTTTGTTGGGCGAACACGCTGCCATGAGCTTTATTAATGGTGACGAAGTTAAGCCGTTTTATCAATTGAGTGATGGGCTTGAATTGAGTTTCTCGCCGGGTAATTTTATTCAGGTTAATCGAGACATAAATCAAGCCATGGTCACCCAAGCGATTGAGTGGTTAGCGCCTAAGCCAGGTGAGCGAGTGCTAGACCTGTTTTGTGGTGTGGGTAATTTTAGTCTGCCCTTAGCGCAAACAGGTGCCGAGGTGGTGGGTGTTGAAGGCGTTGTTGAGATGGTAGAACAGGGCCGCGCAAACGCTCGTCATAATGGCATCGACAATGTACAGTTTTTCCATGCTGATTTAAGTGCAGATATCTCATCGCAGCCTTGGCTCGGTAAAGTTGACAAAATGCTTCTCGATCCCGCCAGAGCTGGGGCATTTGAATCATTGCAGTGGCTGAAAAAAATGAAGCCACAGCGGGTGGTTTATGTTTCATGTAACCCAGCCAGCCTAGCGCGCGACAGTCAGCCGTTGACCGAACAAGGTTATCAACTGACTCAGTTGGGGCTCATTGATATGTTCCCACAAACGCATCATATCGAAGCGATGGCCTTGTTTGAGTTGAAATAAAATCCCCGAAAATGGCTAAATGTTCATTTTGTCAGCTTTTGTTAATTGACAATGAGCGGGGAATGCTGAAGATAGAACATTCTCAATAAATAAGCTGTCAATATTGGGTATGGGTGACGTCAGCGTTGCGGGCAATTTTGTGAATAAAAGGACATTGGGTTAATGGTATCTGTTAGAGAAGCACATTTTAGTGATGCCGATTTTCAGTTAAGTGAGTGGGTCGATCGCTACATTAATGATAGTGATGATGCCAAGACCTTACTGGAACTGATTAAACAGATCGAGTTAATTGCCCAGAAGGCAAACCAGTCCAGCCCCATCCTTAGCCAACGTGCCCGTGAGATGATAGAGATTCTTGCGCCACTGAACATGGATATTGAGACCCTGCAAGCGGCCATTATCTTTGTTATTTTCGATGCCAAAATTATTGATACCGAACAGTTAGAAGCGCTATTTGGTAAAAAGCTGTCGACCTTGGTCAATAGCGTGGTGACCATGGATGCCATTGGCGCCTTGAAAGTCAATCAGAATTCACGCGCTGCTGAACCACAAATTGATAATATTCGTAAGATGTTATTGGCCATGGTTGAGGATGTACGTGCGGTAGTGATTAAGCTTGCCGAACGTATCTGCTTATTGCGTGAAGTTAAAAATGCCGATGAAGAAACTCGTGTGCTTCTGGCCAGAGAAATTGCCGAAATTTACGCGCCACTGGCTAACCGATTAGGTATTGGTCAGCTTAAGTGGGAACTTGAAGATATCTCGTTTCGCTACCTTCACCCGCAAACCTATAAAGATATTGCTAAGCAGCTTGATGGTAAGCGACTGGACCGCGAAACCTACATCGACGACTTTGTTAGTCAGTTGCAGGCTCGTTTAGACAAAGACCTGATCCGCGCTAAAGTTTATGGTCGTCCTAAACATATCTATAGCATTTGGAAGAAGATGCAGGGCAAACAGTTGAAATTTGATGAACTGTTTGATGTTAGGGCGGTACGAATTGTCACTGACCGTTTGCAAGATTGCTACGGCGCCTTAGGGGTCGTGCATACGTTATGGCACCATATTCCTAAAGAGTTTGATGATTATGTCGCAAACCCCAAGCCCAATGGTTACCAGTCTATCCACACTATTGTGGTGGGGCCTGAAGGCAAAACGGTAGAGATTCAAATCCGTACTGAGCAGATGCATGAAGATGCCGAGTTGGGTGTGGCTGCCCACTGGAAATACAAAGAGGGTAGTAGCGGCAAACAAAGTGGCTACGAAGAGAAAATTAATTGGCTGCGTAAAATTCTGCAGTGGCAAGAAGATGTGGCTGAAAGCGGCAACTTAGTTGAAGAGGTCCGCAGTCAAGTATTTGAAGACCGAGTCTATGTCTTTACCCCAAGTGGTGAGGTGATTGATTTACCGTTGGGGTCAACGGTATTGGATTTTGCTTACTATATTCACTCCCATGTGGGCCACAAATGCATCGGCGCTAAAGTAGACGGCCGTATTGTGCCATTTACTTACCAAGTTGAAACCGGTGAGCGAGTGGAAATTATCACCTCTAAACAACCCAATCCTAAACGTGATTGGTTGAACCCGAATTTAGGTTATATCCGTTCATCAAGAGCTCGCTCGAAGATTCAGCACTGGTTTAAGCAGCAAGACAGAGACAAGAACATTGTTGCTGGCCGTGAAATTTTAGAGAACGAGTTGGCTCGTGGTGGGCTGAGACTAAAAGATGCTCAGTCAGCCGTTGAACGCTTCAATATGGTCACGATGGATGACCTGCTTGCCGGGATAGGCGGTGGCGATGTGCGTCTTAACCAAGTCGTCAATCATGTTCAATCGCGGATGCGAGTCACCGAGATCAGTGACGAAGAGGCCGTTGAAGATTTAGTTAAGAAGAGCAGCTCCAAACCTGCCAAAAAAGGTAAAGGTCAAGTTGAGGTCAATGGCGTTGGTAATCTAATGAGTCACATCGCTAAGTGTTGCCAACCAGTACCAGGCGATGAGATTTTTGGTTTTATCACTAAAGGCCGGGGTATTTCAGTGCATCGTGCCGATTGTGAACAAGTTAAAGAGTTAATGCGGGTACATCCTGAACGTGCCGTTGATGTGGTGTGGGGCGAGAACTACTCCGGCGGCTATAAAATTCGTATCCGTATTCATGCCAGCGACCGCAGCGGGTTATTACGTGACTTAACCTCGGTGTTAGCAGCGGAAAAATCCAATGTGTTGGCGATGACCTCCACCTCGGATGTTAAAACCCAAACGGCAATCATAGAGATTGAACTCGAACTTTATAATCTCGATGGTTTATCTCGTGTAATCGCCAAACTGACTCAAGTTGAAGGTGTCAGTGAAGCGAGACGTCTGTGATGGTAAAGCTAATGAAAAAGGAGCGCGTGTATGGCGCATAATGTCGAGCAACTGCTAACCATTATGACAAAGTTACGCGATCCGCAAACTGGCTGTCCGTGGGATAAAGCCCAGTCTTTTTCAAGCATTGTGCCCTTTACTATTGAAGAAGCTTACGAAGTTGCCGATGCCATCGAGCGAATGGATATGGCTGAGTTACCCAGCGAGTTGGGTGATTTGCTGTTTCAAGTGGTGTTTTATTGCCAGTTAGGCAAAGAGGCCGGCTTATTTGATTTCTCTGATGTCGTACAACAAATAAGCGATAAGCTGATTCGTCGTCACCCCCATGTATTTGCAGATATCGACGGCGCAAGTTCAGCGCAAGTTAACGCCAATTGGGAGGCGATAAAGTCGCAAGAGCGCAGCGAGCGGGAGCTTCACTCTGTACTCGATGATGTGCCGCAAGCATTGCCGGCACTTAAGCGAGCGGCCAAAATTCAAAAACGCGTGGCCCGAGTTGGTTTCGATTGGGATGAGCTAGACCCCGTTGTCGCGAAAATCCATGAAGAGGTCGATGAGGTGTTGGCTGAAGTTAACGCGGCCGATATTGACCAAGACAAGGTGGTGGATGAAATGGGCGACTTACTGTTTGCCGTAGTCAATCTATCTCGGCATTTACAGGTGGATCCAGAACAAGCATTGCGCCAGGCAAATCGTAAATTTGAGCGCCGTTTTCGTGGGGTAGAGCAGCTAGCGGCTGAAAATAATAAGCCGTTGCAGCAACACACGTTAGCAGAGCTAGATCGATACTGGGAACAAGTCAAGCAGCAAGAAGCAGTAAAAAGCTAAAAATTATCGCCGAAGCTATTTGTCGAAGGCCACTGGCTTTGTTATAATATTGCCCCGTCCTAGTGCTTTCATACAAGCACATATTTCAACTCATTTTCTCAGGTTCAGCATGACTACAAGGTATATCTTCGTTACTGGTGGCGTGGTTTCATCACTAGGTAAAGGCATTGCAGCAGCATCATTAGCGGCAATTTTAGAGGCTAGAGGCCTTAACGTAACCATTATGAAGCTGGATCCTTATATTAACTTGGATCCAGGTACCATGAGCCCAACTCAGCACGGTGAAGTATTCGTGACTGAAGATGGCGCTGAAACTGACTTAGACTTAGGTCACTACGAGCGTTTCATTCGTACCAAGATGAACCGTCGTAACAACTTCACTACAGGTCGCATCTACGAAGAAGTACTTCGTAAAGAGCGTCGTGGTGATTATTTAGGTGCAACCATTCAGGTTATTCCGCACATTACCAATGCGATTAAAGAAAAAGTGATTGAAGGTGGTGAAGGCCATGATGTCGCTATCGTTGAGATTGGTGGTACGGTAGGTGATATTGAGTCACTGCCTTTCCTAGAGTCTATTCGTCAATTAGGTGTTGAACTAGGACGTGACCGCACCTTATTTATGCATTTAACCTTAGTGCCGTTTTTGGGCGCTGCGGGTGAAGTGAAAACCAAACCAACTCAACACTCTGTAAAAGAGCTACGTTCAATTGGTATTGCACCAGATGTATTGGTTTGTCGTGGCGACCGTGCAATTCCAGCCAACGAGAAAGCTAAAATCTCATTGTTCTGTAATGTAGAAGAGCGTGCGGTTATCTCACTAAAAGATGTCGACAGTATCTACAAAATTCCTGCGCTATTGAAAGCACAAGGCTTAGATGACTTAGTCACTAAGCGCTTTGGCCTAACTTGCGCTGAAGCTGACCTACATGAGTGGGAACAAGTTATCTATCAAGAAGCCAACCCAACCGGTGAAGTCACCATTGGTATGGTAGGTAAGTATATCGAACTACCTGATGCGTATAAGTCGGTCAATGAAGCATTAAAGCACGCTGGTTTGTTTAACCGTGTGTCAGTGAATATCAAGTATATTGACTCACAAACCGTTGAAGCTAAAGGCGATGAAGTACTTGAAGGCTTAGATGGTATTCTTGTTCCAGGTGGTTTCGGTGAGCGCGGTGTTGAAGGTAAGATTTACGCTGCTAAATATGCCCGTGAAAACAACCTGCCTTATTTCGGTATCTGTTTAGGTATGCAGGTAGCGCTAATTGAGTTTGCTCGCCATGTAGCGGGTCTTGAAGGCGCGCATTCAACTGAATTTAATAAAGAGACGCCACACCCTGTTGTTGGTTTGATCACTGAGTGGATTGATGAAGAAGGCAATGTTGAGCAGCGCCATGAAGCTTCAGACCTTGGTGGTACTATGCGTCTTGGTGCACAACTATGTCACCTTAAAGAAGGCACTAAAGCTGCCGACGCCTATAAAGGTGTGACTTGTGTTGAGCGTCACCGTCACCGTTATGAAGTGAATAACGGTTATAGAGAAAGATTAGAAAAAGCGGGTCTTGTTTTCAGTGGTCTATCATCAGATCGCCAGCTAGTTGAAATGATTGAACTGCCAAACCACCCTTGGTTTGTCGCTGGTCAATTCCACCCAGAATTTACATCGACCCCACGTGATGGTCAGCCACTATTTGAGGGCTTTGTTGCTGCAGCAACCGCCTATCAAAAACGCGATTTAGGCTAACTTAATCAGCAAAACCGCTTCCGTTATTCGGAGGCGGTTTTTTGTTTTCAGCGTGTAAATTCTGCTGCACCTATTTTAGTTTTATTTTATTTTCAATTTATTTTTTAAACTTAAAGTCGAGGAAATTATGGCTAAGATTATTAACGTTATCGGTCGCGAAATCATGGATTCTCGTGGTAACCCAACCGTTGAAGCCGAAGTACACTTAGAAGATGGTGTTATCGGTATGGCTGCGGCGCCATCAGGTGCATCGACCGGTTCGCGTGAAGCGCTAGAGCTACGTGACGGTGATAAAGCGCGTTATTTAGGTAAAGGTGTATTAAAAGCCGTTGAAGCCGTAAATGGCCCAATTGCTGAAGCCCTGAAAGGCAAAGATGCACTTGCTCAAGCAGAGCTTGACCAAATCATGATTGATTTAGACGGCACTGAAAACAAAGCTAAATTTGGCGCGAATGCGATTTTGGCAGTTTCACTTGCTGCAGCTAAAGCCGCCGCAGCATCTAAGAAAGTGCCATTATATGCACACATTGCAGACCTAAATGGTACTTCTGGTGTTTATTCTATGCCATTGCCGATGATGAACATCATCAATGGGGGTGAGCACGCTGATAACTCTGTTGATATTCAAGAGTTTATGATTCAGCCTGTTGGTGCTGCTAACTTCCGTGAAGGCCTACGCATGGGCGCAGAAGTTTTCCATAGCCTAGCAAAAGTACTAAAAGCTGACGGCCACTCTACTGCAGTGGGTGATGAAGGTGGTTTCGCGCCAAACCTGCCATCAAATGCATCTGCACTAGCAGCGATTAAAGTTGCGGTAGCTAACGCGGGTTACGAGCTAGGTACAGACATCACCTTAGCGATGGATTGTGCTGCCTCTGAGTTTTATGACAAAGAAGCCAACATCTATGATCTTAAAGGTGAAGGTAAGAAGTTTACTTCTGAAGAGTTCAACTACTTCCTACAAGACCTTACTAACCAATACCCAATTGTTTCAATTGAAGATGGTCTTGATGAGTCTGATTGGGATGGCTTTGCACACCAAACTAAACTGTTGGGTGACAAAATCCAATTGGTAGGTGACGATCTGTTTGTTACTAACACTAAGATTTTGAAGCGTGGTATCGACAATGGTATTGCTAACTCAATCCTAATTAAGTTCAACCAAATCGGCTCGTTAACTGAAACCCTTGCTGCAATCAAGATGGCTAAAGATGCAGGCTTCACTGTTGTTATTTCTCACCGTAGTGGTGAAACAGAAGATGCGACTATTGCCGATTTAGCTGTGGGTACCGCTGCTGGCCAAATTAAGACTGGCTCACTAAGCCGTAGTGACCGTGTTGCTAAGTACAACCAACTATTGCGTATCGAAGAGCAGTTAGGTGAAAAAGCACCTTATAACGGTCTTAAAGAGGTTAAAGGTCAAGCATAATCGAATGATTTGCTGATTTAAGTAAAAAAGGCCGCCACTTGGTGGCCTTTTTTGTTGTAATATCTTAGCTATTAATTTTTCACCTGCGGATCTGTCTATCTACCGATGAAACGCGTGCTTGTATTGCTGGTGCTACTTTTGGGTTTGTTACAATACCGACTCTGGTTCGGTGGTAATAGCTTGCCAGAAACTTTTCACTTACAGGAACAAATTACTTTGCAGCAAGCGAGTAATGCCAAGCTGGTTGAACGCAATCAGGTTCTGAAAGAGGAAATAAGCGACCTGCGTAGTGGTACTGAAGCCCTTGAAGAGCGAGCAAGGAATGAGCTCGGCATGGTGAAACAAGGTGAAACCTTTTTTAGAGTTGTGGGCGGCCAGCAACGGGATCTTTCCGATGCCAATGAATAATCTTACCACTCCAGTTAATCACGAGCATGACAGATGAACTCAGTTGACACTAAGGTTGTGGCTATCGTGCCGGCAGCCGGTATTGGCAGCCGTATGGGTGCCGACATTCCCAAGCAGTACTTGCCGCTCAATGGCCAAACGATATTGGCCCATACGCTTGATTGTTTATTATCGCATCCACAAATTGCACAAGTGATTGTTGCGCTAAACCCTGATGACCAATTTTTTTGCCAATTAACTCAAGCGTCCCATGCTAAGCTGCGCACAACCCTGGGTGGTAAAGAGCGTGCAGACTCGGTAGTGGCCGCATTAGCCATGTGCGACCCCAATGCGTGGGCGCTGGTTCATGATGCAGCGCGGCCCTGTTTAACCCACAGTGATATTGATAAATTAATTGCTTCACAAAGCATGTACCCACAAGGTGCGATTCTAGGCGCCCCCGTGCGTGACACCATGAAACGCACTAATGGCAATGGCACCATTTGCGCTACCGTCGACCGTCAAAGTTTATGGCATGCGCTGACACCTCAGTTTTTCCCCGCGCAGCAGCTGGCGAAGCATTTACGTCAGGGACTGGCCGCTGGGCTACAAATCACCGACGAAGCTTCTGCTATGGAGCATGCAGGAGTCAATCCCGGCATGGTGACGGGCCGTGCTGATAATATTAAAGTCACTCACCCTGATGATCTGCGTTTGGCTGAGCTGTTTCTTAGTGCTCGGCAGTCTACTTAATTCACTTCCACTTAGAGAAAGTAATCAATGAATATTCGAATTGGCCATGGTTTTGACGTCCACAAATTTGGTGGAGAACTGCCGCTTATTCTAGGTGGTGTAGAAGTCCCTTATGAGACCGGATTAATTGCCCATTCTGATGGTGATGTGGTATTGCATGCCATTAGCGATGCGATATTAGGGGCAATGGCTTTGGGGGATATCGGCAAGCACTTTCCTGATACTGATCCTGATTTTAAGGGCGCAGACAGCCGAGTACTATTGCGCCACTGCTACCAATTGGCACAACAGCAGGGCTTTGTTGTCGGCAATCTTGATGTCACTGTGATAGCACAAGCACCAAAAATGCTGCCTCACATCGATGCCATTCGTGCTGTTCTGGCTGATGATTTGCAAGCAACGTTAGCGCAAATCAATGTTAAAGCGACAACAACAGAAAAACTGGGTTTTACTGGTCGTAAAGAAGGGATTGCGGTTGAAGCCGTAGTGCTGATGGTTGCCAAAGGATAATTTGATGACAGATTTAGCCTACCTACATGGTGAGCCTAGCGCTACCGCTGATATTCGCACCAGTAACGCTGATTTTCTAGTACAAGAAATATTACCCTTTTTGCCTTCTGGTGAAGGGGAGCATCATTTAATTCATATTCGTAAGGATGGACTCAATACAGCGGATGTAGCGAAGAAAATATCGAGCTTTGCAGGTGTACACCCTAAAGAAGTTACTGTCGCCGGGCAAAAAGATAAAAATGCCATTACCGAGCAGTGGTTTGGTGTGCGAATCCCGGGTAAAGAAACCCCGGATTGGCAGCAGCTCAATAGTGAGCAGATTACTGTGCTTAGCAGTGGCCGCCACATCAAGAAGCTGCGTACAGGTGCGCTTTCTGGTAACCGCTTTACTATTACCTTGCGAAAAGTCAGTGACCCACAGGCTGTGGTGGCACGACTAGAGTTAATTAAACAGCATGGTGTGCCAAACTATTTTGGCGAGCAGCGTTTTGGTCACAATGGCAAAAATTTGGTATTCGGCCGACAAATGCTAAGTGGTAAACGGGTGAAAGACCGCAATAAACGTAGCTTTTATTTATCGGCGGTACGCTCAAATCTGTTCAATCAACATGTTGCCGCGCGCATTGCCTCCCACGGTACAGACACACTGACCGGTGATTGCGTGATGTTAGCTGGCACGCGTAGCTATTTCTTTGCAGAGCAATGGGATGACACCTTAGTCGAGCGATTGCAGCGTAGAGATATCGTCTTATCTTGCCCGCTGTGGGGACGCGGTAGCGCCCTAGCACAAAGCGATGCAGCCCAGTTTGAAGCCCAAGTTGCCGAGCCCTTTAGTGATGACTGTATCGGTTTAGAAAAGGCTGGCCTAGATCAAGAGCGCCGTGCATTGCTGTTGCAGCCAGAACAACTGAGTTACCAAGTCAGTGATGACACTGTGGTGATAAAGTTTGCCCTACCAGCGGGATGTTTTGCTACCTCGGTACTGCGCGAAGTCGCCGTTTATGAAGACGTCAATGCCCGCGAATATGCCTTAAGACAACAACAGCAATTAGAGCAAAAAAATGATTAAAATCTTGGTTAGCAATGATGATGGCGTGACGGCACCAGGCATTGTGGCGCTTTCTCATGCGCTTGCAAATGAATTTGAAGTGATGACCGTTGGACCAGATCGAAATTGCTCTGGCGCGAGTAATTCGCTAACCTTGACTAACCCTTTAAGAATTAATACGTTAGAAAACGGTTTTGTGGCAGTCAGTGGTACGCCGACAGACTGTGTTCATTTAGCGATTAGAGAGCTGTATGAGCACGAGCCCGATATGGTGGTTTCTGGTATTAATGCCGGTGCCAATATGGGTGATGATACCTTGTATTCGGGTACGGTTGCCGCCGCCATGGAAGGGCGCTTTTTAGGTTTGCCAGCAATGGCTGTCTCATTGGTGGGTAAACAGTTGCAACACTACGATACGGCTGCCCACTACGCCTGTAAAATAGTTAAAAAGCTAATAGAGCAACCAATAGCGCAAGACCAAATTTTGAACGTTAACGTACCTGATCTGCCATTGAGCGAGATAAGGGGCGTGCAAATTACGCGTCTAGGTGCTAGGCATCGGGCAGAAGGTATGGTGCGAACAACAGACCCAGCAGGTAAAGAGATTTTCTGGCTAGGGCCCCCCGGTGAAGAGCAAGATGCCAGCGAAGGAACCGACTTTTATGCGGTCGCCAATGGGTATGTTTCCATCACCCCTTTAACCGTCGATTTAACCGCATTTGAGCAGATCAAAAAAATGCAGCAATGGATAGATAAACTATGAATGGTGTAGCAACTGCATCGGCAATTAACTTAGCAAAACGTCTTGGGGATGCTGGTATTCAAAGTCAGGCTGTTTTGAATGCGGTGGCACATACCCCAAGAGAGCTATTTTTAGATGCGGCACTTGGGCATAAGGCCTATGAAAATACGGCATTGCCAATTGGCCAAGGACAGACGATTTCTCAGCCCTATATCGTGGCGAGAATGACAGAGCTATTGCTTGAACAGCGTCCTAAAAAGGTGTTGGAAATTGGCACTGGCTCTGGCTACCAAGCAGCGATTCTAGCGCAGCTGGTTGATCAGTTATGCACTGTTGAGCGAATAAAGGCGCTGCAAATTCAGGCTCGACAACGTCTGAAGCGACTTGATTTACATAATGTGTCATTTAAGTATGGTGATGGTTGGCGCGGTTGGGCTAATAAAGGGCCTTTTGATGCCATTATGGTTACAGCGGCAGCGAGCCAGATCCCACAAGCTTTGTTAGAGCAGCTGGCCGAGGGCGGTATTTTGATTATCCCTGTTGGTGAGCAAACGCAGCAGTTATTAAAAGTAACGCGCCAGCAAGGGCAATTTTTGTCAGAAACTATTGAGATGGTAAATTTTGTGCCGTTAGTCAATGGTGACTTAGCCTAAGCACTGAGCTGATAACAGTGGTTGGATAGGTCGATTAGCAGAAGAGGTGATGTGGTTGCGCTTGGGTTTATTACAATACGGTACAATTATAGCGGCATGTTGCTTCACGCTAACGGGTTGTAGCTTTCAGTCTGATCGCCCTGCACCGGTTGTGTCTGTCACAACGCCGGTTAAAAAGTCATATTCACGTGGTGGCTTAACTTCAAGCCAATATCAGGTGCGTAAGGGAGATACTCTTTATTCTATCGCTTGGGCCGCCAACAAAGATTTTGTTGATGTGGCGCGCAAGAACAACCTTAAGAAGCCTTATACCATCTACCCTGGACAGGTATTAAGCCTTAATACGACATCTAGCGTTACAAATAAACCAAAGAGCCAAATCAGCAGTAAAAGTAATACAAAAGTTGCACAGAAATCTTCAAATACGGCACAAAAACAGCAAGTTACTGCAAAATCAACGCCCCAAAATAGTGCAGCACAAAAAACTGAAAAATCGCTTGATTCAAACAAAAACTCTGCGTACTCTGTAACAACTGGTCAACAAAATGTTAACCAGGTTATTCACAAGCCAAAGTCGACATTACCAAATAAAGTGTATAAATGGCATTGGCCGGTGAATGGCAAATTGATCGGACGTTTTTCTGCGACAGAGCAAGGCAATAAAGGTATTAAAATCGCTGGCTCTAGAGGCGATATCATTAAAGCAGCTGCAGATGGCAGAGTGGTATATGCAGGTAACGCACTACGTGGTTATGGCAATTTGGTCATTATTAAGCACAGTGATGATTACTTAAGTGCATATGCACATGCAGATCAGATTTTAGTGAAAGAAAAACAGTATGTAACCGTTGGACAAACGGTAGCAAAAATGGGCCAAACAGGTGCCAATCGAGTCATGTTACATTTTGAAATTCGATACCATGGAAAGTCTGTTGACCCACTTAAATATTTACCCAAGCAATAATTAGTTTGGGTGCCGCATTGGCAATTGGAGGATAAGAAAGTGCAGTAATTTAGCGTATTTAAAATTTGGGAGATCATATTATGGGTCGTAAAACATCAACCGCAGTAGCGGAGCCCTTAGTCGACTTGTCGAAGAACGAGTCGGAAGTTGAATCTAAAACCAAGGAGGCAGGCAAGGAATCAGAATTAGAAGCACAAGTTCAAGATGATATGCAAAAAAACTTAGATGCCACTCAGCTGTATCTAAGCGAAATAGGTTTTTCCCCACTTCTTAGTGCAGAAGAAGAAGTTTATTTTTCGCGTAAGTCCCTAAAAGGCTGTGAAAAGTCCCGCAATCGCATGATTGAAAGTAACCTCAGACTCGTTGTTAAAATAGCGCGCCGATATAACAATCGTGGGTTAGCATTACTCGACCTTATTGAAGAAGGTAATTTAGGCTTAATTCGTGCCGTAGAAAAGTTCGATCCAGAACGCGGATTTCGTTTTTCGACCTATGCAACATGGTGGATCCGTCAAACTATTGAACGGGCTATTATGAATCAAACTCGCACTATTCGACTACCAATCCATGTGGTCAAAGAACTCAATGTTTACCTCAGAACGGCCCGCGAACTGGCGCATAAATTGGACCATGAGCCAACAGCAGAAGAGATTGCTGAGAAACTTGATTTGCCTAGCAGTGACGTAAGCAGAATGCTTAAGCTTAACGAGCGTATTACTTCTGTCGATACCCCCTTAGGTGGCGACAATGATAAAGCCTTGCTCGATGTATTAGCGGACGATGATAGTGTAGGACCAGATTATAAAGTACAAGATGAAGACATGTCTAAGTCAGTAGTACGTTGGTTAGATGAACTTAATAGTAAGCAAAGAGAAGTGCTAGCGCGCCGATTTGGCTTATTAGGTTACGAGCCTTCGACATTAGAAAATGTGGGTAAAGAGATTGGTTTGACCCGCGAACGTGTTAGACAGATCCAAGTGGAAGCATTAAAGCGACTGAAAGATTTGTTAGGAGCACAAGGACTGTCAGTAGAAGCAATTTTTAAAATGTAACGGCTCAGGCCTACACAGGGTAAAACATCTGTTTTTGGTGAGTATTTTGTCCAGCATTCAAGTATTTGGCAAACCACTAACAGATGATAAAAAGCGCACTTAATAGTGCGCTTTTTTTATGCTTTATATTGAGTTACCTGATTTTCTTCAATTGATAGAGAAGTTCAAGCGCTTGGCGAGGTGAGAAGTCATCGGGGTTGATGCTATCTAGCTTATCCAATGCGGCAGAGGTTTCGGGGGCTTGGAAATCCAGTACTGGTTGGATATGCGCTTCAAGTGCTTGATGATCGCGACTTTCCAAGTGTGCGAGTTTTTGCTTTGCGGCTTTAACTACATTATTGGGTACGCCAGCCAAAGCGGCCACTTGCAAACCATAACTCTTACTCGCTGCGCCAGATTGTACCGCGTGCATAAATACAATGGTGTCACCATGCTCAATCGCATCCAAATGTACATTAGCAATGTTCGCTATCTGCTCTGGTAGTTGGGTCAATTCAAAGTAGTGAGTTGCAAATAACGTGAGCGATTTTAGTTTGGTGGCTAAATGTTCTGCCGCAGACCAAGCTAATGACAATCCATCATAGGTGGAGGTACCTCGGCCTATTTCATCCATTAGCACCAAACTTTCAGGGGTGGCATTGTGCAGAATGTTAGCGGTTTCTGTCATTTCAACCATGAAGGTTGAGCGTCCCGATGCGAGGTCATCGGCAGCGCCAATACGGGTAAAGATACGATCAATGGGGCCAATCGTGGCTTTTTGGGCTGGAACAAAGCTACCAATATGGGTCATCAAGGTGATCAGCGCGACTTGGCGCATGTAAGTTGATTTACCACCCATGTTAGGGCCGGTGACCACCAACATACTTTTTTGCGGTGATAAACCAACTGGGTTAGCGATAAAAGGCGTTTGACTCACTTGTTCGACAACAGGGTGGCGGCCCGCTTCGATATCAATACCAATTTCGGCAACCAGTTCAGGACGGCGGTAGTCTAAGCTCTCTGCGCGCTCTGCAAAGTTACAAATTACATCAAGCTCTGCTGCGGCGCGGGCAAATTGTTGCAGTTGCGCTAACTTGGGTAATATCTGATCGAACAAAGCTTCCCAAAGCTGCTTCTCTAGCGCCAGGGCTTTACCTTGACTGGATAACACCTTTTCTTCATGTTCTTTAAGTTCAGCAACGATGTAACGCTCAGTGTTTTTGAGTGTTTGCCTGCGCTGATAGCTCATAGGCACCAAATCAGACTCACGCCGGCTGACCTCAATATAGTAGCCGTGTACTCGGTTGTAGCCGACTTTGAGGGTTGAAGCACCGGTTGCGGCTTTTTCTCTGGCTTCTAATTCATCTAAATAGTCAGTGGCGCCCTGACTTAAATCACGCCATTGATCAAGCTGGGCATCATAGCCTGGCTTCAAAACACCGCCATCACGGATCAACATCGGTGGATTATCAACGATAGCTCGGCACAGCAGTGCATGCTCTTCGGGGAATTCACCCAATAAGCTTGCAAGCTTTTGCAAGCGATCACTTTGGCATTGACCTAAAGTCGTTTGGAGCTGTGGTAGTGCCCCTAATGCTTGGCGTAAACGGGCGAAATCACGTGGTCGAGCGCTGCGCAACGCCAAGCGAGCAGTGATCCGCTCAACATCTCCGAGTTGCTTCAGTTGCTCGGAAAGATCGCCAAATAACCCAGAGTTCAACAGCTCATCGACAGCATCATGGCGGGCGCGAAGTACGTTGTGATCGCGTAGCGGTTCATGTATCCAACGTTGCAGCATGCGGCTGCCCATCGCAGTGGTGGTATTATCTAGAACGGCAGATAAAGTATTGCTACTGCCGCCTTGCAGGTTACAGGTCAGCTCAAGGTTTTTACGGGTCGCGGCATCCAAAATAATGCTGTCGTACTGATTAAAGCGGCTGATCGAGTTGATATGCGGTAGCGCGGTGCGCTGGGTATCTTTCACATATTGAACTAAACAACCTGCAGCCTGAATCGATAAACGCACTTCACCCAGTCCAAAGCCATATAAGTCCTTGGTGCCAAATTGGTCGAGCAGCAGTTGCTGACAGGTATCAAAATCAAACTCCCATTCAGGGCGGCGGCGTTTACCACTAAAGCGGTTGATTAACGCCATCTCACTAAAGTCTTCGCTATACAGTAGTTCTGCTGGATTGGTGCGTTGTAGTTCTGCTTCTAATGCTTCAGAAGTATCAAGTTCGGTAACGATAAATCGGCCTGATGAGATATCTAAGGTGGCATATCCAAATCCGGTCTTACCGTGATAAACCGCAGCGAGCAAGTTGTCTTGACGCTCTTGTAATAGCGCTTCATCAGTCAATGTACCTGGGGTCACTATTCTGACAACTTTGCGCTCTACCGGTCCTTTAGAAGTGGCCGGATCGCCAATCTGCTCGCAAATTGCAACCGAGACACGTAGCTGAACCAATTTTGCTAAGTAGCCCTCAACAGCATGGTAGGGGATACCAGCCATCGGAATGGGGTCTCCGCCACTTTTGCCGCGGGCGGTAAGTGAAATGCCTAATAACTCAGATGCCAGTTTGGCATCGTCATAAAATAACTCATAAAAATCACCCATCCGATAGAATAAAAGCATATCGGGAGTTTCTGCTTTTAAGGTCAGATACTGACGCATCATGGGTGTGTGTTTTTCTAAATGTTGAGTTGTTGCTTTATTCACTCTGAACCGTTCCTACCGCGATTGTCACTAGGTCGTCGACTGGCGACACAAAATATGTCGCCAATATTAGCAAGGATTAGCTGTCGATGGCGGCTAATTAATAAAAAAATACCCGCGAAACGATTCCGTCGCTTAGCCATTGAGCAAAGCCAAATTCATCAGCAGATAAAAAATAATCATCAACAGTACTTGATACTGTATGATTGTACAGTATACTAGTTTGCATATTGAGGCTGCTAGCGAGACAAACGCCAGCTCAGCACCACACAGTTCGCACAGCAAAGGCTGTGATTAAGAGGAAAACCTATGAGTATTGATGCGAATAAAGAGAAAGCACTGACAGCGGTACTAGGCCAAATTGAGAAGCAGTTTGGTAAAGGCTCTATCATGAAGCTAGGTGAAAACCGCTCGATGGATGTTGAAACTATTTCTACCGGTTCACTTTCTCTTGACGTTGCTTTGGGCGCAGGTGGTTTACCAATGGGGCGTATCGTAGAGATTTACGGTCCAGAATCTTCAGGTAAAACGACATTAACGCTAGAAGTTATTGCAGCAGCTCAACGTGAAGGTAAAGTGTGTGCCTTTATCGATGCTGAGCACGCATTAGACCCGATTTATGCACAAAAGCTAGGTGTTGATATCGATAACTTGCTTTGTTCACAGCCAGATACCGGTGAGCAAGCATTAGAGATTTGTGATGCGTTAACCCGCTCTGGTGCCGTCGACGTTATCATTGTTGACTCGGTAGCGGCATTAACCCCTAAAGCTGAAATTGAAGGTGAGATTGGTGATTCTCATATGGGTCTTGCTGCCCGTATGATGAGCCAAGCAATGCGAAAGCTTGCTGGTAACCTCAAGCAATCAAATACTTTGCTGATTTTCATTAACCAAATTCGTATGAAAATTGGTGTGATGTTCGGTAACCCAGAAACCACAACCGGCGGTAACGCACTGAAGTTTTATGCCTCAGTCCGTTTAGATATTCGCCGCACCGGTGCCATTAAAGATCGCGATGAAGTGATTGGTAATGAAACCCGCGTTAAAGTGGTTAAGAACAAAATTGCCGCACCATTTAAACAAGCAGAGTTCCAAATTTTATATGGTGAAGGGATTAACCGTACTGGTGAGCTAGTTGACCTAGGCGTAGCCCATAAACTCGTAGAGAAAGCCGGTGCTTGGTATAGCTATAAAGGTAGCAAAATCGGTCAAGGGCGTGCCAATGCAGGTAAATACCTGATTGAAAACCCAGAGATTTCAGCTGAAATTGAAGCGGCTTTACGTGCCATGTTACTGAGCAGCGGTGAAGCAGTTGCTGAATCTGCTACCGGTGATGAAAATATCGATATGGAGACTGGCGAGGTTTTCTAACCAAGCCGTCACTAAGATAGTTATACATGGCTAAGGGGGAGCGGATGAGTGATGCTAACAATCAAACTAAAGCTGCCCCTAAACATTCTGCCATGCATATTGCGGTTGGCTTGTTAGCTCGCCGCGATTATTCCCGCCAACAAATTCAACTCAAATTACAACAAAAGCAATATGATGCTGACGAGATTGAGACCACACTCGATCACTGTCAACAAAGTGGTTATCTTGATGATGCTCGATTTGCCGCGCTATTGCTGAAGTCCCATATCAGCAAAGGCCACGGTGTGAACAAAATTCGCCAGTCTATGCAGCAAAAAGGTCTGCACAAAGATCTGATAGCGGAAGTGTTATCGCAAACTGACTGTGACTGGTTTGCTATTGCCCGGCAAAAGGCTGAAAAAAAGTATGGCTCAGCAACAGAGCTTGATCACCCAACCCGTGCCAAGCGACTGCGTTTCCTCTTGGGCCAAGGCTTTGATTATGAGCAAGCTAATTACGCCCTGTCAGTAGAAGAATAAATCAGCTTATTGCCCCATCAAAAAAGTGCCTTATTTACTTGCTGTATCTGTGCTGATTTGCGTCGGTTTTGTCATGATTCAAAGTAACATATTGGCGTTGCATTTTATTTTGCCACAATGTCACTAAAACTCTGGTTGTTCGCTTAGACTCTGCTTATAATGCTCGGTTAAAACGTGCAGACTGTGGGGCTAAAATGCCTCCTCAGCTTCGATAGGTGGCTAGATTTTAGTTGAGTGTGAAGAACATTTTTCCTTACATCCTCTTGGTCGAAAAGAATAACAGCCCAACCTATAACTCTGCCTAATGAATTAAAGTACTGAGCGAGAGTCTCGGTATATTTTAGCTGTTTATTGTGAGCTTAATCTAAATCAGGGTGATTTCATGTATCAAACCACCGCAGCGCTAAGAAGTGCGTTCTTGGAGTTTTTCCGTAATAACGGTCATCAGGTCGTGGACAGCAGTTCATTAGTGCCAGGTAATGACCCCACCTTGTTGTTTACCAACGCAGGTATGAACCAGTTTAAAGAACTGTTTTTGGGTGAAGATAAACGCGATTATAGCCGTGCGACAACCTCACAGCGCTGTGTGCGAGCCGGTGGTAAACATAACGACTTAGACAATGTCGGCTACACGGCGAGACATCATACCTTCTTTGAAATGTTAGGTAACTTTAGTTTTGGCGATTACTTCAAACAAGATGCGATTCAGTTCGCATGGCGTTTTCTGACAGAAGAGTTGAAACTACCGAAAGAACGTCTATGTGTCACCATCTATGAAACCGATGATGAAGCCTATGACATTTGGACCAAAGAGATTGGTGTTCCAGCTGAGAATCTTATCCGTATTGGCGACAATAAAGGCGCGCCATATGCTTCTGATAACTTCTGGCAAATGGGCGATACCGGCCCTTGTGGCCCGTGTACAGAGATATTCTATGATCATGGCGATCATATCTGGGGTGGTCGTCCAGGTACGCCAGAAGAAGATGGCGATCGTTTCATCGAAATCTGGAATATTGTTTTCATGCAGTACAACCGTCAGTCTGACGGCACCATGGAGCCACTGCCTAAACCGTCTGTGGATACCGGCATGGGGATTGAGCGTATTGCAGCAATTATGCAGGGCGTTCATTCAAACTATGAAATCGATATCTTCCAAGCCCTAATTAAGAAAACCGCTGAAATCTTATCTGTTAGCGATCTTGAAGAAAAGTCATTGCGAGTGATTGCGGACCATATTCGTTCTTGCGCTTTCTTAATTGCCGATGGCGTGATGCCATCAAATGAAGGCCGTGGTTATGTGTTGCGTCGTATTATTCGTCGTGCGGTTCGCCATGGTAACAAGCTAGGCGCTACCGAATCATTTTTCTACAAATTGGTGCCAACACTGATAGAAGTGATGGGTGATGCTGCTAAAGGCCTAGTTGCCACGCAAGCGATCGTTGAAAAATCACTTAAAGCTGAAGAAGAGCAATTTGCTCGCACACTAGAGCGTGGTCTAGGTATTTTAGATGCCGCACTGACGGGCCTTAAGGGTGACGTACTCGATGGCGAGACCGCATTTAAGTTATACGACACTTATGGCTTCCCAGTTGATTTAACCGCAGATGTTTGCCGTGAGCGCAATATCACCGTTGATGAAGCTGGATTTGAAGCTGCGATGGCTGAGCAGCGTAGCCGAGCGCAAGCTGCTGGTCAGTTTGATACTGACTACAATGACAGTTTAAAAATCGAAGGTGAGACTGAGTTTTGTGGTTACACCGGTTTAACGGGTGAGAGCGCTGTTACCGCTATTTACGTAGATGGCCAAGCTGTCGATAGCATCAGCTCGGGCGAGAAAGCCGTTATTGTACTAGAGACAACACCATTTTATGGTGAATCTGGCGGTCAATGTGGTGACAAAGGCACCTTAAGTGCAGATGCGGTTAGCTTTAATGTTACCGATACCCAAAAGTATGGTACTGCAGTAGGGCATATTGGCGAGCTAGCGCAAGGCGAGATTCGCGTGGGACAACAACTTGCAGCACAAGTTGATAAGAAGCTGCGCCATCGTACTGAGTTAAACCACTCAGTAACGCATTTATTGCATGCCGCATTGCGTCAGGTCTTAGGTAGTCATGTGACCCAAAAAGGTTCATTGGTTGATCCTGAACGTCTCCGTTTTGACTTTTCACATTTTGAAGCGGTTAAAGCAGAAGAGCTAAAAGCAGTTGAAGATTTAGTTAATACCCAAATTCGTCGTAACCACGAATTGAAAGCTGAAGTGATGGATATTGAATCAGCCAAAGAAAAAGGCGCGATGGCGCTATTTGGTGAGAAGTATGATTCACAAGTACGCGTTGTAACCATGGGTGATTTCTCGATTGAACTGTGTGGCGGTACCCATGTTGGTCGTACGGGTGACATCGGTGTATTCAAAATTACTTCAGAAGGTGGCATCGCTGCAGGTGTTCGTCGTATTGAAGCAGTCACCGGCGCAGCTGCAATGGCATACATTGCTAATCAGCAAGCAGATTTAGAGCAGGCCGCTTCATTGCTAAAATCTGATTCAGCCTCTGTGGTCACTAAGCTAAAAGCACAATTAGACAAAACTAAGCAACTGGAAAAAGAGTTGGCGCAACTTAAAGATAAGTTAGCGGCTGCTACCAGTGCCGACCTTGCTGGTGAAGCGCAAGAGGTAGCGGGTGTTAAAGTGCTGGTTAAAAAGCTTGAAGGTGTGGAGTCAGGAGCACTACGCGGCTTGCAAGACGAGCTTAAGCAGAAACTGCAATCGGGTATTGTAGTACTTGGCATAGCAGGTGATGCCAAAGTTAACTTGATTGTTGGTGTGACTAAAGATCTTACCGCTAAGGTTAAAGCAGGGGAGTTGGTTGCTACTGTTGCTGCTCAAGTGGGTGGTAAAGGCGGTGGGCGTCCGGATATGGCACAAGCTGGTGGTAGTCAACCAGAGAACTTAGATGCCGCATTAGCGAGCGTGTTACCTTGGTTGACTGATCGATTGAGTTAATCGTTAAAAAAGCGCCTACGGCGCTTTTTTTATGACTAAGATTAAGGCATGGTAATTCAAGGATGTTTAGGTAATGGCATTAGCGTCAAAAATTGCCGCAATAATGATCATTACCTAATAATAATCTAAAGAAGTGTAATTAATGCTGGTTTAATCTCGTAAAGTGATAATATAACCTAACAAAAGAGCGAAAATAACGCGTTATGGTTAGATGTCAGACAGATATCTCACGTTTTTGACGTTTAAAGGTGCAATTAAATCACGCTTTTCGAATAGACTACTGTTAATTTGTACTATGCTGACCTTATAATAAGCATATTAACGGAATAGTGCCGTAGAGAGCAGACTAGGAACTAAGGAGCAAAAGAATGCTGATATTAACTCGTCGTGTTGGTGAAACACTGATGATTGGTGACGAAGTAACTGTCACTGTGTTAGGCGTAAAAGGTAACCAGGTACGCATCGGTGTGAATGCACCTAAAGAAGTCTCTGTACATCGTGAAGAGATTTATCAACGTATTCAGTCTGAGAAGGCCGGAAATGCACCTGAGGGTGGCAACTTTTAAGTCAAACTCTTGGACCGGAGTAAGACTTATAGAGAGTCAGCGATTTCGCTGGCTTTTTTGTTTTTGGGCTTTTAAAAATGTACTTTTCCTGCGTATTTGGTGCATTAGAGTACAATCTGCTTAAAAACGACTCAAACAGTAATTGTTTATCAGAAATGGTTTGACTTATTTTCATCAAACAGTAATATGTGCGCCAAGAAAACGGAGAGGTGGCCGAGTGGCCGAAGGCGCTCCCCTGCTAAGGGAGTATGGGCTTTAACTCCCATCGAGGGTTCGAATCCCTCCTTCTCCGCCATTTCTTAACTAGAAAACGATATGCGCGTGTAGCTCAGCTGGATAGAGTACCTGGCTACGAACCAGGCGGTCAGAGGTTCGAATCCTCTCACGCGTACCATTTTTTGTTTTTTAGTGTAAAGTAGTTTATAGATAGTAAGATGCGCGTGTAGCTCAGCTGGATAGAGTACCTGGCTACGAACCAGGCGGTCAGAGGTTCGAATCCTCTCACGCGTACCATCTATATCTTACTTAAAGTTTTATCTGTGCGCGTGTAGCTCAGCTGGATAGAGTACCTGGCTACGAACCAGGCGGTCAGAGGTTCGAATCCTCTCACGCGTACCATATTCTAAATCGACGGTTTATACCGTCGTTTTGTTTGTTAGACCATAAAATTTGCGCTTGTAGCTCAGCTGGATAGAGTACCTGGCTACGAACCAGGCGGTCGGAGGTTCGAATCCTCCCAAGCGCGCCATTTTATGCGGAGAGGTGGCCGAGTGGCCGAAGGCGCTCCCCTGCTAAGGGAGTATGGGCTTTAAATCCCATCGAGGGTTCGAATCCCTCCTTCTCCGCCATTATTAAAGCCCGTTGAATATTCAACGGGCTTTTTTAATGCCCGCTTTTTAACGGCAGCTGTCGCTGCTATTCAATGACCTTTATTTCTACCATTATTACTACTCGCCTTGAACTCGCTTGCCAAGACTCGCGCTGAGTAGATCAAATTCTTATACTGATTGGTATAACAACACCTAACGCGACTGTTGCTTGCAGCAACGTCTTCGCAGACAAGCAAAACGTTTTCTTTGTCGTGATGGGCTTGATCGATGAATACCCCACCGCTGAACGGGCAGTTTTGCTGCTTATTTAGCGACAATAGGCTAACTTAACCATTATCAACAGCTATTCCTAGTGGCTTAGGCTGCTCGAATGAATTTTTACCTTTCAAAATTGCATAAAATACGTGATGGCGATTAATGTTCTGTGTTGTGGAATCAATTTTTATCGTTGGCAGTGGCATTTTATGAAGAAAATGATTGGTAAGCGCAAATTGTTGTCATATCTGCATTTTTAGTGTCATATTTTTATCATATTTTCACTTTGACCGATTTGGATACGGCTATTTTGGTAAGACCAATTTACAAAAGGCTCGCGTTTTTGTTATAGATTAGTTATGGTTTTCAACCTTGATAGCGAATATTCGCGCTAAATTAAGCAAGTTGTCCCTGACTAACAGGAGTTTGCTACTGCCTAAAAATGCATTAAGTTGAATTTTAGGTGCATAAAAGAAGTACTAGAACAGAAAGAGGAAAGTATGAACGCAATTTCACAACAGATAGTGGATGCCCTCGGTATCATGCTGCTTGGTATGGGCTTAGTTTTCCTATTCCTTTCTATGTTGATCTTGGCGATTAAATTGGTGGCGTGGAAGTTCGCCCCTGAAACCCAGATTAGTAGTCAGCCGCAACCGGCCGCTACTGATAGTCAGAATAATAATATCGATCCTAAAATAGTTGCTGCGATTACTGCAGCAATTCATCAGTATCGAGCAAAAGCATAAAATTAGGGAGTTTATATGAGCAAGCCTTTAGCATTAACTGATGTCGCTTTAAGAGATGCCCATCAGTCCATTCTTGCCACTCGTCTTAGAATCGAGGATATGCTTCCCATAGCAGCAAAATTAGACCAAGTTGGCTATTGGTCACTTGAGTCATGGGGCGGCGCCACTTTTGACGCCTGTATTCGTTACCTTGGTGAAGATCCCTGGGAGCGTATCCGTGAGCTTAAAAAAGCCATGCCCAATACCCCACAGCAAATGTTATTGCGTGGACAGAATCTTTTAGGTTATCGCCATTACGCCGATGACCTCGTGCACCGTTTTGTTGAACGTGCACACGATAATGGTGTTGATGTATTCCGTATTTTCGATGCGATGAATGACGTACGTAACCTACAACAGGCAGTAAAGTCTGTTGTTGAAGTAGGCGGGCACGCGCAAGGCACCATTTCTTACACCACAAGCCCAGTACATACCTTAGATACTTGGGTCGATATGGCCAAACGCCTTGAAGACATGGGTTGTCACTCTTTATGTATCAAAGATATGGCAGGCTTGCTTAAGCCGTATGAAGCTTACGATCTAATTAGCCAGCTTAAAAACCAGACTGATCTCACTGTTGCCCTGCATTGTCATGCAACTACAGGTTTAAGTACGGCCACCTACCAAAAAGCCATTGAGGCGGGGATTGATGTCCTTGATACCGCTATTTCGTCAATGAGCCAAACATACGGCCACAGCGCAACAGAGACCTTAGTTGCTATGGTAGAAGGTACTGACCGCGCAACGAGCTACGATATGGTGCTCTTAGAAGAGATCGCCGCTTACTTTAGAGATGTGCGTAAGAAGTACGCCAGTTTTGAAGGTGAGCTTAAAGGAATTGATTCGCGCATTTTACGTGCTCAAGTGCCAGGCGGCATGTTGACCAACATGGAAAATCAGTTACGCGAGCAAGGCGCATCAGATAAGCTCGACTTGGTTCTGGAAGAGATCCCTAAAGTCCGTGAAGACCTCGGCTTCTTACCGTTAGTGACACCTACTTCTCAAATTGTGGGTACTCAAGCGGTGATTAACGTATTGACGGGTGAGCGATACAAGTCAATGACAAAAGAAACTGAAGGCGTACTTAAAGGCGAGTATGGCGCAACTCCAGCCCCAGTAAACAAAAGCCTTCAAGACAAAGTACTTGATGGTGGTGAAGCCATCACTTGTCGCCCGGCGGACCAGTTGACGGCAGAGCTAGATAACCTACGCGACGAGCTAAAAGATAAAGCCGCGCAGGACGATGTGCGTCTCGGCTCTGAGTTCGACGATGACGTATTAACTTATGCACTGTTCCCGCAAATTGGTTATAAATTCTTGCAAAACCGCGACAATGCCGATGCCTTCGAGCCTAAGCCTGAAGCCGCGTCAGCCGCTGTAGCTGCTACAGCTTCAGTATCAGGGGAGCCAGAAACTTATACGGTTAACGTACAAGGGCAAAACTTTGTTGTTGAGGTATCACCTGGTGGTGACATTAATCAAATAGTGGCGACAGACAATGTGGTGTCCTTTACGCCACCGGCCTCTTCGCCCGCAGCAGCGGCTGCGCCAGCAAGTACTGAAACTAAGTTAGAGATGAGTGCGCCGCTGTCCGGCAACATCTTCAAAGTTAACGTAGCCCAAGGCGATACCGTTAAACAGGGCGATGTGGTGATTATTCTAGAAGCCATGAAAATGGAAACCGAAGTTCGGGCTGAAGCCGATGGTGTGATCAGTAAGATTTGGGTGAAAGAGGGCGATTCTGTCGCTGTAGGCAACCAATTACTGGGCATAGCATAGGAGTCGTCATGGAAGGTTTATTAGCTTTTTGGGCTGAATCAGGTATCGCCAACTTTACTGGCGGCCAAATGTTAATGATGGCGGTGGGAGCCACGCTATTATATTTAGCCATAGCCCGTGGGTTTGAACCCTTGTTGCTATTGCCAATTGGATTTGGAGCCATTCTGGCCAACATTCCCAATGGTGGCTTTACCGATGAAGGCGGACTGTTGTATTTCGCCTACTATGTGGGTATCGAAACCGGTATTTTCCCATTATTGATTTTTATGGGCGTTGGGGCGTTGACTGACTTTGGTGCATTAATTGCTAACCCACGCATGTTGTTACTGGGTGCCGCTGCACAATTTGGTATTTTTGCGACACTGATAGGCGCAATAGCGCTCAATGCGGTCCCGGGTTTTGAGTTTACTATGGCAGATGCGGGGGCGATTGCGATTATTGGCGGGGCGGACGGTCCGACGGCAATTTTCTTAGCGTCCAAACTGGCACCTGAATTATTAGGGGCGATTGCGGTAGCGGCTTATTCTTATATGGCACTGGTACCGATTATCCAGCCACCTATTATGAAGGCGCTGACCACTGAATCTGAACGCCAGATCAAGATGGAGCAACTGCGTGAGGTGAGCAAGAAAGAAAAAATCATCTTCCCGCTAATGGTGCTTGGGTTAACGATTCTGTTTTTACCAGCGGCAACACCGTTAGTCGGTATGTTCTGCTTGGGTAACTTAATGCGCGAATCGGGTGTTGTGGATAGATTATCTAGCACAGCGCAGAACGAGCTGATTAACATTGTCACCATCTTCCTTGGATTGGCAGTAGGTTCAAAACTGTCTGCTGAGCAGTTCTTGCAAATTGAGACCTTAGGTATTTTGGTATTAGGTGCGGTCGCGTTTGCAATCGGTACAGCATCAGGGGTATTGATGGCTAAACTGATGTGCAAGTTATCGGGTGGTAAGATTAACCCGCTTATCGGCGCAGCGGGCGTGTCAGCGGTACCTATGGCAGCACGGGTAGTGAATAAGGTGGGCTTAGAAGCTAACCAGCAAAACTTCCTATTGATGCATGCAATGGGCCCCAACGTTGCAGGGGTGTTAGGCTCAGCAGTGGCTGCGGGTGTGTTGATTGCCGTACTGGGGTAGCTCAATAGGTTGAAATGTTAAATGCCGCGAGTCATCTCGCGGCATTTTTTTATGCGCTTAAAAAGCCAATTTTGGCGATTTATGCTTATCAATATGGCTAAATTGCCAAAAAATGTTGTCCACATTGACATAGATCATGGTTCCCCTACGTCATTTGGGTTTTTATAAAGGTGATGTATATCCCATATTGCAACTCAAAGTTAACAAAAAGTTGCTAGAAACAGTTATGACAATGAGGTGCTAACATGGAATTATTACCCAACTGCTATACCGACCTGTGTATTAACGGTAAATGGTTTCATTATGACCACGGTGAGCTATCGGTGTTTATGCTTAATGGCGGCAGCCCATTAACCTTTGAATTAGAGCGCGCACCACAAACAGAAGATGAGCTAGAAGCTCATCTTGAAGTGTTTTCCCAAAGCGTTTTATAAACGGGTAAGTGGCTAGCCACAGCAACGCTTGAATTTCTGACCACTGCCGCAGCTACATGGGTCATTACGTCCAGGGACTTTAGCGACAGTTGCTGTAGTGGGCCGATTTAGGTAGCCATCTAACTCTGCAATATTTTCTACCGCGCTTGCATCAACAGTAATGTTGCCATGCAATTTTTGGCTTTGTAGCAGCGCTGCTATTTCAGCTTGGCGTTCGCTACTGGTGACAGTGAGCTCAAAAGGGCGTTCTAGCGTCCCAGGTTTAGCGCTACGCTTTGTGTTGTAACCAAAACTCTCATGCTTAGGCTTAGGAGTTTTGCGCCCTTTAAAGAAGAACTTGTCTGACATGGTATTTCCTGAATCTCACTGCACACATATTGCGGGGGCGCAATCTTACCAGACCATTGAGCGCTCGCCTAGTGAACGATTAGCTGTTAGCTACGTAAGTTTTGTCCTGCGGTTAGCCAAAGTAAGAACAACAATGACAAGATCAGGGTCATGCTGATGGCGATAATATAAATAAAGCCCTTTTTGCCCTGCTTAAGCGGCACACCATTGAGGTGTAAAAACAGCGTCCAAAACAGACAAAGTATGATGGGTAGGAAGAAGAGTTTGGTCATAAATGGCCTTAATTATCTTTCAGTTAAGCTATTTTATACCAATCAGTATAAGAATTTGATCTACTTAGCGCGCTTTTGGCAAACTAATTCAAGACGAATAACAGAGACAATGGTTGCTCCCTTGTGAGGTTATTCAACGCAGAAGTAGGTAGCCAAAAACGCGCCAGAACGGCGAGTTTTAGCAGTCCTGATGCTATGTTAACGAGCTTAACCGTAGAACAACTATGCTCTTCACTCGTTGCAAGCCACATGGATGTGGTGAATGTCATTAATGCAGGAGCATTTAATGACCTTGCCTCAGAACCTCTAAACTCTCGCTGAGTGACTAAATGTTTATACTGATTGGTATTGCCTATTCAGTATAACGCGTTTGATTTTATTGCATAGTTTGGGTATTAAAAAGGCCACATTCAGTGGCCTTTTTGTTGCGAGTTAACTAAATCTGTAGCTAGCTAGTTGCGGTTTTTAGTGGCTCGTCGTTAGTATAAAACTGGTCTACGTCGACTTGTCCCTCAGATTTACCAACCACAACGGCCGTCATCATATCGCCGGTGACGTTGGTACTGGTGCGGATCATGTCGATAACGCGGTCAATGGCGGCAATAAAGGCGATGCCTTCAAGCGGCAGACCAACCACACCTAACGTGACCGATAGCATCACCATAGCGCTACCCGGTACGCCAGCGGTGCCTACTGAGGCGACCGTTGCGGTAACTGCAATCAGCAAGTAGTCACTCATCTCTAGTGGAATACCATAAATTTGCGCAATAAAGATAGCGGCAATAGCAGGGTAGATACCGCCACAACCGTCCATGTTCATGGTTGCGCCCATTGGCAGTACAAAGGCGCCGTATTTCTTAGATACGCCCATAGACTCAGTACAGCGTGTACTTGCGGGCAGAGTGCCAAAGCTCGATGCGGTGGTAAAAGCAACTAGCTGAGCTGGCATGGCTTTACGGAAAAACTGCACTGGGCTCAGTCTAGCGGCAAATTTTATTAATCCACCGTAAACCACAATAATGTGGATTAATGCGGCAATATAAATGGCACCAATAAATTTACCCAGTGGCAATAGAGTCGATAAACCATACTCACCAACAACCCATGCCATTAAGCCAAATACGCCGATTGGAGTCAGTTGTAGTACCATGCGAGTTAATTGGAACATCACTTCAGCGCCCGCTTCGATGGTGCGCTTTAATGCGTCGGCTTTTTCGCCCACTTTATTAATGGCAATCCCCACCAGTGCGGCAAATACGATGATTTGCAGTACTTTGCCTTCAGCAAGTGAGGCGAAAGGATTGACTGGGATCATATCAAGCAGCACTTGTGCAAAGCCGGGGACATGGCGCTCGCGAACTTCTGAGGTGGCTAGCTCCATGGTGCCACCCATATCGATCATCGAACCAACTGTCAGGCCGATAATTGATGCGATGGTGCCGGTGAACATAAACATCGCCAGGGTTTTAAAGCTCAGGCGCTTTAAACTGACATCGTTGCCCAGTGCCGTAATACTGACCACAATCGCACAGAAAATCAGTGGTGCCACTAACATCTTAATCGCCGCAATGAACAGGTCGCCCAGCGGTTTTAATACGGTTGCTTGCTCACCAAAAATGACACCGACAGTAGCGCCTAAAATAAAGCCCGCTACCACTTTTTGCCAAAAAGGGATTTGTTTAATCGTTTGCCACATGTCTGTTATTCCAAATATTGATTGCCACACTGAGCGAGTACAATTTGAGTGTTAGGGTTATTTATTTTGGTTATAAAAAACAACTTAACTTGCACGACTGCGTGTGTGTGAAAATTATGTGCGAAACGTCATAGTTTGCCTGCTATATACTTGCTTAGCAAAAATAATTGGTTTCACGGTAATTTCGCCATTTTATAGATAGACCGTGTTGCGCAACAAACCATTTTTGTTATAACTTATTGTGATAATAAAGCTTGTTTTAATATCTTTAAATTTTAACGGTTGTGCAACACTGCAGACGTGATGGGCAATGATTAACAAAACATTACGAAATATCATTAGGTAAGAGAATATGACAACGTTATGGTTGATGTTTAGTGCCGCATTTCTTGCTGCGACATTGTTACCGGGTGGATCGGAAGTTTTACTTGCTGCACTGATTAACGATGATGCATCGATATGGTTAACACTGGTCATCGTCGCCACTGTGGGTAATACACTTGGCTCAATCACCAGTTATTACCTTGGATCTTTAGGCCGCTTTGCTAAGTCGCCGGAAGATATGGCATCGGGTAAGTACCAGCGTAGTTTGGCGTTGATCCAGCGTTACGGGTATTGGTCTTTGCTGCTAGCCTGGGCACCGGTTGTAGGCGACCTATTGTGTTTGCTAGCGGGTTGGATGAAGTTGCCTTTGATTCGTTCAACCGTGATGATTTTTATCGGAAAGAGTATTCGCTACCTGTTGGTTGCTGCGGCAGCCTTGCATTGGTTATAGTGACAAACAGACCAGTTTGATGTCATTGGTATTTTAAAGGTATTGGACCACCAAGCCTGAAGGAGTTTACGTTGAAAAAATGGATATTAGCAGCCGCAGTGTCAGCGGCGTTGTTAGGTTGTGCCAACCAACAAACCCAAACTAACTTACCCGCAGGCGTATCACTACTGGAATCGGTGAGTTTTGCCGAGTCAGAAGTCGGTATCCCATATAAAAAATACCAATTGGCAAACGGCTTGACTGTGGTGTTGCACCAAGATAGCTCTGACCCACTAGTGCACGTAGATGTGACCTACCATGTGGGCTCTGCGCGGGAAATGTCTGGGCGTTCAGGTTTTGCTCACCTGTTTGAACATATGATGTTCCAGGGATCTGAAAACGTGGGCGACGAGCAGCACTTTAAAACGGTTACTGAAGCCGGTGGTACCTTAAACGGCACCACAAATAGTGATCGCACCAACTATTTTGAAACCGTCCCCAGCAATCAGCTGGAAAAGATGTTGTGGTTAGAGTCCGACCGCATGGGATTTTTCCTGCCGGCACTAACAGAAAAGAAATTTGAAGTGCAGCGAGAAACCGTCAAAAACGAGCGAGCACAACGGATTGATAATCAACCCTACGGCCGCATGAGCGAGCGCTTTAATCAAGCCTTCTACCCACAAGGGCATCAATATTCTTGGCCTGTTATCGGTTGGCCGGAAGATTTAGAACGCGCCGACCTTAACGATGTGAAACACTTTTTCCAGCGTTGGTATGGCCCGAACAATGCGACCTTAACCATAGGTGGCGACTTTGACGAACTGCAAACCTTAGCTTGGGTAAACAAGTATTTTGGTGAAATACCTGCAGGGCCAGCAGTACAGGCCGATGAAAAACAGCTGGTTACACTGCCTGAGACGCGTTACATCTCAATGGAAGATCGCGTGCATTTGCCTTTATTGCGAGTGGCGTTCCCAACCGTTTATGGTCGCCATGACGATGAAGCAGCGCTGGACTTGCTGTCCAATATTCTTGGTGGCGGTCAAACTTCAATATTTTATAAAAACTTAGTCAAAGATGGCTTAGCGGTACAAGCGGGTGTGAGTCACCCTTGTCAGGAGTTGGCTTGTCAGTTCTCTATGTATGCATTAGCTAACCCTGCAGCCGGTGTGAATTTAGCTGATATCGAAAAAACCATGCTGGCGTCTATTGCCGAATTTGAACAGCGTGGCGTCACTGATGATGACTTACAAAAAGTGAAGGTTCAGTTTGAGGCAAACACCATTTTTGGTTTGCAAAGTGTCAAGGGCAAAGTCTCTACCTTGGCCTATAACCAAACCTTCTCAGACAACCCCAACATGATAGGTTACGATCTTAATCGCTATGCCAATGTGACCAAAGCCGATGTCATGCGGGTATTTAATACTTACATTAAAGATAAGCCCATGGTGGTGATGAGCGTGGTACCCGAAGGGCAAGGGCAGCTGATCGCCCATGAAGATACCTTTGTGGCACCCGCACCTTTAGTGGCTGCTGATGCGGTGACCGGGCTTGATAATATTGCCGTGGCTAAGTCATCATTTGATCGCAGCGTGATGCCTGCAGCCGGTCCAGCCCCAGTGCTTAAGGTTCCCACCTTATGGACCAGTGATTTAAGCAATGGTATTGAAGTGATGGGGACTGAATCAGAAGAAACCCCCACCGTTGAGCTATTGATATACCTTAATGGCGGTCACCGCATGGTGGCGCTAGAGCAAGCAGGCCTTGCCAGCCTCACCGCGTCAATGCTTAACGAGTCGAGTACCAAGCGCAGTACCGAAGAGTTGGCCCAAGCCCTTGAGATGATTGGTAGTACCATCAGTTTTGGCTCTAATGTTTACCAAAGCTATGTCAAAGTGTCTGCACTGACATCTAAGCTTGATGAAACCTTGGCCATCGTTCAAGAGCGTTTATTTGAGCCCGCCTTTAAGCAAGCCGATTTTGATCGCGTTAAACAGCAGCAGCTACAAGGGCTGCAGCATATGATGTCAGATCCTAACTTTTTAGCTTCTACCGGGTTTGATGCGCTGCTTTACGGTAAAGACTCACCATTAGGTGTGAGTAGTCAGGGCACACTGGCCAGCGTGTCTGCAATAACGCTTGACGATGTTAAGCAGTTTTATGCCAAACAATACCGCGCTGGCAACGCGCAAATGGTGGCGGTCAGTAACCTCAGTCAATCTGAGCTAATGGCTAAATTACAAGTGTTTAGCCAGTGGCAAGGCGACGCAGTAGCACTGCCTGCACTAGCTGATTTGCCGAAAGTAAAAGGCGGTAAAATCTATATTCTTGATAAGCCGGGCGCGGCGCAGTCGGTAATTAAGCTGGGTAAGCGTGCCATGCCTTATGATGCGACAGGTGATTACTTTAAAGCTTATTTGATGAACTACCCATTAGGTGGCGCATTTAATAGCCGCATTAATTTGAACCTGCGTGAGGATAAAGGTTATACCTATGGCGCGCGTAGTTACTTTGCCGGTGGTAAAGAGCTGGGTGTGTTTGAAGCGTCAGCAAGTGTACGTAGCGATGTGACAGCACCTGCGTTAGTCGAGTTTGCGAAAGAGATTAATCAGTATCGCAAACAGGGCATGACAGACAAAGAACTGGCATTTATGCGTAACTCGATTACGCAATCTCAAGCACTGGATTATGAAACACCGTATCAAAAAGCCGGCTTCATGCGCCGTATTCAACGCTTTGGTTTGCCCTATGACTACACCCAAAAGCAAACTGACATGATCAACACCATTAGCCTTGAAACGCTAAACCAAGTGGCTAAAAAGCAACTGGATTTACACAAGATGGTGGTATTGATTGTAGGTGATAAGGCGGCCATTGAGGCGGATATTAAAGCGCTTGGCTATCCAGTTAGAGATTTTGAGTTGTAATCTGGTTATTTGACCCTATATTAGACAGCATAAGCGGTATTCACTGTGTGAGTGCCGCTTTAGCGTTAAATAGGCGCCAATAAAATCAATGCCAATGTGCTTTAATTAGGCCAAGGCATGAAATATCTATTGTGATTGGCGGGTCTGACTAGGGGCAGTGAATCTTTGAAGAGGCATGTTGCTAAGCAGCAAACCTCTCGCCGTGACTAAAACGCTTTTATCTCGAACAACATTTAACCGCAAAAGGTCAACAGACCCTAGCTACCGTGACCATGACATATAAGAGACAAAGAGATTGAAATCTTTCAATGAAGTGATAGAGCAACTCTCCGATACTGACAGCCAACGCGCCTTGGGTGATTTACACCGTGGCATTGAGCGCGAAGCCTTACGGATTGACGCTGCTGGACACTTATCTATGCAGCCTCATCCCAAAGCCTTAGGGTCTGCTTTAACCCACTCTCGTATTACCACTGATTACAGTGAGTCTCTATTGGAGTTTATTACTCCCGTTCATGGTGACATAGAGTCGTTGTTTACCGATCTCACCTACACCCATGCTTACACGGTGCAAAACCTAAATGGTGAGCAATTATGGCCGGTGAGTATGCCGTGTTATGTGGGCAATATTGAAGACATCCCCATTGCCGATTACGGCAGTTCTAACAGCGGCCAGATGAAACGTTTGTACCGTAAAGGACTCACGTATCGTTACGGCGCGCAAATGCAGATTATCTCTGGGGTGCATTTTAACTTTTCAGTGTCTAAATCGCTTTGGCAGCGACTCTATGAAGTGCAAGGTGCTGAGGGTGGCCGATGCAATTTCATTTCTGAATCTTATTTTGGTCTTATTCGTAACTATCGCCGTTTGGTTTGGGTGCTGCCGTATCTATTTGGCGCATCACCTGCGTTGTGTGGATCGTTTATTAAAGATCAGCAAACCGATATCCCATTTGAAAAAATGGGCAAAGGAACGCTGTATTTACCTTACGCCACCTCTTTGCGTATGAGCGATCTTGGCTACACCAACAAAGAGCAAGAAAGATTAAGTATTAGCTACAATTCGCTGGATGAATACCTAAAGGGCGTTGATGCAGCCATCAATATGTCATCAGACAAATTTGCTGAAATCGGTGTGAAGGTCGATGGTGAGTTTCGCCAACTGAATGCCAACGTGCTGCAAATCGAAAACGAGTTTTACTCACCTATTCGTGCCAAGCGAGTTAGCTTACCCGGTGAAAAGCCATCTGAGGCACTAGCAAGGGCAGGGGTTGAGTACATCGAAGTACGCGCGTTAGATGTTAATCCGTTTAGCAGCGTGGGCATCACCGCATCGCAAGTGCGTTTTCTTGATATGTTTATTCTATATTGTTTGCTTCAGCCATCACCGCCAAGTGATGCATCTGAGGAACAAGCATTATCAGATAACCTCAATCAAGTGATTCTTCAGGGGCGCGACCCGCAACTGCAGCTAAACCGCGATGGTGAAATGGTCAGTAAAACGGCCTGGTTACACGACATTTTTGCTGACTTACAGAAAATTGCTAAACAGCTAGATGGTGAGCAGGGTGAGGCATATCAACAAGCGTTAGCGCACTGGCATCAAGCTGTTGATAATCCAGATTTAACCCTATCAGGGCAATTAATGCAGCAACTGTTTGACCAACAACTTGACCACGGTGAGTGGGTGATGAGGCTAGCCAAACAGTACCACCAAGAACTGCAGCAACTACCGCTTCCAAGTGATGTACAAGCGAGTTATAAGCAGGCCGCTGAGGAGTCCTTAGTTCAGCAAACTGAAATTGAGCAAAGCGATGCCGTGACATTTGAGCAGTTTTTAGATGACTACTTTAAACCGCAAGTGGATGACGCTAAGGTAGGCTGATGCGCAAGCTGATATTGATGAGTGCAGCTTTAACGCTTGTCGGGTGCGCTTCAGCACCCGATGATGAAAACCTCTGCGGTACCGTTTCAGGCTATCTAGAGCCCGCTAAAGACCAAGGCCTATACCGGGCTGTCGTTACCCATTTAGATGGCAAGCCTGTTATCTCAAAGCCTAATTATCAATTGGCTCCTGGCGAGTATCAATTTACGGTGGCTGAACTTATTAGCGACCCGGCCGTTAAGGTTAAATTGGCGGCGCGCACACCCAAACAGTTTGTCATTAACGTTGAAGCTAACGAGCGTTACCACATAGGTGCGCAGTTCAATGCCGGAAAAATTTATCGCGGCATGGACGACAGCTATTGGCAGCCTGTGGTTTGGCAGCAAGAGTCTTATGATTGTGAGCGGGTGAAGCTACCGGATAGCAGCCAATAGCCCACTGAGACTAAGTTACAAATTCCTCCTACTTACGTCAATAAACCTACCTGAATCAATTGCCTAATAATTCAAACAATGTGAAACTACTGGCTAACTGACGTTTAATTTGGCTAAAGGTTTTATGAAGCAATTGTCTTGGTTGTGGGTGGTGATTGCCACCCAACTGCTGTTAGGTTGTGCCACCCCTCCACCTAAAGACCCAGAAAATTTGTGTGCTATTTATCAAGAGAATCGCTCTTGGTATAAAGCGGCTAAAAACACCCGAGATAAGTGGGGCGTCCCTGTACATGTGCCATTGGCCATGATGTACCAAGAAAGCTCGTTTAAGCACAATGCTGCGCCACCAATGGAGTACTTTTTAGGCTTCATCCCCATTGGCCGTGCCAGTGATGCCTACGGCTATGCCCAAGCGAAAACCATGACTTGGGATGATTACGTCAGAGAAACCGGTAATACCTGGTCTAGTCGCAGTAACTTTGACGATGCAATGGACTTTATGGGCTGGTTCATCTACAAATCGCATCAAATCAATGGCGTATCAAAATGGGACGCGCGCAACCAATATCTTAATTATCACGAAGGATGGGGTGGATATAAGCGCAAAACCTATAACCAAAAAGCCTGGTTGATTAAGGTGGCCGATCGCGTTGATGCCCGCTCGAAACGATATGCGGCTCAGTATCGTACTTGTCAGGAGAACTTGGATTCTTCTTGGTTATGGCGGTTGTTCTTTGGATGATTAGCCTAGGGGGCTTAATCATTTGAAATGAAGGCTAGATTCATTTGAACACCTACGGTGGGTTTTCGCCTCCAGCGGGGTGTGTGCAGATGCTCTTTCGGCTCGGCGAATAGTCTCATCAGCGACTGGGCTTATGAGCGAGAGGCTTGGATGCCGAACCGGCTTTTAAACAGGGACGTTGTTTGAACCCATCCATGGGCGCTCTGGGACAGTGTCTGATGTGAATGGGTTCACAAATGCCGCGATGGCATAGATGCCTCGGAGTGGCCTGTCGCCGAGAGTTAACGTGCATTCACACAAGGTTAGATGCCTCCTCGAATCGGGTTTGCTTTTTGTAAAATGGTTTCTTAACAGAAATGTGTTATGTCAAGGGGTCTAAAGCCGAGTCGTGGGATGAGGAAAAATATGATACTCAAATGAAGTTCACTCTGACCTCACATATCCAGGGAAAGCTCACATCTTTGGCGCTATCAATCGCTGCAACATTACTGTTAGGCATGGTTACACTGAGCTGTTTATCTTCTAAAATAAACTTTCGGGTGATTGTGTTGTTAAAATCAGGGCCGCCAACAAAAGCACGGCCGCCAACAAAAGCACGGCAAAAGGTTTTAATTAGCGACCACATGCTTATACCACTTCAGCGTTGTGTGCGACTAAATTATCATCACTTGCTGGGATGTCGGTTAATAAAATTGCTTCCATAATGCGCTGCTGTGAATCCAAAGCGTGCTTTGCCCATTTTTTATGTTGATCATTGCGGTCAACGCGGTGCCTAAACTCAACCTCTAAAAAACTGGTGGGGCTTAGCGGCAAACAATAAAAATCACTGCGAGAGCGGACATTACTTCTTACTTCTTGATAAAACACCCAATCAACACCATTCACATTGTGAATTTCAGCAGGCAAGATGGGAGGGTACCCATAGTTCTCGATACGCCCTGCGATTTCTTCTTCGAGTTCTTCAGGCTCAAAAGGCATAGCCATTTTACTTGACTCTTCGGTGGTTTCTTGTCGAATTTCAGTATTACGCCCTTCAGGACCATTGTGAAAATCATCATACGCTTGCACCACAAACTGCGCCAATGCGGTTTTATCAAGCACATTGATGGCAGAGGTGTGTTTGATGCGCACTTGGCAACTTAACATGCCGTATTCACTGCTAGTGCCAACCCCCACTGGTGGCACATACATCCAGTTTTCAGTCATAACCCTAACGTAATGATGTTGCATATATACTTTAGTGTTTTGTTTAAACCAAATTGATGAAGTGTGGGGAAAGCTCACATCTTTGGCGCTATCAATCGCTGCAACATTACTGTTAGGCATGGTTACACTGAGCTGTTTATCTTCTAAAATAAACTTGCGGGTGATTGTGTTGTTAAAATCAGGGCCGCCATCAAAACCACGGCAAAAGGTTTTAATTAGCGACCACATGCTTATACCACCTCAGCGTTGTGTGCGACTAAGTTGTCATCACTTGCTGGGATGTTGGTTAATAAAATGGCTTCCATAATACGCTGCTGTGACTCCAAAGCGTGTTTTGCCCATTTTTTATGTTGATCACTGCGGTCAACGCGGTGATTAAATTTCACCTCTAAAAAACTGGTGGGGCTTAGCGGTAAGCAATAAAAGTCGAGATGAGAGCGTCGGTTATTTTTAACCTCTTGATAAAAAACCCAATCAACACCATTTATTTCAATTAATTTCGCTGCTGGAATAGCTGGCTTACCCCTTAGATGTATCAGTTCCGCAATTTCTTCTTCAAGTTCGTCAGGCGTAAATGATCGCGCCATTTGACTTGTTTCTTCGATGGTTTCTTGTCGAATTTCAGTATTACGCCCTTCAGGACCATTATGAAAATTATCATACGCTTGCACCACAAACTGCGCCAATGCGGTTTTATCAAGCACATTAATAGCAGAGGTTTGTTTGATACGCACTTGGCAACTTAACATGCCATATTCACTGCTAGTGCCAACCCCCACTGGTGGCACGTACATCCAGTTTTCAGTCATAACCCTAACGTAGTGATGTTGCATATAAACTTTAGCATTTTGTTTAAACCAAATTGATGAAGTGTGAGGAAAGCTCACATCTTTGGCGTTATCAATCGCAGCAACATTACTGTCAGGCATGGTCACACTGAGCTGTTTATCTTCTAAAATAAACTTGCGGGTGATTGTGTTGTTAAAGTCAGGGCCGCCAACAAAACCGCGGTAAAAAGCTTTAAGTAACGCCATCATATTCGTGGGTCCACTTTAGGGAGTTGGCGTATAAACTTTTTCACCTCAGCGGCTTTATCACGATTACCTAGCATCGCCAATTGATCAGCATAAGTTTCAAGCCCTAAAAAGGGTAAAGTATGCGGGCTTGCGCCTACTTCATCACCAAAAACGTGCTTAGCAAAACGCGCCGAACGTACTAAGCTGCTCGATGATACGTCATTACGCCCTGCCAAATTAGGTACTAAATCATAAGGGTTATTACGAATACTGATAATTTTGACTCCTAAGCTGGATGCAATACGCTTTAGCTGATCAATGTTTGCACCGCTGCCATGCACTGCAAGCTCAACCCCTTTTAATTGTGCACGGTAATGAATGCGATAGTGCTCAAGCGCCGCATTAAATACAATCACGCCTTGGCTGTGTGCCACCCACTTTACCGACTTACCTTGCTGGTTATTTTGTGCCAGCACTGCGGCTAAATGCTGGGCATTATGAGACTTTCGCCCTTGTCGCTTATCAAACACACATTCAACTAAATCGAGTTTGACTGAGTCTGTCGGGTTATGAAACAAAGTATAAGCTTGAATACCATCACCTTTATATGCGGTATCTAAATGGGTACCCATTAGCCATGTTGCCTTAGTAACACTATTTTGCATGCCATTGACTGCTGCATGGGCTGTATTTACTCGTGCGGTAGGCTTTGGTTCATTTCCCCAAGCCCCCTCAATTTCTTCGATTCCATCTTTATCCATTGCTTTATTATATGTGGCAATGCTCGTACGCTTTACTTCATACAACATAGTGCGCTCAGCGGCAAAGCGTTCTTTAGGACCACTCAGTTGCTTATCAAATAAAATATCTTCGATATTAATACCTGATGAAGCTTGCTCATAACGAATCAAAAAGTGATAAGTGCGAAAAGGGTATTTAGTGCGCCACAAACGGCGAAATGGGTTACGGCTGTGCTTTACTGAGCTTGGTGCATTGGGGTGGTGGTAAACGCTAAAAATGTCTTTAATCACCATTTGTTGGTCAAAGTCATTTAGTTTTGCCAGCATAGCGAGTGCCTGGCAGGTAAATTTCACTTTATTAAATGGGAAGTTGGCAGGTAACTTTACGCCATATTCTAAACAGGTGTGCGCATCGAGTGCCATCAGTGAATGAGCGCCAATGCGCTTATCGATCTTTTGCCACGACATAGTTATATCCTTATAAACCATTTCGGCATAATATAGTACGCGGCTAACTGAGTAATGTAAATATTCTATATTGTGCTTTAGTGCGTTTAAAAATGTGCGATGTAAATAACCTATTCTTAGGGTAAACCATGTTTTTATAATATTTTTGTTGCTTTAGCGTAAATTTACGTGAAATAGATAAGTTGTTGGCGTGTAAACTCACCTTGAAATCAGAAAAAAACGCTCATTAGAAAATGATAAAAGATAATTTATTGAATTTTATTGAGTTTCACTATTCATTATCGAGGCTTGAGGTTAAATATAAAAAGTACCTGGTTTAAAACCTAAGTAAATGGGGGCAGAGTTAACTTTATAAGGGAGTTGATTGGCGTGTAGAGATTGGCTTTTAATTCTCTGGATGGCGTGGTCGATGTTTGACTCGAGTAGGCCTAGCTCTGTACTTAAGTGGTGATACTTTAATCTAACTTGCTAGTGGCTATCAATATTTTATGTCATATATTTGCCTGTTTTTTTCTCGAAAAATATTAGCTTGTCTTAGGGATAATTCAGCGAGATTAAATCGAATAGCTAAATAATCTAGTGTAAGTACAGGAGTGAGCCTCGGTTTCTAGGTTGAAACCGTAAAACCGCCATGGGATGACTTCACAGCGTCTCGTTAGGTATATTTAGTTATGTACTATTAGTAAATACGAATTATCAGGTTCGAACTTAAGTGTTAAATACTGAGCTCTCGATTGTATTAGCAGCAACTATGGGCATAATCGGCACTTTAAGTTTTTGTGATAGTACATAGGTACTTAAATGTCATTCGTTACTTATTAGTCATTGACTAGAAAATGACTCAAGACTGGAATAGATGATGTAGTTCTGAGTCTGATTAGCAATTGATGAGAAGCGCTATGTTACTTTTTACCTCAGCTGTCTTTCAAGCTGTCAAATTCAATGTTTATGACTGATTAAGTAAATTTAAGTCTATGGACTGTATGAGTTTGCTATACGTTGTGGACAACATCATACCCGTGAAACGATTGAAAATTAGCCCTTTAGTGAGCCCTATACAAGGAAGTAGGTATGAAAGACATATTGATCCCAATAGTTTTCCCCGATTATAAAATTATTGTGGATACACCGAGAACGGATGTTGATATTTTTCCATGGGTAAATTTCGACAACTTTACGATAAGAAAGTCGAGTCAGCAAATTTCTAACTTAGGACATGCAGGCATTCTTTTAATTAATGGAGTGTCAGGTTTAACGAAATACTACGAATACGGTCGATATGATTATCCAGAGAAAATAGGGGTAGTCAGGAGAGTGCCAGTGCCCAATGTGAAAACTGGTGTCGATGGCGTAGATTTGAACTCATTGGTTCCTGTGTTAAAGAAAGTGAGCAACAAAGCAGGCAAGGGGTCAAGAGTTGAAGGCGTATTTTTAGAGGCTGCAGGTGTTTTTGAGAAACTCAACCAGCGTGTAGCGGCCCAAAAATCGCAAAACAGTAATCCGGCTAGAAAGAAGTATGACTTAACAAAAAATAGCTGCATTCACTTTGTTAAGAGGTTAGTTGAAGCTGCGGGTAAAGAGACACCATGGATGATAGACCCGCGCCCAAACTCTTATATTGGAGAGTTCCGCGATGAATATCGAGATCTAGACTTTTTCCCAACTATGAACCGGCTGGTTATTGAGAATATAGGGGAGTTTTCTGCATGAAATTGCTAGCAGTTCTGCTTCTGATGGTAATAATCAATGGGTGTGAACCTGTATCAAGCTACGAACCTGAAACTAGACCGATTACTGTTCCTAAAACTGCATTGTGGGTTGGCGGCCCTGACGGTGGAGTATATGTTGCAATGAATAATACTGATAAAGGATATGTTGGCACTGTTTACTTCGATGGTGATGGAGAGGTTTGGTATCAGGGGAGTTTTAAGTACACTGGCACTGCGCCATTTGATGTAAATAGTCTTTCAGTATATGCAGCCTGGGATGGGGATACGTTATATTTAACTGACGGTTCTCAACTTGTTTCAACACCAACTCCAGTGGAAGTAAATTAGCAACGGAGCTAACTACTGCCCATATCGGTTTATTTAACCGGCAAGATTTAAAAGGCGGTGATGCGAACAGGTCAAACATTGGAGACCAAGTATGGTTTTGGTAATTAAAGCAATAACTAAGCTCGCAGGTTTCGTTTCTTTTTTGCTTATTACATCATGTGTAAATGCAGAAGTGACAATTAACTCCAATTCAACTAGATGTATTGCTGAACTAAACGAGCAGAGTATAGCTCTGGAGATACAACCACCTTGCTCAGTTGTTAAAGTTAACCAGCAAGGGAAGGGTTTTCATCAATATAAAGGTGTGAAAGTTTACATTGTCTCCGGTGCTCCGACACCGTTAGAACAGCTGGGGAAATGGTCTGTAGACAACTGCTCGTTAATATCCCAAGCAGTGTTTGTTGAAAATGGCTTACTAAGCCTTTCTAAAGTCAGAGAGAAGAGTTTAGTCTGCCCAGATATAGGATTAGATGAAAAAGTATATAGAGATTTTTTACGCCATAAAATCTGAGCAATGGAACAAAACATTAGCCAGCCATCATTAATCAATAACCTAGCTAGGTGATCAACTGCTAATCAAGCTCTTTGCCCTGAATGCTGTGATGATTACAAATACACAGTACGAAATGATGAAATAGGCTACTAATTGCTATTTTTAGCACGAGGGGCGTTGGCTCCAACTATCCCTGTCTATATTTTTCTTCAGGGCTGGAACTGAAGCTTGTTGTAATCAGGTCGATGGTTGGATAGTGTGGCTAACAATAGAACAATATGGATGTATATTTATGAATAACGGAGTATTTTTGGCTTTAACACTATTAGCATCATGTCTAGCTGAAAATGCTTGGTCATGCGATGAGTTGCCAGAAAAGATTACCAGTATTATCGCCAATACGAACGATGCTCTTTTAGTTGGTGAATATCACGGTACAAAAGAGTCGCCAAAGCACTTCTTTGATATTGTTTGTAATTCAATAGACATCTCTTCTAAAAAAATAACCGTGGCAATCGAGCTTATTGAAGGAGACATTACGCTTAATGGCGACAACCAATCTATGACAAAAGATATAGAGAAGTCGACCATATGGAATGAGCAGCATGATGGTAAAACCAGTGCTGCGATGTTCGAACTGCTGCAAAAACTCAACCAGCTGGTCAGCGAAGATAAAATAGATGTTGTTTTTTTCGATTCAGATAAACAACAAAGAGACTTAGAGATGGCCAGAAACATTAAAGAAAGTCTTCTAGGTAACACGCTTGTCATTGCTTTAACGGGTAATAGGCATAACAAAATCAAACATGGCAATTCTTGGGATCTTGGATCAAAAAATATGGGGGCTTACTTGGCTGAAATGGGCGTGGATCTGGCTAGTATTAACTTACTGGTAAATGGAGGCCATGCTTGGGTGTGTATGCCTAATTGTACAAGCCATGATTTGAAACCAATTAATTTGGATGATAGACAGGAAGTTTTTCAAGCTGGGAGCGAAAGCCGCTATCAATATCATTGGAAAATTGGCGCTGTAAGCTCTTCTAAACCTGCGATATACAGTAGGTAGTCTAGTTTAAGTTGTTTAGCTAACTTAATGTTGGCAATAGTTAATTCAAAGATTATCGCTACAAGCGAGCATACAAAAAAGCCGAGTGATACGTGATGGTATCGACTCGGCTTTTTGGTTTAGCACAGGCTATGTGTTTAACAGGCCTTAGCTGTTTAACAGGCGCTCAGCCATAGCTGCTACGCCGGGGTAGTCTTGCTCGGGTAAGATTTCAGCTAGTTGCTGTAATTTACCGCCAAGCGCAGCGTTGCTGGGTGCTGATACATTGATGTGGCCCATCTTGCGGCCAGCGCGTTGTGATTTGCCATACCAATGGCTCTTCACATCAGCAATATTGAGTACTTGGGTAGGGATGTTAGCCTGTCCCAGTACATTGATCATCACGCTTGGCTTTTGCGCCTTGGTGCAACCTAAAGGTAAACCTGCAACTGCGCGTAGGTGATTCTCAAACTGACTGCAAGCAGTACCTTGCTGGGTCCAGTGACCTGAGTTATGTACACGTGGGGCAATTTCATTGACCATTAGTGTGCCGTTGACATCAAAAAACTCAATGGCGAGCACGCCCACATAATCCATTGCTAATGCCAACTTATTGAAGGCATCCAAGGCTTGCTGTTGAATATTGTCATCCATCTCAGTAGCAAGCGACAGCGTAAGTACGCCATTGGTGTGTTGGTTTTCTGTGACAGGGTAAACTTTGACATTACCTTGTCGGTCACGGGCGCCAATCACTGACACTTCGCGGTCAAACGGAATCATCTTTTCAGCAATAATGGTGTGTGGGAACGATTCTGTGCCACTGGCAATGAAACCGGCCATTTCAGCCCAAATCGCATCAAGTTGCGCTAGCGAAGTTAATCGCCATTGACCTTTACCGTCATAACCGGCTTGGCAGGTTTTTATCACTAAAGGTAGCGCCAGTAGCTCAACGGCTTCGACAAGGTGCTGCTTTTCTGTGATTAATTTGTAAGGTGCAGACGGTACGCAGGTTTTATCCAGCAATGCCTTTTCAATACTGCGATCTCCGCCGGTTTTAATTGCCGCTTTACCCGGGTAAAACTTACCGCTTTGGCAGCAAAGCGCTAATACATCATCGGGAATATGTTCAAACTCAGAGGTGATCACATCCACCATTGCAATGGCTTGTTCAAGACTTTGGTTAAAGTCTTGAAGTGTTAGCGGATGGATGATTTTTTTCGAGCCGACATCATAGGCACGCACATTTAAGTCTAGCGGTGCGCCTTCAAGGCTCATCATGCGTGCCAGTTGCCCAGCACCTAAAACCAATATGTTCATATTAAATCGCAGGATCTGGGTTAGCTAATACAGAGTCAGTTTGCTGCTGACGGAACGCTTCAATTTTGGCGAAAATTTCAGGTTGCTGTGACCCTAAAATTTGCGCGGCTAGTAGACCAGCGTTAGCAGCACCTGGATCGCCAATTGCCAATGTGCCAACCGCCACGCCTTTTGGCATTTGGCAGATAGATAGCAATGAATCAATACCGTTTAAGGCTTTCGATTTTACTGGCACGCCTAGCACTGGCAGGCTGGTGTGAGCTGCAACCATACCTGGTAGGTGAGCAGCACCGCCCGCGCCCGCGATGATGACATTGATGCCACGCTCTGCAGCAGTTTCTGAGTATTCGGCTAGTAACTGAGGAGTTCTGTGAGCTGAAACAACTCGGGTCTCATAGGCAATGCCAAAGGTGTCTAACATTTTTGCCGCATGCTCCATGGTCGGCCAGTCAGATTTGGAACCCATAATGATACCAACTTTCATACACAATCCTTCTAATGGTGATCTTAAATAAGTGCGACATAGTCGAAATTTGCGCCCGATTATACACATAGAAGCGGCTTATTCGAAACTTTGCTGACGAATTCAGCGTTTGATTAACTGAACCTTTACTTCTCAGTTATTTTTAGATGATTTGCTTTTGACAAAATGACTCGCTTATCGCGTTTAGACCACCAATGCGCCGTGTGGCCAACCCGCTTATGTCGCTCATTGTGCAGTGTTTTCGTTGTCCTTAATGACACGGCAGTACTAAAAGGTGAGGGTGGGTCAGAGCAGGGTGATCACTTTGGCTTCTTTTAGGCGGCTAAAAATGGCATTTCATGGCTTGTGAGTTTCTGCTATGTTGATTAATTGCACTAGTATTAACCCTAAAGTATAAGGAATTGCGTTCGCGACACGGAGTCCAACTAAAAAACGAGTCACCCGACAACAATAATTAATAATTGGGGGAGCAAGTTGAAATTAGCCGTATACGTAAAACTTATCGTTTGTTTAACCGCCTTGTCAGTCGCCACATCGTTACGAGCTCAGCAGCCAGAGGCGTTGCCTATGGTGATTTTGTTAGAGGCGGGCGAGTTTGATATTGCCGACGACGAAGAGCCGCACCTGCTGAATAAAATGTGGGGGCTCATTAGGCAATCGACATCGCAGCCACTGGCAGTTGAACAGCTGCAAGTGAGCATGAGCCGTTCATGGAAAGAACTGCCCAAACAGCAAAATGCCTGCATTATGAATGCCCTTAAGTCTGATGAGCGTCAGCAGATAGCCCACTTTAGCCGTTACCCTTTGTCTGTCTACCCACCAATACGCTTGTTTCACCGCGCCGATAGTCAAATGACCTTTGACAAACCATTTGATTTTGACGTGCTTAGCGATAGGCCTGAAATTACCTTGGGCACAGTGAAAGGACGGAGCTATGGGAGCTTGTTAAACCAAAAGCTTGCCGAGCATCAACTGAATGTTTATCAGCGCAGTAGTATTGAGTCGTCGACCAAGTTGATTGAGATGCTAATGGCCAATCGGGTCGATGCCATATTAGATTACAGTTTATCGATTGATCATTTTTTCCAAGTGATGCAGACCGAAAACCCGTTGGTCGCATTACCCATCGTCGACGCTAGCGAGCCAATGTTTGGTTATATTGCTTGCGCTAAAACACCTGCAGGAAAGCAATTGATTGCGGCGATAGATGCCAGTATGAGTCAAGAGGCGGTGCAGCAGCAATATATAGACCTACACCGCCAGTTTTTTGGTGAAACCGAGTATCAATTGTTGCAAAGCACCTTAGCGCAACTATTTGCAGCGCAATAGGGCTGTTGGGACTTTATTCGAACACAGCCAATGTCAAAGGCTGCAAAGTTTTGTTCAATATGATGGCGGCTATAGTATGATGTGTTTCTTTATTCTGGAGATGCGAAGGTGCAACAATTGCCGGCTGACAATCAAACCGTCGATAGCGATCAAATGCTGATGCTGCGTTATCAAGATGGCGACATGAGCGCATTTGAAAGCCTATATCAGGCGCACAAAGGCCCGCTGTTTCGTTATTTCGTACGCCAGCTTGATGACCCACAACTTGCAGAAGATCTTTACCAAGAGGTATGGAGCAAGGTGATTAAAGCAGCAGGCAGTTATCAGCCAAATGCCAAGTTCACCACCTGGCTATATAAGATTGCCCATAATCTTATTATCGATCACGTCCGCGCGGTAAAGCCTGTGGATCTCTTTAGCGACACCAATAGCACCGAAGAGCCTTTTGAAGCGCAAATAGAGTCAACTCAACATCAGCCCGATGGCGATTTAGAGCAGCAGCAAAAATCATCCATTTTAAAGCGCTGCATCGCTTTGCTGCCGGCGGTACAAAAAGAAGCCTTGCTACTCAATATTGAGATGGGTTTTACCGCTGCGGTTATTGGTGAAATTGCTGGTGCCAGTATAGAAGCAACCAAAAGCCGTATCCGCTATGCCAATCAAGGTCTTAAGACCTGTGTGAATCAACATTGGCAGCAGGTGTAACATGACTAAAGATAATCATCAGCAAGATATGATTGATAACGAATTGGTGCAGTTGTATCGCCGCCAAGCAACAGAGCAGCCGAGTCCTGAACTGGATGCCGCTATTCTGGCTAAGGCGGCTCAGCGCAGTGCGCCAGTAGCGGGGGATCCTCAAAAGGTCGTGCGGCCTCCGGCCAGTTTTTGGCAGCGTCATCGCTGGCCCGTTTCCTCTGCGGCTTCAGTGATGTTGATTGCCGGGTTACTGCTAATCAATGGCGGTGAAGACGCTGATATGGTGGCGCCAATGTTAAATAGCGATGCTATTGCTCCGGCGGCGGTTGAGCCCATGGCAGCCAGTCCGGCAGCGTTTAGTGCTGATTCAGCAGCCGTGCCAGAGGCCGCTTCTGCAGCGCAACTGCGCCAAAAAGCCGTGAAAACTGATAGTTCGGAAAGCATAGAGCAGATGTTGACGCAAGTTGAGCAACTGGCAGCGCACCAGCCTACTCAAGCATTGGCAGTGTTGCAGCAACTAGAGCAACAGTTCCCGCAAATAACTGAGCAAAGCCACCCGTTGCATCAGCGCTATCAGCAATTAAAAACCAGTTTGTGATTAAACCTCAACGCTAGAATAACGCTTTAAACCAATCCCAAATCCCCGTTGAGGAGTCGGCAAATATGTCGACTCCCAACGCTGACTTCAGCAGATAAAGTGCCAGTAAACCCAGCGCCACACTTAACAGTAAAAAGCCACCTACCATGGCAATAAACATCAACACCGACAGATTTTTCTCTTTGCGAGTGTATGCCCGGCGGTTGCGGCCGAGTAAAAATACGTAGTAGAAGCGCCAGCGAACAAATGGAAAAGCAAAAGTGCCGCGTTTATCAATGCTGTGATTGCCCCAACTTTGTCCCCTAACGGCTAGGCTAAGCGCTTGTTTTTGCTGCTCGCTGAAACTCGTTACCACCTGCTCATCCATATTTTCAAATAGATCGTTTAACAGCGGATCATGCCCCGCTTGAGTTGCCGATGCGTTGGGGGACTGTGGGGTGTTGATAGGAGCCGAGTTTGCCGTCATAGCGAGCCTTTTTTTGCGCATGTTATTTAATCAGTATAGTTGTACACATTTGCTAATACTTAATTGGTAGAAGATTACTGTTAATTTAATAAAAATTTGCTAACGTGTTGGCAAAATTTTTGATACTTCAAGTCGTTGTCCATATTAAGAAGAGTGTGAAATGAAACTCCGAACCTCACTAGTTAGTTGTTTAATCGCGTTAGGTACATTTTCCAGTGCCGCCCTTGCCGTCAGCCCAACCAATCAAGGTTATTACCGCGCCCCCGCGTTGCAGGGAGATACCTTAGTATTTACTGCTGAAGGTGATTTGTGGAAGCAGCAACTTGGGGATAAACAAGCGTCTCGTTTAACCAGCTTACCAGCGCAAGAAATTGGGGCAACGCTGTCCCATGACGGCAAGCAGGTCGCGTTTGTGGCTGACTATGACGGCAGCGATGAAGTTTATGTCATGCCGATTGCTGGTGGTGTGGCAAAGCGGGTGAGTTTTGAAAATAACCGAGTGCGTATTCAGGGCTGGACCGCTCAAGGGCAGGTGCTTTATGCCACTGACAACGCCTTTGGCCCTGCCAACTACTGGGTATTGCGCAGCGTTAATCCTGATACGTTAATCACCACTGACTTACCTTTGGCCGATGCGATTGAAGGTGTGATAGACACCGCTGGCGAGTATCTGTATTTCACCCGCTTTGGGCTGCAGACTACTGGCGATAATGCCAAAGTTTACCGTGGCGGAGCGAAAGGCGAGTTGTGGCGTTACCAGTTGGGTAGCAAGCAAGAAGCTGAGCCGCTCAGTGCCGATCATATTGGCTCGGTTCGCCAGCCAATGCTGTGGCAACAACGGCTTTATTTTGTCAGCGATGCCAGCGGCAATGACAACATTTGGTCAATGGATTTAAGTGGTAACGATAAACAGCAGCATACCGAATTTACCGATTGGCAGGTGCGCGCCGCCAAGTTAGATCAAGGCCGCATTGTTTTCCAAAAGGGTGCGGATATTGTGCTTTACGATATCAGTAAAGACAGCAGCAGCGTTGTCGATATTAGCCTCAGTTCTGATTTCTCTCAGCGCCGCGAACATTGGGTTAACGAGCCAATGAAGTATGCCACTGCCACTGAGTTTGCCAGTAGCGGCAACAAAGTCGTGGTGACCGCGCGCAGCCACGTAGCCATTGCAAGTAATGACGGTAGCCGCTTAGTGCAGGTGTATGCACCAGCTGATAGCCGCATACGTCAAGCGGTGTTAAGCCATGATGGCAAATGGGTTTATGCCATTAGTGATGCCAGTGGCGAGCAAGAACTATGGCGCTTTGCCGCCGACGGTAGCGACAATGCCAAACAGCTAACAGACAATGCGTCGAGCATGAAAATGTCATTGACGCTGTCGCCTAACGGTCGCTACTTAGCGTTTGATGATTATGATGGCAATGTGTCGCTGTATGATCTTAAGCGTGATAGACAAAAAGTGATCATCACTCAAGGCCAAGGCTTGGGGCCATATGCCGACATTAACTGGTCGCCCGATAGTCAGTTTATTGCGGTCACTAAGCATCAGTTAGGCAACTTACGTTCACACATTGCGCTTTATTCGCTTGATGATGACAAAGAGCTGGCTTTAACCAGCGACAAGTATGAGTCGTTCTCTCCAAGCTTTAGTCCCGATGGCCAATGGCTGTATTTTGTGTCTAATCGTCACTTTAAGTCGACGCCGAGCTCACCATGGGGCGACCGCAACATGGGCCCAATGTTTGATAAGCGCGGGCAGCTCTTTGCCATAGCGTTAAACAAACAAGCTCAATTTCCATTTGCTAAGCCAACCGAACTCGATAAACCTGCCGCAGAGGCCAAAGAGGATGAGGTTGAAGTCAACGTTGACTGGCAGGGCATTAGCAAGCGTTTATGGCAAGTACCGGTAGCATCAGGCAATTATTATGATTTAACGGTAACCGACAAAGGTCTGTACGTGATGGACCGCAAACGAGGCGAAAGCTCGCCGCGTTTACAATGGATTAAATTTGATAAGCAGCAACCTAAAGTCGCCACCTATGCCAAAGATGTCGGCAGCTACGCGCTGAGCCAAGACGGTGAAAAGTTGTTTATCCGTCGTCATAAGCAAGATGGCAAACAGATGTTGATTGTGGAAGCGGGCGATAAGCTACCAAAAGATCTCAATGGTGCCAAAGTGGCGATGTCCCAGTGGCAGATAGCCATTGAGCCACAGCAAGAGTGGCAGCAGATGTTTGAAGATGCTTGGCTGATGCACCGCGACTCATTTTATGACAAGCAGATGCGCGGTGTAGATTGGCAAGCAGCCAAAGCTAAGTACCAACCGTTAGTGGATCGCTTAACTGACCGTCATGAACTTAACGACCTATTTAGTTTGATGATGGGAGAGCTCGACTCACTGCATTCACAGGTTCGCGGCGGTGATTTGCCCGTCGATAGTCAGCAAGCCCAATCTGCTAGCTTAGGGGCGCGATTTGCCCAGCAAGACAAAGGCGTAGTGATTGCGCATATTTATCAAACTGACCCTGAATTACCAAGCCAAGCTTCGCCATTAGCCAAACCGGGCGTGGACGCGCAAGCGGGGGATATTATCAGCCGGATTAATGGTAAGCCGGTAACCAATATTGCCCAGGTGACTCAGTTGCTGCGAAACCAGCAAGGTAAGCAAGTGTTGTTAGGGCTGACTCGAGGCAAGAAGTCCCATCAAACCATCGTTGTTCCCAGTACGCCTAAGGTAGATGCCAAACTACGCTATCTTGACTGGGTCAATCACAATGGCGCTAAAGTCAGTGAGGCCAGTGAAGGAGAGATTGGCTATTTGCATCTCTATGCTATGGGCTCAGGCGATATCGCTAGCTTTGCTAGAGAGTTTTACGCCAACATTGAAAAAGATGGCTTAATCATCGATGTGCGTCGTAATCGTGGTGGCAATATCGACAGTTGGATTATCGAGAAATTACTGCGCCGTGTGTGGATGTACTGGAACCCAACTCAAGGTGATGCCAGCACCAATATGCAGCAAACCTTTAATGGTCACCTTGTGGTGCTTACCGATCAGCTGACTTACTCAGATGGTGAGACTTTCTCAGCAGGAGTCAAAGCGCTGGGCATTGCGCCACTGATTGGCAAGCAAACGGCAGGTGCGGGTGTGTGGTTGTCGGGTCGCAATGCATTGACCGATAAGGGCATGGCTCGCGTTGCCGAATATCCACAATATTCAGTTGACGGCACCTGGGTGGTAGAAGGCCGCGGTATTTCACCTGATATTGAAGTAGACAATTTACCTTATGCCACATTTAGCGGTGTAGATGCGCAGCTTAATAAAGCCATTAGCTATCTACAACAGCAGCTAAAATCGGATCCTGTATTACCATTTAAGGCTAAACCTATGCCGACTCGTGGTATGGCAGCCGATGTTAAACCGATTAAGTAAACAGTAAAAGTTTAGGGTACCACTCGCTAAGCAGTTCCCAGGCGGGGGTACCCATTTTCTGTGTTAGTGCCATTTTAATGGTCATTCCCCTCCTTGATAAACCCCACTATTTTATCGTCTGAGTGATTGTTATCATTCAGTGATTTTTCTTTACACTTGTATGGCTTAGGTGATAATTTTTAACTTAACGCATTGGGCGTTTTTTCACTATCCTTTAGGGTGTATAGCAAAGTGAAATCACCCAGCACTGCCAGTTTATTAATAGGGATATAAAATGTCAGACCAAGCCAAGACTGAGGCCACCACCGAGGCCGAGCCCTCTACCAGCGTGCAACCAACCGACGCAGACACTCAAGCCAGTCAAGCCAAAACCAATAAAATCCGCAAAGCGACTAATTACTTGCTTATTTTTGCCACCACCATGTTTGCGTTTCACCTTATTGCTGACCGCTTTATTCCCTCAACGGACCTAGGCCGAGTGCGGGCATTTGTCGTGCCTATCAGTCCGCAGGTTTCGGGTGAAATCGTCGACATCTTAGTGACCCCCAACACCTTAGTGCAAGAGGGGGAGATCCTCGCCAGAGTGAACAGCAGCGATTATGAAATTGCGGTAAATACTGCCGAACAAAAGCTTAAGCAGGCTGGGCAGAACATGGGCGCGCAAACCGCTAATGTGACAGCCGCTCAGGCAAAAGTGACCAATGCGATTGCTAACTTTAAAAATGCGCAGGTGCAGTCAAAACGTGTGTTTGCGATGGCAGATAGAGGGGTGATGTCACAAGCTGATGCCGACAATGCCAGAGCGTCATTGACCAGCGCCGAAGCAGCGGTGGCTGCTGCCAAAGCCGATCTTGCTAAGGCGGAAGAACGCCTCGGCATGGAAGGAGATAACAATACCCAAGTGAAGTCGGCTTTGCTGGCTCTACAACAAGCTCAACTGAATTTACAGCGTACCGATATTCGCGCCCCCACGGCTGGTACCGCGTCTAACTTTCGTTTGAAAGAAGGGGTATTTGCCAACAAAGGCCAGCCATTGATGACATTTATCAGTGTCGAGAATGTCTGGATTGAAGCTTATTTTCGTGAGAACAGTCTTGGCAACATGAATGCCGGCGATAAAGTGGAATTTGCGCTCGATTATGCGCCGGGTAAAGTTTTCCAAGGGACTGTTGGCAGCATCGATTACGGTATTGATTGGGGACAGAACGAACAAGTGGGTAAGCTGGCGACCGTATCTGGTCAAACGGGTTGGTTACGTCAATCGCAGCGTTTCCCGGTCACCATAGTGTTTGATGAAGACCAAGCAAAAGGTCTTAAGCGAGTAGGTGGCCAAGCAGATGTGATTGTTTATACCAAAGATGACGGTTTGTTTAACCTAATCGGTAAGGCCTACATTCGCATCGTAAGCTGGCTATCATATGTCAGATAAGTTGTTGTCAGGCATGCAGGTCGCCACAGAGGAGCAAATCTATACCCGCAAGGTATTACGGTTTACTTTAGGTGTGGGCTTAGCGGTGGCCATCTCGGCTGCATTTGCCTGGCCGTTAGCGTTTATTGTGCCTGTGTTTGTGGCTAAGTTTTTGGTTGATCGCCAAGAGCCAACGGTGCAAACCGTTTATGAGTTGCTGCTTTCCATGGTCGTGACCATTCTATTGGGCTGGTTAGTTAGCTTTGGCCCGACCCAATATGCCCTAGTATTGCTGCCATTGATTGCCTTATTGATGCTGTGGGCCTACTACTTATTTACCGACCCTAAATGGAACTTCTTCGCCACCGTATTAATTATTGCGGTGCTATTACTGCCTTACATGGGGATGTTACAACCCGGGGCCGCGTTAATTGTTGGGTTTGGATTAAGCTTCTCAGGTGTGGTGGCTGTGGCTATTTTTGCCCTAATGCATGCACTGTATCCTGACTTATCATTAAGTCGCGAGCAGCACCCCATGCCGCAGCAGAGCAGCGAAGACCGTATCTATGAGGCGTTTAAAGCGCTGATACTGGCGTTTCCTGTGATCTGCTTCTTCTACTATTTACAGATTTCTGGCGCATTGCTAACCATGATCTTCATCGCCATCTTGTCATTGCAGGCCGCGGGAGAGAAAAGTGTCAAAGTCAGCTTATTCTTGATTCTTACCAATGGCGTGGGCGGCATCTTGGCGATTATTTTCTATAATTTATTAGTCATCGTGCCGCAGTTGTCGTTTTATGTCGTGCTTGCCTGTCTAGCGGCAATTGTGTTTGCCCGCAAAATCTATCTCGACCCGGCTAAGGCGCAATTGTACGCCGGTATCTTTTCCGCGCTGATTGTTGTGGTGGGGTCGACGGTGTCGTCTGCAGATAAAGATGTTGCCGAGAACTTTTATCTGCGTATTGCGCAGTTGATGTTGGTGGGGGCTTACATGGTGTTTGCATCCTTTTTCTTAGAAAGTCGCAATTGGCAATTTTTAAAACGAATCGAGAGGGATTAATGAAGGGAATCAAGCGGTATTCCATCACTATGCTGGCCACGCTTTTAGCTGCTGTAACTGCGCCGGCCTATGGCGACCAAGCCGGTAATTTACGGGTGTCTGTGGGTGGATTTTACTCCACATCAGATAGTGGCATGGAAGTCACTAGCCCACTCACCGATAAAGAGTTTGATTTAGATTTTGAAACCGACCTAGAGCTGGTTGAGCGAGAGTTTCTGCCATTCATTGAGCTAGCTTATTGGGTTAATGATGATCATGTTGTTTATGCCGACTGGAAGCAGCTGCACCGAGATGCAGAAAATACCAGCATTACGGTACCGTATGAGTTCCAACATCCCGACACTGGCGATACTTATACAGTACAAGCCGGTGCCAAAATTACCACCACTTTTAATGTAGATATTGCGCGTATAGGTTATGGGTATCGCTTTTATAAAGATGATAACTGGGATTTAATCGCCACTTTGGGCTTACACGTAATGTGGCTTGAGCTTGGATTTAGTGGCGATGTGGGCCTGTGTATTGATGAGAGTTGTGAAATTATCAATATTGACCCTGACCAAGTCGTGTTTACTGAAATGACCGCACCATTGCCTGATGTTGGCCTGCTGGCGGCATACTCTTTTGCCGATAACTGGCGCATTACCGCCCATGGGCAATATTTTTATCTTAAAGTGGATGATATCAGCGGCAGTTTAATTGATTTTAGCGGCGGCATTGAATATCAGTTTACCCCGCAGTTCTATACTGATTTGTCCTATAAGTACTACAAGGTTGATGTGGATGTTGATGGCGATTTTACCGACACCAATATCTACTACGGTTTTAACGGGCCAATGCTGACATTTTCTTATTTGTTCTAGTTGGCGTAATTAGGTAAATACACCATAGAGAGGGGAGTAAAGTAATGCCAAACAAAACTGTTGTTCCCCTTTTTAAAAGTGAATATACCGTAGTGCTTGTTGAACTGCTTAAACAACTCGATAAAGATATTTACCCCATCATAGATCAAGCGAAGCTGCCGGAGAATATTCTGCAGCAAGACCACGATTATGTGCCGGAAGCATCTGTGATAAACCTGCTCGATATTTTGATGGATAAGGTGGGGCCTGAAAAGTACTCCCAGTTTATTGCCGCAGCGGCTGAAAACATCTATATCCCGCGCTACCTTGCCAGAATGACCGATGTGTCGACCTTAGAAGGTGCACTAAAGCAGTTTATTGAGTTGGTGCATATTGAGTCGACCCATACACACCTACAGTTAAAGTTATTGCAAAACAAAATGTGGTTTGTGCGCCAGCGCCGTGCCCATGCAGGCCAAGCTCGTTCGGTATTAGCCGAGCAGTTCGCGCTGACTTTTATGCTTACATTAATGCGAACGTTACTCGGCAAAAGTTGGCAGCCCATTGATGTGTCGCTGTGTGAGAATCAAGCCCAGACGATTCAAAATGCCTTAGGATTAAACGCTAGTCAGTTCTATACGGCGCGCGCTGTAACGGCTATCAGCTTTGACCCTAGTATGTTGGCAACCAAAGTACATGTCAGACAAAATGGCCAGGTAATTATTGAGGAAGTGCGTGCACCTGAAGATTTTGTGGAATCGTTGATAAACGCGCTGACACCTTACTTTATGCTCGGCCGTCTGCCGATTGCTCAAGCAGCAGTGATTGTGGATATGAGCGTGCGCACCTTGCAGCGGCGTTTGACCAAAGCAGGTGTAAGCTACTCTCAAGTGGTCGACAGGATTATCTTCTTGCAGGCCAAAAAACAGCTGGCTGAAGCCAAATACTCAGTAACGGATATCTCAGCCAACTTCGGTTATGCCGATGTGGCCCACTTTTCTCGTGCCTTTAAGCGCTATGTGGGGATGTCGCCACGGGCGTATCAACAGCAATTAGCCAACCCATAGCCGTTGATTGCTGCGCTGCCAACTTCTCGCTTCCCCCGCTTGGCCAGGAAACTCGATGCCTTAACAGAGATAAAGTAAAAATTAAGCGCGAAAGATAAATAGACCTTAATTATGTTGTAAAGTTAAATTTTTATTGACTCAATGCTAATTCGGTCTTATTTTCTGCTCGATGTTTTTACGCGGTCAAAGTAGCATCAAGTAATCAATTTACTTGGGTAATTAGCGCAATAAAAAAGCAGAATTGGTAAAGGTTATTGGGCCATTAGCCTGCCTTTACGCGTTAGTAAACCATGAATGTGATGACATTCATCTTTAGATTAAGGACCTAGTTGCATGTCTGAACCGACAGCGTTAAGTCTTATTCCCCCAGTTGTTGTATTAGTGTTAGCCATTTGGCTACGTCGACCCATTTTGTCGCTAATTGTGGGGGCGATTTCAGGGCTACTATTGCTTAGCCCTGCAGAAGTATTACCCAATTTCGCCGCCATTTCACTCAGTGTCATGGCCGATGAAACCATTGGCTGGTTAATCCTAGTGTGTGGTAGTTTTGGCGCGCTAATCGCATTGTTGGTGCGAACTGGCGGCTCGATGGCCTTTGGTCGTCATGCACTTAAATTTGCCAAGGGGCCGCGATCTTCGCTGTTTATGAGCTTCGTGCTTGGGGTCATTATCTTTATCGATGATTACCTTAATGCGCTAACTGTTGGCTCAACCATGCAGCGAGTGACCGATAAATTTAAAGTCTCCAGAGAGATGTTGGCCTATGTGGTGGACTCTACCGCTGCACCTATCTGTGTGCTAGTGCCATTGTCGACTTGGGCAGTGTTTTTTGGTGGCTTACTGGTTGATAACGGTATTGCACCCGAAGGCCAAGCCATTGCTGTGTATATGCAGGCAATCCCTTACATGCTCTACGCATGGTTATCGGTAGCGATGGTCATACTCGTGATTGTCGGTATCGTGCCAGTATTTGGGCCGATGAAAAAAGCAGAGCTAGCGGCTAAGCAAGGTGAGCCAGCGCTTAAGCAAGTCAATTTAGAAGACGTACAGACTTCAGATGAATACGCGGTGAAAGCGGCCGAAGACAGTTTTGAGCAAGCCGATGATTCGGGTAAGTTGCACAACTTTTTTGTGCCAATTTTCTTGCTGGTGGGTTTCACTATCTACTTTGATATTGATATCTGGTACGGCTTGTTGGCCACATTGGCGGTGACATTGCCTTATTATGCTTTGCAGCGTTTAATGCCGCTGTCAGAGATGATGGAGCAAATGATTGATGGTTTTAAAAGTATGCTGCCAGCGATTGGTACTGTGATTGCGGCATTTATCTTTAAAGATGTGTGTGACAAATTACTGTTACCGCAATTTGTGATTGAGAGCTTAAGTCCGTATATGACGGCGCAGTTCCTACCTGCAGTGGTATTTGTTGCTATGGCGGGATTGGCGTTTGCCACGGGCTCAAGTTGGGGCATCTTTGCGGTATCTATTCCGATTGTTATGCCGTTGGCACAAGCTGTTGGAGCAGATACACCGTTGGTTATTGGTGCACTATTGTCTGCGTCATCTTTTGGTAGCCAAGCGTGTTTTTACTCCGACTCGACGGTGCTGGCAGCCCAGGGCTCCGGGTGTAACTTGGTGAGCCACGCGGTAACTCAGTTACCTTATGCGCTTATCGCAGCGGCGGTGACGTTTGTAGGCTTTATTATGTTGGCCTAACCGGCAATACCATGAAAAAACGCAGCCTTAGTGCTGCGTTTTTTTATGCCTATTGTTAGCGACTTTTTCTGGCACTTTAGTGCTGGCGACTCTTTTGGTTGCTATGGCTGCGCGTTGCCGGTCGAGTCGATGGTTGTGAGCGCGTTGGTTTAGCCGCTTTAGACTGGCTTGTTGATTGCCGTTGCACGCGATTATTGGGTGCTTGCGGCAGATACTGGCGCTGCTGACTCGTGGCTCGGTTTTGTTGGTTACTGCTCACTTTGTTACTGTAATGACTATTGCCGTTCACTTTAGTGCGAGCCTGCTGGCTAGTGGATTTATTAGTGCCGTAATGGCGCTGATTGTTGTTCAGCTTTGGCTGCTGTTTAGTGGGCTGCTGGCTGATTTTAGCGCTTGAATGTTTGTGGTTATTGCTCGCCACATTAACCGGTTTAGCGGCTTTGTTTTGCTGCATTTTATGGCTGAAATCTTGCTCTCTTTTCAGGCGTTGTTGCGGCTTAGACAGCGCTTTGTTATTGGCAGCATGACTCACATTAGTGTGTTTTACACGCGGCTGCTGGTTATAAAACTTAGCCGGTTTATGGCTGTTATAACGCTGTTTGACAACAGGGCTACGGTAGGCCACGCCACGGCGATGCTGAGGTTTATGGTGCCAACGCTGCGCTCCTTTGCTGGTAACAATGCGGCCATGGTGACGGTATTTATGTGACTTTCTATGGTGGGTAACCACCACATGGCGTTTATGCCAATGGAAAGCACTGAAATAGAAATTAAAGCTGATATGGGTACGGCTATGCCAATAAAAGTGACCATGTCGATAGTGCACATAATGGCGCGGATAATGCCAATAAATGGGCGGGTAAGCGTGCCAGCGCCAGTATCCGTAGACAACACGTGGGTCATAGTAAGGCACATATATCACTTGGGGTTCACTGGGCTCAATTATGATCTGATTGTTGACCTTAGTGACGGTCATATTATCCATCTGCTCAAGGTTTTCAGCCTCATCAGCCTGCTTTCTTAAGTCTTGAATACTGGCGAGAACGTCAGCTTCGTCTTGTAAGAAGGCGTCACCTAAATCTTGAGTCCAGTTTAAATCTTCGCTTAGTCGCTCTAATACGCTGGGAAAGGCGAGTAAGGCGGTGACACTGGGATCCCAATCTTCATCTTCAGCTTTAGCCATTAGCTTATCTGCGGCTAAATCTGGATGCTTCTTGGCGAGGCGATCTGCTTCGACAATCTCCAGAGGGTAGGTTGCTGCAATCAGAATATGGGTCAGTAAACTGTCTGGGTAAAGGGCAATAGGCGCAAGCATTTGCGCCAATTCAGCATCGCTAAACTGGGCTTGTTGTTCAATATTGCTATCGCTGGCGTAGGCAAAACCTAGGCTGGACATTATCAGGCAGAGTCCAAGTTGCCAGCGGCGGATTAATCTAGTCATATGCACTCCATTACCACATTGTGGGTTATCTTGACTGAATCATACCCAAGTGAAAATGAACACAAGCTGACAATTATGGGTCGCTGCGGCCGATTTTTGGAAAATACAATATAAACGCCGCGCCACCTAAGTGTTGTGACTGCGCGATAGTTAAGCTGGCATCGTAGCTTTGGCAAATATCGCGCACTATGGCTAAGCCAATACCATGGCCTTGCTCGTAGGTATCGGCGCGTATGCCACGTTGTAAAATGGTTTGGCGCATTGATTGACTCACACCATCGCCATCATCTTCAATGGCTAGGCGCAAGCCTTGCTGTGCGTCGACACTGACCGACAATTCAACCCGTTGTTTTGCCGCCTTACAGGCGTTGTCGAGCAGATTACCGAGTAGCTCGGTTAAATCGCTTTGGTCGCCATAAAATAACATATCGGCACTGGGCGCTTGTCGATAGCTTAACTGCACATCGGGATAGATTTTTGGCAAAGTTCGCATCAATTTGTCAGAGACATCACTGACCTTGACCCCAAGGTGCCATGCGTTATTGGCGACGCTCTGAGCTCGCTTAAGTTGATAACTGATGATTTGATTGATTTGTGCCACCTGTTCAGCTGAGCTGGGGCTCAAATCTTGTTGGCTACGGATCACCGCCAGCGGTGTTTTTAGGCTGTGGGCTAAATCGGATAGGGCATTGCGATAACGGCTACGTTGACGCTGCTCCGCCGTTAACAGGGTATTGAGTTGCTTGGCGACGGCATTGATTTCGGTTGGATAGAGACCGTTAATTTGCTGGCTTTTGCCCTGTTCGACTTGGGTCAGTTCATGGCGAAAGCGTGCCAGTGGTCGCAGTGTCCAGGTTAGCCAGCTAAGCTGGACGATGGCCAATACCGCCATCAAAATCAGTAACCATGTCCATAATTGGCGGCTAAACTTCTCAATTTGTAGCTGAAACTCCGCCCGCTCCTTCAGTACATGCACTGTGACTGTAGTGCTCTCTTTTAAGCTATTTTTCTGGATAAAGCTGACACTGAGACTGTAGACCAAAAACGGTTTGTCGTTGATATTGATTTGCCGAAAACTACTTTGCCCCAAAGGTGGAGTAGGCAGTGAATCAGGTGGAGTCAGGCCACTGTAAGAGTTAGATTGCCACAGCAGTTGCTGGCCACTTTCAAGCATTTGCTGCAGTGGTGCACTGAGTGTCTTGGCTGCCGCTTTAGGGCTGGATATTAGCGCATAAAGGCCCGATTGAATCACATTAAAGCGGGTTTCAGTTAACAGTTCAGGTACAAACAGGGCTTGTTGATCAATATCGGTGACTGCCAGCACTGAGTACAAGTAAGCACTGAGCTCATTTTCAGCGGCTTGGCTGACATAATCTTGAAATGCCTTGTTTAAGGTGACACCGATGATCGGCAATAACACCAAAATCAGCAGTAGGGCGCTGGCAAGCAAGCGAGCACGCAAAGAGCGAAAGCGCAATGCCGTTAATGCGGTTTTCAGCCATTTAGGCTGATGGCGACTTGCAGCCATCGTCACTGTTAGTATTTCCGCAAACGGTAACCTTGGCCACGCAAGGTCTCGATGGGCTTGTGGCGATTATCTGGGTCAAGCTTTTTACGTAGGCGGCGAATAAACACTTCAATGACATTGGAGTCCAAATCAAAGTCCTGATCGTAAATGTGCTCAATCAATACCGTTTTTGAAATCACTTCGCTTGGGTGCAACATAAAGTACTCAAACAGCTTGTACTCTGAGCCGCTAAGCTTTACCCCTGTGCCATCAATGTCGATATCGTGGCTGCTGGTGTTTAAGGTATAGGGGCCATGGTTAATAATGGGGCTCGACTTGCCGGCGGAGCGACGGATTAAGGCTTTTAGGCGTGCGACTAATTCTTCAGGCTGAAACGGTTTAGTCAGGTAGTCATCGGCACCTGCATCTAGGCCTTCTACTTTGTCTTGCCAGCTATCACGGGCCGTGAGAATCAGCACCGGGTAGTCAAGTTGCTCGGCACGTAGGGTACGGATCAGGCTAATGCCATCCATGATGGGCAGGCCAACGTCGATAATAGCGGCATCGTAGGGATGTTCTTGGGCTTGAAACAAGCCATCTTCGCCATCGCCGGCAACATCCACGGTAAACTTTTCAGCTTGAAGCTGCAGCTTGAGGTTATGTTGTAGCTCTAAATCATCCTCGACTAACAATAAACGCATGGCAACGCCTCCTCTTGCAAGATGATGTGTTAGCGACTCATGCGGCCGGTTCGTGCGTCAATATTGACGTAGAACACTTGGCCTTCACGGCTGAGTAATTTGACCTTGTATCCCGGGTTGCCATTGATGTGAATCGATTGTGCATTGAGCACTTTTGCTGAGTACTGATTTTTCGCCATACTGATCGCTTGATTGCGGTTTTTTACAACCAACTGATTAGCGCGCGGTGGCTTAGCTTTTGATTGCGGAGGCTTGGCGTTGGCGTATTGATTTACTCCAGCCAATAGTTGCCCATGACTTAAGCTGGAATAGCTTAAGCTCAGGCAAACTAACAGTATTAGACTCAGGGAGTTCTTCATTTACCGTATCCAAAGTAGCCGACTGAAAACTATTAAGTTCCTATTCAAATGCTAGGGGCTTAACAGTTTAGGCGTGTTAAAAATTCGTATTGTATTGAGTGTAAAAGATCCCATGGCAATAGGAAACAACTTGCTGAGCAAAACCAGCGGCTTTGGCCGCTGCTCTTGCACTATATGTTAAATGGTGACATGGCCAAAATGAACATGAGCTGAATACTCACCTATTGTGAAAGCCCTGAGTACTCATGAAGTTAACGAATATGTAGATTAACAGCTGTTCAGCTTGCGTTCATTTAACATCGCTTTTAATTGATAGCAACTTAGTGGTTAAGTTGGAGAATCAAAATGAAGCGAATTCAGAGAATCAAAGGATCGGTCCTAAGGTCATCACCCAAATTACAGCGTCGACTGCAATCTATGTTATGGCTCGGCTGTTGTATGTTAATTATGACGGTAAATGGCGCCATGGCGAGCCAAGATACCGCTCGTCACAAAGGGGTTACTTCCGTCGATTTCAGCCAGCCACACAGTGTGGAGGGTGCGCAAAAAGCCGCTAAGCTGGCGGCTAAAATTAACCCGCAACCTGATAGTTCAAATCAAGTTGCTAGCGACAGCATTGTCCCTAGTGCTGCGCAACAGGTTGCTGAGCACAAATTGAATGTCAACCAAGGCATGATACGCACAGCTGTTACCGACGTGAGAAAACAAGCGGCTGAAAATCATGGGGTGACGGCAGCAGATATATTCTCCAGTGGCCAATCTTTGTATCGAGAGTTTAGCCTTTACGATGCCTACGCGCGCTTGTTTACTGACAACAATGGTGATGGTTACTACCAAACACTGAGTATTACTTTTGATGCTGATGTGTACAGCATGTATGTCGGTGAGCGTGCTGAGGTATTTGCCGATATGTATTTAAGTCGTAATGGTGGGCCTTGGGTGCTGTACCACACCACAGACATCTTCACTATTATTGATGATAGCTCAGATGACGACTATGAAGTGCTCAGCACCCTGCACACAGGTTACCCCAGCGACAGTTATGACGTGTTAATTGACTTATATGAAGTGGGTAACCCCAATATCGTTGCCAGTATCAGCAGTGAAGATACCGACAACCTGTACGCTTTACCGCTGCAAAGTAGCGACTATGATGTTGATTACGTTGAGGTGGTTGAAGTTTCGGGTGGTGCACTCGGTGTGGGTGTATTCTCTGTGTTACTGCTACTGGCTTATCGCCGTAGGACTTAGTATCGCCAAGGGTAAAACACGCAAAATTGAAAGCGGCAATGGCCGCTTTTTTGTTGTCGCTAAGGTATGATAATCGTTACCTAGATGACAGATATAAACATGTTATGAGTCAAACAACTGCAATTACTCAGGTTACCTATAACGGCAATAGCCAAGATACAGCACTATGGATTTGGGAGAACTTAGTGCCGGACCAAGGCCGTGCACACAGTTTGCAAGGCGAGGTGTTACGAGTAATAGAGGCGCTGTGTTTTGAAGCCCAATGCAATGGCAACTTAAACTGGGACAGCCAATTTGACGCGCTCATTGATTTCTTGCGCCGAGCCTATTTAACCGATGCTTACCCCATGGCGGCTTTCTTCTCTGCCCATGACATCGACAAGATAAGCCAAGATATCGACCGTCTAGCGACATTTATTTTGCCCACTCAGCTCGATAGTCGCGTATACACCGACGAGTTACCCTACATTGAAGAGGACCTATATAACCGCTTAATCGCTCAGTTAGTGCGTTATTGCCGTCATGCTCCCGCTCTCGTACCGCTAGCAGAATAACCCCGACAACATCAACAGCAGTGTTTGGCATTAAAGGCTTAATATCTGGAAGGTTTTGGTCTACTATGTTGATAGCTTGTTATTAATGTTATGTGAGGGTTTGATGAAACAATTCAGTGTCCGTGTTATCGCTGCAGCGGCGCTATTACTGTCAAGTAATGCCATGGCTGCCAATGTTGCCGATATTAAAGGTTACTATTTAGGAGTGTTAGGCGGTAACGGTCAGCTATCTGCCGGTGACTTCGATGAATCTGCGATCAGTTATGGCCTCTATGGCGGGTATTATTTCAGTAAAAATTTCGCGGTTGAATCTACCTACATTCTGACAGATAACTTTGTCGAAGAAGGCGATGTTAAAGCTGAACAATTATCGCTGTCGGCTAAATTCCATCACTATTTCAGCCCAATGTACTCCATGTTTATTAAAGCAGGTATGGCAAAAACCAATCTTAAGGCCACGCCTGATTTTGACGGTACGGGTTGGCTATGGGGCGCCGGTTTTAATGTTGCCTTTAGTAATCAAGTTAATGTGCGCTTAGCTTATGAAATGCTTTATACCGACTTAGAAAACAGTGCCAGCGAGACCTTAGAAAGCGATCTTGGTACGGTATATTTAGGTGTGCATTATCAGTTTTAGTACTTGGGAGTACTAAATTAAACAACCGCATTAAACCCGTTATACACGGCTGCCATTATTAGTCATTTGATAGGGACTTTTCATGAAAAAATTAAGTATTATTAGCGCACTAATGGCAGCAAGTTTAACGGCGCAAGCAGCTCAGCCCAGCCCCGCTCAGTTGGCACAAAGTGTGGAGCAAGCTTTGCCTAAGCTTGAGCAACTCTACCTGCACCTGCATCAACACCCTGAATTGTCTTACCATGAGCAGCAAACAGGCCAACGCATGGCGACCGAGTTAAAACGCTTGGGGTTTGAGGTGACCGATAATTATGGTGGTTATGGCGTGGTGGCGATATTTAAAAATGGCCAAGGGCCAACGGTGATGGTGCGCGCCGACACCGATGGACTGCCAATTACTGAACAAACAGGTAAAGATTACGCATCGACGGTCACCACCCAAGATGAAGATGGCAACACTGTTGGGGTAATGCATGGCTGTGGTCATGATATTCATATGACCAGTTTAATTGGCAGCGCCGAGCAGTTAGTTAAACATAAAGATCAATGGCAGGGCACATTGATGATGGTGGCCCAACCTGCCGAAGAGGTCGGCGGCGGTGCCAAAGCGATGTTAAAGCAAGGACTATTTAGTCAGTTTCCCACGCCGGACCATATTTTGGGATTACATGTGAGTGCCTCATTACCTGCAGGCCAGGTGGGAATCGCCCCAGGTTATGCACTGGCTAATGTTGATTCCGTGGATATTACCGTTAAAGGCAAAGGTGGCCACGGTGCCTACCCGCATACCACAATCGATCCAGTTGTATTAGCATCGCGCATTGTTTTAGCTTTGCAAACGATTCCGAGCCGCGAAGTGTCGCCGTTAGCGCCCAATGTGGTGACGGTAGGCTCCATTCATGGTGGCTCTAAACACAATATCATCTCTAATGAAGTGAAACTGCAGCTGACATTACGCTCCTACGATCCACAAGTACGTTTGCAGCAGATTGCTGCGATAAAACGCATGGTGAAAGGCATTGGTATCAGCGCCGGACTGACCGAGTCTTTGCTACCTACGGTTTACGTGCATAGTGATGAAACCATCCCCTCAACCTATAATGATCCGACTCAAACTGCGCAGATCCGCGATAGCATTCGCCAAGCGATTGGTAGTGACAATGTGGTGAAGTCGGAGCCCGTTATGGCCGGTGAAGACTTTGGTTTATATGGCTTAACGCCAGAGAAACGTCCTATCACCATTTTTTGGTTAGGGGCGGTAGAGCCGACAAAATATCAACGTAGTGTCGACAGCGGTAAATTGCTACCTTCACTGCATTCGAGCTTGTTTGCGCCTGATTACCCCGACACCATCAGTACCGGTGTGAAAGCCACAACCGCTAGCGTAATGGATTTATTTAACGCTAAGTAGTGGTTCAAGGCAGAGTGTTTGCAGCGAGTGTTTCAGTCACTTGAATGAATGGCTGTTGGATTAATGGCTATTTCATAAATACTTTGCCACCAATCATCTTAAATGCCGGTGTTCCACGCACTAAGGTGTCCCTAGCAAATACCTGTTGGCATTGTGGGCACGTACAGGCTGTTAGTGTGTGGTCGCTGACGATGCGTTCTTTAAAGCACTTTACCAGTGCCCCTTTTCCGCCCTTGCGGTACTTATACAATAACGCCTTACAGTTAGCGCAAAAGATGTCGACTGTGCGAGTAGGGCCTTTCTTATTGGGTTTTGCCACGCTGATACCATTAAACTGTGAGCGGGTTATTGTATGTCAAATTTTCGCTCATATCAGCCGCTTTATTGTCAATATTATCCAGCAAGCTAGATGTTATTTAACTCACCTCTATTAAACCTTAAAACCAATTTGATCATAAAAAGCCAATTAATTATTAACGTTAATAGACTTAACCGTTAAGTATAACTATTTGGCTGCGGCTGAAAATACAGCTAATTAGCTCGTATGATTCAGTTTTGTTTCTGCTATAGAAAAGGGTGGGCTGAGCGTGATTTTATTTCGACTTGTATTTATTGGTGATATTGAAATTAAATGCTTTGTAAGCTGATAAAACTCAATTAAAAAAGCAATGTGGATCTATAGAATAATTAAAAGTTTTAAACATAAATTTAACATACTGTATAAAATATGTAATATTCGTTTTGCTTTACGCTGTGAGATAAAGCGAAGCGCCTTTCTCTTCGGGGTTAGATATTAAGGAGAACAGGCATGGTAAATGTCCGTTTTTTCCGTTCTAATGAGGAAGAGTTCATATGGAAAGTCAATACACAAAATTAAGCTGTGGCACAGTGTTGCTGCTAAGTTTAATGACCGCTCCCAATTTAGTGAGCGCCAACGTCAATCCCACTGTTGCCGTGGTACAGCCCAGTTATGTAGACAAGCTGGTCCTTGGTTCTGATTTGATTATCAAAGGTTCACTCATCGATATTAGCGAGAAGCTGTCGCTTGAAGGTATCCCGTATACATTTGTCACTTATCAAATAGATGACACCATTAACGGTCGCTATGATGATACTGAAATTACGCTGAAGTTTGTTGGTGGTGAATTTGAAAATGGTAACCGACTTAGTGCCACTAATTCTCCCGTAGTAACATTAGGTGAGCAGGCCATTTTATTTGTACAGCAACAAAAAGATACTGGCTGCGATTTTGTTGAATGTGAACATGGCAGGATGTTAATAAAAGAGCAGCAAATTTATACCGCGAATGAATCAGCAATTTTACTTGATGGTAAAGGAGAGGTTAGCTATATCAGCCATGCACAACAGCAAGGCGAAAAATATCGTGATGAGTTAACTCAGTCAAATGCTGATGCCTTCGTACAACATTTAAAGCAGATCGCTAATCAGCCCAGCATAATGGGCAGTGTATCGCTTAAACCCGTAGTGAATATTGATAAAAACCTTGAATTTAATGCCTATCCAGCGCTGAGCCGAGCCATGGCTGGTCCCCAAGTGCCCAAAGCCTTACAACGTCGTGTTGAAGCGGCTGACTTGGCGCAGAAAGCTGTGGCCGGATCTCACGATGCTTGGGAGCTTGAGCAACTTCAGCTTAACGGCGGAAACCCTGTACTGGGTGGTGATTCAGCGAACAAATAGTGACGTAACATAGCTATTTTGTGCAGAAAATTTAAGGAACAATAATGAAAACTAAACATCTTGTTGCGAAACTTGGTATCGCAACCTTACTTACCCTTTCAAGCTCTCAGGTCATGGCGTATCAATATTGGACTGATTGCAGTAACAACACACCGCGTAAATGGCCAACTAACAGTGTGACCTTTAATGCTAACCCAGCCGGTTTTGGGGGCAACTATACTTTTTGGCGTACATCTTTTGCTAAGGCGCTAAGTCAATTCAATGCGACCCCAGTGAATTTAAACATTGGCGTGGCACTCGACAATGACAACTTAGTGGGAGTGGGCAACGGAGAAAGTGAGATCTGGTGGGACAGTAGTGGTAGCTCTGCCATTGGCTACAATGTTACCAACCCCTGTGGCGTGACGGTTGAAGGCGATATTATTTTCCATAATACCGTGGCTTATGACGACAGCATGGAGCAGAAAACTAACTTCTGGAACTATGGTGGTAATAGTCGCACCTTTGAATCTACAGCCTTGCATGAAGTTGGACATACCGTGGGTTTAGCCCATGAAAATCGTTACTACAACATTATGGGGACAGACTATACCCATCTGCACACCAGTGGTGAAAATCAGCTGCTCGCTTATCTGGGCGAAGATGCCGTGAATGGTCTTATCAATCTTTATGGTTCAACCACTAAGCAGGATTTATCCGTTGCGGCTTGGCGACACATAGGTTCATCGGGTGCGTATAGTAATCATGGCCGAACTCGATTATTCAGCAGCGCCGGCAGTGAGCTAAGCAGCAGTGTGGCTAACTCAAGTTGTAGCAATACCCAGTGTGAAAGGCGTTATAACGTGGCGATGGGCGATACCGTAGGGTACGAAATGACCCTTGAGAACAATGGTAGCCACAGTCAGTCGGTTGTGTTGGGCTACTACATTTCAACCAATGCCACTATTACCAGCAGTGATACGCTAATAGGCACTGACACGGTGACGATTACCCGTAATACACCAGATACAGTGGTTAAGTCAGTAGTTATTCCCGCCAATTTGGCGCCCAATACTGATTATTATCTAGGGGTGATTGTGGATAACAGTGATGCCGTGTCGGAATGGTCAGAGCAAAATAACAGTAGCTATATGCATATTCGAACTGGTGCAGGCGGTCAGAATCAAGCACCAACAGCTCAGGCCAATGGTCCATACAATGGCGCGGTCAATGCCGCTATTTCGTTTAGCAGCAATGGCTCGGTCGATACTGATGGTAGTATCGCCTCATACCAATGGAATTTTGGCGATGGTAACAGTGCCAATAGCGCAAATCCTAATCATAGTTACGCTGCGGCAGGTAACTACACTGCCACGCTGACGGTGACCGATAACCAAGGTGCCAGTCATACAGATTCGGCCAGTGTGAGTATCACTAATGGCAGTGGTAATAGTATTGAGAATGCCTGTTTAACTGAGTCTCCCATGTATGGTCAGAACCTCACCAGCGGCGACACCATTTGCGTGCCTACAGAGACTATCAGTAACCGGATAAAGTACTTTTATATCTATGTTGATTCGAGTGTCAATAGTATAGAGATCCGCAGTGATCATGGCAGTAATAATGGCGATGTGTTTTACAAGGCGTCGAGCTGGGCTACTAGCAGCAATTATGATCAACGCTCCATTAATAGCGGCAATACCGAGTCAATTACGGTCACTAACCCAACTGTCGGTTGGCGTTATATCAGTATTGTAGGCGCTCACTCGGGCATGAGTTTAAAAGTCGAACTTAAATAGTGGCTAAGTAAACTAATAAGCCAGTGGCATTAGCTCACTGGCTTATTTTCTGGACTCAATATCAAGTACTAAGCCATTTTAGGCGCTGTACATTTAGCCGTCAAAAATGGACTCAGTGCTACAGCACAGTTAATACCTGTTCCATTGCTAAACGTGATTTAGGCAAGCTGGCATTATAGTCTTCAGTACTGTGATGATAGCCCATGGCTAATGCCACTTCACAAACAAATCCGCCCAGTTCTTCTTTAAATATTTCACCTATTAACTCGCTATCGACGCCTTCCATGGTGGTGGAGTCAATGCCTAAACGTGAAAGCACATGTAAGGTGTTACCTAGGGCTAAATAGGTTTGCGACTTGGTCCAAGTTGCCGTGTTACCGTTTTGGTCAGTATTTAGTTCAGCAAAAGCGAAACCGGCAAATGCTTGCTCGCGATCTTCAACCTTAGTGCGACCATCTGCAATGCCTTTATCAACCACTTTGGCGTAATCATCACGGGTATAGTGCGGATTATGGGCAAACAATATGATGTGCGAGGCTGACTTTGCATGGGGCTGGTTAAACTGAAACTTGTTGGCAAAAGTGTCATGAAAACGCTGCTTAGCCGCGTCAGACTCAATCACAATAAATTTCCACGGCTGCGAGTTGATTGATGATGCCGACAATCGAGTTGCTTCATAAATAACCGCTAAATCCTCAGATGAAATACGCTTGCTGGCATCGTATCGTTTAGCGGTGTAACGGTTTTCAAGGTCGGTAATAATCGCGTGAGTCATAATCAATACATCCTATTTGTGGTTGCCAAGCTATAGCTTAGGTCAAACTATCAATGTGGCCATGTTAATCGGGTTTATACAACCAGAAAAGCGCTGTTGATTTGAATGATTATCAAAAATGATTTGTTAATCACAAAATGCTGCGGCGAGTTAGGCTTTCATTTTGCGAGTGCTAGGTGAAAGATCAATTGGCTTAACTTAAGCCTAGTAGTGCGGGTTTGTGGTGTTAGCCCTGCTAAATAAGGATAAAGTTTCTAGTGTGTATCCCACATAGCTTCGCCAGTCCGGAGTATTAATGGCTGTGGCTATATTTTCGACATTATTGGTATATTTCCATTTTGTTGGAAATATGTTGACAGTGTTCTTGGTGATCTCTATATTTTTACTATTCTAAAAATATGGAAATATAGAATGTCTATCAAAATGGAAAGTGCTATAACGTTTTTTACTAGTACGGTTGTAGAGTTAGTTGTACTGTTTTTTATGATTAGTTTTGTGGTTAACCTGATAAATGCCAAGTTACCTGCCAATAAGGTTAGCCAGCTACTTAGTGGTAATCGCGGCTATGTAATAGCCGTTAGTCTTGGAGCCTTGACACCTTTTTGTAGTTGTTCAACATTGCCCATGACTATTGGGCTGATTAAAGCCCGGGTATCATTTGGTCCAATGATGGCATTTCTGTTTACCTCCCCCTTATTAAACCCGTACATATTCGTGTTATTTGGGTTTGTATTTGGGATTAAAGTCACTGCGATATATAGTGTTTCTGTCATTGTGCTAGCGGTCATAAGTGGCCATGTTTTGCAAAGATTGCACTTTGAACGCTTTATAAGAGAAGGCATGCAACCAAACGCTGTAAATGCTAGTTGTGAGCAACCTGCGCCACCAAGTTCAGCCCCTTTTCTTCATAAAAAAAGCCTATGGCGCCACTCCTTTATCGAATCTTACAAACAGCTAGCTGCGTTCGTGCCTTATTTGTTGATAGGGGTTGCCGTTGGCGCTCTGTTACATGGTTATACCCCGCAAGAAACGATTGAACAGTTAATGCGCCACAGCCTGATTTTCACCATTCCAGCGGCCGCCATTCTCGGTGTCTTTCTCTACATTCGTGCGTCGACCATGTTACCCATTGCAACAGCCTTAATAGCAAAAGGGGCCAGCATGGGGCCGGTAATGGCGTTGACTGTAGCGGGCGCGGGGGCAAGCTTGCCGGAGCTAATCATGATGAAAAGGATGTTTTGTTGGCCGTTGATGTTAGCGTTTATTTTGGCTGTGTTCACCACCGCATGTGTCACTGGTTTTGCCATTGAGCTTATTTAGAATTCAAATTATAAGGACTGTAAAAAATGAACATTTGCTATGATTTTGACAGTGGCAGCATTGCCGTGATCTCAACGACAGACATCGATAATATTCAAGTTGCGCTTAGGCCTGATAATAACTGCACCACTCGCCAGTGGTTCCACTTTCGTTGTCAAACTAAGGCGGGACTACCACACACTATTCGCATCGTTAATGCAGGAGATAGCAGCTTTGCCAACGCCTGGCAGCGCTATCAAGTCATGGCTTCATATGACCGAGAAAACTGGTTTAGACTGCCAACAACATACAATAGTGGCGAGCTAGTGATTCGCCATACTCCCATTGAAGACAGCATCAGCTACGCCTATTTCACACCTTATGACTATGCAAGGCAGCAAATGTTGGTCCAGGCATCGCCACAGTCTGATATTTGTCAGCTTACCTCGCTGATCACTACAGCAGATGGTCACTCACTTGACATGCTAACAATTGGAAAAGCTGCACCGCACAAACAGGCGATTTGGTTGATAGCAAGGCAACACCCAGGTGAAACGATGGCGCAGTGGTTTGCTGAAGGGTTAATACACCAGCTACTAACACCTAGTGATGAAGTTAGTTCACTGCTGGAAAAAGCGGTGTTCTACATCGTACCGAATATGAATCCGGACGGAGGAGTAAGAGGCAATCATCGCACCAATAGTCACGGGTTGAACCTTAACCGGCAATGGGACAAGCCATCTAAAACACGTTGCCCAGAAGTATATTCTGTTCAGCAAATGATGCAGCAGACTGGTGTTGACCTGCTTTTAGACATTCATGGTGAGGAAGAGATCCCATATTGCTTTATTATGCCTGCAAACGGTGGTGAGTTACTGGCGGCACAAGCTGAACGCTTTAAACGTGATTTTGTATCTCATAATCCTGATATGCAAACTGAGATTGACTACGACAGTTATAAAAAGAAGTATAAGCGCTGCTGTGGCGTGAGTTGTAAAGATAAGCAAAGCATGGCAACACAGTACGTTACGGGTAACTTTGATTGCTTGGCAATGGTGTTGGAAATGCCATTCATTGACAATCAAAACAGACCTAATGCTTCAACCGGTTGGTCAGCCTCGCGTAGTGTCCAATTGGGCGCTGATGTAATAAAACCGATTGCCACATTTATTGGCTAACAAGTCTTTGACCCAGTATAGAGCTTAGTCATAGGCATGAATGCTTATGACTAAGCTCTATACTTCAAATAAGGAAGTCAACTCAATTTTCACTGATTGTTGTTTTGCAGTGAATTTTACATTTGCTGTTAGTGGCTGCTCTACCTGAGCTTGCCAACACGAAAAATAGCGGTAATCAGAAATGGCCAGCGCGGCTATGGTGCTAATGTGACCGCTGTGCCAAACACCATGATTTCTGATGAGCCATCCATTATCGCGCTGGTGGTAAAGCGAATGCCGACGATGGCATCGGCGCCTTTTTCATTGGCATTTTCAATCATGCGTTGGATAGCGGTATCTCTGGCCTCGGTCATCATTTCGGTATAACCGCGCAGCTCACCACCTACAATGCCTTTGAGTCCAGCCATAATATCGCGTCCAATATGTTTAGATTGCACTACATTGCCCATGACAACGCCCACAACTTGCGCTATCTGCTTTCCTGGAATGGTGTCTGTGGTTGAGTAAATCATAAAATCTCCTCGTAAAGGCAAACAATAAAGTGGTATGGGGAGCGGCGCACACTCATGCTGTAATGTTACCGCGAGTTGTCAATATACACCGTTTGGTTAGCTGGGGTTAGGCCGTTTTACCTGATAGGTATTGCCAGTTTTGGTAAGTGCCAATGGCATAAAATGTACCGATAATGAAACAGATCCCCGAACTGACCAACCAAAAGCTTAAGCTGTTGCCTGGAAACATCGGCATGATGGCAACAAAAGCGACGCCACGAGTGAGGTAGATGAATGAGATAACAACTAGGGCGAATTTTAGCAGTGGTAGTTTGATTATCGCCTTGGCACCGGATAAGCCATACAGTGACCAGATGGCTAAAATAACAACGATTATTGCCGTCACCACACTGGGATACCAAAGCCCTTCCTCGGCCATTTGTGCCATTTGTTCTCCTGCACCAAAAAATCGGTACCAATCAGCGCCAAAAATAATACAGCCTAAGTGGGCTAAGGCCGCAATGGCGCTGCATGTCGCCCCCAAAACTAAATAGATATTAATGCGGCGTTCACCTGCTTGCATGACAACTCCGTTTGATGACATCTTTTGGTTACCTATTACAAAATCACTTAGCGATGTGGCGTGGGTGAATCAAGCGTCTGGCTGTTATTTTTCGCTTTAAATCGATGGGCCAAGCTGGTGAAAGATAAGGTGAGTACCACGCCACTGGCAAGGTAGTATATCTGCAGTATTAATATCTCGTAGTGAGTATAGGCCGCTACGCCGTCGAATAAGCACAGGCATAGGCCAATAAGGCTCAATAGCGCAAATAGGTTTCGGGCGATGACATTAAAAGTGAGCATGAGTAAAGCCGCGAGTTGCAGCGGGGCGACAATAGACAACTTAAGCCAATGGGGAAGCGATGAGTTAAAGCCGTGCCAGCTCATCGCCTCTACAATATCTTTGCTGTACACCAAGCTGCCAGTTATGTAATGCATAAAAAAGCTTGATAGGCACACCAACAAAACAGAGAGTTTAAACAGGGTTTCTAGTTTCATCTTATCTTCCTTTAAGCAATCGCGCAGTCCTGTGCAAATAGCAACGCTAGCTTGAGCGCCAGTGTGAAATAGAGCTTAGTTCATACCCACATAACCCGGCATGGCCTGAATACGGCGGCACCATTGTTGTATTTTGGGGTAAGCGGCTAAATCAAAGCCGCCTTCGTGGGCAACATGGGTGTAGGCATACAGTGAGATATCGGCAATGGTAAGCTCATCGCCGACTAAATATTGGCTTTGAGTTAGCTGGGCTTCCATTATCTGCAGCGCTTTATGACCGCCTGCTTGCAGTGATTGATATTCTGCTGCTCGCTCTTGTGGCAAACCTAAGTATTTTTGTATAAACCGCGCCACGGCAATAAACGGCTCGTGACTGTATTGTTCGAAAAACAGCCACTCATACACTTTAGCTTTGCTGTAATTGTCGCTGGGGAGTAGCGGAGTTTGGTCTGAAAAATAGCCCAAAATTGCATTCGATTCACATAGCGTGCGACCATCATCGAGCTCTACTGCAGGGATTTTGCCATTGGGAAATCGAGCTAAATATTCAGCGGTTTTAGTTTCACCATCTAAAATATTGACGTGTATCCATTCATGCTCAATAGACAGTAAAGACAATAAAAGTTTAACTTTTAAACAGTTACCTGATTGTAAATCCCCATAAACTCTCATTGTTCCTTCCTTGATGTTCAGCAAAGGTGAGTACCACAACATAATACGACTGGCACTACATTAACGCCCGGCGGCTAAGATTGTCGCGGTGTCACTGACCTTTTTAAATATAATGCCCATGTTGCAAACACAACTTCAGCAACTAAATACAGGTACATAAATAAGTTGGCTTGACCGTCGACTAAGATACCTAAAAGACGAGCAAAAGCCATAGAAAATAAGGTAATGGCGATAACGGTTAGTGCTAAGTTAGTCTGTTTTTGCCATCTCATAATGCAAATGAGAGACAGGCCGATAGCAAACTGCGCGCCACCATAGGTTGCTCTAAAATCGATTGTCGCTGAGGCGGGAGCAGGGCTGGCGCCGGTGATCCAATGGGCCATCTCTACGGGAATTAAGGTAAAAAATGAGCCGTAGAGTAAGAAAAATAGTGCAGTTGCATACACCAAAACTTTTGCCATACCGACTCCTTTAGTATCGCTTCATCAAAACTATCGCTGCCATGCTTTAGCAGCACTTAGTGTCACTATGCGCAGCCTAAGTGCAGTGCCACTGCATCTACATTATAAGGGCGGTAGCGAACAGGGCTAACAAGCCGATAAAAATAATCGCCACTAGCCAATTAGGCAGTTGAGTGGTTGGTGCAGGCTTGTTGCTGCGTCCACGAAAGATATCAATAAACTCAGTGCCTTTTTCGGGATCGTACTGGGTTGTTGCTAGTACTACTGTGACCACCGGGCCTAACAACAGTGAGCCTATAAGGTAAGCTAACGGACTACGATTGTCTAAATTGGCGAGTGCGGTATTGATTAACGCTAATGTGCCCCATCCTAGGATGTACTCTTCCATGAGGTAAACTCCATAAACTGATTAAACTTAACACCTCTATTGAGGCTGATGGCAGTCAGCGCAATACGCCTTGCCAAGCTAACCTACCCATAAAGCCCGCTTAATGCGCTAGCAACAAGGTGAATATGAGTTTTTTTCATTTATCGAGTCGATGCAGGAATGAATAGCTGCTAGCCATTGTTAATCGGTAAACTGAGTGTTGGTCATTCTAACCTGTGTGTCTTTGCAAGCTAGTTTTCCATAGGTTTGTTAAGTGCTTTCGTAAATTTTCCTACGATTTTCTCAACTTTTTCAATTGAACTTGCCAATCCAAAATAGAAAATAGTTTGACCATTCTCTTCCCCTTTATCGAAGAGCGCATAGACCGATTCAGACAGGTAGTCATCGAACTCATCGCCTGTTATCTCGTCCATATGTACGATGACACCATATTCTTCAGTATCTCGGATATCTATTTCCATTCCAGTAATCTCTCTCGCTTTTGACCAATGTCAATCTAGTGTTTTAACTCACACTTATTACACTTAACGCCTCATTTATAGGCAGAAAAAAGTTGGTTAAAAAAAGCGACGATGGAGCGAAAATCAACTGTTTTTTTGTCTGCCCTTGACCGGCTTGTATGGTTTTATTTTACACTTATCTTTTTTATTTTTAAGGCTTTTTTAAGAAAAGTGCAAATTGCATCAAAATCTTGCGACTTTAAATAATCCTTGGCTATGTATGCGTGTCCATCGTAGCCATATTTAATGATTAAGTTATTTGGTGTTCCGTGCCTGCCCTCGGCAAAGTACACCTCAGTAATCTCGGAAAATTTAAGTTCTATAACGTTTAAGGAATCACCTAATTCAGGGAACATTATTGATTTATCATTAAGAATGATTACGCGTTTATGCCCACGTAACTTAAAGTAAGTTTTAAAAGAAAGGTAAGCAAGCCACACAAATAAGAATATAAAAGCAGCATAAAGGGAATATCCTAGAACCGACCAAATAGTGAAGCTAACTATAGGTAGTCCAATAGTATATAAAATATAGCCAATCAAAGAAAGGGAAAATACTCCAAAGAATAGATTCTGATTATTGCCGATATAATAATACTGACTGGTGCTCATAAAACCCAATGCCTCGTTAAGGGGCGATAAACAGTTGGCTACAATTTGTAAAGCACGAACAAAAGCCAACTGTTTTTTGTCCGTTTAAACGACTTATTATGTGTTTATCCCACTAAACCTTGTTTCCATAGTTCAATAACAACGTCCATTTGTCCGTTATGAGTTTTCTCATTTGAATTACATGACTTTTTCCACAATTCTTTTTTGTTTTGAGCAAGCGCAGTATCGAGCCTCAATAAACCTAATGCATTCAATGAATATGACTTGTTATCTCTGGATTTAGTGTAGCTTCCCGATGAGATTCCTTTTATGCAGCCATCTTCCGCTAAACCAAGAAAAGCATTTTTAGGGCAACTCTTTTTGATAGAAGGTAAGCTAGTAAACTCCTTTTCCACTGCTAATTGCCATGCATCATCAGGGGCAATACCACTTTTTGCTATCTGAACTGCTTCAATTGCAACTATTCCATAATTGCTCATATTGTTACCTTTACACTGACACGTAACGCTAAGCTAAGCGGAAAATACAGTTAGGCTAAACTTCGCGAAACGCGAGCCAACTGTATTTTTCCGTTTGAGCGCCTTGTTATGCATTACTCGCCGCTTTCTTCACGAAACTTTAAGTCTATTGTTTTTTGATCGAAACGAATTTGCAAAGGCTGCTTATCTTTCCAAGCCGCAATATGTAAATGGGGGTTACGGCTGTAGCCATTATTTCCGATAGTTGCTACAACATCACCAGATTTAACTGAGTTCCCCATAGCTACATTGACGTTATCAACGTGGGCGATAACAATTAGCGTCCCGTCCACTTTTTTAAACACTACAGAGCCAGCCCTTCCGGGAGTCATAATTCCTGGTTTATTTGTTACGTTGTTAATATGAACAGACTCGACAATACAGTCACATGGAGCCAATACATTTTTACCAAAACCATACCAATCTGTATTTTTATGTCCGTTATTTTTAAAAGGTCGATTGAATAATCGCTCTCCTGATTGGTAAAAATCTTGGACAACACAATCTGTACCTAGAGCATCACCTACGTAGTTATTAAATTGCCCCTCCCAGTGTTCTGTGCAGCTGAATGATTCTGCGGTAGGAGCGTGAATTTTAACGAAGTCAGTGCCAAATGCCTGAATAGAAAAAAACAAAGTTATTAGTAAAAAATACGGTTTCATTGAATATCCTTATATGCCTAACAGTATATTAGGCCGAACTCCGCATAACAACGGGCAGCCACGTTAATGTAATAGTAGCAAGCTAACTTAAAAGCTAATCACCCTCAATAGCTTATGTTCAAGTCGAAGGTGACTTTTATTCAATGTTCGTTGTAGAAAGTCGAAATTGACTTATTTGTGATCTTTTTCCGCGATGATCAAAATAGATTTACCTATAAATCAGTACCCAATGCCAAATCTTTTGCGACGCGAATTCTCTGCTGCCAAGCTAAATCGAAGAGATAATAATTCCAGTTGTAGATGCGGCTGAGGCCTTCGACAGCATGGCCGATCCTTGGCATCCATGCCTCTCGTTCATAAATGTAATAGCGCACCCAGAAACCATGCTTCTCTCGAAAAATAAGGGTAAATCGAAGAGACACTAAGCCCAGTGTAGATACGGCTGAGGGCGTTGGTGGCATGGATGCCACCGTCGAGCACACATGGAAGTGCTTGTAGCGCCCCGAAAAAGTATCTGCACATACCCCGCTGGAGGCGAAACCTCACTATCCACCATTGTGGTAAATGGCAGCCATTACACAGTGCAAAACCAAGTCCATCCTACAAAACACAGCCAAATCGAAGAGGCAGTTAACGCGGTGCAGATACCGCAGCGAGTTTCGGTTTCAGGGATGAAACCGCAAAGCGGCCATGGAGGGCTTCACAGCGACTCGCTAGGGTATCTGCATTAACCCCGCTGGAGGCGAAAACCCACTTTCCGCCATTGTGGTAAATGGCGCCACCCCGCTGGAAGCGAAACCCCACTATCTACCATTGTGGTAAATGGCAGCCAATTACACAGTGCAAAACCAAGTCCATCCCACAAAACACAGCCAAATCGAAGAGGCAATTAACCCCGTGCAGATACCGCAGCGAGTTTCGGTTTCAGGGATGAAACCGCAAAGCGGCCACGGAGGGCTTCACAGCGACTCGTTAAGGTATCTGCACAAACCCCGCTGGAGGCGAAACCGACTGTCCACCAATGGCACCAATGCCACCAATGCTATAAACCACCCACCCACTTACAGGCATAATTATCCCCGTGAACATTAACATCTTGGTAACTTGCCGTTATAGTGGATGGCAACATGCTCAGATATAAGCTTACTTGATGATAAAAATAATAAAAAAGCTGCTGATAGGCTTGTTAGCCTTAGGCTTTATTGGCGCGATTACCCTGTATGCGGGGCTGTATTCTAGCTTGCCGCAATTGACCGGTACTGTGTACAGCGGTGGGGTAAAACAAGCGGTCAGTTTAAGTCGCGATAGCTTAGGCACCGCGGTTATTACCGCTAGCAATCGTAACGATGCCGCCTATGCCTTGGGGTATGCCCATGGCCAAGACCGTTTCTTCCAAATGGATTTACTGCGCCGCAATGCTGCGGGTGAGTTAGCCGAGATATTTGGCCCCGGCGCCATTAAGCTAGATGAGCGTCAACGATTTCATCAGTTCAGGCAACGCGCTGAGATGATAGTGGCCAATATGGATGTGGCCAGTAAACGTCTGCTGCAAGATTACGCTGCGGGGGTGAACGATGCCCAGCAGGCGCAGCATTTACGCTCGTTTGAGTACTTGCTCACCCAAAGTAAGCCAGAACCTTGGCGCAGCGCCGATAGCCTGTTAGTGATTTTTAGCATGTATTTGGATTTACAATCAGGGACCATCAAGCGAGATTTAACCCTTGCGCATATTGAGCGCTATTTTGGTGCTGAAATGTTGGCATTTGTGAACCAAAATAGCCGTTATCAAGCGGCAATAGATGGCAGCGAACTGGCCACACCTGAAATTGCTATCCCTAGCTTAAGCTTACCAAAGGTGGCCATGGCAAAGGTAACGCCTATTGCTGAGCCAGTAGAAGTGGGCAGTAATAACTGGGCGGTCAGTGGCAAGGTCACCCAAAGCGGCCACGGCATGCTATCTGATGATATGCACCTGTCGTTTGCGGTGCCCATTATTTGGTATCGCGCCCAGCTAAACTATCAAAGCGCTACAGGCGAAGCGGTGCAGGTGACAGGGGTATCATTGCCTGGCGCGCCAGCCATTGTGGTGGGCACGAATGGTCATATTGCTTGGGGATTCACTAACGCCTATATCGATACCGCTGACTGGATTGCTCTGGCGGACGATGAAGCCACACAAGTCGAAAAACAACAGATTAAGCTGCCAAAAGGCGAGCATGAATATGCGCTGGAGTTAAGCCGATTTGGCCCAGTTAGACGTATTGACGATAAGGCCTATGCGCTTGCTTGGGTGGCGCATCAGCCTTACGCCGTTGATATGCAGTTGATGCAGTTAGAAACTGCCACCGATGTCAGCACTGGGCTGGAAAAAGCCAAGCACTTTGGTATTCCAGTACAAAACTTGCTGATAGTCGACAGCCAAGGCGATGCCGCCTGGCAACCCACTGGCGCTATTCCGTCACGTACAGCATTAAGTGATACCGCGCAGCACAGCGATGATTATCAGGCTGAACTGTGGCGTCAGGATGAAACTCAAATCCCGCGGGTGCATAACCCACAAAGCGATCGCTTATGGAGCGCTAATTCACGGGTCATGTCAGCGAGCGATCATCAGCGCTTTGGTGATGGCGGTTATGCGCTAGGGGCGCGAGCTGAACAAGTGCGTGATAATTTGTTGGCCCATGACAGCTTTGATGAGCGGTTATTTTTTGCGATGCAGTTTGACAATACCGCCCACTTTTTAACCCCGTGGCATGAGTACCTAGTCAGCGTGCTTTCAAGCCAACCCAAAGTGTTCAGCGATGATTTACAAGCACTGGCGCAGTGGCAACAATGTGCTTGCAGTGACTCAGTGGGATACACCTTAGTGCGGCACTTTCGTGATCAGATGATAGACGCAACATTTGCGCCGTTAGAAGCGGGGCTTAAGAAGCAGCAGCTGAGCTTGTCGGCGATCAAGCGCAATCTTGAAACACCCATGTGGCAACTGTTAGCTAAGCAGCCACCGCAATGGCTACCGCAAGGATATGATAGCTGGGCAGCCTTTAGCCTTGATGCCTACCGCCATAGTAAGCAGGATTTGCTCGCCAAATACGATAGTCGTAATAGCGGAGATTTAGCGACCTTGCAATGGGGTAAGGTTAATGCGCTTAAGGTGCAACATCCGTTTAGTAAGCAGATCCCGTTGTTGAGCCACTGGTTAGATATGCCAGAGGTTGCAGGCTTTGGTGACAGCTATATGCCGGCAGTACAGCGCAGTAGCTTTGGCGCATCGCAACGTTTTGTGGTGCAACCAGGCCGTGAAGAGCAGGGCATTATGGCGATACCTGGCGGACAGTCAGGCCATCCATTATCTGATTTTTATCGTGCCGGTTTTGATGAGTACGGTACTCACCAGCCCACGCCACTGCTGCCTGGGGATAGTTTAGCGACATTAGAAATCTTACCTGCCGCGGGCTAACCCTGCGTTTTGCCCGATAAATGGTGCACGGTTTCAGCCACAAAAAAGCCATCTAAACGATGGCTTTTTTATTGTGTGGCCGGCTAAGTTATAACAGCTTATGCCATACGTTCAGTAGGTCGCCAGCGTAGTAGCTCACCAGGTAATTTCACCCCTTGGGCGGTGAGGGTGTTAACGCGATTGAGATAAGCGGCACCGTACATTAAGTGCTTGGCTAAATCGACGGCGTTACGGTCTTGGTAGTTATCTAAATAACTGCCTTTGGCCCACTGGTTAAAGGCACCAAGTGCTGGGCCTGCCCAGATTTGATAATCCATTTCACGACCAGCTTCACCAGAGTTAGACCAGCGGCTTGATAAGCCAAGGTACCAGCGGAAAATAAGCGCCATTTTACGCTTCGGATTGCCTTCAGCACGCTCAATTTGCTTAGGGTCACGCTCATTAAAGTGCGCGACCGTACCCGCCCAAATATCATCTAAGCTTGAACGGAATACCTGCTTCTCTAGCTTTTCACGCTCATCGGCCGGAATGGCTTCAATTGAGTCATAACGGGTATAGATTTCATAGAGCTTATTGGCGCGCATTGGGAATAGGGTACCGCGTTTAACCACTTGCAGTTTCACGCCCATCTCAAACATATCGGCAGCTGGCGCCATGGTGACATCAGCCATCTCTGTGGTCGCCAGAAGTTTACGGGTATGCTCACTGGCACCTGCTTCAACACAAGCTTGGTTGATTGAGCCTGTAACAATGTAAGCTGCGCCCATGTTAAAGGTTGCCAGCGCAGCATCAGGCGTACCCACGCCACCACCACAGCCTACACGGATTGGGGTGTCGTACTGATACTTGTCTTGAATGGCATCTTTCAGTGCCAAAATAGTTGGCAATAACGTCACGAGTGGGCGGTTATCAGTGTGGCCACCAGAATCGGCTTCTGCGGTCACATCATCAGCCATAGGCACCAGTTGTGCTAGCTCCATTTGCTCAGCGGTAATTGATCCTTCATCAACCAGCTTTTGCAGCATTTTTGCTGGCGCAGGCATCATGAATTTTTCAGCCACTTCGGTGCGGCTAACTTTGGCAATGACTTTGTTGGCAATCACAATATTACCTTGGGCATCACGGCTTAGGCCCGCGGCGCGGTAATAAACAATTTGTGGGGTCAGCCCTAAAAACGCCGAGGCTTCAACAGTGCGTACTTTATGCTTTAAAAACAGTTCAACACTACCACGCTCAAGTGCAGGTTCACTTGGGCTATGGATAAGGTTAAACATGTACGGGCCATTTGGCAGTGCCGTTTGAATGCGGTTAATGGCGGCTTCAACACGTGATGGAATTAAGCCTGCCGCACCAAATGAGCATAAGATACCGGCTTTGCCAAGCGCGATAACTAACTCTTCTGACGAGATACCGTTTGCCATTGCGCCAGCATAGTAGGCATATTTCACCCCATGGACGCGGCGAAAATTACTGTCACCTAAACTTTCTGTGCCTAGGGCTGGTGCGAAAGCACTTACTGGGTGAGACTGGCTGTCGACTTTTCCGTTGGCCGCCACTTGGGCTTCAACAGCAATGCCTATGCCTTTGTCTACATGGTTTACCACGTAGCAGCTGCGACTAAAATCTTTAAGCTGTTGGCCCATCGCTTGGGTATCAAATTGGATTTGGCTTTCTGTCACCGACCAAGGCCATGGCGAGAGCTGTTCATTAGTTGTAGTCGAATTCATTATTCAAGACCTTTTAATTTTTATCGTTTTAGCGCGTAATTGAGTTGCCTCAGCTAAGGGTGACTTAGCTGAGGCCATGCCCTTATGCTGACTCTTCAATGCAGATTGCAATGTCGGTGACTTCGTAAATACGTAGGCCGTCTTTGCTTAAGCTAGCGTTACCTGTGATGACTTTCTTACCATCGACATCTTTCACCGAAGTGATGTTAACGTCCATTGACATCTGCTTGTTAAGTGGATTGATCTGACCGCGATACTTCCACTTGATGTTAGATAAAATCTGTCCGAACTTAGGCTTGCTAAAGCCAGCGCCTAAGTCTTGATTGATGGCATAAGTCTGCATGGTTTCAATGATGGCTTCAACACCTAGCGAGCCCGGCATGACCGGATCTTGGTGGAAGTGGAACTGGAAGAACCAATCACTTGGGTCAATGGTGCGCTCGGCATATAAGTAACCTAAGCCTTCGCTACCGCCACGCTCAACAATCTCAACGGTGTCGATAAAGTTAAGTTGACCACCCGCCAAACGATAGTGTGGCTGACCTGCAGGTGCAGTGAAGTAGCGGCTAGTTTTATCTAGCAAGTTCACTTTATGGTCGGCGCTTACGCCATTAGCCACATGCCAAGGCTGAGTGACTTTACCGTTATCAAGACCTAGCTGGTCTTTCAGGGCTTCTGCTTTAAAGTAGCCAAATACCGCGGTGCCGCGATAGAATGGCTCGCCATCGGTGCTAAGCTCAAAACTAAAGCTCTGGATGATGTTAGTGCCCGCCATTACCGTAGACAGTAAGCGCGAGTCATTAACAATGGTTTTGCCGCGTAAATCGACATCGCGCAGCAGTTCACCGCTACCATCTAAGTTACGGAAGAACAGCTCAAGCCCAGGGAAACCAAGCGTGGTACCCATGTAGCCAGAGATAAAGCCGTTAGGCTGCAGTGAAATTTCCATCAATACCGAATAGGGCATAACAGCGTGGTGGCTGTTTTTATCGAAATACCACGCATCGGTTGGGACTTCGTATTCAGCAATACATGACGATGGGGTTTTAAAGTCACCGCGCTCGCCATTAACTTCAATCACACGGGTGGTGAGCTGTAGATCGCCACACGGGGTGCGTGGTGGGATCATACCGCGGTAGATAGCAAACTCAGGGCCAAAACAGTTTTCAATGTTGCCGGTTGCAAATTCAAACATATGATACGGCGTAAATGGCACAGTATCAGGCACCCGGTTAGGGTAATCTGGTGTGACTGGTGCTTCCACATGAGAGATAGGCACCACACCTTTGTTTGGTGTTTTGCTTAAGTCTGGAATTTGCGCCATTAATGGGGCGTTAGCAGACGCAGCTTGATAGACTTTTTTCGCGTCCGTTGCTGGCACTTGCTCTTGAGCAGATTCAAGTAATGGATAAAGGGTACATTCATCTTCTTCTTTGATCATCACCCCAAGGTTTTGGAAATCCACAACCGCTTTACCATCAAGCAAAATGTCAATATTTGCCTTGGCGTAAGGGCGCGGGCTAAAGCCAATCTCGGTAATTTCCATACGGTAGGTTAATACCGCTGACTGCGGGATAACTTGACCACGGCAACGTACCTGCTGAGAGGCATTTTCCAGTGGCTGGAAGCGACCATTTTTAGTTTGGGTGTGCATACCTAAGTGCAGCATGTAGAACTGCAGCAATTGGCCACAACCTTCGGCCATCAGCGAGCCTGCCATCACTTGGTCACCTTTAAAGTGACACGGGAAATACCAGTGGTCTGGCTCAAGCTGCTTATGGCCTTCAATTAAACCTAAGCCCCATGCGCCGCCTTGACGGTCAACCTTGCTGACCTGTTCAATCATCAAGAATTTCTCTGAGGCGAAACACAATGATGGTTGTGGTGCGCCAGCATGGCTTGGGCCAAAACAGCCTTCAATGTTGGCTGACAGTAGCTGGTGGATCTCTGGGTAGCTAAACTGAGTTTTAGGGCAATCAAGTAAAGGCTTAAACACCTGCTTTTGCGCTAAGTTGCGCGCCTTGATTTCATCTTCTGTGCGGATCACGCCTTTGCCGTCAGCAAGCTCTTCGTCGGTAAAGAAGCCAGCGCAGCCGCCATCCATTTTCAGGATCATCTTATCGCCAACAAAGCACTCATATGAGAAGAAGAACAACAAGGTGTCGCCGTTACGGGCGTAGTTATTGATTTTAATATCATAACGTAGGGTGTCACCACCGCGCGGCAGATCGCCCAAGAAAGTAAGGGTACAATCAAGTAAGCGGTATACGCGGTCACCTTTGTTTTCAAAATCAATGCCTAAGTAACTGATCAACATTAAATCACATTGGCCTGACTCAACCGCCACAGCCCACGGAATTTGGCCGTCGACCAGGTACGGTGCATCAACGGGAATGTCATACTCGGTAGTCATTGAACAAGGTTTAAACTCGTTCATGGTGGCATCAAGTTTTGTTACGCGAGAAACCAGCAAGTAGTCAGTGGTTGGTAGACGTACGCGGCGTGAGTAGCTGTCGATGATGGCATAATCTTGGCCAAACACCTTAGCGATGTCACCCTCAGCGTACTCAACTAAGTCGGCATAATTCCAGATGCAGGGTTTCAGTGCTGGAATTGGCGCGGTGTAGGGCGGCACGTTAGCATGATCTGGCTTAATCACAGGCGCAGTAGTTGGCGTTGCTGCATTACTTAAGGCATTAACTGGCGCGCTGTGTGCAATTGCTGGCGCGGTATTGCCAGTGACTTTTGCTAACTGCTGCTTAAGCAAGGCATCGGCGACTTTCATTCCGCTAGCGCGGCTTTGCAAAAAGGCTTGATGAGCTTGCTGAGTTAGTTGTTGGTTCTGTTGAAACGCATTGAGATCACCCTGGCTAACATTAATGGCTGCAGCAGGAGTGCTCGGGTTAAGAGTTTTAGTTGTCATTGGCGTAGGGTTACCTAATACAGAATTAACTGGTGCTGTCTGGGCGGCATGATTGAGCGCTTGCGGCTGACGGGCAACATATTGCAGTGGTGTTTTGCTCACGTTTGAGTGCTGAGATTGGCCCACCTTTTGTTGAATAGTGGCAAGCTCGGCAATCGGAGTGTCAACAATGTGCTGGTAGATATCTCGGCCACCTAAATGCACTTGCTTAATCAGTTGATGTTTAGCATCTGATTTAAGCTCTTGGCTTAAGCGCTGGCTAAGTGCTTGCTGTTGGGCATCACTTTGGCTGAGCAGAATTTGCGAGATTTGATCTTCACTGACGTTACTGACTAAGGCATGTTGGCGGCTATTGGCGCTAACGGCATGCTTAGATAGATTGAGCAAGCCGTGCAGCATACTGGCCATGCCAGCGGCGGCAAAACAATGGCCAATGCGCTCGTCGGCATTAGTGTGCACTGCTTGGGCCAATGCCAGTGGATTAATCGCTAAGCTGCCAGGTGCGACACTGGTTTCAGCCACTTTAATACTGCTGCTATCAACGCCGGTTTGCGACAACAAACTATCACTGACGCGACTGGCGTGTTCTACATGGCCAAAGCTTAAGGCATCAAGGCTGGCATAACCGACTTGTTGCTGCTCAAGCTCAGTACCGGCTTTCACCAATACCACAGCGCCTGCACCTTCGCCGACATTCCAGCTACCTACTGCACCCGTGTTGGGCTCAATGGCTACCGGTGCCAGCTGGTTCTTTAAGATGACCTGCTCAAAACTGGCTGACAAATCGACTGCGGCAATCACCACGGCATCGATATTATCTTCAGACATCAGGTTTTGTGCCACATCAACACAGCGACTCACTGATTGCTCGCCCGCTGAGATGGTAAAGGCTGGGCCATTAAAGTCCCACAGCGAGGCAATACGTGAAGCCATGATATTGCCAATAAAGCTGGTGTACTGGTTCAGCTTAGCGGCATCAAGGACACTGTCCATGGCAATAGCTTCTAACGCTTGGTATTCGCTATCGCTAAGGCTGACACCCATTGCATTTAAGCTTTGTGCCAGCTGAGTGTGCAGATTAACACGGCCACGGAACTGGTGTAATTCCAGCTCAGTTTCCATAGCAACCAATACCGCTACGGTTTGACCAGGTTGTAATTTCGCATCACGGATAGCTTCGTCGGTGACTCGCATCAGCATCAGTTGTTGCGAGATCAGTCTATCGTCTTCATTAGGCGGTAGCTTAAAGCGTAGGAAGTCGAGTTCAAAGTTATCGACATAAGCGCCTTTGGGTGCCGCGCTTAAGCCAAACTGATTGAGCAAGTCTTGATGTTGTTCAAGCCCTTTCCAGCGCTGCTTAGGTAAACCAATAAAGCCATTGCTACGTTCACTAATGGCGCGATCGAGCTGATCGATACTGCTTAGCGGCCCAAAGTGACCGGCAATACCTGTCACTGTCATTGCCGTCGGCGCGCTTGGCTGTGGTGTGGCGACGAGCTGCTCATCCGCGCAGTAAGACTCTAACAGTAAGTGTGCATTACAGCCGCCAAATCCGAATACCGATACCCCAGCATGGCGCGCTTGGTTGTTGGTTTTCACCGGCCAAGGCGTGACTTGATTGGGTAGGGTATGGCTGCCAAATAGGCCATTGGGTGAGCTAATCGCATCGCTGATATTAATACTCGGTGGCAGGGCACCTTCGCGCATCGCAAAGATCATCTTCATGATCCCTGGCATGCCAGCTGCTGTCAGTAAGTGGCCTAAATTGGATTTGGCAGAGCCAATCATTGGCGCGCTTTTACCTTCGAGTTTGTCAGCAAAAAACTGCTCCATCGAGGTTAGCTCAACCTTGTCACCCAGCGGTGTACCTGTGGCGTGACATTCAATTACTTCAATATCTTTAGGTGCGATATCACTGGCGGCATAGGCACGCTCAAACGCGCGTACTTGTCCTTTGGGGTTCGGGCTCAGTACAAACTGACCTTTACCGTCATTGGATAGGCCAACACCATTGACAACCGCATAAATTTTGTCGCCATCACGCTGGGCATCATCAAGGCGTTTTAATACCAGTACCCCAGCGCCTTCACCGGCAAACAAGCCTTTACTGTCGGCATCAAATGGCACTGACACACCGTGGTCAGGGTAGGCGTGGAAAATCGAGAATCCCATGTTGATAAAGAACGGGTCAGCGCCTGAGACCGCGCCGGCTAGCATCACATCGGCTTTACCTGTGGTTAAGTAATCACAGGCCAATTTAAGTGAATATACCGAACTGGCACAGGCGGCATCTAAGCTTAATTGTGCCGCACCTAAACCCAGCGCATCGGCCACCACCTTTGAGGTGTTATGGGCGATCGCACCATTGGCAACATCAATGGCTTGGCCTTGTTGTGCCCGCGATGAATCCGCATTGGTCGGGTTAAGGCTAAAGGCTGGATTGGCCAATTTGTGTTGCAGCGCTTTTTCTACCGCGCTGTGGTAGATCGGTAAAAACAGATCATTAGAGCGTGCCGTTGGGAAGCTAAGCGCCCCCATGATTACGCCGGTACGCTGCAGAGTGTGGCTATCGCTTAGCGCCACACCGGCATCTTCTAGCGCTTTGCGGCTAGTATCAAGTGCCCACAAAAAGCTGTCATCTAAGCCGTTGAGCGCTTCGCTACTTAGGCGGTAGCCTTCAGGGTTAAAGCTGAAGTTTTCAATGTAACCGCCTTGGTCACAATAAAAGCGGTCTGACTGGCCCTGAACCCCTTGATAGTCGGCGCTGTTGGCACCGAGTTTTTCGTTGGTCAAGGTGGTGCGCGAGTCGCGCTTGTCCAGCAAGTTTTGCCAAAATTGCTCTGGGGTCTTGGCATCTGGGTATAGCGTCGCCAAGCCAACAATGGCTATTTTGTTCTGTTTGGTTTTACTTGGTTTTGAAGACTTGTCAGCTAGCGACATGAGACTTCCCCTTTCGGTAAGGTAATGCCATTAGCAACAGCAATATCTGCGAGCTGCTGTTGATTTTTTAGCAAAGCAATCTCGCGGTCTAAGCCGTCAAGTAATGGTTGCCATGACATCGGCACTTGGTGGCTAATAAGCTGCCCCAAGGCTTTAAGTAAATGGGTGGTATCAGTGCCACCTTTGGCATTCATTGGTACCGTGCAACAGGCACTGGCATCGCCGCCGTCTTGCTTAACGATTTTGTCGATCAAGGTGCAGTTTTGTCTATCTGCGCCTATTTCAACAAACAGCTTGGCACCTTGGCGCTGCGCGCTATGGATTAAGGCGGTAAAGTCCAAAGGATGACAGAAGGTATCGGCTATCGACTCAGCAATAATTTGACTGTTGAGTGACTGTTGCTGATTGACGGCTTTATCCTGACCACTCAGCAAACTGGCGGCGCTGATAAAACCGATATCGTTCGGCACGTCATCGCACAATGGTTGATTGTAAAAATCAATCACGTTGCTATGCTCATTCAGTGCTGGCGTAGTGTGCATTGCGGTGACGCGATTAGCGGCAATGCCGCGCTTACCGAGTTCACTCAACAGGGCTTTACATTGTGTTTGGCAGCCAGCAATGACGCAGGTATCACCTTGCACAATGGCCAAATAAGCACGCGGATACTGAGGCAGTAGCGCACTGATGGCGGCTTTATCACAGCGCACCACAAAGCTATTCCAGTCGATGGCTTCATCACTGTTTTGCAGTTGCCAAGCCGCTCTAACTGCGGTTAAGTCACCTGATATCGCCGACGTAAACAGCGGGTCGGTTTGGGTTTTTGCAATCAGTGCATGTGGGTTTTGCCACACGCCCAAACTGGCCCACATTGAGGCTTCACCCATTGAATAACCTAACGCAAAGTTAGGCTTAATCTTAAAGGCTTGGGTGAGCAGTTGCGTGAGCATATAACTGCTGCCTACACCAGCGATAGCTAAATCGCCTAGTGCCATGTTGGCAGCAGTTTTAGGGTCCAAATCATAAATGGCGTCGGCTTGTAACATGGCTTTGAGATTGCCTTCACGCTCTAGGCGCGCAAACAACTCAGGGAAATAGCCATGTAATTCACTAAACATGTCTGCGTACACCGTACCGACACCGGGGTAAACAAAGGCTAATGCCTGTTGCTTATCGCTGCCCAGTGGCGTGCTAGCAAAATAGCTGCCTGCTGGCGTGCGGTAGGGCGCGGCGTGCATGTCAGCGGTGATCACCTTGGGCAGTGCTTGGATAAGCGCTGTTATTTCAGTTTTAAGTGCATCAACGCCAGTGGCTTGCAATACCGCGCGGTACTGACTCGTTGACTGAGCAGCTTCGGCCAAGTTGTCGCGCATTAGTTCAAGCAGCGCTAGCGGTTCGTCGATGAGTGCTTGCTCAAGCTGACCAAGGGCCGCTGTAAGGTTGCTGACGTCATCCGCTTGCACTACAAATTGCAGTTGCTGTGCATGCAATAGTGATTTGGCAGCGAGTACGCCGCTACCTTGTGAAAGCACATAGCTTACCGCTTGCGATGAAGCATCGTCGGTAAAGCTGATAGCCGCGACTCGGGCTTGGTGATGCTCGGTATACCAATAGTGGCTTTTAGCTTGTTTGCTAGTTAGCGGCGTCTCGCCGTTAACTAACTCACGTTGCCAAGTGCGCGACGCCATCGCCACAATCAATTGATAGACAACAGCAAATTGCTGACGGCTATCGAGATTATGATGATCTTGGTTACGGCTTAAATCGGTTTCATCACGTTTTGCTTGGCTTAATGCCGCGGTCAATGCTGCATTGCTGCCCAGCGCGCTTTGTTGCATAGCAGCGAGTTGGGCGTGGGGATGAATACGCAGTTGCGCCGCTTTGAGTGCTGGCATCATTAGCAATGAAATTGGGGCGTCGGTGTCACAGCACTGGGCCGTTAACTGCACTACTTTATCATTACTAATTGCGTCGATGGTGGCTTTGAGGTTAGCCTCAAAGTCATCCACTTGAATTTGTACAATGGGTTGGTCAAATAGCTGACTGCGGCTCAGATCTGGCAATAGGTGCTTGAGCACCTCATCACTCATCTGAGCCGACGGCAACGCTAATAGTGCTATGCGCAGCGGCATAACACTATCGGCAGTTTGACCATTGGTGGCGTTGGAGACCAATGTCGACATTACAGCTTCGCCTCATGTTGTACTAACGTGGCCTTATTTGCCGTAAAAGCGGCATTAAGCCCTTTACTGATGGTCACTTGGGCCGCTGTCATCTTAGCGCTGAGTTCACCATTGCTATGATACAAGGCGATATCGGCTTCTAAGGCACGTTGGCTAGTACGTTTGACACTGAGTTCAATAACACCCGACTCGCCAAAGGCAAGTGGACGCAATACCTGAAACTCACCGATAGTACTAGGCAAACTGGCTGCACCGTACTGCATGCGTGCCCAAACGAGCATGGCTTGCAACAATAAGTCTTCAGCGAAAGCTTGGCTGCCACCCATATGTGCGCTTGGGGTAAAGTCGCCACAATCGCTCAACTCCACCATTGGAATTTGGCAATCAGCCACTAAACCTTGTTCATCAAAGCGCGTGACCTGCTTAATCCCTTGTAGGCGCGGACCATGGAACAGCGTACCGTCCTGATACAAGCTCGCGCCTGATGCAACCACATCATTGTGGGCTGCTAAGGCTTTCGCCGCAGGCAACGGCTGCTCATCGGCAACTAAGCTGGCTTTATATTGTGGCCGGCCGTTGGCAGAGATGAGCGCTTCAAGACTGTTGTCTTTAGCTGGCGTTAACTCCAAGGTCATTTGCTGTGGCGTAGCGCTGTCAAACACAATGCCCTTAAGCAGCTTATAATCTCGAACAGTGATGCGTGAGCCTAGCATTTCGCTGGCAACTTCACGCATCCACTGAATGGCGCAAACTGTCGGCAATACAGGATTGCCGCCAATGCAATGGTCTTCAATAAAGGCCATTGCTTTTGGGTCTAGTTGGCGCGTTACCGAGGTTGCCGCAAGCGGGCGCGATGCAAGTTGCACCTCACCCGCATTAAGCTTTTTTACAGCAGCTGCTCCTTGGCTGTCTTGGTTATTGCCTTGCATTGAAGTACCAATCAGTAACTGTACGCCAGTTTGATTGAGTAGTTGATTGGCAAATAACTCTGCACCCGCTTTTAGCGGAATGACATAGACACCGCGTTCAGTGAACATCTTTTTCAGCGCTGGGTTGACCATGCCGCCATCCCAAGGGCCCCAGTTAAAGCTCATCACTTTAGTTTGGCTTTGACGGGCACTAAATTGCAGTGCCGCTTTGTTAAGAATGTCGTTAGACATTGAGTAATCACTTTGGCCAGTGTTGCCGTAGAAACCGGCTGCTGAGCTAAACATCGCCAGTAGCTTAAGTTTACTTGGTTCAATGGCGGCAAGTAGGGCCTTTAGGCCGTTAACTTTAGTGCCATAAACACGGGCTAACTCTGCTGCAGTTTTATCTTGAATATGTTTGTCAGCCAATACGCCAGCACCATGAATGATACCGGTAATATCGCTCGCCTGACTGACCCCTTTGAGGGTGCTCAATGCTTGGCCAATCGCTTGGCTGTCAGTGACATCCATGCTGACATACTCAGCGCTGGCACCGACTTGCTCAAAGGCGGCCAATGCATGGCTGATTTCAAGACTGCTTTGAACCGGCCAAACTAGCGCATCAACTTGTTTTGGCGTTGGCTTTTCGCCTGACGCGATGATGTGCGCAATGGCAGCCGGTTTCAGCTCTGACGCTTGTTTACCTGCAGCCCATTGTGGAATGGCCTGCAATTGGCTACGACCCGCAAGCACAAAGTGTGATTGGGTACGTGAGGCTAGGGCAAGAGCACATTCAAATGTGACGCCTTTTGCACCCCCGGTCACCAGTATTTTATCTGCACTATCTAAGTTAGCTGCAGCGGTTTGATTGACTGCTGTGCTGGCAACGAGAGTGTGACGTACAAGCTCACCGTTTTGCTGCGCTATCGCGACTTCTGCAATACCTTGCTGGTCAAACAGTTCTGCAGCAATTGCATCTGCTAAGTTGCTGGCATCGACACTCGGTGCAATATCCAGCGCTCGGCAGAATACGTTTGGCCATTCATGGCTCAAGGTTTTAGTTAATCCAGCTAGCGCGGCTTGGTTGAGCTCAGCTTTGGCAAGCTCGGCTGCATCTAAATATCCGAAACCGCCGTCGATACGGCTTGCGGTAACAAAGCAGCGACGCGCGCCAGTGTCTTTGCATAGGCTTGGCTGCAGTAATTTGGCCCATAGGAACGCTTGGGTCACGTGCTGCATACTCTCATCGTCAAGATTAACGGCTTGCTCTGCACTGGCAGTGCTTTGGGGTTGCAGGTGTACGAAACCAGCAATATTGCCCAGCTGCTTGTCTATTTGACCGATAACGGCTTTGATACCCGCTTCGTCAACAGATTTTGCTTGGAAACTGGCGACTTCACTGCTTAGCGGTGATTGTGGCTGACCTTCTGGTAAACGCACAACCGCGACATTCAGACCCTGTTTGTTTAGCTTCTCGGCTAATACGCCGGCATGATGACCGTCATCGGTGATCACAACGGTGCTATCAGCGGCGAAGCAATCAACTAGTTTGCTCGCCGCATCAAGCTTTTTTAATGCAACCTCATCATGGGGTGGTAGCTCAACACTCGGCTGATTTACCACTGGTGCTGGTTTTGCAGCAGCACTAGTAGTTGCGCTTTGGCCATCGCCAAGCTTGCTGTTCATGTAATCCACAATTTCGCCTAGGGTACGGCATTCTGCGAGATCTTCTGGGTTAAGATCAGGTAGCCCTGGCAGCTCATCTTGTACCGTCCCTAGAATCTCAACGCGTTTAATCGAGTCGATACCTAGGTCGGCTTCCATATCCATGCTTAGCTCAAGCATTTCAGTTGGGTAGCCGGTTTTATCAGCGACCACTTTCATCATGGTAGCTTGTACCTGTTGTGGGCTTAAACCGTTTGCTACGGGGGCTTGCGCAGTAGCGCTAGTCGCGGCAACCGGTGCTGCTGGCGCGCTAACGGTTAGCTTACTGTTCATGTAGCTAACAATTTCGCCTAGGGTACGACACTCGGCGAGATCTTCTGGGTTAAGCTCAGGCAGTCCTGGTAGTTCATCTTGTACGGTACCAAGAATTTCAGCACGCTTGATAGAGTCGATACCTAGGTCAGCTTCCATATCCATGCTCAGTTCGAGCATTTCAGTTGGGTAACCGGTTTTGTCTGCGACGACTTTCATCATAGTCGCTTGTACTTGATCAGCGCTTAAACCGCTTGCTATAGGTGCTTGTGCTGCTGGCGCAGCTGTCGTTGTTGCTGCAACAGGCGCACTAGCAGGTAGCTTGCTGTTCATGTAAGCAACAATTTCACCTAAAGTGCGGCACTCTGCTAAATCTTCAGGGTTAAGCTCTGGTAAGCCTGGTAGCTCATCTTGTACGGTACCAAGAATTTCAACACGTTTAATCGAATCGATACCTAGGTCGGCTTCCATATCCATTTCAAGCTCAAGCATTTCAGTCGGGTAACCGGTTTTATCGGCCACTACGCTCATCATGGTGGCTTGTACTTGGGCAGCATCTAAGCCGCCTGTTGCTGCAGGTGCTGCCACAGGCGTGATAGCTGGCGCGGCAGCGCCGTAGGCTACCGGTGCACTGGCTGGCAATTTGCTATTCATATAAGCAACGATTTCACCAAGGGTGCGGCACTCGGCTAAATCTTCTGGGCTTAGCTCAGGCAAGCCTGGCAGCTCATCTTGCACGGTACCAAGAATTTCAACACGCTTGATTGAATCAATGCCCAAATCTGCTTCCATGTCCATGCTCAGTTCTAGCATTTCAGTTGGGTAACCGGTTTTATCGGCCACGACACTCATCATGGTGGCTTGTACTTGGGCTGCATCTAGACCACCGCTGACGGCAGCGGCAGCAGCCACTGGTGCTGTAGCCACTGAACCCGCAGCAGGTAGCTTGCTGTTCATGTAGGCAACAATTTCGCCTAAGGTGCGGCATTCCGCTAAATCTTCTGGGCTAAGCTCAGGTAGACCTGGTAGCTCATCTTGTACAGTACCGAGAATTTCAACGCGCTTAATAGAATCGATGCCTAAGTCGGCTTCCATATCCATTTCAAGCTCAAGCATTTCGGTTGGGTAACCGGTTTTTTCAGCGACAACCGCCATCATAGTGCTTTGAACTTGGGCTGCATCTAAACCACCGCTCACGGCTGGAGCAGCCACTGGCGCAGCGGCAACTGAACCCGCAGCAGGTAGCTTACTGTTCATGTAGGCAACAATTTCACCTAAGGTGCGGCATTCCGCTAAATCTTCAGGGCTAAGCTCTGGCAAGCTTGGCAGCTCATCTTGTACGGTACCAAGAATTTCAACACGCTTAATGGAGTCGATGCCTAAGTCGGCTTCCATATCCATTTCAAGCTCAAGCATTTCGGTTGGGTAACCGGTTTTTTCAGCCACAACCGCCATCATGGTAGTTTGCACTTGCTCGGCGTTTAATCCCGCAGGTGCCGCAGCCACAGGTGCGCTAGCAACGGGTGTAACAACAGGGGCTGCAGGCGCTGTAACTGGAGCGGGAGCTGTAACTGGTGCAGGCGTAGCCACTTGCGCTGGCGCAACTTTTGGCGCGCTGTTCGCTTGTGGCGCAGTTTGTACTGGCGCAGTTTGTACCGGCGCTTGAGGAGCCACTGGCGCGCTAATTACTGGCGCGGCAGTAACAGTGCTGACAGGTGCAGGTGCACTGACTTGAGGTGCTTGAAGTTGGGCGCCGCTTAGTGCTGCTAGGGCTGCATTGTTGCTACCCGCTTGCATTTCTAAGAACTGAGTATGGCTTTGCACCGTTTGAGCTTGCAGCTGGTGGAACTGTTCCATCGAGCGCTGTAGGCTTTCTGGAATCGCCACGCCATTGTTGGCAAGCTTAGTTTGTTCGGTCATCAATGTAGTGAAGGTATCACCGTATTGCTGCGGAATTTGTAAAAACTCTTGGTGCAGCTGTGCTGCTTGCTGCTGGGCTGCAAAGAACTGTGTCAGCGCATCGGCTGATGAACCTACGCTTGGTTTGTTATCTTGCGACACTGGTACGGCACTCTCATTGATGGTGTGATTAACAGACTGGGCAGCATCTTGGTGCGGCGCAGCAACTTCGATAATTTTTTCCACTACCGTGGGAACTTCAACTATTTTTTCAACGACTTTTTCAACTTCAACCACTTTTTCAACCACTTTTTCTTCGACCACTATGGTGCTAGACACTTGGCCTTGGTTAAGTGATTTTTCCATCTTGCTGCGGGTGGCCGCGCTGATGTAGTTAACCGCGTTGAGGGTAATATTCATTGGCGACGCTTTTGCAGGCGCAGCAATATCGGCTTGATATGGGTCAATATTGTCTAAGCTCACCCCGGCTACAGCAAGTTGTACGGCAGCTTGTTTTAGCTGCACATCGCTGTCTGCTTTCGGGCTTGGGTTGATCGCAATCGCACAGATCTCTTCGCCTTTAGTGGCTAGGGTGCCCTGTACCAATTTTTGTAGAATATTCTTAGGTCCAAACTCAACAAAAACACGCGCACCTGCGTCATACATGGCGCTTAACTGGTCAGTAAAGCGTACCGATTGCAGCATATGCTTCTTAAAGGCGGTCTTAATTTTAGCGCCGCTGGCGTCATAGGCTTTGCCTGTCGCATTAGAATAGAGACTGCGACTTGGCTTAGTGAACTTAGCGCTATCAATGGCTTTAGCAAACGGTGCTTGGGCGTGGCCTACTAGCTCGGTGTGGAATGCACCTGATACAGGTAGGTTAATGGCTTTATAACCTAAATCAGCAAGCGCCTTAGCGGCATCCGCTGTGGTTGCTGTAGGGCCTGCAATCACTGATTGTGTTGGCGCGTTATAGTTAGCGACTTTGACGCCGTCGAACTTGGCAATAGTGGCCTCTAAGGTTTCAAGGTCACTGTTGTCTTTGGTGATAATGGCATACATTGCACCGGTATCGGCTTCAGTTTCACCGGCTTTAGGTGTGGCTTTAGTCGCCATGGCATCGCCACGGGCAAAGGCCAGCTTGTAATAGTCATCACTGCTGATCACGCCTGCAGCACAAAGTGCACTGAGTTCACCAAAACTGTGTCCTGCAACCATATCGGCATTAAAGCCTGCGGCGCTAAATAGCGCGTATTGGCCCATCGACATCGCACCAATTGCGCTTTGTGCGTTGGCGGTGTTGGTTAATACCGATTCTTGCGCTTTCACATCTTGCTTATTAAATACCGGCTTAGGGTAAACGATGTGTGAAAGTGGCGTTTTATCATTGCCAGCAAATACTTTATCTGCGCTAACCCATTGTTGACGCATCTCTGGGTAGTAACAGGCAAGCTCGCGACCCATGTTTAGGTACTGTGAACCTTGGCCAGCAAACAATGCCGCTACTTTAGCACCTGACTTGTTGCTCACTAGCGCACTAGCACGGTAGCTAGTACCACCAGGAAGCTGCCAGCTTACATCATCGCTGCTTTGCAGTTTACTGATAGCTTGGGTCAATTGCGCTTTAAGTGATTGGGTGTCTGTTGCGACAATACCAATACGCGCATGGTTAGCATCAAGTGTGCGAGTTGGGTAATCTGCGGCGCTATCTTTTAAGATAAATTCAGCTTGATCAGCTGCGCTGTTGAGCGAAGTCAATGCGTTAATCAATGCGGCTTTATCTGCGGCGCTCACTAACCAGCTTTGTGCCACTTCACGCTGACGATATTTAGCTTTGTCGGCATCGTCGCGGCTGTGTTCTGCTTGGTACTCTTCTAGTACGAAGTGGAAGTTGGTGCCGCCAAAACCAAATGAGCTGATACCAGCACGACGTGGCGTACCATCAACCCGAGGTAACCAGGGGCGGGTTTCGGTATTAAGGTAGAAAGGTGAGTTTTCAATATCCAGCTTTGGACTTGGCTCGCTCACGTTGATGGTTGGCGGAAGCACTTTGTGGTGCAGTGCCAAGGCCGCTTTAATCAGACCCGCGGTACCCGCAGTCGATTTAGTATGGCCGATTTGCGATTTAACCGAACCTAACGCGATATGCTGTTTGTCATCGCAGTCTTGACCAAACACAGAACAAAGACCGGCAAATTCTGCGGCATCACCAGCAGCGGTACCCGTACCGTGGGCTTCAATTAAGCCTAATGTGTGTGGCGCAAAACCGGCATCATCGTAGGCACGATTCAGGGCTTTAGCCTGACCTGATGGACGCGGCGCATAGATAGACTTGAACTTACCATCTGATGAAGAACCGATACCTTTAATCACCGAGTAGATTCTGTCGCCATCACGCTCTGCATCTTCTAGGCGTTTTAGGGCGATCATGCCGATACCTTCACCAATCATCATCCCTTTAGAGTCGATGTCGAATGGTTGAATGGTGTCGTTAGTGGTGAACGCCGGTGTTTTAGAGAAACTCATGTACATTGATGGTGAGTTGTCGGTACACACACCACCGGTGATCATCATCTCTGAGCGGCCTTCAACAAGCTCGCTTAATGCCATGCGCATTGCTGCGAGTGAGCCTGCACAGGCGGCATCGACGACGCAGTTCATACCACCAAAATCAAAGCGGTTAGCAATACGACCAGCAATCACATTACCCAGTGAGCCCGGGAACGAGTTTTCTTCCCAATGGATATATTGGTCTTGGAATTTCTTGATTAGCATTTCGCTGTCTTCATCGCTAATACCACTGCTGGCGAAGACTTTTTTCAATACTGGATACTGCAAACGAGCGGTTAGGCTGTGGCTAATTTTTTGTCCGCCACCCACACCTAAGGTGATACCAATCTTGTCGCGATCATAGTCGGCAGGCAAGTTAGCATCGGCCAACACTTCTTTGGCAACGATTAAAGACAGCAATTGTGATGAGTCAGTGAGCTCTAAAATATTTGGCGGCAGACCAAATTCCATCGGGTTAAAGTCAACATCTGGCAGGAAGCCACCACGCTTACAATAGCTCTTATCCGGCGTGCTCTTATTGGCATCGTAATACTCTTCTGGCTGCCAATGGCTCGCTGGAAGCTCAGTAATGGCATCGATTTTCTCGCTGATTAGATCCCAAAACTTGTTTAGGTAACGAGAGTTAGCGAAGATGCTCGCCATGCCAACAATGGCAATAGGCATGTCTTTAAGGCGTTTGTTTAAACGTAAATCAGCTTGGCTATCTTGCCCAGTGTCAACAGCGTTGGCCGCTGACTTTTTTGCTGATGCTTTTGAAGGTTTAGAGGTCTGGCTCATTATGAGTCTCCAGTGGCTGCCCGCGTAGTGGGCGTCTTGTTGTTAGTGTCAGCACCTTTCATCTGTTGCCCGTGAGTAAGCTGGGCACCAGGGAAGCGCTGCAAAAAGGTGTGGTAGTTGCGTACGAGCAACTTCCTTAAATGGAACGGCCCATGTCGTAAGACATAAGCGAAGTAACGCAATGTGGCTTGGGTATTGCCATCTTGGTATATATCGAGATAGATCCAATCGCTGATCGGATCGATACCCAACAACACTGAACTTGGGGTTTGTTCGGTGAGTTGGGGAGGAATCGTCAATGAGGCAACTTGTACAACGCTTTGTGTGTCATCCAGTGGCAAAGCTAACGTTTTTGCTAAGGTTTCTGGGTTTAGCGTGTAGGTGGCAATGTCGCTGCCTTGGGCGATAGGAAGCTGGTTGAAGTAACGTTCAGGTACATGGGGGGATTCAATCCCGGCAATACGCGACACACCGTAACGTTTTAAGCAGCGGGCTAATCCAGAACGAGATACATTGGGATTTATAAATTGCTGCGTAACTTGTAATAACCTATCGAGGGGCAGTTTTAGCTGAAAGCGTAAGCCAACCACGACATATTCTTGCAATGGGGTCAGCGTTGTATTGAGGTGATGCGGGGTAGTGGGGCTGTCGTCGATAGAATCGCGTTTGCGCCACTTACGCACAGTGGCTTCACTGATGTTGAGCACCTTCGCAAGTTGCGACACGCTCAGATCAGATTCCTGAATAAACTGACGCATTTCTGGCGTCGTTGTGGCGTTGCGGTGCCTGACTTGGGTGGCATTTTGCGTACACTCATCCGTTTTTGAATTTGGCGGAGAGTCTGCCTGACGAGCTTGTTCTTCCATCAGTATAGCGGTGACCCGTTAATAATCTTCTGGGACTCATCACGTTTTATGACAGTTTTATTCTGCAGAAACCCTGTCGAAGCGCGATTTTGTCGTGAATTAGTAGCTAGTGGTTGAGCAGACTACCTGAGGATGAGGGGCAAAACAATCTCCTGGGACTTAATTCATACTCTTTAGACCAGTTTAAGCGTACAACTGTGCGCCAAGCCATGTTTACAGTGTTAATAAATAGCCTGCTTAGATAAGAAAAATGTCAGCATGTATCGGGCTTTACAGGCTTATTGACCAAGCGCTAACAGTTCTCAACATTTAATATTAAACATTGTTAACTTAGTGGCGTGAGCGCTTTAAAACTTTAGTTATTTAGTCAGGTAAAGTGCGACTAACTTAGCCCAGTGAACTGTTGTCGCCATTGGGAAGGGGACAGAGCAAAGGCGGCTTTGAAGTGTTTGCGGTAGATGCTTTCGGAGCCAAACCCTGCAAGATCTGCTATTAGCGCTATAGAGTGCTTATCTTGTTCCAGTAGCTGTTGTGAATAGATTAAGCGGCGGTTGAGTAGCCAGTAGCCAAAAGTGCAGCCATAAGCGGCTTTGAAACGGCGGGTAAAGGTGCGCCGACTCATCGCACACAGCGCAGCGACAGAGTCGATACTGTGGGGCTGAGCAAGTTGCTGTTCAATACGTTCCATTACCTGTGCCAAACTGCTGCTGATCTGCCGTTGGGAGCTTATAGGCGTAGGAATATATTGCTGCTGCCCACCCGAACGATAAGGCGCAGTGACCATGACTCGTGCTAACTGGCTAGCCAGTTCACTGCCACATAGCTTTCTGACAATATGTAAACAACAGTCTAGAGACGCAGCGATGCCGGCAGACGTAATAATCTGTTGTTGGTCAATAAATAAAGGCTGACTATCGACGTTGATATTAGGAAATTGCTGGCTAAAACGTTGGCATAGCGCCCAATGGGTTGTGGCGGCTTTGCCATCAAGCAAGCCTGTGTGGGCGATTACAAAAGCGCCCAAACATAGACCAACAAGCATTGCACCACGTTGATGGGCCGCTATCAAGCCATCAATAAGGCTTTTAGGTGGGGCGGGTAAGTCATTTGGCCAGCTGGGAACAATGACTATATCTGCGGTTTTGAGGGCATTGATATCTTGGTCGATATGGATGCCAAAGCCTGAGCTCGATTGCAAATCGCTATCGGTGGCGCTGCAAATAGTCAGCTTAAATCTAGGTGATTGGTCAACAAACGCGTCTTGAAAAACCATGCAGGGCACTGATAGGTGAAAAGCACTGATACCCTCAAATGCAATTACTGCGATGCGATAAAGTGGCGGTTGCATCATTTTGGCCCAATATGACTGTTGGTTGTCCTTAGGGACAGTTTTGCATAATCGTTACAACTTGCATACTGAAAAAATTGATTACCACAGCAGATTGCAACTATGAAAATTCACCACATACGTAACGCCACCTTAATCATTGAATCAGGCGAGCATAAAATTATTGTTGATCCCATGTTAGGTAAACAGGGCAGTCTACCTCCGTTCTCGTTAATGCGATTTAAGTGCCAGCGTAACCCAACGATTGAATTGCCGAGCAACGCAGATGGATTACTTAACGGTGTGAACCAAGCTATTGTGACTCACAGCCAAACTTTTGGGGTGCGCGCGTTGCAACATACTGATCATCTCGATGCTGCTGGTGAGAAATTTCTAGTTAACAATCATATTGATATTGCAACGCCTGAAAAAGATAGTGCCTATTTGCGTAAGGTAGGCCTTTCGGTTTCTCATGCGGTAGGTGATTGGCAAACGCTGCCCTTTTTAGGGGGTGAGATCACTGCGGTGCCCGCTCAGCATGGCCATGGCTGGATTCACAAAGTGATGGCAAATGGTAGCGGCTTTTTCATTGCTTTACCGGATGAACCCAGTATTTACATAAGCGGCGATACAGTATTGACTACAGAGGTTGAACGAGCCTTGCTGCAGCTTAAACCCGATATTACTGTCGTTGCGGCGGGGCAAGCCCAGATGGACGTTGGTCAGCCGCTACTGATGTCTAATGATGAGCTAATGCGTTTTATCGAGCTGGCGCCAGGCCAGGTCATTGCTAATCATATGGAAGCCTTGAATCATTGTGCCATTGACCGCGCAACGCTTAAACAAAGCCTAGAGTTACAAGGCTTAAGCGGCAAAGTACACATCCCAGCCGATGGTGAGACCTTAGTGTTTTAGAGGCAGCGATAAAATCAAAAGGCAGCGTAGTAATGTCACCGCGTAAAGGGTTGACAATCTTTACACTTAAAACTCAAATAAAAACCATTCTCAACAACTAATATCATGTAGAATCGCGAAATTGTCACATTTGTATCATTTGATTACATGCGGTTTGGGATTCAATTGTTGTGTTAGTTGAGAGTAAAAGATGGCGAGCGTTGCTCGCTAAGCCGAGTTTTATGATTGCTAGCCGAGCGGGTTCGGCGATATTTGCGGGTTATTTATTAGCTGCGACAGCTTGTGGTTTAATGGCTATCGCTTTGCCAATGGCAGCAGCCGACAGCGTGTTGGTGGCCACTATGCTGTCATTTACTGTTTATGCCTGCGCGGCGTTATACAGTTTTAGTGTGCCTAGCAGCACCCGCGCTTGGCGTGATTTGTTGCTTGCCAGTGCCGGGTTGTATCTATTGATTTTGCTGGTGGGTTAAGCGATGAAAGAGAACTTTTTTCGCAGCATGACCTGGCTGCATACTTGGGTTGGCTTGTTAGTGTGTTGGATACTGCTGTTGGTATTTTTTGCTGGCACAATGAGTTATTACCGGCACGAGATCTCACTATGGACAAAGCCAGAGATACATCAAGCGGTGATGCAGCCCTATCAACATCAGCAGTTGCAGGCACAAATCAATCAAGGTCAGAGCTATCTAGCAAATCATGCAAGTGATGCGAAAGATTGGCACATCGAGTTTGCTTATGAGCGCCAACCCTATTTAAGCTTTGGCTGGCAAGAACAGCCTGAAGAAGGCCAGCGGCGTGGCAAGTTTCATGAGCACATTATAACTGCTGACGGTACAGATGTGGTAACTGAGGTGCGCGAGTCGCGCGGTGGGCACTTTTTCTATCGATTGCATTTCGATCTACATTACATGCCTGCCAAAGTTGCCCGTTGGATAGTCGGCTTTTGCACCCTATTTATGTTGTTGGCAATCATCAGCGGCATTGTCATCCACAAACGTATATTTAAAGACTTTTTTAGTTTTCGACCGGGTAAGGGGAGCCGCTCTTGGTTAGACGGCCACAATGTGAGTTCGGTGCTCGCCTTACCTTATCATCTGATGATCACCTACACCGGCCTAATCACCTTAATGATGATGTACATGCCGTGGGGCGTAGTTACCGCTTTTGACGGTGACAGCCGGGCATACCGAGCCGAACTTAACCCGCAGAGGGTTAGCGTAAAACCCGCAGGTACCGGGGCGCCGTTGATCACGCTTAGCCAGCTATTGCCCCAAGTGCACAGTGTATGGGGAGATACGCCAATAAAACGTATTGCGGTGCGGTATCCGGGGGATGCTAATAGTCGGGTGAGCTTTTATCGTAATACCGGGCAAGCGGTGACCGACCTGCGTACGCCATTGGTGTTTGATGGAGTAAGCGGTGAAATGCTCAGCGCTGCAAAACTGCCAAGCTCGGGTGCACGCCAAACCCACGATACCCTCATGGCGTTACATACCGCCCGTTTTGCTGAGCCTATACTGAGATTGCTGTTTTTCATCTGCGGCCTAATGGGCTGCGCCATGATTGCCACAGGCAGCTTGCTTTGGGCGATAAAAATTCGCCAAAAACAGCAAAAGCAGTTGCAACTGGCTGATAAGCCGAGCTTTGGCTTACGACTAGTTGAAGGTTTAAACCTGACTTTTATAGCCGGCTTGCCACTGGCAACTAGCGCATTTTTTTATGCCAACCGATTGCTGCCAGAGGCCATGCCAGCAAGAGCACAGTGGGAGATTAACTGCTTTTTCATCACCTTAGCCCTGGTGGGGCTGATTGCTTGTATCAATCGTAGTCGGCGATGCTGGCAGTTGCTGTTTAGTGTGGCTGCGATAGCACTGCTGGCGATACCGTTATTAAATGTGCTGACATCCGGTCAGGGGATTATCGATAACTTTGTGTCCGCGCAGTGGATCTTATTGGGGTTTGATAGCCTATGTGTGTTGATGGGCAGCTTACTTGGTTTAATTGGCTATAAATTGCGCGTGCCTAAAGTTAATCAGGCGCGGCGAACGAGACGAACGTCGATGCCACCCCGTGGTCAAATTGCTCATGTGGCTAAGCTGGAGGAATAATCATGGTTCAACCTACGTTGACTAATGGCTTGAGTTTAGGCTTGTTTTGCTTTGGTTATTTGGCATTGAGCTGCATGGCTCTGGCGATGTTTAGCCATTTTAGAGCGAGCTTTAATCGGGCGCCTAGCTTGATACAAAGCCGTGGTTTATATGGCTGTGGCTGGCTAGTGTTATTGATTAGCTACAGCGTCAATATCCAATATCTGGGCTTTGCTTACGGCAGTATTTTATTTGTGGGGCTGTTGTCGCTTGCTGGCCTCTTGGTGATACTTACTGCTAGTTACCGACCGCACTATTTTCCACATTTGATGCTAGCTGTGACCGCGATGGGAACTGGGCTGCTGCTCAGTTACTGAGTCTAGAGGTTAGCTCTACCACCAAACTTAGCTGTTAAGCCATAATCCTGTTACTCAAGATATAAATCGCTTTAAGCAGGGTAATCATCGCCGAGGCAATTAACCTTGGCGATGGCCTCACATACCCTTTTAACTAGAGAGTTATTGAAACTTAGCCTCTAGGCGCAGCCCATCAGGGTCGAGTAGGGTTTCATCGGGTACCCACTGTGATAAGCATTGTGGATCATTGTCTTGGGCGACACAGCGATCAGACAAAGTATGCAGAAACGCCACTAACTGAGTGATTTGTTCCACGCTAAGGCTGACATCTTGTAGGCCTAGTTGATCTTCAATATTGCGGTCAGCGAGCAGTTTATCAAGAGCGGCTTGGGTGTTGGTTTGGGTATCATTATGCTGCACATTAGCCTGATACACATGACCACCCACGGCGTAATTGGCTACAGAGGTCTGTACATCCAAATGGTGCTTAACCACTTCAGTGAGAGAGACGAACGCACCGCTGTGGCCGTAGGGGCCAGTGAACTCAACGTTGATAAGCGATGGGGTTCTAAATGCGAAGCGATCTATTACGTTCTGAGTGATACGAAAGCGACCAAAGTCATGGCTACCATTTACTCCGTCACCTTTGCCACGGCCAATTTGTGGCATGGCGATATTGTGAAATAACTCGTCACTGAAAAAATCACCGCTATGGCACTGCACACAATTGGCGCCGCCGTCTTCAACAGCGGTAAAAAACAGTTGTGCACCGCGTTTTTCGGTTAAATCTAACGCGTTGTCATTGCCCTCAACAAAGGCTTTCCAAGGTGTATCAACAAAGGTCTGACTGAGCTCAAACTCTGCAATGGCATTGAATAGATTTGCTTCGGTGATCAAGCTAGCAGCATCGGCATCTGGCTGTTGGTACCCAGTTTGAAATGCAGCTAACCATTGATTGTTGTCTAACTCATTGGTCTCACCTTTTAGACGAGCGACTAAATGTTGTCGAATAGCTGCGTTATCCAAGTTACCAAGATTGTGACCTTTCATCTCTTCTGCAGAGGTGACAGGGAATCTGGCTTGAGTTGCTGTGAGACTGGTTGCGTGGGGATCGGCTGTGGTGCCATCAGCAGAATCTGGGCTGATGATGGTATCACCCGCACCGTTCATAGTTGGTGTGGCTTCTAGGCTTTCTAGGCGACCGTCATGGAAAATACTGCGATCCCACAACGCCATATTAAAGGTGGTAGGAGCGTTGCGCGGTACCGTTGGGCCACCATCATTATGAGTGCCACTGCTGCTATGGGCACGACCCAAGCCAAGGAGATCTGGATCTACAGCTTCTACGCCAATTGATAATGATAAATTATCGCCGCCACCAAGCAGCGGGTGGTGACAAGATACACAGGCTGTATCCATCTCGCCGCTAAGTGCTTTAGAATAAAAAAGTTGCATACCCAATTGTGCCAAAGGCGCATCAATGCTTGGAATATTGCGGTCAGTACTTGGATCGCCTGTTAGTCCTAAAGACGCAATTTGTTGTCGTAACACGCTGGTGATTTGCGCTTCTATTTCAGCTTGGGTGGGTTCTGCTGGTGCTGGGGTAGAGTTATCATCGTTATCTGAACAAGCGCTAATGAGTAATAGCGAACTGATGGTGAGCAAACGTCCTGTAAGCATGAATGACCTATGTATCTGAAAACTAATGGAAGCGCGATAGTAACGGCTTTACACCTGTTATCAAAATGTAAACTGCGTTCTGTATAGCAAATAAAAACACTCAAATAGCTTAGGTGGTTGTTTATATTAGTTTTTGGTGTTTTTGGTGTTTTTGGTGTTTTTGGTGTTTTTGTTGGACCGACTTAAATAAAAATCAGCCGATTAGCTTATTATATTTCGCTTAGCAAATAGCGAGTACCAGAAACACGTCTTTAAGACGAGTTGAGTGCTGTCTCGCTGAGTGCCTATATAGTCTGATGTGAAGGAGGTTTTAGAGCTGAAAATGATAAAGTCAGCGGCAGCTATATGATGCTCACAGCAATGCGCTTGTGAGCATTTTTTATGCCTTATTCAAGCAAAGATCTTTTAATCTCTTGCTCGAATTCGCAGTGAGTATAGGCCTGTTAGTGGTCGATGGTGTTACAACGAGGTAGCTGTCCAACACATCTCAATTTGCTTATGCCCTGTGTGTTCGCAAATACAGCTACCCACATCAATAAAGCCGTGGCGTAGATAAAACTGGTGTGTTTTTCTGTTTTCAGCATAAACGGTTAATGTTAACTTGCCATATTTGCTTTTTACCGTATCTAAAAGCAGACTTCCAACTCCTTTAGATTGCGATTGAGGGTCAACAAAAATGGCTGGAATACTGCCTTGGTAATATGAAATAAAACCAACAATCTGGCCGTTGTCTTCATAAACCCAAGATTCACTATTAGGAAGATACAAATCTCGCATATTGGTGACTTGTGATTGCCAAAACTCAGCAGCCACAAAACTGTGTGCTTTGATTGATGCCGCTAGCCAGATAGACACGGCAGCATCGAAATCTTTGTCTTGTATTACTCTTATCATTTGTACTTCAGCCTTAACGCTAATACTCAGTTGGTGTGTTATAGGATTTAACGAACGGCTTGTGAACTAATGTTCGTAGCCGTGAGATTAATTGATGTGTGTATTATAAAGCCTGCTTACATTGAATGATTGAATAAATCCGACAGTATCAGCTTGATATTGAGCTGACTCCGCCATAAACATCTATGGTCAGGCCGCGCTGTTTTTCATAGGTTTTAGGGGTAAAGCCTAGCTGCTTTTTTAAGTACCGAATCAAATGAGGTTGATCGCTAAAGCCAAATTTGAGTGCGATTTCCACCCAATCAAGCTCGGCCGATGAGCGCTGATATAAATACTCCAACATTGCTTCTAGTTTATTCATCGACTGGCATTGTTTAAGTGTCAGCCCTGTCACACGCTGAAAGCTGCGTTCCAATGTGCGCTGCGAGCAATGCAGCTGTTGCCCCAGTGAAGATATGATACTGTCATCAAGCTGGTGCAATGCCTTGCGGGTGATCTTGCTGTGCTGATCTTCAGTACACTCTTCAAACCATGGCATTAATAACGCATCTAATTGGTCACAGCATAATTTCGCCTCCTTTCTTGCCAGAGCAAGCAACACATCTTGGTTGATTCCGCGTTCACTCAACAGCGTTGTACCTTGCATTTGTGCTATTTCATCAAGCCGCGGCGTGTTACCGGAGCATTCAGGTAGACTATAGAGCGCTCCAATATGGAATTTAATTCCTAGGTGGATAAAGGGCTGTGAGTGATCGAGCTCAAAGGTGTTTTGGTGAGGATATAGCCAATGGCTGCCTGCCCCTGTGGTACTGCCCGAGCAGGTATCATAGCGATAGGCTTGATCAGACGGCGAGATAATCAAATGTGCAGCGGGATCTGGGTTAAGCTTTGGGTAGCTATAGGTATGAATATCTGGGCGTTTTTCTATTAGCCAGTAGCATTGCACGTATTTGGCAACGCTAGCATTAGCGGGCGCCTGTAACCAATGAATCATAACCAGCTTAACCTTGTTAACTATACGAGTTATCACTATATGGCACACAGCCGCCAATACAACAAGCATCACAACTTATATTTCAACAATAGTCACCAGTACAATAACCCGCAGATACTCACTAACAGCGATAGTTGCTAACAGGTATTATGTTATTTCAAATGTGACCTTAACAAGGCGATTTTGTGGCGTTAAACCAGCGCGTTCAATGGCTTTTTGTGCGCCAATATTGCCGCTTTCAGTTGAGCACATCGCCGTCAATCCACGTAGATTAGCTTGGCTGATTAAGCTTGAAAGTACCTGAGTTGCTAGGCCCTGACCACGATGAGATTGCGCGACTATCATGCCTAAGTCAGCATACTCGGTCTGATAGTCATCAAATAGGCGACATTCACCCGTTGCCAATAGTTCACCATTTTGCCAGTAACCAAATAACTCTTTACGGCTGATCAGGTTGCCATAGTAGCCTGTAAGCCACTGCTCAGGCGCACCAATGTTACTTGCTGCAAACTCAACAAATTGCTGTAACTGTTGAGGTTTTGCCAGTGTTAACGGCAGCTCAGTATCACTACTTTGCGGTGTTGAACTTAGCTGCTGATACATGAGCGCATTAACTTCAAATTGGCTTGAGTTATCAAGACATAGAGATAAATACTGTGGCTCAGCGGTACTGACAAAGGCGCCCTTAACCTGGGGCGTTATTTGACTGTTTTGCTGCGCGATAAGCGTAAACAGTGCTTTGGCATCAGCGCTTGCTTGCGGGGTGAGATAAAACTGCAGTAGGTAACCGTCGTCGTTAACACAGCAAAAACCAACCAATTGGTTTTGTTGATAAAAGCCAAAGTGATTTGCCATGGGGGCAAAGCCAAAGTGCCACATACCATCAAGTGGGGCGCTTGTTTGCGCAAAATACTGCTTTTTAAGTGGGCTGATTATCGCTAGATTGTCGATTGGTTTGATGTCTATCATTGCATTTACCGAGTTAGATTCATTGTGATGAACAGACACTGACTTATTGATGCTGTTCTCAAGTGCTAATGATAGTAACCAAGGCCAAAGCGTTAAGATTGAACAAAAACGACAACCTGAATCCGTGATCTGACAGTAAACTGAAAGTCACTTATTTAGTTTAAAGTAGGGTGGCTAAAACATCGCGCCATAGCGCCACAGCGCCACAGCGCCATAGCGCCACAGCGCCACAGCACCACAGCACCACAGCAATTATCGCGACTAGTACTTATCGCATATCAGAGTGCTAGCCAATAAGGGCGCCTATTGCACTGATGAGAAGGATAAAAAGGCGTCTGCTGCGGCTTGTGGGTTTTCCATCATGGGTAAATGACCCATGTCAGTCATTAAGTTTAATGTCGCATGGGGCATAGTTTGTTTGAGCGTATCAGCTGCTGACACATGTAATATGCGATCTAGAGTACCCCATGTAACAAGTACCGGGCCTTTATAGGTTGTTAATGCGTCTTCAAGCGGAGAATCTGGCTGCGGACGCCCATTTTCCAATCTATGTATTTGGGTAAATATCTTGCTATTTAGCAGCACCCTAGATTCAGCCTGTTTGGCTAAATGGGTAATGATTGGTTGGGGGACAAAAGGCGGCTTCACAAACAAATAGTCAAATAGTTCGAGAAATTCAGGCTCTGTTCGCGGCAGCACTACTGGGTTTTTACCTGCTTTAATGGATAAAAACATGTCACTGTTTTCTACCCCTTTTACGCCAAAAGGACTGATTAACCATAACTGGCTAACTTTTTTAGGGTAAATTGCTGCATAATTTCCTGCAATATATCCCCCCATCGAACTGCCGGCTAAATGAACCTTGTTGAGCTCAAGTGCTGATAAAATCTCATTAATCCTAGCGGTTTGTGAAAGCACGTCGTAGTCTAGCGAGATATCAGCGCTGCTATCGCCAAAACCCGGTATATCGATGGCGAATACTTCGAAATGATCGGTTAAATGGGCAGCTATTCGATTCCAGTTGTCTTTATCTGCGCCAAACCCATGCAGCAACACCAGCGGTTCACCACTGCCACCGTTAAGATACGCGACATTAAGCTTGTTGACGCGCACTTGTTTCAGCTCAAGGCCTGCCATCAATCGCTCAGCGCTAATCATTAGTTCAAACAACTTAGATGTTGGCGTTAACAGGTATACCGCCAGTAGTAGTGTTAATACACCAAGCAGTGTCGCTAAAGCTTTTTTCATCATCTATCTTCTTCCCTGAATTTTACTAAGCCATGAGCCGATACCTATTGGCTATCTATTGGTTATTTATTGACTAGAGATACGTGCAAAGCGCTGCTGCAAATCCTCTGCCTGACAATAGCCCGCAGCTAAAGGGTAAGCTTGATTGGTTTCATCAATATAAAATAGTGCGGGGAAGCCGGTTACCTGTAGTTGATGGGCAAGGGTGAGATGTTGCTTAAATTGCTGCTCAGTACTGGCGGATTTGAATACCTCTATAAATTGATTGGCGGCAATGCCGATTGAGCTGGCGCAATCGACTAAAGTAGCTTCTAAAGAAGGGTTTTTCGCTTCAAGGTAATACGCCGACTGGATCGCCTTAGCCATCTTAACTGCACCTTGCTCGATAAGGCTGTTAGCGGCAATCACGGCGCGGCAAGCGGGGTAAGTTGAACGATAAGGAGTATTTAACCGCCAAAAATCATGATTAAAGCTGACCTGGGCTCGTTTTTCAATTTGATACCAATAGGAAGAGATCGCTTGCTTTAAATCGTCATCCATTGGCTGCGTGGTGTCTGGCGCTAAGCCGCCCATGATCCAGTCCACTGTTGCGTGGCGATGATTATCTAAAAATTTTTCCAACTGTGGTTGAAAGCCGTAGCACCAGCTACACATTGGGTCCATCACATATATTAGTCGCATATTAGTTACTTTTTCTTAGTTAGTTAAACCTTGGGGGGAGCGGTTTACATAGGCTTGTAACAGCAATCTATAGCATGGTGCGATTACAATAACTGGCCTTATCAAAATCACTTATGTTCATCGCAATGTTGCGGACATTGGGGAATAAGTCAGCAAGTTTAGATACTATTTGCTTGGATAATAGGGCCTTTTGTTCCGTTGTTCGCCCCTGCATGATAGATGCAAATACATGAATAAAGTCTTCGCGCTTATTACCCACAGAATACTTTTTGAAAGGATTGAGTCTGACTTTTATGTCGTGCTCATCAAACAAGCCGGTTGCATTCGCGACCAAAAATATTTGTTCAACAACGAACTCTTCAGAGTGAGATTCTAAGATGTTAGCTGAGCAGTCCATGACAAAGTGTGGCATTTATTCCCCCTCATTGTACTGTTATTCGCGAGCGCTGAACTAAGTAAAACATAGATAAAACAATGATGTCTAATGCAGTGTTGATTAAAACGCCCTCTTAGGAGGGAAGGGGCAAAACAAGGCGCTGAAATAGGGTCGTGGTTAAGGAGAATGATGCCCAAGCTTGATAGCACCACAAAAACCACGTGTAACAAGGTGGAGCAGTAGCAAAGTGGCGACAGAAAATTGGGTCAGCATTTTACTGTGGAACTGAACTGTCGATAGTTAGGTATGAAAACAAGGTTATTGTAATGACGGCGCAATCTCTTCAGATGTTGGTACACATTGAGACAAGCTATGCTGTAACCACTGTGTAAATTTCTGCTCGAGGTCATCAGATGACTTATCTTGGCTAAGCAATACGTAACGGTGCCCCGATAAAACGAAGCCAAATGGTGCAACTAGGTTACCTCTTTTTAAATCATCGGCAACTAAAGGGTAGGATCCAATCGCTGCTCCCAATCCGTCTACAGCAGCTTGCAAACAAAAGTAAAAGTGTGCAAAAGTTTGCTGAACATTGTCGAGATAAAATGAGTCTTTATAGTTTGAAGACCAATTTTCCCATGCCTGTCTTCTTGTCTGGCTATGAAGTAGCTTTACGTCATCCAAATTATTTTTTACTAAAGACCAGTATTCTGGTGAAACCACCGGCCCGACCCATTCATCGACTAACTTGGTCTTTGTATAGTTATCAGGCAATTCAAAGTCATCGCGGCGAATCGCTAGCGATAATCCGTTGGCCCCGAGTGTCACTGGCCCCCCGGCGGTTGATAATCTTACATCTGTCCCTGACTCTAGGTAAAAGTCTGACAATCGTGGCATCAACCATCGCATTGTTAACGTTGGCTCACAAGAAATCTCTAGGTACTGATTTTTAACCTGAGCGAGTTTACTTACACCAGTATCCAGGGCTTGAAATGCCTGTTCTGTATAGTTTTTCAGTAACTCCCCCTCTGGGGTTAAGTATACATTTCTCCCTTTCCGATAGAACAAGGGTTGAGAGAGATAACTCTCCAGCACTTTAATTTGTTTACTCACAGCTCCATGAGTAATGTTCAGTTTGCTTGCTGTTTCACTGTAGCTTGATGATGATGCAGCCACATGGAATACATGGAAAGCTTTTAAATGTCTCATTTGTGATTATTTCTCACATAATTATTGAGATTGTTTCGATTATAGACAGATAAGAAAGTACATACAATGACGACTCATAACTTGTTTATTTATCAATTTTGGAGAATGTATGGAGATGTTGAGTCTTGCTATTTTGGGCCTACTAATCGTAATCAGCCCAGGGGCTGATTTCGTTCTGGTGCTAAAGAATAGTGTGAATCAGGGACGAAAGGCTGGGGTGTTGACTGCGATTGGTGTTAGTTTAGCTATCGGTGTTCATATTAGTTATTCAATGTTGGGGGTTAGTTACTTAATCTCACAGAATGAGCTGGTATTCAGTGTGGTTAGATATGCCGGTGCCGCTTATTTGATCTATTTAGGGCTAGCGAGCATTTTTAGCGCCAGTGCAGAGCTAGAACCAGTAGCCGTCGGCAAGAAAGGTATCAATGCGCTGCATTGTTTAACGCAGGGCTTTTTGTGTAATGTACTGAACCCGAAAACAATGCTTTTTTTCTTCAGCATTTTTACCCAAGTGATTTCATCTGACACAAGTAACCAACATCTAGCGTTAACGTATGGACTATATATGTGTGTGCTACATGGTTTGTGGTTTGGTACGGTAGCGACTGTTTTCACATCTAAAACACTACAAAAGCACTTATTACGAATAAAGAAAAGGCTAAATCAAGTATGTGGTGCAGGTTTAGTAACTTTCGGTGCGGTGCTGGCAATTAAGACATAGTCCATATCTTAAAACGATAAGGAGTGTAAGCGACTAATCCAACATCGATAGTCGCTTATAAATTTGGATTTGGGCCAATAGCAAGAACGCATAGATGCCAGCCTATTACGTTATTGATTAACTTTTGCTACAGAATAATCATCTTACTTTGACCTGTTATAGCGAAACGCGACCTCAATAAGTACTAATATTGATACAGTGACAACGCTATGAAATAGCTCTGCCAGCCAACTATTAAATGTATTTACCAACCCATTGGTACCAACGAATGAGCGTACAATTTCTCCTAGCTTTATGAGTGTTAGTTGAGATGCATAAATAGCTCATGCGTTGCCAATAGAGAACAATAGAAAATCCTATTGAATAGCAGCAGTTTTAAGTCTAGACCGAGTGGCTTTTTCAGAAGCTATGGCAAAGCCCAGTAAGGCCAAAGCAGCGGTGGAATAATAAGCCCACAAACTGTCCTGATTTGACACTTGAGCTTGGAATTAATGTGAATGCTTCCGCTAATGTCATTGATTTCTCCTCAGCCATAAATGGACACTATTGCGAACTTTTGGTTACTCCCAAAATGGAAGCCGCTACAAACCTTGCTCACACTTTACTTAAGTTATTAATAATAAAAAATTAACAGAGAAAAAAGCCACTAAAATTACCCTTTAGTGTGGATTGAAATGTACTTTTACTCATGCGCGTTTCCAGCTTTTTTCCACTTAAGTCACCAGCCATAACTTCGTGTCATGGATAACTCTACCTAAAAGCTTGCCGTAAATAAGAAGGTGTAGGCTGTCTATCGTGGCTGTGGCGATTAAATCCTTCGATTGAATGCCGCCCATAATCATTTCTATTTCGAACTCAATAATTTATAGTTGAAAAACGCCATTATTCCGCCAATCAACCCTGTGTGATGGTTATGAACAGTCAAGGAGCCGACATGCCAAGCTACTCAATCAGACAATGGTTATCACTACGCAGGTTAACGTCGATGTTGGCTATGTTTGTTGCTTCCATTTTAGTAATTACGAGCACGCAGGCGGTAGAGCCAGAGCCTTTGTCTGCATCAGGATTAAATGCCAGCGAAATTGTCGCCCAGTCTGATAAGCAGATGCGCGGAGAATCGAGCTTTACCGAAGCGACTATGAATATTGTACGTCCAGACTGGCAGCGCTCGATGCGGATGAAAAGTTGGACCAAAGGTCAAGAGTTGTCATTGGTGTTAGTCACTGCACCTGCTAAAGACAAAGGCAGTGCCTCGTTAAAGCGCTACAAAGAGATGTGGAACTGGATCCCATCTATTGAACGGGTCATCAAAATTGCGCCGTCGATGCTCAGTCAATCTTGGATGGGGTCGGATTTTACCAATGACGACTTAATCAATCAGTCATCGATAGTGGTCGATTATCAGCACCAATTGGTAGAACAGGTTAAGATTGGTGATGACAATACGTACTTGATAGATGCAATAGCCAAACCCGATGCGCCAGTGGTGTGGAACAAAGTGCGTCTATGGATATCCACCACTAGCTTTTTACAGCGCAAAGTTGAGTTTTATGATGAATTTGATGAGTTAGTCAATACCATGGAAACCTCAGATGTGCAGTTGATGGGCGGGCGGATGTTGGCGGCCAAAATGGTGATGATTCCAGCCGATAAACCCGGACAGCGCACGGAGCTCATCACTCATCAAGCACAATTTGATTTCGACATCGATGACAGCTTTTTCTCTCAGCAAAAAATGCGAGCGCTCAGAGACTAAGGAGTAGTCAAATATGTTGCTTAAGCTTGGGTGGCGCAATTTGTGGCGACAAAAACGCCGTACCTTGATCACCGCATTTGCGATTGCATTAGCGCTGTTTTTGTCACTGTTTATGCGCAGCATGCAAGAGGGCGCTTATCAGAGCAACATCGATAACAGTGCTCGTTTTGCAACCGGACTACTGCAGCTGCAACACCCTGATTTTAGCGACAGCCAAAGTATTGAAGATTTACTGCCAGGCAGTGATGAGTTTATTGCTGCCGCCAAGTCGCTCGACCATATTAGTTTTATCCTGCCCAGAATTGAATCCTTTGCTTTGGCTGCCGCTGGCGACAAGTCAAAAGGGGTGGCGGTTATTGGTGCGGTGCCAAGTCTCGAACAGCTTTATTCTGGCATCGGCGATAAGGTGGTTGCTGGTGAGCTGCTTAAAGATGTTGATGAGGGGGTCATGATAGGTCAAGGATTGGCCGACTGGCTTAAAGTTGAGTTGGGAGATGAGCTGGTGCTCTATGGACAAGGTTATCGCGGTCAAACCGCGGCGGGCCTTTACCCCATAAAGGCCATAGTGCGCTTTCCGCTGCCGCAGCTAGATAAGCGCTTAGTCTATTTGCCATTGAGCAGCGCTCAGCAGCTATTTTCAACGGGTGAGCAAGTGACCGCTTGGGTGCTACATACCAATGAGATAGCTCAGGTTGCCAGTGTAAAACAGCAGTTGATACGTGCCTATGCTGACCAAGCGGTGAATGTACGTGACTGGCTGCAAATGGCGCCGCAAATGGCCCAGCAGATCGCCATGGATAAAGCCGGCGGTGTGTTCATGATGTACTTGCTGTACGGCATTGTGGGCTTTGGATTGTTTGCGACCATTTTGATGATGACTTTAGAGCGTCAGCGCGAATTTGCGGTGATGCTTGCCACGGGCCTACAGCGCGTTAAGCTGCTGCAATTGATAGTGATCGAATCGAGCTTGATTGCCCTATTGGGAATGCTGATGGGCTTAGCGTTGGCCATTCCGGTAATTGGTTATTTCTACTTTAATCCCATTGAACTAACAGGCGATACGGCACAAGTTATGCTTGATATGGGCTGGGAGCCAATTGTGCCTATGTCGGTCTCAATGCAGTTGGCGGTTGACCAACTCTTGGTGGTATTGCTACTGATGTTGATCTGTTTACTGTATCCGCTTTGGCGCGCCTACCATCTTGATGTGGTTAGCGGCCTAAAAGGAGACCAACATGGTTAGTGCGCGCGTTGAGGGGCATTCAAGGACATCTCGATTGTTGCTGATTATTAAGCTGGCTTGGCGCAATCTTTGGCGTAACCGGTTACGCACTGGAATTATGTTGGCCTGCATGGTGTTTGGTCTGATGGGCGTGGTCACTATGATGGGGTTTATGACGGGCATGTACGCCAACATGATAGACAACGCCATAAGTTGGCAAACCAGTCATCTGCAAATTAGCCAGCGGCACTATCTGCAAGACCCCGATGTCAATTACGTTATCACTGCCCCCACTCCAATTGTGACAGCATTATCAGACAATAGCGCAGTAAAGGGATTTTCTTCGCGAGTGTTAGTTGACGGTATGGTTGCTTCAGCCAGAGCCAGTCGAGGCGTAAAAATCGTTGGCGTTGACCCTGAAGCTGAGGCCGTAATTAGTCCCATAGATAGCCATATGAGCGACGGTAGTTGGCTGACTCAAGATGGCCGTAAACCTATAGTGGTGTCAGAAAAAACCGCCAGCCGACTTAAGTTGGTGCTGGGCTCAAAAGTGGTGCTGACTTTTACCAATACCAACAAAGATGTCACCGGCGCGGCGTTTCGTGTACAGGGTATTTTTGCGTCGCCATCAAGTGAATTCGATGAGAGTCATGTTTATGTACGTGATGAGGATTTACGCGCGGCTACGGGAGTGCAGGGCATTCATCAAATCGCAGTGTTACTTAATAGTGCTGATAATTTTGAACGCAGCCAAGTTGAGCAAATAAAAGCGGCGCTGCAAGCAGTAAGTGATCCAGCCGATGAAGTGCGAGACTGGCCACAGATCCAGCCGCTACTCGCAACCTTGATTGGACAAATGGCTACCAGTAACGCAGTGGTGCTGGTGGTGTTTGTCAGTGCAATGGGGTTTGGCATTATCAATATTATGTTGATGGCGGTATTTGAACGCACACGAGAGTTTGGTGTGCTGATGGCTGTGGGGATGGAGAAAGGCCAAGTTTTTGCCTTAATAGTGTCGGAATCAGCTTTGCTTGGGGCGGTCGGCGCATTGCTAGGTATCGTGGCTAGCAGTGTCTTGATGGCAGTTTTACAAAGCACCGGTATTTCGCTGGGTAATATGGCAGCAGGTCTTGGGGCATTTGGGGTGGATACAATGTTATACCCTCAAGTGAGTCTGGCGACTTATCAGTGGGTATTTGTGGCAGTGATGGTGGTGAGCGTGCTCGCGGCCATGTACCCAGCAAGACAAATTTTAAAACAGCGGCCGGTACAGGCGATGTCAGAGAAACACTAACCTGACGACTAACATAGGCTAAGAGTGACAAAGGATAAGCTATGAGCATCGCAATCAACAAACTAACCAAAACTTACCATGCCGATAGTGAGTTTCCTGTGCATGCGGTTCAAAATGTTGATCTTGAAATTAACTCCGGTGAGTTTGTGGCGGTGATGGGGCCTTCGGGCTCGGGCAAAACCACTTTACTGAATCTTATTGGCGGCATAGACACGCCCAGTAGTGGTTCGGTGATGATTGATGGTAAAGATATCGCTGAATTGAATGAGCAGCAGCTAATAGGCTTTCGCCGCGATCATGTGGGGTTTATTTTTCAAGATTACAGTTTGTTGCCGGTGTTGACGGCGTTAGAAAATGTCGAGTTTGTGATGCAGTTGCAAGGGCTGAGCTCCGCTGAATGCCGGCGGCGTGCCACTGAACTATTGACTAAGGTCGGGTTAGCAGCGCAAATGCACAAGGTTCCGGCTAAGCTATCGGGCGGTCAGCAACAGCGGGTGGCAGTCGCACGCGCACTCGCGCCTCGGCCTCGATTTGTTATGGCTGACGAGCCTACAGCCAATTTAGACGCGCAAAGTACCGCTGAGTTACTCGATATCATGCAGCAGCTCAACAGCGAAGAGGGCACCACCTTTATTTTCTCCACCCATGATCAGCGCGTGATAAAGCGGGCAAAACGGGTGATTGTATTTGAAGATGGCCAATTGAAGCAGGATCAATGTCAGTGAAATGGCAATTGACGCCATATTGTTGCTTAGCTGGCTTGTTGGTAATGTCAGCTAAGGCTGTTGCCAGTGATATTCCCGGCATGGCACCTGCTGCGCCTTGGGACTTGTCTGGCTATATTCACTACAGTGTTAGCAGTAATAACCCCAATGGCACCTCCAGTTTAGTGGACCACCTGCTGCATCAGCGGTTTAATTTTGAATATCGTTTTGACAGCGATTTACGACTTAATGTCGGAATGCGTAATCGACTTCATTATGGTGATAGTCCAGAAATACCAGGTTTTGCTCAGGTTATTGAAGCCGATAGCGGTTATATGGACTTATCCCATAACTGGCTAGATAGCGGCAGTTGGTTAGGTAATAGCCAGTTTGATCGGCTTAATCTTAGCTGGGACATGAATCAAGATTGGCAGTTAAAGCTCGGACGCTTTCGGGTTAACTGGGCAATGTCTACCTTGTGGAACCCCAATGATATTTTTAATGCCTATTCCATTTATGATGTTGATTATGCCGAGCGCCGCGGTTCAGATGCAGTGCAATTAAGTCGGCAGCTGGGCTTTGCCAGTAGTATTGATGCGGTATATAGCATCAATGATGACGATGGCTTAGATCGTAACTTGGACAGCTATGCACTGCGATATTTAACCAACGCTAACGGTTGGGATCTGCAGGTACTAGCGGGAAAATCATTAACTGATTATGTATTGGGTGCTGGCTTTGCTGGGGATATTGCCGGGGCGGGGCTGCGTGCTGAATGGAGCTACTTTGACCCAGTTGATGAGACTTGGCCCGTCGCTAGCCATCTAAACCACTCTAACAATAATAAGCCAAGCTCGCCATCGTCACTAGCTACCGATATCGCTAACCAATCATTGCCATCGAGCCATGTTGCCACGATAGAAGCCGACTACAGTTTTGCCAGTCAGCGAAACTACTTAGTGCGTACGTCGCTTTTGTATATCTCCAATCCTATCGATGCCGATAGTGCATTGGCTTACCTGAATTTACCCTTGAACGCGCGGACATTGAGCTTTGCCAACTGGACTTATTATGTGGATGTAAGCGCCGATATTTCGGATCTAAGCCGCTTAACGTTAAGCAGTAGTTACTATGACGATGGCTCGTACTTTGTGGGGGCAAGCCAAAGCTACTCGCTCAGCGATGACTGGCAAGTGCAGTTTATTTTGCAACGCTTTGACGGTAGCGGCGCTAGCTTGTTTGGTCAAACCCCCTCAACATTGAGTTACTTGCAATTTAACTGGAGCTTTTAACAGGTTATGATGTAGTGAAGCTGGGAGCGTGCTGCATACCGGCCACTATTTTAATGAAGCATGAGCATAGACCAAAAACAACATAATCAAGCTAGGTTATATTTCTGCCCTTTAAATGAAGATAGTTTAAATGCGCAGCAAAAAAGTGAGTTAATGGCGTTACTACCTGAAGATGAATGCCATAAAATTAATCGGTTATATCGCCAACAAGCGCGCGATAAAGCGCTGATGGTTAGAGCTTATTTACGTATTTTATTAAGCCAATATGCCAGGCTTTGGCAGGTGGATATTGCGCCGCATCAGTGGCAGTTTGAGTATGGCGACAAAGGTAAGCCAGACTTATGCGAGCGGGATTTTCGCCTAACTGGCATTCATTTTAACATTAGTCATAGTGGCCAATGGTTAGTGATTAGTTTTTATCGCGGCCATCCGATAAAGCAACACATTGAGCTCGGCGTTGATATCGAACGTAGCCGCGCCAGCACCAATATTTATGCGATTTTAAGTCACTATTTTACCGATATAGAAACCCGCGATCTGTTGGCATTACCAGAGGATCAACAACGTGAACGTTTCTTTGATCTGTGGGCATTGAAAGAGTCTTACATTAAGGCTAAAGGGCTGGGCTTAGCGATGTCATTGAAAGGCTTTAGCTTTACCATGCAACATCGTAAGTCGGCTAATATGGCCTTGTTTGATGCACAGCAAAGCCGTGAAATCAATATTGACAATGGTATCTCGCTGCAGTTGCATGACTCAGAGGATGATGCTGAGCAGTGGTCAGTGATGTTTGGTCGACTGGACTACGAATATCGATTTGCGATCAGTATTAGTTTGCCCGAAAGTCCGACCTGGTTAGCACAAGTGGTGACAGCACAAAGCGTGTTTGCTTTAGCTTAACGCGTAATGAAAAAAGAGTAGGCGGGGAGCTCGCCTACTCTTAAAAGTGACCGTAGTTGATTGTTAATGTACGGTCTCCAACAACCTAGGTTTTAGTAGTTAGCTTGGAAAGTTAACCACAATTTGTCAGTGTCGTTTGAGAAGCCATAACCGGCATCTGCGCCGCTGAAGCTGGCATATTTCACACTGACATTGTAATGCTTCTTAAAGCCGTATGCGGCAGATACACCCCATTCCTTACCCATATCGATGCTGCCATAGTCAGACTCAAAAGTGTGATACTTGGCGAGTAATTTAAGACCTACAACTTTAGCGGTAACAATAAAGTGCGTATCAACGAGACCATTTTCCCAGTTACCTGCGCCGCCGAATAAGAACTTATCTGTCCAACCGTTAAACGCATGCAGTGTGGCAAGTGGCGTAATAAAGCCAGCGTTACCGTCGTCTGAACCCAATACTTCGTAACCAACTTTTGCGCCGAAATTGTTGAAGTTAATGCCAGCACCGAGTTTGTAGTAGTTAGCATCGTAGCTGGTTGGGTTGTCACCGCCGTTTGACTGCTGCGCATATTCTGCTTCGTAGTTAAGCTTAATGGCATCTAAATCAAATTTACCGGTGGCACGCACACCATAGGTATCGGTTGAAAAAGCAGCCACGTTAACATTGTCAATTAAATAGCCATAACCGGTTACGTTAAGCGCATCAACAGGCTTGTAGTTAACATTCACTAGATGGGTCTTGTTTTTGTGCTCATCTTTGCCCGAGTCTTCGGCGAAAATACGGTTAACATTATTGACGTATGAGTAGTAAGCGGTCAGGTTTTCAATGGCAGTATTTTTAACTGAGAACGCATCATAAGTTTGTTCGTTTTGGCGGAAGCCCACACCACCAACAAAACGTTGGTTATCGAGTAAAATACGTTGGCGACCATATTTAGCTAAGGTCTCAGCTGGACCTTTATAGCCTAAGAAGGCTTGGTTGATTTGCGTATATTCATAGTCGGCAATCAGTGGCTCGTTATCTGTTGAGCGCACGTCATCAACTTCGGCCACGGCAAAGAAGTTGTATAGATCACCGGTTTTATAATTTAAACGGGTACGCAGTGTGGTTTGGTTTTGTTGGTCGACATTGGCCACATCGACATCTTCATAACGTAAACGGAATTGCACTTTAACTTCGGAATCATCGATAAAGGCTTTTTTCAGTGGATCAACATTATCTGCTACGACGGCTGTTGATACTAGGCTTGTTAAAATAGCTAGTGTAAGGGTATGGACTTTCATCTTATGTGATCCTTTTGTTTTATCATTGCTCTGGGGATGTTATAGGTGGGATTGCAGTAGCAAAGATTGATCTAAAACAAGGTTGTTAAATGAAAGGTTTTTTAGGCTAATAAATGTGATAAAGATCAACGGCTTATACCTAAATAGGTGTACCTCTAAGTGGGTATTTATTAGGTTTTTCTAATTGCAGATTTGTTAAAAGTGAAAAAAAACCTCGAAATCGTGATGCGATTTCGAGGTTTGCGTTTACAGGTTGTTAATTAGTGGTTGTGTGCCTTGTTGGCCGATTTTTGGGTCGGTACGATGTCAAAGGCTGGGTTAAACTCCACCATCGTTGCCGCGATTTTTTCAAATGCAGTGCTTTCACCGTCGAACTTGACTCTGCCCTGTTCAATTAAGCTGGCCAAATCAGTTTTACCGAGCAAAATCTGGGTAATGTCCGCCTTATTGATGGTCATTGTTGCTGCAGCCTCTTTAGGTTTGCTGACGACACTGTTATTTAAATTGCCGTTACTGAGCTCGATATATAGGATTTTGTCATCATCGGGTGTGACGATATTCATGTTGATAAAGCCCACTTGTGCTGCTTTTAAACTATCGACTTTCACCGCTAGAAAATCAAACAAAGTAGAGATATCCATTTCACTTAACACATCTGCCGAAGCCGTTTTAGGCGCGCCGGCTTGAATGCCAACCCGCAATTCTTGTGCTCCGGTTAAGTAGATATTGCGCCAGCCAGCACCTTCGGCTTGATAACCCAACTGCTCATAGGTATCAGCCAACAACTCTCGCGCTGTTTGGTTGTCAGGTTGAGCCGTGACGACCTTATTGAGCACCGTTGCGACAAAGCGATACTCCCCTTGACTAAAGTCCTGCTGCGCCTTGGTGACCACTGCATCCGCGCCGCCCATATATTCAACAAACTTTTGTGCTTCAGGCGAAGTCGGCAGTGGGTTGAGGTTGGCCGGATTCATATCAAAGTAGCCGAGGTATTTGTTATAGACCGCTTTAGCATTGTGGCTATAGGTACCGTGGTAGCCATTGGTATGCCACGCTTGGTAGATACTTTTTGGAATAGTATCTTGGATAGCATCGCCAATATCTTGAATGGTCACCCCTTGGTTAGCGAGCCGTAAGGTTTGGTTGTGCACTAGGCCGTAGTTATCTCGCTGTAGGCGTAAGAATTGATTAATCTCTTGGTTACCCCATACTGGCGCAGAGTGGGATGCAAACAGCACCTCAACATCATCACCAAAGGCATTGATCATTTCATTGATATCTTTTGACCATTTTAGCGCGTCGCGTACCTTGGCACCGCGAAGCGTGTAGATGTTGTGCATGCCTTGATAGGTGAGTTCAGCTGTCCACAGCGCCTTTTTACTGGGAATGTAGGTGATCATTTCCGATTCAGCTTCAGTACCGGATGCATCCATAAACACCATCTTTAAGCCATCAATACTGAGGGTTTCCCACTTGCTATCACGGTTTAATGTGTAGTCTGGGGCGACATAGGTAATTTCGCCTTTCGATAAGCCTTTGCCTAATGCCGCATCAACAATGCCGTGGTTATGTTTGCCCAAGGTGGCACCATACTGGTAAGCAGCGCGGCGGCTCATTGCATTACCCGCCAGTACGTTTTCATCGACAATTTCTTTAGTGATGTTATGCGCACCGTAAACCTTAACCGCAGGAAATAGCTCTTGAATGCCACGCGCACCACCAAAGTGATCTGCATGGCTGTGTGAGTAGATCATCGCAACCACAGGCAAGTCGCCATCTTTTGGCAGGTTCTTCAAAGCAAAGGTCAGCGAGGCTTTCGCGGCTTCTTTGGTTAGCAACACATCATAGGCAATCCAACCGTTGTCACTGCGAATAAGAGTTAGGTTGGACAAGTCTGTCCCGCGAACTTGGTAGATGCCGTCAGTGACTTTGTATAGGCCATTAGGAACCATATTGAGTTGGGCCTGACGGTATAAAGAGGGATTAACTGAATCCGGTGTTTGTTCACTAATAAATGCAAATTCGGCACGAAGAATCGCGGCTGTTTCGCTATCAAATTTAGCGACTAATTGATTAGCAGACTGCTCAAAAGCTCGGGTATCAGCATAGTTAAGGGTGGCAGCGTGGGCCTGATTAACTTTAATGGTATGCGCGGTTGCGGCCTTACCTTGGTAGCTGACGCTAATGTGGTCATGTTCGTGCTGGGCAGCCTGAACGCTGAGACTTAAAGTGGACACAATCGCAATAGCAATAGTTGAATTTTTCATTTGAATTCCTTAGGTCAGGGTGCTGACCAAATGAATGATAAATAGCGATGACTCACGCCTAACCTGAATTGTGAGCAGAATCTTTTCAGGGTGGTTACCGACGTTCTTTGTTGATTGAGGCCAGTATAGGGCGCTTGATTGATTAAATAATTGGGGTTAACTTGGTTTTTGGTATTTATATTATGAATATTAGGTGTACCAATGCCGCAACTAAAACAGTTTGATTTGAACTTGCTACGGGTATTCACCGTGGTGTGTCGTACCGGTTCATTTAGCCGCGCAGCAGAGGAATTGTCGTTGACGCAGTCGTCGGTGAGCAATGCCATTGCCCGTTTAAAGAGCCGAGTGGGTGAGGCGTTGTTTGTTCGAGAAGGCCGTGGCGTGCGCCCCACAGCCGCTGCATTGAATTTGTACCATCATTTACAACAGCCACTTGATGACATTGAGCAGGTTGTGGCAGGATTCGAAGCGTTTGATGCCCATAGCTCTGAGCGTGTTTTTAAGGTTTATGCGAACGATACGGTGATTGAACTGCTTCAAGCGAGTGTTGAACAACACTTAAAAGGTACGCGTTTGTCAGTGGTATTTAAGGAGACGCCGATCCAAGAGCAAAGCTTTCTGATGGATATTCAAACCGAGAAAGTGGATCTGGCGATTGATATTTCTAAACCCTTGGAGCTCGGCTTTAGTAGCCAAGCTTTCATGCAGGAACGGATTGTGTGCGTGGCCAGTAAACAGCACCCAAGAATACGCGGCAGCTTAAGCTATGAGCAGTACTTTGATGAAAAGCATATCGTATTTAATCTGCGCCGTTTTAATCTCAAAGTATTGGATATGCTGACCCCAAGTGTGATGCCGCAGCGCAAAATATACAGTGAGCAGTCCTCTTTGTTGAGCATGATTGCTACTGCATCAAAGAGCGAAGCCTTAGCGATAGTGACTGAATCTTATGCCAAAGAGTATGCCGGCGTGTTTAATTTGCAGGTGTTGCAGCCTCCGTTTGACATTAGGCCGTTAGATATCCAGATGATTTGGGCCAACCGTTTGAGCCAAAACCCAGCTAACCTGTGGTTGCGTAATATGTTGACCGAGCAGATGGCATTGCAAAAGCAACGCAAATAGCGAGGGAAAAGAGGAGTGATGGTAGCCGATACTATTTATCGGCTACCACGAGCAAGCAGCTTATTGCCTTGCAAGGCGCTGGTTATCACCAGGGGTCTCAAAGTCACTGCGATAGGGATTGATATCTAAACCACCGCGACGAGTATAGCGGGCGTAAACTGTCAGCTTAGTGCATTGGCAATAGCGTTTTAGGTCAACAAAAATACGTTCAACACATTGCTCATGGAACTCATTATGTTGACGGAAAGAGATCAGGTATCGCAGTAACTTCTCGCGATTAATTTTAGGCCCCTGATAACGGATCATCACGCTGCCCCAGTCAGGCTGTGAGGTGATGAGGCAGTTTGATTTCAGCAAGTTTGAGGTTAAGGTTTCAGCCACCATGGATTTGCTATCAGTACTATCTACTAAATAGTCGCTACTGAACTGGTAATCGTCCACTTCAATGTCGATATCATCAATGCAGGTGCCAGGTAGTTCAACAATACGTTGATGACTAAAGTGTTTCGGCTCAAGTACTTTCACTTGTACATCACCCTGAGCACAGTCGGATAGATCGCGTGTTAGGGTTTGTTGTACAGCTTCAACACTATCAAAACGTGTTTGGTTAAAACTATTGAGATAAAGTTTAAAAGATTTTGATTCAATTAGATTTTTGCTTTGATAACACAAGATAAACTCAGCGATTGCCACCACAGGTTTGCCCTTAGCATTTAGCCAAGATAGCTCATAACCTGTCCAAATATCACTGCCGTGAAAAGGCAGTGTATCGGTCAAATCTATGGCATCGCGATTGAGTTTTCGAGGGACCCCTTGTAGCAAAGATGCATCGTACTCAGCCTGATAGCCTGTCGCTTTACCTAGCGTCAGTTCAGAAAGTGCCGGAGCATCAGAATATGGGTCATGAACTTGTGTCATCAGTTGTGTTTCCATGTCAAAATAGAGCCACATTATACTTAAATTTTGGGTCGCTGCTAAGTGTCTTCGCTCACTGCTTTAGAGAATTTTATTAATCGCTATCACCAAGCCTATCAAGAATCATTAGGCGAACCGCCTAGGTATTACCCCCGCGGCGAATTTTCCGACTGTATTATCAGCGACACCGAGTTGTCTGATGAGCAGTTGCTTAAGCAAGCGGTGCATTGGCAGGCAGTTAAAAGAGAATCTGTCGCCAGTTTTGACAATGTAGAGCGGGCCATGGAGTTACAACTTAGCGGCGATATCGACGGCCTATTTAGCCATTATTACAGTGCGCCGATGATTTTTAGTTCGCCATGGGGCGAGGGAGAGATTATTCAGGCTTGGAACCAGGTAGATTTTGAATATTTGCAGCAAAACCTAATTGGTCATTTGATGATGAAGCTGAAGTTAAAGCAGCCGCCCACTTGGTTTTTTGGTGTATTGGGCCAAGGTGATGAGATGTTGGTAGTCGATAACCGTGATGGCAGTGTGTGGGTTGAAATTCCTGGGGAAGAACCCGCTAAACGACTGGCTGACAGCGTCAGTGATTTCTTAATGCAGCTGACACCTCGGGTGGCGCCACCGGTTGAAATAGTGGAAGAGTCTATGCCGCAAACCGATCATCCTGGTATCTGGCACCGACTTAAAATCATGTGGCGTAATTTACGCGGCAGTCGTTAAGCCGGCTTAGATTCAGAGCAAAAGACTGTTATACAGGTGCTGATAGCCCGTACTTGAATAACAGTCAGCCACACTGGGTGATGAATTATAGGTGATCCCAGGAAATGTTAGAGACAATGCGGCAGTTGTCGCAGCGAAAGTGAAACAAATCGAGTAAAGGTTGCGGCTGCAACCAGTCTTTTGAGCCGCAGCGTGGGCAGGCTCGCTGTTGCTCCGTTGCTAAGCTCTCACCACCAACACGATAGAGATAGTAATAGGTTGGAATGCCGGTGAGGTATTCTATTCTGCCGCGCAGATCCCAGCCGCGGCGAAACAGATCGCTTTTTTCAGAGGTTAACTCTTCCAGGGCTGCAAATTCCGCTTTGGTGGCCGCTGCCATCTGCAGTTCGTCGCACGCTTGCCATTCAGTTTGCCATTTGATGATGCGCTTATGATCGCCATTAAAGGTGGCAGGCAATTGGTATAGAGGAATGGGCTGCAGGGTATCGCCATTGCGGACTGGCGAACACATATGTACATAACTGGTATACAAAACCTGCCAACTTGGCGTGTCGGTGCTACTGACTTCAGAGTTAATATCTTGGCCAATATATTTTTCCCGCGGGGCTAATATTTTTGCCGCAGTTAAATCTTGTAAGGCAACGTTGACCCATGGACTGTTGTGCCGTTTAGCCAAACTACTTTTCTCTGGTGTAAGTAGGCGGACCCGAAATTCCCCTTCGTTAAAAGCCACAGCAAATTCGCGCCCAAGCACTTGGCCGTTGGCGCGGTAGGCTTCGAGTAAGCCATTAATCGCCTGCTCTGCGGCGGTAATCGTGGTGTTGTCAAAACATTCAAATCGCAGTTCGATGACGTGCATGGTAATTAACCTTGTTGCTTAGCTTGAGACTCAAGCTCACTGACACGCTCGGCTAGCGCGAGATATTTATCATTAAGTTGCTTGTAGGCTTGTAAAAGGCTGTCGATATCGTCCACTTTAGGCTCGGCTACGACAGCCGGAGCGGCGCTCAACGGTGCAATAGCCTGTTGATCAGCAGCAGACATGGATTTGTACTGCTGTAGCCCTTGGATAAGCGTAGGCATGGCGACACTCGTCCCCAGCTTGGTTTTTATCAAGGCAAGGGTTGGCGTTCGTCCGCTTTGACTGATTGACTGTGCGGCTGCCAATACTTGGTCAATGGCTGAAGTCATGTGTCGAATTCCTTAAAACTTAGTAAATATCACAAACACTGTGGTGTTCAAAAATTAACATGTTGTTATAAAACAGTTGGTTATGGTTTTGGCATAAGCCTTGCTTTATCGCTAGTTAAGTATAATAGATAAACAGGATGTCAAAGTGAAAACAAAATTATTGGGTTTGGTCTTATTGGGCGCTGTAAGTGTGGGTATGTCAGGTTGTGTGTTGAATGTCGGTGACGGTGAAAGCGAATGGAGTAGCTATGATTCTTGGCAGCATAAACAACAACAAAACCGCACAAATTTAACCCGCTTAACCTTAGGGATGAGCAAACAAGAAGTGTTGTCGTTGATGGGCGATGCGGACTTTAATGAAGCGTACCTTGATAAAGACAAGGAAGTGCATGTGTTGTTCTATCGCACTCAACGCACTAATGGTGATGGTAAAACCACTAAAGATGAGTGTACGCCGATTGTCATTTCTGAAAACGGTGTCGTTGGCTGGGGTGACCGTGCTTATGCCAGCATCTAGCACTATTATCGTAAGCTAACGTCTTCTCAATAAGGTGTCCAATTGGTCAATCACTTCAGACCATTGGGCATCTTCTGCTATTGCCTCGCGTATAAATGCCTGTTGCGCACTATTCCAAAAAGGTGCCTCAGCTAAACTAACTGTGTCTGCCAATGAATGGGTGACCAGAAAGTTATCAATGGACTCTTGGTCTGACTCTAAACCTAACTGTTTAAAAAGCAACGCTAAATCTGGGGTGTTTGTATCCATATTACCAGCTCGTAGTCACTATTTTGATTCCCTAAAGATAGCGCCTTGATTATTATTTGCACTTTTTTTTATTCTTGTTAGGTTATCAGTATTGATCTAGATCACGGAATCACTGCGATGACTACCACTGCCCCAATTGATAAAACTGAAGCGTTAAGAGCGGTTTACCTTACTGCTGAAGACTTAAGAGTGGCCGCTTCTATTCTTTATAATGCCTATCATGATGATCCGCTTTTTGTCGATGTTATGCACTCGGGCGATCAGGTGCAATATGAGAAGAAACTCCGTGGTGCTATTCGAGAAGAGCTCAATAGTTTGTGGCAGCAAGAACAAGTGTTAATAGGCTTATTTGATGGTGAGCGCCTAATTGGTGTGGCGTGCATAGCCACTGAACAACTGCCATTAGGTGAGGCTAGGCTATGGAACTGGCGTTTGAAAATGTTAGTCAGCGCCGGTTGGCAAACCACCCAAGCATTAATGAATAAGGAGCGCTCTATTTTGGAGCACCTGCCTAGTGCCCACAGTGGTGTGCTGCAGTTCATTGCTATTAACCCCATTGAGCAAGGTAAGGGCTACGGCAATCGCTTAGTGCAAGCGGTGATCAGCTGGAGTGAAGAGCAGCCCGAATTGGCTGGAATTGGGGTGTTTGCGGCCAATGACAATCACGCAAAGCTCTTTAGTCGCCATGACTTTGCCCAGTTAGAGCGACTGACCATTGGTAATGTAGAGGGGGATTTGCTCTTCTATCGAGGTCATAGCAATGACTAAACGCTATCAAAGCTTTAAGCAGTTTTATCCATTTTACCTAAGTCAGCACCAAGATAAACGTTGCCGCGCACTACATTATCTGGGGTCAAGCTTAGTGTTATTGTTACTTATCGGCTTTATTAGCAGCGGTAATTTTTGGCTGCTTTTACTGATGCCGGTTGCAGGATACGGATGTGCTTGGGTAGGCCACTTTGTTTTTGAGAAAAACCGTCCAGCCACCTTTACCTATCCTGGGTATAGCCTATTGGGTGATTGGGTTATGTATATCAATAAGATTAAACGCCTATTCAACCAAGGTTAAGTCGGTTGAATGTGGTCTAGCTATGCTATTTAAATTTTGCTCACTTCAATGGTCGGAATGTAAGTTATTTGCTCGTTGCGCGATTTTTAGGCGATTGTGTTGTCTGTGTTTTCAACGGTTCACTTAATAAGATACTTTTAATCAATAGTTTGGTTTAAAGCTAACATGATTAGTTTGTTAATTTTTTGTGTTTTAGAACGCTAAGTCATCACAATGATTAATCAGAGTAACAAGGGTTATATTTAGTCGTCATCCTAGTAACACGCCATGCCATTGGTATTGCTTTGCTCTGTTATCCATTGCATTAATGATTACGATAGAAGTGGCCGCTAGCCCCCATGGAATAAAGAGTTTTGAGGTAAGCGCTTACATTTATCGTTGTGATTATTGTCAGTTTGCTAGCGAAAATCAGTATAAGATTGATGGTATGCAATATACCTCGATAGTGTATATCTCAACATGCCATAACCCGTGTGAGAGATCTCTTACAAGGCTGTAGGACAATTGAGAGATTTTAAGTGTGTTAATGTCATGCCTACCAGTTAGAAGTGATAAAAAACAATAGCTTGCGTGGTTACCTGTCTGTACGCTCGGTGTTTTTTTTATGTTATTTAATTGTGGGGTGAGATATTCGTTGCTGAACGCCATATACTTATAACTGTTCAAGGACGGACGATATTCAAGGAAGTCGAACAGGATGTTCGTATCACTGACAGGAAGTTAGTGATTAAAGGGATATTATCAAGGATGACACGTTTTAGGATTGAAACGTGGGAACTGCTAAGGAAAGCCAAACAATCCAGGATGGAAGGTTTGCTGTCTGGAAGGCGGTATTACAACGGAAGTATTGAACGGAATCAACAAGGACGAATAAGGAACACACTTACGGATAAGTGCTCTTAACATAGGATTTGTTAGGATAAAGGAACTTAGTACTTAGTTGTACATGGAATGATAGGGATATGCATGGATGAGGCTGGATGCCAATTTGAACGCATGGATGGTGCAGGGAGCATATAAAATAGCGGGAATGCTTAACAAAAAAATCGAAGGCGCGGCTTCTCTTGAAGCCGCGTTTTTCCTTTTCTAGCGGCAACGCCCAGAGTTACAACTGCGTTTAGCTCCGCCACCACACCCGCCGACTGAGCCTTTTGAAACTGGTGCATCCATCCATTCTGGTTCGGGAAATATTGGCCATTCGACTTTCTTTACACGTTTACCATGCATCCAAATATGGGCTTTATATTGGTTGATGCCATCAGTACTAAACTCCATGAGAAACTTAGCATTCCAAGTTAAGCCACTACTACCACCAACACTTGGGCGTGCTGACTCCATGGCGATGGATAACAGTTGCACACGTTGTTTTTTACATTCTGAACCAGCAAACATACGACTGAGCTCAGCCATTTGTCTCAATTGCCAAAAAAATGCAGCGATCACCACTAAAGCGGCAATCATCAAAAAATCTGTCATCATGCTTTGGTTACCTTAAACAAGCCACCTATGGCAGCAGATAGTTGCGGGCTACGATTGGGATCGCGTAGTGCCTTTAACATCTCAGTTCGCAAACTAGGAATAGCCACAATATCAGCAAATACTTGGTTAAAGAAGCCTTGGGGCTGTTTGGCAAGTGCTTCTAAATACAGACTGCGGGTTGGATCATCTTTTAGGGTGTTCCAGTTACGTCCGGCAATTGCAATTAACACTTCATCGCTCAACTGTTGTTGCTCGGCTAATTGGCCAATAAACGCAATGGCTAATTGTGGGCGAGAGGCCAGTGCTCGTAGGTAGTAGACCTTTTCTTCAGTCGTAGCCTTTAAACCTGTTTGGTAGATGATATCAGCGAGAGATTCGTCGATATACAGATGCTCTAGTTGCTGGCACAAGGCGATTTTCACTTCAGGAGCAGCAAAATCGAATCCAGCTTTTAAGTGCTGCAGGTGGTCTAGATTACTCGCATTGACGCAGATATCGGCCAAACCTTGATAGCCTACTTGCTGCCATTTGTCAGCGTCATGTTGTTGGCTTAAGTATTGATAAGCGAACTCATATTGTGGACTTGCAGGTAACCCAAGTTGTTTGCGCACTAAGGCATTAAAGACCGCGAGTTTTTCTGCTGACGGTTTAAATGCAAAGGGGTGATTTGCCAGTTTTTCCTGTTCTTGCTCAGTGAGCACTTGAGCGGGATTTCGGCCCAGAGCCTCGACCACCATCTTAATAAACTGAGTACGCGGGGCGGCCATCAACTTGCCTTGTTCGCACAAAGGTAGCTTCAAAAACCAGATATAGTGCTGCATGCTTTTATCCCAGAATACCACGGCAAATTGCGCGTGCCCTTGCAGTGGGTAGGGATAGGGTGTAGCCAAGTTTTCAATCTGTTGAAAAGCGACCATATCAATGTGCTGAACACGTCGACCTAGATCATAAACTTGGAACTGGGTATTGGCCGTTGATAGGAATTGGGTGAGGGTATTAATCTCTGTCATTATGTCGCCGTAATTTGTCTCTAAATCTTAATCGCGGCAGTATAGCATCGCTGTGCTTTGAATGTTGAGTGCAATCTAATAAAAGCGTGTTCGCTGCAGACTTATCGTGATTATTTGGTCCAAGTTTATGGTTCAAGTGATAAACTAATGGCTTAAGCACTGAGTAATGAAAAGTCATACCCTATGAATGAGGCAATATACCTGCAGACTGCGCAGGCATTGGCACGGATAAAAACGCATTTACAACATCTTGAATTATGGACTGAGACAGCCCCGTCTGATGAAGCACTAGCCGATCCCAGCCCCTTTTGCTACGAGTCGATGCCGTTCGAGCATTGGTTGCAGTTTGTGTTTTTGCCAAAAATGTCGGATTTAGTTGCTAATCAACAAGCCTTGCCGACTCAGTTTGCTATCAGCCCAATGGCGCAGATGCGTTTTGATAATCAAACTGCGGCACAAGCGCTAATTGATGAGCTGATTGCGTTAGAGAAGTTACTCGATGAACCCAGATAATTGTATAGGCGATGAAGTCGTGAGTGATGAGCTGTTAGTACCAAATGAAAGTGATGAATTAGCACCCGATGATGCGACTTGTGAAGAGCAAGCGCCAGAGATTGAAGTGTTATACGAAGATGAAGATGTGGTTGCTATTCATAAGCCAGCGGGATTATTAGTTCATCGCAGCTATTTAGCACGGCGAGAGCGCTTTTTTGCGATGCAATTGACGCGCGATAAGATAGGCTGTCACGTGTTTCCGGTACATCGACTTGATCGGCCCACATCGGGCATATTATTGTTTGCTAAAAGCAGCGAGATGGCCAATATCCTCTGTGAGCAGTTTGCCAATAAAACTATCGAAAAACATTACATAGCGTTAGTGCGCGGCAATATGCATGAAGCCGGATTATTAGATTATGCCTTGAAACAAGAGCTTGATGATTTGGGCGACAAGCATGCCGATACAGATAAAGCGGCGCAAGATGCGCAAACCAGTTATAAGCCACTGCTCAATTGTGAAATTCCTTATCCATCTGGACGTTATAGCACGAGCCGCTATTGCCTGATTCACTTAACACCGCATACAGGGCGTAAACATCAGTTACGTCGCCATATGGCCCACTTAAGGCATCCTATTATCGGTGATACCACCCATGGTGACGGTAAGCAAAACCGATTTTTTAGAGAGCATTTTAATATCAATAGGCTATGGCTTATCGCCAAGAAGTTGAGTTTTGACCACCCAAGGACAGGGGAGCGAGTATCTATTGAAACTGAGCTTGAATCACAATGGCTTGAATTGTTTGAGCAGTTAGGTTGGCAGGCGGAAGATTTAGACAATCAGCCAAGCATGTTAATTAGCTAACCTCAGCTTATTTAATCAAGCTTGTAAACCTAGCGGGTAAATTTAGCCCTTTAGCATTGCAGCATAGATTATGGCTGAGCTTTAAAGGGTTTGGTTTGCTCAGCTTCAATCGTCTCAGATTGATTTTCAGCGCCATGGTCAACACTAGCTTCAGCGGGATCGGTTAAACATTGTACTGTTCTGAAGTAACACATACGACGTGTGTGGGCAGATTTATGAACATGCTTAAGGTGTTTTTGTCTACTGGAGTGTCGCATCAGCAAATCCTTGAACTTTATGCCACTGTAGCTATAAGGCCTTCAATAAAGTATGTTTGGATTATAGGTAAATAATGCGCTGAGGGCTAAGTAAAACATGCGAAAAGTGAATCTAGTATTTGGAACTGTATACGGTAATGCTCAATTTGTTGCTGAAGAAGCCGAGCAAACACTGCAAGCAGAAGGGTGGCAAACTCAATTGCTAACCCCTGAGCAACTGGATAACTATATCCCGGAACAAGATAGCTTACTGGTTGTGATTTGTTCGACGACAGGACAGGGGGATATCCCAGAAGATATCGCGCCTTGGTTCGCCCAACTTAAAGATCAGGCTCCTTATCTGCCGCAATTACAATACGCCGTAATAGGCTTGGGTGATTCTAGCTATGAAACCTTCTGCCATGCCGGAGTTCAATTTGATGAATTGCTCAGCGAACTTGGCGCTAAACCGGCTGCTGAGTTGCTAAAAATTGATGCGTGCGAAACCATGGAACCGGAAGTCGAGGCAAAAGCTTGGTTGTTAAACTTGAGCCAACAACAGGCCTAAGAGGCTCTGTATTTAGTCGCCTTAACCAACACTGGTTTAAATTTGCGCAGCGTTTAAGTCAAGCGCTGCTCATCCCTATTGCCATTTTGCCCGCAGCCGGGGTGATGATTGGCCTCGCCATTAACCCCATTCCCTTTATTTCTGCGGATCTAACATTGTTAATGTTAACCGTGGGCAATCTGATTTTTACCATGATGCCAATGCTGTTTGCAGTGGCCATAGCAATAGGATTTTGCAAAGACCAAGGCATTGCCGCATTCAGTGCCGTATTTGGTTACGGCGTCTTTTTTTCGAGTTTATCGGCGCTAGCTGGCATGCGGCAACTGGATACGATATCGCTGTGGGGAGCACAAACCATTGATACAGGAATTGCAGGTGGCATTGCAATTGGCGCCGTTACTTGCATCGCCGTGAGGCTCAGTGAACGGCTGCGCTTACCCAGTATTTTCTCTTTCTTTGAAGGCCGACGTAGCGCGCCATTGCTATTATTGCCTTTGGCCATGTTCATTGCCTATCTGTTTTTAATGATGTGGCCTTTGTTGTCCAGCAAAATTGAGCTGTTTTCTGATTGGGCCGTTTATCAAGACCCGATGTACGCTTTTGCGCTTTATGGCACCGTTGAGCGATTATTAATTCCTTTAGGTTTACATCATATTTGGAATGCGCCGTTTTATTTAGAGTTAGGCCAGTTTATGCAGGGCGGTGAGGTGATAAGGGGGGAAGTGGCTCGTTACTTAGCTGGTGATCCCCAATCTGGGCATCTTGCGGGTGGCTATTTGATCAAAATGTGGGGGTTACCTGCTGCAGCCTTGGCGATTTGGCGCTGCGCCGATAAATCCGAGCGCAATAGAGTCGCCGGGATTATGATTTCTGCGGCAACGGCATCTTGGTTAACTGGCGTGACCGAGCCGATTGAGTTTGCATTTATGTTTGTCGCGCCGTTGTTGTTCTTATTGCATGCGTTGTTAACCGGGTTTGCTTACGCCGTGTCTATCAGTTTAGATATCCATCACAGTATTGTATTTTCCCATGGTTTGGTCGATTTTAGTTTGCTGTTTGCACAGTCACGCAACACTGAGTGGTTTATTATTTTAGGGCCATTGACCGCGGTCATTTACTATTTGTTGTTTCGCGGTTCAATTTTGCTGTTTAATCTAAAAACCCCAGGGCGAATAATCGGTGAGACTTCGGGTTCTAAAGGACTGATTGCGATTATCAACGCATTGGGCGGCAAGGCGAATATTGTCGATATCTCCGCTTGCCTGACTCGTTTACGTATTAGCGTAAAATCGGCGGATCTGGTCAATAAGAGCCAACTGAGTCAATTGGGCGCTAAAGGTGTGGTGATTTTGGGTAACGGCGTACAAGTGGTTTATGGTACTAAAGCTGAAAGTATTAGGCGTTTGCTTAACAAATATATTGATAGGCATAACTAGCAAAGCTAATAGCAATGCTGCAATGTCAATTTTTAAAAAGCACAATAGCGAAAAGTGAGGTGAAGTGTTAATGGAACGGAAAGTATTAATCACAGATTGTGCTGATGCGCCGGGTTTAATCACTAAGATAACCGGAATATGTTTTGCCCATGGCTTAAACATTATAAAAAACAGTGAGTTTGTTGATAATGCTCAAGGGCGATTTTTCATGCGTACTGAGCTGGAAGGCCAATTTGATGAGCAGTTATTTTTACAACAGATTGACAGTGTTTTGCCGGCGCAGAGCCATCGCCGACTGGTTGAACATGGTAAAAAGCGTGTGGTAATCATGGTAACCAAAGAAGCTCACTGTTTAGGTGATCTGTTAATGAAATCCTATTATGGTGGCCTTGATATCGAGATTGCTGCGATCATCGGCAACTATGATGTGCTCGCACCGTTAGCAGATAAGTTTGATATTCCCTTCCATTATGTTGATCACAATGATTTGACCCGTCACCAGCACGAGCAAAAAATGCTGGCATTAATTGCGGACTATCAACCCCAGTACATTATTTTGGCGAAATATATGCGGGTACTTACCCCTGAATTTGTTGAGCAATACCCAAATCAGATCATAAATATTCACCATTCATTTTTGCCCGCTTTTGTGGGGGCTCAACCTTATCGTCAAGCTTGGGAGCGAGGGGTTAAGATCATCGGTGCCACCGCGCATTTTGTTGATAACTGTCTCGATGAAGGCCCTATTATCAAGCAAGATGTGATTCCTGTTGATCATAGTTATAGCGCTGAAGCGCTTGCACGTTGTGGCCGTGATGTAGAAAAAAGCGTGCTTAGTAAAGCCGTGCAACTGGTGATGCAAGAAGATGTTATCGTGTATGGCAACAAAACCGTGGTGTTTTGAGTTTTGATGCCCAGATAGCAAAGCATAGAGTCAATATAATAAGATCATAAAAGGCACCGTAGAGTGCCTTTTTTGTCTTCATAATGTACGTACTGTTGGTTAACAAGACGGTGTTAGTAATTTACCGCCATGATTTGGTCTTCGCCATAGGTCATCGCAATATCTTTAATGGTGACACTACCTTTTACATAGCGAGCAATGCGTTTAGCGGTTTTGTCAGCGCCATTGTCTAGCGCGAATTGATGGTAGCTTTGACCATTACAAACGAGTCGAGGGAAGATACGGTTCTTATTGATACGGTACTCTTTCATTGTGTCATTGAACTTATAGATTTTGTTGCTTGCGCCAGCCTTACAAACAGCAACCAGCGTGCTTTCTAGCTGAGGTGACATTGCTGCATTGGCAGATAGAGATAGTGGTGCAGCTGCTAACAAGGCGATGGTAAGTAACTTTTTCATGTGGTGCTCCTAGCGGGTTTATCCAAGGTCCGGATTAAATCTAAACCCTAATTTGTCGAAAAGCTGTAAGCAGTTTGTGCGCAACTGTTTCAAGATAAGTTGAATGACTTAGATGATGTATGAGTGTTTCAGAGTGTTTATCAATCGCTCACTTTATGAGATTCAACGTGATTTGATGATCTCCGTAAGGCTAATTTGCAGGAGTAAATGTGCATCTATGATGCCGATAAGCGGTTTTCGAACAATCCGGTGCCATCGCCAATCACAATTTGCCAAAATAAAACCTGATATAGATCGTGTTAATTACGCTGAAATTTTGCGTTGTGACTATTTCCGACTTATTTTTAAAGTAGGCGCAGAAAAAGACACGGGACGTTGTGGTGCTGAGACAGAAATTTAGCCAGTTTTTAACTTCAAATGAAATACCCCATTCGATGGCAATTGCTTGGGCTGTGGTTGATGAGCAACTTGTTGTTAAGCGTCTCAGTGAAGCGTTCTATCAATCGGTTAGAAAGCCCATTTCACAAATCCTCAATCATAAGCTGCAGCAAAGTTATTCTAATATTGCTGAAATTGATATCACACTGCCGAAAAGCGGCGCGCAAACCTATCATTGGGTGAATGATCGTGGCGTAGGAGTGCAGGGGGTGTTTACTCCTTACGAATCAAAAAGCGGGTTGTGGTGCCTTAATGTATCGGAATTGGCGCTTGATGACCGCTGGTTGATGGATTTACATCCTGACTATGAACATGCCATACAGTCAAGTGATGAATGGCTGCAGCAGATTGAAGCGGTGATCACATCTTCGCCCAGTGACGTGTTTAAAGTGGCTGTGAATCAAGCGTTAGTGTTAACTGATAGCAAGGTTGGCTATTTACATCTATATGATGAAAGAAGCGATGAGATGACCTTAACGGCTTGGTCTGACTCAGCACTCAAAATGTGTGATATTCCGCAGATGACCCATGCGCCGTTGGATGAAGCTGGAATATGGGCCGACAGTATTCGCACCCAAGAGGCCGTTATTCACAATGATTATGCAACGGAGCATCATAAAAAAGGTTTGCCTGACGGTCACTTCCAACTGAACAGCCATATGAGTGTGCCGATTCGCTATCGTAACCATATTGTCGGTGTCATAGGTGTAGGCAATCGTGTCAAACCTTATACTGCGGTTGATGCAAAGTCTTTGACCATATTTGCCTCAATAATGTGGCACTGTGTTGAGTTGCCTAAATCTATGCGAGTGTTGACCAAGCAATCAGAGGTTATTCGCTCACAAAGAGAGAAACTGTCACATACGTTAGTGCAGCTGATTGGCGCCGTATCCGATGCCGTTGAGCTCAAAGATGCCTATACCGCTGGGCATCAAAAATCGGTGGCGCAAATCGCCTATTTAATTGGCGAGCGACTAGGTTTGGATACTGACAGGCTTGAAGGGCTAAAATTGGGAGCTCTGATCCATGATATCGGTAAGCTTGCTATCCCGTCGCAAATTCTCACTAAGCCTGCACGCCTTACTGCAGAGGAGTATGCCTTAGTGAAAATGCATCCACAGCAAGGTGCCGATGTCGTTAGTGAGGTGGAGTTTCCTTGGCCAATTAAAGAAATGATATTACAGCACCATGAAAGGCTTGATGGCTCAGGCTACCCTGCAGGCTTGACTGATGATGAGATATTGCTCGAAGCGAAAATCATCGGTGTGGCTGATGTGGCTGATTCGGTGTTGAGCCATCGCCCTTACAGGGCATCATTAGGGATGTCAAAACTGGTGGAGATCCTTAATAGCGGCAAGGGGACCTTGTTTGATAGTCATATTGTCGAGGTATGTATTGAGCTGCTGTCGTCCCATCAGGTCGACAATATTACTCGAGTAGCACATCTGTCATTAGCACCGGTAACCACGGTGGAGTTGGACCATAGCTTATTTGAAGCGCGAGAGTTGATGACTGCTGCAGGGGTGAAAGTGGCAGCGGTATTGAGCGAAACACGGCGCAGTATTGTGGGTGTTGTGGATCTGCATTTACTTGATCTATGGCATAGTCCACTGCTTGATACGGCTGCAGAAAGAACCATTGATCGTAATATTGAAAACCGCCGTGTACATCAGGTTATGCATCACGAGTTTCCAACAATCGCGCCATCGGTGATAGTCAAAGATGCGGTAGATTTGCTCGATAAGCACGACAGCGATTATCTGTTGGTGATAGAGGGGGATGAGGTTATGGGCTGCATTACATGGAAAATACTCGCTAATGCCCATGTGCAATTTGATGATTTAGCCATGCCCCATTAAAAAAAGCCAAACATCACTGCTTGGCTTTTTAGCTAAAAGCTTACTGTTGCGAATTAGTCTACGATACGTAGTAACTCGTTTATGCCCACTTTACCGCGGGTTTTTTCATCGACTTTCTTAACGATGATTGCCGCATAAAGGCTGTAAGTGCCACACTTTGATGGTAGGTTACCAGATACTACTACTGAGCCTGCTGGAACACGGCCGTAATGTACTTCGCCGGTTTCACGGTCAAAAATACGGGTGCTTTGACCAATGTAAACGCCCATTGAGATAACACTGCCTTCTTCAACAATTACACCCTCTACAATTTCAGAGCGCGCGCCAATGAAGCAGTTATCTTCAATGATAGTTGGGCCAGCTTGCAGTGGCTCTAAAACACCACCAATACCGACACCACCAGATAGGTGAACGTTTTTACCAATTTGTGCACATGAACCCACCGTTGCCCATGTATCAACCATAGAGCCTTCATCAACGTAGGCACCTAAGTTAACGTACGATGGCATCAGTACGGTATTTTTGCCGATGTATGAGCCTTTTCTCACTGCCGCAGGTGGTACGACGCGAATCGCTTCTTCTTTGAAGCGAGCTTCGTCATAGTCGGCAAATTTCATTGGGACTTTATCAAAGTACTTGGTTTCTGCACCGTCAATAACACCGTTATCGAAAATGCGGAAAGAAAGTAGCACAGCCTTTTTTAGCCATTGGTGTACATGCCACTGGCCATCAATTTTTTCAGCAACACGCGCTTCGCCTTTGTCTAGCATCGCGATAGCTTTTTCAACATCAGCACGAACACTTGGATCTACTGAGTTCGGTGTAATTTCAGCGCGAGCTTCAAAAGCTGCTTCTATACGTTGGCGTAAAGCCTCCATTAATGTCTCCCAAATTTGCTATATAAAATCGATAAAATGAATATTTTCTATTGTGCTGCTGGCTTTTGTAGCGCTTCTACAAGCGCTTCAGTCAATTGCTGTTGTGTCTGCTCATCTAGCTGCTGACCCTCGGCCGTTTGCAGGATAAAGAAGTCTTCGGCGCGTTCCCCAATGGTCGTGATCTTCGCTGCCAACAATTTGACCCGACAACGATATAAAATATCGCCGACTTTTGCTAGTAGGCCAGGGGTATCCAAGGCGATTAATTCCATCATACTGGTGCCAGGTTTAGGCGATGGAATAAATGTGATCTGAGTGCGAACGTTAAAAGGCTTCATGCGACGCGACAGTTTTCTGAACTTAGGTAGCTTGGCAGTGTCACCTAAAAGCGCCTTATTGATGGCTTTTTTAATGCCCTGAATCCTTGATGGCTGGGCAACAGGGCTACCATCTTGTTCTAAAATGACAAACGAGTCGATGGCATAATTGTCCTTCGAACTCATAATGGTTGCATCATGTACATTGATATTTTTATTGTCCAATACCGCCATAACCGTGGCGAATAACTTAGGCTTATCTGGACTATATACAAATAGCTCAGTGCCGCCACGGGTCGTGTGTTTTGATATTAGAGTCAGCACTTCTTTGCTTTTGTGCTTCAATATGGCTTCAGCGTGCCAAGCTAATTGATTGGGCTGGTGGCGCAAAAAGTAGTCAGCTTTGAAACGTTGCCATAATTTATCGAGCTCTTTCTCTTTCACTCCGCGTCTAAGGAGATCTTTCTTAGCTTTTGCTTGATGTTCACGTACGCGAGCGCGGATATCAACAGGCTTTTCTTTGCCGCGAGCTAATACTCGCTGGGTTGAAAAGTAGAGATCTCGTAATAGTGAGCCTTTCCAGTTGTTCCAGGTTTTTTCATTGGTGGCGCATATATCGGCCACCGTTAGACAGTAAAGGTAACTTAGGTGCACTGCATCGCGTACTTTCTCGGCAAACTCAGCGACAACATCGGGATCAGATATGTCACGGCGCTGCGCAGTTACTGACATTACCAGATGATTTTTCACTAACCAGCTCACCAAACGACCGTCGTGTTTATTCATGCCATGCTTTTCGCAAAACTCCAACGCATCCACGGCGCCAAGCTGGCTGTGATCGCCGCCGCGACCTTTACCTATATCATGGAATATGGCTGCGAGAACCAACAGACCTTTCTTCGGCAGTTGATTGATTAACACTGATCCCAGCGGAAACTCCTCTTTTTGTTCAGGCTGCGAGAAGCGGTCAATATTTTGCACTAACCTATGGGTATGTTCATCGACGGTATAGGCATGGAACAGATCAAACTGCATCTGGCCTTCAATTTGTCGCCAAGCCGGCAGATAGGCCGACAAAATGCCATGTTGATGCATTAGCGAAAGCGCGGCTATGCCCCGTGGATGACGCAGAATTTCTAAAAACAGTTGCCGACAGGGTGCGAGCTCCATCAGCGGCGTCCTTAATGCGCGGCGTTGACGGCGCAAACTACGTAATGTTGGGGCGTAAATACCTTTGATATTTGAGTTTTTGGCAATCTGTAAAAACAGGTTGAGAATTTCGGTCGGTTGCTCAAACAGTTCGGGGTTTAAGCTCTCAATGTACATACCTCGGCGCTGGTAGCTGTCATTAATCGGCTTGATTTCTAGCGCCTTTGTATGGCCTAACGTGGCGCGTTTAAACAGTTGCAGTAGCATTTGATTCAGTTCCATTACGCGCCTAACTGTGCGGTAATAGCGTTTCATCATTTTCTCTACCGCCAACACGGTCCCGTCAGAATAGCCTAGCAATTCTGCCACTTGGCGTTGCATGTCAAACAGTAATCGGTTTTCATCGCGGCCAGAAATCAAATGTAAGGCAAAGCGCAATTGCCATAAAAAGGCTTGGCATTCGAGTAGCTCTTGCAGCTCATCGGGTTCAAGAAAGCCGTGCGCGACCAACTCTTCTGCACAAGCCGCGTCAAAATAGCGCATTGCAACCCAAGCAATGGTATGAATATCTCGCAATCCACCGGGGCAGGATTTGACATTGGGCTCAAGATCAAAGGCATTCGCTTTCTCATGACGGGCAACTTGCTCGTCGCGTTTGGCAATGTAGAAAGCGCTGGCTGGCCAAAAGTCAGCTTGTCTTATGCGGTCATATAACTCATCAAATAAAGATTGCTCGCCGATAAGCTGGCGAGATTCTAAGAGGTTAGTGGCAACAGTGACATCGTTTTTGCCCTGCTCGATGGTTTCATCGACAGTACGTACGCTATGGCCGACCTCTAAGCCTGCATCCCACAAGAAGGCGATAAATGCGCCGAGGCGCTCTTCATCGGCTTTGCTTAGGTCGGGGGCAATCAAAAACAATAGATCAATATCAGATTGTGGATGTAGCTCACCGCGGCCATATCCCCCCACGGCAATCAATGAAATAGGCAGTTCGGTTAACCCTTCGTCTTTCCATTGATTAATGAGGACCTCATCGACAAACCGGCACCGTTGGCTAACGAGTTCGGTGATCGAGTCTTTATTACTAAATTGTTCGAGCAACTGCTGATTAAGTTCGGTTAATGACAGCTTGGCAGATAAGGCGTTTTCCATTTGACGTCCTGTAGCACAACAAAGGCAACCATGAGGTTGCCTTTGTGAGGAGAGTTAATGATTAATGCTGCGAGCGATATCTTCTTCGCTACGTAAGGTGAGAATTTCAACCCCAGTGTCAGTCACCAACAACGTGTGTTCCCACTGTGCTGAATTCTTACCATCTGAGGTGGTAACCGTCCAGCCATCATCTTTATCCAGTATACAAGTATGGCGACCGGCATTAATCATAGGCTCAATGGTGAAGCACATGCCTGGACGTAATACGGTTTTGTCACCATTTTTGTAATGCATGACCTGTGGTTCTTCATGGAACGTTGAGCCAATACCGTGACCGCAATAATCTTTTACGATGGTGTATTTTTCAAGACCAGTTTTCTTACTCTTAATGTATTTTTCAATGATGGTGCCAATTTCACCCAGTTTCATTCCAGGGCGAACTTTCTTGATGGCTTCGTATAAGCTCTCTTGAGTGATACGACAAAGACGTTTGTTCTTAGGAGATACATCACCAACAAAGAACATTTTTGAAGTATCGCCATGGTAACCATCTTTAATCACGGTAATATCAATATTGATAATGTCGCCATCTTTGAGTGGGGTGTCATTGGGGATACCGTGACAAATAACATCATTGACCGAGGTACAGATAGATTTAGGAAAACCGTGATAATCTAGCGGGGCCGAAATTGCACCATGCTCTTGGGTATATTTAGCACAAATGTCATTGAGGCTATTGGTGGTGACACCGGGCTTCACATGCTCGGCAATCATCTCTAATACGTCAGCCGCTAGCTTGCCTGCTGCGCGCATTTTTTCGATCTCTTCAGCGGTTTTAATCACAATACTCATTCAGTGTTCTCTTGTCTGTCTACGCGATTTTTCAGATGGTGATTTTACGCCAAAAAGTTGTGTTCTGGCTACCAATATGGTATAAAGCGCGCCGTTGTGTTTGACTCTTACTTGATCAATTTTATTGGTATACGTAAGAGTTGATATGGCGGCCATTATACATGGCTATTTTAAAATACTAAATCACACACGTATCGACACGTTCTTCGGGGTGCCAATTAATTGGTCGGAGATATGGGATACGTGGAGGTCTAACCCCTAAATAAGGTAATAAAATGACTACAGTTTCAATGCGCGACATGCTTCAAGCCGGTGTTCACTTCGGTCACCAAACTCGTTACTGGAACCCAAAGATGAAGCCATTCATCTTCGGCGCTCGTAACGGTGTACACATCATTAACCTAGAGCACACTGTGCCTATGTTCAATGAAGCACTAGCGTTCATCAGCAACGTTGCATCTAAAAAAGGTAAAGTTCTTTTTGTAGGTACTAAGCGTGCTGCAAGCGAAGCGATCAAAGAAGCTGCTGTTTCTTGTGATCAGTACTACGTTGATCACCGCTGGTTAGGCGGTATGTTGACTAACTGGAAAACAGTTCGTCAATCAATCAAGCGTCTAAAAGATCTAGAAAGCCAGTCTGTAGACGGTACTTTCGACAAGCTAACTAAGAAAGAAGCGCTAATGCGTACTCGTGAACTTGATAAGCTAGAGAAGTCTCTAGGCGGAATCAAGAACATGGGCGGTCTTCCTGACGTTATCTTCGTTATTGGTGCTGACCACGAGCATATCGCTATTAAAGAAGCTAACAACCTAGGTATTCCAGTTGTAGCTGTTGTTGATACTAACTCTTCACCAGACGGTATTAACTACATCATTCCAGGTAATGATGATGCGATGCGTTCTATCCGTTTGTACACTGAATCAGTTGCTGCTGCGGCAAAAGCTGGTCTAGGTCAAGATCTAGCAGTACAAGCTGAGCAAGACGGTTTCGTAGAAGCTGAATAATAAGGCGCGATGATTCTCATCCCCCTTATTAACCAAAAGAAATGATTGGTGAACAGGGGCCACAAGGCCCCTGTTTTTTATCAAATGAATTTGTAGAATTATCTGTAGAGGATTTAACAATGGCAATTACTGCTGCCCAAGTTAAAGAACTTCGTGACCGCACTGGCGCTGGCATGATGGACTGTAAAAAAGCTCTAACTGAAACCAATGGTGACATTGAGCTTGCAATTGACAACATGCGTAAAAGTGGTGCTGCGAAGGCTGCTAAAAAAGCAGGTAACATCGCTGCTGAAGGTACTATCCTTATCAAGAGTGGCGAAGGCTTCACTGCACTTCTAGAAGTTAACTGTCAAACTGACTTCGTAGCAAAAGATGCTAACTTCCTAGCATTTGCTAACCAAGTACTTGAAGTTGCTACTGCAGCTAAAGTAACGATTGAAGACTTAAAAGCACAGTTTGAAGAAACTCGTGTTGCACTAGTTGCTAAAATCGGTGAAAACATCAACGTTCGTCGCGTTGAGTACATCGACGGTGCTAACGCTGCTTCTTACCGTCACGGTGAGCGTATCGGTGTAGTTGTTACCGGTGAAGCTGACGAAGAGACACTAAAGCACGTTGCTATGCACGTTGCTGCATCTAAGCCAGAATTCGTTAACCCAGAAGATGTTCCAGCTGACGTTGTTGAGCGTGAAAGAACTCTTCAGGTTGAGATCGCGATGAACGAAGGTAAGCCTCAAGAAATCGCTGAGAAAATGGTTACTGGTCGTATGAAGAAGTTTACTGGTGAGATCTCTCTTACTGGTCAAGCTTTCATCATGGAACCTAAGAAAACTGTTGGCGAAATTCTTAAAGAGAAAGGCGCAACAGTATCTAACTTCATTCGTCTAGAAGTTGGTGAAGGTATCGAGAAGAAAGAAGAAGATTTTGCTGCTGAAGTAGAAGCACAAATCGCCGCTTCTAAGGCTTAATTCGTTAAGCTGTAAGATACCCCCAAAACCGCAGCAATCGCTGCGGTTTTGTTATATCAATTTTTTATTTGTAGCATGCATTTTGTCAGCCAAAATTGGTATGATACTCATCGACTCTAATCAGGAATAAAAACTATGAGCACAAATCCTAAACCTGCATTTCGACGTATTCTATTAAAACTCAGTGGTGAAGCACTGATGGGTGAAGAAGGTTTTGGTATTGACCCTAAAGTCCTTGACCGTATGGCTCAAGAAGTAAAAGAGCTGGTTGAGTTAGGCATTCAGGTTGGTGTTGTGATTGGTGGCGGTAACTTATTCCGTGGTGAAGGGTTGGCGACTGCGGGGATGAATCGTGTTGTTGGTGACCATATGGGTATGCTAGCAACAGTGATGAATGGTTTGGCAATGCGCGATGCATTGCACCGTGCCTATGTTAATGCACGCTTGATGTCGGCAATTCCGCTTAAAGGTGTATGTGACGATTATAACTGGGCCGAAGCGATCAGTTTATTAAAATCTGGCCGTGTAGTGATTTTTGCTGCAGGCACAGGTAACCCATTTTGTACTACCGATTCAGCCGCTTGTTTACGTGGTATCGAAATTGAAGCCGAAGTGGTATTAAAAGGCACTAAGGTCGACGGTGTTTATTCAGATGACCCAGTTAAAAATCCTGAAGCCGTTAAATATGACCGCATGGGTTATGATGAAGTCCTAGACAAAGAATTAAAAGTGATGGATCTGGCGGCGTTTACGTTGGCGAGAGATCACGATATGCCAATTTTGGTATTTAACATGAATAAGCCTGGTGCGCTTCGTCGTGTTATCATGGGCGAAGATGAAGGCACCTTTATTAAAAAACAAAGTGCTGAATAACCCAGAACATAAATCAATTAAAAACTGAGTGATCAAAAGGATATTTAACGTGATTAACGAAATCAAAAAAGATGCTCAAGAACGTATGGCTAAGTGCGTTGAAGCAACAAAAACTCAAATGGCTAAAGTACGTACTGGTCGTGCTCACCCAAGTTTACTTGATTCAATTAAAGTGTCTTATTACGGCTCGTTGACACCACTTAAGCAAGTGGGCAACGTATCTATTGAAGATTCTCGTACTTTAGCGGTAACCGTATTTGATACAACTATGATCCCAGTTGTTGAAAAAGCGATCATGAGTTCTGATTTGGGTCTTAACCCAATGTCAGCTGGTACGACGATTCGTATCCCGCTACCTGCATTGACAGAAGAGCGTCGTAAAGATTTAATCAAAGTGGTACGTGCTGAGGCTGAAAACGGCCGTATTGCTATTCGTAATGTTCGTCGTGACGCTAACTCTGATGTGAAAGCACTAGAGAAAGAGAAAGAGTGTACTGAAGATGATGTACGTCGCACTGAAGACGAAATCCAAAAATTCACCGATGCGCATATTAAGCAAATCGAAGAAATTTTGGTTGCAAAAGAAGCAGAATTGATGGAAGTCTAAACTCCCTGTCTCAAGACTAGAGTTAACACGCCGTGTAGGGGTATACTACACGGCGTTTGTCTATTTTTAAGGGTTGTACTAGATGTCAATCGAATCCCAGTCAGATACTGATAAAGTTGCTGCGGATCTAGCGGAACTGGTTAAACAGTCAATACCAAAGCATGTTGCTATCATTATGGATGGCAATGGTCGTTGGGCACAAGCTCAAGGTAAGCCGCGTGTGGTCGGTCACAAAGCCGGTGTTAAAACAGTGCGACGAGCTGTTAGCACGGCACGCGAGTTAGGTATTGGATCGCTGACATTGTTTGCATTTTCGAGCGAGAATTGGCGTCGTCCCGATAAAGAAGTCACCTTGTTGATGGAGCTGTTTTTTACGGTTCTGCAACGGGAAATCAAATTACTGCATAAAAATGGTGTTCGCCTAAATATTATCGGTGATATAAGCCGTTTCTCCGAAAGACTTCAGAAACAAATTGCAGCCGCCATGGCCAAGACTGCTGATAACGACGGTCTCATTCTTAATGTTGCCGCTAACTATGGCGGCCGTTGGGATATCTTACAGGCTGCTCAAGCATTAGCTAAAAAAGTAGAAACTGGTGAAATCAGCAGCAGTCAAATGACCGAAGAGGGGTTAAGTGAGCATTTGTGCATGCAAAATCAACCTGAAGTTGATTTAATGATCCGCACTGGCGGTGATTACCGCATTAGTAATTTTGTGCTTTGGCAAGCAGCCTATGCAGAGTTGGTATTTACCGATATTTTATGGCCTGATTTTGATGAACATGCATTCAAACAGGCGATTGATACTTTTGCCAGTCGTCAACGCCGCTTTGGGTTAACGGGTACGCAAATAGAAACGTTACAAGCCGAGTAATAAAGAGGGAAGGTTTTGCTAAAACAACGAATAATAACAGCAAGTTGGTTAATCCCTTTAGTGATAGGCGCAGTCTTTTATGTGCCAAGTCAGTATTTTTCGTGGGGACTTGTCGCCGTTTTCCTTATCGCAGCTAAGGAGTGGGGACGTATTATTGATAAAAATTGTAATATTACCCAGTGGAGCTTCACCATTACCATTGGTTTTCTTTTAGTTGCGCTTAATTTATTTGTTCCATCCCATGAGGTTTGGTTTAAAGGGACCTTGCACCCGGTGATGCTGGCTATCATACTGATAGGGGCAATGTGGTGGGCGATATCGTTAGTTTTTGTGATTAGCTACCCTAAAAGCGCTGCGTTTTGGCGTAATAGCCCCACTTTTAAATCGATGTTTGGCCAGTTAACTTTGGTTCCTTGTTTCGCATCTCTTATTGCGCTTAAATCATTGAGTTCTGCTGCGATGCCGTTTTATGGCGGCACACTGATTTTCTTTGTAATGATGGTTGTGTGGGCGGCCGACACCGGTGCGTACTTCGCGGGTAAGCAATTCGGTAAACGTAAGCTAATGCCCAATGTGAGCCCAGCCAAAACCATTGAAGGTCTGCTCGGCGGCCTGGTTGCCACCATGCTGGTTGCTTATGCGGTAATGACAGTTTCGCCGGAGCAGGAGCTTGGGTTAGTAGTGTCAGTGATTTTGTTCGTTGCATTGGTCTCGGCACTGGGAGATCTGTCAGAAAGCATGTTTAAACGCGCAGCTCAGATTAAAGATTCAGGTACCATTTTACCGGGTCATGGTGGCGTGTTAGATCGGATTGATAGCTTAACTGCGGCGTTGCCAGTGTTTACACTGTTATATATCGCCTTCTGGATGTAATCTAATGCAAAATTTGGTTGTTCTGGGTGCGACCGGTTCTATTGGAACCAGCACTCTTAGCGTGGTTGCCGCTAACCCTGCTGCCTATAAAGCATATGCATTGGTTGCGCATAGCAATGTAGATAAGATGCTGGAGTTGTGTTTGCAATTTAACCCCAGTATTGCACATATGGTCGACCCGAAAGCGGCAGCTGAGCTACAGCGGCGTTTGCCTGCTCATATGGCTATCTCGGTTTCTTGCGGGGCTGATGAGCTTGCCAGTATCGTTGCACTGCCCGAAGTACACACAGTAATGGCAGCTATCGTCGGAGCAGCAGGTTTACCATCAACCTTAGCCGCAGTGAAAGCGGGCAAACGAGTGCTACTGGCTAACAAAGAAGCCTTGGTTATGTCGGGTCGCCTGTTTATCGATGAAGTTGAGCGTTCTGGCGCGCAGCTGCTACCTGTAGACAGTGAGCACAATGCCATATTTCAATGCTTACCAGAGACAGTGCAAACTCAGGTGGGTCGTTGCAACCTCAGTGATGCCGGCATTTCTCATATTTTGCTAACTGGCTCAGGTGGACCTTTCTTACAAGTGCCCATCGAAAGTTTAGCGACCAAAACCCCTGATCAAGCTTGTAAGCATCCAAACTGGTCAATGGGACGTAAAATCTCGGTAGACTCAGCATCAATGATGAACAAAGGCTTAGAGTATATTGAGGCCCGTTGGTTATTTAATGCCAGCCGTGAGCAGATACAAGTGGTAATTCATCCGCAAAGTGTGATTCACTCAATGGTGCAATATATTGACGGCTCAGTTGTTGCGCAAATGGGCAATCCAGATATGCGTACACCGATTGCTCATTGTATGTCCTATCCACAGAGAATTTACTCTGGCGTTGAACCTTTAGACTTTTTCAAAGTCGGACAGTTAAGCTTTATAGAACCAGATTTTGCTCGCTTCCCTTGTTTAAAGTTGGCGATTGATGCCTGTGAGCAAGGGCAGGAAGCCACAACAGTATTGAATGCTGCAAATGAAATCTCAGTGGCGGCGTTCTTAGAAGGTGGCATTAAATTCACCGATATCGCTAAAGTGAATGAGTTAAGCTTAAATCGTGTTGCTCAGCGTAATTTAAATAGTATTGAAGATATTATGCAGCTTGATGCTCAAGCACGAATAGTCGCTGCAGAATTAGTCAGTGACTTAACCTAGTCATGTAAAGGAAAAGGATGTTTGATTTTCTCTGGAACTTAGGGTCTTTTATTGTTGCCCTTGGCATGCTAATTACCGCCCATGAATATGGTCACTTTTGGGTGGCACGTCGTTGCGGTGTGAAAGTTGAGCGTTTTTCTATCGGTTTTGGTAAAGCGATTTGGCGTAAAGTAGGCCAAGATGGCACCGAGTATGTGGTGGCACTGATTCCGTTAGGCGGCTATGTCAAAATGCTCGATGAGCGTGTTGATGAGGTGCCTGAATCACAAAAAGATCAAGCATTTAATCGAAAAAATGTCTGGCAACGTATCGCTATCGTAGGTGCCGGTCCTATGGCTAATTTTATTTTTGCCATATTTGCACTGTATATCATGTACCTGATTGGCGTTCCTGCGGTCAAACCCGTTATTGAGTCGACGCAAACTGCTACGCCTGCTGCGGTTATTCAAGTAAATGAGCCGATGCAGGTCACTGCGATTGGTGGCAAGTCGGTGCGCACTTGGGAAGAGGTTACCTATGCGCTAGTGAGTCATATTGGTGATGATAAACTGGATATAACGTTAACACCGCTAAACCAAGGCTATGGCAAGGCACAAAGTTATCAGCTTGACATTAGTCAGTGGCAATTTGATCCCGACAAGCAATCACCTATCACTTCGCTTGGTTTAGAGGTGTTTAGGCCTGAAATTACCCCTGTGATTGGCATGGTCAACGATGACGGTGCTGCAGCAGCGGCAGGAATGAAAGTTGGCGATAAACTGATTGCCGTCAATCAACAACGTTATCAAGGCTGGGAGCCATTTGTAGAGCTCATCAAAGCCTCGCCAGATAAAATGGTCGCGATTACCGTCCAACGCGATGGAGAACAGCTGATACTTGAGGTTACACCTAAATCGCGTCAAAACGACGCTGGAGTGAGTGAAGGTGTGATTGGTGTTGCACCGACTCAGGCAAGTTGGCCAGAGAATATGAAACTGCAACTTGAATATGGGGTAATTGATTCTTTTGCGGTTGCGGCAGATAAAACATGGCAACTTATCTCTGTGAGCATTAAGATGATTGCCAAGCTCTTTACTGGCGATGTTTCAGTAAAGAATTTGAGCGGTCCGATTTCTATTGCACAAGGTGCGGGAAGCAGTGCAACATACGGATTGGTTTATTTTTTAGGATTCCTAGCATTAATCAGCGTAAACTTAGGCATTATTAATTTACTGCCTTTGCCAGTGCTTGATGGTGGGCATCTTGTTTATTACTTCATAGAAGTAATTACGGGTAGGCCTGTACCAGAAAAGGTACAGGAAATTGGATTCAGATTTGGGGCAGCCTTGCTGCTAATGTTGATGAGTATAGCCCTTTTCAATGATTTTTCCCGACTCTGAGCAAGGACACACAAATAATTAGAAGTGCTCTATGAGATTGAATAAACTTTTTGCCTCGATGTTATTAGTCGGTGCGTCTTTATCAGGGAACGGTTGGGCCGATACATTCCAGCCATTTGAAGTAGCCGATATCCAAATTCAAGGCTTACAACGTGTTGCATTAGGTGCTGCGCTGTTGAACATGCCAATTAAAGTGGGTGATACGGTAGATCAGCAACGTCTTCAACAAGCGATAAAAAGCTTGTATGCATCGACCAACTTTGAACACATTGAGGTTGATCGAGATGGCGATGTGCTTGTTGTCCGCGTTAAGGAGCGGCCAACTATTAGTACGGTCACCTTCGAAGGCAATAAAGATATCAAAGATGAGCAGCTACAAGAGAGCTTAGACAGCTCTGGCGTAAAAGTGGGTGAATCTTTAGATAGAACCATGCTAAGTGGCATTGAAAAAGGGCTGCAAGATTTCTATTACGGTGTCGGTAAGTATGGCGCCAAAGTAGAAGCACAGGTGATTAACTTACCGCGTAACCGCGTCGAGCTTAAGTTTAACTTTACTGAAGGCTTAGCGGCAGAGATTGAGCAAATCAATGTCGTTGGTAACACTGTATTTACCGATGCTGAACTTATCGGCATGCTTGAGCTTAAAGATTATGTGGCATGGTGGGATCTGTTTGGTGAGCGTCGCTACCAAAAACAGAAGTTGCAAGCCGATTTAGAAACCATTAAAACTTTCTATCATAACCGTGGCTACATCCGTTTTGATGTGACGTCAACTCAAGTTGCGATGACACCGGACCGCAAAGGCCTGTATATCACCATTAACGTTGACGAAGGCGAAGTATATACGGTAAACGAGGTCAATTTGACCGGTGAGTTAATGGGGCGCGAAAAAGTGCTGGAAGCGATTTTGCCAATTAAGAGTGGTGAAACGTATAACGGCGCAGATGTGACCTTTGCAGAAGAGATGTACAGCAAATATTTAGGCCGTTTTGGTTATGCTTACCCCGAGGTGAAGACCTTCCCTGAAATTGATGACGAGAATAAACAGGTTAACCTCAATATCAATGTACAACCTGGTAAACGTGTCTATGTTCGCAGTATTAACTTCGCTGGTAACCAAGTAACCAAAGATGAAGTGATGCGTCGTGAGTTACGTCAAATGGAAGGGGCTTGGTTAAACTCTTCGCAAGTTGAACTTTCTAAGGGTAATTTGAACCGCTTGGGCTTTTTTGAGACCGTCGATACAGAAACAGTGCAAGTGCCTGGTACAGATGATTTAGTCGATGTTGCCTTTAATGTTAAGGAGCAACCATCAGGGTCATTTAATGCCGGTGTGGGTTATGGTACAGAATCTGGGTTGAGCTTACAGTTTGGTGTGCAGCAAAGTAACTTCTTAGGCACGGGTAACCAAGCGGGTATTAACCTTAATACCAATAAATACTCGAAGAATGTGAATTTATCCTTCACTGACCCTTACTTTACTAAAGATGGTATCAGTTTAGGTGGTAGCATATTCTGGAACGAGTTTGATGCACAAGAAGCTAACCTTGAGCGTTATAAGAATAGCTCTTACGGTATTGCAGTAAACTCAGGCTTCCCGATTAACGAATATAACCGTATTAACGGTGGTATTGGTTATCGTCATAACAGTATTTCTGAAATTTCTGCTTATGAGCAAGCGCTGCGTTTCTATAATATTTACCGTGATCCTAACGATCCTAATGCAGATTTAGCTTTTGATAACTTTGAAGCCAATATTGGTTGGTCTCGCCGTACGTTAAACCGCGGGACATTCCCATCATCAGGTTCATCACAGCGCTTTAATGCGAAGATGACGATTCCTGGATCAGATTTACAGTACTTTAAGACCGATTTTAATACTGACTTCTATTTCCCACTTAACCGCAGCCATAGTTTCGTACTATTGACCAAAGCACGTTTAGGTTACGGTAACGGTTATGGCCAGTTTAATGACAATGATCAGATTCTACCGTTCTGGGAGAACTATTATTCCGGTGGTAGTAGCTCGCTACGTGGCTTTAAGTCGAATTCGGTAGGCCCACGTTCGTTCTATCTTTACCGAGGCGGTGAGCCATGCTCGCCAGATCCATCAGGCGATGGATGTACGTTGCCAGGTGATCCGAATCGAATTGACGTGAGCGAAGGGCGTTCAATTGGTGGTAATGCAATTGCAACCGCGACAATCGAGATGATTGTACCGACGCCATTCTTGGATGAAGCTTACACTAACTCTGTACGTACAAGCTTCTTCGTTGATGCGGGTAACGTGTGGGATACTGAGTTTGATTATGATTCGTATCGATTCCTTCCTGCTGAGCAGTTTGCTAAGCTAGAAGATTATTCAGACCCTGGTCGTATTCGTGCATCAGCAGGTATGAGTGTTCAATGGTTATCGCCAATGGGCCCAATGGTATTTAGCTTAGCCTGGCCAATTAAGGAATATGAGGATGATGATACTGAAATTTTCTCATTTAATATTGGTCAAACTTTCTAGAATTTTATTAATTAATACAGTTTAATCTGCAGTTGTTGCAGAGTAAAAAGGAGTCTATTTTGAAAAAGATGTTTAATCGCGCAATGATGGTATTGGTTCTTTTAGGTGCCCCACTTGCCGCTCAAGCAGAAAAAATTGCTGTTGTAGATATGCAGGCAGTTTTTGAGCAATTACCACAGCGCGAAGCAGTGAACCAAACACTAAAAGCTGAATTTGGTGATCGAGTTGCTGCAGTACAGAAGATGCAAGATGAGTTGCGTGACATGCTAGAGAAGCAACAACGTGATGCAGCGCTAATGAGTGATACTCAAAAAACTGAACTTGTACGTAACATGGATTCAATCAAAGCTGAGCTGCAACTAAAAGGTAAAGCACTTGATGAAGATATGCGTCGTCGTAATGGTGAAGAGCAAAATAAATTGTTAGTTGAAGTACAAAAAGCCATCAATGAAATTGCTGAAAAAGAGCAATATGATGTGGTACTTCAGCGTGGTGCTGTTATCTATGTTAAGCCAACATCAGATATCAGCAGCAAAGTTGTTGATGCATTAAGCAAAGGCTAATTGTTGATGAGTCACTTTACTTTAAGTGAGATAGCGTCAAAGTTAGACGGAGAAGTGGTTGGCGATGGTTCAATCACTATCTCAAGCGTAGCAACACTTGAAAAAGCGCAGGCTGATCAGCTTGCGTTTCTTGCCAATCCTAAATATCGCAGTCAACTTGAATCGACTCAAGCTGGTGCTGTCTTGTTAACCGAAAGCGCGCTGGTGGGCTTTGCTGGTAATGCGATTGTGCTTAAAGACCCCTATGTGGGCTTTGCTCGAGTAGCTCAATTGCTTGATAGCACTCCGAAAGCTGCAGATGCGATTCATCCTAGTGCGGTGATCGATCCCAGTGCTATGCTCGGTGAAGGGGTAGCCATCGGTGCAAATGCCGTGATCGGCGCCAACGTTATTTTAGGTGAGCGGGTTCAGATTGGTGCTGGGTGTGTTGTTGGCCAAGATAGTGTAATAGGCTGTGATAGTAAGCTTTGGGCTAATGTCAGTGTTTACCACAATGTACATATTGGTCAACGCTGTATTATTCACGCAGCAGCAGTGATTGGCTCAGATGGTTTCGGCTACGCCAATGATCGCGGTCAGTGGATAAAAATTCCACAAACTGGCGGCGTGCGTATCGGTGACGATGTTGAAATTGGTGCCAGCACCAGTATCGACCGTGGCGCGTTAGACCATACCGAAATTCATGATGGCGTGATAATCGATAACCAAGTGCAAATTGCACACAATGTGGTAGTTGGGGCGCACACTGCAATTGCGGGCAGCACCACTTTAGCAGGCAGTTTAACGCTAGGTAAGTATTGTATTATTGGTGGTAATACCGCCATTGCAGGTCACTTATCTATTGTCGATGGTACGCATGTGTCTGGTGGTACTAATGTCACCAGCGAAATAAGAAAGCCTGGACTATACTCGTCAGCAACGATCGCGACAGAGAATAAACTGTGGCGGCGTAATACGGTTAGGTTTAGGCAGTTAGATAGCTTATTCCAACGAGTCAAAAAGCTAGAACAAAACGTAAAGTCAGATGATTAACTGCCAATTGATGGCGGCTAAGGAAGTAATTTAGTGTCAAACGAATTAAATACCATGGATATCAAAGAGATCTTGAAATTTCTGCCACACAGATATCCATTCCTGTTGATTGATAGAGTATTGGATTTCACACCGGGTGAAACATTGCATGCGATCAAGAATGTCACCATCAACGAGCCATTTTTCCAAGGACATTTTCCGGTACAGCCGGTTATGCCTGGTGTGTTGATCTTAGAAGCTATGGCACAAGCAACTGGCTTGCTTGCATTTAAAACCATGAGTGATGCGCCGTCAAATGACGCGTTATACTACTTCGCTGGTATCGATAAAGCGCGTTTTAAACGTGTTGTAGAGCCAGGTGATCAAATTCACTTTGAAGTTAAAATGATAAAAGAGCGCCGCGGGATAGGGGTGTTTACTGGTGAAGCTAAAGTGGATGGTGAACTAGTTTGTTCAGCTGAAATTATGTGTGCACGCAGAGAGATCAGCAAGTGATAGATAAGTTAGCTTATATTCATCCCGATGCCAAAATTGGCAACAATGTCACTATCGGACCTTGGACCTATGTGGGTGCAGATGTTGAGATTGGTGATGATTGTCATATTAGCTCGCATGTTGTCATTAAAGGCCCAAGTGTCATTGGTAAGGGCAACCGTATTTTTCAATTCGCTTCGGTGGGTGAAGATTGCCAAGATAAAAAGTACGCCGGTGAGCCAACACGACTAGAGATTGGTGACAATAACGTGATTCGGGAGTCGGTCACGATACACCGTGGTACCACTCAAGATGAGGGGATCACCAAAATTGGCTCAAACAACCTGTTTATGGCCTATGTGCATATCGCTCATGATTGTGTCGTGGGTGATAATGTCATCATGGCCAATAATGCCTCTATTGCTGGCCACGTGCATGTGGGAGACTGGGCGATTTTAGGCGGCATGACAGGCGTTCATCAGTTTGTCAAAATTGGCGCCCATGCATTTACCGCTGGTTATTCGTTGATCCTTCAAGATGTGCCACCATTTGTTATGGCTTCAGGACAACCGGCGATACCTCGGGGGCTTAATAGCGAAGGCCTGAAGCGTCGTGGTTTCTCTAAAGAAACGCAGCTTGCAGTTAGACGTGCGTATAAGACACTTTACCGTAAAGGGCTGACCGTAGAAGAAGCCGTAGTCGCTTTGTCTGAAGATATGCAAGACGATCAGGTTAAACTGCTAACTGAATTTGTTAAGCAGTCAAGCCGCGGTATTATTCGTTAAGCAGCTTACCTAACTAAAGAGCTCGTTGTTTAACGGGCTTTTTTTTTATATTGATTTTATAACAGTGCAGTTTTATGAGCGAAGTAGATCAAAAAGTTTTTGCCATGGTCGCTGGAGAGCTTTCCGGTGACATTTTAGGTGCTGGTTTAATTAAGGCACTAAAACAGCAATATCCCAATGCACGCTTTGTTGGCATTGGCGGACCACAGATGGATGCGCTGGGCTTTGAATCGATATTTTCATTTGAAGAGCTAGCAGTCATGGGGATTGTTGAGGTATTGTCGCGATTACCACGCTTGCTGCATGTTAGAAAGACCTTAGTCGATACGATCACCAAGCTCGAACCAGACTGTTTTATTGGCATTGATGCGCCTGATTTCAATATAGGGCTTGAGTTAAAGCTTAAGCAGCATGGCATTAAAACGGTGCATTATGTGAGTCCCTCGGTATGGGCATGGCGACCCAAGCGGATTTTTAAAATAGCAAAAGCAACCAATATGGTATTGTCGTTGCTACCATTCGAAAAAGCGTTTTATGATAAGCACCAAGTGCCTTGTACTTTTGTCGGCCATACTTTGGCTGATGATATCCCGCTACAATCAGATAAACTGCAAGCGCGAATGGAGTTAGGTTTAGCCCCTGAAGCGGAATACCTTGCGATATTACCCGGATCCCGTGGCGGCGAGCTAAAGCAGTTGGCGCAGCCGTTTGTAGAAGCGGCGCAATTGCTTAAGCAGCAATACCCTGATCTTAAATTTGTTACTCCTTTAGTGAACGCTAAGCGTCGAGAACAGTTTGAAACGGCACTCAAACAATATGCGCCCGATCTAGAAATTACCTTAGTTGAGGGCAAATCCAGACAAGTGATGGCGGCTGCAGATACCATTTTGCTGGCATCGGGTACGGCGACATTAGAAGCGATGTTAGTGAAACGGCCCATGGTGGTGGCTTATAAAGTTAATGCCTTAACTTATAAGATTGCCAAAGGCATGATGCAAATCGATAGCTATTCTTTGCCCAATTTACTCGCTGGCGAAAAAATAATTCCGGAACTGATTCAAGATGATTGTACAGCACAGAAGATTGCTCAAGCAGTCGCGCTGCAGCTTGATCAAGATAGCCGCCCATTAATGCAGACATTTTTGCAGATGCATGAGTCGCTGCGCTGTAACGCCAGCCAAGTCGCGGCGCAAGCTGTCAGTCAACTTGTGGAGGCAGATTAATGGCCATTTATAAAGGGATAACAGCTGAGCAGATAAGTGAACTGACCTGCGGATATTATGCGGGTGTTGATGAAGTGGGTCGTGGTCCGCTTGTTGGTGATGTCGTCACGGCCGCAGTCGTGCTCGACCCTAATAATCCCATTTTAGGCCTAAATGATTCAAAGAAGCTGTCAGAGAAAAAGCGTGATGCTTTGTATGAGCAGATTTTAGAAAAAGCACTTGATGTGAGTGTCGGCCGTGCCAGTCCGCAAGAAATCGACCAAATCAACATATTACATGCGACTATGCTGGCCATGCAACGGGCAGTCGCGGGCTTAAAAGCGCGCCCTGACAGAATATTAATTGACGGCAACCGCACGCCAGAGCTAGATAATGAAGCCCATGCAATTATTAAGGGCGATGGTTTGATTGATGGTATCAGCGCGGCGTCAATTGTCGCCAAGGTGGTTCGCGACAGGGAGATGGCCGAGTTAGATGAGCGATATCCCCAATATGGTTTCGCTAAACACAAAGGTTATCCGACTAAAGCCCATTTTGAAGCATTAGCCGCCCACGGTGTATTAGCGGAGCATCGGCGCAGTTTTAAACCTGTACAAACTGCACTCGAAAGCGACGTGTAGAGCAAAAGTTTAGTTGAATAAAATACTCAACTTCTAGTGAGTTTGTCCTCAGTCTGTTAACCTCAAAGGCAGCGATTAGTTGCCTAATGATAAAAGTATAAAGTATGTCTGAACCCCGTTTTGTGCACCTGCGTGTTCACAGTGATTTCTCTATGTGTGACGGCCTAGCCAAAGTGAAACCCATTTTGGCTAAGGCAACTGAGCTTGAAATGCCGGCGTTAGCGTTGACTGATCAAACTAACTTATGCGGCCTAGTTAAATTTTACGGCGGGTGTCACGGAGCGGGAATAAAACCCATTATTGGCGCTGACTTTTCGATGTTGGTCCCAGGTTTTGAAAAAGAGTTTTGCTCAGTCACTGTCATTGCTATTAATAACGAAGGCTATAAGAATCTTACGCTATTGATCAGCGATGCATTTTTACGTGGTCATGTTAACGACCGCGCGGTCATCGACCAAGCATGGCTAGCTAAGTATAGCGAAGGCTTATTGCTGCTATCCGGTGGTCGCGAAGGCGATGTAGGTAAGGCATTACTTAAAGGCAATCAAAATCAAGTTAATGAACTTATTGGTTTTTATCAACAGCACTTTGCTGACCGATTCTATCTAGAGTTAATTCGTACCGGACGAGCAGACGAAGAGCGCTACTTGCATATGGCAGTCGAACTGTCTGCGCAGACGGGGGTGCCGGTGGTGGCGACCAATCAGGTCGTGTTTATGCAGCCTGATCAGTTTGAGGCCCATGAAATCAGGGTCGCTATTCATGATGGTTTTACCCTTGCAGATCCTCGTCGCCCCAAGAAATACAGCGAACAACAGTATTTTCGCAGTGAACAAGAGATGTGTGAACTGTTTGAAGATATTCCCGAAGCCCTGGCTAACAGCGTCGAAATCGCTAAACGTTGCAATGTCACTGTGCGTTTGAATGAGTACTTCCTGCCCAACTTCCCTACCGGGGATCTGAGTATTGAAGACTACCTTGTTGCAGTTTCTGAAAAAGGCCTGCAGGAAAGGCTTGAGTTTCTGTTTCCCGATGAGCAAGAACGCGCTGAAAAACGTCCCGAGTATGATGAACGATTAGATATCGAACTTAAAGTTATTAATAACATGGGGTTCCCTGGTTACTTCCTGATTGTAATGGAGTTTATCCAGTGGGGTAAGGACAATGACATCCCCATTGGTCCAGGCCGTGGTTCGGGGGCGGGCTCGCTTGTGGCCTATGCACTGAAAATTACCGATCTTGACCCACTGGAATTTGACCTGCTGTTCGAGCGCTTTCTAAACCCTGAACGTGTATCGATGCCTGATTTCGACGTCGACTTTTGCATGGACCGTCGTGATGAAGTGATTGATCATGTTGCCGACCTTTATGGTCGTGATGCGGTATCGCAAATTATCACTTTCGGTACCATGGCTGCCAAGGCGGTGGTACGAGATGTTGGGCGTGTACTCGGTCATCCCTACGGTTTTGTTGACCGTATTTCAAAAATGATCCCCGCAGAACCGGGTATGACATTGGCCAAGGCTTTTGAAGTCGAACCTGGCTTGCCAGAGTCCTACAATGCTGATGAAGAGGTCAAAGACCTGATTGATATGTGTCGCATTCTAGAAGGGGTGACACGTAATGCGGGTAAACATGCCGGTGGTGTGGTTATTGCGCCGACGGTGATCACCGACTTTGCTCCTTTGTATTGTGACTCTGAAGGCCAGAACCCGGTAACTCAGTTTGACAAGAACGATGTTGAAACCGCAGGGTTAGTTAAGTTTGACTTCTTAGGGCTAAGAACCCTAACCATTATCGACTGGGCGCTGCAAATGATTAACCCGCGCTTACAAAAGCAGGGTATCGAGCCAGTAAGAATCGAGGCCATTCCCCTCGATGATCCTAAGTCATTCAAGTTGCTGCAGCGTTATGAAACCACCGCCGTGTTCCAGCTGGAATCTCGCGGTATGAAAGATTTGATTAAACGTCTGCAACCAGACTGTTTTGAAGACATGATTGCATTGGTAGCGCTGTTCCGCCCTGGTCCGCTGCAATCAGGCATGGTAGATAACTTTATTGAGCGTAAACACGGGCGTGAGGAAGTCTCTTATCCAGACGCCCAGTATCAGCACGACTCACTGAAAGAGTTGTTATCGCCAACCTACGGCATTATTTTGTATCAAGAGCAGGTAATGCAGATCGCGCAGGTACTGGCGGGCTATACGCTTGGTGGAGCCGATATGTTGCGCCGTGCTATGGGTAAGAAAAAACCCGAAGAGATGGCTAAGCAGCGCGGCACCTTTAAAGAAGGTGCTGTCAATAATGGCGTTGACGGCGACTTGTCGATGAAAATCTTTGACTTGGTAGAGAAGTTTGCCGGTTATGGTTTCAACAAATCCCACTCTGCGGCCTATGCTTTGGTGTCCTATCAAACATTATGGCTAAAAACCCATTATCCCGCCGAGTTCATGGCAGCGGTTATGTCTGCCGATATGGATAACACCGATAAGATTGTGATCTTAGTTGATGAGTGTGAGCGTATGGGGTTGCCGCTGATCCCGCCCGATGTCAATAAAGGCTTATTTAAATTTACCGTAGATGATGAGCAAAACATTGTTTATGGCATTGGAGCTATTAAAGGGGTTGGTGACGGCCCAGTAGATTCAATTCTTCAAGCAAGGGAAGACGGCCCGTTTAAAGATCTGTTTGATTTTTGTGCCCGAGTCGATTTGAAAAAACTCAACAAGCGCGTGATTGAGAAGCTTATTTGCGCCGGCGCATTAGACAATTTAGGCCCGCACCGCGCTGCAATGATGGCAACCTTGCCTGAGGCGATTCGAGCGGCAGCGCAGCATGCCAAAGCACAAGAAATCGGTCAAGAGGATCTGTTTGGCCTACTCAATACTGAGCCCGAAGATAACAAGCAGCAGTTTGTTGAGTGTACGCCTTGGCCTGATAAAGTGTGGCTAGAAGGGGAGCGAGATACCTTAGGTTTATACTTAACCGGTCACCCCATTAATCAATACCTTAAAGAGCTTAAGCATTACACCTCTGGGCGACTAAAAGATGTCCACCCAACAGAGCGTGGTAAAACCATGAAAGCGGCTGGCTTAGTGGTCGCTACGCGAGTCATGATGACTAAGCGCGGTTCCAAAATGGGCTTGGTGACTTTAGACGATAAAAGTGCCCGGCTTGAGGTGATGCTATTCACCGAGGCCTTCGAAAAGTTCAATCACCTGCTAGAAAAGGATCGCATTTTAATCATTGAAGGTGAGGTAAGCTTCGATGATTTTTCTGGTGGCAACCGCATGACGGCGCGAAACATCATCGATATGGGCGAGGCTCGTAGTCACTTTGCCAGCGCGGTAGAAGTTGATCTTGAAGCCAGTAGCCTTTCGGTACAATGGCTGGAGCAATTCCGCTCGGCGGTCGAGCCGTGGAAATCAGGTGCGGTACCAATGAAGATCAACTACGCCCAGCCGCAGGCCAAAGCGCAATTTAAGCTAGGGGATGAGTGGCGGGTGAATCCAACAGATGAGCTGATGTTGGCCCTAGAATCACTAACAGGCTCTGGTAAAGTACGGATCTTGTTTTAACTATGACCTTAGCTGTAGCAGACCTTATTGAGCAAAATATTGCGCCGCTAGCACTTAAAGATGGTGCTAAGTTAGTACTTGCCTACAGTGGCGGCGTTGATTCAGCGGTGTTGTGCCACGGTTTAGCGCAGTATGCTCGGGCTCAGCCGCAGTTTCAATATTTACTAGTTCATGTTCATCATGGGCTCAACCCCGCTGCCGATAGTTGGGTGGCGCATTGTCATCAGCAGGCATTGCAGTACCAGTTGCCCTTTAAGTGTCAGCGAGTCACCTTGACGCTTGGCGCGAGAATTAGCACTGAAGCTGCCGCTCGTGATGCTCGCTACGGTGTCTTTACTGAGTTAGTGAACCCAGGTGATGTGTTATTAACAGCACATCATCAAGATGATCAACTGGAAACTGTGCTACTGGCGCTCAAGCGTGGCTTAGGGCCCAAAGGGCTCGCGGCAATGGGACAAGTACAAACATTTGCACAGCAAGCCTGGTTAGTGCGGCCGTTGCTGTCAGTGAGCCGTGAACAAATAGAAGCCGCAGCGAAACAACATCAAATTAGCCATATCGAAGATGATAGCAATCATGACACTCAGTATGACCGCAATTTTCTTCGACATGAGATAATACCGCGCTTAAAGGAGCGCTGGAGCGCCATTAGCGTAACCAGCAGCCGCAGCGCCGCGTTATGTGCCCAGCAGCAGACGTTGCTAGATGAAGTCGTTAGTGAGCGCTTACCGGCATTGATTGAGCATAACGCTGCGCTAGGCAAACCTTGTATGGATCTATGTCTGCTTGCACAGCAAAGTGAGCATTGGCAAGCGGTTTATTTAAGGGCGTTTATTGAAGCGTGTGGTTTTAACGCACCTTCGCAAGCGCAGTTACAAAATCTGTTGCTGCAAGTACTGCATGCCAAAAGTGACGCGCAAATCAATATTGTCCTCAATGGCTTATTGGCCAAACGCTATCAACAGCGATTATATTTGCTTGAGGCGAAACACTATCAGCAGCCGTTGTCGGTAGACTGTGGAGTCATATTCGATGTCAATGAGCATAATACTCAGCAGCAAATTGCCGTCAGTGACGGTAGCTGTATTCGTATTTATCGACTTGAGAATGCATCTGGCCTTAAATTGCCAAACTCGACACAGCAAGTATCGATTAAATTCGGCGCGCCGGGCAGCACAATAGTGCATCCATCAACACGGCAGAAAAGTAGAGAGTTGAAAAAAGTCTGGCAAGAGTTTGCCGTTCCGCCTTGGGAGCGCAGTCGCGTCCCGTTAGTGTACTTCGATGACAAGCTGGTGTGTGCTGTAGGCTATTGGATAGAAAAAGCCTATCTAAGCCGTAAAGGCGAGCCGAGTATACAGTTGCAATATCACCAGTAAAACTCACCGCTTGGCTGTTACTGAGTAAAACGGTATTAAGACGCCACTTTATAGCAGTTTCTACCAGCAGCTTTGGCCTCATAAAGCGCTTTGTCTGCTTGGTCATAGAGTTGGTCTGCGTTTAGCTGCGCATGCCACTGGGTTAGACCTAAGCTACTATGCACTGAGTATTTACCCAATTGAATGTTGTCACCTATCGCAGTGAGAATGCGGTCGCAAAGAATCGATGCTGCTTGTTTGTCGCCTTGAACGATAATGACAAACTCATCTCCTCCGGTACGAAATGCCTGATCTGTGGCTCTAATGCTGTTGGATAGTATTTGTCCAAAAGCCGTCAATACTTGGTCGCCAATAAGGTGTCCATAACGATCATTGAGCATTTTGAAGTTATCTAGGTCTAACACAATCATAGATAGCGCTTGGTGACTGCGGCCGGCTTGTGCAATGGCTTGTCTTATACTTTCATTGTAATAGTGACGATTGCCTAGCTGAGTAAGCGAGTCGAACATGGCCTGTTTTGCCATCTCACTATACCGAGTTGCATTAACTAAAGGCTGGAGTAAGTAGCCTTGAATTTGCTGCATGATCTCCGCTTGAGAAGGCATCAGTGGAGAGTTGACGTGATAATTTAAAGTCACGGTTTCGCCACTGACCTCAAGATGTTGTTTGATCTCAAGCCCTTGCTTACGGCCCCAAGCAAACTGATAGTCCTTGTAGCGCAATGCAACACCTTGGATCGGCAAATGTTGGCCCATGACTTTGCCAAAGCAGGCAAAGACTGTCCGCGGATCTAAGCTCTCATGTAGCTGTTGTATAATTTTCGTCATATCGGGTGTGTTACCAAGTCTTGCATTGTGTGCATTTTGATAACGGTATTCTTCAGGGTAATAAGCCGTAGCTAAACCAAAGTCCATAATGTTTACTCCACCAAAAACGGACCATCAATGGTAGATATAAAGCAATATGCATGCCGATGTTTAAAAATAGTTATAAATTGGCTTGAAACTGCCGTGCTGAGCGGAAGTGGAGGAAGTTTTGCTTCCGCCATGTTTTTGACAGCTAAGCGGCTGTATTTGATTAGATACTATGTTAGCGTAATGTTAATAAGGTCGTTTTGCCGTGAAATGGTGTCTCAATCGCCCAAGGGGCGTTTGTAGCCGAAATCAGCCGTATCAGGTTAGGTGATTTAATATTTAACTTTTCAATTGGTTATGCCTGTTGTTGTGCTAATGTAACTGAGGTGGCTAAGTCGCTCAATCATGACAGTAGCCATAGAGCCAAATGTATACAAGCTGCGCCAATCATTCCCCTGGCGCAATGGATGGTTTTCAACATTGATGTTGGTGAGTAGATGGAACATAGTTTTCTGATCCAAGTGTTGCTAATGCTGGTTATTGCGATTATTGCTATCGCATTATTACGTCGTGCCGGATTACCGGCAATTTTGGCTTATCTTGCCACTGGGGTGATCAGCGGCCCAGCAGGATTCAATTGGTTTAGCCAACATCAAATGCATTCGGTGGCTGAGCTGGGTGTGGTCCTACTGATGTTTAGCCTAGGGCTGGAGTTTTCGTTACCTCGATTGTGGGCGATGCGCCGGACGGTGTTTGGTCTAGGTAGTGCGCAAGTTTTTGTGACCGCGATTGTGGCCATAGGGGTGAGCCTAGTCAGTGGTTTGTCATTAGTCGAAGCCATTGTTGTTGGCTCAGCAATTGCGCTGTCGTCAACAGCAATTGTGCTCAAACTACTCAATGAGCAAGGGTGGTTACGTCGCCGCCATGGTGAATTATCTGTCAGTGTTTTGTTGTTCCAAGATATTGCTGTTGTCCCTTTATTAATCTTACTTCCTTTACTTTCTGCTCAGGGCGAGCCTATGACATGGCAAAGTATCAGTTATGCCATGTTAGAGGGGGTCGCCGCGTTTGTGTTGTTAATGGCTTTCGGTAAATGGGCATTGCCCAAGCTATTTGATGAGGTGGCTCGCTCACGCTCTAATGAGCTATTTGTGCTGTCGACCTTGGTCGTGGCATTAATTACTGGTGCGTTTACGCAGTGGATAGGTCTATCAATGGCGCTTGGCGCATTTATGGCGGGTATGCTGCTGGGTGAAAGCCAATATAAGCGCCAACTTGAAGCCGATATTCGGCCGTTTCGCGATCTGCTAATGGGGTTATTTTTTATCTCAATAGGGATGTTACTCGACTTCTCTTTAGTGCTCGCTTTCTGGTGGCAAATTCTGTTGTTAGTTGTGGCGGTGATTTTTGGTAAGGCCGTCATTGTGTTTGGACTGTTGCGCTTAGCCAAAGAGTCGTTTAGAACTTCTGTGGCCACCGCAATTAGCTTAGCCCAAGTGGGTGAGTTCAGTTTTGTTGTGTTAGCACTGGCGGTGAATTACGAATTATTGGCACCCACCTTAAGCACTAAATTAGTCATGGTGGCAGTCTTGTCGATGGCTGTCGCGCCATGGTTAGTGCGCCATAGCGTCGATATTGCTAGGCGATTACAGGGGGCCAGAGGGCGTAGCCCAGAAGATCTGCACATCGATCCCGCGTTAGAACATGCCAACGATTTAGTATTGATTTTAGGTTATGGCCGAGTGGGCCAAACCATTGCTCGCTTTATGAAGACTGAAGCGGTGCCGTTTCTGGTACTTGATTTAGATCCCACTCGGGTCTCTGAAGCACGGCGCGCCGGTGAGCCGGTGTATTTTGGTGACGTGAGCAAACGCAGTATCTTAAAACAGGCCAAAATTAAGCAAGCCAAGTTAATCGTTTTAACCTTTAGCGAAGGGCGCATATTAGAAGATGTGCTGCCACTTTGTCGTCAGCTGGCACCAGATGCCAAAATCTTAGTTCGTACTCGAGACGATGAGGGCATGGAAGAGCTAGAGCAGGCAGGGGCTAGTCAAGTGATCCCTGAGAGTTTAGAAGGCAGCTTAATGTTGGTCTCGCAGGTGTTATATCAGTGCGGGGTGCCGCTAAACCGCATTCTTAAGCGCTTGGAGTATGAACGCCGTAACCATTATCAATATCTGCATGGCTTTTTCTCAGGTGCAGAAACCGACTTCACCTTAGAGTTGCTGCATGCCGTAGCATTGCCTAAAGGGGCACATGTTGTGGGTGTACCCTTGTCCGATATCCCGTGGGATAAACTTCGGGTTGAAATTAGAGCGGTGCGCCGCGCAGGCGCCGAGGTGGAAAGCCCAGAACTAGATTGGTGTATTAAAGCCGGTGATACCTTGATTTTATTGGGTAAGCCTCGGCGAATTGAGAAGGCTGAGCATTACTTGCTGCAGGGTTAGTGCTTAGCACTTAGCCTGCAGTTCATTAAAACCAGCAACCAGAAACTAGATGCCCGCAAGCCGCCAATAAGACGGCAGTGTTTAAGTTAGCGGGTGGCATCAGTAAACCAGTGACTTACAGAGATTGATGTCATTGAACAACCGCTAAGGAGAACAGTGATGTTGACGCTTTATTATCGGGTATTGCCTTTGTTGTTGAGCCCGCTACTGCTAATTCAGGCACTGAAAGTGAAAGCATCGACGTTGCGTTTACCAGAGCCCAAAGGGGTGAGGCATCATCAAGCTGCAGCGTCTCAGTCGGACAAGCCGTTGTCAGTATTAATCATTGGAGATTCCGCAGCAGCAGGTGTGGGAGCAAGCCATCAACAACAGGCGTTAAGTGGCGCGATCGCAACTCGCTTAAATCAGCACTTTAACCTGGAATGGCGCTTACATGCCCGCTCTGGCCTTGCCACCAAAGGGGCGTTTCGTTGGTTAGCTAAGTTGCCTGAGCAGCATTTTGATGTAGTTGTGATTTCACTAGGGGTGAATGATATTTTTAGCCCGATTAGTCAACGCGGCTGGTTGAGACTGCAACAACAATTTTTACAGCAAATACAATCACGATTGCAGCCACAGTTAGTCATCTTAACTGCAGTGCCGCCATTAGAGCACTTTAGCGCCTTACCGCAGCCGTTGCGTTACTGCATGGGCTTGCGGGCGAAGTTGTTCAATCAAGGTTTGATGCAACAGGTTAAACGCAATGCCAATGTGATGCTGCTGGCAATCCCAAATGAAGATGGGCAGTTATCGTTAGCCCAAGATGGCTTCCATCCCAGTGAAGCGAGCTATCAAATTTGGGCGGAGGCTATCGCTTCAGCGTGCAAGAAACACTTCAATGTGGCCGAAATTAATCAATATCAAAAAACTGCTTAATCTCATCAATCTGACACATGGCATCTTGGTAGCCAAGATTAATCAGTGCGCTGCAATATGATTGCTCAAACAGCAGGTAAGAGGCGATACTTGAGTCGGTTTGCTGATTGACACCAATCGGGCGCAACATGGTGCGTACTGCAAGTGGCATCTCTTGATAGTATTTGGTAGCAATCTGACTCAAGTCTTCACTGGGTTTAATGACTAAGGTCTCAATTTTCTTCAGTGGTAATGTTTTACGCTTTTCAGCATCAATCAAATCAAGGGTGCTATTCACCCGAGAAAGCCGCTCCAAATCACTGTTTAATGTATCGGAGAAGATGGTATCCAATAGATGACCTGTGATTGTCGCTGTTTTCGGATGATGCTCTAAGTCTTGATGCTGAGTCTTGTGCAGGCTTTCTAAGTTAATCACCATAATCTTCTCCGCCCCGAGGTGAATAGGGCTACTGAGAGGAGCTAACTGATGCACAGAGCCATCACCAAAATAGCCTTGATTGAGCTTCACTGAGGGAAAAACCAATGGAATGGCCGAGCTTGCGAGCAAGTGTTCAGTATTTAACTGTGCTCGTTGACCACCACGTCTGGCTCGATGCCACTCATCAATATGTTGATTGCCTTGAAAAAAAGTGATTGATTTTGCCGAGTTATAACAAGAAGTATCCACGCTTAAGGCTGCTAATGCCCCACTGGCAATATTGCGGTCGATACGCGCGAAACTGATCAATTGATTGAGTAAGTCCCGCAGTGGATCGTTATTAAATAAGCTGCCCGGGTTAGTATTGATTTTCTCATCTTGCAGGCCCATTAAGGCCATGCTGCCTAAGTGCGATAAAATTCCTGGGAACGATGACTTAAACACCTTGTGACAGGTAAAATTACGCCAAACCCATTCAAGCTTGCGCACGCCGAGATGAAAACAAGAAGCATGAGTCGCAATCGAGGTGCCATTGATGGCGCCGGCTGAGGTGCCGCAAATGATTTTAAACGGAATACCATGATTACGTGGATAGAACTGCACTATCGCTTTGAGCACACCGACTTGGTAGGCCGCTCTGGCGCCACCGCCGCCGAGTACTAGTGCTGTTTTTGCTGCCAATATCACCACTCCATCGATTAGGGCTACTTTTATTAAAGCGCTTAATATGGCTTAAAATCAAGTAAGTAAGTAGATTATTATCAGATTTACGGCGGCTTTTTTGTTAAAGACACCTATAGCGGGCTGCTCATTCAGGTAATGACGGATAGGAGTGACAAAAATGCCGACCCTAAGGTCGGCATTTAGCCTCGCAAGCTAATGAATTAGGCTTGTGACTTTAAGAAGTCAATCAGTTGATCAAATGGGATATCTTGTTTCTCACCCGTACGACGGTTTTTGTATTCAAATACGCCGTTATCAATGTTGCGATCGCCAATGACAACAACATGAGGTAAACCAACCAGCTCCATATCGGCAAACATCACACCTGGGCGTTCTTTGCGATCATCAAATAACACTTCAAAACCCGCATCATTTAAGTCTTGGTAAAGTTGCTCAGCCATATCCTTAACGCGATGAGATTTGTGCATGTTCATCGGCAGAATACCTACCTTGAAAGGTGCAATCGCATCAGGCCAGATAATACCGCGATCATCATGGTTTTGTTCGATAGCGGCAGCAACCATGCGGCTTACACCAACGCCGTAGCAGCCCATTAACAAGGTTTTAGACTTACCATTTTGGTCAAGTACGTTGGCGTGCATTGCTTCAGAGTAGTTGCTACCCAGTTGGAAAATATGGCCAACTTCAATACCGCGTAAAAGTGCGATAGTGCCTTCGCCACATGGGCTAGGCTCACCTTCAATAATATTACGTAAATCAAAGGCTGGTGCTTCTGGTAAGTCACGCTCCCAGTTGATACCAAAGTAATGCTTATCATCTTGGTTTGCGCCAGCGCCAAAATCGCTCATTATCGCAACGCTATGGTCAACAAATACTGGAATTTCTAGACCGACAGGGCCAATTGATCCTGGTCCGGCGCCAATGACTTTACGGATCTCGGCATCGTCTGCAAACTCAAAAGGTGACAGTACTGCATCGATTTTTTCAGCTTTCACTTCGTTGAGTTCATGATCGCCACGGATCACTAAGGCAACGAGTGGTGCTTCTTCAGTTGCACCTTTGACGATTAAGGTTTTTACCGTCTTTTCGATAGCAATGTCATGTTGCTCAACCAGCTCAGCGATAGTTTTAGCATTGGGCGTGTCGACTAAAGTCATGTCGCTGCTCGCAGCTTGACGGGTCGCTGTGGGTAACGGCGCTTCACATTTTTCGATGTTTGCCGCGTAATCGCTAGCCGTTGAGTAGGCAATAAGGTCTTCACCACTATTGGCCAGCACGTGGAACTCATGGGATAAGCTACCACCGATAGAGCCGGTATCGGCCATTACTGGACGATATTCAAGCCCAAGACGACTAAGAATATTACAATAACCTTGGAACATCGCTTCATAGGTTTCATCCATACACGCTTGATCTAAGTGGAAAGAATAAGCATCTTTCATCAAGAATTCACGTGAGCGCATGACACCAAAGCGCGGACGAACTTCATCGCGGAATTTGGTTTGGATCTGATATAAATTCAAAGGCAACTGCTTGTAAGAGTTAACTTCTTTACGAATGATATCAGTGATCACTTCTTCATGGGTTGGACCTAAAACAAAATCACGGTTATGACGATCTTGGAAGCGCAGCAGCTCAGGGCCAAATTTTTCAAAACGACCCGTCTCTTGCCATAAGTCGGCCGGTTGCACCATAGGCATTAGGATCTCAACCGCACCTGCTTTGTTCATCTCTTCACGAACGATGGCTTCAACTTTACGTAATACACGTAAACCTGTCGGCAACCAGCTATATAGGCCAGAAGCGTTACGGCGGATCATACCGGCACGAAGCATTAATTGATGACTGATCACCTCAGCATTTGCTGGGGTTTCTTTTTGTGTTGAAAGCAGGTACTTGCTAACTCGCATTCCCAATATCCAGGTTAGAAATAAATAGGCCGATATTTTAGCACCGTTAGCGCCTATGTCACCTAGTTTATTGGCGGCTTAGCACCGCGAGGTGAGAAGTCTCAGTCCTAGGTTAATGAGGCAATCGACTATCGTCGAGAAATTGTTACAAAAGCGACTTTGTTGTCGCGCTAAATTAGGGTAACTTAAATGAAGGTGGCTGCGACTTAACTAACTTTTTCAGTCACATAGGATGTGGTTAAGCTTGGACAGTTGATTGGCAAGGCATGAGAGTGAATAACCCTGTGTTAGGGAAAGGAGTGGATAAATGGAATATCAAATTACTGAAGATATTGCGCAGATGGATATCGATTTGATCCACCAAGTGATCAGCAGTAGCTATTGGGCAAATTCTATCCCAAGGGAAACATTGGAGCGTAGTATGCAAAACTCGCTGTGTTTTGCTCTGCTAAATAGTGCTGAAAACACCGTTGGGTTTGCCCGGGTGATTACCGATAAAGCCACGTTCGCTTACCTTGCAGATGTGTTTGTATTGCAGCAATACCGCAATAACGGCTTAAGTAAGCAGCTGATGGCCTACATTGGAGCACATCCACAGTTGCAGGGGTTACGGCGACAAATGCTTGCCACACGAGACGCCCACGGGCTTTACGCCCAGTTTGGTTTTGAGCCGGTGCCTAACCCAGAGATTTTAATGCAAAAATGGCAACCCAATATTTATCAGGACAGCGAAAAATGACCGTTAATATTCAAGTTAGACACAGCAGTGACAGCGATATTGCAGCCATTAAGGCCATTTATGCGCAACCTTCGTGCTATGCCAATACTTTGCAATTGCCACACCCCAGTATTGAGCAATGGCAAGCGCGATTATCAGGAACCCATGAACATTTTTATTCATTAGTGGCTGAAGTTGAGGGGGCGGTAGTGGGGCAACTAGGCATGGAAGTTTTTGCCAGCCCTAGGCGCAAACATGTCGCCAATATCGGTATGGCCGTCGATGAAAATCATCGTGGCCAGCAAGTGGGTGAGGCACTCATGCAACAAGCTGTTGAATTGGCAAATGACTGGCTGGCAATCACTCGTATTGAGCTGGAAGTTTATACCGATAACCACGCTGCTATTAGCCTATATCAGCGATTTGGCTTTGTTATTGAAGGTACCGCTAAAGCGTATGCGTTTCGTGGCGGTGAATTTATTGATGCCCACCTGATGGCCAAAGTTGGCCGTTAATCGTTTCTGTAAAAGCCTTGTAATGAGCCACAGTTGCTCATTGCAAGCGAGCTAGTCTGCGATAATTTTTTACATTTCTTATGCCACTACCGTTTGCGTAAGCTTAGATGGTAATGGTGCTATTGCGCTGAAAAATATCGTAATAATCCAGCAGCTTTCCATTAATGTGTTACCATTTGTTGGTGGTATGTAAATAAGCGTGGTTTAAGTGTGCTGCCAGCATGTGCACAATAAGATTGTTAATGTGTTTGTTCCGATTAAGGGTATTTTATGAGACTGACTCCAATTGCGACTGCGTTGATGGCTTCGCTGTGTGTTTTGCCAGTGTTAGCTGATGATAACAATGGCCTTGAAGACAATGATATTAACCGCTCAGTTAATGACTCGATTGTAAAAGCCGGTGATATGCTACAAATATTACTGCCGGCAACGGGTTACTTTGCTGCTTGGTTACATGATGATTTTGAAGGTGCCAAACAGTTGACCTACGCGACGTTAAGCACCCAGTTGATTATTCATGGTGTTAAAGAAGGGGTTGGACGTAAACGCCCGAATGAGAGTAGCTGGAACTCTTTCCCGTCAGGGCATACAGGCGCAGCCTTTTCTGGGGCAGCCTTCTTACAAAGTCGATATGGTGCATATTGGGGAATTCCCGCCTATGCGGCAGCTACATTTGTCGGCGCAAGTCGTATTCATGGCAATCGTCACTATGCGGGTGATGTTGTCGCTGGTGGCGCCACGGCGTTTTTGATGAATCAATATTTTGTCTCTCCTTATCGCACTGAAGGTGTATATATCAATGCAACACCAACCGCAGACGGCATGGCAATGGGGGTGACGGTAACCGGTGAAGCGTTTGAGTCAACTAAGCCAAAGGCGCAAAAAGTTGAGAAGTTAAAACATCGTTTAGAGTTGGGGATAGGGGCTAACTTTGCTGATAGCTCTGCACAGGCCGGTGCGGCCGAATTTTTGACTAATGATGAACTTATTGATGAAGCGCAGCCATTTTCGTACGTGAATTATCAGTATGAGCTTGGCGGTGGTGATTTTATTGAGGCTGAGTTTTTACCATCTGAAACCCGTCGTCGTGGTGTGGTTGCGAAAGACTTTACCGTGGATGGTGTCGAATATCGTGTCGGTGATGAGGTGTTGACTGCGTTTCGCCATTGGGTATTAGGCGGAAACGTTTATAAAGGTTTGTCATTAACTGATAGCCTGCAGCTGGATATTGGACTAGGCCTTTATGTACATTTGATTGGGCTTGATGTTGATCTTGATGATGGCGGCGGACGCTATTCAGATGATGAAGATTGGAAGGCGTTACCAGCGGGTACTGCCAAATTGAATTGGAACATGAGTGAGAGCTTTTCGCTGCAAACCAATTTACAGTATCAAACTTGGGAAAGTGACAGTCATTTAGTCGCTGAAGCAGGTATTAGGTACCAGTTAAACAAAGCTTGGGATATCGGCGTAAAATATAGCTATACCCAAACCGAATTAGATCAAAAAACCAGCTTTTTATATGATTATGATAGCAGTAGCGTAGTACTTACTTTTGCTAATCGATTTTAAGTCGATATAGTAAATAACAGGCCAAACAGTGTGTTTGGCCTTTTTTATGCAATTAATTGACTTACTTGTCGCGCCTATCGCCGATTATTCTCGCCGGATTACCAGCCACAATGGCATACTCAGGCACATCTTTCGTGACGATAGCCCCCATGCCTATGACGGCGCAGTTGCCAATGTTAACTCCGTCCACTATCCCTGCTTGTGCACCGATCCAAACATCTGAACCAATGATAATACCCTTTGAGTCAACGACTTGTTGATAGATTGGCTTGTCAGGTGACATGCCGTGGTTGAATGCGTAAATAGTGACATTATTGGCAATACGCGTTTGCGAGCCGATAACAATTTTGCCTTTACCACCATCTAGCGAGCAGCCATGGTTAATCGCCACTTCATTACCTAACTCAATCGGTCCGTGAAGAAAACTGTCGGCGGCAATCATACAACGCTTACCTATAATGATATCGCGTCCGGGTTCGGCAAATAGGTTAACGTTTGGCGCAATGAAACAATCTTCACCTATTTGCACCGTTTCTAGGGCTGAAAGCTGTTGTTGAATTTGCTGTTGCCAAGGTTTAGCCCAGTTTAAATGTTTGGCTTTTAATGAAAAGTATAGCCACGGCATGTAAGCGAGGCGACGCTTATGTTGGCCTTGATAGTCGATATTGCTGCTTTCATTACTGCTCATCATAATGTCTAATTACCAAAGTTAACACTGACCCGGGCGAATCGCCTCCACGATGATCTGCTCATCGATAACACGCCACAATATATCTAAATCATACAGTGCGACCTGATATTGTTTGTCATCCTGTTTAGCCCGCTTATAAGCTGGCCTTGGGTCTTGTCCTAGCACTTGTTCAATCAACATAAGTAACTGTGGATAGCGACTTTCGGCGGCTAAGGCGGCAGATTTGGCACTATCGGTAAAGCGCACCGCTAAGGTATGTGGTGCTTCATGGGCAATCCCGCCTTGTGCGTTAGCAATCGCATCGGAAAAAGGGATATAAGGTTTGATATCTAAAATGGGAGTACCATCAAGTAGATCCATTGCGCCAATGCCTAATCGTACTTTGCCGTTGACCTGGCTTATGTCACGTAATTCAACCACAGACTGGCCAATACCATTGGGTCTAAAGGTTGAGCGAGTAGCAAACACACCGAGCTTTTCATTGCCGCCTAGCCTAGGTGGACGCACAGTGGTTTTCCAGCCTTGAGCCAAGTTCTCATGAAAACTGAATAATAGCCAAATGTGCGAGTATTGCTCCAAGCCCCTGACCGCATCGATATGATTAAATGGTGCTTGGAGTTCAATATATCCATGGGCTGCTTTTACTAACCCTGGCTGGCGTGGGATACCAAATTTCTGTTTGTAGGGGGTATGGCAAATCGCCACCGCTTGCACTTGATTGGTGAATGTCATTGGGTTGATTACGCGCCAAGTTTACTGTTCGGTGGTGTTTAATGAGATGGCTTGCGCGACACAAAAAGCGCGGCTATAACAGCTCTCAGTACGCTCTTCAAACAACATGCACTTTTTAACTATCATGCCATTGGCACCTTTGTCAGCTGCAGCTCTGCGGGCAATAGTGCGGGCTTCAACAATCGATGCCGGTGCATCGTTAAGGCTGATTTGGCATGTCTCGCCTTCAACCATGCCTTTTAGCTCATAGGGAGTTCGAGGTTGCTCGCCCTCATTGAATACGCGGACATCAGATGCTTTAAAGTACTCATCAATGGCTTCGCCGTTGAGGTTGCTATTAAAGGTATAATTACCTGCACATGCACTCAATAACAGGGTACACAGCAAAGGAAGGGTGATTTTCATATAAGCATCCGTGATGAGGTTCGGTTAAAGGAAGCCGCCTACATTTAGGCGGCTTGGTAAAATTCTACCGTTTTAGATACTTTTGATAAAGCTGTTGATGGCGATTATTAAGATCAATTTGACGACCATCGATAAATAGCTGCTCTATGCGACTGGTCATAGGATCAAGTAGGTCACCTTCTGCAATGATCACATTGCCACGATAGCCGCTGGCTATATCACCCATATTGGTCACACCAAGTATCTTAGCTGCATCTAAAGTGATGGATTTTAATGCTTGCTGTTGGCTCAAACCATAGGCTGCCGCTTGCCCTGCTGCATAAGGAAGGTTACGACTGTTCCAATCTGAGCTAAAACCTAAAGCAAAAGGTATTTCAGCCTCTGCGAGTAAAGAGGGGATTTTAAAGCTCATCTCTAAAGGTTCATCGTGGCGCATTGGCAGACTAAAGGTACGGGTATAAACCACGCTGGCATTAACTTCATTAAGTAGATCAGCCAGTCGCCAACTGTCATAACCGCCGACAATGACCAACTTAAAATCATATTGCTTGGCTAACGCAACCGCTTCTTCTATTTGCAGCTGTTTATTTGCATGTACAAATAGTTGCGCTTGGCGCTGGTAAAGTGGCTGCAGCGCTTGCCAACGTAAATCGATTTTACTGACTTGCTTATCACGGTTTGCTAGGTGATAGCGTTGACCGTCGGCGAACATCTGCTCGATCTGTTTCAGCTGCTGCTGGTACTCATCGAGCTGTTCTTTGCGCTTGTCTTTATCTTGAGATAAGCGACGAATTGACGGCCAGTATAAATGAAACCCTTGAGTTGCGGGGACGAGTGCATCTTCAATTGTCCAACTATCTAATGACACTAATGAAGACTGACCGGCTAATAGATCACCTTGAGGCACCACTTGTGCATGGGTGATACCATTAACCCGCACGGTAGGGATAATTTCAGAATCAGGGTTGTAGGCGCTGACGGCGATGATCTGCGGATTACTTTGACCAACCTCGTAGACATCATTGCTGGGACGCATCATTTCAACTTCAACTAAACCTAGGCTGGTATCGAGTGCAATAACCCCTGGATAAACCTGCTTATTAGTGGCGTCGATGACAGTGGCATCTGCGGCGCTAAGGGTCGGGCCAACAGCGGTAATTTTACCTTGTTGAATCAACACATCTGTATTAGTTAACACACCCTTAGAAGGTGAGTGGACCGTGGCGTTTTTAATTAATATGTCTTGTGTCTGCGCAGGCGCAGGCACCATATCATGGGCAGCGACGCTGAGTGAACTTAGACTGAATACGGCTGCGGCTAAAGAGATCATTGTTTTCATTATTTTACACTCCCTGCGTGCTGTTGGTCCCAAGCATTGTAATGGGTATCACAATGCCATTCGGGTTCTTGTACCAACACTTCAGGTTTACCCATTTCTGTGGTTGCATCTCGGTTAAGAATTTTTTGAATGAGCGCGGCACGCTCTATATCCATGGCTTGCTGAGCTTGTCGGTTTTGCTGTTTGTCATAGTAGCGTTTACCGTCTACCCAAGTGGATTCAACTGTGGCATAAATCGACAGTGGGTTGTCGCTCCATAATACGACATCCGCATGTTTGCCTTCCTCAATAGAACCGACATAGTCATCAATACCGAGTTGGATTGCAGGATTAATGGTAACCATGTTCCAGGCATCCGTTGCACTCATGCCGCAATACATCATTGATTTGGCTGCTTCTTGGTTTAAGCGGCGCTGCATCTCATAGTCATCAGAGTTGATACTGGTCAATACCCCTTTGTTTTGCATTAAGCAGGTGTTTTGTGGGATGGCATCGTACACTTCGAATTTATAAGCCCACCAGTCAGAGAAGGTTGATGCATGTGCGCCATGTTGCGCCATTTCATCCGCTACCTTGTACCCTTCAAGGATGTGAGTGAAGGTATTTGCCTTAAAACCGTATGCTTCGGCTAAACGCAGAAACATCAGGATTTCAGACTGCACATAGGAATGAATATGTACATCGCGCTCGTCTGCTAACACTTCAGCAATCGCTTCTAGGCGATAATTAGGTTGAGGTGCAATTTGTCGGCGTTTTTCACTTGAACGCATTTTTGACCAGTCTTGCTTAGATTGACGGTAAGCTTTGGCTTCATTAAATGCTTCTTCAAATAATGATTTCACCCCCATGCGCGTTTGTGGGAAACGTTCATCGTAGTCATCGCCCCAGTTGCTTTGCTTAACGTTTTCACCCAGTGCAAATTTAATACTCTTTGGTGCTTGAGTCATTTTCAGCTCGTTGGCACTCACGCCCCAGCGAGTTTTAATCACCTGAGCCTGTCCACCAATCGGATTAGCACTGCCATGTAGTAATTGCGCCGTGGTGACGCCGCCAGCTAAGGCACGATAAAGTGCAATGGCATCGGGGTCGAGAATATCGCCAATACGGACTTCTGAGGTAATGGCATCGGTAGCTTCATTGGTGCCGCCGTTAATGGCGATATGCGAATGCTCATCAATGATACCCGCTGTAAGGTGTTTACCCTTTGCATCAATGACTTGATATCCAGAAGGCGTGGAAAGATTTTCGCCAACCTCATCTATCTTTCCGCGGGTGATAATGACGTCATGATTGGCTAACACGCCATCAGAGGTCGAGGTCCACACGGTGGCATTCTTGATATGAACTTTTTCAAGTTCTGGAGCTTGGGTTAAGCCGTAAGCGACATTGGGCTTGGTGACGCTTGATACGTAGTGCGCTTTTTCCGCAGCTTTTACTACCGCAGGTTGCGGCGCTTTAGGCGAGGCAATACCCGCTACTGGCCACTGTTGATTACTTGAATCTAACATTCTGCCACGGGCGCCTTTATCGTCAAACCACAAGGTAAAACGGCTGACTCCTGGGTAGCCTGCTTCACTGAGATCACCCGTAAATGTTAATCGACCAGCTTGATAGGCAAGCGCTTTTAGCTCAATACTTTGTTCGCCGCTACTGAGAGTGCCGCTGAGTTTGTCACCTTGCTTAAGATCTAAACTTAGATTGATATCACCCAACTGTAATAGGTATTGCTGCTCTAAATGAGCATTACGGCTATCAATGAGCTGTTGTGGTTGGCCTTGCAGCCAAACCGTGTGGATGGTTCCGTCAGTAAATAGGTTACCTTTAGTAATAACAAAATCGGCCGTATAACCAGCTTTTAGCTTGCCACTAAACTCTGCTGTGCCCACCATTTCCGCAGCATCTGTGGTCAATGCTGATAGTGCTTGCTCTTCAGATAAGCCCGCTTCGATAGCGCGGCGAATGCGTGGCCAAAACTCTTCGGCTTCAATACCGTGTTGTGTTAAGGCAAAGGGGATCCCCGCACCGGCTATGACTGCTGGGTTAGCAGGAGCACGTTCCCAATGCCTCAATAGTGATAATGGAATATCACGTTCGCTGTCGCTATCAGTAATATGCGGGGCAGCCGGGAAGTTGAGCGGTAATACTAGGCTATATTGGTTGGCTTTTATCTCATCGACTCGGGCATATTCTCGACCATTACCCACCAAGGTGCCGTTAATCTTTGCTTCTTTTAATAAGGTACTTGCGCGCAATAGATTATTGAGATTGCGGGTTTCAAATAGAACATGTTCTTTGTCAATATTGGTTAGGTTGGCTAATGCAGCATTATATTCAATATTGTTTTTTGCTTGTTTGGAATGGGCTTTATCGATATTAGCTTTATACCACTGCACATCTGAAAATGTCTGTCTTATAAGCGCAATACTGCCCATCAATGAGTTGGGGTAGTCTTGAATTGAGCTGCCTTTATCAAAGGCCATTAAATGGCTCGCTGATGCGTTATAAATCACCTCATTTGCTTTTTTATCCGCCAAGGATATGGTCGCGCCGCGGCCACGAAAAATACCATCATGAATACCAGCTTGCACCGACGTGAAGCCGTTATTGATCCACGCTTTAGCGCTGTCTTTATCTGGGTATATATAGTCGACCCAGTTTTGCTGTGAGTGGATAGCACCGTTTGCGGCATTGCCGCCAATACGTTTGATATCCGTCACCGGACCAGAGCTTGATTGTTCGGGATACTGATAGTCAACGCCGTACTCAGTAAAGGGATCGATAAAGCCGGGATAAATAGTATATCCGCGCATATCCACCACGTACGCCCCTTGAGGCACCTCATTGTCTTTTACCACTGCTTTGATTTTGTTGTTCTCAATAATAAGCGTGGCATTATCAAGTTGCTTACCTGGCTCGAGCATTAACCTCGCATGGGTTAGTGCAGTGAGTTTTGGTGTGTTATCAGTGAGTTGCGAGTTGGCGTGTAGGCTAGGACTAAGTGTAATACCTAGCAAAGCGCAAGTTAGCGCAGTTTTATTATTGTTATGCATATATAAAATGAGTTGATAAGTATGGCCTAGGTTGTCAAAGAATATCGTAATTAGTGCTGAAACACCAAAGTGGATTTGTTACGGATAGTGTCAACGGCTGTGCTTAAACAAAAAAAGCCGAATTGATTCAATTCGGCTTTTTAAATTCGATAAAACAATCGTCGTTAGATTAGGAAGTCATCCATACTACGACCTTTATCTAATTCATTTTTGAATACTGTTGGTGTACGGCCTTGGCCAGTCCATGTAATGGTTTCACCATTTACTTCAATCTTATATTTCGCTGGACGTGGAGCACGTTTTTTAGGTGCGGCTTTTAATGCTGCTGCGCCTAGGTCATCTACTGATAAACCAACTGCTTCCATTTGTTTACGAATTTCATCAATCTTGGCATTACGCTCCGCTAATGCTTCAGATTCAGCGGCAATTTTTGCCTCTCTATCTGTGATGATTTTTTCAAGCTTACCCGATAGCTCTTTTAATTCATCAATTGATAACTCTTTGACTGCCGCTTTAAAGCGACGGCCGTGAGTTAATATATCTAAAAAATCGCTCATAATAATAGTGGTCCTATTTATGTAACTTTGTTTATTTGTATCACCGCTAATAATAGAAAGGATTTAACTCACAATCAAATAAAAGTTTAAAATATGTACGTATATAAACAAAAAATAATCAGGAAATAGTCTTTTTATATAAATAACGACTTATTCGGGTGGTAATAATCAAGTCGGCAAGTTCTCAATACAAACGTGCGTTTGAATCTCTATTGACGTTAACGTCAACAGCACGTAAAGTGACTGCTATTCTGTATAGCCTAAGCTGTACCATTGTATGAGACCGAGAGACGTATAAAAGGAAGCCTTATGAAAGTTTTGGTGCCAGTAAAACGTGTCGTAGATGCAAATGTAAAAGTCAGAGTGAATGCTGATAATACTGCTGTCGACACGGCTAATCTAAAAATGGCTATTAATCCATTTTGTGAAATTGCTGTTGAAGAAGCAGTACGTTTAAAAGAAGCAGGCGTTGTCAGTGAAATTGTCGTTGCGACAGTAGGCCCTAAAGCTGCGCAAGAACAACTTCGTACGGCAATGGCATTAGGTGCAGACAGAGGCATCCATGTTGAAACAGATGACAGCTATTGTGCACTATCAATTGCAAAAATCCTCAATGCCATTCAAACCAACGAACAAGCAGAGCTGATTATTCTCGGCAAGCAGTCTATTGATGGTGATAATAATCAAACCGGACAAATGCTGGCGGCATTAGCTAAGTTACCACAAGCGACATTTGCTTCAGAAGTCAGTGTTGCCGACGGTGCGGTTAGCGTTACTCGTGAGATTGATGGTGGTTTACAAACCATTAAGATGCCACTTCCTGCGGTGATCACCGCTGATCTGCGCTTAAATGAACCTCGTTATGCCAAATTACCCAACATTATGAAGGCGAAGCGTAAACCACTTGATACCGTGTCTGTAGACAGCTTAGGGGTAACCTTAGGGGAGCATCAAAAGGTGATCAGTGTTACGCCACCTGCTGAGCGTCAAGCGGGTGTTATGGTGGGTTCAGTTGAAGAGCTGGCTGATAAGTTAAAGAACGAAGCGAAGGTGATCTAATGACAACTTTAGTAATTGCAGAACACGATAACCAAAGCTTGAAAGCAGATACTGCCAAAGTTGTAGCCTGTGCTCAGGCAATCGGCGCTGATGTGGATGTACTTGTGGTTGGTGCTAATTGTGCAGCGGCAGCAAGTGAAGCGGCTAAACTTAATGGCGTATCTAAAGTATTGGTTGCAGACGCTGACGCTTATGCCCATGGCTTGGCCGACAATTTGGGCGAGCTTATCAGCGGGATTGGAGCTGATTACTCTCACATTTTGGCGAGTGCATCGAGCTTAGGTAAAGATGTATTACCCCGCGTAGCAGCACTGCTTGATGTAGCGCAGTTGTCTGAAGTGGTTGAAGTAAAGAGTGACGATACCTTTGTACGTCCTGTTTACGCTGGTAATGCGATGGAAACAGTACAAAGTCTTGATGCAAAGAAAGTCATGACAGTGCGCTCTAGCGCGTTTGATGCTGTGGCCAGTGACGGCAATGCAGAACTGGTTACGCTTGATACTGTGATTGAAAGCCAAGTGAGTTTTGAATCACAAAGCTTGACTGAGTCTGAGCGTCCTGAGCTTGGCAACGCTGCAGTGATTGTTTCTGGTGGACGTGCGTTAGCAAGCAGTGAAAACTTTGCCATTTTAGAGGCCTTGGCTGATAAGTTGGGTGGTGCATTGGGCGCGTCTCGAGCGGCGGTTGACGCAGGGTTTGTTCCTAACGATCTGCAAGTGGGTCAAACGGGTAAAATTGTCGCGCCTGATTTGTATATTGCTGTGGGGATCTCCGGTGCCATTCAACACTTGGCTGGCATGAAAGATTCAAAAGTGATTGTGGCGATTAACAAAGACCCAGAAGCGCCTATTTTTCAGGTGGCTGATTATGGATTAGAAGCGGATTTGTTTGATGCCATTCCAGCATTAACTAAGTTGGTCTAAGCTAAATATCAATAGGTTGTAATTGTAAGGTTATAGCCTTGGTGTCAGCATTATTATTAGTGTGACATCGATCACATCAAGCGGTTTTGAGGTGGCATCCTCAAAGCCGCTTATGTTTTGATGAGCCTCACGTTTTCAGCCTAGGTTGAGAACGTCCTGAAAAGTAGAGGTGCATGAGATATAAGTACCTGCAGCGAGGGTGATGCCTAAGACCTGCAAGGAAAGGATTGAATGCCGAAGTTGTTACACTCATCAAAGTTAACTGCTGGGGCTGTCCTCGAATAGAGACAGCACTGCCATAGACTTCTTATCCGGATGATAAGAAAATGTTATACCTATATAATGCTGGGTATTACTATGGAGCGCTACTGAAAGGACAGGTGTTTTTGATATCTTCATCCATATCCCACCAGTTCAGTCGCCTCCATTCGTACTCAAAACGAAGAAAATAATAAATGACGACTCTAAGTTACGCTGATTCAGCGCTCTCGTTGCTACCACCTGTGGTTGCAATTCTCATGGCCATATTTACTCGTAAAGTGCTGCTATCTCTCGGTGTGGGTATCTTATTGGGTATCTTGCTCATTACCGATTTTGCCGTAGTCGATTCAGGTCAGTACTTGGCTAACCAAGCCGTAGGCCTGTTTTGGGAAGACGGTGCCATGAACAGCTGGAATGTTTATTTGCTGGGCTTCTTAATCCTACTAGGAATGATCACAGCGTTAATTACTGTGAGCGGAGCAGCAAAAGCGTTTGCAGAATGGGCAAGAACTCGTATTCGCAATAAGCGTGACGCCAAGTTGCTGACCATGTTCTTGGGGTGTGTGGTTTTTATTGATGATTACTTCAATAGCTTAGTTGTGGGTAGCGTTGCGAGACCGCTCACCGATCGTTATTACATCTCTCGTAGTAAATTAGCTTATCTACTCGATAGCACCGCAGCACCTATCTGCGTTATATCACCAGTGTCGAGTTGGGGCGCATATATTATTGCATTAATCGGCGGTATTTTAACTGCACATGGCTTTACCGATACTGGCCATTTAAGCGTGTTTGTGCAAATGATTCCCATGAATTTCTATGCCATTTTTGCACTATTATTGCTGCTGTGTGTGGCCTTTATGGGGCTAGATGTTGGCCCGATGCGTCAGCATGAGTTAAATGCACAAAAAGGCAATCTTTACGATGAATCAAAAGGCTTACCCCCTGGGGCTAACAGCGATTTACCTGAGTCTGATTCAGGTAAAATTATTGGTCTTTTCTTACCGATCACCGTACTCGTTGCCGCGACTATTTATTTCATGATCAGCAGCGGTGCAGATGCATTGGCAGCTGACTCGATTGAATTCTCGGTTATTGGTGCCTTTGAGAAGACTGATGTTGCCTGGTCATTGTTCTATGGCGCTTTGATTGGTTTAGCGGCAACAGTTGCGTTGGTTGTCAGTCAAGGGCTTGAGAAAGGGTTACTGGTTAAAGGTTTAGTTGCCGGTGCGCGCTCTATGTTGCCAGCGATATACATCTTACTGTTTGCGTGGACTATTGCCGGTGTAATTGGCCAACTTGAGACCGGTAAATATATGGCGAGCTTGGCTTCTGGCAATATTCCGTTCGCCTTGTTACCTGCGGTACTGTTTGTGCTAGCTGGCCTAACGGCATTTTCAACCGGAACTAGCTGGGGCACCTTTGGTATCATGCTGCCGATTGCCGCGGATATGGCGATGGGTACGCACACTAATATGATGTTACCTATGTTGGCCGCTGTGCTTGCCGGTGCGGTATTTGGAGATCATTGCTCGCCAATCTCTGATACAACGATTTTGTCTTCAACTGGGGCAAACTGTCATCACATCGACCACGTATTGACGCAACTTCCTTATGCAGTGATTGTGGCAATAATCAGTTTGGGTGGTTACACCGTACTTGGTTTTACTGAGTCATTAACTGCTGGATTACTGACGTGTACAGTATTGTTCATTATTAGTGTGTTGATTCTTAGAGTGAAGTCAAAGCAACCTGCATAGTATTGAGTCGTTATTTGTAACAACTTAAGCAGGGTTAAATACTAAGCACTTTATCGATTGATAAAGTGCTTTTTTATTTTAAGATTGCCGCTGTCTTTATTGGGGGTGGTATAAGCCACTAACAACTTCTTGAAATTGGGCTCTATCACTAATAATGGTCTTTTTATACTGCTATAATAAATGCATTAGTACTCAAAAAGGGTTAACTGGACGTAATGTACAGGCTTAACCATTTAGCCAATCCCGTCTTATTTTATTTAGCTTTGCTGTTCACGGCGCTGTTTTGTGCGCCAAGTTTGAGTGCCGATAACACACCGCTAAAGTTCGGCATATCCATTGGTTTTCCACCTTATCAGTACCAAGTAGATGATTATCCCGCTGGTTTCGATGTCGATGTAGCCAAGCTTATTGCAAACAGCTTAGAGCGAGATTTTGAGTTTGTTCAGGGGCAATGGGATACCGTGCTCAATCAACTAAGGTTTGGTGAAATAGACCTGATTGTTGGCATGGAAATTAACTCTATTCGTGCGCGTGTATTTGATTTTTCAGTACCTTATTATGAACGCCGAGATGCGGTATTTGTATTGAGTGGCAATCAGTCGATTAAACAGTTGGCCGATCTCGAAGGGCGATTGGTTGCGGGCGATCGGCATTCAACCTTACAAAGCCAGTGGCAGCAACAGCAGAGCTTATACCAATATCGATTGCAAAATACTGCCAGTAAAGCAGTGTCGATGCAGCGTCTTGATTCAGGCCTTGTTGATGCGGCCATCATGCCTGAGGCAGTGGGATTATTTTTAGCAAAACAGCGTGGCGTTAAAGTGAGTATTTTAGCGCAACCTGCATCGGGGACGCCGGTTGCTGTGGCGGTAAAAAAGGGCAATGCCAGTCTGCATCAAGAGGTTAATCAGGCCGTTCAGCAATTGCTGGACTCTGGTGAAATTCCCCAGCTGTATCAGCGATGGTTCCATCGTAGCGATAATTAGCGGCTAGTTAGTCGTCAGGTTATTATCGGTATTTTGGCATCGAGCGATAGCCAATAAGCCGGGCCAAACTTCATCATGGTTACTCAAGTATCCTATATGTTTGCTAAGGATCAAATTTCCCGTTAGCTGATTGGTATTACATCTGGATTGGGATACGGCGACGCGGTAAACTTATCAACCTTTTTCCCCGCTAAGGAAGCAGTTTTGGCTCAGCTTTATTTTTACTACTCGGCAATGAACGCCGGCAAGTCGACATCGCTATTACAATCCTCATATAACTATCGTGAGCGCGGCATGAATACCTTAGTGATGACCGCATCGATAGATGATCGTTATGGCGTGGGTAAAGTGGCTTCTCGTATCGGCATCGAAACTGATGCGCAAGTCTTTGGTAGCCAAGATGATATCGCTAAGGTCATTGAGCAAGCACATCAACAAAAACCGCTGCATTGTATTTTGATTGACGAGTCGCAGTTCTTAAGTAAGCAGCAGGTTAAACAACTGACCTATGTGGTGGACGTGCTCGATATTCCGGTGCTGTGTTATGGCCTAAAAACTGACTTTCAGGGCGAACTGTTTAGCGGTAGCCAGTATTTACTCGCTTGGGCAGACAAGCTGATTGAGTTAAAGACCATTTGTCATTGCGGCCGCAAAGCGAACATGGTGTTGCGCCTAGATGGCGACGGCAAGCCAATGCGTGAGGGTGAGCAAGTGGCCATTGGTGGCAATGAGAGTTATGAGTCAGTGTGCCGAAAACATTTTCGTGAGTTTCTTTGGGATCAATAATCTCGCGCTAACGCACTATTGCAGTGACGCCAGTAGCTGACGCACACTGGCGCGACTGTTGTCTATTTCGGTAATAATTGCGCTGGCGCTTTGTTGATCTTGTGCCATGGATGACCAATGTTGTTGCCATACATTTTTTAGCTGCTGTGATTGTTGTTGCAGTGGCACTGTAGTGATCATCGATAGGTCAAAAACCAAGTTTACTTTAATCCAGCCTTTGCGCGGATTGCCACCAATAGGATCCTTGTCATAGTGAGCGGCATAGACAATCGCTTCTAACTCGGACAGCTGCAGTAATAACTCAAAGCTGGCCGCACGCATGGTATTGTTATGCTCACTGATCTCCATCCGCCAAACGTTATAGCTAAAACCCACCAACGCAAACAGCATGCTAAACAATGCAGTGAATTGAAATAACTGACGACGAGATATCAACATGTCTGTAGTCATCCTTTTGTTATGGCTGCCATCGTGCCTCTATAAATGTGCTTGTGAACAAGTGTAGTGCCTAATTCAATGGCTTGTCACAAAATTAGGCGCGTTTAGCGTCGCGAAAGTCAGGCTTTTTAATCAGCTTTTCAAACGCTTGCCTGCTTAATCTAATTTAGCATTTGTGGTATTTGCGATCTGCTTCAAAATTCAACAAATGTAAACGCCGCTGATACATTTAATCTTGCACTGGGTCACAAACTCTCTGCGGCTAACAAGGCAAAATCCCGCCACCTTACTCTATATAACTAATTGAATCACAATGCGTAATAACCAGCCTGTGACAAACCAACAAGTGAGTTTGGCGGATGAAGATATCTTACTATCCACCACAGATCTCAAAGGTAACATTCGCTATGCCAATGATGATTTTTGCCGCATTTGTGGGTTTGAGCAGCAAGAGCTTGTCGGCCAACCTCATAATATTGTGCGTCACCCAGATATGCCCGAGCAGGCCTATAAAATGCTATGGCAAAGCTTGAAGCAAAACCAGTCTTGGATGGGGGTGGTTAAAAACCGCTGTAAAGATGGCGGCTATTATTGGGTTAATGCCTATGTGGCACCAGTGGTTAAAGATGGCAAGGTAGAGGAATACCAATCGGTGCGCCGCCGCGCCAGTGAGTCACAGATTGAGCGTGCTAGTAGTGCCTATGCCAACATACAAAGTGGTCAGTCTCCGGCAGAACTCGATAAGCCGTTATTGAGTTTCACAGGGCAAATCAAGCTGCATGCATTGGCGATGCTCATACTAAGCTTAGGCTGCGCTTTGGTATCACCTTGGCTGGCACTGGCGATGTTGTTGCCGATGTATGTTGGCCTTAACTTTATTCTAAAGCCGCTTAAGCAGCTCAACCAGCAGGCACAAGCGGTAATTGATGATCCGGTGGCGCGACATATTTATACCGGACGTAATGATGAGATTGGTAATATCGCCTGCGCCATGGAGTTTGTAAACGCAGAAATATCGGGCGTAGTGGGGCGCATGGCTGACAGTGCAGCATCAATCGCCAATGATAACCAACAATTACTGGGCTCAATCACCGAGGCTGCAGGCAGAGCGGATGGTCAAAGCCAGCAAACCGCTCAAGCGGCTGCTGCGGTTGAGGAGCTAACAGCCAGTTTTAGCGAACTAAGCGGTCAGATCAAGCAAGTCGCCACCGAAGTTGAGCACAGCCAAGCCGCCGTTGCCAATGGCTATCAGCAGCTTGACGCCGTGGTCGCAACCATAGATGCATTGAACAGTGAAGTCGGTAATTTTGCCACTGTGGTCGCTGAGATTGAACAAGACAGTGTTGCCATTAATCAGGTGCTAGAGGTTATCAGCGCCATTGCTGAGCAAACCAATCTATTGGCGTTAAATGCCGCCATTGAAGCGGCGAGGGCTGGTGAGTCGGGTCGCGGTTTTGCCGTTGTTGCCGATGAAGTGCGGCAACTATCAGCAAGAACGGCAGAGTCGACTCGGCAGATAGATCAAATCATTGCCAAGTTTCAATCTAGCACCGCCAACGCCGCAACCACATTAGCGGCGGGTCAGGCACAGGCAAGTCAAGCAGTGGCATTGGTTAAAGATGCCGAGAGCGTATTTGCTGGGTTAGTGGCGACGATAGACAGCATAAATCAAATGACCGACCACAGCGCTAATGCCATGGGCGAGCAGGGAGAGGCGGCCACCGAAATCAGTGATTCATTGCAAGCGATAAGTGAACTGGCAAACGAAGGTTACAGCCAAGCGCAGCAAGATAAACATTTGGGTGAAAACACCGCTGATAAGTCATCAATGTCACGACAGCTTGCGCAGCAGTTTTGGCAACATTCGGTGCAACGGCTCAAGCGTAATTAACTATTGTCGTTGCGGCATTAAGCGTCCGTTGACGATTAATAAAGGTATACCGATAAAAAAAGCCACTCATATGAGTGGCTTTTTGTTGGCGCTTATTTGGCTTGTTATAACTGCATTTCAGGTACGTTTTCAGGCACCACTATTTTACCGGCAGTTTTGGCCACAATTTCTTCTACCGACACGCCAGGGGCGCGCTCTAATAAATGGAATGCACCGTCCTTGATTTCAATAAAGGCCAAATCGGTTAACACCCGCTTTATGCAGCCATATCCTGTGAGTGGCAGTTCGCATACTGGCAGCAGCTTAGAGTTACCTTTTTTATCGGCGTGCATCATAGTGACAATGATGTTGTCTGCACCGGCAACCAAATCCATTGCGCCGCCCATGCCTTTAATGAGCTTGCCTGGGATCATCCACGAGGCAATTGAGCCATTGACATCGACCTCGAAGGCGCCTAACACAGTCAAATCTACGTGTCTGCCACGGATCATGGCAAAGCTTTCTGCCGATGAGAAGAACGATGCGCCGTCGATTGCGGTAACGGTTTGTTTACCGGCATTGATTAAATCGGCATCGATGGTCTCTTCTGTGGGAAACTCCCCCATGCCCAGTAGGCCATTTTCAGACTGCAACATGACTTCCATGCCCTGTGGAATATAGTTAGCAACCAAGGTTGGTATGCCTATGCCAAGGTTAACGTAGAAGCCGTCTTGTAGCTCTTGGGAAACACGCTGTGCTAATTGTTCTCTTGATAGTGCCATTATCGCTGCTCCCTTTTATGCTTTGACTGTGCGTTGTTCAATACGTTTCTCGAAGGTACCTTGAATCAATCTATCGACGTAGATCCCCGGTGTGTGGATGTGGTCAGGGTCAAGCTCACCAGGTGCGACAATATGCTCAGCTTCAACGACAGTAATTTTTCCGGCCGTTGCCATCATTGGGTTGAAGTTGGCTGCGGTTTTGCGAAATACCAAGTTACCCATGGTATCGGCTTTCCATGCTCTAACTAGGGCAAAATCAGCAGTGAGTGCAGGCTCTAGAACATAGTGTCGGCCATCAATTTCACGGGTTTCTTTGCCTTCAGCGACTGGGGTGCCGTAACCGGTTGCAGTGAAAAATGCCGGAATACCTGCGCCACCGGCACGGATTTTCTCTGCTAAGGTACCTTGTGGTGTCAAGATAACGTTGAGCTCTCCTGATAGCATTTGCTGCTCAAAGGTGGCGTTCTCGCCAACATAGGAGGCAATCATGGTATCAATCTGGCGACTCTTTAGCAGTAAGCCTAAGCCAAAGTCATCGACACCGGCATTGTTAGAGATAGCGGTTAAACCTGTGACACCCGTTTTTACCATTTGAGCAATCAGCCCCTCTGGAATGCCGCATAAGCCAAAGCCGCCAACCATCACGGTCATATCATTGCTAAGGCCTTCAAGGGCAGCTTCATAGCTGCCGACCAGTTTATTTAATCCTGCCATTATAATTATCTCCCTCAAAAGGTTGCAGCTATTGCGCTGCAGCCAGATTAATTCTTGATCGCCTGAGCCACTTTCGAACCATTGTTTCTGCCTAAGGCTTGGCTGATCTGATCACCCGCTTGTGCAAGTAACGCTAGGTCAATACCAGTGTCTATGCCCATACCGTGAAGCATATAAACCAGATCTTCGGTGGCAAGATTACCTGACGCCCCCTTGGCATAGGGGCAACCACCGAGTCCCGCAACTGAACTATCAATGACACTCACGCCGGTTGCTAAACAGGCAAGAATGTTGGCCAACGCTTGACCATAGGTGTCATGGAAATGCAGCGCCAATTTATCAACCGGTACGACTTCAGCCACAGCTTCAACCATTCTACGGGCATTGTGTGGTGTGCCAACGCCTATCGTGTCGCCAAGCGAAATCTCATAACAGCCCATTTTGTAAAGAATCTCTGCCACACGTGCGACTTCAGCAACCGCGATATCGCCTTCATAAGGGCAACCTAATACGCATGAGACATAACCTCTCACTCGCACATTGTTTGCTTGAGCGGCTTGCATGACGGGGGCGAAGCGTTCAATTGACTCTTCAATGGAACAGTTAATGTTCTTTTGACTAAAGCTCTGTGAAGCTGCGCCAAAAATGGCAACTTCATCCGCACCAGCGTCAAGCGCAAGTTCCAAGCCCTTTAAATTAGGGGTCAAGGCGCTGTACGTTATGCCATCAACACGCTGCAGCTGGCGAAAAATATCTCCAGAATCGGCCATCTGTGGCACCCATTTGGGTGAGACAAAACTGCCAGCTTCAATGCGCTTAACGCCAGCTTGCGCCAATTGCTCAATGAGACGCAGTTTGTCTGCAGTGGTGACGGCCACTTCATTTTGTAAACCGTCTCGGGGACCCACTTCAAAAATCGACACCTTATCGGCAAACATATTAGGCCTCTTGCTCGTTGGGTGTAACTTCTAAAAGCTGCGCACCATCTTCGACAAGCTCACCTGCATCAAAGAAAAATGCACTGACAACCCCATCAAATGGCGCTTCTATGGTGTACTCCATTTTCATCGCTTCCATCACTAACAAGCCTTGGCCTTGGGTCACTGCGTCGCCAACTTGAGCCAAGTGGGTGACAACCGTGCCATTCATTGGCGCTTTGAGTTTGTCTTCGTGGCTTGCTTGCTCTTCCGCTATTTCAGTTTGCACGGGTTTAAAGTGGTAACTGCCTTGGGGTAAAAATAAGGTAAAGCCTTCAGCATCTTGGCTAACGGGCACTTTGCTCTTGTGGCCATTTATTTCACCATGCAGCACATCGTCTTTAAGTGATGCCGATAACAACAGTTGCTGCTCATTAATTGTGACGCTAAATTCATTACCCACTTGAGTCAGCTGTAATTGTTGTAGCTGGTTAGTATCATCTAACAGTGCAATAGGGTGAATACTGGCACTGTTAAGCCTAAAGCCATTGGCGAGTCCCCAAGGAGAGTAGGGATCTTGGCTGTTTACGGCGTCGGCTTTAGCTTGTTGCTGCTGCGCGCATACGGTGTACAAAGCGGCCATGGCTAGCGCTTGATTGTGTTGGTCTTCATTGTCGTCGAGTCTCGGGCCAATCAGACTGTCTCCATAACGCTCAATAAAGTCGGTACAAAAATCGGCATCGGCAAAGGCTTGATGCTCTGCGATGTTGGCTAAAAATTCGATATTGTGTTTTAGCCCAGTAATTTGATATGAGCCTAACGCGTGCACTAGGCGTTGTAATGCCCGAGGGCGTGATTCATCCCAAACTATCAACTTGGCGATCATTGGGTCATAGAAATTACTGATGACATCGTTTTCGCGGATCCCAGAGTCGATGCGCACAAACTTATTCTGTTGTGGTTCACGCAAGAAATTGAGCTTACCGCTGGCAGGCAGAAAGTCATTGTGTGGGTCTTCCGCATAGATACGCACTTCGAACGAATGGCCGTGAATGCGCACTTCATTTTGTTTCAATGGTAGTGGCGAGTTACTGGCGACCATTAACTGCCATTTTACCAAATCTTGGCCGGTGACCAGTTCAGTGACCGGATGTTCAACCTGCAAGCGGGTATTCATTTCCATGAAATAAAAACTGTCGTCAGTATCCAGTAGAAACTCCACGGTACCGGCGCCTACATAGTCAATGGCCTTGGCAGCAGCAACAGCCGCTTCACCCATTTGTTTACGCAGGGCATCGCTCAAACCCGGTGCTGGTGCTTCTTCTACCACTTTTTGGTGGCGACGTTGAATCGAACAGTCGCGATCGGAGAGGTAAATGCAGTCGCCAAAGTTATCGGCAAATACTTGTACTTCTACGTGGCGGGGTTGACGCAAATAACGTTCAATCAGGAGCTTATCATTGCCAAAAGAAGATGCTGCTTCACGTCGTGCAGAGTTGATGGCCTCTAACGCCTCAGCTTGGGATTCAACAATACGCATCCCTTTACCGCCACCGCCGTAGGCTGCTTTTATGAGTTGCGGGAAGCCAATCTCGGTTGATGCTTTTAGCAGTACTTGATCAGATTGTTCATCACCATGGTAGCCCGGCACTAGCGGGACGTTAGCTTTGCCCATGATCTCTTTAGCGGCACTTTTGCTGCCCATGGCGTCAATTGCTGCCGCGCCAGGGCCAACGAAGGCAATATCGTTTTGTTCACATAGGCGAGCAAAATCGGCGTTTTCTGATAAGAAACCATAGCCTGGGTGAATCGCCTGTGCGCCTGCTCGTTTAGCGATCTCTATGATTAATTCGCCCTTCAGATAAGAATCTGCTGGTGCGCTGCCGCCAAGATAAAATGACTCATCGGCCATGGCAACATGGCGGGCCTCTTTATCCGCATCGGAGTAGAGGGCAACGGTGCTAACGCCCATGGCTTTAGCGGTTTTGATGATACGGCAAGCAATCTCACCGCGGTTTGCAATCAGTAATTTGGTAAACATATCAGGACACTCTCTGTGTTGTGTTTACAAAAGGGCCAGTGAGGATATTATTCATTGTTGTTATGCCTCAGTTTGCCATTGGGGGGCGCGCTTATCGAAAAAGGCATTGAGCCCTTCTTGACCTTCATCGGAGACTCGAATGCGGGCGATACGCTCACTGGTGTGGGCACGGGTATCGTCATCAATCTCGCCATTTTCTAAGTGGCTTAACAGTGCCTTAGTCCATGACATACCTTGTGGGCTATTGGCTTTAAACGCATCGATAAAAGGTTGTGCTGCGGCGAGTAATTCATCGTTAATTTCGTGAATGACTTGAAGGCGTTGTGCGGTAGTCACATCGAATCGCTCGGCGGTCATCATATAGCGCCGCGCTGCGCGTTGGCCCATGGCACGAGTAACGTAGGGACTAATGACTGCTGGAATTAAACCGAGTTTAACTTCGCTTAGACAAAAACTGGCGCGCGAATTAGCAATTGCAATATCGCAGCAGCAGATCAAGCCGAGTGCGCCACCGAAAGCGGCACCTTGCACTAACGCAATGCTAGGTTTAGCAAACTTATCCAGTTCATGCATTAAGGTGGCGAGCTCATTGGCATCGGCTAGGTTTTGTTGAAAGTCCATCTTGGCTTGCTTACGCATCCAATTAAGATCGGCGCCTGCGCTGAAGTTTTTTCCCGCAGCGCTGAGCACTAACAACTGGCATTCGTCGCGTTTAGCCAATACTCGTAGACTGGTGATAATTTCATTAATCATCACCTCATCAAAGGCGTTGTGTTTGTCTGCTCGGTCAAGTTCAATATGGCCGATGCCATCTTCAATATGGCAGCGGACAAAATTAAAATGTTGGGTTTCAGGTAGCATGGTTAAGCCCTTATTGTGTTGATTGGCTAGTGCCATTACATTCTGAAAACACCAAACTTGGTGTCAGCGATTGGCGCATTGAGTGCTGCAGATAGGGCCAAACCCACCACGTCACGTGTTTGTGCTGGGTCAATAATGCCGTCATCCCATAATCTGGCACTGGCATGATAAGGGTGGCCCTCTTTATCATACTGCTCGACAATCGGTTGCCTGAACTTGGCTTCTTCTTCTGCTGACCATTCAACACCTTTACGGGCCAAGCCATCACGGCGCACTGTTGCCAAAACGCCAGCAGCTTGCTCTCCGCCCATTACCGAGATACGCGCATTGGGCCACATCCACATCATAGTGGGTTCGAAGGCGCGGCCACACATACCGTAGTTGCCGGCGCCGTAACTGCCACCTATGATGACGGTAAATTTAGGTACGGTGGCGCATGACACTGCGGTGACCATTTTGGCGCCGTGTTTCGCAATGCCTTCATGCTCATATTTTTTGCCGACCATGAAGCCGGTAATATTTTGTAAAAACAGCAGCGGAATTTTGCGTTGGCAACACAGTTCAATAAAGTGCGCGCCTTTTTGTGCCGACTCTGAAAATAAAATCCCATTGTTGGCCACTATCCCTACGGGGTAGCCATGAATACGTGCAAAACCACACACTAAGGTATTACCGTAATTGGCTTTAAATTCATCAAAGTCTGAGTCATCAACAATACGGGCGATGACTTCTTTAACATCGAAAGGTTTTTTCAGATCGGTGCCAACGATACCGTAGAGCTCGTTGATATCAAATTGTGGCGGTTTAACCGCACTCAATTGCGCTTCGATTTGCTTGTTATGGTTGAGTCTAGCAACGGACTTACGGGCCAGTTCAAGCGCATGGTCATCATTTTGCGCCATGTGATCAGCCACACCCGATATTTTGGTGTGCACTTCAGCGCCACCAAGTTCCTCGGCCGAGACCTCCTCGCCAGTTGCTGCTTTTACCAGTGGTGGACCGGCTAAGAAAATGGTGCCTTGCTCTTTAACGATAATTGACTCATCCGCCATGGCTGGCACATAGGCGCCGCCAGCGGTACAAAGTCCCATCACTACGGCGACCTGAGGGATACCTTTGGCAGACATTTGCGCCTGGTTATAAAAGATACGGCCAAAGTGGTCACGGTCTGGAAAAACTTCATCTTGGCGAGGCAGATTAGCGCCGCCAGAATCGACAAGATAGATACACGGTAGGTGACAGCGCTGAGCAATTTCTTGAGCGCGAAGGTGTTTTTTTACCGTGATGGGGTAATAGGTGCCGCCTTTAACGGTTGCATCGTTGGCGATGATCATGCATTCAACACCGCTCACTCGGCCAATACCGGCGATAATGCCAGCGGCAGGTACTACGTCATCATACACATCATATGCGGCAAACTGAGATAGTTCTAAAAAAGGAGAGCCAGCATCGAGCAGTTTTTCGACTCGTTGTCTCGGTAGCAGCTTGCCCCGTGACAAATGACGCTCACGGGCGACGGCACCGCCACCTTGTTCAATAGTATGCAGTTGCTGTTTAAGGTCGGCCACAACGGCGGCCATCTCTTGGTGTTTGGTTTTAAACTCATCGCTACGAGCGTTGATTCGGCTGCTTAATTGCGTCACGGCAATGTCCTTCTTAGCACAAAATGAGGAGAGGTCGGCAAAGACGCAGCAGCGGGGAGTCTGCTGCGCCTCAATGAACTATTTAGATTCGTTAAATAGTTCACGTCCGATCAGCATGCGGCGTATTTCTGAGGTGCCCGCACCAATTTCATACAGCTTAGCGTCACGTAACAGTCGCCCTGTGGCGTATTCATTAACGTAACCATTACCGCCTAATAATTGAATGGCATCTAAGGCCATTTTGGTGGCTAACTCAGCACTATATAAAATGGCGCCAGCGGCATCCTTACGGGTGGTTTCACCACGATCGCAAGATTTAGCCACATTGTAGATGTAAGATTTAGCGGCATTCATTCCGGTGTACATGTCGGCAAGTTTGCCTTGAACCAGCTGGAATTGACCGATGGACTTACCAAACTGCTCACGTTCATGAATGTAAGGAACAACAATGTCCATACAGGCGGTCATGATGCCTAGAGGGCCGCCAGATAACACAACACGTTCGTAGTCTAGGCCGCTCATTAATACTTTTACGCCATTATTTAAGCCACCAAGAATATTCTCTTCTGGTACTTCCACATTATCGAATACCAGCTCACAGGTGTTGGAGCCTCGCATGCCTAACTTGTCGAGCTTTTGCGCTTGGGTAAAGCCTTTGTAGCCACGTTCAACAATAAAGGCAGTAATACCGTGGGCACCTTTATCTAAATCTGTTTTGGCGTAGATAACGTAGGTATCGGCATCGGGACCATTGGTGATCCACATTTTATTGCCGTTTAAGATGTAACGGTCGCCTTCTTTGCGGGCGTGCAGCTTCATCGATACTACATCTGAGCCCGCGTTGGGCTCGCTCATGGCGAGCGCACCAATATGCTCTCCGCTGACCAATTTTGGCAAGTACTTGGCTTTTTGAACGTCGTTACCATTGCGGTTGATTTGGTTAACACACAGGTTAGAGTGGGCACCATAACTCAGACCAATTGACGCCGAAGCTCGAGAAATTTCTTCCATGGCAACCACATGGGCCAAATAGCCCATATCTGCGCCGCCGTACTGTTCTGGTACGGTAACACCTAACAAACCCATCTCACCGAGTACCGGCCAAAGTTCATTTGGAAAGGCGTTCTGTTCATCGACTTGCGCGGCAATTGGCGCAATTTCATTGGCGGCAAAGCTCTGTACCGCATCGCGGAGCATATCGACATCTTCACCGAGGCCGAAATTGAGAGATGAGTAGAGTTGAGTCATGGTTGATGTCCTGTCATGTTCTTTTATTAGTATTGTTATTTTTGCTATCTATTTGCTTGTGTTAAATTTTTAAGGTCTTGCAGTATGGCTAATGACTTAAACTTTTTGTTGTTCTTCTAGGGCAGCGCGGCACTGCTGCTCAGCACTGTTAAGCTCCATCAGTACCACTTTGATGTCATCCATTTGCTGCTGCAGTGCTGATTTTTTCTCTTCGACTAAATCGAGCATGGTTTGCAGCTGTGAAGAGCTGTTTTTATCGGCATCGTACAGTTCGAATAGTCGACGGGTTTCTGCCAATGAAAACCCTAAGCGCTTACCGCGCAAAATCAGTTTCAGGCGTACTCGATCTTTTAAGCCGTAAATACGTGTTTGCCCACGGCGCTTAGGTTTGAGTAAGCCTTGGTCTTCGTAAAAACGAATACTACGGGTAGTAATATCGAACTCTTTTGATAGCTCACTAATGGAGTAAGTCGTCTGTGGGGCGTGGTTTTCGCTCATTAATAACACCATAAAATTTAACGTTTCCAGCACAATATATGAAGTTTACGTAAAGGTAAAGCTTGTGGGTGGCGCAGAACTTGAATTTGACTCAAAAAGGTGTCAGGAAAAACTGACGTTTTACTGATTAAAATGACTAACTTATTAAAATAATTAAATTTTTAAACGGGTGTTTAAATGGGGTTAGCTGATGGTTTTACCACTTAACGTCGACGATAGCCCTAGTTATTCTAAGGTCTAATGGGCAATTTTACTTAGCGCGCGATAATTGAGCTATCAGTATTGCCCATTATATAAACAATATTTGCCACTTGGCAGGGCGCTGTCACTGAGGGAATAACACGTAGATGTTTATACCTTCAATCATACAAGCAAGGGGAAGGACAAGTTGGTTTTGCATGGCGCGACCTTCACCACAAGGTGGTGGCCAAATTAATGCAAGTTGACTTGCCAAGGAGACTAACTATGAAGGATTTACATCAGCAGCTGCATCAACAAGCAAACCAACATCCCGATGAGTTTTGGGCACAAGCTGCGCAAAGCATTGCCTGGCAAAAAACTTGGGATAAAGTGCTCGATAGCGACAACGCCCCGATGTACCAATGGTTCAGTGGCGCCGAACTGAACACCTGTTACAACGCGGTCGATCGCCATGTTGCCCAGGGGCGTGGCAATCAAGTCGCGATCCAGTATGTCAGTCCTGTCACGGATACCGAATACGGCATCACCTATGAAGAACTGCAAGCCCAGGTCAGCCGTTTGGCGGGCTTTATGGCACAGCGCGGGGTGAAAAAAGGCGACCGGGTGGTGATATATATGCCGATGATCCCCGAAACGGCATACGCCATGCTTGCCTGTGCGCGCTTAGGGGCTATCCATTCAGTGGTTTTTGGTGGCTTTGCTGCGAATGAGCTAGCGACCCGAATAGATGATGCTAAGCCGACTATGATTTTATCTGCCTCTTGCGGTATTGAGCCCTCTGGCGTGGTGGCATATAAGCCGTTATTGGATGAAGCTTTGCAGCAGGCGCAACATCAAGTGAGTAGTTGCGTGGTGCTCAATCGCCCCCAATATACCGCTGAGTTGCTACCCGGCAGAGACTGGGATTGGCAGAGCTGTGTGGCTGCGGCTAGCCATATCGATTGTGTCAGCGTGAGCGCAACTGACCCGCTATATGTGTTGTATACCTCAGGTACCACAGGCCAGCCCAAAGGGGTGGTGCGTGACAATGGAGGCCACGCGGTCGCCCTAAGTTGGTCGATGAAACACATTTACGATATTGAAGCTGGCGATACTTTTTGGGCCGCATCCGATGTGGGCTGGGTAGTGGGCCACTCTTATATTGTTTACGGCCCTTTGCTGGTGGGCGCGACCACACTTTTATATGAAGGTAAACCGGTTGGCACGCCAGATCCTGGGGCATTTTGGCGCACTATTGCCAAGTATAATGTCAAAAGCTTCTTTACGGCGCCAACAGCAATACGTGCGATAAAGCGTGATGACCCCAGCGGTGAATACATCAAAACAGTCGATTTAAGCTGCCTTAAAAATCTATTTTTGGCTGGTGAACGATGTGACCCAGACACCTTGTATTGGGCGCAAGAGCAACTGCAAAAACCGGTGATAGATCACTGGTGGCAAACCGAAACGGGTTGGCCAGTGGCCGCAAATATGATGGGTACGGCACCCGTAGAGATAAAAGCGGGATCGCCTGCGTTGCCGGTACCTGGTTACGATGTGCAAGTGGTTGATGAAATGGGCGAGCAAGTTGCAGCCAATGAATCTGGCAATGTGGTGATTAAGCTGCCACTGCCGCCTGGCACATTAGCCACGTTATGGGGTAACGAAGCACGTTATAAAGACAGCTATTTGAGTATGTACCCCGGCTTTTATCTTACCGGAGATGCCGGTTATATGGATGAGGACGGTTATCTGTATATTATGAGCCGCATTGATGACATCATTAACGTTGCCGGACACCGTTTATCCACCGGCCGTTTTGAAGAAGTACTTTGCCAGCACGACGCCGTAGCGGAAGCAGCGGTTATTGGTGTCGATGACAAGCTAAAAGGACAGGTGCCATTGGGATTGGTAGTACTTAAAAAAGGCGTTCATTTAACCGATGAACAGCTTTACAAAGAGCTTATCGCGTTAGTGCGTGAGCAAATTGGTCCCGTAGCGGCATTTCGTTTAGTCAGTGCCGTACAAAAGTTACCTAAGACCCGCTCAGGTAAAATCCTACGCGGCACCATGCGTAAGATTGCTGACAATCAAGCCTTTAATATGCCAGCGACCATTGAAGATCCACAAACTTTAGATTTAGTGCGTAATGCGTTGACCCGCATGGGTTATGCCGATGCCCATGTGTGATGCCTTGCACCTGCAAGCGTGATAACAGGGCCGCAGCTAGCAGGTCTATATACCTGAATTAGCCTGGCTATACCTAGCTGATATAGGATCAGCTAGGTTTATCGCTTGCGGTGAGTAATATACAAATCACTTGTAACACAACACCATAGATACTCCCAAATTGGCTTACCGGCGATATCCTGTCGCCGAGAGTCAATGCTCATTGACATTATTGCAGTTTTTTCTTCGACTTGCTGTTGCGGTATAACTTAGCAGAAGGGCAAATGCGCGAGTAACAAGTCTCAAAAACTATAGACGAAACGGCGATTGCAGTAGTATTCGTGCTCTGTTAAGTTGCTAATATTATTGCGTTAAAGTTAGCGTGATTATCGATTTATGATGATTACTTGCTCGGATGTCGTAAGGAGCCGGCGGTAATACATTGGTAACGTATGTAGACAGTAATGAATATTGGAGTTTATCGAATGGAGTTGGTTTCTCAATATGGCACAAGTGTGTTGGTGCTAGGTTTATCAGGGATGTTGTTTTTTATCCAATTGTTAGTTGCGGACATTACCGGCATAAAACAGAAACAGATCCCAGGTACAGCTATTACAGGCGGCCATGATAGTTTTTTGTTTCGTTCTAGCCGAGCATTCGCCAATAGTAACGAAACAGTTGGCATATTGGTTTTATTTATTCTGTTCTCGATTTTCTCCTCAGCCAACCCGACTTGGGTAAACAATTTGTCGCTAGTGTATATGCTTGGTCGCATTGGTCATATGATGTGTTATTACGCAAATTTTCAATTGATGCGTAGTGTCTCATTTGTGGTAAGTGCGATTGGCTTAGTCGGTATATTTGTTTCAGGTATTCTTCGTTGGCTGTGAACTTCCCTTTAACGGGCGGAAATTTTCAAGCAACCACGATATGAAAATAGCACGGAGCGTAGTAACGAGTTTTTGCTATGTTGTGCTTGGTTGCGCAAATTAGGCAAACAATTGTTGTGTTTTAGGACGGGACACCAGCAGGGATGATGATCAGATATCTAATTTTTATTGCTTCACTCAATGTAAGCTACGCGGCTGCACAGCCTGGCTTAAATTTCTCAGCACTGAAAACTCAGTTAGATAACCAAGCCCCTAAAATTTTGCAAAAGCATGCCGCTGCAGGTCTGCATACAACGGCGATGGATTTAGCTCGTTTCAATTTGGCCATTCTTAAAAACGAGCTAGGTGAATACAATGGTGCTCAGCTGCTACCTAAAGCATTGATTGCAGATATGACTACCCCTGCTGCTAATGCTGGCGGACGCTGGAGTATGAGTTACGTGGTTGACCAAAGTAATACCAGTTTAGGGTTTGCTGGATTTAATCGTGGCTGGGTGTCGTTGAGTTGTTCGATGACGGCACAAAACATCGGTTATGTGATTCTAACCAACAGTAGTATAGGCCAGATTACCAATGAGCTTGATAGTTTTATTTTGTCCAAAGTGGCAGAATCGCAAGCTAATTAGGCGCTTAAAGGCGGCTTTGCAATAAGCTCTTAAAAAAGGATTGAAATCAGTTGTGGTCAAAATTATTAGCAATAACTCTGTGTGTTCTGCTCGGCTACTCGGTTGCCAGTTTTCAGTCTAGCCGTGCAGAGCTTAACGAGGAGATCAGTGACTATCAAAGGGAGATCCTCATCGCAGCAAGATTGCTGCAAGAATACAGCGACAATTGTGCCACGGTAAAGCACAGTAATTTCTCACCTTATGTTGAGCACTCGGTAAGTCGTTACGCTTTATTGGTTGATAAAGCTGAGGGCTTTCCCCATTTTATGGGCGAGTCTTTTACTTTAGATCATCAAGAGTCTGTTGTTGGGTTCGAACAACAAATTGAGCAGATGCATAAGGCGGTGAGTTTGTGCGAATAAAGCCAGTCCAGATCTAAATTGACTATGCGATAGCTATTTAGCGACTGAAGCAAACCGTTGCAGGCAAATACTTCATGGAGTGAAATGGCTTTTTAAAGTGCCCAATTGGGCTATCAGGGACGATTAATGAATAGATTTGTAATACTCATAGGCGTATTTTTTCTGCTGCTTTGGCGGCAAGTGACAAGCTGCTAATAGAAAATATTACCATAGTGTCATCGCATTTAAGCGCGCCAAACACGAATATGAATGTGCTGCTTAACAATGGTCGAATTGAGCAAATCACCTCGCAAAAAATCACTGATTACGATGCTAAAATAGACGGCGTTGATAAATTTCTGGCTCCAGGGTTGATGGACAGCCACGTGCATGTTTCCTCTGTGCCAGGTATGGGGTTTGGTGTAGAACCCCTGGCGGTCAAGCACCCGCAAATTGTTGCGGCGTACTATGAGCAGCAACCAAAAAGCTTTTTATATTACGGTGTGACCCAAGTACTGGATCCTAACCCAGGCTTAAACTCCAAGCATTTTACCAATGCGGCTAACCATCCTGATTATTTTCGCTGTGAGGTGATCACGTCAAAAGACACTTTTCCTTATGTAGAAAAAACAGACTCGCTTTCTCAGTCTATGTATCGCTATTTAGTCGATGAGGCGGCGGCAGCTAATAAGCCTGATTCCGCAGAGAGTTTAGTGCAACAAATAGCGAGTTCGGGGGCTTCGTGTATCAAACTCTACTTTGAAGACGGCTACGGTGATGCCAATCAATGGCAGCTGCTACCTTCAGCTACGCTAAAGCGCATTAAAGTGGAGGCTGATAAACATAATCTTTTGATAGTGGCCCATGCCAATGCATTTGATATGCAGCAGTTGGCCCTTGCTGCTGGCGTAGATGTGATTGCCCACGGCATGTGGAACTGGGGTCAACTTCGTCGCCACCTAGATGTGCCTGCAGAGATAGCTGCCACGCTCGATGTTATCATTGATGAGCAAGTAGGTTACATGCCAACCCAAAGAGTGATTGCTGGACTAGGAGAGGTGATGCTCCCCACAACGGCAAGTTCACCGCAGTTTTTAGCTGTGACTCCAGCGCCTCTTATAGACTGGTACCAGACTCCACAGGCGCGGTGGTTCAAAAAAGAGTTACGCATAGGGTTCGACGGCATGGCCGACAACGCGATTGCTGTGATATTTTTATATGGGCGCATCGGCAAGGGCAACAAAGTGATCCAGTATCTTAATCATGCTAACCACCCAATATTATTAGCCTCTGATTTTCCTGGTAGCCCGAGCTATGCCAATCAACCAGGATTAACCACCTTCCAAGAGATGAAAGCGATGGCAAATGCGGGGTTATCTCCTGCACAAGTACTGGCGGCCGCCACGATAAATAATGCCAAGCAGTTTAAGGTGGATGCTGACTATGGCACGGTGCAAGTGGGTAAAAAGGCTAACCTGTTAGTCCTTGAGCGCAACCCGCTAGCGTCTGTTGAGGCATGGGATAGTATTGAAACCGTTATATTGAATGGTAAGCCGATCGCTAGGCAGGAGTTGGCTGCAGGCAATGAAAAGTCGCTGAATTAAACTCGGTTAATATTGTTGGTGAATTACCGATATTCAACATTGATGTTGAATATCGGTAATTTTAACAGCAATAGACTGCGCTATTAACGACCCATGGCTGTTGATGCTCGGCGTCTATCGCTCGCGCCAGTAATCTTGCCATTGTTGATTTCGACAGCGTTTAGTCCACTGACCATAGGTAGCACATACACCGGATAACCATAGTCGATAAATTCCGGCACCAGCATTTCGGCGAAAGTGGTTTTTTCAACCAGTAACCCTGTGGTGTATTGTGACTTAGTGCGATCGACTTTGGTGCCATATTGGATATTGGGCAGATCAATGGCTTCTTGCGCTGTCAGTTGCCAGTCAATCACCCCGACTAGCGTTTTGAGCACATACCCCGGGATTTGCCCGCTGCCGGGCGACCCAATAACCAACCTCAGCCTGTTTTGATTGTCTAAAACCATTAACGGTGTCGTGGCTGAACGAGGTCTTTTTCCAGCTGCTATCGCATTTTGAGCCGGTTTACCATCAACTACGGGGTTGTGAGTAAAATTGTCCATCTGTGCATTCAATATTAAACCATCGACCATCACGCCTGAACCCATCCCGGTGCCGACGGTACTGGTCATGGCAATGGCATTGCCTTGGGCATCGACAATCGAAATGTGGCCAGTATCGCGACCTTCTAGCTTACTGTCGCTGCCAGGCATTTGCGCTAATAGTGCTCCGGCGGTGGGTGGTTCTGGCATCACGCCGGTTTTAGGTAGCAAAGCTCTGCGCTGAGCTAAATAGGCTTTATCTAATAACGCTTGGCTGGGAACTTCGACATAATCTGGGTCGCCCGCATAGGCAATACGATCGGCCTGAGTGATCCGCATGGCTTCGGTCATCAATCGCCACGCCTGCGCATCTGTTGGCTGCATATCGTTAAGTTGGTAAGGCTCAAGTAATGCCAGTGTTTGCGCGACCATAGTGCCACCCGATGACGGATAACCAAAAGAGATAACTTGATGCCCACGGTAGTTAGTTTTAACGATGTCGCGGTGCTTGAGCTGATAGTGATTGAAATCATCCATCGTCAATTGAGGTTGATTGGCTTCCAGTCGCTGGTTGACGGTCTGCACTATCTGCTGACCTAAAGCCCCTTGATACAAATAGTCACCGCCCTGTTTGGCTATGTTGGCCAAAGTTTTAGCTAAAGCGGGATTGGTCATTAAGCTGCCGGTGGGTTTTATCTGCTCATCTTGCCAATAAAGCGCCTTGATTTCAGGGTCGTGTTGCAGGCGAGCTTGTTCCCTAACAACAATATCGTGGGTGTAGCTGTTTAATGCATAACCTTGGTTCGCTAAATCTATTGCCGGCTGTACTAATTCTGCCCAATCGAGCTTGCCGTATTGTTGATGGGTCTGATATAGCAATTTCAACGTACCGGGAATGGCCACCGAGCGCGGACCCAATACCTCACTGTTATCGACCGCTTTGCCTTGGTGCATAAACATATTGGCGTGGGCACTTGCCGGTGCGGCATCTCTGCCGTCAAATGCGTGAAACTGTTTAGCTTGGTGGTGATAAAACAGGGCGAAAGTGCCGCCACCAATACCGGTCATATCCGGTTCAACCACAGTCATGACCATTTGCATCGCAACCATGGCATCGATGGCGTTGCCTTGCTTGTTCAATACATCATAACCAGTTTTAGCCACGTAAGGGTTGGTGGCACTCACCATAAAAGATTCACCTGTGGCGGTAGGCGTGAGCGGTAGCTCGTTGGCCGCTACGATAGTTGAGGTGAAGTAGAAAAAGCCAGTCAATAATGATTTTCGCATGGTCTAAACGATTAATGAAACGAGCAGGTATTATTTCATAGTCGCATACTTGCTGCTGAGCAAACCTAGGCTTGGTTTAGCTGCGGTACAGCTTGTTGTACAAGTTGTTAGCACCATGTATTTACCTGGGTTTTGCTTGTTGTTATTGCGTGACGTTGGCTAAGGTCATCAGTGCGTCAGTGCGTCAGTGCGTCAGTGCATCAGTGCATCAGTGCATCAGTGCATCAGCGCCTCAGTCGCATGATGCTATGGCGTGATGACAGGCGTTGTTGATATTAAGACAGTAAAAAGCTACTTATTACGGACAAAGTTTAGAATGTGACCTTTAAAGTCACTGTCTAGGTAATCGGTATGTTCTGGCTTAGAAAAGGTGGATAAATAGCCCATTTTAAGCAGGCTTTTGGCTAGTTTGGTTTTTCTTCCCCGTCCTGGGTCGACGATGATCACTTCACATTGTGGCTTTGAGTGTTCGTGGATGAAATTTGACAGTAAGTCGATATGTTCATCTTCATATAATAGATCGCTACCAATAATTAAGTCGAAGCGACCCAAGCTATCATCACTATCGCCCCAGCCCGTGCGCTCAAAGGGAATAAGATCGTCACCATTTAACTCAGAGTTTCTGGCAAGAAAGGTCTCCACCTCGGGGTGGTAATCCGTTGCGGTAATATCCACTTGGCGTTTATTGAGCAACAAACTGCTAAGCGCTGTGCCACAGCCAATTTCTAACACCCGTTTCACCCCAACATCATAGTCAGCAATATGGTGAGCCAACACTAAACTTGATGGCCAAACTACACCAAAAATCGGCCAAGTAGCAGACGAGATGCCTAGCTCTTCGGCAATGCCATCGGGGTCGTGGAATTCCTGTTTATTTCGCAGTGTGCACAGGTGAATATCGGTTTTTCCAAACTCGATGGTTTGGTAACGTAAACGCAGATCTGTCATTTGGCCGCCTCAATCATTGAGCGCTCAGCCAGGTATCAGTGATAAATGACAAAACGAAGAACTACAGGTTATAGTGATTGGCCTGCAATTGAAAGTAATATATTTAACAATAGATTATGCTGCTCGCAGTGATGTTGCGCTGTATGACCTACTCCAGTCAAATATTGCGACACTGCGCCGTTTCTTTTATCACGGGTGAGAGCATCCTGGTGAATCACAGCCAGTTAAGAGACTCTTTAACCGCCTCGCTGGTAATCAAAAGTGACTAAAACTGGCGCTGCTAACTAAGTGACTTGAATCGCGCTGTTTTATCCCCATCTTTTATTTGAGGGAGCAATGGAGCAATGGAGCAATGGAGCGATGGAGCGATAAATGCAAATCCTGGATACCGTAGCCGGATTGAATATTGATGGGTTAACCTTAGTAGCCTACTGCGCAGCGATTGTAGTGTTGCTGCTATTATTTTGGCTGATGTATCGCATTGTGCTGTGGGCGAAAAACATGCCGAAAGGCGCTTTTATTATGCTCGCAGTGTTTCCTCTTATTTCACTGTTTCCCATTCCCCATCAAGAAATTAAAAAAATTGAGCGTATCAAGCAGCAAGAGATAAAGGCTGAAGATGAAAGTGGTGAACCGCCGGTTTAGCCCAAGATTTAACAAAAGGAGTAAACCATGGATTTTTGTATTAGCCGCATAAATACGCCACAGGGAATTTTTAAGCTAACGGGTCGCCGCGCCATTGTTGGCTGCCAAACGGTAATTCACTATCAAGGTGCCAAATTTATGAGCACTGACGGTTGGGTAGAGCTCGATCTTGATTCATCAAAAGCAAAGCAAGTACTCGATAAAATTGAAACAGTGGTGATTGAACATCTGAATCAAGATTGATCTTATTAAACAGATTCAACATTATAGCTAAACTTACTTTTAGGAATTCGTAGTTGAATGGAGTCACCATTCATCAAAATAAACAACCCGACTAGCGGGCCAGTAACTGGTGTGGGCGACTCAATTGTTTAAGGATTGCAGTGTTAGATAAACTAGTATCAGACAGGTTAACGTTAACACCGCCTTCGATGGATTGGCAAAACGCGATGTTGCAGGCAGTTGTTGAGAGTCAAAATACATTGCGGCAATTTTTACCTTGGGTGCCGAACGCCTTGACTGAGCAAGAATCAATTAATGACATGCAGAAGGCGATAGATAATTTCGAACGCTTCGAAAATGAGTTGCGCTTTGGCCTGATAGAAAAAACTTCGGGTCAGCTTGTTGGGGTGATTGGTTTAGTGATACGAGACAAATCGGTGCCATTTTTTGAGATAGGTTATTGGCTGCGTAGCAGTTGTGCGGGAAAAGGCTATATTACCGAGGCGGTGACTCGGCTTGAGCATTATGCATTTACTGAGCTTAACGCCAATAGAATAGAAATTCGTGTCGCTGAAACTAACTTGAAGAGTCAAGCGGTTGCCGAACGTTGTCAGTATTTACTCGAGGGTATGTTGGTAAATGAATGCCGACTGCCCAGCGGTGCACTCAGCAATACACTGATCTATGCCAAGTCGCAGCAAACACTTAGCTCTTCATCGATGTAAAAGGATTTGTATGCCGTTTTCTCTCTATACTCCTTTGAGTGTCATCATTTTTAGGCTGACTAAAGTTTGGCAAGCAGATAATCTTTATTTCGGCGCTCAATGATGAGATTTGGTCGCGCTTGGCTTACTGCCTATGTTCTGATGTTATTGAGCATTCAACTTGTTGGCTGTGCCAGTGGCGAAGTTGATGTGCTTGATGCCGAGGGTAGGGTGATGGGTCAATGTAGCGCCGAATTCAACTTTCATCGCTACGGCGCGCAAGCTTCGGTTGATTACATCCTACATTTATGTGCTCAAGAGCATGTCGAGCAGGGGCGTTTGATTGCCGATCAACGGTATATTGAGCAAGACTTTAGCTTACCCACGCCACCTAAAAACCGTCAGTGGAATCAAAGTCTGGCACATCAAGCCTTTGCCGATAAACAGATCACTGAACAGCAACTGGGTTATGTGTTGGCTGCGATTGAGTACCATTTTTGGATGCAACGCCAACAAGCGCAAGCATTGCTCGAACAGGGGCAGTTGACAACGGCGCAATATGAGCAGCGATTAGCCCAAGCCAAGCGCGAATTAACCGGAGAGTGAGTATTGCGGTTAAGTTTAAGGGATAGGAATGAAGTTAGACGATGAGTTGTTTAGCCAGTTATTAGCCACCGCTGGCGCCAGTGCGCGCCTGCGAGCACACCTAAATTTGCATCAGAGTTATGATGAACCGGTGCAGCGGCTGTGTATCGCACTGCAACATGGCAGTTATGTGCGCCCCCATCGGCATGTGTTAGCCAATAAATGGGAGCTAATAATGGCTTTACGTGGTGAGGTCGTTTTAGTGCAATTTGACAGTACAGGTGCGATTACCGATAAAACCCGCTTAACGCCGGGGACGGCAGTCTCGGCAATTGAGTTACCGGAAAATAGCTGGCATTGCTTATATGTCCCGTCTGAGCACGCAGTGATTATGGAGGTAAAGCCAGGCCCTTATTCAAGCATTGATGCGGCAGAGTTTGCTTCATGGGCACCTGCAGAAGGCGAGAGTCAATCGATTGATTTTCTCAGTTGGCTGTATCAAGCCCAGCTGGGCGATAGGTATTTACCCTAAATTTAAATCGGCTATGTGACCTAGTTCAGCGACTTGCTAGCTGACGTAATAAAAATTGATACAGTCCAACGATGGCTTTTTCTAGCCAGCTTAATAGCTATTTTGTTATGATTTCGCAAACATTAAAAGACAGCAAATCATGCAGATAAAACAATTACATCACGCTGCAGGCCCGTTATGGGACAGTGCCATGTCGATCTATTGTGAGGTTTTTCCTCAGTGGGAGCGTGAGCCCATAGAAGAACTAAAACAAGCGGTCGATACTGGTAAATCCCGTTGTATAGTCATTCATGCTGGTGAGCAAGCATTAGGTATGTCACTCACTGAGCTGTATCCGCAACACAGGTTTGCCATGTTGGGCTATCTATTCATTGCGCCAGCGATGCAGGGGCAAGGGCTGGGAAAACAGCTTTGCGATGAATTGTTTGAATTTTTCGATCCAAGCACCGAGTTTAGCTGGCTGTTGGTCGAGGCCGAAGCTGGGCCTGAAAAGTTTTATCAGAAGCTAGGTTTTAGCACTTTTAATATCGATTACCTATCGCCCCATTATGATGATCAAGCGTCAACGCCAATGGCGTTAATGTATCATTGTAAATCGCAGCAAGCACTACCCACTTTGCAACAGTTATGGCAGGTAGTCGCGCACATTTTTACCAGCAGTTACTATCTAGATAGCACTGATGCCCGCTTTGTTGAACAACGCCAACGTATACTTTCTAAGGACAGTTTATGACGCTTGACAGTGATGTCGAATTACAGACAATTTTAGGCCGTTTTTTTGACTTTATTGGTGAAGAGGATTTTGAGCAGTGCTTTCATTGGGCCAAATCAGAGTTGCAGCTGGTGGGGTCGCCAGCCTATCAATTAGCAGAGCAATTTGAACAGCAACCTAAGGTTGAGTTAGCCGAGCTCGCTGATTTGCCTAAGCGCGATGCACTACTGCTTTTCTGTGCTTGCTACGGCTATGCTAGGCATGAGGTAGAGGAAAGTAATTGGTATTTGCACGCGGAAACGCTAGTGCGTTCAAGTATTACCGCATTGGATGCCTTACCGTCATCACCTTTGGTTAAAGTACTGCAGAAGTTTGCGGCGATTCAAATCGATGTGTGCTACATCGACAGGGGCATATACACCAGTCAAGAGTGGCTGATGGCAGAAGCGACCCAAAATATCGATACTCACTTAGCCTGTGTGAATAGTTTTGCCGCCGAGTTTAGCGAAAAAGAAAGTCAGCTTTATGCCCAGTACCTGCGGCCCGAATTTAGCGCTTATCGCCATTTTAGTGAAGGGGTAGCGATAATTGCTCAGCTGTGTGACATGCGCTGGAATGATCCTGTCAAACTTACTGCGACCATGGCGAAGCTGCGCCCGCAGTTTATTACTGCGGTAAAGGCGCTAACCGCCGCCGATAAATACATTATGTCGACGGATTTGGAAGCACTGTGGCCACCGTTGACATTTTTCAGTGAAAATCGACAACCGGGCTCAGGTGAACTGTTTGTTGAGCGCGGGTCAATCAGTATCTCCTATTTTGCCAACGTCAATCACATCGTCACGCGGGAATTGCGTCAGACCTTAAGTGAGGTAGTGGCGAGCGCACCGCAAAACCATGCTCTGTATTTATCTGACTGGGGGGCGCAAACCCCTAAAAGCAACATGCTCAATGATATATGGGCGGGTATTGCCAAAGATTTTGAAGATATTTACTCATGGCAACTGCCGCAATTGAGTTTGCCTTTTCGTAATAAGGGCGGCCGAGACACTGAGCTGGTGTTTGATGTTGAGCTTATTTATTACCCAATGGGCATTTTCGCGCTTAATTTACGGGCACCGTTAGAGTATGTCAGTGCCAGTGGTGTGCGTCATGCCATGTCACTGGGAACCCCATTTGCGATGGATCAGCAGATGCACTGGAATGGCCAACAAGTTGGGCTGTTAGAAGAATTTGCCGAGCAGCGTTTTGCTGAGTTGGCTGACCTACTCAACGAGTATTTTAATCACTATCAAAACCCGGTGGCTGATCTGCTGTTTTACAATGCATCAGAGAACCGCTTTGTGTCGACCTTATTAGATAGGGTGGTAGAGCGCATTGATGGCAAAGATACCTCCATGACCGCCAAGTCATTAAAGGGTCACTTTGCTTACCCAGTATTTGTGTTGCCGCAGCGGGAACTGCGCAGCGCGGTTGATGACTGGTGCTTACGCACCGTGACTTCTGATGAGTTCAATCTTAATAAAGATTGCTATAACCATGATGAGTTTGTGTTTACCAACCATCATGAGTGTATTTTAGGTTTGTTGCAGCAACCTAATTGGGTGTTAGAGCAATCGGCGGAGATGATGGAGGTGGCAGCAGCGGTAAATAACCTATTCCACCTGACCAATAAGTTGCTTGATAAGCAGTTACAATATAGCTTGGAGCATGCGGTTCCTAGCTTGCAAGACAAGAAAATATCAGCAATAAAGTTGCGTGCACAGGTGAAAAAGCTAACTGACGAAGGCGCGTGTTTAAAGCAATTTACCCAGGATGCTCATTGGCTACTAGAGCTCATTAATGCCGGTAGTATGATGACTTTTCCAGATCATACCCGTATGGTGCAGAAGGTATTTGACCATATGGACTTTGATAAATTACACACCCGCACTCAAAAGACGCTAGATAAAATTCACTACCGCCAAGAAGAGATCATCTCTGAAACTGCCAAGCTGTATGAAAAGCTGCGCACCCGCAATGGTAAACGTTTTACTCGAGTGTTATCTGGCTCCATGGCCCTGATATCCATCGGTGCTTTGAAGGATATCTTTGATATTCTCAATGGCAGTGAAATGGGCTTTAACATTTCTGGTCCACTGCAAGTCAGTATTGTCACTTTCTTTGGTATGTTACTGATTATATTGCTTATCAATAAAAATGAAACGGATAAGTAATTGCCAAAAAAAAGCTGACGTAAGTCAGCTTTTTTTGTAACTAAAATGGCAAGGCTTAATATTAGTCCGTTAATTTAACGACCATTTTGCCTTTGTTTTTCCCTTCAAACAGGCCAATAAAGGCACTAGGGGCATTATCTAAACCTTGATAGATGGTTTGCTCCGCTTGTACTTGACCAGTCGCCAACCATTGGCCCATCTGCTGGGCATACTCACCGTAGTGATCCCAGTGTTCAAATACGATAAAGCCTTCAATCTTTAACTTTTTGATAATGATGTTGGCGAGGTTACTTGGCCCAGGTGTCGGTGCGGTGTCGTTGTATTGTGAAATCATGCCACACACAGCAATACGGCCATGATCATTCATGTTATCTAGGGCGGCGGTTAAATGCTCACCACCGACATTTTCAAAATATACATCAATACCTTGCGGCGCAGCTTGCCCGAGAGCGGCGCTAATATCATCGCAAGTTTTGTAGTTAATCACCTTATCGATACCCAGTGCATTAAGGTGGGCTGCTTTTTCGTCACTGCCGACAGAGGCCACAACCGTTGCACCCATCAATTTACCTAGTTGACAGGCAACGCTGCCAACTGCGCCAGAGGCTGCTGAAACAAACAAGGTTTCGCCGGCTTTTAACTCAGCGATGCGAGTCAGTCCGGTCCAGGCTGTCATACCTGGCATACCGAGCACACCCAAGAAGTGAGATTCACTGAGGGGGATATTAGGTAGCACAGTGTGATCGCTGCCATCACTAATATAGTGACTGCGCCAACCTAACATGCTGCTGACTTTGCTGCCCACAGGAAAATCTGGGTGCTGAGATTCGATAACTTCACCAATCGCCCCACCTTCCAAGGCTTCGCCAATCACAAAAGGCGCAATGTAGCTTTTTCTATCAATCATGCGGCCGCGCATATAAGGATCAACCGACATCCACAGGTTTTTAACCAAAAATTGACCTGCTTGAATTGCGGGTAGTTCGACACTATTTTGTTTGAAATGTGCTGCCGTGGGCAACCCTTCAGGGCGTGATGCTAATACGATTTGCTGAGCTTTCATAATTCCTCTTTTTACTTTGCGTGCAAACTAATTGTTGGTTAATCTACATTTAATTTGTGCGCAAAGCAAATGCTTTGTGCGCAAACTAAAATAGCGTACACTAGACTCAATGTAGAACAACTTAACTTGGCTTAGCGAATAATGATGGCTACTATGTGCCTGCAAATGGTTGCGGGAGCTGTTGTTAGCCAATTAGCCGCGGTGACATTTTAACGATGAAAGGTAGATTTTGAGCGATAACCAGCATGTAGATTCAACAGCGGAAACATTGTCATTATCTGACAATGTTTGTTTTGCGTTATATACCGCAGCCAATGCTTTGGTGCGTGCGTACCGACCACTACTGCAGCAGTGCGATTTGACCTACCCACAATACTTGGTGATGCAGGCATTGTGGTTGCAAGATGGCGCCAGTTTGACTGATCTGTCACGGGCAACCAAGCTTGATTTGGGAACCTTGACGCCAATTGTTAAGCGCTTAGAGAGCAAACAGCTACTCGCTCGCCATGTTGATGAGCATGATGAGCGCAAAAAACTCATCGTGATAACCGCCAAGGGAGCAGAACTTAAACAGCAAGCACTGGCGCTTAAGCAGGTGTTGTTAAGTAAAGTCTCGGTATCAGAAGCTAAGCTCGATGAGTTACGGGACTTATGTTTGGTGCTGACTGAAGATCTCAATCGCTAATGGCTAGCGCTAGGTTGTTGTTGGTAGGGTAAAGCCTATTGCGCCAATCATTTAGCTTAGAAAAACCCTTTTGTTATACATATGAAACACACTGTTTTGTATATGGTTCAGTGATGTTGGCATTTTCCTAGTAATTAAGTTACCAATTTTTGTATAATCGCGACCAATTCGTGCCTATCAACTATGCTTAATGGCATTGTCGAAATCAGTTGCTAGCAAGTTTATGATTTCATTACTATTGAGCAGAAAACTATAAACGATAGGTTAAAGTATTCTCTGTTCCCCTTGGAAAACCCAATGCAAAACCACACAGACCTCCTTGATATAGGCGTGATTGGCTTAGGTGTCATGGGCAAAAACCTTGCTCTAAACATTGCTGATAATCAATATCACGTTGCCGCATTTGACCTTGATGCTAATAAGGTTCAGCACCTTATTGAACAAGAACAGAAAGAGCGTAAAGCGGGCCTCAGCCCAAGAGTATTAGGCTGTAGCAATCTTACAGAAATGTTATCCAGCCTCAGCAAGCCGCGTATCTTAGTCTTATCGGTTCCTGCGGGCGCCCCAGTAGATGGTGTGTGCCAATCGCTAATCGAAGCCGGTATCGAGCAAGACGATATTGTGATCGATACCGGTAACAGCTTGTGGACAGATACCGTTGCCCGCGAGCAGCAATATGCGGATCAATTTACTTTCTTCAGTTGTGCGGTATCAGGCGGTGAGATGGGGGCGAGGTTTGGTCCATCATTAATGCCAAGTGGCAGCGAGAAGGCCTGGCAACGTATCGCACCGATTTGGCAGGCCATTGCCGCCAAGGTCGACCCAGAAACCGGATTGCCAATAGAGCGTCAAGAGCCTGGTAATCCAGTAACTGAAGGCGAGCCTTGTACCACTTATATTGGCCCTGCTGGTTCCGGGCATTATGTCAAAATGGTGCATAACGGCATTGAATATGCTGATATGCAGTTGATATGCGAAGCCTATCAATTACTGCATGATGGTTTTGGTATGAGCCAATATGAAGTTGGCGATCTGTTTGCCAAATGGAATAAAGGTATACTTAATAGCTATTTGATGGAGATCAGTGCTGACGTATTGCGTCAAGCGGATCCGATCACAGGCCGTCCTTTGGTGGAAATGATTTTAGATAAAGCCGGCCAAAAAGGTACCGGGCTTTGGACCGCGGTGAGCAGTTTGCAGATTGGTTGCCCAGCGCCCACGATTGCCGAAGCCGTATATGCTCGGGCTGTGAGCACTCAAAAAGGCCAGCGCAAGCAGCTGTCTAAGCTACTGAGTGGCCCACAGCCACAACAGGTAGATGAGCAAGCTAAGCAGCAGTTTATCGACCAGTTAGAAAACGCGCTGTACTGCGCAAAGATCGCCAGTTATGCCCAGGGTTTTCAGTTGATGGCCATGACAGCAAAAGAAAAGCAGTGGCAGCTCGATTTTGCTGAAATCGCTAAAATTTGGCGTGCAGGTTGTATCATCCGTGCAACGTTTTTGCAGTCAATCACCCAAGCTTATCAGCAAGCTAATCGTCAAAAGCAAGAGTTAGCCAATTTGTTGATGGCCGATACCTTTAGCAATCACCTTTCGGCTAAACAACAAGATTGGCGTTTAGCGGTATCACAAGCGGTATTGAAAGGGATTCCTGCTCCTTGTATCAGCTCTGCCTTGGCTTACTACGACAGCTATCGCTGCGAAACTCTGCCAGCCAACCTATTACAAGGCCAGCGAGACTTTTTTGGTGCGCATACTTTTGAACGTACCGATGCGCCAGACGGTGAAAAATTTCACCTTAACTGGAGTGCAAAAACACGCACACTAGATAAGCTGTAATACGAGACGTTGTTAGAGAAAAGGAGCCTTATGGCTCCTTTTTTAGTGGCCAAAATAGTGATCTGAGTAGTTGAATACTTGTTATACGGCAACTACGCTAGACTGAGGAATATTGTTAGGTCAGGTGCTTAAACCAAGGATGTTACTATGCCGCAAATCACTCTAAATAAACCAAGTCAAAAGATGTTCTTATTCGTTGCAGCTATGGCCGTGCTAATGGGGTGCAATAGCACTGCTGATCAGCCGGCACCCAAAGAGTCAATGGTCGGGGCCGATCGCACTGAGCAGGGCTGCATTGCGTCGGCAGGTTATGCCTGGTGCGATAAACTACAGCGTTGTGTGCGCCCATGGGAAGTGGCGGATCGCGAAGGGTTTGATAATACTGAACAAGCTTTTAATCAGTTTTGCAGTAAAGAATAAGCGACGTTAATTTAGCTGATTCGCTGTGCTTGCAGTGTCATTGATGGCTGTTCGTTAAAAAACTGCCGATACTCTACTGAAAAGCGTCCAAGCTCCAGAAATCCCCAATCAAGGGCGATATCACTGACTTTTGTGTCACTGTGGTCACTTTGCCGTAGTGCAGATCTGACCCGGTTTAATCTGAGAATACGGACGTAACGTGTCGGGGATATCCCGACTAACTCTTTAAAGCCATATTGCAAACTACGTTCACTTAGCCCGGCAATGACACAAAGCTCTGCCATAGTGGGCAGTTGTTGCACATGGTCACGTAAGTAATCGATAACTCGATGGACTCCTCTGATGCGTTGGGAGTGTGCTGCTAACTGTTGCTTAATGGGCGCGGTGGGCATTAGCGCGTCTATTGCCAGATTGGTGAGCGATTCAGCATACAACTTCAAGATAAGCGGCGAGTGTAGCAACTGTGGCTGGTGGTCAAAAACTTTAATGGCTTGCTGTATACCAAGTGTATAGCGATTTAAGGCATTGCTATCGGTTGTTACCGCTTGATTTGAAAGCCAAGCTTGCGGGATATCTTGGCCAGTCAAACTCAGAAAGTGCTGATATAACGCTTGGCGATTGAAAATACTGGCGACATAGTCAATGTGGTTATTCACATTGATCCCCCAATCGCCGCCTGAGGCTTGAATAAGCTTAGGGTTAGATGACAATTTGCCGTAGTAGTAGCCCTCGGTGGCAGGTGAAATGATGGAGGCGAAGGGCACATAGCTGCTTGGTGGTGCCGCCTCAATACGGGTAGCGATATTGAGTTGCTCACGAAAAAGCATCAGCGCGCCAAGGTTAACCTCAACATAGTTGGCGTTAAATTCGCCGGGTTTGAGTTGGGTATAAGTGCGACGCTTATCTTGATTAAAATGAACTAACTGCTCAACATCTTGGGTATGTATTTGGCGTATACCATTGGGCCTAATGCTCATACTCATCCTTGTTTAAACTCACTTTGCCTATTGTTTATCGCGTAAAGCTCATTTCTTGCTACTCCATGCAGCATGTTTATAACTTAACAGCTTTTTATTTGGCTTGTTATGTTGTTGATGATTTATTTTACCAATTTTTATAGCGGTTTTAATCTGCGTTATAGCCGTTGAGTCATTCTGTGATTGCATCGTCTATGGTGCGCCGCGTTGTTGGCGCTGAACTTGTTGTAATACTTGGTGGTAGTAAGCCTCGTTCGGCGCAAGCTTCACTGCTTGCTGCAGATATTTGATGCTTTGCAGTAGCTGTTGCTCACGGATATAGTGCAACGCCAGACTAAATCGCAGTGCAGCGGAATCAGGGGATTGCTCAATACCAGCAATTAAGGTCGAGTATACTTTTTTGGACTCGGACCGCTGGCGATATACATCGGCCAAGTTGATATAACTGGCGTCAAAAAATGGCTCTACTTTTATGGCTTTATCGTAATAGTGTATTGCTGTGTCTAATTGTCCCTGAGCTCGGTATATATTTGCTAAGTTGTTTAACGCAAAAGCTCGATCACTATTGTAGTGTTGTGACTCGATATACTCAGGCAATGCGAGGCTGAGTTGTTGCTGCTGATTAGGTGTCATTTGTTGCCAGTCCAACACCAATGACTCAATTGCTGCGTATCTGACAGCCAGTTTGCTATCGGTTAAATAAGGCGATATCTGTTGCCATTTATCATTAACGCTAAAATGGCTTGCAGCAAGTATCACGCCGCGGCGGACTAGATCGTTGCTATCGTAGGCATTGGTTTGCTGTGCATAGGTGGCATATTTGCCCTGATAGCGTCCTAGCCGTTGCAATGCTGATGCGCGTACGATGGCACTATAGGAGGCTTGACTAGCTACATAAGCCAGTGCTTTTTCTGCTTGCGGGTGAGAGGTGTTATCGGCTAAAAAAGCCCGATAATAGGGTTTATCAGCAAGCTTTGACGCTGAATCATCTGCAGTAACATTTTTTGCATCACCACTAAACCAAGCGCTTATTTGGCTTTGGGCCCATTGATGGTTGTTATTTTGATGACAGTTCAGGCACGGATTGGGACTGTTGCTTTGGGCACTGCGATTGGGGTTAGGAATATGCCAAGCATGATCTCGACGAGCGTCGATTTGCATGTAAGTGGTAGTCGGCATATGGCAGTTCACACACAAATTGCCGGGGCTATCTGCTTGGTGAAAACTATGGTTGTTGGCTTGGTAATGTTGCGTTTGGTGGCACTGCAAACATACTTGATTGCCGCTTAGTTGCAACTTACCTGAGTGTGGATCGTGGCAGTTGCTACACACGACGCCTTTAGCTGCCATCTTGGATTGTAGAAATGATCCATAAACATAGTTTTCATCATAAACCTGGCCATCAGCATAATATAGCTCTGCGTCTAATAGGCTCAATTGATAGCTGTCGGCAAAATCTCGCTGCGATGATGAGTGCGGTGCAAGTTGCATGCGGCGACTATGACACTGCGCACAGGTGTTTAGTTGGTCGGTGGCGGTAACTTGTGTTGGTTGTAAAGTGGTTTGCCCGGCGTTTGCTTGCCAACTTAATACCTGTTTGCCAAGGTGCCTGTCAAAGCCGTAGTCCACATCGGTCGCATTGGTGTCAATGTTGTTGCGCTGTTGAGTCCATTGAATGTGCCTAGAGGCTGGACCGTGGCAGGCTTCACAACCCACGTTAATTTCCGCCCATTGGCTAGCGTACTGATTGGTGTCACTGTGGTAGTTTTTTTCAACGTGGGTCGAGTGACAATCTGCGCAATTGTAATTCCAGTTTTGGCCAACATTGGTCCAATAAAATTCATCTTTAGGATCGACTTCTGGATAGAGGTAAAACCAGCGCTGTCCACCTTGTTGCTTGCTTCTGGCATCCCATGCAAATGGGATTAACTGCAGGCGGCCATCATCAAATTGCACTATGTACTGCTGCAGTGGGAAATGACCAAAGGTATAACGCACTTGAAAATCGCGAAATTCACCATTGCCATCTTTTAGATTGACCCAGTATTGCTTGCCTTTACGATAGAAGCGGTTGCGCTGTTGCTGATAATCTAGATGTTGATCATCAAAGTTACCCAGCACATTTACGCCAGTGGCAACCTGCATAGATTGGTAGTGATCAGAGCTTTGCCATGCCAGGTATGCTGTGCGATGACACTGTTGACATGCTTGACTACCAACATAGATTGGCGCCGTCGCGGCATCTAACAGCTGCGCCGAGGTTGGGGGGCTAAGGCCTAAGCCAAAACTGGCTAGCGCGGTAACAAAGGCAAAGTGGGTCGTAGAGAACTGCTTTTGAGCTTGGCAGACAAACCAAGCCCAGAAACGTATGTCGTGATTAAGCATACTGAGTTAATGAGCTCGACTGCTGTTCTTAATCACTTGCTCCAACGGGTTGTAGCCTTCAGGCACCGGTACTAGCGCATTCTTTTTGGCATAGGCTTGATATTGCGCTCGCATCTGTTTGACGCGCTCAGGCTGAGATGTTGCTAGATTATTTCGCTCTGAGGGGTCGACAGAGATGTCATAAAGCTCCCATTCACCGGTGCCTTTTGGTGGTGGATTAAGCGATAATTTATACTTACCTTGGAATACAGCGCTACTGCCAGCGAGTTCGTAACCAATGGCTTCAGATGCTAAATGGACCTGTTCAGCTTGCCCGGTCATCACTGACCATGCGCTCGTTCCGTCGGGTATATGCACTTTTTTACCGTTGTAAGTACCATCGTGAACTTTGACCTGTGCAACCTCTAGCAAGGTTGGATAGATATCTTTAACAAACGCAAAACTATTGACCTTAGTATTGGCGGGAATCGCTTTCGGGAATTTGGCAATCAGCGGCACCCTTAACCCGCCTTCAGTGGAGAAAGTCTTAAAGTAGCTATTAGGTGTGTTGGCTGCAGCTGCCCAGCCGGGTCCATAGTCAGCGTAAGATCCTTTTTGTCCCATAGTGGAATAGTCGCCTTGGTAGTCTTCCATATAGGTATATTGATAGTTTTTCTCGTACCAAGGTCGATAGGTTTCATTCTTAGATAGCAGGTTTGGGTCAGTGCCGTTGTCGGACAAGAATAAGATTAGCGTATTGTCTAGCTCACCGGTTGATTTTAAGTAGTCAAAAATTTTACCTATATTGTGGTCCATGTTATCGACCATGCCGGCGTAAGTTTGCATGCGGCGCGCATTGAAACGTTTTTGTTCTTCAGATAACGAATCCCATTCTGGCAGCTGCCAATCTTCAAAACTGGTTTTATCAAAACTTGGATCTAGCTCGACGCTATCTGGGAATAGTCCTTGCTGCTTTTGACGAGCCAATCGTTGGCGTCTCAACTCGTGCCAGCCAGCGTCATAGACACCATTGTATTTATCAATAAACGCCTTAGGGGCTTGGTGAGGGTAGTGCACTGCTTGGTAACCTAACCATGCGAGAAATGGTTTACCGTCTTCACGATTGCTCTCGATATTGTCGATGATACGTTGGGTGTAAAAGTCAGAGGAATAATAGTTCTCGGTTGGCAGTTTGACTTCTTTGTCATTCTCAAAGTAATGAACCCGTTCATACATGGGGGCGTAGGGCATTTCTACCCAGTTGTCAGCGCCGCTTTCCGCCAGTGCAAATGATTGCTCAAACCCACGATAATAGGGGATGGAATCCTTGGTACCACCTAAATGCCATTTACCCGCCATATAGGTGTGGTAGCCCGAATCCCTCAACACTGTTGCGAGCGTAACCACACTGGTATTGAGGTGGCCTTCATAGCCGGGCTTGCCAAACTGGTTGTCGGCCATGATTTCATGCATGTTGCCCAATCCTGCAAGATGATTGTCTACGCCACTGATTAGCATGGTACGCGTTGGTGAGCAGGTTGCTCCCACATGAAAGTTGGTAAAGCTCATGCCCTGTTGAGCCAGTTGGTTGATATTGGGGGTGTCGATTTCGCTGCCAAAGGCACCAATATCACTAAAGCCCATATCATCGGCAATAATAATGAGAATATTAGGGCGGTCATCGGTGGGTAATTGACTGGTTTGCGCTGTTGGTAATGTCGCCTTTGGTGCCTGACTGCAGGCAGCCATCAGCACGACAGAGCTGGCTAATAGAGACTTTTTCACGGTGCTTTCCTTGTGTTTTAATCCATTCAGGCAGGCTGAACTCCATTGGTGAGGTACATAGTGAAAGATTGCACCTCTAGGTTGGTTTGTGGTTTATTTGTAAAATATGTTATCAGTTAATAAATTCGCGCCTATGCAGATTCCGAATGCTTCGCGGAATAAAGCGGATTTTGCAGTGTAATTATTGGTAAACAGTCGTATCTTTGGCGTATCGTGTTGCAGCTTTAGGTGTTGAAATTTGCAATGGATGGTTACGTTGCACTGCCAGAGATGCCCTAATTACATTAAATGAAGGAATCGTTGATGAAATATTTGCTAGCCCTCTTGGTTATGTTCACCACTTTCGTTCTCGCGCTTGCGGCATCACCTGCTTGGAGCAATAGTGATGCACTGGCGGCGAGTCAATCCACTTTATCGGAAATCAAAGCGGTGCAGTTTCATGACGGCAACGTCATCACTGCGGGATTGCCAACGGCTGAACAGATTAGCGCGCTAAGTGAAGCGGGCGTTGATCTCGTCATTAACTTGATCCCCAAGAATAACCCTCATGCCATCGGTAATGAGCAGCAACTAGTGCAAGATGCTGGCATGGCTTATATCAATATTGAAGTCGACTGGCAGCAGCCCAAGTCGAGTGATGTAGAACAGTTTTTTGCCGCCATGGAGCAAAACAAAACTAAGTCGGTATTTGTGCATTGCGCGGCTAATTATCGTGCTTCGGCTTTTTATTATCTTTACTTAGACAAGTTAACGCCGCGGCAGGTGAACCAAGCCCAAATCATGGCACCTTGGGGAGATTTGCAGCAGAGCTTGAAGCAGTATCCTCAATGGCAGCAACTGATTGAGAAAATGCAACGTCATTAAACTGCATTAAAGAATAGGCAAAATAATCATTTAGTCGTTAAACTAGTGTAAGTAATTTGCCGTTTGTAGGACAAAATGAGGCTCGGCGATGCAATTAATTATTGTGCCCCTGTCATCATTAGCATGCACAAGGAGGCCACAGTGCCACTAAGTATACGAAGCTTTGTATTATCAGGCGTTTGTTTGGCATTATCACATCAAGCCTTGGCAAGTGAGTTTGAAGCTTGTATGGCTAAACAGATGGCGACGGCCAATGATGAGATGACGATAGGGGAGCTGCGTAAGTTATGTGAGGCCGAAACCCAACTGCAACGTGATGGTACCATTGACATTGACGGCAAGACCATCAAGGGTGGCGTGCTGTCTAAACGTATTATTGCAGAGCGTCAAACAGATCAGTCAGAATTTGTGTTAACCCCCCATCACACCAACTACTTTTTACCGGTCTATTCCACCAGTGAGATCAACCCGACCGCCTATGGTGAAGATCAGGCTTATGCGGATAACTTTAAAGATATTGAAGCTAAGTTCCAAATTAGTTTTAAGTTTCCATTGAGCTATGGTTCATTGTTATTTGAAGGCGATCGAATTTATGGTGCCTTCACGTTAGAAGCGTGGTGGCAAGTGTATGCCGATGATATTTCATCGCCCTTTAGAGAGACCAATTATCGCCCGGAATTCTTTTACGTAACGCCATTGGGCTGGCATCCGTTTGATGGCAATACTGGCTTAGTTGTTGGCGTTGAGCATCAATCTAATGGTCGTTCCGGTACCTTGTCGCGTTCATGGAATAGAGTCTATGCCGAATTGCTATATGAAAACGGCGATTGGTTGTATTTCCTCAAACCTTGGTACCGTATTCAAGAAGATGAAAAGTTAGATCCCAGCTTGCCTGAAGGCGATGATAACCCGGATATAGCCGATTACATGGGCCATGCTGAGTTTGGCTTTGGCTATGATTTTGGCGACTATGAAATGGTAGTGAGAGGGCGGCAAAATTTCTCCACTAACAAAGGCGCAATTGAAGTGGAATTTACCACACCGCTATACGGTAAATTACATGGTTACGTGCTGTTGTTTAACGGCTATGGTGACAGTTTGATTGATTATAACCATAGCCAAACTCGCCTTGGTGTAGGTATTGCGTTAAATAATATGTTTTAGACGTATCCACCATTACAGCAGGGCTAATCAAGCATTAGCCCTGCTATTGTTTAGCCTCCACATTTACCACTGGCATAGCAGCTAGGTTTACGCGGGCATACCGAACCGCGTGAACAAATCAATTTAGCGTCGGTTTCTATGCCACGTTCTACCCAATTAATATTCAGAATTTTGGCAACGCTTTTAAGGTCAGATTTAATGGCTTTAGGAATGGCTGAAGAGCCGCCATTATCAACGCAGGCAGCCTTTAGGGCCTGGGCGATACCTTTGGCGTCGCGTCCCTGTGCTTCAATGGCGGGATTGAGGTCAATTCCGGCGCAAAGTACATGATCGTTGCCCGCTAAATCTGCCACGCGTATTGACTCACAGGCGTAGATTTTTGGCTCCTCTGCGACATCTAAAATCGATATTTGTGCTGAGCTGCCGGTATTGGTTTCACTGAGCTTTCTAAATACTGCCCAATGCTGACAGGGATCTTCCACCTGACGCATATTGCCCCAGGGCAATGGAATGCCATTGCCACGGTATACCGCTTTAAGCTTGCCGGGTGAGTATGCATCAAAGTAGTGCCAATGGGAGTAGGGGGAAACTGCGGTCATTCTGCGCATGGCCACAGAGGCTGAGACCCCTACTTTTTGGTTAATGTCTATCTCGTAGCCATGGCGATCTAACAGTTGTCGGTAGGGCACTTTAGGGCAAAGTAATGCGCCAGCAAAGAAGCTACTTTCAAAGTCGCGCCAGGCGTGCAGAATATCTTGAGCATCAACAGTGGATGAGGTGGGGTGAGTACTACTGTCGTCAGCTAAACTGGTGCCATGACTGCGCCCCGCCACCATCACGCTGCGCATACCATCTTTGTTGTGCAAAATGCAGTGGCCAATATGTACTGCTAAGTCGTATTTAAGGCGGTGCTTATGTGACTTAAGTAACTTATTAAGATAAATATGATTTTTAGGCTCAAAGTAGGAGGTAACAATGTGCTGTTCGCTGATGCCCTGTTCATCCATCACCGCTTGTGGCAAGCGCTCAAACCAATGTATTTTCATGCCTAACTGGGCGACGATATCCAGCAAATCATCAAGGCTAAGTGGCATCCGTTTGAGGCCAACTTCTTCAGCTGCACGTTCTAAATCAGGAAAGTGGTTTTGGTGATGCTCTTGGTGGGCTCGGATCAGCAAATGAGCAAATTGTCTGCCTGTAATCCCGGTTTGCGACAGCATTTCAGGGATGGCGATTTGTAAAATCTCGTTAGAGAATAAAAAGCTTGGCTCCAAGGCCATACCGCTAATGCCACCACGGGATCCTTTTACTGGGGTGATGGCTTGCTCTTCTGGGGCGTCATCTAAAAACCAGTCAACTTCTTTTTGAAAAACTGCGGCGATGACCGCTAGCATCGCAGCACTTGGCACACGCTTACCGCGCTCAATCATTGATAGGTATGACACAGAAGGTGCTGAGTTCGCATCGACTCTGATACACCGTGCTGACAGATCTTCCATGGTTAAGTTATTGCGTTTACGCAAGTTTCTTATTTTTGTACCAAGGAAATGTGACTTTCTCATCAAGCTGCTGTTGTTTTTCATTTTGTAAAATTCACACTGTGAAATTTTTATTGTGAAATTGTAATGAAAAATTGGCTAGACTACAAATTAAGCAATCGGGACAGGCTTTATTGTGAATACTGTGACAGACAATGTCAGATTAGAAGCAACAAGTGACTGTGTTAAAGATGCTGACAACCATGAATCGCTATAAGAGGAAGCAGCTATGAATATGTCAACAGAACAACACCAGCAAATTGATCAGAGTATTTACAACTTCATTAAGCAAGTGCTTCCAGTGGCTGCCGCTGAGCAGGCCTTAGGCAATACAGCGCTAGACGTCGAACAGCAGCGCATGGCCTCTATGCGTTATGCCAAGCAAGTGCTAGATACTTACTTTCCATTAAGCCAAGGCTCGCATCAAGATGTGCGTAGTTACGTTGTTTACTACAACCAGCTATTAGCTTTCTTCAATGACGGCACTCAAAGTGGCTTAGCGCAACCAAAGCAGTTTGTGGCACTGTGTGGTCACAAATGTGAGCCTAGCTCGATTGTACTGAAGAACAATGGTTTCCATATAGAGATATCGATAGACCCACGTGGTGAATATGGCAGCCGAGATTGCGCTAACATTGAAGATGTACAAGTAGAAGCCGCACTAATGACCATAGTCAATACTGACCAACCTCAAGGGCAACACAGTTGGGCGAGTCTAGTTAAAGGTGGGATTGGTCGCGGCGATAAGCAGTTTACCGCAAAAGATGGCAGTGATTACAGCTTGTAATAGCCATCGCTAAAATTCAAAGCCGCGCCGACATACCATGTCGACGCGGCTTTTTTGTGATTGCGAATAGCGAAACTAATACAATAACGTTTTAGTGACTGGCGACTTGGACCACAAAACCAACACTAAATAGGGTACTGAAAATCATGGTTAATTTTGCGGTTCTACCCAGTAAAGGGTTTAATTCAGCACCGGATGTTTGGCTGAAATCACCATTAAGTTTACGTGCCAGAATGAGTGCTAATCCTGATAGTAGGGTTGGCCAGCCAGGCAACACGCCTAAAAGAAAACCGCCGATAATTAACGCAAATGGAATGTAAATAAAAGCTTGGTATAGCACGCGAGCTTGAGACAAACCAACACGAACGGCAAGGGTGTTTTTGCCCGCTTTGGTATCGGTATCAATGTCTCGGGTGTTATTGACTAGCATCACCGCGGCATTAAACAAACCGATAGCACTGCCAAGTATCCATGCCGCAGTAGTGGTGTGGCCTGCTTGCAAATAAAAACTACCTACCACCGCAACTAAGCCAAAAAATACAAATGCAGCGACTTCGCCTAACCCATGTGAAGCTAACGGGTAGGGGCCGCCGCTGTATCCTAACGCGCCTAAAATAGCGGCGACTGCGAGTAACGCAATCGGCCAGCCACCGTGATAAATCAATATAGAGCCCACCACTAGCGCTGCGATTAAGCATAGAATCATGGCATTTTTGACGGCGCTAGGTGCTAACAAGCCACTTTGGGTGACTCGCACGGGGCCAAGGCGCTCTTCAGTATCGACACCGCTTTTAAAGTCAAAGTAGTCGTTGGCTAAATTAACCGCAATTTGCAGCAAAATGGCGCACAGCATTGATGCAAAGGCAATCAATAGACTGAATGACTCTAGCTGTAATGCCAGTATGTTACCCACCAAAAGTGGGCCGATTGCCGCGGGCAGAGTGCGCGGTCTGATGGCCAAGATCCAAGGGTTCATGGTTGATTTCGTTGTCTTTAGTGTGTGAACAGCCAAGTAAACTGGCTGAGATCGTCATTTAATTCGCTAGCATAGCAAAATTAGCCTAATGGATGAAGGGTTAGCGATTTAACAATTTACCAAGCATGAGCTAGGTCAAATGCTACTTTGTTACAGGTGACGGGGGATGTAAGTGAAAGCTAATGTAAATACGGTCTTAAAAACTATATTTGATTGGCAGGTTTTCATCGTTGAGATTTTTGACCTGGCGCACGTTTTTGATTGAGTGCAAAAGCGAATATGCAGCCACAGTCAAAGAAAAGCCGCCAAGAGTGTGATGATATAAGTTTAACTTAACTCAGTGTTGTTAAGGATTGGCTCAATATTTTTGGGGTCGTAAACCACATACAGTAGGACGGTACTATGCGCTTTGATGAACAAGTCGCAATCGTGACTGGAGCAGGTGGTGGGCTGGGTCGTGCCTACGCGATTGCTTTGGCGGAGCGTGGTGCTCGGGTTGCATTGATAGATAATGGTGAAGGGGATACCCAGTCGGGTGAGCCCCGTGGAACGGGCCTGAAACAAAGCCATCAAACCCTAGAGCGTTTGGGGGCTGCTGCTTCAATGTTCTTAATTGATGTGACAGATGAGCATGCCGTCAGTGAAGTGGTTGAGCAGATTTATGCCACTTGGCAGCGCATCGATATACTCGTTAATAACGCTGGCCATCATCAGTCGAGTGCATTTGATCTTTTAGACAGTGCGCTGTGGCATCAGCATATGGATGTCAATGTAAACGGTAGTTTTTACTTAACCAAAGCGGTTTGGCCGCTAATGAAACAGCGAAGCTATGGCCGCATTATCATGGTGTCTGCGTCGAGTGGCTTATATGGCAACATGCATGAAACGGCTTATGGTGCTAGCAAGATGGCCTTGATTGGCTTAGTGAACAGCCTCAGTCATGAGGGACGTGACATGAATGTACACGTCAACACATTAGTTCCTCATGCGTTAACCAACATGACAGCAAAACACCTTGCGCCTGCAGTAAAACCCATGTTTTCGAAAACATCAGTGAATGCCGTAATGCTATTTTTAGCGCACAATGACGCGCCAACGGGTCAACATTTATTGGTGGCTGCGGGCAGTGTCAGTCATGGTCAATTTACCGAATATGATCCACTGTATTTTACCTCTGAACAATGTAAACCGGAAATGATCAGCCAACAGTGGCCGCAGCTATACCGTGCATTGCCTGTTCACTTTCACGAAAGTGGCGAAGCGCAGGTATTAGCTTGGGCCAAACGTGGTGCATCACAGCGAAAAATTCGCATCGAGTAACAAAGCGTAAAACAAGTACTGGTCGATGTAGGAGTATCTAAGGTAAGCTACATGATTAAGGTTTAGCACAGCCTAATCAATACGTAACCGGATAGATATAATCATGAGCCAAGTATTAGATGATTTACTCTCACTATTATCACTTGAACAAATTGAAGAAGGGCTTTTTCGTGGTCAAAGCCAAGATTTAGGCTTTGGTCATGTGTTTGGTGGACAGGTGATGGGCCAAGCCCTCAGCGCCGCCAAGCAAACCGTGGCGATAGACCGCCAAGTGCACTCATTTCACGCTTATTTTTTACGTGCGGGTGATGAAAAATTACCTATCGTATATGACGTGGAAATTATGCGCGATGGCGGCAGCTTTAGCGCACGGCGAGTCAAAGCGATTCAAAAAGGCCGACCAATATTTACTATGACTTGTTCATTTCAGGTAGTGGAGCAAGGGTTTTGTCATCAAGCACAGATGCCCGATGTTCCGGGACCTGAAGGACTACTCAATCAGCAAGAGTTGGCGATGACGCTACGGGATAAAGTGCCGCCAAAAATGCTAGAAAAATTTATGGCTGATGCCCCAATTGAGATGCGTCTGGTTAATCCTAGTAACCCGCTAGCGCCTAAAGCCACTGAACCCAAAAGGTATGTATGGATACGTGCCAATGGCCAAGTCCCTTCATCTCACGCGGTGCACGAGTATTTACTCGCCTATGCATCAGATTTTAATTTTCTGGTGACGGCCGCTCAGCCCCATGGCGTTTCTTTTCTTACCCCCGGTATGAAGATGGCGACGATTGATCATGCGATGTGGTTCCATAGACCATTGGATTTAAGCCAGTGGTTACTTTACAGTGTCGATAGCCCCAATGCTGGCGGTGGCCGAGGCTTTGTCCGTGGTGAATTTTTTAATCAGCAGGGGGAGCTGGTGGCCTCTGCAACCCAGGAAGGATTGATGAGGTTGTCCTAGCCTCATTTGATATGTAATAGAAGGTTTATGTTTATGATGGCAAAATTAAAAGCGCTGGTTGTTGGTGCAGTGGTATTAATGCTAGCGGGATGTGTGACAGTTGAGCCTGAGCCGCCGGTGATCGTCAATGGTGCAGCGGGATACTTGGAAAAAATTGCCTTACCTCAGGGAAGTGCGATTACGATTGCGGTGATTGATTTAGATACACCGGGAGTCATCATTGCCCAGAAAAGCTTTGATATAGCCCGCGCACCGGTGCCGTTTAAATTTACTTTTCCGGCTGATACCATTGATGAGAGTATCAACTATGGTGTAGTGGCGATGATTCAGTATCAAGGTCAGATAATTTTCCAGACCTATGATCGCTTTCCTGTGATTAGCAACAATAAATTCACTACCGAAGTGCTGATGAAAGCCGTGAAAGGTCGATAGTCGACATTTTCTAGCGAGCATTTAAGAGAAAAAGGAGCCAATGGCTCCTTTTTTGATCGAGTGGCTAAATCCTTGTGCGAGTTACCTTTGTACCAACCAAAGCCAGTTAACTTTGTGCGCTAGATGAATATTTCTCACGTCATGTTGCTTGAATGTTAATTTTAAATTCAATACTCTGAAATATCTGTATTTGAGAGAATTATCTATGTCATTTTTTGGAAGTCATCAGCTATTTCATACCGACCAAGGTGAGCCACAAGCCGCCAAGATCAGTGCATCGGCCAAAACACTATTGGCAGTCGGCCTTGTGTTAATCACTTCAGCGATTTTGTTACCCGGCTAAATCCCTTAGATTTGTTACCTGCCTTAAGTTTGTCTGCAGTTTAGTACAGTGATGTTAGCTGGTAACCATTTGGCTCTATGTAGCTATTTACCCATTCAGTATCTGAGCCGCCCCTAGATTTGGGCTGCAACATTAACCATGAAAGTTGTCCTCAAAAACCGCTACAATGAGTCTATTGAGTTCAAAAGACCAAAAGTACAGAGACTTGAGTCCCCCTAATCGATTAAGTCCTGCTCCTTGCGAGCAGCCCTATGTTGAGCAGTTAACCCATTGGTTAAACAGTGACGAGATTCGGCTTGCAGCACTGCAAATGGTGGCGCAGCTGAATCTTCCACAAGGTATGGTTGCCGCCGGTTTTATCCGAAATTTAGTTTGGGATAAACTGCATCAATGCCACTATCCCCTTAATGACGTTGATGTCATTTACTATGATGCATCCGATGTCAGTATTGCTGCTGAACAAGCCTACTGCGCGCAGTTACATCAATGGCAGCCTGCTTTGCCATGGTCGGTGAAAAATCAGGCAAGAATGCACCTACGTAACGGTGATGAGCCATATCAAAGCTGTGTTGATGCCATGAGCTTCTGGCCCGAACGTGAAACGGCAGTGGCGGCCAGTATCAATAATCAGAAGATTGAGTTATTCACTCCATGGGGATTAAGCTCTCTATTTCAGCTGTTATTGACGCCAAATTCTCGCCGCGATCAGCGTATTTTTCAGCAGCGTCTTGCCAGCAAAAATTGGTTACAACGATACCCAAAACTACAACTCGTCACGCCCTAAAATCGCCATCTCTCATGTTGCCAAATTGTTGTGTTACGCAGGTCGTTATTTAAGCGGTAGTGCGCACTCTGTGTGGGTAAACTTCACTCAATGGTGATCTGTATCGACCTTTTTAAACGTGCATTATCAATGTTTGTTTAAAAAGCGTGATTTTGATCGCCTATCGCTACTTATTTATAGGTATTACTTGGTTTTGTTGATTTGGATCAATTTGTCACACTTGGCTATCTGGCAGGATACGCGCAAATGTAAGGAACTTGCTAAGAATAACAACCAATGATGTTGTATTAATGGAGTAGTATGATGAGAAAAAATATCCTATCTGGTTTGATTGCCACCGCCCTATTAGCTACCGGTTTTACCTCTTCTGTTGCCGCTCACCAAGCCGGTGATTTTATCTTCCGTGCTGGTGCTGTCATGGTATCACCCAATGAATCTAGCCAAGATGTGGCTGGGTTTGGTGAGTTTGGTATTAGTGACGACACCCAAGTCGGTTTGAACTTTGCGTATATGGTAACTGACAACTTTGGTATTGAATTGTTAGCAGCAACGCCTTTCAGTCACGATGTGTCGTTAAACCTAGGGGACGGCAACGGTCATACTAAGATTGCTGAAACTAAGCACCTACCACCAACCTTAGTGGCCCAGTACTATTTCGGTTCTTCAGATTCTAAACTACGTCCATACGTAGGTGCAGGTGTGAACTTCACCAACTTTTTCGATAACGAATTTACCAATGACCTAGGTGGCGCACTGTCTGACCTAAGCTTATCGAACTCTTGGGGCCTAGCGGCACAAGTAGGTCTTGATTACCAAGTGAATGATAAATGGTTAGTTAATGCATCTGTATGGTACGCACAAATTTCCACTGATGTTAGCTTCAATCTGGGTGCTGATCCTGTGACCATTGAAACTGATGTTGACCCATGGGTTTACATGGTGAGTGTCGGTTACAAGTTCTAAGCTTATTGAACATGAAAAAGGCGCCTTAGGCGCCTTTTTTGTTATCAGTTACAAGCTCAATCAAACCATTACTGCTGTTGTTTCTTGGCTGCTTTTTCGGCTTGTCGCTCGGCTTTAGTACGCCAATGGCGAGTGTTATAAATGAACTCGGGTAGCAATTTAGTTAACCAAGCCACTAGACGCCAACGTTTAGTGACGTAGACTTTTCGTTTACCTTTTTCCATTGCGCTAACCACCTGATTTGCCACTTCTGCCGGCGGAGATAGCCATAAGCGACTTTTTTGCATGGCGGCTTTGTCGAGTAAACCAAGCTGAATGTCGGTAATGGTGATAGGCAGTTTTAAGCGCTGCGCATGCATGCTCAGCCCTTCAAGGTAGTTGCTGGCAAAGGCTTTAGATGCATGATAAGCCACACTCGGACCACCACGCAGACCGGCAATTGAGTTGATTGCAGCAAGTTGGCCATAGCCTTGATCTGCAAACAGTTTAAAGGCGGTATTGCATACGGCGGAGAAGCCCTGCACATTAACGGTAATAATGTCCTGTTCTGGCTGCCAAGGTAAGGCGGCATCGTAACTGTTCAGTCCGGTGTTGACTAACACTAAGTGCGCGCCCCCTAAAGACTGCCAAACTTGTTCTAAACTGGCGATAACACTCTGGGGATCGGCGATATCTAATTGATGCAGGCTTACTTCAGTTGGCAAGCTAGTGGCGAGATCTGACAAAGAGTTTGGGTCTTGCGCAAAGAGCGCCAGTTTTACCCCTTGAGAGGCAAGTTTTTTGGCAATTTCTTGGCTGAGTAGTGAGCTAGCGCCCACAATAATAGCTGTAGCTTTGGTCATGAAGGTATTCGACATCAAATGGGTAGCCTATGATATGAATATCTGGGTCTTAGGACAAATTTTTATATAACAGACGTATGGACATCTAGAGGTCTTGATGTATGATTAGGAGCATTAATATGAAAAAGTGGTTAACACCTGTATTGCCATTAATGATGGCTGCCAGTGTATTAAGTGGCTGTGCAACGCCAAATGCGAGTGTGGCGATACAGGGAGAGGTTTGGTACAAGGAACGAATCGCACTGCCACCACAAGCAGTATTAACTGTTCAGGTGAAAGATGTATCGCTGATGGATGCACCGGCAGTGGTGATTGCAGAGATAGAGCGCAGTGGCGTCACGACACCAGCGCCATTTGAGTTTGTGATTAATCGGGATCAATTTGAGTCTGGGCATACCTATGCCATAGGGGCGAAGATCATGCTTGATGACCAGCTTATGTTCATTAATACCCAAGCCTACAATATTGATTTATCAAGCCAAGAACCGCTATCAGTATTGGTACAAAAGGTGGGCGCAGGACGATAGTCATCGCGCCGCACTCGACAGACAGTAGGAAGTTCGAAAGAGCTTCCTTTAACCTAAGAGTATAAGGGCGCTCAATGCCAGTAAGAATTCCAGACAATTTACCCGCAGCCGGGATCTTAGAGTCAGAAAACATCTTCGTCATGTCAGAGACGCGTGCTGCCAATCAGGATATCAGACCGATGAAGGTGCTGATCCTCAACCTGATGCCCAACAAAATTGAAACTGAAACCCAGTTGCTGCGATTATTGGGTAACACGCCGCTGCAAGTGCATGTTGATCTACTGCGCATTCATGACAAAGTCTCTAAACATACGTCTATCGATCACATGGATAACTTTTATCGTGATTTCGAGGCGGTCAGACATAACAACTATGATGGCTTAATTATTACTGGCGCACCTTTGGGGCAAATTGCCTTTGAAGAGGTGAGTTATTGGGACCATATTCGCGAAATCATCGACTGGTCACAGCAACATGTCACCTCAGTACTGTTTCTTTGCTGGGCAGCCCATGCGGCCTTATATCACCTGTATGGATTGGAGCGTAAGTTACTGCCCACTAAGCGCTCAGGGGTATTTAGTCATCAACGCAGTAGCAAGCATTACCCGTTGCTGCGCGGCTTTGATGAAGAGTTCTACGCGCCGCATTCTCGCTTTGCCGAAATGGAAGTCAGTGAGCTAGAAGCCCATCCAGAGCTGAATGTGTTGACCCAGTCCCAAGAGGCTGGTGCTTATATGGTGTTAAGCAATAGCAATCGCAACCTGTTTGTAATGGGTCACCCTGAATATCAAAAAAGTACTCTTAAAGATGAGTATTATCGTGATCTTGCTGAGGGGTTACAGCCTGAGGTGCCACAAAACTATTTCAAACATAATGACCCGGGCCTTGAGCCTATTGCGCGTTGGCACAGTCATGGCAGCCTATTGATCAGCAACTGGCTTAATTACTATGTTTACCAGTTAACACCGTACGATTTGGCGGACATGAGCGCCATAACCCCTTGGGAGAGTGACAATTAGTTGTCATGCTAACCCTAGGCTGTTTTAAGGGCCTGCAATTGTGGTCGATACTGTTCGGGCAAGGTAAATTCAATGCGTTTACCGTCGGTCGGTGAATTAAACGCAAGAAAGCAGGCTGTCAGTTGCAGGTTAGCGTCATCACCGCTGGCATGACCATGTTGGCGGTCGCCTACCACAGGATAGCCACTGCTCGCCATATGAATACGGATCTGGTGTTTACGGCCGGTTTCTATTTTTACTTCAACTAATGTGCGTTGCTGCTCTGAATCGTAGTGCAGCGCGCGTGCATGGGAACATGCCGGTTTACCGTCGACATCCGTGGTTAAGGTTAGCGGTGTGTCGGGAAATTGTCCTTCAACAATAACTTGATAAACTTTCTCCGTTTGGCGTAATTCAAACTGTTTGGCTATTGCTGCCGTTGCCGACTTAGTATGGCCTAATACGATCAAGCCCGTTGCCGCGCGATCTAAACGGTGAATAATATTTGCCGTGCGCTGTGGCGTGAGGTTGAGCTCGGCAAAACGATTAATGGTGGTATGGTCGCTCCATTTGGAGCCTTGGCAAAGCATGCCATAGGGTTTATACCAGATACTGAACTGTTGTTGATCGCTCAGTAATATCGCGTCGTCGATCTGTTGGGCCAATACCGCCTCATTGTAGTATATATGCAGTGTATCACCGGGCTTTAACGGCTTTTTCGCGCGTCTTAATCTGGCAGTATATTTACCTCGTGTTAGCCATACCGCACCTTTGGCCATGGCTTGTTTTACCTGTTGTTTGGATAACGGGCATTGGGCGGCTAATAAGCTGGCTGGGTCAGTCTCTGGCTGGCTAATATCAAGATGTTGTTCAAGCTTTAATGGTGTAGTTGGCGCAGACACGATCGCTCCCGATTTTACCCTGCATGGTTAGGCGTTGGCTGACTAGTTTACACTAAATAGTCTGTGGATTAGAGCGTTCTGGCAGACAATCATGCTAATGGCTGTAATTTAATCAGCCAATGCAAACCGATGGATAAATGCAACGTGGGCTGAGGTTAATTTGCTTAAAAACGTGGTAAGAATGATACAATTGTTAGCCGCGGCTCATTTTTGCGGCTAAGTGTTAAAAGCTCAGGTGGTTAACCAATTGCAATAGGGATAGAAGTGATTGCCGATAAACTAAGTGTTACGTTGACCACCGCACTGCTGACTGTTTGCCTTTCGCTGGCGACAGAGGCTACAGCAGGCGAAAAGGAACAGCAAAAGCCGGACGAGGCCGAGGTGGGTGAAACTGCAACCCAAGCGTTAGACCCTTGTGATGCCGGTATTAACCCAGACGAAATGATTGATATTGCCTATCAATATCTCAACACCAAGTTTTGCCAGCCGGCTTTATGGTTCGACAGCTTTTTTCTTGATGATCGCGTTGAAGAAGATTCGCGCGCCGGTACCCAAGTGCGCTGGGGCAATGATTTTTCTTACTATGGGGTCGATGGCTTTAAGTACCGTGCGCAACTCAATGCCCGATTTCATCTTCCCGGTGCCAGTAAAAAACTCAAACTCATTATCGACTCTCAAGGTGATGACGATCCGTTTGCTTTTCTAAGAAGCCCCGATGATGACGGCGAACGCGACATTGGTTTGCGCTATGACTGGTACTCTAGCGAGCGGGTGAGTTTTAATATTAAGGCAAACCTACAACCCAAAATTGAAGCCCGTTGGGGATATACCTACCCGCTATCAGAGGCGACCACGACTCGACTGACGCAAAAATTGTATCAAAAGAAAAAAGTGACCGGCGAGTCAACAGAATTCGATATTGAGCACGTGTTTAATGACTACTATTTACTGCGTTGGAGCAGCGTGGCGCAATATGAAACCCGCGATAATGGTTGGGAGTTTGGCAGTAGTTTACGCCTCTATCACTACATAAGCCCAGTGCGCGCCTTGAATTATATCGCCAGTATTTACGGGGTAGATACTCCCTATCATTATGTCGAAAACGCGCGTATAGCGGTGACCTATCGACAGCAATTTTTACGTGAATGGTTATTTTTTGAGATCACACCAGAATATAACTGGCATAAAGAAGTCGATGAAGATCGGGTTGAACAGGTTATCTTAACGTTAAGGCTAGAGGTGCTGTTTAAAAACTTTTGAACAGGCTCAGTTAATTTTTTTCGGCCACTGAATGTCTACTGACACTATGCTGTCAGTAGGGGCCATTTATACTCTGTTTTGTCATCTTAAACAGCGATGACGTAAGGAACTAAAGTTAAATTTCTATAAGGAGCAGAGTATGTTAACCCACACACCTTTGGTTTGGGGTGAAATCCCAGTAGCAGATATGGCCCGCGCAACCGCTTTTTACCAGCAACACTTTGATGTGGAGTTTAAGCATCAAGACAGTGATGATATGCAAATGGCCATTATTGCGACACAAGACCCGCAAGCCGCCAGTGTTGGCTTGGTGAAACACCCAATGATGCAACCCAGCGGTGATGGCAGTGTCGTGTATCTACATTTAAGCGAGCAATTATCACCATTAGTGGCTAAGTTAACCCAAGCAAAGGTCAATATTGTATTGCCAGTGATGCCGATCAATGACGGTGAATGTGGCTACATTGCGCTGTTTGTCGATAGCGAAGGTAACAAAGTAGGCCTGTGGTCAGCACAGCAATAGTAAACTGCCGGCAGTTATTGCAACCGCCGATTATCTATAGCACAAGGAAAGGAGTCGATATGCAACCTATTACTTTGACAGCCAAGCAAATTGTTGGCCATGTGGTTCGTACTGACAATCAGTTAGAGAGTCAGCAACCCAGCCAAAAAATCGCACCAATGTGGCAAGGTTTTATGAGTCAGTATGGCCAAAGCTTGTATCAGAAACATGAGGTTTATGGCGTGTATTTTGATTATGAGTCAGACCATACAGGCAGCTACAGTGCATTGGCTGGTGCCGCGAGCGGTGTGATTGAAGGCAGCGAGCTGCATCCTTGTGCAATAGCCCCAGGCCAGTACCTTAAGTTTACCGCCCAAGGTAAGATGCCTGATGTTGTGGTCAATTTATGGCAAGATGTTTGGCAGTATTTTGCCGACGCAGAGTGTCAGTATCAACGAGCATTTGATACCGATTTTGAATGCTATACCAGCGCCGATAGTGTCGATATTTACATTGGGATCCACTAGTACGTATGCCGCTAACGAATAAGGTTGGCGGCATTAATTCGTTTAAGGCAGGTAGGTAATGGGCGAACGCTCGTTATCATCTTGCCATTACACCATTTATTGAGGTGAGCATGCGTCGAGCAGACCGCCTGTTTCAAATTGTGCAATTACTGCGACATCGGCGGATGATGACAGCGCAGCAATTGGCGCAGCGATTAGATGTCTCTGTACGCACCATATATCGTGACATTCAAGACTTATCCTTGTCGGGCATTCCTATTGAGGGTGAGGCCGGTGTAGGCTATTTGTTGCGTCAAGAGGTCAATGTGCCGCCACTGATGTTCAATGAACATGAGCTAGAAGCCATTCAGGTGGGGATGCGCATGGTGCAAACCTGGGGCGGTAAAGAGTTGGGCCAGGCCGCTAAGCAGGCCATGATTAAGGTTGAAGCTGTATTACCTGATCGTTTGCAGGCATATCAATCATTGATGTTCGCCGTAGACTATTTTGTGGATGACAGTGATTTTAAATATCTCGATATCTTACGAACGTCAGCGAATCAGCGTCAATGTATTGAAATCGAGTATCAAGATGCGCAGCAAGCTAACAGCAGCCGTCGCCTGAATCCATTGGCAATCTATTTCTGGAAAGGGACGTGGACGCTACTTGCTTGGTGTCTGTTGCGTGATGATTTTCGTAACTTTAGAGTAGATCGTATTGTCTCAGTAACAACCACGCAGACCCATTTTACGCCAACACCGGGGCAGGAATTGTCAGACTACCTTGCCAGTTTACAAGATAGTCATCATTAACCGAGTTCAGTTAACTATTGGCCAGCTCAAGCAATGCCGGTAAGTAAGGATTAGCTTGCTTGGCAATTTGGGCTTGCTCAATCAAGACTTGCTGCAATATCTCATCTGTGGTCAAAGGATTCGCCAATACCACTCTAAATACGACTGACTTTAAATCTTGAATGATACGTTGTGGTTCTGGGTTGATACGAGTACGCGATACAAACGAGGTGCCTTGTTCACGTTGACGCTTTTGGATGAACTTGGTCAGGCCATCAAGCAGTTGATGATATTGCTTAAGCAAATCGTGATCTTGTTGTTGCCGCGCCTGTGCCATTGCTTGCTGCACGACATGCGGTACATAGCGATAGGTTAACAAACACAGCTCTGGTTCGGTGATTACCTCAAAATCCGCTTGGGCGTGGATCATATCGGCAAATCGTCGAGCTTTTTCAAGGCTGTTGTTGATTAAAATCTCATAGCCGTCTCGCCCGACTACATTTAAGCAAGCGTGTACCAGCATTGCCATGCCTGATCGCGAACCTTCTAAGGTCTGGCTACCTAAATCTTTTGAACCTTTACGCAAAATATATTCTGCGTGATGCTTAATGGCGTTAGCAAACTCGGGGTCTTTAAATAACACCATACCGGCGCCCATTGGCACATACATCTGCTTGTGAGCATCGATGGTAATCGAGTCGGCGTGTTCAATACCGCTGAGTAGGTGGCGGTATTTGCTCGACAATAAGCTCGCGCCGCCCCATGCTGCGTCGACATGGAAATGGCAGTCGAGTTCTTTAGCCAGCGTGGCAAGCTGTTGCAGCGGGTCAATACTGCCGGTTTCAGTGGTGCCAGCAACACCCACAATGGCCATCACTTTGATGTTGTCTTGAGCCAGTTTTGCGGCGGTTTGGCGCATTAGTTCGACATCAACTTTATTGTTATTGTCGGTGGCAACTTGAATGATATTGCTGCGACCAATGCCTAATAGATCTGCGGTCTTACCCAGCGAATAGTGACCGCGCTCAGAGACCAATATTGCTAAATCATCATAGCCATAATGCCGTAAACCACGCACTAAGCCATCTTGGGCCACGCCGTTAAAGTCGCCATCGGCGGCTAATAAGCGGTTACGCGCAATCCATAATGCGGTGATATTAGCGATAGTACCGCCGGAGCAAAATGCCCCAAGAGAGTGGCTGGCACTGTGCATCCAGTTTTGATAGAAGTCGTCACTTTGGCCATAAATCATATGGTGCATCATGCCGAGCACTTGGCGTTCAAGTGGCGTGAATGCTTTAGAGGTTTCTATTTTGACTAGGTTTTGATTGAGCCCCACCATCATTTTCGATAATGGCAGTACAAAATAGGGTAATGCTGAGGTCATGTGGCCAATGAAGCTTGGTGACGACGTATGGACGCTGTGGGCCACTAAGGTTTGCATCATGTCATCGGCGTAATCAGAGACAAAGCTTGGAGATTGTGGAATTTGGTGCGCTTGAAAGTCTTTTTCAACTTCCGATAGCGGCTTTTCAACGGCAACAATGCTTTCTTTAAGAAAACCCATCAAGTTTTCGGAAATATTTTTCTCAATTTTTCCAAGGGTTGAATCGGGCGCTTCCGGCAGGGTAAATATCCGCATTAGCGCTTCTTCAGAAGCTGTTGCTTGTCGTTGTTGTTTGGCAGCCATCAAGACTTATTCTCTCACACAATCCGCTCACGCCCTTATTCTGAGCATGTAGTCTAAAAAAAGGAGCTAACTTTACTTTATGCTTTATATCGCATCAAGGGGAAAAGTGAAATGGCTTTGTAATAAATAACCCCAGAGGTCAGCCACATGATTGGCTCAATCTCTGGGGTTTAATGCACAGCTCTAGGCGGTGCGAGTGAGCTGACGCGCCTATTTTTGACCGAGCTGATACATGGCGGCGACATTCACAGCCGTAGAGTATAAGTTGTGTTTTGCCCCCGCTAATACCTCGGCAAGTGGCAAGCTACGTGGCGTCACTGAAAATATCGCTTTAAAACCATGTTCAAGTAAAATGTTGGCATCTTCACTGACGCAACCTGCGATAGCGATCACGGGGATCTGTTGCTGACTGGCTTCACGTAACACGCCCATGGGGGTTTTACCGTGCAGTGTTTGGCTATCTAATCGACCTTCTCCAGTGATGACTAAATCAGCGCCGTTTAGTTTGTCTGCTAGCTCAACGGCGTGCATCACAATGTCGATGCCAGGTTTAAGCTCGGCATCTAAAAAGGCCATAGTGGCTAGTCCCATGCCGCCTGCTGCTCCGGCGCCTGCAACCTGTCGATGGTCGATCATATCAGCTTGAGCAATGATATCGGCAAAATGGCCTAATGCAGCATCGAGCTGACTGACCATGGCTGGACTGGCCCCTTTTTGCGGGCCAAATATCGCAGATGCGCCTTTTTCGCCGCATAACGGATTGTCGACATCACAAGCGATTTCAAAGTGGCAGTCCGCAATAGCAGGGTGAATATTACGGCTATCAATGCGATGTAAATCAATTAACGCTGCGCCGCCTGGGGCAAGCGGTGTACCGTTTTGGTCGGTGAGATGGACACCTAAGGCTTGCAGCATACCAGCGCCGGCATCGTTTGTGGCACTGCCGCCTAGACCAATAATGATATGACGAATACCGCGATTGAGGGCATGACAGATCAGCTCACCAGTACCATAACTGGTGGTGATTAATGGGTTGCGCTGCGTGTCACTGACATGGTGCAATCCCGATGCGGAAGCCATTTCAATCACTGCAGTGATACCGTCACCGAGCAAACCATATTGCGCCGCCACTGGCTCGCCAAGGGGGCCGATAACGGTCACATCAATTAGTTGGCCATCGGTGGCATCGACCATTGACTGTACCGTGCCTTCACCGCCATCTGCGACGGGGACTTTCAGGTAATCAGCCTGGGGAATTATCTGCCTAAATCCGCGTTCTATCTCGTTGGCGACATCCATGGCGCTAAGGCTTTCTTTGTATGAGTCTGGAGCAATGACGATTTTCATTGGATGTTCCTAACAGAGCTAATTAATAATGTCGAGAAAAACCCCCGCCGATATTATCGGCGAGGGTCAACGCTCTAAAGTAAGATAAGGCTTAGAATGTACACTAACGTCATGGCAGTTAGACCTTGGATTAAGGTCGCCATGGTTTGGGCTTTATAGGCTTGTTTAACGCTCATGCGGCTAAATTGAGTTACAACCCAGAAGAAGCTGTCATTGGCGTGAGACACTGTCATTGCACCGGCACCAATGGCCATTACCGTTAACACGCGGCCCATATCGCTGGCTAATCCAATATCACCTAACATTGGCGCGACTAGCGCAGAGGTGGCCACTAAAGCAACGGTTGATGAGCCTTGGGCTGACTTAAGCGCCGCCGCGACAATAAATGGCATGAAGATGCCAATGCCTAATGCTGACAGTGATGTGCCAATCACGGTACCGATATCGGCCGCTTTTAGTACTGCACCAAATGCACCGCCGGCACCGGTGATCAACAAAATAGGGGCTGCAACGGTTAACGCCTGAGTAATGCGCTCGCTAAACTCTTTGCTCTTGTCATCCGCTTTAAGTAAAGACAATGACAGCAGTAGGCCGACCAATAAGGCATTAACTGGCTGACCGAAGAACGCAAACAGCTCAAAGGCAAAGCCTTCACCGATAGGCGCGGTAGGGAAGTTGGCGATAGAGCCAAAACAGATCAGCAAAATTGGAATGAAAATAGGGGCAAAAGCCCGTGTTGGTGATGGCAACTTGCCATAGGTGGCTTTTAGCTTTTCAAAATCTTCTACTTTTGACTTAAGCTCTTCTGCGCCTTCACCGTCAGGTTCAACATTTTTAAAACGGTTGGCCCATAAGGTACCGGCCAAAGCAGCGGTTGCGGCAACAAACACACCAATGAAGATCACTAGGCCCAAGTTCGACTCTAAACCTAGATTACCTGCAGCAGCAATAGGGCCTGGTGTTGGCGGTACAAACGTATGGGTCGCATACAGACCGGTTGCCAGTGCCACACTCATGGCGACGCTAGAAACTTGCATGCGGTTCGCCATTGATTGTTTTAGTGAGTTGAGAATCACAAAGCCTGAGTCACAAAAAACGGGAATCGATACAATATAACCAATGATTGACATGGTGAGTGTCGGGAAGCGTTTACCGAGGACCTTGATGACAAAGTCAGCCATGGTAATGGCGGCACCACTTTTTTCAAGAATGGTTCCGATAATGGTACCCAGGACGATAACTAGACCAATATAGCCTAGAATCCCACCAAAACCGGTGGCGATAGTTTTGGCAATTTCAGCACTCGGCAAGCCATAGGCAAATGCGGCAATGAACGAGGCAAAAATTAGCGTTAAGAAGGGGTGCAACTTGAATTTTGAGGTAGCGATTACAATAAATGCAATGACCGCTAGTAGGATCAGTACTAAGCTCATAGGGTGTCCCTGTATGGGTATTTTTAGTTAAATTGTTCTGTTTGCTGAACAGTGGACCCAAATCATGAGGGACAAAAGTCCTCGATGCTGAGCACATTGGTATTTCAGGCTTGGGCTATTATCAACACAATCGACAAGCTTGGCTTCGTGTTATAGAACAGATATGACTAAAATATCCTAGGTATCTTTGTGCGTATGCACAAAATTGACTAGGCTGGGGCAGATATTCATCGGTTTATTGTGCTTTAGTACATAGCTGGCCAGCGGGTTTTTGCTCGCTAAGTGCCATTTTGAGATAAGTTTTGGCCGACGTATAGGCGCAGTAACCCATCTAAAGATTGTAGGTTTATTCCGGTGAGTTGCTCAATTCGCTCTAGTCGATACCTAAGGGTATTACGGTGAATGTATAAGCTCTGGGCGCAGGTTTGTAAATCGCCAAAGTGCTGCAAATACGCCCGCAGCGTTTTATCTAGCTGCTGGTTTTTGTCTGCGTGCAGTAAACGTTGATAGGGAGCCAATAGCTGATCGGCTCGCCAACTGTCCTTTAACCCGGCTAGCAACACTAAAAAAGAGTAATCTTCATATAAATGCTTGCTTTGGCTGGGTTCAATTTGGCTGCCAATGCGCAGGGTTTCTTTTGCCGTTTGATAGGAGCGGTTGATATCTTTACTGGCTGTAAAGTAATGACCCAGCGCGATTTTGCATTTGGTCGACATCTCTGCAGGTAGGCGTTTTAACAATTGATCAATGCGCTGGCTTTCCGCTTCTGCGTCCCACTGCTTGCCATCCAAAAAGGCCGGTTTTAGGATCACCAGCTCGGTCATTGAGGTCATCGCCACCAGATTCCCCCGAGGTGGATTTTCCAATAAATTGACCAAGTGTTTTAACAATGAGTCAGCAAAATCTTGTTGGGTGTCCTCCTCAATGGCGATCACCGCCGCTACCCGAGGCAGGTTTAGGTCAATATCTAGTCTGGCCGCCCAGTCCTGTAAGCGTTCAAAATCGGGCCGTTTTTGCCGAATAAGTTGCAGGATGAACTCTTCTTTTTGGCGATTTTGCCACTGGGCGAGCTCAATAGAGTTGGACTGTTCAACAATCATCTCTGCGGTCATTTTCAGCAGTTCGCCATAGGCACGTAGGCTATCGGGTTCGCCAGTAATACCAATGACACCGATAATCTCGCCTTTATAATGCAGTGGTAAGTTCATGCCGGGCTTCACGCCTTGCAGACTGCGTGCGCTGCCACTGTCTATTTCTACCGTTCGATTTTGACTGATTGCCAGCAATGCACCTTCATGGGTAGAACCAATACGCGCAGGCTCGCCGGATCCTAAGATCACCCCCTGATTATTCATGACGTTGATATTGTGACCAATGATTTTAATGGTGCGATCGACAATTTGTTGGGCGATGTTGGCGTCTAGAAAGTACATGGACTGCTCATGGTTATTGACTGACTTGGCTTAGCTTATGCGCTTGCCGGCAAATAGCCTAATGTTGATGCAAACTTCGCAACCGAGATCACTGCCTCAACTGCGATGCGGTTTTTTGCTGTTTGTTTTCAAATAACCTTTGGTCGGCAGTCACAATAAGGTTGTCTAGTGACGATTTTGCCCCGGGCTTGATGGTGGTGTAACCCACTGAGTATTCAAATTGTGGAACGCCAACATCACTGGCAGCAAGTGCTTGATTGAGCCTGTCGGTGTAAAGGGTAATACAGTGCTCATTTTCGGCATGCAGTAACACCAAAAACTCATCGCCCCCCCAACGGGCGACTAAATCACAGCTCCGACTGTTATCTTTCAAGCTCTTAGCAAAGTGTTGTAACAGGCGGTCGCCAACATCGTGGCCATAGCCGTCATTGATCTGCTTAAAGCCATCTAAATCAAAATATAGCAAGATCAACTGTTTGTTCAGACGGTGGGCCAAATCTTGGGTGGGGGTCATGAGTTCACTAAAACCACGTCGATTATAGATCTGGGTTAACGGGTCGGTGTAACTGAGTGTCAGCAGCTGGTTTTCTCGATACAGATGTTTGAGATCGCTGTTAATGATCTCTTTGATTAGATCGAGTGTGTCTATGTATTTTTGTGGATAGTTGGTGGTCTCAGTATCGAGTACACACAAGGTGCCAAATACAGAACCATCGGGCCAGCAAATCGGCAAGCCTAAGTATGAGACATAGTTATCTTCGGTATACTCAGGATTATCGGCCCAGCGCTGTTCACCACTGGCATCTTTTACGTATAACTCTTGGGAATTTTTTACCACCTGATGGCAATACACATTGGTATTGAAGTCGGCATAGCCGCCAGGCTTGTAGTGGGTATCAGGTGTCTGTGAGGCGATGAGCACTTCAATGCCTTTTACATTGGCTTGGGTGATAAAAGTTGAGGGGGCATCAAACATATCAGCGACAGTATTAACTAGACGTTGCCAGCGAAGCCAGTCTATTTCTTCAATTTCCATATCGAGTATAGAATTGTATGGATAAGGACCAAATGCTGGATTAGAGTCTTCTTTCATCGCTGCACCTTTTTTCAACTGTCTTTATTAGTTTAGCTAAGCAAATCTTTTACGCGAGTTTTCAATTGCGGTAATACCTGCAGTGCAAACTCAGGGTGGCGTTTTAGCCAAATATTATTGCGTGGACTCGGGTGTGGCAATACTAAAGTGTCTGGCCAAAATTGTTGCCATTGCTGTACTGATTCTGTCACTGTCGTCGGTTGTTGTAAATGCCAGTCGATAGCATACTTGCCCACTAAAAGTGTCAGTTCTACTTGGGTTAGTTGCGCCAATACGGCTTGTCGCCAGTGGTCGGCACACTGTTTTAATGGCGGTTTGTCGCCGCGTTTATTTTGTTCTCCACTGTAGGTACCTGGATAGCAAAATCCCATCGGTAATATGGCAAATAGTTGCGGGTTGTAAAACTGCTCCTCGGTCACGCCAAGCCAATCTCTAAGCCGTTTACCACTGGCATCATCAAAAGGCCGGCCAATATCGTGGGTTTTACGTCCCGGTGCTTGGCCTGCAATGAGTATTTTGGCATGGCTATGCAGTTGCACAATGGGCTTAGGTGCTAGCGGCAGTTGCTCGTGACACAACTGACAGCGGTTTATCTGCGCTATCAGCTGTGTCAGGCTCAGTTGTGATGGGGTTGGCACTATATATGTTGGCTAAATTGGTACAGCCAATACCCTATGTAGCCATAGCCCCAAAGTGCAACGCCATGTGCGGCAATTTTGATGGCGATGTGTTTGGCATTGAGGGCGGCGACATGGGCGCAGGCAATAGCAAATAGGGCGATAGGGGTGAGGGTGTATGCTGCCAGCATGAGTAACACGGCAGCCATCAGCAAGGCTGTGGTTGCCCAACTCGGTTTACTTTTGTCGACATTGACTAGATGCATTGGCAGCAGTGCCAGAGATACCGCCACAATGACGACGCCCAGATTAAGCATAATGGCGCCAACACCTTGTAAGTATATCAAGGCAATAGCCAGCGCGGCTGCGGCAACAAACAAACTGATAGCCATGTGAGCCTTGGCAAAACCGCGACTGCTATACTGTCCGGTGAAATGAAACAAGCCAATTAACAATAGGTTAAAAATACAAAAGCCACCTAAGCCAATGGCCAACAACAGGGTATTGGTGGTGTCTGACTGAAAGGCGAATGCCGGTAATGGAAAAAGTAGGGCGGCGAGGGACAAGCGTCGTATTAAAGGAGATTGGCTTTGCATCGGGTGTCTTGATAAATAAATTTGTGGTTAAGATCGCTTAAACTTGGGGAGAGTTCAACTTAAATTGCCGCCCAATGTTTAAAATTGCAAGCTTGACCAGTTTCACCGCCCAGCAGCCTTGGCAAAATAGGGGAGTAGTAGCGCCTAGGCGGCGGATAAAGGTCAATATGGCTTGGTCAATGACAGAGCCAATATCGTTGCGACATTGTTCTTAAAGTTAGTGATTGCTGGCTTGGTTAGCGATGTTGGCGGCGTATCTTGAAACAATTTCATTGAAGAAACTGATGAGTCAATAACGTGGTGGTAATTTGTAAGTTATTGTTTTTAATTTTATAAATAGCTTGGTAATGTCGCACCAGCTTAACTTGCTTTGCTTGTTTTTAAGCCGGATGTGGGATATGTTATTGTTCTAAAAAAAGAATAATAACGACCTTCTGTTTATGGCTAAATTTTCTGCAGTATATAAAGTCGGTAAAATCGAGGTAGATCCCAAGTCAGATCAGTTGCGCTGCGGTGATCAGCTTATTGAAATTCAATCTATGGTGATGAAGGTACTGGGGTATTTTTGTCATCACAGTGACCGTTTGATAACCCGTGACGACTTAAGGCAAGAGGTATGGCAAAACACCGCGACCTCCAACCACACCATCAATAATCATATTTACAGTTTACGTCGCCATATCGCTAAGCTTGATCCAAGTGTTAAATATATTCATACCGTCACTGGTGGCGGGGCAAATGGTTATCGGCTATCAGAGCCTATGATCTACTGCGACCAGATGAGCGATGAAGGTGATGTTAACCAAAACACTGCCGATATTGCAGCCGATAGCAGTACAGCAAATACAGATAATGTCGACGCAACAACCAAGCATACAGCTGATAACTCAGTGACCCAAGTTGATAGCAAACAGGGGCAGCGGCATTGGTTCAAGTTAGGTTTAGCATTGATAGGATTGGGGGCGCTGCTAGCCGCCATTGGGCTGTATCTGTCTTCTGACCCCATCCGCTATGACAATGTCAGTTTACTATCTGCTCAACCAGGGCGTGAGCAATCGCCCAGTATTTCAGCTGATGGTCAGATTGTGGTTTATGCGAGTAAACACACTCAGGATGATGTTTGGGAGCTGTATGCCTCAAAGTTAGATTCCTCCTTTAGTGGGGTAAAGGTCTTTGCCGGCAATGATAACTATGACAACTTTGCTAGCCTATCACCCAGTGGAAATAAGCTTGCGTTCCATCGTTTACGTTTTGGCGAGGAGGGCATTTATGTTGCAGACTTCGACCGCGATACGCTAACTGCAACCAATGCCCGTAAGCTAGTTAGCTTAACTCGAGATAATTTATCGCCAGCGATCAGTTGGTTGGACGAACAGCGTTTTTTCTACAATGCACAAGAGGCTTCTTGGGCGCCAAAGAAAATCTACCTATATGACATTAATACGGCTAAGAGTGAGCAAATTAGCTCGCCAGCCATCCAGTCCAATGGTGATTTTGCTAATGTCGTATCCCCTAATAAGCGATGGTTGGCAATAATGCGTGCCTCTGAGGGTTATGACGGCGTCGAGTTGGTTTTGTATGATATTGATGCAAAAAGCTTTATAAATACTGAAGTTAAACTCACCCATACGCGGCTGAATGTCAGTTTTAGTGATGACAGCGAGTTGGTGTACTTTATTGACGATGCGGGATATTTAGCTCAGTTTGATTTGGCACAAGCGCAAGTCACGCGAATTTCTAGCGCCGTCGTCAATGGTTATTGGCCACTAAAAGTTCCGGGTAAGTCGCAGTTTATATTGCAACAAGATTGGGGCTTGTCCTCTCTGACCACTGAAATTGTTCGCTATGCTAATCCGCTGCTGGGCGAGACAAGTCGCCCGCAGGTTGTGGTCAATAATGGCTTATCAATACGGGCAATAACTGGGGTGGCCGATAACGGCTTTATTTTTGTGTCTGTCAAGCCGAATCATCAGATTGAACTGTGGCGGTATCAAGCTGGCAAGGCCTACAAGCTTGAGGAATTTCAGCAGCAAGCTTCCTATCGGTATCCGTTGAGCTTAAGTTGGCTTGCTGGCACGGATCAAGCGCTATTAAGTGTTAATGGGACCTGCAGAGTGATTGATATTAATACTGGCAAAGACACACCTTTGTGTCCTAAAGGCGAGCTGGTCTACGCTGGTACCTACTCTGCCGATGCGCAGTCTATTTACTTTGCAGCCTTTGATGATAAGTACTCTAAGGCCGTCAATATGGGCATGAGTGGCTACCCTCTGGTTGATGTACCACAGATGGAGCGTGCCAATATGGTACAAGATAGTGGCAATGGCTTATTGTACTATCGGGTTGAGCCTGGTACCGATATTTACCAGTATGACGCCAGCACTCATCAAACCCAAAAATTGATATCAAGACACTACATTGCCAACGGTTATACCACCAATGATTTTGTTGTTACGCAATCCGGTATCTATTTTATGGATAGGCCTAAAGGTGGTCGAAATGCCGTTTATTATTATGATTTGGCCACACAGGTGACCACTCACCTATTTGATACCCCCAACCTTTATCCTAATATTGTGCTTAGCGATGACCAGCGCCATATTTATTTGATTCAATCGGCCCATAACGATACTGGCTTACTGTTGGTCAAATAGCGCTTAAGTCATATTGATCCATTAATAGCAGTCAATAGCTGCTATTAATGGATTGCTCAATGTCATACTGCCAATCATCAAAACCTCGATAGCGATAAGGCGTTCAGCATCTTTTTCAAAAGCCCCCTTGCTGCGTTACCTAATAGTGTTAGCTAAGCGGGTTACTTAGCCACACCTTCAAGGCTGAATCTTGTCATGTCAGTCATCTCGATGAGTCACGATTTATCATCTGAATCTTTATTGATCATTTCTTGGTTAGGGTCATAGAAATGAAATAAATCAGCTAAGTTTATGTTTTAAAAGATTTGTTTGTGTTGTTTTTAGCGTCACTTTGCTCAAGTTGGCGTTTTAGCCTCCCTTGTTGGCTGATTTAATGCGTGACTAGAATCCAAGTGCTTATCTTTTGTGCACAGCAAAAGGCTTAAGTTTTATATCTCAGGTTTTAGGTGGCATCAGTCACCACTGCGCCGGAGTTAAGCATTGCAATTTAAATCATTGGATTACCATATTCTGCAGTTAAGAAAATAGTGAACCGCTTTGTCTTTCAACATGGAAAGCGACATATGAACAACAATAATAAATCTAACCGTGCGGCCAACAAGCTTATGAGAGTGACAACTAAAACTCATATAGCGAGTACCGCTTTACTGGCGTGTTTTTGGGCGAGTCATGCCAATGCGCTATGTGATATATCACCCGACAATCGCTACGAATTTATCGAGAGTATCAGTCTCGATGGTAGTGAATTGACCGATAACGCTGAACTCAGTAGCTATCCGACATTAATTTTACAGCCTGGATATAGCAGCTATCGATATAGAGAGTATTGGAGTATTTGGATTGACTTGAATAAAGACGGTGACTTTTCCGACAGTGGCGAGTTGCTGTATCAAAGCCAAACCGCCAGCAATGAGTCGGTTACCGTGCAATTACCTATCACTGAGCAGATGACAGTTGACCAAACCCAAATGCGAGTCTTGTTGCATTCCGATGCCGTTGCCAGCGATTCGTGTAACTACGATGGTTATGGCGACGAGCAAACGGTGACAGTAAGCATTAATTCACATACAGCGCCCGGTGGTGGTGATAGCAATTACCAACTTGAGATCACACCCAGAGGTGGGTCCAATGAGCACATTGCCAGCATTACGTTAGGGCAGGAGCAACGTGTCTCAGGCGATAACAGTGGTTATGCGGATTTTACTAGCAGTACAGTGCTTAATATTGCCGATGGCGACCAAATTGCTTTGCAGCCCGTTACGAGTTGGAGTACCGACTGGGCCGTATGGATTGATAGTGACGCGAGTGGCAGCTTTGATGTTGATGAATTGGTATTTAGTGGCCAAGGACGCCGAGATGCGACGGTGCAAGGTTCGCTCGACTTGTCCACCATCGCAACCGGTAGGGCACGGATGAGAGTGGCGATGAACGGTGACGGTACCGCCTTAGCCAGTGGTTTCCGCTATGGTGAAATTGAAGATTATAGCGTCAATGTTGGCGATGGTAGTGGCAATGATGATAGCAATGAGCCACCGGTGGATCCCGGCGATAAACTCTATGGCTCCCACGTACAATGGCTGCACGACTCGGTGAAAGTCAAAGTGTTCAGATTTGAATTTACTGATGCAAAACTGTCTTGGACTGTTAATCGCATCGAGTCCGAAATGCAGGAAATCATCGACTACTTTGATGAGCAATCCTATGGGCGTTTTGCCGTGAACTATGATATTTACGACTCAGAAGTACAGGTTGGAGAGAGTGTTTCGCAATGGGACAATCGTGACCCCAATGACTGGAAAGCCTACTTCGCAGATAAGTTAGTCGCACTGGGTGAAACCGAGTACTGGAATATTGATGATGACACCATCTATTTGATTTTAGCACCACAAATCTCTGATTGGGGCATTAAAGCTGGAGTCAACCCTGGTGCCATTAGGATGTATGATACAGGTGATACACGCTCACAAGCTGGTGGCCTTGCCCATGAAATGGGTCATGCCATGGGGTTACATCATGCCCAAGGGCTAGACGGTCACGCTAGCGTATTTGGCACGGGCGACTATGACAGTGAAATGATCGGCTATGGTAATGCGTTTAGTCTAATGGGTAACAATGCTTGGGATTTTGGTGGCTTAAACCTTTATTACAAAAACTTTTTCAAAAGCTGGAATATTACCGACGAAGTACCACAAGTTATTGAGTCGGGTACCTACCGAATTTATGCCTTAGATCATGGTCAGATTAATGGTGATATCGGTATTCGTCTTAAATCAGGTAACGATCAAGTCACCTACTGGGTTGAATACCGAACTAAAGATGGTGCTGACACTAATGGGGTGCAAATAAACACTGAAGGCTACTTTGCGGATGAAGATGCCAGATCATATTACTACGGCACTTCATTTTTATTAGATATGACACCGAACACTTTCCCTGATGATCTCAACGACGACTATGACGACTTTGACGACTTTATGGATGGCGCGCTAGTGATTGGTAAAAGCTATACCGATAAATGGGGCGCGTTTACCATTACCCCGGTGAATAAAGGTGGGGTAGTCGGTACCGCTTCGGCTTGGATTGATTTGGAGGTCGAGTTACATTAATTCGTATATGAACTTGGCGGCGTGAACTTGTTCACGCCGTTCGATAGTGTGGCCCCAAATCACTGGCTTATAGCGCTATGGGGCGTGACAGATAACATCAGGCTTGGTATTCAAACTTTGAATACCAAGCCTTTTTATTTTCTGCATGGTGCCATGCCGCCATTGAAGCATCACGAGCTAGTCGCCCACCTGGATCACTGCTGTATTAATACTGGTGGTTCAGTTTAGGCGTTTATTGGGGTTGGCGTGTTTGGCACTTATCACGCTAGTTGCACCGAGTTATAGCTAATGGCTTTCCATATAGCTAATGGCTTTCTGCGTAGCTAATGGCTTTATACGTAGCTAATGGCTTTCTATTTAACTAATGGCTTTCCATATAGCTAATGGCTTTCTATTTAACTAATGGCTTTCCATATAGCTGACAGGTCTATGTTTACTGCCAGTTTTTGCTTGGTTTTTATCAGCGTTTACGTCACCACATGCCTTAAAGCGTAAATCAGCATCAGCTTAATTGACTGCAATGTTGAATCAGCACTTATCAAAATCGCCGGTTAAACCAAGCTGAGTTGAACGATGCTAGTTAGCCACAAGTTGGCTGTCATTAGCCGCATTTCTCAAGCGCACCTTGCGCTAACTGCAACGGTGTTTGTCAGATATATTGCCTAGAAGCAGGCCTGTGTTTTACGACTGGCAACGACGGGGTTAACACAGTCAAATGCCTTTTATGTGGTGTTGCACCGATCAGGTATGGCCCATTGTGTACTTTTGGCAGTCATCTTTAATCATAACTCATCATTTAACATCATCTCGGTGCAAATCTGGTCGCAATAGCTGTTAGTTCCTTTTGGTGTGTAAGTTTAGGTTATCTTTTATTTTCAGTGCTTTATAAGTAAGTTTTATGGTCTTTTATTATCATATATGACCTTGTTACAGATCTGTTGCGATAGCTTTAAAGCTGTTTTTTTATATTGTATAAAATTGGTTGTGAGATGAAGTGGTGTTGCGCTGATAAGTCCAACTGATATGCCTGCATGGGATCAGCTGGTGGCCTGACGATTTATTTAAAACCGCTCTAACAATAACAAAAATTGAAAATAGCAATAAACAAGGAAAATTATGAAGCACGTTAAATTAAAGCCACTATTTGTGGCGATTATGTCTGGCTTAGTGAGTCAAGGTGCTGTAGCACAAGCAGTGAACAGTGAGGAAGTGGCGACTGAGGAAGTGTATGAAAAAATCTTAGTCACCGGTTCTCGGATTGCTAGAGCGGGTGCCGATACCACGGCACCCGTTACCGTGGTCACCGCTGAAGAACTGGCGATTTCTGGCAGTATGAATCTCAATGAAATGCTGGCGACGTTGCCACAGTTTCAAGGTATCAATGCCTCAACCAATGCCTATAACCCAGAAAATGCGGGTCTATACACAGTTGATTTACGTGACTTAGGTGCTGTACGTACCTTGGTTCTAGTTAACGGTCATCGCCCAACCCAAACCGCTAACTCTTCAGATCTTTTAGTTACCGACGTAGGAAATATCCCGGCTAGCTTAGTTGATAGAGTTGAAATCCTCACCGGCGGGTCATCTGCGGTTTATGGCTCAGATGCCGTTGCTGGCGTAGTCAATATTATTCTTAAGAAAGAGTTCAATGGCGTTGAAGTGGATCTTTATGGTTCAACAACGGAACGCGGTGATGGCGAGCAAACGGGCGTCACGATTACCGCTGGTAATAGCTTTGATGACAATAAGGGCAACTTTGCCGTTAGCCTAGATTACTTTAAAGAGAACGAGCTGCGCTATGCAGATCGACCTGGTTCGTATGGGCAAACCAATTTTGTAGCCAACAAACTGGACCCAAGAGGTGACATTGCCGGTATTCCCGATCAAATCACCTTAAACAATATTGGCTGGGCAGATTACAACGTGTTGGCCGAGCGTCCGACTATCATGATGGATAATTATGATTATTTTCAGTTTGGTCGCGATAGCAGTGGCGAGCTCAACCGCGGTTTCCTCGCAATCACTGATGCTGAGCTGTATGACTACTATAAGCAGTCTAGTGATGTTAACCCTTATATGTACTCCAGTGTTGGCCCAATTCAAGCTGTGGTGCCAAAAGAAAAGTACAGTGTCTATGCAAATGGCAGCTATGACTTTGACAATGGTCTGCTGTTATCGGGCGATGTGCAATACAGCCGCAGTAAATCTAAACAAAACCTAGATCCAGAGTTCGTGTTTTCTTGGAACGGTTGGATTAATGTCAATGACGCGCCATTTGATGTACCGCAGGCTGTGAAAGATACGGTTGCCGATCACAACAATGGCAGTAGCTGGTTTGCCGTACCATACACCTTTAACGATCTAGGTAATCGCACCACAGAAGTTGGCAGAGAGTTTATCTCGGCTTCGGTGACGCTAGAAGGTGAGGTGTTCAACGATTGGTATTGGGATGTCTATCTAGCCAGCGGTCAAACCTCGAAAGAGACCACCGCCTATAATCGTGTTAACACCGAAAGGTTCTACGCTTTTGAAACGTTTGGCGAGTGTGAAGCTGATAACAGTTGTCCTGAATTCAATCCCTTTATGCCATTGACCGATGAGCTTAAAGATTATGTACGCATTGACCCGTTTACCGATCAAACAACGACATTCCAACACACGCTTGCGGCCAATATAAACGGCGCAGTAATGGATATGCCTGCGGGTGAACTGATGCTAGGCGCGGGTCTTGAGTATCGTCAAGAAGGGCTAAAAGTCGAGCCTTCTGATGTGATGCTATCGGGAATTAACCGCGGTAATACAAAGTCAGCGCAAGATGTCGATCGTGATATTGCCGAGGCATACGTTGAGGTTGTAGTACCTGTGCTCGCCGATATGACGCTCGTAGACAGCTTAGATGTTGAAGCGGCTTATCGTGTGGCAAACTATACCTATGCAGGTACTAACGATAGCTGGAAGCTGGGTATTAACTGGGCGCTGAATGATGATATTCGTCTACGTAGTGTTTACGCAAAAGCGGTTCGTGCTCCCCAGTTGACCGAGCTGTTTTCACCAGAAGAGACTGATTTCTTCCGCATGTCAGATCCTTGTGACATCGATGAAATTCCATTTGCCGACGATCCAGACCTGCGCGCTGCAAACTGCGCGGCGTTAGGTGTACCAGAAAACTTTGAGTCTGAAATGCGTATTACCGGTGGCAGCTATGGTTCAACCAAAGGCAATGAGGAGCTCGACCCTGAAGTGGCACACACACTGACTGCGGGTTTAGTGTTACAGCCTTCAAGTGTAGACAACTTAGTTATCTCACTGGACTATTTCAACATCAAGATTGAAGATGTTATTGGCCGCTTTGGCGCAGAAGAGTTTGCCGAGCGTTGTGTTGATGCTGATTCAGTCAATAACCCATTTTGCGGCCAAATCACCCGTGAAGCTGATGGTAATATTAGCTACGTGAATGACACTTATGTGAACTCGGCACAGATGATTCGTGAAGGTGTGGATTTCCAGGTTAACTACGACATTGAACTCGGGCAAGGTAGCGGCTTAGATTTCGCGTTATATGGAACCTACCTGACTAAGAGTACTTGGCAAGATACCGTCGATACTGAAGAATATGATTATGTGGGTGTTGTTGGTGTACCAGAGTGGAAAACTAGCTTGAATACCCGCTACAGCTTAGCTGACTTCACGGCGTCTTGGCAGATTAACTATGTTTCAGGAACCAAAGTGTCACGCACAGCAACAGCTGAGAAGTATGACCGACCTGAATTACCATCATCAATCCTGCATAACGCTCGCTTAGGTTTCGACTTTACCGATAGCGTCAGTGCGTACATCGGTGTGACCAACGTGTTCGACCAAGATTGGCTTGGTATTGCTAGTGCCAGCAGTGGCGGGACAACTTACCCCATTCGCGGCCGTAGTTACAATGCTGGTCTGAACGCACAGTTCTAGCCCCTTGAGCGAGTGTGGTGACCGCGCCTGTCCCACATTCGCTCCTCCTTTTAGACATTGATTCAGGCTTAGCAGCTTAGCTGCACAGGCCGCAACTTTTAATGCCAATAACTTACTAAGGTGACGTTTTTTATCTACTGATAAATCGTCGTATGTTGCCGAGATAACTTAAGGAAAAATAATGAATAACAAACTTAAGCTAGCACTGTTGACCAGCATGGTCAGCACCATACTCGCACTACCTAGCCCCCATGCTATCAGTGCGCCGGCGGCCACGCAGCTTGTTGAAGTGACGCAGCCAGACGGAAGCCGAGTGTGGCTGCGCAAGTGGGGTGACGAATTTGCCCATGGCTGGGAGACAGCCCAAGGTGTACCTGTGGTAAAAGATGACGCCAGTGGTTACTGGTATGTCGCTGAACTGGATGACGCTGGCAGACAAACTCAATCAGCGCAACGACTTGATTTACGCCAGGTACTACAACCTAGCGCACAGCATAAATTAGGTGGCCGCAACCTAAAGCGTGATGCCCAATGGCATGCGCAAAAAAGGCGTAAACAAGCTCATCAGACAAACGTATTTGCCCGGGCATCAGCTAATGGTCCTAGTGCCCAAAATAGTGGTGTTAGCCAGACGGCCATCATGCCGATAACTGGCACGATTGATGTGCCGGTAGTGATGGTCAATTTTGCTGATACTCAAACAACTGCGACACGAGACGAGTTTGATCATTTCCTTTTTCAGGACTCCCAAGGACTCACCGCCTATTATCAAGAGGTGTCATATGGCCATTTGAATTTGGCTGGCGGCAACAGCGGTGTGATTGATTGGGTCAAGCTGCCTAATGATCACGCTTTTTATGGGCGAAACAACAGCGCTGGTTATGATAGCAATATTGGCGTAATGATAACCCAAGCCTTAGATGGTGTTGACCAAAATGTGGACTTTTCGCAGTTTGCTGATATTAATCAAGATTGTCAGGTTGACCTGATTTCCATTATCTATCAGGGCAATGGTGAGCACCAAGCGGTTGGGGCAGCTAATGATATCTGGGCACACAAATACAGCCTATATTGGCTGCAATCTGAGGGTGATGGCGACGGTGTTTATACCACCAATGATACGTGTCTAGCTGATCCGTCTAAACGAGTAACCGTTAACGACTATTTTGTGGCGCCGGAGTTAAGTAATGCTGGACAACGGGCCAATGTAGGCACCTTCGCCCATGAATTTGGCCATGTGTTTGGTCTACCTGATCTTTATGACACGGGTGGTACCAATTCAGGCCAAACTGCTGGTGCGGGCGATTGGAGCTTAATGGCTTCAGGCAGCAAGACCGGCCCTGAGCGCGATGGTGAATCACCTGCGCATCTCTCGGCATGGGGCAAATATACCTTAGGCTGGATCACGCCGACACGCCTAAATGGCATGAATCAACAGCAGGTGACGATTGGTGAGTCGGTCAATCACTCACAGGCCTACCTGTACGAAAACCCTGATAATCCGCAAGAGTACTTCTTAATAGAAAACCGTCAACAACGCGGCTTTGATGCGTACTCTCCGGGTACGGGTTTAGCGATATGGCACATTGATGATGCCCTGGCTGCCCCTGGCAGTAATGGCGAAACACAAAGTGATGTTAATGCTTACCCCTGTGATTTGGGCTATCAGGACTGTTCAACATTACACAACGGTGTGCAATTGGTGAGTGCTGATCACTATTTTGATTTGGAGCATGATTTTAATGATGGCGACCAACATGATCTGTTTGGTGAAGATGGCGATGGTGGCGCAGATGAATACAGTACCGATCAAGACTGGGACACTGAGTTTTCTGATCGTAGCTTACCCAATAACCATTGGTGGGATGATACTGAAAGTGGCTTAAATATTACCAATATCTCAGTTAAAGCCGATCAAATGAGTTTTGATGTAGCGACACCCTCAGAGCAAACCGATGACGAAATTGTGTTAACCAATGGCGTTGAGGTCGTGCTGAGTGCACAACAGAATCAGCAGATCAGCGGTTATATCGAAGTGCCAGCGGGTGCCAGTGAACTAAGTTTGCTATTGACCCACCTAGATGGCGGAGATGCTGATTTGTATGTTAACTTTGACACCCTTAATGACACTTCGACCGCCGACTGTTTCCTTAATACCGCTAGCCGAGTAGAGCTATGTAGCGAAACCCAATTGGGTACGACCCAAGCTGGGCGCTACTATTTTGTGGTTAAAGGCTACAACGGTCAGGCATTTAGTCAGGTCAGTTTGGTTGCTAGCTATAGCCAAGACGGTGAGCCACCAGTAGACGAGGGCAACGAAAGCCAGTTTGCAGTGAATGTGGCCAATGGCGAGTATCAACATATAAGTGTATCAGTGCCAGAAGGGACATCGCGTTTAACCATTGCGCTTGATGAGAACAATGGCGCTGCGATGCTTATGGCTAATTACGGCAGTCAAGCAAGTGCCAGAACTTACGATGTGAGAGACAACAACGGTGAGCTTGTTGAAGTTAATATGCCGCAAAGTGGCAACTGGTATATCGCTATTCGAGGGCGAAATAACGGGGTTACCGCAGGAACGCTGACGGTGACCATCGACTGATTTAGCACGTGATTGGTTTGATCTCCCGACCTACCATTTTTCATGCACCCTTAAGTCGTTGATTTTGGCTTAAGGGTTTTTTCGTTGCGATATACTGTCGCCAGCGTCTTATGTCCTATAGGCTTGTATTCCAGCCAATAAAAAACCCGCCGAAGCGGGTTTTTCTAACACACTAACCAGTTACAGCTTGTAGCTCATACTTAACATGATTAGGTGGGCTGTGTAGTCATGGCTGTTGCTGCCAAATCCTACTACGTTCCAAATGCCATCTGGCGCGATATCATTACCGGCGTCATTGTCGCGGTATTTTTCCATCTTGTAGTCAAGACGCAATGCCATTTTTTCGGTGGCTTGGTATTGACCATAGACGTTAACATTATGCGCTTTAGCGTAGTAATCGCCATAGTCACCAGTGATACCTTGAGTGACTTGAGTGTTACTGTTTGAATCTGAGTAAGTGTAGTCAATGCCTAGGCGTAACTTCTTCTCCATCAGATTGTTATAGCTAAAGCCAGCGCCAATCACATCCACTTGATCTTCAACTACACCATACCAGTTTGGCGTGCTGAAGTTAGTGCTGCCTGCTTGCTCTGATTCAATGTTTTGACGGCTATAAAACGCATTAACCATCATGTCATCGTTGATCAAGTAGCTGGCGTTGATATCGTAGCTTAAGTCCTTTGACTCAGTTAGACCGATTTGTGTGTCGTTGTAGTCATCTAGCGCGTAGCGTGTACCAAAATCAATAGTCAGTGCATCGATAGGGGTATGAGTCACGCGGGCTTCAACCATAGAGCGTTTTCGGTCTGCTAGATTGTATTTGCGTAGCAGATCATTTGATTCGCTCGACGTCCACTCAGAGGCTTGATATTCAGAGCCATCACGTTCGCCATAGCTACCTTTGATCCACATGTCCCACTTGTCGAAAGAGTTTAACCGGAACTTAGTCCATAGCGTATGCTCATCAGTGGTTTCACGGTCTTGGTAGCTACGCTCATCTTGACGGTAGTCGTAACCGGCTTCTAGGCGCATACCGCGTGCGATACGATAGTCAGCCCCCAACTTAGCGCGTTGGGTCGTGATGTCGTATGGCGTGTTGTAGGCCACTTGACCTGTGGTAGAGTCGATGCTGATTTGCGTCCATTCTTCCACGTTGGTCTTGTTATCACGGTCGCTATAGTCGTAGCTGGCATTAAGACGCACGCTTGAGCTGATACGAGAAACCAGCTTTAAGTTAACGCCTTGCATATCAACACGGCCATCAAGCGAGTCAGCCGGCATGTCATAGCCATATCCAGAGGTCACAAATGCTTGGTCTTGTGTCATCTGGCCATAGTGGACGCGGCCACTCATGATAGTTTTACCTGCAGTCACTTGACCCATTAATGAAACGGTATGGGCTTCGTTGTCAGGATCCAGTGCCATTGTCCCTTGAGTTTGCGCACCAAAAGTCGGATTGAATGCATTATCAAAGGTTAACTGGCTGTATTGGTTTTTAAAGCTTGAGCCTGAGTAGTTCAAAGCAGTAAACCAGTTGTCGCCGCGTAATTTGATACCAGCTTCAATGGTATCGGTCGTGTAATCAACAGGTTCAGCCAACATCATTGACTGATTGAAGAAGCTTCCTGAAGCCTGCTTAAGGCCGGTTTTATCTTCGCGCTGGTAATTAACGTAGGTGCTCCAAAGCTCTTCACCTTGGTATTCAAACCCTAAGCCTGCACGTTTACGCTTTAGCGATAGTTCTAGTGGGTTTAAGCTGCTATAAAGCTGAGTCATATCTTGACTCGAACCTGCGGTTTGCCAGTTATCTGGCAAGGTGAGGTGGTCACTGCCTGCACCTTGATAAGGTGACATCGCTTGGTCAGTTTTATAGGTCGCTATTTGACGATAGTTAAGGTTTAGGTTGTACTGTCCAGCCTTACCAGCATTGACATCTAAGCGGCCATTTTCCATGCCTAAGTTGTCAGCTTCGATGCTAGCTTGGTAGCCGCTCTCGCTAACATACTTAACGTCAGCATCTAGCTTACCTGCAAACTCGTCTTCGGCAGCAAAGGCATTCGCTGAGCGAATATCGTTACTGTCGTTGTAGCCCACACCTACGCCTACACTACCAGATACGCCAGTTTCAACTTCGCAGCGCTTACAGGCCCACTTGTCAAATTTGACTTTCTCGGTGTTGGCATTTTGCAGTCCATAACCTTCAGCCATTGCAATGTTAGGCAGTACGACACCGGCATTTGCAAGTAGCGCAAGGGTAACCAAATTGAGTTTAAATTTCATTTTGCTCTCTCCTTAGCGCTGAAATAGCTTGCCAGATGGGTGGTTAGAACCATGGATCTGGTTGTGACAGTTCAAGCAACTACGTCCACCAGTGAAGGCATTACCACCGACACTTGAGCCGTGTTCGGTATTGCCTAGGTAAGCGTTGCTAGCATGGCCATCACTAGCATGACATTGCTGACACAATTGTGGTGCACGGGTATTGAGCATGCCTTCGTGAACGCTACCGTGTGGGTTATGACATGTGACACAGTTTTCAGTTACTGGCGCATGTTCCCACAATTTAGGACCGCGTTTCTCGGCATGGCAAGAGTAGCAGGTCTCATTCACGCTTGGCTTTACCAAGTCAGAGTCACTCATGGTTCCGTGTGGATTGTGACAATCACTACAGACCATTTGTGCCCATTTCATTGGGTGGCTAGAGCGCTTGTTCATATCCGCTTTTTGCTTGGTGTGACAACTAGTACATACTTCCATTTCAGTGTTCTTTGATAACACTTGATCTTTTTCGGTATGGATTGAGTGACACGAAGCACAAGCAACATCGGCATTGTCATGGTGACCGCCATTCCAAGACATACGTTTGTCATCTTGGTGACAGCTCATACAAACACTGTTTTGTTTTTCAGCTGAAAGGCTAGAGTCTGGACCGAAGGCGATAACAGGTTCATTACCACCACGGTTGTGACTGCCCATTGGGCCGTGACAGGCTTCGCATTGCAGGCCGGCCATTGGGCTTTTGCTTGAGTCCATTGAGCCGTGAACCCCTTTGAAAAGGTCCATCACTTTTTCAGAGCGGCGGTGGCACATTAGGCAAGAGTCAGCACCTTGAGGCGAGTATTTACCTTCGGCAAACTTTTTATCTAAGGTGGCTTCGACCTCGTCTGGGGTCATTTTGTCGTCCCACTTAGCCGCAGTTGCGGTGTGCGCAAAGCCAAGTGAAAGCACTGCAGTAGCCATTAGGGCAGGCAGCAGAGAGGTTATTTTTTTTATGATTTTCATATTCGGCATCCTAATTCACATCATCAAAATTGAAAGGGGGAGGTCACTCCCCCTGAATCCTATTTGAAATGCAAATTACATCTTCACCTGAGTGTGATCGCTGATAGCTGGGTTGTGGCAGTAGAAACAGGTCTCTAGTTGAGCTGCATCGTTTGCTTCTTCAAAGCTAGCGTTCACTTTCGCACCTTGGTTTTCGACGTGTAACTTGAACTTGTCGCCGCTGTAGCTGTGGCAAGAGTAACAAGTTGCTGCGATTGGTGTGGTGTAACCTTCATCAGTAGCTAATGCACCTTTTGCTGCAAACGCATCAGTATTGAACTGAGAGTGACACTGGCTACAGTTTAGGTTAACAATCGCACCGTAATCACCGTGGCTATGAACCTTATGCAGCTTCATCTCAATCGCGCCTAGGTTTTTACCCGCAGCATAAGTGCCATCTGGGGTGTGGCAAGATGCACAAGCGTCAACACCAATGATAGGTAGACCATTTTCATCATTAGTATGAGCAACCTGATCTGACATCACAAAGCCAGCATGGTGGCTACCTTTATGCACTTCGAATTCATCGCTGTGACAGCTAGCACATGAATCGAAATTCACTGAATTTACGTGACGCATGCTAGGCGCTTCACCAGACAATGTTGCAAAAGCTAGGTCAGCTTTCATGGCAGTGTATTTGTCAGTGTCTGCACCATCAAACTCAGGGTCATCACATTTAACAAACTCACCATTTGCAGAGCACATTGCCCAACCTACGAAGGTGAATGCTGTTTCGTTATCAGCACCAACTTCTGGGTTAAGTTTAAGGTCTTTAGAAGTGGTGTAAACCAACTTTCCATCTTCAATTGCAGCGCCATTAGCGGTGTCGACAATGCCGTTTTCAATTGCGTTGATAGAATCTTTACCATAGTAACCAAGGGTGACGTGGTTTGGACCAACGTTAGTGATGATTTCAAAACGTTGAACCATGGGTAAGATTGAATTAATGTCAACTTCAGCACCACTTGAATCAACAACTTGGATGCTAATCGTTGCTGCTTGAGAAGCGGCATCAATAGTTGAAGTTGTGTTGATGCCGTAGGTATCAATCAAGGCTTTAGTTGAATTGAAACCACCTAAATGAATTTCTTCAGTCCAGCTTGCGTTGTGGCATGCGACACAGTTTGAATTGTCGTTTTGCTGTGAGTGGCCTTGACCTGCTTTAAAGTCGATACCCGTGTGACAGCTAGTACAAGTTTCCATGGTAGGAACGCGTGACCAGTTGCCCCATTCAGTTAGGCTATCATCGCCTTCTTCTGGCTCAACGTGGCAAGACTGACAATTGTTTTGAATCAGTAGTTCAGCCGCTTCACCATTGTACTCTTTACCATATTTATCTTCGAAAGATTTGGCTGAGTTATGGATATTGTGGATTAAGTGGTTCCACTGAGACTCTTCTGAAAGTGAGCTGCTGTGGCAAGTCGCACAAGTCTCGTGGGTGTAGTAACCGCTGTGACGCGTAGTCAGTGGCTCGCCTTCGGCGTGGCAGTTAGTACAAGTTTGGTGTGATACGATATTTTTGGTGTAAAGCGCTTCGTATCCGTTACCGTCGAAATCAGCGACGATTTCACGACGTGGCACACTGGTTGTACCGTCGGCTAGGGTTGAACCCTCACCACCAGCATAAACGTTATAACGTTGGGTAAGCTCAGCATCAAACGGCTCTGGCTGAAGCTCAAACGTGTAGGTACCGTTTTTGTTGTCGGTATAGTTTTCTAGACCTGAAGCACGAGCGTTACGGGTCCATTGTGCACTGTTACCTGCACCTGTCGCGCCTTGTGGCGTTAACTGGGCACCGGTAATGCCTAAATCTTGTAGGCCAACAATCGGTAGGTCTTCTTCGTTAGTTGCCATTACTGTGACAATTGGCGAGCCATTGTCATAGGTAACTTTGGTGACTTCTAGGTTTAATATTTGGATTGCGTCAGCAGCCGGACCACCTGGGTTACCATCTTCGCCATCGCTACCGTCACTGCCACCACAACCGGTCAGTGCCATTGAAACAGCACCTGCTGCTAGAAGCAGCTTAAATTTTTTGTTTTCTACGTTCATCATTTTTTCCCTGCATAGGTTTGGCATGTTCTTAAGCGCCTGGGCAGAATCCTGACCGATTATCATTTACATGATTTTCATTATTAGTGTGCAACTTAAGTCAATGCTGGAAAACTAATTCCCCAAGGAAAGGCTAACGCAATGAGGGCAAGAAATCTGCAAGCCGCCTTCTAATGTGTGACTCAGATCTGCCTATTTATAAAGAGGTATAAGCCGGTGATAAAAAACAACAATCTAGATCAAGAAAATGAAGGCTTTTTGGCCGTTTACCCTACTGCAGTTGTGGGGCGGATAATGTTGTAACTATGCAAATTCGATGTGTAATTTACTTATCAATGTCGCAAAGGTACCGGGTTAGGTTAGCCTAAGGCTGTTCGAGGTTGATTCGCCGTCATTTGAGTAGACAAAAAGGGAGGCAAATGCCTCCCTTTTTAGTGGTAGCTAGTGGGCTAAACTAGTGACTGCTACCCCAATTTGAGTGTGCTTCAAGAATTGAGGAATCACTGTGACACGTTGAACAAGTTTCTTGTACATTGAGTGTCTCATAGAAAGATGCAGGGACACCTAAGGTGCTCAGATCTGCGCCTTCTTGCAGCAAAATACCACCCATAGATTCGATGTGACCAGCCGTTGCGTCACTTAAGCCGTAAGGAGGTAGGTGACAACTAATACAAGCAGCGGTTTGCGGTGACACAACAAGTTGCTCGGTATCATTGGCACCGAATGCTACTGGCGCCGCATCAGCTTTAATCTTGCTAAGTGAGAAACCCTCATCGCCGTGACAAGACTGACACTCGGTTTTCTTAAAGAATAGGTCGCCTGAGCTGTCATACACATAGTGCGGGCTGTGCGCGATGTAGGCTAGGTTAGATGAACCTTCGCCTTTCTTATCGCGGGTGCCGTTATGACAGCTAGCACAACCGTCTAAATCATTGCTGTAACGGTGTTTAATCGCTGTCGTGTGGCATTGCTGACACGCTTCCATTTCTGCGTGCTGTACGCGTGGTGAGCTGTCAACAACCGTACCGTCAGCGGCAAAGTATGCAGTGTCTGAACTGACGTAAGGGCCTGAGTTGCTTACTGCACCTTCGCCGTCAACTTCACAATCAGCGACGGTACCGCGGCCATCGAAACAGATATGGATTTGGCTGCTAAGTGCAACTGTGACATCTGCAGTTTCCATCACTTCGGCAACTTTAAACTCGCCATCGCTGAAGGTAACGTCGATAGAACCATCTGCGCCCTCAGTAAACTTATCATAGCCAACTTTTTGATAGTTAACTAAGAAGTCGTCAGCAACAACACCGTTGAATACGATAGCACTGGTGTATCCGCCATATTTGTATGGACTAGGATCAATTTGTGCCAGCGTGACAACTGTATCGCCATTGGTGACAGTCATATTCGCCGTAACAGTTTTAGTGTCAGGGTTGTATGACATGCTGTTAAAGGTCAACTTAGAAGCGGCAGCTTGGGCATTGTCATTTTGTAAGTAGTGACCTGATTCAGCACCACGTTGACCACCATTAGGGTCGTTATGACAAGAGACACAGTTTTCTTTGCCTTCGGCAATTTGACCATTTTCACTGTCCCAGTGCCAGCTTGGTACAGCATAAGGACTGTTGTGACAGCTCATACATGTGGCTGTATCTAAGTCCGCTTTCCATGCATCAGCCATCGCGATAGTTTCATCGGCTTGGTGACAAGTTTGGCAATTAGACGCAATTTGAGGGTATACGCCGTTTTCTGCGTAGAAAGAGTGGCTGTGGATATCATGCGCCATCGCTTTGATAGAGCCATCATATTCGATTTGGCCGGTTACGTTACCGTCGGCATCTTCAACATCTTTCATATAAGTGTTGTAGTCAGTGTGACAGAAAGTACAAGACTCTAAGGTCACATGCTTACCACCGTGCATTGATAACGCGCCATCTTGACCTGGGCGGTGACATGATTGGCAAGTTTCATTGGCAATCAACGCTTTAGGCTTGTCTTGCATTGTATCTGAACTAGGTTGCCAATAGTAGAAGCTGTTATTGACTAAGGTTGCACCAGCATCGTTGGCCGCTTTCACACCTAAGTAGATACCATTAGTCGCATCAGCGGCGTAGTCGTATTTGCCTAAGGTGTCGATGGCCTGATTAAGCACAAGCGTATAGCTACCATCAGCGTTGTCAGTTAGACAATCTTCACAGTTTTTACCTTGGAAGTAAGACGAACCCGTATAATGGCCATCGCCTTTGTCTTTATTGAAGTAGCTCAACCACACTTCACGTGGTGAACCTTCTAAATCTGTGGTGCCAACTTCATCTTCAGAGCCGATGCGACCGAATGATACTGCGCCAATATCAGCCTGTTGTAGGCCAAATACTGCGGCACCATTTGCATCGCTTAGGTTAAAGTTAACGGTAAGAAAACCGTCTTCGCTAACACTGGCTGAGGTGACGTCAGCTTGAATATGTGACACTTCTCCAATAGGCGAGCCTACTGGGCCCGGCTTGCCATCTTCGCCGTCTTTGCCATCATCACCACTACAACCGGAGACCGCTAATGAAAGCACTCCAGCTGTGAGTAGCGCTTTTGAAGCTGCGCTTAAGTTAAAAAATTTCATCATGATTATTCCCTGCAATAGTTTTAATCATCACTGACCGCCGCTTTAATTAAGGATTGTTGCATATGCGACTAATTCTCATTTGTAAGCTTATAAAACAACAAGTTAGTGTGTGGAATTGATTTCCATGTTCAAGGCTATCTAAGCAACAACTTTTTAGCAGGTGTTTTGATGTGGATATGTGACCTCGATCTGACTATTTCTTTAGGGGTATAAACTAGGTCTCATTTTCAGGTCGTTTTCAGGCAATATTAAGCTTGAGTGGCGCCGAAGCTGGCTTAAGTTGTCATTGTGTTACGAAGGTTTCTGTGTGGTGTTTTTTCTGTGTTTATGTGGTTGCTCGCGCGTAGCCTTTAAGGTTGTAATTTGTGGCTAATTTGTGCCGACCTTTGCTGGTTGTATATCGACAAGAGTTGTTGGGTTAGCAGCTGGAAATAGTCATTAAGCCCGCATCTTACCTTAACAAGATGGAGTAAATTGGATTGCACAGTCGCGCTACATTGAAGCTGTGATTTATAGGGGCAATCGATGAACACCTATCCATATTGGCAAGGCGTGTTGTTGGCTAAGGTGGGTGTGAAATCTATGTGGTTGTGGCTGCAATTTGGCAATAAAAAAGCGGGGAGCATTCCCCGCTTTTAATCTGTTACTCAATCAGGATTAGTAGTTGGTAGGATGAACCTTATCTACACCCATTGAGCGGCCTTCAGCGTGACAGGTCGCACAACTTTCTGCACCAGTGTAAGAACCTAGTGGTGCGCCAAATACACCGCCATTGGCTTCAACGTGTGGTCCGAAGCTGCTGCTGGTGTGGCAAGAGCCACAGGCTGCGGCTATTGGCGAGTACTCAAGAATATCACTGCTACCGCCTTCACCTTGGTTAAGTACCGCAGGTAGGCTGGCAGTGTCTGTCATCATGAGCTGACCTTTCTCGTGACACGATGCGCAATCACCGTAGTGTTTAGTAAAGGTAATGGTTTCATTACGGTTACTGTTTACGGTAGTGCGCTTGTTGGCGTGTAAGGTGTGGATCATCACTTTATAATCAAGTGAGTTAGTCAGCCCTACTCGACTGCCTTTAAACGCGCCATCAGCGACAGCGTGCAATGCTTGGCCTTTGTGACAACTTACACAGCTACCATCAGTAAGTGATAATGGCTGTTCTTTGCTGTCTGGTGCGTGGCAAGAACCACAAGATGTTCTCGTGTGGAAAGACAGGTCAATGCTATCATCATGACAGCTTTGACAGGCTTTTTCTGACGCACTATTGAAGCGAGTTTGTGGTACATCACCGTTACTTGCAAATGCTGCTGCGTCGGTGGTGACAGTGGCTAGAATATGCTCTTGATCACAAGCAACTTTAGCTTCAGTTTCACGTGATGCGCACACATTTAAGTGGCTCATCATTGCACCGCTGCTCATCCCAACACCGAGGTTATTGATGGTGTATTGGAATCCACCATTTACCGCCTCTACCATTATGTCACCCGTCGCAATCGCTTCAGCGTCTGCTAAGTTGATCATTTTGTGAGTAGCCGTTAGATCGCCGCGGGTCATTTTCCAAACGTCCGCAAAGTCATTGTGATGGTTCTCTACCACTTGCACATTCAAGGCGCTGATTGCGCTATCTTCATGTGGCGCAGCACCAGAATCACTTTCAAACTCAACGAATACTGACAAGCTATCGTTGTCCGCATTATAGATGCCATCTTGTACGCTGAAGCTGTACGCATCTTTAGCTGCGGTAATTGTCAGTTCTTTATTAAGGTGGAACTTGGCTGCACCCATAGGGTTGCTATCATCAGCGTGACATGCTGCACAATCGCCTTGAGCATATTGCGGGAACTGCTCAGAGTGGAACAGGCCACGTGCAGTGCCATCCCATTCAGGAGCGGCAAACTTTTCGTGACAGCTTAAACAAGCTTCTTGTCTATGGAAATAGAAGCTATCGGCTTGTGTAGGCGCGCTTTCGCCTTCAATGTGACAAGACTGACAGGCTTTCGCATCTGCCGGGAAAGTCGCATCGCTATAATCATGGGCTGTTCCACCATAACCAATCATAAAGTAATCGCCTTTATGGATTTGGTGCAGCATAGAGCCAAAGTCAATTGTCGCGCCGGTTTCAGGATCGCCTGAGTAAGTAGTGTGGCACACAACACAGTTTTCGATTTCGATACGCTTGCCGCCGTGAAGCGATAGCTTAGGTGCCCATGCATGTTCGTAGTTGTCATTGTGACAACGGATGCAGCTTTCTTGCAAATCAACAAGGCTGCGTGTTTCGTCGGCCGTTGCTGCGCGATCAAGTGCTGGAACAAAATCGTAGTGTGTATTAACGAGAGTGGCATTGCTGACTGTGCTAGTTGGTTTTAGCTCCAGTGTGACACGGTGAGTTAAATGACCGTCAAATTCAGTATTTAGGCCTTCAATTTGCTCATATTCGGTGAGTGCTTTTGAGAAAGTGTAGCGATATAAACCGTGATCAAGCACTTCGATACAGTCTGTTTTACAGTTAGTTTCGATGTTAGCCTGGATTTGTGGACCTTGGTGTTTATCCCAGTCTTCAGGGAGTTCCTGTCCATCTGCTACAGGTGCAGGGTCTTTTACAGTGTTGATGTAACTGGTCCACTGTGATGATTTTACACCTTTAAAAATTTCTGCTTCTGGGTCAGTTGCATCGTGACCTGGCAGTGGGCGTTCGCGCTTTTGCAGTGCGTCTAGCTTAGCTATTCCGAAACCTAGCGCATTAATGTCGCTAAACTCTTCAAGGCCATAAATGGCAACGCCATTGGCATTTTCAAGTTGAAAATCGACTGTGACAATACCGTCGGTAATTGTCGCATGCTCAATAGTGGCATTGATACTTGTGGCTTGTTGAATATCAACGCCGACTGGGCCATTTTCGCCATCTTCGCCGTCTTGCCCATCGCTGCCATTACACCCGACAAGTGCCAGTGCACCTGCACCAATAATGGCTTTCATTGCGGTATTAATTGGATACCGTTTCATCTTTTTTCCCCTGCATGAGAACTTTTAAGAGTTATGTTTTTCAGCAGTGCTAAATCACCATGGTGCTGACTTCCTACTGCTTTCCAACGCGATTTTACTGAATTTATTCAAGTTTCTAACTGCGGGGCTGGAATTGTGTGAACTAGTTAAAATGACATAAATTGGTCTTGTTAACATATGTAAAAGTACATAGAAAACAATGGTTAGTTGATTTGTTATGCTTCATTTTGGCTGGGAAAGGCTCAAGTCTTAATTGAGCCTTAATTTGGTGGATTAGATTGATGACATTTCTGATGTAGATCAATTTATATCTCTATCTTTAAAAGTCTCTGATTACAACTGGTTAACAAACATCTGGGCTGGGTTACACCATTATCTAGACCGCGTTAAGCCCTTGTGATCTCAAATGGATTTACATGGGCTGGCTATTTACCGGCGAGTTACAATCTAGGAGATATAAAAAAGGGAGACATCGTCTCCCTTTTATCTAGCTAGTCGTGTTGACTTCTTATTTACCAGTCAACTGGATGAACAGCATCGACACCATTGGTTTTACCCTCTGCATGACATGTTGCACAGCTCTCACTACCCGGTACATAGGTCCCGCGAGTGTCGCTGGCCGCGCCGCCATTAGCTCGAATGTGTGAGATTAGTGAGTCTTGCTCACCGTGACAACTGACACACGTTGAGGCGATTGGTGAGATTTCCGTTTCATTGCCAGCGTCGTCTATGGTCAATGTGGCAGGCATCATCTCTAAACCAGCCATCGTGAGCTGACCTTTGTCGTGACAAACGGCGCAATTACCATAGTGTTCAGGGAAAGTGACGACCTTAGAAGGTGATTCACCATTTTGCTTAGAACGTTTATTGGCATGGTGCGCGTGAATACGCACTTTAAAATCAATATGATCTAACGCAGTTTGGTTATCCTTATAAGTCGGGTTGTGACACATTTGACACTCGCCTTCAAAGTTGGTGTAACTGCCGCTGTGTTTGAAATCGATGCCAAATTTGCCGATAAATTTATCATCATGGCAGTTAGCACAGGTTTCGTTGCTAACAGGCTGACGCCGCGCCACCACATCCTCATCACCGTTTAGGTTAAAGGCAACCAATTCACCAGTAATTACTGACGGGTTGATTGACTCATCACTACCGGTACCACAAGCCACTGCAGCTAACGTGTCTCGGTCTACACAGATATGAGTTGTCACTACCCCTGTTGCTGATTGCATTGTGTCAGGAGTTAATGTGGTTGCTTCACTGTAGTTGTAAGTGCCATCACTGCCCGATACTGGGGTGATTTCATTTAACTTGTAGTTCTGCTTACCGGCGGTAAAGTCAATATCGTTGCCAAATCCGAAGTAAATATTGCTGTAGGCGATACGCGCGTCAGCGTCGGGGCTCATCACTGCGCCAGTCACACTTGAGTCACTAAACTGCACGCTAAAGTTAAGCATTCCAGAAGACAAAGACACAGAGCCCGGTACCAAGCTTGCAGCATACTGCGCTTTGACATTGTCTTTGGCTACGGCGTCTGTCATATGATGTGCAGCACCGGCTTCACCTTGTTCGGCATGACATGTGCCGCAAGAAACACCCGCATCGATATATTTATCGTGCATGTCATCTTTAATTTGGCCCGCATCGGTTGAATCTGAATGACACGATCCACATGCTAGCGCTCGGTGATGCTTAAAGTTAAATGCATCAGCGGGTGAGGTTTCCCCCTCCATATGACAAGTTCGACAATCATACATATCAGCAGGGAAGGTGACGGCGCTATAGTCGTGAACACTGCCGCCATAGCCTACCATTAGATAATCGGCTTTATGGATTTTATGCACCATGTAACCCATATCAATTGGCGCGCCAGTTTCTGGATCGCCAGCATAGCTTGTGTGACAAACCTGACAGTTCTCTAATGCAAAGCGTTTTGAACCATGAAGAATTAGCTTGGGCGCCCATGCATGACCATAGTCATCACTGTGGCAGCGCAGACACGAATCTTCTAAAAACTCCACGGTGCGAGTGTCAGTACCCGAAACCATTTCGCCAGATGACGGTAGGAAATCATAGTGAGCATTAACTAACTTATTAATATCACCGTCGGCACGTAGCTCCATCGACACCCTGTGGGTTAAGGTTTCGTCATAGGTTAAATCTAAATCACCTACGGCCTCGATTTCGGTGAGGTTTAGCAGGAAGGTATAGCGGTAGCTGCCAGCATCAATTTTTTCAACACATTCTTGTTTGCAAGAGGTTTCTATTGAAGGCTGAATTTGTGGCCCGGCCATATCTTCATAGCCAGCAGGAATATCTTCTGTAACAGGTTCTACCATACTATTAATATAGCTCACCCACTGCGGGGTTTTATACCCTTTACCTTCTTGGGGAAGTAGCTTCGCAATGCCCAGACCTAAAGTGTCGACACCTGCGTAAGTATCGAAATCCGTTATCGCGACGCCATTGGCGTTTTCAACGTTAAAGTCAACGGTAATGACGCCGTCGCTAATATCGACTGCGGTAATGGTAGATCTTAATTCATTGGCTTGGGAGACAGAAAAGCCCACTACACCATCTTCACCATCTTCGCCGTCCTTACCGTCACTGCCACAACCAAATAGCAGTGCAGAGCAGGTCAAGGCCAAGAGGCTATGTGTTAAACCTTTTCTTTGTAGTTCCATAATTTGCGTTCCATGTTTTCATTATTGCTATTAGTTGGCCCCGAGTTGCTCATCTCGAGGCCTTTGACGGTTAGTTGATGGCATGCACCTCTAGCACATCAATACTTGCCCCTTTGCCGTGACAGGTTGCACAGGATTCGGTACCTGCTGTGGCATCTTCATAAGTGCCCATAAACACGCCGCCTTGTTGGGTCATATGCCCTTTAGCGCTATCACTATTGTGACAGTCGCTACAGATAGCGGTAGTCGCGCTGGTATAGGTGCCATCGTCCAGAGACAGCGGTGGAACACCACTGTATAAGGGCAGTGCAACGGTTAAGTCACCGGCTGCATCTTCTGTATGACATTGGGCGCAGTTGGCGATATTGCCGGGGTAGTTGATGGACTCGTACCCTTCGCGCTGACCGTTATGAATGCTATGAATCATATGCTTATAGTCTGCGGTAGCAATCGACGGGTTAGCCGCTTGCGCATCGGCGGTCATGTTAGGGTTGTGACATAGCTGACATTGCTGAGCTAAATCGTTGCGAGAGCCGTGGTAATTTAGCGCTTGGTCACCATGACAACTGCCACAGGTTTCATTTGTGACCACGCTACGGCGGCCCATGTCTGCTATTGCGTCGCTTGCAAAGAATTGGGTTGATGACTTGATATTGACTTGGGCATAACTGTCATCGTCGCAATCTCCTAGCTGACCATCGGCGGCACAGACTTTACCTTGTATCGCCAGTGTACCGGTATCGGTTTCAGTACCAGCGGGAACAGTTAACCCTGCGATAGAGTAGCTGTAGTCGCCATTACTGCCACCGTTTGGCGTTATTTCGGTCAACTTGATAGAAGGGGCAGAGCGGGTTGCATAGTCAAAGCTGTTACCCCAGTTAGCATAAACTCGCAAATCATTGACAAATGCTAGTTCATCAGCGCTTGCGCTATAGTTTTCACCAGTAATAGGGTTGCTTAGCCTAATAGTGAAGTTGACTGTATCATTGGCAAGGGCTGCCTGAGTGATGGTTGCGCTAAACTGTGCTAATGCCTCGTCATTACCGCCATCATTGTGGGCGCTCATCGTCCAATCTGAATTATGACATGCCACACAGTTGCTGTTGTCGGCTTGGGCTGGGTGGCCTTCACCGGCAGGGAAGTTAATGTCGGTATGACAAGAACCACACGCTTCCATGGTAGGCACTCGCGCCCAGTTGAGGTGCTCTGTCAGTGTTTCATCTTCCGCATGACAGGTTTGACAGTCAGCCAGTGAGCCCGGATATCCCACCAAATGTTTGCTGTGGACCATTTGCGGGAAAATATTGTCATTATTACTCACGCGGCCTTCGGTATGGCATGTAACACAAGTTTCAATTTCATTGTACTTGCTGCCGTGGAAAGCCAAGTCGTTATGACAGGTATTACAGGTCTCTATGGTCACGATATTTCGGGTATAAGCCACTTCGCCACTATCTTGCCAATCGTAATGCTGATTGGTGGTCGGTAACGGCGTACCGTCCGGTAAACTATCACCGCCGATTTTTATCACCACACGTTGCGTGGCACCAGCCATGTAACTCACCTCATTCATACCATCAAAAGCGGCGCTGAAAGTGTAGCTATAACGACCATTTCTATGGTCGGTAAATTCACCTGGGCAGTCCGGTGAGCATGATTCAGAGGTAAAGTACTGCCATTGGCTGCTATTACCGGCATTGGTGTAACCCTGTGGTAGCAGTTGAGTGGCGATATATGTACTACTGGCAATGCCCACTACAGGTTCATCGTCTTGGTTACTCACACGGTAATTGACCGTTGCGACACCGGCATTGAGTTGTACTTCGTTAACTTCAACAACTAGCTGCTCGATTTCGCTCGCTGGCGGCCCACCAGGTTCGCCCGGATTACCGGGTTCGCCATCATCACCGCCACATGCACTGAGCAATGCTGCAACACACCATGGCAGATAACGTCGTAGAGTATGACTCGTGGTTGATTTCATGTTGTCTTCCTTGGAATTCATCTGTTATACCTCGCTCTACAGCTGATAGCTCAGGGTTAACCCGAAATAGTGAGCACTATAGTCATGACCTAGGTCGCCAAATGTCAGTACATTGGGGATGGCATCTGGCGCTAAGTTAGCGTTTTGCCAGTCAGCGTCTTGATATTGCTCGAAAATCCAGTCAAACCTTAGACCAAACTTGTCTGAAAATTGATAGTCTGCGTAAGCGTTTACGTTATGACGTTTAGCGTAATGATCTTGATAAGGTGTTGAAATTCCTTGCGTGACTTCAGTATCGCTTTTACCGTCACTAAAGCTGTAATCCAAACCTAAGGCGAGTTGCTTATCGAGTAAGTTGCTATAGGCCATACCAGCCCCTAGCACTGTTGATTCATCCGAAATGGTGGCGAACCAATTTGGAGAAACAAAGTTGCTGGTACCCGCTTGATCACTGTCACGCCAATCTTGGTTAACAAACGCATTAAAAGTGAGATCATCATTGGCTTGGTAGTGCATTGATACGTCATAACCTAAGCTATCCACTTTCGTTAAACCAATTAACGTGTCGTCATAGTCGTCTTGCGCGCCATGAATGTTGGCGCTTGCTGAAAATGCACTTTCAGAGGCAAAACTGGCAAACAGTGCATAGTAGGCATGCTGGCGATCAGCTAAGTAGGTTTTTCTAGCTAATGGGTGGCTAGGGTTATCTGTGGTGTCTACCGGCACATAGGCGCCGCCACTTCTATCCGCTGCTTTGGCTTTCAACCATAACTTCCATTGCGGATTAATGTTGTAGTTGAGCTTAGCGTCAATGATTGATTCGTTGAGCTTGTTACGGTCTAAGTCGCTATAAGTATTGTGGTCATAGCGGTAGTCAACATCTAAATAGACGGCACGACTAAAGCGATACTTGGCGCCTAAATTCGCTTGCTGGCGAGTTCGATCATAGTCCAAGTTGGTTGCATAGCCGCTGAAGTAGCTATCGGTCACCACCTGCGGGTAGCTAGCTGTTTGAGTTTTATTATCACGGTCCCGGTAGTCGTAACTTGCACGAATATTAAACTCGTTGGTAATGCGCCCAGTATATTTGAGCTTCATCTCAATCATGTCGACCTGACCATCGAGTGATGCTTGTGGCAGATCGGGAGTCGGGCCATTGATGGTAGCGGGTAAAAACTGTTGATCTTGAGTAAAACGGCTAAAGCCAACATGCATAAGCATTTGATTGCTGCCGGATCTAAATTGGGTATTCCCCGCGATTCGATAAGCTTTATTGTCAGGTGCAACCGCACTTTGGCCGCTATATGCCGCACCAAATGTGGGAGAAAAGGCATTTTGCCAGCTTAAAGCTTGGTGATCATTTTTATATTGGCTGATTTGGGTGTTTATGCCTGCAAGCCATCCATCACCATTAAAATAGAGCTTAGCACCTAAGGTATCGCTGCTATCGTCTATTGGTTGTGCCAGCATGGCACTGTTGGTCAACATGTTGCCGCTAAACTTGCGCTTTCCTGAGCGTTGCTCGTATTGGTAATCGATGTCGGCTTTATAAAAGCTACCCTGATAATTTGCAGCTAAGTTAAACCGATCGCGTTTAGTGCCCAGTTCGACCGGTTTTAAGCTGGCATCGAGCTCAGTCATTTGTCCGGTTGTCGCGCCCGTTTGCCAATTATCGGGCAAATTGAGCGACCCAGAATACGGTGTTAGCGCACGGTTGGTGTCGTAGTTGGCTAACCCACGATAACCCAACGCGATGTTATATTGACCTGGGCGGCCGGTTGAGACTGATGCGGAACCGGTATCGTAGCCCAACTTATCTGCTTCAAAGTCAGTTCGGTAGCCGCTTTCGCTGATATAGCTGCCGTCGGCTTGTACAAAGCCGGTTACGCCATCTTGATCTGTTCCGGTGGTATTAGCAAAGTGTGGATCAGAGCCGTCATTGGATGCAATGCCTGCCCCAACACTGCCGGTAAGACCCGGTTCAACAACACAGCGCTTACACTCCCATTTGTCTAGCTTGACTTTATCTCGCTTAGCATTGGCCAAACCATAACCTTCAGCAAAGGCAGGCGACATGCTTGCAGAGATTGCCATGGCGATTAAGCTAAGCGACATGGGTAAATTAATCCTTTTCATCTTAGACACTCCCTTTTATCGCTGAAACAGCTTGCCCGATGGATGATTAGAACCATGAATTTGACCATGGCAGTTCATACAGCTTTGTCCGGCATTAAATGCATTAGGCGAGTTACCAAATACGGCGTTAGATGCGTGGCCATCAGAGGCGTGGCATTGCTGGCATAATTGCGGTGGTTTACTAATAAGCATGCCTTCATTCACGCTGCCGTGTGGATTGTGACAAGTGGCGCAGTTATCAGTGACCGGAGAGTGTTCCCAAAGTTTTGGTCCGCGTTTTTCTGCATGGCAGCTATAGCAGTTTTCATTCACGCTCATTTGCTTAAGATTGGCATCGCTCATTGAACCGTGTGGATTATGGCAGTCGCTACACACCATTTGTTGCCACTTAAGCGGGTGTGATGAGCGTTTGTGCATGTCGGCTTTTTGCTGAGTATGGCAAGTGGTACAAACTTTAACTTCTTGCGCTCTATCGGCGATGGGGTCGTGTCCAGTATGTACCGAGTGGCAATCGCTACAGGCAACGTCAGCGTTGTCATGGTGATTTCCGCTCCATGCCATGCGCTCATCATCGTTATGACAGCTCATGCATACGCTATTCAGCTTTTGTGCTGGAACTGGGGAGTTAGCGCCAAAGGTGATCATGGGCTCTTTACCACCACGGTTATGTTTACCTTGTGGTCCATGGCAGGCTTCACATTGAAGGTCGGTCATGGGGGAGCCGGGCACATTCGGATTACCGTGGACGCCATCAAAAAGTGCCATGACAGTTTCACTGCGACGGTGGCACATCAGACAGGAGTCAGCCCCTTTCGGTGAGTAATTTCCTTCAGCGAACTTCTGGTCGAGAATGGCTTCGACCTCTTTAGGGTCTTGGTCATCCCACGGGGCGGCGGAAAGGTTTAAGCTAAATATCGAAATGATAACAAGGAGGCAAGCGTATGCCGCTCCTCTATTCCAAGTAGATTCCATTTTCATCGTCACACATCCTGAGCGCTCTAATACAGCTATTAATAGTTATGTTAGTAATTACATGAATTACTAATCTCTAATAATAGATGACTTTTGTGATATAGGCGTACAAAAAATGTGTCATTTATGTTGCTAAATTCGTGACTTATAAAATGTATTTTTAAAAGTGTGACATTGATCACGCTAGGGAAATAAGCTTAGTGATTTCAAATGATAATCGAAATCATTTGCAATAAATGTTTTACTGTTTGGGAGTTATGTCACACAATACAGAACACAATTGAAAACTATTATTATTTGCAGTTGTAAAAGTTGATCTAGGTAAAGTTATTCAGACAGAAGCTTAGTTAAAATCGGCTTAAAGCTGAACTTAGTATGCCTTTATAAAGGTAAAAGGGAACCATGAAATTAAGTGAACTGAAACCGGGTGATAGTGCGAAAATTTCCCAAGTCGGTCATATCGAATTACCGGCAGTTGTAAAACGTAAACTCTTATCGATGGGCATCACCCCAAACACTTCCTTTACTATGATACGCAGAGCGCCGATGGGCTCAGGAATGGAGCTAGCCATTCGGGGAAGTAAATTATGTATGCGTCAAGAACTCGCTGAAGTCATAGAGGTAGAGGTCGCTCATGTCTAAACAATTTCATTGCGTAACCGTTGGTAATCCTAATGCGGGGAAATCAACCTTATTTAACGCGCTTACCGGGGCTAACCAGCAAGTCGGTAACTGGTCAGGTGTGACCGTAGAAAAGAAAACTGGCCAATTTACTCTCAATAATACTGATGTTCAGCTTACTGATTTACCGGGGATTTATGATTTACTGCCCGCTGGGAATAGTTGCGATTGTTCATTAGATGAGCAAATTGCGCAGCAGTATCTCGCAGAGCAGAAAATTGATGGCATCATCAACCTAATTGATGCTACCAATATTGAACGCCATTTATACCTAACTGTGCAGCTTCGAGAGCTGGGTATCCCAATGGTTGTGGTGGTCAATAAAATTGATGCCGCGAAAGAACACGGTATCGAAATTGATACGCAAAAAATGGCTGAGCAACTTGGTTGCCCAGTGATTGCAGTATGTTCACATGTAGCTGATGATATTGAGAAAATTAAGTCGCAATTTGTGGACTTATTAGCAGGTAAAGTTTCAGAAGAAGCCTTAGTGCTAAATTATGACGCTGAAATTGAGCAAAGTATTCGTGCTTTGTTTGAAAGAGATAGCGGCCTCAGCCGTGGCCGCGCATTGGCGATGTTAGGCAACGGTCTTGGCTGCGGCCAGTGCCAGAATGGTCAATTGCTTAACGAAGTTAAACAGTGCACCGAACACCTCTCTGCCCAAGGCAAAGATATTGAAATTATGGTCGCCACTACCCGATTTGATTTCGTGCAAAAAGTGTATAACGGTGCGGTGGTAAATGGCGACGTTGAAACTGTCAGCGACCGATTGGATAAAGTGATTCTTCACCCCGTAGCTGGTGTGCCTATTTTCTTATTTGTCATGTACTTAATGTTCATGTTCAGTATTAATGTTGGTAGTGCATTTATTGACTTCTTTGACATTGCAGCCGGGGCCATTTTTGTTGATCACTTTGGCGCACTGATGTCGAGTATGGGCTCGCCTGATTGGCTGGTGACTATTGTTGCTGGTGGTATTGGCCAAGGTATCCAAACCGTTGCGACATTTATTCCCGTTATTGCCGCACTATTTTTGGCACTTTCTGTACTTGAAAGCTCGGGTTATATGGCTCGCGCGGCCTTTGTGGTTGATGGCTTGATGCGCCGTATTGGCCTACCGGGCAAGTCTTTTGTGCCGATGATTGTGGGTTTTGGCTGTTCAGTTCCAGCTATTATGGCAACCCGTACCCTAGGCAGCGAGCGTGAGCGTATCGTGACTGGTATGATGGCGCCTTTCATGTCTTGTGGCGCACGTTTACCAGTTTATGCATTATTTGCGGCAGCCTTTTTCCCAGAGTCAGGGCAAAACTTAGTCTTCCTGCTTTATATCATCGGCGTATTTGCCGCGATTGGAACCGGTTTGTTGCTTCGTAGCACAATCCTACCGGGCACCAGTAGTGCTGTAGTGATGGAGCTACCTAGCTACGAAAAACCAAAATTTAAAGCGGTTATGGGTCGCACTGGCAAGCGCACTAAGAGCTTCATTATGGGCGCAGGTAAAACGATTGTTATTGTGGTCACGCTGCTTAACTTTGTAAATGCGATTGGTGTTGACGGCAGCTTTGGTCATGAAGACAGTTCAGAGTCGGTATTAAGTGTAGCCAGTCAAAAAGTGACTCCGCTGTTTGCACCTATGGGGGTTGAGCAAGAGAACTGGCCCGCCACTGTGGGTATTATTACCGGGATTTTTGCTAAAGAAGCCGTTGTGGGTACCTTAAATAGCTTGTACTCATCTGCAGCTGGTGACGATGAAGAGTTAGCGCCATTAAGCGAGACCTTTGCTGAAGCTTGGGCGACAATTCCTGAAAACCTACTAGGAATTGCACCCGAAGATCCGCTGTCATTAGATGTGGGTGATATTGAAGATGTGGCAGCAGCCTCTGAAGAGCTAGAAGTTGATACCTCTACATTTGGTGCATTGCAAGCCGGATTTGGCGGGATTGCAGCAGCGTTTGCTTACCTGTTATTTGTCTTGCTTTATACACCATGTGTTGCAGCAATGGGGGCTTTAGTCGGCGAGTTTGGTTCTCGCTGGGCGGCATTTGCTGGAGTGTGGACCTTTGCGCTTGCATACGGTACAGCGACGGTATTTTATCAAGTAGCCACCTTTGCGGCTCATCCGGTTCAGTCCAGTATGTGGATTGGCTTCTTTAGCGGGGCATTGATTGCCTTCTACCTATGGTTGAAACGCAAAGCTAAGCGCGATGAGTTGATTATTCCTAATGTGCGGGTCATTAGTTAGCTCAACAGCAGTAGTTAAATAGCCTCAAACTAAGCAGCGATTCGTCGCTGCTTAGTTTTTTTATCATTTTGTCATGAAATTTTGCGTCATAGACATTGTATCGGATGGCGATCTGTAGGAATATGCAGGTTTACTCTATTTTCACCCTGATAGCCCTCCCGCTATTGGGGATTTAGCAAAGTTGGCAAAGAGGAATTCCATGAGTCATATGGACACTGAAGTACGTCCTAGCAACTTCATTCGTAACATTATCGATGAAGACATCGCAGCGGGTAAGCACGCGACCGTGCATACGCGTTTTCCACCTGAGCCTAATGGCTATCTGCACATAGGACATGCTAAATCGATCTGCTTGAACTTTGGATTGGCGCAAGACTATAAAGGTTTATGTAACCTTCGTTTTGACGATACCAATCCTGAAAAGGAAGATATCGACTACGTCAACTCGATTCAAGAAGATGTGAAATGGCTTGGGTTCAACTGGGATGGCGATATTTGCTATTCATCGAATTATTTTGATCGCTTGCACGGCTATGCTGTGGAGTTGATTGAAAAAGGCTTAGCGTATGTTTGCTTCCTTAATGGTGAGCAAACCCGTGAATACCGCGGAACATTAAAAGAGCCAGGAAAAGACAGTCCTTATCGCGACACTAGCGTTGAGGAGAACTTGGCGCTGTTTGACAAAATGCGTAAAGGCGAGTTCAAAGAGGGCGAATGCTCGCTACGTGCAAAAGTAGATATGGCATCGCCATTTATGTGCATGCGCGATCCAATTATCTATCGCATTCGCTTTGCTCACCATCACCAAACTGGTGATAAGTGGTGCATTTACCCAATGTATGATTTTACTCATTGCATCTCAGATGCGATTGAGAATATCAGCCACTCTCTGTGTACATTAGAGTTCCAAGATAACCGTCGCATTTATGATTGGATCCTTGATCATCTTGATGATTTTCAAGCACCAAACCGCACGCGTCAGTATGAGTTTTCGCGCTTAAATCTTGAATACACCTTGATGTCTAAGCGTAAGCTTAATGATTTAGTAGTGCGAGGTTTAGTTGCAGGTTGGAACGACCCTCGTATGCCAACGATTGCCGGCTTACGTCGCCGCGGCTATACACCTGCATCTATCAGAGAGTTCTGTTTGCGTATTGGTGTCACCAAGCAAGAGAACATGGTTGAAGTGGCTATGCTTGATGCTTGTATCCGTGAAGAGCTTAATGATAATGCACCGCGCGCAATGGCAGTAATTGATCCGGTTAAGGTTATCATTGAAAACTATGCCGAAGGCGAGGTCGAAACCATCTACGCCCCTGTGCACCCATCTGTAGAAGAGATGGGCAAGCGTGAATTAGCGTTTGGTCGAGAGCTCTATATCGATGCGGCTGATTTTCGCGAAGAGGCGAATAAGAAGTACAAGCGTCTTGTACAAGGTAAAGAAGTTCGCCTGCGTAATGCTTATGTCATTAAAGCAGAGCGTTGTGATAAAGATGCGGACGGTAATGTCACCACGATTTATTGCACCTATGACAAAGATACCTTAGGCAAAAACCCTGCCGATGGTCGTAAGGTCAAAGGCGTGATCCATTGGGTTGAAGCGAGTACGGCCAAAGCCGCAGAGTTCCGTTTGTATGACAAACTGTTTATGGATACTAATCCAGCTGCAGCTGAAACTGTTGATGAAGTGTTGAACCCTGAATCATTGGTGGTCAAACACGGTGTTGTAGAGGCTAACCTGGTTAATGCAGAAGCAGAGAAAGCTTATCAGTTTGAGCGTGAAGGCTATTTCTGTGCCGACAATGTAGATTCTACAGCTGATAACTTAGTGTTTAACTTAACGGTGGCGTTACGCGACTCTAAATAGCATTTAAACCTGATGCTGTGGTACTAAAAAAGGCGCTAAATAAGCGCCTTTTTTGTTGCTGGGAGAGCTTATTGATACATTGGGCCAAAGCCCATGCTCCATAAGATCACACTTGATGCCATTAAGGCTACCAGTAATACCAGTCCGGCTGTCACAACTGAGCTAGCGTAAATGAAGCCTTTCTCCTCTGGTATATTCATGATTATCGGCACCCCCGTATAAAGCAGGTAAACCGAGTACGCCAAGCCTGCTAGGCCAACGACCATAATAAACCAAAGCGATGGGTACAAAGCGGCAAAGCCGACCATAAATAGCGGTGTAGCTGTATAAGCTGCTAGTTCAAGTGCTTGGGTAAAGCTTGGATTTGCATCAAAGGTTTTTGCCATCCAAAAGGCGAGATAAGCTAGGCCAAATACACCGGCGATTAAGCCGAAGTACATACCAACAGACATCATTGCTGCGCTGTTACCAGTTAAAAACAGTGGGTCTGAAACACCTAAGTCCCAGCCGAATTGTGTAGAAGCAAAATAAGTACAAATTGCAGGAATAAGCGCAATTAACAGGATATGACTGAGACTGCTCTTTACTGCTTCGTGATTTTGCTCAATAGTCTGCCACTCTTCTTTTGGATGAGTGTATAACCCCATTAAGTGATTTAATATCATTATTGTTATCCTTGTTTAGCTTGATCTTGTGCTCGCCAAACTTCAGACGAACCTCTTTTGCCTTTTGGTCATGTCCCAAATAGACCAGTTAGGCTCCAATACAGTTACAAAATTGTTAACTGCTATGGTTTATTTATTGAACAAAAAATCACCCTAGTCAAGCTAACTTTGCCACCTAAGCACGGAATAATAGGTTTACAGCGAGAAATGCTGGTAAAATACTCTACCAAATCAGCTTAATACCTTGGGTTTATGATGCAGCAACTTTTAGCCCCTATCGAACAGTTTTTAGCCTGTTCGACCCCGGATTCTTGGATAGAAAAGGCCAAGCAACCACAAAACCTCACCACCTTACTGATCGACCACTGTAATTGTGAGTTGAAGGCAGCCCAGACGGCCATGTTCTTGGTGCGTAAATACGCTGTCGACAAAGCCAGTGCTGAGCAGTTGTTGTTATGGGCTAAGCCATATGAGGATTTTGTGTATAAAAAGGAACGTGATATTGAGCGTTTTTTAAACCGGGATGTGAAAAAGAACGATTTAATTGGTGAGCTAACCTGCCGTACTGATTTTGCCCAAGGGCAAGACTTAGTGAATAAGATGGTGCGCTTAATCAAGGAGGAGTTTCACCACTTTGAGCAAGTCCTAGCGATTATGCATAGCCGGGGTATTGATTATGAAAATCGTCGTGCAGGCCGTTATGCTAAAGGGATGATGAAGCAAGTGCGCACATACGAACCCGCAGCGTTAATTGATAAGTTGATTGTCGGGGCATTTATTGAAGCTCGCTCTTGTGAACGGTTTGCTAAGCTCGCCCCACATCTGGATGATGAACTGAATCGGTTTTACGTATCGTTATTACGCTCAGAAGCACGCCATTATCAGGACTACTTAGCCTTAGCTAGCGATATTGCGCAGGATGATATTAGTGCGCGAGTGGCAGATTTTGCTGCGACAGAAGCCGCGCTAATTAGCAGTGAAGACAGTGATTTTCAATTCCACAGTGGTGCGCCGATCGCATAAGATCGCAAGTATGTTCAAGTTAGCGCCGCGGTGCGCTATTTGCTTGCACAGTCCAAAGCCCCAGCAGTTAAGGCGATTCCAGTTGCTGAGACGCTCAATACGCTGCTTTGCTCATACCAGTCTCCAACAACAATACGCTGTTTGTGTTGTGTGAGTTGGTGAATAGCTGGTCGATGGGTATGGCCATGGATCATGTTTATGCAGTGTGTGCTGGTGAGTAATTGATCAACCGCATCCGCTTCGACATCCATAATGGTGTAACTTTTATGCTGATTACTTTGCTGACTCTTTTGTCTGAGTTTAGCGGCAATGTTAAGCCGTGTGGCACTGGGCAGTAGGCGATAAAGAAATTTAACCCAGGGCCAATTTCTAAAACGTCTAAAGCGCTGATAGCTCTTATCTAAAGTGCATAAACTGTCGCCATGTAATATCACGGTGGGGGTGCCATAGAGATTGATGACACTGACTTCTGGGAGTAGGGTCATATTGGCGCGTTCAGCGAACGCTTTACCCAATAGGAAATCGCGATTGCCGTGGATAAAATAAACCGGGATGTGCTGACAACTTTGACTAATTTTATCAGCAATGGCCAAAGCAAAAGGTTCTGCGATATCGTCACCCACCCAGACCTCAAACAGATCACCAATAATATACAGGGCTTCACACTCGCCCAATTGGGTATCGAGAAAGTGATAGAAAGCTTGGGTGATATCAGGGCGATCAGCACTTAAGTGCAGATCGCCAACAAACAAGGTTTGTTCCACTCGCGGTTATTCAGCGATGATGGCTTTTTCAATAACAACAGCTTCAAGCGGGACATCTTGATGCATGCCACGGTTACCCGTGCTGACTGCTTTAATCTTATTGACGATGTCCATGCCCTCAGTCACCTTACCAAATACGCAGTAACCCCAACCTTGGCTGGTCTCTGACTTAAAGTCTAAGAACGTATTGTCGTTAATGTTGATGAAGAACTGAGCAGTGGCTGAATGTGGATCTGAAGTGCGTGCCATAGCAATAGTGCCTACTGCGTTTGAAAGGCCATTGTTTGCTTCGTTCTTAATGGTTTCCTTTGAGGTTTTTTGCACCATATCTTCAGTGAATCCACCACCTTGAATCATAAAGCCATCGATTACACGGTGAAAAATTGTGCCATCATAAAAGCCTTCTTTAACGTAGCTTAGGAAGTTTTCAGCGGTGACTGGCGCATTTTCAGTATCAAGTTCTAGAACGATGTTACCGTGGTTAGTTTGCAGTGTGATCATGTTTTTAATTCTCAACATAGTTTGTCTTTCAAGATAGCTGGCGATTTTAGCCTAAATGATTAGTAGCATAAAGCGCTAACTGGCATTCATGTCGCCGCAGTTGCTTTAGAAGCGGCAAGAATATTTTTATAAAGCCTGTGAACTAAGGTAAAAAACGCGTACATGTTGGCTGTATCCGCTGGAAGCGGCTGATTTCAGGTGATAGACTGAAGTTCTTTTTTATCAATGCAAAACAATAGAGAACGTCAATGTTGAAGATATACAACAGTCTTACCCGCCAAAAAGAGCAATTTAAACCATTACAGCCAGGAAAAGTTGGCATGTATGTGTGCGGGGTAACCATATATGACTTGTGTCATATCGGTCATGGACGCACTTTTGTATCTTTTGACATGATAGTTCGTTATTTGCGTTATCGTGGTTATGAAGTTAACTTTCAGCGCAATATCACCGATGTCGATGATAAAATTATCAAGCGTGCTGCTGAAAATAATGAATCATGTGAAGCATTAACAGAGCGCCTTATTGGTGAAATGCATGCAGATTTTGATGCCTTGAACATGAAGCGTCCTGATTTTGAACCTCGTGCAACGCTACATATTCCTGAAATCATCGAGATGGTGGAGCTGTTGATTGCACGTGATCACGCCTATGTTGCCGCCGATGGTGATGTACTATTTAGCGTGGCTTCATTCCCAGAATATGGTCAGCTATCAGGTCAAAACCTTGATCAACTTCAGGCGGGTGCCCGCGTTGAGGTTGATGAAAATAAACGTGACCCAATGGATTTTGTGCTTTGGAAAATGTCAAAGCCGGGTGAGCCTACCTGGGATTCGCCTTGGGGACCGGGCCGCCCTGGTTGGCATATTGAATGTTCAGCAATGAACTCAAAGCACTTAGGCCAGCATTTTGATATTCATGGTGGCGGCTCTGATCTGCAGTTCCCGCACCATGAAAATGAAATTGCCCAGTCTTGCTGCGCCCATGACACGCCGTATGTTAACTATTGGATGCATACAGGCATGGTGATGGTCGACAAAGAGAAAATGTCCAAGTCATTGAATAACTTTTTCACCATTCGTGACGTGTTAGGTCATTACGATGCCGCGACTGTACGCTACTTTTTGTTGTCTGGGCACTATCGGAGCCAATTGAACTATTCTGAAGACAACCTAAAACAAGCCAAGTCAGCACTAGAGCGCTTATATACGGCACTGAAGGGGCTTGACCTTTCTGTTGCAGCTGCGCCTGCTGAAGCTTTTGTGTCTAAGTTTACTCAGGCCATGGATGATGATTTCAACACGCCAGAAGCCTATTCTGTACTATTTGATATGGTACGAGAAATTAACCGCCTTAAAGTGGATGACTTAGCCAGTGCTTCGGCTCTTGGCGTTGCGTTAAAACAACTTGCTGACGTGTTAGGCATATTAGACCAAGAAGTTGACGCGTTCTTTAAAGGCGAGGGCAGTGACGATGAAGTGGCTCAGATTGAAGCACTGATTGCAGAACGTAACCGAGCACGCGCCGAGAAAGATTGGCCAGCCGCGGATGTGGCTAGAGATGGTCTTAACGCATTGGGTGTGGTACTGGAAGATGGCCCAGAGGGCACCACTTGGCGTAAGAAGTAGTGACGCGAAATGTAAACAAAAATGCCTGCTAATTAGCAGGCATTTTTTATGGCGACTACATTATGCATTGCACGTTAGTCGTGATATTGCTCCGCCGCATATAAGGTGTTTTCAAGTAGGCTGGCAATTGTCATCGGCCCAACCCCACCTGGAACAGGTGTAATGTGACTGGCGTTTTGCGCTGCAACATCATATTGCACATCGCCAACTAACTTACCGTCTTCTAAACGGTTAATGCCCACATCGATAACGATGGCGCCGGGTTTTATCCATTCGCCAGGAATGAAGCCGGGTTTACCGACAGCCACAACGACTAAATCAGCTTGGCGAACTTTTTGTTCAAGGTTTTTGGTAAAACGATGGCAAGTGGTTGTTGTGCAACCTGCAAGTAATAGCTCTAGGGTCATTGGGCGGCCAACAATATTGGACGCGCCAACCACTACAGCATCTAGACCATAAGTATCCACGCCGGTCGATTTAATTAGCGTAATAATGCCCATTGGTGTGCATGAGCGTAATACCGGAATACGTTGCGCAAGACGACCAACATTGTAGGGATGGAACCCATCAACATCTTTGTCTGGACGAATACGCTCAATGACTTTTGACTCTTCAATATGCGCTGGCAGTGGTAGTTGCACCAAAATGCCGTCGATAGCGTTATCTTCGTTGCACTTATCAATTAAGGCTAATAGGTCAGCTTCTGTGGTATCACTGGGTAGATCAAATGATTGAGAAAGAAAACCCACTTCTTCGCAGGCACGTCTTTTGCTACCGACATAAACTTGTGAAGCCGGATCAGCTCCGACAAGAATTACGGCTAAACCGGGGACGCGTTGTCCTGCCTCTTTGCGGGCAGTGACTTTCTCAGTTAGCTGTTTTCGAATGGATTGGGCTATTGCTTTTCCATCGATAATTTGGGCTGTCATGGGGGTAGGCTATCCTTTATCTGGCGCGATAATAAAAACGGCGCTATTTTAACAGGGCGCATAGCAACTGTCATTTAATTACCTGTGCAACAAACCGTTTTCATATGCGGATAATCAATTTTGCGACCGACTGCAATATAGATGGTGATAAAGGCGAACATATTTGGGCCATATTGGCTAATATAAGTGTGGCTCGGTGATTACAGCGCAATTATATTGCGATTAGTCGGTAAATTGAGCAAGCGAGTCAGCTTTATCAAAAAAGTCATTGACGGGTTTTATGTGAGGGGATAAGATGCGCTCCGTTCTCAACGATGGTAGCATCGTTACAGTAGAATGACTCGGTGATTAGCGCAGCCCGGTAGCGCATCTGGTTTGGGACCAGAGGGTCAGAGGTTCGAATCCTCTATCACCGACCAAATTATTAAGATAATGCAATGCGTTATCTCGCCCAGTTAGGATATGAACTTAGTTCATAACGAAGCGCCCGTAGCTCAGTTGGATAGAGCATCCGCCTTCTAAGCGGATGGCCGCAGGTTCGAATCCTGCCGGGCGTACCATATCAGTGGTGATTGTAGCTCAGTTGGTAGAGCCCCGGATTGTGATTCCGGTTGTCGTGGGTTCAAGTCCCATCAGTCACCCCACTTCTTTTGAAGAAAATAAAAAAAGCGACCTCTGGTCGCTTTTTTTACGCCTGTTATTGGCCATTTGAGGTCGACTCCATCAAAAAGCATCGCTATAATGTCGCGTCTTGATAAATTACAACACAGAGCGATGACTGCCAAAATTCAGTATTGATAGGCATTCTAGTCGATTTTTAAGATCAAGAAACGAATACCTGAGTAGTTGATGATTCGACTATTCCTAAAGGACGTTTGACATATTTCGAGGTAAAACAATGCAAGTTTCTGTTGAAACAACCCAAGGTCTAGAGCGCCGTCTGACCATTTCTGTTCCTGCTGAGCAGATTGAAAAAGCTATAAGCGATAGTCTTAAAAACGAAGCAAAGCGTGCGCGTCTTCCTGGTTTCCGTCCAGGCAAGGTACCTGTTAGCGTTATCAACAAGCGTTATGGCAAGGCAATTCGTCAAGACATCACTGGTGAAGTGATGCAGCGTAATTTCGTTGAAGCAATCATTGCTGAAAAACTAAACCCAGCTGGTACACCAACTTTCGCACCAGGCGAAACTGAAGGCGAAGACTTTAAGTTTGTAGCGACTTTTGAAATCTACCCAGAAGTAGAACTAAGTGGCCTAGACACTATTGAAGTTGAGCAACCAACTGCTGAAGTGACTGAAGCTGACGTTGATGCGATGATCGAAACACTGCGTAAGCAACATGCAACGTTTGAAGCTGTTGAGCGCGAAGCTGCAGAAGGCGACAAAGCAAAAATCAACTTCGTTGGTTCTGTAGACGGTGAAGAGTTTGAAGGCGGCAAAGCTGATGACTTCGAACTTGAGCTAGGTAGCGGTCGTATGATCCCAGGTTTCGAATCTGGTGTTGAAGGCCACAAAGCAGGTGAAGAGTTCGAAATCGACGTAACTTTCCCTGAAGATTACCATGCAGAAAACCTAAAAGGTAAAGCGGCTAAGTTCGTTATTACCCTAAACGAAGTTCAAGCTGCTAACCTACCAGAAGTTAACGATGAGTTTGCTTCTCTATTTGGTGTGACTGAAGGCGGCCTAGAGGCGCTTAAAGCTGAGATCCGTAAGAACATGGGTCGTGAACTAGAGCAAGCACTAAAAGCAAACGTGAAAGAGCAAGTACTAAATGGTCTACTTGCTAACAACGAAATTGAATTACCAAAATCATTGATTGATGGTGAAGTGAACGTGCTTCGTCAGCAAGCTATGCAACGTTTTGGTGACCAAGCTGCTAACATGCCTGAGCTGCCAGCTGACCTGTTCACTGAGCAAGCAGAGCGTCGCGTTAAAGTCGGTCTACTTCTTGGCGAAGTCATCAAGACTAACGAGCTAAAAGCTGAAGATGAGCGTGTTCAAGCATTGATCGCTTCTATGGCTTCTGCTTACGAAGATCCAAGTGAAGTTGTTGAGTATTACAACAACAACCAAGAGCTAATGCAGAACATGCGTAACGTAGCGCTTGAAGAGCAAGCTGTAGAAGAAATCCTAAAATCTGCTAAATTGACCGAAAAAGAAGTCAATTTCGAAGAATTTATGAACAAGGCTACCGCTAGCGCGTAAGCTTCGCTTGACTTAAATGGCAGTTAGCCATTTATAATGGCTCGTATGAGGTTCCTCATGCGAGCCGTTTTTATTTAGGGAAGTCAATAATGCAAAATGCACCAGAGTCAGTACTAAATGCACTTGTTCCTATGGTTGTTGAACAAACAGCTAAAGGTGAACGTTCATATGATATTTATTCACGACTATTAAAAGAGCGCGTTATCTTTTTAGTTGGTCAAGTTGAAGAGCATATGGCGAACCTTATTGTCGCTCAGTTACTGTTTTTGGAATCAGAGAGCCCAGATAAAGATATTTATTTATATATCAACTCGCCAGGCGGCTCTGTGACAGCAGGTATGGCAATTTACGACACCATGCAGTTTATTAAACCCAATGTCAGCACAGTGTGCATTGGTCAAGCGGCAAGTATGGGCGCATTCTTATTAGCGGGTGGTGCAGAGGGCAAGCGTCATTGCTTACCTAACTCTCGAGTGATGATTCACCAACCGCTAGGTGGTTTCCAAGGACAGGCATCGGATATTGCTATCCATGCACAAGAAATCTTGGGCATTAAGAACAAGCTTAATAAAATGCTTGCTGAACATACAGGCCAACCTCTAGAAGTGATTGAGCGCGATACCGACCGCGATAACTTTATGAGTGCTGATGAAGCGGCTGAATATGGTCTTGTTGACTCTGTATTGAGCAAACGAGGCTGATATTTGTTTATAGCTGGGCTATGATTCAGTAATAAGCAATAGAAATGATTTAAGCAGTTTCGGTGACTGCGCAAGAGGTAGTGTAATGGGTGACAACAAAAGTACGGGTGATGGTGGGAAGCTGCTGTATTGCTCTTTTTGTGGAAAGAGTCAACACGAAGTAAGAAAGCTGATTGCTGGTCCTTCAGTGTACGTTTGTGATGAATGTGTCGAATTGTGTAACGATATCATTAGGGAAGAGATTAAAGAGATCTCACCTAAGCAAGAGCAAGATAAGTTACCAACACCACACGAGCTAAGAGCGCACCTAGATGATTACGTCATAGGTCAAGAGAAAGCCAAGAAGGTGTTATCGGTTGCAGTGTACAATCACTACAAGCGATTAAAGAATGCCTCACCTAAAGACGGGGTAGAACTCGGTAAAAGTAATATTTTGCTGATTGGTCCAACGGGTAGTGGTAAAACGCTGCTTGCTGAAACGCTAGCCCGGTTCTTGAATGTTCCCTTTACTATGGCTGATGCGACGACGTTAACCGAAGCAGGCTATGTGGGTGAAGACGTAGAAAACATCATTCAAAAGCTGCTGCAAAAATGCGACTACGATGTCGAGAAAGCACAGCGTGGTATCGTCTATATCGATGAGATTGATAAAATCAGCCGTAAGTCTGACAATCCTTCGATCACTCGCGATGTTTCCGGTGAAGGCGTCCAACAAGCACTGCTTAAGCTTATTGAAGGCACAGTGGCTGCAGTACCACCACAGGGTGGCCGTAAGCATCCACAGCAAGAGTTTTTACAGGTTGATACCTCTAAGATACTTTTCGTGTGTGGCGGCGCATTTGCGGGCTTAGAGAAAGTGATTGAACAACGCTCTCATGTTGGTACCGGTATCGGATTTGGTGCCGAAGTGAAAGGCGAAGATGACAAGGCGACCATTTCAGATACCTTGCTACAGGTTGAACCTGAAGATTTGGTTAAGTATGGATTGATCCCAGAGTTTATTGGCCGACTACCTGTATTAGCCACCTTAGCAGAACTTGATGCCGATGCATTAATTCAAATTTTGTCTCAACCTAAAAATGCACTGACTAAACAGTTTGCGGCGTTGTTTGAGATGGAAGACGTTGAACTAGAGTTTAGAGAAGATGCGCTTAAAGCGATTGCTCAAAAAGCCATGACCCGTAAAACAGGTGCACGTGGTTTACGTTCAATTGTTGAGGGTATCTTGCTCGATATCATGTATGACCTACCGTCAACGGATAACGTGGCCAAAGTGGTTATCGATGAGTCCGTGGTTAACGGTGAGTCATCGCCAATACTGATCTACGAAACAAACGATAATCAAGCTGCTGGCGCTGAGTAAACTTTCGCCAATTGATTAGCAGATAGATAAAAAGGAGTCCTAGTGACTCCTTTTTTCATTTTTACCATTGAAACAGCGTAAATCATCCCAATATACTTCTAAGTATTGTTATCAAACGGAATCGAGCTATGACCTTAGAGCGTGAAGCGCGAATCGAACTCCCCGTACTACCACTGAGAGATGTGGTGGTTTATCCCCATATGGTTATTCCGTTATTTGTTGGACGGGAAAAATCTATCCGTTGTTTAGAAACGGCAATGGAGCAAGATAAGCAAATTATTTTAGTGGCTCAACGTGATGCAGATTTAGATGAGCCCACCAGTGACGATATTTTCGAAGTCGGCACTGTCGCATCGATTTTACAACTGCTTAAGTTACCCGACGGTACCGTTAAGGTATTGGTTGAAGGCGGCCAGCGTGCGCGCATTGAAAAGTATACTCAAGAAGAAGAGTTCTTTGTTGCTACCGCGCAGTATCTTGAATCTGCGCAAATGGCTGACAAAGAAGAAGAGGTCCTTGTTCGCTCAGCCGTGGGTCAGTTTGAAGGTTACATAAAGCTTAATAAGAAAATCCCTCCAGAAGTTCTCACGTCACTCTCGGGTATCGATGAAGCTGCACGCTTAGCTGACACCATGGCTGCGCATATGCCGCTGAAACTTGATGACAAGCAGTCAGTGCTAGAGATGGTTGATGTTGCCGAGCGCCTTGAGTACTTGATGGCGATGATGGAAGCTGAAATCGATCTGTTGCAAGTTGAGAAACGTATCCGTTCTCGCGTTAAGAAGCAGATGGAAAAGAGTCAGCGTGAGTATTATCTCAACGAACAGATGAAAGCGATTCAAAAAGAGCTGGGAGACATTGACGAGTCCCATGATGAATTTGAGTCGTTAGCGAAAAAAATTGCCGAAGCCGGCATGCCTGAAGAGGCACAAGAGAAAGCCACTTCTGAGCTCAATAAGCTAAAAATGATGTCACCAATGTCGGCAGAGGCTACCGTCGTACGTAGCTATGTTGATTGGATGATCTCAGTCCCTTGGCGCCAGCGCTCAAAGATTAAACGTGATCTGAGCAAAGCAGAAGATGTGCTAGATACAGACCACTTTGGACTTGAGAAAGTCAAAGAGCGTATTTTGGAATATCTTGCAGTTCAAAGCCGAGTCAAACAACTTAAAGGGCCGATTTTGTGCCTAGTTGGCCCGCCAGGCGTTGGTAAAACCTCGCTAGGTCAGTCAATAGCTAAAGCGACCGGCCGTAAGTATGTGCGTGTAGCGTTAGGCGGCGTCAGAGATGAGGCGGAAATCCGTGGTCATAGAAGAACCTACATTGGCTCTATGCCAGGTAAAGTGATTCAAAAGATGTCTAAGGTTGGGGTGAAGAACCCGCTATTCTTACTCGATGAAATCGATAAGATGAGCTCGGACATGCGCGGCGATCCATCGTCTGCCTTACTCGAAGTGCTTGACCCAGAACAGAACTCGGCTTTCAGTGATCACTATCTAGAAGTGGATTACGATTTGTCCGATGTTATGTTTGTCGCAACATCGAACTCAATGAATATCCCAGGTCCGCTGCTTGACCGTATGGAGGTGATTCGTCTTTCTGGCTATACCGAAGACGAAAAGCTCAATATTGCTAAGCAACACTTGTTGCCAAAGCAGGTTAAGCGTAATGGCCTTAAAGCCAGTGAAGTGACCGTAGACGATAGTGCTATTGTGGGTATTATTCGCTACTACACCCGTGAAGCTGGTGTGCGTGCACTTGAGCGTGAGTTATCTAAGATTTGCCGTAAAGTTGTTAAGCAGATCTTGTTAGACAAGCAGTTAAAGCATATTGAAGTGAATGCTGACAACCTGAAGTCTTTCCTTGGTGTTCAACGTTTTGACTACGGTAAAGCGGAGTCGAATAACCAGATTGGTCAAGTGACTGGGCTTGCTTATACTGAAGTGGGCGGCGATTTGCTCACCATTGAGGCGACCTCAGTACCGGGTAAAGGCAAGTTAGCTTATACTGGCTCGCTTGGTGATGTGATGCAAGAGTCAATTCAGGCGGCAATGACAGTGGTTCGGGCTCGTGCCGAACAGCTCGGCATTAACCCTGATTTTTATGAAAAACGCGATATCCATGTACACGTCCCGGAAGGCGCGACACCAAAAGACGGTCCATCAGCGGGTGCCGCAATGTGCACAGCCTTGGTATCTAGCTTAACGGGTAATCCTGTACGGGCTGATGTGGCGATGACAGGTGAAATTACCCTACGTGGTGAGGTCTTGCCAATTGGTGGTTTGAAAGAAAAATTGTTGGCAGCGCATCGCGGTGGCACCAAGTTAGTGCTGATTCCCAAGGAAAATGAGCGAGATTTGGAAGAAATTCCAGCAAACGTGATTGCCGATCTCGAAATTCGCCCAGTGAAATGGGTTGACGAAGTACTGGAATTGGCGCTTGAGCGACCAATCGAAGGCTTTGAAGTAGTTAAAAATTTGGGCTAACGCAAGAAATTACAGTATTGCCTTAAAAAAAATGCAAAAAGGGGCTTTTTCTAGCCGCTAGCTGTGGTAGCCTAGGTCTGTGGAGAGTTTCAACGCTACAGCCCTTGAGGCTACTGGTTTTGAGGCAAATCCAATTTTATTTCTTAGGTTTTCCTATTTGGCTTGAACTTTGTTTTCAAGCTTGTTATAAAAAGCCTCCGCAGACCGCTCTAGAGAAGGATTTGGTTGCGGCGCAAAAAAATTACATTCAAGGGGATGACATGAACAAATCTGAACTAATCGAGAAAATCGCTTCTGGTGCTGACATTTCTAAAGCGGCTGCTGGCCGTGCACTAGACTCTTTCATTGATGCTGTAACTAACGGCCTAAAAGATGGCGATAAGATTTCTCTTGTTGGTTTCGGTACTTTTGAAGTTCGTCAACGTGCAGAGCGTACTGGTCGCAACCCACAGACGGGTAAAGAGATCAAAATCGCAGCAGCGAACATTCCAGCTTTCAAAGCCGGTAAAGCGCTAAAAGACGCCGTAAACTAAGAATTAGTTTAAGGTGTAGCCTTTGTAAGGCTTACTCGTAAAGCATACAAGCACTGTCTAGACAGTGCTTTTTACGAGTTATAGAGAAGAGAAGTTTGTTTCATTCTCATGATGTTAATCCAAATACGACCACATTTGGATTAGCAACAAAATTACAAGAAGGCGCATTCAGTTATTGATGCGCCTTTTTATTTTTTAATCGCAACGAGCGAGATGTCAGATGTTAGAAAAAATTCGCGAAGGCTCCCAAGGCGTAATAGCCAAAAGTATTCTAGTTCTGGTAATACTTTCCTTTGCATTTACTGGTGTAAGTAGTTATTTAGGATCTTCAACAGAACAAGCCGCAGCGACGGTGAATGGTGAAGAAATTGGCGTCAGTGCGTTAGAAAACGCCTATCAGAATGAGCGTGCACGCCTTGAGCAGCAATTGGGTGAAATGTACCAAGCATTAGCTGCAGACGAAACTTATCAAGCCAGTATTAAGCAAAGTGTGCTTGAGCGATTAGTTGGTGATAAATTGCTAGATCAAGCGGCGACGGAAATGGGTCTCACTGTTTCTGATGAGCAGATCCGTAACGCGATTATGCAAGAGCCAGCATTTCAAACAGATGGTGTATTTGATAATGACCGCTACCAACGCATCTTGATGCAGCTTGGCTATCAAGCGAGTACCTTCAGAGACATGATGCGTGTTGATATGACTCGCCGCCAGTTAGTGGCATCATTAGTTGGTTCAGAATTCGTATTACCGGGCGAAGCTAACTATATAGCTGAGCTACAAGGCCAAACCCGTGATATTCGTTATCACATCGTTGATGCAACGCCATTTATCGGTAATGTCAGTGTGGCTGACGAAGAAGTTAAAGCTTATTACGATGCTAACCAGTCTCAGTTTATCCAGCCTGAAACTATCAGTCTTGAGTATGTTGAGCTTAATGCCGCTGATATGGCTGCTGATATCACAGTAAGTGAAGAAGATGCACAAGCTTATTATGATGAGAACCAGCGCCAATACCTGCAACCAGAAAAACGTCTAGCAGGACATATTTTGGTTAATCTTGGTGACGATGATGATGCCGCCAAAGCAAAGGCTGAAGCGATTTATGCCAAGTTAACCGCGGGTGAAGATTTTGCTGAACTGGCAAAAACTGAATCTGAAGATACCTTTAGTGGTGAGCAAGGCGGTCAATTAGATTGGTTTGAGCAAGGTGTCATGGAGCCAGCATTTGATGACGCACTTTTTGCCCTTGAGAAAGGCCAATACTCTGCCGTGGTCAAAACAAGTTTTGGTTACCACATTATTAAAGCGCTTGATATCCAACAAGGTAAAACCGCGCCATTTGCTGAAGTCAAAGATAAAATCTTCGCTGATTTGAAAAACAAGCAAGCGATTGATAAGTTCTTTGGTTTACAACAAACACTTGCTGATGTCAGTTATGAAGTACCTGATACGCTATCTGAGACAGCCGCTGAATTAGGTGTTCAAGTTAAGACCTCGCCGGTGTTTACTCGCGATAATGCGCCAGCGCCTTTAGATAGCCCTGATGTGATGAAAGAAGCGTTTTCATCAGCAGTATTGCTAGACGGCATGAACAGTGAAGTGATTGAAGTTGCGCCTAACCATGTTGTGGTTGTACGTATGAAGTCACATACCGCTGCTGGTACCGTTGAATACAGTAAAGTGCGTGATGGTATTGCTCAGCGCTTAAAGCAAGACAAAGCTAACGACAAAGCTCGTGAAGAAGCCCAGACGATGATGACGGCAGTTAAAGCTGGTGACAGCAGTGTTGATTTACAAGCAAAGACTGCACTTACTCGTTTCGACTCAGACATCGACGGTGCGATTGTCAATAAAGCATTCCAGATTGCTCACCCACAAGGTGAGGCTATTGTAGACACGGTTGCGTTAGCGAATGGCTACGCGGTCGTGGTACTTGATGCCGTGCATGCAGCGCAAGATATTGACCAAGCATTAGTGGATTCAATGAAACAGCGTCTTGCTTCGCAGTTTAGCGAGAACGATTACCGCGCCGTAGTGGCAACGCTTAAAAGCAAAGGTAAAGTTGAATATCCGGTGGTTGAATAACACCTTAGGGTTACATAAAAAAGGCCAGCATTAGCTGGCCTTTTTATTTGCTGTTTTTTAACAGTTTAGTCTACTGCAACCATTACGTTGCTTGCTTTGATAATAGCATAAGCGCTACCACCAACTTCTAATCCTAGTTGCTCACATGATGCTTTGGTTACTACAGAAGTGATTTCTACACCAGGTGCTAGCTCAATAACGACTTCGTTATTTACTGAACCAACTTCAATAGATTTAATTTTGCCAACTAGATTGTTACGTGCACTGATTTTCATTGTGATTCCTATTCATAGTTAATTGATCGCAGTTATTGTAGTGGCTTAGTAGTGAAACACTAATGAATAGTTAAAAAAAAGCGCCACTTTTTGAAGTGGCGCTCAAAATTAAAATATCTTTTAATTACAGCTGGTTAATTAATAACTGTAATGACTATTTTATAGCTGTTCTACGTCGAAGTTCACTTCCGGGTTAACGTCTGCTTCATAGTCAACGCCATCAACACCAAACCCAAACAGTTTTAAAAACTCTTGTTTGTATTCACGGTAGTCGGTTAGCTCAGCCAAGTTTTCGGTAGTAACCGAAGGCCATAGGTCGCGACAGTGCTGCTGGATTTCATCTTTAAGCTCCCAATCATCAAGGCGCAGACGGTTAGCTTCATCAACCGCAGGAGCCTGACCATCGGCACGATAGAGGCGGTCAGTGAACATCCGGTTAATTTGTTCCATACAACCTTCATGGAGACCGGCTTCGCGCATCTTTTTAAATACCATCGCAATGTACAGCGGCATCACTGGGATTGCAGAACTTGCTTGGGTTACAACACTTTTAAGCACTGCAACATTGGCGCTACCGCCGCTAGTGGCAAGCTGACTATTTAACGCTTGGGCAGCGCGGTCTAAATCCATCTTGGCTTTACCAAGAGCACCGTGCCAGTAGATAGGCCAAGTGATCTCTGTGCCAATATAGCTGTAAGCTACAGTTTTGCAGCCATCAGCGAGCACGCCAGCTTCAGCGAGTGCTTGCATCCACAATTCCCAGTCTTGACCGCCCATTACCGTTACGGTGTCTTGAATTTCCTGCTCAGTTGCTGGTTCAACACTGGTTTCGATTATTAAGTCTTTATTGGTATCTACCGCGGTGGCGGTATAGGTGTCACCGATAGGTTTTAGAGAAGAGCGGATCAGCTCGCCACTATCAGGTAGCTTACGCACAGGTGAGGCTAATGAGTAGACTACCATGTCCACTTGACCCAAATCCTGTTTAATCATCTCAATGACTTTTTGCTTCGCTTCGTGGCTAAAAGCATCACAGTTTAAGCTTTTTGAATATAGGCCTTCTGCTTTAGCAAACTTGTCGAATGCCGCTGAGTTATACCAACCCGCAGTACCCGGTTTTTTTTCTGTTCCTGGTTTTTCAAAGAAAACGCCCAAAGTGGCGGCGTTGCTGCCAAATGCTGCGGCGATTCTTGATGACAGTCCGTAACCACTTGAAGAGCCAACAACTAAGACTTTCTTAGGGCCGTTGTGAACTGGGCCATTGGCTTTAGTTATGTTTATTTGTTCAAGTACGTTGGCTTCACAACCAACTGGGTGAGTGGTTGTACAGATAAAGCCGCGTGTTTTAGGTTTGATTATCATGTTTTTCGCTTCTCTTAAAAAAGTGTCATAAGGATAAATAAACAACGCCTAAATGGCACATGTTTTTTAGTATTTGGATCTTATATTCGCAGTGGTTGGAGCAGTTTAGCGTTTGTAAGAGAACATTTCTTGCTCTTGTATTAGCCGCTGGGTGTATTCGTGTTCCGGTGCCGAGAATAGTTTTTTTGTGGTGGCCTTTTCTACCATCTTACCATTGTGTAGTACCATCACTTTATCACTGAACTGACGCACAATATTCATGTTGTGCGAGACAAAGATATAAGATAAACCCATCTCTTTTTGCAATTTTAATAGTAAGTTTAATATCTGCGAGCGAACTGACAGGTCTAACGCGGTTAGGGCTTCATCGGCAATAATAATCTTAGGGTTAAGCATTAGAGCACGTGCTACGGCAACGCGCTGCTTCATCCCTTCTGAAATCATATGCGGATAAAAATCTACGTGTTCAGGCAGTAACCCCACTTTTCTCAAGCGGTCGATGACTTGTTTACGTCTTTCCGCTTCATTTAGCTCGGTATTAAACTTCAGCGGTTCATCTAATAGATCGCCGATGGTTAGTTTTGGGTTCAGTGAGGTGTTAGGATCTTGGAAAATCATCCTAATCAACTTACAGCGTTGCTTTAGGTTGCGACTTTCTAATGCTTCACCTTCAAATAGAATTTCACCACTGGTGCGCACCTCAGCGCCAACTAAAACCCTAGCTAAGGTACTTTTACCAGAGCCAGCTTCGCCAACAATCGCTAAGGTCTCACCTTTATTGAGCTCAAATGAAATCGGCTCTAGTGCGCGGTTATATTGGCGCTTAAAGCGTTTATATCCGGTAAAGAATGACTTACTCAGCTGATCAACTTTTAGTAGCGGTGTCGTCATAGCAGGGCTCTTCGTGATACGGGAAATGGCAAGCAAACTCACGGTTTTTCTTACGGCAAAGTAGTGGTTGAGCCACGCAGCGTTTCTGTGCCTCTGGACAACGAGGTCCAAGACGACAGCCTATAGGCAGATGTTGCAACGCCGGAGCAGAACCGGGTAGTGTTTCCATCATCATTTTATGATATTCAGGATTGCTATGATCTGGAATGTTATCGAGCAAAGCGCGGGTATAGGGGTGATAGGGCGTCTCTATCACTTCGGCGGTAATTCCCGATTCCATAATTTGTCCGCAATACATCACAGATAAGCGGTCGCTCCAGCGTGACAAGGTGTCTAATTCATGACTGATCAGCAAAATAGATACGTTATGCAGTTGATTGAGTTTACTTAGTAGGCGGAAAATCTGCGCTTGAGTGCGCAGCTCCATTGAGTTGGTAGGCTCGTCAGCAATTAGTAACTTAGGTTGGTTTGCGACAGCTATTGCAATCATTACCTTCTGACAAATACCATCGGAGAGTTCCCAAGCAAAGCTTCCCATGACCTTTTTGGGGTTCTTAATCCCCACTTTATGTAGCCACTTCTTTGCATTGAGCTTCTTATCTTGGCCACGACGCCACCATGGGATATCGGGGTTGTCTGGCATCGCTTCAATAATCTGGCTACCGACTGACTTGGCCGGGTCGAGGCTGCTAATAGGATCTTGAAAAATCATCGCGATTTCTGAGCCCATTAAGCTACGACGCTGCTTAGTGCTCATGTCCATCAGGTTTTCACCATTCCACATCATGCGGTCCGCGGTGATTTTCCAGTTATGGCCGCCAATGCCCAATATGGCTTTAGCTAACAAGCTGCGCCCAGAGCCTGATTCGCCCATTAAGCCGTGAACTTCGCCAGGGTTTAAAGTTAAACTCACCCGCTCAAGTGCTTTAACACGGCCATGTGGCGTATCGAGTTCAATGGTGAGGTTGCGAATATCAAGTAATGGCATCGTTAAACCTCTAGTGCTTGATAGGAGATAGGGCCGAACGTAGGCCATCTCCCACCAAGTTAATCGCTAATACACTACATAAAATAGCTACACCCGGTATGGTGACGGTCCATGGCGCAGTAAGCAGATTATCCATGCCTTGTGACACCATTGCGCCCCATTCAGGGCTGGGTGCTTGCGCGCCTAGGTTGAGAAAACCCAGTGCGGCGATATCCAAAATAGCGGCTGAGATACCTAAGGTGGTTTGAATAATTACGATATCCCACACATTAGGCATAATGACATACCAAAAAACCTGCAATGGGTTGGCACCATCTAATCGAGCCGCCGTCACGTACTCTTTTTGCAGCTCTTCATGTACCGCTTGATGGATCGCGCGAATGAACTGTGGCGTTAAGGCGATACCTACCGCCCAGAATACATTGCTCAAACCCGGCCCCATCACGGCGACCACTAAAATCGCCATTAAAAGTGACGGAATAGACAGTAAAGCATCTAGTAGGTGGCTTAAAATACTGGATTTTAAGCCCTTCATCATCCCTGAGATGGCTCCGATGACAAACCCCACAATGAGTGAAGCGAAAACGATTCCCAGCGCCATACCAAAGGTTAAATGCGCACCATGCAGTAAGCGGCTAAAAATGTCGCGGCCTAAATCGTCGGTGCCAAGAAAGTGATCGACCGTACCGGCAGGATCCCATGACGGAGGCAGCAGCAGGGCGTTAGGGTCTTGTGCTTCAGCGCTATAGGGCGCAATAAAAGGCCCAAACACCGCAAGCAATATAAACGCGCAAACCACCCATAAACCTGCAAATGCGAACGGATTATCGGCAAAAGCATGCCAAATACGCCGCATAGGTGAGGGGATGTCGTCCTCTTGGTAGATGTTAACTTGTGGCATACATCTCCTTGCGACTGATTGGATTGATAGCCGTGTGCATCACTTCGATGAGAATACTTAAAAAGATAATAATTAGCGCCACGCTGAGTATGCCGCCTTGAATAACTGTGTAATCACGCTGATAAATGCCAGAAACCAACCAAGCGCCTACTCCCGGCCAAGCAAAGATTACCTCTACTACCATGGCGTAACTTGAAAAAGCGCCGAGCATGAGGCCCATATTTTTTAGCACAGGGATGAGGGCATTGGGGAGCGCGTGGCGAATGACGATTTTAGATGTTTGCAGGCCTCGCGCCGCCGCTGCTTTAATATAGGTTTCTTCCATAATGCTTAACATGGCAGTACGCGTGATACGCACGACAACGGTAAACGGCAAAACAGCCAAGGTAATGGCCGGCAAAATAATATGTAGCACCGCATCAGTGAACGCTGACATTCGATATTGAGAGTCTGACAAAAGGGTATCTATCAGTAAAAAGCCGGTTACGGGTTCGATTTCATAAAGCAGGTTTATTTGCCCTGAAATGGGCAACCAGCCGAGTTCGACCCCAAACCATAAAGACAAGGTTAACCCTAACCAAAACACCGGAATAGAGTAGCCTGTTAGGGTGATTGCCATGATGCTGTGTTGGGTGATTTTATTTTTACTCAGCGATGCCAGTACGCCCAAAGGGATGCCACACAGCAAGGCAAGAATCGCCGCGACTCCGGCAAGCTCAAACGATGCAGGTAACACTTGTACAAGCTCATCTAAGACAGGCTGGTTAGAGGTGGCTGAGACCCCTAGATTGCCGCTAAGCCTTTGTTGTAGGTACGCTGTGAACTGACTTAAATTGCCCTCATCAAGCCGATAGTCAGCGGTGATTTGTGCCACTTGTTCTGGTGTGGGCGAATGAATGCCGGTTAAGGCAAACTTATGCTCAACCGGGAAACGGCTAGTTGCAACAAACAACACCAGAATTAACACCAGTGAGGTGGCGAGAAATAGATTAAGACGGCGTAACAAATAACGGGTCATGGCTGCGTGCTCATGTCGGCCGGTTTTTGGCTGGAATGATTAAAAGAGATCCCACCAAATGGCGTTAATTTTGAATTGTTGACCTTTTTCTGCTTAAACACCAGTCGTGTGGCATGGGCAAAAGGCAGCACCGGGACTTGCTCAGCCAGGTAAAGTTCAGCTTGTTGATACAGCGCGGTTCGTTGCGGTTTATCGGTAATCGACTTGGCCTGCTGTAATAGTGCATCAAACTGGCTATCACACCAGCGCGAGCGATTACTATTATATTCCACTGACTTGCAGCTAAGAATTGGGGTAAAAAAGTTATCGGGGTCGCTATTGTCGGCGTTCCAGCCAATCAATACTGAATCATAACTACGACTAGATAGCTTTTGATTAAACACACTCCAATCGTAGCTAACAATATTGGCTTTCACATTAATATTGGCTAAATCGGCTTGAATGAGCTCAGCGGTTTTATGGGCATTGGGGTTATATATCCGCGCAACGGGCATTGCCCAAATGTCGATGCTTAGCTCGGTGATCCCCGCTTGGGCAAGCAGATCTTTAGCTTTTTGTGGATTGTAATCAATCATACTGTCGTTGGCGTTATAAGCCCAGGAAGGTGGCGGTAACATCCCTGTGGCGGCAACGGCGGTCTTTTGGTACACAGCGCGCAAGATATTTTCTCTGTCGACGGCATGAGCCAGCGCGCGTCTTACGCGCACATCATTAAATGGAATGCGCTCGGTATTGAATGCCCAGAAAGCCACATTAAACCCGGGTAGTGAATCGACCTCTAACGCTTCTTTGTCCAGAATAACCGGGATTTCGCCCGCTTTAGGCAATGCTGAGACATTGCAATCACCGGTGATTAACTTGGCCAGCCGAGAAGTGCTTTTAGGCGTAATATCAAATACTAACCTTTCAGCGTCTGGCTGTGCTTGCCAATAGTGTTCGTTGCGGTGGTAACGAATAAAATCATTTTTGACGTATTGCACTAGTTTGAACGGACCGGTACCAATGGCGAGTCTATCAAGCTCATCTTGTTGATCTTGCTGGCTGAGTTGTTGGGCATATTCTGCCGACAATATTACCGCAAATCCGGTGGCCAGATTGGCAAGAAACGAGGCATCAGGGCGACTGAGATGAAATGCAACTTGATGGTCACTGACTTTTTCAATGTCATCAATTAACTGTGAAAAACCGATACTTTGGAAAAATGGATAACCTGTTTTCGATACAAAGTGGTACGGGTGGCCTTCATCAATAATGCGATTAAATGAAAACAATACATCATCGGCATTAAACTGGCGGCTTGGGGTAAAGTTATCAGAATGGTGAAAGTTGACGTTGGTACGAAGGTCGAAGGTATAGGTCAGGCCATCGTCACTGATGTTCCAGCGAGTTGCTAACGCCGGTTCAACCACACCTGAAGCGGCATTATAGTTGACTAAACCATCATAAATCTGCTGCGAGGTGGCATCAACTGTGGTTCCGGAGGTGACCAGTTGTGGATTAAATGACTCAGGGTTTCCTTCTGAGCAATAAACAATTCCACTGGGAAGTTTCTGTTGATCACAGCCAAGCAGCTGCAAGGTGCTAATACACAGAGCCAGACCAAGAGGTAAACGCTTTTGCAGCACTTTCATCAATTGATGCACATTGTTTGAATTTATTAAAACATTTTAACAGTGTGTTCGTGCTAGTAGCAAACCTCTTGTTCCCTGTCGTTTAGCTTTTGTCCAATAAATTGTACTTCTTTAGAATACCGCGCAGCTGGTGATAACTTAATCCGAGCAACTCTGCTGTTTTCTTTTGATTGAATTGCCCTGCTTCTAATGCTTGCTGTATTAGCTCAACCTCTTTGCTTTCGCAATGCTCTTTAAAATCAAGGGGGAAGCTGATTTTGGCACTTGGCTGTGGTGTGCTTTCAGGTACTGATTCGACTGGCGACTCCTTGTTGCTATCACTAGGGGCCTGTCGTGATAGGGTTTTAATTCGCTTTTTTGGCCTAAACGGTGAGGCAAAGGGGTCAATGACGATGTCATCAATGGCGGCATCTAAATCGGTATTACGGTAGACACTGCGCTCGATGACATTTTTAAGTTCACGAATATTGCCCGGCCAAGCGTAATCCATTAACTGCTCAATGGCAGCCGGTGAGAACCCTTCAAAATACTCATGCTTTAATTGGCGAGCCATGCCAACGGCGAAATATTCAGCCAACGGCATGATATCTTCTTTACGATGACGAAGTGGTGGCAGGGTGATCACATCAAATGCAAGGCGGTCGAGTAAATCGGCTCTAAACTCGCCCGCTTCGGCCAATGACGGTAAATCTTCATTAGCTGCGCATACTAAGCGCACATCAGTTTGTACTGTCTTGCTGCCACCGACTCGCTCAAACTCACCATATTCAATAACGCGTAGTAACTTTTCTTGAATAAGACCTGAGGTATTAGCAAGCTCATCTAAAAACAGCGTACCGCCATCTGCTCGTTCAAACCGACCTTCGTGCTTCTTGCTCGCCCCAGTAAAGGCGCCAGCGTCATGGCCAAATAATTCACTTTCAAGTAAATTTTCGCTTAAGGAAGAGCAATTAAGCTTAATAAAGCTTTGATCCCAGCGCTTAGAAAGATAGTGTAGTCGCTCAGCGATTAGCTCTTTACCTGTGCCGCGCTCACCAATGATGAGCACCGGCTTAGAAAGCGGCGCGATTTTCGAAACATGTTCAAGGACTTCGAGTAACGCGTTCGATTGTCCGATGAGATTGTCTTGCTGAAATTGATTAGCCACTTTATTTTTTAGTCTTTCACACTAATAATTGGTGAAAATAATAATAAATGGCTCTGTTAATAAAATAAAGAAAAAGTTAAAATCTAGGTTTAACCGTTGATAATAAAGGGTTTGTAAAAGTTGGCACGGAAGATGTATTAATTACTTTCGAAACCAACATTATAAATTGAGGACAACATTATGGGAATTTTCTCTCGTTTCGCAGATATCATTAACTCAAATATCAGCGCACTGCTAGATAAAGCAGAAGATCCAGAAAAAATGGTACGTCTTATCATTCAAGAAATGGAAGACACGTTAGTTGAAGTTCGTTCAACGTCGGCCAAAGTACTGGCTGAGAAAAAAGAGATTCTTCGTCGCATTGGTAAAGTGCAAGAACAAGTTCAAGATTGGCAAGATAAAGCTGAACTTGCGCTATCTAAAAGTCGCGAAGATTTAGCCAAGGCGGCATTAGTTGAAAAGCAAAAAGCTAGCGAATTGGCTGCAACACTAGAACAAGAGCTAGTCGTGGTTGAAGAGCAGATTGCGCGCCTTAAAGAAGAAGTGAACTTGCTACAAGAGAAGTTAGCTGACGCTAAAGCTCGCCAAAAGACCATTATCATGCGCAAGCAAACTGCAAGCTCTCGTTTAGATGTTAAACGTCAGCTAGATTCAAGCAAGATTGATAATGCCATGAGCAAGTTTGAACAATACGAGCGTCGTGTTGAAGGTCTTGAATCACAAGTTGAAGCTTATGACCTTGGTAACAAGAAAACACTGCAAGATGAGTTTGCCGCTTTAGAAGCTGAAGATTCTGTTAATGCTGAACTAGAAGCATTGAAAGCGAAGGTTAAGGGTAGCCAAGCTAAGCCAAAAGCGAAAACTAAATAACAACGATTCAGAGGTGAGTTATGGATATGGATTTACTGATAGCCCCGATTATTATTTTCATGATTATCGTGGCACCGATTTGGCTCATATTGCATTATCGCAGTAAGCGCCAAGTGAGCCAGGGACTCACTGATGAAGAGTATACCCAGCTCAATGATTTAATTGCTAAAGCCGATAAAATGGCCCAACGCATCGATACATTGGAAGCGATTTTAGACAGCGAAGCACCACAATGGAGGAGCCGAGATGACGGAAGATAATCGAAGAACCTTATACCGCATTCCTCAGCAAGGTAAAATTGCCGGAGTATGTGCAGGGATTGCAGATTACTTCAATTTTGAAACTTGGCTAGTTAGAGTGGTAGCGGTATCGATATTCTTACTTGGTGGCTCAGGGATAGTACTGATTTTATACATAGCATTATGGATGATCTTGGATATTAAACCACTCAGTAATAGCACTAAGTCTGAATACAAAGAGATAGAAGTTAAGAAGAAAGTTTGGCAAGCAGGGGAACCCGCCAGAGCAGCGCTTAGAGATGTCAGTAGTCAGTTTCGTGCCATAGAAATTCGACTACAAAATATTGAAAGGCATGTTACATCGGATAACTTCGATCTTAAAAGAGAAATTAATAATCTATAAATCCTTTCAATGGGCGGTGTAAACCGCCCTTAATCGTTTCGGTAAGCCAATGAGCAATTTCAAGCAGTCATTCAAAAAGCTCTCACAGCAAACTCAATCCATTGTGCATCGCTCCTCGGATCGCCATCTTCGGCTAGCCGTGACCGGATTATCAGGTGCGGGCAAAACCGCTTTTATTACCGGGCTGGTCAATCAACTACTTAATAGCGGTCATACTGGCGAGGCAAATAACCTCCCGCTATGGCATGTTGCACGAGAAGGACGCTTACTCGGGGTGCAGCGTTGTTTGCAGCCGGATCTCACCATTGCCAGCTTTGATTATCAACAGGCGATGGCATCGTTGACTCAAAGCCCCGCTGCGTGGCCAGCTTCGACACGCAATATAAGTGAACTGCGCTTAGCGATTAAATACCAACCCGCGCGGGGACTGCTTGCCAAGCTTACCGATAGTGCCACCTTGTATCTTGATATTGTTGATTACCCCGGTGAATGGCTATTGGATTTACCGCTACTGAAACTCGATTATGTGCAGTGGTCACTAAAGCAGTCAGAACAAATCAGTACATTTTCAGTGAGTACTCACTATGACGAATTTAAAGCGCTACTTGATAAGCTATCTTTGACCGCAAGTGCCGATGAGCAGGCGCTGCAACAGGTAGCAGATGCTTACCAACAAGTGCTAAAAGATGTGGTTGAACAGCACGGTTTCTATCATGCACAACCTGGCAGAATGTTGCTGCCTGGCGAATATGCAGGCACACCGGTATTGGCGTTTTTTCCGTTATTGGGCCTGAGTCCCATTGCGCTAACAGAATTAGAAGCGACAGATAAAAGTTCCACGTATCACGTGCTGAAACAACGCTATGAAGCCTACACCAAACAAGTGGTAAAGCCTTTTTATCGTGACTATTTTGCTAAGTTTGACCGGCAAGTTTTACTGGTTGATTGCTTTACACCGCTAAATAATGGCAAGGCACAGTTTGATGATATGACCCAAGCGTTAGAGCAAATTATGGAGAGCTTTAAGTTTGGCCAATCAAATCTGCTGAAACGTTTGTTTTCCCCTCGCATTGATAAGCTGCTGTTCGCCGCCAGTAAAGTAGACCATGTCACCCGGGACCAGCAAGGTAATGTATTGGCGCTATTAACCCAATTGGTTAAGCAAAGTCAGCAAAAAGCCAAGTTTGATGGCTGTGAAGTTGAGACCATGGCTATCAGTGCTATCAAAGCCACCACATCAGGTATGGTGCGCCAAGATGGACAACAAATTGAGGTGGTGACCGGGACGGAGCTTGGGTCGGACAAGCCATTAACTCTGTACCCAGGTGATGTGCCAAAACAATTGCCTGATAGCCATTTTTGGCAACAACAAGGGTTTGATTTTAGGCAATTCTCTCCGCCCAGTGATATTGACGAGCAAACAATGCTACAGCATGTCCGTCTAGATCATTTATTACAGTATTTAACTGGCGATAAGCTGGTGTAACAAGGCTATCTCTTATGAGTGATGAACCGATTAAGGCCGCTAAAGTATTTGAGCATCAACCTCAGCAAGAGGTAACCCTAAAAGCGGCGAGCCATTTTGACAATGATGAGCTGCTCGATGACAGTAGCATAGAAGCCATTGTCGCTGAGGTAGAGCAACCTATTGCCTCTTTAAAACCGCAAAAGCGTAAGTGGTCACTGTTGGCAAAACTGTCGCTGCTTTCAGTGATGAGTTTGATTTTTGTTGAGCTATTTTTATCTTTGTACGGCGCTTGGCAGCAAAGTGGTCTGCTATTTGGCTTTTACGCAACGGTCGTCACCATTGTGGTGAGTTGGGCCTCAACAATTGCTATGAAAGAGTGGCGACAACTCAAACAGCTCAAGCAAGTTGAAGACAATCAGCTGATTAGTCAGCGGTTATCCCAAAGCATGCAAATGGGCGAGGCAGAACCGTTTATTGATGCTTTATTGCAACGTCAAGCGGTTGATAATCGTATGGCCTATGCCCAAAATGTGCGAGAAGAACACAATGATGCCGAGCGGATCATGTTGTTTGAGCGCACTGTGATAGAGCCTTGTGATTTGGTCGCCAAGAAACTTGTTCACAAGTACGCCACCGAATCAGCACTCCTTTTAGCCGCGAGTCCTGTGGCGATGTTAGATATGGCGATTATTTTGTGGCGCAATCAAACCATGATATATGACATTGCGCGCAGCTATGGCATTACGCTGGGGTATTGGAGCCGGATTAAACTCATCCGCGCTGTGATCGTTAATATTATCTACGCCGGAACCAGTGAAATTGTCACCGATATTGGCACTCAGCTATTGTCAGTTGAAATGACGGGCAAACTTTCTGCAAGACTTGCTCAAGGCATGGGTGGCGGCATCTTAACGGCTCGCTTAGGATATCAAGCCATGGCGTTATGTCGGCCGGTGGCATTTAGCGAAGCTAAGCGGCCTAAGCTTACTCAAATTCATCGTGAATTACTCAGTGAGCTACGAGATTTCTCGGCGGCAGTGCTTAACAAGAGCAGCGAACGTAACAAAGATTTTACAAACTCCTAGTTGAAAAATGTGCAGGTTAGGTTTACTCATATCACCACACAGTCCAAGTTAGTCTTCACTCGCCACCATCACAATAAACAATAGGCGAGCAACAAGACCTTGGAGAAAACCTATGCAAGATCGCTGGAAACAAGCGACTCAGCTTGTGCACGCCGGCCATGAAAAGGACCCGTCGGGTGCCCTTGTCAGTCCGCTATACCAAAGTGCCACTTTTACCTTCAGCAGCGCAGAGCAGGGCGGCCGCCGCTTTGCTGGTGATGAGCCTGGCTATATCTATACTCGGCTTGGGAATCCCACCACGAGTGAACTAGAGCGTAAAGTAGCCGTGCTTGAAGGCGCTCAAGCGGCAGCGGCAACAGCTTCTGGAATGGCAGCAGTCTCAACGGCGCTATTAAGCTATCTAAGCCAAGGGGACCATTTGGTGGCTTCCAACGCTGTATATGGTTGTACTTACTCGTTTATGACCGAACATTTACCGCGCTATGGCGTCAAGGTAAGCTTGGTTGATTGCAAAGATATTGCGGCGGTGAGCGCGGCGATAACACCGCAGACTAAAGTGCTGTTCTTTGAAACGCCAGTGAATCCTCACTTGGATGTTTTTGACATCGCTGCACTGACGGCTTTAGCTCGAGAGCGTGGCGTAGCCACTGTCGTCGATAACACATTTATGACGCCGCTATTGCAGCAACCACTTAAGTTGGGCGCTGATATGGTGATACACAGTGCGACTAAATACCTCAATGGCCACGGTGATGTGATTGCCGGTATGGTATGTGGCAGCCAGGAGATGATTGACAAGGCCAAATATGAAGTTTTAAAAGACTTTGGCGGGGTACTCTCCCCCCATGATGCTTGGCTGATTTTACGCGGCATGAAAACCTTAGATGTACGCTTAAGTCGCCATTGCAGTAGCGCAGGCCAAATCGCTGAATATTTGGATAACCACCCATTGGTCGACAAAGTTTATTATCCAGGCTTAAAAAACCATAAAGGCTATGCACTGCTCGGCAAACAGATGAAACAAGCTGGCGGCGTTATCGCATTTGAGTTAAAACAAGATTTAGCAGGTTCTATTGCGTTTGTTAATCGACTTAAATTGTGGACTATTGCAGTAAGTTTAGGCGATGCGGAGTCTTTGATTCAGCATCCGGCTTCGATGACGCATTCACCCTACAGCCCCGAGGAGCGTCAAGCGGCTGGGATCACTGATAATTTATTAAGGCTGTCGGTCGGTCTTGAAGATTGTGAGGACTTGATAGCGGATTTAGCCCAAGCATTTAAATAGAAAAAGCGCCGTAAGGCGCTTTTTAGTTTTGATTGCGAGATTTATCTAGATAGCAGAGACGAGCTCGATGATCTAGAAGCTCCAGAAAGTATGAGAGATAACATAAAGCACCAACATACTGATGAAGTTAATAATCACACCGGCACGCATCATCTCAGACTGCTTAATATAACCGGAGCCATAAACAATCGCATTAGGCGGTGTGGCGACTGGTAACATAAAGGCACAAGATGCGGCAATACCAATCAGTACAGACAGCATGATGGGCGATAAGCCTAGTGCTTCTGCAATAGCGGCGAATACCGGAACAAGCAGCGCAGCACTGGCAGTGTTACTGGCAAACTCAGTAAGCATAACCACAAAGAAAATCACTGCTAGGGTAAATAGTGCCATATGAGTGTTACCAAATATATCGGTAACCCAATGGGCTAAGAATACACTGGTACCGGTTGCTTTTAGCACAGCACTTAAGGTTAGACCACCACCGAACAGGATTAGCACGCCCCAATCAGTAGTCTTCTCAATCTTTTTCCATTCAACCAAGCCTAGGCCGGCCAATACCACAACGGCACTTAACGCCACTACGGTATCAAACTGAGCGATCCCGCCTAGTGCCGCCGAGATTGGCTTGCTGAAAATCCAGCAACAAACTGTGGTCAAAAAGATCAGCAAAGTGAGTTTGCCAGATAAAGTCATCTTTTCGTTCTGGCTTTCAATCTTACAGGTCACACTTAAATTGGGTCTAAAAAATAGATAGAGCGCTAATAGCATCGCCGGCAACATGAGTGCGACGGTGATTAAGCCAAACTCTAACCAATCACTGAAGCTTAGACCTGCTTGTGCAGCCGCAATTGCGTTTGGTGGACTACCGACTAAGGTACCGATGCCACCTATGTTGGCAGAGTAAGCGATACCCAATAACATGAATAGGTAAGTGCTCTTATGCTCTTTAAAATCAAGTTGCTGCAAAATACCCAGTGCTAGCGGTAACATCATAGCTGCTGTGGCGGTATTACTGATCCACATCGACAGTAGCGCCGTGATACCGAACAGAAACATACAAGCTAGGCTCAACTTACCTTTTGATGCGGTAAGCACTTGCTGTGCTATTAGCTTGTCGATCCCTTGATGATTCAAGGCTGCCGCGAGCACAAAACCACCAAAAAATAGATAGATAATGGGGTTGGCGAAATTGCCCATTGCGGTTTTAGTTTCAAATACACCTAGTAGCACGGCGAGTACAGGAATCATTATCGCCGTAATACTGAGATGGATTGCTTCAGTTAACCAAAGAATCGCAGCAAAAATAAGAATCGATAGCCCTGTGTTTACTCCAGGTTCGAATGGCAGGAAGTTATATAGCAATACAAATAAAGCAATATCAGCGAATAAGATGATTAGCTTTTTCTGCTGTGTTGTCACACTGCTATTGGCAGTTTCTTGTGCGGCATCCAACGACATGTAGGGCTCCTTTTTATTATTTGACGGCCAACATTATCCCAGCCTCTACGATTAGCAAAACGATTTATTTTGTAGTTTTTATTTCATATAAACAAAAACTTAATAAGATGCTTGTCACTTTTGCGTGTTGATTCGTGACTTGCGTCACCCTCTTGCGGTGATCGTCGATCAGCTTTGGTTTCAAATTGGTAATTTAGCGCTAGTGAGAGGTCAGGTTTTGGAATTTTTACACAACACGATAGTGTGATCTTGGTCTGGTTTTTTGCGGGTGTAATATGTTTGTAATCAAAAATTGGCGCTTTGTTTGAGCTTGATCTACCTTATTAATGTGGCCAAGGAGAAGGATCGCCGGCCACATGACTATTAAAGGATTATAAAGGAGATACTATGAAAAGCTTGCTTTTGTTAGCGGCGATAGCTGCCGCGTCTGTTATTTCACCTAGTGTGGTGGCTAAGGAAAGCCTTGAGTCCACACAACATGCCGCTGTAGCCCAAACCGTTAATATTAATACCGCCACGTTATCACAACTTGCAGCCCTCAAAGGGGTCGGTGAGGTGAAAGCGCAGGCCATTATTGATTATCGTCGTCAAAATGGGCAGTTCACTGATATTAATCAGCTGGCAAATGTGAAAGGGATTGGCAGTAAATTTATTGAGACCAATCGCGCCAATATTAAACTTTAGCAGACTGCTACACCTGAAAAGCCCTTTTGATAGGGCTTTTGTTTATAGATTCAGCAAACAACACCTGAATTGTTTGTTCGCTGTGATAATCACTTGATTGCTTGGCGACCTTAGTAGATAATGCTCGCCGTCTTAAGCAGTAATCTGTTTAAGAATCTATGGTGACCCTAGGGTCCCCCCGCAATGATAACTTGTGAACTCGGCCAGGCCCGGAAGGGAGCAACCGCAGCAGGCGACTCATGTGCCGGGGTGTGGCTCTAGGGGAACCTCCAAAACTCCAAGTACAAATCCGACTTAGTTCATTTTTGAAGTAGTTAAAGGGGCTTACTCGTCCCGCAATGATAACTTGTGAACTCGGCCAGGCCCGGAAGGGAGCAACCGCAGCAGGCGACTCATGTGCCGGGGTGTGGCTCTAGGGGAGCCTCCAAATTTAGACTCCCCATATTTCTATTATCTTATAGTCATCTTTATGACATGTAAGCGTTAAATTGATTCCTGTTCCTTTTTTATATTTGCTTTTAGGAATGCGCGCGAACGTTCCAGCGCTGTTTGGATCTCTTCTTTCATCTGCTTGAGCTCGTTATAGTCTTCAAAAAAGTAGGTATCAACCAAGTGACGAATATAGCGTACAGGTAGCTGGTTGAGTGTCACACAACATAAATCGGCAAGGTAATCTTCTGGTAACTCATCTAACAGTCCTTCATCAGACAATAACTCCATCAGTAGCACTTCATAATAGTTTCGGATCTCTAATTGCATAATCACTCCATGAGGTCTAGTTATTGGGCTGGTTAACTCTCAGTTTGCAGCCATATTTGATTGGCGGCAATAAAAAGTTGACTGTGCCTTACAGATAATTCTAGCGGGTCTTTGCTATATCCGCCTCCAATCACACAGGCAATGGGTATTTGCTGTTTTTTCGCTATGTTGAGTACTGCTAAATCTCTGGCAAGAATACCCGCTGTTGAAACAGACAAGCGACCTAAATCATCCTGTTGGTGAATATCGACTCCGGCATCGTAAATCACCATATCTGGCCTATGTAGTTGCACCAGATAACGAAAAACCGCATCGATAGTCTGCACGTAGGGATCATCTCCTAAGCCATCTTCAAGTCCGATATCATGATCTGATACTTGCTTACGGGCTGGGAAATTACTTTGACAATGCACCGAGCAGGTAATGATTTGCTCATTGTCTTGGGCCATGGCAGCAGTACCATCGCCTTGGTGCACATCACAGTCGAAAATCAGCACTTTATAATCATACTGCTGGTTGATCTCTTTGGCGGCAACAATGAGGTCATTAAAAATACAGTAGCCGCTACCAAAGTCATAATGCGCATGGTGATAACCGCCGCTGAGTTGAATCGCGATCCCGTGTTGTAATGCCTGTTGGGTAGCCAAGATAGTGCCGGCTACCGAATAGCAGCTGCGATCAACAATGGCTTTAGTCTGTGGGAAGCCGATCCGCTTAGCGAGACTGTTGGCGAGTTGCAGGGTTAATACCTGCTCAACATAGTCTGGCGCATGGTGCTGAGATAGCACCTGTAGGTCGAGTGCTTTTGGTGTTAAAAATTGATAGGGCTGGGCAATACCTTGGGACAACAAATATTGCTGTAAATTTTGGTACTTGGTTTGCGGAAATCGATGCTGTTTGGGTAACGCCAGCTGAGAGTAGCTGGCGTGGTATACCAAAGGGATCATACTACAGCTGTTTAATTGCCCAGCTCATGAACTCTTTACGGGTTGCTTCATCTGCTTGTAACCACCAATATTGCAGCATCTGCTCAGCATGAGTGGCATCACCACTTGCTTTAGGACTGTTGGCAGCTGGCGTTGTAGCAACCGCCGCTGTTGTTGCAGTGGCAGCAACCGTTGCGCTTTGTGGCTTAGGCTTACTAACCGGTGCGGTTGGTTGACCCGCCACTGCAGCGCCTGTAGCTGCAGCCGCAACGGTATCGATATCTTGGTTATTATTGCTGCTAGAGAATAAGCTGTCGAAGAAGCTTTCTTCTGTGTAGTCAGTTTGGGTTATTTTATAATTCACATTCCCTTTATCTTCACGGGTAATCACCACTTGTGGTGCCTTGGCGAATGACTTCGGACGTTTCACAACCCCTTCAGCTGGGGATAATGTGTAGTTGTAGTCGCCATCAACATCAATGGTAACGATGAAAGGTGAAGATTTGATAAAGCTTTCGCTATCACTAAAGTCATCTTGCACCATATCATGGTAACGAATGGCAATTTTATGTGAACCTTCGCTAAGATCGAGATCTGACTGATGACTGAACAGGCTAGTGTCTATTTTTTTACCATCAACGGCCAAATATTCAAAAGACATTGGAATAGATAAATTGGCTGCCATAGCCGATGATGCACCAAGCAATGCGAGGATAGCGGTGATTGGTAATAGAGATTTCATTGTTGCTCCTTAACGATTGTAACTCTTATATGGACGTTCGAATGCTTGAATGCGATCTTCGATATAGCTAATCGCTTGACGACATTTTCCTAAGCGGCGATGAACTAAAAGTATTTCATTTTGCAACGCAATTTTGTCAGCACTATGACAGCTTTCTAATTGACTTTGCAAACTTTCAATTTTCTGTTCGAACTTTGATACCCAGTTATGATGTTTTTTCAATTCATCATACATTTGATGGCTATTATGCATGACTCCAGCAGCTATCCAATTGAAGCCGCTTTCAGAGTGTGACTGCTGTCGCCTTTTTTTTGCCCTAGCAATTCGCGATGCCTTAGTTTGTTGCGCTGCTTTTACGTCAATATCGGTGGTATTCATCGCGCGCTTAACGGCGGTAAAGCGATCTTGTATCTGCTCGCAGGCTAACAAGATGGTATTGTTTGATATCTTACCTTTGAGCATTTTCTCAAGGTGTGCAATATTCTTGCTAATCTGCATAATGCACGGGCCCAATTGGGCGCCTGACTGATAAAATAACTGGTCGTTAAATCGTTCAGTATCTTGCATTAGTTTACTTTGGCTAGCGGGCAGGTGACTGTCATGTTGCAGCACTTCTTGCTCAAGTTGCTGGAGTTGAACCCTTAAACGTCTGACTAAGTCGGCATTGTTCATACCCACGCGCTCCACGCTAAATTGGCGGCCATTAACACCACCACGGTAATAAATAGTGGTTTGATAAAGGGTATGCCAAATTTAATGGCGGTACGTGCGCCAACAAATGAGCCTATCATCATACAAATACCCATACTTAAGCCAATCATGATATTCACTTGACCAAGAATAATAAATACGACTAAAGACGTGAGATTGCTAACGAGTGTCATCGCTCTGGCTAATCCGCAGCTATGTAGTATCGGTAACTGATGTATTGAAGTGCTGCTAATGGTCCAAAAGGCGCCAACGCCCGGTCCGGCAAAGCCATCGTAGAAACCCAGGGGGAAAGCCTGCAGCCACTGCTTATTTTTTTTGGGGGCTTTAGTCGGTGGAGAACAGTTTTTGCATCCCATGGCATTGGGGTTGAGTAAGGTGTAAAGCGCAATGGCAATAATGAGTATTGGCAATAATTTCTCAAGCCACTGCGTATTAATTAAATAGACTGCAAAAGTGCCGACAATGGCACCAAAAAACGTGGCGATGGTAGCGTGATACCAAAATTTGGGATTAAATAAATGCTGGCGATAATAGGTCAATGCCGCCATTGACGAGCCAAAACTGGCGGCCAACTTGTTAGTACCCAACGCTAAATGCGGCGGGATGCCAAGAGACAAAAGGGCTGGAATAGATAGCAGTCCACCGCCGCCAGCGACAGCATCAATAAATCCAGCGAAAAAACCCACAGCAACCAAGATAGCCCAGCTGCTAGGTTCTAATAAAAGCTCCAAATATTTTCCTACTCTATTACGCGGCGAAAGGGTGGTAAGCCATCTAACAATGACTTGCCATACCGTTTGGTCACTAGCCGGCGGTCCAAAATGGTGATGCGCCCGTAATCTTGCTCTTTACGTAGCAATCTACCACAACTCTGAATTAGTTTACGCGATGCATCAGGAATTGTAAGTTGTAAAAATGGATTTCCACCTTTTATCTTTATGTATTCGGCGTGAGCTTGTTCAACGGGTGAAGTTGGCACTGCAAAAGGTAGCTTGGTTATAATTAAATTGGTCAAATAGTCACCGGGTAAGTCAAGTCCTTCAGAAAAGCTACCCGTTCCAAAGACTATGCTGACCTTATCAGCGTCTATTTTTTGTTTATGTTGCTGCAGGATCTCCTGTCGAGACAACTCACCTTGGATTAATATTTGGCTATCGACTTTAGGTCTGACAATGTCTGCTACTTTTTCCATTTGCCAATACGAGGCAAAGAGCACCAAAGTGGCTTGTTCGCCTTCTATGTGCATTAAGATCTGCTCGGCTAACTCATCGGTATAGCGATCGTCAGTTGGCTCAGTGCGCATTTTGGGGATAAACAAGGTGGCGTTTTGTTCAAAGTCAAAGGGAGAATCCATGGCTAAGTAGCGGCTACCATCATTAATAGATAGACCTACTTGGTGGGTAAAGTGATTAAAATTATTGAGTGCCCGTAAGGTTGCACTGCAAAGCACTACGCCAGCGGCTTTTTCCCACAACAGGTTTTCCAGCATAAAGCCAACTTCAATGGGTGATGCACTAAACAGGTAGTCCGATTGTTTGCCGGTTAGCTGTTCGACCCAGCGAGCCATAGGGGCACCTTTGCTGTTGTCTTCTTTGGCCATCATCTTCCACAGCTTGGTTAAGTTCTCTAGCCGTTGGAGCATAAAGCCGGTTTCACTTAATAGTTGCTCCGATTGATGCTTGGGGAGTTCACCGTCTTTAATCGCCTCATTGAGAAGCACTAACATTTTGTTAAATTGCTTCAGTGCCTGATTTGAGCTGGTGGCAAGGTTTTCTGCCGAGCGCAGTAACACTTCTGGCAATTTTCCGTGTTCGAAACGTATGCGGTTTTCTGGATTGTCGAAACGGCTTTGTTGGCTATCGCAGTACTGCGCGACCTGATTAAGCTGAGTGGTTAGATCACCAACATGGTCTTGCATGGCTTGTGATGGCGCAATGATATGGGTACTTTTAAGCTGGTTTTGCAACTTGGCACTGGTCTTATTAATTTTCTCCAGCCAGTCAATTGCACCGCGCAAAGTCGACTGTGCACTTGAGAAATCCCGTGCGACAATTGGTAAATGATGTGCTTCATCAATGATGTAGTAGAGATCTTCGGGCTCAGGCAGAATCACTCCGCCACCTAACTCTAAGTCGGCAAATAACAAGCTATGGTTAGCAATGAGTACATCCCAATTATCAATATCCTCTCGGGCCTTATGAAATGGGCATTGACGATGACTTGCTAGCTGGCGATGACAGCTGTGCTTATCACAGGCGATTTGTTGCCAAAGGTGATCGGCGATGGGTGTGGTTAATGTATCCCGTTCACCATTCCAGCGGCCTTCGTGAAAGTCTTTTTTCAGTTGCTGTAACTCTTCCACTTGACTCGTGTCAGGTTTCGTTTGCCACATGGCCATCTGGGTGCCGTCATCGCCACCAATAAGCATATCTAATTTGGCTAGACACACATATCGTTGTCTGCCTTTCACTAATCCAAAACTGAAGTCTAACCCCGAATGCTGCAGAAAAAATGGTAAATCTTTATTTAGCAGTTGTTCTTGCAATGCAACGGTAGCAGTGGCGATGCAGATTTTTTTCTTACTGGCTAAGCCAAGCGGAATAGAACCCAATATGTAAGCAAGAGATTTACCGATACCAGTGCCAGCTTCGACGACTATGATGCGTCGGTGTTTGTCGTATTCACCCGCGAGAGTTTTAGATATTTCTGCGACGATATAGTTTTGCTCTCGGCGTGAACGGAAATTCGGCAAGGCGCTGGCGATGTCTTTATATATGGTACGAATTTGAGTTTTAACGTTAGCCGTTAGCATTTAAGAATACAAAGCAGATAAATAGAGCTGTACATAATAACAGTGATTACTTAGCCTAAGAAGTGAAATCTCGGATTTGGCGATTTATTTACCCAATCGTTCATAATTGTTAGCCACACCACCTAGTAGGAATCGACTCATTTGAGTGACACATTAATTGCAACCGCCGCTGAAGTTGTTCAAGTTCAAGGTCGTATTCTTTCTCGACATATTGTGCAGCAGCCCAACGGCAGTAGTGATTTGCATTTCTATATCAATACCAAGGGTGGACCACTGCGCGCCGAATTAGCGAATGTGGATTTAGTGTGTTTTTGTCGTCAAGAGGAGGCTCATCAGGTTAGTCAATTACCCGGTTGCCATCACGTAAGCATCAAACCCGTGGCACTTAAGAGTTTTGCCTCGCAACCTGTTTGTGCCATTTATAGTAAGAATGCGGCGATGCATCGAGCGGTGATACGTGGTGCAACGGATATAGGAATAGAGTTATTTGAAAGTGATATTCGCGCAGAGCATCGTTTTTTAATTGAACGCTTTATTGCTTTAGACATCGAAATTGTCGGCGCAAGGTTAGCGCCAACGTCGGCTTTACCGAGATTACAGATTGAGCGAGCAAGGAAAACAGATATTACGCTTGCGATGAGCATCGTATCACTAGATTTTGAATGTGCGATGTCGGGTGAATTGTACAGCGTGGCACTTTTTGGCCAAGCAAGTAACGGTGATGAACTCAAACATATCATTATGGTGGATGCACAGCGTTCGATGGCGTTGGAAAAACCAGCTGACAACGGCCAGTATCAGCAACTACATGAACATGTTGAATTAGTGGATGACGAGCGCCAGTTAATTTTGGCTTTGCTGCGTTGGTTCCAAGCCCATGATCCTGATGTGATTATTGGCTGGGCTGTGGTCACTTTTGATCTAGCGCTACTTTATCGCCGAGCTCTCAAGTTAGATATCCCACTCACTTTGGGTCGCGGTGGTACAAGGTTAGGCTGGAAAGTGGCTGACAAGTTTAGACCGGAAACGTTAGTGTTACCCGGGCGAGTCGTACTTGATGGTATCGATTGGTTGAAAGCCGCTTTTTATCAGTTTGACAGTTTCTCGCTTGAGAATGTATCGCAGCAACTGTTAGGCGAGGGTAAAGCCATTCACAATGTCAGCGATCGTGCCGGCGAAATCAGCCATATGTTTGCCCACGATAAATGGTCGCTAGCTTACTACAATTTAACGGATTGTCGCTTGGTATGGGATATATTTAAAACCACCGACTTAATTGAGTTTGCATTAGAGCGCGCCCGAATGACAGGGCTAGAGTTTGGGCGGGTTGGGGCTTCCGTTGCTGCCTTTAACAACCTATACCTTCCCCATTTACATCGCTCCGGCTATGTGGCTCCCAGTGCACCTGCAAGTGATGGCATTGAAAGTCCGGGCGGTTATGTGATGGATTCCATCCCTGGTTTGTACCGCAATATTATTGTGCTGGACTTTAAAAGTCTCTATCCATCCATTATTCGAACTTTTTTGATTGACCCCAAAGGGTTGGTTGAAGGCCTAGGTTGCGATAACGATACCGCTGTTGAGGGATTCTTAGGTGCCAAATTTAGCCGCGAATCTCCGATTTTACCTGGATTAATCACCGAGCTTACCTATAAGCGAGAACAGGCAAAGCGTGACCACAATAGCCCTCTGTCCCAGGCGATAAAGATCATAATGAACTCGCTTTATGGTGTGCTGGGGTCAAGAGGTTGTGTGTTTCATGACGCAAAGTTAGCCAGCTCAATTACGCTTCGCGGCCATCAAATAATGCAGCAGACTAAAGCTTGGATTGAATCACTAGGCTATAAGGTTATATATGGCGATACAGATTCAACCTTTGTGTGGATTGAAGATGAAACCGATAAACGTAAGATTGCGCAATTAGCTAACGAGCTGGTCGAAGAAATCAATCGACGTTGGAGTTTAGTCCTTAACGATGATTTTCAATTGCCCAGTTTCTTGGAACTAGAGTTTGAGCAGCACTACGAGCAATTTCTAATGCCAACTTTGCGGGGCAGCGAGCTAGGCTCTAAGAAGCGTTATGTAGGTGCCTACCACGATGATAACGATGAGTTGCAGTTGACCTTTAAGGGGATGGAGCAGGTTAGGAGTGACTGGAGTCCGTTAGCTAAAGAAGTACAACTTGCACTTTATCAGCGCTTGTTTACTCAACAAGATCCCGTTGATTACCTGAAATCGGTTGCTAAAGCACTGGTCAATGGCGAGCTAGATAGCAAATTGGTTTTTAGCAAGCGCTTAAGGCGCAATGCAAAAGACTATACTGCAAAGGCAGTGCCCCATGTAAAAGCGGCGACTATCGCCAGCGAAGTCAGTGGTGATGATAGCTATTTGCGAAAAGGGGCAAAAATTACTTACGTGATGACGTTGAACGGTGCTGAACCTGTCGATTATCGGCGCACTGCATTGGACTATGAATATTACTTACAGAAACAAATACGCCCTATTGCTGATCCTGTGCTCTCAATTTTGAAACTAAATTTCAGTGAATTGACCTCCAATCAAATGTCGTTAATTTAGCTGGCTAAAGTTTGCACCCGTCTTGATCAAATGTTAAAAAACGGTACAAGTGTTGGTGTATAAGGTGTTTGGCAGTTAATTTGATGATAAAGCATGCACTTTTTGTGACATTCGTCTTTGAGGACTTGCTAATCTTTTGCTAACCTCAGTTTCAGTTAGGAGTGAAACGAAACAACGGAATGCACATAAGTATAATTACGCAAACTGAAAACAAACAAGGTTAGGCATCACATGAAAAAGAGTTTAATAGCGACAGCACTTTCCGCTGTCATTTTTGTTCCAACGGCTTCTGCAATTGAAATCTATAAAGATGACAAAAATGCTGTAGAAATCGGCGGATTTGTTGATGCGCGTATTATCAACACCCAAGGCGACACTGAAGTAGTAAATGGTGCTTCTCGAATTAACTTTGGCTTTACTCGCGAAATGAGTGATGGCTGGAAGGCATTTACTAAACTTGAGTGGGGTGTAAACCCATTTGGTAATTCAGAAATCGTATATAGCAGTGAGAGTAACTTTGAATCTCAAAGCAGCGATTTCTTGAACAATCGTTTAGGTTATGTTGGTCTTTCACACGACGTATACGGTAGCTTAACCATTGGTAAGCAATGGGGTGCTTGGTACGATGTCGTTTATAACACCAACATGGGTTATGTATGGGATGGTAATGCATCTGGTACTTACACTTATAACAAAGCAGATGGTGCTATCAACGGTACAGGCCGTGGTGACAAAACTGTACAATACCGTAATGCGTTCGGTGACTTCAGTTTTGCTCTGCAAGCGCAGCTAAAGCAAAATGCTTTTACTATCATCGAAGATGACGCAAATGGCCAAAATCCATTCCCGCAAAAAGATTACAATGTTACTAACGCACTAGCTGCATCAACAACTGGTGAAGCTGTTACAGAAGTTGAGTACAACTACACTTACGGTGGTTCTGCAACTTATGTTGTGACTGACAAGCTTACACTTACTGCTGGTTTTAACTTCGGTGAGTTTGATGCTGTGACTTCTAAAGGTGAGCGTTTCACTGAAACCGATTACATCTATGGTGCCGGTATCACTTGGGGTACTTGGGACGGTGAAGGTCTATACGCCGCAGCTAACGTGAACAAAAACGAATACCACGACACAGATAACTTAGGTCGTATGATCCCTGAGTCAATCGGTATCGAAACTATCGCTTCTTATAAGTTTGAAAACGGCCTTAAGCCATTTGTTTCTTATAACATGCTAGAAGCTGGTGATGAGTACCAAGCACAGTACGGCGGTGATGTGTTCAAGCGTCAGTTTGTTGTAGCGGGTTTGCACTTTAACTGGGACAACAACACTGTACTTTATCTTGAAGGCCGTAAAGACTTCAGTGACTTTAGCGGCTCAGAAGAAGCGGCTATGTCTATTACCGAAGATGACGGTGTAGCAATCGGTATCCGTTACTACATGTAAATTAGTTACTGAACTACTTTGCCCTCAGTACCTAGCACTGAGGGCTTTTTATTATCGATAATGTTTTTGTTCATTTTTCCATTCCCCCATAAGTGAACCAAATCTGTAGATATTAGTTTACACTTTTGTTGCACTTAACGAATTTGTTACCTTCGCATAAGCTTTGTACTGTATCGGGATATCAACTCTCTCTGACTTCTTTCCAATTTAGACGAATAAATCTTGTCGCCACGCCGGTTGGCTAACCATTAATCACTGTTTTTATTAGTTAAATTAGGTTTACCTATACCGTAAGATGATTGGGTTTCTTCTTGTTTTTAACCTACACAACTCAATTTTTGAGCGTTTATATAGCCCTCCACAATATGTTAACCCCTTATGTTAAAACGATTTGTGTACAAAAAATGCACTTACGATCGTAACCATTGTGAATTTTTTGGCTTAAATGTTGATAATTTGTATCCATTGTGGTTCTATTTGCTTGCGGAATTCATAGGTGTGACATTTTGTAGTGTTCACTTAATGTAATTTCTATAAAAAAAATAGAGTCCAGGGAGAAACAACATGTATAAGAATAGTTTTTTGGCTAATTCAGTGCGCTTTGCACTAGTTAGCGGTGTAGCTGCCGCTGCGAGCTTAGCTGCTCCAGTAGCTGTTGCAGAAGAAAATGATGGCGCGAAAAACGTTGAACGAATCGAAGTAACTGGTTCACGTATCCGTCGTGTAGATATCGAAGGCGCTTCTCCAGTAGAAGTCATTAGTGCTCAAGATTTTAAAGATCTTGATCGTTATAGTGTTGCTGACGCACTTCGTGCTTCAACCTTTAACAGCTTTGGTTCTCTAGTACCTTCTTCAGGTAGTAGCGCTCAGTCTCAAGCGAGTGTTAACCTTCTTGGTGTGGGTTCTTCTCGTACTCTAGTATTGATGGACGGTGTGCGCTTAGCTGCATCGCCTACTCTGTCTGGTAGTGCGATCAACATTAACCAAATTCCAATGTCAATTGTTGAGCGTATTGAAATCCTGAAAGATGGTGGTTCAGCGGTTTATGGTTCAGATGCTATTGCTGGTGTTGTAAACATTATTACTAAGAAAGACTACGAAGGCCTAAATGTCACTGGTCGTGTTGCTCGACCTGAAGATGAAGGCGGTGATGGTCATGACTTCTCAGTTACTACAGGTATCAGCAGTGAAAAAGGTAACATCACTTTCTCATTTGAAAAGCAAGTTCAAGAGCCTGTATTTGACCGTGACCGTCCATACACTGCACCATATATCGCAGATGAAGATGGTAACGGTATTTTAGATTATAACTCATCTATTGGTGTGAGTACTTATGGTGCGAGTATCAAGAACCCAAATACCGGGCTTTGGGAAGCTTCTCCTAAGTGTCAGGAGCTAGCAAGTACAGTCGATGGTTTTGTTGGTATTATGGAAGGTAGCGCGGGCAACCAGTATTGTGGTTTTGCGTACGCAGGAGTTTCTGCTAACCAAGCGTCGACTGACCGTCAATCTGTATTCGTAAACAGTAACTATGAAATCACTGACGATCTAAAATTCAAAGCGCGTGCAATGATCACAAGCAACGAATCTTTTGGCCGTTATGCTCCACCAGCGGCTGGTTGGAATGATATCCCAGCAAACTCAGATCACAACCCATATGACGAAACAACGGATGGCCGTTTCCGTTGGTATCAAATTGGTAACCGTGATGGCAATGTAAGTGATTTAACTCAAGACTATATGGTTGGCCTAGAAGGTAATATTGGTGAGTCAGTAACTTGGGAAGCCTACTATCACCATAGTAACACTGACAATAAAGCCGTTGGTGAGTATTACTTGAGCTACGCAGGTCTATATACTAACTTATACTTTGATATCCCGTTAGACCAAGGGATTGAGAACATGAAGTCAACAACGCTTCGTCAAGACAAGTATAAACTTGATCAAATTTTTGCTGGTGTTAGTTTTGATTTAGGTGAACTACCTGGTGGTGATATCGGTCACTACATCGGTGGTGAAACTTCGGCTATTGCTTATTCATCAACTGTAGATGCCCAATCAGAGGCGGGTCTAATCGGTGGTTCATCTGGTAATAGTTCAGGACGTGACCGTGATATTTGGGCAGTGTTCTATGAAGGTATTTTCCCAATTTGGGAAGGGTTAGAGCTAGGTATTGCTGCGCGTTATGATGATTACTCTGATTTTGGTAGCAAACTATCTCCTAAAGCATCGTTAACATGGCGTCCATTGGATGACCTAATGTTACGTGCTTCATATGGTGAAGGTTTCCGTGCTCCAGCATTAGAAACTTTATCTCAAGCTGATAGCTTTGCAGCAGATTATGCAACCGATTACGTTTACTGTCGTTCAGTAGGTACTTCAGATGCAGACTGCCCTGAGCAGCAATATGATACTACACGTCAAGCGAACCCTAACCTAGATGCTGAAACATCTAAAACTATTAACTTCGGTGTCGTTTGGAATGGTGTAGAAAACCTAAGCATCACTGCAGATTTCTACAACCTACAGATAGAAAATGCAATTCGTTTCGTACCTATTCAAGATATCGTAATGATGGAGTTACTTGGCTCAGCTAACCCTGATCCATCAAAAATTACTGTTGACCGTGTAACTGATGGTCCAAGTCAGCCAATCTTCAAGACTTCTACCGTAAACGGTCCAGGTCTAGAAGTAACTGGTACAAACTTCAACATCACTTACTTAATTGAGACTGGAATCGGTGATTTCCGACTGAACTCAAGCACTAACTACTTCTTCGAGTATGCTCAAGATTCATATGTTGGTGGTCCAGTTCAGGATCAAGCTGGTTTCGAACTTCAACCTGAGTACAAAACACAGTTTACGACTACTTGGTCTTTCGATCAGCACCAGATTGCTTGGAACATGGACTATGTACCTGAGACAGGTGGATATGAAACTCCAGCTTCTGATGCAAACGGCAACCTTACCGGTTCACTTGTAACGAATGGTAAGAATGATAGCTTCTTAATTCACAACTTAACTTATTCTTTTGATGGCGGTGCATGGGGTAAATATACTCTAGGTGCTCGTAACTTAACTGATGAAGATCCGGTTTTGAATACTAATGGTGAATACGCTAGCGGTTATGATTCACTGTATAGTACTGGTCACATTGGCCGTACTTACACATTAGCTGGTGAGTGGAACTTCTAAAGTTAGTCTTAAATAGTCATAGAGCCCCGTATTTATACGGGGCTTTTTTTTGCCCTATGAGGTTTAAATCGATGTATACCGCACTTGCGGAAGCGTATTAACCAGCAGCTTCATAATCAATATAACTAAAAGAGATGACATATGTCCGTAATGGTTGCCATAACTCATTCAGTTCTACGTGAATAAATCATAAGATAACAATATATTTCCGATAACGGTGTTGTTAATTTTATGTTAAATGGCGTGGGTTTGCTCGCAGGGTTAAGTGCTTGTTTAAATGGCTGTTTATGTTGTTACCTGACGCTTGCTTATCAAAATTTTAACTAAATACACCTGTCATTTTGTCGAAAAAACTAGCTCTTAGTTAGTTTTAGTGATGAAAGGGGGGTTTTTGCCACTTTTACTGCTTCTCAAATGTTGACACAGGTCAACATTTTGTGAAATGATGCCTGCGGGTCTACATCTTAGAGGGTGTAGGAAAGGGAAGATAATAATTAACAATCACAAGAGAAATACACACTTATGACCGTGGCATTCTTGCAACAATAAGCAGAAACCACTGGTTAATTATAAGTTAAACCTTTTATTTTCACTTCAAATTGGTTGGGAACTATGTCCAAGGTAAGCAATAGAACTAAAATCGCTACAGCGCTCGTTGGAGCTCTGGCCTTAGCAGGCAGTAACTTAGTGGTTGCCGATCCACTTTCTGATGTTCAGAAGGCGGATACAAAAATTCATCAAGATGCAGCAGCATCTCAAAAGAAAGTCGATAATTATTTTGACCAAGCGCAAGACATGGCGTTTGAGTATGCTCAAGTAGCAGATACACGTGAGTCAGTTAAATCTTATAACGATTACGTAGCTGGATTAGTTGCAGACCAAGAAGCAACAATGAAACTAATCCAAGACGACATTGATGGTGTTGATAAACTGCGTCAAGGTGTTGTGCCGCTAATGTTCAAAATGGTTGATGCATTAGAGCAATTCATTGCGCTTGATCTGCCGTTTAACCTAGAGGTTCGTCAAGAACGTGTTCAACGTCTTCGCGATATTCTAAACACTGCAGAGGTAACTCTAGCAGAAAAGTATCGTCTGATTCTTGATGCATACAATATTGAGCGTGAATACGGTACTAAGCTAAATGCACAAACTGGTCAGCTTCAATTAGAAGGCAAAGAAATCTTAGTTGATTTCTTAAACTTTGGCCGTGTTGCACTTTACGCTCAAAGCCAGGACCAAAAGCAAGCTTGGATGTACAACGCAGATACAAAAGCATGGGACAAGTTAGAAGCCACTTATCTTCGTAACTTGAACAAAGCTATCAAACAAGCAAGGGGTCAAGGCGCTCCTGATATGTTTGCACTACCAATCCCTGCTGCGGAGGCTGCGCAATAATGAAAAAGTTTATCTCTACAGCAATCGTTGCTGCCACACTTTCTCTAACATCTGGCATGGTTAGCGCTGCTGATGCACCTAAAACTATTGACCAACTGTTAAAGCAAGTTCAAACGGATCGTGCAAACGCTGCTAAAACTAACAAAAATCGTGAAGCTGAATTCCGCGCTGAACGTGGTGATAAAGCCGCATTACTTAAGCGTGAAAAAGCAGCGTTAGCTGCTGAAGAACAGCGTGGTAAAGATCTTGCTCAGGCATTTACTGATAACGAGCGTAAAATTGCGCAGTTAGAAGAAGACCGTAAGATTGCTCAAGGTGACTTGGGCGAAATGTTCGGTGTTGTTAAAGGTGAAGCCGGTGATTTTGCTGGTAAACTAGTTGGTTCAAACGTAACTGCACAGTTTCCTGGCCGTGATCAATTCATCGCTGAGCTTGGCGCACGTAAAGAACTGCCAAAAATTGACGAGTTAGAAAAGTTCTGGGAAGCTCAGCTTTTCGAAATGGCTGAGTCAGGTAAAGTGGTATCTTTTGATGCTTCTGTAACTGGTCTTGATGGAGGTGTTAAAAACACAACTGTTACGCGTGTAGGTGCTTATAACCTACTTGCTGATGGTGAATATGTTGTTTATAACGCTGATCTTGGTCTTATTCAGCAGCTTTCTCAACAACCAGGTGGCGAGCAAGTGGCAAGTGTTAAGTCATTTGGCCAAGCGACTTCTGGTTATGAAAAACTATTCGTTGACCCTGCACGCGGTGTACTGCTAAGTGTATTCACACAAAAAGCTACCATTGAAGAGCGTATCGAAGCGGGTGGACCAATCGGTTACATCATTATCGGTCTACTTATTCTTGGTGCGCTGATTTCTATCGAGCGTCTAATTACTCTGTACCTAGTTGGTGCTAAAGTGAATGCGCAACGTAAGAATATCGATAACCCAGGTAATAACCCACTTGGTCGTATCCTTAAGACTTACCAAGAAAACAAAGACGTTGATGTTGAAACGCTTGAGCTTAAGCTTGATGAAGCTATCCTTAAGGAAACTCCAGCACTTGAGACTCGCATCTCTATCATTAAAGTACTTGCAGCTATCGCCCCAATGATGGGTCTACTAGGTACTGTAACGGGTATGATTGCAACCTTCCAAACGATTCAGTTGTTCGGTACAGGTGACCCACGCTTGATGGCTGGTGGTATTTCTATGGCACTTATGACTACTGTACAGGGTCTAGTTGCTGCACTACCACTAATGTTGATGCACGCAATTGTTATTGCGCGTAGCAAGTCTGTAGTACAAGTTCTAGAAGAGCAAAGTGCAGGTATTGTTGCAGCGCACGCTGAGAAGAGGAACGCCTAATGATGCTATACCTGATGGACATCTGGGATTCCGTCAGGGGCTTCATGGCCACCGGGGGCGACGTCCTCTGGTTGGTAGCGGCAGTGCTATTTATCATGTGGGTGTTAATGCTTGAGCGCTATTGGTACTTAAATCTAATTGCACCAAAAGAGCACAACAACATTATCAAAGCATGGAAAGACAGAGAGGATTCAACCTCTTGGTATGCACACCGTATCCGTGAAGCTTGGGTATCCCAAGCGAAACAAGATATGAATGCTCGTATGCTGATTATCAAAACTCTAGTAGCTACCTGTCCTATGATTGGTCTACTAGGTACCGTAACCGGTATGATACAGGTATTCGATGTGATGGCAGTTCATGGTACGAGTAATGCTCGTATGATGGCAGCTGGTATTTCAATGGCGACCATGCCTACTATGGCAGGAATGGTTGCGGCACTATCGGGCGTATTTTTTAGTACTCGATTAGATGCAAAAATGAAAATCAGTTTAGAAAAGCTAAAAGATAGCTTGCCACACCACTAGAGAGAGTATTTAAAATGGCACGTAAAAAGCATTCAAGTGTAGAAGAAGAAGCACAAGTAGATATGACGCCGATGCTCGACATCGTGTTTATCATGCTTATCTTCTTTATCGTAACAACGTCGTTCATTAAGCCTTCTGGTCTTGATTATAAAAAGCCAGAAGCATCAACAGCGACACAAAAGAAATCTGCTAACATCTTTATTGGTGTGAGTAAGACAGGCGTAATTAAGATGGAAAACCGTCAGGTTGACATCGAGCGTGTTACAGCAAACGTTGAACGTATGCTAGCTGAAGCACCAGAAGCGGCTGTATTAATCGAAGCAGACCAAGAAGCTGAACATGGCCTTGTTGTTAAGGTGATGGACAACGTTAAGAAAGCGGGTATCGATAAGATCTCGATCTCTGCGGGGAAAGACTAATATGCTGAGAGCAATAGTATCACTCATCATTGGTGCTGCTGTTACTTTCGCCCTGTTTGTCTTTATGGCCTTCTTGGTCGGTGGCGGCGCTAAACGCGCCGACACCAAAACTGATTCTCCTATTATTGAGATCAGTATGGATAAGCAGGATACGAAAGTTCAGGATAAGCCTAGGGTAAAACCTAAGCCACCAACTCCACCTGAGCAACCACCTCTGCCGGATACACCTCCGCCAGATAGTTCATCTGACATTGATACTAATATGTCATTTAACATGGGTGGTGTAGCTGCTGGTACAGCTAACACAGGCTTCAAGCTTGGCAATATGATGACGCGTGACGGTGACGCAACGCCTATCGTTCGTATTGAACCACAGTATCCTATTGCCGCCGCACGTGATGGCAAAGAGGGCTGGGTACAGCTAAGCTTTACTATTAACGAACTTGGTGGTGTTGAAGATGTGAAAATCATCAAAGCCGAACCAAAGCGTTTGTTTAATAAAGAAGCACGCCGAGCGCTTAAGAAGTGGAAATACAAGCCAAAGATTGTAGATGGCAAAGCCATTAAGCAACCAGGCATGACAGTTCAACTAGACTTTAGCTTAGACAAGGGAGGCAAATAACAATGCGTAAAGTTAATACTATCGCTGCGGCTATATTGCTTTCTGTTGGCGGAAGCGTAGTGACACTTCCTACAGCAATGGCTGCGGAAAAGTGTCCTATCGAAAAACGTCAGTCTAAGGCTGTTGGCCAAAGCGCTGCAAAGAAAGTACAACGCTCTTTTGAAGCATACCAAGAAGGTAATGTGGATGAAGCGATAGCGATATTGCTTGAGGCTAATGCTAAGAATGACTTCGACAAAGCGTATATTGCGCGTATGTTGGGTAATTTCTACGCTGAAAAAGGCCAAATGAGTACGGCTATCAAGTACCTTAAGACCGCAGTCGATGCAGATATATTGGGTGGTGTAGACCACGGCGCTACTGTACGTCTTTATGCTGATCTCTTAATTCAAGAGAAAAAGTTTAAAGAGTCGATTCCAGTTTATTTTGATTGGATGGCATTTACTTGTAAGGAAGATGCACAAGTCTACCGCCGTATTGGTATTGCCTACTCAGAGCTTAAGCAATGGGATAAGGTTCTTGAAGTCGCGGATAAGGGTATAGCTATCACTGATAAGCCGGATAAAGGCTTATATCAGATGAAGCTAACCGCTTATTTCAACCAGAAAGACTATAAAAATGCTATCAATGTATTAGAGACTATGGTGCCACTGTTCCAAGACGATAAACGTCTTTGGGTTCAGTTAGCACAGTTTTATCTGATGACTGAAGATTACACTAATTCATTAGCAACTTATGACTTAGCGTATCGAAATGGCTTTTTAGAAACTGCAGGTAATATTACTCGTTATACTCAGTTGTTAGCTCAGAATGGTTCACCATACCGAGCTGCAAAAGTTTATGAAAAACACCTAAACTCTGGATTAATCGAGAAGAAAGAAAAGTCACTTTCTATTCTTGCTGGTTTTTTCCACAATGCTAAAGAGCTAAGTAAAGGTGCCGAGTATTATGGTAAAGCAGCAGAGCTAGAGAACAGTGGTACTCTTTATTTGCGTCAGGCGCGTTTGCTGACATTACAGGAAAAGCATAAACAAGCTATTCCTGTCTTGAAGAAAGCGCTTGCTGCGGGTGGTGTGAGTGATGGCGAGGTTCAATTTGAACTTGCGTTAGCTTATTTAGGCACTAAACAATACAAGGCTGCTTATCAGCGTTGTAAGTTGGCTGCTAAAGATAAGAAAACCGCTAGAACAGCAAAAAGCTACCTGGCTTATATCGAAGAAAAAGCGCGTATTTATAACGTTGCCCTATAATTGATATGAGTAATAAAAGCCCCTTTAAAGGGGCTTTTTTTTGGGTCTAATTAATTTAACTTTCTCAGTGCCATATGCTGATCCTTCTCTAACTCTAGTTCGTGGGTCAGTGCTTCAACATCCTTAAATAGTGATTCGATGCGGATGTTTTGTTCTGGCTGACACACATAAGCTGCCAGTTCATAGTCGACATGGCTTGTGTGTTTACGTCGATATTCCTGATTAAATTCTGCTATTTTTTCCTCAATTCTAGATATCACGACTTCTGTACCTGGTTGATCAATATTGAAAAGCCCTAAAGCAAAGTTATTGTGATTGAGCCGGGCAACCAAATCAGTATTACGTAGAATCGCTTCCTGAACTTGTTTCATGAAAAATTCTAGTAAATGAGGTTGCTTTACTGTTTCATGAATGTGTGGGCACAGATACAATAGAGCCAAACTTTGATGCTCCCGTATATGACGGTGCCACTCACGGTTAAACACTTCCATAAAGTAGGTTTGGTTGTAGACGCCAGTTTCTGGATCTCGAAAACCTGAGTTACGAAATGAGTAGATCATTGACTAGCTCCTTTATTGGTCCTGATGTTAAGTATAGAAAATTAAACGCGATCGCACAGAATAAGAGGGATAAAATAACAATGAAGAAAGGTATACTGACGCTTGCTATCGCATCAGCGCTGACACTATCAGCCTGTTCGCAAGAGAAAAACTCCCAAGTAACCGCTAATTCAGATGTAAAACAAACTACTGAAACTGCAGCTAAGCAGTCAGCAGAGCAAGCGTACCTGGCGCTGGTAGATCAATATTTTAAAGATGTGCTGCAACTTAACCCTATTTATGCCACGTATGTAGGAGTTAATGATTATAACGACCAGTTTGGTGATTCATTGACTGAAGGGTATCTGAAGGCCCGTCATGAGCTTAATACTCGATATCTTAAGCAAGTCAAAGCGATTGACAGAAACAGCCTGCCAGCAAACTTGCAGCTAAGTTACGACATGTTTAACTATGATCGTAATGTGGCGCTAGCCTCAGAAACCTTTCCTGAGCATTTTATTCCGATGAACCAGTTTTATAGCACTGTTATCAGTATGGTGCAGCTGGGCAGTGCAGAGAGCGCTCAGCCTTTTAACACAGTAGAAGATTACCATAACTGGTTATCGCGCTTAGATGGCTTTATCAATTGGACTAAGCTTGCTCAACAGCGCATGGATGAAGGGATTGCAAGCAAGGTGGTATTGCCTCGCGTTCTGGTTGAACGCATCGTGCCGCAGTTGCAAGCTCAAATAGTAGAGGGTGCAGAGAACAGCCTGTTTTATGCGCCAATTAATAAGCTGCCAGAAGGCTTTAGCGACGCAGAGCGCACCGAGCTTACTAATGCTTATAGAGCAAAGATTGAACTCAAACTCATCCCAGCACTTGAAAGCCTTAAAAACTATTTTGCTAACACCTATCTGCCTGCAGCGCGAGCCAGTGATGGATGGTGGGGATTGCCTAATGGTAAAGTTTGGTATCAGCACCTTGCTAATCAGCACACTACGACGACCATGCCGGTTGACGAGATTCATCAAGTTGGGCTCTCTGAAGTTGCGCGCATTTTATCTGAGATGGATGGTGTTAGAGAGAAAGTGGGTTTCCAAGGAGACTTGAGCGCATTTTTCGATTCACTGGGATCTGAGCCGCAATATTTCTTTACCGAACGACAAGATCTTGTCGATGGCTACATGGCATTAAAAGACAGTATTAATGCTGAGCTACCTAAGTACTTCAATGTGATGCCTAAAGCTGACTATGTAGTGAAACCGGTGGAGAGTTTCCGCGAGCAATCTGCCGCAGGAGCGTCATATCAGTCGCCGGCGGTTGATGGTTCACGACCTGGGGTGTTCTATATCAATACCTACAATTTAAAAGCGCAGCCCAAATGGGGCATGACAACCCTATCGCTGCATGAGGCAGCACCTGGTCATCACTTCCAAATCGCTATCAAGCAAGAGCTAACCGGTGTGCCTGAGTTCCAGCGTTTTGGCGGCTATACCGCTTTTGAAGAGGGCTGGGCGCTATATGCAGAGTACTTAGGGATTGAAATGGGCTTATTCAGCGACCCTTATCAGTATTTTGGTAAGCTGTCTGATGAAATGCTGCGTGCTATGCGTCTGGTTGTCGATACCGGTTTGCATGCCAAAGGCTGGAGCCGTGAGCAGGCAATCCAATATATGAAAGATAATTCGCCAATGGCAGAATCTGATATTGTTGCGGAAGTGGAGCGCTACATGGCGATTCCGGGGCAAGCCTTGTCTTATAAAGTCGGCCAGTTGAAAATATTGTCACTACGCGAAAAAGCTGAGACAGCGCTGGGAGATAAATTTGATTTGAAAGGCTTCCATGACCAAATCATTACTACCGGCTCTTTGCCAATGGCGGTTATGGAGCGCAAAATCGACAACTGGATAGCGACGGTAAAAGCTAGCTAATATTTGAAAATTCACTAGGTAATCCCAGCTGTTGTGGCATACTGGCTGGGATTATTTTTACCCAAAGAGAGGACATAACATGGTTCAAGCAACAGCGCGTCACTTACTAGTAAGCTCAGAAGAGCAATGTGAAACCTTAAAGCAACAAATTTTGGATGGTGCTGAGTTTGCTGATTTGGCTAAAGCTCATTCATCTTGCCCATCAGGTGCTCAAGGTGGCGATCTGGGATCGTTTGGTCCAGGCATGATGGTACGTGAGTTTGATGAGGTAGTATTCAGCGCGCCATTGAATGAAGTTCAAGGACCTGTGAAAACCCAATTTGGTTATCACTTGCTTGAAGTAACCAGCCGCGGTTAATCGAGCCCAACGATGATTGAGCTCTATACCGATAGACTTAAAATTCGCTCGCTTGATGCACAAGACTGGGATGATTTCCTGCTTGTGCATCAAGATCCTGTGGTGAATAAGTTTGTCAGGCGCCCCGATAGCTTACCCGCGCTGCAAGATAAGTTTTGCCAACGTCTTGCCCCATGGGAGTTTGACTCTGGTAACTGGCTAACGCTTGTGATTGAAGAGGTCCACAGTGGCAATTTTGTCGGGTTTACCGGCTTTTATGCCAATAAACCTGAGCTTGGACATGTCGAAGTGGGTTATATGCTTTCGCCACGCATGCAAGGTAAAGGCTATGCCAGTGAAAGTTTAGAAGCGGTGGTGGACTGGGCTTGTTTGCAGTTCGCAGTGCATAAATTTGTTGGCGTTTGTGCCAAAGATAACCTTGCCTCATCCAAGGTATTGGAGAAGTGCGGCTTTCAACTTGAGGGCGTGCTTCGAGACAATATTCGCCTAGATGATGCTTGGGTCGACGATTGCTATTATGGTTTGTTGGCATCAGAGCGTGCACAATAACCAGCAAATGATATAATCGCGTCGATAAGCATTAATTAAGGGTTTAAGTGTGACTGCACAAATAGAAACATTGGCATTATTGCCGGGTGATGAATATATCGAACTGTACAAAATCTTAAAAGTTCAGTCGATGACCAGTGGTGGCGGCGAAGCAAAGTTTGTTATCAGTGAAGGTCAAGTCACAGTAAACGGTGAAGTTGAAACGCGCAAACGCAAGAAAGTAGTGGCCGGTGAAGTCGTTACTTATAACGGTGAGTCAGTACAAATCGTTGCTTCACAAAGCTAGCAACACAGTCAGGAGTAGATAATGCAATTTCCAGATGACGACAATGGCAAAATGCTAGCGGCAATGCAAGAAGCGGGCATAGACTTAACTCAGGCCCTAGATGTTGATTATTTCTTAGTATTTGAAGATCAACGTGATGCAGAGTCTGCTGTTGAAGAGCTAAGTCAATCAGATTTAAAAGGTGAAATTGAATTGCACCTAAATGATGAGCTCGGTAAATGGGAGCTGATTGTGTGTTTAAATATGGTGCCCGAATACGACGCGATCGTCGCTCAAGAAGTGGCGCTTAATGAGTTTGCAGCCGAGTTTGGCGGCGCAACTGACGGCTGGGGCGTAATGCAGCACCAAGAAGGTGATGATGAGTTTGCTGATGACGATCATCAGTGCTCAGACAGCTGCAACCACTAGCCTTACTACTAAGCCACTCTTTGCAGTGGCTTTTTTATGCCTAAAAAATAATGACACACCTGTCTGCATTCAAACACTTCGACAGGTCAAATGCCACTAAAGGAGATAAGAATGGCAAAGTTAATTAGTTTTGGTACCCCCGTAAATGATGCCGAACGCTGGGCGTTTTCTTTGCTTGCAGATGAACTGCCAGAAAACTACATCTTGCTCACGAATGTGGAAATTCCGACTAAATCTGGTCAAGCGATGGAAGTCGATGCACTTGTGATTGGTGAGTGGGGCGTCTACGTCGTCGATGTAAAAGGCTACATCGGCCGACTTGATGCCGGACTGCACGCGTGGTCACTTGACGGCCGTCAAGTCGACAATAGCCTAGCGAAAGCCAACTATGTTGCGCGCGTGTTAGCGGGTAACGTCAAGCATAAAATCCCCGTCGGTGTATATGCACCTTGGTGCCAAGGCATGGTGTTTGTTACTGGGCGTAAGGGCGAAGAGATTGAGCTGGAAAAGCAGCAAGGCTCGTTGAGTATCTACACGCCTAAACAGATCGTCGCGGCGTTAACTAAAGAGTGGGGGTTAACCGCTCCGCATAAACATCAAGTCACCGACAAGCAAAAAGAGATGGTGCTTGAAACCATCGGTCAGGTGGCATTAGTTGAGCAGCGCAATAACAAGATTCAAGATTTCATTAAACTAAAGTGTTTGTTTATTCAAAGCGGGTTAGAGGTTTGGCAATCTGAGTATAATCCAGGTGATTGGACTGCCCCTTGGTTGTTGAAAATCTTGGTGCCGACGCAATTTGAAAGCGCTGAGGAGTCAACACGATATGAACTCAGATTGCGGGATGAATTTAAGCGAATGCAAGGCCTGGCTGGCTGCAGTGGTGTGCCGCAATGTGCGCCGCTTATCCAAGATGGCGAACAGTTGGTGCTGCCTATTCGTATGCCACGAGGCGTACCGCTCAATGTACTTGAGCACGAGGCGCTAACAACTTATCAATTGCTCGAAATTTTGCGCCGCTCAGTGACAGGCCTGCAACAGATACATCGCCGCGGTTATACCGTTGGTGGCTGGACTAGCAATTGTATTTTCATCTCTGATATTGGTGATGTTGAGTTTATTGATATCAAAGATAATTTGAACAATAGCCAAGATATTCAAGCCTATGCCAAAGGATTTTTGACTTTAGCAGAGCAAACCAAGCAGCCACGTATTTATCAATGGTTTAGATTAGCTGCTGCGGGCGGAACCATCGACTTGGATGCACTACGTTGTGATCTCTCGGCGCTTATTGATAACGGTGTTTGTGACACTTTACCTGAAAAGGTTGAAATCGCGACTGGGGCGATAATCGATCATCACTATCGACTTGACCAGTTTATCGCCGCGACTGAAAGCAGTCAGTTTTGGCGTGCTAAACACCTGCAAGGTCAATACAACACCGGTGTATCGATTTATCATAAGGTTGAGGCTAAATGGCCACAACTGAGCAATCTGTACCGCAGTTTGTCGAAGTTGTACCATCCCCATGTTGAAAAGGTGTTGGCTTTTGGGCAGTTGCCACAAAGCGAAACCTTGTTTATTGCCAGAGCGTGGGAATACGGCGTGTCACTTGATGATGTCTCAGAAGTTCAGCTTGGTCAGCCTATCATGTGGTTTACCCAGTTACTGTCCGGGTTGCAGTTTATGCATCAAATGGACATTTACCATGGGGCTATTTGTCCTAAAAATATCATCTGCAACCGAGAGAAAGCCATTTTGGTGAATTTTGGTATTGGGCTCGATATTGCGACAAGTCATTATGCTAGTCGTTATGCCGATCCAGACCTTTGGGCCGCAGAAGGTGATGCTGAGAAAGATCTTTACGGATTGGTAGCAAGCTTTATTGCGACATTGACGCCGCTAAACTTTCAAGGCGAGGGCGATCAGCAGGGCATCATCAATGCACTGCATGCTTTTGATAAGTCATGGTTTGGTGAAAAGACATTTGATACGTGTTTAAAGGTGCTTAATTTTGAGTTTGATGCTCAACCTGGAGTTAACTACCTTGAAGCATTTGATGTTGTTGAAGAGCTAATCTAGCTGAAAGTGCCACAGCGCCCGACTTTGTCACTTTGTTTGCAAAGCTGGGCGCTAATGTCGATAGGGGGCGAATATCTCTAGTAACCAATCGATGAATGCTTGCGCCTTAGCTGGAAGGCGCTGCGCTTGCGGCGACAGTACATAATAGCTGTAGGGACTGGTAAAGTGATTATCAAATGGGATCACTAAGCTGCCATCGCTGAGTTGCTGTTCGATAAAAAAGCGCGGGATCAGAGCGATGCCCATACCGCTGACTGCCGCCTGGCTAAGCATATAAAAATGCTCCATACCAAACTTCTTATCATTATTAAGCGTAACCCCCACCTGTTTTGACCAAAGCGGCCACAATTCTGGTCGTGTTGTGTGCTTAAGTAGCGTCAATGAATTGATGTCATTGAGGCTGTGCAATGTGGTTGCGAGTTGCGGACTACAGACTAGACAGAGATCTTCATCCATAAGCTTGACGTACTGACAGCCTTGGGGCGCGCTAGTGACACTGCGAATAGCGATATCGTAGCGATGCTGATTGAAATCGACATTAAAATCACCGATAGACAAGTCCACGTACAAATGCGGGTAGCGTTGTTTAAATTCTTCCATTCGGGGGATAAGCCAGTTGATGGTAAGACTAGGTAACACATTTATTGACAGCGATTGATTGTCAGTTCCAGCGGTGCGAATGTCAGTCGTGGCACGGCTTATTGTCGCCAAAGCAGCTTGAATCTGTAATAAGTAGCGTTGACCAGCCGTGGTAAGGCTCACCTGTCGGTGTTGGCGAGTAAAAAGCGCACAGCCTAAATCATTTTCTAACTGTTTTATCTGCTTACTAATTGCACCATGGGTGAGAAATAACTCCTTGGCAGCCAAACTAAAACTCTGATGCCGAGCAGCAGCTTCAAATACCCGTAGAGTGGTCATTGGCGGTAAGGTGTAAGACACAGTTTTTCCTGTATGGTGACATAATTAGTGTGAGAATATCTCACACAAGTGGATAATAACTCCTTTGAAATTGGCAAGCAAACCGCGTCTAATAGCAAGCTGTTATATTGTCATCGTTTACGGATCACTAAATGGCCATCGAGCTCTCATACCAATTAATCGCACTACTGTTCTTTGTGGCCATTTTAGCCGGCTTTATTGATGCTATTGCTGGCGGAGGAGGATTGTTAACGATTCCGGCATTGATGTGGGCAGGCTTACCCCCCACAGCAGCGTTAGCGACTAACAAATTGCAGGCTTGTGGCGGCAGTTTTTTCGCCAGTTTATATTTCGTGCGCAAAGGGATGGTTAAATTATCGCAGATGAAATTGGCCATTGCGTGCGCTTTTATCGGTTCGGCGTTGGGGACCGTGGCAGTGCAGATGGTAGATACCTCGGTGTTAGAGTTATTACTGCCATTTCTCATTTTGGCTATCGGCGGCTATTTTCTATTTTCAAAGAAAATTAGTGAGCAAGATCGACATCAAGTATTAACGCCGAGTATGTTCGGTTTCACTGCAGCCCTTGGTGTTGGTTTCTATGATGGTTTCTTTGGCCCAGGTACCGGCAGTTTCTTTGCTTTAGCTTTTGTTTCGTTAGCCGGATATGGCTTGGCTAAGGCCACGGCACATGCAAAAGTACTCAATTTTTCTACGAATATTGCATCGCTCATTTTCTTTGCTATCGGCGGGAAAGTGTTTTGGTTGCTCGGATTTATCATGCTGATAGGTCAGGCTATTGGGGCTACATTAGGCTCTAGACTGGTGATCACCAAGGGCACTAAAATCATTAAACCATTGGTGGTAACCATGTCCATCGCGATGAGTATTAAGCTGCTATCTAGTCAGTATGATCTGTTTGGGTGGATTTAAGGCTGGTGCCTTGCTCTGACGAGCAAGGCATTGCTGCAGATAGACTCGTTAAAAGTTGTAGTCGAGCTTTATCCACGCGGTTCGCCCCGGCTCGTTAACTTGGAACAGGGGTTCACTGCCGGGAATATCGTTGCCAGCACCAGAGCGACTGATGTGTTCGGCATAGGTAATGTCAAATAGGTTCTCAACCCCAAAACTGATAAGAATATCATCGTGCTTCCAAGCACCATTGATGGCCAAGGTACCAAAGCCGCTACTTTCCGCTAAATCTTGCCCAGAGATGTTGCCCTGTCCAATTGCCACCCTATTTTGTGCGGCGACCATGCGCCACAATAACCCCGCAGTCCAGTTTCCGCGCTCATAGTTAAGTGCGATTCGTCCTTCTAGGGGAGATATTTGTCCTAATGGGGTGTTGTCCGTGTCATTGTCACCATGACTGTAGTTGACCGAACTTATGGTCGACCAATGTTCATTAAACTCATAGGTTAAACTCAATTCCGCTCCCCAAATCGTGGCGTCAACGTTGTAGGCGGAGGTTTTGTCTGTGTTGGCGTCTATTAAAATGTAATCTTTAACTTTGCCATAGTAGAACGAAGATGATATCTCGACTTCAGCCTGATAAATCCAGCCAACGTCTAATTGGGTGGTTTTTTCCGGTGCTAAGTCAAAGGATTTCTGTGCCGGGTCATCGATATCTGCTTTCATTAACTCCCAGTAATCAGGAATGCGGGTGGCGTGGCCGCCACCGATATAGTACTGGCTATTGCCAACTATGTATTCATACCGAATAAAACCACTGACTAAATCATCTTCTCGCAGTCCTTGTTGGGCGACAAATAGTTCCGTTTGCCATTGATCAAGCCGCGCTCCAGCGAGCACTTTTCCTTGACCAATTTGGTAACTTGACTCGACAAATACGCCTATGTTTTTGTGGCGCATATTATCGTTGAATGGTTTGTTTAGAAGGTCGTCAAGGCCATTATCTATTGCCGGGTTGATGCTGCGGCCTTCATGTAAACTGTCCACGTAATCGACACCTAGCGTGGTTTGCCAGTTGTCTGTTGAGGCCAGTTCGAGCCATAAGTGGCCACCGAAAGTGGTGCGACGGACATTGGTGCCAGCGTTATTGCCCTGGTCAAACTGGTCCATAATATGATCGTTTTCGTTGCTATATAGTTGTAGCTCTACATGCTCGAACCAGTGACCATCCAAATCAATTTGCGTCAATAAACTTAGGTTTTCATTGCTGATCTCTCGGGCTTTATTGGCGCGGTCGGCGTATTCAGCCTCGCCACTAGAGCGGCCGTACGCTAGCTCGATCACGGTATCGTCATCGGGCGTCCAACCTAGGGCAAAGTTGTAGTTGTTGCGATCATAACTTGACTGAATGGTATTGCCGTCACCATCTTGGTAGTGATCACTTTTTGATTGATTGATGTCCATATCGATATAGTGCGTGTCGGTACCCGCTTTTAGTTCAACCAGATAATCTTGGCGACCAAAGCTGCCACCGGTAACACTGGCTCGTCCTTCCATATCTTTTTCGCTAAAGCTATGACGATCTTTTTCAAACAGCACGGTACCTGCTGAACCGACCGGGCCATATTTTACCGTTTGGGGTCCTTTAATTACGGTGATGTTGTCATAGGATTCAGGGTAAATATAAGCCGTAGGTGGATCCATTCTACCGCCACAGGTGCCGGCCACATGTTGACCATCATCAACGATACTGACCCGTGAACCGCCCATTCCACGCAGGGTTGGATCGCCACCGGCGCCGCCTTTTCTGCCTACGCTAAAACCTGGTATCGTTTTCAAAAAGCCTGCACCGTCATAGGCCGGTAAAGGTAGTCTCGGCTTTTTAGGATCGCTACTGACTTTGGTTGGTTCTCGCATCACCTCACCCGTCACAACTATATAGTCATCACACACTTTGTCATCGCAATGTGCCGGACCGTCGGCATAAGCGCCAGTCAGTGGCAGGGCAGCGGCGATCGCTATCGCCAAGTAGTTCACTTTACAGCTCATGTGAATGGCCTTTTTTATTATCGGTTGTTGATGCCTTTGTCGCAGATTGACCCGCAGCGAACAATCTAAATGGTGCAAGCTGCGACACTGTGTCACACCCAGAAGTGATCTGATTCACATAATTGATTTTATTACGCTTTACTTAAAAAGTATCGGTGAGTGAAACGTTAGGTTTGAGACAGTAAACACTTCGTGTTACCGTTGGCCAATCTATTCGATAAATCAGCGCTTATGGCAGCGCGACAACCCCTAGGTCAGCGTTCACGGTCAATGGAGCATGAGGTGGAGTTAGCAGGACTATTAGTTGCGGGAATTAGTGCGTTAGGGACTTTAGTTCAAGCTTACTATGCCGCTAAAAGCAATGACAAACAGGTACCGCAGAAGGCGATTCGCAGTGCCAATAAACGCGCTAAAGCACCATTGAAAATTGGTACGAAAACCGTTGATGCAGTGATAGACGATCAATTATTACTGCAGCTATGCAAAGATATCGAATCTCATCATGCACAGCTTGTGGCTGCCTTTCGTCAACCGGGCTTAAGCGATGCGGAAAAATCCCAACAAGTGGAACAGGCGAGACAACAAATTTGTCAGGTTTTGCTAGAAATAAAAAGGTTTAACCAGCAAGTTCTACCGACCAAGCGATTACAAAATTTGTGGTTGTCTAATGGCTGCAAAGAATCAACACCGTAAGCTAGGTCAGCAAGTTTAATCAAACGATGAGAATTCATGAAATTTATCCATACCTCTGATTGGCATATTGGTCGTCAGTTACACAATCAAAGTCTGCTTGAAGATCAACGCTATATTCTGGCGCAGATAGTCGATTTGGCTCGCAGCCATCAAGTTGACGCTGTGATCATCGCCGGTGATATCTATGACCGCTCAGTGCCACCAGCCAGTGCCGTCGCCCTGCTCGATGAAGTGGTCAATCAATTGGTCAATGAGTTAGCGATAAAGGTGATCATGATAGCGGGTAACCATGACGGCCATGAACGCTTGGGTTTCGCAGCTCGGCAGTTGCAAGAGGCTGGCCTCTATATTCAAGGGCCGCTAAGTGCGCAAATAGACCCTATTGTGCTGCATAGTGAAAGCGGCGATGCGGTGTTTTACCCGCTACCGTATGCCGAGCCTGCCACAGTGCGTCATCTCTATGATTGTGACGTGAATAGTCATGAACAAGCCATGGCCAAACTGCTCGAGGGCGTCAGCAACCATGATAGCCAAGGGCTACCCAAAGTGGTGATAGCACATTGTTTTTTAGATGGGGGCAGCGAGTCAGAATCTGAACGTCCTCTGAGCATAGGCGGGGCAGATAAAATCTCACCTAGCCTATTTACAAACTTTGACTATACCGCGTTAGGTCATCTGCATGGGCCACAATACAAAGGCCAGGCCAATGTTCGATATTCGGGCTCTATCTTGAAATACTCTTTTAGTGAACAAAAGCAAAATAAGTCAGTCACTTTGGTTGAGTTGACGCCTGCTAATGTGCCGCATATTGAGTTGTTGCCGCTGCAGGCTAAGCGAGATGTGCGCATTATTGAAGGGGCATTAGAGGAGCTGTTGACTAAGGGGCTTAACGATCCATTGCGTGACGACTATATTATGGTGCGCCTGAGTGACAAGCAGGCAATACTCGATGCGATGGGCAAGCTGCGCAGTGTTTATCCCAATGTGCTGCATCTAGAACGAACCGGTTTAATGGCGAGCAGTGATAGCCTGGCAGTGCGGGCCGACCATATTAAAAAAGGTGAGTTAGATATGTTCAGTGATTTCTTTGAACAGGTTTCTGGCGTTGCCTTAACGCGCTCACAACAAGCGTTAATGGTAGAAACCATAGATGCGTTGCATAAGTCAGAGGACAACCAATGAGACCACAAGTATTAACTATGGTGGCGTTTGGTCCTTTTGCGACTAAGCAAGTCATCGACTTTACGTCATTGGGAGAAAACCCGCTATTTCTGATCAACGGCCCTACCGGGGCAGGCAAAACAACCATCCTTGATGCAATTTGTTTTGCTCTATATGGCAAAACAACTGGCGATGAGCGTGAAGGCAGCCAAATGCGCTGTGATCTAGCGGCTGAAGATCTGCTTACTGAGGTGAGTTTTCAATTTCAATTGGGGACCGATGGATATTTAATTCGGCGGGTACCAGAGCAGCAGCGCCTGAAAAAGAGTGGCGATGGTCATACAGTGCAAAAGAGTGAAGCACAGCTATATCGTATTGAAGCTGATGGTGAACACACGCCCTTGGTAGCGACCAAAGTGTCGGAGGCGACAGCGGAAATTGAATTGCTAACCGGGTTAGATGTAGATCAATTTCGCCAAGTGATGGTGCTGCCACAGGGCAAGTTTCGTGAATTATTAATGGCTGATTCTAAAGCGCGTGAGAAGATTTTTAGCCAGCTGTTTCAAACTCATATCTATCGCAAAATAGAAGATAAACTCAAGTTTCAAGCCGCCAATATCAGAAACGCGGTGCGTGAACACCGTAATAAACGTGATGGTATGCTGCTCAATATTGAAGTCAGCTCCGATGACGCGTTACGCGACGAAATTAGCGGCCTAGAGCCGCGCCTGACTCAGGCAAAAGTCGACAATGAACAAGCTAAATCGTCACTGATTTCTGCCAGTAAACAACTTGAAAGCGCCAAAGTACTGATCAATGATTTTAATGAACTGGGCAAACTAGAGCAGGCCCAAGCACAGTTTCAGAGTAATGAGCCACTATTGTTGCAGCGCCAACAGCAACTAGATAATGGCCATAAAGCACAACAACTCAAACCACTACTTGATGGCAGCGCCGCACGTGATGTCGAGCTTAAGCAAGCTCAAACATTAATGGCAACTGCGCAGCAGGCTAAACAGCAAAGTGAGCAAGCCCTAATTGAGGCTAAAGAGCACTTTGATGCGCTGCCCGAACAAGAACAGCAATTGCAGCAACTGCAGCAACAACTGCAGCAGCTAAGCCAGTTAGTGCCGCAGCTCAGCGGGTTAGATGAACTGTATCAAGCGGCCAAGCAAGCGAGCAGCGCTTTACAGCAAGCTAAACTCAGTGGCAGCAAATCGCGCGAGCAATTTGATGAGTTACAACAGCAAATTGAGCAGCTTAAGTTACAAATACCGGCACTAGAGGACCTTGCTGCTGAGCAAGTGAGTGCCGGTCAGGCTGTCAGTCACCTTAGTGAGATGATTGAGCGTTATCAAGGGTGGTTGCAAGCAAAGTCATCGGTACAAAAAACAGAGCAGCAGTTAGCACAGGCAAAACAGCACGGGCAATTGCTGCGTGATAAGTTTAGCCAAGCCCAGCTTACTCATCGCCAATTGCAGTTAGTGTGGCATCAAGGCCAGGCTGCCAGTTTAGCCATGCAACTCAATGAGGGTCAGCCTTGTCCGGTTTGCGGAAGTGAGCAACATCCGAATTTGGCAACCAGTGATGAGCGTTTGCCCAGTGAGGAGGAGCTCACCCAAGCGCAACAAGCAGAAGAGAACGCAAACTCTTCGCTTAATCAAGCGCGATCGGAATACGCGGCGCTGCAAACGCGATTACAAGAGCAACAGAAATTAGCTGATGAATTGCAAAATAAGTTGGCGCAGTACAGTGAACAGTCTGTTGATGAACTACAGCAGCAATTATTACTCAAGCAGCAACTACTCGCCAAAGCCAATCAAGGGGCTGAGCAGCTTAGTCAACTGCGATCACAAATTAATGAACGAGAAGCCAGTGCACAGCAACAACGCAATGCATTGGACTTAGAACGCGAGCGATTTCAGGAATTACAGCAGCAAGTTTCTAGTTTGCAGGGCAAAGTTGAGCAAGCAGAAAATCATATTCCGGCTGACTACCGCAGTCTTGATGCTCTGCAAGCAGCCATAAAACAATTCACGACTGACGTTGAGCAGCGCCAGCAAACGATTAATGCGACTCGACACTCATATAGCCATGCCCGTGAGCTTGATGCATCACATAGCGCATCGGTCACTGCGGCCCAGCAAAGCCAGTCACAGTGTATCGAGTTACAACAGCAGGCACTCAATGAGCTTAATACCGCGCTGGCTGAACAAGGTTTTGATAGTCAACAAGCATTGCAACAGGCGTTATTACCGGCTGATGTGCTGCAACAAATAGCCACAGAAATCGCGAATGAGCAACAGCAGCGAATTGAGAACCAAGCCCGTCTGTCACAGCTTAACGAAAAATTGGCGCAGCAAGTTACGCCCAATTTGACTGAGGTGGAACAGCAGGTCCAGCAGGCTCAACTTGCGCAGCAAACTGCTGAAACCGCATGGCAGGCACTGCAAGGGCGGATGACGCAGCTTGTGCAGACCCAAAAGCAGCTAGAGCAAGCCGATGCTGCGGCTAAACAGCTAGAGGATGAATACGCCGTAGTGGGTACCTTAGCCGATGTTGCCAATGGTCAAACGGGGAATAAAATCAGTTTGCAACGCTTCGTGCTGAGCGTTTTGCTAGACGATGTGTTGTTAGCCGCGAGTGAGCGACTACAGTTGATGAGCAAAGGCCGCTACCGACTATTGCGTAAAGAGGACAGAGCGAAGGGCAACAAAGCCTCAGGGTTGGAGTTAGAAGTAGAAGATGCCTATACCGCAAAAGTTCGCCCAGTAGCGACTCTCAGTGGTGGTGAGAGCTTTATGGCGGCGCTGTCTATGGCGCTTGGACTTTCGGATGTGGTGCAGGCATACGCAGGCGGTATTAAACTTGATACGCTGTTTATTGATGAGGGTTTTGGCAGCCTAGACCAAGACTCACTGGAGCTGGCCATCCGCACCTTGATAGATTTACAGTCAGCGGGTCGTATGGTGGGCGTTATTTCCCATGTTTCAGAAATGAAAGAGCAGATAAGTAGCCGCATAGAGATCACCAAATCTGCTAATGGCAGCATAACTCGTGTTTGTCGCGCATAAGCATTGTCACTAGGTTTGATTGTCAACTGACAAGTTGGGCGTAGAGCGCGCCGTAGACCGACTAATATTTGAATTCTAGCCCGCAGTTTTTGCGGGCTTTTTATTGGTTGGCGAAGACTCAAATGAGGTCGCTTATTGTCAATAGCCACTATCTTTACGAATATTTATGCAGGTTTTGTTGCATGGATCATTTTGTATCTGCAGCAATCTTTGATATAAAAGGACGTTTAGTTCCGTCTAGCACGGAATTCTGGCTTTATTGATAATAACGATGATGAGAGTTGAGGCGCAGGTTGTTAGCAAGTAAATTTTCTTTTTTTAAAATGTCGCCAAATCGTTTACAGGCATTGCCCAGCCCCCATAAAAAAATCCTCATGGGTGCCGTATTAATGATAGGCGCGGCTATATTGTGGCCGAATCAACGAGAGTATCTCCCAACCCGCATACCGGTTGAGCTTGATATTGATAATATCATTGCCCAAATCGCCCCTAGCGAACAGACCGAAACCTTGGTCAAACAAGCAGACTTCGTTAAAACAATTGCCAAAGGCGATACGCTCAGTGGTTTGTTTGAACAGGCTGGTGTTGATCAGCAGACCATGTACCGTGTTTTAGAAGCTGATTTGAATGTCTTGGCACTTGATACCTTGATGCCCGGAAATAAAATGCAGTTTTGGCTTGATGACCAAGGCAAGCTGCAGCAATTAGAGTTATATTTTAACGCCGCACGTCAGGTCGTGTTTAGCCGTTATGATGACGGTGAGTTTAAAGTTGATGAAATCAATATTGAGGGGATATGGCGCAATCGCAGTGTGATTGGCGATATCCAAGGTTCGTTCTATTTATCAGCCCAACGTATGGGTCTGAACGCCGGCGAGATCCAGCGAATTGAATCACTACTGAAAGAAAAATTGAATTTTGCCCGCGATTTACGTGCGGGTGACAAATTTTCTGTTTTGATTAATGATCAGTTTATCGACGGTGCCGCAACCGGTAACAGTGATATTTTGGGTGTCCACATTCAACGGGGACGCAGCAGTATCAATGCTTACCAAAATAGTGATGGTAACTTTTACGATGACCAAGGTCGCAGCCTAGCGCGGGCATTTCAGCGTATTCCGTTGCAGAAAAACTATCGCATAAGTTCACGCTTTAATCGCCATCGCCATCACCCAGTGACGGGCCGCGTGTCACCCCACAACGGTACTGACTTTGCTACACCCATAGGCACTAAGATTGTCGCACCAGGTGACGGCATTGTGTCTTTGGTGACCGAACATCGCTTTGCTGGTAAGTATGTGGTGATTGATCATGGTAAAAAGTATCGTACCCGCTATCTACATTTATCTAAACCATTGGTGCACAAAGGTCAGCGAGTGAGTCGCGGCCAAGTGATCGCGTTGTCGGGTAATACTGGGCGCATTACCGGGCCACATCTACACTATGAGTTCCATGTAAATGGTCGCCCAGTTGATCCGATGAAAGCCAATATCCCCATGGCAAGCCAGTTGACTAAAGCGGAAATGACCGACTTCAAACAACTGGTAAAAGTACGCCAAATGATGATGGGTCAAGATGTATAAATGACATAAATACCAGCGCAAGCTGGTATTTTTTTGTCTCATCCTTAGGATTTTCCGCCACAGAATGCAGCTAAGATACAAAGCGTAGCAAATCACTGTGTTATGTAATGCTTTGAATTTAAAGGAGTCAAAAGTTCAATAACCCGTATTCCTGAATTTGAACGTTCAAATTTGGGAAATAAACCTAAGCTTGAACCCACTTTTTATTTAATCTTGCTAATGTGGTGCCTAGTACAAATAACAAGCTGGCAGCCAATAGCGATTTCCATCCTATTTGATGCCGGTAGCGCCTTACTCAAAGTGACAAAAGGGATTGAGATTTGATGAAACGTAATCGGTTATTTTTATCTATGTTGTTGGTGACGGCGGTTGGTTGCCAGAGCGCCAAGCAAGACGAAGCCGCTAGGGGCAGTGACACGCCACAAACAGCCGCTAGTGTTCATGCAGCGCATAAACAGCAGCGGCTTGCTGAGGTTGAACAAAACGTAGAGCGCTTGCTCGCACAACTGACACTTGATGAAAAAATCTCTTTAACCCATGCCAATGCCAAGTTCTCCATTGCCGCAATTGAGCGCCTCGGGATCCACGAAATGTGGATGTCTGATGGCCCCCACGGCGTAAGACACGAGATTGAACGATATAGCTGGAACTCTGCTAACTGGCAAGATGATCAATCAACCTATCTGCCGCCATTGACGGCTGTCGCGGCCAGTTGGAACCCTGAGATGGCAGCACTGCACGGTAATGTGCTGGGCAGCGAAGCCAGGCAGCGTAACAAAGACGTGATTCTCGGTCCTGGTGTGAACTTGGCAAGGTTGCCACTGTATGGACGTAATTTTGAATACTTAGGTGAAGATCCGTTTTTGGCTGCAAAGCTTGTGGTACCGGCAGTTAAAGCTATTCAGTCAAATGATGTAGCGGCATCAGTTAAGCATTATGCGCTTAATACACAGGAGCTTAACCGAATAGGTGTTGATGCAAAGCCTGATGAAAGAACGCTGCGAGAGGTTTACCTTCCGGCATTTGAAGCAGCAGTTAAAGAGGGTAATACCCATACTATTATGGGAGCATACAATCGTTATTACGGTACCAATGCCAATCAAAGTAAGCACTTGGTGATGGACATTCTTAAGGGTGAGTGGGGTTACAAAGGTGTGTTATTGACCGATTGGAATGTCGATATCAATACTTTTGATGCTGCGATGAACGGCCTTGATATTGAAATGGGTACGGCGGTTGATAGCTTTGACGACTATTTTCTAGCGCAGCCACTTAAAGAGATGATAGAGGCGGGCAAAGTCCCCATGTCAGTGCTTGATGATAAAGTGCGCCGTGTTCTGCGAGTACAACTGTCTATCGGCATGATGGACAAGTATCGCCTGTCGGGTCAGCGTAACATCCAAGCGCACCACGAAGCGGCGCGCACAATCATTAGCGAAGGCATTGTGCTGCTTAAAAATGAGCAACAGCTATTGCCACTTGAACAGGCCAAAATTAACAATGTGTTGGTGTTGGGCCCCAATGCGGATGTCCTGCACAGCCAAGGTGGCGGCTCATCTGAGGTGAAGCCTTTGTACGAGATATCGCCGTTGCAAGGTTTGAAAAACAAGCTCGGCACCGATGTTAATATCACCGTGATGCGGGCACAAAACAGTGCTGGTGTGGCACCAATTGCAACCGACTACATGGCAACGCGTCACTGGACGGGCACGCCACAGTGGGAATTAATTCGCTATCAAGATGACGGTTTCGCTCATATTGAACGTCAAGATGATTGGATTGCTAATTCGACCTACAAAGCAAGTAGTAATAGCCCCGAGTTTATCCGCATGAGCACGGATATTAAACCGCTGGCATCGGGACAGCACACTTTAAAACTAGCCCTAGAAGGCCAGGCGAGTTTGCGTATTAATGGCAAACAAGTGATGAGTCAGCAAGCTGATAAAGCACAAGTATTTGAGCAAGTCATCGAGTTAGACAGTAATCAAACGTACAAATTTGAACTGCAATATGCCGGTAGCGGTCAGGTAACATTGGGTTGGGATGCGCCGGGCGCATTGTTTACGCCAGAAGCGGAATATCTGGCGGCGGCAAAAGCGGCTGACGTGGTGATTTATTACGGTGGTTTATCCCATGCTGACGATCGTGAAGCGATCGATCGTATCGATATGAAGCTACCCAATGGCCAGGATGCGGTGATCAGCAAGCTATTACAAGCTAACCCTAACACTGTGGTGTTCCTCAATGGTGGTTCTGCAGTCGAGATGCCGTGGGCCGATGACGCCAAAGCCATTGTATGGGGCTGGTATGGCGGTATGGAAGCCGGTAATGCCTATGCTGATGTGTTATTTGGTGACGTTAACCCCAGTGGTAAAATGCCAATTACCTTGCCAAAGTCATTGCAAGACACTGCGCCAATTATGCTAGATGACTACAATGCGGTTGATTCGTTATACAAAGAGGGCGTGTTTATTGGTTATCGCTGGTTCGAGCAGCAAAAGATTGCGCCGCTGTTTCCATTCGGCCACGGTCTCTCGTATACCCAATTTGAGTACAGCGACATCAAGTTGTCTTCAGCCAGTATGCAAAGTGGCGACACGTTAACTGTGACCGCTAAAGTCACTAACACTGGGGCGAGAGCCGGCAGCGAAGTGGTGCAGTTGTACCTACATGACATGCAAGCCAGTGTGCCGCGACCAGATAAAGAGCTAAAAGGCTTTAGTAAGATTTATCTTGAGCCGGGGCAGTCGGGGACAGTGACAATGACATTGAATCAGCGCGACTTGTCGTTTTGGGATGTGACTCGCTCTGATTGGCTGGCAGAGCCGGGCAAGTATAATGTCATGCTTGGCGCGTCAGTGGCCGATATACGCTTAAACAAGCAGTTTGATTTCCGCGATTAAGCTTGCAAATAGAAAACCAAAAAAGGGTAGCCTAAGCTGCCCTTTTTTATGCCTTAACAGCAGAGGTTTTAGAGTAATTGCTGTTTTCTGTACTGGCTTGGTGTCTGTCCCAAGCGTTTCTTAAATAGCGTATTGAAGGTGGCTTTACTATTGAAGCCGGACTTATCCATGATATCGATTATCGTGGTGTGCTTCAGGCTTGCATCACTGAGTAAACGCTGACTTTCATTAATTCGATACTGATTGATGAACTCGAAAAAGTTCTGCTCAAAATGACGATTGATAATTTGTGACAGTAGCCGCGGCGAAAGCTGCAACTGTGAGGCGAGATTATCTAAAGTGAGTAGTGGGTTTAAGTAAGGTTTCTCCTGCTGCATATAGTCTTTTATTTGAGTAATGTAGGCCGTATCAGGCTGTTTATCTTGCTTATTCATCACATCGCTAATGCGATGTTGCTGCCGAATACCACTCAGGCCAGTTTGAAAACGTAGGCTGAAAAATATCAACACACTGATCAATACCAAAACCGTATAATTGGAAATAAGCCCAAGCAATTCATAATCAATATGATGGTTAAACTCAAATGAAGAGAACAGCGCCAACGAGACTAGAATTGCATCTGCTCTAATGAATAAGAAGCCGACGACTAATATGGTTAACCATTTAAGATCGACGCTTTCTAAATTGGCAAAATTATCTTTTAATTTAGATTGATAGCGTCTTAATTCGACTAAACACAAAATCGCACAGAATAAACGGAAGCATTCCCGACCAAGGCCTATAAAGCGCTGTGACAAGGCCTCATTACCCGCATAGTTTTGTTGTAGCTGTAACATTTTCTCGCTATCTGAGAGCAAATACCAAGTGTCGAGGTGATAAACAAAATATAGCGCCAGCGGCATCAAAAACCATAAATCTTGGCGTTTGAAGCGAAAATCTCGATAAATCAGCGATCGCACATAAAACAATAACAACACCGACTCGAGCCAGTAGGCGTAACCGAAAATATAAAATAGGTTAGCTGATATACCTAAGGTAAAGCTTCGAAATGCTTCGCCGTAATTAATCAATGTATCGAGTGGGATGGCGGCATAGCTAAATAAAAATAGCGCCAATAACAGATGGCTTAGCTTGTTACCTGCTTTAAATGTGAGCAGGCACAGCCCAAATAATATGCACTGATACAAAGTGATCAATAGCACGAGATCATGGGTGTTAAATAGCACTGTTTTCATAGGCGAAGAAGTTTTTTTTATTGTTATTTGCCGAGCGTATCAGCCTATACTAGCGTGAAAACAGGCACTTGTCAGTGAAGCTTGGCTGCCTTGCTTATTTGGCTAAGGTGATACTAGGGAGACTAATAGGGGTTAGCATCTAAATCCTCAAGCGTCAGCAGTAACCGCAAATCAAACTCAAGCTGGTGATAATCGGCTTCCATATGGCAACAAAGTTGATAAAAAGCTTTGTTGTGATCTTTTTCTTTCAGATGAGCTAACTCATGTACCACCACCATACGCAGTAAAGGCTCTGGCACCCGTTTTAATTTTGAAGATATACGGATCTCATTTTTAGATTTGGTTTTGCCACCATGATTTTTGGCGATATAACTATGCAGGCCCAAGGCTTGCTTTTTTAAGGTGATTTTGTCATCCCACAGGACCTTATTTAAAGGTGACGAGCGCTTTAAATAACGTTGCTTATACGCCATGGTGTAGTCATATAAGGCTTTGTCGCTGCTGAGCTGGTGGACTTCTGGATAACGCTTTTGCAAACTAGAGGCTAACCTATCTTCATTGATAAGTTGTTGTACTTGTTCAATAAGCTGGCTGGGATAACCTTGCAGGTAAGTCAGTGTAGGTGATTGCATTGAAGACCCAATGAAAAAAAGGCGAGCTACGCTCGCCCTTGTTAATTAATCTTCTTTAGTAAAGATCAGTTTATTTTGATAGGCATAAGCCACTTCAAAGGCATTTTTTTGGAAACGTTTAAGGTTCAAGCCTTCAAAATCAACATGTGGTGGATTACGCTTTAACTGCTCTTTCGTTGCCACCGGCGACGCTAATGTCACCGGAATACTGCACAGTTGAATGGCGGTTTCCATCTTAAAGCTGGTGGCACTACCGGCCAGTTTGCCTTTTTGCTCACGCTCAATGACCACAATCTCATCGACTTTATAGTCTTGCATTAGTTTATTGAACGCGAAATGAAACTCACGAATTGACTCTGTTTTCGCTGAGTTCGAAATCGTTAATGACCGTGTTCTGCACTCCGGTACATTAAAGGTTTCACCTTCATAACTTAAAAGACTGATGATGGCTTCGCCACCTTTTAACTCTACGCCACAAACTCTCATGTTGACCCTAATTTAATTGTTACTTGTCGGGTTCAGTGTAACCCGAGATGAACCGAGGCGCAGGTTTCAAACATACGCCATAAAATAATCTTATTGCCAGCGACTAAAACACAGTCGTTGGCCAGTATTCGCTATTCAGGGGTTTCCTGTAATTTTGATTTAGGCTTGCGCAGCATTGGCGCATCACCCACATCAACACCAGTAATAAAGCGCTTATCACGGTTATCTTTGCTCTTGGCTTTAGCGGGTTTATTTGCTGCTGACTTATTGCCGCCTTTGTTTGCCGTTTTTGCTGACTTTTTAGCTTTGTTTGGCTTGTCCTTTAAGCCACTAAACTTGGCGGTTAAACCTTCAATTTCGCTAATGTCGAAGCGCTTTTTAAGAAATATTTGTACCTTCTTAAAGTTATCCCAATCTTTAGGACCTACTAGCGATATTGCATCACCTTTGGCGCCAGCTCGACCAGTACGCCCAATGCGGTGAATATACTCTTCAGCAAATTTTGGCATATCGAAGTTGATGACCAGTGACACGTTTAATAAATCTAAGCCGCGAGAAGCCACATCGGTAGTCACCAAGATTTGTTGTTGGCCACGGCTAAATTGATCCATGATCTGATTGCGTGCAGCTTGCTTCAAGTTGCCACTGAGTGAGCTGGTGTTAAAGCCCTGCTCGGTCAGCTTAGCCGCCAAACGGTCGGTATCATCACGTGTGGCAGTAAAAATGATCACTTGTTTGTGTTCTTGCTGCTTTAACACATGATTGAGCAGCGCTTCTTTATGATCTAAATGGTCTGCCAGGTAAATCTTCTGGGTAATATCTTGGTTTTCAACATGGGACTGGCCCACAGCAACATGTTCAGGCTCTTTAAGCAACTCTGCAGCAATGTCGTTGATTTCACCATGATCTAGGGTGGCAGAAAACATTAAGGTTTGACGACGACGGTGATCGGCTGCGGCATTAATTGCCTTAAGTTGCTCGGCAAAACCGAGATCAAGCATGCGGTCTGCTTCATCTAAAATCAGCAGTTCTAACCCATTAAGGTATAAGTGTTGCTGAGATAAGTGGTCGGCCAATCTGCCCGGGGTCGCGACAACAAAATGTGGGTCTCTCGCTAATCCTTTGGCTTGATCGTTAAAGTTCTCGCCGCCGAGAATCTTCATCGCTTTATACTGCGTATTGGCGACCAATAAACGCAACTGAGCATAGACTTGGTTGGCCAACTCTCGAGTCGGTAACAGGATGAGTACACGGGGATCGCGTTTGCTAAGGGCTTTAGTGCTGATCACGCGCTGCATTGCCGGCAGTAAAAACGCCAAGGTTTTACCTGAACCAGTTTTTGACGATGCCATTAGATCGCGTCCAGATAAACCAACTGGAATCGCTTTTGACTGGATCTCGGTGGGCTGATTGATCCCCATATGCTCAAGGCTAGTCAATAGGCGTTTATCAAGTGAAAATTCGGTAAATTGCAAAGGTGTACTCCAAAGTAAAGTCTGCCAACCACGGCTTTAATCGTGCGCTTTAGCGCTAATTTGATTGGTCCCAATTTGCTCAGCCAGCTAGTCAATAAGCGGGCGACAACGCATCAAGATAGTGATGTCTGTGTGGCGTTTTTATTGGGCAAGTCAGTTATTATACAGCGAGAGTGGCAATTGGGCTATCAACGCAAAGCATTCATTGGGATTATATTTGTGCATTTGCTTAGGTTTTAGCAAAATAATGACCATAAGCAAGGCGACTATTTTTGGTCACTGTGAGTCAATGGATCTCATTGCTCGCCAGAAATTGAGCTTAGCGTAGAGATAAAACGGGTTTTATGCCTGCATTAGGAGAGAGTGAATGGCAACGATTGGTATTGCCCTTGGTAGCGGCGCAGCGAAAGGTTGGGCGCATATTGGGGTGCTCAATGGTTTACAAAAATTGGGTATTGCCCCGGATAAAATTGCGGGTTGCTCAATAGGCGCGCTGGTAGGCGCGGCCTATGCAGAAGACCATTTAGCCGATTTGGAGCAATGGGTGCGCAGTTTTTCGAGTTGGGACGTGCTTGGCCTGCTCGATGTCAGTTGGCGTAAAGGTGGGCTGATTGGTGGTGAAAAAGTATTTGATGTCATGCAGAACAAAATCGGTGACTTAAGTATCGAGCAGATGAAGCGACCTTTTGCTGCCGTGGCCACCGACCTCTACTCTGGGCAAGAGATTTGGTTTCGCGAGGGCGATTTACGCCATGCCGTGCGGGCGTCATGCTCCATGCCGGGCATTTTACCACCGGTTAAAGTGGGTGAACGCTGGTTGGTTGACGGTGCGGTGGTCAACCCTGTTCCGGTGTCTGTGAGTCGAGCGATGGAAGTGGATATTGTCATTGCGGTCGATCTTAATGCGCAGCGTCGAACTCGCATGCAGGCGGTGCCGGTGTCCATGACCAGCAACAAGCCGACCAAGGCGGAATTGGTGCAAGCTGATGAGCATCAAGAGGGTGGGTTTATGGACTTGTTTGCCCGAGGCCGTGATTATATCACTGGATTAACCGATAAGTTCACCTTGTCTAAACATAATGCGCCAGGGATGTTAGCGGTCATGTCGCAATCGATGGATATTCTTGAGCAGCGACATAAACGCGTCAGATTAATGGGCGACCCACCAGATGTAATCATTACCCCAGATGTCAGTGATATTGGCACGATGGAGTTTCATCGCGCCGAAGAGGCAATTTTGGCCGGTGAACGCGCGGTTGAGCAGGTGGCACATTTGCTAGAAATGGCCATAGTGGATAAAAACGCCAGTTAACGTGCAAAAAAACAGCGGTTGGCTTTTCATAGCCCCAATTAGGCACGGTTCATGCTTGATTGGGGCTATACCATTTTAAAAGACAGCTTTTTGACGATGAATACAATTGGATCACTGGCAAATCAATTAACCACTCAGCCCGCTTTGGCTGAACAATATGGCTTAGCAACGCAAAAGCAACAAGCCGTTGATACCAAAGATAAGTTATCGCAAGGTAAGCCTGAACATGAGCAAGTCAGTGCCAATGATGCCAAGGTGTCTTTATCACCTCGAGCACAACGGGCACAGAAGATAGAAGCGATGGCACAAGATTTCTTCGCCAATGGCAGCTTCGATGCACAGCAACTTCCCAAACTGATCCAGCGTCTGCATCAAGATGGTATTTTGTCAGATGGTCAATTGAATCGTTTGTCACAAGCTGGTTTTGATATTCCTACGCCTGAAGCTAATCAAGCAGATTTAAAGCAGTTTATAGAGACGCAACGTAGCCAGTTAGGCGACGATGAGGGCGACCAGATAATGGGTCGATTACTTGACGATGCCCAAAGTGTGCTCAATCAGATGGACCAAGCTGGTAGTAAACAAACCAGCCAAACAGCAGCACGGGTATCCGCTCAATTATCAGTTTTCATCAATGCCGATGTTGATATGAGCGAGCAAGACCGTCAGCAATGGCAAACCATGCGGGGGGTAATGCAGCTAGCCAGTTCAATGGGTGAGAGTCAGCAAGATGTTGGCCAGCTAAAAAGTTACTTGGCTCTCGCGAGATAACCCGCTGTTTATGCCATAGTGATTGAGCGACTTCATCGCCATTGCACTCAACGCCAGTGGCGAGAAAAACCTAATTTCTCTCAGTTATCATCCCTGTTAATCAGCTTATCTGTTTGCTGCAATCGTGATATTGGTGACGATAATACAGGGTAGCCAACTGCTTCGCTTAAAATGTAGTTTTTTATCCACAGTTTTTACCAATGTTGTCCTGCATCTAGCTTGCTTGACCGGTATCGTCAAGCCACTATTTACTGTTAAGTGGCCTCGTTTGCAGTAATTTTTCGTAGTTAAAAACCATCCCCTAAACTATGATCTGGATCAATGTACTTATTCTCGGTTTGTAGCTTAATACGCAATATGTTGTGCCAAGTATAGTTTTAGACACTATATATGGTGTTTAAAAAGCTTCCAATTGAGGAGAACAATCGTAATGCCAGTAGTTATTAAGCGGGATGGGTACCGCACGCCATTTGACGAAACAAGGATTAGAGATGCTGTGATAGCTGCAGCGAACTCAGCAGGTATTGAAGATGATTGTTACGCACAGACCGTAGCGCAAACGGTTGCAGACTCACTACAAAACATCGAAGAAATTGATATTCATGATCTGCAGGATGCGGTAGAAAACCAATTAATGGAAGGGCCGTATAAGTCTCTTGCACGGGTGTATATTGAGTATCGTCACGATCGTGATAAACATCGTGAAAGCAACAGCCGTTTAAATCGTGAGATCCGCGGCCTTGTTGAGCAAAGCAATGCGGCGTTACTTAACGAGAATGCCAATAAAGATTCTAAAGTGATTCCAACCCAGCGTGATCTACTCGCGGGTATTGTGGCTAAACACTATGCCACTCGCCATATTTTGCCTAAAGCGGTGGTATCAGCTCATGAAGCCGGTGAGATCCATTACCATGATCTCGACTATGCGCCATTTTTCCCAATGTTTAACTGTATGCTAATTGACCTTAGCGGCATGTTGACCCAAGGGTTCAAAATGGGTAACGCGGAGATTGAAACACCTAAATCTATCTCTACGGCAACGGCTGTTACGGCGCAAATTATTGCTCAAGTGGCTAGCCACATATACGGTGGCACCACCATCAATCGCATCGATGAAGTGTTGGCGCCGTATGTAGCTAAAAGCTATGACAAGCACTACCAAATTGCATTGACTTGGGGCATTACTGACGCGAAAGCGTTTGCCACCCAGCAAACTGAGAAAGAGTGTCACGATGCGTTTCAGTCATTGGAATATGAGGTCAACACCTTACACACCGCCAATGGTCAAACGCCGTTTGTTACTTTTGGTTTCGGCCTAGGTACCTCTTGGGAGTCACGCCTTATTCAATCATCTATGATGAAGGTACGCATTACCGGTTTAGGTAAAAACCGTAAAACTGCCGTGTTCCCAAAACTGGTATTTGCGATTCGTGATGGCATTAATCATAAGCAAGGTGACTGCAACTACGATGTTAAACAGCTCGCGCTAAAATGTGCGTCACTGCGCATGTACCCAGACATTCTCAACTATGAACAAGTTGAAAAAGTCACCGGTTCATTTAAAACGCCAATGGGTTGCCGTAGCTTCCTAGGTACTTATGAGCAAGATGGTGAATTGGTACATGAAGGGCGTAACAATTTAGGTGTAGTGAGTTTGAACTTGCCGCGAGTTGCGCTAGAAGCGCAAGGTGATGAGCAGAAGTTCTTTGCCCTGTTGGATGAAAGACTTGCGACTGCAAAGCAAGCGCTCGACACCCGTATAGCGCGTTTAGAAGGCGTGAAAGCGCGTGTTGCACCGATTCTATACATGGAAGGGGCGTGCGGTGTACGCTTGCGTGCAGATGATGACATTTCTGATATTTTCAAAAATGGCCGCGCATCCATCTCTCTTGGCTATATTGGCCTGCATGAGACCATTAATGCGCTTTATGGTAATCAAACTCACGTTTATGACTGCGAGACTTTGCGCGCTAAAGCCATTGCCATTATTGAGCACATGAAAGCAGCGACACTGCGCTGGCGTGAACAAAGTGGTTATGCTTTCAGTTTGTATAGCACGCCAAGTGAAAACCTATGCAGCCGTTTCTGCAAGTTAGACACTAAAGTATTTGGTTTAGTCGACGGAGTAACTGACAAAGGGTACTACACCAATAGCTTCCATTTAGATGTGGAAAAGAAGGTGAATCCGTACGACAAGTTGGATTTTGAACAGCCATACCCAGCGTTAACCAATGGCGGATTTATCTGCTATGGCGAATATCCAAATATGCAGAACAACATCGAAGCGCTAGAAGATGTATGGGATTACAGCTATAGCCGTGTGCCATATTATGGAACCAATACGCCAATTGATGAATGTTACGATTGCGGTTATACCGGTGAATTTGGCTGTACCAGCAAAGGATTTACCTGTCCTAAGTGTGGTAACCATGAACCAAGCCGTGTATCGGTGACTCGTCGAGTGTGTGGTTATCTTGGTAGCCCAGATGCAAGACCGTTTAACTATGGTAAGCAAGAAGAAGTTAAGCGTCGTATTAAGCATCTATAAGCTTATCAAATCCAGCGTATATCGAAAAAAGGCGCATTGGCGCCTTTTTTGGTTTAGTCAGAGCAAATGAAAATGAATTACCATCAGTATTTTCCTGTCGATGTTGTCAATGGGCCGGGTACCAGAGCGACGTTATTTGTATCCGGTTGCGAACATCAATGTCGTGGTTGCTACAACCAATCAACCTGGAACCCTAACAATGGCCATGAGTTTGACAATCAGATGATTGACCGCATCATTGCTGACTTAAGCGATAGCCGAATTAAGCGTCGCGGTTTGTCGATTAGTGGTGGCGATCCATTATATCCCGCCAATTTGTCTGCCATATTAGATCTGGTTCAGCGTGTGAAACAGGCGGTGCCAGAGAAAGATATCTGGATGTGGACCGGCTATACAAGAAGTCAGTTGAGCCCAGAACAACTCGCGATACTAGCCTACGTCGATGTGCTGGTAGACGGTAAGTTTGAACAAGACTTAGCCGATCCCAGTTTACCCTATTGTGGTAGCAGTAATCAGGTGATCCACCATCTTTAACATTAGTGGTATACTAAGCTAATTACGCGCTCGGCTAAGCTCATCAACATGAGGTGAATGTCGAGACAGGATAGACGTCATTGTTAAGGCAAGTCATGAATTTAAAGCAAGAACTGCAGCAGTTAAACGATAAGCTCGATAAATTTCGCCGTAAACTTGATGCCGCTGAAAAGCGAGGCGATCAAGGGGTTATTTTACAATTTAAGCAGGAAATTGCGACGCTTACTAAGCGTATTGCCAATGTAAAAGGTCAGCAAACTAGACAGCTAAACAAAAAGGGCGCCGATGTGCGTTCATTGCCGTTTAATCGCGCGCTTACTAAAGCAGAGCAAGCCGATATGGGCAAGCTCAAGGCAAGTATCAAAGGTTTGGTTGTTGTCCACCCAATGACGGCTTTGGGCCGAGAAATGGGCATCACTAAAGTTACCGGCTTTGCGCCAAAATCGTTCTGATAGACAACAAGGCGTTAAGTAGCGTGAGCGGTGTCATAGTAGTTTGGCATCGCGAGGCGTATGCTTTAGCCCAAACTGTAGGTGGTAATGCAGTCAAATAGACTGTGAAGCTATTTCCCTCCAGTGTAAAAACCAATAGAATACGTCGCCTAAATACGAAATCTACACGGTTTCGTTGGGTGTCGCATAACTTCGCCATTGTTGGGCGAGCTGTAAAGGTTATTTCATGTCGATTAAGTATGTTGCTACTTCAAAACTACCCACGCCTTGGGGCGTGTTTGCCATGCATGGTTTTGAAGATACTGAAACGGGTAAAGAACATGTGGCACTCACGTTTGGTGAGATGGAACAAGACAAGCCAATGCTTGGACGGATCCATTCTGAGTGTTTGACGGGTGATGCCTTATTTAGTTTACGTTGCGATTGTGGTTTCCAACTCCAAACAGCAATGCAAAATATTGCTGAGAATGGCAGTGGCTTCATTCTTTATTTGCGCCAAGAAGGGCGTGGTATTGGTTTACTGAATAAAATTCGTGCCTATGAACTGCAAGATTGCGGTGCCAATACGGTTGAAGCCAATGAGAAGCTAGGTTTTGCCGCTGACATGCGTAAATACGATATGATCTTACCTATGATGGAGAAGATTGGTGTATCGCAAGTGAAGTTGATGACCAACAACCCACGCAAAGTGAAAGCGATGCAGTCAATGGGTTTGCAAGTTGCAGAGCGGGTGCCATTGCAAGTTGGTAAGAACCGTTATAACGAAGATTACCTAAAAACTAAATCGACTCAGCTAGGGCATATGATGTCAGAGCATCATTTTAATGAAGATGATGCAAGTTAAAGACGCCCTTTAGACACCTCTTTTAAATCCACTGTAAATTGCGGCTAGATTTTCAATATGTTAGCCGCTATATTCAATAGCATATGACGTTGGCCATCATCGACTATGCTATTGAAATTTATCATCGCTTTTCTGCTCATTCTTGCGCCCACAGTATACGCCGAAGAAGATTTTACCCATTATGCCTTTGCCAACTATCTTGGCAGTGGTATTTATCGTACCTCCAGTCAAAATGCCACGGTGGTCAATGTTCCCTTAAGCTGGAAATTATCCGGTGATGAGTTAGAGTCTTGGACCTTAAAAACCCCTGTATCGTTTGGTTTTTTCAATTTTAAATGGAGCGATCTCCCGCAAGAGGGCTTACCTGATAGCGTGGGAACCATGACCTTTACGCCGGGCATTGAATACCGCAAGCGCACTTCACAAGATCATGAGTTTCAAAGCTACTTTGATTTGGGCTATGGCAATAACTTTAGCTCTGGCACCGATGTGGCCATTATGTCAGCAGGTATTTCAAGTTTGCTTGATATCGACTACAAACAGAATAGTCCGGTTTGGGTTAATCGACTGTTTTTTGCTGGCTACCGTAGTTTCGATGGTAAGCAAACAGAAACTTACTCCGCCATTCAGTCAGGGATTGATATCGGCACCAATATTCATTGGCGCTGGGATTGGCTCGGGGTGGATGTTGAACCTAGAATTTTTGCGGTGGGTTACTGGTATTTCGACAAACTGCGTTTTGTGATGCCCTTTGGCGATGATGTGGTGGTGTCTCATAGTTTAGAAGTGGGCGCGACCTTAGCGTTTTCTAAACCCATACTTTGGGAGTGGATGGGGATTGATAGGTTAGGGCTCAGTGTGCGTGCAGGCGATGGCGTACAAGCCTGGCGACTCATTTTTGAGTTTCCTATCTAAGTTGCCAACAAAAAGCCTGAGATAGCAGTATACTCAGGCGTTAGGGGTGAAATGCTGTTGTAAGCTTACCGTTTTTCACTTACTGATCGTTTTCGCTTTATACCGCTGTCGCCTACGCTTAGTTGTCACCCCAAATGTGACTATTCACTTGGGCTTTACTTGATTCATTTTGATCGTCTGAGCGAGGCGTGCTTTGGCGTTGTTTAACCATTGCACTGTTGCGCTCGGCAGTGGCTTCATTGCTGGGTTTACGTTTAGGCAGTGGCTGCTTCGTCATTTTAAGGTACAAATACTCGACTTTTTCTCTGGCCCAAGGGGTCTTGCGCAGAAACTTAAGGCTCGACTTAATACTCGGGTCGTGATTGAAACAGCGGATGTCTATCCGTTGTCCTAGCTCTTCCCAGCCATAATGATCAACTAAGTCGTTTAATAAATTTTCTAGCTTAACGCCATGCAGTGGATTGTTTACTTGGGTCATGAGCACATGTATTCAGATAAAGATGGCAGTAATTATATCACCTATGGGTGAGGCCTGTCGTGAAAATCTATTTGTGGGCTAGTGGACAGAAGCGCTGTGGTTCATTAAAGCGTGATAGCATACTTGAGTGTTGCCGATACCACATGCACGCCGCAGGGGAGTGCGCGGCGTGTGTAGAGTATGAAATTGACTAGGGTTAAGGCTAGGGTTAAGGCTGTGGTTTGTTTTGCTGCAGCTGCACCAAGCCACCGCCATTATAGGTATGAGCGTAGCCTGCTTCAGCGAGCGCTTGCTGTGCGATGCCGCTACGTCGACCACTGCGACAATACACCACTACCGCTTGGTTTTTATCGATATTACGGCTGCTAAACTCTGTCGTTATCTGTTCAAACGGAATATTAATGGCGTTATCGAGATGGTCGGCGGCAAACTCTTCGGCCGTGCGCACATCTACAATGAGTGCGCCATCTTCTATCATCTGCCAAGCATGCACCGGATCTTTGTCTTGGGCTAAGGCGTTATTGGCGAGTAAAAGCAGCCCTAGGGCTAACACCATTAAGCTGATAAGACGACTAAAATGAGTGTTGGATATATGAGTCACTGTGATTTCCTTAAATTATTCAACCTAGTAGTTTTGGGCGCAATGCCGACTTTATCGTGGCCGAAAACAGATAGATTATCTTGAAGCGGATTGCTTAGCCAGTGTTTTGATTATACGTGATTGGGGGATGAATCGATCATTGCGCCATCACGTGCCATTATGCCCAACAGCGCATTACAAGCTTGGTAGCAACACGGTGAGCGCATGCCCTTGGCTCTGGTCATTGAACGGCTAAGTCGCTCTTAGCGCGGCAGCTTAGCAATCAATAGCGAATAGGCTGCCGCTCGGTCGTTATTCTTTAGTCATTTAGGTAGTAGGTGAGGGTTGAGACTACCCTGACTTGTTTGATGTAGGGGGTATTGCTGTCTCGGTCACGAATGCTAAATTGCCCTTGAGACGCATTTTTTATCTTGCCCAGTTTAGATTCAGAATCGATGGCAAATTTGGTGGCAATCTCTCTGGCATTTTGGGTTGCTTGTTGCACCATCTCTGGTTTGACTTCATTAAGGCCAGTAAACAGAAATTGGGTGCGATTATCATAATCTTGGTTTGAGATAGCAATCCCTTCTTTGGCAAGGTCAAGCATCTGCTTTTGGGTGGCGAGTAGCTTATCTACCTGTTTGGTATAAAGAGAGATGGTCACTTTAGCGGCATAGCGAAACTTAACATTGGGATCGACATAGCCTTGGGCTTGGCGGTCTTCAATAGAGGGTAACGATTGCGAAATCTCTGCTTCGCTAAAGCCTTGTTTTTTCAAAAAGGCGACCACTTTATCCGTTTTGGTTTGTACGCTTTGATATAAGTTATCTAAGCTGTTGTCGACTTCAATAAAACGGATTGGCCAAATGGCAATATCGGCATTGACCTCTTTTTCTGCCAAACCTTTTACTGTTACTGTACGCTCCATTTCCCGCATTTTAAGGAGGCTGGACCCAATACCCTGTGACAATAGCACTAGGCCGATGATGAACAGTAGACCAAATAGGGTGGCCGCAAGGGGAAGGTTTCTTTGCATGGTATCCTCTATCATTGACAGTCGAGCAAACGATCAATTCAGCATAATCTGCAAAGTTAGACAAAGCTAGGACAAAAGTGATTTGTTAAAATAAATTAAGCTATTGCGGTGATTAGGTTTGATCCAGCGGCTGGGTTTGCCACAGTTCAACCTTATTGCCTTCAGGGTCAATGAACCAGCCAAAACGGCCAAACTCAGACTCTTCCGTTTCGGCAATAATTTCTGCGCCACCGGCGGCGACCTGATCTAACGCGCCATCAAGATCGTCAACAACTAGGTTAAACATAAATCGATTCTGGCTCGGTTGAATATAATCCGTGTCTTCAGGCATAGGCGTCCACACGCTATATCCTGCACTGTTTTCAGGTGTCATTCGGTCTAAATAGAAAGCCGCACCACCCCAAGGCTCGATGGGGATGTTCAAATATTTTTTGTACCATTCGGCTAATGTGGCAGGATCTTTACTCTTGAAAAAAATGCCGCCTAGGCCAATTACTTTTGCCATATCTGTTGTCAATTTTTATAGGTTTATCTATAACTTTAGAAAAAAAATGCCATAAGTACAAAAAAGCCGCCAAACTTTGGCGGCTTTTTTATCAGCAGTGGTGAGCAAAGCACCTCTGCCGATTATTTCAAGTGTCAGTTATGTTAGAACTTGTAGTTGTACTGCATAGAGTAGTAGGTCGCATCTGAGCGTGTTGTAGCGTGAATATCACCCACAAGCGCACTGTTTTCAATCAGACCTACATCTTCACCGCGAACAAAGGCGATACCAAAATCTAAGCTAGTGTGCTTAGACAGGTTATAGGTTGCCCCTGCGGTGTACCAGTTTCGGTCAGAGTCTGGAATTGAGATAGAGCTAACTTCACCCACAACGCCAGTGTCATGCATATAACCAGCACGCAGTGTCCAGCTATCATTTAGAGTGTAGGTACCACCGACACTGAACAACCATGAATCATCCCAAGCATAAGTTTTTAGACTCGCTTCTGGTGCTACTGGGTTGCCGCCAATTGTACCATCGTGAACAGTGATCTCATGGAAGTCACCCCAAGTAGTTAGCTGCGCAGTGTAATGCAAAGCAAAACGTTCGGTTAGCTGATGGAAACCCGCTACTTGGAAGATATTCGGCATAGGGATGTTGATTTCATCAAACTTAATTGCGCCAGCAACTGGGTCAGTCATACTGATATCACCAGTGGCTTTAAAGTCTGGGCTATAGCGATAGCTGGCACCAATACGGTGATTGTCGTTAAACTCGTAGACAGCGCCTACGATACCACCGAATGCTACGCCATCAGCGTCAACATCAACTAAATCAACATGCTGAGGGCCACCTAAACTTGGGGTCGCACCGCCACGGGTTAGTGTGCCTTCACCGTAAATGATATCTACACCAGCACCGACACTGAAGTGGTCGTTAAAGCGGTAAGAGGCGCTGACATTGAAGTTGATGGTGGTGACTTCAGTTTTACCTAACAAATCAATAGGTGCAGGCAATAAGCCGCCGATGATGTTGTTTGACAACTCAGTTGTGTCGGTACCAGTACCAAAATTACTGAACATGGCTACGCCGTAGGCGAACTTATCGTTCACTGGGCTAACGTAGTAGAAATTTGGGATGATCTTTGCTTCAGCGGCGTCATCGACACTGCCATAGTTTGCACCAGTGCTATGAGTTACATCGCTAACTTGTACTTCGACATCAGCGTAAGTTAGACCCATTGACAGTTGTTTTTCATCAAACATGGCCATCGCTGCAGGGTTACGTGATAACACAGAGGCGTTATCGGCAATTACAGCATCACCGGCGAAAGCACGACCAATACCGGTAGCAGACTGGCTATTTAGCTGGAAGCCAGCGGCGATTGTTTGAGTGCTGGCCAGGGTAATGGCTGCAGCTAAAAGCGTCTTGTTGAAGGTTTTCATCATTATTATCTCTGTATTTTTAGGCCAAAGCGTGTTGTTTTAAATTAGTCTATTTTGACTCATCTGAGCCTTAGCCACTTGTTTGACCAGTGCATATTAGGGATGCAGTAGTGGCGCAACAACTCCGACCAGAAGACGAAATCGGTTGCGTAAATGTTAATTTTATCGAGGGGGATTGCGCTAATAAACCGCAGTAGTTTTAAAGTGAGTCTATAGCGCTTATCTATAGGCTAATTAAGGTTTTTACGTTATTTGATTAAAGGTTATAGGTTTGTAAATGCTGGCAGTAAAAATAAATTAAAAAAATAGCGTACGCGTGTACGCTATTTTGTTTTTTAACCGTCCGGACGGCTGAAATAAGCCAATTATAATTTTGAAGTAAATACTCTAAATTGTTGTTTTATCTCATCACTTGGTGTGGAAAGCTTGCTGACAATGACACCTGATAATGTGGCAAATAAGAAGCCTGGAACAATTTCGTAGAGGTCAAAAATACCCCCTTCAAGTTGTTTCCAGATAACAACTGTTAACGCACCGACAATAATAGTCGTCACGGCGCCATTACGGCTATAGTCCTGCCAAAACAGGGCGAGCAATACCACTGGACCAAATGCAGCCCCAAAACCCGCCCAGGCATAACTGACTAAGCCAAGTACGCTGCTTTCTGGATTAAGTGCAATGATGCCGGCAATAATAGCAATTGCGACCACACCGATACGGCCAACTAACATCAGTTCTTGACTGCTTGCCGCGGGTCTTAACCATTTCTTGTAGAAATCTTCGGTGATAACACTGGAACACACTAATAGCTGTGAATCGATGGTGCTCATTATCGCTGATAAAATAGCTGCGATCAGTAGACCCCCAATCCAAGGGTTAAACGCAGCATGGGCAAGGTGGATAAATACGGTCTCTGGGTTAGTCAGAGGCTCTGAGGCAAAGTACAGGCTACCTGCAATACCCGTTGCCAAAGCGCCAATTAGGGCGACAACCATCCAGCTCATGGCTATGCGGCGAGATACGGTAATATCGTTTGCCGATTTGATCGCCATAAAGCGTGACAAAATATGCGGTTGACCAAAATAGCCCAGTCCCCATGCAAGTAGTGATATCAGTCCGATAGCGGTGGTGTTACTACTAAAGAACTGCAGCATGGCAGGATCAATGTTATCCAGTCCATGTTGGGTTTCTGGTTGGCTAAATATGACTACTGGCACAATAAGGAGTGCGATTAGCATCAGGCAACCTTGAAAAAAGTCAGTCCAGCTAACTGCGAAAAAGCCCCCAACAAAGGTATAGGCCACAATAATTGTTGAACCAATGATAAGTGCTAAGGTGTAATCTAGACCAAAAACTTTTTCAAATAAGATCGCGCCACCGACCATGCCAGATGAGGCGTAGAAGGTAAAAAATATTAAAATAGTGACTGCAGAAACTAGCTTTAACAAGCCTTTGTTATCTTTGAAGCGCTTTTCAAAAAAGTCAGGCAGCGTGAGGGCATTGTCAGTAAATTCGGTATAAACCCTGAGGCGTCTGGCGACGAACAACCAATTAAGGTAGGCCCCCATCACCAAGCCTATGCCAATCCAGGCTTCTCCAAGTCCACCTAAATAGACTGCGCCGGGCAAACCGAGCAGCAGCCAGCCCGACATGTCGGATGCGCCCACACTTAATGCGGTGACCGCAGGCCCCATGCCTCGTCCACCTAGAATATAGTCATCTACAGAGTCTGTTGCTTTATAGGCCCATAAGCCGATTGCCATCATTAATACGAGGTAACCAACAAAGGTTATCAGGATAGGAAGTTCAATTGTCATGCAAGTGCCACATATTGTTATTCTTTAAATTGTGGCTCACATGCTAGCATGTTTGATAAATACCTCAATATTGAATCAATTTGTGACGCAGATCTTTGCCGTGACACGTGAAAAGTGTCACGGCAATGTTAGTCGCTTAAATGAAGCTTTGTTTTATTTCGGATTTGATGTTAGATAAATCTTGCTGATTCTCGCCCACAAGCAACATATAAGTGTTGTCGGTTTCAAATCCAAGTCCTTGATAGCGCTGATCGGCAAACTGTTGTTGCATTTGCATGCGCTCTTCTGCCGGGACAATAAATACCGTGACTTTGCCTTGTTCACCTTGCATGACTAAATGCAGGCTTTTTACACCTTGAAAATCACAATAGGTGCTATAAAGCACTCGACCCGGTTGCTGCGTAAAGTGACCGCTACCAGATTGACTCATTGAGGCCAGTTGAACATTGAGTTGCTCATAACCTATTTGCTCGTTACTGGTCATTGCCGCATCTTCATGATACACATGGGCGAGGGCATGTTGGTTAAGATCAACCGGTGCAATGCGCAACAAGGTAAAGCTGATACCGGCAATAAACGCGACTGAGGCAACTAACGCTAAGGTAAAACCGGTTTTGCGTCTTTGCTGTTGATGCTGGTGTAACTGCTGATTAAGCAATAACTTGGCCTCAAGGCCTTCGGGTACGGGTACCTTAAAGGCTTGCTCTAGTTGATTGTCTAATTGCTTTAGGTCATTGACGAACGCCTTACGATCTTCAGATCCCTGCATTGCGGCAATAAAGTCTGCCTCATCACTATTAGGGTTTTCATAGGCCTGGCGGCGAAATTTCAGCTCATCCATTGGATTGACCTCTTACTTGGGGTTCATCGAGTAAATCTTTTAATTGATTACGTGCTCTAAATAAACGGGTCATTACGGTGTTACGATTTAACGATAGAATGTCGGCAATCTCTTCGCCGCTAAACCCACCAATTACCTGAAGAATTAACGGTTCCCGATACTCTACTTCTAGCTTAGCAATTTGACGGCGGATCAGATGTTGCTCTGCATTTTCTTCAGTAGAGACCGAGAAACTGTCTTCTAAGGTTTCTTGCTCTACGTCAGAGTAGTCAAACTGCTTGCGTTCAAAGCGCCTTGCGTTCTCACGGCGTAATATGGTGATTAACCATGCTTTCGCTGCTTTGTTATCCTTTAAAGACTCTAAAGAGCGCCATGCTCTTAAGAAAGTCTCTTGAGTGATATCTTCGGCAATGTGTTTGTCGCCACATAACCAGTATGCGTAGCGATAAATATCACCATGAAGTGCCCTGACAAGGCTATCGTATCGTCGTTGTTTACTTAGCATGTCTGAATTGACCGAGGATTCAGAATTTTTATTTCGCCCAAAGTTAAACATTTTTATTATTGTGACCCCGCGTGTGAGCGTTTGCAGCGATAAACCAAAACTAACTTGGTAGTAATACTTTGATAACTTATTGTTTATTATAGTATTCAAAGTGTCATCGTGATTATATTCAACAATATTTATCTAACTGGCTGAAGAACATAAGTTTATTGTGACTATTTGCCGTATTAGCTTAACGTGTGGTGCAGTAATCGCAAGGGGTTAACCAAAGTTAACCCCTTGCGATTGAATGTTATTGTGCGGTTATTGTGGATTTAGTGGCGACAAAGGGCTGTTTTTAACAATCGAGGTTTGGCTGTCAAGCGATGCAACGGCATTCAATAATGCAGTAAAGTCTGCTTGAGAATGCGCTGAGCTGTAGGCGGCAGTTTGTAGATCACTAATTGCTGCTCCAAGTGCCGGTGATAATGCCGCTATCTGCGCGAGGTTGAGTTGTTGGCCCCGTGCAGCCGATAGATTGCGCTGCAAGATTAACAATACGTTGCCGACATCACCTTTTTCACAAGCTTGCTGCAAACTCACCTCGTTACTGGTATGAGGGTGACTTTTGTCTGCGACAGGCGCTACAACCCTAGGTTGATTACGTTGGCGTACCCAAGCAATTAAGGTGACCAGCCACAATATTGCAAAAATTAAGGTGCTCCAAAACCATAGGCTTAATCCTGATTTTTCTGCAGGTGTCGCGGCAACATAAGGGCTTGGCTCCACACTGCCTTCAGGCGCAACAACCGTAATTGTTCTTGCGGGCAGGCTTGCGAGTTCCTGTTTGCGAGTGTGGGCATTCCACCACGGGACTTCTATCGCGGGTAGGGTGTACTCACCAGGCTGAGTAGGAACAATAGCAATCGACTGACTGATCTGCGCAACAACTTGTTTATCGCGTACAACGGTTTGTCGCTGTGCTTTCTCGGGGTAACTTTTTAACCCTTTAGGTAGGTTAAACGCTAATTCGGGTAGGCTGGTTTCATCTGCATTTGATGCCAATAGATTAAAGCTGCGGGTAATCGGTGTGCCCACTTCGTAGCTTTCTTGTTGCTGCCAGTCTTCATTTAAGGCAACGAGATCACTGACTAGCCAATGGCCGTGGTACTGCGGGGGAATCGGCATAACCGTTAATGTCGCTGGGCTAGATTTTGCTTGCATCGGCCGGCTTTCATTAAATGAGAACATGCCACCACGGCGCTGTGATTGCACCAGCACGTCCCCCTGAAAATCTGCGCCGCTAATATCAAGGTCACCGGCTTTGTCGGCGATAATCGCGTAGGTTCGTTCAATAACGCGGTAGCGGCGACCGTTAACTAACTCGGTGGTATCGACATCTTCGCCAAGTTGCTTTATTGATGCTCCTTCGATATTTGGTGCACTTAAGACACCTCGTTGCAGCTCTACCGCTAAGAATAACTTAACTTTATAGGTAACGAGCTGGCCAACATAGGCTTGCTCTGTCGACAAACTCGTCCGAATAAACAGATTTTTAGCTTGTTGCGGTTGGCTGCCCTGCGGTGCGACTTGCAAATTAATGGGTTGGGAAGCGATGCCGTCAATGGTTAACGCTGGGATTTGCAATTGGCCGGTGGTTTTTGGGGCAATCAAAATTTGCCAACGGGTCTCTTTACGAGAGTCGAAGTTGACGATCTGAGTACTGCGACTCACACTCGTTCGACCAACAATGAAATCTCTTAGCAATGCGGAGGTATCTAGCTTAGCAGTTTTTACATCATCATCTGCTTTGACCGTCAGGACTAAATATTCACCTTCAATAGCAGGATTTCGATCGACCGAGGCTTCAATACTGCTCAATGCCCATGCGGGCGAGATGGCAAATAGTGCGATTAACGCGACCAATATTCTTTGTCTAATTACCACTGTTCATTGTCCTTAGAAGTTTGACCTTGTTGACGGCGTTTTTGATATTCCAATTGCATTTTGTTGCGCAGCAACACTTGTGGGTCATCGGCTAAAGAGCGTAAGACTCGTTCCATTTCTGGCGGTAAGGGCTCATCACTTGCACTGGTTGCCATGACTTGCTCAGCGCCCTGTTCGCCGGTGCTGTTAGGGTCAGCTGGCTGAGCTTGGGCTGATTGCTGCTCCGTTTGTTGAGCAGAATCAAGCGCTCCAGCATCACTATTTTGGCTATCAGCCTGCATTTCGGCATCGTTGCTCTGTGGCTCGTCTTGTTGCTGACCGTCTTGCTGCTGGCCGTCTTGCTGCTGGCCGTCTTGCTGCTGGCCGTCTTGTTGCTGGCCGTCTTGTTGCTGACCGTCTTGTTGCTGGCCGTCTTGTTGCTGACCGTCTTGCTGCTGGCTGTCTTGCTGCTGGCCGTCTTGCTGCTGGCCGTCTTGCTGCTGGCTGTCTTGTTGCTGGCCGTCTTGCTGTTGGTCACTTTGTTGCTGGCCATCTTGTTGTTGATCGCCTTGTTGTTCATCCTGTTGTTGACTGTCCTGATTTTGCTGATCATTTTGTTGCTGTTGTTCAGCAATATCTTTGACAATGTCTAAGTTTTGCTGCGCTTGAGGAAAATCGTTCTGTTTATCTAATGCGGCTTCATAACGTTTAATGGCCTCTTGAAAGTCACCTAACTGCGCCAAACTGTTTGCCTGGTTATACAGCCCTTGCGCGCTGTTATCTTGTTCGAACAAAGGCAAAGCTTGTTGATAGTTGCCCGCTTTATACAGGGCACTGGCTTGCCATTGCGGCTCAGTAAATAACTCGCTGGCTTGCTGATACTGCTGTTGATCGTACTGTGTCATTGCTTGCTGGTTTTGGGTTTGCCATAGACTGTCCCACGTGGAAGCTTGCGCGGGGTGACTGGTCGTCATCAGCAGTGATAATAAACCAATGGGCAATAAATAAGCCTGTATTCCGTGTTTGAATGTTAGCAACATAGGCAGTAATAACAGCAGGGCTAAATAAGGGCCGAGGTCTTGTAGCACCTCGCCGTCAAGTTCAGTTTTTTTACTGGCATGATGTTGGTCAATACGGCTAATCAATGTGTCCAGATCGCTGTTGTCTGATCGGTATTGATAAAGCTCGCCACCGGTATCATTGGCAATGGCTGCAAGTTTGGCGTAATCAGTTTTTGCTACGACAACCTCATCGCGTTGATCTCTTAAAAGCTGGCCATTGGGTAGTTTTACTGGCGCGCCTTGTTTGCTGCCAAAAGCCAAAATATGTAGCTGATATTGGCTATCAGTTAATACCGATTTCGCTTGATTAACCTGATTGGCTTTTACGCCATCGGTTAGCAAAATAATATCACCACGTAGATGACCACCTTGGCTTAACAATGATTTGGCTTGCGATAAAGCCGCGGGAAGGTTCGAGCCGCGTACTGGCATAATCTCTGGGCTGAGTGTTGGCAGTAGATTCAGTAGGGTGGACTTATCACGGGTCAATGGACTGATGGTAAATGCATCACCGGCAAACGCCACTAACGCCGTTTCGCCTTCAGCAAAGCCGCTAATCAAATCTGTTGCTTTAAATTTTGCCTGGGTTAAGCGATTGGGAGCTTGATCGGTGGCATACATCGACAAAGACATATCCATAACCAAAATGCGCGCCTGATCAGCCTGAAATACAGGCAGTGCCTGTTTGCTTATCGCCGGTCCTGCGAGTGCTATGACAGCAATCAACCAAGCTAGGGCTAAATAAACCAGATTACGACTTTGTTGTTGTTCACCTTCAGACACTAATAACTTAGCAAGATGGGGAGCAATATAACGGCTCCAATTAGAACTGACTTTCTCAGATCGCCAAAGTGCCAGTAAAATGAGGGCGAGAGGTAATAGTGCCCATAACCATTCGGGACGTAAAAACTGCATTATAACGCCCCCTTTTTCCGGCGAGTGATTTGTTGCATGACGGGCAAATTGATCACCACGCTGATCATGCTAAATAACAAAGCTAAAGCGAGAGGATAGTAAAATAAGTCAGCTTGGGGACGATAGCTAAATTGCTCTCGACTGATAGGTTCAAGTTGATCTATTGCTTGGTAAATCTGCTCTAACTCTTCGCTATTACGTGCCCGGAAATAACGACCACCTGTCATTTCTGCCAACTTTGTCAATTCTGCTTCATCTAAATCCATTGATGGATTGACGCGCTCGGTACCAAAAATGCTGCGCCTTTCCATAACCTCTGCACCGACACCAACTGAATAAATTGTGACGCCACGTTTAGCGGCAATTTCTGCAGCTTGCTGCGGAGTTACGCTACCTGAGTTATTGGAACCGTCAGTGAGAAGAATTAAGATACGGTTGCTCTCATCGACTTGTTCAAAGCGCTTCACTCCCAAAGCGATAGCTTCGCCAATGGCGGTTTGCTTGCCGACTAAGCCAATCTCAGCTTCCCTCAGAAATTGGGCTACTGAACGTCTGTCTTGAGTTAACGGCGCCTGCAAATAAGCATGATCGGCAAACAGTATTAACCCTAAACGGTCACCTTGACGGCGCTCGATAAAATCACTCAATACGTGCTTAATCAAAACCAGCCTGTCGACTGGCTTGCCATCGATAACCATATCTTGAATTTGCATACTGCCAGATAAATCCACCGCCATCATTAAATCGCGGCCTTTGCTCGGCAGTTCGATTGGCTCACCTACCCATAGCGGGCGAGTGACAGCGCTAACGAGGCAAATCCAAATAAGCCATAGCAATAGTGAGGGGCGTGAAGACTGCTGTTTTACCTGTTCGATTGCCGTTTGGTTAACACCCGGAAGTTGCAGGTGACCGGTTACCTTTTGCTGTTGCTGAGCACGTCGAAAAATAAGCGGCAGTGGTAACAATATAAATAGCCATGGCCAGGCAATACTAAACATGGTTTGCCTCCATAGTTAGCGGTAGCGCTTGAGACAGCCAACGCTGGGTCTCTGAGAGCAGTTGTTGCTTTTGCTCGCGACTATAAGCTTCTGCTTGGTAACGGCGCTGCAATAAAGTGACGAGTTGCTGGCTAGCTTGGTGCTGTAATAGCCATTCTTGCCATGCTTGACCTTCAAGTTTGGCAATGGTATCTCGGCCGAGGTAACTCATCGCAGCTCGTTTTATTAAACTGTTGATTTCAATAGCGAGGTTTGGGGTATCGATATTGATAAGTGCTAGCGCTTCTATAGCACTGCGTTTTGCGGCTAGTTTACTTTGACGACGCTTCCAGGCTCGTATGATGAGTAAAACAATGACGATTATCGCTATTAAAGCTAACCAATAGCCTGGTGCAATGGGCCATTGATGGATCTGTTCGGGCAACTGAATATCTTGCAAATTGGCCAATGCGGGGTGAGTCGGTGCTGACATCTATCTTAGGGCTCCGATCTGTTGATTAAGATTTCTACCGGCATCGACAAATCGTGTTTCGACACTTAATTTGTCCATCATGTTGACGAAGTTTGTTTGCTGTTGCTGCTGAGTCATTAGCCATGCATCGTAGCTTTGTCGATTTAGTGTTAGCTCTTTGTCGCCATCGCGCACGGGCAAGGAAAAACGCTTTGGTAAGTTCAGCTCTCCTTGGCGTAAGGGGTCCGTCACTAAAAAAGCCCCAATATCGCAATGACGTTTCAAGTCCAGTAGTGGGCCAATACATTGTTGGTCGATATGTTTGCCGTCGGAAATAATCCAGATCAGCGAACCGGGCTTGGCTAAGCGTTGCAACCTTTGGCAGGCACGGTACATATGTTGAGGTTCACTTGGCAAATCATTGATGTGCGACAGTTGCTGTTGGTGCATTTTCTCAATTGCAGAAACTAGCTGCAAAATACCATTTTGTCTGCTGCGAGGTTTCAGTTCAATGTGCTGGTGTTCGCTGGCAATCAGTGCGCCTAAGCGGTCACCATGGGCAATCGCATTCCAACCTAAGGTGGCGGCTAAATGGGCAGCTTGCACAGATTGCAGCAACAAACTGGAACCAAAGTAGAGGCTATGGCTCATATCAAGCAGCACGATAACCGGCCGTTCACGTTCTTCGACAAACAGTTTGGTATGGGTCTTGCCGGTCCGGGCGGTCACGCGCCAATCAATGGTGCGTACATCATCGCCACTTTGGTAATGGCGTACTTCGGCGAACTCCATCCCGCGGCCCTTGATGTTACTTGCACGGTGTCCGGCGAGCGCCGCTTTAGCTTTACTTCGACGCTCTGGAATCGCTTTGGCCAAATTTTGGCATGCAAGTAACTCTTGTTGCGACAGGTGGATACCATCGGCAAACAGAGGTAAGTCCTGACTAACCATAAACTAAGGTACCGCCACCATGCTTAAGATGTGACTAATGACCTGCTCACTGTTGACCCCTTCGGCTTGGGCTTGATAGCTCAGTAGTAAGCGGTGGCGTAACACATTAGGTGCAACCGCCTGAATATCTTCAGGTGAGACGAAGTCACGCTCTTTTATCCAAGCGCGGGCTCTTGCGCAGCGCTCAAGTGCTAAGGTCGCGCGTGGACTGACACCGTATTCGAGCCATTTAGCCAGGTCATCACTGTATTTAGCTGGTGTGCGTGTTGCCATTACGATATCAACAATATATTTCTCTAAAGGCTCTGCGAGGTAGATCTCAAGTGCTTGTTCCCGTGCGGCAAACACTTCTTGCTGCATGATAGGTGTGACTTCGGGCAGCGCTTGTTTTAATGCTTCATTGCGTGACATACGCATGATGGCAAACTCTGTTTCTGCGCTGGGGTAGTCGAGGTTTAAATGCATGAGAAAACGATCTAACTGCGCTTCTGGTAGCGGGTAGGTGCCTTCATTTTCCAATGGGTTCTGGGTGGCCATGACTAAAAATAGTTCGGGTAATTTGTAGCTATTTTTCCCCACAGTCACTTGACCTTCGGCCATGGCTTCTAGCAGCGCCGATTGGACTTTAGCCGGCGCGCGGTTGATTTCATCTGCCAAAATGAGATTGTGAAAAATAGGCCCGGCTTCAAACTCGAAACTGGCGGTTTGAGCGCGATAGATATCGGTACCTGTTAAATCTGCGGGTAATAAATCAGGGGTAAACTGAATGCGGTGAAAATCCCCTTCAACACCATCGCACAAGGCTTTTACCGCGCGGGTTTTAGCTAGGCCTGGTGGGCCTTCGACTAATAAATGGCCATCTGCAATTAATGCAATGAGTAGGTTTTCTGTCAGGACTGGCTGACCAAGAATAACTTGGTCTAGGTATTCTCTTAATGCGTGAAATCGACTTAAAGGCATGTTGCTACTCGTAAATTTTTGTATGAGCGTTAGGACATCTCGTCATTGAAATAATTCCATATAAGCCGACTTAGTTGGCTTAATTTAAAACAAATAGATGACGTTTTAGCGCAAAAGGCTCTCTTTTAACCACTAATATTATTCATTGACTATGACGTATTTGGACCATCACTTTCAAAATATATTCAATTAAACATTGTTAATAAAGCACTTTTTCAATATTTAACGATTAAAAACCAAACAGGTGTTTAAAACTTTAACATAAGAAGTTAGAATCAGATCACACTTTGATGGTCAGACCTGTTTGTTGAGCAGGTGAGATAAGACAGGTTTTTAGGGACACAATAATAATCGCATCAGCTTGAATACCAAGTGGATGTTAATAAGAGGGTTAGTAATGAGTAATTTACAGCGGGTTACCAACGCCAATGGCGACCGCGTCGCGATTGTGACAGGTCTAAGAACACCATTTGCTAAACAAGCAACGGCTTTCCATGGCGTATCAGCACTCGACATGGGTAAAATGGTGGTTAATGAGATGCTTTCTCGCTCTGAAATTGACCCTAAAGAGATTCAGCAGTTAGTTTATGGTCAAGTGGTGCAAATGCCAGCGGCTCCTAACATCGCACGGGAAATCGTATTGGGTACCGGAATGGATATTGCTACCGATGCCTACAGCGTGACGCGAGCATGTGCCACCAGTTTCCAATCTGCAGTGAATGTTGCCGAATCGATTATGACCGGTAATATCGAAGTCGGTATTGCTGGCGGCGCTGACTCCTCTTCTGTTCTACCGATTGGTGTCTCCAAGAAACTAGCCCATGCTTTGGTCGACCTAAATAAGGCCCGTAAATTCTCGCAAAAACTGGCCATCATCAAGCGCCTAGGCTTAAAAGATCTGCTGCCTGTCCCGCCAGCCGTAGCCGAGTATTCTACTGGTCTATCAATGGGCCAAACGGCTGAGCAAATGGCAAAAACCTACGGCATAAGCCGTGCAGATCAAGATGCACTTGCACATCGCTCGCACACTTTAGCCGCAGAAACATGGAACGCGGGCAAACTAACTGATGAGGTTATGACTGCCCACGTCCCGCCTTACAATAGCTTTATTGATCGCGATAACAATATTCGTGAAAACTCTTCAATTGAGTCATATGCCAAATTGCGCCCGGCATTTGATAGAAAACATGGCTCAGTAACCGCGGCAAATAGTACGCCTTTAACCGATGGTGCATCAGCGGTATTGCTGATGAGTGAGAGCCGCGCTAAGGCCATGGGTTACACGCCTATCGGTTATATAAAGAGTTATGCGTTTAGTGCCATAGATGTCTGGCAAGACATGCTAATGGGACCATCCTACGCCACGCCTATGGCGCTAGCGCGTGCAGGAATGGAGCTGGAAGATCTTACCCTCATTGAAATGCATGAGGCCTTTGCGGCGCAAACATTAGCCAATATGAAGATGTTTGCTTCTAAGCAGTTCGCTCAACAGCACTTAGGTCGAGACAGAGCGATAGGTGAAATTGATATGAGCAAATTTAATGTGCTTGGTGGCTCGCTTGCCTATGGTCACCCATTTGCAGCAACAGGAACGCGGATCATCACGCAACTGTGTCGCGAACTACAGCGTCGTGGTGGTGGAACGGGCTTGGCAACAGCGTGTGCCGCAGGTGGTTTAGGCGCAGCAATGATAGTTGAAGTGGAGTAATGTGATGGAAAACAGTTTCAAGTTAACTCGCAACGATAATGGTATTGCCATTTTGACTATGGATGTGCCTGGTGAAACCATGAATACCCTGCGAGCAGAGTTTGGCGAGCAGATCAGTACCATGCTTGAGGAAATAAAGGCCGACAGTCAGATAGCGGGGTTAGTGGTCGCCTCGGGTAAAGCTGACTCTTTTGTTGCTGGTGCAGACATCAGCATGTTGGATGCTTGTCAAACCGAAGAAGATGCTAAGCAGTTATCTCAGCAAGGCCACCAAGTATTCTTAGCTTTAGAAGGGCTAAATATTCCGGTGGTTGCTGCGATTCATGGGCCGTGCCTTGGCGGTGGACTAGAATTAGCGCTGGCTTGTCATCAGCGTGTATGTACTGATAGTAAAAAAACCATGATGGGCGTACCTGAGGTTCAGCTAGGCTTGTTGCCCGGCGGCGGTGGAACTCAGCGTTTACCGCGCTTAGTGGGAATCACTAAAGCCCTTGATTTGATGTTAACGGGCAAACAAGTTAGACCTAAACAAGCTAAGAAAATGGGCTTGGTGGACGACGTTGTGCCTGAGTCGATTCTATTACAAACCGCCATTGATATGGCGTTAAAAGGTAAAAAAGCAGCCAAAAAGCCCAAACTATCGACGGTTAATAAAGTATTAGAAGGGACCGCTGTTGGGCGTAATATTATCTTTGATCAGGCGCTCAAACAGGTTAATAAAAAGACTCAAGGCAATTATCCTGCGCCTGAGAAAATTATTGACTGTGTGCGCCAAGGTAGTGCTAAAGGTTTGTTGAAAGGCTTAGAAGTGGAAGCGAGTCATTTTGCTAAGCTGGTTATGACACCTGAGTCAGAAGCTTTGCGCAGTATCTTTTTTGCTACAACAGAGATGAAAAAAGAAACCGGTGCGGGCGATACTAAACCCGGTGAGCTTAAGAAGGTGATGGTGCTTGGTGGTGGATTAATGGGCGGTGGTATTGCCTCGGTGACCTCAACTAAAGCTAAATTGCCAGTTAGGGTAAAGGATATCAATGAGACAGGGTTAAGTAATGCGCTAGCCTATGCCTATAAGCTACTTAATAAGAGTGTTAAACGTCGCCATATCACCCCTGCAGCTCGTGATAATCAAATGGCGTTGATGACCACTACAACGGAGTACAAAGGTGTTAAAGATGCCGATATTGTAGTTGAAGCCGTATTTGAAGATATCAACTTAAAACATCAAATGGTTAAAGATGTTGAGGCACACTGTGGCGAGCATACCATTTTCGCATCGAACACTTCGTCACTGCCTATCGGTCAAATCGCCCAAGCGGCAAGTCGGCCTGAAAATGTGATAGGGCTGCATTATTTCTCACCAGTAGAAAAAATGCCGTTAGTTGAAGTAATTGCCCATGAAGGCACATCGGCGCAAACCATTGCTACCACTGTTGCATTTGCGAGAAAGCAGGGTAAGACTCCTATTGTTGTTCAAGACGGTGCAGGTTTTTATGTGAATCGTATTTTAGCGCTGTATATGAATGAAGCTGCTAACTTGCTATTAGAAGGTAATGGCGTTGAACATCTGGATAAAGCATTAGTGAAGTTTGGTTTCCCAGTCGGGCCAATGACACTGCTTGATGAGGTAGGTATTGATGTTGGAGCTAAGATTGCCCCCATTTTAGAGTCGGAATTAGGTGAGCGTTTCAAGGCGCCGGCGGCATTTGATAAGTTGCTAGCGGATGACCGTAAAGGCCGTAAGAATAAGAAAGGTTTTTATCTTTATAATGGAAAACCTAAAGATAAGCGCGTAGATGAAAGCGTTTATGGCGTATTAGGAGTGAGCCCAGGCGCGGGCAAACTGGCTGAACAGCTTGCAGAGCAGTGTGTTGTGCAAATGCTCAACGAAGCAGTACGCTGTTTGGAAGAGGGGATTATTAGCTCAGCTCGTGATGGGGATATTGGTGCGATTTTCGGCATTGGTTTCCCACCGTTTCTTGGGGGGCCGTTTAAGTATATTGATGCCTTAGGTGCGCAAAACTTAGTTGATAAACTGACCCAGTACCAGTCTCAGTATGGCGATCGCTTTACACCATGTGAACGTCTAAAGAAAATGGCTGAAGAGCAAAGTAAATTTTACTCATAGTTATACTCCAGGTCATTGTTATTGAAATTAAAAACGGCATATTTATGCCGTTTTTTTTCGATTAAAAGGCAACTTTTGTTAATTTTTTAGCCAAAATATGATGGCTTAGTGTACAATTTAAGGTTCGCGTTGGACGGTTTCTGTTGGTACAGCTATCTGCGTACACACCCTAATTTATGAGGTTGTTTGCGTGGGATGTATTGGCAGGTGTAGTAGCAGTAAGAGGTATACACCCAATGGTTTTGTTCGTTGTAGCGGGCTTGTTGTTATCATCACTTGTGATGGGAAATTTAGCATTTAGAGCAGGATTAGGCGTCAAACGCTGGGCTTTTATCGGATTGCTGTGTGGACCATTTGGTTATCCGTTATTAAGCACCCATAAGCGTTTTGCTTGGAAAAAAGCGCAAGGGCGCGGTAACGTCAATATTGGCTTATAGCGTCATTCAAAATAAAAAGGAGCCGTTGGCTCCTTTTTTATTTACTACGATTATTTGAGGTAACCAAAAGGTTACTTCCACCAGACTTTCGCAGGAATCACTTCCAAATGATCAAGGCCAACAGGCAACTCAACACGTTTACGTTCTGACTTGTGCGCAATACCTAGGGCTTTCTTTAGTGAATTTAACATAGTCACTTCTCCTTACGCGTGTGCAGTATTGATGAATTTAATGTGTGGCGAGCCAGCTAATTCAACAGGCTTGAACTTAATGTGTGGTGAGCCAGCTAATTCAACAGGCTTGAACTTAATGTGTGGTGAACCGGCTAATTCAACAGGCTTGAACTTAATGTGTGGTGAACCGGCTAGTTCAACAGGCTTGAACTTAATGTGTGGTGAACCGGCTAGTTCAACAGGCTTGAACTTAATGTGTGGTGAACCGGCTAGTTCAACACGCTTGAATTTAATGTGTGGTGAACCGGCTAGTTCAACAGGCTTGAATTTAATGTGTGGTGAACCGGCTAGTTCAACAGGCTTGAATTTAATGTGTGGTGAACCTGCTAGTTCAACAGGCTTGAATTTAATGTGTGGTGAACCTGCTAGTTCAACAGGCTTGAACTTAATGTGTGGTGAACCCGCTAATTCAACAGGCTTGAATTTAATGTGTGGTGAACCCGCTAGTTCAACAGGCTTGAATTTAATGTGTGGTGAACCTGCTAGTTCAACAGGCTTGAACTTAATGTGAGGTGAGCCAGCTAGCTCAACAGGCTTGAATTTAATGTGTGGCGAACCCGCTAATTCAACAGGCTTGAACTTGATATGAGGAGATCCAGCTATTTCGCTGTTATCAATGCTAATAGTATCCAGTGCATTAATTGCAGTAGGTGCTGTTAAGGTAAGGGCGATGGCAGTAACTAGTCCGTTAATCATGTTTATCTCTCTCTACTCAAGGTGGTTTTTTTTGTATCAACAAAACGTTGACGTTTGAGAGAGTAATTGCAGGTGTTATGCCAAGTTTTACATTTTTCCTTATTTATTTAGCATTTTGATTACATTTTAGGGCCGGAATTTGCCTGTTTTACATGCTTTTGAGGCTCAATATTCTCTTGAATTAGCAGCTTAGAAAAGCATTCTTCTGTTACCGCTTTGCTGTATATAAAGCCTTGTATTTCTTCGCATTTTAATGCTTTTAGTATACTCAGTTGTGATGCTTCTTCAACCCCTTCACCGACAACAGAGAGCCCCATGTTGTGCGCGATGGTGATAATAGAATCAACCATTTTAAGATCTCTGTCGGACTTATCTATATCGTCAACAAATGCTTTGTCGATCTTAAGAGTATGGATAGGGAAGCGCTTTAAATATGACAGTGACGAATATCCGGTGCCAAAGTCGTCTAACGCAAGGCTGACGCCCATTTGCGACAATTGATCCATCACCTTGATCGCTTTTTCCGGCTGTTTTATGACGGTCCCTTCGGTAATTTCTAGCTCAAGATTACTTGCAGGTAGCTGAGTTAGACGTAAAATTGACTCTATGCGTTGATGGAGGTCGGGTAGAGCGAATTGTTGCGATGATAAATTGACAGCAACCCTACCATTGAAGATTCCTTGACGGCGCCAATTTTGTGCCGCAAAGCACGCTTTCTTTAGCACGACTTCACCGATATCAATGATCAAGCCAGTTTCTTCTGCCAGAGGAATGAAATCTCCTGGTGGTATCAAACCATGCTGAGGGTGATTTAGACGTACCAGAGCTTCCATGCCGGCTAGCTTGCCAGATTTTAGGTCAATCTTAGGTTGGTAGTAGACTTCAAACAGATCTTCTTTCAGTCCTTCACGAATTAAATTTTCAACTTCAAGCTGGCGAATTGCATTACGGTTGAGTGATTCAGAGTAGAATTGGTATCGGTTACCACCGCCAGATTTGGCATGATACATAGCGATGTCTGCCTTACGCAGCAGTGCTTGCTCATTTTGATCATCTTCAGGATACAGCACAATACCTATACTGACACCCACGACCACTCGGTCATTAGATAGGTCAAATGGATTATTAAAAGCATCGATAACGCTATTGGCGATCACTGCTGCAGAGCCGATATCGGGGTTGTTATCAACAAGAATGGCAAACTCATCGCCACCTAAACGATAAATGCTTGTATGGTAAGGTACTGCAGCTTCAATTCTCAGGGCGACCATCTTCAGCAATTCATCACCAACTTGGTGACCCAGTGAGTCATTAATCTTTTTGAAGTTGTCTAAATCCAATACCATCAATGTGTGGTGAGTATCTTTGCGTACTAGGTTACCTAACGTCACCATTAAGCTCGAGCGGTTGGGCAGGCTAGTGAGTAAATCATTATTGGTTAGTTTTCGCAGCTCTTCTTCTTGCTGTTTACGACGTGATATATCGGAGAATACGCCGACATAGTGGGACAACGCGCCTTGCTCGTCATAGATGGCATCAATGGTTAGCTCCATTAAGAAACTACTGCCATCGCCTTTAGAGGATTCGACATCATTACTCCAGCTGCCTTGCTGCTGTAATATGGCATGGATCTGTTCTGAATAACTGTCAGGGTACAAATCAAAGTTAAGTTTGGTGCCAATAAAATCACTGCGGCTTTTTTCACACAGGTCACAACAAGCTTCGTTCACTTCGACAAAGTCAAACTGGCTATCGAGTATAAACATACCTTCAGAAATGTTCTCGATTGCGCGCTCAAACAAGCGTAATTGTTCTTCAGCTTGCTTAAAGTTGTTGATGTTCTTGATGGTACCCGTCATCCGAACCGGTTTGTCTTGTTCGTCTCGCTCAACAATTTTAGCGCGGTCTAAAATCCATACCCATTCATCCGCTTTGCCTTTTACTCGGTAAGCGGCCTCGAAATGATCGCATTCGCCGGTGAAATGTTTATTTAGCGCGCTACTTACGCGCTCTTGATCCATTGGGTGGATATTGCTTTCTTCACTGCCGTCACCAGAGCGCTGTCCATCGCGAGGGAATTCCAAAGAGCCCCAGATATTGGAGCGATAGATCTGGCCGGTTTCAATATCCCAGTCCCACATTTCATCACCGCTGCCCCAGAGTGACAGCTTCAAGCGTTCTTCTGACTTAGCAATTTGACGTTGTACTTCCCGTCGTCTTAACGCTGCTTTGAATGTGAAGCCCAACAATATTAGCGTGCATAATGAGTAGATGACCTTAGATGTTGTGGAAAGCCACCAGGGCGGTGAAATCAGCACTTGTAGGCTTCTAATTGGCCCTTGCTGTTTGGTGAGAGGGTCAATAGCATAAACGTTAAATATGTACTCACCATCTGATAGGTTAGTGTAAGTTGCAGAGTGGGTCTTCTTGCCCGAAATCCAATCTTCATTAAGACCACTCATTTGGTAAAAATACTCAATATCTTGAGCGCTAGCACTGGGGCTAGAGAACTTAAAAGTAAATGGGTAGTCGGAATATTTAAGTTGAATTTGCGACGTGCTCATCATCGATTGTTCTATAAACTCGCTGCCAACCGCGACCGGTACGTTAAACACCAGCGCTTCTTCTATCAGCGTATTTATTACTTTTTTATTTTCTACATGCTGATTTAGTTTGTCGATATTGAACAAGCTTATGCCATCAATGCCACCTAAAAGTACAGTACTGGCATCCAAGACTAATTTACTCGGGGTGTTGTACTCATATTGACTGCCGTAAGCCGTGGGTAAGACAAAGGGGGTGTTGTCTTTTAAATAAACAACTTCACCTAAAGATGAGGCTACAAGGCTATTGTTAACCCCCACCAATGCATAAATCTCTTTATTATTACTAAACAGAGTTGAGACTTTGCCGTTGGGATCATATTGCATGATGGACGTCGCAGTGCCAAACACGATGTTATTCCCTAGCTGGCTGACACTGTAGGTGATCTCATCGTGTATTTTTCTTAAACTGTTGTTGTGGTATTCGTAGAAGCCACTTTGAGAGGCGATATAAGTCGCTTTTTCGGTGGCAAAAATATCTAAGATAGGCTCTTGAACTAAGGTATCTATCGTAAATTCGTATTGTTCATTGTCAATGACCGATACTTGCCCGTCATAGCTTCCTAAATATATTTTGTTTTTGTGCTTTGCCAGCACTGTGACGATAGTATCTTCAAGTATTTGGTTTTTTTCATTATTAGGTGATATTTTTATCAGCCCTTCGTAACTGCCTATATAGATATCACCGTTAAGCTCAATTGCATTTTTAAAACCAATGATACCGCTGTCATATTTTGCTGTTAACTTTAGGTTCCTATCGTATCGATTGATTGTTGGTTGATCTGACGCTACGAGTATTTGCTCTTCTTTATACGGCGTGATACTCCAAGTGTTATTAACTTCAGCAGTGATTTGCTGGACAAGATTTCTCTCATCTAGAATAAGTTGGAAGCCTTGATTGTTAAAGCCAATATAGAACCCATTTTGGCTTCGATAAAAGCTGGAAATTTTTCTTTCAGCAATATTGTGCTTAAACTGACCAACGATCTCGAGGTTATTACCGTCTACGCTATAAATGCCATTTTTATTCACGGCATAAACGACGCCGTTTGCTTCACTTAGATGGGGCGACTCCAGAGCCACTATGCTCGAAGTCGTATCACTTTCTATTACGCTTATTCCGGACGCTGTTGAAAAAACAATCTTGTCATTGAGCTCGATAATATCGATGACATTGTCGACGAGCTTTTGGGTTTTTCCTGAGTTCTTAATATCAATACTATGGAGTTCACCATCGTAATTTCGGGTGTAGATTATGTTGTTTTTTATTATCGTTTTCTTAATTTCTTTTGCCGTAGGCTTGGTATCATGAAAACTCACAGTGAGGTCTGCGTTCAATACCAATAATTCGGTAGGTAGCGTAATAAATAGCTGCCCGGTTTCATTTTCGTTAATGCTCCAAATTGCTTGAGTCAACAATGTATTTTGCGGAACTAATTGCTGAAAATGCTCATTGACTGGATCAAAAACGTATAAGCCCTTGTCAGTTCCAATAAGTAGACCATGATTATTTGAATAATAAAGGCTTCTTATAAAAGTGCTAGACAATGAACCGCTGTGGTGGCTCTTGATACGGGTAAAAGACTTGCCGTCAAAACGGTTTAAACCATTTAGTGTGCCTATCCATACATATCCTTGCTCGTCTTCAACAATAGAGGTAACGGTGCTCTGAGATAGACCTTGAGGTACACTAAAATTGTCGCTATTAAGTTCAACAGAGTGAGTAATAGAGTCATGGGCACGAGCAACAGTCAAAGACAGGCACGTGATAAACAAGGTCAATACAAGCTTTAACAGAGCATTAGGCATAATTATTTGTTTGATTATTAGCCAGAAAAGCGTAGGCAACAGTTGATTAACCTCACTTTTTCAGAAAGTAAGCGATTTGTCAAAGTTGTGGCTACTTTTTCTAGATGAAAATCATTTGCATCCCCTTTGACTTCGATGAAGAAAATTTGGTGCAGTAATTGTTTGTAGTTTATTTAACTGACAAATGACGCCCTTTTAGATTAAAAGTCTGGTGTTACGTGTTTGTTGGTATTATATCGGTAAATTAGCTATTTGAAATCTACGCGGCCAATAGTTAGCCTGTTAATAGCTGAATTTATTCGCTTGTTGTTTAAAAGATCGCAAATCAGTGATCATATTATCAGACGTTAATCTATCCAAGTGGCGATGTTGTTCGCCAGTGGTAAACAGGACTAATCGGTCTCCGTGCTTGGTGCGCATTTTACTCATCATGAATTTGATAAGATCTGAGCGGGTGATATGTTGAATATTTTCTACCACCAATTCGCGTTGATTGAACTGATAATCCTTATTACCAATGCTAGACCAATAACGTTGACCGCGGGTCTTAAGGTTAGCGTCATGTTCCATCACCTGGTTAATCAACCCAAGTTTAGTTTGTTCCCACTGTTCACTGGTGATTTGCATCACCGCATAATTGAAATCAGCAATAAACTCATCGATAGCTTCTAGCAACTGCAGCGGTCCAGCAGTAGGCGATTGAATATAGAAAATCATCCCAGGGTAACGGTTTAGCGGGAGATACCCCGTTCCGACCATATAGCCAAGCTGCCGTTGAGTGCGTAACTCGTGGAAAAAAGTAGATGACATGGTGTGGTTGAGTAAACTAAACAGGGCCATCTTTTCTGGTGTGGCTTGTTCTGCCTGATAATAAACGATAATGCTACTGTCTTGATGGGTGACAGGTAGCTCACGCATTAGTGTGCCGTGACCTTTGAGATTAACGAGTTCACGCTCAGATTCGCCACTTGGTGAAGTCACCAAGGATAAAATATGGTCTAAGCGGTTGCCCAGCTGCCGCACTTCGTCTGTCAGCCAGTCGCCATAGACTAAACCTTCAAGGTGTATTTTTTCATAGAAGCTTCGGACATGCTCGTGCAGATCTTCCAGTTCAATCTCTTCAAGTAGTTCAGCCATACGGCTAGGCTCGTAACTGCGCTTTTGTAAGGTCACCGTTAAACTGGTAAACAGTTGAGATATCGGTTTGGCCTGACTGTGGTTATACCATGTTCTCAAGATCTGTCGCTTAATGGTGTTAAATCGCGCTTGGGTAAAGTTCCGTTCCCGGGCTTTATTAATAAGCAGAGACAGCAAGGCTTCTTGTTTGCCGGTGAAGCCAGTTAAATGTAGGGTGATCCCCCCTTGATGAGGGTAGATGTTATAACTGAGCCCAGCAACTTCAGCTGGATAGGTAAATTCGGTCAAATAATCCAGTAACATTTCTACATAAAGCCGAGTGAGTGCGGCATGCCTAGGCGTTTTAGAGGCTTGTTCTGAGTCCATCGATAGATACATATGCCCCTTGGGCACATTAAATTCATCATCTTTACGATGCCAAAGGCGATAGCCTTTTTCTTGGCAAACAACTTCGGGAACCGGGGCGCTGCTCTTGTCCGGTCTAGCGACCGAATCGGCAATGATAAACGGGTTTTTATCGGGTAGCTCCAGCGCTTCCCGTGGAGTCACCTCAAGCCACTTTGCCATCCTGTCAGATTCAATGGGTTTTGTTTGGTATGGCGAGTGATACCAAGCCGCTTGTTTTTCGGTATCTAGATCTGGGGCAATCAGTTGCAGCCGCATGTTTTGCGGGGTTAGTAGCTTTAACAACCGATGAGTTTCCGGTAAGTCTAGGCCATCCATCCGATAGTCGCCGTAGATCAAATCGTCGACGTCATAGTGGTGCATATTAATGCTTAAATGGCTGGCGAGATCTAATGGCTTTATTTGCTCTTGGTATTTAAATGCCAAGTTGAGCAAATTAGCGCGTTCTTGATAACGCCAATCTTCAATACCTTGTAATTTAATTAACTCAATGTACTCAAAAGCACAGCTAATGACATCATCGAGATGCGAAAGCCCGCGCTCGGTTAACTGGATACTAATGTTGTAGTCTTTAAAATTATACCCATTCACGCCCCCTCCGGCCGAGAGGTTGATTGCCCAGCCTTTTTCTTTCAAGTAACTTAACAGGCTGCCTTTACCTTCGTAGCCAAGTAGGTGGCTGATGAAAGTCAGAGGCTTACGTCGATAAAATGGATCGATTGCAGGTAAGGCGAATGTTATCGCCACTCGGCGTTGCTCTTTAAGTGGCACAATATTGGTTTGCTGTTGCAGTAGCTGCTGACTATAAAGCGGCACATCAGGATATTGTTTGACTAAGTTGGCATTGTTTATCGCACTAAAATATTGTTCGGCAAACGCTTGCAGCTGGGCGATTGGTTGCGGCGCTACCAAGCAAAGCGTCATGAGATTAGCGCTATAGTGGTTTTGATAAAAGGCCAACAATTCTTGTCGCAATTGCCCTTCATCGCCATCAAGTGTGCTGAGGTTGCCAACCGAAAACTTGCTAAAGGGATGGGCAGGGTTAACGGACTCTTTTTGGACTTGATAGGTGCGCCTTACATCATCTTTGAGCTTTAAGCTAAATTCTGATTCTATTGCGTGGCGCTCTCTATCGACCAGTTCTTGATTAAATAGTGGCTCGATAAAAAACTGGCTAAATCGGTCTAAAGATTGCTCGAAAACCTCGGCATCAATAGAGAAAAAGAAATTGGTCTGTTCGGTACCCGTCCAAGCATTATTATTGCCGCCATGCTGGTTAATAAAAGCATGGTATTCACCAGAATCTGGATACTTTTTTGTGCCAAGAAACAACATGTGTTCGAGAAAGTGAGCCATACCTGGACGTTCTACAGGATCATCAAAGTGGCCGACATTGACGGCCATTGATGCCGCAGCCTGCGAGGCCAAACTGTCTTCCACTAACATGACTCTTAGATTATTGGCTAAGGTAATAAATGCATATTGGCGGTGATCGTTGGGGCTTTTAATGATCGAAGTCTGTGTTTGCAACAGGTATATCCATCCTTTTTAGCGATTGATCAAATGAATCAACCTAAAGTATCAGCTTAGCAAGTTATGTCGCGATAATACATATTGGTATTGAAACTCGACTTTAGCAAATTTCATATGTTATTTCTGATAGATATCAACAGTCGTTAACGCTAATTCAGTGGCAATTTTCGCTGGGTAAGTGCTGTTATATACCGCCAGGGTGTTGAATATCTGTTAGTTCTACTGTGCCGGGTTAACGTTAAATTTACATTAACATGGCCGCTTGTCTGATTTTTGACTATTCGACTAATTATTGAGTCAACTATGGTTTGTTGACTGCTAATTTAAAGCTACAATTGGCAAAAGCAATGATAATAATAGCGAGATGTTGTATGCAGCTATTCCTAATGCGCCATGGTGAAGCAGGTTACGATGCCCACTCAGACAGAGAGCGAACACTCACTGAGTTAGGTCGACATCAAACCGAGCAAATGAGCAATTATTTGGCCCGTAGTGTAGCCGAGTTTGACTTAGTGTTTGTCAGTCCATATTTGCGCGCCCAGCAAACTTGGCAAGAGGTTGCAAAGCATTTTCCTGAGCCGCGCAAGTGGTTGGTGCTTGATGAATTAACCCCATCAGCCGATCCCTGTACAGCGGCAGATTTAGTCTGTGCTTACGCAGAACAATACCGCGCCGATAAAGTATTGGTTATCGCGCATATGCCGCTGTTAGGTTACATGGTTAGTGAGTTAGTACGTGGCATTGAGCCGCCGCTGTTTGCAACCTCAGGGGTAACTCTCATCGATAAGCATGGCGAACAGCAGTCTATTAGCTGGCAGCACTCTCCCTACACGATTGCGTAGGCAACAAAGTTTCCCATAGCAGAGCTAGATGTTTAGCTCTGCCACATCCACCAAAACCAATAATGCGGCACTGCCACCCCATTCTTTAGGCGCTTGATGAAAGGCTTGCACATGGGGGTGTTGCGCTAACCACAATGGAATACTCTGCTTTAATACTCCGCTGCCATGGCCATGCATAATACAACAGCAATGGATATGTTGCTTACTGCATGCTTGTATGAGGGCGGCTATCTCTAGCTTGGCCTCAGTTTGCCGCATACCGTGTAAATCCAGCAACAACTCCGGTTGGTAATCACCGCGGCGCAAGCGTTTAAGTTCATGCTTATCGGTGTCTTCTCGTTGCCAGCGCATGGCACCTTCATCGGGCAGCTGAGGCTGATAAGTGTCGGAAAAATAGCTATCAGCATAGAGCTGCTGCTGTTTTTCCACGACCTGACGTTTCTGCTTTTCTGGCGCGGCAAAGTGGCGTTTATCTTGAGTTATTGGCTTTACGCCAGCGGTAAGCGCCTTAAATAGCGCCAAACCATCATCTTTTTCATTTTTCATGCTGGCTATTTTATTGAATCCGATGCCATATGAATAGAGTTCAGTTACAATGATGCCGAACAAATACGTTGGAGTACCCTTGTGGACAAGATTTTTGTAGATGAAGCCGTTACCGAGTTACGCACCGTGGGTGATATGTTGCGTTGGGCCGTTAGTCGATTTAATGACGCTAATATTTATTATGGTCACGGTACAGACAATGCCTGGGATGAGGCGATCGCGCTAGTTTTTCACGCATTACATTTACCAGAAGAGCTTGGTCAACAAGTGGTACATGCTAACTTAACCAGTAGCGAAAAACATAAAATAGTCGAATTGATTATTCGCCGAGTTAGAGAGCGGCTACCAGTGCCTTATTTGACTAATCGCGCGATGTTTGCCGGCCTCGAATTTTATGTCGATGAGCGTGTATTAGTACCGCGTTCACCGATTGCAGAAATGATTGCCGAACGCTTTAGCCCGTGGTTATACAATAAACCAGTTAATCGCATTCTTGACTTGTGCACCGGTAGTGCCTGTATTGCGATTGCGTGTGCTTATGAGTTTGATGAAGCTGAGGTTGATGCGTTAGATATTAGTACCGATGCCTTAGAAGTGGCGCAGGTTAACATTGAGTCATTGGGCGTAATGGAACGTGTTTTTCCAATTGAGTCTGATCTGTTTTCAGCGATACCACGTGGTCCGCAATACGATCTTATTGTCTCTAACCCGCCTTATGTTGATGCTGAAGATATCGATGATATGCCAAGTGAGTATCACCATGAGCCTGAATTAGGTTTAGCATCGGGGCGAGATGGCTTAGATCTCACTAAACGTATTTTAGCAAACGCGGCGGATTATTTGACTGAAGAAGGTCTGTTGGTGGTTGAGGTGGGTAATTCTATGGTCCATCTGATTGAGCAGTTCCCTGATGTACCTTTTACTTGGGTTAGCTTTGAACATGGCGGAGACGGTGTGTTTGTGTTAACCCGTGATCAGCTAGTTGAAAATGAATCACTTTTCGCCATCTATAAAGATAGTGGACAATAGGTAGTTATGGGTCAGCTCATATGCTGACCTTAAGCTAGTTTATTTCGGAATATGTCATCGGTTAATTTTTGAGTTAACCTCATAAGCTTATTGAATAAAAGACGGGGTGTATAAAGCGGATGTCGGGAAACAGTATTGGTCAAAATTTCGTAGTCACCACATTTGGTGAGAGCCATGGCAAAGCGCTGGGCTGTATTATTGATGGCTGCCCTCCTGGGTTGGAGTTAACCGAAGCCGATATGCAACACGACCTAGACAGACGACGCCCAGGCACATCTCGATATACGACTGCACGTCGTGAGCCGGACGAAGTTAAAGTGTTATCAGGCGTCTTTGAAGGTAAAACCACCGGTACTTCTATCGGACTGGTGATTGAAAATACCGATCAGCGCAGTAAAGATTACTCAAATATTAAAGACCAGTTTAGACCAGGACACGCTGATTACACTTATCAGCAAAAATATGGCCTACGAGATTACCGTGGTGGCGGACGTTCATCGGCAAGAGAAACGGCGATGCGTGTCGCGGCTGGCGCAGTGGCGAAAAAGTACTTAAAGCAAGTGCACGGCATTGAAATTACCGGTTATCTTTCTCAGTTGGGGCCAATATGTGCTGAGTCTTTTGATGCAGCGCAGATAGAGCAAAATGCATTTTTCTTTCCCGACGCGAGTAAGCTTGAACAGCTCGATGAATATATGCGGGACTTGAAGAAAAGTGGCGATTCTATTGGTGCTAAAGTGTCAGTGATTGCTCACAACGTACCCGTTGGTTTAGGTGAGCCGGTGTTTGATCGACTCGATGCTGATATTGCCCATGCATTGATGGGAATCAATGCTGTAAAAGGGGTTGAAATTGGTGATGGATTTGAGGTGGTCAATCAAAAAGGCTCAGATCATCGCGACCTAATGTCAGCGCAAGGTTTTGCCTCTAATCATGCTGGTGGTATTTTGGGCGGCATTTCATCTGGCCAACCGATAGTTGCCCATATAGCCATGAAGCCAACTTCCAGCATTAGCGTACCGGGTGAAAGTATGACTATCACAGGCGAGCAGGCAGAAGTGGTGACAAAAGGCCGTCACGATCCTTGTGTTGGGATTAGAGCCGTACCCATCGCCGAAGCTATGTTAGCGATCGTGCTAATGGACCACCTGTTAAGGCATCGCGCTCAAAATCAAGATGTCAGCAGTGCGACGCCTAATATCGGTATGCGCTAATTGGTGTGCAAGTTAGATAAAGAGGGCACATTTATGTGCCTTCTTTCGTTTTAGTCATCGTTTTTTTAGAGTTGATGTAAATGTCGCAATCCAGTGCCATGACGCCACAATTACGGTGGATTAGTGCGTGTTACTTTTTCTTTTTTGCCATTTTAGGTGTTTTAGTACCGTATCTTGGTGTGTTCTTCGAGCACCGAGGCTTTGATGCTCAAGAGATAGGTTTTTTACTCGCCATTTTAATGGCCACTCGGATTGTCGCGCCTAATATCTGGGCCCAAGTGGCCGATCGCACTGGCATGCGCGGTCAACTGGTAAAACTTGGCGCCGCATGTTCAGCAGTGACCTTTCTCAGTTTTTTTTACCACGGTGACTTTGTCTATTTAGCTATCAGCCTAAGCATTTACACCTTCTTTTGGAATGCGATATTAGCTCAGCTTGAAGTGATTACTTTGGAGACCTTAGGCAGTAACACTGGTGGCTATGGCAAGATACGTAGTTTTGGGAGTTTAGGTTACTTAGTGTTTGTTGTTGGCGTTGGGTTTGCTATCAGCGAGTGGGGCACTGAGGTGCTGCCATACGTGGGTTTGAGTTTATTCCTTGGGTTATTAGCTTGTGCATTAGCGCTGCCCAATACCCGTGCGAGTATCGATAAAACCAGTGTTGTTAAACCGCTTAAAATAGATAAAGCTATTTTCTGGTTCCTGCTTTCTGCGGTGTTGCTGCAGATGAGTGCTGGACCCTTTTACGGATTTTTTGTTCTTTATTTAAAGCAAGTGGGCTACACCGAATCTGCTGCGGGCATATACGTGGCATTGGGAGTACTTGCTGAAATTGTGATGTTTATGTACGCCCCCCGGCTTATGGGGCGGTTTGGTGTGAGAAGGCTACTGCTGGTCAGTATCGCCATGACAGCCGCTCGTTGGTTGCTAATGGCTTTTTGCGCCCATAGTATGTGGTGGTTGGCGATAGCGCAGCTACTGCATGCTTTTACTTTTGGTTTAGTGCACGCCGCATCAATTCAGTTTGTTCATCAACATTTTGACATTCGCCACCGTAGCAAAGGCCAAGCATTGTATGCCAGCTTAAGCTTTGGTGTGGGCGGCGCGCTGGGTACTTGGCTATGTGGCATGATATGGGGAGATGGCAGCTTGGCTTGGCTGAGCTGGCTAGTCGCTGGTATTTGCGCAGTATTGTCGATGTTAGCGGTACTGATGATCCCCAAAGCATCGCAGCAACCGTCAGCATAAGCGGTTTCAGCGCGCTTACAAGTCATAACGAATAGGAAATAAAGGATAGCTAATGGCAGGAATGTTTCGCTTAGGTATGGTGATTAACCCGTTAGCCGGTCTTGGCGGCAGTGTCGCATTGAAAGGCAGCGACAATGTGGCCAAAGAGGCACTCGCTCGCGGCGCAGAGCCCAAGTCGGCATTGCGTATGGCACAGGCGTTGACAGTCATATTACCTTATAAAGAACGGATAAAGATCCTTACCGCATCAGGCGATATGGGCGAGGCACTGTGTCAACAGATGGGATTTAATTATGAAGTGGTTTATCAAAGCACTGTTGAACAGGGCTTAGTGGCGGCCGGTCAACATACTTTGGCGACCGATACCCAGAATGCTGTAAAACGGCTCGAGCAGCAAGATTTAGATCTACTGATGTTTAGCGGTGGTGATGGCACTGCGCGCGATGTTCATCAGGCTTTAGATACTGAATTGCCGGTACTGGGTGTACCAGCTGGAGTGAAAATTCACTCTGGTGTCTACGGTATCACTCCACAAGCTTCAGGCATGGTGTTGAAGATGCTGTTAGATGGTGAGCTTGTGAGCATTATGTCTGCCGATGTGATGGATATTGACGAAAGCGCTTTTCGAAGTGGCACAGTCAAAGCAAGGCGCTTTGGCGAAATGTGTGTACCTGCCGAACCACGCTATATTCAAGCGGTGAAAATGGGCGGTAAAGAAGTTGATGAACTGGTGCTCGCTGATATGGCAGCAGAAGTGATTGACCTAATGGAAGATGAGTTATTTATTATGGGGTCAGGCAGCACGGTTGCTGCGGTGATGGAAAGTTTAGGCTTAGACAATACTCTGCTAGGTGTTGATGTGATCCAAGAGCAAGCATTGGTGGCATCGGACTTGAGTGCAGCGCAACTGCTTGAGATTGTTGCCGGTCAATCTGCCAAATTGGTGATCACCCTTATTGGCGGTCAAGGCCATATTCTTGGTCGCGGTAACCAGCAGTTGAGCCCAGCATTGATCCGTCAGGTAGGCAAAGACAATATCATTATAATGGCAACGAAAACTAAGCTAAAAGCACTTGAAGGACGGCCATTAATCGTGGATAGTGGCGACCCAGAATTAGATAAAGCACTATCAGGTTATTATAAAGTGATCACTGGTTATCATGATTATGTGATGTATCAGGTAGCTAATCCTGATTTTGTTTAAAATCCTGTTAGCCAGGCTAGTGGCTAGCGGTGAGTTAAGATTAATGGTTGGTTATGACCAATCAGTGTAAATGAGATAATGCGGAGCCCTCGATGATTGAGAAGTACGAGCAAACCTTACAAGATTGGATTGAAGCAATTGTCGCAGATGGTGATGATGATGCACTTTTTGCCAGTGGTTATTTACAGGGGCACTTTGCGGTGGTCTTGTCACAACTAGAGGCAGAAACCGAGCAAGATATTACTGCCCTTGAAGCTAAGATGACCGAGTGTTTAGCGTTGGCGCGCCAAGAACTCAACGAAAGTGATTTTGCTTTAGTGAATGATGCCTGGTCACAGCTAAGCGCTAAATTGGCCGCCTAGTGTTACAAGGTTTAAGTTGAGCTGCTTATGAGTAAATCTAGTTATGCCGCGATTGGTCTGGTTAACCCTAAAAGCCCGACTAATGTTGGTGGTATCATGCGAGCGGTGGGGTGCTATAGTGCAGATGCGGTTTTCTATACTGGCAAGCGCTATGAGCTGGCGGCCAGTAATGGTAGTGCCCAATACAACACCGATACCAAATTGGCGAGCCAAAGTATTGCGAAAACTAAGGTCGAGTCTTTGGTTGATGCGGTGCCAGACGAGGTTAAAATTGTCTGTGTTGACTTGGTTGAAGGCGCGGTGCCATTGCCTGACTTTCAGCACCCAGAAAAAGCCCTTTATATCTTTGGACCTGAAGATGGCACAATCAGTCAGCAAATTGTTAATCGTGCCGATGCAGTAGTCTATGTGCCAACCATAGGCTGCATGAACTTGGCCGCATCAGTGAATGTTCTGCTGTATGACAGGCTGGCAAAATCTACATCGATTGCCAGCGACGAGCTTATTCGTCGCAGTCGAGATACCAATAATCGAGTTCGAGTTAAACCAGCCGCTGATAAACACAGTATTAAGAAGCCACGTTAATGTGGCTTTTTTTCTGCCCTTTTTTCCCTCAATGGCTGTGATGCGATTGCTTGCCCAGTCATTCTTTGCGTCACCTCTGTATTGCCATAGTTTAAACATGCTTTATTTTTAATAGGTTATTGCTATATTTAACCAAGCGCTAAATCGAAAGTTTTACTATTGAGGTGTTAGTCATTGTATACAGGGGAGTCGATCATGGAAAAACTACTGCGGGTATTGTTTGTTGGCTGTATTGTCACGGTTACTGGCTGCGCCACTCAAGCACCAAGTATACAGCAGGGCCCAGATGCCGAAATTTCCCCTGAGGGGTTGGTTAGAGTGGATCATTCAAAGTTAGGCTTATCGTTTGTTAAACCTAACGTTGATTGGTCACAATATAACAAGTTGTATTTTGAAAAGGTGCCTGTCACCAACGACCACCCAGCAGACTATCGACCGCCAAGAATTGATAGACGAACCGACGGTTTGAATGCCACTTATGATCTGCCTCCGGAGATTTTAGATAAGATGTCGGCGCAGTTTGCCATTACCGTAAAAGATGTGTTTAACAGTGACCAACCCTATGAACTTGTTGACACTAAAGGACCGGGTGTGTTGGTTGTTGAGGCCGCAGTGACAGACATTCGCTTGAGCGCGCCGATAGAGTCCAGCCGTAGAAGTTTTTCGTCAATGGGCACAACTTATAGTGAAAGTTCGGGTTCTATGATGTTATTGGCGATGATTAAGGATGGTGAAAGCGGTGAGTTGTTAGCTAAAGCGGCTGATAGAGGCCAAGGGTTTAATCAATGGAGTCAAAACAACCAAGTTTTTAATTGGGGCGATGTAAAAACAGTTTATCGTGGTTGGATGAACGACTTTAAGAATGCGCTAATGAACGCTGCTGCGAAGTAGCCTGCTGAAATCCCCTCACTTTTACAACAAAACAGGCCTAAACATAGGCCTGTTTGCTAGAAAGCTTATCGAGCGCCGTTTTCCAATGTCTTATCCAGTGCTTTGCCTTTTAATAATTTGCGCATCCACATCCGATTCGGGTTGAGCATTTTTAAAGTGGCAATATCCGCGGGTAGTTGCTCACCACATAGCTGCGCCGCAAGTAGCTCGGCCGCCAGTGGCCCTGATGTTAATCCGCGCGAACCCAATCCACCTAAAACAAATAGGTTTTCATGCACAGGTGCCGGTGTGGTACGCCAGTAATTGATACTGGCTTTGGTATGTTGATGCTTGGCATAGGCTTGCAGCATCACTGTATAGTTTGGAGCACAGCCCATCATAGGTGCATGGTCTCGCGTGACCATTCGCACGCCAACACGGGCGCTATTGGCTGACACATCAACGTCATTAACCCAGTTAGAGTCGGGGTAGCTTTGTTGCAGTTTCTCAAGATTTTGTTGCTGCTCAGCGGCACTAAAATCTAAATCCTGTGGGTCTTTGATATAGCTTGCTCCGGTGCAATGAGCATCATTGTGAGCGGGAGTGAGGTAACCATGTGAGCACAGCACGGTTTGCAGTTTACTTAGCTCACCTGTAGAAGGAACGTGACTCACCTGGCCTCTAAACCCGCTTATTGCAAGCTGTTTAGTTTGCTCAAAGTCAGTCAAATGACGACCATTGGCGAGTACGAGTGCCGCAAAAGGCCCATGGGTTGCGATGTGTCCATCGGCATGTTTTTGCTGCAATATCCAACCTTGGCTTTGCTGACTTATCGAGACAATATGGCAATTAAAGTGGCTGTTAATTTCAGTTAACTGTTGGGCATAATCAAATGCTGCTTGCGCATATTGACGAGGGGAGACCCACCCAGCTTGCGGGTAGTATATTCCGGGTTGATTGATGGCAACTTGGGCGATGTCATTGGCTTGCTGGGCATCGACAGCTTTAGCTATATTTTCTGGCCAAGATTGGCCTTGGATAATTTTATTTAATCGTTGCCGACTGCGTTCATCATGACCTGTTTGCAATACTCCGCAAAACTGATGGTCGATGTTGAAGCCTTGTTCAGTGAGCCGGCTTATTTGGCGTACAGAGAACAATAATCCTTGCTGGAAAAATTGGCTTAAGGTGCCGTTGTCAGGCGTCAACAGTGGGTAAATTGCGCCCTGTTTATTTCCTGAAGCTTGTTGGCCTAATGCATCTTCCATGCAAAATAGGTGCAATTTTCGCTGTCTTTGTGCGAGCGACAAACATAAAGTCCCCGCGGCAATACCGCCACCAATGATAGCAATGTCGCCGTGAGCACGGTGAAGTGGCAGTGATTGCAAATCATTGGCTTGTTGTCGGCGCAGCGCTTGGCGCTCTTGGTTAATAATGTCGGCGCTCACATTATCAAGCTTTGGGGCAGGAATTTGGTTAAGTTTTGTGGGCGAATCACTGCCAAATTCACTTGGGTTCTGCGCTGTTGTTGAGTTTGGATTAAAACGGCTTACCGTGAAGCCACTTTGTTGCAGGGCTTTGATTAAATCAAATGGTGGTGTAATACCCGCTGTAGTGGTGAGCTCAGATAAAGAGATCTGACAGTGATCAGCGCTTAAGCTTGCCAGTGTCCAGACTAAGGCGTCAGTATCGATAATTGTCGGGTCGCTAAGATGCCAATGATCTATATTATGCTTGGCGAACTTAACCATGCTATTGAGTTGTGATGGCGTGTCACCTAGGTAAATATCTACTGTCAGTTTTGCAGCAATGAAGCGGTGACACCCGCTTACGCCTCTGATCCCGTTAACGGCATCGTGAGTATAAGTCGGCAGCAATGGCAATAAGTTATCAAGCGAGTCATCAATTGGTAAAAACACTTTGATATATAAGGGTGAGTTTGCCGCAGTTTGTTGCAGACGTGACAGCAAAACAGCAGTAACATGCACAGTCAAGCGGCCAATGACGGCAACTGATAATGATGATTGTAGAGCGGACAAATTGGCAAAATGTGTAAATAATGAGTGATTTTCATTGTTATTTTCTACATTTAGCCCGTTTTCTTCACGTTCTTTAGTCAACGAATTTACTCTCAGTTCAATATTGGGCATTATTTTAGCCGCGTTTATGGAAAGCTGACCACTTAAAAGATCTAAAAGCGATACTATTGGCGCAGCAAAATTGGTACTAGATGTACGGAATGGATAGTTAATAATGAAAAGAGTCGTGATCACCGGACTTGGTGTAGTGTCAAGTATTGGTAACAACAAGCAAGAAGTCACTGAGTCACTTAAAGCTGGCCGAAGTGGCATTACACATTCAGATCAATTTGAAGAGATGAAGCTTCGTAGCCATGTCTGGGGCGATATCAAGTTAGATCCTAAAGAACATATTGACCGCAAAGCACTGCGTTTTATGGGCGATGCGGCTGCATACGCATACATTGCTATGCAGCAAGCGATTGAAGATGCCAATTTAACCGAAGAGCAGTATTCAGATCCGCGTGTCGGCATTATTGTTGGTACCGGTGGCGCATCGAGCGCTAACCAAGTACAAGCTGCTGATACGCTGCGTGCTAAAGGTGTTAAACGTGTCGGCCCTTACATTGTGCCGCGTATTATGGCCAGCACGGCCAGTGCCTGTTTAGCAACACCGTTTAAAATTAAAGGCATGAACTATTCAATTAGTTCTGCGTGCGCGACCAGTGCTCACTGTATTGGTCACGCTGTTGAGCTTATCCAAATGGGTAAGCAAGATATGGTATTTGCTGGTGGCTCAGAAGAGCTAGATTGGACCTTGACCATGGGCTTTGACGCTATGGGTGCCTTATCGACTAAGTATAACGACACGCCTGAAAAGGCATCACGGACTTATGATGCTGACCGTGACGGTTTTGTTATCTCTGGTGGTGGCGGTATCTTGGTGGTTGAAGAGCTTGAGCATGCACTCGCGCGTGGCGCCAAAATATATGCTGAGGTTGTTGGTTATGGTGCATCTTCTGATGGCTATGACATGGTTGCGCCATCAGGCGAAGGTGCTGTGCGTTGTATGCAGATGGCATTGGCAGATGTAGACACTAAAGTTGACTATATCAACACACATGGCACCTCAACGCCAGTGGGTGACATGCGTGAGTTAGAAGCGTTAAAAGAGACATTTGGTGATGCGTTACCAGCTATCGCTTCTACTAAATCGTTAACAGGTCATGCCTTAGGCGCGGCCGGTGCTCACGAAGCGATTTATAGCCTGATTATGCTAGAAAATAACTTCATTGCCCCGAGCATTAACATCGATACGGTTGATGAGAAAGCCCAAGGGATGCCTTTGGTTACCCAGTGCACTGAAACTGAGCTCAATACTGTTATGAGTAACAGCTTTGGTTTTGGTGGCACTAACGCAACTTTAGTGATGCGCAAATATAAATAGTCGTTAAGTGTTAAATACCGCGGTGTTGATAACATTGCGGCGATTTAATGCGATAGACAATAAAAAGGGGAAGCCATTTGGCTTCCCCTTTTTATTGGTTGGCTATACCAGTTATTTTACTGGGCATTGAGCTGCTGGCCGTTGATATCTTTTGAATCATCGCCCATCAAATAAAGGTAGGTGGGCATAATTTCAGCGGGCGTTTTTAGGGTTTGTGGATTCTCTGCTGGGTAAGCATTGGCACGCATCCCTGTGCGTGTTGCACCTGGGTTGATGCTATTGGTACGCAGGTTTGAGCCTTGGAACTCATGGGCAATTGACTGCATCATGCCTTCGGTAGCAAACTTAGACATCGCGTATTCACCCCAAAACGCACGGCCTTGACGACCAACACCGCTTGATGTGAAAACCAAAGAAGCCAGCGGCGCTTTTTTCAATACCGGTAGTAAAGCTTTAGTGAGCATGATTTCGGCTATCACGTTGACCTTCATTACTTCTTCAACTGAACTCATCGAGATATGCTCAAATGGCCCCAATACGCCCAACAAACTGGCGTTATGTAGCAGCCCGTCTAAATGACCAAATTGTTGCTCAATAGTTTCGGCCATATCGATGTAGTTTTGCTCCGTCGCCCCTTTTAAGTCCAATGGGATAATTGCAGGCTGTGGACCACCGGCTTGTTCTATTTCGTCGTATACGGCTTCAAGTTTTTTAACCGTTTTACCTAATAATATCACGGTAGCGCCGTGGGCAGCATAGGCCAAAGCGGCAGCTCGACCGATCCCATCTCCGGCTCCTGTTACCAAGATTGTTTTGTTATTGAGTAGATTTTCTGTTGCTTGATATTCCAACATGACGCTGTCGTTCCTTTTGGCGGAAAAGCCCGCTACTACTGTGATTTATCGGGTGTCTTACACTTGTTTTAAACAAATGATTGATTTTTGCTCATTAAATTCGCTTTGTTTGTGACAAAATTGTAGCTAAGTCAATAATTTTACGTTAACTTGAACTAAAAATAAGGCCACAAATGTCCTTAGGTCACACCTATTATCGACTATTGTGACCAATTTTTGGGGAAAACAAAATTATTACAACAAGATTTGGGGAAAAAAGATGAAAAGACTCTTTTTGGGTGTTGCTATTGCATCTGCGTTGGGCCTGACAGGCTGTAGTGAAGACAGTGTTAATGAACTGGCGGAAAAAACCGAACCGCTCATTCCTCAGTCGCAAATGGTATTTGATCCTGCAGCAGGCGATGTTCCATTACCAAACGATTTACTCTTTAGTGGCACCACAGATGGCACCATTAACATTCCCGGTGAAATGGCGGATGGTAGTAGTGACTACACAGATCCAAGCATGGCCCTTGGCGCATTAGATGGTTGGTCAACCACCTCTCCAATTTCAATTACAGTCGCACCTGCAATGGACCATGACGGCAGCATGCTTAGCTTAGCCGCTGAGTCTGTCGCTCAGCCTGGTGCGGTGCGAGTATTTGAAGCCACTGTCGGCGGCTCACTGTCAAGTGACCCTGAGTGTCAAACACAAGCTGATGTGTCCGCCTGTAAAGTGGGCGATGAGTTGCAATATGGTGTTGATTATATTTCAACAGCTTCGGGCAATACCATTGCAATTGTGCCGCTTAAACCGCTTAAGTTTGGTCAGTCTTATATCTACGCGACAACCAATTTAATTCAAGACTCTGAAGGTCGAACAATCGCTCCATCATCAACTTATGGCTTGCTAAAGCTCGATATCGATACGAACCCGCTTGAAACCCCAGATCAGTTGCTGCTGCAAACGCTAGTTAATAGCTATGAAAAGGGCATGGCTGAGGCGCACGGTGTAGACAGTGAAACCATTAGTTATTCTGGGTTATTTACCACTCAATCTGTAGCTGATGTCTATGAAACGACTAAGCTGCTGATGGCGCAGCCAGGCTCACCTTATGGGCCTAACTTCTCCGTGCCGCCAACGCCAGCAGGTTATACCGTGGCTCAAGCTGCAGGGTTAACGCCAGCAGATGGCTTAGCTTATGTGTTATCAGATTTAGCCGATGTTTATGTGGCTGAACTCGAGCTGCCGCATTACGGCGATTGTTCGCGTAACGCCTGTTTAGATGCCAACTTACAACCAACAATCAATGGTCGTTGGTTAGCACAGGGTGACAGCCCTGTTTCAGTGCTACTCGCGTTGCAAGCGGGCACATTGAGCCAGGAGTCATATGGCATGCAAGCTGTTGCACAGGGCATTGAAGATCCTGCTGCTGCGCTCGGCAATCCGGCATTATTGGCTGGTAAAACCTTCCTGCTTGATGATGGCACTCCTGCCGATAAGAGTAAGCATTTAACTAAGTTTAATCCAATTCCAAAGATTAAGAGTTACGAGAAAGTACCGGTTCTGATCGCCATGCCAAATGCTGCTAAGTTGCAAGCGTTTAATGAAGAGCAAGGGTTGCCGTTCACGCCACCAACAAATGGTTGGCCTACTAACATCGCCCTACATGGTTTAGGCGGTGGTAAGGAGATGGCGTTAGCTTTCGCAGGTACCTATGCGGCAATGGGGATAGCAACAATTGCGATTGACCAACCACTGCATGGTGCGCGCTCATTTGACGCCAACGGTGATGGGGTTTACGAAGTGTCAGCTTCCGATCCTGCATATGGTTATGTGGTCGGTACACCAGAAGCTTTTGTTAACGGCAACCCATTAGCCTTTGTTAACGTAGCGAGTACCTTATCGGTACGTGATAACTTCCGTCAGAGTGTGGTTGACCATTTAGGTCTGCGCCTAGCGTTGACGGGCTTGTCATTGCAACTAGCACAAATGGAGCTGCCACAAGTATTTGATATTGGTAAAATCAGCTCTCAAGGCCTGAGTTTAGGCGGCATTGTTAATACTAACTTCGCCACTTATGCCAGCACCGGATTGACCGACCCAAGCTCAGGCACTGCATTGCCAAATGTTTATGCGGTTAATGCAGCATCACTCGTCGCACCAGCAGGTGGCTTTGCCGGTACCTTTATTGGCTCAGCAACCTTTGGTCCAATCTTGTTTGACACTATTGTGGCAACCGAAGATTTCCAAGCGCTTGTGGATGAAGCGAATACCGAAGGTTATGAGCCTGGTACGCCTGAGTACGCAGCGCTTGTACAGCAAGTTTATGCGGGCTTCTTACCTACGTTTGCCTTTGCAGTACAAACTGCAGTCGACAGTGCTGACCCAATTAACCATGCAGCGATGCTTAAAGCGACTGGTCTACCATTGCACTTAGTGGAAATGGTTGGTGATGGCGGCGATCATTTACCTGACCAAGTGTTGCCAAATAGTGTTGAAGGCTTCCCGGTATCAGGCACAGAGCCACTGATCGCTAACCTTGGACTTGCGTGTATTGATCGCACAACTGCAAGCTCTGGTGCGGTGCGCTTCTCTAAAGGTCACCATAGCTCATTGCTTGGGCCTAACGAAGTAGAAGGCTCATTGGCTGCAACCGTTGAGATGCAACAGCAAGTTGCGGCATTTGCGCTTACAGCTGGTAAAGGCTCTGCGACTATCTTAGTTGAAGACCAAGACGTACTACGTCCTTGCCCTGAGACTAACTAATCACTCGATATAAAGTGATTTAATTGAAAAACCCAGCAAATGCTGGGTTTTTTTATTGTCTACGCCTGATAGAATGTCACGCAATTTTATTTGTTTAGTCTAGTGCCTGCTTGAGCTTGTGAAGTTAATGGCCTTTGCTGACTGACCCCCGCGGGAGAATATTTTGGAATTTTTGTACGAGTACGGCTTGTTCTTTGCTAAAGCGCTGACGGTTGTGGTTGCGATTGCTGCTGTGGTGATTATTGTTGCTGCCTCGGCATCAAAACAAGGTGGAGATAAAGGTGAGTTGAAACTGACTAATATGTCGGAAAAACTGACCGAGCTTAAACACCATTTAAAAGAAGAGTTGTTAGATAAAAAGCAATTTAAAGCTTATGAAAAAGAGCTAAAAGCCGCAGAAAAAGCTAAAGAGAAGGCGGAGAAGAAGGGCGAAGGGGATGATCCTAAGCCGCGTGTTTATGTGATTGACTTTAAGGGGAGTATCGATGCCAATGAAGTGGCGTCGTTGCGTGAAGAAGTCAGCGCGGTAATTGCGGTTGCTGAGCCGAAAGATGAGGTGATCGTCAATGTCGAAAGTGGTGGCGGTATGGTTCATGGTTATGGCCTTGCAGCAAGCCAGCTAGACCGTTTACGTCAAGCTAATATCCCATTATCTATCTGCGTTGATAAAGTCGCTGCAAGTGGTGGCTATATGATGGCCTGTGTTGCAAACAAGGTCTATGCTGCACCGTTTGCGATTGTTGGTTCAATTGGTGTGATAGCGCAAATTCCTAATTTTAATCGCTTGCTTAAAAAGCATGATATTGACTATGAACAGCATACTGCCGGCAACTTTAAGCGCACGCTAACCGTATTTGGTGAAAACACCGATGAAGGACGCGAGAAATTTCAAAAAGAGCTGGAAGAAACTCACGTATTGTTTAAAGACTTCATTGGCAACTATCGACCCGATGTCGATCTTGAAAAAGTCGCAACTGGTGAGCATTGGTACGGTCAACAAGCGATTGATTTAGGCTTGATTGATGAAGTATCAACCAGTGATGATGTGATCATGAAACTCGCAGAAGATAAAACAGTAATTAAAATTCGTTATCAGTTGAAGAAGAAGCTAGCAGATAAAATCGCACATGGTGCAAGCCTATCTTTTAACGCGATTTTTAATCGTATTGCAGAGAAAAATCAACCGTTAAATTGAGCATTCTAGCTCACTTTTAATCAGGCTTCGTCAGCATTGCATTGGGATATTGATGCCATGCTGACGGGTTTTAGTTATCGTTTTTACGCTCATCTTTAACCATTGCTTTGAACCATAGCGTTTTAGTTTTGCGGCTCGTCAAACTCAATGTCAGTTCCCCAATGCCTGTTCCTCAATACCCGTTCCTGTCGTTTCATTTGTGCTGAGTTTGCTTTAGCTTTTGTCTCTATTCCTATCCCTACTCCTATCTATATCTCCATATTTGCCGTCGTACGTATCTTTTATTGATCTCTTGGTTTGCTAGCTTCGACTATACCAGCTTATTGATAGGAGCAGCATTGCTTGAGTATGGAATTGGTGCCGCTGTTGCGTGATAGAGCTTCATTCTAGCTTTGTAAACTTAGTGCTAGAGAGTGTAAGTAAGTGTGTACTCTCAAATTTGTTCTGCCATCGTAGTTAAAGTTTGAGGTGGCTTATCTAGAACGTGGCTCAAGTTATTGTTTTGTATTTATTTTATTTTGTCGCCTTGCCTTGATTAAATAGACAAAAAGCAGTCTTTACTGACTATTGTGTGATTTTTGCACCAAGGCGAGGTGGGGTGGCGTTGCTGCTATGTAAAGCCTTGCAAAGACCGACGTTCACAGTTTAATTTATTGGCGTAAGTCATTAACATTGTGACTATAAAAATAATGAAATCTTGGGATTTAATTCGATGAGCAAACACCTCACTAAATTGGGGATCGTGTTGTCGATAAGCCTGCTGGCCGGTTGCAGCAGCACAACATACATTGATGAAACACAGGTCAATCCACCGCTGCCACAAACTTGGTATACCAGCGTGCAAGCGCTTAAAGAAAACCAACCTTGGGTAACAGCCATTGCCACAGAGCAACTTTTAGAACTGGCAAATATTGCACTTATTCGTAACCAAGCATTGATTCAGTTGGCGTTAGATGTCGAGATTAAACAGCAGCAGCTTATCAGCACAGATGCCGATTTTTGGCCGGAGCTTACCGGGTCATTAAATTCTGGGCGCAATGGTGATAGTGACAGCCAAACTAACACCAACAGCTTGAGCTTTGACTTGAGCTACGAGCTTGATATTTGGGGAAAACTATCTGATGCGGCTAAGGCGAGTAAGCTTGATCTGCTAACTGCACAAGCCAATTATCAGCAAGCTCGAGATACGTTAGTCGCTGATGTTGTTAGCGCTTACTACAAAGTGGTGACCTCACAAGAGCTGGTTAAATTGTATGAGCGCCGCACTGATAACGCTAAAGTCAGTTTTGAAATTATTGAGTCCGGCTACTTTCAAGGGCTCAATACCGCTCTAGATGTCTACTTGACGCAAAATGAATATTATAATGAGCAATCTAACCTGCATGGCCAACGTAGCCAATTAAATACCGACATCCGCCAATTGGAGAGGCTTTTAGGTGGTTATCCAGCAGCGGCGTTGATGGTTGATGCGCAGCTGCCATTACTACCTCAAGGCATCAAAATCGGCGTACCAAGTGAACTCGTTAAGCGTAAACCTTCGTTGCAAAGTGCTTGGTATCAACTGTTGTCACAAGATGCGACAGTTGCTTACACCCAAAAGCAACGCTATCCATCGTTGCGCTTGGGGGGCAGTGTTGGCAGCAGTAGTAGTGAATTTTCTGAGCTGTTCGATGGTGATTTTAGTAGTTGGTCAGTGGTGGCCGGATTAACATCGCCAATCTTTAATGCTGGTCGGTTAAAAGCGCAAACAGAACAACAAAAATTACTGTTAAAACAGCAAGAGCAACAATACCTCATCACTTTGTTTAGCGCATTCGAACAGGTAGAAAACGCTCTAGATTTAGATGCCAGTTTACAACAACAGTATCAAGCCACGCTTAAGTCACAAGATAACGCCCTGCAGGCGGAAACATTGTCCTTTGAGCAATACCAAGCCGGTTTAGAGAGTTACACCACAGTACTTGATGCACAGACTCGTTCGTTTGTGGCGCAAACATCGGTGATTAATCTCAAAAATCAAATCATAGCTAATCGTATTCAATTGCACCTAGCGTTAGGTGGCGACCTTGATGCAGGTGTAACTCAAAATGAAAACTAAAATGAACAAAAAATATCTCATTCCCGTAGCCATTGTGGCGGTGGTTGTTACCGTTATTGTACTCATCACTAGTAACCCGCCCACGTCTAAACGAGGTGGAAAAAAGCCGATTAGCAATGTGATGGTCGAGACTCGCCAATTGCAATCAGCTGATTACCATGTCGAAGTGAGTAGTTTTGGTGTGGTTAAACCACGAACCCAAAGCTCATTGGTGACACAAGCATCCGGGCAGATCCTATCGATAAGTCCTAATTTTCGTGAAGGTGGCTTTTTTAATAAAGGCGAAGTGCTGGTCCAGCTTGATGACCGTGATTATCTTGCTGAGGTGAAAATAGCCCAAGCTGGCATTTTACAGGCAAAGCAGAGCCTGCAAGAAGAGCAAGCGCGTGTTGAACAAGCATTGATTGATTGGAAACGTTTAGGCAATGGCCGTGAACCAACAGAGCTGGTTTTACGTCAACCGCAACTGGCCGCAGCCCAAGCGGCCATGTTGTCAAGCCAAGCCCAATTAGACAAAGCACTATTGGCGTTGGAGCGCACCAAAGTGGTTGCGCCATTTGATGGCCGTATTCTTGAAAAGAACGTAGATGTAGGGCGCGTGGTATCGACCAATGCACAGTTAGCGACCATTTATGCGACTGATTATGTTGAAATCCGCTTACCGATCAACAACCGAGATTTAGCGCTGGTCGATTTACCCGAGCAAGGAAAAAGGGCGGTGGCTGCGGTGCAATTTCAGTCCGATTTAATTGGCGTACAGAGCTGGCAAGGTCAGCTTGACCGCACTGAAGGTGCCATCGATAACAGTTCTCAGCAGTTATATGTTGTCGCGCAAATCGATGATCCTTTTAGTTACCAGAGTCAAAAGCAGATGCCACTCAAAATTGGCCAGTACTTGACGGCTAAAATTGCCGGTAAAGTGTTGCCTAACGCTATTGTGATCCCGACCAAAGCTATCTATCAAGGTAGTTACGTGTACGTGGTACAAGAGGGCAAATTACTGCGTACCGAAGTGAGTATTTTATGGCAAAACAGCCAAGATGCAGTGATAGCAAGTGGGCTAACAGCGGGTGATGATTTGGTTCTGACCCCGCTTGGGCAAGTTAGCTCTGGCACGCCAGTTTCCATTGCAGGCGCACAGCAACCGCTGAAAAACCGTGGCGCTGCTCGTCCCGGTGGCGACACGGCAGATGCAGGCAAACCACGCCGCGGCGAAAAAGCACCTAAGGCGAAGGAGATGCAGCAATGATAGCCTGGTTTACAAGAAATCATGTTGCCGCCAATTTGTTGATGTTGTTTCTATTGGTGATTGGACTGGGGTCGCTGTCGACGCGTATTCCGTTAGAGGTCTTTCCAAGCGTTGATTCTGAAGTGGTCTCTGTCAGTATCTCCTTGCGCGGTGCAACCCCTGAGGATGTAGAGCAAGGGGTAACGATTCGGGTAGAGGAAGCGGTACAAGATCTTGAAGGGATTAAAAAAATCACTTCAAACTCTTCTGAGTCGGCGTCTAATGTCAATATTGAGATTGAAAGCAGCTACGATCCACGAGAGTTACTCACCGATATAAAAAGCCGCGTCGATGCGATTAATACTTTTCCAGTGGATGCTGAAAAACCGGTTATTGCACTGGCGCAGCGTAAACGTGAAGTGATTGCGGTGACAGTGACGGGTAAGTACAGTGAAAAAGAAACCCTAGAGTTTGCTGAAGTGGTGCGTGATGAACTGCTCAGGCTCGATGGTGTGACCCAGCTCGATTTGAGTGGTGTTCGCAATTACGAAGTGACCTTGGAAGTGCCGCAAGACAAATTGCAGCAATACCAGCTCACGTTGACTGAAATTGCCAGAGCGATTAACGGCTCAAGTACCGATATTTCGGCGGGTAACCTCAAAACCCAGGGCGGCGACATATTGCTGCGCTCAAAAGGGCAAGCCTATTACAAGGATGAGTTTGCCAACATTGCCATTAAAACAGCTGCCGATGGCACCATTATTCGCTTGAGTGACGTCGCCAATGTCGTCGATGGCTTTGAAGAAACGCCCGTGCGTACCCGCTTTAACGGTGAACAGGCGGCGTTTATTGATGTGTACCGAATCGGTCAGCAAAGTGCTATTGATGTGGCCGATAAAGTGAAAGCCTATATCAACTCTCGTCAGGACAGCTTACCTGCTGGCTATAGCTTAAGTTACTGGGATGATGATTCTGAGATTGTAAAAAACCGCATATCGACGCTTGCCGGCAGTGCCATGCAAGGTGGTATTTTGGTGTTGCTGTTACTGACGCTATTTTTGCGACCTTCTATCGCCTTTTGGGTGTTTATTGGTATCCCAGTGTCATTCATGGGCGCATTTATCTTTATGCCATTTTTCAATGTGTCACTGAATGTCATGAGTTTATTTGGCTTTATTCTAGTGCTCGGGATTGTGGTTGATGATGCCATTGTCACCGGTGAGAATATCTATAGTCACCTGAAAACCTCTTCTAGTGGTGAAATGGCAGCTATAAATGGTGCCAAAGAGGTGGCTGCGCCTGTTACTTTTGGCATATTAACCACTGTGACCGCATTTTTACCTATGCTGTTTATCGAAGGTAACCGTGGCGCTATCTTTGCTCAAATTGCCATTGTGGTGATTCCTGTACTGCTGTTTTCATTGATTGAATCTAAGTTTGTGCTACCGGCGCACCTTAAACACATTAAGCTGCGTCACGAGAATCAAAAGCAAAATAGATTTGAGAAGTTTCAGCAAAACTTTGCCGATGGCTTTGAGCGGGCGATTATTAAGTTCTATCAGCCTTTTTTACGTATTGCGCTGAAAAATAAAACCGCGACGTTAAGTTTGTTTAGTGGCGTATTGTTGATAATTTTTGCCCTGCTGATGACGGGCTGGACTAAGTTTACTTTCTTTCCACGCATCCCTAGTGAAACCGTGCGCTTAAACTTGACGATGCCCGCGGGCACGCCGTTTGAAGTGACCAACCAGCACATTATTAATATTGCGGCTAAAGCGAAAATCTTACAGGACAAGTATATTGATGAGGCGAGTAATCAAAGCATCATTCTGAACATTTTGGCTACTACAGGTGGCCGCGGCGGTACTTCAAATGCGGGTGGTGTGCGTTTTGAGATCACACCGCCGGAAAAACGTGAGTCTGAAATCACATCTGGGCAGCTATTGGCCGAATGGCGGCGTATGGTCGGGGATATTCCTGGTGCCGAATCGGTGACCTATCGTGCCGAGATTGGCCGCAGTTCAGATCCTATTGATGTGCAATTAAGCGCTAACTCGTTAGATACATTACGTGAGATTGCCGACCAAGTTAAAGGGCATTTAGCCACTTATCCAACGGTATTTGATATCTCCGATAGCCTATCCAATGGTAAAGAGGAGTTGTTGATTGAACTGACCGAACAGGGCAAAGCGTTAGGGCTGACTCGCGAAGAGGTCACCAATCAAATACGCAGTTTCTATTTTGGATCGCAAGTGCAACGCATTCAACGTGGTCGAGATGACATTCGGGTCATGGTGCGTTTGCCACTCAATGAACGTCAGTCGTTGGCGGATCTGGAAAAGATATTAATTAGCACAAGTCAGGGGGCACAGGTGCCATTGGGGCACGTGGCTAAAATGACCTCGGGCAAAAGCCCCTCAACCATTAAGCGTATCGACCGTTATCGGGTACTGAATGTGACCGCGGATATCGATAAAGACAATACTAACATGACTGTATTACAGGCCGATTTGAAAACCTATCTTGATGGTCTAGTTGCCCAGTATCCCGGTGTTCGTCACTCGCTTGAAGGCGAGGCGAGAGAGCAAAGTGAGAGCTTTGGCTCGCTACAGTGGGGCTTAGTATTTGTTTGTTTCATGATTTATAGCTTGCTGGCTATCCCATTTAAGTCATATGTGCAGCCCTTCATTGTGATGAGCGTGATCCCATTTGGACTGATTGGGGCGGTGATTGGGCACTGGATCATGGGCTCGCCGCTGACGATCTTTAGTATTCTGGGGATGTTGGCTTTGGTAGGGGTGGTGGTTAACGACTCGCTAGTGTTAGTCGACTTTATCAATAAAAAGCGTGCTGACGGTATGGCGTTAGTCGAAGCGGTATTGACCGCGGGTGCGAAGCGTTTTCGCCCGGTAATGTTAACCAGCCTGACGACTTTTATTGGCCTGATGCCGCTGTTACTTGAGCAATCAACGCAAGCGCAATTCTTAATCCCAATGGCGATTTCTCTCGGCTTCGGTATTATTTTTGCCACCTTTATTACACTCATTTTGGTACCTGTGAATTACATGGTGGTAGAGCGTATTAAAGGCATTAAGGTCGCCGAGTCTGAGTTTGATAAAGACTATGGTGATAGCTTTGCGGTTGCGCCAACGGCAACAAAGATGGCTGAGCAAAGCTAGCACGTAGATTGAGCCTGTGACAGGTCGCTCGCAATGGGCCATTAGCATTTGATTCTTGGTTGCGGATGGGTATTTATCTATCCCACTGCAATCAAGGGAGTTAGCTATGGCTTGCTATTCAACCCTAGTGGTGGCTATGATTGACAATGATTTGCCATTGACTCAATGAGTAATTTATTGCCATGTCAAAACTGAAATCAGCATCCACAGCGACATTTTATCAACAGCAGCTCGACCGCATTGAGCAAGATGAGTCTTTGCAGCCGCAGCATTACCTGCAGATCCGTCAGTCTAGAGCATTCATGCAACAAGCGTATTTTGAAAAGCTAGCACTGAATGATTTGGCTAACAGTGCCTACATGTCGCGATTTCATTATGTGCGCAAGTTTCAACAGGTTTATGGCTTAACGCCAAAGAACTATCTGCGAGATTTACGCATTGAAAAAGCCAAACAGTTAATTGTTCAGGGCTACCCCGTGACGGAAGTCTGTTTGGCGGTTGGCTATGAAAGTCTGCCGACCTTTTCTGCGGTATTTAAAAAGTGCACCGGTTTTTCACCAAGCCAATATCAGCGCTTGCATAAAAGCAATTTAGAATAAGTATTAATGTTCGTGTCTCGCTATGCTTTATGTATACCCCCAACATCAACAGAGTATTGACTAAATGATCAAAATATCTATTTGCAGTGTACCAGTGACAGATCAAGACCAAGCGCTTGATTTCTATACCCGAGTGTTAGGTTTTGTGAAGAAAAAAGAGGTGCCGGTTGGCGAGCATAAATGGTTAACTGTAGTGTCGCCACAAGCGCAGTCAGGCGTTGAATTGCTTCTAGAACCCATGGCCTTTGAGCCGGCAAAAACTTATCAACAGTCGCTAAAAGAAGCGGGGATCCCCTGGACTTCGTTTGCCGTAGATGATGTCGAAAAGCACTATCAACGTTTAGTGGACATGGGGGTTGAATTCTCCGTTGCGCCAAGAGAGGTTGGCAATGTTAAAATTGCTGTACTGGACGATACCTGCGGGAACAATATCCAGTTGATGCAGGAAATGTAGCTTGCTGGGGGAAGGCGAGTTGTTGGCTTAAACCCCATATCTGACTTAACTAAAAGCAATACCGCGAGAGGTATTAACTACAATGTGGCTTAATGCCTCTCTATCCGCTAACTAAAGTTCACTGCTATGCCTACCATATCAACACCTACTTTAGGTTTTGCCGTTGTTTCACTCATTGTGTTAAGTGCTTAATGATTGCCGTTGAGTCTGCGCCAAGTTGTGTATTTATGGCAAAGTCAGTTGTACAACATGCAAATAATTCAAGTTGCTTGTATTGGGTAATTGTTTGCTTTAACTTGATTTTTTCTAACCCTTAATCCCTCGTTTGCGATTAGTCGCACAAGTTAAGCAGTGTGTGACAGCCTGGGCTAAGCAGACAGGCTGAGCTAAGCAGAAAGGCTCTCTGGTGCTAGCAGCGGTATAGGCATGACGCAATCTGTAAATAATGGATGAATATAGGTGACTACATGGACAGTGATAACAACCAAGCTCAGCGAACTGGGGCTGACTATATCAAACAACTTGAACAGCAGGCGTTGTGGCATCAAGCATCCAATAAATTGCCATTGTTTATAAAACTTATAGTGGCGAGTTACTTTGGCTACCTGGGCATTAGCTTAATAGTCGATGTCCCCAATTATGGCAGTGCAAGCTCAGTTTCAATCATATTGCTGTTGATGATGTTTGTTGTGGTCGAGCGGCGCTTAGACGCAATCGAGAAAATAGCAAAAGACCGCCATCCTTCAATGCCGGATAGTGATCGCTAATCCAGTTCATCGGTATTGTAATACCAGTCAGTATAAACATTTAGTCACTCAGCGAGAGTTTAGCGCTTCTGAGGCAAGGTCCTTAAATGCTCCTGCATTAATGACATTCACCACATCCATGTGGCTTGCAACGAGTGAAGAGCATAGTCATTCTACGGTTAAGCTCGTTAACACAGCATCAGAATCGCTAAAACTCGCCATTCTGGCGCGTTTTAGGCTGCCTACTTCTGCGTTGAATAATTTCACAAGGGAACAACCATTGTTTCAATCATTCGCCTTGAATTAGTTTGCCCAAAGCGCGCTGAGTAGATCAAATTCTTATACTGATTGGTATAATGTTGGTATTTTAAGTAGCAGCTTTACCGACAAACAGCCAAAAGTCGCTACCTATATTGCAGTCGACGACAGCCACCATAAGCGCTGTCGTCGTGTGAGAAAAACGGTCCGCTTAGCCTATTTTAACATCAGTGCGGGGCGAATGACTTGGGCGCGATAACCGGTTGCATACATATCATGGCTATCGATGGCGATTCTTACTGCCGGCTCGGTTTCACCATAGCGATGTTCAACCAAAATAGACTTCACTTTGCCGGTAGTGTCATCCATTTTCAAATTGCCGTACCCGCCGCCAATGCCAAACAACCCCGCTGATGCAAAGTAGCTTAATAGACTGTCTTTGTCGGCTTGGTATTTTACAATTGAGGTGACAGGAGAGTAACCCGCGTAGCCCAGTTCCTCTTTACCGTAATACCACACCTGTTCGATAGTCATCTTCTGTTCATCAATTTTGTACTCAACCGCTCGAGAATACTTCTCCATAGCAAACATGGGTTGACTCAAATGGCGGCCATCACCGTTATCAAATACGGTATACGTGCCTTTTTCGGGCACTTTATAGGCTGTGTGTGGGGTGTAGCTGAAATCGAAATCATTGCCACTGCAAATACCTTTGGCTGTGCACTCAATGGGGTGACCTTTTGCATCGACAGGCTGGAGTAGCTTGTCTGCAAATTGCTCAGACCAGCCTTCGACAGGGCTGATAATCCACCTGACCTGTTTGTCTCGGCCAATTTTGATGACCGCAGATTGATGGCGGGAACTGATGATGATGCTGTCATCACTTGGGTCATAATCTACAGAGTTGGCATGTAACCAGTTGCGGCCCGTTTCTACACCGTGGATATCTCCAAAAGGTGCATTTTGCAGATCTTCTAGGGTGGTTTGATGACCCGCTTGGTCAATATCAATGTTTAAACAAACTGCACCCGCGTCAAGCGATAACAATGCCGCATCGCGCATTGGGTCTAATATGGTATTCAAATCCCAGTAATCGACAAGCTTGCCATTGTTGTCTACTTCGATGATGTGATCGCGAACAGTATTGACGATTTTACCATCCGGACGGTGATAGTCTTTTGCTGCAGCACGAATGAAGACATTGCCGTTGGCACCTTCAATGCCTTCGTGGGAGGCATCGATAAAATCTCCTGGTAGATTATGCTCAGAGATCATCCGTCCCATGAGTGACATCTTTTTCCACGTTTGCCCTTGTACCCACACCATGTTGCCGTCTTGGGTGACATTCATTCCCATGGCGTAGCCCGCGGTGTCGTAGCTTTTTGAGTTGTGGGTGGTGTAGGGGTTCATATACCAGCGGATATCACCCGCCGTATCTATGATGAAAAAGCCTGGTTTACCATCCCAAGAAAATGCACCGGGCGCTTGAGGATTATTATGCATTAATGGGCTGGTTTTGCCATCTGGGTTGGTCCAGTTAATAAAATAGAGCCTGTCTTTAAAGTCGTCGTCGACATGTTCAACCTTAACCAAAGGCGCTTTCGCCCATTGGCTTTCAGAAAAACCCATGTCAATATCAGGGGTGAGCATTTGGTATTGGTGACTATGCTGCTGCTCATTTTCGGTCCAATGTACGGTAAATTTGTTCATCAATGCCGGATAGAGACCAAAAATGGGCACACCACCTTCGCTCATCACTCGCATATCAGCAACGCGATAGTGGATATCGACACCAGTGTCATCTTTTGCATGCACCGTCACGCTAACATCGGATATCTTATGGCCGTTTAAGGTGACCAAAGCGGTAAGAGGGGCATGCTCGTACGGATTATGGACAAGATAGCCTAAAGGCGCGTTTTCTACCGGAAATGGCTTCATGCCGTTGGGGTCGGCTTGAAGGTTAAATGTAGGTAAGCAAAACGCGACCAATAGGGCGCTAAGGGCGATGGATTTGAGCATGTCTACTCTCAGTAACCAAAATTAAGTGGCTCAATTATAAAAGACAATCGGTGTTAAGAATGCTGAGTACATAGCACTAAGTGGGCTTTTTTTGAAAAGTGTTTTGCAGCTCACGTAAACACGCTGTGAAGCTGAACCTAGGCTGTTTTTGCCTTGCTATGTTTAAGCCTAGATTAAGTAATGAGGTGAATTTAGTCGGTTTTAGGTAAATTAACTCCACTACACAAGAGTTAAATTAAGTTGTGTGGCAGGAAAATGGCGATAACGACTCTCAATTGAGTCGCAATTCGGTCCAATGTATAAAAGTCTGCCGTAATACATCCTTACAGGCGCAGTGAGCTATAAATTTCTACCAGACTAGTTTTTCATTATATCGAGGCTAAGTGTTGCAGTAAGAGTGAACACCGACAGTGGTTTTGTGTTTACGAGTTTTCACTTCCAAATTTTGCTTAAATCCGTTACAACTAAATGATTCGTTTCTAAAACATTAAGGTTTGCATGGCATTTCAAGTTGGCTATCAATCAACGCTCAGGGTTGGCGATCAGCCCTGTTCGGCCAGCGGTGTGCAGCGGATCATTGCTCATCTTGAGCAACAAGAAGGCAGTCAAGCGGTCGCTAAGCTAAACCAACATCTTGGTGTGGCTTTTTCGGCCGCAGCACAGCGCCATTTTGTGCCAATGTGGCAAATTGAAACGGCTTTGAATTATTTGCAGCAGCATTATCCGAGTTTAGTGGCGTTACCGTCACAATTAAGCCCTGATTGGGTTGATGATTTAGCCAGTCTACTTGCTCATTTTGATAACCTTGAACAAGTGATCAGCGCATTGGTTCAACAACAACTGCCTGTGGCGCAGTTTGCCGATACTGTAGTGATTAGCCATGATGATTTTGTCCGTATTCTGTGGATTAACAGCGGCCGTTCGTCGGTAGATAGCCTACAGGTTCAATTCCAACACAGTATAAACATGATGTGCTCAGTCGCTGAGCGTTTACTTGGTGAACCATTTCTACCATTAGAAATTGCGCTAATTCAACCACCTGATCAACATTGGTTGGGCAGCATTCGCTGCGACAATATCCGTACAGGGGCGCCATTTTATAGCTGGACGTTATCGCGTCAGCAGTTGCGGCAGCCGCTCAACGGAATGATTGATGCTCCGCCGCTGACACTGCAGAAAATTGAAGAATCTTTTGCCGAGCAAGTGATCAACGCGCTGCGGAGTCGTTTACCGGCACTGCCTAGCATGGAACAGATGGCAAGCCATTTAGAGCTTAGTGATCGGACTTTAAGGCGTAAGTTAGCGAATGGTAAAAGTCGATATCAAAATCTGGTCTATCAGGTTCGCTGCCAATATGCACTGCAACAGTTGGTGACTCAGAGACTCGATGTGGCCACTTTAGCCGAGCAGATGGGATTTAATGATGTCAGCCATTTTAGGCAGAGTTTTAAGCATTGGACTGGCTTTGCACCGGGCGATTTTATGCGCGCACTGGACAAAGAATGTTGCTTGCCCAGTGCGGGTTAAGCGCAGCGAAAGTGTTCCGCTTGGCGCTTATTAAACTTGCCTTTTATTAAGCCTGGCAATCTCCAATACTGGGTGACATCATATCAATCCATTGGCGAATAACCGTTATCGCTTCAGTGTGTACCATGGCACGCCCAATAGGCGGCATTCTATCTTTTGCACCGTTTAGTTCTTGACGATATACCATGATGGAGTGTTCTGCATCACCAGGAATAATATCATAAGACAGGCCTTTTTCGCCGCCATCCCAACCTGGAGGCTGCTTGCAAACACCGTAGGGGTAGCTTGTATGATCAACATGAAAACCGAGGCGTAATCCCGATATGCTGGCAAAACCTTCAGAGCGATGACAGTGAGCGCAATTGATATCAATATAGCCTTTGGCTCTGGCGGTTAGATCGCCGCTGTCGTCGGTAATATTAGGCGCATGGGGGATGGACTCATTGTTGGCTAAGCCGGCTAACATGCCCAAACTTTGCCAATGGCGCAGTTGAGTTTGGCCATTACTGGTCTCAATCTGATGGTTAAGTAGCTGAGCTTTCAAGCCAATGGGAGCAATGCGGCTGACATCATTGTCATTAAGTTGGTGGCAAAGTTTGCACTCAGCACGGCTTGGTACGTGGTAGTCAAAGCTCACTTGCTCACCTTGGTGATTGAAGGTATGCGCAATATCAGCGCCGACCACATTCAAAGTGGCAACACCCTGCTCCCACACGTAAGCCAATGTCGTCCAGCCACTTTGTCGGTGGATCAATAATCGAGTCTCAATGACAGTTTGATGCTCGCGCCCGGAAAGCTGGGTGTCCGAGGGTAGGCTAAATGTTTTAGTGAGCACACTCCCCACGGGCAGAGAAAAGGTATCTTCTGCACGATAGGTTATCTGGCTGGCCTCAGGTAGAAACACAAACCGGTACTTTTGCGCATAGTTGGTAAATAACTCGCTTGAGAGTTGATAGGCCATCCCTGTGCCAATTGGGCCTTGGGTGGGATCGCTGCTGTCTGCAAACAGATTATATTGCGACAACTCATTGCAGTCCTCATTCATCAGAGCATCCCAATTAACGCCTGTTGGTGATGCATCACAGACACTACTGGGATCGGCGGGGTTATCTGCTGGTGGACTAGTGGTATCTGGTGGCGTTGTCGGCGCTGTATCAACTTGATTGTTATTCGAGCTGCTGTCGCCACCTCCGCCGCAGGCCGCTACAAAAAGCAACAGTATAAGAGGGGGGATAATTCGCATGGTGGTTTGCCTACATTCGCTGAAGCTAATAAAAAGGCCGACACTGGGTGTCGGCCTTGGTTTGCTATTACTCTGAACAAGAGGCGGCGGGTAAGCGCTTAATCCACTCGTTTATTAGGGCGACACCTTCACCATGGGAGAGGCTGCGCCCAATTTCAGGCATACGATCACCAGGATCGTTGGTGGCCATTCTGAAGTGTAGAATCGACTCTTCAGGTGAACCAGGGACGACATCAAATCCAAGCGAGCCACCACCGTAAGCGACTGGCGACTTACATGTACCGTGGGAGAAACCACCATCTTCATCGTAAGCACGGAAGTACTCAAGTTTCAGGCCTGTATTAGACGCGTTGCCTTCTGGACGGTGACAATGGGCACAGTTGATATCTAAATAACCTTTAGCTGTATCCATCAGCTCAGCATCAGACATGGCAGCAACATTAGCTTCATCGCCATCAGCAAAACTTGGCACAGTATCTATGGTGCTGATATCAGGCGTGCCTTGTAAAATGCCAGCTGCTTGCCATTTTAGTAGCTGGTTCATATCGCCATCATGATAGCTATAGGTCTTGTTTAGCTGACGAGCTTTAGGACCAATAGGCACAAACACTGCTGGGCTATCGGCATCAGCTTTAAACTGATGACATTGCTTACACTGGTTCATACTTGGCACAACATAGTCGAACGCTAGACTCTCGCCTTGGTGAACAACTGTCTTGCCCTGAATCGCCCCGGCTTTTGCCAGAACAGCATCGGTTTTTTGGGCATTATGCACATAAGGCAGCGCAGACCAACCGGTTTCGCGGCGGATAAGTAGACGAGTTTCTATCAAGTCTTCGTTGGCAATGCCTCGCTGAGCGGTATTGCTAGGTAGCGCAAACGCTTTAGTGATGACGGTACCTACAGGGAAGTCCATTGATTCGCTGTCATGGTATTGGGCAACTTGACCTTCTGGTACAAATACAAAACGGTATTTAGATGCATAGTCAGTAAACAGTTGCGTATTAAGATCATACGGCATACCGCCGGAATTAGCGCCAGAGGTTGGGTCGCTGGCATCGGCAAACAAGTTGTAGTCCGATAGGTTAGGGCAGTTAGCACCTAATAATGCGTCCCAGTTCACGCCGTTAGCGGTTGATTCACAAAGGCTAAGATCGCCATCTCCGACGAGTCCGCCTTCACCTTCACCAATGGATCCGCCTCCGCCCACAAGGTTACCGCCATCGCAGCCTTCAACGTCATCATCAACGCCACAACCAAAGATTTGGTCGCCGAAGGTCACGGTGTGTACAGGTAGGCTCACCTGAGCACAGTTCAGCAGCTGATCTTGCGTTTTCTCAAACATCACATCGGCAATATTGATGTCCGTATTGTTATTGGCATAAAGGCGACCAAATGACACATCACCATTATCTTGTGCACACACATTGTCACTACCATCTTCAGCAAATGGCAGCTCTTGTAGGCCCAAATAGGCGGCAGTGCCGTTGTTAGATAGCATTTCACCTAAACCGTCATACAGTACGCCTGGGAATTCACCATGGGTAAACAGGTAGGCTTTGATGATGTCATCAATAAGGTAACCGTTAGGTTTCTGCCCGTAGCCTTCAATGACATTGTCGTGCAAGTAGATGTTACGCGGTGTGGGGCGCCAACCATCTTCAATGGATTGATCAGGCTGGCCATAGTTGGCGACAAAGGCATTCATGTCTGGCTCAGCAATAAAGAAACTGGTGATTGCCACGCCAGCGGTATCGTGATTAGTAATTTCATTATTGAAAATCTCAACATCATCGGTTGAGAGAATAATCATACCTGTACCGGGCGGTACAATATGCACCCCTGCAGGGTTAGATGATGCGTTGGCAAAGTTTTTAGTATTATTATCATATACTTTGTTGTTAAAAATACGCACGCTTGAGCCATATCTGTGGTTGTTGATTGGTAAGTCAAATACCAAAATACCACCTGTGTTGCCTACCGCTTCGTTGTCGTAAACATCGGCATACTTTGAGTTTTCAATTTCAATACCAGCGACGTTCTCTTTAGCGATGTTGCGGCGGACCACAATATATTCTGATTGGCCGACATAAATACCGGCATCTGCACTACCGCGTACGTAGGTGTCCTCAATGAGAATGTTTTCACACTCTACCGGGTAGAGACCATAGGCGCCGTTATCTTCATCTAGCTCGCCTTCCCACACCGTGGCTAGACGACGCAGAATGATACCGTTGGTATTTTTAAGCTTAATACCGTTGTTCTTGGCTTCATTGACCGACAAGTCTTGAATAATGACGTTAATAGCATTTTGAACAAAGATACCGTCTCCGGTAATTGATTCAGAGAAATCCAGTACGGTTTCATCCATACCGTAACCCATGATGGTAATATTTTTGGCATAGGCACCGTCGCCGTCAACATCACCATCAAATAGTAAGGTTGATTCTATTTTAAAGTTACCTTTGGGCAGCACAATGACATCGTTACTTTGTGCATTAATGAGCGCTTCTTGAATCCGCAGAGTGAGATTCTCTCCATCTTCAATCAGTATCGCTCCTTCGGGGAAATTATCGGCTGGGTCGGTTGGAGGCGTGGCCACTGGGGTCTCTTCTTCCACTACTACCACTTCATCGTCGTCGGATGAACATGCACCTAAGCTCACGGCTACCGCGGTGGCAACCAGTGTCGGTATCAACCAACTGGGTTTCTTGCTGAACATAGCGTCTCCTGCTTATTTTTATTATTCACCCCTTAGATTGCACGGACGTACCAGATATTCAATGTGAAATCCGGCCAACATTAATGTAACAAGTTGATATCATATGGTTGTTAGTAAAAATTCAAACGTGTGTTTTGCTATTTTTGTATACAAAACAAGGTATAGCAGGCACTCTTAAACGCCGAATGTTAGCGCTGTCAAACCTTAAAAAAAACTTAAAAATATTCTTCTTTCTAGTAATACAGAAAAAATTAACTCAACATCGAACAAAAAAGCCAAACGATGTCGTTTGGCTTTCGGTAAGATTAATTGTTTGAAATGAGTTATAAATCGATACCAAAACCGACGATAAACTGGAAATCATCTTTTTCTGGAGTGATACCTTCGGCGTCATCTTGTGGGTTGCTGATGCGGTCCCAAACAAATGATAGGTCCAAATCAAACATGTCTGTCAGTTCAATGGCAAACGCGGCGACAGCATGATGTGAGTAGCCGCCGGAATCTTCACTGCCGTAGTTGACTCTATAGAGCGCATCGAAATCAATGTCGTCGGTAATTTCCCACTCATAAACACTTTCGATAACGACGGCTGCACTGCCTTCAGATTCGACCGCGCCATCTGAGACCTTGTCATATTTAGTATAGGTATAAGCCGGACCGCCACTGACGCTCCAGGTGACTTTCGAGGTGTCAATAATGTCATAACCGAGACCAAAACCGAGCGTGGCTTTATAGTCAATATTTTTGAATTTATCTAAGTAAATTTCTGCAAAAACTGGACGTAGGTAAAACTGTTTAGAGATGTACCAGTCAAAGTTGGTATTGATACGGTGATTGTCTATGGTGTTGTTGTCGTCAACGTTGGAATAGTTACCCAGATAATCAATTAAATAACGTGACTCTGTCGTCCGGCGCTTAGCGTTTGCAATCGCGCTGTAGTCGACCTGCTCGGTATTACCTGAGCGGAAGTTAGCGCCTAATGAAATTTTGCTCGACCAGTAGTTGGACTCTTGTTGGGCGCCGGCGATGATAGTCATAATATCGTTGCGGTCAAATTCGACGCCATCAAGGTAGCTCTTGCCATCTTTGACTAATAACTTGCCAGTTTGGGTACTTAAGTCAGTAAAACCAATACTTACCAAACCTTGGCTTTGTAGCAGCTTTACATCTTCCCAGTCGATATAGAGAGTATCTAAATTATCGCTTTCAAACTCCAACTTGTCGTCATACAAGTTTTTGATCTCACCTTTTAATAACTCCAATGAGGTGAGTTGCAACCAGTCATACTGACTGTCAGCCGGTAACACGACTTGGGTGGGATCAAAGGGGGTCGGTTCTGTCGCGATAACGGCCATTGAAAAGCCGCTGGTGGCTGCGAGCAATACTGCACTCGCAGTGTGGTGGACCCAGCGGAATTGTTGCAATTGCATAAGCCTGCTCCCTGAAAATATTTATTCTAGGCAAAATAATATCTTTAGTGTAAAGCATTATTTTAGCAGGGTTAAGTCAACTTTCCGTTTAATTTTTATCCGCTAAGTCTTGTTAATCGAAGCGCAGAACTTTATAGCGCTTTATTGATCCAAGGATAAACAAATTCCGTAATGATAGGTTGAGCATCTGCGTTAGGGTGAATGCCATCGCGTTGCATTAAATTGGGATCAATTGCGATGGGCTCCATGAAAAAAGGCATTAAGGTAACTTGAAACTCGTCGGCCAATTCACTGTAGACAGCAGAAAATTGTTTGGCGTAACGGGGACCATAGTTTGGCGGCACCATGACTTCACTTAACAAGACTTTGGCGCCTTGCTTTTGAGATAGTTGAATGATTTTTGTAAGATTTTCTTTCAACTGTTTCGGCGGGAAGCCACGTAGGCCATCGTTACCGCCAAGCTCGACTAACACCAATTTGGGTGACGTAGATTCAAGCAGGGCGGGCAGTCGACGCAATCCGCCAGCAGAAGTTTCGCCGCTAACAGAGCCATTAATAAAGGTATGTTGTGGCATTTTTTGCTGTAATAAGTTCACCCAACCTTGTTCAGGTGATACACCATAACTGGCACCAAGGCTATCACCGAGAATCAAAATCGGGGTAGCATAGGCAGTTGATAATGATACGCATGACAGTAAGACAACGCTTAAGCCAACGCGAAGTTTGGCAGATACGAGGGATAATATGGCACAGCAGAAGGCAATCACAGTAAATAATCTCATCAAAAAAGTTACGACCCAAGAGGGAGAGCTTACTATCCTCAATGGCATCTCAATGGATGTCAAGTCGGGTGAGAGTGTTGCGATTCTTGGCCCATCAGGATCAGGCAAGTCGACTTTACTGGGATTATTAGCAGCACTTGATTCCCCGTCATCAGGAGAGATTTATCTTGATGGCAGCGCATTGCATGGCCTAGATGAAGAAGGCAAAGCAGCATTAAGAAAGCAAAAAGTCAGCTTTATTTTCCAGTCCTTCATGTTGGTTGACACTTTGAATGCGTTGGAAAACGTCATGTTACCCGCAGAACTGGCTGGGATTGCTAATGCCAAACAGAAAGCCGAAGCCATGTTAGACAGAGTGGGTCTTTCCCATCGTTTGACTCATCTACCTAATCAACTTTCTGGCGGCGAGCAGCAGCGTGTGGCGATTGCACGGGCATTTATTTGTGAGCCTAAAGTCCTGTTTGCTGATGAGCCAACGGGTAATCTGGACGGCGCTAACAGTCAGCGCGTTGCTGACATGTTGTTTGAGCTGAACCGTGAAAGTGATACGACCTTAGTGTTGGTGACTCATGATTTACAGTTAGCCAAGCGTTGTCAACGCCAATTGATGATGAATTCTGGCGTGCTAACGGAAGCATTGGCAACGGAAAACTCTGATCCCGTTGATGCCAAGGAGGCGAGCTAATGGAAGCACGCTTAGCTTGGCGACTTTTTAAACGTGAGCTATCCCAAGGGCAGTTACTACTGATTATTCTTGCTATTACTTTGGCGGTAATGTCAGTAACAGGACTCGCTCGGGTGAGTGATAGGTTACAGATAGCGATTAATGGTCAGGCGTCAAAGTTCATTGCCGCAGACAGAATTATTAATTCCCCGGTTGAGATAGACCCGCAAATCCTGGTACAGGCTAAAGAACTTGGGCTGCAACAAGTCAGCAGTATGCAGTTTAACTCGATGGCTTATGCCAATGATGAGTTTCAACTGATCACCGTTAGGGCAGTAGCGCAAGGCTATCCGCTTAAGGGAACCATTGAGTTGGATACCGGTCCTGCGCGAGGACTACCAGAGCTTGGCAGTATTTGGTACGAGACCCGCTTGGGCGGCATTTTGAGTTATCCAGAATCGCTCGAGCTAGGTAACAGTGAATTTACCTTAAGCCGCGAAATTGCACGTTTGCCCGATGCAGGGTTTAATCCGTTTGCATCGTCGCCTGTCGTTTTGATGCGTATTGAAGATGTGGCGAAAACCGGCATTATCCAACCGGGTAGCCGGGTGACCTATTTGTACCAATTTGCTGGTGACAGCGCGGTACTCAAGCAGTTTGAAAATCAGGTTAAACCTTTGCTCAACAACAGTCAGCGCTGGGTTGATGTACAATCGGGTGACTCGCCGATTGCCGAAGCTGTCAAACGGGCTGAGCGTTTCTTATTATTGGCAAGCTTATTGGGTATTGCTTTGGCCTGTGCAGCGATAGGTATTGCTGCGCAGCGCTACTGTCAACGTCACTTTGATGTCGTGGCGATGTTGAAAACCTTCGGTGCGTCTCGCAAGCAGATCCGTATTCTATTTGGCTTACATCTGCTATTGGTGACCTTGCTAGGGGTGGTGTTTGGCATTGTTGCTGGCCTGGCGCTGGATGCGGTTATCACCAGTTACCTGCCTGAAAGTATTGCTGCCTATGGGGCACCGTTAGCTAGGCCTGTGCTGCTTGGGGTGGCAACCGGTTTAATTAGTGCGTTTATGTTTTCTGCTTATCCACTGCTGCGCTTACTGGCGATTCCACCGCTAAGGGTACTGCAACGCCAACTTGAAGGTTTGCAATTTGGCATGTGGCTGCACCTGTTGTTGAGCCTCGCCGCCATGGCGCTATTGGGTTATCTGTACTCCAATAGTATTGCGTTAACTATGACTGTTGTCGCAGGTGTGTTGCTGCTAGGAGTATTGCTAAGCCTATTTGGTTTTGCCTTGATTCGTGCCGGACACAGTGTCGGCATGAAAACCACCAACCCATTTCAGCTAGCCTTGGCTGGGCTGCGACGCCGAGCGCGCCAAAACGCTATCCAGTTGGTGGGCTTTAGTGCAGCGCTGGTGTTGTTGTTGACGATTATTGCCCTAAGACAAGACTTACTCAATGAGTGGCAAAAACAGTTGCCTGAACAGTCGCCAAACTACTTCTTAGTGAATATTGCTCCCGATGAAGCGGCGCCACTAAATGACTACTTTGCTAAGCATGATGTTAAAGCGACAGACATTTACCCGGTGATCCGCGGTCGTCTGACTCAGATTAATGGTGAGACGCTGATTTCTTCTGAGCAATCTAGAAACGGTGATCCCGGTCGAGTCGGTATTTCGCGTGAGCTCAATTTAACTTGGCGTAATAGCTTACCTGAGAATAACGAGATCGTCGCTGGGGAGTTTAACCTTGATGATTACGATGTGTCAGTGGAGTCAGAGGTGGCTGAGCGTTTAGAGCTGCAACTTGGCGATACCTTAACGTACATGATAGATAATCAAGAGCTAACCGTTACCGTTAAGAGTTTTAGAGCGGTTCATTGGGAAACCTTGCAGCCCAACTTCTTCATGATTTTTAGTGAGAAAGCCTTGGCGCCTTTTGCTTATACCTCTATGGCCAGTTTTCATTTGCCTGAATCTAAACGCCATTTGATTATTGAACTGATTCAAGATTTTCCAACGGTATCGATTATTGATGTGGGAGCGATGGTTGCGCAGTTGCGGCAAATTATCGATCAGGTGTCTCTGTCATTGACCTTGGTGTTGGTGTTGGTACTCGCAGCCAGTAGCTTAGTGCTGGTGGCGCAAACAGAAGCGGGGATGGCAACACGTCAGCGTGAACTTGCGGTATTGCGAACTTTCGGCGCGTCAGGCAGTTTGCTGCGTTGGTCCACTGGCCTTGAGTTTGCGTTACTGGGGGCGATAGCCGGCTTTATGGCGGTGGTGGTGGCAGAGTTTACTTTGTATCTACTCAAAACCCAGGTGTTTGAGCTCAATGTGTATATGCATTGGCCTTGGTGGGCGTTAGCCCCCATCGCAGGTGCGATTATTGTTGCCGCCCTAGGGACTTGGCGTTGCCGTGCACTGCTGCAACAATCTTGCTCGCAATTACTCAAAGCAAGAGCTTAACCAAAGTCATATCATTGTTTAGGGTTTATCTTTAGATAATGAGATAGAACGACATTTTTACAAACGGCACTGATACAGTGCCGTTTTTTATGGCGAATAGGGCCAGAGATTTACCGCGGGTTTATTTTAAAATATGCTTTAACGCCGGGCCTAATTGCGGATATTGAAACTCAAAACCCGCAGCTTGGGTTCGAGTGGGTTTGACAAACTGTCCTTGGGTAAGCAGCTCCGCCATTTCACCTAAGGCAACCGTAAGCAACTTTTCAGGAGCGGGAAACAAAGTCGGCCTTGATAGTGTTTTGCCCAGCTGTTGGGTAAATGTGGCATTATCGACTGGGTTTGGCGCAGTACCGTTATAGATACCTTGGCATTGCTCGTTATCCAGTAGATATAGAATCAGTGCGATTAAGTCATCAATGTGGATCCAGCTCATACCTTGAGAGCCACTGGCTATTTTGCCACCAAGCCCAAGTTTGAAAGCGGGTAACATTTTTGCCAATGCGCCGCCATTTTTACCCAATACTAAACCGATACGAATAATGGCCACACGGGTACTGTCTTGGGCACTCAGCGCCAGCTCTTCCCATCTGGCGCAAACACTGTGAGCAAACTGCTCGTCCGCTCCGGTTTCGGCGAAACTACACAGGCTCGTTTGCTCATCAACTGCCTCGTCGCCGTTGCCATAGATGCCAATGGCGGATGCACTAATGAAATGTTTGGGGGGGTGACTACTTTGATTGAACAGTTCACTGAGTCTGGCGGTTAAATCCCAGCGACTAGCACAAATTTTTTGCTTGTTGGCGAAGCTCCACCGTTGAGCGATGGGTTCGCCAGCGAGATTGATCACAGCATCAAAGCGGTCAAGGTCGGTTAATGCCCCTAAGTTGTTTAGGTATTGGTGTTGATGACCCAATGTTTTCTGGGCATTGACCATTGAGCGCGTCACTATGGTTAGCTGGTGTGCAGATAATTGCTTGATAAGTTGTTGGCCGATAAAGCCGGTACCGCCAGTGATCAAGATATGCATAATCTGCTCCCGCCTAACTAAGATGTATTAAAATTTACTGCTCTATTAGGTATATACACAAAAAGCGGATAAGTCGATCAGTTTTATTACAACAAAAATGTGACCAAGAGGGCTAGGGGAACAAGTGCAGCTCATAGAAAGCTGCACACTATTGTTAAGCTTGTGATTTGTTGTAGCACAGCTGCAGCGATACTGAATCGGCAAAGCGCAATGCGTGAGGCTTATCGATTTCAACGCTGGCAAAATCGACCCAGTCATGTTCGCTCGTTATCTGCAATACTTGGTCAGTAAGATGCTCAAGTAAAGAAAAGCGATTGTTTTCCACTAAAGCAATGATTTTTTTTGTAATCGTGCGATAATTCAGAGCATCATCCATGTTGTCACTATCACGGGCTTTACTGGCACAGTAGTGAATTTGTGCGTTAATAGTGACATCTTGTTTATTGTTTATTTCATCATCTTTAATACCGATATAGGTACGTAGGCGCAGATTTTTTATTCGAATAATGGCGATTTGAGGATTCATAAGCTCATGTTTTTAGTCGTTAACATATTTGTAGCCTATCAACTATAAGGTAATTCTAGAAGGACTTTTATTAATATGGGTCGGTTTGAGAATCAAGGCGTGGCTTACAAGGGCTTCGCGATAATGGCGTTTCTCGTCGTTATTCTGGCAGGAATTAAGGCGGCAAGTCCAATTGTAGTGCCATTTGTGCTATCAGCATTTATTGCGGTGATTTGTAACCCGGTTATCGATTGGTTAGCCCGTTATCGGGTACCGCGTGGTTTGGCCATCATGGTATTAATGGTGTTCATTGTATTGATGGGTCTGTGGCTTGCATCCATTGTTGGAAGCTCCATCAACGAATTTAGTCAACAATTGCCACATTATCGTGATCAGTTGGTGCAGCAGTTCTCTTGGGTTATCGATAAGCTGCAAGCTTTCAACATCACCGTCTCACGAGATCAGTTACTGGCCTATTTTGATCCGGGTATTGCTTTGTCCATGACCACCAACATGCTCTCTAGCGTTGGTGGCGTGATGGCTAACCTGTTTCTAATTATTTTGACCGTCGTTTTCATGTTGTTTGAAGCACAAACTTTACCGAAAAAATTACACTTTGCTCTCGATGATCCTGACATGCGTCTCAAGCAAATTGATAAGTTTTTGCACTCGGTTAATCAGTATATGGTGATCAAAACGCTGGTGAGCATGGGGACGGGTCTGATTGTCGGTATTGGTCTTGCGATTATTGGTGTCGACTATGCTTTGCTATGGGGCGTAGTGGCCTTCCTATTTAACTATATTCCTAATATCGGTTCTATTATTGCCGCCATCCCTTCAGTGTTATTGGCCTTTATCCAAATTGGCCCAGGGGCTGCGGGGATGACAGCGTTGCTGTATCTAGGTACTAACATGGTGATGGGTAACGTTATAGAGCCGCGTTATATGGGCCGAGGCCTAGGCTTATCGACCTTAGTGGTGTTCTTATCATTAATCTTTTGGGGCTGGCTATTGGGCTCGGTGGGCATGCTGTTGTCTGTGCCGCTGACCATGATTGTTAAAATCGCCCTAGAGTCGAGCCAGAGTGGCGGATGGTTAGCGATATTATTAGCTGACGATGTGAGCTCGCCAAGCGGACAACAAGCGGCAAGTGATGACATTGAGGCTGAGACGCCGCGCGATTAATCAACAATATTTATTGGACTATTTTTACTATCATGCAGTTATTTTTAGAAGCCGTATCAAAGGTTGAATTTGGTCAACAGGTTGAACGGCTATTTCATGGCCGAGGATGTTGTTATCCAGGTAGTGAGCACATTAACTTAGACTTTTTCCCACCTGTGGTGTTGTTAACCAGTTTTAAGGAGCTTGATGAACAAGCGCTAGAGCAAGCTCATAGTGCCATTAAGCAGCGCTGGCAGGCTGTGGAAAGTCAGGCGCCATTGAACTTGGTGTATCAGTTTCGTAAGGGCGGCCAGACCCACACAGAAATTATAGAAGGGCAGGTAAGCGACCCGCATGTAGTGGTAGAGGATGACGCTAAGTATCAAGTTCATTTAATGCGCGGCCAGAACCATGGTTTGTTTTTGGATATGCGCAATGGTCGCCAGTGGGTAAAACAGCATAGTGCGGGTAAAAAAGTGCTCAATTTATTTGCTTATACCTGCGGATTTTCTGTGGCGGCGATGCAAGGTGGTGCAGACAGTGTGGTTAATATCGATATGAGCAAAGGCGCGCTTAGTATCGGTAAGCAAAATCATTTACTTAATGGCTTTGCTGATCAAGTGAGATACCTTGGCCATGATATTTTCAAGTCATGGGGTAAATTAACTAAGCTAGGCCCCTATGATCTGATTATTGCTGATCCCCCAAGTAATCAACGGGGCAGCTTTGTTGCCACTAAAGATTATGCGCGATTACTAAAGCGTTTACCGACACTGTTAGCTGAAGAGGGGGAAGTGCTACTGTGCTTGAACGCGCCAGAATTGGGTATTGAATTCTTGAAAGCGCAGGTTGCAGAGAACAGCCCCACCTTGACCTTTGTTGAGCAAATAGCTAATCCGGCTATTTTTAAGGATGTTGACCCCGATAAAGCGTTAAAAGTACTGCGCTACCGTTAACTCAACAAATCTTGCGGGCAACAGAACCGTTGTTCGTTCTGTGACGGTATTAGACATTGTTTACATAGGTACAAAATAGCCCAGCTACGCTGGGCTATTTTTTTGTGTTGATAGTGCTATCACTGCCCGATAGCGCTAACGGTGACAATTTTGCTGCACCCAATTCAATAGCCCAAACGGTCACTCAATGAAGAGTGGCCGTGTGATTCGATAACCTTGGCGATGGATAATTGATCGGGGCGACGGATTGCAGCCATGGCCGTTAATAGTTGACCTTGTACATCAAAAGGAATATTCATTTTATCCATAAATAGTTGTACTTGTAAGTCGTCTCCTTCAGCTAACAGATCGACTAATACACCTGCCTCATACTCAATTAGTTCGTTCATTGTTACACCTCACTAATGCAGAAAACTCAGCCGCTTCAATTGACCTTCCCCTGTGACGCACCCGATGATTGTTGCGGTTGATAAGTTGTGGGTCACAAGCTAGGCAGTTTACTGTCGCTATTGATGCATCACAGACACTGCCGATTACTTGAACTGTGTATTAAGTGTTGTTGTGATTTTGCTGCAAAGATAGATTTTTATGTTGTAAGTAGTGATGCTTTTATCATCAAAATGGATAAAAAACTGAAAGTCTTTCATGTTGAGTTACTTTTTTGCCGGTTGTCTAACCAATAAACACCTTTAAAACCTTTTGAATGAAACTTTTTTGAAAGTTTTCTGTAAGTTTTGGTTTTGAAGTAGTATACTGCGGGTAAGAATTTTGCTGGTTTGGCATAGATTCTAATAATGGCAAAAATGCAGACCTAAATAACAAGCATGCCTCGTACCCTACTATTTAAATTTGGAGTTGTTATGGAATTTCGTGAATACGAAAACGCATATTATCAGGTACAAGATGACGTGATTGAATCTTTGCCGGTAGAAAAGGACGAAGAAGCGTTTTTGGATTAAAGGAAGCTAAACAGCACATCTGAGGCGGAGCGCTGTATGCGCTAACAAGACCTCAATAAAAAATAGCAATCAATTGATTGCTATTTTTTTGCCTGCTTTTTGAGATCATTAGTAGAGCTCAATCAGTTGAGGTTGCCTTTCTCTGGCAATACTTCAACGATGACCCAACTTTTCTTGTGCTTATGCAAGCGCAATGTGCGGTCATCAATCCAGGGACTACCGCCACGCAACCCGGTCATTTTGACAATAACCGTGACATCGTCGGTAAACTTGCGAAAGAAATCAATATTGATCTCCTCAATCTCCATGGTGACATCGGTCATAGATAAATTGAGCACGTGGCGTTGCACAGCTGAGGCAATGTAGTAATGTCCGAGTATTTTTTGCATCGGCTCACTGACATACTGTTTTGCTTTTTCTACATCTCTATCAATATAGATAGCTTGAAAGAACCCTAGGGAGACTTGTTCTGGTGTTAACGGCTTTTGGCCCATTTCTGAGTCTGGGCTACATGCACTAACTAAGAGTAAAACCAGCAAGAGTAGCTTTTTCATTTTGTTAAGTGAGACTTCCTGTACACATGGTAAAAGCAGCTTAACTGAGATTGTGGCTTATTGGTAGCTCGTTCGTTCAATCACGGGTTAGGCGCGGAATTTGGGTATAAATGCAGCACTTGAATCGCTAAGGCTTGACGTATTGGCTTTGATCCGTCATATCTTAATGAATAACTGATGACGGTTATCCACAGAATCTGGGGATAACTATGTTGAAGACTAGATGCATAACTTATAAGTGGCTGATGTTGCTTTATAAATTTTGCTGGTTAAAAATTGACGCATTGTGAGTTTTTAAGCTTTAAAGTGTCGGTCAGTTGCCGATCGTTGATCGATCGCCCATAAAAAAGCCTGTCGTTGATGACAGGCTTTTTTTGTGGCTATTGGGGCTACTTACCTTGAGATGCTTGGATAGCAGTCAGGGCGATGGTGTAAACAATATCATCGACCAATGCGCCGCGTGATAAGTCATTGACCGGTTTGCGCATACCTTGCAGCATTGGACCAATAGAGATCAGATCAGCGCTACGCTGTACAGCCTTATAGGTGGTATTACCGGTATTCAAGTCTGGGAATACAAATACCGTTGCTTGACCAGCTACGGGGCTATTAGGCGCTTTAGATTGGGCTACGTTTGGCATAACAGCCGCATCATATTGCAGTGGACCATCAATCACGAGATCTGGACGCTTCTCTTTGGCAATACGGGTCGCTTCACGTACTTTATCAACATCAGAGCCTGTTCCAGAACTACCGGTAGAGTAACTGATCATGGCCACTCGAGGTTCGATGCCAAAAGCCGCAGCCGACTCAGCCGATTGAATGGCAATATCGGCTAATTGTTCCGCGTTGGGATCAGGGTTAATGGCGCAATCACCATAAACCAATACTTGATCAGGCATCAGCATAAAGAAGATAGAAGATACCAGACTTGAACCCGGTGCGGTTTTGATTAACTGCAGTGGCGGGCGAATAGTATTAGCTGTGGTATTGACCGCACCGGAAACGATACCGTCGACCTCTTCTTGCGCTAGCATCATAGTGCCGAGCACCATGTTATCTTCGAGTTGTTCGCGGGCAACAACCTCCGTTAAGCCTTTGTGGCGGCGCAAATCAACCATAGGCGCGACATAACGCTCGCGTGCGGCTTCTGGCTCAACAATTTCAACCCCTTCACCTAGCGAAACGCCTTGTTGGTCGGCGATACGTAATATCTCATCGCGATTACCTAGCAACACACATTTGGCAATACCACGCTCAGCACAAATCGCTGCGGCTTCAATGGTGCGTGGTTCATCGCCTTCTGGCAGTACCACGGTCTTTCTCGCAGCTCTAGCTAATTCAGTGAGCTTATAACGGAAGGCGGGAGGTGACAGGCGATGTTCGCGCGGCGAGTCTTTAGTGATGCTTTCAACCCAGTTTTGGTCGATATGGCTGGCAACGTATTCTTGCACCTCTTCAATGCGAACCGCATCATCGACCGGTACTTCATGGTCAAATCGTTGGATATTAAGTGAGGTTTGCCAGGTATTGGTGTCGATCAAAAATACCGGTAGGCCGGTATCGAAAGCTTGTGCACATAACGCCATGATCTCAGGTTCTGGCTCATAGCTACCCGTGAGTAGCAGTGCGCCAACTTTTACGCCGTTCATGGCAGCAAGACAAGCGGCGACAATCACGTCTGAGCGATCGCCAGAGGTGACCAACAATGAGTCAGTATTAATATGGGTAACCATATTGGGAATACTGCGAGCACAGAAGGTGACTTTGCGCAGGCGACGTGTGTTCATCTCGCCGGCATTGATAATGCGTGCACGTAAATGCTTGGCTAAATCGGAGGCACGCGGTGCAACCAAGTCTAGATTGTATGGCACACTACCTAAAATGCGCAGTGGGCTTTTGCCAGGTAGCTGGAACATGTGCGCCGCATCAGAGCGTTGAATGTCCTGATGGTCAAAGACTTCTGACAAATCTGGTCTTGCACGGCCTTCATTATCGACCGGGGCGCCAATCTTATTAACGATAGCACCGATTAATCGTTTATTTTTGTTCCCGCCCCAGCTGTTGTGAGCAATCTCTAAACGATGCATTAATGCCGTTGCGGTTTCGTTACCTGGAGTGGCCACAAAAATGATGTCAGCATCAAGAGCCTTGGCCACTTGGTAGTTGATATCGTCTGAGAAAGGGTGGTTGCGGGTCTGTACCAGCCCTTCTACGATCAATGTCTCTGATGGGCTAGCTTGTTCAGTTGCGCGGGCAATAATCTGCTCCATCAGCACATCTGTTTGGTCGGCGCGGATCAGGTTTTCAGCATGGGCCATATCAAAAGGCTCTAGCGGATTGACCGTTGGCGATTTACTTAAAATAGTGGTGGAACGCTCCGGACCGGTATCGGTAGGTCTGAGCTGAGCAATCGGTTTAAAAAAACGAACTTTAACACCATGGCGCTCAAGTGCGCGCACCATACCTAAACTGATTGAAGTTAACCCCACACCGGTACCAATGGGGATTAGCATGATATTACGAGACATAAAAACCTCTTAGTGACAATCGACACTCAGCATGGCTGAATGTGGTCAAAGGAAGAGCTCTCGGTCTCTTCCATATTAATCGGATTAAACCAAATTACTTTAGCAGTGCGACAGCATCTTCAGCGATAACCCACTCTTCATTGGTGGGGATAACCATGGCGATAGGGCCATTGTCTGTGGTGATCTGCCCTTGCTGACCAAAACGTGCCGCAAGGTTGCGTGCTTTATCAACTTCAAAGTTAAAGATAGCCAACGCGTTGAGCACTTTTTCACGGATCACATCTGAGTTTTCACCTATACCACCGGTAAAGACTAATGCATCTAAACGACCTAACGGCACTGTGTATGATGCAATGTACTTGGCGAGTCGATAGCAGAAAATTTCGAGCGCTAGTGTGGCGCCTTTGTGGCCTTTCTCATAGCCTTCTTCAATGCCGCGGCAATCATTGGTGAGCTCAGATATACCCAGTAAACCACTTTGCTTGTTCATTAAGTCGTTGACCTCTTTGAGGGTGTAGCCTAAGCGGTCAACTAAATGGTAGATAATCGATGGGTCTAAGTCTCCGCAACGTGTTCCCATGACTAAACCTTCTAAGGGGGTTAACCCCATAGAAGTATCAACACTTTTACCACCTTTAATCGCGGTCACAGAGGCGCCATTGCCTAGGTGAGCACAAATTACATTACTCTGCTCAAGTGGTTTATTTAAGGCTTTTGCAGCTTCGCGGCTCACAAACAGATGGCTGGTACCGTGCATGCCATAGCGGCGGATACCATGCTCGCGATAAAACTTGTAGGGCAAGGCGTATACATAGGCTTCTTGTGGCATGGTTTGGTGGAATGCTGTATCGAATACCGCTACCTGTGGCAGGTTAGGAAATGAGGCTTGCGCGGCGCGGATACCAATTAAGTGCGCGGGGTTGTGTAGCGGTGCCAATGCGGCGCAGTCTTCTATGCCTTGTATTACAGATTCGTCAATAATCACAGAATGGGTGAACTTCTCACCACCATGCACCACACGGTGGCCAATGGCTTGGATTTGCTCAGCAATCTCTGGGTGACTACCCAGTATGTTATTCACTATGTACTCAACAGCTTCACGGTGAGCCGTATACGCGCCTAAACTGGCATCAGCTTTTTTGCCATCGACTTTCCACTTGATGCGTGAATCTTCAAGCCCAAAGCATTCAGCAAGGCCGGAGATTTGGTCTTCGCCGGTTGCCGCATCAATAATGGCAAACTTAAGTGAAGAGCTACCACAGTTTAGAACCAGTACCAGTTTGTTTGACATGTTTAAAACCTTATACAAAGTATGAATTTGTGTTGACCTAACTGGTAGCTGTTGCTGCGCTAGCGAAAGCAAACCTGAAGTTAGGTCGTTAATGCTGCTATACCACATCCCTTTAGCCTTGGGGCTTTACGGCGGATTGTGCTATGGTAAAGACAGTCTTTTAAAAGTTAGGTGCCGTTTTGACCATTAATGTGTTTAAGACCTTAGGCATGGGTCGTCGTTATATGAAGACTTGGCCTATGGTGCGACAGCTGAGTTTTTATTTTCCTGAATATCGTGTGGTGCGCGCGACGCAATTGTCATTGCGTTTTATGCCGGTATTGGCATTGTTAGCTGCCGCGAGCCAAATCTATATTCATGGTTGGGCATTTTTGCCTCAAGCTATCACTATTGCGTTATTTTTTATCAGTCTACCCATTCAAGGTTTGTTGTGGTTGGGATGGCGTGCTCAGCACCCATTACCATTAACTCTATTTGATTGGTGCAACCAACTTACATCTAAACTCAATACTATGGGGGTATCGAGTAAACCCCTCGGCGCTAAAGCGTGCTACTTCGACATGGCAATTGTGTTAAAAATTGCCTTTGAGCGTCTCGATAAAAGCTACTGGGAAGAGCTCTAAAAGCACCACGTCAGTCAAGCTTAGTAAATGGCATTAATTCCTGCATCAATGAACACTTGTTTTATCGCCGCCATGGTCTCGCTTGATGGGGGGGAAATATCACTAAGCTGATATTGCTCTCCCATGGCTTCCCATTTATGCTTGCCTAATTCGTGGTAGGGTAATAGTTCTACTTTTTCAACATTTGTCATTGGCTTGACCAGATCAGCAAGTGCTTGGGCTGATTCAATATCATCGGTAAAACCACCGACAACCACATAGCGTATCCACGTTTTTTGTTGGCGTTGGTGTAGATAGTGGGCAAATTGAAGGGTACGTTGATTACTGACATGGGTCAGTGCAATATGCTTATCGTCATCAACCTGTTTGATATCCAATAATACCAAATCAGTGTTATCTAATAATTGATCAATAATGGGCGTATATTTACGCACAAAACCGTTGGTATCTAAGCAAGTATGGATACCTTCTTGACGACAGGCTTTGAATAATTCGTTGACAAACTCAGCTTGTAGAATCGCCTCGCCGCCACTGGCTGTGACTCCGCCGCCGCTGGACTCTAGAAACGGTCTGTAGCTGCGGATTTGGCCCATGAGCTCTTCAACTTCGACCTCGCGGCCACCATGAAGGTCCCAAGTATCACGGTTATGACAGTATTGGCAACGCATCAAACAGCCTTGCATAAAGGTGATAAACCTAATGCCTGGGCCATCAACCGTACCGAAAGACTCAAGCGAATGAATCCGACCTGTTACTGCCATTTTTGCTCCAAGGGGTAATAAAAAGTAGGCTGATCTAATTTAGATGACAACCTACTTTATTGCTACTAAAAGTCTAGCGTTAGCTTATTTTTACAGCCCTTGTGTAAAGGTACGTGTGATGACATCTTTTTGCTGCTCAGCAGTCAAAGAGTTGAAACGTACCGCATAGCCAGAAACACGAATAGTTAATTGTGGATACTTGTCCGGATTAACGATTGCGTCCTCTAACATTTCACGGTTCATCACGTTGACGTTTAGGTGTTGGCCACCTTCACGGCTATCACTGTGCGCAAAATAGCCATCCATTAACGCTGCTAAGTTAGCACGGCGACCATCTTCACCTTTACCTAATGCATTAGGCACAATCGAGAAGGTATAAGAGATACCGTCTTGAGCATGTGCAAAAGGCAGTTTAGCCACTGACGTGAGCGAGGCAACAGCGCCTTTCTCATCACGACCGTGCATTGGGTTTGCACCCGGTGCAAAAGGAGCCCCTGCTGGACGACCATCTGGTGTAGTACCGGTTTTCTTACCGTAAACCACATTTGAGGTAATAGTAAGAATTGACTGTGTTGGGATAGCATCACGGTACATTTTCATGTGGCGAATTTTACCCATGAAGCATTCAACCAGTTCACTGGCGATATCATCAACACGTGGGTCATTGTTACCAAACTTCGGATAATCACCTTCGATGTCGAAATCGACGGCAATGCCATTCTCATCACGGATCGGCTTCACTTTGGCAAATTTAATTGCTGATAGCGAGTCAGCCGCAATAGACAAGCCCGCAATACCACAAGCCATAGTACGACGCACATCGCGGTCGTGTAATGCCATTAATGCCGCTTCATATGAATACTTGTCATGCATGAAGTGGATAGCATTAAGTGCAGAAACATATTGGGTAGCCAACCAATCCATCATAGTGTCTAAACGACCCATGACATCATCGTAGTTAAGGACTTCATCACTGATAGGTGCTGACTTAGGACCAATCTGTGTCTTTAACTTTTCATCCACGCCGCCATTGATGGCGTAAAGCATGGTTTTAGCTAAGTTGGCTCGAGCGCCGAAGAACTGCATGTGCTTGCCGACAACCATTGGGCTAACACAGCAGGCAATCGCGTAATCGTCAGAGTCGAAATCTGGACGCATTAAGTCATCGTTTTCATACTGGATTGAACTGGTATCAATCGAGACTTTTGCACAGTATTTTTTAAAGCTCAGTGGCAGTTTTTCAGACCAAAGAACAGTAATGTTTGGCTCTGGGCTTGGGCCCATGTTGTAGAGCGTGTGCAAGAAGCGGAAGCTTGACTTAGTCACTAAGGTACGGCCATCAACACCCATACCGGCAATGGATTCAGTCGCCCAGATTGGATCGCCCGAGAACAACTCATCATACTCAGGTGTTCTGAGGAAACGTACCATACGCAGTTTCATCACGAAATGGTCAACCATTTCTTGAGCTTGTTGCTCTGTGAGTACACCATTTTTGATGTCGCGTTCAATATAGACATCTAAGAAACTAGAGGTACGGCCAAGGGACATCGCCGCGCCGTTTTGGCTCTTAACAGCGGCTAAATAACCAAAGTAAGTCCATTGAATGGCTTCTTTAGCGTTGGTTGCTGGGCCCGAAATGTCGAAACCATAGCTGGCAGCCATCTGTTTCATTTGACCTAGTGCTTTGTGCTGCTCTGCAATTTCTTCACGCAACTGCATGGTTGCACTTAAATCTTCACCCGCTTCAAAGCGAGGCTGCAACGAACCAAATTGAGCAAATTTGTCTTGCATCAAGTAATCGATACCATAGAGCGCAATACGGCGATAATCACCAATAATACGGCCACGGCCATAGGCATCAGGTAAACCGGTTAGTACACCAGACTTACGGCAACGCATGATCTCTGGGGTGTAAATATCAAATACACCTTGGTTATGGGTCTTACGCAGTTCTGAATAAACATATTTAATATTCGGATCAAGTTCACGACCGTAAGCGGCACATGAGCCTTCAACCATACGAATACCACCATTTGGCAACATGGCGCGTTTAAGCGGCGCATCAGTTTGCAGGCCAACAATGGTTTCCAGTTCTTGATTAATATAACCAGCATCATGTGAAGTAATGGTAGAGACTTTATCGGTATCAAAGTCTACAGGCGCATGGGTGCGGTTTTCCTGTTTGATTCCTTCCATCACTTTGTCCCATAAAGAGACAGTGGCAGGGGTCGCCTCCGCTAGGAAGCTTTCATCGCCTTCATAGGGGGTATAGTTTAATTGGATAAAATCACGAACGTTGACTTCAGTTTTCCAGTCACCAGCGGCGAAACCTTCCCATGCTGCTAAAAATTTTTCAGTATTTTCGCTCATAGTATAAATACCTTAAGTTAAGAATTGGGTTACTACTGTTAGGCGTCGGAGCCGCGCTTTAGCGCAGGGCGACGGTAAACAAACCAATAAGTCATGCCAACGAACAACGCACCGCCAATAATATTACCTATTGTGACGGGAATGAGGTTAGCAAACACAAATTGGCTCCAAGTTACATCGGCGTATAGAGCTGGATCTACTCCAGCTTGCGCCCAAAATTCGGTTGAAGCGACTTGCTTGGTGATGATAGCCATCGGGATTAAGAACATATTGGCGATACAATGTTCAAATCCTGCGGCGACAAACATGGCAACGGGCAAGATGACGGCGATGATTTTATCTGTGACCGTGCGACCCGCGTAGGCCATCCAGACGGCAAGGCACACCATGATGTTACACATAATGCCTAATGCAATAGCTTGTATAAAAGAGTGCTGTAACTTCGCTTGTGCGGTTGCAAGGTACCCTAAACCTACTAGTCCATGACCGGACTCATAGTGCTTAGCACTGATCATTAGCAGCACAAGTAACATGGCACCAGCAAAGTTACCAATATAAACCAAGCCCCAGTTTTTTAGCATCGCGGTTAGTGAAACACGTTTACTGAGTTTGGCGGTTAGAGTAAGCACGCTAGATGTGAATAGTTCGCCACCGAGCACGACAACTAATATGAGTCCCAGACTGAAGCATAAACCACCAATGAGTTTATTGAGTCCATAGGGAAGGTCATGGCCACCGGCAGTCACCACAACATAGAAAATAAAGGCAAGACCAATAAACAAACCAGCCGTCATGGCTAACACCAATGTTGATACGGTGTCACGATTAACCTTAACAACGGCTGTGTCTTCTACCTTTTGGGCAGTGTTAGCCGGCGTGATGGCATCAAATGGGCTGGGGCTATTTTGCATCTCTAACCTTTATCGTCCTTATAAATTGGTTTTATCCACCAATATAGATTTGATTGTTAGTTAAAGAAACCACTTCTAATGTAAAGGGCTTCTACAGGGAGCTAGTATAGTAAATGTGTAATTTACTGTCGTGATCTTGATCACTTTATTCAGCTTTTGCAGCTTATTCTGTAATAAAATTACATCGCATTAATCTTAACGCTGCACCCTCAAATGTAAATTGGTAAGACCAATTTACCGTAATCAATATTAGCATAACAGCCCCATCGATACACCTATTTAAGCCTGATATTTAACCGGTAAGTTTGCATTTTGCGAGCAAGTTAACATTTGTACAGTGAAGGCTAATAAACATAACAGCAAAAAACCACTTTGGCTAAGAAACTTACTGTGTTTGACCCTTTGAAGAAGGGTGGGGACTAGGGCAGTGATTAGAGGAAAAAACCGCATTGTTAAGCGCATTTTGTCTGTGATTACGGCCGACAATGATTTATATTTTGCGCTAAAACAATAACCACAACATTAGCCATGTCCACACTAGATAATAATAACAGCTCCAACCCTGCGACTTTACCGCCAAGCCCGACAGGTAAATTTCAACTACCCGATACACTGGTCATCATTTTCTTTGTCGCTTTGCTGGCCATGGCGTTGACTTATGTTGTTCCTATTGGCTCATTTAGCACTCAAGAGGTGCAGTATGTCAGTGACGGTGTGGAGAAGACCCGTACCGTGGTGGATCCCAATTCATTCAATTATCAGCTCGATGAACTAGGGCAAGCGGTTATTGAGCCCGTTGGACTATTCGCCGGTGGTGGCGGTATAGGCTTTTTTAACTTTGCTTTTGAAGGTCTCGTGTCCGGCTCAAAGTGGGGCAGTGCGATTGGCGTGATTATGTTCATGCTGGTGATCGGTGGCTCATTTGGTGTAGTGATGGCAACGGGCACCATAGACAACGGCATTCTTAAACTGATTGATCGCACCCGAGGTAACGAAGCGATATTTATTCCAGTGTTGTTTTGTCTGTTCTCACTTGGCGGTGCTGTTTTTGGTATGGGTGAGGAAGCCATTGCGTTTGCGATTATTATTTGCCCATTGATGATTCGGCTTGGGTACGATGGCATCACTACTGTGATGGTGACCTATGCAGCAACCCAGATAGGTTTTGCTAGCTCATGGATGAACCCATTTAGTGTCGCCATTGCACAAGGCATTGCTGGGGTGCCGGTGCTTTCTGGTGCTGGAGTTCGTGGTGTGATGTGGGCCGGTTTTACTTTAATGGGGTTAGCTTTCACTATGCGCTACGCCGCTAAAATTCAGCGCCAACCTAAGTTATCTTATAGCTATCATAGTGATAAGTACTTTCGGGACAATCAAGACAATGCCGATATCAATGCGCGCTTTAATGTCGGTGACATATTGGTTCTCGCCACTATTGTCGCCACGATTGCCTGGGTGATTTGGGGGGTCATTGCCCATGCTTGGTTCATTCCTGAAATTGCCAGCCAGTTTTTTACCATGGGTATAATTGTGGGTCTTATTGGCGCGGTGTTTAAACTTAATGGTATGACAGCCAATAAAGTGGCAAGCAGTTTCAAGCAGGGGGCAGCGACTATGGTGGAGCCTGCAGTATTAGTAGGCTGTGCATCAGGTATTCTTATTTTACTGGGTGGTGGCGACGCTACAGCGCCTAGTGTGCTCAATACTGTGCTTAACTCTGCTGGGCAGTTTATTGGTCAGCTACCGGCAGTCTTTTCTGCCTGGTTTATGTTGCTATTTCAATCGGTGTTTAATTTCTTTGTGACTTCGGGGTCAGGTCAGGCAGCACTGACAATGCCGTTGATGGCACCACTGGCTGATATTGTGGGCGTGACGCGGCAAACCGCAGTACTGGCGTTCCAGTTAGGTGATGGTTTTACCAATGTATTGGTGCCAACGTCAGCTTCTTTAATGGCCACATTGGGTGTGTGTCGTGTTGATTGGGGCGATTGGCTTAAGTTTATTTGGCGTTTTATGCTGGCATTGTTTGTTGTATCGAGCGGGGTTGTTATCAGTGCCCACTATTTTGGCTTTGTTTGATAGGCGGGCCAAGAAAAAAGCCTAGGGTCTCCCCTAGGCTTTTAATTTTAGAACTTTTGCGTGTATGTCGCCGTATAAGTGCGGCCATACAGGTTGTACAATGAAGAATCGTACTCTAGATCTGAGTCTAGCACTGGGTCTTCGTTAGTAATGTTACGAACACCAAGTGTCAGCTTACCATTCCAAGAAGTGTTATAGCTGTATGTTGCATCGAATGTAGTTTGTGAAGGTAGAGATCCTAGTTGCTCATAAGTGTTAGGATCCGTTTTCTCTGCTTGTCCGTCAATGTATTGAGTTAACAGTGATGCACCGTGGTCACCATAATTCCAATCGATAACCCAAGTGAAGCGGAATTCAGGCATACCATTTCGGCCAATTTTGTTGTTAACAGGCCCATCGAAATACTCTTCATCATTGTAGTCAATAACATAAGTTAAATCGAAAGTTGAACCGAAGTCACCAACAGTTGTTTCTAAACCAGAATAAGTAAGGTTGAAATCGATGCCAGAGGTATCGAATCCGTTGCCATTCACTTGTGGGGTAGTCGCCGATAAAATTTTGCCATTCGGGTCATCACCTACACGCTTGATATCACCAAGAGCTAGATTGCCGTAACCCACTTTTTTCTCTTCTTTTAGCAAAGAATCTAAAGATACAAAAGTGATCACATCTTTAATGTTAAGGTTGTAATACTCAACTTTTGAACTAAGGTTGTCGGTTAAGTTCCAAATGACGCCTACGTTATAGAAATCAGATGTTTCCGGTTCTAGTTCAGAGTTGGCAGTACGAGTAACATCGTATTGTTTCGCTTTGCAATCCGATGCCGAAGTACCTTGAGTTTCGCAGTAGTGGTAATCGGTTGCGGTGTCAGCGCTAAATGAATCTGCTGCATACAAATCTGAAAGAGAAGGTGCTCGGAAGCCTTGACCCCAAGAAGCACGAAGCACTACATCGTCGATTACTTGGTATCTTAATGCTACTTTTGGTGTAGTTGCAGAACCAAAGTCAGAGTAATTGTCGTAACGAAATGCAAAGTTCAGTTCAAGATCGTCTGTTACGGGAATAATAGACTCTGCAAATACTGCAAACACTTCTCGATCACCGCCAGAGCCGTTACCCGAGGAGCCAATTACTTCACCAGCAGCTGATTCAGCATCTACTTTAGCTTGGTATTTATATTCCATGTATTCGGTGCCGAAATACCATCCCACCACACCAGCTGGTAGATCAATAGCTTCGAAGTTAACACCAGCATTTAAACTTTGGAACTCCATAGTATCTTGCTTAAGTGTATCGTGAGTGATCGCTGCAACAACGTCTTCACTATTTCCTTCAGGTCCAAAGTTAAACTCACCACTTTTCACTAAATTTTCTACTGTAGGGCGATGAACGTACCCTTCACCATAGTTACTATTTTCAGCCAAGTTATAGTGATAAGTTACGTCCCAACCAAACTCATCATGTTCGCCGACAAGACCTACTTGAATGTCGGTACTGTAATCGATAGTAGTAGAGTCACGGGTTCCTACATCGGTAAATCGATAGTACACACGACCAGCATCAGGATTTTTGACCGAGCCAGTACTGTTTCCGTTTTCATCGATGTTTTGGATGTCTACTTGACCTGCATCTACATTAAACCAGCCAGCAGCCGGCGCATAGCGACCAAAAGTTTCATTCCGAGAGAATAGGCCTTGACCTTCAAATCTTATTTCGTCGGTTATCTCATAATCTGCGTTAACGTAACCTGCTGTGTACTGGCGAGCCGCGTGGTCGGCAGCTTCGGAAGTATAGTCATAGCCGCAAATGTAGTCGCCGTCGCCGTAATCATAAATATGACCCCCACCAACCATCTTTTCGTTATCGCATGCAGCCATCGGGTTAAATTGACCCGTTGTCATATTTAAGAAATTACGAGCGTAGGCTGATACACCTGTCGTGTCAGCATACTTATCTGCTAGAACATTTGTAGAGCTAGAGAACCAGCGGTCGCGTTGATAGATGATCTCTCTGTTTTGGTGCTCGAAAGAAAAAGTCATGCTTCCCTTTTCTCCCTCAATACCGCCGATGACGTGAGTTTTCCACTCTTCGCCACCTGCTTGTTGAGGGTTCGAGCCTGTTGCAGAAACCTCTAATCCATCAAAATTCTTTTTGGTAATAATATTTACAACACCAGCAACCGCATCAGAACCGTAGACTGCAGAGGCGCCGTCAGTTAAAACTTCGATTCTTTCGATAGCCGCTGTAGGGATCGTGTTAAGGTTAACAGCTGTACCACCTAATGTAGGTGAACCAGGCATACGCTTACCGTTTAGAAGGACAAGCGTTCTGTCTGCGCCTGCACCGCGTAGAGAGATGTTAGCCTGGCTTTGCCATGTGCTTCCTGAAGATTCTGCAAAAGATCCGAAAGTATTAATATTGCTGCGTCTGAGAACATCTGCAACAGACATTTCTCCGGTTTTTTCCATATCAGCTGCGCTAATAGTGGTTATAGGCGAAGACCCTTCAAGGTCGGTACGTTTGATACGTGAGCCTGTAACTTCGATACGTTCTACATTGTCACCTTCAGCTGCGATAACAACTGGTGAGCTAAGTGCTGCTGTTGCTGCACCACCAATCAAAGCAAAGCGAATCGCTTTAGCTACTACAGAATTGGACTGCATGTTTATCTCCCTGACACTCATTAAGTGTTAAATATTGTTTGTTTTTATGCTGGATATAATCATTACCGTTACATATTGGTAATGACTCTCACCAGGGTGGAGATATAACCACAAGAAAATGACGCTCGCAACATCGCATTTACACTTGTATTTTGCTGGTGTGATACCAAATAAACACATAAATTTAACAATGTTTAAACTGATGGTTTATTTTTTATTGTACTTGTTTGTTTGTTGTTAATATTTGTTATTTATTGTGTGCTTAAAGGGTTGTGTTAATGTTGCTTTGTGGCGCTTCTTAGAAAAACAATAGTGAACATTGTTATACAAAAGTTGCACAAAAAAATTAAAAAAATAATGCTAAAGTATAAAAATCCAGCGAAAATCTCACTTAATAGGTTTTCGTATGGCATTTATTCAGTCTAAAGGTTGACTGAACTGAAGGGTTTCTTTTGTTAATTTTTTGTACGTTAATAATGTCGTCAAAATTAGTGGGCTTGTTACATTTTCCCTATTAATCGCTATCTACAGAAACCGTTTTGTCGCAGTGTTTAGGTAAGTCATAAACATTGTGTTGGGTATTCCATTAGCAGGGATTAATTAGTGAGAGCTTATTCATTTTATTTTTTAGGTAAATTTCTCTTAAATTATGGATAAGTCATTCTTGAATGTTTTTATGCTTATCTCACTTAATCAGATTAATTCCGTCCCAATTAAATTGGGGTAGCATTTCGATATTTTGAGCTATTAGGACGGCCCGCCTGTAGCCCTAAGGGAGCATAGAGTGGTATCTTGTAATTCCTCATACACGGCTAAGGAAGTACTGTGGAGCACGGCTTACGCTATCTTGGTAAACAAACGTCGAGAAGTGACGGTGAAACAAGGCGAGTTGCTATTTTAGAAGCGACATTGAGGGTGATTGTCCGTGAAGGAATACGCGGTGTTAGACATCGTGCGATAGCCGAAGAGGCCCAAGTTCCGCTGGCGTCGACCACCTATTACTTCTCTGATATTAAAATTTTGATCAGTGATGCGTTAACTTATTTCGCTGAAAAAACGCTTTGGATGAATAAGGCACTTGAAGAAAAAGCTTTTGCTATGTTGGCTACTGCAAGTCAAACCCAAGCTCAAGCACTAAACAACTCCCAGTTGGCTTCAGTGTTAACAGAGATGATCTGTCTGCACATTACTGAACAGGTCAGTCATCGTGATGACAGAATCCTGGAAAGTGCATTCCATGAAGAAGCATTACGGAATCAACAATTAGCCGATGCAATTAAAGTGCTGGACGATAGTTTCATCAGCACAATTGAGCGCTTTTTTGTCCAGCTAGGATCTGCAGATCCGCTGGCCGATGCTCATCAGGTTTTAGCCATTATTAAGTTGTTGGAGTATCGTGCAGTTACCAATCGACAGCTTGACGCCGATTTGCTACAGCGAATTGTTAGTCGCTCTCTTGAGAATATCTTACAAGCGTACTAGCAGCGATACCAAAGCAGCAGATACAAAAAAGCCCCGAACATTCGGGGCTTTTTAAATTCAGTCATTGAATTTATTGAACGTTTTCAGCGTCACCAAATTGGCCTTGGAACAACACTGAAGACAGATAACGCTCAGCTGCTGAAGGCAGAATAACGACGATATTCTTATCTGCAAACTCAGGCAGTGCGGCGATTCTATTAGCGGCAACAACAGCTGCACCTGAAGAAATACCGACTAAAATGCCTTCTTCCTTCATTAGGCGTTGCGCCATTTCAATTGCGTCTTCGTTGCTAACAGCTTCAACGCGATCAACCATTTCTAAATCTAGGTTGCCAGGAATGAATCCGGCGCCAATACCTTGAATTTTGTGTGGTCCAGGTTGGACTGTTTGACCCGCTAAGGTTTGCGCAATCACAGGCGAGTCGACAGGCTCTACGGCAACAGAAGTAATCGCTTTGCCTTGGGCATTTTTAATATAACGGCTCACACCTGTGATTGTTCCGCCGGTACCGACACCAGCGACAACAACATCAACGCTACCATCTGTGTCATTCCAAATTTCAGGACCAGTGGTTTTCTCATGAATTTCTGGGTTAGCAGGGTTGTCAAACTGTTGTAGCAACACATACTTTTCAGGTGCTGATTGACGAATCTCTTCGGCTTTATCAATGGCGCCTTTCATACCTTTAGCACCTTCAGTAAGGACTAAGTTAGCACCCAGTGCTTTTAGTAACTTACGTCGCTCTAAGCTCATGGTGTTAGGCATGGTTAGTGTGAGTTTATAACCGCGAGCAGCAGCAACATAAGCCAGTGCAATACCAGTATTACCAGAGGTAGGCTCGATGAGCTCCTTACCTTGGGTCAGTGTACCGTTTTTCTCGGCATCCCAGATCATATTTGCACCGATACGACACTTCACACTGAAGCTTGGGTTACGTGCTTCTATTTTTGCTAGCACATTACCATTACTAACGCGGTTAAGCTTAACAAGAGGGGTGTGACCAATCGTATGTGAATTGTCTTCGTAAATTTTGCTCATGGGTTGCTTGCTCCTTTTTTGTATAGCTAAATCATAGTGCGGTTTAAGCGCTTGAGAAATGCTAGTTTCATCTTCTTTATTCCATTTGGTTATTAGCACATGCATTTCTATTAACAATTGTTAAGGCCTTACCTGGGTTTTATCGCTAATGCCTTGTGTTTTATGGCTATTTTACATATCACCTTGGTGTGGATAAAACGCCAATTGGCCATGCTTTTGTCGCTCAGTCGGTTATAAAAAGTAATTTAAATCCAAGCTAAATGGCCATCGCAGTTTAAGGACGATGCTCAGCCGTTTCAAAGTACCTTGTTGCTGCTAGTTATATCTTAAATGACTAATTTACGCCAATGTCAGTCTAGGGGGTCAATTTCATGCTAGTGATTGTCACGGCACTGGTTTGTTGGGCTAATTTTCGCTCACGATTGCATTTGACGATATCAATCGCTGTTTTAATGGTATGTGCTAGCCATATAACCAAACTATATCGCGTCAATGTGAAGCTTTTTGGTTAGAATCATTACTCTATGTCAATCAACTGCTGGTGAAAAGTTGATTTAGTGATACAATTTATGCCATTGCCAAAGGCCTATTTTGATACTGATTGCCGCTGTGGAATGAGTGTAAAGCCCGTTGGTAGATTTACCGATAAGTAGCGCATATGGACAAAGTTAGGTAAACACGGTTGGTCTCTGGGGAGCTAGGAGAATAAATTGCGAATTTTAGTAGTCGAAGACAGCAAAGTCGTGACACGCATCTTGCAGCATCTAATCACACAGGAGTTAGAATGCGAAGTTGACTATGCCGAAGACCTCGCGAGCGCGAAAAAACTGCTACAACAACATGATTATTTTGTCGCAATCACAGATTTAAACCTACCTGACGCGGCAGAAGGAGAGATAGTCAAGCTAGTGTTAGCAAGGCAAATTCCCTGTATTGTGTTAACGGGTAGCTTAGATGGTGATCAGCGAACACGTTTGTTGCAGTTGGGTATTGTCGACTACATCCTCAAAGAAAATCGATTTAGTTACGAGTATGCAGTTGCACTCGTTAAACGATTACAGCGCAATCAAGATGTGAAAGTCCTAGTGGCTGATGACTCTATGGTAAGCCGCAAGTTTGTTCGCAGCCTGCTGGAGCAGCACCTCTACCAAGTGATAGAAGCGGACGATGGTCTTTCTGCTTGGGAGATATTGCAAGACCAAAAAGACATTCAGTTGTTGATCACTGACTACAATATGCCTGGGTTAGATGGTTTTGGGCTTATTTTGAAAGTGAGAGAGCAATTTAGTCGTGAGGAGCTAGCGATTATTGGCTTGTCTAGCGACGATGACCAAAGCCTATCTGCACGGTTTATTAAAAATGGTGCCAACGACTTTTTGCAAAAGCCCTTTGTGCACGAAGAGTTTCACTGCCGGGTACTCAATACGCTTAATTCGTTGGACATGATCCGCAAATTATGGGAACAAGCAAACTTAGATTATCTGACTTCGACCTATAGTCGCCGCTATTTTTTCGACCACTTCGAAGAGCACCTACCGCAGATCATCCAAAAACAGACTACTTTATCGGTCGGGCTGCTAGATATTGATTTCTTCAAACAAGTCAATGATACCTACGGCCATGATGTCGGCGATGAAGTATTAATCGAGTTTGCTGCTAGGCTGCGGCATTTCTTTGGCCAGCATTTCGTTGTAGCGCGGTTCGGAGGTGAAGAGTTTACCATCGCCTTTAAAGGGTTAACTGCAGATAAGGCCTTTGTTTTATTGGATAAATTCAGGGCGCAATTAGCTGAACTGCCCATTCGCACGACCGCAGGAGAGCTTGCGATTACCGTCAGTATTGGCATTGCGGAACTGGTCGATGAGTCTGTGGATATGCTTCTGCAACGCGCAGATAAAGCGCTGTATGACGCCAAGGAATCGGGACGTAATTTAGTCTGCTTAGCACCTGAGTAAGACTGGGCGTAGGGACATGGCAGAGTCTGACCGCGGTTAGGTTAACAGGCTAGCGAGAGTTCTTTCATTATTGAGATAAATATAGGTAGAAGATTAACAAGGTGAGCGTAATTAGCTCACCTTTTTTGTTGGGGATTTTTATAACAGCCACGCATAGCTAACTTTCATAAAGTAGGTTTGCTCATTGTGGGTCAAACTGTCAATTTCGTCGTTGCTGATAAGGCCGTCAGAATAACCAAGGTAAAACACACTTTGTGGATTGAGTTTATAGCCGTATAAAACTTCATTGCCCAACTGGCTAGATTTGGCTCTAGGCTGGTGATAAAGATACAGGGAAGGGTCGCGCTCAATTTGCGTATAGATACTCGAAACTCGAATAAAATGATTTAGGTTTAAATACCAGTTAAGGCGAATATCGGTTAGGTTAGCGTTAAATAGCTCGCCACCATCAACATCTAAATGTTGATAAATGTGCGAAGCATCTAAACTAATGGCATGATTGACTTTCCACTCTACCTCAGGGTTTATCATAAACTCCTTACCTAGGCGATTGTTGGAAAAGTCGATGGCATCGCCGTAATTGATATCCAGTGCTAATTTCAACGGGCTTATCGGGGTGAAGTTACCATAAAGCCAAGCCAGTTTTTCGGTAAATAGGGTGGTGTTGTCCTTAATGTCTAATGACGAGCTGTCAATACGGCGGCCAACACGGTCACGGTAAACATAGCCCATGGCGGTATAACTTTGCATGGCGCCTTCTAGCTCTAGCTTGATCTCAGATTCACGCTCAATCATCGCACCTTTTTGATTGTGGCTGATATCCCAATCTCCGCTGACCTGTATGCGGTGCAAAGGTTGAGATTGTGGATACCAAGTGTAACCGCCACCAATCACAAATTTATTGACATCAACCTTATCGATAAAGCCGAGATCGGCGCGAAAATCCTCACCTATCGATTCGTATTGGGTTAACGCATACCAATTGCGGCGTTCGTGGATATATTTGACTTTGTATAGGCTATCTTGGATCTCGTCATCTTGGCGGGTGCGCAACACGCGCTCATTGACGCCGCAATCACTTAAGTCACAATCTTGAACGGGTTTACAGTCTTCATTGCTGCAAAAACTGCGAAACAAGTCTTCGGGATATAGCGTATTTGAGTATACGTATTGCGCTGTGAAGGTATCTTGAGCACTGGGTTGATATTTAATGTCAGCGCTGGCGACATAATTATGATATTCATCACTTTTTTTACCGGTCAATAAGCTGCCAATCGACAACTGATCAGATAAATCAGCGCGGTAGCGGCCAACTAAATTGACACTTTTATCGTTGAGCTCCGCGATGTCTGAACTCAAGTTACCAGGCACCAGAAAATTGGTTTCGGTATCGTTAGTAACCATAAGGCCAAAAGTGTGGTTATCGACTTTACTGGTCAACTTGGCACCAAAGTCTGGCGAGACAATATTACGGGTATGAAGCAAGTCTAGCTGGGTATCAAAGTAATCTTTATTATCAAGGAAAAACGCGCGCTTTTCAGGGAAAAACAGCGCAAAAGTACTGTTGATATTTAATTGCCCAGCATCCGCCTCCACTTGAGAAAAGTCCGGGTTGATGGTGGCACTTAGCAAGGTACTTGGTGTGATCCCCCAGCGCACATCTAACCCAGCCTCAAAATTGTCTTCGTCTTGCCAAGCTTGCTGTGGGTTGAGGGCGCGTTGGCTCTGACGGTTAGCGACAAGAGAGGGAGTTAGCTGTAAATCATTACCGGTTTTCGCGCCAGCGAGCCCTTGTGCCACACCCAGTTGGCATAGCTGGCAGTTGTTGTTACGGTCGATTTGATGGGTAGACAAACGATGATTTTGGCTGCGTGGGTAAAAGCGAATGAACTCAATCCCCCATTGTTGCATCGCTAATTGACTATCGAAATTAAATAGCCGCAGCGGTAAGGCTATTTCTACTTGATAGCCCTGCTCTGTCTGGGTGGCTGCACTGTACCAAATGCCATCCCAAGCATCACTTTCATCACCAGTGAGTTCATTTTCAATGGAGTCCATTTGCACACCAAAGGGATTGACAAAGAACTGGTAAGCTAATCTGGCATCGTTAAAGGTATCGAGCTTGATACCAACAAGATCATCGCCCCAGGTATCATCGCGATCGCTATAGTTGCTGCGAATTATTTGTGGGTTATCTTTGGCCTCGGGATCATAGGCGCTAAAGGCGACATAGAGGGTAGTTTCAGTAGCATAAATTTTCACGTCTGTTTTAACCGGGGCGCTGATGTTCTCGCCTGGGCTGGTTTCAAAACGTAAACTCGCCGTGGCCGCTTGCTGCCAAACGGCTTCATCGAAGGTGCCATCAATGGTGGCTTCAGTGGTTAAAGTGGGGATGTCGATGGCAAATTGGCTGCTGTTGCCGGCGTGGCTTAACGCCGAAAAACAACAAGTTAGCAGAGCAACTGCACTGCGATACAAGGTTGATTTTCTCATGTGTAATTAATGCTAATCTTTTGAGGTTTATTTGTTATCGTTTGGGGCTATTTTGCCAGCAAACAGCCGCTGAGCTTAACTTATATTTGTTACAATTGGTGTCTATTGGTTGCAGTTTGTTATCGGGTTGGCCGTTTAACGATGTGGCCAATGCCAAAGGGCCATTGCCAAAGGAATATGGACAAGGGCCATTGCATGGCAGTTAGCTAGATGGTGAGGATATTCGCTGCACAAGACTTAAAGCCAAGGGGTGACAGCAAGCAAAGGGATTGAAAGTAGCAGGTTTACTGGTTAGCACGAGATTAGTTGCCGCGCTAACCGTCATATCTTGGCTGTTTTCTCGCTAATATCTAATCGCTAGTGTCTAATTTTTAGTATTTAGACACTAGCAGATAGTCTCTATGTCGTTATTCAGGGACATTATTCAGGGCCATTATTCAGGAGCCACAGCATCGTTTTTATAGGCTACACGATACTTATCAACCCACATGGCCGTTGCGCCACAAATCGCCACTGGCATGACGATAAAGTTCACAATGGGAATCATGGAAAATAACGTCACTGTTGCACCAAAGCTAAAACTGCTGCCTTTGGTTTGATTCAGTGCAAATTTCATATCATCGAATGGCACTTTATGATTATCAAAAGGGTAGTCACAATATTGAATCGCCATCATCCAAGCGCTAAACAAAAACCACAGTACCGGCGCTAAAGTTTGGCCGATAAAAGGCACCAAAAACAATAATAAAAACACGATTGCACGGGGAAGATAGTATTTTAGTTTTATCCATTCCCGCCCCAAAATGCGCGGTAAATCTTTGATTAAATCAACCGTACCACCAGTGTTGAGATCTTTACCGGTAAGGTGTTGCTCCACCTTTTCGGCTAGTAGGCCGTTAAATGGGGCGGCGAGCCAGTTCATTACCGAACTAAATATAAATGACAGCACCACTAGCAAAGTGATCACCGCTAACGGCCACAGCAAAAAATTGAGCCAGCTTAAATAGTCAGGAAGCTGCGCCGATATCCAAGCAAAAGCCCGTTCTAGCTCGCCAATGGCAAAGTAGATCACAGAGCCAAATAACAGCAGGTTAATCATCAGCGGAATAAAGACAAAACTTCTTAACCCTGGACGCTTAATTAGCGCAAAGCCATCGAGGAAATAGTTCACTCCGCTTTTAGGTTTAGTTGCAGCTGGTTGATTCATAAATATACGTTAGGTCGTTGTTACAGTGAATATGTATCGATTGTGCGGTAGCAACGCTGTAAAAACAAGCATTAGCATGGCATCTAGGGAATAAAAAACGTTACAAAATGCGGCGTGCTTTGCTAAAGTGGGGACACTCACTTACCTTAGTTAGGTTGTCAAAGTCTAACTGATTAAAAGCTAAACGACTTTACTCTATTTAATGAGACTCACACAGATAAAACTTGCTGGATTTAAGTCGTTTGTCGATGTTACTAAAATCCCTTTTAACCAACCCTTAACTGCGATTGTCGGGCCCAATGGCTGTGGCAAGTCTAATGTTATTGACGCTGTACGTTGGGTGTTAGGGGAAAGCTCTGCCAAGCACCTTCGTGGTGATTCTATGGCTGATGTTATTTTTAATGGTTCCAACGCTAGGCGGCCGGTATCGGTGGCCAGTGTCGAGTTGTTATTTGATAATCAACAGGGGCGTTTAGCCGGCCAGTATGCCAGCTATCAAGAGATTGCGGTAAAACGTCAAGTCAGTCGTGATGGCGATTCGAGTTATTTCCTCAATGGTCAAAAATGTCGCCGTAAAGATGTGACTGATCTGTTTATGGGGACAGGTTTAGGCCCCAGAAGTTATGCCATCATTGAGCAGGGGACAATCTCTCGGCTGATTGAATCTAAGCCCCATGAGTTACGGGTGTTTATCGAAGAAGCGGCAGGGATATCGCGTTACAAAGAGCGCCGCCGTGAAACGGAAAATCGAATTCGTCATACCCGAGAAAACCTTGAGCGATTAGGGGATATTCGCCAAGAATTACAACGTCAATTGCAAAAGCTTGAAGAACAAGCACAGGATGCGAAACAATATCGCCAGCTAAAACAGGCAGAGCGCCAATTAGATGCCGAGCTCACCGTTAGCCGATTCTTAGAGTTTACCAGTCAAACTGACACTATTAACCAGCAACTTAATGAACACCAATTGTCATTGAGTGAACTTGATGCGCAAAAACAAGCGCTATCGTTGCAGATGACCCAAGTCAAACTCAGTATTGATGAACTCGATAAAAATGAACATCAGTATGTAGAGCGTTACTATCAAAGCAGCACCGAAATTGCCAAGCTTGAACAATCCATTAAACATACCGTACAGCAAGATGCGCATTTAACTGAGCAGGTCGCCGATATACATCAACGCCAACTGGCGTTAACGCAGCAACATAGTGACACTAGCAGTGCACAGGCGGTATTAGCTCAAGAGTTAACCCAAGCCACTGATGTTGAGTCGCAGCTGCAACTCGACTGCGATAATCTCAAAGAACAGTTATTTGAAGCTGAAGCACTGTATGATGACGCGAGGGAAGCGCTACAGCAGCAACAGTTTACCAGCAAAGAAAAACATCATGCGACGGAGGTTGCTAAGCGAGATGAGCTGCATGCTGAGCAGCAAAGCCACAATTTACAGCAGCAAATACAGCAAAGTGAACATCAACTTAGCCAGCTCAATACCCAAAGCCATCATGAAAACTTAAACCGTTATCAAGATGAGCTTACTTCTCAGCTTGCTGCCCAAGATAATGCGCAGCAGTTAATTAAGACGAGTGCCGAGCAACTAGCAAAAACAGAGCTGCAATGTCATCAGCTCAAGCTTCAAGAAGAAGCGCTAGCACAGTCTCTTGCTGAAGAGCGAGGCCGCTCTGCAGCAGTGACGCAATTGCTGCCAGATGCTGATAAGCAAGAAGGTGCAGCCTTATGGCAGTGTATTGCTGTCAAGCCAGGTTGGGAGGCTGCCGTCGATGTGCTACTCGAATCCATATTGACCCAGCAAGTCGAAGTGGACGTTAACCAGCTTGGTTTCAATACCGCACAACCGGCTGAGTGGCCAGGACTGCAAACCGAGGTAAATCTGTCTCCGTGGTTAAAAGATGTTCATTGGGAGCAGACGCTCGATATCGCCAAGCAGCGTGTCACTGGCCTTGCCCCGCATGAGCGTATTATCACGGCTGATGGTTATCTAGTGGGGCAGGGGTTTGTGCTGCAAAAATCAATTAATACCTTATCACTGGTGCAGCTGCGTGCAGAACTTGATGCGCTAACTGACAGTATTGCCGCGAGTGAAATTCAATTGGCAAAAGTGCGTAGCGCGTACAGCGAACAATTGACGATGCAACTGAGCCATAAACAGGCTCAAGAACAAGCGATAAAATCTCATCAGCAGTACCAAGTGAGCTTGACACAGCTACGCGCTGATATTGAAGCTGAGCATGCCAGTATACGCGTGGTTGAGCAGCAAAAAACACACTTGCTTCAACAACAGCAAACTTGGCAGCAGCAGTTGCAAAAGTTACAGCAGCAAGCCCTCAGCCATAGCCAGCAGTTGGCGGTATACCAGCAACAACAGCAGGAAGCGCAGCTTCAAGTTGAACGATTAACAGCACAGCTTGCCAATTGCGATGCTCAGCGCAAAACCTTGTCGCAATCTGCGCAGCAATCAAGCGCACAACTTCTTAAGCAGCAGCGTCATATTCAGCAGCTACAATCACAGCAAACATTGCATGCACAGCAAATACAGCAGTATCAAGGTCAACTTGATGAATTTGACTCGCGATTGGACAAACTAAAACTGCAGCTTTCCGACAGTATTGATGATAGTGATGCACTGCAAAAGATGCAGCAGAAGCTGGCTAGCTTGTTGGCAACTCAAACTCAGCAGCAAGCGGATTTGTCAGAGGTTAGGGCCACATTAAGTCAATTACAGCAGCAGTTTGAACAGTTAGGAGTAGAACAAAAACAACGGCTTGGAAAGATTGAGCACTTGACTCAAGCGATCAGCACGTTAAAGTTACGTCGAGAGGGGATTAAAGGTCAGCTTGATTCTCAGCAATTGCTGATTGATGAGCAACAAATTAATCTTGAAGCGATTAGTGCTGAATTGGATGTAAGTAAATCACTGCAATGGCGGCAAAAAGAGCTCAGTCGTGTTAAGGCTCAAATAGAGCACCTTGGCGCGATAAACTTGGCGGCGATTGAAGAGTTTGAGCAACAAAGTGAACGCAAACACTACCTTGATAGTCAAGATAGCGATTTGACCAGCGCGTTGACTCGATTGGAAGAAGCGATAAGAAAGATTGATAAAGAAACAAAATCTCGATTTAAAGAAACCTATGACAAGGTTAATCGAGATTTAGGGGTGCTGTTTCCTAAAGTATTTGGGGGAGGTAGCGCCCACCTTGCATTGACCGATGATAATGATTTGCTCGAAACTGGTGTAACCATTATGGCCAGGCCACCGGGTAAAAAGAATAGTACAATTCACCTGCTTTCGGGTGGAGAAAAAGCGCTAACCGCTTTATCATTGGTATTTGCTATTTTTAGGCTTAATCCGGCGCCTTTTTGTATGTTGGATGAAGTTGATGCACCACTAGATGATGCCAATGTAGACCGTTTCTGCCGATTGGTTAAAGAGATGTCAGCTAGTGTGCAATTTGTTTATATAAGTCACAATAAGATCACCATGGAATTGGCTGATCAATTAATTGGTGTCACTATGCATGAAGCGGGGGTTTCACGTATAGTCGCAGTTGATATTGATGAAGCGGTGGCGATGGCCGACGCTGTATAATTATTAGGAAACACAGGGTAATCAATGGAAAATTTGCAACTGGTATTGTTTGTTTTAGGAGCGATAGCCATTATCGCGGTACTTGTGCATGGTTTTTGGTCCATTAGAAAACAGCAACCAAAGTCATTAAAAGAAAACCCTATGTCGGGTTTATATACTGATAAACCTAAAGATGCAGATGGCTTTGATGCTGATGGTATTGGTGAGGTGAGAGTTAAAAAGGCCTCCGAAGAAAATACCGATAGTGAGCAATATCAACAAGTGACGCCATCAAAGGCCACATCGAGCTCGCACAACAGTCAAATGTCGCCGCAAGAGCCGGTTCTCAGTGCTATCGATGATGTTGACGATGATCCCGAAGTTGATTTTTCATTATCTAATCAACCAACGACAAAAGCACCTAAAGCCAAACAAGAGCCACAATTAACTGCAAGCTCTGATGCCGCAGCTGAAAATGTGCAAATGGATTTGGGGTTAGCACCGGAACCTGCACCCGCGCAGCCAAGTTTGTTCGAAGCTGAGCCTGTGGCTGAACCTCAAATTGAACAGGCCTCAGCCATTGAAGAAAAGGTTGATGCTCCGCTACCTGAGCCCGAAGATGTATTAGTGTTGCATGTGGTCGCCAACGAAGGTGAGCTTAACGGCGCAGAGCTACTGCCAAGTTTACTGGCACTGAACTTCAAGTTTGGGGACATGAATATTTTCCACCGCCATGAAGACAATGCTGGCACAGGTAAAGTGCTATTTTCATTAGCCAATATGGTAAAACCTGGGGTATTTAACCCAGATGATATGGAGCAATTCAGTACCCATGGAGTGGTGTTATTTATGACGCTGCCTTGCTATGGTGAACCACTAATGAATTTCTCTATTATGCTCAACTCTGCCCATCAGCTTGCTGATGACTTAGGCGGAAAACTACTCGATGGTGGCCGAGAAGAGTGGAGTGAAGCGACTAAGCAGAATTATTTACAACGTATTCGTCAACATACTGCCTAGTAAAATCAATCAGATAAACTGAGGCCGCATTCGCGGCCTCTTTTGCTTAATTTGGATACACAAATGCAAGAAATCATAAAGCGTATTAGTCAATTAACCGAAGAAATTAACACCCACAACTATCGGTATTATGTTGATGATGCGCCTTCAATACCGGATGCTGAATACGATCGTTTATTGCGAGAGCTTCAAGGGCTAGAGCAGCAACATCCAGAGCTCATACTCGCAGATTCGCCAACCCAACGTGTTGGCGGGGTTGCGTTAGATAAGTTCGAACAAATAAACCACTTGAAGCCGATGCTGAGTTTAGACAATGTGTTTGATCAAACCGAATTTGATGCATTTCACAAACGCATAGTCGATAAAGTCGGTTCAGATTTAAGCTTTTGCTGCGAGCCCAAACTAGATGGACTCGCGGTGAGTTTATTGTACCGTGACGGTGTATTTGAACGCGCGGCCACTCGTGGTGATGGCCTTGTGGGTGAAGATATCACCGAGAATGTGCGCACTATTCGCTCAATACCGTTAAAACTACGTGGCGATGATTTTCCGCCGTTACTGGAAGTGCGCGGTGAAGTGTTTATGCCCAAAGCCGCTTTTGATGCGGTTAACCAGCGAGCATCGGCCAAGGGCGATAAGGTATTTGTTAATCCCCGTAATGCCGCTGCTGGCAGCTTGCGTCAATTAGACAGCAAAATAACCGCCAGCCGTGCATTGGCATTCTACGCCTATGCGTTAGGGGTTGTTGAGCCAGAATCGTGGCCGTTATCGGATAGCCATTATGGTCAACTGATGCAGGTTAAGTCGTGGGGCTTCCCTGTGAGTAGTGAGGTCAAACTGTGCAGCGATACCGCAAGTGTGCTTGATTACTACCAAGATATTTTGACTCGTCGAGAGTCACTGTCTTATGAAATTGATGGCGTGGTGCTTAAGGTCGATGGGATAGAGCAACAACAGACACTTGGCTTTGTCGCCCGCGCGCCTCGCTGGGCAACCGCTTATAAATTTCCGGCTCAGGAAGAGATAACAACCTTAGAAGGTGTGGATTTTCAAGTGGGTCGAACTGGCGCTATAACGCCAGTAGCGCGATTGCAGCCGGTATTTGTCGGTGGTGTCACCGTATCTAACGCTACCTTACATAACGCAGATGAAATCGCTCGACTCGGTGTGATGGTAGGCGATAGCATCATTATTCGCCGTGCGGGTGATGTTATTCCGCAAATTGTTGCCATTGTTAAAGACAAGCGTCCAGATACAGCGCAAGCGATTGTGTTTCCTGAAACATGCCCAGTTTGTGACAGTATGGTTGAGCGTGTCGAAGGTGAGGCCGTTGCTCGTTGTACCGGTGGTTTGTATTGTGAAGCGCAGCGTAAAGAAGCCATTAAGCACTTTGCATCTCGTAAGGCGTTGAACATCGACGGTATGGGTGACAAAGTCGTTGAACAGTTGATTGATAAAGAGTTAGTCAGTAGCCCAGCAGATCTATTTAAACTGACAGCTTCGGCCATGACAATGCTTGACCGCATGGGACTTAAGTCAGCAACTAAGCTTGTTGGCGCGATTGATCATGCCAAACAGACTAGCTTGGCTCGGTTTATATATGCGCTTGGGATCCGTGAAGTAGGCGAGGCCACCGCTGCCAACTTAGCGAACCACTTTAAAACCATTGAAGCGATTAAAACTGCAGATGAAGAGGCTTTTATCAAAGTGGATGATGTGGGGGTGATTGTCGCTAAACACCTGGTGCATTTTTGGGCGCAGCCGCATAATGTTGAAGTGGTTGATAGATTAATTGCAGCAGGGATTAATTGGCCAGAGATAGCGCAAGTGAGTGACGATGAATTGTCTCTCAAAGGCCAAACTTGGGTGCTCACCGGTACCTTGACCCAACTTAACCGCAATGATGCTAAAGCACGTTTACAAGCACTCGGTGCTAAAGTCGCTGGCAGCGTATCGAAAAACACCGATTGTTTGGTTGCGGGTGAAGCTGCGGGTTCTAAGCTGACTAAAGCGCAAGATCTAGGTGTCAAAGTTATTGATGAAGCAGAACTGCTGGATTTGTTAAACGGCTAGTAATCTGATGTCAGCCGTCGGTAAAAAACACCAGCTATGAGCTGGTGTTTTTTCTTATATAAAAGCAATGGTACAGGCCGACAATGCTGATTTTTATTCAAGGTGCATTGTTTTTGAGTTATTTACCTCCATATAACAAGTAACATAAGGGGGAGATGAGTGAATTTTGGACACATAACTTGGCTTGATGACAATGGCCACATTAAGCCGCCACCGATGCTTTATTTGATGTTGGTGTTTATTGCACGCGGCTGGTGCGTATTTGCGGCTTCATTGACACAAGCCAGTGACCGAGCTGGCCTAGTAGCACTGTTTTATCCCCATAAAACCGATTTCTTAATGGCGTTGGCTGCGGGTTTTGGTGCGTTATTACTTTATGGGGTAGTTATCGCTGAGCGAAAGCGCAAGCCCTTATGGCTTATCCCGATATTTGCCAAATTGAAATGGTTGTTGTTGCTGTTACTGGCAGTGGACGGTGCATTGCTGATGCAACGTTTAATCCATAATCAATTCCTGTTTACCTGGAGTTTTGGCCTAGATGCACTGTTTCTATTTTGGAGCTTGTTGTATATCTGGCAGTCGAAACGCTTACATTATTATTTGAAAGATTGGCAAAAAGAATAAAAAAAGGCGCTGCCAATAAGCAGCGCCAACGAACCTAAATGAAGAAAACTCTTCATGTAATGTTCCAGGAATGTTAACAAAAAAGCCTTACTAAAACAGCTACATGAAGTTAGATGTAGTGCCTTAGCAGTAAGGACAATTGACAGCAACACTCTTTAAAGTTCCATAGTCGGGGTCGCCTATGAGCCTCTAAAGAACAAGAAAGATAATAGCATAATGAATATTGTATACAATGTTCAAAAATAGAATTGTGAATTTTATGTTGCGAATTAACCGCTGTTGGTTAGTCTTGGCGAAAATGACTGCACTTGGTAACTCAGGTGTTCACCAATCCACCCATCCTTATTAGTCTTTGCTAATGCATTTGGCTCGATATTATTGCTGTCAGTGGCTCTCCGTCCAGTGATATCCGCTTGTAAATCTGCCTGCTGACTCACAAATCTCTAGCTTGCCGGTCTTATTGTCACTTGTCATTTTTATGACATTTGACGTAATATTTAAACTATCAGCTATAGTTATCTTATTAAGATAAATCAATTTAAACGTTTTTATTATCATAGGGCTGTTGGTCAAATGTGTTACCGACAAATAAATGGAGTTTCTGGTGTCCCGAACTGAGCCAATGCAATTGCCGGTGTCGCAACTACAAGTTGGGATAACGGTGAAGTTGCCAATGTCGTGGAAAAACCATCCTTTTCTACTCAATCGTGTAGAGATTAAAGATGCAACCCAAATCGAGTTGATCAAGAGCTTGGGTGTGCCCTATGTTATTTTGTTATCAGGACAGGAGCTGATTGAGCAAGCTTTGGCAGAAGCCGAGCAAGTTGTCGAAGATAAACCGGTCGAAGTCAAACAAGTTGATCCTAAAGTGCAAGTCCGTAAGTCACTGCGATTAAGTCAGCAACGTTTTATCGACTGCGTCAATGAAAGTCGCTCCTCTTTTGGAAAGGTCGCAAGCGATCCTGAAGGGGCCTATCGCGCAGCAGCCGGTTTAGTGGAAGAGATGTTAGAGCACATGCTTGAAGTGGAAAAGCCATATCTTGCATTGGTGAGCGCTGGGGAGAGCGATGCCAGCGTTACTCAGCACGGCATTTCGGTGGCAGTGTTGTCGTTAATGATTGCCAAAGCGCTCGATTTACCCAAATCGGCCATGAGAGACATTGCCTTAGGGTGTTTGTTTCATGATATTGGTAAGCTTAAAGTGCCTGATGTTATCCGCCGCAAAAAAACAGCATTAACGGCGCAAGAAGCCAACTTTATGAAGATGCATCCTAACTTCGGTTACGACATGCTCAATAAGTCTGGCCTGTACCCTAAACCTATGCTCGATATCGTGTTACATCATCACGAGTTTATTGATGGTTCTGGTTACCCGGATGGATTAGTAGAAAGCAAAATCGCTACGACAACGCAAATTGTTAGTCTAGCCAATGACTACGATAAACAGTTGTGGTCTGGTGAAATCAGTTCACCACAGATTGCCTTAGGCTATTTATTTAAAAATCGTGCTGGTAAACACACTGAAAAACTCATTGAAGTTCTAGTTAAAATTCTGGGGATTTACCCACCAGGCACCTTAGTTGAGCTATCTAATGGCTGTGTCGGCAAGGTCATGATGACAGCGAAAGAAGTGAAGCAGCCACAAGTGTGGGCCTGTGAAACCGATGGCAGTGGTGCGGCATTACGCTTTCTAAGCCAAGAGGGCGTGACAGTGACCAGGGTGGTTAAACTTGAGGAGCTGTCAGAAGGTGCGATGAAAGTACTGCAGGCAGACACTGGGATCTGCTTTTATTTCAGTGGCGTTGAATAATAGGCATGAAATCTTGCCTGTAATGGCGTATCGTTACCTTCCTTCGATTCAGTAAAAATAAATCTTATGATCACTTCTGTTGCTATTGTTGGTTGCGGTTGGTTTGGTACCCCGTTGGCCAAATTTCTGTTAGATAAAAACCTCAAAGTATTTGGCTCCAAAAGAACGCCACAAGGGGCCGACGCGCTCAGTGAAGACGGTATTCATGGTTTTGCCCTCGATCTTGATGATACCTGTGCCTTCAATGATTCAACAAGCCAATCTGAGCAGCTCAATAAGACGCAGCAAGCTTTATGGCAAGATGCCTTGATTGTCAATATTCCCCCGGGACTTCGCAGCGGCAAAAGCGATTACCTTGAGCGCTTACAAAAGCTAAAAACATTGATTGGCGACCACCAGTATCAGCGAGTTGTTTTTGTCAGTACCACAGGTGTTTATGCCGCAGATGGCCGTTGTCATGATGAAACGTCCGCTAGCGCCTATGACGATAAAAGCCAGACCCTGCTAGCGGCAGAGCAACTGTTTTTAGATTATTCGTGTTGCACTGTACTGCGCTTTGCGGGACTTGTTGGCCCCAAGCGTGCACCAGGGCGTTTTTTTGCCGGTAAGCGTGACATTGCTGGGGCAAACCTATCAGTTAATATGACCCACCTTGATGATTGTATTGGTGCGACCTATCAGGTGTTGCAGGCACAGCATAGCGCTAACAATATATTCAACGTGTGTGCTGAACAACACCCGACTAAACAAGCATTTTATTTTGCAGCAACCCAGAAGCTAGGTTTGCCCGCACCTGCTTTCGCCGTAGATAATGACGCGAGTTTGGATAAAACCGTTTGTGGACAGAAGATCGTAAATGAGCTTAATTACCGATACCACTATTTAGATCCTATGGTGATGCTAGAGCATTGCTAACGGTAGCCACTGCATGGCTGTTTTATTAGTTTACTATTTTACTGGCGTAAGGAGTGCCTTAAATGAAACGACTATCCACTGTTTTTACATCTGTGTTGCTTGCTTGTCTGCTGTCGGTTGCTGTATCGAAGGTTAATGCCAAAGAATTTGTCGAAGGTACAGATTTTGTCAAAGTTTCAGGGATACCAGAGAGTAACCAACCAGTCGTTAGGGAGTTTTTCTCTTACAACTGTGGTCATTGTTACCGACAAGATCCGCATTTTGAACAGGTGGCCAAGCTGTTGGATAAATCAATTACCTTTACTCACACACCAGTAGGGGCAGGGCGTGAAAGCTGGATGCTAAGCCAACAAGCTTTTTTTGTCGCGCAAAAACTGCAAATGGGTAAGTTGATGCATGGGCAAATATTTAATCATATTCACCAACAGCAAGGGCCTTTTACGCGCCCACAGCAAGTTGTCGATCTGTTCGTTGCTAATGGTGCGGATGCTAACAAAGTTGAGGCGTTAATGGCCTCAGCTGATATGCAATTGAGTCTGTCTAATTATGATAGCCAAACGCAATTATCGGGCATTCGCGGTGTCCCCGCTATCTTGGTTAACGGTCAATATATGGTGAACAATACCAGTCGGCCTGCCGCTGAATTAGCCGAGTTACTCACCTACCTAGCCAACTTAAAGTAGTGGTAACTACTAAAGCGAAGCTAAACCTGCAAGGTTAAAGTTGTCAGTTTAGGTGTTTATAAGCGCCTAAACTGCCTGACATTTCAATTATATGCCCACTAGTTTTAGCGCTGTTGCTTAGATATTTTGGCTTATCTAGCCGCTGCTTGATTCGTTATCTGGCCATCAGCCCGCTGCGGTATGACTGCCCTTAAATTCCATTCTTGCCATGTACTAGCCACACTTTACGTATGTTATTGACCTAGAGCCATCAATTTGGCCCTGATCAAGCAGCGAGCCTTATTTTATTGTACTGATTTCGAGGTCCGTTTGGTGCTAGGCCTCTAGGTAAAGTCAATAAACTTTTAGTTGAGTTGTTACATAATTGCTAATTCTAACTCGACCTTAGTCTAAGGTAGGGCTGACCGTTTAGTGTTGGGTTGACGTGCGCGTCAATATGTAAACTGTTGTTTTTACGTGTTAAATATTTTTATTCTGGCAGGGTTTACGCCAGCGTTAGACTAAGGTCTTGATTGTTCTCCTTTCCCTGCTTGATAGATTAACTGTGACTTAAATCAAAAAAACAGCACAGGGGAGTCGCTATGAGTTTTGAAAATAATGAAAAAGCTGAGGGCTATTGGCGGGAAAATTTACGCCTAGTTCTTAGCCTATTAGCGGTATGGGCATTCGTGTCGTTTGGATGCGGAATTTTATTAGTAGATGTACTTAATGAGATCCACTTTATGGGCTTCAAACTAGGTTTCTGGTTTGCTCAGCAGGGCTCTATGTATGTCTTCGTCGCGCTTATCTTCGTTTATGTAGCGAAGGCAAATGCACTTGATAAAAAATATGACGTGCACGAAGACTAAAGGAGTATAGAGATGGATGTTCAAACTTTAACGTATTTGATTGTGGGCGTAACGTTCGCCCTGTATATCGGTATCGCGATTTGGTCTCGTGCGGGATCAACTAAAGAATTTTATGTAGCTGGCGGCGGTGTTCCCCCTGTGATGAACGGCATGGCCACAGCAGCAGATTGGATGTCAGCGGCATCGTTTATTTCTTTGGCAGGTATCGTCTCTTTTACCGGCTATGATGGTTCGGTATATCTAATGGGTTGGACGGGTGGCTATGTTCTGCTAGCGCTTTGTATGGCTCCGTACCTACGTAAATTTGGTAAGTTTACGGTGCCCGACTTTATTGGTGACCGTTACTACTCGCAAGCGGCCAGAACTGTGGCTGTCGTCTGCGCCATCTTTATCTGCTTTACCTATATTGCAGGTCAAATGCGTGGTGTGGGTGTGGTGTTCTCGCGGTTCCTAGAGGTTGACGTTGAGACTGGTGTTTACATCGGTATGGCCGTTGTATTCTTCTATGCGGTATTGGGTGGTATGAAAGGGATTACCTATACCCAGGTTGCCCAATATTGCGTACTAATTTTCGCCTTTATGGTTCCAGCGATTTTCATCTCAGTGATGATGACAGGCCATGTACTGCCACAAATTGGTTTTGGTGCGGAGTTAATCGATGCTGCGGGTAATGGTACTGGCGTGTATCTGCTCGATAAGCTAGATGGCTTATCCGCTGAACTCGGGTTCTCCCAATATACCGAAGGCTCTAAGAGCATGATTGATGTGTTCTTTATTACTGGTGCCCTGATGTTTGGTACCGCGGGTTTACCACACGTGATTGTACGTTTCTTCACTGTACCTAAAGTGAAAGATGCCCGTGTATCTGCAGGTTGGGCGTTAGTATTTATCGCGATTATGTACACCACGATTCCAGCACTAGCAGCGTTCTCACGTGTTAACATGATTGAAACCATCAATGGCCCTGAATCAACCGGTGTTGCTTATGAAACCGCGCCAGAGTGGATTAAGAACTGGGAAAAGACTGGCCTGATCACTTGGGATGACAAAAATAGCGATGGCAATATGTATTATGCCAAAGGTCCTGAAAGTGAAATGAAGATTGACCGTGATATTATGGTATTGGCAACGCCTGAAATTGCCAACTTACCAGCATGGGTTATCGCATTGGTTGCTGCAGGTGGTCTAGCCGCCGCGTTATCAACCTCAGCAGGTCTGTTGTTGGTTATCTCTACATCGGTATCTCATGATTTATTGAAGAAAAACCTGATGCCTGATATTTCCGATAAGAAAGAGTTGATGTTTGCCCGAATTGCAGCCGCGCTCGGTATTGTCATGGCTGGTTACTTTGGTATTAATCCACCAGGGTTTGTAGCAGCGGTGGTGGCCATTGCGTTCGGCTTGGCGGCATCGTCACTGTTCCCAGCAATTATTATGGGTATTTTCTCTAGAACGATTAACAAAGAAGGTGCGATTGCGGGCATGGTGATTGGTTTAGCATTTACTGCAAGCTATATCATTTACTTCAAGTTTGTTAATGTTGCAGATAATAACCCAGACAACTGGTTCCTAGGTATCTCACCTGAAGGTATTGGTATGCTTGGTATGGTGATTAACTTTGCCGTTGCATTTGCTGTAAGCAAGGTGACTGCAGCAGTGCCACAAAATGTTGTCGATATGGTTGAAGGTATTCGTTTCCCTAAAGGGGCTGGTGAAGCTCACGACCACTAAGTCAAAAACTAAGGCACAAACTTAGGTACAAACTTAGTCACAAACTAAGCTCGATGAAGGGACGCCCATGGCGTCCCTTTTTATTTGCTGCCATTTTATGGCCTTTGGTCGAATACGCTTCGCTAGTTAATCTTGTTACCTTTGAATTAGGGCGTGTGACCTTTGGAGCACAATTTTACCGCGAAAGGTCTGCACGCCATAGATATCATTAACTAAGGTGGGCTTATGGATGCGAGCGAACTGCAACCAATCTCAGACTTTCTCTCAGCGTTAACTCCTTTTGACAGTTTGAGCGACGCCGCGCTACAGCGTTGCTGCCGCGCGTTGACCATAGGTTATTACAGTAAAGCATCAGCCTATGTGCCGCTTGATGAAGATCACCCGCAGCTATACATCGTGCGCACAGGGGCTTTTGAGGTGCGTAACCAAGATGGTGAACTCGTCGATAGGCTAGGTGATGGTGACTACTTTGGTTTTCCATCATTATTGTCAGGCGACAAGATCAGCAATCGGATACAAATTCTCGAAGATGGCTTGGTCTATCACTTAGATCCCGATACTTTTAATTTTTTACGCAATGAAAGTCGCGAGTTCGATCGATTTTTTAATCGTGCCTATGCCCAGCGAATGCGACATCAAGGTCGGTTTAAAGCCAAAGAGATGGCAACGACAAACCGCATTAGCACGTTAATGACAAAGCAGCCACTGACTATAGATATCAACGCGTGTGTGGCTGATGCGGCAAGGTTAATGCGCGATAATCGAGTGTCATCTGTTCTGGTCATTGATAACCAGCAATTAAAAGGCATTCTAACCGATAGAGATCTGCGTAATCGAGTGATTGCCCTCGGTCACGACGGTCAATTACCGGTTCATCAAGCCATGACCACATCACCCACCGTATTAAATTCACAAGCGTTGGTATTCGAAGCCATGTTGCTGATGAGCGAGTGCAATATTCATCATCTGCCAATTATTGATGATGGTGAGCCAGTCGGGGTGATCACCAGTACCGATATTTTGCGTGGACAAAGCACACAACCTTTATTGTTAATTGGTGAGATAGAGCGACAAAGCAATCTAGAGAGTTTAATTAACGTTAGTAAGCAGATCCCGCTGCTATTGCAAAACCTTATCAGTGCTGATGCCCGTGCCGAGGAGATAGGCCGGGTATTAACTTCAGTTACCGATGCGCTAACACGGCGTTTGATTGTGCTCAATCAACAGATTTTAGGTGAGGCACCGCTGGCATTTTGTTGGTTAGCGTTTGGATCGCAAGGTAGACAGGACCAAGCAGCTTGTTCTGATCAAGATAATGGTCTATTGGTCGCCGGTGAGATGGATGAGCATGCTCAAGGCTATTTTGAGGCATTGACCAAAGCAGTATGTAAAGGCCTAGACAGCTGCGGCTACGTCTATTGTCCTGGGGATATTATGGCGCAAAATCCCAAATGGCGTATGACGTTGACCCAGTGGCAACAAAAGTTTGAACATTGGGTAAAGCAACCTGAGCCTAAAGCCTTGATGCATGCCAGTATCTTTTTTGATATGCGCTGTGTGTTTGGCTCGGCCAGTTTGTTTGACAGTTTACAAGATCATGTACTGGCAAATACCAAGGGCAATGATATTTTCTTAGCGGGGATGGCGGGTAACTCGTTGCAGGTATCGCCGCCGCTAGGGTTCTTTAAGAAGTTTGTTTTAGAACGAGATGGCAGCGAAGTAAAAGGCATTGATTTAAAACACAAAGGTAATGCCCTAATTAATGACATCGCGCGGGTATATGCGTTGTTTGCCGGTATTAAAGAGGTCAATACCGCTAAACGGATCCGCGAACTGATGCAGCTTAATATCATTAATCGTAAGGATGCACTCAACCTTGCCGATGCCCATGAATTTATCGCCCATATGCGCTTGTCTAACCAAGGCTATCAATATACTCACAACGAGACCGTGTCCAACTATCTTATGCCACAACAATTGTCTTCATTGGTAAGGCATCAGCTTAGGGATGCGTTTAAAGTGGTCCATGACGCGCAAGCTGGGTTGAAGTTGAAGTTCACTCGGAGTTTTTAATTGAACGCAATATTGTCAAAACTGGGACTATTCTGGCGCGCATGGCGTACTCAGCATCCATTGATTAAAGATTACTATGCCGAGCTTGCTAAGCTATTGCAGTACAAACTTGCTGACATTCCAATGCTAGCAATTGATCTTGAAATGACAGGGCTTGACCCCGCATTTGATCAGATTTTAAGTATTGGCATTGTACCGATAAAAAATGGCCAGTTGCAGATGGCAAAGGCGCAACATAAATTGGTGAGTATCGATGGTAGCGTTGGTCAAAGTGCGGTAATTCACGGTATTTTGGACAACCAATTGCAAGATGCGTTGTCTCCTGAGCAGGCGATGCAATGGTTTATGCAGCAATCGAAAGGATATTTGTTAGTCGCTCACCACTCGCCGTTAGATTTAGCTTTTTTAGAGCAGGGGATTAGCCGCCACTTAGCCGAGCCAGTGAAATTGCTTGCGGTGGATACTCTTGCTGTTGAAAAGCGGCGTTTGTTGCGCCAGCAAGAGGTGTTTAAAGAGGGGGAGCTGAGACTAGGTGCTTGCCGAGAGCGCTATAACTTACCCGTTTACAATGCACATAATGCCTTAATTGATGCGATTGCCTGTGGAGAGTTATTAATAGCTCAAATGGCAGCCATGGGGGATGGCGATAAGCTTACGGTGACGGATCTGTTTTAGCCCTGTATTTGGGTACTAAACCATTAACGATAGGCTAATGGCTACCCGCTTTACTGGGTTGATTGCCCCACTGAGTTAACGCGCATCTTAAATCGTCAAGTTTATAGGGTTTACTGACAATATCATCCATGCCGGCATCAAAACATAACTCTCTCTCGGTGGATGTTGTGCCAGCGGTCAGGGCAATAATCGGTTCAGCGTAGCCTTGATTGCGCAATATCATCGTGGCTTCGTACCCATCAACAATTGGCATACGGCAATCCATAAAAACAATATCCACTTGGTTGTGGTTAAGGTATTCAATGGCTTCTTGACCGTTAGCGGCAATACTCGGCTCGATGTTGAGCTTAGCCAACATCAGCTTTATTAGCATTTGGTTCGTATGACTGTCTTCAACCACTAGCACCGATAGTTGGCTAATATCTATTTGAGTCTCTGGTGTTGATGTCGCTACCTGACTTTGTTTGGCGATGCGTAAAGGTAAGGCAATGCTGAATGTCGTACCGACATTAATATCACTGTCTATGCTGATATGCCCATTCATTTCGCTGACTAATAAACGACAAATCGTTAAGCCTAAGCCTGTGCCCTCAAATTTTCGATTGCTACGATTATTCGCCTGCGTAAAGGGTTCGAAAATACTGTCTATGCTCTCTTGTGGTATGCCGCAGCCAGTATCCGTGACGGTAAAGCAAAACATCTCATTGCTCCACTGTACATCGACGTTAATGCTGCCTTGCTCGGTAAATTTTATCGCGTTACCAATTAAGTTGACGAATAACTGCTTAATACGATCTGGGTCACCAACAAGCCTTGGTGGAATGGTGGGCTGATAGGAAAATTCGAATGCCAGCTGTTTTTCTTGAGTTTGGATGGTAAAGGTATCTTTAATCATGTTGCATAGCTGCAAGGGATCAAATGCCGCTTCATTGAGTTGTAGCATGCCGGCGTTGATTTTACTGACGTCGAGCAGATCATTGATGATGACTTTGAGTAACTCCCCAGATTGCATCATGGTATTGAGCAGCGCTTTTTGCTCGGCGGTGAGCTGGGTTTGCAGCATGAGTTCAGTTGAACCAACTACGCCACTTAATGGTGTACGCAGTTCATGGTTTATCATTGCCACGAAATCGCGGGTAGAGCGCTCTGATTGTTCTGCACGTTGTTTGGCTGCTAAGGTTCTGTCTAGCAGGGCTTGGCGCTGATAGGCCGCAAGCAACATATCACCAAATACGAGTAATTGCTTTTCTATGGTGTGGATCCAATTTTCGGGTACAGAAAGTGCAATGCGAAAGTGGCCCAAGAACTCTTTATCGGCACTGATGTTGACAGTTAACTGGCTAAAATCGTCGCTCCAACCGAATTTAATCGTTTCTGGTAGTGCTTGCCAGTTTACTTCTTTACCAGTATGAAAGCGCAGTAAGCTCTGGGCTTGTTGCGCGTTTCTAAATACCAGTTCAATGGCATCAATTTGCTCGATGGCCGACAGGTCATCAACCAGTAGTTGCAGCAAGGAATTTGAAAGCGGCTTTTGCAAAAAGTTTTGATTGAAATCCAGTAGAATTGATTCCAAATAACTTTTTAATTTAATCAGGGCAATATCTTGGTCGGATTTTTCTTGGATACTGCTAAGGCTTTCTTCGACGAGTTGCTTAGCTAGATAAAGCTCACGGCTCTTTTCATCCAGTAGCTTTTCTGCGGCTATTTTTGCTTGCCGCTCACGGTCAGCTTTGCGTGTCAGCAAAGCGACCATTTGCTCTAGTTTAGCTATTTCGTCATTCATGGCGTGCTCTTTAGTTATACGATATTGAGCACGAAGCGAACTTCTGAGCCGGCATCATCGCGTGGTTGCATATCGATGTTCATTTGCTCATTGAAATGCTCGGCACAGCCTTGCAGTAGTCCAAAACAGACATGGGACATACACCGAGCTGAGTGATAATCCATAACCAGTTGGGCAGTGGACTCGGAAATAAACGTAAATTTAGGCGGGTTGGCATTAGGGTAGAGCTTCTTCACTTCAATATGAATGTACTCTTCGACACTTTTTACAAACTGAAAGGTTGAGCTAGCCTGGCCTTGTAAACCGGGCATGCTTTGATATAGGCGAATAAAAATAGATTTGCCATATACGCGCTGCAGTTCTTCAGCATCGACACCAGTGAGTTGGCTTAGGGTGATGATCAGTTTGACTAGGTCGCGATGATCGTAAGTGCCCACACTGGTATATACGCCGTCATTTTGATTCTCATCTAGCATTTTTTGACACACCTCTAAGCCAAAAGTGTCTTCGACTAGATTGAGAAATTCAGAAAAAATAATACCTTTCATTTATCATCCTTGTAAAACAGTGCTAATTAAAAACTAGTTTAAACTCAGTTGATTATCAACCTATTTTCACCTTGGTCTCATACCACTAGTCTCGGCAATCGACTTGGTGATTCATCGTTTGAATTTTTGCGGTGCAGATTTAGTTACATTTTTGGTTTGCTGATTCGGTAAACAATTGCCTATGTTATAGCTATTACAGATGAATAATTTACAAGGCTTTTATGGCATTACCTTTAATTTGGTTGGGTGGAGCAGTGATTGGTGCGGTAGTGCTGGCGGACCAGCGTGAAAAGCGTAAAACCATAGAATCTCAACGACGCTTAGGTAAGCGTGACTCTAGCAGTAGCCAAGGTGCAAGTTTGAATCCAAGCCTGTGGCAAAGCAGCGCAATAAAAGTGAGGCCAAAACCCGGCTCCATAGTGTGTTGTTTTGTTTATGGGGTAATAGAGCACACCGCAATCTGGCTTGATGAACATACGCTTATAGAGCTGCATGGTAGTGGCTTAGTGAGGGCGGTGTCGACGCAACGGTTTTTAGCCGGGCGCACAGGCAGTAAAATTTATTTAGCGTGCGATCATCGCCACCAACCTTTAGTCGATGAAATGATGTTAGAACGGGCCCAGCGGTCAATCTACCAGTACCGAGAGTACGATCTATTGGACAATAACTGTCATAGGTTTGTCTGGACTTGTCTCACCAACGAAGAGCGAGCTATTTCGAGCTTTAATGAGTTTAATCAGCTGATTGCCGAACACTTTGCCAACAATATTTACTGGGATGAGGCGATGTTTAGCTTGTAATACCAATCAGTATAAGAATTTGATCTACTCAGCGCGCTCTGGGCAAACTAATTCAAGGCGAATGATTGAAACAATGGTTGTTCCCTTGCGAAATTATTCAACGCAGAAGTAGGCAGCCTAAAACGCGCCAGAATGGCGAGTTTTAGCGATTCTGATGCTGTGTTAACGAGCTTAACCGTAGAATAACTATGCTCTTCACTCGTTGCAAGCCACATGGATGTGGTGAATGTCATTAATGCACGACTATAGGGATATAGGAGGTAGGGTAACGCAGGAGCAGTTACCGAGGAGCATTTAAGGACCTTGCCTCAGAACCGCTAAACTCTCGCTGAGTGACTAAATGTTTATACTGATTGGTATAATTAAGCATAAAAAACGCCAGCGAGAGCTGGCGTTTTTAACTAAATCAAATGGCTATTTATCTGAGCAAAAATGTTTTACTGCTTTGCTCACTAATTCAATTCCGGTTTGTTCACATGGCGGTAATTCAGCATCAGAAGTGCTGATTGGCGTTACGCGATCGCCCCACTTAATTAGTGCTGCTGCCGAAGTTAAACCAGCACCAAACGCACAAGACAATATGGTTTGATTCGGCTTAATCATGCCCTTTTCTAAAGCATCGCAAATCGCGATAGGGATGGTCGCAGCTGAGGTATTACCATAGTTGGCAATATTAACCACAGCTTTTTCTTTCGGAATTTTCATGCGACTAATCAAGGTATCGATAATACGCTCATTGGCTTGATGAGGAATCACCCAATCAACATCATCTTTATTCACTGCGCATTTCTCTAATACGGCGGTACTGAGTTTGCCCATACCGGCAATCGCGCGCTTGAAAATCTCTTGGCCATTGAACTCAATATAGAAATCAAGTGATGCAGCGCTAAAACGATCCATTGCGGTACCGAAGCCAGCTTTAAGGATATCGCGGCCAGCGGGATCATTATTTAGCTCGTAACCTAAAACACCTTCAACTTTATCCGTTGCTTCAAGCACCACGGCACCTGCGCCATCACCAAATAGCACTGCGGTTTCACGTCGAGACCAGTCAAGATAAAAAGACAGTCTTTCGGCGCCAATCACCAATACTTTTTGGCTTTGGCCACTTTTTATTTGTGATGAACCTAAACCCAATCCATATAAAAAGCCGCTGCAGGCAGCATTGATATCAAATGCACCACAGCTGGCGCCAATATTGGCTTGTACGGTTGATGCAATATTGGGGATCAGCGTATCAGGGCTAGCAGAGGCTAAAATAATTAGATCGATTTCACTGCCATCAATCCCCGCTGCCGCCAGTGCACGCTTAGCCGCTACCGATGCCATCTCAGAGGTATCTACATGGCTAATGTGGCGCTGACTAATACCAGTGCGCGGCTTGATCCACTCATCAGAAGTGTCAATGAAAGTGGCTAAATCATGGTTAGTCAGTGTGGCGGGCGGAACACATTTTCCCCAGCCGGTAATCGTGGCGTACTGCATGTGGTATTCTCTCAAGAAATAAAAGGCAGAACCTCAGCTCTGCCTAGTCAAACTAATAATTAAGCCTAGCAAAATGCAAGCTAGTCAAATGTGACCTAGTCGACTTGTTGTGCTACTAGGTCGCGGATGGCGTCTGCAGCGTGCAATATATGCGCGCGCAATAACTCAACCGCTTCATCGATTTGTTGATTTTTACAATAGCTCAGCATGTCGCGATGATCTTGTGCCGCACGTGGTATGCCGCCAGCCAATAACAATTGTAGGCGAATATAGCGGTCACAGTTAGTATTTAGACCATGGACGACTTCTAGGGTATGAGGTCGATTTGCAGGCTTGTACAAACAAGTGTGGAATAAGGTGTTGAGCTCACTCCAAGTGCTAACTGCATCTTCTTGTTTAAACGCCGTTTCTAATTCTGTTAAATACTTCTCGGCTTGCAATAGATCTTCATCTTGCAGATTAGGAATTGCTTTTGCCAATAAGTCAGTTTCAATAAGTGCTCTTAATTCAAACAACTCGGTGACTTGGTCGACTGATAGCTCGGTGGCTGTCGCACCTTTGTGAGCTTCGAATTTAACCAAACCTTCTGCTTCGAGCTGCAATAACGCTTCTCGAACTGGGATTCGACTGACATTTAACTCTTCGGCTAAAGCGCTTTGACGAAGAGGTTCACCTGCAGCGATGTCGCCTGAAAGGATCTTTTCCCTCAGCACTTCGACCACAACTTGTGTGCGTGTCTTATGGACGATGGGGGTATTTCGGCTCATAGTTCCCGTATCATTTTTGTCGTTATTTTAAGTTATCCGCCTAAGATTACCGCTTATAACACTATAAATAAAGGGAAACCGTGGTTTCCCTTTATGAAAAATGATGATTTAAAACTTATTCACCTGTGGGTGATTATCTTTAAGTGCATCAGGTAAGATTGATTGCGGCATGTTCTGGTAACATATTGGTCGCTGGTAGCGCGCTATCGCTTCGCTGCCGACTGAGGTACTGCGTACGTCGGTGCTCGCCGGGTAAGGGCCGCCATGCATCATTGAGTGACAAACCTCAACACCAGTAGGCATTTGATTAAAAATGATCCGTCCAACACGATAAGTGACGGCATCAATCAAACTTGTTTGTGAGGGCAGCTCATTTTCAAGCCCATGAATTGTTGCAGTCAACTGGCCTTCCAACGACGCGGCAATAGCCAGCATTTCATCAAGGTTGCTACACTCGACCACAATGGCGCAGGGGCCAAACACTTCTTGCTGCAATACCGTATCTGTTAAATAGGCCTCGGCTGTCACTTTTACAGCGCAGGGGCGAGTTTGATGCGCCGCTTCACTTGAGCGTCCTTGAGCGATTAAGCTGACGGTGTTTTTATCGAGTAGCTCCTGCACTTGAGCTTGATAAGCCGCAGCGATACCAGGAGTTAGCATCGCGTTCGCCGCTTGTTCAGCCAGTGATTCGGCCATAGCAGCAAGATAGCGTGTGAGTGCATCACCTTTAACGGCAATGATTACCCCTGGGCTTGTACAGAACTGACCATGTCCCATCATCATTGAAGCCACTTGATTCTGTGCTAATTTTTCTGCTTGTTCAGATAGGATGCCATTTAGTAAAAACTGCGGATTGGTTGAGCCGAGCTCCCCATAAAATGGAATTGGCTGGGCTCGTGCTGCGCAGGCATCGGCTAGAATTCGGCCGACCTTTAAAGAGCCTGTAAAGCCAACCGCTTGAATTGATTTATGGTTGACTAGTTGTGTCGATACTTCTGCCGTTCGGCCTTGAACTAAACCAAATACGCCTGCTGGCATATCGCAGCGACTTATTGCTTTGGCGATAGCGCGAGTAACCAGTTCGCTGGTGGCGGCGTGGGCCGGATGACCTTTTACTATCACTGGGCAGCCAGCTGCCAGTGCAGATGCGGTATCGCCACCGGCAGTTGAGAAGGCTAATGGAAAGTTTGATGCACCAAATACTGCAACTGGGCCTAAAGGAATGACACTTAAACGCGTGTCAGGTTTAGGCAAAGGTGCACGGTCAGGATTGGCTTGATCAATCACGCCATGGTGAAGGGGGTTACGTAGATTGTTGGCAAACAATCTTAATTGACCGCAAGTGCGACCCGTTTCGCCCTGTAAGCGAGCCATAGGCAGACCTGATTCAGCATTAGCCGCTAAGGTGATTGCGCTCACTTCAGATTCTATTTCGCTGGCAATGGCTTCTAGAAATTCAGCTCGTTGCTGCGCTGTTTTGCTACGGTATTCGATAAATGCACTGGCAGCAGCTTGGGCCGCAGCATTCACGTCTGCTTTGCTCGCATTGGCAAAAGTCCAGGCTAAAGGTTGGTTAGCTTGAGGATCAAAGCTGGCGAAATCGTTGGCTTCGCCAGTCCATTGGCCATTGATATAGTGTTGACCTGTGATTGTTATTTGTGTCAATTCTGTCATGTTCATTCCTGAAAGTTGTTAGGCTGACTATACGACTTGAAATCCAAAAGCATAAGGATCGTCATCGTCAACGGTAATCGCGTTTTGACCAGTTATTCTTGCCCAGCCTTGAATACTTGGATTAATAGCTTCAAATTCACCCACTTGAGTCGCGGACTCTATGCGACCAATAAATTGGCTGCCGATAATGCTTTCATGGGTGTACTGATCGCCGACTTTTAATTGACCTTTGGCATAAAGCTGAGCCAATCGAGCGCTGGTACCGGTGCCGCATGGAGAGCGGTCAATGGCTTTGTCTCCGTAAAATACTGCGTTAGCACCTTGAGAACCTTCGGTGAGCGTATCGCCTGTCCATAACACGTGAGATACGCCTTTAACCGTGGCATCAAGTGGATGTACGCAGGTCAGTGCTTTGTCAGCCACTTCGCGCACTATTGGGCTCCAGCGTAGGATGTCAGCGGCACTCCATTGTCTAAGGCCTGGGAAATTTTGCTGTGGGTCGACAATGGCATAATAGTTCCCCCCGTAAGACACATCGATTTTGAGCGGACCCAGCTCGGGAATATCAAGGATCACGTCTCTATGAGCCAGGTAAGCGGGAACGTTAAAGATCTTAACCCAATCGACTTTTCCAGCCGTTTGTTGGTATTCGATATTTATCTGGCCGGCGGGTACATCAATGATTAGTTTACCCGGCAGCTTCGCGGTTAATAACCCTGATTCGATGGCGGCGGTGATAGTTCCTATAGTGCCATGTCCGCACATGGGCAGGCAGCCGCTGGTTTCAATAAATAAAATGGAAGCGTCTGCGTTATCACTGCAGGGAGGGTACAAAAAAGCCCCAGACATCATGTCGTGTCCGCGGGGTTCAAACATTAGCGCTTTGCGTATCCAGTCGTATTCGTTCAGGAAATGCTGGCGCTTTTCGCTCATATTGCGTCCAGTAAGGTTAGGGTGACCACTGGTCACTAATCTCACTGGATTTCCGCAAGTATGAGCATCGACGCAAAAGAAAGTACCTTTTAACATTCGAGCCATACTCCGTATGTTTGTTTTGGTGGGCAAAGAGAGGCGATGTTAAGCCGCCTCCCTGGCCTAATAACTTGGTTTAGTCCAAGTTATATTTATCAAGGTCAATGCGAGTGGCCATTGCTTGTTTTATGACCTGTTCTACATAAGCACGCTCTTCGCCAATAAGCGTCATGCGCGGCATACGCACGTTTTCGCTGCCTCGACCTACAATTTGTTCCGCAAATTTGATGCACTGAACTAATGTTGGAATGGTATCTAGACGCAGCAGTGGCATGAACCAACGATATATTTCACGCGCTTCTTCAATTCGACCCGCACGAGCTAGCTTGAAAAGAGTGACTGATTCGCGAGGGAATACGTTGGTTAAACCTGAAATCCAACCCGTTGCACCAAGGAAGATACTTTCTAGGGCGATATCATCAACACCACATAGGATGTTGAAACGGTCCCCGAAACGACTTTGCAGTTCAGTTAAACGGCGAGTATCAGTAGTCGATTCCTTGATCGCCACAATGTTAGGCTCTTCCGCTAAAATTGCTGTCATATCAAGGTTGATATCAACACCATAACCCACTGGGTTGTTGTAAATCATGATAGGTAATTTAGTCGCACGTGCAACGGTTTGGTAGTGAGCGACTACTTCGCGGTCTGTACCACGGTAAACCATGGCAGGAAGCAGCATTAAGCCATCAATACCTAGCTCTTCAACATCTTGTGCATATGCAGAAGCGGCTTCAGCGGTGTTTTCAGTACAACCTGAAAGTACCAAAATGCGGCCATTAACGGTGTCGACTGTGTGCTTGATGAAGTCACGCTTTTCTTGAGGTGTTAGCGAAGCATTTTCACCAATAGTGCCAAGGGCGATGATTCCATCAATACCATCTCTAATTAGGTCTTCTAGCATCCGAGCATTTGATTCGTAGTTAATAGAACCGTCATCGTTGAACTGCGTTGAGATTGCTGGGAATACACCTTGCCAGTTTACTTTCATGTTGAGACCTCTTGTTGCTTTTTCACTATAAGTTTGATGCGAAAATAAAGTTATACCAATTTTTGGATTGTTCCAAAAGTTATAGTATATTGTATACAATTTCTCGACGAAGAAAACCCCTTTGTTAGATTATTGGTTTTTTGGGGCATCGAGATACGATATATTGCATACAAATAATAAGAGGGAAAAGCACATGCGTCTATTGGATATTAGTCAAAGCTGGCTTAATAACTGTCAACAATTCACCACGCTTGATGCACATACTGAAGGCGAACCGCTTCGAATTATCACCTCAGGCTATCCAGCACTTGAAGGTGAGACGATTCTCCAAAAAAGACAATATGTGACGCAGCATTTAGATCAGTACCGAAAATTACTGATGCATGAGCCTAGGGGACATGCGGATATGTACGGCGCTATACTTACGCCGCCTGTGACTAAAGGTGCTGACTTTGGCGTACTGTTTTTGCATAACGAAGGCTATAGCAGTATGTGTGGTCACGGTATTCTGGCGTTGGTAAAAGTCGCAGCAGATACCGGTACTATCGAAGTTGGTACTGAGCCTAGGGTGATAAAAATTGATGCACCGGCTGGGCTTATTACAGCCCAAGCGTATCGTGACAGCCAAGGATCGCTGATAGCAAGCTTTAAGAATGTTGACTCCTGGGCTGAAGCATTGGACTGCAATGTTACCGTGCCAGGCCTTGGTTCGTTTGATTATGATATTGGGTTCGGTGGTGCATATTATGCTTATGTAGATGCTGATAAGTATGGCATTGATTGCAGGCCAGACAATGTAGCGCAATTAATCGATGTGGGCAGACGGATTAAAAATGCCGTGATGGCAAGCCACCCTTTAACGCATCCATTAGAGCCGGACTTGAGTTTTTTATATGGCACAATCTTCACTTCAACAAAAGTTACTAATGTGGAAGCACATTCTCGGCATGTATGTGTATTTGCCGACGGCGAGGTAGATCGTTCGCCAACCGGAACCGGCGTAGCAGGTCGTATAGCCTTGCTGCATGCCAAGGGTGAAGTTGGCCTTAATACACCGCTAATGATTGAAAGTATTGTCGATGGCAGAATGATTGTTAGTGCCACTGAGACGACCCATTTTCATGGCAAACAAGCTGTTATTCCAGAGGTTGCCGGGCGCTCCTATATTACCGGCAAACATCAATTTATCGTCGATCCACAAGACCAATTTCAGCATGGTTTTATGTTGCGCTGATTCATACGCAGGTTAACAACAAGGAATTGTGAACATGAGTTTAGAGACGCAACAGCGCAATGAAATGGTTAAAGGCGATGGAAGCATTACCATTATAGGTGCGGGTATTGTTGGCCTTGCTGCCGCTATAGAGCTGCAACGAGTGGGTTATCAAGTCACCATTATTGATAAAGAGGGCCCAGGGGCCGGCGCCTCTCAGGGGAATGCCGGCCACTTTGCCACCGAGCAAATGTTTCCGTTGGCAGATCCTGCCATGCTGCTGAAGTTACCAGGAATGCTACTTGACCCCCTTGGGCCATTTCGCATTCAGCCACGCTACTTCTTCAAGGCTTTACCTTGGTTCTGTCGATTCTTGGTTAATATGCTGCCAAGCAAACGTAAGCAGAATCAGCAAGGGATCACAGCGCTTAATAAAGCCGCAATTGCTGCAATGCAGGACTTAGTGCGCCATTGCGACTGCGAAGAATTGCTAACGCTCAATGGCAGTTTGTTGGTCTTTGAAAGTACGCCACTTACAGAAGTCGAGGCGCAATACCGTGCTTATAGCGAAGCAGGCGTGGCCGTACAATTACTCGATGGTGCACAAGTACGGGCTTTAGAGCCGAGTTTAAGTGATAACATTACCCATGCCCTGTATTTTACTGATGTTGGCCATAGCGCAGATCCGATGCGTTTGTGTCAGGCTTTAGCAGCAAAGTTTGTTGCGGCTGGTGGCAAAATGCGGATTGAATCGGTTGCGGCAGTTAATACGCCCACTGCGAACGCGGGTGTTGAGCTGACTATGCAGTCTGGCGATCGACACTTTGCCGCTAGCTTATTAGTTGCCGCGGGCGCTTGGTCTAAACCTTTTGCCAAACATCTCGGTTATAATGTGCCGCTGGAGACCGAACGGGGTTATCATTTGATGATGCCGCAGCATAGCCGTTTATCCAGGCCCGTCGCGTCATACAATCGTAAGTTTATCATCACGCCAATGGAGCAGGGCACACGCCTAGCAGGCACAGTAGAATTTGGTGGGCTGGATGCGCCGTTAGTTGAGGCGCGAGCCGATTGTCTATTACCCCATGCTAAAGCGCTACTGCCGGCACTATTTAGTCAAGCCAGTGTTGAAGATGGCATTCGTTGGCTAGGGTTTAGGCCGTCTCTGCCTGATAGCTTGCCGGTACTCGGACGGAGTCCAAAACATAGCAATGTTTACTTTTCATTTGGGCATCAGCATCTTGGGCTGACATGGTCTGCTGTGACAGCCAAACTACTAAAGCAAGAGATCCAAGGTAAGCAGCCTGATATTGATTTAACTCCCTATAGAATTGAGCGCTATGGTCGCTAGTTTTTGTGAATGTTAGTTACAGCAAAAAGGCATTCTACGGCTATTATTTGATTAGAATTGATACTATTGTTTGATTAGAATTGATAATTGCAAAGGCGAACCATTAACCTGTTGATGGTTCGCCTTAATTATAGTTAGCTATAGAGGATTCATTAATGATTCTATCTCAGCAACTGTGCGTGGCAGAGACTTAGATAAGTTTTCGTGCCCTTCATCGGTAACCAAGATGTCATCTTCTATGCGTATTCCCATACCACGGTACTCTACCGGAACATCCAGTGCGTCAGTTGGGATATAAATACCAGGTTCTATCGTAAAGACCATGCCCTGTGACAACGTACGCCACTTGCCATCGCTGTCGTGGTAAGGACCGACATCATGTACATCCATACCTAGCCAATGTCCGGTTTTATGTACGGTAAAGCGTTTATAACTCTCCTTGGCCATGATTTCATCTAAATCACCTTCCAATAAGCCAATGTTGAGTAAACCTTCGGCCATCACCTGCATGCAAGTATCATACAGTTGATGCCAAGGCGTACCAGGTTTTACCATGGCAATGGCGGCATCAAGTGCTGACAATACGATACTGTAAATGGACTTCTGTGCTGCACTGAATTGACCATTGACAGGGTAACTACGAGTGATATCGGCTGCATAATGCTGATATTCGCCACCGGCATCAATGAGTAGCATTTGTCCTTGCTGTAACGGGCTGCAGTTATCTTCATAATGTAAGCAGCAAGCGTTATTTCCACCGGCAACAATGTTAGGGTAAGCCACTTCATTACATCCGTGCTGCGCGATGGTAAAGTCAAACAAAGCGGCTAGTTCACGTTCATTTATACCCGGTTTGCAGGCTCGCATAACTGCATTGTGCCCTGCTATTGATGCGGTCACTGCTGAGCGAATGTGTGCAAGCTCATCGGGGCCTTTTACGACTCGCATCGGATGAATTATTGATGCCAGAGGTGTGATAGTCGTATAGCGTTTAGGTATGTCAAAACCGGAATGGTGACGTTGATGGCGGCACCATTTGATTAAGTGCTGATCAAAGCGCCCGAGTTCATCACTTATATAAAGATGGTCACAATTGTTGATGAGCGAAGGAAGTGTCTTTTCTAGCTCATCAATAGCATAGGCATTGTCAGCACCAAATTGTAATTTTGCACCTTCAATCCCGGCTCTTGTGCCAAAACTTGTTTCTTGTGCTGGATCTTTAGGACGGCAGAATAGGTGGTAGCGACCACTCTCTTTCTCTAGTACGGCAACAGCATCGGGCTCTGCAAATCCAGTTAGATATAGAAAGTCATTGTCTTGTCGAAAATGATACTTAATATTCTTACTTCTTACCTTTTGTTGGTAGCCAACGACAATCGCTATGCTATTGCTAGGCAGCTTAGCTAAAACGGCTGCTCTTCTTTGTTGATGTACGTCTGACATTGTCAGGGCTCCACTGGTTGTTATCCATCCTAGCGTTCAGGATGTATCTTTATGGTATATTGTATTCATTACACGTGATTCCACACTTTATAGCAAGTTGACGGTGCAATTTAAATTAATGAATGAAATAATAGCCACCATTGCATAGCGAAGAGAGATTATTGTGGAACGAGCGGTATTTTTAGACAGAGACGGAGTTATCAACCTAGATCATGGTTATGTCCATAAAGTGGATGACTTTGAATATATAGAAGGTGTCTTTGAAGCCTGTGCTGAACTCAAGAAAATGGGGTATCTATTGGCTGTTGTGACAAACCAATCAGGTATTGCCCGTGGAATGTACAGCGAAGAGCAGTTTCATAGTTTAACGGAATGGATGGATTGGAACTTTGCTGATAAAGGCGTTGAGCTCGATGGTATCTATTATTGTCCGCACCATGCTGAAAAAGGGACTGGCGACTATAAGATTGATTGTGATTGCCGGAAACCTAAGCCGGGTATGATGCTGTCTGCTGCACAGTTCCTTAAAATCGATTTAGGTCAGTCGGCAATGGTAGGCGACAAACGCGATGACATGCTAGCTGCCCAAGCGGCAGGAATTCCGCACCGTATTTTAGTCCGCACCGGTAAAGAAGTAACAGAAGATGCGATTAAAGCCGCTACAGTGGTTGTTGACTCTATCGCTGACGTTCCTGCCTATCTAGCAACGCTATCAACCGATTGATTTAATCAGCCCAAAAAGCTTCGCTATTAAAATTGTAGGCTATAAACTTGGGAAGCTAGCCATGTTTATAGCGACACTGACTTGTTCGCTTTCGGCCTTTTGGCCATAAATGACCGATTTAATGCTGATCATTTTTCTAAAAATGATGACAATTTGATTAAAAAATGGGGTCATTGTTCGATTTTTGCTCTTTTGATGTGATTTTTTAAAACAATCTCAAAAAAGGGGTTGACGACTAAGTCGCAATCAGTAGAATACGCAGCCCTAGCCACTTGGAACTACCGAGATGTGCTAACGCTCTTTAACAATTTATCAAGTAATCTGTGTGGACACTCACAGGTGTTGAGTTATTCGAAATTACCATTCTTTATTCGTAAAGAAGGTAATCAAAAATTTTACTCAATGATTCTTTACTAGAAATAGTGAGTGTTCATAGCAATATGTAATTACAGAAATGTAGTTATTGAATTCACCAACTTCTTTATGAACGAAGTGAATTCAAAACAGTAGAATTCCATTGAGCCGTTCGACGTAGTCGAACAAAAAACTTTAATTGAAGAGTTTGATCATGGCTCAGATTGAACGCTGGCGGCAGGCCTAACACATGCAAGTCGAGCGGTAACAGAAAGAAAGCTTGCTTTCTTTGCTGACGAGCGGCGGACGGGTGAGTAATGCCTAGGGAACTGCCCAGTCGAGGGGGATAACAGTTGGAAACGACTGCTAATACCGCATACGCCCTACGGGGGAAAGGAGGGGCTCTTCGGACCTTTCGCGATTGGATGTACCTAGGTGGGATTAGCTTGTTGGTGAGGTAAGAGCTCACCAAGGCGACGATCCCTAGCTGTTCTGAGAGGATGATCAGCCACACTGGGACTGAGACACGGCCCAGACTCCTACGGGAGGCAGCAGTGGGGAATATTGCACAATGGGCGAAAGCCTGATGCAGCCATGCCGCGTGTGTGAAGAAGGCCTTCGGGTTGTAAAGCACTTTCAGCGAGGAGGAAAGGTTAACGGTTAATACCCGTTAGCTGTGACGTTACTCGCAGAAGAAGCACCGGCTAACTTCGTGCCAGCAGCCGCGGTAATACGAGGGGTGCAAGCGTTAATCGGAATTACTGGGCGTAAAGCGTACGCAGGCGGTTTGTTAAGCGAGATGTGAAAGCCCCGGGCTCAACCTGGGAACTGCATTTCGAACTGGCAAACTAGAGTCTTGTAGAGGGGGGTAGAATTTCAGGTGTAGCGGTGAAATGCGTAGAGATCTGAAGGAATACCGGTGGCGAAGGCGGCCCCCTGGACAAAGACTGACGCTCAGGTACGAAAGCGTGGGGAGCAAACAGGATTAGATACCCTGGTAGTCCACGCCGTAAACGATGTCTACTCGGAATTTGGTGTCTTGAACACTGGGTTCTCAAGCTAACGCATTAAGTAGACCGCCTGGGGAGTACGGCCGCAAGGTTAAAACTCAAATGAATTGACGGGGGCCCGCACAAGCGGTGGAGCATGTGGTTTAATTCGATGCAACGCGAAGAACCTTACCTACTCTTGACATCCAGAGAATTTACCAGAGATGGTTTAGTGCCTTCGGGAACTCTGAGACAGGTGCTGCATGGCTGTCGTCAGCTCGTGTTGTGAAATGTTGGGTTAAGTCCCGCAACGAGCGCAACCCTTATCCTTATTTGCCAGCACGTAATGGTGGGAACTTTAGGGAGACTGCCGGTGATAAACCGGAGGAAGGTGGGGACGACGTCAAGTCATCATGGCCCTTACGAGTAGGGCTACACACGTGCTACAATGGCGAGTACAGAGGGTTGCGAAGCCGCGAGGTGAAGCTAATCCCAGAAAGCTCGTCGTAGTCCGGATTGGAGTCTGCAACTCGACTCCATGAAGTCGGAATCGCTAGTAATCGTGGATCAGAATGCCACGGTGAATACGTTCCCGGGCCTTGTACACACCGCCCGTCACACCATGGGAGTGGGCTGCACCAGAAGTAGATAGCTTAACCTTCGGGAGGGCGTTTACCACGGTGTGGTTCATGACTGGGGTGAAGTCGTAACAAGGTAGCCCTAGGGGAACCTGGGGCTGGATCACCTCCTTACCTATACGACTAACTTAATGTTTGTTGAGTGTTCACACAGATTACTTGATAGAAGAAAGAGCAAAGTATCGAAAGATATTTTTGAGGATTTTGATTCTTAATCAAGGCACTTGATGAGTCTCGCAGGGAGTGTGCTTTAGCACATGACTGAGAAACGAAGAAAGTAACGCCGAGTAAGGATTAAAAGACCAAAAAGAAATGGGTCTGTAGCTCAGCTGGTTAGAGCGCACCCCTGATAAGGGTGAGGTCGGTGGTTCAAGTCCACTCTGACCCACCAATTCTTTTCTACTCTTCGTTAGTTTAATACTCGTTTAGCAGGCTAAACGTCGCATTAAACTGCCTTGATTAGCATACGAATTGGCAAGCCAATCTAATTGGTATTCGATATTTTTGTTTGACTGCATGTAAATGGGGCTATAGCTCAGCTGGGAGAGCGCCTGCCTTGCACGCAGGAGGTCTGCGGTTCGATCCCGCATAGCTCCACCATTTACTTCTTGTTTTACTTGAAGTCATGCACATGGATAGAGATGCCAAAGATAAATGCAGAATTTATCTTTGGCTTTTTTAAGCCCGGTCGAAATCGTTCCGTACGATTTTCGACACTTCCACCATCCGTGGAGGTCGTTCTTTAACAATTTGGAAAGCTGATAGTATTAATGTGAAAGGGACAATGACTTAAGTTAAGTTGTTGTTTATAGCATTAATGCGAAATTATTTATAATTGAGTTCTCAAACACTTTAATCAAGTGCCGAATACACACCGTAAGGTGGGTGTTCATGAGTATTCTTTTGGCGAAAGTAAACACCATTAGTTGCAATACAACCACCGAGCTTACCCGCTTGGGCGTTGGTTTCATTAAGAAACTTATTTGGGTTGTATGGTTAAGTGACTAAGCGTATACGGTGGATGCCTTGGCAGTCAGAGGCGATGAAGGACGTAGTAACTTGCGAAAAGCGTTGGCGAGCTAGTAACAAGCATTTGAGCTAACGATGTCCGAATGGGGAAACCCACTCACATAAGTGAGTATCATAACGTGAATACATAGCGTTATGAGGCAAACCCGGGGAACTGAAACATCTAAGTACCCGGAGGAAAAGAAATCAACCGAGATTCCCCTAGTAGCGGCGAGCGAACGGGGATTAGCCCTTAAGCGTAGAGGGTGTTAGTGGAATGTGTTGGAAAGCACAGCGGCACAGGGTGATAGCCCCGTACATGAAAACTAACTTTACGTGAAATCGAGTAGGACGGGACACGTGACATCTTGTCTGAACATGGGGGGACCATCCTCCAAGGCTAAATACTCCTGACTGACCGATAGTGAACCAGTACCGTGAGGGAAAGGCGAAAAGAACCCCTGTGAGGGGAGTGAAATAGAACCTGAAACCGTATACGTACAAGCAGTGGGAGCGGTCCTTGAGACCGTGACTGCGTACCTTTTGTATAATGGGTCAGCGACTTACATTTTGTAGCGAGGTTAAGCGAATAGCGGAGCCGTAGGGAAACCGAGTGTTAACTGCGCGTTTAGTTGCAAGGTGTAGACCCGAAACCCGGTGATCTAGCCATGGGCAGGTTGAAGGTTGAGTAACATCAACTGGAGGACCGAACACACGTATGTTGAAAAATGCGGTGATGACTTGTGGCTGGGGGTGAAAGGCCAATCAAACCGGGAGATATCTGGTTCTCCTCGAAAGCTATTTAGGTAGCGCCTCGAGCGAATACCATTGGGGGTAGAGCACTGTTAAGGCTAGGGGGTCATCCCGACTTACCAACCCTTTGCAAACTCCGAATACCAATGAGTACTACTCGGGAGACACACGGCGGGTGCTAACGTCCGTCGTGGAAAGGGAAACAACCCAGACCATCAGCTAAGGTCCCAAAGTTATTGCTAAGTGGGAAACGATGTGGGAAGGCTTAGACAGCTAGGATGTTGGCTTAGAAGCAGCCATCATTTAAAGAAAGCGTAATAGCTCACTAGTCGAGTCGGCCTGCGCGGAAGATTTAACGGGGCTAAGCAATACACCGAAGCTATGGGTTCAATACTTTGTATTGAGCGGTAGAGGAGCGTTCTGTAAGCGGTTGAAGGTGAAGGGGTAACCCACACTGGACGTATCAGAAGTGCGAATGCTGACATGAGTAACGATAAAGGGAGTGAAAAACTCCCTCGCCGAAAGACCAAGGGTTCCTGTCCAACGTTAATCGGGGCAGGGTGAGTCGACCCCTAAGGCGAGGCCGAAAGGCGTAGTCGATGGGAAACGGGTTAATATTCCCGTACTTCTGCTAACTGCGATGGAGAGACGGAGAAGGCTAGGCTAGCGCGGCGTTGGTTGTCCGCGTTTAAGGCTGTAGGTGGTGCACTTAGGCAAATCCGGGTGCGCATACACTGAGAGTTGATGACGAGGTCCTAAGGGACTGAAGTAGTTGATGCCATGCTTCCAGGAAAATCTTCTAAGCTTCAGGTTAGTAGGAATCGTACCCCAAACCGACACAGGTGGTCGGGTAGAGAATACCAAGGCGCTTGAGAGAACTCGGCTGAAGGAACTAGGCAAAATGGTACCGTAACTTCGGGAGAAGGTACGCTGCTGTTGGTGATGGGACTTGCTCCCTAAGCTGACGGCAGTCGCAGATACCAGGTGGCTGCAACTGTTTATCAAAAACACAGTACTGTGCAAAATCGCAAGATGACGTATACGGTATGACGCCTGCCCGGTGCCGGAAGGTTAATTGATTGGGTTATCTTCGGAGAAGCTCATGATCGAAGCCCCGGTAAACGGCGGCCGTAACTATAACGGTCCTAAGGTAGCGAAATTCCTTGTCGGGTAAGTTCCGACCTGCACGAATGGCGTAATGATGGCCACGCTGTCTCCAGCCGAGACTCAGTGAAGTTGAAATTGCGGTGAAGATGCCGTATACCCGCGGCTAGACGGAAAGACCCCGTGAACCTTTACTATAGCTTGGCACTGAACATTGACCCTACATGTGTAGGATAGGTGGGAGACTTTGAAGCAGGAACGCCAGTTCTTGTGGAGTCAACCTTGAAATACCACCCTTGTAGTGTTGATGTTCTAACTCTGGCCCCTGAATCGGGGTTGAGGACAGTGCCTGGTGGGTAGTTTGACTGGGGCGGTCTCCTCCCAAAGAGTAACGGAGGAGCACGAAGGTTGGCTAAGTACGGTCGGACATCGTACGGTTAGTGCAATGGCATAAGCCAGCTTAACTGCGAGACATACACGTCGAGCAGGTGCGAAAGCAGGTCATAGTGATCCGGTGGTTCTGAATGGAAGGGCCATCGCTCAACGGATAAAAGGTACTCCGGGGATAACAGGCTGATACCGCCCAAGAGTTCATATCGACGGCGGTGTTTGGCACCTCGATGTCGGCTCATCACATCCTGGGGCTGAAGTCGGTCCCAAGGGTATGGCTGTTCGCCATTTAAAGTGGTACGCGAGCTGGGTTCAGAACGTCGTGAGACAGTTCGGTCCCTATCTGCCGTGGGCGTTGGATGATTGAAGGAAGCTGCTCCTAGTACGAGAGGACCGGAGTGGACGAACCGCTGGTGTTCGGGTTGTTATGCCAATAGCATTGCCCGGTAGCTACGTTCGGAATCGATAACCGCTGAAAGCATCTAAGCGGGAAGCGAGTCCTAAGATGAGTCATCCCTAGGAATTTAATTCCTCTAAAGAGCCGTTCGAGACTAGGACGTTGATAGGCATGGTGTGTAAGCGTTGTGAGGCGTTGAGCTAACATGTACTAATGACTCGTGAGGCTTAACCATACAACCCTAATGGGTTTTACTGGTGGTGAAACTTGCAGAAGAATACAAACACTTGATTGAAGTGGACTTAGCCTGAATAGGGCATAAATAATTAGCTTTCTAAATTGTACCTAATTTGTCTGGAAACCATAGCATTGTGGTCCCACCTGATCCCATCCCGAACTCAGAAGTGAAACGCAATTGCGCCGATGGTAGTGTGGGGTCTCCCCATGTGAGAGTAGGTCATTTCCAGACGCCTATTTAAGTGAAGAAGCCACCTTATTAAGGTGGCTTTTTTGCGTTTGGAGCATAATAAAATAGGTTAGCTAATGGCTCGAATGAGTCAGTATTTCTATCAGGTGGCTTATCCACTTAAGCACGTGAGTGCAATGCCTACTCCCTACGTCACCCCGCCGCTGAGCTTGGCCAGAAACTGCGTCCATGCGTTTCTGGCATTCGGCACTTCCGTGTGCCTCGCCTCCAGCTTCGTAACAAGTTACTCGCGCTTCAAAGCCCTTGAATGCGATGCATCCAAAGCAGGGCTTCTTCGCCCCCACGTCACCCCGCCGCTGAGCTTGGCCAGAAACTGCGTCCATGCGTTCTGGTATTCGGCAAATCTGATGTTTAGGATTAACAAATGCCTTGATGGCATGGATGCCAAGGAAAGGCCGTGAGCCTTGCCTCCAGCTTCGTAACAAGTTACTCACGCTTCAAAGCCCTTGAATGCGCAGCATTCAAGGCAGGGCCTCTTCGCCCCCCTGTGTTCGCTGCGCGAACGAAGAGAGTAGTTCAAATCCTTATACTGATTGGTATAAGTATTAGTGGCTTAAGTGCGTTCGCTATAGGGGGCAAACCCGCCGTGTGGCGGGTTTGATGTTGGCTGGTTTTAATTACTGATTTTCGATTCTTTGCTTAAATGCTTTTCGGGTTTGCTCATCAGCTTGGCTATACCAAAAGTCTAGCATTTGGCCGACATTGATTTGATCAGTATTGACTGCTGTTGTATCGCTAACAGGAGTTGTTACCGCTTTTGCGGCACTGGGGCTGGAGGTTGCAGCCGCTGAGGTTGCTGGAACAGCCGCGACCGCTGCAGGTGCGGTTTTGGGCGGGGCTTTTGGCTCCGGTGCATAACCATTGTAAAGGTGGATCTCTTCGACATAGTTACGGCCGAGTTGTAATCCGTCTTTTTTTAGCACATCAATTTTAAACTTAACCTCATTACTTTGCTCATCTGTGATGGTTAGCCTAGGGCTTCTATTGAAGTTATCTGCTCCACGATTGGAGTTGATGTTAGGTAATTCAACTTCATAGCGACCATCACTAGCGGTAAAGGTGAGCACGATGGCTTCAGATGTAAAGCGTTTCTTATCACCAAAGTCTCGATAGCTGTCTATATGTTTGAATAAAATTTGTTGTGTACCATTGGCTAGCGTCAAGGTGGTTGCGGTATTCGCTTCGCCATTGGCCACCAATACTTCGGTATTGCTAGGGAAACTAATAATGGCTTCAGCCCATGCTGGTGTATGTGCCAGGGTGGCAAGTAGTAAGGTAAAACCAGGTAGGGTTTGCTTAAGCAAAGTAGGATTTTTTGTCATCGACTGTCCAAATAAAGAAGCGTAGTTTTTTATAGCATTAGTTTAGCTCTGCTACCACTACTTGACGTGATCTAGCTTTAAATCAGTGAAAATATCTAGATTATGTCGACACGATTATAATTTGATACTCAATCGCTAATGCTGGACGGCTTTAACAGTTTTTTTGGACTGAAGTGGTTATACTGACTAGCAAATAACTGTGAGGGCGTAATGTGTTAACCAAGATTCTAGTGACTTTACTGGTCATTGCTGGGGCTTTTTTTTATATACGCCGACCCAAAACTGCTGATAGCCGAGGCCAATCTACCGCCAATATAGGCCAGCGTATGGTGATGCGGTATGTGCTTTTTGGCATCATTACCGTATCTCTGTTAGCCAGTGGCGGTTACTGGTACTGGAATTGGCAAGATGGCAATCAAGTTATTCATGTCACCATAGTTTCGCCACTAGATGGTAATGAAACTGTCTATAAAGTTCATAAGAAAGATATTGGTCAGAATCAGATAACCACGATTGATGGTTTAAGTATTCGCCTGTCAAATCAAGAGCGTATAGTGATCGCTAAACAGCCACAACAGTAGTTTTATTCATTAATTCAAGGTTTCATCTTTTCAATACTTGTGTATCAGGTAGAATGACAGCGTTTTCACCCTGCGCCTGAGTTCAGCAAATTTTGCTCATGGTGTTTTTTCAGGAGGCTTCATGATCACAGCTTATGTATACCAGACACGTAAATTGTCTATTGTCGAACTTGATATAAAAGATACGGTACCGGCTAACACCTTGTGGTTGGATCTGTATAAACCCGATGATGATGAACGAGAGTGGTTAAGCCGTTACTCCGTTGAAGAAGTGCCAGAAGAGGACGATATTAACGAGATTGAAGCTTCGGCTCGTTTTTATCAAAACAAAGATGGTTTGCATATTAACTCGCTTTTTCCTCAGCGTGCGGGTCAAGATATCAAGAGCGTTAACGTCTCTTTTAACCTGCGTAAAAATTATTTAGTTACGATCCGAGAAGATGACTTAGGCCTGATCCGCCTATTGCGTAACTATTTGCGCTTAGGGCGAATCGATAGCGCTACACCTCAAGGTTTATTACTGGCTTTGTTTAACCTAAAAGTAGATTATCTGTCAGATTTAATTGAAGATATTTATTCAGTTGTCGATGGGGTAAGCGAGCAGGTTTTTGACAATAATGAGTTGGATGACGTATTTAAACTTATTACTCTGCAGGAAGATTCAAACGGTAAAATTCGCCTTAGTCTGCTCGATACACAGCGCTCTTTGCGCTACATGCAGCGTTATTACCGCCAAGAGCTTAGCGAAGATAACCTAAAAGACCTGCGCGAAATGCTGTCTGATATCGAGTCTTTGATGCCCCATAGCCAGTTTATTTTCGACAAATTAAACTTTTTGCTGGATGCGGCTATGGGCTTTAGTGGCTTGCAACAAAACAAGATTATTAAAATTTTCTCTGTTGCAGCGGTAATATTCCTTCCCCCAACTGTAATTGCCAGTGCTTATGGAATGAACTTCGCTAATATGCCTGAGCTCGAATGGCAATTAGGGTACCCCATGGCGATTTTGATGATGTTGGGCAGTGCAGCAGGCACTTATCTATTTTTTAGACGTAAAGGTTGGTTGTAGCGACTTGCCGATGCGCTATTTAATTAGCGCTCGTTAATCGCAAATGGGATGACATCAGCTTTGGTTTGTCTGAATTTTTGCGGGTCGCTCATTGCTTGATTCAATACCAAAAATTTCTCATGCATGACAGCCATTGCAGTATTACAGCGGTGATAAGGATTAGTGCAGCGCGCCAGTTGCTGTTCTAAGTGATGTTGGGTCGACAGCAATTGAGCGCGATTGCCTTCATCACAAGATTCTATCGCTTCTTCGCATACTAACTTTTGCAGTTTATCTAGATGGTTAGGGTCGTTTTGTGCAAGCCACAGGAGCTTGTCAAAGTCTGGTAACTGAGTCATTGACCTATCCCTAATTTGTATGGCCGATAGATTCAACCTAGACAAGGGATCGGTTTTGAGCAAGTTTCTTGCTAGTTTTTTACACCAAATAGCGTCTTCAAACTGGGCTATTTCTTTCCATTAGCTCCAAAGAAGTAGCTTACTCTTTCTCGTGGGTTTAGGTATTGCATCACTTTTTCAGGTAGTGCGGCAGGCGGGATACATTTAACAATGGTTAATTTTTCATCTTCTAGATCAACGATTGGGGCTTGCTCTTTGGGAACTAAATTGTCGTAAACCATAATTCGAGGCAGTAAAATTTTATCTAGATTGACGGCCATGACCATGGCAAATTGGCCTGAAGATAGCTCGACAATACTGCCAGGGGGATAAATACCCAGCATTTTTATCAGCTTGCCTACCACTTCTTGATTGAGTTTTTCTTTATAGTTTTTATATATAAACCCGAGGGCTGCATAGGGGGTTTTCGCTTTGTTGCGTCCTTCTGGGTGACAGAGCGTGTCGTAAAGATTAATTGCAGTGACCAATTGGTCAAGTTTACTGAGCGAGTCTTTCTTTAAGCCTTTAGGGTAGCCCGAACCGTCGAGATATTCATGATGGTTTAGGACAATGGACTGCGCTTGCTCTGGAAAAGTATCGGCTAATTTAAGCAGTTCGGCACCCATAATCGGGTGTTGCTTCATAAAATTGATTTCAGGCGGTGTTAGCGGTGTTTTTTTACGCATTAATTGCGCGGGCACTTTCAGCTTTCCTGTGTCGTGAAAAAGCGCGCCTAAACCGACTAGTTCTATTTCATTACGCTCCCAGCCCAATTCTTTCGCCATGATCATCGACAAAATGGATACATTGAGTGAATGATAGTAAATCCCATCGTCATTTTTGGCCTCATCCATTAGGTGCAACACTAGATTGTCGGCGTTGAGTAATTGATTACTGATGTCGTGGATGAGTTCTTTGCCATCTTCTATGGCATTTAATGGCCGGCTTCTGAGCTTGTTAATCAGATTGCGCATTTTGGCGATGGAGCGGTCAAATTCTTGCTGAGTTTTTTGTAGATCGCGACGCATCTTTTTTAGCTGATCGATTTTTTCTATCTTAGACTTCTGCATCTCTTCAGTAAGTGACGCCAAGTCTGTGTCGACTTTAGGTTGGGGTTTGCTACTCGCCACCTCTGGCGTTAATGGATCTGTTTCACTTTTATCAATATCTACAAATACATGCTCTATCCCTAGCTTACGTATAAGTTCGATCTGGGCTTGTTGTTTTAACTTGAACGAACTAAACAGAAACGGATGATCTTTCCAAGACACAGGTAACCTGACGAAGTTACCGACTTGAAGTTGATTTACCATCACTTTACGACTTTTTTTCATAGCTAAGGGGTCTGCGTTTTTGTTATCACTATTCTATATGAACTTACTGGCTTTACAATTACTTAACTGATATGTCAGCATAGAAGGATTATAAATTAATCAGACATACACTCACAATGGACTTTATTGAAGCATATCCCAATGCCATTCCCGATGATTTATGCGATCGCCTGATGGCTATCGTAGCAAATCATAGCGGTTCGCAACCTGGGCAGACGGGTCATGGGGTGGATAAATCTAAGAAGCATAGCACGGATATTATGCTAGATAATTATCAAGATTTATTGCCTATCAGAGATGAGCTGCTCGGATATACCTTACAGCATGCTACCCAATATTTCTCCAAATATGCATTGGCTTTGATGGGCGGCGTTGCGGTTCAAGTTGCCGGGCAAGATGGGCTGCCGGTGACCTTATCACCTGATAATTTTGAGTCTGAAGGCTTACCGCGAGCAGAAGCCTTAGTTAAATACCTGTATCGTTCTGGCTCAATTAATGTGCAACACTATCTGCAAGGAGAGGGCGGTTACCCGCACTGGCATTCGGAGCAGTTTCCACAGATTGGGCATAACGAAGCGCTGCACCGAGTGGTGCTGTATATGTTTTACCTCAATGATGTCACAGAGGGTGGCGAAACTGAGTTTTACTATCAACAGCGTAAGCTTAAACCGAAAAAAGGCACCATGGTGATCGCCCCTGCTGGCTTTACCCATAGCCATAGAGGCAATGTTCCAATTAGTGGCGATAAATATATCGCCACCTCTTGGATCATGTTTAATCGTGCCGAGCAGTTATATCAGCAAGTCGCTAAATAGGGATGGTAATTTTGAATGAGGCACCTTCTAATTTTGAGGTGCCAATAATCAATTTGCCATTGTAGCTAGAGACTATTTCGTTACATACCGCAAGGCCAATACCTTGACCGGCTTTTTGGGTGTCGGCTCTCACCCCACGTTCGATGATTTTTTGGCGGATACTTTCATCGACGCCAGGACCGTCATCTTCAACAATAAGCTCAAACTCACCATGATCATTGTATGTGGCGCTGACACGGACTTGACTGATACACATCTTAAATGCGTTTTCCATCAGGTTGCCACATAACTCCATTAAGTCACCTTTGTCGCCAGGGAACACATGCTCCTTAGGAATATTGGCACTAAACTCGACGGTTTTATCACGGTAAACCTTAAACAACATCGACGACAATTGCTCAATAAGTGGTGCCACTAACGTTTGTTCCTGCTTGAGTCCTTTACGACCTAACATGGCACGTTTGAGTTGATATTTGACCAGCTGATCCATTTGACTCACCTGTTCCATGATCTTCTCGTTTGATGCTTGACGGCTCAGCTCATTGTCATCGGTTAACGCGTGGACAGCGGCTAACCGGGTTTTTAAGCTGTGGGCCAAATCGTTCATGGCATTTTGGTAGCGTTGCTGCTGTGCACTTGATTGTACTAACAGCTGGTTTAAAGCTTGGGTTACACCTTCTAACTCAACTGGATAGTTTTCCGACAAGGCTTTAGTTTTGCCACTACTGACGTTTTCTAATTCGTTGCGCATCCGGTTGAGCGGTCGCATTCCCCAATAACCGGCACTGATCAATAACACTAACGCTAATGCGAGTACCATTGCTAAACGGATGTAGGTCAAGCGGCTGAATTTGTCGAGCTCTTTTTCGAGCTTCTCAGCGTCTTTCATTACCAACAAGTTATATTGATTGTGGGCAATCTCCACCGCTAAAAGGTAAACAAAGTAGCCGCGGTCATCCGCGAGGTTGAGGTAGTAGGGCGGCGAATCATTGCGGATAGCATCAAAGCGCTCACAAGTATCAAATAAGCCTTTGTCGACTGCTAAAGAAGATGTCCATACCTGCTTGAAGTTATCGTCACAACTGGCAATAACGTATTTCTCTTCAGTGTTGTTATCATCAAGCCATGAGCTGGTATCTGGGATGAGATCGTGTTCACGTAGCTCTGCAGCAACTTTAGGGATTTCCGCAATTAGCTGGGCGGTTTCTTCGTTATAATTGTTTTGCGCATGTAGGATATTAACTAGCCATGCTAGACCAAAGCCGACTAGGGCTATGATAGATAGCGAGGTGAGAAACATCCGCGTGAGCAGACGTTTCTTAGGCTTAAGAAATTTTAACTGCATGGCAGGTTGAATTTATAGCCCTGACCACGAATAGTGGCAATTGGGTTTTCTAGGCCACCTTTAGTGAGCTTTTTACGTAAGCGGCTCACCATTACCTCAATAGTATTGGGATCGCCCTCTTTATCGCCATAAATGACATCAAGTAAGCGTTGTTTAGCGACGACTTCATGGCAGTGACGCATCAGGTATTCCAATATTAAGTATTCAAACGCTGTGACTTCCATGGGTTGTCCATCGAGGGACACTTGCTTCGCTGCAAGGTCGAGCTCTAATGGGCCGCTGGTGATTTGTGGTTTAACAAATCCGGCGCTACGCCTCACTAGGGCATCAAGTCTGGCGACTAATTCCTCTTTTTGGAAAGGCTTAACTAGGTAGTCATCGGCGCCGGCATTGAGGCCTTCAACTTTGTCTTGCCAGTTAACACGCGCAGTGAGAATGAGAATCGGCGCTTTGAGGCCTTCGTTTCTGAGATTTTGGATCAAACTAATGCCATCTTCGTCCGGTAGACCCAAATCGACAATTGCGATATCAATAGGGTAATTGGTAGCTTGATAGAACCCTTCTTTTGCGGTCAGTGCAACCTGAACTTGATTGCCTAATTCACTGAGCTGCACTTTTAAGTGGTGTGAAAGGATAGGATCGTCTTCAACTACCAGAATTCTCATCATTTATTGCCTACAAAATTATTTTGTTCAGTTTAGCTAGTTATCGAAACGTTGCCAACTAACATCAGTTTGTTTGATGTGAAAAGTGTAGCTAAACAAAACTTAATCTTGGCTGAATCACTTGGGTAAAAAGCTAAATTGTCGAATAAATTGCGTAGTAATCGAAATGGAGAGCAGTGGTATCACTCCGGCAGCGTCTCACCGCTGCCTGTTTAATTTGAATCTAACCTAGCGCGCTGTGCTTGGCAGCACTAGTGAAATTGGCTTTTTGAGCGTAGTAAACGTAGTTTGGCGATACCCTGCGAACAAAAGGCAGCGCTTAGGGTAAACAGTGCTACAGCGCTCATTATTGCGGCTAGCCTTAGCCAAGGGGCATCCATCGCTATGCGCATTTGTACATAATCATAGCCACTCAGTCCCCAAACCAATATTGCACAAATGACTAAGGTTGCACTTAATAAATGGTTGATAAAAGGATGCTTAATTAATAGTAATATGGGTGCTAGTGCAAAGGATGCAGCAATCAGGTTTTGGCCAAAACGCATAAAATGTGCGCCAATTAATACAAAAGCTAAAAATACGATGAGTGTGCGCCACCACATAATCATTCCCCCCCAGAAAATTAGTGCATAGAGCTTACTGTAATTTCAAAGGTGCATACTATAGGTGTGTTCACAACTTAGGAAAATTCTGTCAGGTTTTCTGTATTTATTTGAACTTGAGTGCAGAGTTTACGCAATCAGTCCACCAGTAAGGCGGCTGATTGCGAGTTGGCCAGCTCTTAGTCATCGCTGTCTAACAGTTGCTGGATCTGCTGTTTTTGGGCATCGGAAATGTCGGCGTGCGAAATGATATCTAACAACTGTTGTTTATCGATTTGATGTTTATCACTGTGATAGACCAATACTTTGTCTGCCGTGAGGTCTTGGATATCGATATCAAGATCGCCGACTTCTATTTCAACAATTTGCTCAGCAAGTTCGACCATTTCATCGGATATCACTTCTATTTGTTGGTGTAATTGGTCACCATGTTGCTCAAAGTAAACTTCAATTTCTCGCGCTTTAGCTTCCATCGCTGCGCTTTGGCTTTCCATCGCTTGTGCATCTGACTCGAAGCGCTTAACAATGACCGCCATTTTGGCTTCTTTATCAGCCATTTGCTGTTTTAAATCGCGTAGCTTGAGCTTCATTTCTGGCGTTAATGTTGGTGCAGTAATAATGTGCTTGTACTGTCCACGATGGGGCGCAGACTGTAAGGTTGCTATAAGCGCTTTGCGCTGTTTTTCATCGAGATCAGCGAGTTTCTGTTTTAAGCCCTCAGTATCTTGTATCTCTGCCGGTGTGAAGGTGTATTGTTGTGATTCGCCATCAATATTGATTTTAACATTGGTGAGTTCATTTTCATCTTGATGGATCTCAGTGCTAATGGTTTTTTGGGTATGTGCTTGTTGTAATTGGGTTGGAGCAGCATGTAAGTTATGGGCAACAATACCGCTAAACATTAGGCTTGTTAATGTCAAAAGATGGCTGAGTTTCATAGGGCGTCCTTATCAAAAGTTATTCATGTGTCGTCTTATCATTGGCCGTAGGTAATGACCTATCGGCGCCATCTTGTTACAGCGAAACCCATGCCAATGTTATATTTTTGCGTTAAAACAGGTGCTTGTTTTAATTCTGGCTGTTGCTTGTGCTATAGAAGCGCTGAGTATTGTCGCAAATCAGGTTAGGTATTCCTGATATGGGGAAATAACTTGGTGACTAGCTAAGTGTAAGGTACTGATTTCCTAGTGTTCTTGATCTGGTATGTTTCTTGTAAATGAATAGTTTAAGTCGTCAATTGCAGGCCTTTTAGCTAAATGACGTTTGGCGTGTTCCGGTGAATTGCCTTAAATAAGTCTGTGGTTGGAGCAAATGCTAGTTGTGAGCTCATGATTTAGGTGTGCGGTTTAAGATTAAATTGATTTTTGCGGGTTAACAGAGAGTGCTATGTCGATAAAACGTTATCTTTTCATATTGTTTGGTACGCTAATTATTGTTTTAGCGGTAAGTCAGCTTTTTGTAACCCATTACTTTAAGGCACAGTTGCAGGCAGAACTAAGTAGTAGTTCGGAGGCTCTATCTAAGGACCTAGTGCGAGTTCTGATTAATAGTATTGCCAGTGAGCAAGAACTGGTGGTGGAGTTTGATGAATTTGATGAGCAGCAGGTTGAAGAGCAGATACATCAAGAGATGGAAGCGTTACATCAAGACTTTGATATGGAAATTGCTGAGATAGGCCGAGAAGTAGGTGATATTAGCAGAGAAATTGCTGCATTAGAGATCCAAAGGCAGACCGCTCGCTCAGTGCAGGAAGATAAAGCTGTTAAGCAGCAACTAGTGGATAAAGAGCAGCGGCTTAAGCAACATTTACGGCAGATCGAAGTTTATGAAAAAGAGCTGATAAAAGACCAACAATTACGGATTGTGCAAGCAAAACGCCAAGCAGCAGCCAACTATCAGGCGAAACTCAACCAAGCGGTTAGCGAGGTTCACCTCGATACCCAATCGTGGTTGGAAAACGGCAACGTGGAAATTATCAAGCTGCCTGACTCGCCTACATCTCACCAGATTAATGTCACTCGTGCTATTTCTGTCCCTAACAGCGGCGCCACAGAGCAGTTAAACAAGCTAACTAATATTACCCTGTTGATGATTGGTATCACCTCGGTGTTGGCACTCATTATGGTGTACTTTCTAAGCCATTATATTAGTGCGCCGCTAAGTAAATTGGCACAAGGGCATCAGAAGCTTGGGCAAGGAAAGCTTGGGTTTCAAGTCAAAGAGCAGGGGGTTAAAGAACTTAAATCTATTTTGCATGGTTTCAATAAAATGAGCACTAAGCTGGCGGATTTGAGTAATAAAGAGCAGCAGATGGCCGAGCAGAAGCAGCTTGCTGAGCTTGGCGAAGTCACCAGAGGTATTGCACATAGTTTACGTAATCCGCTGCATACAGTGGGCTTGCTATCCGAGGCTGCATCTCATGCCAATAATGCGGACGAATCACAGCAGATGCTGGTACAAATCCAACAGAAAATTAGTCTAATGGATAAGAGTATCCAGTCACTACTCACATTATCGAGTAGTGAAATTAGGCGCGACACGCCGGTACCGCTAGGTGCAATCGTGCAAGATATTATGCTTGAACTTGCTGTTAGCGGCATCAAACCTGACATCGAGTTTGAACAACAAAGTGAGCAAACATTGTCGCCCATTTTAGGTGCCGAAGCCGAGCTACGTAGTATCATCCATGCAGTGTTGATTAATGCAGTTGAAGCAACTGAAGAGAAAGGGTCGGTGACTGTAACGCTATCCCAGTCAGCACAGTTTCAAGTCATTCAAGTTAGAGATACAGGCCAGGGGATCGACCAAGCTATCAAGCAAAAGCTATTTCAGCCTCATGTTACCTCTAAAGCAGAAGGCTCAGGGATGGGGCTATACATTGCTCAACGGCTGCTACGAGGTCATTATGGCGGCAGCATCGATTACCGAGACAATGAAGGTGGCGGTACGCTAGCCACAATTACTTTTGCTCGCGCAATCACAGCATCTTAAAAGGAAGTAGGCATGACTCAAAATAGTCCGATATCCATCTTAGTGGTGGAGGATGAACCGGCACAACGTAAACTGATTGTGCAGATGTTAGCAGCGCAGGAGCACAGGGTGACGAGTGCAGCCAGTGTCGAAGATGCGATTGTCAGTTTAAAGCAGCAAACGCCGGATTTGATATTTTCCGATTGGAAGCTCGGTCAACTTACGGGGATGGATTTGCTGCGTTATGTACGCACTCACTACCCTGATATCGGTTTTATTATTGCTACAGCATACGGCACGATTACCCATGCTGTTGATGCAATGCAAGCTGGCGCAGATGATTACTTGGCCAAGCCTTATCAAAGACAGACGTTACTGTTAGCCATCGATAAAGTGGCTAAATCTACCCAGTTAAAGCAGCAAAACCGGCAGTTAACCTCAGCGCTGGCAGAGCAGCAACAACTGGTTGGCTTAGTGGGTAAAGCGCCGTGTATGCAAAAAGTTTATACCCGGGTCCAGCGCATCAGTGCAACCGACGCCACCGTGCTCATTGGTGGTGAGAGCGGTACAGGCAAAGAGTTAGCCGCCAGAGCCTTGTATCAGTTATCAGAGCGCCATAATAAACCCTTTGTCACTATTAATTGTGGCGCAATTCCAGAGTCGTTAGCTGAAGCTGAATTGTTTGGCGCTGAAAAAGGTGCCTACACCGGCGCTAACACGCTAAAAATCGGTAAATTAGAAGCCGCTGACGGCGGCACCTTGTTTCTGGACGAAATTGGTGAGCTGCCCTTACTACAACAAACTAAACTATTACGCTTTTTACAAGAAGGCGTTGTATCTCGCATTGGGCAAAATACTGAAATGACACTCGACGTGCGGGTGATTGCCGCAACTCATCGAGACTTACAGGCTGAAGTTGCGGCGGGGCGTTTTCGTGAAGATTTGTATTATCGGCTCAATGTGGTGCCGATTCACATGCCTGCATTGCGTCAGCGCCGTGAAGATATCGGTCGGCTTGTTGAACACTTCCTTTGCTTACACGCAAAACAATACGGCGTTACAGCGCCTAAGCTGACAGCGAAAACATTAAAAGTCCTGTTAGATCACCCATGGCCAGGAAATGTGCGAGAACTGGCTAATCGCATCGAGCGTTTTGTGTTACTTGCCGATGAACAGGAGATGATTGCCGAGCTCAATAGTTGTGCTCCGGCAATCAGTCAGTCGCAATTTGTGTTGCCTGATGAGGGCATCGAGTGGGAAAGCTTTGAGAAGCATTGCCTACAGCAAGCGATGGACAGGCATGATGGCAACCGGACTAAAGCGGCGAAATTGCTAGGGCTAAGCTACAAAGCCTTTTTATATCGTTTAGAAAAACACCAATTGGTATAGCGTAGCACTAATACTTGAGTAAATTTGCATTGCAAATACCTGAGGCTTTTCTTACGCTGCCTGTAAAAATAGTAATTGAAAGGATCAGCATGACGACAGACAAGCAAAGCTCAGCCTATGGGATCGGTAGCGTAGGGCAGAAATGGGGCAAGGATGAACGTACATTATGGCTAAGCAAACAAAGCATTAAACGCAGTTATCAGCAAGAAGTTGTGGCGAAGCTCGATGTACTGCCCGATAGCTTGGTTGTTAGTCAGTATGGAGAGTTGCCATACAATGAACGCAATTACCCACTGTTTGTGGTTAAAACTCGGGCGTGGGATCAAGCTAAACCTACTGTGTTAGTCACCGGGGGCGTACACGGGTATGAGACAAGCGGCGTACAAGGAGCGATTCGTTTTCTAGAAACTCAAATTGCCCATTATCCACAGTTTAATTTTGTAGTGGCGCCTTGTGTCAGTCCTTGGGGTTACGAGACCATCAATCGTTGGAACCCCAATGCTGTTGATCCTAATCGCTCTTTTATGGTTAATAGCCCCGCGCCAGAGTCAGCAGCTTTGATGGCCATGGTTGCCAGTTTGGGGATTGATTTGATTGCCCATATTGACCTGCATGAAACCACTGACACCGATAATAGTGAGTTTCGCCCAGCGTTAGCCGCGAGGGATGCGGTAGCGCATACCAATTGGAACATACCCGATGGTTTTTATTTAGTGGGTGATAGTGAAAATCCCTGTGATGATTTTCAACAGGCCATTATCAAGGCGGTATCACATGTCACTCATATTGCGCCTGCTGATGACAATGACAAGTTGATTGGAGTCGACGTCAGTCAGTTTGGGGTGATTAATTACGCCACTAAAGCGCTGAGCCTCTGTACCGGGTTTTCTGATGCTCAGTACAATACCACTACTGAAGTCTACCCAGACAGCCCGTTAGTTGATGATGAAAACTGTATTGCTGCTCAAGTTACTGCCATTACATCTGGACTTGATTATATGATTAGCCAGCATCAGCTAGGCTAGTTTAATCTTGTTTTTTGAACTGTTGCAGTCGTTCATGACTGGCTGTGACAGTTCGATTAAGGTGTTAATACATCTGGTGTTGATGTTTGCACAAGGTGTTCTGCCTGTAGTCAAACTATTATTTTTCAAGATTATTTAGTCTGTTAATTGACTTGCCTATATGCCCACCTATAATGCGCGGCGATAACTGAGCTCATTCAGCAAAAAGCTCGTGCAAAAACAAAGCTTATTCAAAATCTTTAGTTGGTACTCACTCGCCCATAGGTGACTTGTGCCTTTTCATTCACCCCTACATCAGGAGATAAACATGGAAATTGATTACCCTCCTAGTATGTGCGGCGTGGAGAAGGACAGCAACTCATTGATATTCGCTCGCCCATCTGTTTTTTTATAAACCGCTTCTCCCACGCCCCTTATTTTACTTAGCGATACGTTAAACCCGAGAAAATTAGGGAGGACGATTTATGTCCAATATTGCACTACCTTGTGAGCAAGGTTTGTCGATTACGCACACAGCCAATTCGCTGGCTTTAGGATCAGAACTCGATACGACTCTGAGCGGCACAAGCTTGTTGAAAATGAATTCGCAGCAGCAAAAGCAAGTGCTTGCACAGTGTAGTTTGGCAAAAAGTTATCAGCTCATTGCGCCGTTATCCGTTAAACAACGCAAAGTATTGCGCGCAGCCATCAGTGAGGATATCTATGCCGATCTGACCATCGCATTAAGCCAAACCGAACCCGTTATTGCGGTGATGTCCGGTGGCTATTCAATGCCGTTGGTGGATGGCATGGTGGTTGGTGATGTATTGGCTTTGTTGCAAACGCAAAATTATACCCATTCTAGCTGCTTCCTTACTGATAGCGATGGCCAATATCTCGGTGTGTTGGAACTGGCGCGTTTAGCTGGCGAAGATCATAGCAGTTCTATTGCGAGTCTGATGCAGCGGGTACCGGCCTATCATGTCAGTTTAGATCAAGAGCAAGCTGTAACTTTATTGAGTCAGTCTAGTATTGACTGCTTGCCACTGATTGATAGTTATGGCCGTCCGGTCGGCTTTTTCAATAGCCAGCAAGCCATCTCGGTTATGCAGCGAGAGCAAACTGAAGATGTAGAAAAAATGATGGGGATTCAGGCCGATGCGCTAGGTGGCACTTATTTAGAAACGTCGGTATTTTCCCATATCAGTAAGCGCATTTACTGGATCTTGGGCCTCGCTGTGGTGGGCATTACCTCAGGTATGGTAATTCAAAGCTATGATGATGCCATTATGGCATTGACCATTTTAGCCTTGTATATGCCTATGGTGGCCGATACTGGCGGCAATTCGGGTAGTCAAGCGGCCACGGTCATTGTTCGAGCACTGGCATTGGGTGAGTTAAAGCTCTCTCAATGGTTACATGTTTTGTGGAAAGAGCTGCGTATTTCATTGTTCATCGGCGCGTGCTTGGGCTTGCTAACCGCATCAAAAGTTTATCTGTTGTCGTATGGTATTGAATTGCCCGAAAACCTAACATTTTCTCTAGTGGCGTTTGCAATCGGCCTCGCCTTATTTTTACAGGTAATTTCGGCTACGGTGATTGGCGCTGCGCTGCCACTGATGGCGCAAGTGTTAAAGCAAGACCCTGCGGTAGTAGCAAGCCCCGCTATCACTACCTTGGTTGATATTACTGGATTGCTCATCTATTTCTATGTCACAACGTCAATCTTGTTGAGTTAACGGCAAAATCGCAGACTGGCGTTAGTACTACGTTGGCGTGGTTGCTATGTTAATGACGTGGCCAATGAGATGATGATGACACTGGATGCAATAATAAACAGTGCCCCTGTTAACAGGTTTATCAGGGCGCTGGCATTCAGTAATTTTTGCTGAATGTTGGGACGTGATAAGAAAAGCGCAATAATACAAAACCAAGCCAGTGACAGCACGAGTAACAATAATGCGGCGGAAACTTTAGTTAATAGCTGAGTTTGCGGCGTTATCATGGCTGAAAATAAGGTAATAAAGAAAACTAAGGCTTTAGGGTTGAGTAGGTTGGTGTATAAGCCCTGCAGAAAACCTTGGCTTCGGCTTAGCTGTGGCTGCTGATTATCAAGATGAGTGAGTTGTTGCTTAGCCCGCCATTGAGCCGTTGCCCCTTTGACTGCTGATAGCCCCATCCACCCTAAATAGGTTGCGCCTGCAAGCTGCACACAAATAAACAATACTGGCGAACTTTGAATGACAATACTGATCCCCGTCAAGCTTAGTATGCAGTGGATCAGGATAGCTAAAGCAATTCCCACGGCACCGGCAATAGCAACTTGACGCTGTTGTTGACTGGCCAATTTGACCACTAAGGCAAAGTCAGGGCCAGGGCTCATTAGGGCAACGCTATGAATGATTGCCAGAGAAAAAAGTAGTTGCCATTCCATTTGTAAGCTCACTTATCTTTATTATTGTGTTTCGGCATGTTTTCAGGGCAAACGCCGTCTTAGCTTGTTACAAAATTGATTAAATCGCTAGCGCTGATTTCAATTTAGCAGCGCGGTTTAATTAAACCCCATTAGAACACAGGTTTGCTTGCCATGCCGGAGTGCTTTAACTAGCGACTTGTCGGTTGAGTCCGTCTGTCAACATTTAACCTGAGTAGACCCATTTATTAAGCTAATTGCTATTGGGTCAAAATCTTATTATTCAATCGCAAATATCACAATTTAGTCGTGAATTTTATTTCAAGTTATCACATAATGATGCGGGGATTTTGGGTTAAATTAATTTATTTTGGAGCTGTGTTGTGAAAGGACAAATCATTCGCGAAATGAAGGTTCAACCTGTAATTGAGGTTGATTATGAAGTTCAGCGTCGTATTGCATTTATCAAAACAAGATTGAAAGACGCCAATGCAACTCAGCTCGTGCTTGGGATAAGCGGCGGGGTCGATTCATCTTTGACCGGCAAATTGTGTCAACTGGCCGTAGATGAGTTAAACGCAGAACATCAAAGCAGTGACTATCAATTCATCGCAGTACGTTTACCCTATGATGTACAAAAAGATGAAGATGAAGCGCAGTTAGCGTGTGATTTTATTGCCCCCTCAAAACGAGTGACTGTGAACATACATGCCGGTGTTGATGGTGTTCATCAGCAGACTTTATCAGCGGTTGAAGCAGCAGGATTGGCTTTGCCAGAGCAAAGTCGCGTCGACTTTAATAAAGGCAATGTTAAAGCCAGAATGCGTATGATTGCCCAGTATGAGATAGCCGGTTTGCTCGGTGGTTTGGTTGTTGGGACAGACCATAGTGCCGAAAATATTACCGGTTTTTATACTAAATGGGGTGACGGTGCCTGTGATTTAGCCCCTTTATTTGGACTGAGCAAACGCCAGGTTAGGCAACTTGCCAGCTTCTTAGGCGCACCAGAACTGTTAGTTAACAAAGCGCCTACAGCAGATTTAGAAGATGACCAACCGCAGTTAGCAGACGAAGTTGCCTTAGGGTTAAGTTACGATGAGATTGACGATTTTCTTGAAGGCAAAGCGGTCAGTCAACAGGTTGAAGATAAGCTAACGGCTATCTATTTGCGCACTCAACACAAGCGTGAAGCGATTCCCACCATTTATGATTAATTGCTAAGATTGAGGCGATAACCATTGGGTTCTTGTCGCCTCAATTAGCGCGTTTGGGCATTGTCGATAATCTAAATAGGGTAGGGCAATAATTTGTCCATTTGTGCAGTTTTTCATTTGCTGCTCAAGTTGGTGCTGCATCTTATTGCCACAAATAAAGTGCTGCGTTGCATGCGGTGCTAACTGTATGGCGTTGATATAAATTGCTTCATGATGCTTGAGCAAATGGTTTGCTAGGTAATCACGCCACTCATCTGATGGACTCATCAACTTTGCCATTATTACCATGATCTTGCGCCAATGATTACCATTGTCAGCGATTAATTGCTCTATCGCGTGGTTGTTTTCGTGCCGCCAGTCCGTAGCTAATATCGGTGGTGTGGGTAGATAGAAAATGCTGCGAGCATCACTTGGGCCAATAATCATAACGGTATAAATCACCTTTGTGGGGGTTGCATAGCATAACAACTGCCAGCGCAAAAACAGATACGGTTGAGGCTTTTACTATACCTCTGCATACTGGGTATAGGAATTGATTAAACGATTTTAACGGATTAGCCATGATAAGCTTCAACTGGCTATCTTAGGACAGGTAATGAAAACCTTAGTGATTGGATCAACAAAGCACCTGCTGATGGCCGCAATGTACATCGCGATGGGAGGCTTTGCGACTTTAATTGTTACCGCGGTTATCTTTCTCAATGCTCGGCCTGATTTAGATATTTGGCATACCCGTTTATTAGCGCATCAATATCACCAGGACAGCGCCATAGACTCATTTAGTGACTATATTGCCAATGAGCAAGATTTGTTCAATGAAGTCGAAACTCATGTTTATCAAAACACATCATTAGCGCAACACTCGCCTATTAACCGTTATGTACGTGGCAGCTTGGCTGATCCTAAGCATTGGTCTACTGATTGGAATCGCAGCTTTGAGTGGCCAAATAGCCAGGCTGAGTATGGTTTGCTCTTGTTACATGGGATGTCTGATTCACCCTATGTCTTATCGCATATCGGCAATCACTTTCGTGATAAGGCCCATGTACTTGGCTTGCGGTTACCTGGGCATGGCACATTGCCCTCGGGGTTGGTGAATTTATCTTGGCAAGATATGGCTGCGGCCGTCAATCTGGCAACGGAGCATTTGCAGCAGCAATTGCAGGGCAAGCCACTGTATGTGGTTGGTTTTTCAACCGGTGCTGCTTTGGCATTAAACCATGAATTGACCGCGATAGAGCAAGGCGATGCTACGGCTTATCAGTCTATGGTGTTCATTTCACCCGCTATTGGTTTACCGCCCGTTGCGGCTGGGGCTAAATGGCAGGCAAACCTTGGACGTTTACTGTCACTGGATAAATTACTTTGGAATAGTATTCAGACTGAATATGATCCATTTAAATATGGCTCTTTTGCGGTTAATGCTGGTGATGTTGTCTATCAGTTGTCACAGCGCAACTCTAGGCGTCTGTTACAGTTGCCCTTAGCGCAGCGTGAGCGAATACCGAAGACACTGACATTTCAATCACTCATGGATGCGACCGTATCTAGCCCTGCCGTAGTCAATGATTTTTATCTGCATTTGCCGCAATCAGTAGCGCACCAACTGGTGATGTTTGATATCAATCGAACTCAGATAAATATGGGACTTATTCCAGAAGATCCACGGGTGCCATATGAAAGTTTACTGGCAGCCAATCAGTTCAATTTTGAATTTACTTTGATTCAAAATAAAGCGCAGCCATCATTAGCGACTTACATGGGGTTAAAACCACAAAATGAAGTCGAAGCGGTACGCTATCAATCTGGCACGACCGAAATAGAGGCTTTGTCGCTGTTTTGGCCGCCATCAGTGTATTCTCTTTCCCATGTGGCTTTACCTATCCCTAAAGAAGATAGTCTGTATGGCCCTACTGCAAAGGATGAGTTGCCACGGGTGCATATTGGTGCCGCAGATTCCCGCGGCGAAAGGGGCTTGTTAAGCGTGCCGGCTAATGAAATATTACGGCAAAAATGGAACCCTTTTTATCCCTATATGTTGCAACGAATTGAGCAACATATAGGTCACTAGCGCTAAATTTTTGTTACCTGTAAAGGTGCGTCTGGCTGCATTGAGGTTACCACTCGATTGCGGCCATTTGATTTGGCGTGATAAAGGTTTCTATCCGCAATCTTAAACCAATCTTCAAGATCTTTTGAGTAGCTGGCATTCCCCATCACAGCACCAATACTGATTGTCATCGAGATGGTTTTATCATCTTTAGCGGTTGGAATCGATAGTGCTGCCACTTGTTGTTTAAATTGGTTAAGGTGCGCTTCAACTTTAAGGACATTACATAGCGGCAAAATCAGTAAAAACTCTTCACCGCCGTATCTAGAAACCATGTCAGTATCACGCTTAAAAGACCTCAGCATCTGTTTAGCAAGTATGCGAATCGCCTCATCACCGACTAAGTGACCATGGCTATCATTGATGTCCTTAAAATGATCGATATCGATAATGGCAAGGGTCATAGCTTCATCCGTTCGCTGACACATCTCTTGAATACTGGCAAATTTCTGCTCAGCATAGCGACGGTTGTAAAGCCCGGTGAGATCATCACGCTCTGCAAGGGACTTTAACATAGTATTGGCTTTTTCTAATTCAAATGTGCGAATGGCTACTTTTTCTTCAAGCTCTAGCTGATAGCTAATGAGTTGCCGCTTACTTTGGCGAATACTGCTATGTAACGCTTGAATTTCAAGCGGTACTTCAGCTTCAATGATGACAGCCTCATCTTCAAAGTCGGTACGCTTTTCAGAGAACTTCTTAGCAATAAGTTCTAGCGGTCTCGTTAATCGCTGACTAATCGTTTGGATTAAAAAGACGGTGATAATTAACGAGATAACCAGCACTGCAAACGTAGATAAATATTGTGTCTCAAGCAGTTTTAGCAGTGGTGAGAAAGGTTTAACGGTATAAAGTGACCAACCGTTGTCTAGCCCGAACTGGGTAAAGACATATTCTGGACTTTGGTTGTCAATATCACCGAAGTTAATCATTTGCAAAATTGTTTTGTAGTTTTCACCACTTAAGCTGTATGTAAAGCTTGAGAGCGCTGCCATTCCCAATTCAGGAGAGGCATAGATAACGCGATTGTCATTGTCGATGATCACCATAGAGATGCCATCAACACCATGTTTAATATCAAACTGACCAAAATTGTTGAGATTTAACGACCCCTCGATAATACCAACAACCTGATTTTGCTGATAAATAGGTGCACTAATCGCTACTATTGGGTCACTGCCAAACCCGCGACCTTGGAAAACCGGTGATACATAGCTTCTCTGGTTGTAAAACGCCTCATGGAAATAGTCGCGGTCACTGATATTGATATTACCTTTAGCAATTTTTTGTTGGTTTAGGCGACTAATGGGACTTGCAGCATTGATATTACCGTCAGCGTTGGCCATCAACATAGTGATAAAGCTGGGGTAATTTTGATGCATACGTGACAACATATTTTGCCATTGCTGGTCTTGTTGACTCGACAAACTAAGCCAACTCGCCGCATTGTTGATGGCGGTTTGATGGTGTGCAATGTATTTGTTGGTTGCAATACCTATCTGAGTTGCTGTGTCTTCGAGGTTGCGTTTTAAATGAACCTGCTGGTTATCGATAAAGTAGTTATTAAAAAGGAGTGCTGAGCAGATCAGCGCCATGGTCAAAATTTGCGTAAACGTATAGGTGAGCTGGGCATTAAAAGGGCGTGACTGACTATCGGCAATTTTACCCGGCCACTGCCACAGTTGCGGGATAAAAGTGACCAACAACGAGCCCAAAGACGTACAAAATATACCGTTAATTGCTTGCTTTAATGTCACAAAAGTTAAATGGCTCCCAGGCATGTCTGAGAACATGACCACATAACCATAAAATAGAGGCATGCCAACGATTAACCAAAAGGCAATGTCGGCATATAGGGAGTAAATATCTTTACGCCGAGCAAAGCCTAGCCAGAGTGCTTGAATCGAAAACAACACAAAAATATGCCAACTTTGCCAGGCGATAAATAGCCCAATTGAAGTCATTGTAGCGGCAAGTAGTGCGTACCAAGGGCCAAGTAAAATTGCCACGATCACATAGGCGGCATTACCGACAATCAATTGTGCATTGCCAAACAGCGGGATGGGATACAGATTGATAACTAAGCCGATAAGGCCGAGCAAAATAGTGAACTTGAGACGCGATAAATGGACTTTGGGCATGGTTTTTTTGCTTTGTTTCTGCTTAGTTATCATGCTAGCCGCTATTAGAAGCTTGTTCAAACAAAATGTTGCAAATGTTAATTTTTTATTTTGCTGGTATGGTATTCTTGTATATTGGAACTTAAGAATAATTGGATGTAGCTCACAACGTCGAAGGATAAAACGTTAACTGCTAGACAAGTTACTACCAAGTATAACATTCTTAAGCTTCAATTAAGGAACGTAGCTAAAAATAGCCTTAACTTGCTGATGAATTCCGTGGTAACGCTATTAATTACATGGTTTTTTATGCACAGTTTGGCAGGGAAAATTAACTAATAAGTGAAACATTAGGGTTAGGCAGAAGTACTCTAGCTTAGCGGAGTAACTAGCGATTAATGGTTTCATAAATTGATGTGAGATGACATCAATTAAGGGCGATAGCCCATCTTGATGAGGAGCATGTATGAAATATTTAACTATGGTAGCAGCATTGGTTTTCGCTGGTTCAGCGGTAGCAGTAGACTGTACTGATTGTCACGAAAAAATTGACACCACTATGCACGTTGAGTCTGAAGCAACGCTAGCAAATTGTGCAGATTGTCACTCGATTGCAGATGCGCACGAGATTGATATGGACCTACATACTCCAGATCTTACGATCACTGAGTGTGCTGATTGCCACGAGATGTAAACCATCTTCACTACGGTAATGCGTAGAACTAAAAGCCAGCATCATTGCTGGCTTTTTTGTTTTAGGAGAGGGTGGCAGCCATGACTTTGACGGTGCGGTCTTCTATTTGGCTACGGCTATGTCTAAATTCGTGGGCAAGTTGATTGAATGTTGCCACAAGTTCAGGGTTGAATGCCTTACCGCTGAGTTCGTTGATGATTGCTGAAGACTTTTCAAAATCATATGCAGGCTTATAGGGCCTGATGGACATCAAGGCATCAAAGCAGTCCACAATACTGACTATTTGCGCTTCAATTGGTATCTCATTGCCGCTGAGCCCTCTTGGGTAACCCGTACCATCCCATCTTTCATGGTGGCAATAGACGATGTTTTCTGCCACCGGACTGAGATTAAACTCTCTAATCAAGTTATAGCCATTTTCCACATGTAATTTCATGACTTCCCATTCATGGGGATCTAATTTTCCTGGTTTGCTTAAGATGGCATCGGGTGTAGTGATCTTGCCTAAATCATGCAGTGATGCATAGCGATGAATATCATCTATCACAGGTTTTGGCAACTTAGCTTTTACTGCCATTAATCGAGAGAAGTGGCTGACACGTTGCACATGGCTGCCCGTGACCGGATCATCACCTTCATGTAATCGCTCTATAAGCTCGGTGACTTTCTCTAATACTGCATGCATTTTCATTTTCTGTATCTGCGACTGAATGCGCTGATAGTTTTTATAAAGCAGCGTGCTCAATAAAATGCAAAACATAAAGGAAAACACCATGTATCCCCACCACTTGTGAGAGGTTAGGTACAAGTCATAGTGGCGGTTGTTCGCTGTGATTGTTGGCTGATAATCTGCTTTGTATTGCAGCACAATGCGGTCGAAATAATGGCTGTTGTCCGCATGTTTAAATATATCTGAAAAAGCCATGATATCTTCGTAATAAAGTAGGCCATTTTGATTGATCTTGAAGTTATTAAAGTCCAGCTTTCTATTACAGCCTAAGTCTTCACAAAAGGTCATTGACTGATTAGGGTGAAGTAGAAATTGCGACTGTTTATCGACAATGATGACATTGATGTTGGGACTTGCTAGGTCATTGAGACTATTAAACAAGGTATTGACGTCATAGTTAAGGATGACGCTGCCGAGTTTATTACCAGTGTCATCAAGCACGGCTTTACCAATCCGTACAACCGGACGATGGGGCAGTTCAAACACGCCGTAGTCGCGATTAAGACTAACTTTAGAGATATAGAGTTCATGGTCACTTTGGGTACTCATCTCTTTAAAATAGAAATGGCCTGACTTATCTTGTAGCTCTTGTCTATCAAGGGTTTGAGGCGCACCACCACGTTGGACGATTTTAAATAACTCTAGCCCCTGATTATCAATCAACCTAGCTTGAACAATTCGAGGTTTACTTAACATCATTTGCGTAAAGATATCTTCGATATATTTATATCGACTGGTATTGAGTGCATTACGGGTGCTGATCAATTGCGCCAAGTAGTCGACTTCCTGCTGATCTTGACGCATTTGGGTCGCCACAAAAGTTGAAATCGCATGTGCTTTTGCCACTAGTTTACTATGGGCGTCTTGTTCAGCCTTTTGATGGTTATAGTGAATATCGAGCGTCACAAAAGCCATCACCACGGTGATTAAGATGGCAGAAGGAATGATATATAACAGCAGGCGTATCATTATTTAAAGAAAACCCTAAATATTGTAATGGTATTATTATGCAGGAGTTAATTAACCTGATCTATTGAGTGAAAACTCCAATTGCTAACGAGGTGTAGAAGGCCGTTAGTTTACTCATTACTGATAATTGGCGTTTATACTGTCAGGTTTGTTTAATCACGATAAATATACTGGAAACGATTGATTGTTTAGTAAAATAAGTTGAAGTACATAACGGTTGAAAAATGTATGGGATGTTGTTGGTTGGTGGCGTAAATTGCTGTCAGTTAGTCTCAGTATAGATTTTTATATGGGTAGTTATAGCATTTAAAACGGTTACGTCTGATTTTTTGCTCAGATATCGCATATCGACCATTCGTTTCGCGCGTTAACGGGTGGATGCAAATTGATACAAAAATAATGTCTTTTATGTTGTAAAAAACCTTAGATATTCACATTTTTAATGATTATCTGGTTGTTGTAAGGCCCTTGGTGGGTATTTGATTCGCTTTAAAACCCATTTATTCCCGTTGCAAGCGATAGAGTAAAACGGGTTTTTCTTGCTGACTTCACGCTTAAAAGATACACAGGTGATCGCAAGTTTTGTCCCACGCGTATTAGTTATTAGCCGTCGCAATAGGATAATTCTGTGGTTGTAGAAAATTTATCAAACTCCTCATCTGTCGCTAATCAGCACTCCCAGCATAGGGAATGCACACGATTAAGTGTTTTCCCGTTACCGTTATTTCTGCTTCCCGGAGCGGTGAGTCATCTGCGTATTTTTGAAGCGAAATATTTGGATATGGTCACCGCTAGTTATAAAGAAGGCGGTTTTGTTATTGCCCGCTATGACAAGGATTTCGCCTTTAATGTGCCTAAGTGGGGCTGTCATGTTGAAATCGTTGATTTTCACACCAGTGAAGACAATGTCTTAGTCATTGAGGTACGCGCCAAAAAGCTGGTGGCATTAAATGATTTTAACTATCGTGATAATGGGCTGCTAAGCGCCATGGCGACTACGCTCCCTAATTGGGCTCCACGTCATCACAACGACATAACAGATGAATTCGCACTATTTTTGGCTGAAATTTATGAAAGACAACCAGCATTACAGCAGCTACATGATGCCCTGCATCTGGATGACCCTATTTGGGTTTGTGCTAGAATTCTAGAGATCATTCCTTTATCTTTGATAGAGAAGGAAAAATTCATAGGTGAAAATGAGTTTGATAATCTAGTTTGTTTTCTTCAAACGCTGATTTTAGGTCAAGTAAATAAAAATTGATCCCTTTAACTATTTGCTGCGTATTGATGATTATGTCGAACAACTAAAAGCACGAGCTATGCAAAAATCAGTCGCAGCAATCGACAAAAAAGAGGTTTGCACTATCAACGCGAACACCATGGAAAATCAGGTACCGCCCGAGTTGTCTCAGTGGCTGGTAGACGTTGCTAATGTGCGCTGCAAACGCGCCTTTACTGAATTGTTCCGGTTTTTCTCTCCCAAAATCAAACGCTTTGGTATTAAACAGTTGGGTAATGAAGCTCAAGCCAATGAGCTGATTCAAGACACAATGACTAATGTGTGGAAAAAAGCCCATTTGTACAATGCAGACAAAGGTGCGGCAACGACATGGGTTTACACCATTATGCGTAATGCCTCGTTTGATATGTTGAGACGGATCAAGAGTAAAGGTGAGGTTCAACTTGCGGATGACATCTGGCCTACTTTTGCCGATGAGCAACCTGAAGAGGTCATGTTTGGTGATCATCTGATGGAAAAGCAGATGTTTAACTATGTCGACAGTCTACCCGAGGCTCAAAAAGCCGTGGTTAAAGGCGTTTACTACCAAGAGTTATCCCAGGAACAACTCGCCAAACAGTTGGGCGTGCCAGTAGGCACCATTAAGTCGAGATTGAGATTAGCGCTTGCAAAATTAAAGAAACAGCTGGGAGAGTCCAATGATTAATCATCACCCCAAAAATGACATTTTAACTGCTTTTGTCAGCGGGCAATTGCCAGCGTCGGTATCGGTGGTTGTGGCCAGCCATGTTGAACTTTGTGAGCACTGTCAGCAGCAAGTTGAATTAATCACAGCGCAACAAGCCGCAAGCGCCTTTAACTCGGCCTCAGATAACGCATTAATTGGTGAAGCTCCCATCTCTAAGAGTGAGATCGATGAGCTTGATATGATTGACATGATAACCGCGCTAGAGCCTGATACCGCCAGCGTTGAGACTGCGCCAGTCGAAGTGGCTGTTAATAACAAGCTACTGACCTTACCAAGTGCCTTGCGTCAAGTTGGTCTCAAGGAATGGCAGGGGCTAGGAAAGCTATCTCGGGCGCGATTTGATTTAGATGACGATGAAATGCGCATGAGCCTGCTGCATATCGATAAAGGTGGCAGTGTACCAACTCATACTCACAAAGGCTTTGAGGTGACCTTGTTACTAGAAGGCAGCTTTGATGATGAGATGGGGCACTACAGCGTAGGCGATTTTATTTGGCTAGATGGTGAGCACACACATCAACCAGTAACTCAAGAGGGCTGTGTTTGCTTGACAGTATCGAGCGACGCGATTCACTTTACTCAAGGTGTGAGCCAAATACTTAACCCAATTGGTCGATTTATCTATTAGGCTTAAGTGGCAATCTGGCAGGAGAGGTAGGTTATGGAAAAGCAGCTAACAATCGGTATTAGTGCCTGTGTCATGGGTGAGCAAGTACGCTTTGATAGGGGACATAAAAAGTCTAATTTCTGTGTTGAACAGTTAGGTGAATTTGCATCCTTTAAACCGGTTTGTCCTGAAGTGGGCATAGGACTGCCAATACCTAGACCGACAATTAGACAGATCATTCGCGACAATATTATTACTGTATCGCGCCCAGATGGCAGCGGTGACGTAACTGATGCGCTCAAAGAGTTTGGCCAAAAAGCAGCTAAGCAATACGATAAGTTATCTGGCTTTGTTTTTTGCGCCAAAAGCCCTAGTTGCGGGATGGAGCGCGTGAAAATTTATCATCACCATGGCAAAGGTTCAGAATCCACGGGAGTGGGAGTATTTGCGGAACAAGTGATGCTGGCCAACCCGTTATTGCCTTGCGAAGAAAACGGTCGCCTTAATGATCCTGTGATTAAAGAGAACTTTATCACCCGAATTTTTACCTACCAGAAATGGTTAGATTTGAAAGAGGCGGGGATTACCAAACATAATTTAATTGCATTTCATAGTGAACACAAATACTTAGTGATGAGTCATCATGTAGAAAGCTATCGAGAGCTTGGTCGCCTGTTAGCCAGAGCCGATATGGCCCTGGATGACCAAGCAGATGCCTATATCAGTGGGCTGATGACGGCGCTAAAGCATAAAGCGACACGTCGCAGTCATACTAATACACTGCAGCATTTACAGGGTTACTTTAAAAAACAACTCGATGCCGCTAAGCGCAAAGAGCTTACAGAGCAGATAGCGGATTACCGTGACGGTGTGACTCCACTCTTAGTGCCATTAACGCTCATCAAACACTATTTGATGGAGTATCCTAACGAGTATCTAGCCAAGCAAACTTATCTCAATCCACATCCGCAGGCATTGCGGTTAAGGTACGGTTACTAATGGCTATTTTATGGATTCGGCGGGATATGAGAACCCATGACAATCCAGCATTAATCGCAGCGATAGAGCATCATGCCACTATCGCTGTTTTTATATCTACGCCAGAGCAGTGGCGTGAACATCATCAAGCAGCCATTAAAGTGGATTTCATTCGTCGCCACCTTAATCAATATGCTCAGCAGCTAGCTGCATTAGGGATAAAACTTGTTCACCTACAGGCGACAACATTTGCGCATCAAGCAGAAGTGCTGCGCGACTTTTGTCACCGCCAAAATGATAAGCAAGTGTTCGCCAATACGGAACCTGAAGTTAACGAGCAGCGCCGCGATGAGCAGATTCGTTCTGCAGGTATCGATTTGCAGCTCTATGACGCAGATCCTATCGTCCAGCCAGGTAGGGTGCTCAATAAGCAGCAACAGATGTTCAAAGTGTTTACTCCTTTTAAACGCGCTTGGCTTAGTGAGGTTGCTGCTAGAGGGGTGACGTGTATCCCTGCACCCGCAAAGCCAAGTATTGAAGCGATTGCAGAGGTCGGCGAAATAGCGCCTGATGATTTCAATTACCCCCTGGTAAGTTCTGCCGCTTGGCCTGTAAGTCAGCGAATTATTGAAACGGTGATTCCGAATTTTTTTGAAAATAAAATAGTGAATTATCATGATGATAGAGATATCCCCAGTATTAAGGGAACCTCCGGTGTATCGCCCTATCTAGCGATTGGTGCCATTAGTGTGCGATGGTTGGTTACGCAGTTAATTCAACGCGATCCTGATGTGCTTCGCGACCCCTCACACGTTCATTTTAGTTGGCTTAATGAATTAATATGGCGTGATTTTTACAAGCACTTATTGGCTTTCTATCCCAACTTAATTAAAGGTGACAGTTTTTTGCCGCAGTATCAAAATGTGCGTTGGCCAGGAACTGATAGTGATTTTAACGCTTGGTGCGCAGGCCAAACTGGCTATCCGATTGTTGATGCTGCGATGAAACAGCTCAATCAAACCGGTTGGATGCATAACCGCCTAAGAATGATTGTTGCCAGCTTTCTCAGCAAACATCTGTTAGTGGATTGGCGTTTAGGTGAACAGTATTTTATGGAACACCTGATTGATGGTGATTTTAGCGCTAACAATGGTGGTTGGCAGTGGGCGGCAAGTACCGGTTGTGATGCGCAGCCCTATTTTCGTATTTTCAATCCACTGCTACAGAGTAAAAAGTTTGATCCAAATGGTGACTTCATTCGTAAGTATTTACCAGAACTAGAAAATGTACCGAATAAAGCGATTCATTTTCCCCATGATTTTCTCGCTGATAAAGGTGAATCTGGGACATATTGTAAGCCCATTGTTGAGCATAAACAGGCCAGAGAACGGGCACTCTCTTTTTACAAACAAGCTTAGGAAATACTCGCATGATGACCAAGCCGCTATGGTTAGAAAATTTCATTGCTGTCTATGAGCGGCTAGGGACTGACAACCTCGTCGCACTCGATAAGGTTTATCACCATGATGTGACCTTTTTAGATCCAATGCATAAGGTCGAGGGGCTCGAGCAATTATTGGGCTATTTTGATGGTCTTTATGAAAATGTTCTCGAATGTAGTTTCCATATTGATAACTGTTTTACCATTGATGAATATGCGGCTGTTTATTGGACCATGACCTACCGACATAAACAATTAAATGGGGCGAAGCCTATAGTGGTTGAAGGTCATTCGATGCTCAAAGGCAAAGACAACAAAGTGGTCTATCATCGCGATTATCTCGATGTGGGGGCGATGCTATACGAACACTTGCCTGTGCTGGGCTTTATGGTGCGGAAAATCAAACAACGAGCGGGTGCATAATGGCTAGGGTACTTATCACTGGCGCAAGCTCAGGTATTGGCCATGCACTGACATTGGCTTATCAAGCGCGTGGAGAGCAGGTGATAGCCTGTGGTCGAAATGCTGAAAAACTCGCGGCTTTAGGCGAACTTGCCAACGTTGATACTTTGCAATTTGACGTGACCGATAAGTCACAGGTGCTGGCCACTGTGGCACAAATGCCGTCGCTCGACGTGGTCATCTTAAACGCCGGTGACTGCGAGTACATAGATGATGTGATGCATTTTGACAGTACGCTGTTTGAAAGAGTGATAAAAACTAACTTGATTTCAATCGGTTATTGCTTAGAAGCATGGGCAAGTAAGCTATCAGCTGGTGGGCAGCTAGTTTTTGTCAGCTCTAGTGCGCAGTTTTTACCTTTTCCTCGGGCGCAAGCCTATGGTGCGTCTAAAGCGGGCTTGAGTTATTTAGCTAAGGTTATGCAAATTGAGTTACAACAACATGCAATAGGGGTCAGCTTAGTGCATCCCGGATTTGTGGCTACCCCACTGACCGACAAAAATACCTTCGATATGCCCTTTAAAGTGACCGCTCAGCAAGCCGCGCAACATATTATTGATGGCGTGGAAAAACGCCAGTCAGAGATCGCTTTCCCCGGCGGTTTTATTTTTATCTTAAAGTTACTTAAGGCTTTGCCCCTAAGCTGGTGGCGCGCAATTGCGCTAAGGATGCAATCATGAAAAAAATCGCTATTGTAGGCTCGGGCATTTCCGGTCTGACTTGTGCTTACCTGCTTGATAAGCAATATGAAGTCACAGTTTTTGAAAAGAACCATTATGTTGGCGGCCATACAGCCACCGTCGATATTGAACACAATGGGCAAGACTATGCCATTGATACCGGGTTTATCGTTTTTAACGACCGTACTTATCCCAACTTTAATCGTCTACTCGAACAACTCAATATTAGTGGCCAGAAAACGCAGATGAGTTTTAGCGTATTTAATATGGCCAGTGGTTTTGAATATAATGGGCATACGGTTAACACGTTATTTGCCCAAAGACGTAATATTTTTAAGCCGCGCTTCTGGCGATTAATTTTAGAGATCATTAAGTTCAATAAGCTGTGTAAGCATGTTTTTCATAATCAAGAGTACACAGAGGGGGACACGCTTGGTGCGTTTCTTGAACAACACGGCTTTTCAGACTTCTTCAGCGAGCATTACATTTTGCCTATGGGGGCTGCGATTTGGTCAACCAGCTTAAAGGAGATGAAACAGTTTGAGCTGGCTTTCTTTATCAAGTTCTTCTTCAACCATGGCTTACTGAATATTACCGACCGACCACAATGGTACGTGGTACCTGGTGGCTCTAGAGAATACGTTACTGCGCTGTTGGCAACATTGTCAAAGCCAGTGGTTACCGGAGTGGATTTAGCCACCATTAATCGTGACGATGACGGCGTTGAGTTGGTGTTTAAAAGTGGCGTGACGCAACGTTTTGATGAAGTGATTATGGCATGCCATTCAGACCAAGCGCTGGCCCTACTTAATCAACCCAGCGACGATGAGCAGCGCATCTTAGGCGGTATTCCTTATAGTGAAAACCATGTGGTGCTGCATACCGATGTCAGTTTGTTGCCAAGGCGACGTTTAGCTTGGGCGAGTTGGAACTACCAACTCGACAGCAATAATCAGCGTCCAGCTTGTGTGACCTACAACATGAACATTCTGCAAGGGTTCGATAGCCGTGACACCTTTTGTGTCACCCTCAATCAAACGGAACAGATCGATCCCGATAAAATTCTTAGGCAGTTTGTCTACCATCACCCCACGTTAAATCAACACACAGTTGCCTGTCAGCAACAGCGCAATACCATTTGCGGACAAAACAATACTCACTTTGTCGGTGCCTATTGGTACAACGGTTTTCATGAAGATGGGGTACGCAGTGCCCTGGATGTGACTCGCCGGTTTGGTCTGTCATTGTAGGGAGAATTGCTATGGCGTTATCTAGTGCAGTGTATAGCGGCGAAGTCAGACACCGTCGCTTTGGTGATAAGCCCCATCGATTCAATTATGGCATGTACATGATGGCTATTGATTTAGGTGAACTCGATAGCGTGTGCCAGCAGAGTCTGGTTTTTGGTAATAAATGGTACAACCCGATCCGTTTTTGTGAAAAAGATTACCTAAAAAGTGAACCGGGTACACTTAAACAGCGTATTAGCAATAAAGTGCAACAACTTGGTGGTAAGTGGCAGGGAGGAAAAGTGGTCATGATGGCTCAGTGCCGTTGTCTTGGGATCTACTTTAGCCCGATAAACTTTTACTTTTGCTATGACACACAAGGCGACTGTCAGTACCTGTTAGCTGAGGTCAGTAACACCCCTTGGAATCAACGCCACTACTACTTGATTGACTTAGCTGGCAGCTGTAAGACCGATAAAGTTTTTCATGTGTCACCGTTCATGGAAATGAACATGCAATATCACTGGAAGATTATGGCACCGCAAAGCAAAGTTATGGTGCACATAGAGAATCATCAGCAAACTAAAGTGTTTGATGCCACGTTGGCGATGAGTCGCCAGGAGATAACGCCTAAGTCGTTGCTTAAAACCTGGCTTAGTACGCCAATGATGACCGGCAAGATGATTGTGGGGATCTACTGGCAAGCATTAAAACTTTTTTGGAAGCGGGTGCCGTTTATCGCCCATCCTGAAGCCTAATTTAGACTGGATTGCTTAGCATTTTACGAGGTTATTAATGGAACAAATACAAAATACCGTCATGACGACTAAGCCACTCAATTGGTTAGAGCAGCGTTATCGTAAACTGGTTTTTTCCGTCCTGAATCATATTAGTCATGGTGCAATTGAGCTTAATGATCAAGGCCAGCATTTCCATTTTGGCGACAAGCATTCTGATCTTAAGGCACAAATTACTGTGTTCGACAGTAGTTTTTATAAAGATATGGTGGTCAATGGCAGTATTGGCGCCGCTGAAGCCTATATTGATGGTAAGTGGGCCAGCAAAAATCTCACGGATCTCATCGGTGTCATGGCCAGAAATCAGCACCAGTTAGATAAACTTGAGCAAAGCACGGCTTGGTTGAGTAAGTTGAAGAAACAACTGCTCAGAATCAAAAATAGCAACTCTGAAGCTGGCTCAAAGCGCAACATCTTGGCTCACTATGACATTGGCAATGACCTTTATGAGCGCTTTCTAGACGAGACCATGCTCTATTCATGTGCCGTATATGACCAAGCGAACTCAACATTAGCACAAGCTCAGCAAAATAAGATGCGCACTATTTGTGAAAAGCTTGAGCTAGCCCAAGGTGAGCATGTCATTGAAATTGGTACCGGTTGGGGTGGACTCGCGATTTTTATGGCCCAAGAATATGGATGTCATGTCACCACCACAACCATTTCAGATGCGCAGTTCGAGCTGGCGCAACAGCGAGTCAATCAACTGGGACTACAAAGTCAAATCACCTTGTTAAAGCAAGATTATCGCTTGCTTGTTGGCGAGTATGACAAGCTAGTGTCGATTGAGATGATTGAGGCTGTTGGCCATGAATATTTAGCAGGCTTTTTCCACAAGTGCTCCAGCCTATTGAAGCCCGATGGAAAAATGTTGATCCAAGCGATAACGATTGCTGATGGCAGGTATGAGTCCTATCGCAAAGGTACAGACTTTATTCAAAAGTACATATTTCCAGGTGGCTGCCTACCGTCTGTCGCGATAATGACTGACCATATGGCGACACAAACAGATTTAGTGGTCGAAAACCTGCAAGACATAGGTTTGCACTATGCTCGAACGTTAAACGATTGGAGAGTTAATTTCGAAGCCAAGTGGGATGAACTGGCTCAGCGAGGCTACAGCGACGAATTCAAGAGGTTATGGTTGTTTTATTTTGCCTATTGCGAAGGGGCATTTAAGCAACGTGTGATCAGTACTCATCATTTAGTGGCCAGAAAACCACAATATGTGGGGAAGTCAGATGAAAGCGTTTTGGATTATTAACTTACTGTTATTTCAATTGAGCTGGTTTGCGGCAGCTAAATATACTGATGTTGCCGCAGCAGTCATCTTCATTAATTTGGCGTTGCACTTCGTGTTATCACCGAGTCGGCGTGGTGATCTACTGTTGATTCTATTGGTGCCTATTGGCATCGCGGTTGACCAATTAATGTTGTCACTACAGGTGTTTACTAGTGACTCATCATTATTACCGCTATGGTTGGCGTTGTTATGGTACATGTTTATTTTAACTTTCAACCATAGCTTAAAGTGGTTGATGCATCAGTCTTTGGCTGTGGTTGCACTCGTTGGCGCCGTTGCCGGTCCATTGACTTATTGGGTTGGTATTCAAGCCGGTGGCTTAGGGCAAGGCTGGCCAATGCCGCAAATGATAGCCTTCTTGGCCTTGGTATGGAGTATCTTGTTACCTGTACTCGCAGGTTGTTATCGCACTTTGATGGCAGGTATGCGCCGCGAAGCTGGCACTAGCCTAGTCGGGGGAAAATAGCATGGGTAAATTATGTATCGCTGCGGTGTCATTGTGGCTAAGTTGCTCAATGGCCGTCGCAGCGCCGATAGATGCGATGAGAAAAGTCGGTGAAGGGCAGATGAGTTACCTGTTTTGGGATGTCTATCGTGCATCCTTGTACAGTAGCGGGCAAACCTTGCAGGGCAGTGCTGAAAGTGACTATCCTTTGGCGCTGCAGATCCAATATTTAAGAGATATTGATAGCGATGTGCTGATTGAAGCGACACAAGATCAGTGGCAGCACCTAGCCTACAGTGACGAGCAAATTAGTCGATGGTCACAACCGTTAAATACACTATGGCCCGATATTCAACAGGGTGATGTGTTAACCATTATTGTGGATGAGCAAGGCATGAGTGACTTTTATCATGGTGACACTGCATTAGGCCGCGTTGATAGTCGCGATTTTGGTCCGGCTTTTTTAGCGATTTGGTTGTCTGAAAATACCACTGAGCCTGAATTACGTCAGGCACTGTTAGGAGCGGCGCAATGAGGATATTGGTGGTTTTATGCCTTAGCATGCTGCTAGCGTCCTGCTCATCTGTTGAGCTAGATGATTACCAAGGCACTCGTCCCGATCTGAAACTCGAACAGTTTTTCGATGGAAAGCTGGTGGCCTACGGCATTGTATTGGATAGAAGCGGAAAAATGATCCGTCGGTTCGAGGTTGATCTCTTTGCCAGTTGGCAAGGGAATAAAGGCGAGATTAAAGAGTGGTTTCGTTTTAATGACGGTGAAAAGTCGACCCGAATTTGGCAGTTAGAGAAGTTGGGTGATAATCAGTATCAAGGCACTGCAAATGATGTAGTAGGGATCGCCAGCGGCCAAACATCAGGTAGTGCACTGTATTGGCAATATCAGCTTGATATTGTGGTAGAGGGTGAAACTTACACGGTAACGTTAGATGACTGGATGTATCTTTTGGATGAAAAACGTCTGTTTAACAAAACCGATATGAGTAAGTTCGGCTTCAAAGTGGGCGAAGTTATTCTCTATATAGAGAAGCAAAGTTAATCCACCCTATGCTTTAAAACCCAGTCAGCGGTTAACCTCATTGAGCAGGATAACCATGCTGCCTATCAGCGATGACTCGCGTAGCCTTAGCCATTGTAATAGCCAGATAAACTAACCAGCGCTACCGCTGCTCAGAGGCGATAATGTCCCGTATGGTATGTGGGTGTATTTTGATACAAACATCATCCGCTTTGATAGCAATGGTTGGATTTGCTAAACGCTCGGCTTCACCTTTTGGTGAGCTCATCTTAATATTAAAGCGGCGGTCTCCGTTAAGCACTGGTGCAAGTGCTGGCACCAGCGCGATTAATCGATCCGATAGCTGCTCACAGTCTTGGGCATCACAAGGTAGCACCAACTCGATGTGCTCCCAACCTTCTTGAGGATAGTGTTTGTCTCCAGGGTAGGGGAGCTCCACGCAATCAATCGTCATGCCACCTATTTGCAAAGGCGTATCTAACGCGATAATCAAAATGGGCCTGCCATTGATGATATTGTTGGATATGATTTCACCATGACGGCTAAACCAAGTTACTAACTCATCAGCAGCTTGCGTGCTATTGACCCGTAAAGCGACATGATCGCAATGTAAATTTAGCGGGTCTAAGTGCAATTCCGATAGTAAAGTTAAGATTTTGCGTTCAAACGTTGTCCAGCCCTGTTGCAGGCTTTCGACAGTTATTGTTGCTGGTTGCATTGGGTACTCGTTGCTAGGTTTAAGGCCATATTTCAATAGGCGTGTTAATTTCGATAGCTTGCCAGAGCTCATCCATTTCATGATTCTTTATTGCAATACAACCATCGGTCCAATTGAGTTTCTGTGCTTCGCTAGGCGATAGGGAAGAATTTGGATTTTGACCGTGGATCATGATTTGCCCGCCAGGTTCTAAGCCAAGGGCTGCGGCCCGCAGACGATCTTCTGCATTGGGGTAAGAAATATGAATGGCGCGATAATAGGCGCTGTCGGATTTTTTATAATCTAGCAGGTAGCGCCCCTGAGGCGTGCGTTGATCGCCTTCGGTTAACTTATGACCTTTGGGCCTGTCACCCATGGCGATACGGTATTCACGTACCACTTCACCATTTTTCAGTAAACGCATTTTGCGTGCTGATTTGTTGACCACCACTAAATCGACTTTGCCAATGGTAGCAGTGGTACTGCCTTGCGACGAGTGTTGAGAGCTGGTTGCGGCCAGAAGGTTGGCACTGAAAAAAACAACGATGGCACTGATTAAACTTACAAAGCGCATGTGCTAACAACTACCCTCTAACGTGACTGGAACCGATATCATACCCGACTGAGTCAGCCTTTTCGAATTGGAAGACAAGTTTATTCCTTTATTGCTGTTTCTACTGCTGTTTTTCTTATCTGAGGATAAGCGTTGCGAGTGAGCTGGTATCTGCATTAAATATGAGTGTACTTTTCAAATCATTCGTTTACTGAAAGCGAATGACCTACGTCATTGTGGTGGCGCTTGTTTAAGCATTAAAGTGTGCTTACCAATGATAGCTAATTCAAAGCCGATAAGTCTTAGGTTGCGGTTAAGTTCCGCCCGAGTTGGAAGATAATAGTTGACTGTTGCGGTTGGACTTTTGCTGATTAACTGGCACTATAACTGTTTGTCTGGTTTGGACTTATTAGCAAGGTATTGAGAGTTATGGCTGCGAGTGAATCTTCTGAAGAATCGGCCTTGAAGCTGAAGTTACGTCGGGTGATATTTGGCACAGACAGTAAATCGGGGCGCTACTTTGATATTGCCTTGATCATCTGCATTATTTGTAGCGTAGCCCTAGTCTTACTCGATACTGTTGCCAGTATTCATGCCCGATTTGGTGAGCAAATTCGCGCACTTGAATGGGTGTTTACAGCAGTTTTCACCGTTGAGTATATTTTACGACTCTATTGCTCTGCGCATCCGATAAAATATGCTCGCAGCTTCTACGGGATTGTTGATTTACTATCGATATTGCCGAGCTACCTCGCCTTGCTATTCCCAGGCAGTAACTTTGCGCTGGTCATTCGTATATTGCGATTGTTCCGCATCTTTAGAGTGTTTAAATTGTTACGATATCTTAGCGAAGGCAACCTGTTGCTGCGCGCTATGATACATTCTAGTCGTAAGGTGTTTATCTTCTTTTTCTCTGTCAGCTTAATTGTCATGGTGGTGGGCGCAATCATGTATGTGGTTGAGGGACCAGATAATGGTTTCAGCTCGATACCTAAGTCTATTTATTGGACGATAGTGACCATCACCACCGTTGGCTATGGCGACATCACGCCAGTGACCAATTTGGGGCAAGCGATAGCCGCTTTTACCATGTTGTTAGGTTATTCGATTATTGCCATTCCGACCGGCATATTGACCGCGGAGATATCCCAAGAAATGGGTAGGAGTAAAGATTTACGTCGCTGTAGCAACTGTTTAAAAACCGGACATGAGTCTCAGGCCCGTTTTTGTGACCAATGCGGAAGCGAATTAGAAGCAGAGATATAACTGCACCGAATTTGATCTTGAAACGTATTAAAGACTACTGCTAATGCTTAAACCACTTCACAAGGATAGTCATGACCGCGGCTAAGTTTGTTCAAGGCTCTATTTTACGCCATATACTTGTAATGAGTTCGACAGCAGCGATAGGTATTTCGGCGCTGTTTATTGTTGATTTAATTGATATCTTCTTTTTGAGCCTGTTAGGTGAAAAAGAACTTGCGGCAGCGGTGGGTTATGCAGGCACCATTTCGTTTTTCACTACCTCAATCGGCATAGGGCTATCTATCGCCTTAGGGGCGCTAGTTTCAAAAGCGATTGGTGCCAAGCAAGTTGAAACCGCTAAAAGACAATTATTAAACAGTGCCGTTGCTACTTTGGCGCTGACTATCGTCATTGCTATTATTGTTACCTTGTCTATTCCGACTTTGCTGAGCTGGGTGGGGGCAACCGGTCACACTGCAGACCTTGCAGCCAGCTATCTGTATATTTTGATCCCTTCTATGCCGGTGATTTGTCTAGCGATGGCGCTTGGCGCAGCACTGAGAGCCGTGGGCGATGCTAAGTTATCAATGATGTCGACGTTGGCAGGCGGTGGGGTTAATTTAGTCTTTGACCCTATTTTCATCTTCTTACTGTCAATGGGAATTGAAGGGGCTGCGTTGGCGTCAGTATTAGCTCGTTTCATGGTGTTAATCATTTCGGCCCGTGGGGTTATCGTTAAACATAAATTGTTTGGCGAGTTTAATTTCAATCACTTTGTCGCAGATCTAAAGCCTATTTTTGCTATTGCGGGGCCGGCGATGCTCACCAATATTGCCACCCCCATCGGCAATGCTGTGGTGACCCGAGCCATCGCTGATTTTGGCGACGGTTATGTTGCGGCCTGGGCGGTTTTAGGTCGCATTATCCCAGTAGCATTTGGGATGATATTCGCTCTTTCAGGTGCCATCGGCCCCATAGTGGGGCAAAACTTTGGGGCGATGATATTTTCTCGAGTGCGAGAAAGTTTGACCAAAGCGCTTCAGTTTTGTGTGGTGTATGTATTGAGCGTTTCGCTGCTCTTGTTTTTGTTGCGCAATGTCATTATTAGCGTGTTTGATATGCGTGGCGACAGTGCTGACCTAATCGACTTTTTCTGCAGCTATATTGCCGTATTCTTTGTATTCTCTGGGGCGCTTTTTGTCGCTAATGCGTCGTTTAATAATTTGGGTAAAGCCAAGTACTCCACTGCATTTAATGTGGGTAAAGCCACGATAGGCACGATTCCATTCGTTTACTTTGGCGCGCAATTGGGTGGCGTCCAGGGTGTATTAATTGGCCAAGCTATTGGCTCAATCTTGTTTGGGGTATTGGGGGTGGTTACCGCCTATCGCTTGGTTGACCGAGTTGAAGCAAGTTACCTGACAACGGGCAACCATCAAGATGATGCGAACAATGAGTTGGAGAAAGAGGTGCTCACCACGACCTCAAATCCGTTATCGTCGAGTTGTGCGCAGATGGCACAGATAAGTGAAGAGCGAGATTGTGAAGCCAGCAATGAAGTCACGAACATGCTGATTGGTGATGACAACAAACGCAAGTGATGCATAGCGCCACGATTTTCAGGCGCTATAGTGTGCAAACCTATTTAAGCAGATTCGCTGCTCGTTGGCTGCTCTTGTGTTGTTTCTGCTGAGCTTTCTTGTGCGTTTTGCTCAGCTTCAAGCTTGGCTTGGTTTTCTGCTCTTTCAGCTTTAGATACGTACTTTTTAATTGTTGGCGGCGTGTGTTTGTTTTTGCGAGCTTTAGCGCGCTTTGCCGTTTTCTTGATCATTTTTTGCTTTCTGTTCATGCCGTATACCAACTCATTGTGACTATTTGAACGCTAATCGGTGATGTTACCTAATTGCGGCTGCGGATTCTAACGTAAAGTGAGCCGTTCGGCTAGGTTTGTGATTGCAGCTTGATTAAAGTGTAGCAAACAAGCGCGATTGAAATGGCGCTCGCCTTAAGGTGGGAAAGGGGTTACACCCTTAGCCTAACGATACAGCAAGCACCATTGAGGCAAGGGCAGATCAAGTAGTATTAAGATGCAAATGCTTGTTTATCTGCTTCACTCGCGCCTTCAATACACTCACCACGGATTTCACCACGGCCATATTCAATGATTCGGCTTAATTCGAAGTAACCCTCACGGCAAAAGCCGGTCATATCGATTGTTTTAAGCAAACCCAACTCAATTTGTTCAGTCCAATCACTGAGATCGGGACCTGAGTTACGGCTGCTACGTTTAGCTTGTTTAGCACGGTAGACGTGGGGGAGCTCTTTATTGTTTACCTTTCTCACCTTATAGACAAACAACTTAATGCCATCGCCCTTAATCGAGGTTCGAAATTGATCTTCGACTTGATCTTGAAAATCTTCCACGGTGGCTTTTTTAGCACTGCAGCCAACGAGCATGGTCAATAATAAGGCGGTTAAGAGCGGTATTGGTTTCATAGTTATTTTTATCCTCTTGAAGGGATATTAAAGCACGAGGATCACTGCAGGCTCAAGTCTAGAATGTTGCCAATATTTGCATATTTGGTGTACGGCTATCGAATCACTACTGAAATCAAAAAAACAGTTATGTATGAGTAGCTCCGACTGTATGAGTAGCAGTCACTTGGGTGATGCATGACACCTATCAGGCTGTCTCGCGAGCAAGAATCTCCCACACTTTTGATTTAAATCACAAACTACGTAGCTTTTGTTAATTTATTGTTGAGTTTTATGTTGATGAGCGCAAACTAAACTTATGGCGCAAAGTGGTGAACTGTAGTAGGAGCGTCAATCGTACAGGGAGGAAAAATGGCAGCAATTGTGACGCTATTAAAATCAATGTTAGGTAGTTTCCGTGACTTAGTGCCTATCATTCTAGTTGTCGGCTTTTTTGAGATATTTGTGCTGCAACAAGCACCAGATAACTTAGCCTCCATTCTTATTGGTTTAGTCTTTATCGTGCTGGGTCTGACCTTCTTTGTTTTTGGTCTAGAGATGGGTTTGTTTCCCATCGGTGAGTCATTAGCGCAAGCTCTTGCGCGTAAGGGCAGCATTTTCTGGTTGGTTATTTTCTCATTTTCCTTAGGTTTTGGTACCACACTTGCTGAGCCCGCGTTGACTGCTGTGGCCAATGAAGCTGCTGAAGTCGCATCCTTAGCGGGCGCGATAGCGCCCACTGAAGAGGCGATGGACGAGTACGCCATGGGACTTCGCCTCACCGTTGCGCTTGCAGTTGGCTTGGCGATTTTATTAGGTGTCGTAAGAATCCTTAAAGGTTGGCCTATTCATTATCTCATCATTGGTGGCTACGTCACGGTGATGATCTTAACTAGCTTTGCCCCTGCGGACATTATTGGCATTGCTTATGACTCAGGCGGGGTAACTACTTCGACCATCACGGTGCCGTTGGTGACTGCGTTAGGGGTTGGGTTAGCGACAGTGATAAAAGGGCGTAATCCAATGTTAGATGGCTTTGGTCTTATCGCCTTTGCCAGTCTTACGCCAATGATATTTGTTTTGCTATACGGAATGGTGGTGTTGAAATGACAATGTGGGCGACCATAGCCGAGACATTCTTGTTGACGGCTCGGGATGTCATCCCGATTGCAATAATCTTATTTGGATTTCAGTTAGGGGTGCTAAAAAGGCCAATAGCTAATTGGCGCAAAGTGGTGCTTGGTTTTGCTTATGTGATTATTGGCTTGAGCTTTTTCCTCGTCGGTCTGGATATGGCACTGTTTCCTATTGGAGAAAGTATGGCCGAGCAACTGACGTCGACCAGCTTCTTACAGGACGGTGATAGTCAGTTAACTCAATTTGCTTGGCAAGACTACTTATGGGTGTATATTTTTGCAGCTGCAATCGGCTTTAGCACCACCATTGCCGAGCCTTCACTTATTGCAGTGGCAATTAAGGCTAATGAAGTTTCGGGTGGCACCATAGGTATTCAAGGTTTGCGAATTTCCGTTGCTATAGGCGTCGCGATGGGAATTTCATTGGGATGTTTTCGGATCGTGGTGGGAGATCCTATCCATTATTACATTCTAGCCGGCTATGTGGTGGTGGTCATTCAGACGTTTTATGCGCCAAAAATGATTGTGCCATTGGCCTATGATTCCGGCGGTGTCACCACATCTACTGTGACAGTGCCACTCGTTGCAGCGTTAGGACTGGGGCTTGCAACAAATGTTGAAGGGCGTAACCCGCTTATCGATGGTTTCGGTTTAATCGCGTTTGCTAGCTTATTTCCAATGATCACCGTGATGGCCTATGCCCAGTTAGTCGAATTGGTAAACAAAAGAAAAGTTGCAAAGGAGCGAGAACATGCGCTTTAAATTGATTGTTGCGTTTGTCGATGAAACCTGTACAGATGATGTACTGGATGCGGCGAGAAAAGCCGGAGCAACGGGGGCAACGGTGATAAATCATGCCCGCGGAGAAGGGGTGGTGAAACAGACAACGTTTATGGGGTTAGGGTTAGATATTCAGCGTGATGTGATACTTTGGTTAGTTGAAGAGCACATGAGCCGTGAGATATTGGAAACCATTTGCCGGATTGGTCAGTTTGATACTAATCCTGGCCAAGGAATTGCCATACAAATTGATGTAGAAGATGCGGTTGGCGTTGCACATCAAGTTGAATTGCTCAGCAAAGAGATAGAGGATCAAATATGAGACCGCAAAAGCCGATTTTTAATAACGATGTAATGACTCAAGATTATGTCATGGTTGATGGGCTTCATACTGTGGCAGCGGCCATTCGCATGGCGACTGAAAAAAATGTCAGTATTTTGTTAGTCAATAAGCGCCATGAACATGATGCCTATGGCATGGTGTTGATGAGTGATATTGCCCGCAAGGTATTGGCAAAAGATCGCGCGCCTGAGCGCATGAACGTTTATGAGATTATGATTAAACCGGTGTTTGCGGTCGACCCTGATATGGATATTCGTTACACAGCCAGGTTATTTGAACGTTTCGGCATTAACAAAGCACCGGTGATTGAGTCGGGTAATATATTGGGCATAGTGACGTATCATGACATTGTGCTTAAAGGTATGGTTGCTGCCACACAAGACCCTTTGCCAGCACCATAAACAAAACAGGCCGCGATGGGTAATACCACCGCGGCCTGATTACGTATCAAGCTGAATTAGGCGAATCGTTGGTTAAGATAGTTAATAATATCTGATGATTCGTACATCCAGCGCACTTCACCTTGCTCCTCTATTCGCAAGCAAGGCACTTTAGTTTTACCACCCAACTCTGTCAGGGTACGCTGATGTTCATCTTGCTTGGCATCCACCAAGGCAATATTTAAATTTTGACGACGCATCGCACGGCGCACTTTTACGCAAAAAGGGCAGGCTGCATATTGGTATAAGGATAACGATTGAGTTTGTTCATCAATCTTGTTTTGCTCTGCAACCGGACGCTGGCGCTTTTTTGGGGCAAATACGAAATTCAACACTAAAATAATACGACCTAAAATCCAACGAACAATGAACATGAACAACCTCTTGATATATTAGATGCCGCCGATTTTAGCTTAAGCGGCATCATTGTTAAAGACTGGTATGAGTTATTTGTTTGCTGTAGCAAAACACGCTCAATAGCATCAGCTATTTTATTAAATTCACAACAAGACGTTATTGGGCATCTAAGGTTAATTGCGCGATGGCCTCACTGCTAATGGTATCAACTTGGCTGTCCAGCAAAAATATTCTTGATGCCGCAATGCTTCGCTGGTCAACGAGGTAAGCTTTGACAGCTTTAGCACGCTGCGCGGCCAGTTGCCCTAGTTGTGCAGGGGAGATATCAAGTGTGTTGAGGGTGAGGTTATACATGGCAATATGCCACTGACGTAATACCTGCTCCTCGCTTATCTCTGTTTGTTGATTGTCTTGTTTTACCTGTTCAAGTAGCAACTCAGGGGCTTGCTGTGTTTGCTGGGTATACAAGCGTTGCAATGCATTAGATAGTTCACCACTGGTGGGGATATTACTCGCTAACAACGGCTCTTGATTGCTGTCACTGTTAGCTTGCCCGGCCATAGTCAATAATTGTTGGTTGAGTGTTGCTTGTTTCAACGCAGCGCTATCGTCAAGTGCATTCACTGCACCTTCAACATTAACCATCAGTTTAGGCCGGTCGGTTAACGCCTTAGCTAATGTTGCAAGCTTAGATTGCTCATAGTCATCTATTTCACTGTTGCCTGCAGCAAAACTCACTTTATCTAGCTGTTCATCTTCACCAAACAAGTCACCTAGCAAGGCAAAAGGCGCCGTGACCGCTTTAGTAATAATATTTGTAAAGGCGGTCAGAATGACGCTGCCGATGCCAAACTCAGGATCGTTGACATCACCACTGACATCCACGCCAAGGTCAATAATACCGTGGCGGTCCTGCAACAAAGCAATGGCTAAGGTCACCGGCAATGTCGTGGCAAGGCTGCTGTCTGTTGGCTCACCGAGTTTAAGCTGATCAACAATCATGTGATTACTACCAACAAGCTGGTTGTCTTGCAATTGATAGTTGAGATCTAATGACAGTTGGCCTTTATCTATATAGTAGCCCGCATAAGTCCCTGAATAGGGGTTGACCGACGTGAGCTCAACATGTTTAAAACTCAAGTTAAGGTCTAAATAGGGATTGCTCAGTAGTGGATTAAGTTTACCTTTTAATTTTACTGGGGCGTATTTATCTATTTTGCCGTTAATATCGACGCGGGCAATGCTGTCTGCATTGGAGTTGATCTCAGATATTTGACCGTTCACTTGCTCAATACTGGCCGCAAATTTAGGGCTGAGAGAGTTATCGGCAAAAAATGTCGCCCCATCGCTGACATTAATTTGAGCTATTGCGATTGTAAGAGGCTGCGGGTCTTCCGTGGTGCCTTGGGGCGCAGTTGTCGAGGTCTTATTGGCGCTATCTTGGGCCGGTTTTTCATCGCTGATGTTTGATGGTCCGCCTTCGCTGTGGCGATTGACAATAAGATCGGCAAAATTTGTTTGCTTATCTTCTGCAATAACGATGCGGGCAAATGGTTGCATTAAGTCAATAGAAGCAATGTTTAAGCTTTTTTGCTGCAGGTTAAAGGCGGCTTGGTTAAGCTGTACTTTTTGCCATTCTAGTAGAGGTAAATCTTGTAGCTTGTCTTGCACCTGTAAGTTATCAATGCTGGCGTCCAAATTAACTTGTGCTTGTTGGCTCAAATTACTCACAAGCTGACTGTTTACCGATAAGTCACCTTGTTTAAGGTCGATATTAAGGTAAGGACTCAAGTAAGGTTGTAATGCGGCCAAGTTGAAATCTTTTATAGACCAGTCTGCTTGTAATTGAGGGGTACGGACATCTAGCGCGCCTGCGCTATTAAATTGTCCCTGCTGGTTAATGTTAAAACTCAGTTGGTAATCTATCGGATCAGTTAACTTGTCGGTAAAACTGCCTGTCGACAGTTTGAAATCAGTGATTTCCCATAAGCTATCATTTGCGATTTTGTTATCGGTTAAGCTAGCGGCATAATCACTGATTTGCAGTTGGTTTACTGCGATTGACCAAGGTAGCTCAGGTATATCAAATAAAGCCGAGTTTTCAGCCTGAGAATGAACTTTTTCAGCCTCTGTGTCTGGAGCTGTATTTGCAGCAGCCTGCTTGCTCACAGCAGGTGATTGGGTATTTTTGAAATTGAAATCTTTTTGTAAATTAAGTCCTTGCTGAGATAACGTGGCGTGAACTTGTAGGCCGTGACTGCTGATTTTACCGATATCAATACTGCGCTGATTGGCATCAATGTTGATTGGCTGTACCGCAATACTGCTAAGTGAAACAAGGTCTCGAACGCCATTAACCCAATGTAAATCATCCACCGCAAGACTGGCATTATTGAGATTAAAGCCAATAGGCTGAAGCGGGTCTTGTTGCTCGAACAGGTTAAAATCGGTTTCAAAGGTTATGCTGCCAGTTTGCAGCTGTGCGTCTACCTGCTTATCAATAAATGACCAGAATTGTGTTAAGTCTACTTTTGTGATGGCTAAGTGACCCTTTACAGACAAAGGTTTAAGCTGCACTCGCCCTTGAGTCGCAACGCTGCCACCTTTTGCGCCTGTGAGTGCGATATCAAAGTGATTGCCCGTTTGCTGGCTACTTAGCGTCGCGCGCGTATCGAAGGATTTGATATCGATATTAAGGTCGGGGTAATTGAGTCCGGTTCCTAAGGTGAGGTTATGATAACTAAGGCGTCCTTGCTCGATACTAATATTATTAACTAAAACATGGGGTAAGGGACTGTCATTTTTAGGCTGAGCATCTTGTTCGACTTGGGTTTGCTCCTCTGATGTTGGGACAGTTAGTTTGTCGATAATATCGGAAAAATTGAATCTTAAACCGTCGGTTTGTTCATTAAAGCTTTCAATATTGACGTAGGGGCCTTGTAACTTGACGTTGTTAATACTTAATGCCATTTGGCTAAGTGAATGCCAAAAACGTAAATCGAAACTCAATGCACTAAAGCCAACAAAATCAGCGCTTGAAGTTTCATGGATAGCAAATTGACTTACCTGAGTGTCGAAGGTAAACGGGTTAATTGTAATGTCCCCCAGCTTTACAGGCCTGCCGAGTCGCTCCGACAGCGTATCAGGGGCATACTTTTGAACCAAGTAAGGGGTGAGTTGATTGACTGAGAGTAAAAATAGAAGGTAAAAAAGTAACAAAAAGCCGATATATCGCTGATACTTAGGAGTGCGCTGATACATGAGTTGAATTCTAGCGCGACGAGATTTGGGTGTAGACATGGAAACCTTTTATTTATCTATTTAATCTAAGCTGCGATAAGGTCTAATCGGATGATACACAATGACCTACAAGATAACTTTGTTATTAAAATGAATGCAATGGCAATTATAGCAGCCAAGTTTTGTTTTCAAAACATCATAATGTAACCATGGTTTAAACAAATGACACAATTTTTTTTAGATGGCCAAGCGTTTGATTCGCTAGAAGATGAATCCGTTTTGGACAGCTTGATTAAGGCCGGCCACAAGTTAAATTTCTCTTGTAAAAAGGGCGTATGTAAAACCTGCCTCGTGCAACATGTTGGTGGTCAGTTGCCAGTGGGGGCACAGCGGGGGCTGGACCAAGCGCTGAAAGAGCAAGGGTATGTTTGTTCTTGTTTGTGTAAACCAACAGATGGATTAAAGTTTAAATCGGTGATGACCCAAGATCTGTTTATTAGTGCCTCGCTACTTAGCAAGAAGTATTTGTCGGAAAGTGTGGTCGAAGTAACCCTAAATCTGAGTAAGCCTATCAACGGCCGGGCTGGGCAATATGTTAATTTGCGCCGCTTTGATGGCTTGACTCGCAGTTATTCATTGGCACCAGGCAGCCATGGGCGTCAGGCTGTCGTTCACGTGCGGCGCAAATATAATGGTCAGTTTAGTGATTGGTTGTTTCATCGTGCTGGCAACGGTGAGCAACTGCTTTTACAAGGCCCATTAGGGGCTGCTTACTACCAACAAGGATATAGTGCTGATACCTTGGTCATTGTCGCCTGTGGTACAGGTTTAGGGGCGGCTTATTATATCGCTCAGGAGGCGATAGAGCTGGGACATCAAGGTGATATTTTCTTGTACTATGGCACAAATGATATTGCTGAATTATATCAGCATAGTCAGCTAATGCAGGCAAGTTTACGCCATCGTCAGTTGCATTATCTTGCTTGCATTACAAAAACGTCGCAGGGTAATTTGCCGGGTAAAGTGGTGGTTGCCGATCCCTTTGACGAAGCCGCTAAAAATCATCAGTTTGATCGTCAACACCGAGTGGTATTGTGTGGCGAACCTAGCTTTGTCAATGCAAGTCGTAAAGCCGCTTTTCTTAATGGTGTACCTATTGATAGAGTGCATGCTATCGCGTTTGAATATAAAGACTTGCGCGCTAGAGAGCGAGCTTAGTCCGAAGGACTAGTCAGCTTGGTTGTTATAGGTGATTGCTGCAATAATTGCGCCTTGAGGGTCTTTAATCCAACAGAAGCGACCAATTTGAGGAATATCTTCGGGGCCGTATAGCAATTCGCCGCCAAGTTCTTTAGCTTTAATTGCAACATCATCTACGCAGTTAACCGTGACATAGCCCGTCCAGTGACTTGGGGTATTGGGCTGAATATTATCGCAAATCCCACCAATTCCTTGGCCATCGCTCTCAATGACATAGTACGGACCGTGGGGCAGACTCAGTGTTTTAAAAGACCAGTTAAACACCTTGGTGTAAAACGCAATGGATGCATGGGGGTCATTGGAGCTGAGTTCGTGCCAACTGACGGCACCATTGGTGGTAAATGCAGAGGTCATATCAATCGTTCCTAGGTAAAAGCCGATGACTTTAGTGTAGTCGACAAACATTATTGCACTAGTTTATGATGGCTTTTTTTGTTGATAAATTAGTACAAAAATCAACCTATTCTATGATTAGACTGCGATGACTATTATGCTAAGGTTAAGTTGAAAAAAGGATATAAGGTTCGCATTCACGTAGCTTTCGCTGCCATAACTATTATCAAGGATGGTATATGTTTTTTCGCATCGCAATCGATGAAGATTTAAAGTTGCTCGCCCCACTTTTTGATGACTATCGCTGTAGTCTTGGGCAGCCAAGTCACCTAGAACTAAGCCAGCAGTTTATTTCTGCACGATTGTCTGAAAATGATAGTGTGATTTTTCTGGCATTTGTTGAGCAGCAGTTGGTCGGTTTTATTCAGCTTTACCCGTCGTTTTCCTCTTTATTGCTAAAACCGCTGTGGTATTTTGATGATTTGTATGTCGATCCGGGGTTTCGTGGCCAAGGCATAGCGAAACAATTAATTGCTAAGGCAAAGGAGTTGGCCGATGAAACTCAAGTACTTGCTGTTCGACGTGACAAGCTCAATAGCCCAGGATTTTTACCGATCGAGATAGATAGCCTCGATGAGGTATTGTGCGCAGTGTCCTAATCAAATTTCCGCTTTACCAAGCGAAGCGAACTTGTAAGACCTATAACGCCATGTGGTAACATATGGCGTTATTTTTTTGGTGATTGGGGAATTTAAGATTGAACAAAAGTGTTGTTACTAACGTTATTGCGGCTTTATGTATTGCCGTGGGTTATTTTTTACAACAGCCGCTTGTATTGAGCGTTGGTCTGTTTGCCTTTTCTGGGGCTTTGACCAATTGGTTAGCAGTGCACATGTTGTTTGAGAAAGTACCAGGGCTTTATGGCTCTGGCGTCATCCCAGCACGTTTTGAACAGTTTAAGCAAGCGATAGCTGATTTAATGATGGAGCAGTTTTTTACCAATGAGAATATTGATCGTTTTTTAAGTCAAAATGGTGAGGGCGCGATGAAAATCGATTTAGCACCAGTGATTGAAAAAGTCGATTTAGACCCTGCTTTTGATGCTTTAGTGGTCACTGTCGAGCAATCATCGCTAGGCGGGATGTTAGCAATGTTCGGTGGCAGTGATGCTATCACACCGTTAAAAGAGCCTTTCGTTAACAAGATGAAAGCCTCATTGGTTGAGATTGCTCAAAGTGACAAGTTTTATGAGTTAGTCAAAGATGAACTCGAGCAGCCCGATGTTTTGGATGACATGCGCAGCAAGATTGAAGAGATTGTCCAGCAGCGCCTTAGCGAACTGACGCCACAATTAGTCAAAGAGATCGTACAACAAATGATAAAGGAGCATTTGGGCTGGCTGGTCATTTGGGGTGGTGTTTTTGGTGGTCTCATTGGTTTATTTGCCGGTTTAGTCAAGCTATAGCCTGTGTCGAAATGCCGTGTGCTCAGGTTGATACTACTGAGTGAATAATGTGCGAGTTAGGCTAAAGCTTGCTATGCTCAAAATAGAAAATAGAGTGGGAACCTTAATATGTCTGCGCATAACAAAATCAACTATCTAGAGCTTCCAAGTCAAGATTTAGCCTTAACAAAGTCCTTCTTTAAAGCCGTGTTTGGATGGGGCTTTATTGACTATGGTCGAGAGTATACCTGTTTCACCGAAGCGGGTTTAAATGGCGGATTTTATTACTCAAGTTTGCAAGCCCGAACCGAGTCAGGTTCGGTGCTTGTCGTGCTCTACAGTGACGATTTAGAGGCAACACAGCAAAAAATCATAGCAGCCAATGGTTGTATTACTAAGCCAACGTTTGATTTTCCCGGTGGACGACGGTTTCATTTTAGCGATCCCAACGGCAACGAGTATGCCGTATGGACGGAGTAGCGTGTTATGCCACATTGTGTCGTTGAGTATGCTGAGTCGATGCAAGCTCAGTTTAATATGCAACAAATTATCCATGAAATTCATCACGGTGTTATTGCTAGCGGTTTGTTTGAAGCCGCAGCGGTAAAAACCCGAGGTTATGCTGCGCCGCATGCCTTTGTTGGTCATCTTGAAGAAGGGCATTTTATTCATATCCAGCTTACCATCATGCCGGGGCGTAGTTCTGAACAAAAACAACACCTAATGCACACTGTCTATCAGGCTATAGCTGAGTACACCCAACAGGTCGATAGTGTAACCATGATGGTTTCGGACATTGATAAGCCACATTATTTTAAAGTGTTAAAGTGTTAAAGGGTTAATCGTTAGCAAGTACTGGTGATGAGCTTAATGCAAAAATAGTCATGCTCTCACCGTGAACAGGACAGGGGAGTTGTGCAATTTGAGGCTGTGCGCTTGGATAGCATTTCTAGTGGTGATTAACTTTCCGGCTTGGGCAGCGCCCAAGTTACGCTTGTGTGTTGATCATTACCCGCCGTTTCAGATCATTGAAGATGAGCAGGTAACCGGAGAGAATGTGGTCGCTGCACGACTGTTCGCACAGTTGATAGATCATGAGTTGGTGATTGAGCAAAGCCCGAATTTTGCCCGTTGTCTACGTATGTTAGAAACTGGCAATGTGGACATGGTCGCCGGTTTGATTCAACAGCCACAGCGAATGACTTATGCACATTTTTTACCATTTAGGCTCGACAGCGCCTATCGATTTATCAGTGATTTAACCGTCGCTGATATCCATCAATATCAAGCATTGCGTCAACACACCATTGGCGTCTCACGTGACACTTTTTACTTTGAACGGTTTGACCAAGATAAACAGCTTAGGAAAGTCGTGGTCAACAGCATCGACATCGCGATGAACATGTTGCTTAAAGGACGCTTCGATCTATTAATCGCCCCAGAAATTACCCTCGCGAGTTTACAGCGTCGATTTCCTCAATTTGTAGAACGACTTAAAGTACACCCTTATCAGTTTCAAGAGCAGCGGTTAATCTATTTTGGTGTGAGTAGAAAGCATAAGTTAAGTATTTCAGATATACAGCTGCAAAGAACTATAGAACAAGCTTATCGAGAACAAGAGTTCCAAAAAGAGATTGAACGGTTTATAGAATCAAACGTAGATTGGTATTAGTCACTGGCTGTCAATGACGACTTGTTAAGCTCTTTAGTCTGAATAGATGTTCTCCATAATTGCTTCTTTTTATAATGTCTCAGTGTAATCGCTTCGTTAGATAGCGATTCAAAGATAGATAACACTTGTATTATTTCAGCGTAAAATTGACCTGTTAGTCCCATCAATACTAATAATATCCTGCTTAATTTAATTGGATGAAGGATTATTGCCGCCATTACTCTACCAATTTTCTGATGTGAAGCTATGCACAGCTAATTTATTGTTTTTGATACAATTTGAAACACCAAAGGTGATCTGGATCACATGTATAAAAATTAAACAGTTTAATATCGGTGGGGGTGTAACTGGTACTAAGGACATTGAAAATGCATAGAGTAATCAGCTTAGTAAGTTGTGTTGCAATAGTTTTATCCATATCGGGTTGTAATGATTCTTCAGACAATGAAGTTTCACTCGATTCCCCACCTACAGTAGCTTCAAATGGCAATGCTTTTGTAGCGTTGCATGCTGATGGAACAATCACTGCTTGGGGGAATGAGCACTATGGAGGCAACATACACTGCGGCTTTCCATGTCGAGGAGTCGCAAATGAACCGAAAGATGTGATTCAGGTTGCTTCAATAAGTGATGCATTTGCGACCGTTAACGGGAGTGGTAGTGTTAATTTTTGGGGAATGGAGAATTTTGATGTTGGCTATGATGAAATAAAAAGTCATCTGAACAATGTGTCTCAAATAGTGACAACTAGCGCCACTAATGGCGGGGCATTCGCAGCGATGAAACAAGATGGTACGGTTGTGCTTTGGGGCGCTAGCGACTGGGGGGCGCATAATGGAGGTCAAACTCTGGAGAATATTAGTAGTATCACTGCAAGCTATAACAATGGCGGGGGCGCCTTTGCAGCTATTAAGCTCGATGGAACAGTGATCACATGGGGCAATCCCTATAATGGTGGCGATTCTGGGGCTGTGAGTGGTGACCTTCATGACGTGATAAGCATTACCGCAACTGGAAGTGCTTTTGCTGCATTAAAGCGAGATGGAACCGTGGTTGTATGGGGTAATGAAGGCTCTGGAGGAGATGCAAGTTCAGTCGCAAGTGAACTTAATGATGTTGTTGATATTATTGCTAGTGAAGCAGCTTTTTCTGCACTAACAGGATCAGGAGATGTCATATCATGGGGGAACAAGGATTATGGTGGCGATCCACATTGTGATGATGGCTTTATTTCATTTTGTACGCCAGCTTCATCTGAATTAACCAACGTTATCGACATTGTGACCAATGGGGAGTCTTTTGTTGCGATAAAATCTGATGGCAGTGCGGTTAGCTGGGGAAATAGCACCAAAGGTGGAAACAGCAGTGAGGTTCAAAGTCAATTGGTCGGGGTGACCGACATTGCTGGAAATAGCGGAGCTTATGCAGCTATAACAGAAGGCGGGAAGGTCGTCGCCTGGGGGAATGATAGCACTGGCGGTGATCCATACTGTGACATTAATACACCTTTCAGCGACTGTTCTCCAGCAAAAGCTGAGTTAAGCGATGTGGTTTCCATCGTTGGTAATAATCAAGCTTTTGCTGCGATAACTGCCAGTGGCAATGTTCTCACTTGGGGTGATGCTAGCAATGGTGGAGACCCTTTGTGTGAAAAACAAGTCGATTTCGTTTCGTGTGCTAAAGCGAGTTCAGCATTGACTGAAGTGATTGATGTTGTTCCATCTCGGGGAGAAGGCGGGAGTGCTTTTGCCGCTATAAAATCTGATAACAGCATCATTGCTTGGGGAAATTCAGATCATGGCGGAAAACAATAATGTTAGCCAATCATCATTTAGATCGTATCATTGATTCGAATGCCATAAGTCAGCTTTATATTTTACGATATTGGTGCTAAGCCACTTTAAATCGCTTTGGCAATGGGCTATTTTAACTGACTAAATTCCCTGTTGCTAAAGCGTAGTAAATGAAGCCAATTGTCGTCGTTCTCTTGCTTATCAGTCATGCCATCATTGCCATGATGGGCTTTGCTGCTGGGATATATGCGTTGCCTATTCTAACAGCGCCTGAGGCTCCTAAAGATCAAGTTATACAACAATTAGCGAGTGACGTTCGCTTTGAGGCCGAACTAAGGCGTGATTTAGTCGATAGTGATATGTTGCATTGGGGCGAGGGACGAATTGTGATAGGCGCTGAATCTATCTCTTTATTGGGCTCATTAGCACCGGGGCCAGATTATCGTTTGTACTTATCTCCAGAGTTTGTCGAAACAGAAGCCGATTTCAAACGTTTAAAATCGACGATGGTCAATGTCGGGCCGGTGAAGACTTTTAGTAATTTTATCGTGCCTATTGCGGATAACATTGAGCCGGCAGACTACACAAGCGTTATTATTTGGTGCGAATCGTTTGGTGAGTTCATTAGCGCAGCGCGGTATCAATAGATAAGATTTTAATTGAGGGGGCAATGGTGCTCCTTATACCGCTTGTATGGCTCATACATTAGTGATGAGCTAGGTTGGGTATGCGTCACCTAGTGATTGTTATCTGCAGTAAGTTAGTTTTTATTTTTATAGGAAATTTCATGTCGTTACCCCCATGTCCTCATTGCCAGTCAGCGTTTGTGTATCAGGACCAACAGCTGATGATCTGCCCTGAGTGTGCCCATGAATGGGACCCACTAGAGAGCGATGAAGAGGAGCTTATACAGGTCAAAGATGCCAATGGAACTTTGCTTGCCGAAGGCGATAAAGTGACGCTGGCGAAGGATTTAAAGGTAAAAGGTAGCTCCCAAGGATTGAAGATTGGCACCAAAGCGTTGATAAGGCGAATATTCGATAGCAAAGATCATCAACTTGATTGCCGTGTTGATGGTGCGGGAGAGATATTAATTACCGCTAAGTTTGTCAAAAAGGCTTGATAGATGGCAGCAATCAACATGGTTTGGCTGTGATGACGGCCTTTCAATTCAACTGCAATTTACCGGGGAGATCATGAAGCCTATTGAAATTGCCGCAGCTTACGATCGACTGACTCACCTTTGGAGTAAAGATAGCTTTAATCATCAAAATGGCCTTAGTGCGTTAAATAAAGCTATCGGGTTTGTTAGTCACAAAACTAAGCTGTCACCCAGTGACTTAGCTAGTCGTGCTGCCGATGGAGATACCGACACTGTAGCTCAAACGTCACCGATGACCACGAAATTTTTAACTGCAATAGATATTGGTTGTGGTTGCACTGGGCGATTTAGTCAGTTGCTCGATGAGCATCAATTTAAAGTCACAGGTTTAGACATTTCGACGCAAATGCTCCGTTTAGCCAAACAACGCCATATTGCACTAGAGCTTGCTGACGTTGACTTTATTCAAGCCGACATTTGTCTGCAACCACTGTCGCAGCAATATGATTTGATTATCGCTTGGGATAGCATTTGGCACGTTCCGTTAACCGAGCAAGCTAAAGTGTTGACCCATATTGTAAACAGCCTGACGGATGGCGGGGTGTTTATTTTTTCTTTTGGTGGCACTGAGCAAGCGGGCGAACATGTTGATGATGCGATGGGGCAACAAGTGTATTACTCATCTTTGGGCACCGCTGGTTTTGTTGGGCTGTTTAATACATTAGGGTGTCAATTGCGGCATTTGGAGTTTGATCAACACCCAGAGTTACATGCCTATATGATTGTGGAAAAAGTGACTAAATGATCACCTAAGCTGGCGGCAACAATCGATTGCCAGCCAGCTTAGATAATATGCGGTGTTAGTACGCGCTTTCGTGTACAGATTGAACAGCACGCCCTGATGGGTCAATAATGCCTTGTAGGCTTTCATCCCATGCTAGTGCTTCAGGTGTTGAGCAGGCGACAGATTTCCCTCCGGGTACCGTCTCTGCAGCGCTTGCTAATGGGAAATGCTCCTCAAAGAACACACGGTAGAAGTAAGCTTCTTTGGTTTCAGGTGTGTTGTAAGGGAAGCGGAATTTCGCGTTAGCCAGTTGTAGATCATCAACCTGTTCTGCTGCGTGATCTTTTAGACCATCAATCCACGAGTATCCCACTCCGTCACTAAATTGCTCTTTCTGGCGCCAAGCGACTTCCTGTGGAAGTTTATGCTCAAAGGCTTGACGTAATATGTGCTTTTCAATCTTGCCATCTTTTGACATTTTCGCTTCAGGGTTGATGCGCATTGCGGTATCAATGAACTCTTTGTCTAAGAAAGGTACACGGGCTTCCAATCCCCAAGCTGCCATGGCTTTGTTTGCTCGCAAGCAATCAAATAGGTGTAGTTTATCCAGCTTACGTACCAGTTCTTCGTGGAACGCTTGGGCATTCGGCGCTTTATGGAAATACAGGTAGCCACCGAATAACTCATCCGCGCCTTCACCAGAAAGTACCATTTTTATGCCCATGGCCTTAATTTTACGTGCCATCAGATACATAGGGGTCGCGGCACGAATAGTGGTCACGTCATAGGTTTCAAGGTGATAAATCACATCCTTAATGGCGTCTAGCCCATCTTGGAAGGTAAAAGTGATCTCGTGGTGAATCGTGCCAATGGCATCGGCAACTTTTTGCGCTGCGGCCAGATCTGGAGCTCCTTCGAGGCCTACCGCAAATGAATGCAACTGTGGCCACCAGGCGCTACTTTCGCCATCATCTTCAATACGGCGCTTGGCAAAGGTTTGCGTAATCGCTGAGATAACCGATGAATCCAGTCCGCCAGAAAGCAACACACCATAAGGGACATCAGACATCAATTGGCGCTTCACGGCCGCTTCTAGTGCTTCTCTTAACTGTTCGACACTGGCTTCATTGTCTGCTACGGCAGCATATTCTTGCCAATCACGTTGATAATAGTGTTGGTAGCCCGATTTAGTTAGGTAATGTCCCGGTTTAAACTCTTCTACTGTTTTACAAACAGGCATCAATGCTTTCATCTCTGATGCGACATAAAAGTTGCCTTCGACGTCGCGGCCAGTGTAAAGCGGAATAATTCCCATATGGTCACGGCCAATTAAGTATTCATCTTTGCTCTTGTCATAGAGCACAAAAGCGAAAATGCCGTTCAGCTTATCGAGGAAGTCTACGCCATACTCTTGGTACAACGCTAAAATAACTTCGCAGTCTGAGTTAGTTTGGTAGGCGTACTTTTCGCCAAGTTGCGCTTTGAGTTCTTTATGGTTATAGATTTCGCCATTGACCGCTAAAATGATTTGTTCATCTTGGCTAATAAGTGGTTGCGCGCCGTTAGCAACATCGACAATTGCTAGACGTTCATGGGCTAGTATTGCGTTATCGCAGCTATAAATACCTGACCAGTCTGGGCCGCGGTGGCGTAGCAGTTTGGACATTTCCAAGGCTACTTGGCGCAGCGGTGCTGCGTCTGATTGGATATCTAAGATAGAAAATACTGAACACATATGGCACTCCCAACAAAACTCTATAAATCTGTATTGGTTGTTACTGTGACAGCATTTTGCTCAATTGCCAAATATCAAATTGATAAAAATTGAGTATTTACAGGGTATTTTGCATTGATAATCCATTTTTGTGGTTTCAAAAATGTATTATCAATAATTTTTAGTGGGATTTGTTGGGGTATATTTGATTTTTCGGTGTTGATTGCCAGCTTGATTGGTTATTTATCAATGTGACTTAAAAAACTGCTGTTTGGTTAATAATTTTAGTAATTTGAGCTGTCTTTTGATTGGTTGGCTAATTATTAAACAATAAGCGCCATTATGGCGCTTATTGTAAAGGTGATAATTTCGCTTATCGGCAATACTGCTTATCACATTGGGTCGGCATTAAGCCCGTTACTCTTGTTTGGCCGGTCTTAGGTGATGAAATTCTGTAGCGGGGTAATAACCTGGCCAATCACTACTATTGGCAAGCTGATGCGCCGCTTGATAGTAAATGGCGAGATCTTGCAATGCACCTGAAAGATCCCAGTCGGCACGATATTCATCACAGACATTGTGATAACAGCCCTTCATTTTTTGCTTCATCTCCGCTTTATATGCTGCAGTCGCCTCGTCAATGGGCTGGGTTCCGCCACCGGCAAATACTGCAGGTACCCCTTTTTGTGCAAAACTGAAGTGGTCTGAGCGGAAAAAACCACCGGATTGGGGATTTCTCTCACTAACAGCGGTTCGATTTTGACTTACCAGTGCGGCTTCAAGGTAAGTCTCAAGTTCTGATTTACCTTTACCCACAATCGTATAGTCCTTGGTTTTTCCGTAAACATTGGTGCTATCTAAATTGAATATGGCAACAGATTTGTCGATAGGGTAAATAGGGTTAGCAGCATAGTAGCGTGAACCTAGCAAGCCTTGTTCTTCACCTGTGGTGGCTATAAAGGTAATTGAGCGATCGTTCGGGTGGCCTTGCTTTGCTTGTTGAGAAAACTGACGGGCAATTTCTAGAATGCCTGCAGTACCAGAGGCGTTATCTAATGCACCATTGTATATCTTGTCACCTTGCTTGCTATCATCAACGCCGATATGGTCCCAATGGGCGGTGAACAATACATGTTCATCAGCAGCGGCTTTTCCAGGTAGTGTCGCGACCACATTATAGCTGTCGGTAAAGGTCGCACTGTTAGCAAACGCAATGTCGGCCGTTTGGTTCAAATCGATGGCGATCGGCGCAGCAGCGGCGCGGTCCATTAAGGTGTCTAAAGATAAACCCGCTTTGCTAAATAAGGCTTGGGCTTGTGGTAGCTGAATCCAGCCTTCGATCTGCACACGCTGATCCATGACTTCTTGGCTGAGGACTAAATCTTGTTGTGGGCCAGTCCAGCTGTTTTCTACCACCGACCATGGGTACGATGCGGGTTTGGTGTCGTGAATGATAATTGCGCCTAACGCACCTTGTCGGCTAGCCTCTTCAAATTTATAACTCCAGCGGCCGTAGTAGGTCATGGCTTTGCCATTAAACCGTGATAACTCTGGCTGAGCGAAACCAGGATCATTGACGAGCATGATGGCAATCTTACCTTTCATGTCGATCCCTTGGTAATCGTTCCAATCATATTCTGGTGCATTTACCCCATAACCCACAAACACCAGCGGAGCCTGGCTAATGTCAATCTGCTCATTTTGGTGACGACTACTCAGTACGATGTCTTGACGGTAGCTTAAATCGATACCCGCCATTGTGATCGACTGATTTTCAGAAGCGGTATAACTGACCATAGGCACAGCTTGTAGAAAGCTGCCCTGATTGGCGCCGACTAACCCGGCTTGTGCAAAAGCATTACTCAGATAGTCTAAAGTGAGTTTTTCACCATGAGTGGTGGGTGCGCGCCCTTCAAATCGGTCGCTAGAGAGGATTTGGATATCATCTCTAAATCGTTGTTCATCAAAGTTTGGAGTGAAATGTTCGCTGCCTGTATCTGAGCTACCTTGACTGCATGCACTGACAACCATTGCAGCGCAAAGAGGTATAATATGTCGCATGTTTATTCCCGTAAAATATTATTATTTTTTGTTGTTTTTAATTATCGATTTTTATCTGTAGACACCGTCTATGCGGTTGTAGGCTATCATGACCGAACACCTTGCTATGATGCAACGTGCACAGTTTACTAAATTGTTACGCAATATTGCGCGTGAGGGAATTAACGTGAAAAATCAGTGGTGAAACGCAGATAAGCCCGTGTGGTTGCCTGCGTTCTATGGCTTAGACAATATCAATGTCACCGGCGCAATCAAAGATATGGTTAGGTCTAAAAGGCTCTTTGTCGATGTCGCTAATTTGACTCACACCGCTGGTAACCAAAATAGTTTCAAGGCCTGCTTGAAACCCTGCCAAAATATCTGTGCGCATGTTATCGCCAATGATGACTGTATTTTCGCTATGGCCATCAATATGGTTCAATGCTGAGCGAATGATCCAACTGCTTGGTTTACCAACATAAAATGGTTTGCGGCCAGTGATTCGCTCGATTGGGGCACATAATGCGCCGCAAGCGGGGCTATGCGCAGGGCCATGGGTATCAGGGTTGGTTGCAATAAATCGTGCGCCATTGGCGACAAATTGTGCCGCTTTATGGATCATATCCCAGTTGTAAGAACGTGTTTCACCCACAATCACAAAGTCAGGATTGATATCGGTAATGGTAAACCCAGCCTTGTACAGTTCGTGGGTCAAGGCTCCTTCACCAATCACATAGGCTTTGCTACCGCTTTGATGTTTAAGAAAGTCAGCCGTCGCCATGGCGGCAGTATAAAAGCACTCTTCGGGCACATTAATACCTGCTGCGCCCAAACGGTTTTGTAAATCTTTACCCGTTTGTACTGGATAATTGGTGAGAATGACCAGTGGATTGCCTTGCTCTACAATGCGGTGGATAAAAGTATCGCTGCCAGGAATAAGTTGATTGTTGTGCAGTAAAACACCATCGATATCGCAAATAATATTTTTCATCGGACCTTCTATGTTCATCTGTTTGTGCAGCATGAGAGCTTTATCTAATGACAAATACCGATAAAACACAATGACTTTTACTGTTTTAAGATTATTTTAGCTTTTGATTGGTATCGAAAACCAGAGATTTTACTGATTTGAGCGACTGTTAATGTACGAAAATGCAGGGATGTTATGTGTTGTCTGATGCCTAGAAACATCAATAAAAAAGGCACTGATTGCTCAAGTGCCTTTTCATTAAAATCTTGTTGCTAATTAAAGCGGTATCGCGAGTTAGTCTGCTGCGTAGCCACGTTCATCGAGGGCGATATTGTCTAAATAGGCAATACCGTCACGCATGTGCAATCGTTGCTGGCTGAACCATTTAACCACTAATGGATAAATGGCATGTTCTTGCTCATGCACACGTTCGGCCAAGACATTGACATCGTCTTCGGCATAAACCGGGACTTTTGCCTGCAAAATTACCGGTCCGGAATCCAGCTCTGGCGTAACAAAGTGCACGCTGGCACCATGTTCAGCATCTTTAGCTTCGATGGCACGTTGGTGAGTATGCAGACCAGGATATTTAGGTAGCAATGATGGGTGGATATTAATCATTTTACCTAAGTATTGAGTGACAAATTTGTCACTCAAAATGCGCATAAAGCCCGCTAACACGATAAGATCAGGTTGATACTTCTCAATGGCGGCACTTAAGCGCAGATCGTAGTCTTCGCGAGACTCGCCTTTATGCGCTATCACACAACTGGTATCGATTTCACTGTGGTGAGCTCGAACAAGTCCATATGCATCAGGCTTATTGCTAATAACACCTACAACTTCAGCGTTAAGGTGATCATCGCATCCATCAATAATGGCTTGTAAATTACTGCCATTACCTGAAATCAATACTAATACGCGATAGCACTGGGGCATTACACTATCTCCACTTGCTCTTCGTCACCATTGCGCGCGGCAATGCTACCGATTAGCCAAGCGTTTTCACCTTCGGCGGTAAGTAAAGCGAGTGCGCTTTCAACTTGTGCTTCAGGTAGGGCGATGATCATGCCCACACCACAATTGAAGGTACGGTACATTTCAAATTCTGCAATGTTGCCGTTTTCCATTAGCCAGTTAAATACTGTTGGCCACTGCCAAGAATCGCCTTTTACAACCGCTTTAGCGTTGTCTGGTAGTACGCGAGGGATGTTTTCCCAGAAGCCACCACCGGTGATGTGCGCCATTGCGTGTACATCGTTTTGTTCTAGCAGCTTAAGTAGCGGCTTAACATAAATTTTAGTTGGCTCAAGTAAGTGATCAATTAACGGCTTACCTTCAAGTGAGGTTTGTGGATCCGCTTGACTGACTTCAAGAACTTTACGAATAAGCGAGTAGCCATTTGAATGCGGACCGCTAGAACCCAATGCGATTAACGCATCTCCTGCAGCCACTTTTGTACCATCAAGTACTTCATCTTTTTCTACAACACCAACACAGAAGCCTGCAAGATCGTAATCTTCGCCTTCGTACATGCCTGGCATTTCAGCCGTTTCGCCACCGATAAGTGCACAGCCTGATTGGGCACAACCTTCGGCAATACCATTGACAACTGATGTCGCTGTTTCTACATCAAGCTTGCCAGTAGCATAGTAATCTAAGAAGAACAGTGGCTCTGCGCCAGCGACAATCAGGTCGTTAACGCACATAGCAACAAGGTCTACACCTACGCTGTCATGCTTTTTATAGTCAATGGCCAGTCTAAGCTTGGTACCGACACCGTCTGTGCCAGAAACTAGAACTGGATGTTTGTACTTAGTTGGTAGCTCACACAGAGCACCAAAACCACCTAGGTTGCCCATAACTTCTGGACGGTGGGTACGTTTAACAGCAGATTTAATATTGTCTACTAGGGCGTTGCCGGCATCGATATCAACACCTGCATCTTTATAGCTTAGCTGGGTAGGAGTGCTCACGGAGGATCCTCTCGGGTACATCGTTATTGGATTTTATGCGGCGCTATTCTACCAGCTTGTTCGCAGCCTCGAAAGTGATGATTGCTATTTATCAAAAGGACTTGGGTCACGATTTAGTGTGTTTGTAAAACTTTATGTTTTCCATTGTGAACAAATCTACTAAAATTGCTTCAATTTGATGGTAAAACTCGCCAAATACATCAGGAGAATAAGATGAAAGTTGTTGAGGTTAAACACCCTTTAGTACGTCATAAAATAGGATTAATGCGTGAGGGAGACGTAAGCACTAAGCGTTTTCGTGAGTTAGCTGCTGAAGTAGGTAGCTTATTGACCTACGAAGCGACTGCTGATTTTGAGACAGAATTAGTCACCATCGAAGGTTGGAACGGCCCGGTTGAAATCGAACAAATCAAGGGTAAAAAGGTCACAGTGGTACCGATCTTACGTGCAGGTCTTGGCATGATGGATGGCGTACTTGAACATATCCCGAGCGCTAGAATTTCAGTCGTTGGTATGTACCGTGATGAAGAAACCTTAGAGCCGGTTCCTTATTTTGAAAAGTTAGCCAGCAATATGCCTGAGCGCATGGCGTTAGTGGTTGATCCTATGCTTGCAACAGGCGGGTCAATGATATCGACCATTGACCTACTTAAAGAACGTGGTTGTAGCGCAATAAAAGCGTTAGTGTTGGTTGCTGCGCCGGAAGGGGTTAAAGCTTTAGAAGAAGCACACCCAGATGTAGAGCTATACACTGCATCAATTGATCGCTGCCTCAATGAGCAAGGGTACATCTTGCCAGGCTTAGGTGATGCCGGTGATAAGATTTTTGGTACTAAGTAACCATTAATATGATGGGGAAACCCACGCTAAATTGATAAATAAAAAAGGAGCCTGTTGGCTCCTTTTTTGTTGACTCTAAACCGTGCTAAATAACGTTGACTTGCTTAGAGCACCATGGCTGCAATCCAACCAAATACCAATAACGGAATATTGTAGTGAATAAAGGTTGGGATAACACTGTCGCGTATATGGTCATGCTGACCATCGGCATTCAAACCCGCGGTTGGGCCTAGTGTTGAGTCTGAGGCTGGCGAACCTGCATCCCCAAGCGCCGCCGCGGTTCCCACCAACGCAATCGTTGCTGGCACAGAGAAGCCAAAGGTAATGGCAAGTGGTACATAGATAGTGGCAATAATAGGGATGGTCGAGAATGACGAGCCAATCCCCATGGTGATAAATAAACCCACCAGTAACATAAGAAAAGCGGCTAAGGCCTTGTTGTCGCCTATGATGTCGCTCAGTGAGGCGACAAGTGTGGTGACATCGCCAGTCGCTTTAACTACCGCTGCAAAGCCCGCTGCCGCAATCATGATAAAGCCGATATTGGCCATCATGCGCACGCCTTGGTTGAAGATATCTTGATCAGCAACATGGCTCAGTGCGCCAGAGAAACTAAAGATAATAAAGCCGATTAGCGCGCCAAAAATCATTGAGCCAGTGTAGAGTTGTACTGCCAACGTTGCTGCAATTGCCACTAGAGAGATAGCGATATTTTTGCCACTAATTTGCTGCTGTAGTTCTTCAGTTTCAACATCGTTGGCTTGATATTCACGCGGTTTACGGTAACTGACGAATACCGCAACCAGTAGACCACAAATCATGCCCAAAGCCGGGATAAGCATCGCCGATGGGATCTGTTCGCGCACTGCATTAAGATCGTTGCTATTAAGGTTAGCAAGTAAGATATCGTTTAAGAAAATGCCGCCAAAACCTACGGGTAAAATCATATAGGTGGTCACTAGACCAAAGGTCAGCACACACGCGACCAAACGTCTATCAAGTTTGAGTTTTGACATGACATGCAGTAGCGGTGGAATCAAAATAGGGATAAATGCAATATGGATAGGTAGCAAGTTTTGCGAAGATACTGCCATAGCCAGGATGGCGAACAGCAGTAACCATCGAACGCGCTTAATATTGGTTTGGCTTTGCTCTTTGCCCAGTGCACCAATTACTTTTTGTGATATTAATGTCGTCAATCCTGAGTGGGAGAGGGCAACGGCAAATGCTCCTAGCAGCGCATAGCTCAAGGCAATTTGTGCTCCGCCACCGAGTCCAGTGTTAAAGGCATCAACAGTTTGTTGAAGATCCATGCCCCCCATTAAGCCCGCAACCAACGCACTGATGGTTAGAGCTATCACAACATTTACTCGCGCAAGACTCAGGCCCAGCATTAAGCAAACGGCAACAACAACAGCATTCATATATTTATACTTTCTAATTTTTAGTTTGATTAAGAGGCTATTCTTGCCAGTAAAAGCACAATATGTCCAGTTTCAAGCGTATTTATATGAGATATATCAACGCATGTTAGACAGATGTTTTAATGCTGCGCCCAAAGGTAACGCCTTGGTCAAACTTATATCTCACGGTGCTAATAATATGTTGTTGAACACCATAGGCATGATAGTGCCGCACAAACTCTAATCCCTGTATTACGTAGGGGTTTAGCGACGAAGTTGGCTGATAATGGTGCATTTGTGAGCCAGTTCGATGAATATTTATTTAAAAGAGTGATATTCATCGCAAAACCCTTGTGCAAGATTAAACACTGCCTATAATGCCAATATATTTAAAACGAAAAATCGTTTTTCAATCCATAGATGGAGATATAAAATGAGCGTATTAGTAGGCCGTCCGGCTCCTGACTTCACTGCTGCAGCTGTACTTGGTAATGGCGAAATCGTAGATAGCTTTAACCTAACTGAAGCGATTAAAGGCAAGCCAACGGTAATTTTCTTTTACCCACTAGATTTCACTTTTGTTTGCCCTTCAGAACTGATTGCTTTTGATCACCGTATGGATGAGTTCAAAAAGCGTGGTGTTGAAGTGATTGGTGTTTCTATCGATTCACAGTTCACTCACAATGCATGGCGTAACACGCCAGTAGACAAAGGCGGTATTGGCCAAGTTCAATACACACTTGTTGCTGACGTTAAGCACGAAATCTGTAAAGCATATGATGTTGAGCATCCAGAAGCTGGTGTGGCTTTCCGTGGTTCTTTCCTAATCGACAAAGAAGGCCAAGTTCGCCATCAAGTGGTTAACGATCTGCCACTAGGCCGTAACGTTGATGAAATGCTACGTATGGTTGACGCACTACAATTCCACGAAGAGCATGGCGACGTATGTCCTGCTGGTTGGGAAAAAGGTGACAAAGGTATGGACGCAAGCCCAGAAGGTGTTGCATCTTACCTAAACGACAACGCTGACTCGCTATAATTCGAGTCCCAGCGATGTACAATTAAGCCGCAGAGATGCGGCTTTTTTTATGGGCGAAATCCCATTTTTAAGCTAGTTATACCAATCAGTATAAGAATTTGATCTACTCAGCGCGCTTTGGGCAAACTAATTCAAGGCGAATGATTGAAACCATGGTTGTTCCCTTGTGAAATTATTCAACGCAGAAGTAGGCAGCCAAAACGCGCCAGAATGGCGAGTTTTAGCGATTCTGATGCTGTGTTAACGAGCTTAACCGTAGAATAACTATGCTCTTCACTCGTTGCAAACCACATGGATGTGGTGAATGTCATTAATGCAGGAGCATTTAAGGACCTTACCTCAGAACCGCTAAACTCTCGCTGAGTGACTAAATGTTTATACTGATTGGTATTAGCTAAGCTAAGGGGGACAGCTAACTATCACATCTTGCTACTGCATTTTCAATTGGGTCGCGAGCCAAAGGTTAATTTCAGCATCTATTACCAGATGAACTCTATCTTCGGCGCTGGCATTGCTGACCGAATGAGGGTCACTCAATCGCAAGTACCAGCATTCACCAGCATGCATGGGAACTGAATGTGAGTTGAGCCTAAAATCTATATTAGTGTTTGTTGTGATAGGGATATGCAATCTAGCTTTACCGTGTTCACTATCTAAATCATGGTCAACATGTTCTAACACATTAGATTGTGCCGCCAATTTCATTAACCGTACATTAAGTATCGGGCAGCGAAAATGGTTCAATACCGCCTGAATATACGGCGCTTGTTGCAGGTAGGGTGTGTTTTTAAATTCGGTGCTGGTGGGGTCAGAATAGATCATTTTAATTGGATGTTGAGCGTTGGCGTCGCAGCGAAGTGCTATCGCTTGCCAGTCTCCCTGATAATGTTCAGCCACAAAGTGATCAGTCCATTGGGCTGAGGTGATCAAATCTAAGTTCTGTTTTAACTGTTTAGCATCAAACTCGAAGGGGAGTTTAACTCTATCTGGTAGGGTAATATTCATACGGCCTAGCTCCCTGTGGCACGGTGTTGATAGCAAAATCCGTTTTAGCCCGACAATCATTGTCTGACTCTCATAGTCTAGTCGGTTTCACTTAATCTGGCTCATTTTGACCCTTATTAGCAGCATAATGCAGACTTTTGTACTATTGGGGTGTTATGTTATTAATTAAGGTAGCATGTTCATCTGTACCATGTGCCGATGTTGGTAGTATCACCTGATGGTTTTGATTGTTGATTGGGCGACAGCTGTAGGGAGGCAGAAATGTTGAAATGGGTTGTGATGCTAGTGTTGTGCTGGTCATCATTTCAAGCACATGCACAGCCGCTAAAATATAATGTGAATGCCTCGAATACTTGGTATCCCTACTATATTGGCGATCCCGAAGCGCCTGGGATCATGGGCGAGTTAATTCCAAGAATATTTACCCAAGCCAATATCGACATCGAGAAAATCAATCTTCCGCCTAATCGAACCAATAAAGCACTTGATACGGGAGAGCTCGATTTTGACGTAGTCAGTCCAAGCTGGTTTAGTCATCAGGATTTGGGGCCTAATTTTGTGCATTCTGAGGCGATATTGCCGATAGTCGAGCGCATTGTCGTGCTTGAAGAGAATAAAGCTGATTGGCAAGATATTGAGCAAATTTATGATAAGCGCATAGGTACGGTTAGAGGCTACCTGTATCATGATGACGATCGCTTCGTTCGTGCTGATTTTAGCTCAGAACGAGAGCTGATAAAGGCATTACATAAAAAGCGTATAGACGCCATTATAAGTGGCGACTTACCAGCGCTTTATTGGTCGCAACAGTTAGGCCTGCACGTTGAATTGGCAGCAGTGCATTCAGATGGCGATTTAGTGATTCGATTGCGCAAAGAGCATGCGCATATGTTGCCACAAATTAATCAAGCGATAGGGCAACTCAAACACAATAAGGTTGTATCGCAAGTCATTGCCAAATATGTGGATATGCAAAACCCGGTGTTTCGTTAGCAGTCAATCGTGGTATGAAAAAAAGCCGCTGTAAATTGACAGCGGCTTTTTGTTGTTTGTGCTTGTGACTAGCACGCATCGCCGTCGGATTGCGACTCTTCGGCTACTGCAAGTGGCCAGCCGCCTAACGCCTTCCATTTATTGACAATATGGCAAAATAGCTCGGCAGTTCGCTCAGTATCATATAGCGCCGAGTGTGCCTCTTTATTATCAAAGTCGATACCCGCAATACCACAAGCTTTAGCAAGAACGGTATGGCCTAACGCTAGGCCTGATAGCGCTGCGGTATCGAAAGTTGCAAACGGGTGGAACGGCGTTCGTTTTAGGCCATTACGGTCGATTGCTTTGGTGACAAAGCCGTGATCGAAAGCGGCGTTATGGGCAACAATAATACTGCGGTGGCAGTCACTGGCCTTTTGGGCTTTTTTCACTTCTTTGAAAATCTCTAAAAAGGCTTCTTTTTCCGATACGGCACCACGTAGTGGGTTGTTTGGATCGATGCCATTAAATGCTAGTGCCTCTGGTTCGAGGTTAGCCCCTTCAAATGGCTCAATGTGGTAATGTAGGGTTTTATCTAATACTAATTCGCCTTGTTCGGTCATTTTTAATAAGGTGACGGCAATTTCGAGCAGCGCATCGGTTTGTGCATTAAAGCCTGCTGTTTCTACATCAATGACCACAGGAAAGTAGCCACGGAATCGATGATTAAGTTTGTTAGCGTCGCAAATATCGCTCATTAAAATGTCCAATTTATTAGCAGGACGCTATTATGAGCTAAGATGTAATTGGTTGTCATGTTTGATTGATGATTATTTAGGCTAAAGGTTCAGGAAAGTGTGCCGATAGGGTTAAGTAACGGCAATAAACGAAGAGTGCAAGGAATATGTGGTTAAGAGGGTTACTAGCTTGTGTAGTATGTCTGCCTTTGACGGCTCAAGCAGAGTTGCGCCATTATGTTGCATCACTGGACCAATCAAATTGGCGTATTAGTGATAATACCCCCATTGTATGTCGCCTCGAACATGAAATCCCCTCTTATGGTAAAGCTGTGTTTACCAGCCGCGCGGGAAAAGATCATGATTTGAATTTCTCATTGGATATGTGGGTTAAACCCGATGCAGTGACAGATGCCAAGTTAATGAGTTTGGCACCGGCATGGCGACCAGGCGTTGTGTCGAAGAAAATTACTGAGCTGACCTATCAAAAATACTTTAGTGGTGAAGTGCCTAAACAAGCTGCTTGGTCGATGCTTGCAGAGTTAGAGCAGGGGATGCAGCCGACTTTTTATTATGCGGATTGGTACAATCAATCAAACAAGATTGCCGTGGGGTTATCAGCGGCTAACTTTAGCCGTCAATACACCCAGTTTAGAGCCTGCCTTGCTAATTTATTGCCCTATAGTTTTGAGGATATTGCCTTTACGGTTTTAACCTATGAATTTGGTGGCGCAGAATTAACCCGCTATTCAAAAGCGCAGATAGCCAAAGTACAAGAGTATCTGTCTTATGATTCAGATGTGGAGTTGGTACTCATTGACGCCTATACCGACAGTTACGGCGGCCGCTCAGTAAACAAAAAAGTTTCAGAAAAACGTGCAGAATCTGTAAAAGAGTTTTTCTTGGCAGCGGGCATTCCTGATGACCGTATTTATACCCAGGGCCATGGCGAGCGCAAACATGTCGCATCAAACAGCACCATAGATGAACGAGGCCGAAATCGACGCGTGGTGATTAGGTTAAGTAAGCCAATGTAGCACTAAGTTTATCTGTAAAGCCCAACATTAAGTTGGGCTTTTTTGTATCTGACGTACAAAATGCTCGGGTTGAATTGACAAATTTCAGGCAAAAAAAAGCCCACTTAATCATTAAGTGGGCCGCAAAATAAAACATTGCAATCAACAAATTGAAGGAAGGAAGTCAAGCATAAGAACCAGGGATGTGACTCACGTGCTAGGCACATAAGTCGAAAGTTCTTGTTTTCATAATCTGCCTAGGCAGACACTTCCTGAAAACGAGATGAATTATAGTGTTATCCATCTGGACCGACAAGCTAGAAAAATTTCATCTATACATTAATTTTTCTAATGGGTTGCGGGTGAGGTAATGTGAGCGAATGCACCAAAATAAGTGGTTTTCGAGTCATTAAGCACATTCTGTGCATATTTCTACAGTTTAATTTATTTATGTTTGTTATGTTTTTATTAACAACAAAGATGCCAAAGAAGTGTCAGCAGATATTTTTATCTGATTGCCATGTTTTTTTTTGCTTGTATAGTACGGCTTGATAAGTAAATAAAATCATAACAAATCAACTCAGCGACGACCGCACGGTCTGCGTTGCGGTTAATATTCACCAGGATGGCAACTCATGGTTCTTGAATCCATATTTTCTAAAAAATCACTTTTGGTAGCGGGGCTAAGTATTGCCCTGTTTGGCTGCCAAAATAATCCCGATAACCCAGCAGAGCAGGCAGTAACGCCAACAGGTGTGGTTGAAACGCTACATGGCGTTGAAGTGCACGATCCTTATCGCTATTTAGAAGAAGAGAGCGATGCGACGCACAAGTGGGTTAAAGAGCAGCAACAGGCGGGTCACGCTTACCTTGCGCAAATTGATAACAAACAAGCCGTTGTCGACCGTATAACCCAGCTTTGGAACTACGAAAAGCAATCTGCGCCGTTTGACCACGGTGACAATACCTTTTATTACCGTAATGATGGCTTGCAAGCACAATCCGTGCTGTATGTAAAAGGTCAGGATGGGGTGGAGCGTGTTGCACTCGATCCCAATAAGCTTTCAAGTGATGGTACGGTAGCGTTATCTGGCGTTTCAGTAAGTAATGATGGTAAAACCATTGCTTATGGTGTCTCTAAGTCAGGCTCTGACTGGCAGCAATGGCAGTTTATCGATGTGGCATCAGGCCGTACCTTAGGTGATGAGCTTAAGTGGATTAAGTTCTCTCGCGCTGAATGGGCTGCAGACAATAGCGGGGTGTATTACTCTCGCTATGATGCACCTGCCGGTGGCAACTTGCTGGCGGATGTAAACTTTAACCAAAAAGTTTATTTCCACAAATTAGGTGACGAGCAAGCTAATGACACTTTGGTTTATGAGCGCCCGCAAAACAAAGACTGGGGCTTTGGTGCTGGAGTGTCAGAGAAAGGCGACTACCTGCTAATCTCTATTTCTCAGGGTACCGATAGTCGCAACCGCTTTTTCTATAAATCACTTACCGAAGCTGACGCGGAAGTCGTTGAGCTCATCATTAACTTGGAAGCAGAATATCAGTTTTTAGGCAATGACAAGTCGGTGTTCTATTTTAAAACTGACCTCGATGCACCTAATGGCAAAGTGATTGCCGTTGATGTTAACCAACCAGCTAAAGATAACTGGAAGACGGTGATTGCTGAAAGTAGCGACCCTATTAGTAATGTTGAGATTGTTAATGATCACTTTGTTGTGAGCTATTTGCATGATGTGTTAGGTAAGCTGTCGATCTTTAGTATGAATGGCGATAAGCGCCAAGATGTCGATTTACCTGGCAAAGGTAAAGTGGCCGGTCCTTATGGTAAACGCAGTAAAGATTATTTTTACTACGTATTTAACAGTTACGTACAACCACAGACTACTTACCGTTTTGACTTTAAAACCGGTAAATCAACTTTGTTTGCTAAGCCCGATATCTCATTTGACCCGAATGACTATGTATCTGAGCAGGTGTTTTATACCAGTAAAGATGGTACTCGCGTGCCAATGATGGTGTCGTATAAAAAAGGCTTAGAAAAGAATGGCAACAATCCAACATTACTTTATGCTTATGGTGGTTTTGCTATTTCACTGACACCAAGATTTAGCCCTGCCAATATTGCATGGATGGATATGGGCGGCATTTATGCGGTACCAAATATTCGCGGTGGTGCAGAATACGGTGAAAGCTGGCATAAAGCCGGTATGTTCGATAAAAAGCAAAACGTGTTTGATGATTACTATGCCGCTGCTGAGTATTTGATTGAGCAGAAATACACTAACTCAAGCAAGTTAGGTGCGTACGGGCGTAGTAATGGTGGCCTATTGATGGGCGCTGTATTGACCCAACGTCCAGAGCTTTTTGCTGCCGTGCTTCCAGCGGTTGGGGTATTGGATATGTTGCGTTTCCATAAGTTCACCATCGGGTGGGCTTGGACCAGTGAGTATGGTAGTGCCGATGTTGCTGAGCAATTCCCAGCATTGTTAGCGTACTCGCCATACCACAACATTAGCCAGCGTGAGTACCCAGCGACAATGGTGATGACCGCTGATCATGATGATCGCGTCGTGCCACTTCACAGCTTTAAGTTTGGTGCTTTGCTGCAAGATAATCAAAAAGGCAAAGCCCCTGTGATTATGCGTATTGAGTCTAAAGCGGGTCATGGTGCGGGTAAGCCAACATCAATGAAAATTGATGAATTCGCTGATATCTACACCTTCTTATGGACTAACTTTGGATTGAGCGTTCCTGCCAAAATTGGTCAATAGTTGCATCGTGTTGATTAAAAATTAAAAAAGAGCAGCATTTGCTGCTCTTTTTTATTAACAAAATTTTATGAATATAGTGATCCTAAGGAGCTGAGAAGCATTCACAATTGCTAGCGGTCTAGGTATAGTAGGCCTCAATTTCTTCATTATTATTGGTATTCAACTCTATGTTTCAATGGCCCATCTCGGTCTACTACGAAGATACGGATGCTGGTGGTGTGGTCTATCACTCCAATTACCTCAAGTTTTTCGAACGTGCACGCACAGAATGGTTAAGAGATATCGGTGTTAAGCAGACAGCCTTATTAGCTGACGATATTGCCTTTGTGGTTAAGCATGCAGAGTTAGATTTTAAGGTGGCAGCCAAATTTGAGCAGAACCTTTTAGTCCGTACCGAGGTCATAGAGTTAAAGAAGGCATCATTAACCTTTAAGCAACAGCTAGTTGATGATCAAGGCCTTGTTTATTGTGAAGGAAAAATCTTAGTTGCGTGTATAGCTCTATCGCGAATGCGGCCTAGAGCCATTCCCCAAAATATAGTGCAGGAGTTTAATCGTGGAAGCTGACATTTCGTTTATCGGGCTTTTTTTACAGGCCAGTCTTTTAGTTAAGTTAGTGATGCTCACTTTACTTGGCTTGTCAGTGGTGTCATGGGCGGTCATTTTACAACGCAGAAAGCTAATTAAGACCGCAAGAGAGAATGCACTTAAGTTTGAAGACAAATTTTGGTCAGGGGTTGATCTAAATAAACTCTATAAAGAACTGTCGGCAAGACAGGACAGCAACACTGGCTTAGAAGCGATGTTTCACTCTGGCTTTAAAGAGTATGCGCGCTTAAGTAAGCTCAATGGCCGAGTGCCTGATGCCGTTATGGATGGCAGTTACCGTGCAATGCGGGTGTCATTGTCCCGTGAGATGGAAAAGTTAGAGACTCACTTACCGTTATTGGCCACCATAGGTTCTACCAGTCCTTATATTGGTCTGTTTGGTACGGTATGGGGGATTATGAACTCTTTTATCGCTTTAGGCGCGGTGGAAAATGCCACTTTAGCCATGGTTGCGCCAGGTATCGCTGAGGCATTGATTGCGACTGCGATGGGATTATTTGCTGCGATTCCAGCGGTGATTGCTTACAACCGTTTTTCAACTCAAGTTGAAAAGGTTGAAATGTCGTATGCCAATTTTATGGAAGAGTTCTCTAGTATTTTACATCGTCAGGCCTATAGCGAAAGGGAACAAGGCTAATGCAGCAAGGTTATCAGCGAAAACGCCGCCGGCCAGTTGCTGAGATCAACGTGGTACCGTATATCGATGTTATGCTGGTACTGTTGATTATCTTTATGGTAACCGCGCCGATTGTCACTCAAGGTGTAAAAGTCGACCTACCGCAAGGTGAGGCTGAGGCATTGCCTGCGGACAGTAAACCCCCTGTGGTGGCATCTATTGATGCCGAGGGTGATTACTATCTAGATGTCGGCAGTAGTAGTGCCCGTGAAACTCTGGATTTAGAAGAGATAGCCATTAGAGTCGGCGCCATTATCCAACTAGAGCCAGAGCGTCCGGTAGTCGTTAAAGCTGACCGCGCCATAGCCTACGAGCGAGTGATCCAATTGATGGTGACTTTGCAAGGTGCTGGGGTGCCTTCGGTTGGACTTATGACGGATTCGCCTGAGGAGTAACGGGTGTCGAGTAATTCAAGTTTTACGATTCCATTAGGTATTTCAGCAGGCGTACACATAGGTGCGATAGTGATCCTTGCCTTAGGTGTGGATTTTTCTAGCGAACCAATGCCCACGCCGCAAGCAAGCAGTGCGCCGGCGGTGCAGGCTGTCGTGGTTGATCAACAAAAAGTCGCGCAGCATGTTGAACGCTTAAAGCAGCAAAAGCTTGAGCAACAACGCAAAGAAAAAGCACGTCAAGATGAGCTCGACCGACAAGCACGTGAAGCGACGCAGGCAAGAGAGCGTGAACAGCAGCGGATTAAAAAGCTAGAGCAAGAACGCAAGCAAAAAGAGATTGAAACCAAAAACGCTGCAGCAGCGGCTAAAGCGGCCAAACTCAGAGAGCACGAAGAGAAGCAAAAAGCCGCAGCAGCTGAAGCCGCCCGTAAACAAAAAGAAGCTGAAAAGAAAGCCGCAGAAGAGGCCGCAGCTAAAGCCGCCGAAAAGCGTAAACGTGAAGAGGAGGCGGCGAGAAAAGCGGAACAAGAACGTAAGCGTAAAGCGGAAGAAGAGCGAAAACGCAAAGCTGAAGAACAAGCTCGCCGTGAACAAGAGCAAATGATGCAAGATGCTTTAGCGGCAGAGCAAGCAGCGCTGTCTCAGACTCGCAATAAACAGGTGATGAGTGAGGTACAACGCTATACCAGCATGATTCGAGCGACTATTCAGCGTAATCTAGTCGTGGATGAGTCGATGCGCGGTAAAAGTTGCCGAGTCAATATTCGCCTAGCGCAAGATGGCTTTGTGACTGGTAGCCAAGTGATCTCTGGTGATAGTGTCGTGTGCCGAGCGACTAAGGCTGCGATAAACAAAGCCGGGCGCTTGCCAGTATCGAGCGAAGCGGACGTTTATAACAAACTCAAAGAAATCAATTTAACCGTTCAACCGGAATTTAATTAGAGGAGTCCCATGAAAACATTGGGTAAGTGGTTCATTGTTGCGCTAATGCTGGTTACAGCACCGGTTAAGGCTGCGTTAGATATTGTGATTACCGAAGGTGTAGACGCTGCAAGGCCTATCGCGGTGATTCCGTTTGTTTGGCAGGGTACTGGGCCCGTACCGTCACAAATTTCTGATGTCGTAATGTCAGATTTAACTCGTAGTGGCACGTTTAAGCCTGTTGAAGAACTCGGATTGCCACAGCGTGATATTAGCAGTGTTGATCAGTTTAGAGCTAGTCAGTGGTCAAGCATTGCAGCTGAAGCTGTGGTGATGGGCTCGGTTAAGCCCTATGGTCCAGATCAGTATTTGGTTAACTTTGATTTGGTGGACCTAGTTAAAGCACAGATGCAATCAGGCTCTGGCCCTAGCAGTGCATCAGAGTATTTAATCGATAGCCGCGAAACCGTCATTACTGCTGCGCAGTTTAGACAATATGGTCATCGTATTAGTGATATTGTTTATGAAAAACTGACTGGTATTCGTGGCGCCTTTTTAACGCGAATCGCTTATGTGGTGGTTAATCACGGCGATAAATCTCCCTATAAATTGATGATTGCTGATTACGATGGTTACAACGAGCAAATGTTACTGCGCTCGCCAGAGCCTTTAATGTCGCCATCTTGGTCACCTGATGGACGTAAACTGGCTTATGTGAGCTTTGAAAATAAAAAAGCGGAAATTTTTGTTCAAGATATCTATACCCAATCTCGAAGCAAAATAACCAGTTTCTCTGGCATTAATGGTGCACCGACTTTCTCGCCAGATGGTAAAAAGTTGGCGGTTACACTATCTAAAGATGGTCAACCGGAAGTTTATGTTGTCGATATTGCGACCAAAGCGCTTAAACGGGTGACAAACCATTACGCTATCGATACTGAGGCCTCGTGGGCACCGGATGGTCAATCACTTATTTTCACTTCTGAGCGCGGTGGTAGACCTCAGATATATCAGGTGGCATTGGCTTCAGGTAAGATTTCGCGATTAACCTTTGAGGGTGAGTGGAATTTAGGTGGCTCTATTGCCCCTGATGGTCGTAGTATGGTGTTTGTAAATCGTACCAACGGTAAGTTTAATATTGCACGTATGGATTTGGAAACCCGCTTTATGCAGGTACTGACATCCACACGTTTAGATGAATCGCCAAGTATTGCGCCTAACGGTACCATGGTTATTTACGGCACGACGTACAACGGAAAGCAAGTATTAGCGGCAGTTTCTATGGACGGACGATTTAAAGCGCGACTGCCTGCAGGTCAAGGTGAGATCAAATCTCCAGCTTGGTCACCTTTTTTATAATTAAATAGATAACTTACAAAAATACTGAGGATTTTAACATGGATCTCAAAAAGCTGTTTAAAGCTATGGCTGTTGCACTACCTATCATGGCTATTAGTGCATGTAGCTCAACTTCTGATACCGAAACCGATGCGTCTAGCTCGACTTCAGGAAGTGGCAGTGAACAAACATCTGGTGGTTCAGTTGGCACAGGTGTCGAAACCGGTGGTGTTGCACCTATTTTAACGCCAGCTGAGCAACAACGGATCAAGAACCAAGAATTACGTAAAGAACATATTATCTATTTCGATTTTGATCGTAGCTCAGTATCTGCCCAGTTCTCAGAAGTGCTTAATGCCCATGGTGAATACTTGGTCGAGCATCCGAATGTTCGCGTTATGATTGAAGGCCATGCCGATGAGCGTGGTACACCAGAATACAATATCGCCCTTGGCGAACGTCGTGCAAAAGCGGTATCTAAGTACTTGCAAGGCATGGGTGTATTACCAAGCCAGATGAGCATTGTTAGCTACGGTGAAGAGAAGCCACTTGATATTAGCCGCACAGATGATGGTTTTGCTAAAAACCGTCGTGCAGTTCTAGTTTACTAATTCTTTCTATTTAGGATTAATTATGAAGAAAGCCGTACTGACAGCGGTAATGATCTTTTGTTCGGGGTCTGTGTTTGCAGCTCCGGCTCCTGTTGAAGACATTGCTGGTGGATCTTATGATGATCGAGTTGAACGTTTAGAGCGTATGCTTAAGGCGCGTCAGCAAGTTGATTTTCAAACTCAGCAGCGATTAGACACCTTGCAACAAGAGGTGCTTGATTTACGCGGGTTGAATGAACAGCAAGCCTATCAAATTGAGCAAATGTTGCAGCGTCAACGTCAATTGTACGATGAGATAGCTAACTTATCGTCTAATCAAGGTTCAAGTGCTGTTGCTGCGGTAACTTCTACAACGAGTACGAGTCAAGCTGCTACTAGTTCTAGTTTAGGTGAAACCGCAAGCTATGAGCAGGCGGTGAACTTAGTACTGAAAGAGCGCAAGTATGATGAAGCGATTCCTGCCTTCAGTAATTTCATTAAAAGCTACCCAGATTCGACTTATGCTGCTAATGCAAACTACTGGTTGGGTCAGTTGCTCTATAATAAGGGAGACTTCTCTGAAGCGACTACTGCATTTAGTACCGTTGTTGATCAATATAAAGATTCGAATAAACGCGGTGACAGTTTAGTCAAACTGGGGATGATCGCTGAAAAAACAGCTGATGTGCCAGGTGCTAAGGGCTTTTACCAGCGAGTGGTTAAAGAGTACCCGGCTAGCGCTGCTGCGCGAATCGCGAAGCAGCAGTTGGCTGCTCTGTAACCGCTATTCAACTAAAAAACATACTCTTAGATTGTTTTTCATGCAAATGACAAAAAATGGGGAATTTGGGGTTGCATGAGAAGATGAAAAAGGTATTATAGGCGCCCTCAGAGCGGCAGAGTCGCCTGAGGGACTAAATAGAGTCTATTTAGTGGCAGTAATGGGTCGTTAGCTCAGTCGGTAGAGCAGTTGGCTTTTAACCAATTGGTCGAAGGTTCGAATCCTTCACGACCCACCACTTTTTCTAGAGTGGTTAAATAACTAGAAACCAGATGGGTCGTTAGCTCAGTCGGTAGAGCAGTTGGCTTTTAACCAATTGGTCGAAGGTTCGAATCCTTCACGACCCACCACTTTCCTTGCGGTAGCATTTTCCCTTTCTTTAAATCCTAAGTCGTTAGCTCAGTCGCTTTAAACCGCGTTAGCCAGTTGGTTTTAATTGGTCATTTGTTTTAGGTTCGAATCCTTCACGACCCACCACTTTCCTTGCGGTAGCATTTTCTCTTTCTTTAAGTCCTAAGTCGTTAGCTCAGTCGCTTTAAACTGCAATAGCCAGTTGGTTTTAATTGGTCATTTGTTTTAAGTTCGAATCCTTCACGACCCACCACTTTCCTTGCGGTAGCATTTTCCCTTTCTTTAAGTGCTAAGTCGTTAGCTCAGTCGCTTTAAACCGCGTTAGCCAGTTGGTTTTAATTGGTCATTTGTTTTTGGTTCGAATCCTTCATGACCCACCACTTTTCCTGCGTTACCATTTCCTATTATCTAGATCTTAAATTCTAAGTCGTTAGCTCAGTCGCTTTAAACCGCATTAGCCAGTTGGTTGTAATTGGTCATTTGTTTTAGGTTCGAACCGCAAGTTTTGGAATTTCATTACTATTAATCTTGCGGGTGTTGTCAGTGAAGTTCGCTGCTCACCATAGCAAAAACTTTAGATTAAACTGTTATACCTTTGTCTCATAGACGTTTTGCTAATGTTGTTTGCTTGTTAACTCGGTCATATTAATTTCGATAATAAAATAAATGACGAGGGAGAGGTTAATGAACAACTACAAGGCAAGTGCTATAGCAATGGCAACGCTGATGGGTTTGGGAACAAGCGCCCAAGCTGCAGAAACAGATTTTACCTTTGGCGGGTATGTCAAAACAGACGTGATGTTTAGTGATTATTCCAATGGTGCACCGGACTCTGGTTCACTGTCTCGCCAATTCTATGTGCCAGGCACAATATACGGGACTCCAGGAAATGGCGAGCAGGTAGTTGATTTTCAAGCTCGAGAGTCGCGTTTTAATTTTAAAACCGTATCAGATTTTGATGGCCATAAGCTAACCGGTTTTATTGAACTCGATTTTATGACCCATACCGACGGTAATGAGCGTGTATCGAACAGCTATTCACCGCGTATTCGTCACGCTTTTGTGAGTTATGATAACTGGACAGTGGGTCAAACTTGGACCACTTTCCAAAATCCAGGTGCACTGCCTGAAAACTTAGATTTTGTTGGTGCTGCTGAAGGTACACCTTTTGTCCGCCAAGCAATGATCCGATATACCAATGGTGGTTTTCAGTTTGCGATAGAAAATCCAGAAACAACGGTTAATACTCCGCTTGATGAAGAAGGTGGCACAGGTCGCTTGGTCAGTGGAGCAGGTATGGTACCTGACTTTGTCGCCCGCTATAACTTCAAGACCGAGGGCGGCGCTAAGTTTACGGTTGCGGGCCTAGCTCGTCAGCTTAATGTTGAGAAGAGTGGCTATGATTCACAAACCATGGGGTACGGTGTGAGCTTCACCGGTGTTATTCCTGTAGGAGATGATGACATTAAGTTATCAGCGACTGCGGGTGATGGTATGGGGCGTTATATGGCGCTTAACTACGCCAATGCGGGTGTGCTTGATGCTGATGGTGACATTAAAACCATTAGCTCTTACGGCGGCTTTGTCTCTTATCGCCATTGGTGGAACGATAAGTGGCGCTCAAGCTTCACATTATCAGCGTTTACAGCTGACAATGACGAAAGTTTAACTGGTGGTAGTGTCAACAAAGAGTCTTATTCTGGTTATATCAACTTACTTTATTCACCCATTAAACCAATGACCATTGGTGCAGAATATATGTATGCGGAAAACACCAAGCAAGACGGATATAAAGGCGAGCTAAATCGTCTAATGTTTTCAGTAAAGTATGTACTGTAGATAGTAGCGATAAAAAAAGGAGGCATATTGCCTCCTTTTTTGTTGTTTAAGCGTGGGGATTACAACAAGTTGTTGTCACGTACGTATTGTTCAAACTCAGTGCAACCGCCAACATGTTCTTTATCAACAAAGATTTGCGGCACAGTTTCAACTGGCTTGCCGACAGTCTTTTCTAGATCTGCTTTACTGATCCCTTCGGCATGAATATCAACATACTTAAACTTAAAGTCGTCGCGTGCCTCAACAAGCTGTTCTGATAATTGCACTGCTCTAACACAGTATGGGCAGCCTGGACGGCCAAAGATCACAACAAACATTATGTAACTCCTGAAAAAAGTGTTCGAGTCTTTATACCATAGGGATAGCTAGAATGCATATTCCGTTTTAAAGAAACTTATGCTCGGTTTGAAAACGGCCTTTATAGTCGAAAAATCGCTCAACTAAATCCCAGCCTTTGGTGGTTTTTTTTAGTAGTAGCATGTCGGGTTTTCGAAAATTGTTAGCACAATTCACAGCATCTGTTGCGGTGTTAATGGGGGGATGTTTAACACCGGGAGTTTTGGTGTGTGACATGACAAATACCGCATAAAAAGCCCGTCGCTGCGCGGCGGTTTCAAATCGATAGCGATCAGTGAAATCGTTACCATCAAAATCGATGTATTTTACCGTTAAACGTTCATTCTCAACCTGCAAGAGCATATCTTGGCATTTAAACAGATGATGGTGGCGTTGCTGTAATACCTCTTTTAAACGTTTGTCAGCGTCTATAATAGTGGCATCACATGCATGACAGACTTTAGCGGCAATATCGTTAAGTTCACCGCAGCTTGGGCAGGGTTTTGCACGAAAGCGAAAGTCACATTGTATCGATGTGCCTTGGGTTTCAATCAGCCCCTGACAGCGCCTACCATAATGCTCAACAATATCCCCGTCATCATCAACAATGCCCCAGAAGATATTGGCGAATTGACAGCTAGGACAGGGCACTTGTACCGGTACGCTTTTAGTATTGGGCTTGAGTTGGCCAACTTCAGGGTAGAAAAGATCAAAACCGTTGGCGGCATAGTCGATCACCAAACAGTCGTGTTTATCGGTATCAACCCTCAGCCCTCGGCCCACCATTTGCTGAAACAGGCTGACCGATGCCGTTGGTCTTAAAATAGCGATAAGATCAACGTGGGGGGCATCAAACCCGGTGGTAAGCACTGCAACGTTAACTAAATACTTGAGCTGTTTAGCTTTAAACTGATTGATGATGGCGTCTCTATCATCGTGACTTGTCGTTGCCGTAATCAGTCCGGCTTGTGGGCTATCAAGTACAGACATGACTTCTTGTGCATGACGTACTGTGGCGGCAAAAATGATGATGCCCTGTTTTTGCTGGCCAAGTTCGATGATTTGCTCAACAATCGCCACGGTTGCTCGGCCACTATGACTGAGTAGATCATTGATTTGCTTTTCGGGGTAGTGGCCTGAATCCGAGACCGGAATTTGACTAAAGTCATACTGGGCTGACAAACCATCGTACATTTTCGGTTGGCTAAGAAAGCCACGCTTTATCAGTGGCCGCATGGGCAACTCATAGATGCATTTCTCAAATACTGGGGAATCAGTGTTCCCCACTTTACCGTGATAATGATGTCGAAAAATCCAGCCTGTTTCTAAACGGTAGGGGGTAGCAGTTAGGCCTAGTAGTCGTATTTTCGGGTTGACCTGCTTAAGATGCTGGAGCAATTGTTGATACTGACTGTCCTTATCTTGGGAGACCCGATGACATTCATCGATGATAACCAGCGAATAAGGTTGATCAAATCGCAGTGGCTGTTTCACTGCAGACTGAATGCTGGCAACAATAGTCTTTTCTTGGGTTGATTTTTGCTTTAAGCCTGCAGAGTAGATACCCGCTTTATCTGTTAATAAGCCGATTTTCTCGGCGTTTTGCTCAACGAGTTCTTTGACATGGGTCAGGACTAGCACTCTGCCTTTGGCTATACGCGCAAGTTCGGCAATCACAATACTCTTGCCTGCTCCCGTGGGGAGAACCAAGACCGCAGAATCCGTCGATTGTTTGAAATGTGCGATGGCGGCGTCAACCGCATGTTGTTGATAATCTCTTAACTGCAAAAGGGAATTAACTACCTGCTTAATGTTGCATGGCAGAATATCAAGGCTAGCACTGCAGTGCTACGCTTTAGGTAAATAAACTCCGTATTAACAACACAAAAAAGCCCCTCTAAAAAGAGGGGCGTTGGGCGGGAGAGTCCAAAAGTGTTATTCAGTGCGGTTTAGACGAGTCTCAATCAAGGTGTCAATCACTGCTGGATCTGCCAAGGTTGAAGAATCACCTAAGTTCGTCACTTCATTTGCAGCAATCTTACGCAGGAAGCGGCGCATGATCTTGCCTGAGCGAGTCTTAGGTAGTCCGCCAGCCCACTGGATAAGATCCGGTGTTGCTAGTGCACCAATTTCTTTTCTCACCCACTGTCTGAGTGATTGGCGTAGCTCTTCTGATTCCGCGGTGCCTTTGGTTAACGTGACATAGGCGTAGATACCTTGGCCCTTAATGTCATGTGGATAGCCTACTACAGCAGCCTCTGCTACTAATTCATGAGAAACCAGTGCGCTTTCAACTTCTGCTGTACCTAGGCGGTGTCCTGATACGTTGATGACATCATCAACGCGACCTGTGATCCAGTAGTAACCATCTTCGTCACGTTTGGCTCCGTCACCGGTAAAGTACATACCGCGGAAGGTTTTAAAGTAGGTTAGTGCAAAGCGTTCGTGGTCGCCATAAACGGTACGCATTTGGCCTGGCCATGAATCTAGCATGACTAAGTTACCTTCTGCAGCGCCGTCAATGATGTTGCCCATGTTATCGACCAATGCTGGTTGGACACCAAAGAAAGGTCGCGTAGCTGAACCTGGTTTAGTGTCAGTCGCGCCTGGCAGAGGACTAATTAAGATACCGCCAGTTTCGGTCTGCCACCAAGTATCAACAATGGGACATTGCTCATGACCAATAACGTCATTGTACCAACGCCACGCTTCTGGGTTAATTGGCTCACCAACCGATCCCATAATGCGTAACGAGCTACCATCAAAATCAGCAAATTGCTCTTTACCTTCTGCCATTAGGGCACGGATCAGTGTTGGTGCCGTATAGAGAATATTGACATTGTGACGGTCAATCATCTCGCCTAAACGAGACGGAGTCGGATAGTTAGGTACCCCTTCATGGATCAAGATTGTGGCGCCATTAGCTAACGGGCCGTAAACCATGTAGGAGTGACCAGTGATCCAACCCACATCGGCGGTACACCAATACACTTCACCATCTTTGTAATCAAATACATATTCGTGCGTCATTGAGGCGTAAACCATGTAACCACCAGTGGTGTGCAACACACCTTTAGGGTTACCGGTTGAACCTGAGGTATAAAGTAAAAATAGTGGATCTTCAGCGCCCATCTCTTCTGGGATGCAGTGCTCTGATGCTGTGTTCATCAGCGCGTCCCACTTGATGTCGCGTCCTTCAACCCAATTGACATCACCGCCAGTGCGTTCAAATACAATCACTTTCTCAACACAGGTCACATCAGGGTGAGAAAGCGCCTCATCGATATTGGCTTTTAGCGGAATGATACGGCCACCACGGACACCTTCATCAGCCGTGATCACCACTTTAGAGTTACCGTCAATCACACGAGACGCAATAGAATCTGGCGAGAATCCACCAAACACCACTGAATGAACTGCACCAATGCGCGCACAGGCCAACATAACAACGGCAGCCTCTGGCACCATTGGCATATACACTGTCACTACGTCACCGCGACGAACACCTTGGCTTCGCAGGGCGTTGGCAAATTTACAGACGTCAGCATGTAGCTCACCATAAGTGAGGGTGCGTTGGTCAGCGGCGTCGTCACCTTCCCAGATAATGGCAGGCTTATCGGCTTTCTCGGCTAGATGGCGATCAAGGCAGTTGGCTGAAGCATTGAGGGTGCCATCATAAAACCAGTTGATAGAAAGATTGTGGTCATCGAAAGAAGTTTTCTTTACTTTGGTAAATGGCTTAATCCAATCAATGCGCTGGCCATGTTCTCTCCAAAATCCATCAGGGTTAACTATCGACTCCTGATACATCTTTTTATACTGTTCTTCATTAATATGTGCATTTGCTGCGATGTCGCTTGGTACTTTATAGAGAGACTGCGTGCTCATCGGGGCTTCCCTTTGTTGCTAAATGTGCGTAGGACGAGTATGGCTGTGATGGGGTATTAAGCTCTATTAGACCTTGGTCTATAAATAAAATGTCCTTTATTTTTAGCTGGTTGTGAAATAATGGCAACTAGATTTAGGGCTTAAATTAGCGCAAAATAGAATAAAAAAGAGCTTGAGTGATGAATTTGACAATATTTGTGGGCGTAATTGCCATTTTGTACGTGTCGTTGCTGTTCCTGATTGCGTGGGGAGCAGAGCGCTGGTTTGGCAAAATTTCCAAAAAAATTCAAGTTGCTGTGTATGGCTTAAGTCTGGCGGTTTACTGTTCATCATGGAGCTTTTTAGGCACTGTTGGTCAATCGGCTCAAGATTTGTGGTCCTTTTTACCGATTTTTATTGGTCCTATTCTGATTTTTGTTTTTGGATTTGGGCTGCTGCGCAAAATGGTGCTGGTGTCGAAAGCACAAAATATCACCTCTGTGGCCGACTTTATTGCGGCGCGTTATGGTAAATCACAACTGATTGCCGCTATTGTCACCCTTATCGCCTTGTTTGGCATCATGCCCTATATCGCATTGCAGCTCAAAGCGATGGTGTTTAGCCTCAATTTATTTCAACCGGAAGATGCCCCTTACGACGGTGCACGGGTGTCGTTGATTATTACCGCACTGCTGGCCATGTTTGCCATTTTATTTGGCACACGAAAGCTCGATGCCACTGAACACAACCCTGGCATGATGTTGGCGATTGCGTTTGAATCATTGGTTAAGTTAGCAGCATTCTTGCTTGTGGGTATCGTGATCAGTTTTGGCTTTTTTGATGGTTTTGGCGATATTTGGGATAAGGCTGCCGCACGGGATCTTATCGTTAACCCTGAAATCCGTATCGAATCATTAATGCCACAACTGTTAGTCGGTATTGCGGCATTTCTTTGTATGCCACGGCAATTCCACGTGATGATGGTGGAGTGTAATGAAGAAAAAACGCTATTAAAGGCCCGTTGGCTATTTCCATTATATTTATTGCTATTTGGGCTGTTTGTTGCGCCGCTCGCGTTAGCTGGCAAGATAGTGCTCGGTGATAGTGTCGCAGCTGATACCTATGTGATTAATCTTCCCTTAGCGTTAGATCAACCCTTGCTCGCCGTGATTGCGCTACTAGGGACACTATCAGCGGCCACCGGTATGGTGATTGTGGCGGTGGTGACAATCAGTGTCATGGTAAGTAACGAGTGGTTTGTGCCGCTAATGTTGCGTTCGGGCAAAATTCGTCAAAAGAACTTTAGCCAGTTTTCCCAGTTTTTGCTTAATGCGCGGCGATTATCAATTGTGGTGATTTTAGGCTTTGGCTATTTCAGTTACCTCACTTTCATTGACAGTGACTCTTTATCCGCACTCGGTATGTTGTCTTTTGGTGCCTTTGCCCAGTTAGCGCCTGCACTCATTGGCGGTATGTATTGGAAACATGGTAACCGAGGCGGTGTTTACCTTGGGCTGATTGTTGGCTTTGGATTGTGGTGCTATATATTGATGCAAGGTGCTAATGGCGGTGCCGGATTGCTTGGACAAGATATTCCATTGCTTGAGTCTATCAACCCCAATACCCGTGATATTTTAACGGCGCTGATAGCGAACTTAGGTTGCTATATTCTGGGCTCTATGTGGTATCGCGCCGGCGTATCAGAGCGCATTCAAGCTAGCGCCTTTGTCACTCCAGGCGATTTGAAAACCGGCTCAGTGCGCAAGGCATCGCCAGTGTCGCAACAAGACTTACTCATTCTAGCTAGCCGCTTTGTTAGTCCAACTCGTGCCTATGAGAGTTTTTCTCGTTTTTCAGAAGAAGCGGTCCGCAGTGATAGCTGGCATAAAGTTGCATCCCCAGAGCTCATTGCCCATACAGAGCATATGCTGGCCGGGGTATTAGGCGGGTCGAGTGCGTCGCTGGTAATGGACTCGGTACTGCAGGGGCGGGATTTAGCCCTTGATGAAGTGTTTAGCTTGGTTGATGAAGCCTCCTCGAAAATCATTTTAAGCCAAGATATGCTTCGTGGGGCGATTGAGCACGCCTATGAAGGTATGAGTGTGGTTGATAAAGATCTCAACCTCGTCGCGTGGAATTACAAGTACGCTGAGCTCTATGCTTATCCGGAAGATTTTTTACAAGCAGGCATGCCGATTGCGGATGTGGTTCGCTTTAACGCTGAGCGTGGCTACTGCGGTGAGGGTAACGTTGATGAGCAGGTAGCCAAGCGAGTACAGCACATGCGAAATGGTACCGCCCATGTGTCTGAGCGGGAACGTCGTGACGGCAAGGTGATTAAAATTCAAGGAAACCCGATGCCCAGTGGTGGCTTTGTGATGACCTTTACCGATATTACCCAATACCGAGAACAAGCTAAGGCGTTGCAGGAAGTCAATGAAACACTGGAAGCGCGGGTTAAAGAGCGTACCTATGAGCTGGCAATGCTTAACAGTCAGTTACTAGAAGCCAAAGCCCAAGAAGAGATGGCTAATGCATCAAAAAGTAAGTTCTTGGCTGCGGTCGGCCATGATCTGATGCAACCACTTAATGCTGCGCGATTGTTCACCGCATCCTTGGCTCAGTATCCCAATTTAGACCAAGAGGGTAAGACGACTCTGTCTCATGTGAATAGCTCGCTTAAAATTGCCGGCGAGTTACTTACCGATCTGTTGGATATTTCTAAACTCGACTCAGGCATGGTAGAGGTTAATCGTCGCGATTTTCGAGTGAGTGAATTACTCAATGGTCTTGCCGTGGAATTTGAGGCTATGGCTAAAGACTATAAAATCGATTTTTCGATGGTCGCCTGCCATGCGACCATCAATTCCGATATGAGTCTGCTACGCCGCGTATTACAAAACTTCCTTACTAATGCTTACCGGTATGCAAAAGGCAATCGCGTGCTGTTGGGTTGTCGTCACCGCCAAGGTGCTATTGAAATTCAGGTTCTTGATACTGGTTGTGGTATTGATGACAATGAAGTGGCTGATATTTTTCGAGAGTTTAAACGCTTAGATAATCCAGAAAGTAAAAATGTCAGTGGTTTGGGGCTCGGGCTTGCGATTGCAGACAGAATAGGGCGCGTCCTTGAACACCCCATTCAAGTGCGCTCGGTACTAGGTCGCGGCTCAGTATTTTCAATCACGGTGCCAATTGGCGACAAGGTTCAAGAAAGCACACCTCAACCTTCTGCTAAAGCAATACAGCCATTGGCAGGAGTGAAGGTGCTGTGTATCGACAACGAAGAAGCTATTCTGGCGGGGTTAGAGAGCCTATTGAGCCGCTGGCAATGCGATGTTATTTGCGCTAGTGATTTGGCTGATGCTCGAATCAAGTTGGGCTTAAAAGGTGTCGCGCCGGATATCGTCTTAGCAGATTATCACCTTGATGATGGCCAAAACGGCCTAGATGCAATGGAGAATATCCGCGCACTCTATGGTGGCCATTTACCGGGAATTTTAATCACTGCCAACACCCGCAAAGATTTGATTGATGATGTGCAAAGCAAGGGTTACCACTACATGGCAAAAATGGTCAAACCGGCCGCACTGCGGGCACTAATATCAAGCTTGGTAAGTAATAAAACTAATTAAATAGGATAAACCGTTGAAGACTGTATTGTGGCAAGGGGAGCAAATTGCGCCCAGTAAAATAGTGTGTGTTGGCCGAAATTATGTAGAACATATTCAAGAGCTTAATAATGAAGTGCCTGAAGAGATGGTGCTGTTTTGCAAACCCAATTCGGCCATTTGCAATGACCTAATTGCTCACCGCGGCGAGGCTATTCACTATGAGCTAGAGCTTTGTTTATTATTTGATGGTGAGCGATTTTGCGCTGTAGGTGTTGGGTTCGATTTAACCAAAAGAGCGCAGCAAAGCCGATTAAAACAGCAAGGTTTACCATGGGAAAGAGCAAAGGCTTTCGACGGCTCAGCGGTTTTTAGTGAGTTTGTTAGTGTTGATGCGATAGACGATAGCTTAGTGTTTGCGCTAGAAGTTGACGGTCAAGCGCGGCAACGTGGCAATATTGAGTTAATGATCTCAGCGCCTGGAAAGATTCTCAGCGAGATACAGTCTTTTATGACGCTGCAAGCGGGTGATATTGTGATGACAGGTACACCCAAAGGTGTGGGAGCCTTGGTTGCTGGTAGTCGTTATCAAGCTTGCTTACATCAACACCATAGACTGCTGTGTGAACTGGATTTAACTGCCCAATAGTGAGTCGTAATAGGTTTACATTTTATCTGAGTTTACGGCAGTTGCTCTGCTAAAAAGCCAATAAGCGTTTTCACTTTAGGCGACAAGTGACGGTTTTCAGGGTACATGGCCCACACGCCCTCTAACGGTTCTTGATACTGAGAGAGTATTGGAACTAAATCGCCTGTCGCTATGTCATGTTCAATGTAGTAATTAGGTAACTGCGCAATACCCAAGCCTTTGATGGCTGCATCACGCAGGCCGTGACCAGTGTTGCAACGCAGATTACCGTTGACCTTAATATGCCTAATTTGCTTGTTTTCGATAAAGCGCCAGTAATCATGGTTGCCTATAAGGCAGTTATGGTTACTCAGCTCTGATAGGGTATGTGGTTGTCCATATTGGGTTAAGTAAGCCGGTGATGCACACACGTAGTTAGTTCTTTGGCTTATGCGCTTAGCAATAAATGACGAGTCAGCTAGCTTACCTATTCGTATCGCGAGATCCATACCTTCTTCAATTAAATTTATCTGGGTATTAGTCAGCTGAATATTGACCTCTACATTGGGATAGCGCAGTAAAAAGTCGTTGACCAATGGCAGGATGTATTTCTCGCCATAGGCAACAGGTGCCGTGAGTTTGATTAATCCTTGTGGTGAATGTTTTAAGCTACTCAGCGCGCGTTCTGCGTCTTCAAGGCCGTTAAGTACTTGGCGGCAATGGCGATAGTAAATAGCGCCTTCTTCTGTTAACGACACCCGCCGTGTGGTGCGGTAGAACAGTTGGGTATCTAACCGCTGCTCTAAACGACTTATCTGCCGACTGATCTGAGCAGTTGATAACAACAAACGTTGGCCGGCTTTAGTAAAGCTTTCGGTTTCTGCGACCGCCACGAACTCGCTGACTCCATCCCAAATCATGATTGTTACCATACAGTAAAAATGAATTTCAATAATGCTAGATTATCATTGCTGAAGAAACAAATACAATGATGGCATCTGAGCTAGCCGATGAGCATTAGCATGGCTATGCTAAATAACACACGCAAAAATGACACTATATGGAGTGACAGGAAATGTCTGACAAGTTTATCAAGTCAAAAGCGGCAATTGCATGGGGACCAGGGCAGAAGTTATCGGTTGAAGAAGTCGATGTTATGTTGCCTCGTGCCGGTGAAGTCTTAGTCAAGGTTGTGGCTTCTGGTGTATGTCATACCGACGCGTTTACGCTATCGGGTGATGATCCTGAAGGAGTATTTCCAGCGATTTTAGGCCATGAAGGTGGCGGGATTGTCGAAATGGTCGGCGAGGGTGTGACCAGTGTGAGTGTTGGTGACCATGTCATTCCACTGTATACGCCTGAATGTGGTGAATGTAAGTTCTGTCTGTCTGGTAAAACAAATTTATGCCAGAAAATCCGTGAGACTCAAGGTAAAGGTTTAATGCCTGATGGTACGACGCGCTTTTACAAAGATGGTGAGCCAATTTTCCATTATATGGGCTGCTCAACGTTCTCTGAGTACACCGTACTGCCTGAAATCTCACTTGCTAAAGTCAACCCTAAGGCACCGTTGGAAGAAGTCTGTTTGTTAGGTTGTGGTGTGACCACTGGTATGGGCGCAGTCCTCAACACGGCAAAAGTTGAACAAGGTGCTAGTGTCGCCATATTTGGCTTAGGTGGTATTGGACTGTCAGCGATTATTGGTGCCACTATGGCTGGTGCGGGCCGTATTATCGCTATTGATATCAACGAAAGTAAGTTTGAACTTGCCCGTAAACTAGGCGCCACCGATTGCATTAACCCTAAAGACTATGACAAGCCGATTCAGGAAGTCATTGTCGAGTTGACCGATGGCGGCGTAGATTACTCGTTTGAGTGTATTGGTAACGTCGACATTATGCGCTCTGCACTTGAATGCTGCCATAAGGGCTGGGGTGAGTCAGTTGTTATTGGTGTGGCGGGAGCTGGACAAGAAATCTCTACCAGACCGTTTCAATTAGTTACAGGGCGTGTGTGGCGTGGTTCTGCATTTGGTGGCGTAAAAGGGCGTTCTGAGTTACCTGAAATTGTCGAAAGATACTTAGGTGGCGAGTTTAAACTGGATGACTTTATCACTCACACTATGTCGCTGGAAAAGATTAACGAAGCCTTTGATTTAATGCATGAAGGTAAGAGTATTCGCTCTGTCATTCACTTTTAATGATTAACGGGTTGGGCCATGGCCCAACCCGTGAGGAACAATCATGAGTTTAGAAAATATCAGTGCGAATAAAGTGTTTGCTGGTTGGCATAAGCAGTACTCCCATGAGGCGGTATCGACGCAATGCTCGATGCGCTTCGCAATTTATTTGCCGCCACAGGCTGCTGATAGCAAAGTGCCAGTGCTATATTGGTTATCGGGTTTAACCTGTAGCGATGAGAACTTCATGCAAAAAGCAGGGGCTCATCGCATTGCTGCAGAGCTCGGTATCGCCATTGTTGCACCAGATACTTCACCGCGAGGTGAAGGGGTTGCAGACGACCCTGACGGTCAATATGATCTTGGCTTAGGGGCAGGATTTTATGTTAATGCGACTCAAACTCCTTGGGCGCAGCATTATCAGATGTACGACTATATTGTTGATGAGCTGCCAAAGTTAATTGAAGCCAATTTTCCAGTGACTAGTCAAAAAGCGATTGCCGGTCATTCAATGGGCGGCCATGGTGCGTTGATGATAGCCTTGAGAAATGCGGACAAGTACAGTTCTGCTTCGGCTTTTAGCCCAATAGTGAATCCAAGCCAAGTGCCTTGGGGTGAAAAAGCCTTTAGTCATTATTTGGGTAAGAACCGCGATGATTGGGCTCGATACGATAGCTGTGAATTAATGAAATCTAGCAAGCAGCCGGTGCCTATGTTAGTCGACCAAGGTGAGGCTGATAGCTTTCTAGAGCAGCAACTGACGCCACAGCGCTTAACCCAAGTTGCTGAGGAAGTGGGCTATCCACTGACTTTGCGGATGCAGCCTGGATATGACCATAGCTATTATTTCATTGCCAGCTTTATAGAGTCTCATTTACGCTTCCATCATCAACACTTTTAAACAAAAAAACCGAGCTAAGCTCGGTTTTTTTTGATTAGTTGACTCCAAAGCTATATATCGACTTTTTCCATTTCTAGCTGCTGCAGGGCAATCACAGCTTGGGTGCGATTGCGCACGCCCAACTTTCTAAATATTGCGGTAGCGTGGGCTTTAATGGTTGCCTCTGATACCCCTAAATCGTAGGCGATTTGCTTATTAAGCAAGCCTTCTGCAAACATCTGTAAAACGCGATATTGTTGCGGGGTTAAGTCAGCCAATTTACTGGCCATTTGGTCGGTACCGTCTTCCACAATTTCTTGCAGCTCAATATTCTCAGGTAGCCATACATCGCCATATAGGACAGCGGTTAATGCCGAAGCTAAGGTTTCCATCGACGCAGATTTAGGTATAAAGCCAGCGCTGCCATAATGGACTGCACGGCTAATCGTCATCGCGTCTTCATGGGCTGAAATAACAATAACTGGCAAATCAGGGTAGTGAGTACGCAAATGAATCAGCGTTGAGTACCCGTGTGAGCCCGGCATTTGCAGATCGAGCAATACCAAATCAAAGGGAATTTCTTTGTCTAATAGCGACTGCAATGCCTCAGCGCTATCAGCTTCATACCATTGCGTACTTGCAAAAGTAGAAGTGAGGGCTTGTCTGAGAGCATTTCTAAACAGTGGGTGATCATCTGCGATCAGGATATTTAAATTTTCTAGCTTCATGGCTTTTTTTGATTATGTTCGTTGCACGTGAAGGTTACCTCAATGTAACAGAGATTAGCCCACGAATCCTATTGCTTTGTCGTTATAAATGACAAAAACATGAACATTAACCCGCTTTATTAGACTTATGTCTAATGATAAATGTCTGTCTTGAGTGGCAAAGATTCGCTAGGCAGACAGCTTAGTGTTGTGGGGCGCTAATTCTGTACATCCGTGTGTGCAACCTTTGACTGAAAACAACGATATAAATCAGTGTAAAAGAGCAGAACGATACCGCAGGTATAATGGTTATTATAACTGTGACTACTTGATTGTTATCTGAATTATTTTTAGAGCAGAATAATTTCAATGCAATGACTCGTTGTTTTATAAAAAAGTTAAAACTTAAAGTGTTGAGCAAGGCTCTAAATCTTAGCGTGATGTTTTTATATGGGTTTTTATATGGGTTCTTATATGGGATTTTATATGACTTTTCACAAGACTAGAGCTTGCAGGTATCTATTTTTGTATTGTGTTTTTATATTTTTAGGGTGCCACCTTAAGCTTGAGGAAAGGCCGTTGGATAATTTTTTTATGCAGTAAGATATAATTTAATGCTTAGGGTTTTATAAGCTTATATAGCTAATATTATCCACTTGGTTACGTTAGTTGTTGTATTAATTGTATTTTTGTGTTTTTCATTGTTAGATTTTTCATTGTTAGTTGTAATGTTTGGTTTTTATCGCTTAGTTTCCTTGCCTCCTAGTTAGAACATGATGTCACTTGGTGTGCTTATTATGTGTTTGTTCTTGATTTTAGCTTTTTTATAATTGTGCGTGGCATTTGATATTTAAAAGGTTTATATATTTATAATGACAGCTTAGAGTGCTTGCTGTTGGGTTGGTTTTATCGTTTGATGTTGTTTTGTTATAAATTTAAAATATTTGGTTATAATAAAAAACTAAACAAAAGTGATTAAGTTGTGTAGATTTATCTAACCGATGAGGTAGCCTTTGTAGTTAAATTATAGAGTTTTGTTGTCTCCATATTTAGGTTTTCGGTAATCTAAAACTATAATAGGAATAACAAAATGAGTAACGATAGTAATAGGTTTATAACCCAACGGCGAACGCTTAGTTGGATGCTTAGTTCAGCTTTTATTTCCCTCGGATTTAGCTCTCATGCGCAAGCGGTCACTTGCGAAGGTATTGACGCTTGGGATGCCGATGCTGTTTATGCCACACCAACACAAGTTGTTCAGCAGCAGATGTTGTACCAAAATAAGTGGTGGACTACCAATGAGTCGCCAGCGACTTCGGGACAATGGGGGGCATGGGAGTATCTTGGAGATTGCGATTTAACGGGCAACTTGCCTCCCGACGTGGTGATTAATTCACCCGTTGCTGGTAGCGTTTACAGTTTTGGTGATACGGTCAATCTTGATGCTACGGTATCTGATAGCGATGGAAGCGTGGTCAGTGAGCAATGGTCAGTTAATGATACGGTGGTACAAACTCCGTGGGTTGCTGACATTCAAGGTAGCGTGACTGTCAGTATATTAGCAACAGACAATAAAGGCGCCACTACGCAGCAAACAGTGCAGATTGAGGTGCAAAACAGCAATAATTTACCGCCAGAAACAGCCATTATTTCACCCACAAATGACAGCGCTGTCAATTTGACTGAAATCGTGACCGTCATCGCGACTGCTAGCGACCCAGATCAAGGTGATACGGTGCAATCGGTGGAGTTGTTAGTTGATAATGTTGTCGTGGCGACCGATCTCAGCGCACCTTACGAGTTTGATTGGCAGGCGAGCGCCGTTGGCGCTCACTCACTGCGTACACGTGCTTATGACAGTGCTGGGGACAGCGCTGATTCTGCCGTAATCAATATTTTGGTTAATGCAGCAAATAGTGCTCCGGCGGTAAATTTAACTTCGCCAGTCAGCGGTTTTAATGTCGCGACTAATGCGGTCATCCCCCTCAGCGCTAGCGCGAGCGACAGTGATGGTGAGATAGTTTCGGTGAGCTTCTATGCTAATGGCGCCTTGGTCGGTACCGATACGAGTACACCTTTTACTTACGATTACATCGCTGCGACAGAAGGTGATTTAGTGATCACAGCCGAAGCAACCGATGATGTTGGTGCAAGCACACTATCGAGTGCGGTTATCGGCTATGTAGGTGAAATGCCGACTGATCACGAACAATGTCGCCCCGAAGGTTTACTTGGTCAGTCTGTTTATTGTGATGTTTACGATGAGCAGGGCCGAGAAAAAATGGGTGCAGATCATGTCCGCAGAGTCATTGGGTATTTCACTTCATGGCGAACCGGTACCAATGGCCAACCTAGCTATCTAGTTGACGATATACCCTGGGATAAAATTACCCATATTAATTATGCCTTTGCCCATGTTGATGCTAACAATAAGGTTTCAGTAGGTAACCCTAATAGTGCCACCAATCCGGCTACAGGCATGACTTGGGATGGCATTGCTGGTGCAGAAATGGACCCTGAGTTTGCCTATCAAGGTCATTTCAATTTATTGAGTAAATATAAAAAACTTTATCCGCAGGTGAAAACCCTTATCTCGATTGGTGGCTGGGCTGAAACCGGTGGTTACTTTGATGAAAGTGGTCAGCGTGTTGCCAGCGGTGGCTTCTACGAGATGACTAAAACTCAAGCTGGTATTGATACATTTGCTGACTCTGTGGTGGAGTTTCTTCGTACCTATGGGTTCGACGGTGCCGACATCGACTACGAGTATGCTACGTCCATGGCAAAGTCGGGTAACCCTGATGACTTTGCCATTGCAGATCCGCTCCGGGCTACGCTATTTAAGCAATACGATGTGTTGATGCAGACCTTGCGTAACAAGCTAGATGCAGCGGGTATTGCAGATGGTAAGCACTACATGTTAACTGTCGCGGCGCCAGCGTCGGGATATTTACTTCGTGGTATGGAAGCCTACCAAATGACGCGTTTTCTCGATTACGTCAACATCATGACCTATGACTTACACGGTGCGTGGAACGATTTTGTCGGACACAATTCACCTTTGTATGACACTGGTGAAGATGCCGAACTGGCGTTCTGGGATGTGTATTCTACGCCGCAATACGGCGGAATAGGCTACCTCAATACCGATTGGGCCTATCACTATTTCAGAGGCGCGCTGCCTGCTGGGCGAATCAACATTGGTATTCCGTACTACACTCGCGGCTGGCAGGGGGTGACTGGTGGAACTAATGGCTTGTGGGGTAAAGCGGCGTTACCTGATCAAACAACTTGCCCTGATGGTACCGGCGAGGGTGACAACAACTGCGGTTATGGGGCCCAAGGGATTGATAATCTTTGGCATGACAAAGATAAACTGGGTAATGAAATGTTCGCAGGTTCTAACCCTATGTGGCATGCGAAAAACCTAGAACAGGGCATTTTAGCCAGCTATCTGGCTGACTATGGTCTGGATCCTGCCACTAATCCAAATCACCAGTTAACCGGAAGCTATCAGCGACACTATGATGTGATTGCTGAAGCGGCTTGGCTGTGGAACCCCAGTAAGTCTGTTTACTTGTCTACCGAAGATGAGCAAGCCATGAATGCCAAAGTGCAATATGTGGTTGAGCAAGGGCTAGGTGGGGTGATGTTTTGGGAGTTGGCAGGGGATTTTGACTGGCATCCACAGCGAAACAATGGCCAAGGTGAGTACTTTATCGGCACCACGATGACCAGCATTGCGTACAATGCGTTCGCCTCAGCGAGTCCGTATGGGAATAGTGTCAGCGAACAAGCAATGCCAGCTCAGAGCCTTGATATGGCAGTGTCACTTAGTGGGTTTAAGGTGGGTGACAGTAATTATCCCATCACGCCCACTTTGACTATCACCAATAATAGTCAAACAACTATCCCCGGAGGCGCAGTTTTCGAGTTTGACATCGCAACGTCAACTTCCGCCGAGATAAGTGACCAATCTGGGTTAAATCTCACTGTGATAAGTGATGGCTCTAATGTGGCGGGCGGCAATGTTGGCGGTTTAGAGAAAAACTATCACCGTGTGCAAATGACATTACCAAGCTATCAGACTTTAGCGCCAGGACAAAGCTTTGGTGGTGTCATCAAGTATTACCTTCCGGTAAGTATGCCCGCCAACTTCACCGTCAGTTTTAACGGTACCAGCTATGGCTTTGGTCAAAGTGATAACTCAGTGCCCGGTGAATGTGAACTCGACCCGAGCCTGCCCCAATGCCAGCCGCCACTAACCGATCCTTGTTCGGCTGTGGGCATAGACGCTAGCACTATCCCTGCTTATCCCAACTTCCCACAAACTGACTGGCAAGGTAACCCGAGCCATGCCAATGGAGGCGATCGGGTGAAAGATGACACCTCAGTGTTTGAAGCGCTGTGGTGGACCAGCAGCGTGCCGGGAGGTAGTGACTGGAAGTTCGTTTGTAATATCGACTAATTGTCTAGCACACATAGGGCGCGCAGGCTGGTTTGCGCGCCATTACCTATACGCAGTTTAAACGCGTAATGGAGAGAATAGTATGTTAACTCGAAACATGTATACCTTAGGTCTGGTTTCTGCTGCACTAGTGAGCCAAACACTATTGGCAACCCTGGCCTATGGCCATGGTTTTATGCAATCGCCACAAGCGAGGCAGCAGTTTTGTGTAGAAGATGGTGGTTATTGGTGGCCAGATGACGGCAGTGCAATACCCAATCTAGCCTGTCGTCAGGCATTTTTAAAGTCAGGAACTAAGCAGTTTGTACAAAACCATGAGTTTTCAACGAACGTGGTTGATTATCACAATCAAGCGTCAGTTGAAGCTGCAGTACCCAACGGTCTGTTATGCGCTGGTGGTGATAGCGCCAAACAAGGAATGGATGAACCTTCACCTTTTTGGCAGCGCAGTCAGGTTACACCTGCTGCAAACGGTGATGTTGAAGTGGTGTTTGCCGCGCACACTCCCCATAACCCAAGTTACTGGGAGTTTTATTTGTCTAACGAAGGTTATGATGCCGCCACTCAGTCGCTGACTTGGGAGCAACTCACGTTAATTAGTGAATTGGGTAATGTAGCAGCTGAAACTGTCAATGGCATGAAAGTCTACAAAATGACCATCAATATACCGGCTCATCGCAGTGGTGATGCGACGCTGTATACACGCTGGCAACGAATCGATGAAGCTGGAGAAGGCTTTTATAACTGTAGTGATATCAATATCAATCAAGATGGCTTGCCGCCACAATGGGCAGATGTAGGTCAATACTTAGCTAATGGCATTGATGCGAATATTGGTGATGAAGTGTGGTTTAGGCTATTTGATGGTGCCGGCCAGGAATTGGTATTTGAAACTTTAGTTGTCGATACAGCAAATAGTGCCAATCAATTGTGGGCAGAACAATTGGCAGCACAAGTGGTACAAGGCCATAGTAGCAGTGTCCAGGTGGGCGTGGTCCAAGCCGATGGCACTATTTCTTATGCGGCAGATCGCAGTTTAAATCGTGTTTGGAGTTCAATTGCCAATGTAAGCTATCAAATGGATATTAAGTCCAGTGCTAATGCGCCTCAGGTGTCTTTGCTCAGTCCGGCCAGTGGCGATGTTTACACGGTAGGCGATACTGCATTGTTATCAGCACAAGCAACAGATAGCGATGGGCAAATCGTATCAGTGGATTTTAGTGTTGCCGGTAATATAGTCGCGCAGTTAAGTCAGCCGCCGTTCACAACGGAGGTCATACTGCAACAAGCTGGTACGGTAATTGTAAGCGCGTCTGCGACAGATAACAGTGGCCTGACATCTAACACAAGTGTCAGTATTGAGGTTAATGCGGCTCAAGGTGGATGCACTGCAGCGCCTTGGCAGACGGATACCATCTATGTTGCTGGCGATAGTGTGTCCTACCAAGGGCAAGTGTTCAGTGCTAAATGGTGGACACGAGCTGAAGTGCCAGATGCCGCAAATGAGTGGGGTGTGTGGCAGTTAGAAGGAACGTGTGAGTAACGTGATATAGTTAACAATGACTGTAAAAAAGGGCTTCATTAATGAAGCCCTTTTTTTGGGTTAAGAGTCTAACTTATCGTCGGCCACTTTATAGTGCGGATCTTCAATAAGATTAACTTCAACAAGATCGCCTGCTTTATGCAGTAGCTGTTTACAATCATGGCTTAAGTGACGTAAATGCAGCTTCTTGCCAGCACTCACATAACGCTCTGCCAATGTATCGATAGCATCAAGTGCAGAATGGTCGCAGACCCGTGAGTTTTGGAAATCGACAATGACATCTTCTGGGTCGGTTTTTGCGTGGAACAACTCTAGGAATTCCGCTGCTGAGCCAAAGAATAATGGGCCATTGAGTTTGTAGATCTTCCAGCCGTTGGCATCTTCGCTCACTTCAACATTGATGTGTTTTGCGTGCTCCCAAGCAAACACCAATGCCGATACGATAACGCCGACAAACACAGCGAAAGCAAGATCGGTAAAGACAGTAACAACGGTCACCAACACAATTACGAACGCATCATGTTTTGGTACTTTGCGCATCACTTTAAAGCTAGCCCACTCGAAGGTACCAAGCACTACCATGAACATCACACCCACGAGAGCCGCAAGCGGAATCATTTCAATTAATGATGAACCAAATAAGATGAAGGCAAGCAGTGCAACTGCGGCTGTGATACCCGATAAGCGGCCACGTCCGCCTGAATTAATGTTGATCATTGACTGACCAATCATCGCGCAACCACCCATGGCACCGAAGAAACCACTCGTAATGTTACCTACACCTTGGCCAATACACTCTTTGTTGCCTTTACCCCGTGTGCCAGTCATTTCGTCGACAACTGTTAGGGTTAACAAAGACTCAATGAGACCCACCGCGGCTAAAATCATTGAATAGGGCAGGATGATGTAAAGAGTCTCTAAATTATACTCGACCGAAGGTATAGAGAAGCTCGGCAGTGAGCCTGCAATAGTTGCATTAGGATCGCCACTCATCGATTTAAGAAAATCGAGTACGGTGCGGGTATCGAGATCTAAAAACACCACCATTAAGGTGACGGTCAAAATGGCCGCCAATGAAGAAGGAATTGCGTTGGTCAGCTTAGGCAAGAACTGAATAATCGCCATCGTTAGCGCAACTAAGCCTAACATCAGCAGCAATTGATTCTGAGGTAACCATGTCAGCACGCCATTGGCATCGGGCGCTTTAAACTGCCCGAGCTGAGCTAAGAAGATAACAATAGCCAGACCGTTTACAAATCCTATCATTACTGGATATGGAACGATTCGAATAAACTTACCCAGTTTCAACAGGCCAAAGCTAACCTGAATTAAACCGGCTAATACCACAGCGGCAAACAAGTATTGCACCCCGTGCTCTGCCACCAAGGCTACCATCACCACGGCCATGGCACCTGTTGCACCAGAAATCATGCCCGGTCTGCCACCGATGACGGCGGTCACTAGTCCCATGATGAAAGCCGCGTAAAGGCCAACCATAGGCTCGACGCCTGCAACGAATGCAAATGCAACCGCTTCAGGAACCAGCGCGAGCGCAACAGTTAAACCTGATAATACATCAGCTTTACTACTGGCTGTTTTGTGACGAATGAGATCGAACATTTTGCCTCTGTTATAAATATGTTGATAGATTAAAGTGCGGCCGCGAATACTACCAAAATTTTGGCTACAAGAAAATAAAAAAGCCATGCATTACTGCATGGCTTTTAGTCACAAACGTTATTTAAACGTTATGCTTTGGTCGTTTCTGAATTAGCTGAATCAGCTGCAGAGACTAAACCGCTTTTAGTCGGTGCACTTGCAGCCGCTTGTGCTGAATATTGACGACCTGTTGGCGTATCAACATTTTCAGGAGTACCGACTGCTGGCTTGGTCGTTGTTGAACTGACCATAGTGCCGAATCGGCTAGTGGCTTTGGCACTTGATGTCGCAGCCTTTGGCGCAGCGCTAACTGCTGCTTTTGGCGCGTGTTCGGTCGCCGCAGGCATAGCAATTTGTGGCTTAGCCATAGGTGCAGATGCGTGCTTCTCTTGCTTAGGCGCTTGAGCAGTAGCAACCACTTCTTCAGCAGGTGCTGCTGGCTCTGGAGCCGCTTGCGTTTCGGCAGCAGGCGCTTCAGTCACTGCAGGTTCTGCTTTCGCTACGGGTGCTTCACTCACTGCTGGCTCTTCTTGCGCTGAAGGCTCTTTATGCGCTGAAGGCTCCTCTTTTGCTGAGGGCTCTTCTTGCACTGAAGGTTCTGCTTTCGCGGCAGGGGATTGCTCTACTGCAGGCTCTTCTTTTGCTGAAGGCTCTTTTACAGCTGAAGGCTCAGTCACTGCCGCCGCTTCGACGCTGTCAGTGGTGACTTCAACAGGTGCTTCTTCAACAGGAACCACAGCTACTTTTGCTGGTGAGGTTGCAGTTGCGCTAGACGCTGAAGATGAACTTGCTGACTTTGCAGTGCGACGTGAACGCTTAGGTTTTTCTTCAACACTGGCAATCGGCTCAACACTAGTTGGTTCAGCTGCCGGCTCGCTTTCAACTTTCGGCTGCTCAGTAACAACTTCTTCAGCTGCAACTACAACTGTTTCAGTCATTTCTGGCGCAGTATCATTGCTTTGCTGCTCTAGCTCAACATCATTAGGGACAAAAGCGGCAGGTGCATCGCTAGTTTCAACGTCTTCATCTCTACGACGACGTTGACCTGCAGCACGCAGATGACGCGGACTACGACGGCTACGACGTTGACCTTCGCGTGGCTCTTTCTTATCGCCTTGCTCAGTGCTATCAGAATTATCATCGCTCACTACAGCTTCTACTGCAGTTTGCTCTGCTTCTACCTTTGGTGCTTCAACTTTTGCTGGCTGCTGAGTTGCTACATTCGCATCTTCAGCGACTGCAGTATCGACTTCAACATTGGTATCCGCTGATTCAGCTTTTTCTTGCTTAGGCTTCTTACGTGGCTGACGCTTAGGACGTGGCGCCTTGTCAGTCTCAGCTTGTACTTTTGGCTTGTCAGCCGCAGGCTTAGCATCAACTTGCGCAGTATCTGCTGCAACTTCACCTTTTTGCTCGTTTTCTATGCGTACTTTTCTGCGCATATTACGACGCTGACGACGTTCTCTGGCCGCTTCTTGCTTTGGCGAGATCTCTTGTGCTTCGTCAGTAGGGGCTTCATTGCGATTTTTATTACGGTTGTCATTACGCTTAGGACGTTTGTTGTCTTTTTTGTCTTTGGCTTGACGGCTGTCTTTGTCGTCAGGCTTAGCATTGCGACTACGTTTGTCTTCACCATCTTTCTTGTCATTGTCACGACGTTCGTTACGGCGATTATTACGGTTGTTACGACGACCATTGCGGTTTTGGCTGTTACGACGAGGCTGAGGCTTTTTCTCTTCTTCCTCTTTCTTGTCTTCACCGCCACCAAATAGTGAGCCTATTGCTGCAAACAACTTAGCAATTAGGCCTGGCTCTGCGTCTTGTTTAGCAGCAGGTGCAGCCGCTGGTTTTGGTGCAGGACTCGCTTGTTTTGGTGCAGAAAAACCTTTCAGTGCTGGCTCTGGTGGTGCCGCACGCTCTAGTTTACGTGGCTCGTAAAGCTTAGCTTCTGGTTGATCTAATAGTTTGTAGCTTGATTCGCTGATCTCATCGTCTTTGCGATGGCGCACAACACGATAGTCAGGTGTTGTCATATTAGGATCTGGAATCACATATACTTCAACGTCGTGGCGCTGCTCAGTAATGCGAATGGCTTTACGCTTTTCGTTGAGTAGGAATGCAGCAACATCAACAGGCACAATCGCTTCAATTTGCGATGTATTCTCTTTAATGGCTTCTTCTTCCATAAGTCGAAGAATAGACAGCGCCAGTGATTCGGTGCCGCGAATGGTACCTTGACCATGACAGCGAGGGCACAAATGCGCAGCAGACTCTTCTAATGATGGGCGTAGGCGTTGGCGTGACATCTCCATCAAACCAAATCGAGAGATACGACCTAGTTGTACGCGAGCACGGTCATGGTGGACAGCATCACGCATGCGGTTTTCAACTTCACGTTGATGGCGCACTGGGGTCATATCGATAAAGTCGATAACCACTAGGCCGCCCAAGTCGCGTAGGCGAAGTTGACGAGCAATTTCGTCTGCCGCTTCAAGGTTAGTATTTAGAGCCGTTTCTTCAATATCGCCGCCTTTTGTAGCACGGGCGGAGTTGATATCAATTGAAGTGAGTGCTTCAGTTGGGTCGATAACAATTGAACCACCTGATGGCAGGCGCACTTCGCGTTGGAACGCCGATTCAATTTGGGTTTCAATTTGGAAGTGAGTGAACAGTGGCACTTCAGCTTCGTAGCGTTTGATACGCTCAACGAAATCTGGACGAACAAGAGATACGTGTTGTTTAGCCTGCTCATAAATACGTGGGTGATCGATGAGCACTTCACCGACATCACGACGTAAGTAATCACGAATAGCACGTACAATAACGTTACTTTCTTGATGAATTAAGAAAGGAGCAGGGCGGCTGTCAGCGGCTTCTTTAATGGCGGCCCAGTGGTGCTGTAGCACTTTTAGGTCCCATTTTAGCTCTGCTGCATCTTTACCAACACCAGCGGTACGCACAATCAGTCCCATACCTTGAGGGACATCAAGCTCTGCAATCGCTGCTTTTAGTTCGGTACGCTCGTCGCCTTCAATGCGTCGTGAAATGCCACCCGCACGCGGGTTATTTGGCATTAGTACAAGGTAAGAACCCGCTAAACTGATAAAGGTGGTCAGTGCGGCACCTTTGTTGCCACGCTCTTCTTTATCGATTTGGATAATGACTTCTTGGCCTTCTTTCACCACCTCTTTAATGCTTGGGCGGCCTTGGAAAGAATAACCTTTAGGGAAGTATTCGCGGGCAATTTCTTTTAGGGGTAAAAAGCCATGTCTCTCTGCACCGTAGTCGACAAATGCAGCTTCTAGAGAAGGTTCTACGCGGGTAATTTTACCTTTGTAAATGTTAGCTTTTTTCTGCTCATGACCTGGGCTTTCGATATCTAGGTCATACAGTTGTTGCCCATCAACTAGGGCAACGCGCAACTCTTCAGACTGAGTTGCATTGATTAACATCCGTTTCATGATGACGTCATTCTTCTTAAATGAGGGTCACCAGACAAATTTTCGGTGCATTACGGGCCCAAGAGCATATCTCCGCCTCACGGCAGGGCTCTAGGCAAAGGTGCGCTGATAAAGTTAGACGCATTCGCTGCGTGTCGCATCCTATTTATGGCTTAATTTTTAAAGTTTATAAAAACAAGGAATTCGTTGTAAAACGTCAACCAACCCCATAAATTCTAATGTACGTTCCAGTAATGCCAAAAATCGAAAGTGTTTGTCTGACGACTAGTTAAAATTAATCTTCGAATTTTTGGGAGGCATTGACGGAGAAACCACACTCTATGTGGCTTTTTATTTTGTTTAGCCGTTAAAACTCGTTTTTTCGGTTTTATATTAAATAACGACCTGCAAATCAATCATTTGCGACATAATAAAAAGACTTTTAGTCTCCGTTTTTTCGCCTTTGAGTTGTGGGTTTGTGAACACTTTATTCACTCATTATCCCCAACTGCCGTGGAAATATAGCAATAATCTATAAAATCAGCAAATGGAAAGGCACAAAAGTTATTGTTGATGTACAATGCGCGTCTAGCAAAAGGCAAGGCGTAGCATGAATAACGAACAATCCAACCTTAAAGTGCAACTGGTTACTATTGATGAAGACCATGTTGAACAACGCATCGATAATTTTTTATTAACTAAACTCAAAGGTGTGCCCAAAAGCATGATCTACCGGATCATTCGTAAGGGTGAGGTCAGAGTTAATAAAAAGCGCATCAAACCAGAGTATAAATTGCAAGACGGTGACATCGTCCGTATTCCGCCTGTGCGAGTCTCTAAAGGTGATGATAAACCAGCGCCTAATGCCAAGTTGACCAAAGTGGCTCAGTTAGAAGAACGCATCATATTTGAAGATAAGGCGATTATTGTACTGAATAAGCCGTCTGGCATCGCCGTTCACGGCGGTAGTGGTGTTGATTTTGGTGTGATTGAAGCGATGCGCTCGCTACGTCCGCAGCAAAAGTTCCTTGAACTTGTGCATCGCTTAGACAAAGAAACCTCTGGCGTACTACTGATTGCCAAAAAGCGCAGCGCCCTAAAACATCTTCATGACCAGCTGCGTTATAAAAAGATGCAAAAAGATTACCTGGCACTCGTGCGCGGTGATTGGCAAAAACACGTCAAAATGATTAATGCGCCGCTACTTAAATTAACGTTGAAATCTGGTGAGCGCATCGTGCGGGTCAACCAAGAAGGTAAACCTTCAGAAACGCGCTTTAAAATCCAACAACGATATCAAGGTGCTACCTTGGTTCAAGCTAGCCCTGTCACGGGAAGAACGCACCAGATTCGTGTTCACTGTCAATATGCTGGTCATCCTATCGCTTGCGATGAAAAGTACAGCGAGCAAAAGTTTGATGACAGTATGCGTGCACTAGGTTTAAATCGATTATTTTTACATGCTGCACAACTTCGTTTCACCCACCCGGTGACCGAAGAGGTGATGCAGGTTAAAGCGCCCATGGATAAGCCGTTGCAGCAACTATTGACTAAGTTGGTCGCCCTATGAAGCAGTATGATTTAGTGATTTTTGACTGGGATGGCACCTTAATGGATTCGGTTGGTAAAATTGTTGCCTGCATGCAGCAAACTGCCCGCACGTTAGACGTCATTGAGCCCAGTGAGCAGGCTGTGCGAGATATTATTGGCTTATCGATGCAAGAAGCGTTAAACGTGTTACATCCTCATGCTGACAATGAACTGCGCCAGCAGATGGTTGATGTTTATCGCCAGCAATATTTGTCACTAAATAAAATGCCTAGCCCACTTTTCTCCGGTGCTGAACAGGTGTTGCTGCAACTCAAGGCGGCCGATCATCAGTTGGCCGTTGCCACAGGAAAAGCGCGTGCGGGCCTAGATAGAGTGTTAAGTGCTACCGGACTTGGACAGCATTTTGTTGCTAGTCGCTGCGCTGATGAAGCAAAAAGTAAGCCCCATCCGCAAATGTTACAGCTATTATTACTTCAGCTTGACGTACCGGCAGCGCGCGCAGTAATGATTGGTGACTCTGTGCATGATATGAACATGGCACACAGTGCTGGCATAGATGCTATTGGGGTAAGTTACGGTGCCCATAGTCGCGATAAGTTAGCTACAGTTGCACCCAAGGCGATTGTGGATGCGCCTATGCAATTGTTGGATGTTATTCTCGCCGCTTAATCATACTGTTATTAATGCTGAGCTTGGCCGTTGTTGCTATTACAGAACTTTAGCTCGCTTGTTTTGATACATACGCGTATCGGCATTGCTTAGCAGTGTTGATACGTCGTTTTCATTTTCGTTCACCCAATGTATTCCCCAACTCGCATTTATCGGTAGAGATTGATCGCCCAGCTGCAATTGTTGCATCACACTGACCAATTGCGCCAATTGATGCTTTAACATCTCATCAGTATCCATGTGCGACTCAAAATGTTTAACAATCACGAACTCATCGCCACCAATTCGGGCGGCAAAATCATGCTGCTGCAGTTGCTCTGCTATAATGCGGCCCACTTGGCTGAGGATCTGATCGCCCCCATGGTGGCCATGTTGGTCGTTAACCAACTTAAACTCATCCAAATCTAAGTAGATCACAGCGACTCGCTGCGGGGATGAGATGGGGAGCAACTGGCTAAGGTGATTAAATAGCGACAGCCGGTTAGGTAACCCGGTTAAACTGTCATGATAGGCTAAATACTCTGTTTGCTTTTGCAATTGATTGAGCTTGGTAATGTTGTGGGCGGAGATGATGACACCAGTGGCTTTACCTTGCTCATTTAAAAAGGGCGTATGCAATACGTTTAAGTAAATAGGGTGATTTAAGTTTGGCGGCTGAATGACGGTTTCGGTATTCACCGTCTCGCCATTTAGGCTACGCTCTAGCAGTGGCCTTAGCCGCGTTTCAAATATCTCCTTGCCATGAATGTCAGCGACGTGCTGTCCGATAATCTTCTCGCGTGGCAGCCCAAATAGTGTTTCATACCCCTGAGATATGATTTGATACTCAAAACTGTCGCTTACAAATGACATTAAGTGTTGAGTAGTGGCAATGATCTCTTGGTGCATGTTGAGTTGCTGCCTCATAAGGAGCCGCTTGTACTCAACACCAATTCGTTGGGCTAATAATCTAAAAAATTCATTCGACTTTACAGACGGTGTTTGTGGCAACGGGTCCATGACTAATATGTGGCCTAATGGTTTACCATCGTCGTCTAATATCAGCTCAGCCTGATAGCTCTGCGCACCTAAATCTTTAATGAGCTGAAAATCAGGAAAGTGTTGTTGTAGGTTGCTGTGATACAAAATATGGGTATCGGGGTAGCGTAACTGGTAGATGGTTTCGCAGGGTGAGCCTTTAAGATCAAACTGAAAACCAGGTACCGCTTGCTTTAAATCGCAAAAGGCAATGACTTCTGCTTTTCCCGGCGTTTGTGCTGGACGTCCAAACGCAGCCCAGCGACATTGAGTCACCAGAGCCAGTGCTTTAAGCGCGCGTTGGAAAAATCGTTCGTCTGTACATGGCGCGGCTAACAATGCCAGCGCTTCTTCTGTATCGGTCATAACCCTGCTATTAAAAAAAGCTGCACATAAACAAAATATTGAAACCAGATGGTCAATCTAGTGGTAGTAATGCAGCGATTATTGTTAGCTTAATTTTAGACCATAGTCAGCACTTGCGTGGCTTAAATCTGCTTGGCTTATTGGATGAGAATATCAACGCCTTCGTTTGCCAATAGCGATATCAAACTGATCAAAGGCAGACCAATTAGGGTATTTGGGTCCTTGCCCTCTAAACGTTCAAACAATGCAATGCCTAGTCCTTCGCACTTAAAACTGCCAGCACAATACAGAGGCTGCTCTTTACGAACGTAAGCAGCAATCTGTTGGTCACTTAACGTTCTAAAGTGCACATCGAAAGGCTCTACAAGCGTTTGGCTCTGTTGGGTGGCAAGATTGTATAGGGACAGGCCGGTATAAAAGGTGACATGTTTGCCTGAGGCCGCTTGCAGTTGTTTGCATGCATTGGCCTCAGTATGCGGCTTGCCGATGATTTGACCATCAATTACCGCGACTTGGTCTGAGCCTATAACCAAACCGCTATTAAAGTGGCCATTTGCAGCTTGCGCTTTAGCGTGGGCCAACCTGGCCACTAACTGCTCAGCGCTTTCTCCTGATAGCGGTGATTCATCAACCTCTGGCGCGAAAGTGTCAAAGCTTATCTGTAACTTTTCTAGCAATGCTTTTCTGAAAGGTGAGGTTGAAGCCAAAATGATTGATGCAGCCATGAAATGAGCCTGTTTAATATCAGTGTCAGAAAGTTTGAGGCTAATATTGCCACTAATTATTCGATATTGGCAGTCTCGATGATGACAAAAATAACAGCTTAGCTAAACTTGTTGATAGGCTGGAAATCTCCGTAGTTGATTAACTGCTGACTATCTGTGCTTTATATAGCGAAATTTTAACCGAATCGTACTTATTTAGCGGCTTTGGGGCTTGAGTATCTTGGTGCGCTTGGGTAGAATTTTGCTCCGACTAATTTTTGATGTCAGGGTCAGTTTTAAAGGAATCGTTAACTCGATCATTGATAGGGATAAATTTTCCTTTGACTCTGAGTAATTCAAACTATAATATGCGCGCCTTATGCAAACAGTAAAGATACCGGTTTCAATTGATCCAACACGCGCGGCAGCGAGCAAGGCTTCTTATGAAGGCTTGATTCCTGGTACGCAGCTGAAACGATTAAATGAGTTATGTGCCGGCGACTGTTCCGAAGTGGCAGTGTCGCTTGAATGTGGTGTAGATATACAGGGGATAGTCTACCTGAAAGGGAAGGCTGTGACGGAGCTCACTCTGAATTGTCAACGCTGCATGACGCTATTTACCACGGAGGTTACGGTCGACTTTTGTTTTAGCCCTTGCGGGACTGAGGCAGAAATCGATGAGCTCCCGGATGCGTATGACCCTATTGAGTGCAATGAGATAGGTGAAGTTCGTCTGCATCAATTGATTGAAGATGAATTGATAGTCGCTATGCCTTTGATCCCAATGCATGCTGATGAAAATTGCAGCAAAGGTGATCAAGATATAGTCGTAGGCGAGATTGAACCCGCTCAAGAGGAGCGTCCAAATCCGTTTGCAGTGTTAGAAAAACTGAAGAGCAAGTAATCTAGGAGACAGGTCAAATGGCTGTACAACAGAATAAAAAATCTCGTTCAAAGCGCGGTATGCGCCGTTCACACGATGCATTGAGCACTGCTCAACTATCTGTGGATGCAACGAGTGGTGAACTACACCGTCGTCACAACGTGACTGCGGACGGTTTCTACCGTGGTCAAAAGGTTATCAACAAGTAATTTGTTGATTTCTTAATGACTGATCTGACGCTTGCGTTAGATGCGATGGGGGGCGATCATGGCCCTCACATCACAGTGCCTGCAACCTTGCAGGCACTTCGCTTATATCCTTTCCTAAAAGTTATTCTTGTAGGTCATCAAGACCAAATCAGTCCACTGCTAAGTGGTGCTGAAGACGACATCCGTCAACGAATCGAATTGATCCACACCACCGAAGTGGTCTCAATGTCAGATCGCCCAGTACATGCATTGCGTAATCGCAAACAAAGCTCTATGCGTATCGCAATTGAGTTGGTGCGTGATGGACGGGCACAGGCTTGCGTTAGCGCGGGCAATACCGGTGCCTTGATGGCGATATCAAAAGTGTTGCTTAAAACTCTGTCAGGTATCGATAGGCCTGCCTTGGTGAGTTGCTTACCGTCAGTTAACGGTAAACCGGTTTATTTGTTAGATTTGGGCGCAAATGTGTCCTGTTGCAGCGAGACGTTATTCCAGTTTGCAGTTATGGGCTCAGTGTTGAGCGAAGCCGTTGACAATAATAGCCAACCTCAAGTGGCGTTGCTGAACGTTGGCATTGAAGAGATCAAAGGCAATGACCAAGTGCAGCAAGCTGGGCAATTGCTACAAAGTACCCCGCAAATTAATTACCAAGGTTTTATCGAAGGCGATGACATTTACTCAGGTAAAGTCGATGTCATAGTGTGTGACGGTTTTGTCGGTAATATTACCCTTAAGACTTCTGAAGGCATTGCTAAGCTTTTGGTCCATCAATTAAAACACGGACTCACCCAAGGCTTTTTTGTACGCCTGATGGCCAAACTCATTGCGCCACGTATAAATAGTGTTTTAAATCAGATGAACCCCGACCACTATAATGGTGCAAGTCTGATAGGATTGCGCGGAATTGTAGTAAAAAGTCATGGAAGCGCCGATGAAGCTGCTTTTATACAAGCAATTAGTTTAGCAGTGACCGAAGCGCAACGTCGGCTTCCGCAGATGATTGAACAACGTCTCGAGTCGATTCTTTTAGACATTAATAGCTGATATCTCCTTATGCATACAAAAATTCTCGGTACTGGCAGTTATTTGCCAGCGCAAGTGCGTAGCAATCAAGATTTAGAACAAATGGTCGAAACCAGTGACCAATGGATTGTTGAACGAACTGGTATTTCAGAGCGCCGTATTGCAGCAGACAATGAAACTGTTGCCACCATGGGCTATCAAGCAGCACTTAACGCGTTAGAAATGGCAGGCTTAACGCCACAAGATATCGACATGATTGTTTGTGGCACCACTAGTGCGAGCAATGCATTTCCAGCCGCAGCCTGTGAAATCCAGGCAATGTTGGGTGTGAAAACCATTCCCGCCTTTGATATTGCCGCTGCTTGCTCAGGGTTTGTTTATGCGCTAAGCGTTGCAGACCAGTTTGTTAAAACCGGCGCTGCTAAAAACGTATTGGTGATTGGCGCTGATGTATTGTCTCGTCTTTGTGAACCAGAAGACCGCTCGACCATTATCTTATTTGGAGATGGTGCCGGTGCTGCGGTTGTAGGGGCCACCACAGAGCCTGGTATTATTTCAACTCACATCTATGCTGATGGCAGCCAAGGCGATCTACTGAAGTGTTCTTTCCCACCACGCGCGGGGGAATCATCAGAAGCTGTTGGCTACATGACTATGAAAGGCAATGATGTTTTCAAAGTTGCGGTAACGCAATTATCCCATGTTGTCACTGAAACTTTGCGCATTAATCAAATTGATAAGTCAGAGATTGATTGGTTAGTGCCTCATCAGGCAAATTTCCGTATTATCAAAGCGACAGCAAAAAAATTGGACATGAGCTTAGATAAAGTTGTACTGACATTGGCAAAACATGGTAATACTTCAGCAGCTTCAGTACCCATTGCATTAGATGAAGCGGTCAGAGATGGGCGTATTCAACGTGGTCAGCTGTTGTTATTAGAAGCATTTGGTGCTGGTTTTGCGTGGGGCAGTGCCTTAGTACGTTTTTAAGCTTGTTTAAAACAAAATAGAACACAGTATATAAAGGTATCGTAATGGAAAAAGTGGCATATGTATTTCCTGGCCAAGGCTCTCAAGCTTTGGGTATGCTTGCTGATTTGGCGGCGGAGCATGAAGTTGTCGCACAAACGTTCGCACAGGCGAGTGAAGCACTTGGTTATGATCTTTGGGCACTTGTCCAAGAAGGGCCTGTTGAGCGTTTAAATGAAACCGACAAAACACAGCCAGCATTATTAACAGCCAGCGTTGCTATATGGCGCGCGTTAGAAACGGCTGGTGTCGCTAAACCAGATGTATTAGCCGGGCACAGCTTAGGTGAGTACTCTGCACTTGTTTGTGGCGGTGTGATTGATTTTGTTGATGCGGTTAAGTTGGTGGAGTTACGCGGCCAGTTAATGCAGCAAGCAGTACCTGCTGGAACTGGTGCGATGTACGCCATTATAGGTTTAGATAATGAAGCCATCCAGAAAGCCTGTGATGATGCGGCTAATGGCGCTGTGGTTAGCCCTGTTAATTTCAATAGTCCAGGCCAAGTGGTTATTGCGGGTGAGAAAGCCGCAGTGGAACGCGCAGCTGATGCTTGTAAAGCCGCCGGTGCAAAAATGGCAGTCGCGCTGCCTGTTAGCGTTCCATCGCATTGTGAGCTAATGAAACCCGCTGCAGAGAAGTTGGCACTGGCGCTAGGTGAGATTGAGTTTAAAACACCTGCAGTGCAAATTATTAATAATGTTGACGTGGCGACCAATCAAGATGTTGCAGCGATTAAAGATGCGCTTGTGCGTCAACTATATTGCCCGGTTAGATGGTCTGAAACTATTAGTCAAATCGCCGAGCAGGGCGTAGTGAACGTCTATGAAATTGGTCCTGGTAAGGTACTTACTGGGCTAAGCAAACGAATTAATCGATCGCTTAAAGGCAAAGCGATTAATGATGTAGCTAGTGTAGCTGCATTGGTTGAATAAAGGAGCCGTCATGAGTTTCACGTTAGATCTCACAGGAAAAGTTGCATTGGTTACCGGTGCAAGCCGTGGTATTGGTCGTGCTGTTGCCGAAACACTCGTTTCAGCTGGTGCCGTTGTTGTGGGAACCGCCACCAGTGAGCGCGGCGCTGAGTCTATCCAAGCCTATTTGGGTGATAAAGGTCACGGAATGGTATTAAATGTCACTGATAGCGAATCAGTGGCACAATTATTTGCCTCGATCAAAGAAAAAGCTGGCGATGTTGATATTCTAGTCAACAATGCTGGTATTACGCGCGATAACCTGCTGATGCGTATGAAAGAAGATGAATGGACAGATATCATTGATACTAACCTCACTTCTTTGTATCGTACGTCTAAGCAAGTCATGCGTCCGATGATGAAAAAGCGTAATGGTCGGATCATTAATATCGGCTCAGTGGTAGGCTCCATGGGTAATCCAGGGCAGTCTAACTATTGTGCGGCCAAGGCTGGTTTGATTGGATTTACAAAATCTCTTGCAAAGGAGGTTGCATCTCGTCAAATAACAGTGAATGCTATTGCTCCTGGATTTATTCAGACAGACATGACAGATGAGCTGACTGAAGAGCAGCAACAAGGTATTATGTCGCAAGTTCCGATGGAAAGATTAGGTCAGGCGCAAGAGATTGCTAACGCTGTACTATTTTTAGCCTCGGATTCAGCTGCTTACATCACAGGGGAAACTCTGCATGTAAATGGCGGGATGTACATGGTTTAGGGTATCTGGTAGGTAACTACTTGAATTGAGTCGTTTTTGTGGCAATGTAAACCTAAGCTTCGTGGTTAGACCACAAAACTTAAGCTTGCATTGTGAGTCAAATTGAATAAACTACTCGCAATCTTACGCAAGTGCGTAATTTGAATAGGAAAGAAAACTAATGAGCAACATCGAAGAACGTGTAAAGAAAATCATTGTAGAGCAACTAGGTGTTAACGAAGAAGACGTTAAGCCAGCGGCATCTTTCGTAGACGATTTGGGTGCAGATTCTCTGGACACCGTCGAGTTGGTAATGGCTCTAGAAGAAGAGTTTGATACCGAGATTCCTGATGAAGAAGCAGAAAAGATCACTACTGTTCAAGCAGCGATCGATTACGTTTCAAAGAATCAGTAATTCTGAATTCTAGAAAACAGGCGGCTATATGCCGCCTGTTTTTGTTTGAAATTTGAAAAAGTGTCGACTAATGTGAATAGATGCTCATTAGGCTGATATAGGTTATTTCAGCAGACCTTTTTAATTGTTGTGATAATCATACCAATTAGCATAAAGATTTGATTGCTCAGCGAGAGTTTAGCGGTTTTGAGGTAAGGCAAGGAATGAACAACATCGTTGTTCTTTGAGCAAGTTCTTTAACGCAGTATCAGAGCCGTAAAAAATGCTCTGAGTAGATAAACTTCTTTTACTGATTGGTATTAGATATAGATAAGGTGGAAGCGTGTCAAAACGTCGTGTCGTCGTAACAGGTCTTGGGTTAGTCACTCCTGTAGGCAATACCGTTGAAAGTTCATGGAAAGCACTTCTTGCTGGCCAGAGTGGTATTGCCCCAATTACTAAATTTGATGCCAGTGAATTTACTACGCGTTTTAGCGGCTCAGTCAAAGATTTTGACGTAGAGCAGTATTTGTCGAAAAAAGACGCACGTAAAATGGATCTCTTTATTCAGTATGGTATGGCAGCAGGTATTCAAGCAATTGAAGATGCTGGTCTTGATATGACTAAAGAAAATCCAGCTCGAGTTGGTACCGCAGTGGGTGCAGGCATGGGTGGCATGTGGCTGATTGAGCAAAATCATACCGCGTTGATGAAAGGCGGACCGCGTAAAGTGTCACCTTTCTTTGTTCCCAGTACCATTATCAATATGATTGCTGGTCATCTGTCGATTAAGTATGGCATGACCGGGCCTAATTTCGCTGTGACTACAGCATGTACAACTGGCGTACACAATATCGGTTTTGCTGCCCGTACAATTGCCTATGGCGATGCTGACGTGATGGTTGCCGGCGGCGCTGAAGATGTGACTTGCCCATTAGGCGTAGGTGGCTTCGGCTCAGCTAAAGCATTATCAACACGTAATGAAGACCCGACTAAGGCGAGTCGCCCTTGGGATAAAGACCGTGACGGCTTTGTGATAGGCGATGGCGCTGGTGTGATGGTGATGGAAGAATATGAACATGCCAAAGCGCGCGGAGCGACCATTTACGGTGAGCTTGTGGGCTTTGGTATGAGTGGCGATGCTTTCCATATGACTTCGCCGCCAGCTGACGGCAGTGGCGCTGCTGCTGCAATGGAAAATGCAATCAACGACGCAGGTATTGAAAAAACAGCGATTGGTTACATTAATGCCCATGGCACATCGACACCGGCAGGTGATAAAGCTGAGGCTGCGGCAGTTAAATCTGTGTTTGAGCAGCATGCTTATGATCTATTGGTCAGTTCAACCAAATCAATGACCGGTCATTTATTAGGTGCAGCCGGTTCTGTTGAAGCGATTATCACCTTATTGGCACTTAAAGATCAGATGGTGCCTCCGACATTGAATTTGGACAACCCAGATGAAGGCTGCGACTTAGATTTCGTGCCGCACACGGCACGGGCGCATCAGTTTGACTATGCGTTGTGTAATTCATTTGGTTTTGGCGGTACAAACGGTTCATTGCTGTTTAAAAAAGCTGAATAAACCAAATCTTAAGTTACGTTAAAAAAAGCGCCTTTAGGCGCTTTTTTTATGCCAAAAGCTAATCAAATGTTAGCTGAATGAATCTCTGATGACGCTTGGATGATCTTTTGTTAATAGAGGTATTAATCAGTAGCTGATTTAGTGGAATGGGGAGATACTTTCGCCGTTACCTATTGATCTTGGAGTCGATCATGCTAAATCCACTAGTTATACCCATCATGCCTTTCATTGGCGCTATCGCCGCTAATTTAAATGAACTCGTTAGAGGGGAAAGTACACTTAAACGCACTATAGGAATGAAGACTTTTGCCTCGGCAAGTGCCGCTTTTGCGTCGGTGTGGTTTATGTTGCTTATTACCGCTATTTATACCGGTGGCGACAGCAACACCATTGCGGGTGTTGAAGTGCTCATGTTGTTTCTGGCTGGACTTGGAACGTATTCAGCATTTAAGTTAGGGCGGTTTTTAACTGACAGTATGCAAGTCTGGTTGTATCGCTTAGCGTTGCCGGTGATGGCGCTAGGTTGCGGTGTGGTGGCTTATTTAGGCTAATCGATTAAATCAATACAGATTGGGTAGGGGTATCTATCATTATGCAGTACACTAAAGTCACAATTAATAGTTAAACAAGTGAAGACAATGGCTGGTAAAGAAAGAGAGATAACCCTACGTTTTTTAGCAGAACCTGCCGATGTCAACTTTGGTGGTAAAGTCCATGGTGGCGCGGTCATGAAATGGATCGATTTAGCTGCCTATGCATGTTCTGCAGCATGGAGCGGTAAATATTGCATTACCGCTTATGCAGGCGGTATTCGTTTTGTAAAACCCATTCATGTAGGCAACATTGTAGAAGTCAGCGCTAAAGTGATTTATACCGGCCGCTCTTCAATGCATTTGGGCATTGATGTTAAAGCGGGCGATCCGAAAAATCCTGAACGCCATCTTACTACTCACTGTATTGTTATCATGGTCGCGGTTGATGACTCAGGTCAACCCACAGAGGTACCTGAATGGGTGCCTGTTACTGATGCCGATAAAGAGTTACGTGAGTCAGCTATCCGGCTAATGGATATGCGTAAACGGATCGGCTCCGAAATGGAAGCGCATTTAACGCTATAACTCATCAATGGGCTTCGGCCCATTTTTTATGGCTAATATCGCCATAGACTCTCGCTGGTGCATTGTTGCAGACCTACCGAATATGATAGATTCACTTAATCTCATCAAATTGAAATTTAAAGGATAATTTATGGCTAAGGTAGCATTTTTAGGGTTAGGGGTAATGGGTTATCCAATGGCCGGCCACCTAGTGAAACAGGGACATGATGTGTCAGTCTATAACCGGACGTTTTCTAAGGCGCAAGCTTGGGCTGAACAATACGGTGGTCAAGCGTTTAGCACGCCAAAACAAGCGGCTCAAGGGCAAGATTTTGTCTGTATTTGTGTGGGCAATGACGATGACTTGCGATCTGTTGTATTGGGTGAAGAGGGCGCGCTTGCCGGTATGCACACCGGAAGTTTGATAATAGATCATACTACCGCATCGGCAGATGTTGCTAGGGAACTTGCTGCCATTGCTAAAGAGCAGGGCGTTGAGTTTATCGACGCCCCTGTATCTGGTGGTCAAGCTGGCGCTGAAAATGGCGTATTGACAGTGATGATTGGCGGCAGCGAGTCGGCATTTGCTCAAGCGCAACAAATTATGCCAGCCTACGCCAAATGTGCTGAGCGTTTAGGTGATGTGGGAGCAGGGCAGCTAACTAAGATGGTTAACCAAATTTGCATCGCCGGTGTCGTTCAAGGACTGTCAGAAGGTCTGCACTTTGCCCGCAGTGCTGGGTTAGACGGTGAAAAAGTGGTTGAGGTGATCAGTAAAGGCGCAGCACAATCTTGGCAGATGGAAAACCGTTACCAAACGATGTGGCAAGGCGAGTATAACTTAGGTTTTGCAGTTGACTGGATGCGTAAAGATTTGGGGATCGCCCTTGAAGAGGCCCGCCGTAATGGCTCTCACTTGCCGTTAACGGCACTGGTTGATCAATTTTATTCAGAAGTGCAAGGCATTGGTGGCAATCGCTATGACACATCTAGTTTACTTGCTAGGTTAGAAAAGTATCGCCATAGCTAATTGACTCTCTTACCAAATGTAGAAAGGTAGAGATAAAAAAAAGGTTGCTTAGCAACCTCTTTTTTATTGCTGGCTCACAGACTACTCGCTAGCTTCTATGACAATGTGTTCCAACTCTACGGCAGCGCTCGCGTGCAAGGCATCCATACTCGCCCCCACTAAAGATATTTTCCCTAGGCTTGACTCTATCAGTACCGCACGCTTTATTTCACTAAAATCACGGTTGTGACGGACTAAGGTCGATAGCGCCATCTGCATCGGCATCATTGATGGATTAAATGCGGCATTTTCTGCGTAGCGTCCACAGTAAGTGTGACCGTCTTGGGTTTCCAATACCACTGCAGCATAACTGTGGGTGTAGGGGGCGTAGCTTAGGCTGGCATGATCTAGCGCCTCGATAATCATCGGATCAGCACTATCAAAATCAAGCGGATGCTGCTGCTTACTTAGCAAGGCTTCGGTAATGTCTAAGTCACTGGGGCCAAAGGCATAGGGCAGGTAGTGACTCAATGGCTGACTTGGCTGCTCTGGCAGGTGAATAGTAACTGATTGCCCTTGTACCAGTTCATTAATGAACTGCCGACAGTGGCCACAGGGTGACGCATTAACAATAATATCGACGATTTGTTGCTCACCACTTAGCCATGCATGACTAATGGCGCTTTGCTCGGCGTGGACAGAGTGAAACAGGGCTTCACCGTTTAGCTCGAGGTTGGCGCCCATATAAATATCACCACTTTTACCTTTGGCGATTGCACCAACATGAAACTGGCTGATAGGCGGCTTGGCCAATGCAGCTGCAACGGGCAGCAGTGCCAACAATAGCGCTTTTTCTGTCATGTTGCAGGCATCGCATAACTCAGCAATTTGTTGTGCGTCGATATGACCTGCAAAGTCCTGGTTCAATATGGGAAGAATATGGGTTTGCAACGAGGCTGGCAGCTTAGCGATGCAGTGAATAAATCTGTCTTGCATGCGTCAGTTCCTTTAGTAAAAAGCTTAAGATTGTTTCATTGTAGGTAACATTGGTTATGGGCAAGTTGAACTTGATCCCATAACCGTTAAAAAATTACAGGTTACCTAAGTATTGGCAAAGTGCGGTAAGCAGCTTTTGTTTTGCCTCATCGTTAGCGGTTTCATTGACAAGGTTTTCAAGCCGTACCATGTAATCCGGATCGTTCAGGCGCTCTTTACAGTATTCGCGCCAGCGCATCTGCTCACTGTGATCAAGTGTCTCGGGATAGTTGCGAGCACGATATCTAAATAGCATTTCTGCTAAACGAGGATCATCAAAATCTAATGCGAGTGCGGCAAGGTTCTTGGGTGCAGTGTGACGAATGATCTCCATCTTACTTTTGTCTGCATGACTAAAAAAGCCACCGCTATACAGTTGCTGGTCGGGATCTTGGCTGCTTTGCTCATGTTTGACATCAAACACCGCGACCAGCTTTTCGCGGATCTCTGGATGCTGCCTTAAGCGCTTATATTGCGCTCTAGCAAACTCTTTATCGATATCCAGTCGTTGCGCGTTATCATCGGTCAACGATTTGGCTGGTGCAATAAACGGGCATTTATTGATATGCAGTTGTTTTAGTCCGATAGGTAACTCATCTTCGGCCAACTCGCTGCGCTTGGTGTACATGCGCTGCCTAATCTCGTCGGCGGTTAACTCAAGTAGCGGGCTGACATCCATGGCTAAATTAACGCAAATCACGGCGTTCTTATTTTGGCTATGGTGGGCGAGAGGAGCGATAAGTGTGGTACAGCCGTGCATGGCATTAATTTTTGAGCTCACATGTGCCAGTGGTTGCATATTGAGTACATCAATTTGCTTGCTTACCGCGGCTTTACGGCGCAAGGAAAAATAATACTCGTATAGCTTTGGCTGCTTTTGCTTAATTAAGCGCGCCATATCAATAGTGGCATAGACATCTGACATTGCATCATGGGCATTGTCGTGACTTAGGCCATTGGCTTTGGTGAGGTCTTCTAGTTTAAAGCTAGGACTGCCATCTGCTTTTTCAGGCCATACAATACCTTCAGGTCGAAAGGCGTAACATGCACGCACTAAATCGATGATATCCCAGCGGCTGTTACCATTTTGCCACTCCCTTGCATAAGGGTCATAAAAGTTACGATAGAAGCCATAGCGAGTGACTTCATCATCAAATCGTAGTGAGTTGTAGCCGGCAACACAGGTATTGGGTCGGCTAAACTGGCTATGAACCTTGTCCATAAACTCCGGCTCAACTGTGCCTTTTAAGTTAGCTAATTGCGGCGTAATACCGGTGACTAAAATTGCCTCTGGTTGTGGCAGATAGTCATTGGCCACCTTGCAGTAGAATGTTACGCTTTCTTCAATGATATTTAGATCTAAATCAGTTCTAACGCCGGCAAACTGTGAGGGCCTATCTTTGGCCGGATTGGCACCAAAAGTTTCATAATCGTGCCAGAATATGGTTTCTTGTTGTGTTGAAGCCATGAGTGTCTATGTCTTTGTTATTCATTGCGCTTATCATAGCACTGCAATCGGGTACTGTCCTTTGGCTTTATGGCTCCTTGGTGCGATTGCAGAGCATTGAATCATTTTGACACTGGTTTGTTTCACAGTTTATGGTTACAATTGTTTGATAATACTAATAAATATCGCCTATGTTTGAACCTATTTTAACAACGCCAAAAATCATCAGATTTACGCAAACGTCGAGTTTTATTCTGCAGTTGCCTGAAACTGTAGGGGATTTGAGTATGCTTGAGGCGCTTAATGGTCATCTAGGTGAATTTGTGATTGTCGAACATAGTGAATTAAGCACCGCGATACTGGCTCGGTTACACCCCTATATTCAGTTAATAGGTAGTGTTGCAGACCCGCGATTAACGCTCAATTCTGACGTTGATAAACCCCCAAGCCTTCGTCGCTCTGTGGGGCAAGGTTGGCGGTTATTTAGCGAGCTAGGTCGGTCGCCAATATTATGTTTACAGTTGCTGCGTCAAGGTATTCGCATCGATATTGACAACTGTGATGGCCAATTATGTGTTACCCCGCATATTCACCATGGCTGGCAGCTTGTTGCCCTAGAAAATGACATGCGCTTATTTACCGGCCAAAAAGAGTTAAGGCGAGCCAAAGCGTTATTGAATCGTGCAAATGATTATAATGCGAATACTGAACAGCTATTGCTTGAGCTCAGTGAAATCGATATGGTGTGCGCCGATTTAGGGCTGATGTTACAAGACCATACCAACAACCGTCCTAATGAGCAGCTCAAAAAAATTGCCAGTATTGATGCGCAGCTACAACGTAAAAAGCAGTGGCTGTCTCAGCAGTATCAACAAGCGATGGAGCGCAATAATTGGCAATACAGTGCCAATCAACCCGGCTGTGATGAAAGTTTATATCGAAAACTAGAGTACTATCAGTTATTGTCTACGCCAGAAATGAATGCCATGGTGGAAAACTTACTCTTAGACGAGAAAAACAGTTAATCCACCCCGTTGCCGCTTGGAAATATCATGAACTACGCTTGCCCAATATGCCGTCAAATGTTGACGTTAGATGTCCGCACTTGGTCCTGTGCCAATAATCATCGTTTTGACTGTGCAAAAGAGGGCTACGTTAACCTTCTTCCCGTGCAAAAAAAACGCTCAAAAGACCCGGGTGATAACAAAGAGATGATGCTGGCAAGGCGTGAATTTCTAAATCAGGGTTACTATCAACATTTAAGCGACAGAGTAAATGAATTGGCGGTTGAATTTGCCGCTAACGCGAGTGCTGGGCTCGATATTGGCTGTGGAGAGGGGTATTACAGCCATCGGCTTCATGACGCACTCAATCAACATAATCAGTTTAGCTTGCAGGGCGTGGATATATCTAAGTCAGCGCTGCGTTATGCCGCTAAACGCTATAAAGCTATCGACTTTTGCGTGGCCAGCAGTTTTGAGATGCCCTTTAGTGATGACAGTTTTGATTTTATGCTGCGAATCTATGCACCTTCACTTGATGAAGAGCTGCATCGTGTAGCGAAAAAAGGTGCCATTTTGATCACCGTGTCAGCGGGGCCAATGCATCATTTCGCACTAAAAGAGCTGATCTACGATAATCCACAGCAGCATATTGAAACACCCAGTGTCATTAGTGGCTTCGAGAGACTACACGGTGAAAACCTAGTGAGTGATTTAGTTTTGTTGCCAAGTAACGACATAAAGCACTTTTTAGATATGACACCCTATAGTTGGAAGCTTAACGATGAACAGAAGCAAACGCTAATAGCGCAGGGCCTTACGTGCCAATTAGACTTTAAGATTGAAGTTTTTCGAGCCAGTTAATCGGTAATCAGTTGTTTAGGCAGTCTATTTTTCATATTTGAGTAAAACCTCAGTTTTTAGTAATTTTTTTTCGCTATTAAAGCTGCACCAACTGACAGAAATTTAAGTAAAAAAACTCTGTTTCATCATATGAAATGATTGTTGACATACTGCCAGAATGATTTATAGTAAGTGCAGCTTGAAGGTTGGGCTTATTTTTATGTGTTCAATACGATCCGTTCGTCCTGTTAACATAAGTAATACCGGCATTTTCCAGCTCTACTGCCGTTTATGGCTTTATTTTATTTAAGTTACAGGATTTATATCATGTCTCAAGTTACTGGCGTTGTTAAGTGGTTCAACTCTGACAAAGGTTTTGGTTTTATCGAGCAAGAGTCTGGCCCAGACGTTTTCGTACACTTCCGTGCGATCAACTCAGACGGTTTCAAAACTCTTGACGAAGGTCAGAAAGTTTCTTTCACCGTGACTCAAGGTCAAAAAGGTCCACAAGCTGAGAACGTAACTGTTATCTAAGCTTGCCTTTATATAGCTTCAAGCTATATATGAAAAGATTCCTAAGAGCTGCGATTTATCGCAGCTCTTTTTTATGTCTGTTTATTAACTTTGCTAGGCTAAACAGCGCCATTTAGCGACTGTCGAACCGCAGCGCTGCCACTTAGGGCTGTTAGTCACAACGCTTTGGTTCGCGCCTTATACCAATCAGTATAAGAATTTGATCTACTCAGTGCGCTTTTGGCAAACTAATTCAAGGCCGGCTAATTCAAAGTGAGTACTGAGACAATGGTTACTCCCTTGTGAGGTTATTCAACGCAGAAGTAGGTAGCCAAAAACGCGCCAGAATGGCGAGTTTTAGCAGTCCTGATGCTGTGTTAACGAGCTTAACCGTAGAACAACTATGCTCTTCACTCGTTGCAAACCACATGGATGTGGTGAATGTTATTAATGCAGGAGCATTTAAGGACCTTGCCTCAGAACCGCTAAACTCTCGCTGAGTGACTAAATGTTTATACTGATTGGTATTATACTCACTCTTACAACAAACAGGCATAAAAAAAGCAGGCTCTGCCTGCTTTCCTCAATCGCTATCTATTTAAGAAAATAGCTTGTCTTCCAATGTACGGCCTTTAATCAGCGCTTTATATTGCCAGTTATGTTGTTCGAATAAACCAAACAGGGTGACTTCTAGCTGCTTAGCAACCGTTTGATCATAGTGAATGACATATTCATTACTCTGCTTGTTTTCTACCGATTTTATGCCGCCTATGGCGGATACAACTTGGTCAAATAACACCGCATCACAGTGTTGCATTGACAGCGTTAAATAATCATCGTTGAGCTCGTCCTGAATTGAAACTGACTGGCCTAACTCACCTTGATCTAAATACAGCACCTGATCACAGAGTTTTTCTAACTCATCTAGATTATGTGAACTGATAATAAAGGTTGTATGTCCAGATTGCTGTTGCACCAACTCACGGATTGCTTTGGCATTAGCCGGGTCTAAACCGGCGGTAGGTTCATCAAGCAAGACTATTTTGGGTGAGCCGATAAGTGCCTGTGCAATGGAAACGCGTTTGCTCATGCCGTGGCTTAGTGATTGCGGCTTTTGGTCAGCCACATGCACAAGATCGACTAAACCCAGTACACGCAAACTCTCTTGTTTAGCTTGCTTAGCGTTATAACCTTGCAGTTGAGCAAATAAGCTTAATTGACTGATAATCGACAGTGAGGGGTCAAGCTGTGCATCTTGAGGTAGCGCGGCAACTAGTCCAAATAGTGCTTTGCTTCCTGGTGGGTGGCCTAGTATCGATAATGTACCGCTAGAAGGAAGAATATAACCACAAAGCAGCGAGAACAGCGTTGTTTTGCCCGCTCCATTTGGCCCGACTAGCGCAATAGGCGCGCCGGCTTGTAGCGATAAAGACACCTGATTCAATGCCAGTTTATTGCCGTATTTTTTGCTTAAATTCTGACAGCTTATTAGCATTACAACGCACTCCTCATCATATAGCTTCGGCCAATAAATAGCAGTACAACTGCCTGTATGATTGGGATAGGGGCATAAGCGAGTGTGCCTATACCTTGGGTGTTAATCATTAACGATATTTGCGCACCGGGGAGAATCCACTGTAAGGCTTCACTGAGCATGGGTAAATAGTGACTAACAATGCCTATAACAATTGAGGTGATCGCCCAAAATAAAATGGCGTAGATAGTCGCTTGTCTTGCCGAATTGGCATACAGCGATAGCAATGCCATCATTGCGGTGTAAGGCAGTAAGATGATGGTGATGTTGATGAATACCAGCACACCGGACATCAAAGCTGACATCAATAAACTCGCTTCGCGGCTACTGGCAAGCAATACACTGGCTATCACAGTAATGGCCAGTAGTATCATTTGAATGAGCATATAGCCGCTAAACCGACCAAAGAATAGGGCGTTACGACCCGTTCTTAAGCTAATAAACCGAAAAGTGCCACGGGTTTTATCTGAGGAGAACTGATCTGCGCAGACAAAAATACTAAATAAGGGAAACAAGTATAGCGCTGCCACCCAGAACACCGCCATTTCAGCAACCGGCCACAGGAACAGATTGCCGACAGCCGCTTCGCCAAAAACGCTGGCGAGCAGTTGTCTAAAGTTAGGGTCAATGAGAAAGCTCGAAGCTTCGCGGATTGGGTACCACAATAGCAGCCCCCAAACTAACGCAAATGCCGCTAAGGCAATGACACCCCGGCGATTGAAAAGAAGTTTAACCAGCTCATGTTTAGCAAGCAGCAACATATTGGTTAACTGTGAATTGCCGCTTATGCCGTTAGGCGCGGTCGCTATAGGGGCATTACTTTGCAATGGTGATTCCTTACTGGGTCTTTTGTTACTGTGCCTAGACTAGCACTTCTTTATTGCTAAGAAACATTTGCTAGGCAAAAAGATGTAACGAGTTCTATTCAAGCAATTGTTGTAATTGCGTTTTCAATGCAGCCACTTCGGCTTCTAATTGACTAACCCGTTGCTGCAAGTCGCTATCAGTTGCTGTGGCTGCTGACGTGAGGGGCGCTGGCGCAGTGGCAGTCTGTTGATTTTGCCCAAGCTCAGAAACCAGTTCGGTAAAGCGGCTCTCGCGTTTACCAGGCTCTCTTGGTAATTGCTTAACTAAGGCAGGCTCTAGTGCCGCGAGCTGGTTTAAGGCTTCATCGACTTCAGCGACATCAGTAAAACTGTGTAGGCGATTACTGCGGGTACGTAACTCCCCGGCAGTTTGCGGGCCGCGCAATAACAGTAGGCACATTATAGCCAGCTGCCCTTGGCTTAATTGCAGGGCACTAAATTCGGTATTACAGAATCTATGGGTATATTTGACAACCCGAGAGCCAAAACCTGTTTGTTCTGCAACTAAGCGCTTTTTGCTTAAACTGTCTAAGGCCTGTTGGACGTCAGATTCCGTTAATGCCATCACCGGTTCTCGGCTTGATTTTTGATTGCAGGCTAATGTTAGCCCGTTAAGAGATAACGGATACTGTTCAGGGGTGGTTTTTTCTTTTTCAAGTAAACAGCCAATGACTCTGGCTTCGGTGGTGGTTAAGGTGATCATATGGCGGTCCCAATAAAAAAGCTTAGCTTTGTTATATCAAAGCTAAGCTTTTAATCAACATCAAACCGCTATGTTATGGCTTTAGATGGACAAGAGTTAATCAAGCCGGTGGATATGCGTTAATCCAGTAGACGAATACCATCGGGTGCGATAGAGATCTGCTTTGCCTTATATAAACCACCAATACTCTTTTTGAAGGCTTTCTTACTCATTCCCATCTGTGCATAGATAGTATCGGCATCTGTCTTATCGTTAAGTGGCAAGAATCCACCCGCTTGCTTCAGCTTGATGATAATACTGGTCGCATGTTTATCCAGCTCTTGCTTAACACCGCGCTGCAAGATCAAATCAATTTTGTCGTCGGTACGTACACGCTTGATAAAGCCCTTTAGACGTTGGCCGAACTTTAAGCTACAAAAAACTTCATTGCTATACAGTACGCCCCAATGGCTATGGTCAATAATCGCTTTAAAACCTAAATCAGTACGACCGCCAATAATCAGATTAACTTCTTGGCCGTTTTTATAAGGCGGTGGGGTGAGATCCAAAAACTTATCCACTTTTGCCGATGCCACAATACGCTCGTCGGCGCTGTTGCGGTAAATATGGACTAAATATGAACGGCCCACTTCGACTTCTCTTAATTGTTCGCCAAAGGGCAGCAGTAGGTCTTTTTCAAGGCCCCAATCAAGAAAGGCACCATATGGACCGGTTGCTACCGCTTTGAGGTAGGCAAATTCGCCAACCTGAGCAAGTGGCATTTTAGTGGTAGCAATCACCATATCTTCAGAATCGAGATAAAGAAACACGTCAACTTGGTCGCCAACTTGGCAATCTTTAGGGACGACTTTATTGGGTAATAATACCTGACCTAGGTCATGGGCATTTAAGTACACCCCAAAATCGACTTGCTTAACAACGTCAAGCGTACATTTCTTACCAATTTGTGCCATGATGCTCTCTTTACTGCGGTTATTTTCGCGGCTGATTATAGTGGAAAAACGCACAATATGCTGTAGATGTTTTGTGTTTTATCGACAAACTTTGGGCGATTTTGGTTTTTGATATGTTAGCTTAGTTTAACAATCGCACACTGGGGCGTTATGGTCGACAACAAACCGTGATCTAATACTTGCTTTTAGGCCATTTAGGATGTTTAATTGCGCGCCTTTTCATGCGGATGCTATGGATTTTGGGGCATATTTTCGGTTGAATTTACCAGAATTATTTGGCGAATAGCCGTGGGTGTAATATGGTTCTTTTATGGTTAACACAGCGCAGTGGATTGCGATAGGCTCTACCGTGCTGAAGTGCAGGCTGTTATAGCCTGGTTGATTTTCAATAGACAGGTTGAGAAAAGATGAGTAATTGGTCTATTAAAGATGCTTATGCTGGATACAATGTAAATTACTGGAGCCAAGGGCTTTACGGCATTAGTGAGTCTGGAGAGGTGACTGTATCACCAGATCCTAGTCACCCTGATCATAGTATCGGATTAAACGAGCTAGCTAAGGACATGGTTAAGTCAGGTGTGAATTTACCTGTACTAGTCCGTTTCCCGCAGATCTTACACCATAGGGTGAATAGTTTATGCCATGCATTTAACCAAGCTATTCAGCGTTATGAATATCAATCAGATTATTTGCTTGTCTACCCGATTAAGGTTAACCAGCAGCAAACGGTCGTAGAAGAGATCCTCGCCAGCCAAGTGGCCAAAGAAGTGCCGCAATTGGGGCTTGAGGCCGGCTCAAAACCTGAGCTGATGGCAGTGCTAGCTATGGCGCAAAAAGCCAGCTCAGTGATCATTTGTAATGGCTATAAAGACATTGAATACATACGCTTAGCTTTGATTGGCGAAAAACTAGGTCACAAAGTCTATATCGTGCTAGAAAAACTGTCCGAGCTTAAAGTCATTCTTGCTGAAGCCAAAAAGCTTGGCGTTACGCCTCGTTTAGGCTTGCGTGTGCGTTTGGCGTTCCAGGGCAAAGGTAAGTGGCAAGCCAGTGGCGGTGAAAAATCTAAGTTTGGGTTATCTGCAGCGCAAGTGTTGACGGTGATCGATTCACTTAAAGATAACGACATGCTCGATTGTCTGCAGTTATTGCACTTCCATCTGGGGTCGCAGATCGCCAATATTCGCGATATTCGCCGTGGTGTTAGCGAAGCAGGGCGCTTTTACTGTGAACTACAAAAGCTAGGCGCCAATGTAAAATGTTTCGATGTCGGTGGCGGTTTGGCGGTTGATTACGATGGTACCCGCAGTCAAAGCAGCAACTCGATGAATTACGGCCTGACGGAATATGCCAACAATATTGTCAGCGTACTGACCGATATTTGTAATGAATATGAGCAACCTATGCCGCGATTGATATCAGAATCTGGTCGATACTTAACTGCCCATCATGCAGTGTTGATTGCCGATGTGATTGGTACTGAAGCCTATCATCCTGAAAATGTGCAGCCACCGGCTGAAGATGCGCCGCAACTGCTACAAAATATGTGGCAATCATGGAATGAAGTCAGTGCTAGAGCGGATCAACGGGCATTGATTGAGGTCTATCATGATTGTCAAAGTGATTTAGCTGAAGTGCACTCAATGTTTGCGCTTGGGCAAATGAGCCTAACTGAACGTGCTTGGGCAGAGCAAATTAACCTGCGGGTTTGTTATGAGCTCAAAGGGGTGATGAGCGGTAAGTACCGCTTCCACCGGCCGGTGATTGATGAGTTGAACGAAAAACTCGCCGATAAGTTTTTTGTTAACTTCTCATTGTTCCAGTCTTTGCCAGATGCATGGGGTATTGATCAAGTCTTTCCGGTCATGCCGTTATCGGGACTCGACAAAGAGCCACAGCGCCGGGCAGTGATGTTAGATATTACCTGTGACTCTGATGGGGCGATTGATCAGTATGTTGACGGACAAGGTATTGAAACCACCTTGCCTGTGCCAGCTTGGAGTGCAGAAAGCCCTTATTTGATAGGCTTTTTCTTGGTGGGGGCTTATCAAGAGATCCTTGGTGATATGCACAACCTATTTGGCGACACTAACTCAGCGGTGGTGCGTCTTGATGATGAAGGCTTAGTCAATATTGAGTCGGTACTGGCAGGTGATACGGTCGCGGATGTCCTGCGTTACGTTAACCTCGATGCTGTATCATTTATGCGCACCTATGAAGAGCTAGTAAACCAGCACATAGATGAGTCAGAGCGGGCAAATATTTTGGAAGAGTTACAAGTAGGCCTAAAAGGGTACACTTACTTGGAAGACTTCTCTTAAATCACCTGCAGCTGATTTGGCGGCAAGGTTTCACGCTTTGTCGCCACTATTGAGGTAACTGTAACAGCGAAGATGTTTGAAGGTTCAGAGAAAATCATTGATGTTGCGCTGCGGCCAAATTGTGATAGCTTGCGTGAGCTTCCACCTCAGTTTTGGCAAGAGCTAGTCGCTGCGTGCGGCGCTGATATCCTATCTGTAGTGCACCATCAATCATGTGATGCCTACTTGCTTAGCGAGTCGAGTTTATTCGTCTGGCACGATAGAGTACGCATGCTAACTTGTGGTGATACGTTACTCAGTCCTGCATTAGCCACCTTAATTGAAAAACTAGGTGCTGCGCAGATTGGTGTCGCGAGTTATCAGCGTAAAAATGAATATCGCCATCAGGTGAGTTTAGCGAGCTTTGATCAAGAGTTGATTCAATTGCGTCAAGTTATCAACGGTAAAGGCTATCGTGTCGGTCATCTAGACAGTCATCATCACTATCTTTTTCTCGCCTATGGTGAGTCAAGTTCTCGCCCCGCGCCGGTCACTTACGAGCTGTTGATGCATCATATTGATGCCGACGTGGCCAATCAATTACGTGGGTCATCATTGTCAGTAATGCATATAAGAGCCTTATTGCAGTTAACTGAATTATTGCCTGAGTTTACGATTGATGATCACCTGTTTTCTCCCTTTGGTTATTCAGTCAATGGGGTCAATCAAGCTGAGTACTTCACCATACATGTTACCCCAGAAAAAGCGCACTCCTATGTGAGCTTTGAAACCAATATTACCGCGCCTCAATTACTCAAGCGGGTATCAGATGCACTACTTGCACTGTTTGCCCCAGAGAGTTGGGACGTGATAGCTGTTAATCAGCACCCCGTTGAACATGAACTATCGGGCGCAACCCAGTCAACTTGTTCTATTGTTAGTGAACAAAGTGATAATGTTCAGTTTAACCATTATCAACGTAATGACATTCGCCTTTGTTGCGAAACGCTTTAGCGCCACGCGTTAAAGTTGATGGAGAACATATGACTACCTTAAACGATAAGCCAGATTACTCTTTGTACTCTAACGCTTTTGGTTATTTAAGATTACCACTTAACTTCAGCCCGCTTAACAGCGACGCCGATGTTGTAGTACTAGGTTTACCTTTTGATATGGCGACCACAGGGCGCTCAGGTGGACGGATGGGACCGGGTGCAATCAGACAAGCATCAGTCAATCTCGCTTGGGAAGAAACGCGTTGGCCGTGGGATTTCACCCTTAGCAAGCATATTAACGTTGTGGATGCCGGTGATTTGGTGTACGACTGTGGCGATGCTGCTGATTTTACCCAAAGGGTAGAAGACTTTGCCACAGCAATTGTTGAGTCCGGTAAAGCGATGTTGAGCTTTGGCGGTGACCACTTTGTCACCTTGCCGCTATTACGCGCACACTACAAAAAACATGGCAAAATGGCATTGCTGCATTTTGATGCCCATACCGATACCTACAGCCAAGGCAGTAAGTACGACCATGGCACCATGTTTTATCATGCCCCTAACGAGGGGATTATCAGCCCTGAGCATTCAATCCAGATAGGCATTCGCACAGAATATGAAAGCGACAATCACTTATTCAAGGTGATTGACGCCGCCGCTGCTAATGATATGTCGGCAGATGAAATCGTTGCGCAGATTAAACTACGGGTGGGTGATATGCCGTTGTATGTCACTTTTGATATTGATTGCCTAGACCCTGCTTTTGCTCCAGGTACCGGTACGCCGGTATGTGGCGGTCTCACTAGCGACAAAGCGATGAAAATCATCCGTGGCCTACGTGGAATGAACATTGTTGGCATGGATGTGGTCGAAGTTGCTCCCGCGTATGATAATGCTGAAATTACTGCGCTAGCTGGCGCGACACTTGGGCTAGAAATGCTCCATGTGTGGGCTGTAGGCAAGGGCTTAGTAGAATAATTCAGCGTTGTTACAGCGCCTGCAAGACAAAGAAAGGATGATAGATGTCTAAACTTAGTGATATTCGCCGTGAGTACACTTTAGGTGGTTTAAACCGTGACGAGTTACCAGCAAAGCCGATGGATCTGTTTGCCACCTGGCTAGAGCAGGTGAGAGATTCTGAGGTTCTGCCCGATCCAACTGCGATGTCGGTTGCGACGGTCGATGCACAAGGACAAGCGTTTCAACGAATCGTGCTGCTTAAGCGTTTTGACGACAATGGCTTTGTATTTTTTACCAATTTGGAAAGCCGCAAAGCACAGCATATTGAATTAAACAGTCAAGTGAGCTTGCTGTTTCCGTGGCATAGCTTGGAGCGTCAAGTGGCTGTCACAGGCGTAGCAGAACCTTTGTCGAAAACTGAAGTATTAAAGTACTTTATGACGCGGCCAAAGGAGAGCCAAATAGCGGCGTGGGTGTCAAAGCAGTCGAGTAAAATATCGGCTCGGCAGGCGCTAGAGACTAAATTTGCAGAAATGAAAACCAAATTTAGTCAAGGTGAAGTGCCACTACCGAAGTTTTGGGGCGGTTACCTTGTACGCCCAGACAGTATAGAGTTCTGGCAGGGTGGGGAATATCGTCTGCATGACCGCTTTTTATATCAAAAGCAGGATGAAACTTGGTCAATTAGCAGATTAGCACCATAATTTAATGGTCGATACTTAAAAAGAGTCCTAATAAGGACTCTTTTTTGTTTGTTGACAGTTACTAATGCATCCCCTAACTTGCAAAGATTAGCAACGACTTAACTGAGTCGCTCGGCATTGATAAAAGGAAAGCTGAAATGAAAAGATTGATACTCGGTACTGCACTTACTATGTTGTCTACAACCTGTTTTGCTGCGCCATGGAATGTAGACAACCAAGATTCTTCAGTGAACTTTATTTCTACCAAAAAGGGCAATGTGGCCGAAGTTAACCGCTTTAATCAAGTCTCAGGTCAATTGGATGACAGCGGCAAGTTTAGCCTCAATATTCCCCTAAGTAGTGTATCGACCAATATTGAAATCCGTGATACTCGGGTTAAAGATATCTTGTTTGAGGTCGCTAAATACCCTGAGCTCGCTTTAAGTGCTCAAGTCGATAAAGCGAAAGTGGATGCCATGGCTGCGGGTGATACCTTGGTGATGAAGGTTGATGCTAAAATCAGCTTGCACGGTCAAAGTAAACCCATGCCAATGTCTGTGGTGGTTGCTAAACTCAAAGCCAATGAGCTAATGGTAGTGAGTCATGGACCATTGATTGTTAATGCTGGTGATTTTGATTTAACCAAAGGGATAGATAAACTGCGCGACATTGCTGGGCTGCCGGTGATTAGCTATGCGGTTCCTGTCAGTTTTATATTGAAATTGTCGCAATAGTACAAAAATTTGATTTGGGCATGAGACAGTTTGACGAAACTGTTTCATAATGCCCGTAAGATGTTTGTTAGATGCGGTTTAACTGCTGCATCTAATTTTAAGTAAAGATAGGTTAATAATGGTTACAGATAAAGACGGCTACATGCACCTAATTCAGTATCTTACTGAGCACTTGGGTATATTTGAAACGCCCGGAGCAAATAGTGCCTCAGATGAAACTGTGATGGAGCTGTTTGAAGAGCAGTTATCTGCACAAATCATTATGGTGTGTGGACAAAATCCCTCATTAAATTTTGAGCAGCGTAATCATGTGATCCGTGAGATTGATGCCATTGTTTATGACCTAGAAGAAATCTTGGCTAATGTGGCCAAGCGTAAAGCGACTTCAGAGCAGACCTTATTTATCACTGAGTTTTCCGGCTTGATTAAAAACCTATTTGATCAGGAAATTGCCAAGCTCATTGCTTAACAATTATAAATAGTTACAGTCTTTTACAAGTCAGCGCTTGTTCTATCGAGGTGGCAGTCCTAATGTTAAGTTAATCAGGCATTGGGACTCAACATGCACTCTCACCGTTCAGCACGTTATTTAGTCCACTTTGGCATCTATTTGTTGTTGATGCTATTTTGCAGCGCACTCTATGTTTTTAGCCACAACGCAGTGGATTTAGGCTGGGGTTTCTTCCCAATGATTGTCTGTTTACCTTTTGTGCCGTTTATTTTAGTCTGGCTGGCTATCCAGTTTAGCCACCATTTACACTGCATACGTAGCTATCATCAGTATCAACCCCACTTGTTACACTGTATATTTACTGCCACACTTTTGTTGTTATTTGTCTTGCTGTTCATTTATTAGAATAAGATGGAGATATACGCTTATGCTGATGTTGTTAAATGAGTTTTCAGATAATATTGTGGCTGTAAGGCTAACTAATACTGTCGACAGTGAAGATATCACTTCACTGTTAGCAGAAGTCCAACAACGTTTACAACGTTATGCAAGCGTAAGAATTTGGTATGAGTTTGATAAAGACTTTACTAGCATGACGTTAGGATCTTTATGGGAAGAAGCGACATTATCATTATTTCATTTGACGGATATTTCTAGAGTTGTCATCATTTCCGCCAGTGAACATTCAACAGGTGTCGCGAACGCTTTGGCAATAATGATGCCTTGCCAAGTAGAGGTGTTCAATGCGGAGCAAAAAACACAAGCTCGGCAATGGCTAGTCAGTGATGATAAAGATTAAGCTCATTCACTGAAGTCAGTTATCTTTTATTTAAACATACACAATTGGGTCATCTATGCTGAAAAAGCTCGGTTTATTAGTAGTACTTTTCTCATCGCCTTTGTGGGCACAAGATAAAGCGATTATTGGCCAAAGTGCTAATATGCTTGTGGCACAAACTCAACTGCACTATGAAGCTAGAATTGATACCGGTGCCGTTAACACCTCTCTGCATGCGTTTGATATTGAGGTTGAAGGCGGCAGCGCCAAAAAGATGAAAGACAATATTGGTAAAACGGTATGGTTTACCACGGAAAATGGCGAAGGTGAACGTAAGCGCCTCAGTGCAAAAATTGTCAAAACCTCTACTGTGAGTAATTCACAGGGCCGCGAAACCCGTTATATGGTCGATTTAGATATCGGATTTGATGGCGATGAGCGTACGGTACGTGTCAATCTTCGTGACCGTAGCCATATGGATTATAAATTACTGATAGGACGTAACTGGCTAAAGGGCAAATACATTGTCGATGTTGCTGAGAAAAAGCTGATTGGTCCAGTCGCACCGATAAGTATTGAAGAGACAGGTTTAGTTTATAGCACCCGTATTGATACCGGCGCCGTTGAGAACTCTCTACATGCTGTTGATCTCGATATTGCTGGTGGTGTTGAGGATATGGAAGCCAATGTCGGTAAAATCATTAGTTTTACCACAGAAAATGAGAAGGGCGAGTCAAAGCGAGTAGATGCGATGATTGTTGAAACCTCGCTCATACGCAACGCCCAGGGCAGTGAAATACGCTACATGGTAGAACTTAAGATTGGCGAGCCTGGTGAAGAGTACAAGGTGAAAGTGAATCTGCGTGATCGTAGCAAGATGAGTCACAAACTACTTATCGGCCGCAACTGGCTACAAGGTCACTATTTAGTTGATGTCGATCTAAAATAAGCCAATCGTCAAATGCCTAGTATTAGCCAGTTAAGTGTTGAACTTAACTGGCTAATTTGTTTATAGGCCTTCTCTCATTTCAAACCCTTGTGTAGGCCTTTGAGCACCCACCAAGCAGCCAGATTGCTAATTTGTTTGACCTTTAATCTGTTTGAGCGCTAGCTAAAGTGGGTCAATTTAAGCTGACAAGATATTGCCGTATATTTATGGGCTTCACTATCAATGTGCAGTTGGCCATCAAACTCTGTGTTGAGCCAGAATGCCAGCTCATACAAGGTACCTGAACCTGCTCGTTGGGCGAGCATCTGATTGAGCTTTTCTAATTGTTGTTTGTCTAAGCCAACCCCATTGTCACGAATGTCGATGGCGATGCATTGATCATTAACCACTACCGACAACTCAATTTCAGCATTGTCTGGGATATTGGTTGGATCGAATGCCCTTGACGCTGAGTTTTGCAGTAAACCAAAAAATATCTGCAACAACGTCAATGGCGGCAACTGCACGTGCTTGGCATTTTTAGCACTCACATTAAGGCGAATGCGCTTTTCTGCCAGTATCGGCGTCATAATCGCATCAAAGTGTAATAAGAACTGCGATAACCTGATCGCGCGGCCATCTGTGGCATGGCCAAGCAACTGACGCAAGTGACGTAAATTATCGGTTTGCCTCGCCAGCAACATCGCGAACTGTTGCTCGTTTTGTTCAGTCGATTGTGGCTGATTGAGATGGGTGAATAACTGCTCTTGAATGTTTGATAGCGCCAATAGCGCATTGTCCATAAACTGCGGATATAGCCCTTGGTTTTGCTGGTTGATGGTGGCTAACTGCTGTGAATGTGCCAACTGCTTTGCTAGCTCATCTTGCAGTTTAGTCCCATTTTCAATTGTTTGTTGTAGGGCCAATTGATTCGTCTGTAAGGTGTTGAGCTGTTGTTTTAGCTCACTAATGGTTTCGGTGTGCTCATCACGCTGATTGGTGATTTGACTAATATCGATTGCCATCGCGCCAATAGAGGTGACCATGCCTTCTGCATTGCTAATAGGGTACTTAGATACCAAGAAGGTTTGTTCGCCATGGGCGGTCGGTATGGGCTGCTCAAAGCAGTGGGGCTTATCGGTCCCATAGACAATACTATCGTGGTGAGCAACGATTTCGGCGATATGAGGCGGGTAGATGTCGATATCCCGTAAGCCGATGAGCTTGTCCCTTTCAATACCAATCACTTCACAGAACTTGTCATTAACCAAGTTGTAGCTACCATCGACATCTTTAATGCAGATAAGGTTCTGAGAGGCATTTAATAAAGAACTCAGTTCCGTTTCTTTAACCTTGAGTTCGCTCTGTGCTTGTTTTTGCACGACTAACTGCTGCTCTAACGCTAAGTTGCTAGCATCAAGGCTCGCATAGGCCACTTCAAGCTGATGGCTTCTGGCAATAAATGCTCTTGCTAACTTACCAATTTCATCTTTGCGGGTATTGGCATCGAGCTCAAGTTGCGCGGTGTTGCCTTCATCTAAACTGGTGGCCATTACCGCCACAGGTTTAACAAATAATCGGTGTTGGCTCAGAAACAAAATAAACAACGCTGCTAGCTGAGATAGCAGTAAAAACGCGCCAATCTTAATGGCCACCGTATTCGCTTGTGCTGCCAAGGAGGAGACCGGTGTAACCAGAACAACTTTCCAATGGGTCTTAGGCATTATAAAGACCGTTACTAAGGCTGACTCACCTTGCATCGGGTCTCGTTCAATAGAGAAGGTAGAGATCATTTTGGTGGTGGTTTCGCTGCGATTGGTATTGGCATTAATAATGGCTGCCAGTTTAATGCGCTGCGAGCGACTCACCCCCTCAAATAACTCGTCTAATTGTTCTGCCTGATACAGAGGCGACTGCTCTGAGCGCTTAATAAAGTCACTATCTGCCACGGCTATGGCTTCATTAATAGGTTCCATTTGTGGGAAAGCTGCGGCATAACTGGTAAAAGGTTGCGCCAGGAACGCATCAGCAGCAGGAGTGGTATTTGATTCGCCGCTGGGTTGGGTATCAAGTGGGTATGACAATAGCTGATTAAGACTATCAAGCACAAACACATAGCCACCGGCATTAGCGGTAAAATCTGCACTATTAAAAAACTTATTGATAGCTTCTAGGCGAATGTCGACCGTAGACACCCCAATGAATTCATGGTCGCGCCACATAGGAGCCGATGCGGTAACCATTATTTCCTTAGTGTGCGGGTCGGTATAGGCGGGAGACCAATAAGCACTGCCATGGGGAATAAAACGGGTGGGTTTGTACCAAGGCTCATCTTGGTAGCGCTCGCCGTCGTCGTTGTAACTGTATACCCGCACAAATTGCTGATCATCGCTGCGGGTCCAAAAATAACTGTCTTGCTGTTTATTCTCGTTAAATGCGCCAGGTTCCGGCCATACGCCGCCGCCGACAATTAAATTATGATAATGATTAATATCCAACATGGGAGGGACCAAGTTGGCAATCTCAATACTGCGCTTTTGATAGGTTTCACCAATGCTACCAACAGCAAGTGCAAGACTCTCAATTTTAGCGACATCTTCTTGAGCTAACGCGACAATGGCTTGGCCTTTACTTTGGCTCAGAGTCTGCTCGGTTTCCATATGATGCTTGGTTTCTATAGAAAATATTAACCACATGCTGGTGGCAATAATGACGATTGCGACGGCAAACTGAATAACAGAGAGTTTAAACGGTAAGCTGTTAAGCCAGTGATTATTAGCAGACAAAACACTACTGTCTTTCGGTTTTTCCATAGGTACTGCGGTGTCCAAGCGGTTTTACTAGTCTGTCTATTACCATAGAACAAATTTAACAATCATTAAACTGTTGTTTATTTTCACGTAATAAAAAAGGAGCCGCAGCTCCTGATTTATTGTAAACATAGGTTTCACAGTGTTTAGATTTTTAACCCAACTAACAGTTGGTCAAGTTCTTCAGCCGTTGCATGCAATTCATCACAACCTGAGACAGATTGATTTGCCGATTGCTCAACGTTGTGAGATTGATTGCGTATTTCCATCAGGTTAGTGGCTATTTCATTGGCCACGGCTGATTGCTCCTCGGCCGATGTGGCAATTAACACACTCATTTCATAAACCTTGTTACTATGGTGAGAGATGGCGTTAAGATCATCACCGGTATTGAGTACATGTTTTTTGCCTTCCTCAGCTTTATCAACAGTACGTTTCATTACATGTGTCAGGTTTTCTGAGCCTGTTTGTAATGACTCAATCATCGCTTTGATCTCTACCGTTGCCTCTTGAGTACGGCCTGCTAAGGTTCTAACTTCATCGGCGACAACTGCGAACCCTCGTCCTTGTTCACCGGCGCGTGCGGCTTCAATGGCGGCATTCAATGCCAATAGGTTGGTTTGCTCACTAATGGCGTTAATCGTGGTGACGACTTCATCAATTTTAGCCGCGTTATCATTTAACGTGGTGACGGCATTTGAAGCATCTTCAATTTCATTAGATAGCACACCAATAGCGTCAACCGTGGTTGCAATATCTTTGGAGCCTTTTTCCACTTGATGGTTGGCTTCTTGGGTTTCAAGCGAAGATTGCTCCGCATTGCGAGCCACTTCTTTTACTGCTGCTGTCATCTCTTCCATGGCTGTTGCCAGAGAATCAAGGTGCGAGCGTTGATTTGCCGCGAGAGACTGGCCATCTTCTGCGGTATGGCGGAAATCTTGCACCACTTGCCGGATCTGATCGTTTGCTTGGGTTAATCGTTTAACTAGTGTGTGCTGGCGCTCAACTAACGTGTCGATACTGATTGCTAAGATACTGAACTCATCTTTTACTTCAAAAAAGTTCAGACGGCCAGTTAAGTCACCGTCGGCGGCCCGTTTTAACGCCATTACACTGGTATACAGTGCGCCACCAACAAAAGTGGAAATGTAATAGCTACTGATTAATACCACCAAAATGAGCAATACCAATGCGCCAATCACTATATTTCGTGATTCGGCCAGCGCCTCGCGGTGGGAGGCCACCGGCAGTGTCGCGGTGAGATCGCCACTGGTATTGCTTAACGCGATTTGCTTCGAACCTTGGCTAACGGCCTGTTGTTGTCTTTTCGCTTGCATTAGTGATGAGGACAACTGCTGCGTAGGCTGGACTAGGCCTGCATTACGTAAATCATCGATAAAACGTTGCTGCTGTTCGGGATTGATGTATTGCTGACTGATCTCTGCAACCCGCACTAATTGATTAGCGTGTTCGATGGCGGCGTGTTGGTGGCTACTTGAGAGTTTATTGCTGAACTGACTATACAGCAGTACTGATAGTGCAATAAGAGTCACAATGGGGATGATGGCTAAAATAGTAAATTTGGCTTTTAGTGTCAGATGGATAAGGTATTGGTCTATCCAACGAAATTTGACTTCTTTCATAGTTCATTCTCTATCCGGCTAGCGGTTTCATTGCTTGTCTTTGTTATTATCGGTTCATCATCGAACAACTTAATCGATAAATGACGATATTTTAATTAACTGTTGTTTATTTGCGCGCTTAGGGTTGCGCATTTGTAATTATTATCTACAAGAGTGTATATCGCATTGATGCAGACTGCGAGAAATAGTCAAGGTAAGGATTTAGGTTGTTCAATAAAGCCGCATCGACCAATATAAGCGGTTTTTGTGGTAAAAAAGAACCAATTACCCCTAGTCAAAGTCGCCAAGCTCACGTAAAATTTGTCTCTTTTTCTATTTTCGTAAGATAAATAGCTAGCAATGAACGCCATGGCCTAAAAAGCTAGGCCAACCGCACTGGAAGAGATGATGTCAAACTTAACAGAGATCGTAGAACAGGCCTTGGAGGCTATCGAAAGGGAAAATGATCTAAAATCCCTCGATAAGCTTCGTGTCGATTACCTAGGTAAGAAAGGTAAGATTACCGACATGATGAAGATGATGGGTAAATTAAGTGCTGAAGAAAAGCCAGCATTTGGTCAAGCTGTCAACCAAGCAAAACAAGCTGTTCAAAAGCAACTAACACAGCGTATTGAGAAGCTAAAAGCCGCTGAGCTAGAAGCTAAGTTAGCAGCTGAGAGTATCGATGTTACTCTGCCTGGCCGTCGCATTGATAATGGTGGCTTACACCCTGTCACTCGTACAATCGAACGTATTGAAACTTTCTTTGGTGAGTTGGGCTTCAGTGTCAAGCAAGGGCCAGAAATCGAAGATGATTTCCATAATTTCGATGCGCTTAATATCTCTGAGCATCACCCTGCACGTGCCGATCACGATACGTTCTATTTCAATCCGAAAACCATGTTACGTACGCAAACTTCAGGCGTACAAATCCGTACCATGGAAAATGAACAACCTCCTTTGCGTATTATCTCTCCAGGTCGTGTTTACCGTAATGACTACGATCAGACGCATACCCCAATGTTCCATCAGGTTGAAGGGTTATTAGTGGATGAGAACGTTAACTTTGCGGAACTAAAAGGTATCTTGCACGATTTCTTACGTAACTTTTTTGAAGAAGATTTACAGGTACGTTTCCGTCCATCTTACTTCCCATTCACAGAACCGTCTGCAGAAGTTGACGTAATGGGTAAGAACGGTAAATGGCTAGAAGTGCTTGGCTGCGGCATGGTACATCCCAATGTATTGCGCAGTGTAGGTATTGACCCTGAAAAGTATCAAGGTTTTGCCTTTGGTATGGGGGTTGAGCGTCTATCGATGTTGCGTTATGGCGTTAACGATTTACGTTCATTCTTCGAGAATGACCTACGTTTCCTTAAGCAATTCAAATAACGGAGCAGTAACAGCATGAAATTTAGTGAATCTTGGCTCCGTGAGTGGGTCAACCCAGCGGTGACTCGCGATGAGTTATCACATCAAATTACGATGGCTGGTCTAGAAGTTGACGGTGTTGACGCCGTTGCTGGTGAGTTTAGCGGTGTTGTGGTTGGTGAAGTGGTTGAATGTGGCCAACACCCTGACGCCGACAAATTGCGCGTAACCAAAATTAATGTCGGCGAAGCCGAATTGATTGACATCGTCTGTGGTGCGCCTAACTGCCGCCAGGGGCTTAAAGTCGCTGTGGCAATGGTAGGAGCTAAACTACCTGGTGATTTTAAAATTAAGAAGGCTAAGCTGCGTGGTCAGCCATCTTTCGGCATGCTTTGTTCATACGGTGAGCTTGGCATTGATATCGAAAGCGATGGCATCATCGAGCTACCAAGTGACGCGCCAATTGGCACCGATATTCGCCAGTACCTTGACCTAGAAGATGCCGTTATTGATGTAGATTTGACTGCTAACCGTGCCGACTGTTTAGGTATGGTAGGTTTAGCTCGTGAAGTCGGCGTTCTAAACCGTGCGGAAGTGACCACGCCGAGTTGGGATGCCGTGACGCCATCAATTGATGATGTCATTGCTATCGACAACCAAGCGCCAGCGTCATGCCCACGATATTTAGGTCGTATTGTTAAAGGTGTTAACCTGCAAGCGCCTACACCATTATGGATGCAAGAGAAGTTACGCCGCAGTGGTATACGTTCAATCGACCCGATTGTTGATGTGACCAACTATGTATTGATTGAGTTTGGTCAGCCAATGCATGCGTTTGATCTGGCTACTCTCAATGGCGATATCACGATTCGTCTTGCTGATGGTAAAGAGAAGCTTACTTTACTAGATGGCAATGAAATCACTGTACCGGATGACACCTTAGTTATCGCCGATCAGCAACAAGCATTGGCACTAGCAGGTGTGTTTGGCGGTGAAGCGTCAGGCGTAACGGATAAAACTCAAGATATTATGCTTGAGTGTGCTTTCTTCGCACCACTTGCGATTATGGGTAAGTCTCGTCGACTTGGCCTGCATACTGATTCTTCACACCGCTTTGAGCGTGGTGTTGACCCTGAGCTGCAGCATAAAGTTATCGACAGAGCGACTCGTTTAGTACTGGATATTTGTGGCGGTGAAGCTGGCCCAGTTGTTGAGTCTAAATCTGATGAACACCTACCTAAGCCAGCTAACATCGTGTTACGTCGTAGCAAGCTTGACCGTGTACTAGGTCATCATATTAGCGACGCCGACGTCAGTGAAATTTTGACTCGCCTTGGCTTTAGCGTTGAAGTCAATGAAGGCAGCTGGAGTGTAACTACTGCGACCTATCGCTTTGATATGGCTATCGAAGAAGATTTGATAGAAGAAGTGGCACGTATCTACGGTTACAACAACATTCCAAACATTGCGCCTGTGGCTTCATTGAGCATGCCTGACCATAAAGAGTCAGACATTAACTTACGCCGTGTACGCAGCATGCTAGTCGCTCGTGGCTTCCAAGAGGCGGTGACCTATAGCTTTGTTGACCCTAAATTGCAGGCCTTAGTACACCCTGAGCAAGAAGCCATGGTGCTACCGAATCCTATTTCTGTTGAAATGTCGGCAATGCGTTTGTCAATGTTTACCGGTTTATTAGGTGCAGTGGGCTATAACCAAAGCCGTCAGCAAAACCGAGTGCGTTTATTTGAAACGGGTCTTCGATTCGTGCCTGACGAAACAGCTGATTCTAACGTTCGTCAACAAGCGATGTTAGGCGCGGTAATTTCTGGGACGCAAAATGATGAACATTGGTCAATGGAAGCCAAAACAGTCGATTTCTTTGATCTTAAAGGTGACCTTGAAGCAATTATCGGCTTGACAGTTTCAGAACAAGAATTTACTTTTAGATCAGCAACACACCCAGCGCTTCATCCTGGGCAATGTGCTGAAATATTAAGAAATGATCGAGTAATTGGTGTCATTGGTGCGGTACATCCATCGCTAGAAAAGCCATTTGGTCTTAATGGAAAGACCATTGTTTTTGAGCTTGAATTAGACGCTTTATTACACGCAAGTTTGCCGCAAGCCCAGACTGTATCTAAGTTTCCAGCAAACCGTCGAGACATTGCCATCGTTGTTGATGAAAGTGTGTCAGCAGGAAATGTTGTAAAATTGATAAGAAAAGTTGGCGAAAATCAGTTGGTTGGCTTAAACTTGTTCGATGTATACCAAGGTAAAGGTGTTGAAACAGGCAAAAAGAGTCTGGCGATAGCACTTACACTACAAGACAACACTCGTACACTTGAAGAAAAAGAAATTGCTGAGATGGTAGATAAGGTAGTTTCTGAACTCAAGTCAGAGTTCAACGCATTGTTGAGGGATTAAAAGTATGGCACTTACCAAAGCCGAAATGGCAGAGCATCTTTTTGAAACGCTTGGAATTAACAAACGAGTAGCTAAAGAGATGGTTGAGTCGTTTTTCGAAGAAATTCGTCAAGCGTTAGAAAGTGGTGAGCAGGTCAAGTTATCTGGCTTTGGCAACTTTGACCTAAGGGACAAGAATCAAAGACCGGGAAGAAACCCAAAAACTGGTGAAGATATCCCGATCTCAGCTCGTCGAGTGGTGACTTTCCGCCCGGGGCAGAAGCTTAAAAGCAGAGTAGAAGAAGCTAACGCAGACAAGTAATACTGCATCAGTCTCTTTAAAGGCCACTCTTATGAGTGGCTTTTTCTGTTAGGCAACTTTTTAACAAATATTGCAAACAATCCGTTTGCCAAAACATGTGTGTTTGAGGTTTATTTTTTGTCTAGAAAACCAAAATATTTTGACCGCCGTTTTAGGTTGTCGTTATTACACCCCAAATTATGGTCAACTTGGCTGGCTATCGGAGTGTTGGTTGGATTTGGATTGTTACCTGCTTGGTTACGTGATCCCATCGCAAAACAATTGGCCAAGCTGGTAAAAAAGATCGCTAAGAAACCTTTGCGAGTGGCGAGGGCAAATCTTACAGCGTGTTTCCCTGATAAATCAGCTGCAGAAATCGAGCAGTTAATTCATGAGAATGTCGAAAACTTTGTCATGATACTACTGGCGCAGTCTGAATTAATGGTGCGCTCTACGGCTAATTTAAAGCGCCGTGTTGAGCTACATGGTTTCGAGCACGTAGAGCAGGCAAAAAAGGCTGGGCAGCCAGTGGTATTTATCATGCCCCATGTTTGGGGAATTGAGTATGCTGGTTTGCGGCTCAACACTCAGTTACCTATGGTCACAATGGCTAAAGCGCATCGCAATGAACTATTTGATTGGTTTAATAACCGTATGCGTAGCTCTCAAGGTGGCAATGTTTATATGCGTGAAGCGGGCATTAGAGCGCTATTGTCTGAGCTTAAATTGGGTAACAGCTTTTTTTATTTGCCCGATGAAGACCTGGGGCCTGATAAAAGTATTTTCGCGCCATTTTTAGGGACCGTAAAAGCCACTTTGCCGGTGGTAGGGCGGCTAGCACAGGCGGGTAACGCTCAAGTGATGCCGGTTAAAATTGGTTATGATCAGGGTAAGCGTAAATACCAACTCACAGTTATGCCGCCTATAGATCCGCAATCAATGCAGGGTAAAGACAATGAAGCGCTTGCGCTTAACCAAGCGGTAGAGCAGGTGATTAAAGCCTATCCTGAGCAATATATGTGGTTCTTAAAGGTGCTGAAAACTCGCCCCGCTGGCGAGCCTTCAATTTATCAGTAAAGATAGCCTGGAGCTGTTGTTACAAAAAAGCCGTCATAGAGAAGACGGCTTTTTGTTATTTGCGACCAACGATCACTCAACGATCAATTGATAGTCATTGCGCAGTACATCGATAATTTCTTGACGAGGATTATCACTGAGGGTGAGCTTTTTCCCTATAACGGTCTCGGCAATTCCGACATAGGTGTTGGAAATATCCATCATTACGCTAGTGGGTAACTTATTGTCAGTTGCCAGGGTGAGTCGCTCTTGCATGCGGTTTTTGTTCAGCAAAATATCGGGATCAGGGAAGTGGTTTAGCAACCATTGTCTGAAGCCTTCTTTTGATTTCTCTACAATTTGACCTTCGCGACGAGCGGGTCCATCCCAAATACGTGATGAATCTGGCGTACCGACTTCATCCATATAGATCAGCTTTTGGTTACCGCTTGCATCATTGACGTAGCCAAACTCAAATTTTGTATCAACAAAAATCTGATCTTGCTCAGCCAGTGCGGCACTAATGACATCAAAGCCCTGTTTAAGCAACTTTTCATACTGACTAATATCATCGGTATTGCGGAAATTAAAGCCTGCGTAGTGACGCTCAATGTCACTGCGCGATACATTGACATCATCAGCTTCAGGCACACCTTCAAGGCCGGTTAAAATACCTTTGGTAGACGGGGTGATCAGTAACTCTGGTAATTTTTGATCTTTCTCTAGTCCTTCAGGCAAAGTAATTCCGCAAAACTCTCGTTCACCATTGCTGTACGCACGCCACATTGAACCTGTGATGTATTGGCGAGCAATGGCCTCAATCATGATAGGTTGGGCTTTTTGTACAATCCAAACAAATGGGTGCGGGACGTCCAAAATATGGCTATCTGCAAGGCCTTGCTCTTTAAATAATTTAAACCAGTGATTGGAAATAGCATTAAGCGCTGCGCCTTTACCTGGTACACCATTCAAGCCATTTTCGCCTTGCCAAATGCAATCAAACGCCGAAATACGATCGCTTATCACCATAATAGCCAGTGGTGTATCAGCGGGTACATCGTAACCCTTTTGTTCAATAAGACGCGCACTATCTGCGGCGGTTAACCAATAGACACTGCGTACTTTTCCAGAGTGAACCGCTTTATCAGTGCGGATCGGCAGGTCGTCGTTGACGGCTAAAACTTTGTTTGACGGATTCATAGGGTCTATTGTTATTTATCATGTTGGTGAAGGAAGTTTTCGGCGGGAATTGTAGCAGAACTTGACTCACTCAACAGCTATTTCAGTCGCAATTTCAACTGCTAAACAGTGTGTTCTCATATTAAGAAAATTAACTGTGCATAGGCTGACCTCACAGCATGTTCTTGCTGTGAGTATGGGCAAGTTTACAACCTTGGTGCTGGACTGCTCGCCACCGTGTAACGCGAGATAATCTCGGCAATCTTATGCTCTTGATGCATATTGATGATGCCGTGATTAAGCTGATTGATTAATCTCTGCGGCATTTTTTCGTTGTGAGAAATATGGATGTTATTAGGTTTAATGGTGTCGGAGAAATCATTAAAGGCAAATAAGCGTTTGTTAAACCCATAGCGTTCAATGGTGTAATGACTGCGAATCCCCATAGAGACAAAGCCCTTACCGCGGTTATTCAATAGCGCATTGAGTGCACTTTGGTGGCTATTGACTGCAAAAGCTTTGATCTGGCCTGAGTCTATGTATTGTTGCAGGCCTGGGTAACTGTACCCTTTAAGCAATATGACCGTTTCACCAAATAGATCGTCGATACGCTGATAGTGGAACGGGTCGGCAGAGCGGGTAAGCAATTGATGGTGCACAGTGAATAATGGGGTCGCCACTAGGTGAGTGTTTTGAATTGCGACCGCTTGATGCTGGGCCCATACTGGAGAGCCGTAGCTAATCCAAGGTTGCATCTGTTTTTCATTCATTGAGCGAATATAACGCAAAAAAGGTGCGTGTTCAGTACGCAGTTGTTGTTTTAGGTAGTGCTTTGCAAGATGGTTGACGATATCGGTAATGATGCCGCTGTATTCAATGGCGTCTGTTTGGCTATGCACAATTTGAAACGGCTCGGCTTGCTGAGCGATAACTAAATAAGTTAGTGGTTTGGCTGCAATTGACAACGGTGCGAATAGCAGCAAGAAGACGACAAGCCTTTTGTACATCCAGCGCAACCTTTATTGTTATTATGTTAATACCATCAAGGCTAAAACATAATATTATGTAAACGTGATAGCAAGCAAAATTTGCTATTAAGTTGATGTTTTTAAAGTTTTTGTGATGCTGTAGTGGCAGGTAGATTCTAGCGTAAGACGATTGGCGTTATCTGTTATGTGTTTAGTAAAGTGCTTTACGCGAACACAGACCGTTTTATAGGCATTATCCGCGTCTTAAGCCAAGCTAAACCGCATGTTTAGCTATTTTAACCAATCGTACTCTTAAGTTGATTGGAGCGGGGTCAGCTCAAGTTTTGGCGACTTAAACTGACTTGCCGTGGCACTAAAGGGTTTGTTTTGTTAGATCACACCCAATTCACGTAACCTTTCCATTAGATAGCTGTCTGCGGTATAGCGACTTGAAAGCACGACTTCTGGTTTCGGGTGGAGAAACAGCGGCAACGAAATACGAGAGCGACTCATATCCGCCCCTTCGGGGTTAATCACTCTGTGAGTGGTTGATGGGAAGTACCCACCAGAGGCTTCTTGCAACATGTCTCCAATATTGATGATCAGGTTGCCAAAATCACAGGGTACGTCTAACCACTGACCATCTTTGGCTTTAACTTGCAGTCCGGGCTCATTGGCTGCGGGCAAGATGGTAAGCAAGTTAATGTCTTCATGTGCGGCGGCACGAATGGCACCGGGTTCTTCATCACCAGACATTGGTGGGTAATGTAAAATTCGCAACAGTGTCTTGTGGCTTTGCTCTATCATTTTAGGCAGAGCAATAGAGTAATTGACGGCAATTTCTGCTGGTGTATGAGCTTCTACCCAGCTTAGCAACTCTGCTGCTAAGTCATTAGCTTGCTGATAATAGGCAATAATGTTGTCTTTTAAAGCAGGTGGGATGCGTCCCCAAGGGTAAACATGGTAGTACTCTTTAATGTCTTTAACTGTTGCGCCTTTGGCGGTTTCAGAGACTTCAGCTGGGAAAAAGCCATCTTGAGTTTCCGGCTTAAACAAGTATTGCTGTTTTTCATCACTATTAAAGAAGTCTTGCCATTGCTGATAAATGGTTTCAACGAGTTGCTTGTCAATGGGATGTTGAGTAAGCACCCCAAAGCCTGTCTCTCTTAATGACTCGACAAATTGCTGCGCACTATCTGCTGCTTGATAATTTATGGTTGGTAGTTGCATCTGCTTTTCGCTTTTATTGTATGTTTGACCCAAGATAGATAGTAGCCTGCATTATTTTAGCCTGCAAACAAGTGTGACATAAGTCACTGTTTTATTGTTTTTAATTTAGGTTTAGGTGATCGAAAAAGCCCATTAATAACGTAATATCAGTCAGATGAGTGTAAACAAGCATCAGCAAAATAATTTTGCTAATATCTTAGTAAATTAGTCAGATACTTAATCTGTTGACTCAGTTGAGTTATCGCTGCAAATGATGACAGAAATTGACCTTAAGTCCGGTCTAGGTAGTTATAAGCAATCGCGAGTTAGAGAGTTGGAGAGTATTAATGCGTGAGTTAACTGAATTCGAACGATATGTCATTGAAGAAAAAGGCACTGAGCGACCTTTTAGCGGTGAGTACCACCTACATGATGCTAAGGGGGTGTATGTTTGCAAGCGTTGTGATCAGCCGCTTTACTTGAGCGAACATAAGTTTAATGCCCATTGTGGTTGGCCTGCGTTTGATGATGAGATTGCCGGGGCAGTTAACAGGATTCCAGATGCCGATGGCCAACGAACAGAAATCGTATGCAGTGGTTGCGATGGCCATTTAGGCCATGTTTTTGCCGGTGAGCGCTTAACAGACAAAAACTTGCGCCATTGCGTTAACTCTGTCTCCATGAGTTTTAAAGCGTTAGATGATCAGGCACAAAATCAAAGTACAACTGAATTTGCAACCTTTGGCGGTGGCTGCTTCTGGTGTATCGAAGCCGTATTTAGTCAATTAGCCGGAGTGTTAACCGTTCAGTCTGGCTATAGCGGTGGTGATGAGTCGGATGCAAATTACAAAGCGGTTTGTAGCGGAACGACCGCCCATGCTGAAGTGGTTCATATTGAGTTTGACCCCAAAGTGATCTCTTTTGATGAGTTATTGGCTGTATTTTGGCAAAGCCATGATCCGACAACGTTAAACCGTCAAGGTAACGATATTGGGCCGCAATACCGTTCAGTGGTGTTCATTCACAATAGTGCGCAAAGTGATAGCGTTAATCAGGATATTGAACAGATGACCCGAGCTAGGCTATGGCCCGATCCTATCGTCACTCAAGTGAGTGCTTTCGACCGCTTTTTCCCTGCTGAGTCATACCATGATGACTACTTTGCTCAACATGGTGAGCAGCCATACTGCCAAATAGTGGTTAAGCCGAAAGTGGATAAAGTTAAACAGTTATTTGCTGACAAGCTAAAGTAGGGCACGTAGAACAAGGCTGCGTTGGCTAAGTGCCAACGCAGCTCGATTGATTAACTCAATTCAATTTCATAAGAGGTGAATTTTCGAAGGTTAATCACGCCGGTATCAAAAATTAAGTACTGACCTTTTATGCCCTGAAGAACACCGGATACTTCGGGGTTTTTATCAAAATTGTGCGAACTAATCTTAGTTGGATATTGGCTCACCGGAAATGAGATCGACTGGGGTGCATTGTCTAATCTCTCAATGGCGTATTCACCATGTTCCATTGCCAGTTCGTGCAAGCGTGTTTCAATTTCAGGTAGCAATTCAGCCGCTTTGGCTTGCAAGTCCATTGGTGACTCATCGCCTTTAAGCATTGCACGCCAATTGGTTTTGTCTGCGATCATTTTTGCCAGCTCAACTTCAACAAGCCCTGACAATTGGCGGCTTGATACTTTCAGTATTGCTAGTGCTTGAGTCGCGCCTTGGTCAATCCAGCGTGTAGGCAGTTGAGTATGACGAGTAATGCCGACTTTTAAACCTGAGGTATTCGACAAGTAAACATAGTGGGGTACGAAACAGTTGGCTTGCCCCCATTCAGGCTCTCGGCAGGTACCTTGATCATAATGGCAGGTTTCCGGCTTCATAATACACATGTCGCAGCTAGCAAGTTTCTTCATACAAACAAAACAGTGCCCTTGCGAGTAGCTTTTCTTGGTTTTCTTGCCGCAGTTACAGCAGTGAATATTACCGGTATGCACTAATGTCAGTGTTTTGCCTATATACGGGTTCATGTCGACTAACTGATCGCCAAGTGGCAATTGATAGCTAACTTCACCTTGCGCATTGAGTGCGCTCTTCATTTTTCTGATATGACCAATAGTGGTGTTTGACATTGCGTTTCCAAAGCTATTTTTATGATTTGGTAGCTAGTCTAACAGATTATCATCGACAACTTAGAACGATTTAATCGATTAGCATTGGCTAGAAATAGGCAGAAAATGCAGGATATATTTGTTAATAAAAAAGGCCAGCTGTAAAGGCTGGCCCATGAGTCTCTGTAATGTGCAGGTATTAGCGTTCGAGCTTATCCAAAACCACGTCATCGCCAATAGTATAAAGCGCCTCTGTTAAGCGCTCATCGCTATCTTGCGCCGCTTGGCCGACAATAAATGTCGCCTTGAATAGCGCTACACCTGTGTGGCTTGCGCTTTCGTACTGGGTGCTAAAATGTTCAATGTTCATACCCGTAGCATTGATCTTATTGGAGATTTCATGCACTAAACCGGGGCGGTCATAGGCAACGACACTATAGCTAAGTTGTTGTGAAGGTTGGCTTTCTTGCCCAGTCTTTGCATACGTTAAACTTAGGCCTTCTATACACTCTAGGCTATCGACTAAGTTGTCCCAATTATTTGCCGGTACTTCAAGTAACAAAATGGCAGCAAAAATACCATTAATGTGACGCAGTTCAGAATCTAACCAATTACCGCCGTGACGACTGACTGCATGGGCTATTTGCTCGACTAAACCCGTTTTGTCGGCTACCTGCAAGGTTACTAAATATCGTAACATTTTGATAAAACTCCACTAATTAATAAAAAAGCTGACATTGCCCCACTGTAACACTAGTGTCATCTTTACGTCATATAATCCCACTCGTCTGAAATGGGTTACGAACACTATTGTTAGCATAGCGTTGTTCACAATCCCAGAAAAAAGTCTACTGAAACATAATAAACGAGGTTTTTAATGGAAGCTCAGGTATCTCAACCTGGTTCTACGGCAACAAACCTATTAATGGGTAAGGGCTCGAGTAGAAGGGCGATAAAAGATAGATTAACACAGGCAGGTGTAACCTTAGGTGGCACAATGGTTTTTGTGGCACTACTGCTGATTTTTTTCTATTTGCTTTATGTAGTAAAGCCAATATTTGACGGTGCAGAAATCGCGCCCGTAAGCCAAATTAGCCTCGATGAAACTAGTGCTCCGGCATTAATGGTCGGCGCAGATGAACAAAATGAAGTACTTTACCGTGTCGGCGAAGATGCCACGGTGAGCTTTTATCGCGCATCTAGCGGTAGCGAAATTGAAACCAATAAGCTTACCATTCCTGCCGATGCGAGCATTGTTAGTAGTGCGGTTTCTGTCCCGAGTGAGCAACGTTTTGCATTTGGCCTATCTAACGGTCAGCTCATCCTCGCAGGGATTGACTTTGGTGTTACCTATCCAAACAACCAGCGCCTTATCACGCCTAAGCTGCGCTTGCCTTTAGGTGAGCAACCTTTGCAGGTAGCACTTGATGGCGCGCCGCTAAATAACCTCGCGTTTGCTTATGCCAGTGACAAAATGTCATTTGCCTATCAAGGTGACGACCAAACATGGTATCTCACTCGTAAAGAGGGTGAAGAGAACATGATGACCGAAGAGGTCGAGTGGTACAGCTATCGCGGCATTATTGCCGATGCACCACAACGTGTTGATCAGCAGCTGATGACGCCAGATCAGCGTCAACTGATGTTAAGAGCAAACAACAAACTATTTGTCTATGACATTCGCGATGTAGAAGCCGTGCGCTTACTACAAGTGGTTGAACTTGAACGTAGCAAGGCCAAAGTGACTGATGTTACGCTACTCGCTGGCGCGAGTTCAGTGTTGGTGTCTTACGACAATGGTTTGGTGTTGCAGTATTTCCAAGTTAACGGTGATAAAGGTCGTCAGTACCAACAAATCCGTGAATTCAAAAATAAAACCGCTATCGCAGCTATGGCGAGTGAGTTTTATCGTAAAAGCTTCATCACCGTTAGTGAGCAAGGCGAACTGAACCTGCTATACACCACTAGCCAACGTAAGTTGCTCACTGAAACTTTTGATATCCAAAACCCAACGGCGCTAGGATTTACCCCACGTTCGAATGCGTTGGTGGTTGAAGCTAACAATAAGTTAAACCTATTTAGCGTTGATAACACTCACCCAGAAGTTTCCTGGAGTGCGATGTGGAGCAAAGTCTGGTACGAAGGTTACCCAGAGCCACAGTTTGTATGGCAGTCAACCTCAGGCTCAGATGATTTTGAAGCTAAGTTAAGTTTGACGCCTTTAGCGTTCGGTACCATGAAAGCGGCACTGTATGCGATGTTATTTGCAACGCCATTGGCGATTGCTGGTGCTATCTATACGGCTTACTTCATGTCACCAAAAGTGCGCGCCGTTGTTAAACCAACCATTGAAATCATGGAAGCCTTACCGACGGTTATTTTGGGTTTCTTAGCGGGTCTGTGGTTAGCGCCGCTGATTGAAGACAACTTGCCGGGCATACTGGTGCTATTACTGCTATTGCCACTGTCGATACTGACTACCGCGTTTGCGTGGCATAACTTGCCAGGTAAATGGAAACAGCGTTTACCTGAAGTCTATCAAGAGCTGATGTTACTGCCGGTGATTATCTTTGTAGGCTGGTTCTCATTCTACATTAGCCCAACCATCGAATTAGCCTTCTTTGGTGGCGACTCGCGTATGTTCATCACTAATGAGCTAGGAATTACATTCGATCAGCGTAATGCACTAGTGGTGGGTATTGCTATGGGCTTCGCGGTTATTCCTACCATATTCTCTATTGCTGAAGATGCGGTGTTCTCAGTACCCCGTCACCTATCAAACGGTAGTTTGGCTTTAGGTGCGACCAACTGGCAGACATTGACACGCGTTGTGCTACTTACCGCAAGTCCGGGTATTTTCTCAGCCGTAATGATGGGATTAGGCCGTGCTGTGGGTGAAACCATGATTGTACTAATGGCAACGGGTAACACCGCGATTATGGAGTGGAGCGTATTTGAAGGTATGCGTACCTTAGCGGCAAACATTGCCGTAGAGATGCCAGAGTCTGCTATTGGCAGCTCACACTATCGTGTGTTGTTCTTGGCCGCATTCGTGTTGTTTATCTTCACCTTCTTCTTTAACACCATTGCAGAAGTGGTCCGTCAGCGTCTTCGTGAACGCTACAGCTCACTGTAAGGGGAAATGGATGTTTAACGTAATTGTATTATCGCCTGAATCCGTAAGAGGTTGTTGCAATGGGTAAGTGGTTTAAATCAGGGTCTCCATGGATATGGATGACAGGTGGTGCTGTTAGCATCAGCTTGATCGCAGTATTAGGGCTATTGTTGCTTATTGCCTGGCGCGGCCTAAGTTACTTTTGGCCTGCAGAGATTTATCAATGGGAGCTAGTTGATCAGCAGGGACAAAAATCCACCATTATTGGTGAGATTTATGACCGTGAAGAAGTGCCTACTGAACGTTTAATCTCAGCGGGTCACAAGTTTAACGACCATCCGGGTGAAACCGTCACGCGTTATTTGATTAAAACCGGTAACCGTGAATTTGTTGGCCTAGATTTTCGTTGGGTGATGGAAACCGACATCGTGTCGCGTTCAACTCCTGAAGGGATTGCCAAAATGGAGCGCACCAAGAATGGTGACTTCTATGGCTACCCAGTAGCGATTATCGAAAATGGTAAGCGTCTTAACCCAGAAGATGTTGAAAGTGAGTTTGAAGCGCAAATCGAGCGAGCGGTAGAGCTCAGCGAAAAAGCGGTAGGACTACAAAAGCGTGAAATTGGCGCCATTAACCATAAGCTTGAACAACTGCGTTTAAAAGAACGTCGTTATGAGCTAGATAATGCCCTGACCGATAGCCGTAAGCTTGAGTTACAAACGCAGCGCGATACCTTACAAGCTGACTATCTGGTATTGGAAAAGCAGTTCTTTGACCTGCGTGCAGAAGCTGGCCGTGATGCGGTGATCATTAAAGATATGCGTGGCCAAGAGGTCACATTAAAACTTGATAGCATTTTAGGGGTGACTTACTCAAACCGTCTTAACGTGTTTGGTAAAGCAGCCCATTGGGTGAAAGGGGTAATTAACTTTGTCACTCATGATCCACGTGAAGCCAATACCGAGGGCGGGGTGTTCCCAGCTATCTTTGGTACAGTCTTTATGGTGATGCTGATGGCTGTCATCGTGACACCTTTTGGGGTTGTTGCCGCAATTTATCTACACGAATATGCCAAGAAAGGGCCGATAACTAAGATGATCCGTATCGCGGTGATTAACTTAGCCGGTGTACCGTCGATTGTTTACGGCGTATTTGGTCTGGGCTTCTTTGTGTATATGTTAGGTGGCTCAATTGACCAACTGTTTTACCCTGAAGCATTGCCTACGCCGACATTCGGCTCGCCAGGTGTTATTTGGTCGGCGCTAACCTTAGCCATTTTGACCTTGCCAGTGGTGATTGTATCGACCGAGGAAGGCTTAAGCCGTATTCCAAGCTCTGTGCGCCAAGGTAGTTTAGCCCTGGGCGCAACCAAAGCGGAAACCCTATGGCGCATTATTATCCCAATGGCAAGTCCAGCGATTATGACCGGTTTGATTCTGGCGGTTGCCCGTGCAGCAGGTGAAGTCGCGCCACTTATGTTAGTGGGTGTGGTTAAGTTGGCACCAACATTACCTATCGATATGAACTTCCCATTTGTGCATTTAGAAAGAAAATTCATGCACTTAGGTTTCCATATTTATGATGTTGGTTTCCAAAGCCCTAACGTTGAAGCAGCGCGTCCTTTGGTTTATGCCACATCGTTCTTACTGGTTTCTGTGATTGTGAGTTTGAATTTAACCGCAATTGCCGTACGTAACCATTTACGCGAAAAATACCGTTCGCTAGAACATTAATTTACAAGCAGATTTGAAAGCGTCCGCAAAGTGGTCGGGCGCTTTAAAAACAGTTATCCTGAAGTGATTAGGAATAGATATGATTTCGATAGATAAGTCGGTAATGAAAACAGACACTTTAGATTTGGACAACTTAAGTCCTGAGCAAACAGCCCTAGAGATCCGTAACCTAGATCTTAAGTATGGCGATAAGCAGGCATTGTTTGATGTCTCAATGAAAATACCAAAGAAGAAAGTTACCGCATTTATTGGTCCAAGTGGTTGTGGTAAATCTACATTACTGCGCTGCATCAACCGCATGAATGATTTAGTCGATAACTGCCATATTGGTGGTGAGATCATGCTGCATGGCCAAAATATTTACGACAAGAAAGTCGATGTAGCGTCACTACGTCGTAACGTAGGTATGGTATTCCAGCGTCCAAACCCGTTTCCTAAGTCTATTTATGAAAACGTGGTTTATGGCTTACGCTTACAAGGCATCAATAACCGCCGTGAATTGGATGAAGCTGCCGAGCGTTCACTGCGTGGCGCTGCCATTTGGGACGAAGTAAAAGATCGTCTACACGACAACGCATTTGGTTTATCTGGTGGTCAGCAGCAGCGTCTAGTGATTGCCCGTGCCATCGCCATTGAGCCAGAAGTATTACTGCTCGATGAGCCAACATCAGCACTGGATCCAATCTCTACTTTAACCATTGAAGAGTTGATCACCGAACTTAAATCTAAGTACACCGTGGTGATTGTTACACACAACATGCAACAAGCAGCACGTGTATCGGATCAAACTGCCTTTATGTATATGGGTGAGTTGATTGAATATGCCGATACCAACACCATCTTCACAACGCCAAAACAGCGTAAGACAGAAGATTACATTACCGGACGATATGGCTAATAGCTTTAGGTTAATAGTGCCAGTTTAAATTAAATACTTAAGGTTAAAACATAATGGAAAACATGAATTTAAATCGCCATATCTCAGGCCAATTTAATGCCGAGCTTGATGATATCCGTAATCGCGTATTAGCCATGGGCGGCCTAGTTGAAAACCAGTTGCAAGAAGCACTTAACGCACTGGTCTCTTTGGATGCTGAGTTAGCGCAGCGTGTGATAGAAGGCGATCACCGCGTCAACGGCATGGAAGTGTCGATTGATGAAGAATGCACCCGTATTATTGCTAAGCGCCAGCCGGCAGCCAGTGATTTACGAATGATTATTGCTATTTCAAAAACGATTGCTGACCTTGAGCGTATTGGTGATGCTTGCGTAAAAATAGCTAAAGCGGCACTCGATAAGCGCTTAAAGAACCAACAACCTTTGTTGGTCAGCATTGAAAATATGGGGCGCCATGCAACCCGCACATTGCACGATACCTTAGATGCGCTAGCGCGTATGGATGCCGAAGTGGCGATTGAACTGCACCGTGAAGACAAAAAGCTTGATAGTGAATATGAAGGGATTATTCGTCAGTTAATGACTTATATGATGGAAGATCCACGTTCAATCCCTGAAGTGCTTGACGTATTGTGGGCTGCTCGCGCGGTAGAGCGTGTGGGCGACCGTTGCCAGAACATTTGTGAGTACATTATTTACTACGTAAAAGGTAAAGATGTGCGTCATACCTCTTATGAAGAGATGAAAAATATCTAATCGGACTCGTTACGGTCACTTATCTAACTAAAAAAGCAGCGTTCACGCTGCTTTTTTAATGTAGTAACTACCCCCGCTAGGGTTTTTAAGTAATGTGGCCTAGCGCGCTTGAATCTATTGATAGCGGCGATTATTCTAATGGCATAATTACAGACCGAGTGTGCATCATGTCGAGCCAACCACAAAGCAAATTAGATCGTGTTTTAGCCCAAGCAAGAGAGTATAAAGCCAAACGTGAAACGGGTTACCGCGAGCAAGCGTTAAAACTCTACCCATGGATCTGCGGCCGCTGCACCCGCGAGTTCACCCATGCCAACCTAAGAGAACTCACCGTGCATCATGTGGACCATAACCACGACAACAACCCCTCTGACGGCTCAAATTGGGAACTATTGTGTTTATATTGCCACGACAACGAACACGCTAAATATGAAGAGTTGATTCAGTACGGTGACACCACAGAAACCAAAGTAGAAGCCGCCACATACAACCCATTTGCGGATTTGAAAGGCATGATGAATAAGAAGTGATGGCCTAGGTTAAGCTAAACCCAAGCGAGAATGTAATTTTAGCTGACACGCCTTGTCTATGCTAGCTTGAAGCCACATGCCGGAGGCTGATTTAGTAATGTGCGTAAATCCAGAGCTCGTAAAGCATTAGGAAGATGCTAATCAACAGGGCGATCGGCGATACGCGCTTCTGCTGCTAACCATTTCGCTCGGCTGATGATCTGCTTGTTATCAGTACCTTTAACATCTTGCTTGCGTGCGGCGGCTTGCTGGCAAATATGCTGTTTCCGTTCATCGCTTGCCGCAGACCAGCCGACAATTTCGTCAATATGTCGAAAGCAACCGACACAAAAATCATCATCGTTAAGGCCACATTTTGCTACGCAGGGTGATTGCATTTAACTATCTCAACATAAAAACAGGTCGCTATTTTATGTGAGCTGGTTCACATCTTCAATCTTGTTAAGCGCAATCTTCAATAAATGCTCACTTTAGCAGCAACAGAATAGGCTAAAAGCGATTTGTCGATATTGGTTGACTCACCGTTGCGGTGATAAACTTAAACGATTCATTGCTATTAAGCTCGCCTGTTGGTGAGGATGGCGTCACGAGGAATTTATGAAGTCAAATTGGCCCAGTCACATTAGGCCTGCAAGCCGTTGGCCCCGCAATTTATGGCGTAGCGCATTAGCGTTTACGTTTGGGGTGATGTTATCAGCGTGCTCTTTGTTAGAAGTCAAACTTGAAAGTGGTATTGAACCTTTACCGCAAGAGCAACTTAATATGCGGCTATTTAGTCGCGATTTTAGTCAGACGTTTTTTATCGGCGTCGAACATGCTGCTGATGACATTGCGCGACTGGCTAAAAATGATGAAGCAGCAAGCGGTGATATTAGTATCCGCTCTAATACCTTAATGTGGAAAATCAACGCTGAAGAGGCGCTCAGCCGCAGTATCTATCAAAGCTCGCCTGTCGCCGCGATGGTGGATACCTGGGCATTAACGGCGCAAATGAATGCGTTTTTTCGTGACGGAGCCGGTCAGCAATTATTTGGCGAACACCAAGGGATTGCCATTAAAGCGAGTGAGCAATTACAGCGTGATTTTGAGACCACAGTGCAAGGGTTTGTTTCCAAATCAGATTTTAACAAGCACCGCAAATTCATTAATCAGTATATAGCGAGTCAGCCGCTACCTGATATCAGTTTTGCGCGGCAAACGGCGTTTCAATCTTGGTTAAAGTACAACGAGATCAGTGAGTTTGAAGCGGTCACCACCTTTGGGACTCTACCTGAGGTGATGAGTGATATTTCAGATCGCATGGCAATGATATCTGAACAGATGCCGAAAATATTAGGCTGGAAAGCAGAGCTATATGCGTTGCATTCAAATATTAACTCTGAAGAAGTGCAGCGCACGCTAGCTAGCATTGCTGATACCTCAGCTAAATTTCAAGTGTTAATGGCGCAAAGCCCTGAGATGATGCAATCTTTAGCCGTTGATTTACGCCGTGAATTAACCCCTTTGCTCAATCAACTGAGCAGTGTAACCGATGATAAAATGGCGCAGCTGTCGAGCGAGCGTGAAGCGCTAACTATCATGGTTAAAAATGAGCGCTTAGCGATAGAAGAGATGATTGCTCGCGAGCGTATCGCCGCGGCCGCGGATTTAGAGCATATCTCACAAATGACCGTCGCCAAAGTGTTTGATGAGCTCGGCAAACTGTTACAAGATCTCATCCTTTATATCATTCTATTTATTATGGTGGTGGTGTTTGTGCCGCTATTTTTAGGCATTTGGCTTGGTAAGCGTATGCAGCAACGCAGCGATAGTGCAGCGCCACAATGACGGAATTAGCCGGTTCAAAACTAGTCGTGGATAGTGGAGTAGGTGCAAGCCATGACGCGGTATATATGGGGTTTGCTGAACAATTTGCGGCAATCGACAGCTTGCTATTGCAAACCAAAGCACTATGGCAGGTACAGGCGTTTAACTGCCAGCAACTGCCTTGGCAACATCAATATCCGCATTTGGCACAGACAGTATGGCAACTGCAAGATAGCGAGCTTGAAGCGCTAGACAGTTGCCCTGAAACCTTATTCGCCCGCTTACGTCCTGCACTGCAACAAGATTTGAAATCTGAGGCTGATAAGCTGTTATCGCTACTTGACCCCAAAGCTTTGGGCCTACAACTGCACAATCAAGTCGCTAATCATCAGAGCAGCACAATCTCAGCACTTTCGGCCGATGATCTGCCTCATTTTAGCGCTCATATTAAGGGGCGTAAGTGGCTACAAATTCAAGCTTTTGCTGCGGTGGTACCGCGCACCGAGTTGCCAATACTTGAGTGGTGTGCCGGTAAAGGGCATTTAGGCCGGTTACTAGCAAAGCAACATGATTGCCAAGTGACGAGCCTTGAATGGCAGGCATCGCTGTGCCAATCGGGACAAGTATTTGCTGACAAATGGCATTTACCACAACATTTCGTTTGCCAAGATGCCTTTGATGCGAGCGCTGTAAAACACGTTCAGGCTAAGCAAACCGCAGTTGCCTTGCATGCTTGTGGCGATCTGCATGTGCAGTTGCTTAAACAGGCTAGCCAGTCGGCGACGGAGCAAATCGCTATTTCGCCGTGTTGTTATCACTTAATCCGCGATAAACACTATCAACCTCTCAGTCAGTTAGGCCAGCAAAGCACACTGACGCTATCGCGTCACGATTTGCAGTTGCCACTGCAACAGAGTGTGATTGCCAGCGACAGTCAGCGGCAATTGCGGTTACAACAGGTCGCATGGCGTTTAGGTTTTGATAGTTTGCAGCGCTATCAACGTGATGTAGATGAGTATTTACCAGTACCCACCATGAAACAAAGTCAGCATAAAATGGGTTTTGAGCATTTTTGTCATTGGGCAGCGCAGCAAAAACAGCTCAAATTGACTAAGCCATGGTGTGCTGACTCGTTTTTGGCACAGGGTATACAACGGCAAAGATTAACGCGCCGAATTGATTTGGTGGCGCACCTGTTTCGTCATGTATTAGAGCGTTGGTTATTACTTGACCGGGTATGTTATCTGCAGGCACATGGTTACCGTGTCGAATTGTTTAATTTTTGTGATTTTACTGTCACCCCAAGAAATGCGCTTATTTTGGCCAAAAAACGTTGAAAAAAGCAGCTTGCGACTGAAATGCTCTCTAAGGTTATGTTTATTAATAGTTAAAATTAGCTATGATATTTGAATAACATTCGAAGTGTTGCAAAAACAGCGCCATACAATGTGCTCTATAAGTGAAAAATAGCCATTGATAGTGGTTTTTTATTGAATGATGCGTGTTTTCTTGTTCAAATGACGGGTTAACATTGAATAATAATATTTGTCGACGCTTAAACTGTCGATAAAGTGAGCGAAATATACTGTTTCATGAAATATTCCCGCGTTTATATAAATAGCCTAGCCTATGAGTTGGCACCGGAAGTGGTCTCAACGTCAGAGTTAGAGTCTAGACTTGCCCCTTTGTATCAGAAGTTTCGTATCCCAATGGGGCAGTTAGCTGCACTGACGGGTATTGACGAGCGTCGTTGGTGGCCAAAAGGGCATCGTTTGTCAGACGGTGCGCTTGTTGCTGCTAACAAAGCCATTGACGAAACCGGTATTCAAGTAAGTGATTTAGGTGCGGTGGTTTATACCGGCGTATGCCGCGATCAACACGAACCAGCTACCGCTTGCAGAATTGCAGCAGAACTCGGTGTTTCAAAAGATACGGCAATTTATGATATCAGTAATGCGTGCTTAGGTGTGCTGAGCGGTATTTTAGACATTGCCAACCGTATTGAGTTAGGGCAAATCAAAGCTGGGCTTGTGGTGTCGTGTGAATCAGCCAGACACATTGTTGATATCACCATCGACAACATGCTTGCTGAGCCTACGATGAAAAACTACGCACAGTCATTAGCGACCTTAACCGGCGGTTCTGGAGCTGTCGCGGTACTACTTACCGATGGCAGTGTTGATCTTAAGTCTGACAGACAGCATCAATTGTTAGGCGCCAGTCATTTATCGGCACCAGAGCATCACAACCTTTGTCAATGGGGGTTACAGGAAGCGGGCTTGCAGCTTTATCGCGAGTTTATGCGTACTGATGGCGTAGCGCTGCTTAAAGAAGGGGTTGAGCTTGCCAGACACACCTGGACCCACTTCTTAGACCAACGTGATTGGTTGGTAGAGCAGGTTGATAAAGTCATTTGTCATCAGGTGGGTGCATCTAATCGCAGACAAGTGCTTAATGCGCTTAATATTCCGCAAGAAAAAGAGTTCCCTACATACCAGTTGCTGGGCAATATGGGGACGGTGTCGTTACCCGTCACTGCCGCTATCGCTCATGATCAGGGCTTCTTGCAAAAGGGCGATCAAGTCAGCTTTCTTGGCATCGGCAGTGGATTGAACTGCATGATGTTAGGCATCAAGTGGTAGATTACGCCACGTACTAGCTGTATCGTCCCCAACAAAAATACCTGTGGCAGCCAAGTGTGCTGACCACAGGGCAGAGCAAATTTAGGACAAGTCATGTTAGACACGCTTTTTCCTTACCAGCGTCACTATTTAGATCTTAACGGCAATAAACTGCATTATGTCAACGAAGGCCAAGGCGAGCCGGTTGTCATGGTACACGGTAATCCTAGCTGGTCGTTTTACTACCGTAACGTAATTGAAACGCTTAAATCGACGCACCAATGCATAGTGCCAGATCATATTGGTTGTGGCTTGTCAGATAAACCCGGTGACGAAAGTTACGACTATACCTTGCCACAGCGTATTGACGACTTAGAAGCCTTACTCGATCAACTCAACATTAAGCAAAACATTACCTTAGTGGTCCATGATTGGGGCGGCATGATTGGTATGGGTTATGCGGCACGTTACCCTGATCGAATTAAAAAACTGGTTATTCTTAATACCGGTGCCTTTCATCTTCCTAAATCTAAACCATTCCCGTGGCCTTTGTGGATCTGCCGCAATACCTTTATTGGTACCGGATTAGTGCGCGGCTTTAATGCCTTTTCATCGATTGCGAGTTACGTTGGCGTAAAACGCAAACCTATGCCTAAAGATATTCGCCAAGCCTATGTCGCACCATTTAATTCATGGGAAAACCGCATCTCGACCCTGCGTTTTGTACAAGATATTCCGCTTAAACCAGGTGATAGAAACTACGACTTAGTGACCGAAATTAGCCAGTCATTGCCTAAATTTAGTCAGGTGCCAACATTAATTTGTTGGGGCCTACAAGATTTTGTGTTCGATAAACACTTTCTTGCACAGTGGAAACAAGAAATGCCTCACGCGCAAGTTCATGAGTTTGCTGACTGTGGTCACTACATTCTTGAAGATGCTAGCGAAGAAGTGGTGGGTCATATTAAGCAGTTTATGGCAACAAGCTAAACTGTCACCGTGGCAGTATAACTAAACGCTAACCTAACCATAAAGGCCGATGGCGATGACTCAATCAAGTAAGCACACGGCGAACTTATGTCGCCACTTGGTCGATGCGGCCAATCATTCCGCAGACAAACTAGCTGTGGCAGTGCAACAAGCAAATGGACTGCCTTGGCAGGCTAAAACCCTAAGCTATCAAGAAATAAACTTTGCCGAACTTAATCGTTTAAGCGACCGTATGGCCCATGCATTGTGCCAGCAGGGTATAAAGCCGGGTATGAAAGCGGTGCTTATGGTAACCCCAAGTGTCGACTTTTTTGCATTGACTTTTGCCCTGTTTAAAGCCGGCATCATTCCGATATTTGTTGACCCAGGTATGGGGATTCATAATCTCAAACAATGCTTTGAAGAAGCCAAGCCCGATGCGTTTATTGGCATACCTAAAGCGCACATTGCGCGTAAATTATTTGGTTGGGGGAAGACTAGCGTTAAGCACATCATTGGAGTGGGTGGCCCAAGTTGGCTTAGCGGTGGCCCTTCACTTGCTAGCTTGGTTGCTAAGGTTGACGCCGAGCAACCGTTTGCTATGCAGTGGTTAGCTGATGATGACATGTGTGCCATCTTGTTCACCAGTGGTAGCACAGGCACTCCAAAAGGGGTGGTGTATTCTCACAAAATGTTTGAGGCGCAAATCAGCGCACTTAGGGACGATTATCAGATCAAAGTGGGAGAGCGAGATCTAGCCACATTTCCGCTGTTCTCGTTATTTGGTCCGGCACTCGGGATGGCATCGATTGTGCCTGATATGGATGCTAGTAAACCCATCACTGCCAATCCCGATTATATCTTTGCGGCAATTGATAAATATCAATGTAGCAATATGTTTGTTAACCCAGCGCTGATTGAGCGTCTTGGTCTTGCGGGCACAACTGCAGAACCTGTACGTAAATTAAATAGTATTCAGCGTGTTATATCTGCTGGCGCGCCTGCTACTTTGCCTTCTATTGCCCGCTTTACCACTATGCTTAACCCCGGTGTGCAGGTACTTAACTCCTACGGAGCAACCGAGTCATTACCCATAAGCATGATGGGTAGCGATGCCTTATTAGATACCACGGCAATTACTGATAATGGCGGTGGAATTTGTGTGGGTCAGGCAATTAAGGGAGTGGATATCGCCATCATTGATATTGATGAACAACCCATTGCCCAGCTCGCCGATGCCAAGTTATTAGACACCCAGCAAGTTGGCGAGATAGTGGTGAGCGGCAATATGGTCAGCCAAAGCTATTATCACCGCGATAGTGCAACCTTACAGGCAAAAATGCGTGATGAAAACGGCAAGGTCTATCATCGCATGGGTGACCTAGGTTACTTAGATGCACAAGGGCAACTGTGGATGTGCGGCCGTAAAGCCCACAGAGTTGATGCCAGTGACGGCAAACGCTATTTTTCTATTCCAGCTGAGCGTATCTTTAATACCCACCCGCAAGTTAAACGCTCTGCGTTGGTGGGGATTGATGTCAACGGTGAACGAGTGCCATTGTTGTGTGTCGAGCTAGACAACAGCTTAGCGTGTTCGCAATCATCAGAGCTGTTTCATGCATTAACGCAGCTTGCCGAGGCGCATTCACAAACTCAAGGCATAGCGCGCTTTCTTATCCACCCGGATTTCCCCGTTGATATTCGTCACAATGCCAAGATATTTCGCGAAAAACTGGCAGTTTGGGCGCAAAAGACTCACAAGGAATAACCATGACAGCCACTACCCAATTTGACCCGCAGCAAGTATTTAGCGCTTTACACGGCGCTGAACAGCAAGCGCTGACGCAGTTGGCGGCCAAGGTCAAACATGCGTTTGTCACTGGAGCGGGTGGGTTTTTAGGAAAAGCGATCTGCACTCGACTGTTAGCTGCGGGTATTAAAGTGACCGGACTTGCACGCGGTAACTACCCAGAGCTGCAAGCTATGGGTGTCACTATGGTAACGGGTGATATTGCCGATAAAGCAACTGTGACTGATGCAATACAAGGATGTGATGTGGTATTTCATGTTGCATCTAAGGCTGGTGTATGGGGCAGTAAAGCGAGTTATTATTCCCCTAATGTTGATGGTGCAGCCAATATTATTAGCGCCGTTAAACAGCACAATATTACCAATTTAGTTTATACCAGTACGCCCAGTGTTACCTTTGCTGGCGTAGATGAAGCGGGCATTGACGAGTCTGCGCCCTATGCTAACCAGTATCTCAATTACTATGGTGAGTCTAAAGCCAAAGCAGAGCAGATGGTGCGCCAAGCCAACGGGGTCAGTGTTGCCAACGGCGAACGTTTACAAACGGTATCTATTCGGCCACATCTTATTTGGGGGCCACAAGATCCTCACTTGGTGCCACGTGTTATTGACCGCGCTCGTGCAGGCAAACTCAAGTTAGTGGGTAAACAAGACAAATTAGTCGACACCATTTTTGTTGAAAATGCGGCTTATGCGCATATTTTGGCGGCGCTCGCACAAACCCAAACCAATGCGGTTTGTGCCGGTAAAGCGTATTTTGTCAGTAACGATCAGCCTATTACGATGGCAAGCATGCTCAATAAAATTCTTGCTTGTGTGGATTTACCGCCGGTAACACAGCGGGTACCCGCCAATGTTGCCTATGCAGCCGGTTGTGTTTTAGAAGGTGTTTATTCATTGCTTAGAAAACAAGACGAGCCAATGATGACGCGCTTTGTGGCGCGGCAGTTATCTACCTGTCATTACTTTAATATCGATGCCATTAAGCAAGATTTAGGATACCAAGCGCTAATTTCTATCGATCAAGGCATGCAAAAGCTTGCCGAGAGTTTGCGCTAAACGGTGGCTAAAGCGTCCCAGCATCTTTAGTAAACGTTCTGTACCGAGAAATATATTTTCGCCTTAAATCAGTTGCTCGAATAACTAAGTGCTGGCAATTTAAGGGTTTTCTCGGTGGCAGGAAGCTCATAATGCAGTCTCAATTAACCCCTAGTTTCATCCCAAATAAATTATCTTCACCTCAATACACCGCTAAGCAGGTACGCTCAACGCGGGCTTTGCTAGCCTCAACTGTTTTGCTAATGGCTGGGTTATTTTCTGCTCCTGCAGTGATGGCCCAAACCGCGCCGCAAATCGCTAAATCTGCGCCCGCTGAAACACTCGTCACGCAAACCTCTGCAACTGATCGACTACAAGGTGCTTGGCGACTGCAACAAGGTAAGTACCTTGACGATAACGGCGTGTGGCAAGACTACGCCGCACTGCACCTGCAAGCCATCAAGGTGATAGCTGACGGATATTTTAGCTTTACCACGGTTAAGCAACCCCCGAGCAAATCTGGCATTGCTGCTGAGCTTGCCCCCACCGAATTTTGGGCAGCAGGTTCAGGCCAATATAAACTGACTGATACCCAATATACCGAATATCTTTCACTTAACTCTTTTGGCGCAAAGCATGGCCAAACGTTTTCATTTGAGTACACCTTAGAGCAGCTGGGCGATAAAACCTTAATGCATACTAAGCGTATTGAAAAAGGCCAACTTAAAGAAGTTGAGGTATGGCAAAAACTTTAAGGCGTCTTTTACTGGTCTGCTAAAGCGTTTATGTCAATGCCATAGATAGCACATTATTCAACGCTAAAATCACATAGGTAGCCTTATTGCTATACAGTTGTGTAGTTGCTAAAATCTCGATCGCTTAATAGTGCTATCGAGATTTTGTTGCTGCTGTAGAGGAAAATAGATGAAACTGCCTGAAGGTGTGACCCTGATTGATGACAAGTATCAAGTCACTATCCCTACTGGTGCTGGCACCAAGACCCGCCGCTATAAAAGCGCCATTGAAGCCTTTACCGCTAAACGTTGCGCCGAGGCCAAACTGCAAGCCAAGCTAAGTAAGCGGACTTGCAAAGTTACCGGCCAATTCGCGACTAGCTCATCATAAGAAAGTACGCTTTTTCATTTCAACTTGAGTCAAATTTGACATCGCTGTCTTAAGCCAATTAGAGTAGTTACTTAGCTAAGCCAACCGCTAAGCGTTCAACGAGCGCGCTTTAAAATAAACTTATAAAAATAAATGATACCAATAGCTTGGTAGATTGAGTCGGATACTGCTGTCAGCACAAAAGCTGAGTGAATCGAATAAGGCAAAAGTTTCCATGGATGAGACAACCTTTTACTTCGGTGATTGGCAAGTAGAACCTAAATCAAACCGTCTGCGCGCGGGAGATACCGTTAAGCAACTTGAGCCCAAAGCAATGGATGTGCTTAAGTTGTTGTGTCAACACGACGGTGAAGTACTCAGCAGTGATGAAATCGTCAGCCATTGTTGGCCGGATTTTGACGTAGGTGATAATCCACTACACAAAATTATTAACCAATTGCGCCGTGCCCTTGGCGACAGCGCCAGTTCTCCTACCTACATTGAAACTATCCGCAAACGTGGTTATCGCACTTTAGCACCAATAAAGTACTTATTGGGTGATCAGCAGGGCGCGGCGACCAATACTTGGCAAGGTGCGTCGCCATTCCCTGGGCTACAGGCCTACACCCCTGAACATGCTACGGTATTTTTTGGTCGTAAAGCCCAGGTTGATACCTTGCTAGACCGAATTGCCAATCAGGTGCATTTTGGCCGCGGTTTTTGCTTAGTGCTGGGGCCCAGTGGTAGTGGTAAATCATCATTAGTACAAGCGGGGGTGTTGCCTAACCTGATGACACCGCAAGGTTACAATGGCATTAAAGTTAATGGCTACACTAGCTTAGATCTGGCTGATGTTGGCCCGAATCAATTAATGTTAGAGCTTGCCAGTGCACTGCTAGACTGGGAGATAAATGATGTGCCGGTGTTTTATGGCGAAAGTGCTGAAGACATTGCCAGCAAGCTAGCAGAACAACCTCAATATATCATTAGGCGCTGTAAAACTGTCTTGCAAGAACAAGCCGATCATCTGTCGATGTTTGCTTTGTTTATTGACCGTCTCGAAGTCTTATTATCATCGCCCTTATACAGTGACGAGCAACGTAGCCAGTTTGTCGAACTGATTGAACGTTTTGCCACCTCTGGGGTGATTTTAGTGCTAAGTGCTTGTCGCAACGACTTTTATCCGCAATTGGTGGCCTATCCGCCATTAATGGCTGGCAAGGCTAAAGGCGCGCACTTCGATCTATCGCCTCCTTCACGCAATGAGCTATTGCAGATGATCCGCTTACCGGCGCAAGCTGCACAGCTCACCTGGCAAGTTGACCCACAAACCGGTATTTCATTGGATGAGCTGTTATGCGATGAAGCAGCCAGTGGTTTAGATGTATTGCCTATGTTGCAATATACCTTGCAGGCGCTATATCTAAACCGAGATGATGACAATCAACTATTAGTGTCGGTTTATCATGAACTCGGCGGCATAGAGGGCGCCATAGGTAAAAACGCCGAGCAAGCCATTGCACTGTTAAGCCAAGCGCAGCGTGACAGCCTGCCCAAAGTATTATCACAACTTGTCACCCTGCAGCACGACGATGCCAGTATTACCAGTCGTAGCGGCCGCTGGAGTCTGTTAACTAGCGATGCCGAACAAGCGTTAGTGCAAGCTATGGTGGACAGTCGCCTATTTGTCTCGCACCTACAAAATGAAGTCGCGTGTTTTAGTATCGCCCACGAAGCCCTGTTACGCCGTTGGCCAAGGGCCACAGAGTGGATTGCTGCCCACAAAGATAGCTTAAGTGTCAAATCACGACTGCAATATCTCGCTAAACGCTGGCAAGAAGAAAACAAAAATAAGGCTTACCTTTTACCTGCTGGTAAGCCGTTACAAGAAGCACAAGCGCTGGCGAGCAGTGAGTTATTCAGTGTCAGTTCCAGCGAAGTTGAGTTCATTCAAGCGTCAAATCAGCGCGCCAATGTGAAAACTTGGACGCTACGCACTACCGTGTTAGTGCTCATTATGTTGACCGTAACTTCAGTGTTGATGACGGTAAAAAGTATAGATGCAGAGAATCGTGCGCTTGAAAAACGGCTTGCCGCCGAAAACTTATTGGGATTCATGGTGGGGGATTTTGCTGACAAATTGCGTGGCATTGGCCGCATGGATTTACTCGATGGTATCAGCAACAAAGCGCTGGAGTATTTCAGTGAGCAGTCTAATACCAGTGACGCCAGTTTTTACAGTTTTGATGCCCGTTTCCAGCATGGCCAAACCCTAGAAGCCATGGGCGAGGTGGCCTATTCACGCGGCAAGATTGATGAAGCCACCGCCGCACTGCTCAGTGCTAAAAGCAAACTCGAAGCCTTATTAATTGAACAGTCGCAAAATCTTGAATTACTCAAAACCTTAGGTGCCAATGCCTTCTGGCTTGGGCAAATTGAGTATGATGCCAGTGACTGGCAAGCCACCCAGCCTTTTTTTGAGCTGTATTATCAATACAGTCAGCAGATGTACCAAATTGCACCAGATGATGCCGATGCGTTAATGGAGCTGTCTTATGCGACTAATTCGTTAGGGTCGTTGTTGATGAAGCGCCAGGAGTTTAAGCAAGCAAAAGGGTATTTTGAGGAGTCTTTAGAGTTGAAGTTGTTGGTTTTATCAAAAAGCCCTAACGATCCTATGCTGATTGCTGATGTTGCCGATACACGTTCTTGGCTTGCAAGCGTAGCTCGCTCACAAGGTGATATTGATCTGGCTATAAGTATTCATATGAATCTTCAAACAGAGTATTTAAATTTTGATAAAACAATACAAGCTAACGGTTATTTGGCTGACCGCTATATGGGGAGTTTTAAAATACTGTCTGATCTTAAAGGATACCGAGGGGAATATGATGATGCTTTTGAGATTGCAATGCAGGGTCTAAAAGTTGTTAGAGGAGCTATTACTCTTGACTTTGATAATGAGCATTGGAAAATTGAGGAAGTCCTCCTTAACCTTCAACTTATATATATTGATGTCGTGAGAAAAAACAATACATATGGGCTTAAGTTAATTGATATGAAGCCCATATTCGAGAGTATTAATATGCTCCCTAGTGACTCACCAAGACGTGAATCACTTATGGCTGCATATTACCTCGTTGAAGCCAAGTTATTTAATGCCAAAAAGAAGAGTGATGACGCATTAGTGTCTGCTAATGAAGCTGTTGATAGGTATGAAAAACTGACGTCATTTCACACAAAAGATAACTTTTTCAAAGCTAAGCTAGCTGAAAGCTACGTTGCTTTGGCATCAAGCAAAGCATTGATGGGTGTTCATTACAAAGATGACTGTATTGTCGCAGAAAAAATTATAAAACCTTTGATTAATGATAAAGACCCATTAAACGTATTTGTGTATGGAAAGGCACTGTCTTGCACTGGAATATTGGTTGGCAATGAAGTTGTCAAAATTATTATCCAAAAATCTGGTATTGTCGGATATGAGTTTTAATCGTAGGTTATTAATTAAGGAGAAAAATAATGGGAATTAAGAGTTTGGCTCAAGGACCAGTAATTACTGTACACATTAGTTACAATGAAGCAGGCAATGTTCATGAGTTTTTATATGTTGATGAGAAAGGTAACCCAACAGATGGAACTGTAATTGTGACTACTGGTGAAATTATCACTTATAAAATGGCTTCATCAGATATTAATTATAGCTTCGTTGGTGCTGGTTTTATTACACCTTGCGATGGTGTTATAGAGTCAACTTGTGTTAGTAGTGACGGACAAACACTGGAGCTACAGGATGAAGACTCTGTTGTGGGTAAGACATCCTTTCAGCTTATTATTAAATGCCCACAATCTGCCAATTGGTTACTCAGTCCTGACCCTCAAGTCATAAACCGGGATACGAAGTAGCTTACGAAACATTGCAACCCATCGTAATAAGCCCCATTTTGTTGGGCTTTTAGTTAAAACATGGCCAACCATGATTAATATAAAGCCCCCTTATGGGGGCTTTTTCTATATTTGCTTGGCCACCCATACTAAACAATTTGGCTGCTTATGATTGTTTTTGTTTTAATTAGCACAGTTTCGAGACAATCCTCTTCTCACTGGTTATCTTTTAGTCGATATCACTGTTCTGGCTTAAAATACTCATTCGTCCTTGATTTACCTCACATTTATTCAGTAGCTTTGTCGCAAACGGATTTGTACCCACCAACACAAGGAAAGACAGTGAAAACATCATTAAATCATTTATTACCGCTAGCCGGGTTCCTCCTCACCGCAGCGCCACTTGGAGCTATCGCCAACCCACTATCTAATGACGTGGCTGAGAGCTTCCATAACGTTACGGCGCCAGCGCAGCAGGCCAAGGTGAATGCCGCTTTTGCTCGGGTAAAATCAACAGCAGATTTACAAGCATTGTTGGCAGCGCCATCAATCTTGGATGCGCTGGGTGACGAGTTGCCAGCATTCATAAACAGTGTTGAGTTTGGCGACGGTAGCGTTCAATTTGATGGCCGCTTGCTTGAGGGCAATTTGAGCTTGTCACAAGTCTATCAGGTGTTGTCTTTGTTTGGCATGCAACACCAATTGGTTGATTATGCTCAGGCGCGCGTAGTGTCAGACAGTGACAAGTTGTTGCAAGCTAGCCTAGCAGCGCAGGCCTCATTGCCTTTATGTCAGGGCGACAAACCGATTAGGTTGATTGTTACCGTGGACCAAGCCAAGCAGGCGCACTTTAAATATAAACAGTCAGGAATCGAGTGCGATGGCAATGTCGAGCTAAATGAAAGTACAACTATTAGCTACCGCTTAGTTCACCGTGCTCGCACACCACTAGGGCTTAAGATTGTTGGCGCAGGTTTTACCAACCCATATGATGCCCATATTGAAGAGGTCACCATTAGCGATGATGGCCAGCAGATATTTTTACGCAATAATATTGAAAATGAAGGGGTGAGTAAATTTCAGTTCATCTTTAGTAGCGACGACAGCAATTTGCTGTTGGTGAGCCCTGATCCGCAAGTGAAAAATAGACCAACGACTTAAGGGAAGTTTAATTTTACATTGAAAATAATTGAAACCCTACAGATTATTTTCTACGTGAGAAGAGTTATTCAGTTTTACCTGTGATATGTAAAAAATTTTATTAAGAAGATGCAGTTGAAAGCGCTCTCCGCTTTAAAGACGCCTTATCATCACGATTCAAAAATGATGCTAGGGCGTTTTTTATGGCAGAGACATTGCCAGCGACAGGTACCTACTTGGATAATCAATCTGCAAAACAGCTTAGCTTCACGGAAGGTCATTTCCAAAGCTGCTTGTTTATCAAAGCAGCTTATTTTGCAGAGAAGTGCCCGCACTAAAAAGTGACGAATCAAAGGATTATCCTGCTTTTGAGTAGTGAAATATTTCGGAAACAACCCAGAAGGTTAGCCGTGATGGCTGTAAAATCATAATAGTAACAATTGGTTAAATCAGAAGGTAACCAGAAGGTAAAAGTTGAGCTTGTGGCGCACAATGAATGTCATCAAATGATTGATTGAGCAACATTCAGGGTGACAGGGAGCTTTACCATGATAGATACACCTACCAAAAAACAGCGACATAACCTCGATGTAGTCGAACTGATCCGTAGTTGGTCAAATGCGGTTAACCCGGATTTAAATACCACATTAAGCAGTGGCAGCAAAAAGGCAAACGTAACGCTTTCATCGCAGACCACGGTGAATAATGCAGATGTCGGCACTGGTGCAAACTCAAAAGTTAATATTGAAGCCAGCCAAAGTGCTGGCAATGGGCTTAGCAGTCAGTTAGAGACTGAGCGCAGCAATGTGGCGCCACTACATGGCGGCAAAAACTTCCGCCAGCAAGCGGACATAGAGCCTGATAGCGCAGCAGATAACAGTAATGGTGCAGATGATAGCGATTTTATGCAGGCGCTAAGTACGGTTATAGCCTACGTTGCCGAAGCCATTTTTGTGGTTAACGATGAAGGCATCATCGAGATGGTGAATCCTTTAGCCGCTAAAATATTTGGTGATGCTCAACAGGCGCTGATTGGACAATCTTGGTGTGCATTTCTCGCAGAGGGTTACAGAGACGATTACTTAGCAAAGTACATAGGTTGGAAAAACAGTCGCGGCAAAACCTTTTACTATGGGCCCCAAGAGGTGGTGATTGATAGTGCTGGCGATCAACAAGTCGATGTAGATTTAACATTATCATGCATTCCACAAACTCGAACCGGTGCACGACCACTATTTATTGGGGTGATGCATGACTTGTCTCATCATAAATCGGCCTATCAGAAGTTACAGTTACAAGCCTGCACTGACGCCTTAACAGGTTTAGCCAATCGCCATGCTTTTGATGATGTGTTGCAACGCTGCTGGACCCAAACGACCGGCAATTTGCAATCAATGAGCTTAGTAATGATTGATGTGGATTATTTTAAGCTGTTTAACGACCGCTTTGGCCATATAAATGGTGATCGCTGCTTAAAATTAATAGCCGAGCAATTAAAAGCGGTATTGCCTAATGAGCAGTGCATTGCTGCCCGTTATGGTGGTGAAGAGTTCGCGTTAATATTGCCAGGCTGTAACCAGCTTATGGCGGAGTTAACTGCCAAAAAGGTTCAGCATGCAATTAACAACTTGGCCTTTACTGACCTTGGTTTGCACCCCTCTGTGAGAGTGAGCGTAAGCCAGGGAATTGCCGTTGAAAAAATGGGTGAGTACCCCAGCGCAATCGCGCTGTTATGCGCGGCCGATACCGCCTTGTACCGGGCTAAATCTGACGGGCGCAATCGCATTAATACCAGTGCGTAATCTATCGATTGTTTAAGCGAAGATAAAATCAGTTAATGGCGCCAAATTATACGCCATACTCCAGCTGTACTTTTAGCTGGAGTATGACCATTAGGCGCCACGCATAGGGCCGCAGCTTTTAACCGTGGCTGATAAACTTTGGCTCTTCGTGTCTTTGGTCTTGGTCTATGCCCAGGCCTGACGTGTCACTAATATGTTTAGCCACTTGCTTCATTGCCTGTGTCAATTGGCTGAGTTGTGATGCACTAATGACATAAGGTGGCATGATATAAATTAACTTGCCAAACGGGCGTATCCACACACCTTGCTCAGCAAAAAGCTGTTGAAGCCTTGGTGTGTCAACGGTATGGCGCATTTCAATGACGCCAATTGCGCCGAGTACGCGTACATCGGCCACCTGACTGTAGTCAATTGCGTCTGCTAGCTCTTGCTTTAATTGCGCTTCAATTTGGCTAACTTGTTGTGGCCAGTGGCCTTGTTGCAATAGATCTAAACTGGCACAGGCGGCAGCGCAGGCAAGCGGGTTACCCATAAAAGTTGGCCCATGCATAAATACCCCTGAGGGTGACTGGCTGACGCCAAGGGCAACATCATCACTGCAAAGGGTTGCGGCCAAAGAGATGTAGCCTCCTGTTAGCGCTTTACCTAAACACAGAATATCCGCCTCTATGCCTGCGTATTGGTAGGCAAATAGTTTTCCGGTGCGGCCAAATCCTGTGGCTATTTCATCCAAAATAAGTAACACATTGTACTTGTCGCAAAGTTTGCGCAGGCCGCGTAGGTATTCAGGGTGATAAAAACGCATACCCCCGGCACCTTGCAATATTGGCTCAATAATGACGGCGGCAATATGCGGGTGTTGCTCGGCCATCAGTTGGCTGATCTCATCAAGATCGCTTGGTTCAAAGTCTTGCCCAAATTGGCTTTGGGGCGCGGGAGCAAATAGCTGCTGTGTCACCGCATCGCCAAACATGGTGTGCATGCCGCCTTCTGGGTCGCAGACACTCATTGCGGCAAAAGTATCACCGTGATAGCCATTTTTTACGGTCAATACACGCTGTTTTTGCGGTTGTTGTTTTCCTTGCCAGTACTGCAAAGCCATTTTAAGGGCAACTTCAACTGCGATAGAGCCGGAATCGGCCAAGAATACTTTAGTTAATGATTCACTGGTCATTGCGACTAAGCGCTTGGATAACTCTATGGCAGGCGGGTGAGTAATACCGCCAAACATCACATGGCTTAGGGTATGCAATTGGGTTTGCATGGCCGCAACGATGCTTGGGTGGTTGTAGCCATGCACACAGGCCCACCAAGAGCTGGTACCGTCCACTAAGCGGCGGCCATCATCTAAGATTAATTCACATCCATCTGCGGCTACGACGCCAGTGACTGCTTGGCTTTGTTGCATTGAGCTATAAGGGTGCCAGATATGTTGACTATCAAATGTGTAGTCAATTGGGGATGTGTGATAATCAGAGGTTGGCTTGCTTGTCATAGAAAGTCTCACGCTTATTGGTGGTTAATATTTAACCATTGGTAAACTGTTTTTGTGTTATTGCGTTGACAGGTTACGACTTCAAGGTATGCTAAGCAACATAAAGTTAATTAAAATTAGCCTACAAAATTGCTTAGTAAAGGTATTAAAGGGTTGTAAACATGTCGAATATTGCACTACGTCACGATTGGACTCGTGAAGAAATTTTAGCCTTGTTTGCTAAACCGATGAACGATTTATTGTTTGAAGCACACACGATTCATCGCCAAGTATACGATCCTAATGAAGTGCAAATTAGCCGCCTATTGTCGATTAAAACTGGCGCCTGCCCAGAAGATTGCAAATACTGCCCGCAAAGTGCTCGTTATGATACCGGATTAGAAAAAGAGCGTTTGTTAGAGATAGACAAAGTGCTGACCGAAGCGCGTAGCGCAAAAGCAGCGGGTGCATCACGTTTTTGTATGGGCGCGGCATGGCGCAACCCACACGAACGCGACATGCCTTATTTGAAAGATATGGTGAGCGAAGTGAAAGCCATGGGCATGGAAACCTGCATGACCTTAGGTATGCTGTCAGCCCATCAGGCGCAAGAGTTAGCAGATGCGGGCTTAGACTATTACAACCACAACCTCGATACATCACCCGAGTACTACGGTGATATTATTACGACTCGGACTTATCAAGAACGACTAGATACTTTATCGAATGTCCGTGCCTCAGGCATGAAAGTCTGCTCTGGTGGAATTGTGGGTATGGGTGAGCAAGCGACCGATCGCGCCGGCCTAATTCAGCAGCTAGCCAATATGGAAAAGCACCCAGATTCCGTGCCAATTAACATGCTAGTTAAAGTTGCTGGTACGCCATTTGCCGATTTAGATGATTTAGACCCACTTGAGTTTGTGCGCACCATCGCGGTGGCGCGCATTACCATGCCCCATTCGCGAGTGCGCTTATCTGCTGGCCGTGAAAGCATGACAGATGAACTGCAAGCGATGTGCTTTTTTGCCGGTGCTAACTCGATTTTCTATGGTTGCAAACTGTTAACGACAGCCAACCCAGAAGAGAACGAAGACATGACGTTGTTTAAGCGTTTGGGCTTACACCCAGAACAAGGTCCAGCGGCAAAAATTGAAGAGGAAAAGCAAGTTTTTGCCAAGGCCGAAGCGATTAAAGCCAAAAAGACCAGTCAGTTTTATGATGCGGCTGCGTTGTAACATTGCGCCGTCAGCTTTGGCAATTGATTAGGCTGGCGCGATGGTATCAAAATTAGACACTAAACTGCGCATGCAACTTGAAGCTGCCAAACAGGCGGGTGTATTGCGTCAACGGCAGCAATTTGATGCAGTAGATGATCCATTATCAAGTGATTTGTATCATTTGGGTAAGCGTTATCATAACTTCAGCGGTAACGATTATCTCGGCTTAGCAAGTAGCGAATGTTTGCAGCAAGCTGCAGTCGAAGGCGTTAAGCAATATGGTGTCGGCAGCGCTGCTTCGCCATTAGTCAGTGGTTACAGTGACGCGCACCAAGCTTTAGAGCGTAGTTTGTGCGATGCAACAGGACATGAAGCGGCGTTACTGTTTTGCTCTGGATTTAGTGCCAATAGCGCGTTAATGCAAACCTTGTTTGACCGTAACGATTACGTGGTGTGCGACCGACTCCTACATGCCTCTCTCATTGACGGCTTATTGCATAGCGGTGCCAAGTTTAATCGCTTTAAACACAATGATATCAACCATGCTCAGCAGTTACTGAGCAAGCAACAACCCAGTGCCATAGTGACTGAATCAGTGTTTAGCATGGATGGCGATGTCGCGCCGATTAATGCGCTTTATCAGTTAGCGCAAAAGGCGCAGTGTTGGTTAATCGTTGATGATGCCCATGGCTTTGGCGTGCAGCCAAGCTATCCTTCGCCGGAGGCGTTAAGCGCCCAAAGTTGCGATATACAGGTGGTGACGTTCGGTAAAGCCCTAGGTTGCCAAGGTGCGGCAATTTTGGCGAGCCAATTGGTGATTGATTATTTGGTGGCTAATGCTCGCCACTATATCTACTCAACGGCATTATCGCCATTAAATGCGCATATCGCTTTCAATGCGGTGCAATCTGTTAGGCAAGGCGATGAGCGGCGCAAGCAACTTAAGCGCAATATTGAATTTTTTAAGCAGTGTTGCAGTGACTACCAGGTGGCAACATTAGCGGTAAGTTCGCCCATTCAACCCATAGTGATAGGCGATAACGATAAGGTGCTCACCTTGGCGGCCAACCTTAAACACCAAGGTTTTTTGGTGGGTGCGATAAGACCTCCAACAGTACCAAAGGGGAGCGCGCGCTTGCGGGTCACGTTGTCAGCTTTGCATAGCCAAAGCCAGATTAAAGACTTAGTTATCGCTATCGCCCAAGGGCTGAAAGATTTATCCCCATTACAGCAGCAAGATTAATTATGAGGAACCCCAAGCAGTGATAAGTGGGTTAAACGTGACAAGCACAAATGCTGACCACTCAAGCGCCCAAAAGCCGCAGGGTGAACAGATAGCCAAACATTTCTCAGCGGCCGCCCACCATTATGCCAAACACGATAGTTTGCAGCGTATGAGCCGTGATGTGCTGCTTGCCCATGGGCAGTTTGCCGCATCCGTGGTCGATATTGGCTGTGGTCCGGGAACTGACTTATCAGCTAAGGGAGTTAAGCATACGGTTGGTGTTGATATTGCGCTAGGCATGTTGCAACAAGCGCGCGATCAACTAGTGGGATTGAGCCCAATTTGTGCCAACGCTGAACAATTGCCATTAGCCGATGACTCGGTTGAATGTATTTATTCAAATCTGGCATTGCAGTGGTGCGACAATTTCCCTAGCGCAGTCAACGAAATGGCTAGAGTGGTGCGCTCTGGTGGTTACGTTAATTTAGCCATTGTCACCGATGGCAGTTTAGCCGAGCTGCAACAGTTGGGTTTGCACGTTAATTCGTTTTTAACTTTTGAGTCAGTGACTGAGGCATTTACGCCCAGTGATTGGCATTTACAGTGGCATGAGCAACAAACCCTAACGTGTTATTTTGATGATTTAAAACAGTTGTTGTATTCGATAAAAGGGGTAGGGGCCTCAACCCATACCTGTGGGCAAGCCAATGCCAAAACTAAACTGACAGGGCGCCAATCTTGGCTCGCTTTGCAGCAAAGCGCGCAGCAAATACGAGTAGCACAAGGGCTGCCACTGAGTTATCAGATTGGCTTTATTCGTGCTCAAAAGCGTTAGTTTAGCTGTGGTCATTGGCGTTTAGCGTCGGGTTTTTCTGTGAGTTAGCTTTGATGATTAGGAAAGTATGATGGTGTATTTTATTGCGGGTACAGACACAGATTGCGGCAAAACCATGATTGCCAGTGCTTTGCTGCATCGTTTTAGCCAACATGGAACGACCTTAGGGGTAAAACCTATCGCTTCTGGCTGTGAGCGCACCCAAGCAGGGTTGCGCAATAGTGATGCGCTATCTTTGATGGCTCACGCCAATGTTGATCTCGATTATGACTGTATTAACCCGATTGCTTTTCAGCCAGCCATTGCGCCCCATATTGCTGCTAAGCAGCAAAATGAATCGTTAAATATCGCACGTGTTAACCAGGCTTTAGATGCGGTGCCGTTTCAGCAAGCTGACTTTGCTTTAGTTGAAGGGGCGGGAGGTTGGCGCTTACCCCTTAACGATAGCCAATTTTTGTCGCAAGTGGTTCAGCAGCGGGGCTATCCGGTGATTTTGGTCGTTGGCCTTAAGCTGGGTTGCCTTAACCATGCGCTGCTGACTCAAGAGGCGTTGGCCCATGATGGTGTGACGGTTGCAGGTTGGGTAGGCAATCTTGTTGACCCTAACATGAGCTGCTTGCAAGAAAACATTGCGTCGCTGCAAAATATGATGCGTGCGCCATGTCTTGGTATTGTTCCGCACATCGACGACGCCAAGGTTGAACAGGCTGCCAGTTACCTTGATATTTCGGCGCTACAGACTAGTGTTTAAGCAATACTGCAGATTCGGACTAAGTGCGTGAAAGGTTATTTAGCAAAATTAACCAAATTTAATGCTAAATTAGCGCAAACAAGCTGTAACTGAGTAGGCGTTTAAGTTTCGATTAATTGTTTAATTTTAGACTGTTGCACTTGCTCAATGTGTGAGTAGTAAAACAGATCGTACGGGTTCTAACCATCTATACATTTTTTTACTTTTCTCCCCTTGAATTCTGGTTTTTGGGACATATTATGTCTCTAAGAAAGTAAAGTTAACCAATCGTGGTTAAGATCTAAAGGAGCGTACATGAAACGTATTTTTTTATTGATAGCGACTAACATGGCAGTTTTGCTAGTTGCGTCAATTGTAATGTCTATCCTCGGAGTGAATACTTCGACTATGGGTGGCTTACTGATATTTGCAGCAATATTTGGTTTCGGTGGCGCATTTATCAGTTTGGCTATCTCTAAGTGGATGGCTAAGAAAACCATGGGTTGTGAAGTTATCACCACACCACGTGATGAGACTGAGCGCTGGTTAGTTGAGACTGTTGCTCGTCAAGCAGAGCAGGCAGGTATTAAAATGCCTGAGGTTGCCATCTATCAAGCTCAAGAGCTTAACGCTTTTGCCACTGGCCCAAGCAAAGATAATTCTCTTGTTGCAGTAAGTAGTGGTCTACTTTACGGCATGACACGTGATGAAATTGAAGGCGTACTGGCCCATGAAGTGAGCCACGTTGCTAACGGCGACATGGTAACCCTTACCCTAATTCAGGGTGTAGTGAACACCTTCGTTATTTTTGCTGCCCGTGTTGTAGCTGGCATTATCAATAACTTTGTTGCCAGTAACGACGAAGAAGGCGAAGGCCTAGGTATGTTCGCCTACATGGCAGTAGTGTTTGTACTGGATATGCTATTTGGTATTTTGGCATCAATGATTGTGGCGTACTTCTCTCGGATCCGTGAGTATAAAGCCGATGAAGGCGGTGCAAGACTGGCTGGCAAACATAAGATGATTGCCGCACTTGACCGTTTACGCCAAGGTCCAGAAACCGGTGCAATGCCAGCAAACATGGCTGCATTTGGTATCAATGGTAAGAAGTCTATGGCTGAACTGATGATGAGTCATCCGCCACTAGACAAGCGTATCGCAGCACTACAAGCTAGCTAATCTAGCTTAGTTAGACTGACAGCTTTAAAACGGCAACCTCAAGCGGGTTGCCGTTTTTTGTTGCTCAGTATTTTTACTGTCTACTATTTTAATTGCCCACTATTTTATCTCGTTAGTTTTTCGCAGGTTGCTTGCACTAGGGCTTGGCCAAATGCCATTAATAGCTTGATACCGTGTTTATGCCAATCAGTATAAGAATTTAAATGTTTAAACTGATTGGTATTAGCCCAAAATGGCACTAGTTACGCTAAGCTGTGATCTAGATGTTGCCCTAGGCTTAATCTAATCTTAAAAATATCGTTAATTATTCACTTTTGCATGGTAAAAGTGTGATGCTGGTCACCACCTTGTTGTTTATTCGTCATATTTTCTGGTTAATATTGATGTAGCGCACAGTTTCGCTGATGACGAGACAGTATTCTGCGCCCATTAAAGTTTGCCAATTGGTCACTCCTTGGCTATTTTTAGCTAAGTCGTGCGATAAAATTCAGCTGCAAGATAAAAGCAAAATCAATACAAAGCTTTTACTATGTGGTTGTTAAAAGAGGATAAATACTGTGAGCAAAAAAATACTTAGTGCATTATTTGGTGCTGGTTTAGCAGCATTGGCGTTATCTCCAGCGGCGATGGCAGAGCCCCAAGAGCTTGCAGAAATGCATGCAGAAATGGATGGCTGTGAAGCCTGTCATGCAGATGGTGAACCGTCAGCTGATGGTGCGTTTGAATTTGAACAGTGCCAAAGCTGTCATGGTACATTGGCTGAAATGGATGCCGTTCACCAACCACACGACGGCGCACTAGTATGCGCAGATTGTCATGCACCGCATGATATGAATGTTGGCGATAAGCCAGCGTGTGATAGCTGTCACGATGACGGCCGCACAGCGGAATCAATACTGAAATAATTCAGCGACGAATTTAATTTTAAAAAAAACACCAGCTTATTAGCTGGTGTTTTTGTTTGTGTCTAAAGATTTTAATGTGTTAACTTTGCTAAAGGATTGGATATAGAAATCGTATTATTAAACGATATCAGTCATTAATGAATAGGGATTTTCATGAAAGCAATTGTGCTAGCCAGTGCGGCTTTAATCTTATCTGCCTGTGTGTCTCAGCAAGCGCCCGTTGCAGTTGTGCCTCCCCCAGCAATAAACAATAAACTTGTCGATTTATCATTGCATCCTGTTGCCACAATAGAGCAATTAGCATCGCTGAGTCCTGAGCAACATGCTGAAATAGCCCAATATAAACTTCAGCCTGAGATTAGAATCTTATCTAAGCGTAAACAGGCAGCGAAATTTATTGAGCGCAAAATGGTGAACTTTAACTATGAAGGGAAAAATTTGTCGGCATCTGAAGCTTACGAGCAACAGCATGGCAACTGCATGTCTTTGGCTTTGCTCGCTTACGCCATCGCGAATGCTTTTGATGTCGAAATCACTTTTCAAAGAATGCACACTATTCCGATGCTAGTTGATGCCAGTGATGATTTATTAGTCATTTCAGATCATGTCCGCAGTTTCTTGGCGGATAAACCGACTAGTGAAGACGTAGAACCGTCAAAAGACATCAGTGTGATAGATTATTTTCCTGATAGGTTAGATCGCAGTGGCGCAATGATAACTGAGGATGAGTTTATTGCGATGCTTTACCGCAATTTGGCGGCTGATGCTTTGATTGAGAATGATCCATCACTGGCATTATCTTTATTAAACCAAGCGATTGGATATGCGCCCAATTTCTCTCCTGTGCTTGATATGATTGCCATCGCCCATCGCCGGTTAGGAGATGTGGATAGCGCCAAAGCATTCTACCAGTATGCATTAGAATACTCATCTAACAGCAAAATACACACTCTTAATAACTTTTATGTGTTGCTGCAAAGTCTTGGCGATAAAACTGGGGCGGATAGGATTACCGAACAATTACGTAGATTGGATGATGAGTCACCTTATGGATGGATTTTTGTTGCCCGAGATGCAATCGCCGCAGGGGACTTTCCATCTGCTAAACTCTACTTAAAGCGTTTTCTAACGGTTACCGATTACTATTACCCAGCATATGTAGAGCTCGCTAAGGTCGAGTTTGAACTAGGAAACATTAACGCATCAAAAGAAGCCTTAAATAAGGCTTTAACTTATACCCAGCTACCTGAAAAACAGCGTCAGTACAAAGCTAAACTTGCGTGGTTAGCACAGCAATAGACAATAGAGTCGTAAGTCATACTCGACAAGAGGATTTGTGATTTTCGTCCATTATGAATCAACATAAAGTGCTATTTTTGGTTTCTTAATTGGTTATCTACACTGCTTGGATATAGCTTGTTAAATTGGGCGCTCTTTATGTGCTTGTGGTTAAACCTTTGTTTTTATTTGTTTTTATTTGTTTTTATTTTTTGCGCTCTGTATTTTATCGCTAGGTCATCTGAGCGCTGTGTATATTTCGCTTTTATAGTAATAAAGTATTAGTCCTTTTTGTTAAATAGCCTTTTAGTCTATAGTCCCTTCATACTCAAGTTGGACGCTGAATTCCGGGTAAACTTTCATACTATGCCATGTAATTAACTAATTAGGTTTGTTCATGCATCTCTCGCCATTTTCTCCAGCATTCATGTTTCGCGCTTTGTTGTGTCTATCAGCGTTAATGCTATGCATGCCAGCTTTTGCCAATGATATAAGCCTAGATGATGAACTGTCTTCTTTTGATAATGACGTCACTATTTCGCAAATTGGCGATAGTTTACAAGCTGATATTAATCAGTCAGGTGTTACCAATACTGCTGGGCTGCAGCAGGGCGGTTATAACAACACCCTAGATATCCGTCAAACGGGCGGTATGAATAGAGTTTTGCTGGCTCAAAATGGCCAGGACATCGAAGCTTCTATATTGCAAAGTGGCTTTAATAATGTGGTTTTAGCCAACCAATTAGGCTCAGCGCTTGAATTAGATGTTGAACAGAACGGTACCGATAATGAGGCGTATATTCACCAAACCGGCAACGAAAATTCGGTACATATTATTCAGAATGGTTCAGGACATAAAGTCGGTGTCTTGCAGTGGGGCCAATTACAAACAACCGTGATCACTCAAGGATATACCCAGAATTAATATTATTGATTCGCTGTTTGGCAAGAAATTAACTTGATCTGTTTCTATAAGGTCAAACCTGTTGATACAAAGGTTAAATAATTGTAATTTTGGTGTTATCATACTTTAGTTTGATATGGATGGTCAGATCACACATCAAGGAGAGAGTTAAATGTTTAAAGTTATCAATTGGGTAGTCATCACCCGCTCACAGTTACTTGCCGATCTACTTGATACACGCTGGCCGCAAGAGTTTTTAGTGAAGTTAGCAAAAGTTTCTCCAGAAAGAATGGAAAGTGTTATCAAGGAAGGTGCGTACTCCTTGGTTATTATCGATCTGTCTACTGTCGATGTTCAAAAAGCCTATCAATTGCAAAAACACATAGAAAAAGAGTACGCCGCAAGGGTGGTCTTTATACACTACCCAAAACAGATTGATGCCCGTTTTTTGATCCAACAATCTGTCACTGCCGGGGTGTTTTACAGTGATGCTTCACTTGATGAAATCGGCCAAGGCTTAGCCAATATATTACGGGGTAAAACAGTTTACCCACCACAGTTAGTTAGTGCGACTTATGAAAACTCACTGGGTATCGATAGCAGCGAAAACCTGACTATTCGCGAGCGTGAGGTCTTGCAAGCGCTGTTAACTGGCAGCACTAACGTTGATATTGCTAATCAGCTGTTTGTGAGTGAGAGCACCATTAAAACGCATTTATATCGCGCCTTCAGAAAGATTGGCGTATCTAGCCGCGGCCAGGCCATTGCTTGGGCTCAAACCCATTTGCACGAGGTACATCAGTGAAACCTCATTTGAAGTGGTTAGCCGGGCTATTACTGATTGCGCCGGCAGGCTTGGCTGCTGAGCGTGATGAGCAAGAGACGCTCACTTCAAAGCAGGCAGTGCAAGCGCAAAATATCAGTGATGCTTCACCAAAAGATGAAACTCAACTCATTGATGGTTTGATTTTAAATAGAGCGATGACGCGACTAGGTCATCGTTTTTACCGAGAATTTGTATCTGCCTACAGAGACATCGGCGGTATGACCAACCATTCCGGCCTGAGCATTGTCGAACGAGCAACCGCGCGTAGCGGTAGTCAGATAACGGTTTTACACAACCGGAAACCGGTTTTTATTACTGTTGTTTCACCAGCAAGTCGTCATATCGACAAACAAGCTATGGCTGCAGCAGCACGCGTCGATCAAACATTGAAACAAAATAAGAAGCAGGCAACTTGGGCTCAGTTTTTAGACCCAGATTTGGCGCCTGACGAGTTCTAACAGGGATTAAGTCTATGAAAAAATTAATTATAGTTTCGGCTTTGGGGCTTAGCATATCGGCAAGTTGCGCCTTTGCTACCCAATTAGTCTATACACCAGTTAACCCCAATTTTGGGGGCAGCTATTTAAATGGTGCTTATTTACTTGCCAATGCCTCTGCGCAAAATGACCACAACAATGGCTCAGGTTATACCGCACCGACCGCATTAGAGCGTATGGCAAGCTCATTAGAGTCAAGACTAATGAGCCAGTTATTCAATGATGCGGCTAATGGTGGCGAAGGATATTTAAAGACTAATGATTTCGAAATCCAAGTGGTGAATGAAGATGGCATGCTGTTAGTGCATATTACTGATATTTTGACTGGTGAAACCACAGTCATTGAGGTTGGTGGTTTAACTAGTACTAGTACAGAGGGTTAATGCAATGAGAAAAGTCATTATCCCTGCACTGTTATTATTGCTAGCAGGTTGCTCGTCTACTGATAGCTTTGAAGGCATCGATGCTTCTACTAGCTTAATGCCCAAAGGTGACACCTATTATGACTTAATCGGTTTACCTGCGCCGCAAGGTAGCATGGTTGCTGCCGTTTATGATTTTCGTGATCAAACGGGGCAGTATAAACCCATTCCTTCTAGTAACTTTTCTACGGCTGTACCGCAAAGTGGTACCGCTTTTCTCGCCCAGGCATTGAATGATTCCAGTTGGTTTATGCCTGTAGAGCGTGAAGGGTTACAAAACCTGCTCACAGAACGAAAAATTGTTCGCGCTGGGCTAAATGGAGATGCGGGTCAGCTACCTCAGCTAAACTCTGCGCAAATCCTTATGGAAGGTGGCATCGTGGCGTACGACACTAATATTCGTACAGGTGGGGCTGGTGCACGTTATTTAGGTATCGGCGCATCGACGCAGTTTAGAGTTGATACGGTTACGGTTAACTTAAGGGCCGTTGATATTCGTACAGGTAGGCTGCTCAGTAGTGTGACGACCACTAAATCTGTACTGTCACTTGAAGTGTCTGCCGGCGTATTTAAATTTATCGATGCTCAAGAGTTACTTGAGTCAGAGCTAGGCTATACCTCAAATGAACCGGTTAGCCTGTGTGTCGCTTCAGCGATAGAAAGTGCGGTTGTGCATATGATTGCTGACGGTATTTGGAAAAGAGCGTGGAATTTAGCAGACACTGAGACTGGATTACAAAATAAAGTGCTGCAGAAATATTGGTTAGAGGCGCACTCGCCACAACGAGTTCAAGCGCGTATCGACCAAGGTTAATTGTTTAAACAATTACTAATAAGGGATGCGTTGGCATCCCTTTTTGATTTTTAGGCTATTTACCGTTTCTTTTTCGTTCTAAATCCAAATAATCATAGGCTTTTTTTACAAATCTAAAGTGTTCGGTATCAGGCAAGGTTTGGACTTCTACTAGAAGTTGATTGAAGGCTGAGTCAATCATCAGCCGATCGGCAAGTTTAAGATAGTTATACACCACAGGACGAAGCACCACGGTGAAATCACCCGCAAGCCCATCATACTGCTTAGCTTTGATCGCTTCAGTACATTGCACAAGTTCTCGCATACATAACGCGGCGAGTAGTGAGTTTTTGTCGCTGAAAGACTGATATTGGGCAGCACGGGAATAGCCTGCTTTTTTATGCACGTCTGACATATTAAGCGCTATCATGCCTTTTTCGGCAATGAGTTCAGCAGCTGCATCGAGTAGCGCTTGTTCTTTATCGGTTAACATAGGTTTCCATCCGTTGGTGAATCAATGCCGTTTGAGAGCATTACAATGGTTGAGTGAACACTTGTCAACGTTTTACGCTATACAAATGTATAATCTGAGTATCTACTAGAGTTTGCGGTGTATTTTCTAGTTCATTACACTCTAGGCCTGACTAAGCGACATTCATTTGGATGCGAGTGCTGATAAAGCAAGCAGTCAGTGACTGCTATCGCACACAAAAAAACAATCAAGCTAAAATTTGCGTATACTAGGCGCACTTTATGCTTACAATGTGTTATCGAAAAGTGGCATGTACTCAGTTACAAAATGACTGCGATAATGCAATCTATTCAGTATTTTAATCAACTGAGCTGAAGCTAAGATTAAACCTACAATTACGGAGCGCCTGTTATGTCTGAAGAGACCATTTTTAGCAAAATTATTCGTAGAGAAATCCCTGCCGACATTTTGTACCAAGATGATTTAGTCACTGCATTTCGTGATATTCAGCCACAAGCACCCACGCATATTTTGATCATTCCAAACCACCTAATTCCAACGGCAAATGATATTAAAGCCTCAGATGAGAAAGCACTTGGGCGCATGATGAGCGTTGCCGCTAAATTAGCTGAAGAGGCGGGTATTGCCGAAGATGGTTATCGTTTGATTATGAACTGCAATAAACATGGTGGCCAAGAGGTTTACCATATCCACATGCATTTGGTCGGTGGTCAACCATTGGGCCCAATGCTGACACGTCAGTCATAGAACAGGATTAATTCATGCCCGATAATGCGGAGTTTTTCCCGCTGACACAACTTGCTACGCGATTTGTAGGTCAGCTAACTCATTGCCGACGTCTTGGTTTGCAGGTGCTAGAAGCCAGTGAGCATCACGTGTTGATTGAATTACCCTATGATGAGGCGCTTATTGGTTACCCCGATACGGGTGTTATCCATGGCGGTGTGATCACAACCTTAATGGATACGGCCAGTGGCAGTGCGGTTGTGTGCTCTATTTTTGATAAGTATAAGTCGCTTGAGTTATCGCCAACGTTAGATTTGCGTGTCGATTACATGAAGCCAGCGCAGCCGCACAAGCCAGTTTATGGTTTTGCAGAGTGTTATAAGTTGTCATCAAGTGTCGCCTTTACTCGTGCGATCGCGTACCAAGAGTCAATTGATGACCCTATTGCCCATGCAGTCGGGTCTTTTATGCGCATTAGCCCAGAGTTAATCGGTAAAGAGTTTCAGCAGGCCTTAATGGGAGCCGAGCATGACCAGTAATAGTGTTGAGCAAAGCCCACTTGATGTAAAAGAGATTGTTAAAAAAGCCACGGAACTCAATGACTTTAGCCATCTATTAGCACATGTTCCCTATGCGAAGTTTATTGGCATGGAGGTGTCACGTTTTGGCGATGAGTTGGTGTTTCAATTGCCCTCTAAAGACGACAACATTGGTAACCCCACATTGCCTGCATTGCATGGCGGCGTGATAGCGGGTTTTATGGAGATGTCCGCTATTGTACAACTAATGGTATTTATGCAAACCACGAAGGTGCCTAAAGTGGTCGATTTTTCCATTGATTATTTAAGGGCTGGTCATCACCGCGACAGTTTTGCCGAATGCAAAATCACTCGCCAAGGTCGACGTGTCGCTAATGTGAATATTAATTGTTGGCAAACTAACCGTAAAAAACTTATCGCTACAGCAAGAGCGCACTTTTTGATAGATTGATGATAGTGACGCTAAAACGATTGAGGAGTAGACCATGAAACAGCTAATAATGGCAGTGGCGCTAGTGACTGGATTATCAATAGCATTAGCGGGTTGTGCGCCCCATACTGCAGGTATTATGGCGAGCTCAACAGGTGAGTCGCGCATCGATAACCGTAACTTTGCTAATGAAGTGACCCTAACGCAACTAAAAGCGCGCCCTGAAGGCGGTTTATTGCAGGGAGCTGGGTTAATAAGCAGTCAAGTAGCAACGGATTTACGTTTGCAGTACAAATTTACTTGGTTTGATGCGGCTAATTTTGCCATTGAAGATGAAGGCGTGAGTTGGAAGTCAGTTAAATTACATGGTAAACAACAGATGCAGGTTGTGGGCCTAGCCCCAAATGCTAATGCTGTGCGCTATGAACTGTACGTTAGAAAAGCATTTTCGAACTAATCGCTACAAATTAGCGCTACACCATGATTGTTGCAAAACGCCAACTTAGGTTTTTACCTGCATGTTGGCGTTTTTCACATCAGTTGCCCGTAAAAGTGCTGTAAATATGTCAACAATTTGTATTACTCATGTATAATCAGCTGCGCCAAGGGGTGTAACCGCTAAAGTGGTTACTGAGATGTCGATGACAAACCCTTAGAACCTGATCCGGCTTGTACCGGCGTAGGAATGGGCTGACTAATTGATGAAATCATCAAGACCGACTCTCTCTTACCATATAAGTGCCGGATCTCAAGCAGATATATTTTGAGGTCCCATGTTTAACATCCGTTCGTACTCAAAAGTGGCCGTTGCTGTTGTAGCTGCCCTGACTAGCCCCTATAGTTTTGCCAACCCAGTTGACACTAATACTGCCGACGATGAAATGGAAGTCATTGTTGTTACGTCTGATTTTCGTCAATCAAGTATCGAAAAAATGCCTTCAAGCATTACGGTGATTGATCAGCAACAAATTGAAGACGAAGGCGCACAGCACTTCGAGGACTTGCTGAATTCGGTCGCTAATTTCAATTGGTCTGGCGGTAGTTCGCGTCCAAAGTACTTTCAAATTCGTGGTGTAGGCGAGCAAGAGGAGTACCAAGGTGCGCCTAATTCTTCGGTCGGTTATATCATCGATGACATTGATATGTCGGGTCTTGGTATGATCTCCAGTATGTATGATTTGCAGCAAGTGGAAGTGCTTCGCGGCCCACAAGGTACGCGATATGGCGCCAATGCCCTAGCTGGTCTAATTTACTTGAAGAGTAATGACCCCACTGATGTATTTGAGCATGGCGCCGAGATTTCAATGGGCGATGACGATCTACAAACCTTTAGCGGTTTTAGCTCAGGGCCGTTGACTGATTCAGGCAAATTACTCTATCGCGTCTCGCTGCAACAACATCAACAAAATGGTTATCGCAATAACCTGTATTTAGATCGTGACGATACTAATGCCAGAGACGAATTTACTGCTAGAGCGAAATTGCGTTGGTACGCGACTGACGATTTATCCATAGATTTAACGATGTTGCACGCCAATTTTGATAATGGCTACGATGCTTGGACGTTAGATAACAATGGCTTTGATACGCTGACAGACGACCCAGGTGTTGATAAACAGCGTACTACAGGTAGCTCACTTAAGTTTACCTATAGTGGCGCGCAGACTTTTGAATTAGTCTCACTGACATCTTATGCCAGTACTGACCACCACCACGGTTATGACGGCGACTGGGCCAATTCAGATTATTGGGCTGGTTTAGACTGCGGCGGGGAAGCCTGTGTGTATGACTATACTTGGGATAAAGAGGGTGACCGTAAAACCTTATCGCAAGAGTTTCGCTTAAGTTCAACCGACGCCGGTCGTTGGTTCAATGGCAGTACTGATTGGTTATTTGGGCTCTATGGTATGCGTCTTGAAGAAGACAATGATACCACCGAGTACTACAACGGTTGGATAGATGGTCTGCAAGCACAATATGAGGCGAAAAATTTAGCGATATTTGGTCAGCTAGATTCAGACTTAGGCCATGGTTATGCTTTGTCATTTGGCTTACGTGCTGAGCGTCGTGACAGCGATTACCGCGACAGTGCGGGTGATGCTTTTGACCCATCAGAAACCATGTGGGGCGGGCATATTGCATTGAGTAAGGCGTTAGCTGAGAACCATGAAAGCTATATCCGTGTTGCTAGAGGGTATAAAGCGGGTGGCTTTAACATGTCACTGCCTGTTGAGTTAAGCGATAAGAAAGAGTTCGATGCAGAAACACTCTATAACTATGAGTTAGGCATTAAATCAAACTGGCTTGACGGTGATGTTGCCACCAACTTCTCGGTATTTTACATGGATAGACGCGATCAGCAGGTTTCCGCTTCACAGCAAAACCCTGAAGAGCCGCAAAAATTCATCTTATATACTGAAAATGCAGGCAGTTCACACAACTATGGCGCCGAGCTTGATGCCAATTGGTATGCCACAGATAATCTACACTTCTATGCGAGCTTAGGTTGGCTAGAAACCGCTTATGGCGATTACCAGTATCAAGACAAGTATGGTGGAACGGTTGATTTATCCGGGCGTGAATTAGCCCATTCGCCTAATTTCACTTATAGCGTAGGCGGGACATACCGCAGTGATTCAGGCTGGTTTGCTAATTTAACTACCAGTGGTAAGAGTGAGTTTTATTACTCAGACAGTAACGATTCACGCTCAGATCCCTACACCATATTTAATGCACGCGTAGGTTACGAGACTGATGTGTGGTCTGCCTATCTTTGGGGACGCAATTTGTTTGATGAGAAGTATGGCGTACGTGGCTTCTACTTCGGTAATGAGCCCGATCAAGATTGGGCCGACAAACAGTATATCCGCTACGGTGATCCCCGTCAGCTTGGTGTGACGGTAAACGTTAAGTTTATGTAATTTAATACAAACGGCGTCATTAGACGCCGTTTTAATCTTTGAGGACAAAAATGAAGCTCACAGCAGAAATCAGTATGTATCCGCTTAAAGACAACTATCTCGACCCAATCAAATGGTTTATTGGTCGCGTGGATAGTTACGACAACATCACTCGCAAAACCAATGCTATGGCAACACAGGTATGCGGTGAATACGCCGATGTAATGGCGATGTTGGCGACAGAAATGCAAGCCGGTCATGAAAAATGGGGTAAGGCCGTCTTTGTTGTTAAGTTCATTGGTGGTGAGCTGGATTTGAGCCACAGTGAATAATTTGTCCCAATAAAGGTTAGAACCCAATGGCTGAGCTTTGGCAACTTATACAAACAACCGTGTTAGCAGCTGTTACAGAAGTGTCAGTGATGACCTTGTGGGAGCTGGTTGCGGTGGTATTAGCGGTAGCGTATCTGGCGCTTGCGATGCGCACCAATATCTGGTGCTGGGCAGCGGCTTTCTTTAGCACCGCCATTTATACTGCCTTATTCTGGCATGTCTCGTTATTAATGGAGTCACTGCTTAATGTCTATTATATGGCGATGGCGGTGTATGGTTATCGTTTATGGCGGGGTGGAGATAAGGGCTCATCAATTGCTGTAGTGAGTTGGTCAATGTCGCGTCATCTGACGATAATTGGCGTAACCACAGCCATTTCCCTTGCGGTGGGGTATGGCATGGCAACATACACACAAGCATCGTTTCCCTACGTTGATGCTGCCACTACCTGTTTTGCGGTAATGACCACCTACTTGGTGGCCAAAAAAGTTTTGGAAAATTGGCTCTATTGGGTCGTGATAGACTTGGTATCTATCTACCTTTATTTCAGTAAGGGGTTGATGCTGACCTCTGTACTGTTTGTGTTTTATGTCGCGATGGCGATTGGCGGCTATTTCATGTGGCGTAAAACTATTCTTAGCCAGCAGGGCTCGTTGCATGAGTCAGCGCACGTTGCACAGCCGTGAGTTACTTATTGCCATGACCGAAAGAGAAATAGACAGCCATGAGCCACAGTGAAGTGCAGGGCATAGCGGTCAACGTGAGTACCGTGGCCGCTTACCTAAAACAGATAACGCACACTATGGGTGTACGTTTTAGCCAACACATGCAAGTGTTTCGCTTATCTGAGGGATTAAGTAACTTAAATTATTTGATTAAAGATGGTGAGCAAGCCTTTGTATTACGGTTGAATCACAAAGGCAGTGATGGTTTTGTGAGTCGAGAGCATGAGCTTAACTGCTGGCAATTGGCCGCCCAAGCAAACTTAGCGCCTAAAATTTTGTTCGTAAGTGAAGATAGACAATGTTATTTAAGCGAGTTTATTGTCACTGACAAGCTTTGGTCTCAGCAAATGACCGCTTCTCAAAGTCACGCTGATGCTACCCAGCACAAACTTTGTCCAGATGCTGAGCAACGATTAGCAGACTTGTTGCTTCGCTTACAAAGTCTACCTCTGCCTGCTAATCACATGGATTTGACCGGGCAATGGCAGCATTATTTGCAACAGCTAGCGCTGGCCAATGATGGCTTAAAAGCATCCTCACCAAGCAGTGATACGCAGGATGAACAACAACAGCGCTGGTGTCGGCGTTGGCATCGCTTAAATGAGTATGAGCAGGTTGTCAGGCAAGCTATCTCACTAAGTGATAGTTATCTCATTGGGCCGCAGTTTTGTCATCGAGATTTAACGCCACATAATTTACTGCATGCTGATGGGCGACTATTTTGCATTGATTTTGAGTATGCCTGCGCATCCCACCCGTTATTTGATTTGGCGGTTATACTGCAAACCCATAACTTAACGTGTATGCAGCAACAACGTCTATGTGATATCTACTTTGCTCAGCAATCAAATCTCAAGCCTAATGCTGCTAAGGCATTGACTGGTATCAGCAGCTTATACTGGTTTTATAGTGCTGCCTGGGCGCTATTAATGGCGGCACAATCTCTTGCTGCTGAGAATAAACCTGTGACTCAGGCGCTGACCCCTTACCAAGCTAACGATTATTTCACTTGGTTTGATGACTACCTTGAAAAAGCAATCGACATCTCATCTTCTGACCAGAAATAGTATCAATGTCGACATTTATTGCGTTAAATTCAAAAATTTGAAAGATAAAATCAACTTTTATGGTCTATTCTGTCAAGAGCAGTTAAGAGGATTTTCTATGCAATTGGCACACTACTATCAACAATTTCTAAATACCATAAAACACTTGGAGGGTGCAGCGCCATTGGCGTTACGCCTGTATCTTGCGCCGGTATTGATGCAAGCTGGTTATAACAAGCTGTCGCACTTTGAAGATACCGCTGCATGGTTTGGTAATCCTGATTGGGGATTGGGATTACCTATGCCGGAAGTGATGGTTGCCCTTGCGGCGGGTACCGAGTTTTTTGGTGGCATCTTGTTAATTATCGGTTTGGCAACGCGACTTATCTCCATTCCGCTGATGGTCACTATGTTGGTTGCGGCCTTTGCAGTACATTGGCAAAACGGTTGGTTGGCCATTGCTGATGCCAGTTCGTGGTTGGCCAATGATCAAGTGCTAGCGTCGGCAGAAAAATTAGATAGAGCCAAGTCTATTTTGCAAGATAACGGTAACTACGAATGGCTCACTAGTTCAGGCAACTTTGTGGTACTTAACAATGGCATTGAGTTTGCCATCACTTATTTTGTGATGTTATTGGCGCTATTGTTTATGGGCGGCGGACGTTACACCAGCGTTGACTATTGGGTAGCTCGAAAGAACAGATTGAACGACTAAGCGTTCAGTTGCCAGTACCTTAGAAATTAATCCTACCAATTTGGTAGGATTTTTTTTTGCGCTTTGATATTCTTTTAGTTAACTTTTTTATATGGAGCGTATGCATTGGACGCCATTGAATTACTTACTACTCGTCAGTCTACTCCACGTTTACAACAGCCTGGTCCCACAGAATCACAGCTAGACACGATTATCGCAGCAGGGCTCAGAGTGCCAGATCACGGAGGCATACAGCCTTTTGAATTTATTATCGCTCAGCAAGCAGGATTACAAGCATTAGCTGATCATTTTGTCGCAGCGGCTAAGGCTGAGGGTGGCGATGAAGAGCTACTAGAGAAATGTACCAAGATGCCGTTCAGAGCGCCTATGGTAATAACTATTGTTGCAAAGGTGACTGCTCATCCTAAAGTTCCGGCTTTGGAGCAACAGCTTGCAGCAGGTTGTGCGGTAATGGCCATGCAACAAGCAGCGTTTGCTTTGGGACTCGGTGCGATTTGGCGCACGGGTGGCTTGGCGTTTAACCGTCACTTACATCAACAACTTGAACTTGTAGATGCAGATCAAATTGTTGGCTTTTTATACATAGGTACGCCAGCAGTTAAGGCGCCAAGCAAACCGAGCCGCAAAGCGGATAATGTGGTGCGTTATTTATAAAGTTTGTGCTTAAGCTAATGCTGCTGCAATGGGTGGGTGGCTAAGTTTAATAATCTTCAATTAGGGTCGCTATCTTCTGCTGAATATTGTTCGTATAGTAGTATATTGATATATAGGGAGATATTGATGCAGCCAATAGAGACAAGCCGATTACGAATACGGCTACTTACAATTGCTGATGCCGCTCAGGTATTGAAATTAGTCAACACTGAGGGCTTTATTACTCACATCGGCGATCGAGGAGTTCGTGATGAAAGCCAAGCAAAGCAGTACCTAGAGCAAGGCACTTTGGCCAGTTACGAGCAACATGGTTTTGGCATGTTTGCCGTTGAAGATAGAGCGACAGGCGAGTGGCTAGGTCAAGCGGGTTTGATTAAACGAGACCATTTACCGTTCCCTGATATTGGCTACGCATTACTGCCGCAATATGAAGGACAGGGGTTTGCTACCGAAGCGGCTATGGCCGTACTAAAATGGGCAAAACAACAAGGGCTAAAGCAACTTTATGGCGTGATTTCACCGAGTAACCAAGCATCGGCCAACGTGTTACAAAAGTTAGGTTTTACATCTCAAGGATTAATAGATTGGCAACCAGATGAGCAGGTCATGTTGTTTCAACGCGCTTTATAGCTAGCACTATTTACTCAATAATAAGCAGTTATCTGAACAATAATAATAACCAATAAAGGGAGGATGTATGGATAAAGTGACTGAGCTTGGAGGCTTAGTGGGTCAGCATGTTGTTTTGGAGCCATTGAGTAAAGACCATATTCCAGCACTAAGTGTTGCAGTGACGGATGGCGAGCTTTGGTCGTTGTGGTTTACCTCGGTACCCCATCCCGATGAAATGGCTGAGTACGTTGAGCTGGCATTGGCCCAAGAGAGCCGCGGTGAGGCGCTAGCTTATGTGGTTAGAGATAAGCACTCAGGTGGCGTTGTGGGGTGTACACGGATATTCAATTGGGATCAGCCCAACCGACGGCTAGAGATTGGTCATTCATGGTATGCCAAGTCAGCACAGCGCACAGGGGTAAACACGGAAACTAAATTGCTGATGTTAGCGTATGCGTTTGAGACGCTTGATGTATTAGCTGTCGAGTTTCGCACTCACTGGCACAATGAACGTTCGCGACAAGCGATAGAGCGCCTTGGGGCTAAGCAAGATGGGGTGCTGCGTAACCATCGTATTTTAAAAGATGGCACCATACGCGATACCGTGGTGTATTCCATCATAGATAGCGAATGGCCCGCAGTGAAGCAATCGTTAAAAGCTCGGCTTACAGCTGATTAATACCTCGATGAGGGTCTGTGTTAACAGCGCAGGCTAGAAGGCCACGACAAGTTTCAAGGAGTTGAAATGGCATCGATTATTCACCGTGCCACCATTGCTGATCATCAAGAGGTCAGCCAGTTATTTAATGACTATCGACAGTTTTATCAGCAAGTTGATGACATAGAGGTAGCCACTGAATTTATTACTCGGCGCTTAGCCGACGACAGCGGAATTATTTTTATCGCCCGTGGCAAGACAGGTGAAGCACAAGGCTTTGTGCAGCTTTATTGGAGTTTTTCGTCAGTAAGTGTCAGTCGATCTTTAATTCTAAATGACCTATTTGTATCTGAAAACGCTCGGCAGCAAGGGATAGGCAAACAGTTAATGGCAGCGGCCATTGAATTTGCCCAAACGCAGCAAGTCAGTAGTCTAAGTTTGCAAACCCATCAGCACAATCATACCGCACAAGCGCTTTACCAACAGTTGGGCTTTGTTAAAGAACAAAGCTTTTTTACCTATGTACTTGATATTCAGTCACAGCTAAAGTAGAAATATGTGAATGCAATCAATAATAACAATGCTGCAGTTGTCACCTAATATCAGGTGATGATGTGGGACTCACGCAAGGAACAAATGATGGCGTTGAATAAAAGAATGCTCGCAACAGCGATGATGTCGATGTGGGTAATGTCCAGCACGGCAGTGCAGGCTAAACAAGCATCAGATGCTGAAGTGGCATTTAATAAAGAAGTATTGGAATGTGCGGCCTATTATGAGATTGCGTCTGATGCGATCGCTAACATGAATGCGCCGCAAATGGCGGCAGTTGGTGAGCGGCTGAAGCAATCATCACAGCAGGCGGTGACACTTGCTAAACAATATCAAGCAGAAGCGGACGTTGAGAAAGTGCTCGCCAGCCAAAAACAAGCTCAGCTCGATAGCCTTCCAAATAACAAAGCCTTAGGTCGATTAATGGGGAAATACAAAGAACCCTGTAAGAGCCTATTAGCCGAACCACAAAAACGACTCGATTATTGGATCATGGCAACAATGTGACTCAACTGAATGATTAATACCAATCAGTATAAGAATTTGATCTACTCAGCGCGCTTAGGGCAAACTAATTCAAGGCGAATGATTGAAACCATGGTTGTTCCCTTGTGAAATTATTCAACGCAGAAGTAGGCAGCCAAAACGCGCCAGAATGGCGAGTTTTAGCGATTCTGATGCTGTGTTAACGAGCTTAACCGTAGAATAACTATGCTCTTCACTCGTTGCAAACCACATGGATGTGGTGAATGTCATTAATGCAGGAGCAATTAAGGACCTTACCTCAGAACCGCTAAACTCTCGCTGAGTGACTAAATGTTTATACTGATTGGTATAAAAGCGCGCTTCGGCGCGTTTTTTAATGATGAAAGCAAAGGCCAACTAGTAAGGTCTATTGCTTTGATGAGCAAAAGTGAACCAAATGGGTTAGCCACTGGCTAGCAATTCTGAGGGTGATATGAATATCTATTTTCTTGCAGCAGGAAGTTGTGCTGCGCTGTTGCTGCTATGGCAATTAACGATTGGCCGTAAACAAGTACTCGTGCCATTAAAAAATAGCGAGCTTGACCCCATGGTTAAAACCTTACTGCAATGCAGCTATCATTATCAGTCGGTGATGTTATTGCTCAGTGCAGCGGTACTGACCGCCTGTGCTTTTGATGTCATCGCCTCTATGCAGGGTTTTGGCATGGTGCTGTTTATCGGTATGGCTTGCGGTATTTTTGCCATCTGGCAATTGTATATCAGCTTTGTCAGTGACCTAAAAACGCCTTTTATTAAGGTCAATCACTGGCTGTTGTATTTGACTATTTCCGCATTGAGTGTCGTGGGTGCAATCACAACTTAATGTTGCAACTTTGTTGTAATAAGCTGTTTTTCGTATGAAAAATACTCTTTAACTCGCTTTTTTCTTGACTTATTCAATCCGTTGTTGAACTTTAGTAACCCAAGTTTCTCAAATATCAATGGCAGTTAACCAATAAGGTGACTGTTATTAAATAGGTCGAGCTCTTGCGGTACGACCTTGCATCTCTCTATGCGAAAAATGGATTTTTCTCCACACCGGTGGAGCCTTAAGGATGAGTATCAGTGTTAAGCGAAATATTATGATTAGTGTCTCTCAATTAACCAAAACCTATCAGATGGGCGAGAACCTCGTTGCCGCGCTAACTGGGGTTGATTTTAATATAAATGCCAATGAATTTGTCGCGATTATGGGGCCTTCGGGCAGCGGAAAATCGACATTAATGAATATCATTGGGTGTCTGGACAAGCCCACTAGCGGGCATTATCAGCTCAATGGCCAAGAGGTCGCTCAGCTTGATGACGATGCACTGTCAGCGGTGAGAAACAAAGAGATTGGCTTCGTGTTCCAGAGTTTTCATTTACTGCCGCGCTTGAGTGCACTGCAAAATATATTGTTGCCAATTCGCTACAGCGAGCATCCCGATAGTGCTGATGAGTATGCACAATCACTGTTACACCGAGTGGGATTACATAGCCGTCAACATCATCGCCCAAATCAACTGTCGGGTGGTCAGCGACAACGTGTCGCGATTGCGCGTTCATTGATAAATAAACCGGCAATTTTATTGGCCGATGAACCCACAGGGGCATTGGATAGCAAAACGTCAGTAGAGATCATGCAACTGTTCACCGAGCTGCACCAAGTGGGCCAAACTATTATTTTAGTCACTCACGAAGAAGAGGTTGCAGCGTATGCACAGCGAGTGATCCGCATGCGTGATGGCGGCATCGTCGAGATTGAGACACGAGGTGATACTTATGCTGCGTAGCTGGTTTCAACTTAGTGCAGTTATATTGCTTTCTTGGCCAACCACGTTGCTGGCGCAGCCAGTCACTGAGCCTTTATTGCTAACCGGGGCTATCTCGTCTGCACAATCCCAAACCTTTACCGTGCCTAAAGCCGGCGATGCTTGGCGATATCAGATTCAGTGGATGTTGCCCGAAGGGCAGATTGCCCAGAAAGGCCAACCTGTGGTTATATTTGATAAAAGCCAAATTGCCAATCAAATTGAGCAACTTGAAGCCAGTTTATTGCGGGTGACCGCTCAAGAGCAAAGCAATGCCATTGACTTACGCTCGGCGGTATTACAAGCCCAGTTTGATCTCAAACAACGTCGATTAGAGGTAGAAAAGGCCCAACTGGATGCAGAGGTGCCGGCAGATTTTATTGCGGCCAAAGAGTATGCCGAGAATCAGTTCAACTTAATGCAGGCCAATACGGAATACAATAAGGCAAAACAAGCATTAGAGGAAACCTTAGATCGTCAGCGCGCCACCACCGAGCAACTCGCGATTGACAAACATAAAGCACAGTTAGAGCTGCAACAGGCGTTAAATGGCCTCGAGCAACTTGAACTCAGTGCCGAAATAACTGGGCCAGTGCTGTATTCGCGTGACCCTTGGTCTAACAAGAAGTTTAACGTTGGCGAAACAGTACAAATTGGCCGCCAAGTAGCCATGATTCCAGCATTAGAAGAACTAGAAGTTGTAGCGTGGGTAAACGAGGTCGATGTCGATAAGATCCAACCACAACAGCAGGTAACACTGCGCTTAGATGCCCAGGCAGAACGCGAGTTTAGAGGTGTGATTAGTGAGATCGGCCGCCAAGCCATTGCGCAGCCCGCGTGGGGCAAAAGTAAATGGTTTAAAGTCGAAATCGATTTTACCGACGCGCTAGATATTAAACTCATACCGGGTATGAGCGTCATGGTTGATACCTCGGAGGTCACTAATGTTTTGTAATCGTTTAACGACATCATTGGCTGTGCTGGTGGGCTCAATGGCATTAAGTGGCTGCAATGGTCATGCTGTGACCGAAGTTGAGCAGGGTGTATTGGCTCAACAAATTGAAGTGACCGGAGAGTTAGTTTCAGCTGATACGGTATCGATGATGCCGCCGGCAATGCGTCGTGTATGGCAATATCAGGTGAAGTATCTTGCGCCTGAGGGCAGTGAAGTTAAACAAGGGGATGTCGTTGCTCGGCTCGATACCTCTGAGGTGAGTCAGCGCCTGTCGGTAAGATCGGCCAAACTGGCTGCGACCCAACAAGATATTGAAACTTCCAAATTACGCAATGCGAAGAAGTTAGAGGAGCTAAGGCTTGATTTAGCCGAAGCGAAAATGAACTTTGAAAAAGCGCAGCGCAAATTTGACCTCTCCGATGATACGGTTGCTGCGATTGAAAAGCAGAAATATCAACGCGATGCGGAAATTGCTGCAGACAAGGTTCTACTCACAGAGCAACAAATTGATTTAGAAATAAAAAGTGCCAAGCAACGCCAAGCAATGTTAAGTGGTGATGAGCAAAAATTTGCCGCTGAAGTGGCTAACCTACAACGCGGTATTGCCTCGCTGACCCTTAAAGCGCCACGGGCGGGAATGGTGGTTTATGGCAATGATTCGCAGGGAAATAAAATTAAAGAAGGCCAGTCGGTTTATGTGGGGGATGCAGTGCTCAGCATTCCTGATCTGTCTCATATGCAAGTGAATATGACGGTGCCTGAAGTTGAGGCTCGCCGGGTTAAATTGGGCCAGCAAATCAAAATTCGTCTAGATGCTAACCCAGAGCGGGTTTTCAACGGTGAGATTGTCGAACTCGGCGCCGTTTTTAGACATAAAAACCAAGATATTCCACTGGTGGTGTTTGATGCGGTGGCCAGCATTGCCAAACCCGATACTGATCTAATGCGTCCAGGTATGACGGCAAAAATTGCGATTAATACCGCCAATGATGATCAAGTGAATCTATTGTCAATTGAAGCGGTGCATTACGACGATGGCCGTCCTTATGTGTATACCGCCGGTAAGCTATGGGGCCAAGCTAAACAGCTGGTGACCTTGGGTGATGTAGGAATAGATAAAGTGGCGATTACCGAAGGTGTCACTGTAGGCGATGAGGTGATTTTACCATGAAGCATGTAAAACTGATGGCGTTTGTCATGCCTTTGTTGGTGCTTGTAGGTGGCTGCAGCGATAACAATAGCGATGGCGTGTTAACGATGGAGGTTAAGCGCAGTGACTTTACCGTCGAAATTCCTGCTAATGGTGAATTAGAGGCCAGTAAATCTACCTCTATTATTGTGCCGCCGGGGCTGCGCGGACCGCAATCTTTAGCGTGGATCCAAGATAATTTTACCCAGGTAAAGCAAGGTGATGTGATTGCCAAAATGGATCCAACCCGTGAGAGCTATCGACTGCGTATGGAGCAGTTTGATTATGACCGACTTGATCTTGATGGTTCGATGCAAACGCAAAAAGATCAAACGATTAGTAATGAGCTCTATGCCGGCACTGAGGTGACGACCAAAGAGCGTGATTTAGCTGAACGCTTTTTTAGTGAAGATGAGCGGGTTTACACCAAAATTGAGATCATTGAGCAGATGCGAAACCAAGACTATCTCGATGCCAAATTAGATTTCTATGGCTGGGGTATTGAACAGCATGGCTCGCAAGCGCAAGCTGAGCTTGAATTAATCAAGTTGCAGCAACAAGGGCTTACCGCAAAAATCAGTCGTTACCAAAACAACCTCAGTCAAATGGATATCGTTGCACCAAGCGATGGCCTGTTTGTTTATCAAGCGGGCTGGGACGGCACCTTCCCGGTGGTGGGCGATATGATGTTCTCAGGTTTTCCTATTGGCACGCTACCTGATACCCGCGAGATGCAGGCAAAGCTATTTGTGCTTGAATCTGAAGCTGCGGGGTTAAGTTTGGGCAAAAAAGCCACGATTTACCTTGATGCTTATCCTGATAAGCCTTTTAACGGCGAAGTGATTCAGGTTGATGCTTTAGCCAAACCTCGGGAAAAAGACTCACCGGTTAATTACTTTCAATTTACCGTCAAACTTGAGCAAACCGTCGAGCGGTTGATGCAACCGGGTCGTCAAGTTAACGCCGCAGTGCATGCGCTTGCTGAAAAAGATGTGTTGACTGTACCTAATCAAGCGCTGTTTCAAAAAGAGGGTCAGTATTGGGTCTATTTAAAGACCAGTGGCGGTTTTTCTAAACAAACCGTTGAGCCTGGCAGCCGCAGCCTAAATCGTACCGTGATAAAACAGGGATTAAATCAAGGTGATGTGATTGCATTGACCACACCGCCGAAAAGGAGTCGAGTATGAGCCAACAGGGCAAGCTGACTTTATATTTTGAAGGCATCAAGCAAGCTTTCGATGAGATGCGCCATCATAAACTGCGCACCGCATTGACTCTGCTTGGGATGATTTTTGGTGTAGGCGCCGTTATTGCCATGTTAAGTGTCGGTGAGGGGGCCGAGCGTGAAGCCTTGAAGATGATTGAATCGATGGGGGTCAATAATCTGGTGGTTAATGCCCGCCCAGCCGATGGCGAAGCACTTAAATCTGTACGTGAACATAGTATAGGTTTGAGTTTACGCGACGTGCAAAGTGCCAATGAGACATTGCCTTTTGTAGAAAATTGGAGCGCTGAAAAGCAGGTTAAAACCTTTTCCCTGTTTAGTACTGAAGGGCGCAGTGATGCTTCGGTAAAAGGGGTAACGGCTAACTATTTTGCATTGAGTGCTTTTGCCCTTGATGATGGCCAAGCCTTTAGTGACAGTGACAATGCGCATTATCGGCAGGTCGCCGTATTGGGCTCAGAAGCCGCGCGGAGTTTGTTTCCTCAAGGTAATGCTGTGGGTAACATCATTAAAGTTAACCATCAATGGTTCACTGTGGTGGGCGTTTTGTCTCAAGGTGAGGTAGGCAACTCCAAAATCCAAGGTGTTAAATTGGGTGGCGAGCGCAATCAAGTGTTCATTCCGTTAGCGACGGCTTTAAAGAAAATGAACTTTAAGCCGCTTGAGGATGAGCTAGATTCGTTTAAGTTGGCGTTATCTGCTGGGGTTGAACCTACTTTGGCCGCCAAGAGTTTGCGCCATCTACTAAATCGGCGTCATGGTGGTGAGAAAGACTATGAAATTGTAGTGCCGGCTGACTTGTTGGCACAACATCAAAAAACCCAGCAAATATTTAATATCGTGATGGCCTGTGTAGCCGGAATCTCCTTGTTAGTGGGTGGCATTGGCATTATGAATATCATGTTGGCGACGATACTAGAGCGGACTGGCGAGATAGGATTACTGCGTGCATTAGGCGCGCGTAGAAAAGATATTGCGCGGCAATTTCTTATTGAAAGTATCGCAATTTCAGCAACAGGTGGGCTAATTGGTATATTGGTTGGTTTGCTGTTGGCTGTGATCATCTCTACCGCAGCGGGCTGGCCAGTGGCATGGTCGCCGTTTGCTATCATTCTCGCGCTTGGTGTATGTATGACCATTGGCGTGGGTTTTGGCCTCTATCCTGCTAAAAAAGCCGCAAGACTTGACCCTATTGTGGCATTACAGCGAGATTAATCGCCTTTAACAGTGAATGTTCGCCTAATGACAGCGTAGTTAGGCGAACAATTTATATATTCAGATTGTCAATTTACAACGTTTCTTATTTATATTTGATATAAATAAAAAATCAAGCATTAGCCTTATCTACAGTAAAGATGCAGCCGAATAGGCATACAGTGGCGCTAAATGACAGGGATTAACTGGCAGCTTGCCATCAGCAAACGCATTCACTAAGGTGTCTAGACGAGCTAATAGCGTGCTTTATTGCCCATCGGCGACTGATTGTCCGCGAGGTTATTCGTTAAGAAGCGCGGTTTCAATGATCACCGGCTCAGGTTGCAACTGGGTTGATTGCTTAGCATAAGCTTCTGTTTGGTATGCTGATTCTACCTCTTCTGTACTATTTTCTTCTGGCTCAAAAAACGCCGAAACATCGACAAAAGTAAGCCAAAATGCATAAGCACAAATGGCGTATATGGTAACTCTAAACATCGCAAACACACTCAATATAATGATTGGGGCTGAGCACTATAGCGTGATTTTTATGCTAGTGATACTGCCAATATCTTGTCGAAATCCCCATGTTTACTGGGTTTTTGACGCTTTTGTAAATCACACTTAATTAGCGATGAACGTCAATTTTTTGCAAGAGGCTTTATGCCATTCGCACCAAGACGATTGCCGCTAATGGGCCATAAAAAAAGCGCCGATTAACGGCGCTGTTTTTAATGACGTTGCTTGGCGAGTGTTAAGTCGATTACAGCAGTAACTCACCAATAATGAAGCCCAGTATGACCGAACTTACGATGGTGACCACACCCGGTATAAAAAACGGATGGTTAAACACCCAGCGACCAATGCGCGTTGAGCCGGTATCGTCCATCTCTACAGCGGCCAGCAAGGTTGGGTAAGTCGGCAAAACAAATAACGCACTGACTGCTGCAAACGATGCGATAGCGGTCAAAGGTGAAACACCAATTGCTAAAGCCGCAGGCATAAGTGCTGTGGTAGTTGCACCTTGTGAATAGAGCAGCATTGAAGCGAAGAAAAGGGTCACCGCTAATAACCAAGGGTATTGAGCTAATAGGTCGCCGCTGAATGCTTTAATGGCATCAATATGGTGTGATACAAACGTGTCACCAAGCCAAGCAACCCCTAAAACACAGATACAGGCACTCATGCCTGAGCGGAAAGTGGCCGTATTGGTGATCTGGGCGGCATCAATTTTAGTGAGGGTGACAATGAGGCTCGCGGCAGCGAGCATGAATACCATGATAGCTTCGTTGCGGCTTAGGCTTGGGGAGGCGATCAGCCCAACTGAATCTGAAATCAGCGTAGCATAGCCAATCACACTGACAATTGCTGCAGCAAAGATTAAGGTTGCTGGTTTGGCGCTAGGCAAAATATTGCGCGCAGTGGGCCCTTTACTGGCCGTTAGACCTTGATTCAATCGTTGTTGGTAAACCGGATCATCTTTTAGTTCACAGCCAATAAAGTTAGCCACAAATGCGCCGATTAAGCAGGCGATGAACGTGGCAGGAATACAGATAGCTAACAGTGTTAGATAGCTCACACCGATAGGTTCGAGCAATCCTGAGAAAAACACCAGCGCGGCAGAAATTGGTGAAGCGGTGATAGCAACTTGTGAGGCAATAACCGCAATACTCAGTGGCCTTGATGGACGAATACCTTGCTCTTTGGCAACTTCAGCAATAACCGGTAAGGTCGAAAATGCTGTGTGACCAGTACCGGCGAGTAAGGTCATAAAGTAGGTAACGATAGGCGCGTAAAACGTGATGCGTTTAGGGTGTTTGCGTAAGAACCGCTCGGCTAAATCAACCAGCCAGTCGAGTCCGCCAGCGACTTGCATGGCGGAGATAGCCGCGATAACTGACATGATAATTAAAATTACGTCAACTGGAATACTGCCAGCATCAACCCCAAGGGCCAGTGTCAGTACTAAAACGCCTGCACCGCCGGCTAAGCCGATACCAATCCCGCCCATGCGTGCGCCAAGATAAATAAAAGCCAATACGATAAATAATTCAGCGACTAACATGCCAGCCTCAGTGCGGGTTTTCCGCTAGTGAATAGTTAAACAGTAGATTAATTGGCTGCGAGGTGCAGCAATAATCAATTTTACGCCTGTTTAGCGCTTTATCGGCTTTACTAATTCAGTTTTTGTGCAAGTTGTGAACTGCCACAGGCTTGAGTGCGATTGATTGTGATCTGACGCACTTTAGGTCGCTGGCTTAATCGACATTGTCTTAGCTGTAGTGAGATAGCCGTAGTGACATAGCTGAGTGAGACAGAGAATTGACCGACAAACGCTGCAACTTTAGTGGGAGTTTTCAGCGGGTAGTGTTCATCTAAATGATTGATAAATAGGTAAAGAGTATCAGTCTAAAGCGCTAAATTTGATACAGGTGTAAGCAAAATGTAATTTGACTGCCTTATAGTCATCCGAGCTTTAAGACAAAGCCAACGAAATTTAGGCAAACAGATCTAAATTCAAATAAAACTAGGATGTTATAAGGGGTTTTCATGTTATCTAAATTCAGTGTTGTCGCACTAGCAATTGCGTCGGTGACCAGCGCACATGCTAATGACTTGCTTATTAGTGAGTATATTGAGGGCAGCAGCAATAATAAAGCCATTGAACTATACAACAATGGCACACAAGCCATTGACTTGGCGGGCTATCAATTGGCCTTTTACTTTAATGGCAGCGACCAAGCTGGTACCACGATAGACTTAGTGGGCAATCTGGAGCCGCAAGGGGTATTTGTATTGGCGGACAATGATGCCAATGCAGATATTTTAGCAGTCACAGATCAGGTCAGTAGCAGTAGCTTTTTTAATGGCGACGACGCCATTGTACTTTCAAAAGCCGGTACGGTGGTAGACAGTTTGGGTCAAGTGGGTGTCGACCCAGGTTCTCAGTGGGGCACGGGTGAATTATCCACTCAAAATAATACCTTGCGCCGTTTAACCGACCAGTTAGTAGCTGATATTGACCCCAGTGATGAAGTCACCTTAACGGCTTGGTCTGGGTTTGCAACCGATGACAGTTCAGATTTAGGTTTGTTTGATGCAGGGGAGCCAACCGATCCGACTGACCCAACTGACCCGACTGACCCAACAGATCCTACCGACCCAGTTGATTTTGTTTGTGGTGAAACGGCTACGCCTATTAATGCGATACAGGGCAGTGGTGATGCCAGCCCACTTGTAGGCCAAACCGTTGTGGTTGAAGCGGTAGTGACCAGCAACCAAGAGGCGGGTCTTAATGGGCTATTCATTCAAAGTCTAGACAGTGATATTGATGGTGACCCGTTAACCTCTGAAGGCGTGTTTGTATACAGTGGCGGCCAATTGGGTTATCAGGTTGGCGATCAAATTAGAGTTGAAGCATTGGTAAAAGAGTACAACGGACTGACTGAACTTGCTGAGGTGAGTGCCCATGCTTTATGTCAGACTAATGTTATTTTACCTAGCGCCGCTGCAATTCAACTTCCGGTTGATAGCCTAGCCGATTTTGAAGCATTTGAAGGTATGTTAGTGAGCTTTGCTCAACCTTTGGTGGTCAACGAAGTTTATAATCTAGGCCGTTATGGTGAACTGTTACTGGGTAGTAGCCGTAACTTTATTGGAACGCAAGTGGCTGCTCCTGGTGCTGATGCGCTGGCAGTAACCGCAGCCAACCTCAAAGATACGTTGATTCTCGACGATGGGCTTACCGCACAAAACCCAGACCCTATCCGTTACCCACAACCGGGCTTAAGTGCTGCCAACACGGTGCGAGTGGGTGATAGCATCACTAATCTTAATGCGGTTATGCACTATGGCTTTGATCAATATCGACTCATGCCTGTCGATACCGTCAATTTTGTACAAGCTAACATGCGCACACCAGCGCCAGAACTTAGCGCGGGCGGCAACGTTACTGTTGCCAGCTTTAACGTGCTTAACTATTTCAATGGTGATGGTTTAGGCAATGGATTCCCAACCGAACGTGGTGCAGATTCAGCGAGCGAGTTTGCACGTCAGCGTGACAAGATCATCAGTGCCATGGTGGGCATAAATGCGGATGTCTTTGGTCTAATGGAGATTGAGAACGATGGTTTTGACCAACATTCTGCCATCGCCGATTTGGTCAATGGACTTAATCAAGCCTGGGGTGATAGTCGCTATAGTTTTGTCGCAGGTACTGGCAATGGTATCGGCAGTGATGCCATTGCTGTTGGCTTAATCTATCGCAACGATAAACTCAGCTTAGATGGTGCTGCTCAGGTGCTATCTAGCGCCAATTCGCCGCTAGATGGTCAGGGGGCACCGCTGTTTAACGACACAAAAAACCGACCTATGTTGGCCCAAGGGTTCAGATTGCTAGATAGCCAAGAAGGATTGGTGGTTGCAGTTAATCACCTGAAGTCTAAAGGCAGTGACTGCGATAGTCTTAATGATCCTGATGCAGGCGATGGCCAAGGCAACTGTAATCTAACTCGTACCCGTGCGGCGCAAGCCATTGGGCAATGGATGCAAACGCAATATCCTGCCCAGGACCATTTAGTGATTGGTGATCTAAATGCCTACGCCAAAGAAGATCCGCTGACAGCGTTAGCGAGTGCTGGCTATACCGAGTTAAATGACTATTTGAACAAACCAGCTTCGTACAGCTACATATTCAAAGGTGAGACAGGTCAGCTCGATCACGCATTGGCTAATGTAAGTTTGTTAGAAAAGGTGGTCGACATTGCCGAGTGGCATATCAATACCGATGAACCTCGAGTTTTAGATTATAACGAAGAATATAAATCGGATACGCAGTTAAGCGAACTATACCAAGCAGATGCTTACCGTTCGTCAGATCATGATCCGGTTATTATTTCATTGCTACTCGAAGCCGACAATGTGCCACCCACAGCGGATTTTACTGTTGATATCGACCAGCTCAATGTCAGTTTTGCCTCACTCGCCGCCGATGCTGATGGCGAAGTGGTGAGTATTGAGTGGCAATTTGGTGACGGTGCACAGGCCACAGGCGATACGGCCGCACATACCTATGCCCAAGCCGGGACTTACATGGTGACGATGACAGCCACTGATAATAGTGGTGCCAGCACGCAAAGTCAGCAACAAGTAATAGTTGACTCTGCTGCCGAGCAATCACAGCCGATAGCCAGTTTCAGGCACGTAAACTTCCGTTTTATGCAGGTATTTATCTCCACTAGTACTGATTCCGATGGTTATATTACTGAGCAGTTATGGCAGTTTAACAACGGTAAAACCAGTAGAAACTTATTGGCAATAAGCTTTGGTAGCAGTGCGTCCGAAGTGACGTTAACTGTCACCGATAACGACGGTTTACAAGATAGTATCTCTAAATCGTTCTAGTGTTGGCTTAATCAGCAAAAAGGCCACTGTTAACAGTGGCCTTTTTTATTGTTGGTGGCTGCTAGTGAGTCAGTCCAGTCGCGGCGATAGCGCCCGTGTGGGCTTGTGTGTCGGCTTTTTTGATCACTCGTACATCTAATGGATCACCGTAACCATCAAAGACGACATCAACAATATCTCCCTGGGCAATAGTGTCATTTACTGCCGGCAATTTAAGGTTGATAACACGATTATCTTCTAAACGGATAACCAACTCTGAGGTCACCGATAGCGTGCCTTCTTCTATGGCATCACCAATTAGACCGCCGATGATCCAACCAGACAGGCGAGAGCTAGAGTCTGATCCTGCTAGGCCACTGAGTTTACCAATGGCCTGTCCTGTGCCGGTGTTATCGGCTTTAGTAATTTGATTTGCTAGCACTTCACCTTGGCGGTGCATTGAAACTTCATTTGAAGCACAACCAAATAGCATGATAGAAGTGAGTAAGACGGCAAAAATTGATTTCATAGATAAGTCCTTAGTTAAGTCAGTGTTGTTTTGGCTAAGGCTATTTTCTATTCTAGAAACAAATTCATTAAGTTAGTTAGTATTCGAAATTTTAATACTTGTGGTTAAATCTATTGGAGATAAAGAGTGAATCTATATGAAAATCTGCCAGCGGATCCTTCAATGGAACATTTTGAAGATATCGTCAATCAAGCAAACGTGCGTATTGAGCGTATTGTATCCTTTGGCCAACAATCACCGCAAAGTGGTTGGTATGAACAAGCGCAGCAAGAGTGGGTCGTTGTACTAAAGGGAAGAGGTATTGTTAGCTATGATGATGGCCGTGAGTTTGATTTAAGCAATGGCGACAGTTTACTGATACCCGCTCAACAAAAGCACAAAGTGAGCTTTACCGACCCTGAGCAAGCCACTATCTGGCTGGCGGTGTTTTTTGATTGAACGTTGCAAAGCTAAGCGGTAAGAGAATGTCAAAAATCTTGTGGTGGATTTAACGATGCCAAGGTTTTGAGCTAACCTCTAACCGTACCTGTCCGTTGTATAACTAAGGACAGGTACAGTGGTTTAGATGCTAATTGGCTGACGGCGCGGCAATATCAATGCCTGTGGCAGCACTGATCGCGCCCCATAAAACACCCACAAGGGCGTTCCACACCTTTTCTATGGTGACCATCAGCAGACCTCGAAGCGTTTTGGCAAAATTTAACGTCATATCTTCAAGTGAATCTAAAAAGAAATCGCGCAAATCTTCGTCTATGTCGCCCGAAGCAACCCCTTTGGCAATCAGTTCAGCTTGTTTAGCTAATGCTTTTAATTGTCTTTCTGAAAAGCCTCTTAACACAGTCACATCTTGATTAATGACTTGAGAAGCCGCGTTTTTCATATCAGACAGTAGTTGGTTTATATCTATAGACATTTCAATATTCCTTTATCGATTTAGAAAAGACTCATAAGTAATAGCTTGATCCATTGAAATAGAAACCGCGTTTTTAAACGTAGCAACCACCGGTTCTTGCAATCCGATTTTGCAATCGGTCTGTTTCATTTTAGTGAGGTTTTTTGATACCTCTTCAAGCGCATTTGTGCTTGGCGGTTCATTGCCTACGATTGCAGCAAACCCTTTCGAGCTAAGGTAATCATTAATTTTATCGATGCTGGAGCTATCTGGCATTGGGCGGGCTTTTGACTGCAGTGCTAGCGCATCAATAGCGCCAATGACTGAATTGTAGGCATTGGCTCTTTCAGTACAGGTTTTGCGGTCTGTACCAGATGATACAGATGCAAATAGCTGCATAACTTGCACGTTAGTGCTTGTTATTCCCTCAAAAAGTGCTTGATCATATTTAGGCGCGAGTTGGGCGACGCAGCCAGTTAAAAATACCAGCGATAACATCAATAAAGGTCTTGATAATAACTTAATCAACTTCATGTCTACTTTCTCCTTTGTTAATTCTATTAATCCTTGCTCATTAAATAATGTATTATTTCTTTAATTGACTTTCGGTATGTTCTATTTAAGGTCACTGCTTATACTATTCTTAGTTGGTTATTTATTAATCAATCGTTGTGATGATTTATAGCACTGCTTTAGGATTGCTATATGTAAATAGGTGAGGGGGGAATAAAGCGGTATTAAGTTGGCATTTATTGTGACTCTAAATGCCGAGATATATCAGAGTTAATCTAGTGATGGGTTTGCAATATCGAGTATCAATGAGCTGGTAATGTAAGCAAAGCGATAGGCCCTGTTTGCACTTGTATGTAACCAATATACATCGGTGTATTGCTTATCAAAAACTTATTGCGGCGTGCTCAAGGACGATTTGATAGCTTAGCGAGTCATGCTTTACCTTAAGAAACTATGAGTTATAGAGGCAACTCGCTAAATAGCAAGGTTGCCTCATCAATCATATTGCCTATTGTGCGTCAATCGCTTTACTGAAAGCTTTAATAAACACATCATAGTTCTCATATTGAGGCATATGACCGAGCCCATCGAGCTCAATTAGTGTTGAGTTTTCAATCAATGCGTTAGCTTCTTGGCCGAGCGTTTTATAGTCGCCTAGGTTTTTGTTTACTCCTGGTTTTAGCCAACCTCTACCTGGTCCGGTTTTATCTCTGGTTCCTATAATCAAGAAGGTTTCGGTTTTAACCTGTGATAGTCTATCTACAATATTTTCCGAGAAAATTGGCCCATAAGTTAGCGCATTATTCCAAGCGATAATGTCCCAATCACCACCTGACAACATACCTTTTAAAGGTGTTAAAAGCTGTTCATATTCATCTGACCATTTACCGTCGTAGTAATTTTTCTTTTGGTAGTTTCTGGCTTTATCCACTGTTTTATTTAATTCATTCTTATAGAAGAAGTTAGTGTCTTTAAACTCAGCGTAGCGGCCGTAATCTTCTAATCCAATTGGGTTTATCAAAATAAGTTTATCAACTAGGTTTGGGTAATTAACTGAGAAGGTAGTCGCTAACATGCCTCCCATAGAATGGCCCACAACATGCGCTTTGTTGATGTTGAGTTCATCCAATAATACTTTAGTGTTTAATGCCAGTTGACCAAAACTATATTGGTAGGAATCGGGTTTAGTTGACTTACCAAAACCTACTTGATCAGGAATAACAACTCTGTAATTTTTGTCTAAAAGATATTGGGCGACTTTTTCCCAGTAGTAACCAGAAAAGTTTTTACCATGCAATAAAACGACGACCTTTTCTGCATCTTTATCGCCTACATCCATGTATCGCATTTTAAGATCTTGGTTTTGAGAGTTAAACTCAAATGTAGTGACTTCAAATGGATAATCAAATCCATCTAATTCTTTATTATACTTAATTAAATCCTCAGAAAATGCTTGTGATGTTACCGCCAAAAAAGATGCAAAAATAAAAATGAGATTCTTCATATGAACCCTCTAAATTAAATTACTACGCTCAACTAACAGCGTAAACGAAGTGTAAGGTGTCGGGTTGACTTGCCCTGTTTAACCTAGAAACCTTCAGAATGCGATGGTAGCCATCCAGGGTGTCTATCCTTGAGTTGGTCTCTTTGTCTTGTGGATGCTAACACAATGTCGGCCCCTCCATCATAAGGGTGAAATATGACACCTTTATTGGGATTAACAATGATAATGTTGCTAGCCTCATCGTGAGCCACCAAGCGAAACAAGCTATCTAGCTCGCTACCACTGTAGTTAACTTCAGATACATGAAGATGCCAGTACAGCTTATAGTCGTCATCATCTTCGTGCTGCTCTACCGAGCGCCAAGGTTTTGTAATGGGAAATAATGTTGTTAATTCAGAACTAGGTTTTGTGGGAGTTTTTGATTCAGAGTATTCTGGCAATATGACAAAAACCTCATTCTTACCAAGTAACTCATTTAGTAATGTATTGTACCTACGAAGCACTTCTATGTACTCTTGCTCGTTTTGTGGGTACCTTTTTGATTCTGGTAAGTAATGGAATCGAACCCAACGATCACTGAACTCATGCTTTAAGTTGTGAGCTTCAGGAACAAAGCTTTTGAATTCTGTTTCCCAAAATTCGGTAAGATCTTTAATCATGGTGAAATTTTACGAATGATATAGACTCCGCTTACCCATTGGCCACTATGTGTCACATTGAAAGCGCAGGGGTTCAAACAAGGAGAGTCCATAAGTGTTTAATTAAAGTAATTTGCATCGATTTAGGCAAATGCTAGTGTTTGTGCCGTAGATTAATAGGGCAAAACTAAACTAAAGCAAACAGTTAAAAGAAACAAGCTATCAGTTAAAATTGCATCTGTCTTGCTTGCTATCATGGGTATGGAAACGGGTTGTGGTGCTCATAATTGACCTAGGAAAGTCAAAACATCGCAATGTTTGACGTCGGCTTTAAAGGTGTAACTCCATATCAATACGGTGCATGTTTGCACCCCAGCCATCTTTAATCTCATTAATGCTTAGTGCGCCATATTTAGCGAAAAATGGTGCGGACAAATGGCTAGCAGCGATTTTTATATAGCTCAGCCCTTGCTCATTAGCCAAATTAATCGCTCTTTCCATAAATTTGGAGCCTAGCCCCAAGCCTTGAGCTTTGGGTGATATCATTATCCAGTTTATCGATTTATATAAAGGGTCATTACCCGACAAACCAAAAGCGCCAATGATATCGCCATCCAAAACGCAAACTTCATAAGTCTCAGGAGAGGCATCCAGAAAGTCGGCATAATCTGGACGTTCATTCGGCGCAAAAAATTCTGGGCAGTTGGCATCAAACACCTTGAGGCAATCTTCTCTATCTTTGTTTTGGTAATACCTGAAACGAATATCTACAGTCATAAATATTTCCTATAAGAAAGGTGCCTAAGGCCCAAATAATGGGCAAAAATTTGTTGGACAAAATTAGCGACGAAGGAGCAAAAGCCAACTGTTTTGCGTCCTTTTGATTAACTAGTTATGCCTTGCCGCTATTCTGAATACTTCCTAATCACAGATACTTTGCCATCCTCGATTTCTAGTACTTCCATAGTATCGTAGCTTTGATTTACGACTTCTTTGGTTTGAGGGTGAACGCCGCTACTTTTAGTGAAGTATTTGATTACAACAACATTATGTGCTGGAACGATTTCATTGAGCTTGGCAGAATACTGAGTATGCGCACCAAGGTAATATGCCATGCCACTACGCATATTTTGTTTACCTGTTGGAATGCGAGAATCGTCATTTACGTAGGGTAGGTGTTGATGGCCAATATCTTCTTTTAGGAACGATAAATAGTGCTCGATGTCCTTTTTTGTTGCATTTGGAACTTGAGTAGCTTTCCAAGCAGCGAAATATGACTTGCCGAATTCCGTTAGGTCAAGCTCCTCTGCGCTCACAGGTAGACAAATAAAAATAAAGGATATAAATAAAATCGCTTTTCTCAAAATAACCTCCTTTGTAAAATAGTAGGGCATAACGCCTCAAACACAGGCGCAGCTATTCTGCGTCCGAGTGCTTTGATTTGTTAGCAGTTGCGATATACGTTCACCAAATCGTTGAATGGATTCATTTTTAACTAAGCCATTTCGATTCACCATAAATGGAATTACCGCAACAACTGATCCTTGGCTATTCACGCCCCAAAACAGGTCTCGATCATCGATGATCTCGTGCGTCAATTCAGCTCCTTCATCATAGAAGGCAGATTGAAACTCGTTAATATAGGTTTTTCCCAGGCAAAGTATCAATTTCGGAGCAGCCTGCTCTGCCCACTTTCGCATTCGAGGGAACCGGAACGCCAAACACCATGCAAGGTAGTCTGCTTTGCTGTGTAAGCCCGTGATAGTTGCAAAATTATCATGCCACCGAGTATGACTGGTGTCTTTAAAACCGATCGGGTAAAGGTTCATCTTGAAGTAACCGCGCCCACCATCAACAAACGGTTGAGCACGTTCTGCGAATTGTTTGTACTCTGATATGATCCCGCCGTCGAGCACAGAAAGTATCTTCATTACCTGCCAGTTGAAGATATAGGCAACGTTTTCCATCCAGTCGGCATACCCTCTCGGCGGGTGATTTACATCCTGTTCCATGTGGGACTCTAGGGACTCTGGGGTATGGCCACCACCCCACTCTATGCCGCATACCCAGATTGCCGGGCTTGTTGGGCTTCCAATATCTCCACCGTCACACCCAGAGAAACGTAGCCCCCAATTTTCAAACTCTCTGGATACTTCCATTAGCTCCCCATTCTTGTACTTCTAACAGTATATTAGGCTGAATTCCGTATAACAACGTACAGCCGCGCTAATCTAATACCTGCAAGTTAACTTAAAAATTAATTGCCTTCAATAGCTTACGATTAATTTGAGAGTGATTTGTTTTCAACACCTGGTGTAGAACGTCGGAATTGACTTATTTGTGCCGCTAGTTAATAGGTATTTATTTAAAAAGTAATAAAATTAAATGTTAAAGGGGAGCGTGTTTTTGTTTGCTTTCTGAGTTGCCCCAAAAATGTGGCAAAATTCCAAACTTTGCATTATAGCGGTGTAAATATACAGTTGAGTAGTTGGGAGGGGAAAGGGATACCATCCGTTATTATTGAATCAAGCGCAAGGCAGCGACATTGGTACAGTGCAAGAGTTATTGGGGCACAGTTTTTTACGTACAACAGGGATTTACGTACAACAGAGATTTATACTCATGTACTTGGTCAAACAAGAGCCGGAACGATAAGCCCTTTCGATCGTTTAAGTAGTTAATGGGTTTTACTGTTGAACTAAGAGTTGAGTACCAGTGCTACGCTGTGAGCTAAAAATAAGTCAAGTTTTCGCGACACATTACATTCACCCCAGTTTGCTACTGGGGTGAGCTGCAAGGCATTATTTTTTAATCCATTTACCCGACTGGGTTTGTATATAGTGACCTTTTTTGGTGCCACGAATGGCTTTTTCTGCCGCGAGTTTGGCGACATCTTGGGTACTGATGCCATTTTTAGTGGCAATTTTCTGATAGTGTGATTTACGTTTAGCGTTAACACTACTTACTAGGCTTTGTGCCTCGGGACTGGCTTTTACTATGCCTAAGTAACCGTTGGTTTGCTCACCAACAAATCCTTGGGATTTTGCATCTTGTAGTGAGATGGCGAAAACATTCGCGCTAAACACCAGGCCAGCGACGAGTAATAAAAGTGAACGGTTCATTATGATACTCCTGTGGTTTGGTGGTTAAAAAAGTTCGTCATTAGACAATAGGTCGTCTAACTCTTTATCTACTTTAATCTTAATTTCGTGTTCAATTTTGACATTAAGATTGATGACAATGGGTTTCTCTGGTGGCTCTATTTTGACTGTCGGTGTACAACCACTGGCTATTAACAGGGTGATTACCATACCGCACAGTGATGTCTTTTTTAGCATAATCACAGAGGTGTCCTTATTATTCTGTAAGCTTGTGCGCTCACTTAGCGAGTTAGTTTTATTGTAGTCAATGTAGATGACGATAAGCTGAACAGTTATTGTTGCATCGATTGTTCAATTTGATTTTGTAGTTTATCACCAATCTGTAAGCTCTTTAAAAGCTGTAATACGTTCTCTTGGTGATGATAATTTAAATGGATAGGCCGAGTCACATCAGCGGCTTTACCTTTAACTGATACCGCCATTACCGCATCACCACCGGCCGCCATATCAAAGCTGCTGGCCAGTTCACTATATTGCAAATGCTCTAGGGTTGAAAACACAAAATCCAAATAAGGTTGGGTTAACCGCATCTGCTCGATGGCAGGGTTGCCGTCGAGCATAATAAGCCCGCCTGGTGCCCGCGCCGCCAGCTGTCCACCACTAATGGTTAACTGACGATTGACCACATCCATGGGTAGTACGCCGTCAAACACACCGTCGGCATATAGGCCTGTGACTGGCTGAATGTCTAGCAGCTGTTGTAATTGCAACCCTTGCAACACTAGATAGGCATGGGAGTCAGCGTTGGTATTAAGGTTAAAGCTAGGGATGAGTAGCTCACCGCCAAGCAGTTCTCCTGATGCTGTGAGGTTGAGGGTTGTCGGACCGATTTTTGATGGTGTTACATTACTGGCGGATGACGGTTGTATTTTTGAGCCTTGTGCCATTAATGGCGACAGGTCAGCGTCAATATCGGCGTTAATGTTAAGGTTTGAAATTACCGTGCTGGGGTTGAACGCGGCTACATTAAAATCAATTGCAGGGCAGGTAACTCGGGCTTGTATTGTCTTATTGCTGTTAAGGTTGCTGTGGCAATTGACGGTGAGTAAACCATCTTCAAAAGGCAAATTACGGTAGCCGCCATTTAGCGCACTAAAACGGGCATTAATATCCGCGTTAAGTGTCAGCTGTTGTGGGCTTTTAATCAGTTGATAATCACTGCTAATGTCACTGCTGCCAGCAAGTGCTACTTGCCATTGCTGCAGCGCATCACTGGGGGCGAGGGCGAGTAGTTGTTCTATATCGCCTTGTTGCTGAAGTTGGCCTGTGACGGTAATGTCTCGGCCAAAACTCGCCTTATGTTGACTCGTTAATGCCAACAACCCGAGTTGCCACTGTTCGTGGGTGTTTACGGCGAGGGTGTGCTCTTGGGCTGCAGCGCTGTTTTCACTGGCATTTTGATGGGGACTTTGGGTCGCCGGCTTAATATCTAGGTGTTGAGACAAATAAATCTGGCTGAAATCAAGCAGTGTTTGACTGGCATTTCTTTTAGCTTGTGTGTCTGTTTTGGTAAGGCTTACGCCGTCTAACTGGTAGTTAAGTAACTGACTAATTTGGCTGTGCGTAAAGTCAGTGAGATTAATCTTTATCGATGTTTCATCATGCGGTTCTAGGCTTGTGTTAGTGGTCGATGAATCGATGTGAATAGTGTCAATGATCGCTTGGTAGTGCTGATGTTGTTGGGCCACAAACACTTCTGTATTCGTCAATTGAGTGGATAACGGCCATACCGATATCAGTTGCGATGTGCTTTGTGTTGAAGCCGGCGTGGCAGGGGCGGTTAATTGGGTTTGGCTGCCAAGTGCTGTGCCTGCTTGTTGTACGATCTCTATGCCTTGCGAGGCCAAACTAATTTGCTGACTACGAATATCAGCCGTGTCATGACTGAAATGGATAGCTTTGGTGGTTAACTGAGGTTTACCCACCGACAATGACCACGCTTGTGGACCACTTTGCCATTTAAGCTGCTGTATATTTAATTGGCTTTGTTCACTGCGCAGCAAGCTGACTGAAGGCGCTGATTGGGCAAGATTGTCACTAAGCTGCGCGATATCAAAAGATGCGCCAACAACGTTAAGCACGGGGCCTTGTACATTGGCGTTTAAGGTCTTATTGAGTGTTTGCCCATCTAGATTAACGTGCTGGCTGGTTAAACTCATATTATCTGCTGAGTAAAAAGGTGTCAGATTGCTAAACGCCGCATTGGCTAATGCGACTCGCTGAACACTTGTTTCACTAGGTGTTTTGTGGTGTTGGCTCGCAACAGACTGTGGATTTTGTTTAGTAAGAGGGCTTTGCTTCGTCACCAGAGCGGAGCTTTGCTTACTCAACCTTGGCTTTAACAAGCTAAATTGCCAGTTAGGCTGAATGTCTGCGTGCCATTGCCAAGCACTTTGGGTATCGCTACTTGGCTTAGTATTTTGATTTGTATTGGATAAGTCTAGCGGTGAGCGTTGAAGTTCAGTGCTACCACTGGCATTAAAGGCTAAGCGTTTTGCATCAAACCAAACCACGCTGAGATTATCCTTATCGTTTTCCTTATCCTTATCGTTAGCGTGTTTGTCTGTACTGTTGTGCTGCAAATGATGGGTTTGAGATTGGCTCGGCGCAGAGGCGAGCGCAAATGGACCTGTGTGTAACGATAGTTGCCAGTCAAATGGCAGTGGTTGGTTACTGGCTGCCAAATCAGCATGTAAAGGTATTGATTGCTCGCTACTCATTTGCAATTGGCTATGCAGTTGCGGCAAGGACAAGTTGGCGTTTAGTGTCACCGGTGCTAACTGTAGATTGGCTAAATCAATGGCGATAGGGGTGCTGTCGAGTGTCAACGTTGCTGTGGGTTCTGTTTGGTTAGTACTCGGTGTCACGCCATGATTGACTGCTGAATGGGGCGGTGCAATTTGAGTGGGGTTGGTACTCCATTGTGCTATTAGCGACTGCAAATGAGGCGTAAAGTTATCTTGTGCCAATTGCTCGACACTGGCCAGTGGCAACTGCAGCGCATAATGCGAGGTATCGAGTGTCAGTATCAGCTGATTCACTGCGCCGATGATAGTAAAGTCGAGCCCTGGCTGTCGCGATTGACTAGCGTTAAAAGCACGTAGCTCAGCGCTGTTGTCACCTTGCCAGAGTAATTCAAATGGCGTTATCTGATGGCGAGATGTTAGCTGGGCATTGTTTAGTGAAAGCGTCGCTTGGCTATGCAGACTGCCGTTTAGCACTAATGGCAATTGACTGAACTGGTGCAGAGAGTGCAGTCGAGATTGCGGTTGCTCAGCGCCTGCTATCTTACCCAAGGTGGAGGTTAACTTTTGCAGCGACTGCAGATCTATCGTCGAGTCCAGTTGCCAGCGCTTTGGTGCCAGCGACACATCAATACGAGCAAGCAGCTGCTGATTGTAATTGGCCGCCAGTCGCAGGTTAGCCTGCTCATCAAAGGTTAAGTAGTCTATGTCAACAGCGCTGCGCTGCGCATCGGGTAAGGTTAAGCTGATATTACCCAGCACCACTTGGGGTAACTGGCTGACATCTAACGCTGCTGATGGCCCTTGCTGGTCAATCTGATTGGTTTTGTTATTGAGCAAGCTTGCACTGAGATCGACGGTTAATGATTGCACCGCAAGGTAATCAATCATTTCGGTGGTCAGACTAAACCAAGGGCTAGCGGGTTTTCTCACTATGTCTATACCGTTGGCGTGAATTTTAGTGCCGTTAACCGTTAGCGATATCTGCTCAACATGCCAGTGATGCGGGCTAGAGAGCGAGAAACTCACCTGGTCGATTTGTGTGTGGTAAGGGCGCAGGAATCGATTGGCGATATCACGAGTTAAAGTTTCGTAATATTGCGTCAGCACTGCAGCTGCACTGATAACAATGATACAGAGCAGCACAAATATTGCTGCTAGGCGCCGTTTATTCATCGCGGATAGGAAAGTTGTCGCTGCCAAAAGAGTGAGTGTATTGAGTGTAAATCAACTGCTAGGGTCAAAGGAAATAGTATTGGTAAATAAACAATACAAACTTTTGGATGGGCGTAAATGATAGCGCTACTGCTTATTTGCCTGTAGCGCTAAGTAAGATTATTTAGCTTACTGCCACGCTATGGTTGTGGTTAATTCATGGCTGTCGCCAGGCGCTAAGGTCACTTTATCTTCCAATACATTCGCGGCTTCTAGACACACCATGGTTTTATAATCATCGCTATTAAATCGTGACAATCGTTGCGACTTTTCAATCCACGGGTTCCACAGTACTGCTGATTGGCTATTTTCACGGCCAACTTCAATGACACCATCGGCAGTGTGCAGAGTTTGCAGCGGTGATAACTGGGTGTATACACGGTCCGTTTCACGATCAAAAATCACTTCGTCGCTTGGCTGTTTATAGGGGCCATCGCCAAACTCAATATATTGTGAGTCACTAAAGCCAGCGGCTTTTAGTTGGCTGATATCGCCGATAGGGAAATAGGTGTGCAACGCTTGAGTAAAACTTACCGGATAATCCGCATGGTTGGTGTTTTTCAATGTCACTTTAAGGGTGTCGGTGAGGCTGAATAATAATTCAACTTGGGTATTATGCGGCCAATAGAGTTTATCGGCTTCACTGATTGCCAACGTAAAACGCAGATCCACGGCTTGATTGTTCATTTTTACCGACTCAAGCGCCCATAAACGGGTACGAGCAAAACCATGTTGCGGCCAGTCAGGGGTATCGCTCATGCCAAACCACGGCCAGCACACAGGAATACCACCACGAATACCACTTCCTGGTTGGTAGTCATCGGCATCAGACACCCAAAGTAGCGGCTTTTTACCCGCGGGTTGAAAAAAGTCTATTTGTGCACCTTGAAGAAAAATGCGTGCTTTACACAATGACGTATCAACATCGACATACTCCAATCCATTGGCGTGCTTCTTTGTCGTAACTGAACCCATGTGGTGCTCCTCATTCCTAAATACAGGCCCGAAGGCGGAATAATCATTCATCAAGCTTACTGATTTTTTCCCCAATAAATAAGGGCTTGTTGTGCTGATTTTTGGTTAAGCTTGTTCTAAAAACTAAACAAAGCAACATAATTGCTGTGTTTTTACTCATACTTGGGTACAGTGGTCAGAGCACTGACCAAAGAAGTCAGTCATTGTCGTTGCAACATAATAACAAAGGAGTGGGGAATGCCGACATACCAAGCACCGCTAAGAGACTATCAATTTATTCTTAATGAATTATTAACAATTAACAATAAAACTGAACTTGCAGGTTTTGACGAAGTGGACAGCGAACTCGTCGATGCCATTTTGCAAGGTGTGGCAGATTTTACTACTGAAGTCATGTTACCGCTTAACGGTGTTGGCGATATACAAGGCTGCAAGCTAGTCGATGGCAAAGTGATCACCCCCGATGGATTTAAAGATGCCTATCAGCAATATGTTGATAATGGCTGGGCGACCCTCACCAGTGACCCCGACTTTGGTGGTCAAGGATTACCTGAGGTGGTTGGGGTGTTTGCCACAGAAATGAATACTTCAACTAACATGGCATTCGCCATGTATCCGGGTTTGACCCACGGTGCCTATGCGGCGATTCATGCCCATGGCAGCGACCAGTTAAAAAATAAGTATTTAGAAAAACTGGTGAGCGGCGAGTGGACTGGCACCATGAACTTGACCGAATCTCACGCTGGCACAGACTTGGCGTTACTGCGCACCAAGGCACAAGAGGTGGGCGATGATACTTACACGATTAGTGGAGAGAAGATTTTCATTTCATCGGGCGATCATGACTTAGCTGAAAACATTGTCCATTTGGTGTTAGCCAGACTGCCTGATGCCCCCGCGGGTGTAAAAGGCATTTCCTTGTTTGCAGTACCTAAGTTCTTGGTCAATGATGATGGCAGCCTAGGGGCGCAAAATGGCGTACAAACTGCGGCGCTAGAGCATAAAATGGGCATTCATGGTAACTCCACTTGTGTGATGGTGTTTGATGGCGCCCTAGGTGAATTGATTGGCGAGCCACACCAAGGGTTGCGGGCCATGTTCACTATGATGAATGAAGCGCGTCTAGGGGTTGCCGTTCAAGGGTTAGGTGTTTCTGAAATCGCTTATCAAAATGCGCTTGAGTACGCCAAAGAGCGTATTCAAGGCCGCGGATTAAGCGGAGTGAAATCGCCGGATAAAGCCGCCGATTCCATTTTGGTACATGGCGATGTAAGACGTATGCTAATGGCCCAAAAAACCTTCAATGAAGGCGCGAGAGCCCTTTTAGGTCAACAAGCGCTGTGGATAGATGAGTCCCATCGTCATCAAGACGCCGCGCAGGCAACCAATGCTGCTAAGTTGGCGGCCTTGTTTACACCCGTTGCCAAAGGCTTTGTCACTGATCAAGGCTTTAAAGCCTGTGTTGATGCGCAGCAAGTCTTTGGTGGCCATGGTTATATTCATGAGTGGGGCATGGAGCAGTTTGTCCGAGATAGCCGTATTGCAATGATTTATGAAGGTACTAATGGTGTACAGGCGCTCGATTTAGTTGGGCGTAAGTTATTGGCCGACGGCGGCGCTGCGCTGACGTTATGGTCTGATCAATTAAAGCCATTCTTAGCTGAACACATGGGCAATGAGGCGATGAAAGAATATATCGTGGCATTAATGGATGCCTCGACTGACTTAGAAAAAGCCACCCATTTCATTGTGGCGAATGCACAGAAAAACCCTGACATCATAGGCGCTGCATCTATGCCTTATATGCAAATATTTGGTATCACAGCGCTCGCATGGATGTGGAGCAGGATGGCGGTGGTGTCTCTTGATGCTATTGCCAGTGGCCAAGGTGACAAGGCTTTTTATGAAAATAAATTGCGTGGTGCTAAGTTTTACATGCATTACTGGGCAGTGCAGACCCGCAGTTTGCGTAAACAGATTGAAGCCAGCAGCCAGTTACTGACAGAGTTCGATGAAAGCCACTTTTAATTTGTTGTCGCAATGCCTAGTAGAGCTTGGTTGCTGAGGCAGTACATTGTGGCCAGTTTGAGCGCGACAGCAGCGTTCAAACTGGCGGCTAAGCGTCTTTAGCGGCCACAGAGTGAATTAATTTTAAATAAAAAGAAATATCTATCGCGTTTTGCAGGTCTATGTTATCGGCATGTTGAGAAAGGATACTGCGATAGATGACAAACCCAATACTTGCGATAGGGATATCCCTAGGAAATCGCCTCACGTTTAAACACAAATTTGTGGTGCTAGCACTCGTCACTTTAACCCCGTTGTGTTTCGGCGCGATTTATTTAGCTAATTTGCAATATCAGCAGGTAAACGCGGTCGAAAGTGAGCGCACTGGCATGCAGATGCTCATGGATGTCGCCCAATATGATCAATGGTTAATTCAAGCACGCCAATCCCAGTCATTTGAAGCCAATACTTTTACCCGTTTTGTTGACCAACAACGTGGTCAAGGGCATTACAGCTCGGCTACCGAACGCCAGCAAATGAGCTTACACAGCGACAGTTTAATCAGTGTGGTGAAATCATCGCGCCAGGCTGATGCAGTAGTCGAAGCCCTGGCAGACCGTTTGGTTGAAATTAAAGAAGATATTGGCGCTCAAAGTGGTTTAACGTTAGATAAGCAGCCCGATGGTTTCTACCTGGCGCAATTGTACGTTAAGCAGTACCCGTTATTGCGTGACTATCAGTCTCGCTTAGCCACCACCGTCGTTGATATTTTGCAAAACGGGTTTAACCCCACTAACTACACTCAAGTTGTCGCGCTGAACAATCGCACCTTAGAGTTACTCACACTTAGCCAGAAAACCGTGCAAAGATTATCTCAGCTGCAGGTGGCCGGTTTATCATCGTTACTTGATGAGCTAACACTCATGCAGCAACAAACAGCCAGTTTAAGCAACTTGGTAGAGCAGCAGATCATCAACCCTGATAGCCCACAAGTCACGCTTAGCAGCTTTGCTAGTCAAAACCGCGTTGTCGCGACTAAACAGCAAGCGGCATTGCAGTTAGTGGCAGAGCAGTTGTCTAGCAACCTTGCTGAGCGAGTTGTTGAGCAAAAGGGCATGATGTGGCTGTTACTGGTGATGTTGGCTTTAGTGGTGACTACCAGCGTGTATTTTTTATGGACCTTTTATTATGCCATTGCCAACAATGTTAGCCAGATTAAAACGGCGATGGCCGCGATGGCAGAGGGTAATCTTACCGAGCCTGTAACGGTTGCTGGACGGGATGAGTTTGCTGCAATAGCGACGGCTTTTAACACCATGCAAGCCAGTGTTAAAGCACTTATTACCGAAGTTAAACTGCTGAGTGAAGAGGTGCTCGATGCCAGTAATGCGGTCAATAATGTCACCGATGAAGTGGCCGACACCCTAAAAGCACAACGACTACAAACCCAAGATGTATCGATAGCCATTGAACAAGTTGTCAGTTCAGTTGAGCTGGTTGAAGGCAGTACGCAACAGGCGGCAACGATCACCGACAGCGCTCATGCTAACGTGCTTGATGGCCAGCAAGTGATTACACAAACCGTAACCGGCATTAATGATATTGCAACTGAAGTTAGCCGTGGCGCACAAGTGATCCACCGTCTTGCCGATCACAGCTTAGAGATTGGCAAGGTGGTTGATGTCATTCGCTCTATTGCTGAGCAAACTAACCTGTTAGCACTCAATGCGGCCATTGAAGCGGCCAGAGCTGGTGAAGCGGGCCGCGGCTTTGCGGTTGTGGCTGATGAGGTCCGTACTTTGGCCAGCCGCACCCAAACCTCAACATCAGAGATTCAAACTATGATTGAGTCTGTTCAAGCGGGGGCAAATGAAGCGGTTATAGCCATGGATAACGGGGATAAACAAGCTGAGCAAGGCGTCGTGCAAGCCAGTGCCGTTAGTGAAAGCATCAGTGGATTAACCAGCAGTGTGAGTCAGATTGTCAGTATTACCGACGAAATTCGTACTGCTGTGAGCGAGCAACGCCTCGCAGCCGCTGAAATGAGCAGTAAAACTCGCGCGATTGATAGTGATGCCCAAGCGGCGCTAAATACTGCCCAAGGCGCCAGCGAGTTAGGCCAACGCTTGGCCAATGATGCTCAGCAACTGGCTAAGCATATTGCAGGTTTTAAAGTATAAACGCTTACTGGGCTGCTGATGCTATTGCGTTGAAGTGCAGTAAACGATTGTTGGCGGGCATGGCATGGTCTTGCTGCATAACAAAACCGTGTGCGGTGGCTAATTGGTCGACCCATTCAATGTCGCGAATAGCACTGTTAGGATCTCGCGCCAGCAACCATTGGTCAAAGTCGCGGTTGCTATCGCTACTATATTGGCCTTGGTAATTAAATGGCCCGTAAATGCACAAAGACCCATTAGGTTTTATCAATTGCTCTGCGAGCGCAAAGAAGCGCGCCACCAAAGCTTTACTCATTATGTGCAAGGTGTTGGCAGTGTATATGCCATCAAAGCGTTGTTGTAACAGCTGCTCACTGGGGTTAGCGACATCGGCAGCCACAGCGAGTGGCAGGTTTGCCAATTTTGAGGCGGCGATGCGTAAATTAAGCCCATCTAGGTAATGGGGTTGATCGCTGCATTGCCAAGTTAGATGCAACATCTGTTGAGCAAAATAAGCGCCATGCTGACCCGTCCCTGCACCAATTTCCAATATATGCTCACTCTGGTTAAATATTTGGCTAAGCTTTTCAAATATTGGCTGTTTATTGTTTTCACAGGCTTGAGAAAAAGGTAAATTCATTGGAGTATTAGGCATGTATGCTATTGGCTTTGCTCGTTACTGTAGCGCGAATAGCATTAAGTGAGAAGCGCCGATTTAATTGGGCTCAGTAAGATAATGCAACAACGTAGTGGGGCACACTTTCAATGGTGAGCCTTTGCTAATCGTTGTATCGGTGGGAATTATGAGTAAAAGGACAGGGATTAACTATGGAGTTGGTTGACGTTGAGCAGCAGCACATAACCACGTTGATGTCATGGATTGATGATGAAGCAGCATTGTATCAGTGGGGAGGGCCTGGCTTTCGCTATCCCTATGATGAACAAAGTTTTAGTGACGATTTACAGTTAAGTAAAATGGCATCTTATGCACTGGTGGATAACGGTGAACTGGTGGCGTTTGGTCAGTGGTACCCGCGCTGGCATTGCATCCATTTATCACGCTTAATTGTTGCCCCTAACTTTCGTGGTAAACGAAAAAATGGTGAAAAGTTTAGCCATTTGTTGGTCAATCAATTGGTAAAAGTTGCGCTGGGCAACACGGATATTTTACCGGGTTGTCAAACATCGTCGTTGTTTGTATTGGCGTACAACAAGGCCGCATTGAAATCTTATCAGCAGCTTGGGTTTGAAGTGTGGTCATGCCCAGAGCCATTGCCGATTGAAGACTGTTTATATATGCGCCGCAGTGAAAGTATAGTGGTAGATAAACAAGGGCAGGGTTAGCTGAACAAGCACGTCAATACCGTTTATGCTATAGGCAAAAAAAAGCATGGCCTCAGGCCATGCTTTTTAAACTAATGGGTTAATTAGCGCAGTAGGCTTTTGCTGTTACAGCAGTCCACGACTGCGCAGTAATGGCTCAATACCCGCTTCTTTTCCGCGGAACTGTTTGTACAGTTTCATCGGATCGTCACTGCCACCTTGAGATAAGATGTTATCTCTGAAAGCATCTGCAGTTTTCTTATCGAAGATGCCGTTCTCTTTAAAGGCTTCAAAAGCATCAGCACCTAGGATATCTGACCATAGGTAGCTGTAATAACCCGCTGAATATCCACCAGAGAAGATGTGCGCAAAGTAGGTGCTACGGTAACGAGGTGCAATCTCTTCAATTAGCCCCATTTTCTTTAAGCTGTCTGCTTCAAATTTCGCTGCATCTTTTGGTGTAAAATCAGTCAGTGTATGCCAGTCTAAATCAAGTTTAGTTGCTGCCATGTACTCAACCGTCGCAAAGCCTTGGTTGAACTTGCTGGCCGCTTGAATTTTTTCGACGAGTTCTTGTGGGATCACTTCGCCAGTTTTGTAGTGCTTAGCAAACTGCGCCAACACTTCAGGCTGAGTCATCCAGTTTTCCATCACTTGTGATGGAAACTCTACATAGTCACGTGGCACAGAGGTACCAGCTTGTGAGCGGTATTTAACGTCAGACAGGATACCGTGTAGCGCATGGCCAAACTCATGGAACAAGGTACTGGCTTCGTCGAACGTCAATAATGAAGGCTCACCTGCAGCAGGGCGTGGGTAGTTAAGTACGTTAACGATGATAGGCATAGAGTCTACACCATTCATGTTGTACTGCTGACGGTAAGAGTTCATCCATGCGCCGCCACGCTTACTGTCGCGTACATAGTAATCGCCAAGGAAGATAGCCATAAGTGAGCCATCTTTGTCATACACTTCCCAAGTACGGACTTCATCGTTGTATGTTGGTAGATCGGTGCGCTCTTTTACGGTAATTCCAAACAGGCGGTTAGCGGTGTAGTACACCCCTTTTAAGGTACTCTCTAGCGAGAAGTATGGGCGAGTTTGTTGCTCGTTAAAGTCATACTTAGCCACTCGAATTTTATCTGAATAGTACCACCAGTCCCACGCGGCTAGCTTGAAGTTGCCACCTTCGCTGTCAATCAGCTTTTGCATTTCAGCGACTTCGGCTTCAGCTTGATTTAACGCTGCTGGCCAGACTTTGTTTAGTAATTCATACACATTTTCTGGTGTTTTAGCCGTACGCTCTTCAAGTACAAGATGTGCATGGGTTTTGTAGCCGATTAGCTGGGCACGCTCTGCGCGTAATGCCGCCATTTTGGCAAGAATCTTCTTGTTGTCATTGGCGTTATCGTTATTGGCACGCTCAATGTACCCTTTGTAGATAATCTCACGTAGGTCGCGGTTATCGGCATAGGTCAAAAACGGCGTAATAGAAGGGCGAGAGGTGGTAAATACCCACTTGCCTTCGTGGCCACGCTTGGTCGCGGTTTGAGCGGCAGTGGCTATCACATCTTGCGGCAGGCCGGCTAAATCGGCTTGATTATCGATCACCAATTCAAATGCGTTGGTTTCTGCCAGTAGGTTGTCACCAAACTCTAGGCTTAGTTTACCAATTTGCTCGTTTAAGCCGCGTAGCTTGGTTTTATCTGCTTCGCTTAGGTTAGCACCGCCGCGGGTGAACCCTTTATAGGCATCTTCAAGCAACTTAGCTTCTGAATGATTGAGGTTAAGCGAATCTTTTTGCGCATACACCGCTTTTACACGTTGGAAAAGTTTGTCATTAAGACGAATATCATCAGATGCGGCGCTAAGCATTGGCGACACTTCTTTAGATAATTTTTGCAAATCTTTATTGGTGTCGGCACTGGTTAAGTTATAAAACACGCTACTGACACGACGGACAAGATCACCGCTAAATTCCATTGCTTCAATAGTGTTAGCAAATGTCGGTGCATCAGGATTGTTGACGATGGCTGCAATTTCAGCTTTTTGCTGAGCAACACCGGCTTTGAATGCGGGCAGGTAGTGTTCAGTCTTTATCTTGGCAAAATCAGGGATGCCGTATGGCGTGTCATAGGGCTTAAAGAATGGGTTGCTGGCGTTGTTTTCAATGATTTGCTGTGCAACGACATTGGGCGCTTGGTTAGCGTTATCGGTAGCTTGTTGGTTATCAGTATTGCTACATGCACCTAAGGCAAAGGTGAGCGCCATGGCTGTTACGATTGGTTTGAGGGTTAATCCCTTCATTATGTTATCCCCGAATTGTTGCTCGTGTGTTGTGTCGACAAGGTATTTGTCTAATCTCGCCAAGATTAATTGGTATTAAAAAAGGTGAGCCAGATCTCGTTATACGCCAGTTAGCTTAAATCGGCGTTAATACTTTTGTTGCCGCAGTTAAAGGATGTTATTTAACATGTCTAGGGGTGTTAAATCCAATAAATAGCCCATTTGTTTGTAACAAATGTTTCGATTGGGGTGTTTTTGGCCATTTACTCGACCGGTTATGAGGTTTTATTCGGTGATTTAAGCAATGTTGATATAAGAAATATCGAGCATAATCCAGCACTCAAGCTTTCTGCTCGTCTTTAATGCCGCCTTGTGTCTTAAAATGGATTCAAACTAGTTTGTTAGCAAGTTAATAACCGTAAAGCAGTCAACTTTTGCTAAGCAGACTGCGATACGGTTATAAATACAACTGTTGAGTTAGTGTCCGGCTGTTAGACTGCCGGCTCTGCGGGGATCTGATGCGCCATAGATCCCGTCCTCTGTGACCATAATTGACTGGGTAGAGCCAATAGCATTTTTAACTTTAACTTTATGGCCTTTTTGTTCAAGCAAGGAGATGGTGTCTCGATTTAAACTGCGCTCTGCGCGGATCACGTCCGGTAGCCATTGATGGTGAATACGCGCCGCTTGGGTGGCTTCTGCAATATTCAAATCATGGTCAATCACATTCATAATGATCTGTAGCGTAGTAGTGATGATTCGAGAACCGCCTGGGCTACCCGTCACGATAAAGGGTTTGTTATCTTTCATCACAATGGTGGGGGTCATCGAGCTTAGCGGTCTTTTATTACCCGAGACAGCATTGGCTTCGCCACCAATTAGCCCATAACCGTTAGGTACACCGGGTTTTGCTGAAAAGTCATCCATCTCATTGTTAAGTAATATCCCTGTGCCTTCTGCTACCAGACCTGAGCCGTAACTGAAGTTAAGTGTATAGGTATTGGAAACTGCATTACCCCACTTATCAACGACAGAGTAGTGTGTTGTTTGGTCGCTTTCGTACGGGTTTAGGTTGCCAGGTTTTATCTCGCTACTGGGGGTCGCCTTGTTGATGGTGATATCAGATGCGCGAGATTTGGCGTATGCCTTATCGATAATTTTGTCGACCGGCACCGATACAAAATCAGGATCGCCCAAATATTCACTGCGATCGGCATAAGCACGCTTCATCGCTTCAGTCATTAAGTGCAAGGTGTCAGCGGTATTGTGGCCAAGCTTATCTATTGGGTAGGGTTCAAGCATGTTGAGCATTTCGATAACATGCACACCACCCGATGAGGGCGGTGGCATAGACACCACCTGATAGCCGCGGTATTCGCCAACCACAGGCTCTCTTTCAACCACATGGTAGTTGGCTAAATCGGCTAAGGTCATATTACCGCCTGCAGCGGAAATGGCTGCGATTAGCTTTTCGGCTGTGACGCCCTGATAAAATCCTTTGCTGCCATGTTCACTAATTAGGCTTAGTGACTTGGCTAAATCTTTCTGTACTAATGTTTCGCCAATGTCATAGCTGCGACCATCTGGATGATAAAATATTGCTGCAGAGCTTGGCCAGCGGCCAATACGTCGTTTCAGCCCTGCCAGTGAGGTGGCAAGATCTGGGGTGACACTAATGCCTTTTTCAGCCAGTTCTATTGCCGTAGCGATGACCTGTTTCATCGACATTGTGCCGTATTTTTCAAGTGCCAACTCCATGCCCATTACCGTGCCGGGCACCCCAACAGCTAAGCCATGGCTGCGGCTCCAGTCGCTGTTAACATTGCCTTTTTCATCTAAAAAGATATCTTTGTGGGCAGCACTCGGGGCTTTTTCTCGATAATCAATGGCTATGGTTTTTTGCTCTTTGGCTAGGTGAACCAGCATGAACCCACCACCACCTAAGTTACCGGCCCTTGGTAGGGTGACGGCTAAGGTAAAACCAACCGCAACCGCAGCGTCAACCGCATTGCCACCTTGTTCTAGAATGGCGACGCCAGCTTGAGTGGCGAGGGCTTCTTGGCTTGAAACCATGCCGTGTTTTGCCCACACAGGTTGAGAGGTGGCAGCATGACTATAAATTGATGATTCTTTTGCAATACTGACATTGCTTGCAATGAGTGGCAAAGTAAGCGTAAGGATACAGCATAAGGTCTTAGCGGCGCGCATTGTCATTCCTTTGCGTCTTGTGTTTTAGGCCAACAATGTGACGCCTATCGCGTCGAAAATCAACCTTAAGGAGCAAGATTAATTGGATGAGTTGAGTTTTAGGTTGGTTGATAGCATTGAGCAGATTGGCCAACAAACATGGGCTGCGATAGTGGGCACTACCATGCCGTTTATGCGTTATGAGTTTCTGTCTGCGCTAGAAAGTAGTGGGGCGGTGTCAGCGAAAACCGGTTGGAAGGTGCAACATTTACAGGTCATGCATCAGCAAGATGTGGTTGCCTTAATGCCACTATACGAAAAGTACCACTCCTATGGTGAGTATGTATTTGATTGGGCTTGGGCTGAAGCCTATGAACGTAATGGCTTAGAGTACTACCCTAAACTGGTTAACGCGGTGCCTTTTACGCCGGTGATTGCCAGTAAACTCGCTATTGCTAAGCATTTGGATGACGAGCAACAACAACAGCTCGTGACCGCGCTGGTTAACTTCATTACCGGCAAAGTTAGCAGTGGTCAGTACTCGGGCTGGCATAGCTTGTTTATTACGCCGCAATTGCTAGCGCAGTATCAGTCAAGTGCATTGATTGCCCGTTTAGGGACGCAGTTTCACTGGTGTAATCGCGATTACCATCATTTCGATGATTTTTTGGCCGCAATGACAAGCCGAAAGCGTAAGAATATCCGTAAAGAGCGTCAATGTGTTGCAAAGCACAATCTCAGCTTTGTAATGCTAGCAGGAGAGCAGATCACGCCCAATGATTGGCAGGCGTTTTATCACTGTTATATGCACACGTATCTGAAGCGCTCCGGCCATAGTGGTTACTTGAATCAAGCGTTTTTTCAAACCTTAGGCCGCACAATGCCAGAGAACGTGCGCCTATTGATGGTGTATCAGCACAGTGATAAGCCAGTCGAGGATAGCAGTGAAAATACCGAACCTGAGTTAATCGCTGCGGCGTTGTTTTTTGTGTCTGACACCCATCTATACGGGCGTTATTGGGGCGCACTCAAAGAGATAGACGGGTTGCACTTTGAAACCTGTTATTACCAAGGGATTGATTACGCAATTAACCAAAACTTGCAGGTGTTTGATGCTGGCGCACAAGGTGAGCATAAAGTGTTGCGCGGCTTTGAACCAGTCGCCATGCATTCGGTGCATTATATTGAACATCAAGCTTTTAGCACGGCGATAGAAGATTTTTGCGGGCAAGAGCGGCACAACATGGCGCAGTACATGTCGCAGTTAGATGAGCTCTTACCGTATAGAGAGCCGGCAAAAGAGTCCGACTAAGTCGGCATAGCAAGTGGTTAGCGCTAATTGGCAAGCGCTAACCTAATGCCAACCAGAATCCCACACCCACCATTAGACTGCCGGCAATACGATTCATCCACTTGATGTTATCGCCTCGGCTTAGAAATAGCCGCAAACTCTTGCCGCCGGTAGCATAGGCCAGCATGCTGACAAACTCGGTCATCATGATCACGCTAAGCAACATCAACAATTGCGGCGCCACCGCGCGATCGACATTGATAAATGGCGGCAGTAGCGAGATCATAAATGCCCAGCCTTTTGGGTTCGCTATGGCGGTGACAAACCCTTGCGACATTAGGGTCATATTGCTAATGGAGCGGTCGGTTTGTTGACCTTCAACAATGGCCATTTTACCTTTGGCGCGCCACATATTAATCCCAATGTATGCCAGGTAAGCGCCACCGACCCATTTGAGCACTTCGAAGACTTGCGGATAATTAAGCATCACGCTAGCTACGCCCAAAACTGCCGCTATGGCCACAATGGCAACACCGACTAGCTCACCTATCATCATCCATAATGTGCGCCTTACACCTATGCTCATCCCCAGTGTCATGGCCAACGTCATACACATACCCGGTGTGATCGAAACAAAGAAAAAGGTCGGTATAAAGACAGCGAGTACAGCAAAATCTGGCATGGTGTTCCTTAGTGGCTAACAAAGTATCACGGCTTAGGCCGCTTAGCAGGGCGCTAGTGTAGAGAATTAATTTGCTGCTGAAAATAAAAAACCAGCCATTAGGCTGGTTTTTTATCAATATCGATTTGCCATGGAATTACAGCACGCCGCGGCGCTTCTGATCTCGCTCGATAGATTGGAACAGTGCAGTGAAGTTACCTTCGCCGAAACCTAAGTTATTTTTACGTTGAATAATTTCGATAAAAATAGGGCCGAATAGGTTTTTGGTGAAGATTTGCAGCAAGTAGCCGTCTTCATCGCCATCAACCAGGATTTGGTGATGTTTAATACGCTCTCTATCTTCAGTTACCTGAGGCAGTTTCTCAAAAATGGTATCGTAGTACTCTGGGATGATGTCTAAGGTTTGAATTGACGAACCTTCCATTGCATCAAGCGAAGCGACAATATCGCGACTTCTGAATGCTAAGTGCTGAACACCTGGACCGTCGTACTCGCGTAGGTACTCATCAATCTGGTTTTTATCGTTGCCTTTACCTTCATTGATAGGAATACAGAAGCTGCCATCTGGCGAGCGTAGTGCATAAGACACTAGTGCGGTTTGCTCACCTTTAATGTCGAAGTAACGTACTTCGGTAAAGCCAAAAATGTCTTTATAGAAGTTAGACCAATGCTCCATGGTGCCTTTGTAAACATTGTTGGTTAGGTGATCGACTTCCATAAAGCCTTTTTCTTCAACAATCACAGGCTCGTCAAGGTCGACAAAGTCAACATCATAGATATTGTTCTCGCCAAAGGTATCAATAAAGTAAATCAGGCTATCACCAATACCGTAAATGGCAGGGTAAGGCAGATCTTTACTGTCTTCGTTTGCTGGTTTTGCACCGCGTGCTACCGCGCCTTCAAAGGCAAAGTTAGCATCTTCTACACGCCAGCCCATTGAGCTGATGGCAGGACCGTGTGTTTTAGCGAACTCTGCAGAAAAGCCTTGTTTGTTCACATTAAGTAGAAAGTTGATGTCGTTTTGCTTGTAGTAAACGATCTCTTTCTCTTTGTGTTGTTTAAGCTTTGAGAAACCAAAATCGATGAAAACCTGATGCATAAAATCGATATCAGGTGTGGCGAACTCGGTAAATTCAATGCCGAGTAGACCAAGTGGATTTTGTTCGCTTGCCATGGGTGAGTCCTCTTTCATTATGTTGTACCCAAAGGTCACTCTTGCAATAGTGGGTGACTTTAGCTCGCTAACTCAGGTCAGCGCATGGGATTTTTAATCGGTGTGTCAGCGCTTATTGATTGGCTAACCACCCTGTTTTGTGATCTAAGTATCAATTTAGTTGCTGTCTTGAACAAAAAAAAGAATAATAAATAGCTTAAGATGTTCTATTTTTTAGATGGTATAAAAAAGTTTACGCGGGGAATGAATAATGAGAATCGATGTAGACGCATTTAATGTATTGCAGGTATTAGTGGAAGAAGGCAGCTTTGCTAAGGCTGCTGAGCGATTGCACAAGGCACAGTCTGCAATTAGTTACCAAGTGAAAAAACTGGAGCAACACCTAGGTGTAAAGCTTTTTTGTCGTGATAGCTATCGAGCAGAATTAACCGATGAAGGTAAGGTCATCCTCGCGGAAGGCCAACGTTTACTGCAATACTTAGGCAACATAGAGCATTTAGCCCAGCGCTTTAGTCAGGGTTGGGAGCCAAAACTTGAGTTAGTGATCGATGGTTCACTACCAATGGAGCCTATCATGCGCGCATTAAAGCGTATGTCTGAATATGATATCCCTACCAAAATTCAGTTGAATATGGAGTTCTTAGGCGGTGTGCAAGCACGATTTGAGCGCGATAACGCTGATTTGATGTTAGTTAAAGACTATCGCACCGGGCCCCATTATCGGCCACAGGCTTTACCGGATGTAAAAAGCCTGCTGGTGGTTGCTAAGGAGCATCCGCTCTCTAGTCTACAAAACATTAGCCTGTTTGACTTGCTACAGCATGTTGAGCTGACGATTGAAGACTCTGCGCCGCAGCAGGCCGCGCGCGATGATTTGCAGTTTGGTGGCGATAAAGTTTTCTATTTGTCAGGCTTTATAATGAAGAAAAATGCCTTACTCATGGGATTGGGTTTTGGTTGGATGCCTGAGTTTTTGATTGCTGACGAATTGCGCTCAGGGCAACTCAAAGAGCTCGATTTCATTGGCGGTAGTCATTATAGCTTTACGCCGCAACTGGTATCGACCATGGAGCGACCGCTAGGCCGCGCGGGCATGCTGTTTACCGACCTTATACTTGAAGAATTTAACCTGTTTCAATAGGACCCGCTAGCCGTGAGTGCAATTTGCAAAGGCGTGTTGATTTTGCCTGTCATAGCTTGCGGTTCAGGCAAGTAGAGAATAGGCCTGCGGCTAAAATGAGTCGCAGCTAATCACTATCCTCACCATCAATATGGCCAACAGCTGATTTTTAATTTGCTTAATTATTAATCGGTTAACCAATTATACCAATCAGTATAAGAATTTGATCTACTCAGCGCGCTTTGGGCAAACTAATTCAAGGCGAATGATTGAAACAATGGTTGTTCCCTTGTGAAATTATTCAACGCAGAAGTAGGCAGCCTAAAACGCGCCAGAATGGCGAGTTTTAGCGATTCTGATGCTGTGTTAACGAGCTTAACCGTAGAATAACTATGCTCTTCACTCGTTGCCTTGCCTCAGAACCGCTAAACTCTCGCTGAGTGACTAAATGTTTATACTGATTGGTATTACAAAACGTTAAGCTAAAGTTCAGCTTCATTGCATTAGCATGGGCGCATGAATTGTTGGTATGGCTTATGCATTTTGACTGATAGCACTTAGCGCTGATTAACAGCCAGTCAGACCCTAAGCCAATTGCCAGCGCAATGGAGGTTTCTATGAATACTTTAGCTATTTCGCCCTTATACAGTCGATATGCAGATCTGTTCTTACAAGGTGATAAGCCAGTTTGTGTTAGCCAGTTTCAGCAGTTTGTCGCCGAACTGGAACAACAAGGCGTACTTTTACCGCATCTAAATTGGGACGAGTGGTATGAACATAGCCACTTTGTTGATCGCCCTGACTATATTGCTGATGCAACATGGTATCAATGCCAGCTATTGTTAACTGCAATGGCGAGATTAGAAAAATTTAGTCCCGGCGTTATCGATAACTATCGTCGCCAAGGCGTGCTGATTGCCATTGTAAGTCGTATGCAGACGTTGGCGATGGGAGTGGCGGTATAAAAACGGCAGCTTAGCGCTGCCGTTTATTCAAGTTGTTGCTATTTAATGACTTGCTGCGCCAGTAAACTGTGCTTTATTTTGCAAATGGCACAGGTCGAGGCGTGTTGGCATTTGAAGGCGGCAAAATCGGTAATACAATTTGCGGCTGATCACCGGTTAGGGTTTTTAAGAATGCCACCATGTCTGCGGTTTCTTGCTCAGACAGTTGCTGACCAAGCTGAATATCAGACATGGTATTTACAGCTTCTTCTAATGTCCAAGTCGCGCCATCATGGAAGTAAGGGTAGGTAAGTTCAATGTTACGCAGTGTTGGAACTTTAAATACCATTCTGTCGTGCTCATGACCAGTAACCGCAATACGTCCTTCTGCAGGGTTATCAGTGTGGAATGGTTTAACGAGTCCCATCTTCATATACATAGTGCCGCCAACTGCCGGACCATTATGACAAGAGGTACAACCACGGTCTTTAAATAGTTGATAACCATTCTTTGCTTGGTCACTAATCGCCTTTTTGTCACCTTGTAGGTACTGATCAAATGGGCTATTTGGCGTGACTAAGGTCTTTTCAAACTCAGCAATCGCATCAGTTAGGTTTTCAAGGTTGACGGAGTCTTTACCATAGATTGCGGCAAAACGCTGTTGATACTCAGGGATTGAATCAATGGTTTCAACTGCAACACTGTGGGTATGAGCCATCTCACCTGGGTTAGCAATAGGACCGGCTGCTTGTTCTTGCAAATCTTTTGCACGACCATCCCAGAACTGCGCAAGGTTGTACTCAGCATTAAGTACTGTTGGCGAGTTGATTGGGCCTTCCTGCCAGTTATGGCCAATAGAAGTCGGTAGGGCGTCAACGCCACCTGTAGATAGGTTATGGCAAGAGTTACAAGAGATAAAACCAGATGCTGACAAACGTGGTTCAAAGAACAGCATTTTGCCTAACTCGACTTTTTCAGGCTGAGTAATTTTAACAGGTTCAATAATAGAGATAGGCTCTTTAGCTACGGCTGGAGCCGTGATCACGCTTGCTAATATAGCTAAGCTAATAGGGGTTAGTTTGTTCATCTTCAGCACCTTAAATAGGGTTAGTAGCGAGCTGCTTTGTTTTGATTAACCCTGATATTAATGTGTGTTTTAGCTTGGGTATAACGCGTTGTTTAGATTAGGACTATCGCTAAACTGGATTATATAAATGTGACATTTATCGCTGAAAATCAATAACTAATAGGATAGTGTTCTGCTTGAGTTCACAAACAAAATTAAAAGTGTGATCTTGATGTGGGTTGCAGTTGTTACGCTAACATTTTAATTGCGCATCATTCTGATCTTTTTGTCCATCCAAGCCGCTGATTGCGACATTTTCCGCTGACTTATCCGCAAATATCGCTTCGCCCAAGGGTATTCTAAACTCAAAATGGCCAAACCAATGGGCAGCAGTAACCAGGCTGGCCCCGGTAGCAAAATAAAAACGACACCTAATGCAGTGGTTAATCCGCCTATGATTGTCACCATGGTTTTTCTTAACATCTGTTTGCACCTATTGTTGTAGCTTAAATTCAGCATGCCATTTTGTTGCTGTACTTGGCTAGTTGGCTTTTGTAACAAAGGATAAATATTGAACAATCTGTGAAACGACTATAATCAATGGCAGGAATCTATGATGCAGCGCAATTGATGCTGCTGGGCTAGGAGGCATTGTTTGAATCATATCTGCCAAGGTATTCGCTGGTGTGGGCTAATCGCGCTTTGTTGGCTGAATGTGCAAGTTAGCAACGCAGCGACCTTACATTTATCGACCTTACATTGGCCGCCATATTGTGCTGAGAAGCTGCCGCAACAAGGCGGGAGTGTGGCTGTAGCTAGGGCGGCGTTGCAAGCCATGGGGCATGATTTAGAAGTTGATTTCTACCCGTGGAGCCGGGCAGTGAGGTTACCTCATATGCAGGGCAGTCAATATGCAGGTTATTTTCCAGAGTATCTGCACCCAAATGACAAAGTACTGTTTTCCAAAGTCAGTGGTCACAGTGAATTAGTCATAATTGAAAGGCCATTAGACCCCATCAGTTGGAGCAAAGTCAGTGACCTGCAGCAGTACCGCATAGGCACTGTAAAAGATTACATCAACACCCCTGAGCTGGACATTGCGATTGCTAATGGATTGCAAAAAGTTGAAGAGGTGACATCTGATGAGCATAACGTCAAGAAGGTCGCCACAGGCCGGATTGATGCCGCTGTGATAGACCGTCAGGTGTTTATGCATCTGTTGGCGCAACCACACCTTAAGCCATTAGCCACTAAATTGCAGGTTAATAAAAAGTCGCTGGCGCGGATTAGCTTACACATTGCCTTTATTGATTCTGAGCAAGGTCAGTATTGGCGTGATATCTACGATAAAGGCCTAAAAAAGATTGATGCAGATAAGGTGCTTGCTGAGTACTTTAGTCGTTACCAATAGCTAAGTTGCTTGCAGCCAGCGCAAGCGACTGGCTGCTATTGTAGTTTGAGTGACCGGGGCAATGCCCTTACGCTTTAGCGGTTACCGTTTGACCGATAGGAGTCAGTGACAGTAGCGCAAGCTTGAGATGTTGGATGCCAAATGGAATGCCAATTATGGTTACAAAACAAGCCAGAGCATGGGCGATATGACCGATGGCTAACCAAATTCCAAATAATAAGAACCAGGCAATATTACCAATCATACCCAGCGGACCAGTACCAAGATCATCCACACCGGTTAGGTGACGACGGTTTTGGCTTTCTTGACCAAATGGCCAAAAAGTCATTTCACCAATAACAAAGCACGCACGGCCAAAAGGAATACCAATAATTGAAATAAAACAAAGTATGCCTGCCAACCACCAAGCAAGCCCCATCACAAAGCCACCAAGCACAAACCATGCAATGTTAAATATCAAGCGTAAAACAGCCATTGTTATACTCCTAAATTCCTGACTATTATTATTGTTGCGTTAAACTATCACGAATAACACTTGAGTCTATGCGAGTAGTATGCCAACTTTTTAGTTGTTGAATTTAATGGTTTTTTATTATGGTGTTGTTGGGTGGGTGGCGAGTATTACTAAAGGTTAGTCACTCCCACCAGTTTGATCTTGTTAGCGAAAATGACGCACGAGTTAGTCGAGTGCCATCAAGTTGGTTTACACTGGAATTTAAATTTTGATGAATGAGGCATTGATGCAACTTAGCCACACGCCTGTCGATAAGGTCACCATTGCGGGTTTTGATGTTTTTGTAAAACGAGATGATCAGTTGCATCCGGCCTTTTCGGGCAACAAGGCGCGCAAATTTGCCTATTTTTTAGCGCAGCCGTATACCCAGGTTAGTAAACTTGTGGGTTATGGATCACCGCAGGCCAACTCTTTGTATTCAATGGCGGTACTCGCAAAGATGCGCGGTTGGCAGCTGGACTTCTATGTTGATCATATTGCAAAGCAAATTTTAAAGCAGCCTGCGGGAAACTATGCCGCCGCCATTGCCCATGGTGCTAATGTGATTGATTTGAGCCAGCAAGATGATCGCAATGATTTAAGTACGCGAGATTATATCGAGCGTCATGTAGCCGGTGATGACACGGTTCTTTATGTGCCTGAAGGTGGACGTTGCGAATACGCTGAATATGGTTTGTTTCAATTAGCGCGTGAAATCGTTGATTGGAAACAGCAACAACAACTGAGTCAGCTTAATGTGTTTTTACCGTCGGGTACCGGTACAACCGCGCTGTTTTTAACCCGCAGTTTCGCGCAGCTAGATGAATCGATTAAGGTGTTAACTTGCGCGGTTGTCGGCGGTGATGATTATTTAACTAGCCAGTTTTACGAGCTTTCATCGGATTGTAACGATCATCCACAAATCATTACTCCCCCCAAGCGTTATCACTTTGGCAAGCTATATCACGAGTTCTACCAGCATTGGCTTGAGCTCAATCAGTCAGGAATAGAGTTTGAATTATTGTATGACCCACTGGGGTGGATGATGTGCAAACAGTACCTACAACAATCGAGCGATGAACCTATGCTTTACTTGCATCAAGGTGGGTTGTTGGGCAATGAAACCATGTTGCCACGGTATAAGAGAAAGTTTGATGGGAATTAAGTCATTTGGTTAGGCGTATCTGTGAAAGTGATACTGCCTAAACCAAATGATATCTAGCAGTTGCTAACCGGTGTTAGTCCAACCTTGCCTGTAAAGTGCAGGCTCAAATACAAGTGAGAGGAGCTGTATTTGCTAGCGTAATTTTCGATGTTACTTGTTGCTATTTAATAACCATTTCATGAACTTCAAAGCTTCAGTACGCTTGGTAAAGGTTTGCTTATTTTTACCGGCGCTGTCTGTGAACGCTATCGAAGACTTGTTAACTGAAATAGAGTCTACTGGAAAGTTTACTGTGATCTCGTGACCATTTACTGTGTACGACATTGGCCATACTCCTTTTTAACGAAACTACTTGTTAGTAGTTGAAATTTATTAATAATTTATCCTTAGCTTTTGTTGCAAAAGATGAGTTGTTCGATTTGAGACTACCCAGCTTTTCATTCCTTATCAAGTACCTTGCTTGAGCTTTGTGTTAGAAATTGTATCTAAGCGCTCGCACATACTAGATGCACGAAGTTAAGCACAGGGATATGACAGTGATATGACGAGAGAAAATTGTGAGTGTTTACGGTGTGACGAACATTAACGAGTCAAACAAACAGGTGCACAGATCTACAAGTGGATATAACTAAAATCGCCGCCATTATAACCTTGGCTAAAACTTAGTCAATCAATTTCGTTGCAAAATCCCTTTATCGACATGACAAAAATTTATCAGCACTAATTATGTTGTTTTTTTGTATAGGTGTTAGAATTTACACAAGTTTGTTAAGGGAAGACAACCTACTATGCGCGCTACTATAGTCAAATATCTGCTGGGTATCTGTTTCACCATTTTGGCACTGCCAATTTGGGCTGCCAACCCACCGGGATTAGTCAATACGTTGCAAGAGGCCGCTGATGAGCCTGATTTGGCGGTACATCAACGCTATCAGTATCAAGACGAGCTGCAACGTGACACGCCGCGGGGCACGTTAGCCGGTTTCACTAACGCCGCCTACGAGCAAGACTTTGAGTTGGCCGCTGAGTATCTTGACTTACGTTACCTTCCAGACAACATGTCAAAAGATAAAGGCCCGCAGTATGCCAAAAAACTGCAAGCCATTATCGACCGCAACTTATGGATAGAACTCGAAGACGTCAATGATACGCCGCAGGGTGTCGCTAACGATAACCTGCCAGCTTACCGAGATGCCTTTGGCCGAATAGCCATCAACAGTGGCCACATCACCTTACTACTACAACGAGTACCATCAAAAGGTGGCTCCATCTGGAAAATATCTAACGCCACTGTTGCCAAGGTCCCTAACTTATATGACCAACTTGGCTACGGGCCGGTTGTCGAATGGTTTGTCGATAATATTCCTGAAGGCCGACTCTTTAAAATTAACTTGTGGGAATGGTCACTGATCCTGTGCTACCTCATTGGCGCCTTTATGGTCATTATTCCTCTGACATGGTTGGCTAAGTGGCTCATCCTAAGAAGTAAAAGTGAGCTTAAACAAGAGGTCGCCTATGTGGTTGCCGGCCCACTGCGTTTCTTTTTAGCAGTGGTGCTGTGCCGAGCTTGGATTGCGCACAGTTCAATTTCTGCCGGCGCACTAGCGGTTATCGACAGTGGCTTGTTATTGATGTTGGCCGTGGTTTGGTTAGTGTGGTCGGCATTAGGGATATTTCAGGCCGGCCTCAAGCAACGCTGGTTGATGCGTGATAACCAACAAGGGGCGTCATTACTGCGACCTTTAACCAACTTTGTGCGGATCATTTTTGTGATTATCGCGGTATTGGTTTGGTTAGAGCATTTAGGGTTTAATGCCAGCGCGATACTGGCAGGCATGGGCATTGGCGGTGTAGCTATCGCTTTGGCTTCTAAACAGTCGATAGAAAACTTTATCGGTACCATTACATTGTATTCGGCTGCCCCAATTAAAGTGGGTAACTTATGCCGCTTTGGCACTATTAACGGTACCGTTGAAGAGATAGGTTTGCGCTGTACACAAATACGTACCTTAGATCGTACCTTAATCCATGTGCCCAACGCTAAGTTAGCTGAGATGGAAATTGAGAACATTTCCGAGCGAGAAAAAATTCGTTTTAAAGCGGATATTCGCCTCGATTACGCCATTACAAATTCAAAGCAGCTTAAGGATATCACCTCAGATATTCGCACCATGTTAGAGCAACATGAACAAGTTGAAGCCGACCCTCTGCGTGTGACGTTTCAGGGCTTTGGTCTGCATGGTTTACAGGTCAATGTGTTTGCCTATGTGGCCACGACAAGCTTTCCCACTTATCAGCTGGTGGCACAAGAGTTACATTTAGGCATTATGGATATTGTTAACCAGCATGGGTCGCGGATTATACCTGTGGCACCCATAGCGACTAAATAATATAAAAATCATGATGTAAATAGCGTTTTCATCGAGTGAACTAGTTAAACTTGCACCATAAAGGCTATAATATGACAACTAATGACCGTGCCTCAGAAGCGCTAAACTCTCGCTGAGTGCCTAAATCTTTATACTGATTGGTATAAAACGCGTCATCGTGTGCCTGTTTACCAAAGAGATGTATTATGGCTAAAGTACTAGAAACCGTTGATCAACGTACCCAGCTTGTGGGTGAAAATAGACTGGAATTACTGTTATTTCGGATTAACGCGACCCAGCTTTTTGCCATTAATGTATTTAAAGTCAAAGAGGTGGTTAAACTGCCTCATTTAAGTGCTTTGCCTGGTAGTCATCACAGTATTAAAGGCGTGGCTAACATTCGCGGCATGTCGATTCCGGTTATTGATCTTCGCCAAGCCATTGGATTTAGCGCCCGTGAAGACGACCAAGAAGCTAACCTCATTATCACTGAGTATAATCGCAGTGTTCAGGGCTTTATGGTCGGCAAGGTTGAACATATTATCAATATGACCTGGGGCGACATTCTACCGCCACCTAAAACAGCCGGTGCACACAACTATCTGACCGCCATCACTAAAGTCGATTATGACGGTGCTACCCAGTTAGTATCGATAATTGATGTAGAAAAAGTTCTCGCTGAAATAATCAGTTATGATATTCGCCTATCTGATGGGGTATTAGATGAGTCGCTGACTTCGCAAATGTTGGGCCGCAAAATCTTAATTGCCGATGATTCCTCAACAGCGCGCAGGCAGGTGAAAGAAACCCTGGCACCACTGGGTATCGAAGTGATGGAAGTGTCTGACGGTTTACAGGCTCTGCAGCAACTCCAAGCATGGTGCGATGACGGCGTGAATGTGTATGATGAAATTATCATGTTGATCACCGATGCAGAAATGCCAGAAATGGATGGCTACAAGCTGACCTATGAGATCCGCAACGACAAGCGCATGAATGAGCTATATATCACCCTTAACACATCGTTAAGTGGCAGTTTCAATAATGCCATGGTTGAAAAAGTCGGTTGTGATCGGTTTATTTCTAAGTTCCAGCCTGACTTACTGGTGGGCGTGGTACAAGAAAGGTTACGCCAAATCGTGGGTTAGGTATTGTATTAGTTCTGTATTCGTGCCGTATTAGTTTTTCTGCTCTGCAATGATATCTCGCAGCACTTGCTGCTTAACTTTACTGGTAGACACAATATTGATGCGTGCTACCCGCACAGCATAGCCAAAACGTTCCCGACCGACTTTACTGACAATGTCCTGCAAAAAACGTTTATCTAGCCCCAAACTTTGACTGTAGTGACTAATGGCTTGAGATAGTGACGTATAAGTCACGCCATCAAAAGCAAAACTCACTGAATAATCGTGATTGTCGAGTGCGATACCATTGACGCTCAATGGCCAACCGGGATAGTTAACACGGTTTTTAGCAATCAAATACATCGCCCACGCGCTTTTACCAAATCCACCAAATATCTTACAGTCTGGGTCAAATTCGGCTTGGGCGATTTCCGCTTCTGTCCAGTTGACTCCAATGGCTAAATGTTTACGGTAGATCCGCATCAACTCATCTTTCACTGCGACTTGGCAGTCCCAAATAGAAGTCAATGGCTGTTTCTTTGCCAGTTGCATGCACTCTTTGCAAGCTGGAATAATCAGTGATGGGTGCGGGGTATGTGTGCTGGCGCTGTAATATAACTCGTTGGCGCAGGGCTCGGCGCAAAACCAACATTGGTGACGTAACTCAAAGGGGACATCAATGGGTTGAAATTGAAATGAGGCTGACAAGGTTATGCGACCTTATCAGCCTTAGGCTGTTTCATTGGCAATTTGAGCTTATTCCGCTTCAACATCTACCAAAGATTTCGCCACAACGATTGGGTCTAGCTCAAGGCATTCTTCTTCAGCAACCCAATCAGCGCCAATAAGCACACCATCGTCATGTAGATCACCGACCCAATACTCTAGAAACTCTTCTAGGTTAATGGCTGCTGGCTTATAGTTAGCCCACTCATCACTACAGTGAACTTGAGCTTGTGCTTCAGTAGACCAAATAGGCATAACATCTGTGTCTTCATATTCTGAAGAATCACATACCACCCATCCTTCACCGGTTTCATCTTGAAGACCCCAGACCATTTGGTGCTCTTTTACATTTTCAATAAAGCGTGCAAGCGTTGGGTGGATATCAGTCATGGTATTTCTCTTAAATAGGTTAGTTAACCCGGCTATTATACGGTAAGCCAGCACTTGTCCAAGGGGGCGAGCAAAGAAAAAGTGTACTAATTGGCCGATTAGATGAATTTTGGTTTAATTCGGTGACTTTTACCCACTTAGCTATAGTATAAATCTTCGCTATCGTTATGATGGCATATATGATGAAAGTGGCAACTTGGCTGGGATGGGAGTCAGTTGCTCGTGCCGTCCTATCAATGTATTTGACGTGGAGTATTGTTTTGAAGAAATTGTTTCCTATTGCATCAGCAGTGTTATTTTCCACATTTATTTTGCCTACCGCCCATGCTGACGATTTTGCCCAGTGTGTGACGCAGTTAAAAGTGACCGCCAAAGCCCAAGGCCTGTCGCAAGATACCATCGATAACACCTTGGCAAATGTTAAGTATGTGAGTCGCGTTATTGAGCTAGATAAAAAGCAGCCAGAGTTCAGCCAAACCTTCGACAATTATTTCAGTAAACGTGTGACAGATTGGCGGGTGGAGCAGGGGCGCAAGATGCTCAACCAGCACCGTGAATTACTCAACAAATTGCATAAAGAGTATGGGGTTCCACCACAATATCTAATGGCATTTTGGGGGCTAGAAACCAATTTTGGCTCTTATAAAGGCAAGATGCCTGTGCTTGATTCGTTAGCCACACTGGCGTGCGATCCACGCCGTAGTCAATATTTTACTGGCGAGTTAATGCAAGCCCTAAAACTCAAAGAGGCTAACGGTTTTAGTAGCAGCGATATGGTGGGATCGTGGGCTGGCGCGATGGGTCATACTCAGTTTATGCCCTCTGCTTATGCTAAGTATGCCATCGACGGTGATGGTGATGGCAAGGTAGATTTGTGGAACAGCACCGAAGATGCACTGACTTCAGCGGCAAATTTTTTACAACACTTAGGTTGGGTTAGAAATGAGCGTTGGGGACGTGAAGTGAATTTGCCCGATGACTTTGACTATCAATTGGTGGGGCAGTCTAAAAAACAGCCGTTAACTCATTGGGCTGAAAGTGGCATTAGACAAGCTAATGGCCAGCCGCTCTCAACCCCAGATATGCAAGCCAAGCTGTATCTACCTGCCGGTTACACAGGTCCTGCATTTTTAGGCTATGACAATTTTAATGTCATTATGCGTTGGAACCGCTCTGAATTTTATGCCATTGCTGTTGGGCACTTGGCTGATAGAATCAATGGTGGTGTGACACTAGTGACTCCACCACCTCAGCAAGATAATTTGCGCCGCGCCCGAGTGAAGCAGTTACAAGTTAAGCTTAATGAACTTGGCTTTGATGTGGGCAAACCCGATGGCGTGTTAGGGTCTAAATCGCGTGCTGGTTTGCAAGCTTACCAACTCAGCGCTGGAATGGTACCAGATGGTTTCCCCAGTGAAACCACATTCAAAGCACTAGGCGTCGCACAGTAAGTTTATTGAGCGTCTTACAAAAAAAGATGTAATCATTATGATTGCATCTTTTTTGTTTATTGGGTAAGTTAACCTCAATTACCGCAGGTTGAGGATGTATATTGCCAATGGACGCTATCGATTCACTTAATCACGGCCAGAAACAACGACTGGCTTTTATTGATTTTAGTTTGCAGTATTTTGGGCAGGTTAGTCGCCAAGATTTAATCCAGAAGTTTGCCACCGGCCTTGCCGCAGCTACCCGCGACTTTGCTAGCTACCGTCAACTTGCACCGGATAATCTCACGTTAGTTCACCAAACTAAAAGTTACCATCGCGGCCAGCACTTTAAAGCCATATTTGACCATGATCCCGAAGTGATTTTGCATGGCTTAGCTAAAGGGTTTGGTGATGGCTTATCACAGCCGTTAAGGCCCAGTGAAGTGTGTTTTGATGCAGTGCAACTCATTCATCCCAATACCGACATTATTGCTGCGTTGATGCGGGCGATTCAAAGTCAGCAGGCGATAGAAGTGAATTACGTGTCGGTATCAAGTGGCGAAAAGCGTCGGCAAATTGTTCCCCATGCGCTGGTTAATAATGGTCAACGTTGGCATGTACGGGCATTTGACCGAACCCATCAGACATTTACCGATTTTGTGGTAACCCGCATTAAACAGATCCAGCACTGTGAACAGTCGACCCGAGCAACCGAAATTGCGGCAAAAGACCAGCATTGGCAAACAATGGTCGAGCTAAAACTCGTGCCGCACCCAAGCTTAGCTCACGGTGAAGCGATTGCTTTAGATTATCAAATGGAAAATGGTTGTAAGCTGGTACAAACAAGAGCGGCGTTAGCGGGGTACTTGTTACGTCAATGGAGCGTTGATTGCTCGCCAAAACACCAAATTACCAGCGGTGTGTGCCAATTGGCATTAGCCAACCAAGCGGTACTGGCAGACATTGAGCATTTAGCGATTGTCCCTGGGGCTAATCCTAGTCGATAAGTGACTTTGGCGTGACCTGTTGGTCGCACTTTGTTAAGCTGCGGCGCAATTATCTATAAATGGCGTAACAGACGGAGAAATTATGAGCATCCAGGACAATATGGTGGTGCAATTTATCTACACTTTGAAAGATGAGCAGGGCGAAGTGTTAGAAAGCAATGAAGGGCTTGATCCTATCGCATACCTACATGGTCACGATAATATGATGCCTGGTGTTGAAGATGCATTAACAGGTCGTGAAGTTGATGATGAGTTTTCAGTGACTTTAGCGCCAGAAACCACTTACGGTATTCGTAATGAAAACGCCGAGCAGCGTGTGCCAGTTAAGCACCTGCAAGGTGAAAAGAAGTGGAAAGCCGGTATGCGCGCCATTGTTAATACTGAACAAGGTCAACGTCAGGTGACTGTACTCAAAGTCGGTAAGTTTATGGCAACGATTGATATCAATCACCCTTTAGCGGGCCGCGAATTGACCTTCGATTTGAAAGTCATTGGCGCACGTCAAGCGACCGATGAAGAGATTGCCCATGGCCATGCACATGGCGTTGGTGGTCACCAGCACTAATTAGGTGTGGGTTAAGACCGAAAAGCGCTACGGTAAAGTTAGCGCTTTTTTTATGGGGGATAATCATGATTGTTGAGTTTTCGCAGGGCAAAATTATTACCAGTGCGTTTGAGATCCAAATTCGTCTGACTGCGGCGAATACCACGTTGTTTGCTATGGCTGAGGATGTTAAAGCGATAGATGACGCGCGGCTTTTGTTAGCCGACGCGGGGGCAGTACGTTGGAGCATTGCATTAGACAACCTTGAGCAACTTAATCAAGTAAAACAAGCACTGGCGATAGATTAATTGATTTATCCATCTAGGATTGTCGATGTCGCTATGCGGTTGGGTCGCGCCGCAAACACTGCTATTATCAGCAACCAAATTTAGTTATCTCAACGGAGAGAGTATGTCTGGCAGTACATTAGAGCGGATCACAATTGAACCTGAAACCCAAGCTAAGGCTTGTGTGATCTGGTTACATGGATTAGGTGATTCAGGGGCGGGATTCTCTCCCATCGTTCCGGCGTTAAACATGCCAGCGCAACTTGGTGTGCGCTTTATTTTTCCCCATGCTCCAGAGCAAGCAGTGACCATAAATCAAGGCTATGTGATGCGCTCTTGGTATGACATTAAAGGCATGGATATTGGCAATCGCGCCTTCATGCCAGATGTGTTGGCATCTGAAAAGCACGTCCGTGATTTGATTGATGAGCAAATCGCTGCCGGCATAGCCAGTGACAAAATTGTCTTGGCCGGTTTTAGCCAAGGTGGGGTGATGAGCCTATTTACCGGACTGCGTTATGAGCAACCATTAGCCGGTATTCTGGCTATGTCATGCTATTTAGCTACGGGTGAATCGTTGCCAGAAGGTTTAAGCGATAGCAACAAGGCAACCCCACTGTTGCAACATCATGGCGAGCAAGATGAAGTGGTCCCGTTTATGGCTGGCAAAATGGCATTTGACGCACTTAAGGCTGCAGGATATGACACCCAGTGGCAGCAATATGCCATGGGGCACAGTGTCGTGCCTGAGCAAATCGGTGATATCAGCCAATGGTTGATAAAACGTTTATCTTGATTTAAATTATTGTTATAAAACAAATGCTTGATACAAAGTGTTGCAAAATAAATTGTTTTTATCACTGTCAAGCATTTGCCACCTGCCTGTAACATGTAAGCTAATGTAAAATAAAGTTAATTCGATATTTATTGACCTAAATAGCACTCAGTGTATCTTCCGAGCCTACCCTTCGTTAGCTTGTTTATCTGCTAATTCGAACAACAATGTTCTTAACTTGTTAATTTTTGGCGGTTTTATTGATTTTCTATGAACGGTCGTGTCTGCTTTTGTCATAAACATTGATTATAGTCAGCGCTCCTTAAGCTCGACCTACCGAGCAGGAAACACATAATAAAAGGGGTTGATGAGATGCAAAATAAGCTAATAAAAGGCTTAGTGGCGACAGCGGTAATGACAGCACTAGTGGGCTGTAACAGTAGCGACGATGATAAAAACTACACTGGCTGTCAAAGTGGTGCTGCCGACTGTACCGGTTTTACAGTCATTCACACCAATGACAACCACGGTCGTTTTTGGGAAAACGGTAACGGTGAGTACGGCATGGCAGCTCGTAAAACGGTTATTGACCAAATTCGTGACGAAGTTGAGCGTGCCGGTGGTGAAACCATTCTATTGTCTGGCGGTGACATCAACACTGGTGTACCAGAATCAGACATGCAAGACGCCATCCCTGATTTTGTCGGCATGAACTTACTGGGCTACGATGCCATGGCGGTGGGTAACCATGAGTTTGATAACCCGCTTAGCACTTTGCATATGCAATCTACCTTAGCTAATTTCCCAATGTTGGCTGCCAATATCTATGACAATAACACTGAAACTCGCTACTTTGAGCCATACCAAGTGTTTGACGTTAACGGCATCAAAATCGCTATTATTGGTTTCACTACGGTAGATACGCCTAAAATTGTTAACCCGGAAAATGTTGAGTCATTAACCTTTACTGACCCACAAGAAGAACTACCAAAAGTGTTGGCTGAAATTGAAGCCAATGAAACCGTTGATATGGTCTTTGCGGTAACGCACATGGGTCACTATGCCGATGGTAACCACGGTACTGAAGCACCAGGCGATGTTATGCTTGCACGTTCAGTAGAAGAAGGGCGCCTACAGGCAATTATTGGTGGTCACTCGCAAAACCCAGTTTGTATGGAAGGTAACGACTATGCTGATTTCACTCCAGGTGGAGAATGTAAGCCCGATCAGCAAAATGGTACTTACATTATGCAAGCACACGAATGGGGTAAGTATGTCGGCCGTGCTGACTTTGAATACGTTGATGGTGAGCTAACATTAGCCAGCTACAAGTTAATCCCGATTAACCTCAAAGAAGAAGATGAAAACGGCGACTTGGTATTTATCACAGAAGAAATCGATAAGCACCAAGGTGTGTACGACATGCTTAAGCCTTATCAAGAACGTGGTCAAGAGCTACTTGATGTGGTGATCTCACACACCGACGGTAAGCTTGAAGGTGATCGTGAAGTGGTGCGCATCGAGCAAACCAACTTAGGTAACTTGTTAACCACTGCTTATTCTGAGTATGTAACAGATAACTTTAACGTCACGGCTGATTTTGGTGTGATGAACTCAGGCGGTATTCGTGCATCAATTGAAACTGGTGACATCTCATACCGCGACGTACTTACCGTGCAGCCATTTGGCAACTTTGTTTCTTATGTCACTATGACAGGTAGCGAAGTACAAGATTACCTTGCGGCCATTGCAGTGAAAACAGGCGGTGGTTACCCGCAACTTAATCGCGTAGAGATGGATGTGAACTGTGACGCTGGCAGCGTTGAAATTGCCAGTCTTGGTGGCCGTGCATTTGATGAGCAACAAGACTACACCTTCTCGTTAATTCATTTCAGTGCAGCAGGTGGTGATGATTACCCAGTGATCAACCAGCATCCTAATTACATTGACACTCAGTTAAGTGATGCAGCCGTGTTCCGCGAGTATTTTGTTGCGAACCCAAACATCATTGCTAGTGACTATACGCCTGTTGAAGGCCAATTGCGCTTCTTCCTAGGCGGTGCAGAAGTGAAAAGCTGTGCTGGTGATGTAAAATAAATTGACCTAAAAGTTAATTGATAAAAAGGGCAACATAGGTTGCCCTTTTTTGTTAATGGTTTGCTAATTAAGCGCAAAATGCTTTTTCACCCGATACGTTGTTACTGCTCATTTGAGCCATTCTTGCTCTCCTGTTTAATAAATTTGTCATTTCTTAGCCCTGTGATTTATCAGTTTTTTGTATAACACTCCTCTCAAACCCACGCCAGTAGGGGGCTGCAATTTTGCCCCTTTACAAATCGTCACAGGATTCACATCTTACATTCATAATCGAATACAGATAACAGTGGATTATTCTTACTAGCTTCTTCCATTTCAGCTTTGTTCACACTACAGCGGAAGTAACTAGAATATGTCAGCGTGTCATAATGTAATCCATCTACTGTTCTGACCAAGCTATGCGTTGGTACGAAAGCCATACCAAGTAATAAGCCACCAAGTAACCAAGGAATTAGTTTCATATTGCATTACCGCCAAAGCTATTCCATTCACGAGAGAAACCTTTAGCACTGAAGTTGACAGCACCTCCGTCACTGAATTTAACGTGCACGCTATCCTTCGCATTCTTGAAAGTATTGACAATAAAAGAGTGGCCGTTGTCAGTGATCGCCCACGACATTTTGTAATGGGAGTTAGTGTCAGTGTACTTTGTACAGCGCTCTCTCATTTTTACATTTTGTCCATTTATTTTATAAACAGTCTCTCTGTAACCATTAGCGTCCCATTCTTCATCCCTAGGGCTACACGTTTCCATGCCTTCTTCTAAATTTTGCCAACTGAAATACACACTAGCCCAGCCTTCGGCTGATGACATAATCTGCATTTTCGCTGTTTGTCTAGTATCTGCACCTACTAGGTGCACTTTTGTTGCATTATCTTCCCAGTCAATAGTAATTGCTTTTAGATCAACAGCAGTAGCGGTTAGAGAGCAGATAGATAGAGCGATGGTTGATATTAGTTTCTTCATTGTCCCCAAGCTCCCATGGCATTCCTTACACCTTCAGCGTACTCAGATTCCACCTCAGCTATCCTTTTAGCCTTCTCAGCCTCTATCTCATCACTCTGGACAAGCTCCATAGCCTCTTTAATAGCATCCTTCACATTACCACCTAGTAGCCCATAAGCCTTCTTAAATAGCTCATAAGCTTTGTCTGTAGTGGATACTTCCACCGTCCCCCTTGTAAGGGGAGCCACTAATCCTATGTCTTTCTTCAACTTGTGGTAGTAGGACGTAGAGATGTTAAACTCTTGCTGTACCTGCCTACAACTAGCACCACTACTTATCATCTCAACTATTGCTTGCTTCTCATCTTCACTGAATGTTTTCTTCATGCTCATCTCCTGATCTTGAATAGGTGTGCAGGATAGCGAGTAGAAGAGTAGTGGAGTAATTAATATCTATTCGATAATTTAATACATAACACTAAGAATATTATTGCCTTACCACCGTGCAGCCATTTGGCAACTTTGTTTCTCATGTCACAATGACAGGTAGCGAAGTACAAGAGTACCTTGCGGCCATTGCGGTGAAAACAGGCGGTGGTTACCCGCAACTTAATCGCGTAGAGATGGATGTGAACTGTGACGCTGGCAGCGTTGAAATTGCCAGTCTTGGTGGCCGTGCATTTGATGAGCAACAAGACTACACCTTCTCGTTAATTCATTTCAGTGCAGCAGGTGGTGATGATTACCCAGTGATCAACCAGCATCCTAATTACATTGACACTCAGTTAAGTGATGCAGCGGTGTTCCGCGAGTATTTTGTTGCGAACCCAAACATCATTGCTAGTGACTATACGCCTGTTGAAGGCCAATTGCGCTTCTTCCTAGGCGGTGCAGAAGTGAAAAGCTGTGCTGGTGATGTAAAATAAATTGACCTAGAAGTTAATTGATAAAAAGGGCAACATAGGTTGCCCTTTTTTGTTAATGGTTTGCTAATTAAGCGCAAAATGCTTTTTCACCCGATAGGTTGTTACTGCTCATTTGACCCATTCTTGCTCTTCTGTTTAATAAATTTGTCATTTCTTAGCCCTGTAATTTATCAGTTTTTTCTTATTAATCGGCTGGTCGTGTTCGCCTGTGCGGATGAATCTCGTTTGTTTGTGAATAACACAAATGACTTATAAACCAAATGGATGGTTTTTGCTGGTATCACTTTAATCATACTTTAGCCTGATGCATGTGTTGATGTCCGTTCTCATTTTGAAACAAAGTTGGATGTAAATACTTAATAATCAACACATTAATGTCACATTAATTCATAAAAATGACACAAAGGTTGGATATTATTTGCTAAGATGTTGGCCATAAAAACAGTGTGTTTGTTTTTGTAGATAATAGAGTGTTACCAATTAAAGATATTTTTATAAAAAATACAGGGGTTGATGTAATGACAAATAAGCTAGTTAAAGGATTACTTGCAACTGCAGTGCTAGCGGCACTAGCTGGTTGTAATAGCAGTGATGATGACAACAACACGCCAACAACATGTGCCGAAGCCGGTGATGCATGTACGCAGTTTACTGTACTGCATACCAATGATAACCATGGTCGTTTTTGGGAAAACAAAGACGGCGAATATGGAATGGCTGCACGTAAAACTCTAATTAATCAAATTCGCGCTGAAGTAGAAAGTGCAGGCGGCCACACGCTGTTGCTATCAGGCGGTGATATCAATACTGGCGTACCTGAGTCAGACTTACAAAATGCCATCCCAGATTTCATTGGCATGAATGAGATTGCTTATGATGCAATGGCCGTGGGTAACCACGAGTTTGATAACCCATTAGCTATTTTAGACTCACAGCGCTCTATTGCTAACTTCCCAATGTTAGCTGCAAACATCTACAAAGCAGACGGTACACGTTACTTTGATGCTTATAAGGTATTTGATATCAATGGTGTAAAAGTGGCCGTGATTGGTTTAACTACCGAAGATACTGCAAAATTGGGTAACCCAGAATTTATTAGCGAACTGACTTTTACCGATCCTAAAGAGGAAGTGGCTAAGGTGATTCAAGAGATCAACGATGCTGGTGAAGCAGACTTGATTTTCGCAACCACTCATATGGGTCACTATGCTAACGGCGAGCACGGTAGCAATGCTCCTGGTGATGTGGCACTCGCTAATGCACTTGAAGCGGGTCAACTTCATGCGGTTATTGGTGGTCACTCGCAAAACCCAGTGTGTATGGAAGGCGATGGCTATGCAGAAGACTTTAAGCCTGGTGATGAGTGTAAACCAGATGTGCAAAACGGCACTTTTATCATGCAAGCCCACGAATGGGGTAAGTATGTTGGCCGTGCTGATTTTGAATACTTTAATGGTGAGCTACACCTAGCAAGCTATAACTTAGTACCCGTTAACTTGTTAGGTACTGTGCTTGACGAAAACGGTGAGCCGGTTCTTGACGAAGAAGGCAACGAAGTAGAAGAGATTGTTGGCGAGAAAATCGAGCCAGATGCTGAGCTACTTGAACTACTGAGCTTTTACCAAGAACAGGGACAAGAGCGCCTTGATGAAGTAATTGCTGCAACTGATGGCTTACTTGACGGTGAGCGTAGTAACGTACGTTACATGCAAACTAACCTAGGCCGCCTAATTGCGATTGCTCAAGCTAAAAAAGTGAATGCTGATTTTGGTGTGATGAACTCAGGTGGTGTGCGTGCATCAATTGAGCAAGGCGAGATCTCTTACCGTGATGTATTGACTGTACAGCCATTTGGCAACATGGTGACACTGAGTACCATGACAGGTGCACAGGTATCGGAGTACTTAGGTAATGTGGCGAGTCTACAAATTGGCGCAGGTGCATATGCACAAATTACCGGCGTGAAAATGACCGTAGACTGTGAAGCTCAGTCAGTGGCCATTAGTGACATTAACGGCAAAGGTTACAGCGATACAGATACATACACCTTTACTGTTCCTAGCTACAACGCCGCAGGTGGTGACGGCTATCCAGTGCTTACACCAGTACAAACTGGTTACGTTGATGCCGACGTACTTTACGGTTACTTCAAAGATGCTGGCAGCATCGTAGCAGCTGACTACAACCCAGTAGGCGATATCGTTTACGAAAACTCTGAAAGTGTTGAAGGGTGTAAAATTACTGCTAACTAAATAAAAAGCAGCTAAAAAAGGCAGCCATGGGGCTGCCTTTTTTGTTTTTTGAGCCTAAGAAATGATAATTGGTTTGTTAACTAAGACAAAATCCAATTAAAAATAGCAAATTAATTTCTTATTATTATCAATGATATAGTTATTTATTCATCTTTTGAAAGTAAAATTTTTTTGAAAAGGCTTGAAAACAAAATGGCCTGTCTACATATAGTGAGTATGAGGCGCTCAATGAGGCTTCATCACAAACCATCAAGTTAGGTGCCTGCGGGGCTTAGCGGTTTGTAAAACTTATCGGTGCAAAACGATGCTATGACATCAATTTGGCCAACTTAATATATTGCTTAATTGTGAGGATATACCTATGCGTAACTATGATCTAACTCCACTATACCGTAGCGCCATTGGATTTGACCGTTTAGCTCAACTTGCTGAACATGCGGCGTCAAACAAAGGTAACTCTGGCTACCCCCCATATAACATCGAATCGTTAAGCGAAAACCGTTATAGAATTACTATGGCTGTTGCCGGCTTTACGATGGATGAACTTGAAATCACCAGCGAAGGTGAGAAATTACTCGTCAAAGGCACTAAAGTCGAGCAAGACCAAGAACGTAAGTACCTGTATCAAGGTATTGCTGAGCGCGGATTTGAGCGCACGTTCCAGTTAGCCGACTATGTCACTGTAGTAGGTGCAAGCCTTGAAAATGGTTTACTCGATATCGATTTACAGCGTGAGATCCCCGAAGCACTTAAACCACGCAAAATCGAAATTGGACGCTCTAGAGTATTAGACGCCAAATAAACCCCAGTGAATGATGGCAGGGTTGCCTGGACTCATCACTGACCATCGACATCACGAGTACATAAAAAAGGGAGCCTAGGCTCCCTTTTTTAGTTATTGCTCTAAGCAACATAATAAGTGTTTAGCGGCAATTAAGCGCGCATAGATTTTTCACCGCGGCATAGTCCCACTACACCAGAGCGAGACACCTCAACCACTTTGGTCATTTCCCCTAATGAGGCAATGCAAGCATCAAGCTTAGCGGTTGTACCGGTAAGTTGAATGGTATACAGCTCACTGGTGACATCGACAATCTGACCACGGAAAATATCAGTAGTGCGCTTCACTTCTTCACGCGCCGCGCCTTTAGCTTTGACTTTTACTAAGGCAATTTCACGCTCAATGTGACTAGACTCGGTAATGTTAGCTACTTTTAAAATATCAATCAGCTTGTGTAGCTGCTTTTCAATTTGTTCAAGTACTGTCTCATCTGCTTCGAGGGTAATGTTAAGTCGTGATAATGTTGCATCATCAGTCGGTGCCACGGTTAGGCTTTCAATGTTGTAACCACGCTGAGAAAACAGACCGACCACGCGTGAAAGAGCACCGGGTTGGTTTTCAAGTAATACAGATAAAATACGACGCATTAGCTTTTCTCCGTTTTGCTTAGCCACATTTCGTTCATTGCTCCGCCGCGGATTAGCATCGGATAAACGTGCTCAGTTTCATCAACACTGATATCAACAAATACCAACTTGTCTTTCATTGCTAGGGCTTTTTCTAGACCCGCTTCTAGCTCTGCTGGATCGCTAATGGTCATGCCCACATGGCCGTAGGCCTCAGCAATCTTGGCAAAGTTGGGTACCGAGTCCATATAAGAGTGCGAGTGGCGGCCAGAGTAAATCATATCTTGCCACTGTTTCACCATGCCTAAGAAACGGTTGTTAAGGTTAATGATTTTAACCGGTGTATCGTATTGCAGCGCGGTAGAAAGCTCTTGGATATTCATTTGAATAGAGCCATCGCCGGTAACACACACTACGGTTTCATCGGGCATGGCCATTTTTACGCCCATCGCCGCGGGTAAACCAAATCCCATGGTGCCAAGCCCGCCAGAGTTGATCCAACGGCGTGGTTTATTAAAGGGGTAATACAATGCGGCAAACATTTGATGCTGGCCAACATCGGACGATACATAAGCATCACCATTAGTGAGTTTATGTAAAGTTTCAATAACTTGCTGTGGCTTAATTCTATCGCCACTTTTGTCATAGGCTAAGCTTTTACGCGCACGCCATTGATTGATCTCGCTCCACCAAAATTCATTGGCGGCCACATCGTTGGTGAGGCTTTCATCTTCTTCGAGAATAGCTAACATGCTATCAAGAATGTTCTCTGCAGAGCCAACAATTGGGATATCAACTTTAACGGTTTTCGAAATTGAAGATGGGTCGATATCAATGTGCAAAATGGTCGCGTTAGGGCAGTACTTTTCGACATTATTGGTGGTACGGTCGTCAAAGCGCACACCAATACCAAAGATGAGGTCGGAATTGTGCATCGACATATTGGCTTCGTAGCAGCCATGCATACCAAGCATACCGACGCTATTAGCGTGGGTACCAGGAAACGCTCCTAAGCCCATCAAGGTACTGACAACCGGAATGCCGAGTTTTTCAGACAGGGTTAAAATTTGCTGGTCGCAACCAGAGATAACCGCGCCGCCACCCACATAAAGTACCGGCTTTTTGGCCTTTAATAATGCCTGTAAACCACGACGAATTTGGCCTTTATGGCCGGTGGTCGTTGGATTATATGAACGCATTTGAATTTCTTCAGGATATTGATAATCATGCAATATCTGTGGGTTCAAACAATCTTTTGGAATATCAACCACAACGGGTCCAGGTCGGCCACTGGCGGCGAGATAAAAAGCTTTTTTAATGATGGCGGGAATGTCTTTCGCGTCAGTGACTAAAAAGCTGTGCTTAACCACTGGACGGGAAATACCAATCATGTCGCACTCTTGGAAAGCGTCATTACCAATCAGGTTGCTAGGTACTTGGCCTGAAAGTACCACCAATGGAATTGAGTCCATGTAAGCGGTGGCAATACCGGTAATGGCATTGGTTGCGCCGGGGCCTGAGGTTACTAACACCACGCCCACTTCGCCTGTGGCGCGTGCATAGCCATCGGCCATGTGCACCGCAGCTTGCTCGTGGCGAACTAAAATATGGTCAATATCAGATTTTTGATGCAACGCATCATAGATATCAAGGACAGAGCCACCTGGGTAGCCGAAAATGTGTTTTACGCCTTCATCAATTAATGATCGTACGATCATGCTGGCGCCGGATAACTGCTCCATTTTTCATCCCTCAATAAGTTACCGCTACGGTATGCAGTATCTTGCTACAGCGACGGTAATCGCTATTTAAAATTAAGCTTGAACGGTAATTCAAGCGCGTAGAACTCATCACATCGCATTTGTCGCCCTGTAAGGCGGAGTTCATCTGAAGATGTTCAGATTTTCATCATATTTAAATCACTTATGATTTCAAGCCTTTTATGACAAAAATGGCTCAAAATGAACAAAACTCATTGTTTTGCTACTAAAACGCATGAAAATGGTGCAAAAGTAGGCGGGCTATTGGTTTTTGGTTTAACTAAACAAGTTTGTGGGGAGTGCGGTTTAAGTTACGCGCACTGATTTATGAAGCAGGCGTGCTGGCTGGATAGCAACCTAAACGGCTTTTGCCGTTCATTGATAATGAACGTGCTAATTAACTAAAAGATATCGCTTTCTTTGTTCAAGACTGCCTTGTATTGGTGCATGGAACGGGTAGGTGATTCGAGATGATAAGCGTGGCGCCATTGACTTAAAGGCTTGTGACATACTCAGGCAAGTGAACATACCTTTAGCAAGTTAATTTTTTTGGTGAAGCTGAAAGTTCATCATAAAGTGGTTTAGACCAAGGTGATGGCGAATTATCTCGAGCTATTACTCAGAGGGTGTAGTATGAGAAGGCTTAGATTGTGCTAACACTAACACCTATTTACGTGATCTACGTCTCACAAACTTGGTTTCTCAAGGTGTACCATGCTGAAAATTTTGCAATCGAGGAAATTACTCACTGTGTTAATGACGCCACCCTAACGTTTTGTCCCGCCTAAAGCTATCTTACTAGTTTAAGTACAACGCTTAATTTCTTGCGCTTTTAAATTCATTGTCGAATGTCAACGGCAGTGCTCTAGCGCCATATTTTGTCAAAAGCACATATAACACTCCAGTTTTATCTCTGGTGCGTTCGGCTGTGTCAAATTTGAGAGTTTAATGTCTAAAAATTATAAAACTGATTGGATTTCCAATATTCGAGGTGATCTTCTTGCTGGACTTGTTGTCGCCTTAGCGCTCATTCCAGAGGCTATCGCTTTTTCTATTATCGCAGGTGTCGATCCTAAAGTGGGCTTATACGCGTCATTTAGTATCTCGGTTGTAATCGCTTTTAGTGGCGCACGTCCAGGAATGATTTCTGCCTCTACCGGTGCGATGGCGCTACTTATGATCACGCTAGTAAAAGAGCATGGTTTGCAGTATCTGCTAGCAGCAACCGTATTGACTGGTGCACTACAAATTGTTGCTGGTTACCTAAAATTTGGTAATTTTATGCGATTTGTTTCTCAGTCTGTAGTCACTGGATTTGTAAATGCACTCGCAATTTTAATTTTGCTAGCGCAATTGCCAGAGCTTACCCATGTTAGTTGGCATGTATACGCTATGACACTGGCGGGGTTAGGCATCATATACTTGTTCCCGTATTTGCCTATTGTCGGCAAACTGATTCCTTCCCCACTCATTTGTATTGTGGCGCTAACGCTATTAGCTATGAATTTTAACGTCGAGGTCCGTAGTGTTGGAGATATGGGAGAACTGCCTGATACCTTACCGATATTTGTCTGGCCAGACGTACCTTTCAATTTGGATACGCTATTAATTGTGTTGCCTTATTCACTTTCCTTAGCGACGGTTGGATTGTTGGAGTCGATGATGACAGCCACTATTGTTGATGAACTTACTGAAACCAATAGTGATAAAAACCGAGAGTGCAGAGGGCAAGGATTAGCAAACATGTCAGCAGGGTTTCTTGGCGGAATGGCTGGGTGTGCCATGATTGGTCAGTCTATGATTAACATTAAATCCGGCGGCATAGGCCGTTTATCAAGCTTAGCGGCAGGTGTATTTTTATTGTTTATGGTGGTGTTTCTTGGTGACTGGCTAAAGCAGATACCTATACCAGCATTGGTCGCGGTTATGATTATGGTGGCAATTGGGACTTTTTCTTGGCGATCGATTATTGATATGAAAACGCACCCGTTGTCGACTAATGTGGTTATGTTATCTACGGTAATAGTCGTGGTTATGACGCACAATCTTGCTATAGGTGTATTAGTCGGGGTGTTGTTGGCTTCGGTATTTTTTACTAATAAAGTTAGCCACATGATGGTCGTTAACAGTTTACTAAAAGATAATGCGCACCGTGAATATAAGGTGACAGGGCAGGTGCTGTTTGCCTCGTCGAACAAGTTTATCAATTCTTTCCACTTTATGGATGACATCGAGACCGTGACTATCGATATATCTACCGCACATTTCTGGGATTTCACTGCGGTGAAGGCCTTGGATACAGTTTTGGCTAAGTATAAAAGACAAGGCGTACGTGTATCTCTAATAGGCATGAATCGAGCAACTCAAGATATTGTCGATAGACACAGTGTAACTACCTAGTAGGTATTACTTAATTGCAAGTATAATAGCTATCGCTGGTTAATAGGGTTAGATGGGGAAAGTGGTATAACCCCTATACGCTCGTTGATTTTGAAAATTGCAAGCCTCTAGTTGCGATAGTTGATAGGCCCTATATCAGTTTACTTTAATGATTGCTTCGAGCATTTCACAAGTAGCAGATGAAATGGTTTGAGTAATTCTCGCTGATAAGGGCTTAACGATAGATTTTAAGTAGTTAATAAAAAGCTTAAGTAACATCGCTGATATTGAGCCTAGTGAGTATTATAAGGTTAGCCGGTGGTTCTCATAAAAGTTGTTCACTACATTATTTCTGCCGGATTCTTTAGCTTGATAAAGTAATCGGTCCGATTGATTCATTAGCGAATCTAAGTCCATCCCAGATTGCCATTTTGCGACACCGATTGAAGCGGTTATGGTGATTCGGTGGTCTTGAAATTCAATATTGAGTGATTCAATTGCACTGCGAATTCGCTCTGCTAGGGTAATCGTATCTTGTGGCTCATTATTTTCCATAAGAATGCCAAACTCTTCACCGCCAAGTCTCGAGACAACATCTACTGTGCGCACCGTTGCAGAAATCGCATCGGCTACCGCGATGAGTACCGCATCCCCCGCAGCATGACCGTATGTGTCATTTACGTACTTAAAATAGTCGATATCTATCATCAGAAAGTGCAGGCCCGCGTCTTGATTACGATTAACTCTTGCGAGGAACCGATTGGCAGACTCGATGAATGCGCGGCGATTATAGATACCCGTTAAAAAGTCTACGCGGGCTTCTGATTCAGCCTCATCTTTTGCCTCTGAAAGTTGTTTGGTTTGCAGTTGGACTTGCAAGGCCAGTTCATCTGCATAATTTTGTAGGTGTTGGCGATGTTTCTGTTCTATCTGTTGTTTAGTATCTTGTATGTCTTTTAATCGAAGCAACATGACCGTTGTTAACAAAAAGGCCTCGATGAAGCCACCAATGTAGATCAGCCACTGTACGCCGTATGAATCATTTAAATAGCCACGCAGCCTAAGCGAAGCAGTGAGCATCCCAAAAATAAATACTGCCCAGCTAAAGGTAAATAGCCCTGCATGGGGAACCTTCTTTTTCCATGCGTATAGCCCAATTGGCAGCAGTAGAATATATAGGAACGCTATGTTGTCGATGATTAATCTAGGGTAGTAATGGTATCCCGCGAGGTTGGTTAGCACGCCCGCGATCGAGATGGCCAAAGCCATGAGCAAAAGGTTGTCGATAGTAACTGATAAGCGTCGAATATTGAGAAATGATCTGACAAACCATATGGCCGCGACCTGGCAAATACTTATTTGCAGGACAATCATCCAAAGTTGGTAGCCTTCTTTGTAGAAAAAGTATCCCCAAATACCACTCAACGAGGCGAACAGTGAAGCGATTGAAAAAGCAAAAATAGAGTAATACAGAAACATCCTATCTTTTGAGACAAAGAACACGAGTAATGTTGCAATGCCCATCAATAACTCTGTACACAACAAAATCACCATGAAACTGAGTTCGATGTGAGTTGAATAGTAAAAGCTCGACTCGTCCCATATCTTCATTGCTGTAAAGCTGTGCATGGGGATCTGATTGCCGGGAAATATTTTTACGTATACTTCTTTTGTCTCATTTTTTGGTAAAGGGAGCTGAAATGCGGGCCTAAAGAAGCTGATTTCACGCATGGCGACAGCATCGGTAAATGAAAAGCTCGCGTGTTCAAAATCTGCCGCGGAGCCCTTGACTCTATGGTATAGGTCGATTCGATCAATAGAGGCTTCAACATATTCTAAAATGAGATTGAGATCAGTGTCGCCGCTGTTTTGTATGGCAAACTTCATCCAAGAACTCGCGGATGTAAAGCCGCGGTTGGTGATATTGGGTTCAGGAATACGCCATTGTGAACTCGTGATGACCTGCTCTAGATAAAGTGAGTTGCTTGCATCCGTTAAGTAAAGATAGTTATCACCAGTACTTTGCACTTTTTGGCTAGCGTTAATCTCAATGGTGTTGGGCTCGAAAGCAAAAGATAACGGTGTAATGAGTATAAAAGACAGCGCAAGCAAGGTATTTAAAGCCATTGCATTCTTTGATTGAGTACCTAGAGAAAAGATCGAAGAGAAACCTAGGATAAAGAGAAGGGTACTCACTGTTATCTCCTTGATGCTGAACCCAACCATTGAACCAGCAACTGAACTTGCTTAATTACAGTGGCTCGGTTAATCCGATGGTTACGACAATGTTATTATTATTTTATTGCTGTGTTGCAATGGTAACAGCTTTGGCCAATTTAGTATGTATCAATCTGTTATAAAACAGATTAGTTTAGTTTTATCTTGCTCAGACAAAAGTACGAGACAGGAAACGTTTGGCCTATCCCGTACTTTTAGGGTTGTCAGTTGGCATTTCAGCAAGATTTAGATGCTTATGCTGTTGGGTACCATTGACGGTAATTGAAACAGATAGGGAAAAGGCCGTTGCTTGTTTCGTTGGTGTATATTCATCTCTACCTGATTTAAGGCCAATTGGAAGTCGGTCACTAGCGGCTGGACTTGTTCATCTTGAAAATAGGGCTTTCTTGGGTCTTCACTATAGTGGCCTAAACTGTCGAACTGAACATTACTGAGCAGGTATCCAAAGGTTGCTTGATAAAGTGCGACATCTAGAGGAGGCAAGTACTGCAAAAAGCTGCTTTCGGACAGCTTATCTGAGCGCGTCGGTGCTTGTGCGTAAAGGGTGCCCGATACGCTAGGCAAGTAACTCATTAGTGGCCATTGAGCGTAATTGACTGACGCATGCTGGGCACTGGCGGTATAGATAATCAAAGAGACTATTTTTACTAGGTAATTAAAGTCTCTTATCTGGTAAGGAGACTGACTATCGCCGGTTTCAACTAAGCCATCCATGCCTTTAATTGCAGCACAGCGACTGTTTACCATCTCATTTACCCAGTTTTGCAGCTCATAGTCCTCAGTGACCAACTTATCTTGGTCTAGCTTTGAATCTCCTGCGTAGTAAAGGGATAGGTATTGGCTAACAAATTTTGTAATCGAGTCCCAAAGTTCTAATGTGTCTTCTCTAAAAGGAAATTTAGCCAAGGTTTTGTCACAAACGCCCCTTTGCTGGAATAACTGATCAGGAAACTGCTGGTCAAAACGCCATTTTTCATGGGCATCTGTGATGAGTTTTGCGGTACTTTGATGGCTAGGGGAAAGCACTGAAGCGACAACGCCACCAGGGACAATCAGACTATGAATTGCGCCGTCATTAATTGGCAAAGTAAATCTGAAGTGAGGCTTGAGCAGCACCATCAAGGGGTGTGATTGTGCAAGTTGTCGATTTGCCGCGACCACCATAGGTTCAATGGTTAAATGGCAGGCGCCTAAATGGGCAACGGTTTCATGTTGAACCGCACAGGCATTTTGGACCATTGTTTTTGCAACTGACCACTTTACACCAGTACTGTCGTTATTTGCGGTGCAGTCATTGGGGGTATAGATAGGTGATGTTTCTGCATCAAAGTTCTGGGTTAGTTGAATGCAGATAGGTTGCAGTGCACCGCTTGGCGGATAGCCTTCGGGCGGGGTTTGATTCCAAAAAAATAGTGCGATGGGGGCACAAGGGTAACGTTCTTTGTCATGGAGCATGCTAGATTCAAGCCCTTGCATCATAGCGTAATCGCAAACGTATAGTAGTCCTTGGTCAGCAGCTTGGCTAAGCGAGAGCTCATTGTGGCCGACAACGTTGTGAAAGATCTCATCGCTAATAGGCATTTTCTCCAATAGCTGTTGTAACACAACGGCTTCGGATGAGTAGCTATCACTCAGCAACACCCCTCTCAAATTGGTAGTATTAAAGCCCGCAGTCTGCATATAGCCAAAATACCAGTCCTGTTGCCACACTTCCTGATTGTTGTCTGGCATCCAGCTTTGCTTTTTTATCTTTAAATTGTCTGGAGTAGGCAGTGTTTTGAATAAGTCGCGGTAATCTTCTACCGATGTGGCGGCTAAATAGTCTCGATTGCCGTCTGTCGCGAGCATGTCGTACAAGCTACTTTTTAAGAAAGCGGTTGGTCCTTCCTTGGCTAAATCATGAAATACTTGCTCAAGACCTTTGACCATTTTTAGCAGATCTTTGGGCAGCCTGGCGACGCCAGCCAATGCTTCTTCCAATTCTTTAGGGACTTTAGCTAACGCTTGAATCAACTCGATGGAATACTCGACCTCGTGCACTTTTTTAACGATTATTCCTTCTTGCATCGCTTGTTTTAACTTCTCGTGGGCGACCTCAACAGCATCAATTGATGAGCGTAAATTAGTGGGCATATCATCCACCAACTCTTTTTCCATAAAACTGATCACAACCGATTTGAAATTTTCAGCGATAGCAAGAAATACTTGTAAGACCTTAGCTTCATAAGCAAGACTAAATTCTTCACTTTTAGGTACGCTTGCAGCAATGGGGATAGGCTCTAAATAACTGAACATATAGTTATAGTCAGTTTTTGAAATAGATAAATCAAAACTTCTCTGTCCTTGTTCCTCCAACGAGCACAATTGGGGTAACGAGACACTTTTGGGTTCATTTAGCATTTATTATTCCTGCTTTTAGTTATATGTAAAAGAAATGTTACTCGGCTCTCCTATACTGCACAGTTATGAGTTTTTAAGCTAGGTGTTTGTACTTACGCGATTTTTTGAAAGGGTAAGTAATATCGTGTGTATCGTGGTTTCAATGTGGTTCTGTTTTTTAAGGTCTTTTGTTCAGTGCTTGAATCTGAGTTTAAGAATGTAATTAGACGTTCTATCTGTGAGTCATTTTTGAGTAAGCGACATAAAGGAGGTTGTTGCTATCTGCTTTGGCGTATCTTTTCAGGAATAGGTTGATAGTGCATTGGTGCCCTCAATCGAAATAAATCTATTTCTGGGTACTAATAACTGCTTAGGGATAAGTGGAAAAGATCTGCTTGTTGTTAGAGGCAGCGCTATTCGTAAAACGACAGTTAATTGTCGTTAGCTATCGCCAGTTGCAAATCAGTCAAAAATCATAAAGACGTCAGGTGTTTTTTTACCTGTCTACCTACACTGTAGTCATTCAATTTATTAACGAATTAAAGCAGGTTATGGCTATTAAAAGGAAATGTATGATGCTTAATAGAGTGACACTTATTAAAGTGATGCTAGTCGCCTTGCTTGTGGCGCAAACGACAGCCAACAAAGGTTACAGTCAAGATGGTTTTCCGTTATTACAGGGGGCTTATTTAGGGCAACAAACCCCAGGAGTGATCCCTAAGGTATTTGCAAAGGGGCTAGTGTCAATCGCCGGCAGGTACGAGTACGGTGTGACATTTTCGGCTGATTTAAAGGAGATTTACTTTTCTGCACAACTGCCGGATAAAACGGCTGATATCTATTTTTCAACGGTAGAGAATAACCTATGGCAACCGTTCAAAAAGGCAAATTTTACCCAAGGCGATAAAGCCGGTGAAATGGAGCCTTTTTTAAGCCTTGATGGCAAACAGATGTACTTTACGGCCTATAACGCTGATTTTAGCGACACCAAAATATGGCTAGCAAACCGCAAAGGAAAAAAGTGGCAGAGCGCTAAAAAGCTCGACTCACCGATCAATGATGAAGAGGTGTTTTTCTCGACGCTAGCGAAAAACGGCGATCTTTTCTTTACTGATATTTTCAAATCTCAAACCTACTATTCCGCTTTCATTAATGGTCATTACGGCAAACCCAAAAAAGTGGCTATCGATTTTGGTGTGCATGGATTTATATCGCCAACTCGAGATTACTTGTTGGTGGATTCACGTTCCAGAGAAGAGGCCAGTCGTACAGATAGCGATATTTATGTGTACTTCAAGCAACCAGACCAGACATGGTCTAAGGCCATTAATCTTGGCACTGATATTAACTCAGCCTTTAGTGAAACTGTGCCTAGTGTGACGCCCGATGGCAAATTTATGTTTTTCAGTCGCTACGATGAGCAACACGGGATATCCAACTTATATTGGGTGAGTACTGAAGTGATTGAAAGTCTGCGGCCAAAATCTTTACGGTAAGTGGCCTGGCGTGATGCGTGCCATTTTTATATTGATGTCTATATTGCAATAGATTTTAGCTGTTCTCATTGCTTTTATGCTCGTTTATTATCGTAAAGTCGGTATTCATATTTGAAAAGGAGCGCGCTTGGCTACTGTGGTGAGTCAACAATCTGCAGAACATTATATTTGGGGAGAGAAATGTGATGGCTGGCATTTGGTTAAGTCTAAAAATTTAAGTGTTATTCAAGAAAGGGTGCCAGCAGGGTGTTATGAGAGTCGTCATTTTCATCAACAAGCGGAGCAATTTTTTTTCATATTATCCGGAATTGCCACCATTGAACTTGAAGAAAAGGTCTTCACTCTCACGTCAAATCAAGGGCTGCATATTCCGGCAGGTGCAAAGCATCAGGTAAGCAATCAACACCAAGGCGATTTGGTTTTTATTGTGACTTCAACACCACCTAGCCATGGAGACAGGTTTGAAACATGATAAAGGTTTTCCCTTTGGTGGCATTGTGACTTTGTGGCTAACGCGGCTATTGATATAGAATTGGTGGTTTGAAATTAAGGATACCGTTATGCCTGAGCGAGTTCAGCAAATCAGTAATATCGCGCTGGTTGTCGATAACTATGATGACGCAATTGAGTTTTACACTCAGCGATTGCAGTTCACTTTGATTGAAGATACAGATTTAGGGCAGGGTAAGCGTTGGGTGCAAGTGGCACCGCCCAATGGCAATGGCACCAACCTGTTATTAGCTCAGGCAAGCGACGACCAGCAGCGACATGCAGTTGGGAATCAAACTGGCGGAAGGGTATTTTTGTTTTTGCAAACTGATGACTTTTGGCGTGATTATGAGCAGATGAAAGCCATTGGCGTGCATTTTAACGAACAGCCTCGTGAGGAAGAGTATGGCACGGTTGTGGTGTTTGAAGACCTATACGGTAACAAATGGGACTTACTGCAACGCAGGTGATGAATAACATTGCCAATATCAATTAAAGTCGTACATCCAGAGTTATACATGGCTGTGTTGTGTTAAACGACAAGCTTGAATGTTCATCGGCTAAACCCTAACCTTCCCAAAAAACAATAAAGTGAGCGGTAATGATAAAAGTACTAGTGATTGGTTATGTCTGGCCCGAGCCAAACTCATCGGCGGCAGGTAGCCATATGATGTCGCTATTAAGACTTTATAGACAGCAAGGCTGGCAGGTTGAATTTGCCACTCCTGCTCAACCTTCCGATCATATGGTCGATCTAAGTTTAGCCGGCATAACTAGTCAGAATATCAATTTAAACTGCGACAGCTTTGATGCTTATATCTCAGATTATCAGCCCGACATCGTGATGTTTGATCGCTTTATGATGGAGGAGCAGTTTGGCTGGCGAGTTGAAAAAAGCTGCCCCAATGCTTTAAAAATACTGGATACTGAAGATCTACAATGTTTGCGTAATGCGCGTCACCAAGCTGTTAAGGCTGAACGAGAGCTCACAAAAGCGGATCTGTTTAGTGATATCGCTAAACGTGAGATTGCGGCTATTCTTCGTTGTGATATTTCACTTATCATCTCCAGTTTCGAAATGGAGCTTTTGCAAAAACAGTTTAAAATTGACCCAAGCATTTTGCATCATTTGCCATTTATGGTGGATCTAGATAACTGCCCGACTAAAACAAAAAGCTATGCCGAACGTCAGCACTTTATGACCATAGGTAATTTCCGCCACGCGCCAAACTGGGATGTGGTCTTACATCTGCAAAAGATATGGCCCATTATTCGCCAACAGCTACCTCAGGCTGAGCTGCATATTTATGGCTCTTATCCGCCGCCGAAAGCCACAGCGCTTAATAATCCCAAAACCGGTTTTTTAGTTAAGGGCTGGGCAGAAGATGCCTATCAAGTGATGGAGCAATCGCGAGTTTGTTTGGCGCCTATTCGCTTTGGTGCTGGCATTAAGGGCAAATTGCTTGACGCCATGATAATGCAGACTCCTAGTGTAACGACCTCTGTAGGCAGTGAAGGTATGTGCGGTGATGAACCATGGCCAGGTGATATCATCGATGATTATCAAGAGTTTGCACAAGCTGCAATCAGACTGTATCAACAACAATCCCTTTGGAGTGAAGCCCAGGAGAATGCCGCTACATTGTTAACGGCTAGGTATAATGGCAAAGTCTTAGCCGCTGAGTGGATGAAAAAGCTCAATGAGACGTTGGCTAATCTAGCTGAGCACAGGGTGAATAATTTTACTGGTGCCATGTTAAAGCATCATTCTATGGCGAGCACCAAGTACATGTCACAGTGGATAGCTGCTAAAAACGCCTCTACTCAGCCAAATTAGTGGGCGCTATTTCAAAGCTTTCGGTTGAGTTTCCTGTCATGCACTTAGATTATGATTTTGGGTAGTGCAGTAATATAAAAGCCTCGATAAATCGAGGCTTTTATAGCGCACTTCAGATTAGAATCTAGCTTTCACCCAAACCATACGGTGATCAGAAGAAACATCTTTACCATTGCCGTAATTACCAATGCGGGCATCATTAAACAATAGACGACCTTGTTGGTAAGAAGCCTGCCAATATACACCAGAATCAATAATGTTTAGGCTAGCCGAAGGAATTGCATGATCTGCATTGATTCCGCCATAGGCATTATGGAACTCGGCCGTGATGCGGTTAGGGTACGGATGGGCGGAGCTTCTATCAGCTGCATATTCCGCAGCACCAAAACTAGTGGGGTACAAATCACCGTTAGTGACATTTTGGTTTACCACAGGATCAGCATGTAACTGTGCCATCACTTCCGTAAATCCGTCACCTGCGCCTGTTGCAGCGTCTAAATTCTGATCGCCTACAATGACAAAATGGGCACCGGCTGTGAGTGCACCTGTATTACCAGCATCGTCGTAGAAATCTTGTGCCCTCGTTACGTACTTATGCCAAAACTCCACTTCTGCCGCATTTTGAAGTTTGTTTTTACCTGTATCAAATACAGGAGGCGTAGGGTGAGACATGAGAATGTGTACGGTTTCAGTACCATCTTTAGTTGGAATTAAGATAGGTGCATCCACATGGTTTTTCGATGACAATGTCATTTGCTGCCATTCTTCATCTGTGTACCAGTTTTCGCCATCTAATAATGGGTTTTCAGCGCCTTCTAAGTCTTTCCACTTAAAGTTTTGGAAAGTCCGGGTATTTTTAGAATCAATTTCGTATTTAGACATTAGCGCAAAAGCATATTGACCGTGATACTTGCCATAACCCCAAGAATCATTGGCGTAGGCATCGGTACCAAGATCTTCGGCAGTTGCAATGTAGCCATCATTATTCAAATCGAATCCGCTTAATAAGCCCGTATTCGTTGCGTAGCTTTCCGCAAATGGGTACTCAATTGGTTCTAACTCTGCAGTGCCGCCAGCGCCGTCAATACTTTGGGCTACTGATAAGTAGTTTGCTTGAAAGCCTTCTAATGCTGATAAGTCTTCACCCGTACCGTCATTATTATATTCACCCATCATTAGGACATCTGGGCGAGTCTTTTGAATGATTGCGGCAACATTACGAATTTGGATAACTTTTTCCGCTGTAGCCTTGTCAGCAGGCTCCATAGCGTCGCGATCTTCTAGGTACGCTGCAACGAGTATATTCTGTTGATCCGCTGCAATTGCCATTTCAGCCACTAAATCAGCAAAAGTTGCACGATCGAACGATAAATTGTAAGCCGCAATCTTAACTTCGGTATGATCAACATACTTAATGTCATCATCGTTATTGCAACCAGTAAGTAGTGCTAAACCAACAGCTAAAGCTGCGGCAGATTTAAGTAATTTCATGTTTTGACCCATCAATTGTAATTATATTAACGAGCTCATTTATTTGAGCTTCGGCATCATTCTATATAGGTGTCAATTGTCTGGATATAAAACGCAGGGAAGTTGTGTTTAAGTGATTAATATATAAACTTAAGTTGCCAGGTTGTTACAGATAAAGCTTGAGTTTGTTGGTGGTGTGTATTTTTACTGTTTACCATTGATTTTAGTGGTGGATGTTGTCTGAGGTGTTTAGTAAATGATTTTAATTTGTATGATTTACGGCTTATTTATAACACCAAATAGCAGCTAGCCTTAATATCTTAAGCACTTAGACCTACTCTCTATAAATCCACCTATCAAGTGAAGCACCAATTGATTGATTAACAGTAAGCTAAGCGTGCAAGTTTTGTATGGCAGCAATGCTAATACAGGTAGCAACAAGTGTATGAATTTAACTCAATCACAATGTGTCATTTATTCACTAGCGAGCTTTCAATATTGCGGATATACTCCGCAAATCGGGCCCTCTATGGTTATGAGATGGTCGAAATACAGCGTCAATTTGGTTTGTTTGACAACTTAAACTCAGTGCGTGGTTCAGTGCGTGTTTAAACTGATTTGCTAACCTAAAGCGCTAATCTAATTGTTAGTCTGAACATTCGGGTTAATTCAGGTGCCTCATGAGCTTCTTTGATAATGTTGTGGTCATTCTCCTCCTTATTGGGGTGAGTTGTTTCTTTTCTATGTCTGAAATTGCTTTGGCTGCGGCGCGAAAAATACGTCTGCGCCAATTGAGCGATGAAGGCGATATTCGCGCACAAAAAGTGCTGCATCTTCAAGCGCAACCGGGCAACTTTTTCACTGTGGTACAAATCGGTCTCAATGCCGTGGCCATCATGGGCGGGATTGTCGGTGAGTCGGCCTTTACTCCCCATATACAGGCCTTTTTATCGGCATGGCTGTCAGGCCCTTGGCTAGAGAAAACCAGCTTCTTTCTCTCTTTCATGCTGGTGACCAGTTTGTTTATCTTAATTGCCGATTTAATGCCAAAACGATTGGCAATGGCTTTTCCTGAAAAAGTGGCCATGGTGTTTGTTGGCCCGATGATGATATGTATTGTGGTGTTAAAGCCATTTGTTTGGTTTTTTAACAGCTTAGCCAATCTTGTATTTCGAATTTTTCGAGTGCAAACCGCCCGAGATGATGCAGTGACCTCCGACGATATTTACGCGGTAATGGATGCGGGCGCAGAAGCCGGGGTGCTGGATAAAGGCGATCAGCTGATGATGGAAAAAGTGTTTGAGATGCAATCCATTCCGGTAACAGCAGCAATGACGGCGCGGGAGAGTCTTGCGTATTTTCTGCTGCAAGATAGCGAAGAGGAGATTCGAGCCAAGATTGCTGCGCAGCCCCATTCAAATTTCTTGGTTTGTAATGAGCAGCTCGATACCGTGGTTGGCATTGTTAATGCCAAAAAGCTGCTGATTTACTTAATTAATGGCGAGAGCATTAGTCTTAAAGATAAAAGCTTAGTGACCAATTGTTTTTTCATTCCCGATACCTTGAGTTTGTCGGAATCGATGGACTACTTCAAAAACAGTCGGGCAGATTTCGCGGTTGTTATGAATGAGTATTCACTGGTGGTGGGTGTGGTTACAGCTAAAGATCTGCAAGATGCGGTAATGGGTGCATGGTCACTTCCCGAGAGTGAAGAGCAGATCATTGCCCGCGATGACCGTTCTTGGTTAGTCGACGGAGTGACGCCCATCATTGATGTGATGCGCGCGTTAGATATTGAGGCTTTCCCGCAAAGTCATAACTATGAAACCATTGCCGGTTTTATGATGTTCATGTTGCGTAAAATTCCTAAGTGCACTGACTCGGTCATCCACGCAGGTTACAAATTTGAAGTCGTCGATGTTGATAGCTACAAAGTCGATCAACTGCTAGTCACACGCCTTGATGAAGAAATGGCGTCACAACTAGAGAACAATTAACCATTGCTGCTGTTAAAGGCCACTTAGTGGTGGCCTTGACTGCATTATTCCTGATGGCTTTCAATAAACTGGGTGATTGCGTTCGCTATTAAATCTTTTTTCATGCTGGTGGGCGCAACGGCTTGGTTAAACCAAAAGCTCATTGGTTGGTCAAAGCCTATGCCATGCATATAGTTATAAATGGCTTTGCGTAAGCCTTCACCAAGCATGTCATGATCAGTGCCGGTTGGGTCGATAAAGTCGACATCGTTTTCAGCAAATAAGATCTCTGGCCGCTCCGCTAAGGTTATACCAAATTGTTCGGGATTCATGCCTATCGGACTGTGGACTGTAGCAACAAAACGGTGCCAGTAGGCAGATTGGAAACAGCCTTGTTGCATCATTTGTCTTACCATCTCCAGTGAGTCGACGGTTTCTTGTTCTGTTTGGGTAGGGAAGCCATACATTAAGTATGCATGTACCATAATGCCAGCATCGCTAAATGACTTAGTGACATTGGCAACACGTTCGACACTGACGCCTTTTTTCATCAGTTTTAGTAGCCTGTCTGATGCAACTTCAAGTCCGCCACTGACCGCAATACAGCCAGAATCTGCCAACAATTGGCAACGGGCTGGGCTAAAGGTCCGTTCAAACCGAATGTTACCCCACCAACTAATCACTACATTGCGCTCAATTAAGCGCTTGGCCATTGAAAACAGCACTTTAGGCGGTAAGGCTTCATCGACAAAATGAAAACCCGTTTGGCCGGTTTCTTCAATAAGCTGTTCAATTCGATCAACTAATACATCTGCGCCGGCAGCGTCATATCGGTCGATGTAATCGAGGCTAACATCGCAAAAGCTACACTTGCGCCAGTAGCAGCCGTGGGCAATGGTAAGCTTGTTCCAGCGACCATCGCTCCAGATGCGGTGCATTGGGTTGAGCATTTCGCATAAAGACAGGTATTCATCTAATGGTAAGCCGTCATAGATAGGCGCACCTACATCAGTTTGCGGGATGTCGTGTAGCTCGGTATTTTCGTTAAAATGAACATAGACTTCGCCTTGTTCATTTTCGGCAAGAAAATAGGTACGGACTAAATCGTCGACTTCACGCTGGCCCTGCAAATACTCTAAAAGGGTGATCAGCGGCCGCTCACCATCATCTAAACAGATAAAATCAATAAACTCGAATACTCGCGGATCTTTTAGCGCGCGCAGTTCAGTATTAATAAAACCGCCACCCATCACAACTGGGATATTTGGGTTGAGCGCCTTACAGGTCTGGGCGATACGCAGCGCCCCTAACATGTTGCCAGGAAAGGGTACCGTCAGTGCCACTACACTAGGCTGTGTTTCTTCTAGGTATTGCTCTACCAGTTGTTCCAAAATTTCAGAGCTGAAGGTTGGCTCATCCATTAATGTGTCGTACAGATTATCAAAAGTGGGATTAGCGGCAGCTAATTGCTCGCCATAACGGCTAACTTCAAAGTAAGGATCGACACCTTGGGTAATGACCGATGATAAATCATTGATGAATAAGGTGGCGAGGTACTTAGCTTTATCTTGCACACCTAAATTGCCAAATGCCGCTTGTAATACGTCACCCGATACAGCTTCCATTTGCGCTATGGCATCAAATGCAGGGCCTTCGGGCAAAAAACGCCGAGAATTAATACGTAGTGCTAAGCTAGGATCTTTGCCTTGTAAAAAGCGGATAGCGCTCTCTACGGTGAGTTGGTAGCGGTCAAACTCTGCCAGAAAATTAAAGATAACATCCGGTAGCTCATGGTCTTCAAAATGCTCAAAGTTCTGTTCGACGATCTGGCGAATGACATCCAACGCAGGCGCGGTCATCATCTCTAAAAATAGCTCAATAGCAGGGTCGCGTTGTACTGCCTCATAACCACGGGATCGCAAAAATCCGGTTAAATACGCTGTTGCCGGGTAGGGCGTATTTAGCTGAGTCATGGGGGGAGTCATTAGTAGAACGGTCATAGCCTGCCTTTACATTATCAAATATCTATTTGCTCAGAGGGTCTCCGAGCGTGGCAGTATATCTCGCTACCACAAAATAACCATGAATTTTAGCAAATGAATCGTATGCAGGCTGGTTTTAAGTTGGCTATTAATCCGCTGGCAAGATGCTGTCTAACATCTCTATCTGTTTAGCAAAAGCGGTACGCACTACATAATCTTTAACCATACCTGCGGCGACTCGTCGCTGCTCCGCCATGGCTTTAGCGTTAACATGTTTTACCAGTGTGCCCTTGAAAGGAGAAAGTAATGGGCTTTCAGCAACGGTGGCAGAGCTAAAGGTAAAAGCCAGTTTTACCTGACCAACGTCATTATAGACACAGGTGGTTGCGGCGAACGACAAACGGGTAAGTTGTTGCTCATTATGTGTTCTATATTGGATATTGGCGGGTGGAATATTCACACCAGGCCTCATTAGCTCATCAATAAGTAGTTCAGTACAAAGTTCAATGGCTTCTTTGTTAGTGACGGGGATATAGAACATACTCGCCACTCCACTTAATGGCATTGGGTCTAAGTTAAATAAGCCCGTTTCTGTCAAGCTTTGTTGTAACATTGAATCGCCAGAGAAAGCGGCTTCTTCTATGTCAATGTTAGTGATGTTTCGTGCCCTTAACCGAGTTTGCACATTACCTAGGACTTGCCGTGCAATGGCTTCATAAAATTGAAGTTGTTGCTCGGTGACAGGAGTGGCTTGGATAGAACGATAATGGACGTTATCCATAAACATCAACGCTATCACATAGGCGTTTTCGGTAGGTGTTAAGCCTTGATTTTGACCAATGATAAAATGGCCGTTGCTCAGCAAATCAATGAGGGGAGTAATCGTTTGTCTATCTTGCGCTCCCACATCTTGAAACGCTTGCTGTAGCCATATCGGATCTTGGATGACATATCGATGTATATCATTGATCCCCATCATAGGTTGAATGACATGACTTAGCATACGTTCACGCTGTTGCACATCAAGTGATGCCCATAAAGTACCAAAGCGTTTGAAACGTTTCATTTTTTTGTCAGCATGTTTTGATGAACCATCGGCTACTTCACCAAGCATGGTGAGTTGCTCAGCGCAGTGATAGTCCTTGTTGGGGAAAGGTAGAGAGACTTGAGAAACATAGCCGAGCACGTCGTCGGTAACAGGTACAGGTATGGGTAAGGTATCAAGTGTTAACTCGGCCTGGATCTCATCCCACAGCCCAATGGCTTCAATGGTGTTTTTACGGGGAATAGTAACGTCAATTATCTCCATTAATATTGGGCTGGTTATCAGTGGATAGCGTTCTGTAGGTATCTCATTCTCTTGGATCTTAGTTGTCCAAACATAGCCTAATCGATATAGAACAAAGGGAGGTATTGCATCGTTAAATACCATTCCTGGTCCAGATTGATTGCCCGTCGTTTTGCCCATCATCGGTCGGCTGTCATAGTCCCAGAGACCAGCTTTATTATGAGCAAAAACACGTTTAATGGATTGCTGCGGGGGGTATTCTAGTAGATAGACTGCAGGTAGTTGTGTTGTGTCCTGTGGGTTAACTTTTAAATCACTTGCTAACCAAAAATTTTTAATTACTTCACTGAAGCTATGATTGGCATCACTCAATAGTAGATCAGAGGCTTGGCCGATCTGTTCGCTGCAATAATAGAATTCATCTAGTACAGCATCTTCAATAAGGGCATAAAGGGTGTCCGTTAGAGGTTCTGGTAGCCAAGGGTTAATGACAATCTGGGTGTCCCAGTCGGATTTTCCTTGCTGGTTTTCAACTGTGAACCGAAAAGCGTTTCCGCCTTTAATGTAAAACCGCGACAATACAATACCGTCTTGCAAGCTAAATTTTTGTTTTGTTGTTCGATTGATTTCGTGCAGACGTAAGTTAATTCGCTCTAAACTGACCAAGACGATAGAGCGAACTTGAGATTTGAAATCTTCTAGCTCTTGATTTTGAGTTCCGCCAAGTTCGTTTAACTTCTCTGTTAGCCAACCACTGATCACCCGTTTAATTTCTCTTTGTCTATCATCGGCCATTTGCTTATCTCGCTTATTAGATACAGTGACGGTCTCTTAGAGTGCGACTTTCCGGTGTTCTTTACTTGGTAAAATTGACCAGGCATTTGGTATTTATTCGTTTTGCCAAGAATTTAGCTAAAGCACTTTACGGGTTAAATACCTTGAACTGACAGGGTATGGTTAGTCTCATTTATGATGGCTTATCAGCTTGTGATCCGCTTCTCATTATTGATCTGACTTGAAGATTATTTTGTCGACTTCTAAGCCGTTTGGTTCTATTTTGTCGCCGGCTCACCAATCAGTTAAGTGAGCGCTTTTCAGGATTTCTGCACGACAAATACGCACGACACACTACTTAGTTTAAACAAGATATTGCTCTCCAAAATGAATGTTGTTTTGGAGCGAATATGCGTGGCGCGCTTTTACTTAAATATGCTGTTGTTGTTTTGGAATTTAAAAAAAATGAACAAATCATTTGAGCTGATCGATAAGCCGACATTTTTCGGCGCATTGGCTTTGCTGTTTGCGGTAGTCACCCCATTGTTGGTGTTTCCTGCTGAAGGTGCGCATTGGATTGCGATTGCGAAAACATTTATGACAGATAAGCTGGGTTTTGCTTATCTTGGCTTGGGACTCGCGGCCTTTTTCTTCATGATTTACATTGTTTTTTCTGACATTGGTCAGATAAAGCTGGGCGATCCAGACGAAGCGCCAGAGTTTGCGTTGGCGTCATGGGCGGCGATGCTATTTTGCGGGGGCATTGGCGCGAGTATTTTATATTGGGGCACCATCGAGTGGGCCTATTACTATCAGAACCCGCCATTTCAATTGGCCGCTGGCAGTGAAGAAGCCATTCGCTGGGCTGCAACCTACGGATTATTTCACTGGGGCCCAATTGCTTGGTGTATTTACATGATCCCAGCGATTCCGATTGCCTATTTCTACTATGTGCGTAAACAACCGGTTTTGAAGGTATCAGCGGCGCTTATGCCTGTGATTGGTGAAGCCAATAGCGTGGGTAAGCTGGGTAAAGCGGTCGACATTTTATTTATATTTGGTCTATTGGGCGGCGCGGCCACAACCTTAGGTTTAGCGGCACCGCTGATAAATGAGGGGATTAGCTATCTGTTTGGCATCCCCACCACCACAGGTAGTCAAATAGGTGTGCTGATGTTATGTACCGCCATCTTTGCTTATTCGGCATACAAAGGCATGGACAAGGGCATTAAGATCCTCAGCAATATCAATTTTTGGGGCGCGCTGGTCTTATTGCTGTTTGTGTTAGTTTGCGGGCCGACGATTTTTATGTTGGAAACGGGTTTAGATTCTATTGGCCGTATGTTGTCCAATTTTTTTGTTATGGCGACTTGGGCAGAGCCCTTTGGCGGATTAGGAACGTTTGCTGATACCCATTTTCCACAAGATTGGACGATTTTTTATTGGGCATGGTGGCTGGTGTTTGCGCCCAGTATGGGCTTGTTTGTGGCCCGTATTTCACGGGGTAGAACCATTAAACAGATGGTTTCTGGCGCGGTATTTTTTGGATCATTAGGTTGTTCGATGTACTTCATCATTTTAGGTAACTATGGCTTGTCGTTACAGTTATCAGGTCAACTTGATGTGGTTGCCATTCTTAACGCCCAAGGAGCAACTAGGGCTATTTTTGCGGTGCTGGAGCAACTACCTTTTAGCGCATTAGTTATTACGCTGTTTACTATCTTGTGCATTATTTTTACAGCTACGACTTTTGATTCTATCTCTTATATTTTGGCCTCAGTAGTGCAAACCAATGTCACTGAAGATCCCATGCGCTGGAATAGACTGTTTTGGGCGTTCACTTTGTCTTTAATGCCATCAGCACTCATGTTTATGGGTGGGTTAGAGACACTGCAAACGGCAGCAATTGTTGGTGGGTTACCTCTGTTGGTGATTGCCGTGTTGCTGATGGTATCAGGTATTAAGGCAGCCATGCTCGACCTATCTCATCAAGACGATTATGTTGATCCGGTTATTAATATCTCTGATCTGCCTGATGTCGATCCGTGGAGTAAAGAGGGCCAAGCACTAGGGAAGTTTGAAGTCGCACGCGACAGCGCCATAGCCGCGGCGAATAGTGAGCGCGATATCAATGAAGCTATCTGGATGCTCAAGAAACAGCTGCGCAAAGAGGCGTTGTCTCGCGGAGAGTCGAGTGTCGATTTGGGGGATGCGCCAGCGGAATTGCTTGAGCAGTTACAGCAACTGGCACTCGACGCTGTTAAAGCTAAAGAGGTAAAAGTGCAGGCTTCTTCTCAGGCGCAACAAGCACGGCTGGCATTTGATGGCTTAATGCGCCAGAAAGAACAAGAAGAGCTATTATTGGCACAAGAAGAGGCTAAACTGGCGATTCAAGCGAGATTAAACGGCGCTAACTAGTTTGCCCCTATAAAAGCCGCGTAAGTCGCGGCTTTTTATAGTTAGAGGTTGGTAGGTACGGTGGCATTGTTGGGGAATGACATTCTACCAAGCTGTGGCACTCTACTAAGCTGTGGCACTTTCCTTAGGGAGTGACGCGCTATTACGGGACTACAATGTTAAATACCCCTTTGGGTTTATCCAATAGCGATAAAAAGCCGACTAAATCCAGTTTGCTGCCTTCAATATTGAGCTCATCAGAAAACAGTAAATCACTCACATCAGCGGCGCCAATCACAATGTCGATAAACAAACCGTGACTAATATTTAAAGTAACCGTGGCGGTGGCGGATTTTGCGCCCAAGCGGTGATGTAACACGGCATGATTAAGGCTTAGTACGTAATTTTGCTGTAAATCAGTAAAGTTGAGATTAATTTCATATTGTTGATTAAAGGCTTTAGGGCCGTTAATCCTTGATGCCATCGACTGCAAAAAGTTCGCTACTGGGGCATGTAGCAATATGTGTTTCATGGAACTTAAATCTATGCCTACCTCGGGACTGCCATGGCGCAGCTCATAAGCACCACTTAAATACACATCACGCCATGGGGCCGATTCTGCCTGATAGCCAAGCTGGTCATAGGTATTGGCTAGCAGCGCTTTAGCTTGACGGTTATCACTGTCGGCAAACACGACATGATTGAGAAGTTGTGCGGCCCAGCGGTAATCACCGTGTTGGTACGCTTGGGTTGCCGCTGCAATGACTTTATCTGCGCCGCCCATAAGCTGGACATATTTGTCTGCTGACTGCGTGGCTGGCAGGGGATCTAAGTGACTTGGATTGGCATCATACCAACCTAAATAGGCCTGATAGACCGCTTTAGCGTTGTGCTTAGCGGTGCCATAATATCCTCGGCTTGCAAAAGTATTGGCCAGTTCTGGCGGCATCTCAATGGCTTCGGCAATCTCCGCTGGCGTTAAACCAGCGTTGAGCATACGCACCGATTGATCGTGGATGTACTTGTAGGTGTCGCGCTGGGTTATCAAAAATTGATTGATGTTATCTAAGTCCCAAATTGGCCAATGATGACTGCCAAAATAAACCTTGGTTTGCCGCTGTGCGCTAATGGCATTATCAATCGCCTGACTCCAAGCCAGTGCATCACGCACTTTTGCACCGCGCAAGGTATATAGATTATGCATATTTTTTGAGACAAGCTCAGCGCCGCAATAGGCTTGATGCTGCGGCAGATAAAATGTCATTTCAGCCGGTGCTTCAGTGCCAGATACGATTTGAAATTCAAACTCGACACCGTCTAGGGTTAGCTGGCTATCTTGTTCTATTATTTGCGTGGGTGGCAAAATACCAAATTGGCCAAAAGCGGGTTCTTTGCCCAAGCCTGAGTCGATATGGCCTCGGACAGAGCGGGGCAATTGTTTACCATACATGTACATGGCTCGGCGACTCATGGCAGTGCCTGCCATCACGTTTTCGCTGGTGGCCTCATGCATAAACCCAGCTGGGGCTACCACTTCGATATCATTGTTACTATTTGCAGCCATCAGACCTAACGCGCCACCAAAGTGGTCCATGTGGCTATGAGTGAACACAATCGTGCTAATTGGCCTGGGCCCGAGTTGTTGGTTGATAAAATCAATAGCGACTTTAGCGGTCTCTGTGGTGGTCAGCGGGTCAATGATAATCCAACCAGTATCACCATTAATCACGGTCATATTGGCAAGGTCAAAACCGCGTAATTGGTAGATACCTTCGGTGACTTCAAACAAGCCGTCGATGTTATTAAGGCTCGCTTGACGCCATAAACTTGGGTTGACGCTATTAGGTGCCGATTGGTTGATAAAGTCGTACTCAGGTCGACTCCAGATCACTTTGCCTTGTTCATCTTGCACGATAAGTTGTGGCATTTTGGCGATAAATCCGCGCTGTGCGCCCTCAAAATCTTGCTGACTGTCAAAAGGAAGTTGTGACAGCAGGGCGTTGTTAGCGTCAATGGTATGAACACTGGCAGCGGTAAATCCATGCTGATCAACAGCAACATCTTGCGCGGTGCCATTAGCGGTGCCATTCGAAGGTAGAGACGTTGCGTTATTGGGCTGTGGCTCGCACCCTAGTAAGGCAAGTAGCACTATTGCACTTGATAATTTGCTGCCAAAGTCACTGGCAGCTTTGCTGATACTACTTGGTGCGGTTGTCGATTTGCTAATACTTGCTGAGTGTAAGCCTTTCATAGTCAGACCCTAAAAGTTAACGATGCTCACTAAGTTATTACAAGTTATTAACTTTTGGTTTATCATTTTTCGCCAAAAGCACCGCTAAGCACGGAACTGCCCAGAGCTAGTGCCCAGAGATTTAGTGCCCAGAGCTATAGTGTTCAGAGCTGCAGTGCGCTGCACAGCAAAGAGCCGAACCCAATCGACTCGCTACTCGCGGTTTTGCTGGTGTTGTTTGCGATAACAGCCAGGACTTTGACCGGTCCACTTTTGAAATGAACGACTGAAATTACTGACACTGGTATAACCCAAGGTATCAGACAGACAGTTGATGGCGATTGGGGTGTTCACCAAATAGTGGTGTGCCAGCTCAAGGCGTTTATTCGCCAGCAACTGCCTAAAGTTACATCCTTCCACTTGCAAATATCGACTAAGAGTTCGTTCACTAATATTGAACATTTGCGCGATTTTCGCCGCGTTAGGTTGTTGGTCGACCAACAAGGTATGAATGCCTTGACTGGTTTTCTCCCGCCAAGACAAAGACTGCATTTGGGTGAGGTATTGTTGTACTGAGGTCTCTTTTTGTTCAGCTAGGTGTTGATCTCGGTGTGCGACGGGTTGCTCAAGAATGGTCCTGTCCATCCACATACAGTTTTGGGTTTGGTTAAAGTCGACATTGGCGTTAAAAAATGTCTCCCAAGTGGCTGGGTTAGTCACGTTAGCTTTTTGCAGTTCAACTTTTTTTACCAAAGCTTGCTGGCCAATCATTTGCTTGCCCAAAAGCATTAAACTGGCAAAAAAAGCATCGATTGCTAAATGGCTTATTTCAACACTGTTAAGTGGGGTGATGGTAAAACCCAATAGTGTGGGGGTTCGCTGCAAGCTAACCGCAGCTGAATTGCTTACCAATGGACCATAGTGCGGCAAAGTTTCAAACGCGGCCGCTAACGTTTTGCTATTGATAAGTAGCGAGCCCAACTCACTAAAATGTATTGGATAAGCATATTGGCCTACACATAAGCCAAATGCCTCGTTGTTGGTGACTTGTTGGGCATATCCCCACAGGGAGGTCATCTGCTCAATAGCAATGCGTGAATTGGGGGCGGATTCCAGTTGCTGTAGGTTTAAACCCACTTCCGCAAACACCTGCTGTGGGTCGACTTTATTGGCAGCGAGCGCTCTGGCTATGGCCAGTGACCACGCGGCAATGGTGCTATATTTATTGGCGTCGATTAATGGGTTCAAATACAGGTAATATAGATGGTCTATAGCGTTCATCATAACCAGCTTTAATGATTAACAGCAAGATAGCAGGCTATTTTGATCGCAGCATGAATTGGCACAGCAGGTGTCGCACAGGATAAACGATGACAGAACTTGAAAAAATGTTGGCGCAGGCGTGTTATGACCCTTGCGATCCGCAGTTAACAGACATGCGCGTTAAAGCCCGCTTATTGGTTGGCCAATACAATGCGACCAAGTGCCAGCAAAAGGCTGAGCGCAGCGCTCTACTACATCAGCTGTTGGGTCATTGCGGCCAAGGCGCCATGATAGAGCCACATTTTAACTGTGATTATGGGCAAAACATTCATGTGGGAGATAACTTTTACATGAATTTTGCTGGCGTGATCCTCGACTGCGCCACAGTAACCATAGGTGATAATTGTTTTATTGGTCCACAAGTGGGCATTTATACTGCCTGTCACCCAATAAATCCTGTTGAGCGCAATAGCGGTGTTGAATTTGCCCGGCCTATTAATATTGGCAACAACTGCTGGATAGGCGGTCACGCCACCATTATGCCTGGGGTGACACTAGGGGATAATGTGGTGGTTGGCGCCGGCGCTGTGGTCACTAAAGACGTGGCTGATAACCTGATAGTCGCCGGTAATCCCGCCCGAATTATCAAGACCGTAGAATGAGCTTTCTTACAATGAATCACGTTAGAATGAGTATGACGATTGAGTGTTAAAGCGAGTAATAGCGATTTAAATAGCCCTTGCTATGCAGACTTGCACGCCTGTGTTTATATACAGTTATATTGAAATATCACATATTTTGACCGAACTCTGGGGCAACTCAGACAGCAATGAAATACAGGTGTGTTACAAGTATTTGTTTTTATAGGGTCTTTTTAGGTTCTTGGTTCAGCGAACGTCACAAATATGTCAATTCCGACTTTCAACAACAGCTATTGAAGAAAAACCATTATTAAATTAGCTGTAAGCATTTGAAGCCGATAGTTTTTTGAGGTAGCTTACATGTTATTGGATTAACATGGCTGTCCGTTGTTATGCGGAATTCAGCCTAATATACTGTTAGGGGGATATTTAACATGGAGATATACGTATGGTAATTTCAGGAATATTTCTAAAAGCGAATGAAATCAGAGTTGTAACAATCACAGGTAGTCGTGACTCTCATCAATTAGTCGCACCTAAACTTAATAAATTTTCACTTCCAAAGAACCCAACACAAGATGATGTAGAAATTTTTACACAAGCATTCAAAGCATATTGTGCCAGTAGCGGTGTTGATAAAATTGTAATCAACAGGCGAGCTACTAGCGGGCAAGGTGCAGGAGGTGCTGGTACATTTCTTCTTGAAGGTGTCTTACTTGCGATTTCGCCTGCCCCGATAGAGTTTATTCACCCAGCTACTGTCAGAGCTACGAATAAAAGAGAAATGGATAAAAAATCAATAAAGCCCACAACAATTGATTTAGGTAAAGCCTATGATTTTGGTTATGAAGGTTTAAGTTAAAGTATGACAGTAGATATAGAATCACTTCCATGTGAGGCAAAAAAAGCATTACAGCAATTCAGTGAATTTCAGCTAGCAGAATTTAATGATTCTGGTGCAAACGGCTACGTCATGATTGGTCGTCATGATGTGTTACGAAAAGATGTAGCCATAAAGATATACTTTCATGAGGCGAATGATGTTGACCAAGAGCCTGCTATTATCGCAACGTTAAACCATGAAAACATACTCAAGGTTTTCGATGCAAGGAAAGTAGAGAATTGTTGTTCCTTTTACATGATGCAAGCTGCAAATGATGGGGATCTTTTTACATTTCAAAAGCGCTATCATTTATCATTAGATTTAAGTAATAAATTACTATGTCAGCTTCTTTCTGGCTTGTCTGCGATGCATTGCCCGGATAAGCAATTAGTTCATAGGGATTTAAAACCTGAAAACCTTTTAGTACATGATGACCAGCTTGTTATTGCGGACTTTGGTTCTGTTCGTCGAATTGATGAAGCAACAGGTAAAGCCCCTGCCTCCAAACATAGTATTTTATATAGGCCTCCTGAAGCTTTTGGTGATAATGCATTTTTTGACTTTTCTTCTGATGTTTATCAAGCGGGACTAATTGCGTACTTACTCTTTGGCGGATTATTGAGTAATGATCTTTTAGAGCACTTAAATAATAATGAGCTAAATAACTTTGAAAAAGTAAAGCTAACAGGTGATGGATTTGAAGAATCAAAATTTGTTGATGCTTGTATTGAAAAACGGATCAAGTCAGGAAAGCTATTGGATTGGTCTTCTATTCCATTTTATGTTCCAAAAAAAATAATTAGAGTAATAAAAAAAGCTACTCTCAATCATGGTAAGAGATATTCGAATGTAAGTGAATTCTTGGCTGAACTTGCAAAAGTTAGGGCTGGTCTTCCCGATTGGATTGCTAGTCAAGAAGGGTATCAATTAAGAAATTGGAAAGGCAATGATTATTTGTTAGTTAATATTGATGGCAAAATCACTCTAAAAAAGAGAAAGCATAAATCTAAATTATTCCGAGTGGATCATAGTGTAAAGGAAAGTGATATTAATTCAGCTTTCAATAAACTAAAAATAAAAATAGGCTTACCTTAACCCCCTAACAAGTGCATTTAAGTCGGAACAAAAACAGTGTGCCATGTTTCGATCCTCACAACTTTGACACACAATTTTTGTCCGCTTAATAGCGGCGTTAGGTATACAATCATGCTCGAAGAGTTTCGATACATCTTGTCACCAATAAGTGTCAAAAGTCATCCTGAATGGGGAGCTTATATTGAACTCATTGATTATGAACATAGAGATTACATTGAAGATGTATTATGTGAGCATTTCGATTTAGATTATGCTTTCTGTTCTAATGAGGATGTAACCGGCGACTACGTTTTGTATTTTGCAGAAAATGCATCAATTGAATATGTAGAAAAAGCGGTGAGTGAAATTAACGAGTTTCATAAAGTTAATAAAATTGATTATAAAGTGGCACCGTATACCTAACAAGAAATTAAACAAGGACAAAAAACAGTTGGCTTTTTGTTCACTACGTTCACTTATTTTAGCCAACCATTTTTTGCCTGTTAATTGGGCGTTAAATGCCCCAAGGAAGTATGAGCATTAAATTCAAGAAAGTAGCATTAATCACGTTAGTTATTCCTGCCAGTATTCATTGGCTTGGTATGTGCCTTTTCGGTTTTGCGATTTTTGCTCACGGTGCCTTTCGAGATCTTCCTTCATTCTTTCTAACACTTGCAACATTAGCTGGCTTATTTTCATTATTAGTTGCTGTAGTATCAGTAATTCGATACCCTAAAATTAGTAAGTTTACTATTTATGTCATAGGGTTAGGCTGCTCCGTGTTGAGTATCGCGCTTTATATGGGCATTTACTCGGAACCTTGGTTTTTAATTTCAGCATCTAGCTTATTTCTAGGTAGTGCTTTTATTATGGTTGAGTACGTCAGGGGCACTTAACAAGCAATTAAAGCGGGACTTTTTACAGTTTGCTCGGTTCCGCTTCGCTACACAATTTTAGCAAACTAATAAAAATCCCCTTAATGTGGGCGTTATGTTTTTCTAGAGGTAAGAGTGCAATCTAAGCTGTTAAAAATTAAATTGAACCCAAATTCTCGAAGTGATTTAGATACTTTGATCTCTTATATGCGTGAAAATATTGAGTTTCCAAAGAGCGAAATGGAGCAAAAAGGATACTTCTGGGATTCTGTATTTTATGAAAAAGACGATGAATTTGAATTCATCTATATTGTTATCAAATCCGCTGATTTTTCTAAAATAATGATGGATGAAAGTGAATTAATATTATCGCCGTTTAGGGATGTTTATGAAAACTTTAGAACTACTTGTTGGGCTCCAGAGCCTTACAAGGATTTAGAACCAGTATTCTGTTTTAATTCATCATTTACATTTTCAGGTTAAAGTTGAGTTATCAAAAACATAACAAGTCATTAAAGCAGGACAAAAAACAGTTGGTTTTTGTCGTGCCTCGCTTATTTTAACCAACTATTTTTTCGCCTCTTAGCAAGGCGTTAAGTGGCTCGGAGGCCGAAAGTATTGTTCACATATCTTAGAAGTCTTTTCTCGAATGATTTACTTGTTGAGTTAAGTGAAAGTAAAATTTCAATTAAGGTTTTTTCGTCAGATATAAAGTTTGAAGAAGAGCCATATATTGCTGTAGAAAATACCAAAAAAGGTGAAATCGTAAAGGCTATTGGAAAAGAAGCAAAACGGGAAACAGCTACCAATATCACAATAACTAACCCTTTTAAGCACCCTAGATCATTTGTTGCAGACTTTATGCTTGCTGAAAAAATTCTTCAACATGGAATCTATCAAATCCATAAATCTAGAATTCGACCTGCACCAAGAATCATTATGCACCAACTTGAAAAAGTTGAAGGTGGTTTAACTTCTATAGAAGACCGCGTACTACGGGAGCTTGCCGCTGGTTCAGGAGCAAGAGAAGTTATAATATATTTAGGTGATAAAATTAATACTAGCGTTGAAAGTTTTGACTCTATAAAGTCAAAAGTATCAGCCACTTACCAAGCTGCTTAAAACGGACTGCTAACAGTTTGCTGCGCTTCGTTCCTCGCTATTTTAGCCAACTATTATCAGCCCCTTAGCTGGGCGTTAGTTGCCAAGGGAAATGATGACAATAGAGCAATTAGACAAGGTAGATATCATCGGAGTTAATGACTCTAATATAGAGTTAATCATCTCTGATCATCTTGAGTGGGATGATAAAAACGAGAAGCTATTACTTCTGCAAGACAAAATAATTTAGACAGCTATTGTTAATAGCGTAAATGACGCCCTCCAACTATGCTTGATTTGAGCATTTAACAAGGAGGTTGGATGCTAAGGCCAAGACGAACCCTCATTAGTCTCGAACTCTTATCAACAAGATGACCTTATTATCATTGCTGTAGTCTCGTTGTACGACGCGCAATCTTTTGCAATAAAGAGTATGTGGTGACGATAAATACACCGGCAAGAATTATGACCACCGCCGTGGTTGGGTAGAAACTCAAATCTTAAAGCTTACCGAAGTGTTTGCCATCGATGTTACTGCCTACGCAGTGATGAGTAACCACCTGCATGTCGTGCTCTATATTGATGTTGAACAAGTTAACACTTGGTCAGATAGGGACGTTGTATTGCAATGGCATAAACTGTTTAAAGGGACTGAGTTAACGCAGAAATTCGTCAAAGGTGAAGTGATAGAAGAATACAAAGTTGCTCAGCTTAAATACCTGGTTGCGACGTATCGCTCGCGCCTTTGCGATATTAGCTGCTAACGCTTTCAAAAGAGTTGAGGTGTCTAAATGAGCCTGTTGCAAGACAAGCTAGTATAGAAGATAACTGCAGAGGACACTTCTATTCACTGCCATCCTTGGCGTTCACCTTTCAGGCCGCCTAAACGCGTTCAAATTTGTTCCATACAAATTTGTGGGAAGGACGATTTAAATCACAAGCGCTGCTTAATGAAGCAGCTGTGTTGGCCTGTATGGCCTATGTCGAACTTAATCCGATACGGGCTAAAATGTCGACCACACCTGAGCAATCGGACTTCACTAGTATCAAGCTCAGAGTCAAAGCTGCGCTCACGGGAGAGCAACCTAAACGCCTTTTACCTTTCATTGGTAATAGCAATCCAAAGGCATCGCTTTCTCTCTTCAAGACTACCTCGTGTTGGTGGATGAAACAGGCAGGGTGATTCGAGACGATAAGCGCGGCGCGATTGATTTACAGGCTTGTGACATACTGAGTAGGCTAAACATCCCCTCAGCTAATTGGCTTAAAATAGTCACAGAATTTGGACAACTTTTTCATGGACCTGTGGGGACATTGGAGGAGTTTAGCCATTACTGTGAACATCTAAACAAGCGAAGGCGACATTTCTCAAGTAGTTGCCAGTTTATGCCTGCAAACTAAATTCAAACGTTCATATTTTTCATAACTCCTCAGCTCCTTCCGCAGAGTAACCCCCCCCTTGCGCCAAATACAGCAATTAACAGATTATTTCCTCATTTTTGCTAATTTCAAAAGTTTTTTTGTATTAAGCAAAGCATTTGAAGGTACAAATCTAGTTTGCCCTTGAGTAGTACGTAGTAGCTTTGCTATGTTATTGATTAATATTGGCTGGCTAAAGTTTTTAAAGTTTTATTTACCTCTTTTGGTGTGGTTGAGCGTTATAGGAAGTAACAATTAAAATTTCAGGAAGAATATGAAGAATAAAATTTTTAAATCCCTCATCGTTAGTTCACTCGTTCTATGCAATTATGTCAGCGCCGCAGATTGTCGTGATGTGTCGCAAGTTATTGCCAAACAACTTGAAGATAACTACGTTATTGAAAATACAGCAACAACGTTAGCTCAGTTAATGCGCTCTCAAGCATTTTTATCTGGTTGTGAACGTCAAAAGTCATCTGAAGATATTGCTGATTTTATAACTTTGGAATTAAACAAGATTGCAAATGATAAACACCTCTCTGTTGTTTATGATCCAAATTGGGTTAGTGAATTGAAAGCCTATCGTTCGTCAGCACAAACTGAGGCGTTTGCAGGTAGTCGTGAAATGGAGACTCCGACAGACAACTATGGTTTTAAAAAGGTTGAAATGCTTGATGGTAACATTGGTTATCTTGACATTAGAGTGTTCTCAGATAGTCATTTGGGTGGTGAAACACTTGAAAATTCGATGAAATTTTTACAACATTCTGATGGTATTATTATTGATTTAAGAAACAACTTTGGTGGCAGTCCATTTATGGTGACTTCCTTAGCAAGTTACTTCTTTGACCTAGATACTGTTCACTTATTAACTTTTGAAAGTCGTACAAATGGCGTGTTAACCCAAACACAAGATTGGACGTCGCCTTATGTTCCGGGTCCCAGATTTAAAGATACACCCCTCTACATTCTTACCAGCAATAATTCTGCATCTGCAGCAGAAAGCTTCAGTTATGTTATGAAAAATCTAGCAAGAGCTACCATTATTGGAGAGGTTACCGCTGGTGCAGCTCATGCAAGAAGTGCTGAAATAGTTAATGAAAATTATATCCTCACATTGCCATCTTCACGACCTATAGATCCGAGAACAAATGGCAACTGGGAAAGAAAAGGTGTAAAACCTAATATTGAAACAAGCAGTGACAATGCTTTTTATCTTGCTTATGCAGAGGTTCTGAACACTTTAATAAAAAGTAAGCATAGAAACCTAGGTATACATCAATGGGTCTATCCGCTAGTAAAAGCTAAATCCAACAAATACCAGCCAAGTCAGAATGACATCGACCAAATTATAGGTACGTATGGTAAGCGCAAAATTTTTAAAGAAAATGGCAAACTTTTTTATCAAAATTTAGATGAACCAGCTTTTGAAATAGAGCTGCTTGATAAAGAAACTATTGTTTTTAAAGCGTTTACTGAAGCTAGGTTGCAAGCAATATATAAAGATAAACAAGCAATAGCATTGAAAATGCTCTCTTTTGGAGAGGAAGCAAGAAAGTTTCAGAGAACGATGTAAAAAATTGCTAACAAGCGCTTCAACAAGGATAAATACTGGTTGGTATCTACGCTGCGCTTCGGATTAACCAATCAGCATTTGCCTGTTAAGCGGGCGTTAGGTGCTACCAAATATCAAACATCGAGTCGTATGAGAATAGAAACAGATAGAACAGTGATTGAAGTCCTTGGCAAAGAAGATGCTGAGTTAATGCTGAATTATCACTTGGAAAATAAAGATCATCTTCAACCGTGGGAACCAACGAGAGATGATGATTATTTTAAGCTGAGTAACTTCTCAAAAATGCTTAGCGAAAACCATAAACTTCTTCAGGATAAATCCGCAGTAAAATTTGCTGCTCTGACACCTGACAGAAGTGAAATTGTAGGTGTTTGTAATTTCACAAACATCGTCTTTGGCCCATTTCAAGCATGCAATCTTGGTTATTCCGTTGCTGAAAAACATCAAGGTAAAGGGCTAATAACAGAGATTTTAACCTCATCAATTGAACAGATATTTCTTGAATTTAATCTTCATAGAGTTATGGCCAACTACATTCCAACAAACACAAAAAGTGCGGCTGTACTGGACAAATTGGGCTTTGAGCGTGAGGGTCTTGCAAAATCGTATCTGCAAATTGCGGGTAAATGGCAAGACCATGTTCTCACGTCAAAAATAAACCCTAAGCATCACGCACCTAACAAGTGAATACAGGTGGCGCCTACGGCGCACCTGATTTAGGCGTTATCTGCCAAAGGACTACAATGCACATTCCCGACAAATGGAAAATAAATTCTGACATAGAAATACAAAACTTTATTAAAGAGTATGGTTTTGCTGCTGTTATATCTAATGACTTAGAGGCATCGCATCTCCCTTTATTGATTAAGGAAAATGAAGGTGAAAATGGCACTCTTTATGGTCACTTTGCCAGAACAAATCAGCACTTGAAAGCTGCTAACGGAGCCAAGGTTTTAGTAATTTTTTCTGGTCCACATTCATACATTTCACCTACTTGGTATCATGCTTCTCCAGCGGTGCCAACTTGGAATTACAGCGCTGTCCACGTCACAGGAATAATTCACCTAACGGATCAGGAAACAACTCTGACAACACTTGATGAAACCGTTAAGAAATATGAGCCTAATTTAACTATTCCAGAGGACTTTAAATCAAAAATTAGTAAAGGTATTGTTGGTTTTAAAATCAACATAGAATCGCTTCAAGGTAAACAAAAGCTGGGGCAACATCGCTCAACAGAAGACCAGCTTGGGGTTACCTCGGCTTTATCAAAAACGAAAAGCCTTGAAAGCCAATTACTTTATCAGTACATGGTTAATAGGGGCGTCGGTATAGGCAGGTAACAAGCCGATCAAGGGCGGACGCAAAACAGTAGGCTTGCGCTCGTGCCTCGCTAATTCTAGCCTACTATTTATGCGCTGCTTACCGGGGCGCTAGCCTCACCTCAATTGCAATATGCGACAAGGCATCCCTTATTACACTGAATGTGGCTAGTTACTGGTACGCCGACTGGCAATTTGGCACACGCCAACTAGCATGACGGCACCGAGCATTAGCGCCGAAAACGGCACAGCGGTACCAGTATAAAATAGCGCCAGTAATGGTCCAGCAACGGCGCCAAAGCCAAACCTTAGCGTTCCGATAACTGCAGTCGCAGTGCCGGTTTCTTGTTGGAATTTCATCAGCACGATGGCATCGGCGTTCACCGACATAATCCCCAAAAAGCCCATAAAGGGAATAAGCGCCGCAACGGTATAGTGGTAGCTTAAATCCAGTAAGTTAACACTCAGTAAGGCACTGCCGGCGAAAATCGCTAATATGGTTGAGGCTCGAAGCATGCGCCGCGAACCGTACTTGCCTACAATGCGAGTATTGATGATGTTTGCGGCCATAAGGGCGCCAACATTGGTACTAAACAACACCGCAAATAGTGACTTATCCAGCCCAAACACTTCCATGTACACAAAAGGCGATGCGGTGAGGTAGCAGAAAAACGCAAACGAGGTCAGTACACCACTGGTGATATGCAGTTTGACACCGGGTTTAGTAAATACCACTGCGTAAGCGCCAAAGAATGATTTTTGACTGCGCTGGCCGTGGTTGATGTCGCTGGGCATTTTGAGTTTAACCATGACCAACATCAACAGGGCAATGGCATAAAAGGCCAAGATGAAGAAAATCAGATGCCAATCACCAAACTCAAGAATTAAGCTGCCAATGCTAGGGGCGATTAACGGCGCTAGCATCATAATCAGACTGACATAAGACATGCCTTTGGCGGTGTTTTTACCGTACACCTCTTTAATATACCCCGGTACAACTACCGTTGCTGCGGCTCCAATAAAAGCTTGCACAAACCGCAAGCTGAGAAATAGTTCGATATTATTAACAAACGCCAGTATTAGGCTAGTAATGGCAAAGCCTGTTAGCCCAATAATCACTAATGGTCTGCGACCAAATCGGTCTGCAAGAGGACCAAAAGTCAGCATACCCACGGCATAACCTGCGAGGTAGATGCTTAATGATTGCTGCACCATGGTGATATCGGTGTGGAAACTGGTGGCCAAGGTTGCCATCGCCGGCAGATACAGATCGATGGCCAGCGGAGTAATGGCCACAATGGCAGATAGCATTGGGATCAACAGCGCTAGGCTGATCGTTAACTCGGCTTGAGATGGGGCTGTTGGGATCGGATCGCTTTTCACTCATACCTCTTGTGAATTTTGGATGACTTATCGATGAACTGCTGAGGGCACAGCAATTTTTGAGAGGTGGATTAGTCTACGCTCATGCTGGCGTTTTGACCATCTTTAAGCCTGTTGTTTCGCGCTTTATTTGTAACAAATCTCATGTTTGCATCACCGATAGCAAGCTTTGTTAAATTAACGTATCAAAAGTGTCATGTTTGTTTCATTTTATTTTCTTACTAGGGTTCTAAATTAGCGGCACTTATCGGGCCAATTGGCAATTTTTGAAACCCATTCTGAAACCTAAGGGAAATAAAAATGAAAACAACAAAAACCATATTGTCGCTACTTGTCGCATCAGCACTGCTAACTGGGTGTGATGGCGACGACGGTGCGGCAGGCGCTAACGGAACTAACGGTACAAATGGTACCGACGGTAGCCAGGGTTTAAGTTCTTTAGTGGCGATTACTGAGCTAGCAATGGGTAGCGAACAGTGTGCTTTGGGTGGCCAATTAATCGAAACTGGCCTCGATGCTAATGGCAATAGTGTGCTTGACGCTGATGAAGTCGATGCCAGTCAAACTCAAGCGCTGTGCAAAGAGGCGATCGGTCAGCTTTCTGCGCAGCTAATTGCGCGTAATGAGTCTGGTATATTTGGTCAAAGTGCCGCTGAAATTGTCGATTTTCATAAAACGTCGCAGCACATTTTTGTCGTGAACGCCCAAAGTGGTCAAGTTGACATCATTGATGCCAGTAGCCTAAGTGGTGAAGAGGTTGCAGCGGATGCTCAATACACCCTTAATAATATCGATAAAGTTGCTTCAATTGATGTTGCAGGTGACTTGGCGCTTACCGATTTAGGTGGCGTAAATAGCCTGGCAATTTTCGATGACCTATTGGCAGTGGCGATTGAGCGCGGTGACGGCCAAGGTAACAGTAAGCAGGGTAATGGCTATATTGCTTTCTACCAACTTGACGCAGAAGCGCAACCTAGTTTGCTTAAAGCAGTAGAAGTTGGCGCACTGCCTGACAATGTGGTGTTTAGTCATGACGGTAGCAAAGTGATTGTTGCTAACGAGGGTGAACCTAATGATGCTTACACAGTTGATCCTGAAGGCAGCGTATCAATAATTACTCTGGCTGATGGGGTACCAGCAGATACCGCCAACACCATTGACTTTACTGCCTTTAATGTTGGCTCCGAGCGCAATAGCGAGTTTAGTGACAAAATCAAAATTAATGGACCGGGTGCAAGCATTGCGCAAGATTTAGAGCCTGAGTACATTGCAGTATCAGCAGATAACACCCAAGCCTATGTGAGCCTGCAGGAAAATAATGCCATTGCTGTTATCGACCTTGAGCTGATGCAAGTGGTATCAATAATGCCATTGGGACTAAAGGACTTTGGATTAGCGCATAACGCCATTGATGCCAGTGATAAAGATGATGCCATCAATATCCAAGCCTATGAAGGGGTATATGGCCTGTATCAGCCTGATACCATTGCTAGCTACTCGTGGAACGGCGCGCATTTTATTGTCTCGGCTAATGAAGGTGACGCTCGAGACTACAGTGGTTTTTCTGAAGAAGTTCGTGCCGAAGATCTCACCTTAGATGCCAACCATCCACAAGTGGCTGCAGCGCAAGATGAAACCCAGTTAGGCCGTTTAAAAGTCACCACATCAATGGGTGATACCGACGGTGATGGCGACTACGACCAAATAGTGGGTTATGGCGGACGCTCGTTCTCAATTTGGGATACGTCTGGTAACCAAGTGTTCGATAGCGGCAACCAGATTGCTCGCATTACAGCGGCAGTGTTGGGCGACAACTTCAACAATCATAATGAAGAAAGCAAAGGTGATAGCCGTAGCGATGACAAAGGCGCCGAGCCAGAAGCATTGGCCTTAGGGCAAATCGCGGGTAAGCACTATGCATTTGTTGGCTTGGAGCGCACCTCTGGCTTTATGATTTTTGACATAACTAATCCGTTTGCTGTGCAATTTGTTGATTATATTGTTAATCGAGATTTTGATGTCGATTTTGAGATTGATGGCAGTGACATTACTGGCACACCGGAACTGGCTGGCGACTTAGGCCCTGAAGGCATGAAGTTTGTCGCGGCAGAATATAGCCCAACTGCTAAGCCTTTGTTGATTATTGGCAATGAAGTGAGTGGCACCACGGCTGTGTATCAATTGAGCCTTTAAGCTAACGCGTTTACTAGCCGATGGTGCGATTCTCTGTGACGCTAGTATTCATGGTATTAATCGCGAAACCATAGCAAATCAGATTGGCTTAGTGACTTATGCCCGGTGACCCAATTGGATCACCGGGCTTTTTATTGGCTAGTGCTCGTTTGCTAGCGCTCGTGTGTCGATGCTGTTTGTTGGCATTGGTTTAGTGGATGTTGGCGGGGGCCGTGTGAGCTAGCAGCGCTTAGTTGGTACCAAAAGTAATAGGGCTAGGGTCATCGAGCCACTGTGGGTATTTTTTCATTGCCTGAGTAAATACCTCACTGTTGATGTGCGCGGTCAACCAGCTTTGCACCTGTGGATAGTTGGCCTGAAAGAACCAATCGCGGTCAACATGGGCAAATTGGCGAATAAACGGAAAGATTGCAAAATCGGCAATGCTAGCCTGCTCGCCTAATAAATTGTCATGTTTACCTAGCAGGGCTTCAAGCTGAGCAATAAAGGTTTCACCTTGCTGACGGTAGTATTGCTCGTCATGTTCGGGATGGCGGTCTGCATATTTGTACTTATCTAACCAAGGTTTAAATTGCTGATCATTGGTTGCGATGAGCGCTTGCGCTAACTCTTGTTTTGCACTGCCAGCTAATAATAAGTTGTTGGGATCAGATTGACTTAAACTCCACAGCATGATGTCTAAACTCTCATCAATCACTTGTCCATTAGCCAATATCAAAACTGGCACTGTGCCTTTGGGTGAGGCATCTAACATGGGCTGTGGTTTGTGCTTAAGGATAATTTCCCTAAGTTGTACCGACTGCTGCCCAAGTAGTAAGCCGAGTCGAGCGCGCATAGCATAAGGACAACGCCTAAAAGAGTATAATATCGGTCGTTGTGTTGATTGATTGAGTTGAGTCGACACTGGCAGTTCCTTGCAAAGTTCGCCGCTATTTGGCGTTTATAGGCGCCATTTTTGCGTGATTATTGCCTTGGCTCAAGCAAGATTTATGAATAATTTTAATAACCTTACTTTTTGTCCCTGTTTGTTGGGGTGTGATCTAGGTAGAATTTGCGCCCGATTATGTGATGATTGCAGTGCTGTTAACTCATAAATAGCAATCATTGTGGTTACCTGCACTGGGGATTAAGCCTCAGCCAGCAAAGAGGATGTTATGTCAAAAGTTGTTGTGTGTGCCCTGTATAAATTTGTCACCTTAGCCGATCACGAGCAATTACAAGCGCCGTTGTTACAACAGATGGAACGCTTGCAAATTAAAGGTACTTTACTGTTAGCCAATGAAGGTATTAACGGCACCGTAGCTGGCAGCCAAAGCGCGATTGATGCACTACTAGTTTGGTTGGGTGAGCAGCCTGGACTAGACAATATTGTGTACAAACTCTCTTTTGACGACGAAATGCCGTTCTATCGCACCAAAGTTAAACTTAAAAAAGAGATTGTGACTATGGGTGTTGAAGGTATTGATCCACGTAAAGTGGTTGGTACCTATGTGAAACCCAAAGATTGGAATAAACTGATTTCTGATCCAGAAGTGCTGCTTATTGATACTCGTAACGATTATGAAGTCGATATTGGTACCTTCAAACATGCCGTTGACCCAAAAACGAAGACCTTTAGAGAGTTTCCTGACTACGTAAAAGATAACCTAGACCCGCAACAACACAAAAAAGTGGCCATGTTTTGCACGGGGGGTATTCGCTGTGAAAAATCGACCGCTTATTTAAAAGAGCAGGGATTCGATGAGGTTTATCACCTAGAAGGTGGCGTACTTAAATACCTAGAAGAAGTCGATCAAAAAGACAGCCTATGGCAAGGCGAATGTTTTGTATTCGACAATCGTGTTTCAGTTAATCACGATCTTGAGAAAGGTGACTACGACCAATGTAATGCCTGTCGATTACCTATTACCGAGCAAGATAAAGCCAGCGAACACTATGTAAAAGGTGTCAGTTGCCCGCACTGTATTGATAGTATTTCTGAGAAACAAAGGCAGCGATTTGCTGAGCGTGAAAAGCAGGTGCAACTAGCCGCTAAACGTGGCGAAAGTCATATCGGCAGTGATGTAAATAAAGTTATTGAACAACGCCGTGACCGTAAAGCACAAGTGAAGCAAAGTCAGCAGAATAAATAAACTCTTTCTAAACAATATATTTAAATAAGATCGCTAATGCGGCCTTATTTATTTTTGTTCTAACCTCTATTGTCTTTATATCTTGTCAATTTGTTTGTGCTGTTTTTGACGACATTTTGTTGACCTAACAGTTCTGAATATAAACTTTTGGGTTATTGCTGGTAGGATTTTAATAGTGCTAACTTAAATTTGTCTAATATTGGGAAATGAGTAACTGATTATAAGGATATAATAATGACAATTAGCAAAATGTTTAAAGTTGTAATAGTGGGTTTAGGGTTAGGCGCAGCTGTAACTGCATACGCATTTAACCCATCTTGTTCTCAGTGTAATCGTGCTTGGGAGGCTTGTTTAGTGTCGGGCGACAAAACACCGATGCAATGCAGTAATGAGTTTAGAGCGTGTGCCCGCCAAGTACCGGGTTCTTGTAATTTCTACTAAATAGACGAACTAAGAAAATAAGGGTGTAACTCTTGATGTTTACCCCCTTATTTTTTTAAGCCGAACTAAAAGGGGGAAGTATATGCAATAAAACTCTAATGTGTGGTTTTGATTTTTTTGGTAACTGTACATTAAGTAACACCAATTACTTTTATAAATATGTCGCGTTAGTTGGCCAATAAACATGGTATAATTAGGCATGTACTAGCTGTCATTTTTCCTAAAAGAACTAATATATGCCAGATATTGCCCCATCAACCATTACCTTTTTTGACTTCTTAACTCCACTAGTGGCTTCGGGGAAGAAGACCATAACCATTCGTGACGAAGCTGAAAGCCATTATGTTCCTGGTACTCAAGTCGCTGTGTTTACCTTAGAGACCCAAGTCAAAGTGTGCGACATTGAAATCCTGAGTGTCGAGCCCATCTTGTTTAGCGAACTTAATCAGTTTCATGCTAAACAAGAATATCTTCCGTTAGATAAGCTCAAGCAAATTATCCGCGATGTCTACCCCGATACCGAGCAGCTTTACGTGATTACCTTTAAATTAATTTAAACGTTTACTATTACTTAGGTAGACCATTCCCCATATTAGTCCTAATGCTGGCTATAGATGAAAGAGCCGCACTGATGCCGCCTAACAACACAAATATTGATTGGCCAGACGTTAGTGCTAAACCTATGACAGCCATAAAAATTAGGATAGTAAAAGGTACTTTGAAATTATTCCAAGTGCCTGCTGAACCACGGCGCTTTAACTGTTCGAATACCTTTTGAGATTCTGCGTATTTGACATAGATTTTGAATGTCTCATTAATTATCTTTAAATCGATGCCGTTAGGGTGAAGCTCGATCAAACCTTTTTGACCAAGGATACTAATTAAGTTTTTGTTTTGGGGGTTTATTTGTTCATCTCGTGCTAAATAGAATAAGGCTAGCTTTTCATTGTCATTACAGCTTTCCCACTTATATCGATAGGTCGCACTGTAATGGTGTAGTAAATAGCTGTACGTGTGGGCTCGAGATAAATTTCGGTTAAACTTAGTAGTGAGGTCTGAACTTTTTTCGTTGCAATAGAAACGCTTTAGTTGCAACGGAATAGCTGCTAGTTCGGGTAAGGACGTTTGCTCTTTGACAGCGATACTTTTGTCTAGGCCGATATAGTAAGTATCCAGCTCATCTGCCAGCTCAACATCAAAGTCCATTAGACATTCAGACCAAGCTAACATATCTCTATGTTCCAAAGTTTCAAACTTCTTAAGCTGTAACTCGTCCAGCCAGTTCAATTTATCTAATGTAGAACTAGAGCAATGCAGGGTAACGGTTAGGTTGGTGACTTGATTTTGTTGCTTGAGCTCTTCAATAAGACGCAGCAATTGTGTGCGTGTGAAGTGAGTTTCAAGACAAATTTCTAGATCCCATAGAGACATGGCATTTTCAGCAGCGTCGTATGAATATTTTATGCTAGGTAACATTTCTCTATAATTGATCGTTTTGTTAGCCTGCTGTGGGTGTTCATTCAATTGCTCTAAGGGCTGGTAATTTGATTGATCAGCATTAACTGCCGATTTTAGTTCACGAAATAAGTCGTCATCCCTAGTAGCAAGCGCATGCGGTAGGCTTTCGCCATGGCGCTTAGTCATGCCCAAACAAATTGTTAACTTGGCCGTTTGTGACCCACTCGCGTCTTGGTTTGTTTTTAGCTCAGATAAAGCTAGACTGCGGTTAAGCCTCCGCATGAGTGTTAAGTGTTTCCGAGTACCTGTAGACAAAAGTAATCTTGGCTTTACCCACCAGCTGTATATTATGAGCCAACTCGCACTGAGCAAAATCGAGAGTATTACCCATAGGCTTGAAAGACCTAACAGCTCAACCGGGGACAATTTAGCTTGTTCCTTTACAATCGCAGACAACTGTTCATCTACATAGTGCTCAAGTAACCTTAGCTGTGTGTAAGTTGTAAAATCGACAGGCTTGGAGGCTTTAGTTATATCTTGGGTAAACCATTCGCAGATAGGCATTTCAGTTTGCTGACTAACACAATGACTCAGTGTTTTTGGGTAATACTCACGGTAGAACTTGGAGATGTCTCGAGTATTATTTTTCATAATATGTTCGTGCACTAGTTGTTGATATTTATTGAAGGTGAACAGGCTAGATTGATAGGTAGGTGTGATGACTATTATGCAAGCTACTAGCGTAATTCCAGTAGAGAATGTGGCTTTATGCTTAACAATGCTTTCTATCTTAAAATCGGTGAAGTGGGATCGGCTTTTTTTTAACTCCTTGAGAATATAAAGCCCAGCTAATGCTAAAGTACTCGCTAAAGTAATTGAAAAAATGGCTGCAGAGACTTGCAATGACTCTATTACTACTAAGTACCAGACTGTAATTAATGTTGGTAGGTGCAATCGATAGAAAAAAGGGTGCTTTATACCATTGACTACAACTTCTGTACGCGACTTATTTCTAAAACCGACATAGAGTGTATAGAACAAATACATCAATGATGAGGTTATAGCTATTACTATAGTTATAGCGGTTAGTAAATATGAAAATTGATTAACCGTTAGCGTTTTAAGGCTGTTGTCAGGTAGAAAAGCTGTCACAGTATAAGGGCCTGTAATACTATGAGTTTTGTAATATCGCCCTGGTTCACCATGGTAAAAACCTTTAAAGCTAAGTTGTTCCTCTTCGTTGCTGACTGAAGTGGCTAACCATGTTGCAAAGGCTTTTGAGTTTTCGCTATTAAGTGTGACTAGATTTTCTTTAAGACTTCGTTCATTCTCAGTATGGAATATGACTTCGCCAGTATTAATATTACTAATCATAATAATCAGATCAGATATCCATTGGTTATTTTCTATTGAATCGTGTTTATCTACGGACATTAATAGACTACTAGGTAGATAGTAATCACCAGCGATAACCTGATTCGGAAAGCTCGACGGTACACTGATGGTAGTGCCTAGAGAACCGTTGGTGACGTTGTAAAGGCGTTGTAAGTAGAACTTTTCTCCTTGTGTCTGCGGGTTATTATTTGTTGGAAGAGACCAGCTATTACCTCGTTGAATTTGTTTTATATAGTTTCGATGTGACAGATTGGTGCCGCTAGTTAAATTGGCCTCGTGATGATGAATGGATAAAACTGTAATACCTTTATCGTTGGCAATAAAAGCACTAAGGGGAAATGGTTGATCGCCATTGTACTGAGTCAGGCCGTTTTTGATTTTTTCTATATCAAGTCGCTGTCCATCTTGGGCATGGTTTTCTCTTTCGTTTGGTGGAATAAGGTCGTTACCGATAAACCTTATGCTATGAGTTTCTGTCTCATCTTCGCCTTGTACATTTTCTGTTATAAATTGCAATGTCTCACTAGATAAGAAACAACTACCCTGATTGAAAGTCTCCTCTAACTGTTCATTTTTTTTAGTTCTTGACGTTGTTTTTTTCTGGTAAAAGTTGGTGTTGATAATTTTTTTTGCTTTAGCGGTTAGCTCTTCGCAATCAACTTTGTCATCAATGGACCAAATGTACTCAAATAGTTGTTTCTGTTCTAAAAGATTTTCTGTGGCATAATTTATGTCGTTTTCAAAGTCTAATCTAAACTGTTTGATTTTTTCGACAGTTAATTGATGTCGGTGGTCTTTGACTCGATTTTTGAAACTTAGGGATAAGGTCAGTGCTAAAACTGTAAACAGTAGTCCATAGAGCGTAACGATCGATAGGTTTCTTGTTAGCTTTGTTAAGCTTGCATTGATAGGGTAAAACCAAAGTAGCGTCGCAACCCAGATACTTAAGAGCAAAAATAGTCCACTGACTAAAAATGGTAGGTTATGGGACAGCGGATCTCGACTCATTAGTTTCGCATGGGAGAGTATCGCGACTAAAACCAGCTCATCACCTTGGTTAAGTTCAGAGTAAACCATGGGATGAAAAAATATTCGATAACGTTGTCCACCTAACTCTGTATCCGTAAAACTGGTTTGACCCAAACTTATTTTTTCTTCAGTAGGTGCTAAAGGTTGGGCACGGCTAGATAATATCTTCGATATGCCGGATTTTTCGGCCTCTTTATAAACCTTATTGATTAGCTTGTTAATATTACTGATGTTATGGATGCTGTATTTATTTGAATGGCCGATTATTTTGTCATCATTGTTAGCTAATAGTATTTCATCAAACTGGTTGGGTAGCTGGGACAGTACTTCGTTAATCTCAATGGCTTGGAAATTACCTTCATCATTGTTGTCTATTTTATCTTCACCTTTTTTCCGAATACAAATATCACTTACGCCTTTTTTTGGATTATCCCCATTTAGTTCTCGGCTAGCATCCTCTCTAGTGGGCGGACCCAAGAATAAACAGGTTCCATTTGCAGTATCTAGGTTTATTTCACTATAGGTATTGTATTGTCTCGCCAGGGTTTTTGAATCATCATATTTACTAAGCGCTGCTATTCTGGCTATTGTATGGCTGAAAGAGTCTTCAACCTCGGATAGTTGACGAAAGTAATCGACATTAACTTGCCTATCTATATCGCTTTTATAGTCAAAATAGATTCCAGTGGAGACAACACCGGCGAGTATTAAAATTAAGTAGGCAGTTAAATTGCTTTTCTTTTGAGTTTTTTTGTCCGCATCCATGAGACGTTTCAGGTAAAATAAGTTGAATAGTTAGACTAGTTATAGGTTATTAATTAATCAAACTTGATTTCGAATATACAGTCAGAAGTACTATGGGAAATTATATATTTCTTATTTTTGAATATTGGTTGCAACGCTAGTAGTCGATTACGGCGTTTTACTATTTGTGATGACCTGTAGGAATTTTTGTTGTTGCCATTGCCTTTTACAGCGAGTGTGTTAACTTTGCCGGCTTTTTTAGAGTCTTTGGAGTGAACCATGTTTGTTGGTTTTGACTACGGCAGTGCCAATTGTGCTGTCGGTGTAATGGCAGCGGGTGAAGTGAAGCTTGTACCGCTAGTAAATGGTAGCCAGTACATCAGCTCCACCCTTTACGCAATGGACAGGGAACTGATCGCTGAAGCGGTGTTAAATCAAATGCCAGCTGCATTTAGACCAGACTATGCCAAATTACGTTCCTCCCAATTAGCGCGTGCCCGAGCGGCGAGACGAGAGTTAGATCTTGACGCTGATGAGCAGGCTGTGTTTGTCGGACAAGCAGCAATTGATGCCTATTTAGATATGCCTGAAGAAGGCTTTTATGTCCGCTCACCCAAATCATTTTTGGGCGCAAAAGGCTTGCGTAGCGAACAGATTGCTCTGTTTGAAGATATTGTCACTATGATGATGCTCCATGTGAAGCAATCTGCCGAGCAAAGTTTAGGTGAGCCAATTACCCATGCCGTCGTGGGGCGTCCGGTAAACTTCCAAGGGATTGGCGGTAAAGAGAGCAATCAACAAGCAGAATCAATTCTACGTTTAGCGGCAAGGCGTGCCGGCTTTATTGACGTAGCCTTCCTGTTTGAGCCGATTGCCGCAGGTATGGATTATGAAGCGAGCCTAACTGAAGATAAATGTGTGTTAGTGGTCGATGTGGGTGGTGGTACTACTGACTGCTCTGTGGTGAACATGGGGCCGACTTTAAGTGGTAACTCCGACAGAAGTGCTGATTTTCTGGCTCATACCGGACAACGTATTGGTGGTAACGATCTTGATATAGCGCTCGCTATGGGCGCATTTATGCCACACCTGGGGTTAGATACACTAATGACCAATGGCCTACCAGTGCCAAGCAAGCCTTTTTGGAATGCGGTTGCAGTCAATGATATCAGTGCGCAGCGCGAATTTGCCGCTTTGAGTTCAAAAACACTCATTTTAGATCTCATTAAAGATGCTCAATCGCCTCAGTTACTGCAGCGTTTATTAAAGGTGCAAGCTGATCAATTGGGCTATCGTATTGTGCGAAGTGCTGAGTCGGTAAAAATTGCGTTATCGGATAATGTTGCCACCGACGCGCCACTAGATTATTTGCACCGTGGCCTACACGCCAATGTGACTGAGGCTATGTTTATTGAAGCAATTCAGGCTCCTAGTAGTAAAATTACTCATTTAATGCAGCGGGCGGTTGAACAAGCAGGCCAATCACCAGAGGTAATATACGTCACTGGCGGTACTGCGCGAAGCCCTGCGATATACAGTGTTATCGCATCGCTCTATCCGCAAGTACCGATTGTAGTTGGGGATCACTTTGGTAGTGTAACTGCGGGTTTAACGCGCTGGGCGCAAAAAGTATTTAACGGGAAATAAGCTATTGGCGTTGAACGCTGATAGACTGAAGTTACTAATGGAATAAGGGAAATTTGACAATGATACAGCGTTTATTGCTGGGTTTATTAGGCACAATCTTGCTGGCGGGTTGCGGCGATGATGTTGGTAAAGTGAGTTTGGGGCTGTTTACCACCAAAGATGTGGTGATAGATGCTCGTGACGATCCAAAAATTGCCGGGGTGACTTGTCATATTAGTCGAGTGGAAGCTAATTTAGATTTTGCCGATCCCTCCGACATGAGCATTTCCTGTCGACAAACCGGGCCGATAAGTCGTGCCGATATTGCAGCGATTGACCGCAGTAAAAATGGTGAAATTGTATTTAAAGAGTCGTTAAGTATCTTATTTAAATCACTAAAAGTGCGTCGAATTTACGATGCAGAAAATCAAACTTTGCTGTATTTGTCGTATTCAACCAAAGAGACCAATGGGAGCCATAAACACGCACTGTCGACAGTGCCTTTGTATGGCACAGAGGCTTGGGTCGACAACCAAAGTGAATCTGCCCCAAATTAGTGGTTAGTACTACAGGTTATTGATTTTCTGCTATGTTTTAAAGGCAACCTTGAGGGTTGCCTTTTATATTGGACTCGCAGGTAAGGGATGCCTATGGGAATTGCAAAGTACTTAAAGTTAATGGTGTTAAAGCAAGCATCGGATCTGTTTTTCAGTCCTGATGCGCCTGTACTGATTAAAATAGAAGGTCAATGCAGCCCAGTCGAACAGCAAACGATATTGCATGCTGATGATGTTAAGAGTTTGGCGTACTCATTAATGAAAGATCGCCAATTAGCCCAATTTGAGTCTGAGTGGGATGTCAGTATTGGTATAACCTTAGCTGGTGTAGGTCGATTTCGAGTCAGTATTTTTAGGCAAATGGCTGATGTGGCGATGGTCATTAGACATATCAAAACTGAACCACCGCAATTACATGAACTGAATCTACCGCCGTGTTTAGCAGATTTAGTCATGCAGCCGAGAGGATTAATTTTGGTTGCTGGCGCTACGGGATCAGGCAAATCGACCACATTGGCTTCAATGATTGATTATCGCAATGCTAACCAACCTGGACATATTCTTACCATTGAAGACCCCATCGAATTTGTTCATAGCTATAAACAAGCCATTATTAATCAACGTGAAGTTGGTGAGGACACTAAAAGCTATGCTCAAGCATTGCGCAGTGCGATGCGCGAAGCACCGGATGTGATACTCATTGGCGAGATCCGCGATCAAGAGACAATGAAAAATGCGATTTCCTATGCTGAGACCGGCCATTTGTGTTTAGCGACTATTCACGCAAGCAACAGTATAGAAACGTTAGATCGAGTGATAAACTTTTTCCCTGAAATTGCCCATAAGCAGTTATTAATTGATTTGTCTCACAATCTTAAAGCGGTTATCTGCCAACGTCTAATCCCAGGAGTGGATCAAAAGCGTTGGCCTGCGATTGAAATCCTTCGAGATACCCCGTTCATTAGAGAGCTCATTCGACGCGCAAAAATTGATGATATTCGTGATGCACTTGAACGTAATTTGGAACAAGAAGTGGTGACATTTGATGAGGCGATACTGCAGCTGTATAAGCAGGGGAGAATAGATAAACAAGCAGCGCTTAATTTTGGCGATTCACGCCATAATTTAGAAGTGAAAATCCGTTTACTTGAAGGTAAAGGTATCAGCGATGACTATCAAGATATTGAGGTCAATTAATCAGGGTGGCCAATACCACCCTGAAAAGGATCCATTATAGTGCTTGGTTGAACCGCTCAAACGCCGCATCTAGATCGGCAATTAAGTCGTCAACATTCTCCAATCCAATATGTAAACGTATCAGCGGCTTACCGCTATCCCACTGGGTCGCAGTACGCAGCTTATCGATGCCAAAAACGCCCAAAATTAAGCTCTCATAGCCGCCCCAAGAAAAGCCCATCTTAAAGTGCGCCATGTTCTCAACAAATGCGGTAACAGACTTGATGTTGCCTTGCTTTAAAACGAAGGAAAACAGGCCATTGGCACCGCTAAAGTCGCGTTTAAAAAACTCATGGCCGGGGCAAGTTTCAAATGCCGGATGACGAATATGATCAACTTCTGGGCGGTTAGCCAACCAGTTGGCAATCTTAAGGGCGTTTTGTTCATGCTGAGCCATACGTACACCTAGTGTTCTAAGGCCGCGGCTGGCAAGGTATACGTCATCGGGTGAGGTGCATTGGCCCATCAGGTAGCTGTTTTCCCTGAGTTGCTCCCAATGTTTTTCATTGGCGGTTGCAGTCCCCATCATTACATCACTGTGGCCCACAATATACTTAGTGGCCGCCTGAATGGAGATGTCGACGCCCATGTCAAATGGGCGGCTATTAATAGGCGAAGCCCATGTATTGTCGAGCATAACTGTCAAATCATGTTGATGCGCGATTTTGCATAAAGTAGGGACGTCTTGTACTTCCATGGTAATAGAACCTGGCGATTCTAAGAACAAAACCTTGGTATTGGGTTGAATAAGCTCGGCGATACCTGCGCCAATCATAGGGTCGTAATAGGTGGTTTCGATACCATAGCCGGCCAATAATTTATTACACAAATCGCGAGTCGGCTCGTATGCGCTGTCAACCATCAACAAGTGATCGCCGGCTTTTAAAAACGACATGAGCGCAGCGCTAATGGCGGCACTACCTGAAGGGTAGAGTGCGGTGCCTACTCCGCCTTCGAGTTCAGCAATGGCAGCTTGAAACGCGAAATGAGTCGGGCCACCACGGCGACCATAAAACATTTCACCATTGGCGCGGTTCTTGGTGGCAAACCGCATCTCTTCGATGGTATCAAACACCATAGTTGAGGCTCTAAATACCGGCGGGTTGATCACCCCTTTAGTCCACTTTTTATCGCGGCCTACGCTAACAATTGCTGTTTCTTTTTTCATGAACATTACACTCTGTCGCTGACGTCTATTTAGCCATCTTAACATCTGTACGGCTAAATAGAAGTGGTGCGTGCGCTAAGTTGAATAATTTAGAATTAACGCGCTGTATTATTAGCCTGAATACAATGGCAATTTAATGGTGATCTGGACGCCAATGGCCTGCTGTTGTTCATCAAGCAGGTTTTTGGCTGTGATGCTGCCTTGATGGAAGTCGCAGATGAGCCTAGCAATATAGAGCCCAAGTCCTAAGTGCGGCTTTTCTTGGGCTTTTTGACTGCGCACTGACACCATAGATTCAAATATTTGCTCACCCATATCGCTAGGCAATGCCGGGCCATGATTACTCACTATGATGATGGCTTGTTTGCTGCTGGCGCTTAAATCCACGGCAATAGCACTCTCTTTAGGACTAAATTCAATGGCATTGGCAATCAGTTTATCCATTAGTTGGGCGATATATTCCGGTACACCTTGCATTGGCATCTGCTGCTCACTGAGATTAAGGTTAAATGTCTGCTCTGGGTAGGTGAACTGATAACCTTGCATCACGCCCGCGATGACCTTGTTTAATGCAAACTCGTCTAGCTCAGCTTGCGATAAGCTTTGTTCTAAGCGAGTGGCTTCACTCATATTGTTAAGGATCATATTAAGCCTGCTGACCCCTTCTTGCGCACGATCAACGTATTTCTGACTGGCTTCATCCAAGGCTTGGTTGTTGAGGTGCTCGAGTGAGGAGCGCACTACCGCCACAGGTGTGCGCAGTTCATGGGAGAGCCGAGATGACATATTTTCCAAATAGTGGGTGTACTGACCTAAACGACTAACAATGTTGGAGAAACTGCGTGACAAATCACCAATCTCATCCCTCACTTTGGAGCCTTCAATGGCTTTTTGAATTCGGCCCTGGCTATCAATGGCTTGTTCGGCATCATCACGTAGCCGTCTAATGCGGCTAGAGATGCTCGACGCAAAGAAAAACAGCGCCAGTGTTCCCATACTCATAATGGTGAGAATGACATTAAACAATTTTTCTAGTGCGCGATTACGCAAAGTGCGAATGCCATGGGTTGTCTCCTCAGCTATGACGACTCCCATCACTTTATCGTCAATCCAGATTGGACTGGCTGCTGCCAGCACTACAGCCTTGTTATCGGGAGTCAGTCGCCATGTAGAGCCTTGCTTTCCTTTTAAGGCCAACTCAATGTGACTGCCGTTGAGAACCGTTGAATCTTGCAAAGAGTCGACAAAATCTTTCGGTGGCGTGGTTAGAATTTTATAATAAAGCGGGTGCAGGTACTGCTGCTTGAATTGGTCCCAAGCATTGTCTGCTGGTTTATCCGCTGCGGTTTTTGTCCACACACTTTGGCTAGCGCGAATGTCACCCGATTTAGCCAATACGCGTCCATGCTTGTCTACGACCCATATACGCGAGCTATTATGGCTCATACCTTTGATAATGCTTTCAATTTCGGGGGAGGGTACGAGTACGGTTCCAAGCTTTTCAACATCATCTATGCCCGAGGTACCGATAATGGCTTCGATGTTGCGGCTGTATTTGGAATTGACATCGGCAATGGCAAAACCAAGTTTACTGCCAACCATGTGCAGCGGCATTCTTAGTTCAACATTGTACCCTTTGTCGGTCTTCAGCCATTTGCCTTGAATACGTACTTCAGGCGTTACCGGCGTGCGCTTGTTGGGGTCAAGGGGGAGTTCAAACGCGCTAACCCAACCATCTTGAGTGGTAGAGACGATATAACGCCTAAACTCGCCGTCTGGCGCCAAGGTGGCAATACTTAAATGATCATTATTATCGATTTGTAGGCTGTTACTGCCTCGATATATTACGCTAGGGTCTGTGACTTCAAAAAATGCATATAGGTAGCCAGAATACTTGCCGACCATATGCTCAAAACTCAGGGTTAATGGCTTAGCGGGATCAGCGCGGTAAATCTGGTATTGCTCAGCATAATTGATAGAACGGTGGCGATAGGCATCCCAATCACCTAACTTGCCATCAAGTTGAATTGGACGTGCCAACGGGTAAGCATACAGGTCGCGGCCTAGCTGTACTTGATTAAGAAAACTGGCTTGTTTGTCAAACAGCTTTGGTCTCTCATGCAGGGCGGTTGCCAGTGCTTGAGTCGTACCTTCAAGGGTTTTTTCCTGTCCGTGTCTGAGGTATTTTTCCATCTCCCACACGTACTGATAACCCAACCAAGGTAGGCACAATAAAAACAACGATAAAATGGCAACTTTTGAGCGTAGACCAATGGGCGGATGGTACATAGTTAACCTTGTGGATCCCAGCGGTAACCCATACCGTATACGGTATCAATGCAATCAAATTCGCTATCTTGCTGTAAAAACTTTTTCCGAATCCGTTTAACGTGCGATGTAATCGTGCTGTCATCGACATAGATTTTTGCATCTTGCATTAACGCTTGGCGACTGCGGACATGGCCAGGGTGCTTGGCCAGCGCATGTACCATCCAAAACTCTGTAACGGTTAGCTCAATGGCTTGTTGCTTCCAATAGACTTGGATGCGATTGGCATCGATAGTTAAATCACCGCGTTCAATTAAGTTATCTTGCTTGGTTGTTTGCGCGATGAGCTCGCTGCGGCGAAACAGCGCCGCTAAGCGTGCAATCAGGTGCGGGAAGCTGACGTCTTTAGTGAGGTAGTCATCCGCACCCAGTCTCAGGCCACATACCGTATCAAAGTCACTGTCGCGGGCGGTCAGAAAAATGATTGGCAAACTACTGGATAGGGCTCGCAGCGATTGACAGAGAGTAAATCCCCCATCAATTTCATCTTCTAAGCCAATATCTATTATGGCCAAATCGGGTAAGCGTGTGGCAAATGCCTCCATCGCACTAGGACGATTGGCATAGGCTTGAACTTGGTAACCTTGTTGCTGCAATACTTCTTTATAGTTTTCGCGGATAGCCGCTTCATCTTCAACGATGGCAATACGTTTCATAACCAACGAGTCTCTTTTACTGCTTTGATTGTTCGAACTATACAGTAATTTTTGCGGGTTTAAAGGCGTGCAGGCCAATTGCCATTTTGTTGCCACATTTGATCGACGCAATGCCATTTTTGCCGCCCAATGTAGCCATTTCAAATCGTTTTAATAGGTGACATCAAGTTCATCGACACATTAAGTCGACATCTAACAAACAGTTGAAATAAAGGAATACATTATGAAAAAGCAACTTCTAAGCGCATTAATTATCTCAAGCGTTACTTTCTCTCAAGCGAGCTTCGCCGAGCAAGCACAAGAGCCTGAAACCCGCAGCCATAACGAAGAGCTCATTGGCCTAAGCTCGGGCATTGTCCTGGGTGCTGTGGTAGGCGGCCCCGTTGGTGCGATTATTGGTGCCTTTACCGGAACCATCATTGGTAAATCTGTTGGTGATGAATCAGAGCTGAAAAGTAATAGTGCGCAATTAGCAATGCAACAAGATGAAATTGCCAACCTTGCAGCTGAAAAACAGCGTCTGGCGGCCAACCAGCAGCAAACCAAACAGCAACTTGTGGCGTTAAAACAGGCGCAGTCTACTCGTTTAGCTGAGCTGACTTTAGGCCTCAATGTGCAATTTAAAACCGGCTCTTCAGAAATCCAACCGCATTTTCAAGCGCAGTTAGATGAAGTGGCCTACTTGCTAAATCAATCTCCTAGTTTACGACTCGACCTCACCGGCTATGCCGACAGACGTGGCGATTCAACCTACAACCAAGCCTTGTCAGAGCAGCGAGCGGCAGAAGTGAGAGGTTACCTAGTTAATAAGGGGGTGGAAGTGGCACGACTAGACACCAGTGCCTTTGGTGCTAGCTCACCACTGAATCAAGAACAGAATTTTGAGAATGACTTTTTTGATCGCCGTGTCACCTTACGCTTAGTGACCGAAGAAACTGCTGTTGCAGCCAACCACTAAGTGATTTTGGGAGCAATACGATGGACATTGCATGCTCGAAGGAATGGCAACACCACCCAAAAGGGCTCCCGTTGGGAGCCACTTGGGCCAAACACATTTTAGTGACCTTTTCTGTAGCCGTTATGCTGTTAAGTGACGCAGTTATGGCGATGAGCGCCATAGAACCGACTTTAGGTCAAAGCTACATTAATTATCAACTGGTTGAACAAAGCGGCAAGCTTTTTGACGGTAGCCCCACACAACTGGTTAGCTTGCCCACTCAAACTGATGTCGAAATGCAGGTCACGGGTTGGGTTAATCGTGCGCGGGTCAAACAAACTTTTGTTAATCACACCGAGCACTGGATGCGGGGGCAATTTCAATTTCCCTTACCCCATGATGCGGCTATTGATACGCTAATCATGCGAGTCGGCGAACGAAAGCTGGTTGGGGTGATTAAGCCCAAAGCGCAGGCCAAAGCCATGTTCGAGCAGGCGCAAAAGCAGGGTAAGACAGCAACATTAACAGTACAGCGACGACCAAACCTGTTTAGCAATGCCTTTACCAACCTCGCACCGGGCGAGACCTTGCATGTCGAACTGGTCTACCAGCAAAGATTGCAGCTACGTAATGGTCAGTTTGCATTACGCTTTCCAACGGCCATCACACCTAGGTATGAGGCAGTTAGGACGAGCTCAGCTTCTAGGATTGATGATGCAGCTTTGGCTCCTGCAAATACCAGTTTTGTCGCGGCGAAGCAGGCACATATGACTCTCAATATAACGCTGAATGCTCAAGCTGATATCAGCAGTATTAGTGCGCCGTACCATGATATTGAGGTCAGCTCGAAAAACAGTAGCGAGTTGAATGTTGCGTTAAAGGAGGCGACGCGGCCCGAGCGTGATTTTGTGCTCAACTGGCAAATGCGATCTGCACAGCAACCTGTGATAGCAGCATTTAGTCAGGCAGGGATCACCCATAGAGGGTTGCCAAGCACAAAAGATAATGAATTTTTGCAAGATTCGTTACCTAGTGCTGAGCAAGAATATGGCTTAGTGATGGTGAATCCGTCTTACGGCTCAGAGCGGCAAGTACATCGTGAACTGATATTGGTGGTTGATACGTCGGGCTCAATGTACGGTGAGTCAATACAGCAGGCTAAATCTGCGCTGATAACGGCATTGGCTGACTTAGGCAGTCAAGATACCTTTAATATCATTGCTTTTGACTCTCACACCCGCAGTTTTGCCCCTTACGCGATGCCAGTGACTGCCAGAATGCTTGGTAAGGCCCAGCAGTTTATCAGGCAACTGTCTGCCGATGGTGGCACGGAGATGTCCGCTGCGTTAACTGAGGCTTTGCAACATCAAGTGCTAGCCAACCCACATCAGGGCAATGTTGCAAGCAAGGCGCAATTACGCCAAGTGATATTCATAACCGACGGCGCGGTAGGGAATGAGCAAACCCTGTTCAATCAAATTACCGAACAACTGGGTGACAGCCGGTTATTTACCGTGGGTATTGGTGCTGCGCCAAATGGTTATTTTATGGAAAAGGCTGCTAGGGTCGGGCGCGGGACTTATACCTATATTGGCAAAGTTGAAGAAGTCGAAGTCAAGATGCAGCAGTTGCTAAGCGCAATCTCTACTCCTCGTCTTACCGACATCAAAATAGCAAGCAAAAGTGGCCAGCCATTAGATGTTTGGCCGCAACGTCAGCGCGATGTGTATCAAGATCAGGCACTGATGTTCAGCTATAAAAAACCACTGGTTGCAGATAGCATCGTTATTTCAGGCCTGTTGGATGGACAATACTGGTATACCGAGGTTGAACCGCAGCCGGCGAGCGAGATGCCAGGGCTCGATATTGTCTGGGCGAGAGAGAAAATTGCCGGTCTGATGCTGGCAAGACGGTCTGATAACCGTGACGCTATCAAGCGCGAAGTCACTGCCTTAGCGCTTTCCCATCACATTGTTAGTCAATACACCAGCCTAGTCGCTATCGATGATGTGGCACGGCGTAATCAAGGCCAGTCATTAATGCAGGGGCAAACAGCGCAAAATCTCCCTAAAGGCTGGCAGGTTGGACGCTTGCCGCAAACTGCAACGATGAGCCCGTTATTACTATTTCTGGGCAGTGTCATGTTGATGTTCGGTGGGGCTTTATATGTCAGTTATCGACATTTATTCAACATCAAGGGCAGTAAACTCGCCCTTGAGGGTTCTGTGACGGGGCCAGTATGAACAAATCAGCAAATTTTACGGCAACACTTAAGCTAAAGATCTGTGTGCTTGGATTGGTACTTGGTGGTGTTGCACTCATTTTTTCTGGAGGATATATGCAAGCTAAAGCCCATTTTGCTCAGTTTCTTATCGAAAACGCTTGGCAAAAAACCTTGAATGACAGTCAGTTTCATAAGCCTTGGAGTTGGGCTGATACCTATCCGGTAGCCAAATTACGCTTTGAGCGTCAGCAAGGAGACAGAAATGATCTGTATGTGCTGGCTGGGGCTTCTGGGCGAAATTTAGCTTTTGGCCCAGCTGCAATGTTGGTAGATAACGAAATTAATGTATGGGGTAATACTGTGATTGCGGGCCATAGAGATAGTCATTTTTCACTACTTAAGTATGTTAAACCCGGTGATACGATAGCAGTGGAAGATGCCAATGCGGATGAAATGACCTATCGGGTTGTTAATACTCAGATAGTGCATCAATCACAAATTGAATTTTCTGATAATGACGAGGTTATGTTAACCCTAGTGACTTGCTACCCATTTGACAGTATCAGTCCAAACACTGAATATCGTTTAGTGGTGACGGCGCTGCCTGTTTCATCAAATAGGCATTACCCGATTTCGGCCTAGTCGTTTGGCTTCGTACAATAGTCCGTCGGCGCGCTCTATTAACTTAATTGCGTCGTCAGACTTTTGCCATTCTGTTACCCCAAATGATGCTGTAACATTATCAATTCTTTGGTTTTTACGACGATCCTTTAAAGATATTTTCTCCATAGAACGGCGCATTGCATCGGCTAAGTGACGTGCTTTGCGTTGATGGCTGTGGGGGACAATAATGGCAAACTCTTCACCGCCGTAGCGATAAATTTGGCTGCCATCCCTGCAAGACTCACTTAATCGTTTAGCAACGACTTTCAATACCTGATCGCCTAGTAGGTGGCCATAGGTATCATTAAAGTCTTTAAAATGGTCAATATCGGCGAGGATTAAGCAGCAACCTTGGGGGGATTGATTGAGAATACCGTCTAAATCGCGGTCAAAGGCCCGCCGGTTGAGCACGCCAGTGAGCGCATCGTGATAGACATCGTTTTCAGACTGCTTTAGTTTGCTTTTTAGTGACTCAATTTCCGATTGAGCTTTGTCCAGTTGACCAGTAAAAAATTGTGTTGATTGGCGGATATCGTCAGATTCTTTTACTAATTCGCGCACCAATCCTAGGACTTTTTCCAAACTTACGCCTTCTTCTTCAATACGGTTTAGGCGGTTAAAGTTGGTATCTACTCGAGTTTGAAACTGACTGGCATCGTGGTTGGTGTCTTTTAATGATTGCGACAATTCAGTAGCCATAGCTTCTAGGTTCTGGCGCATATCAATTAAATCAATTTCAACGGGATCGCTAATGTGTTCGCGATACAGCATTTCTGCTTTTATTGGCGGACAGGTTTGGTATTGCTCAATCACACTATCGAGCTTTTCAACCAATTGTGGGCTCTGCTCACCCACGTAGGCGTACCATAACGCATAGTTAGTTGGGGTCGTCGGTATTTGATGCTTTAACATCAAAGGTACAGCTTTTTTAAGGTTGGCAGCTGCTTGTTGCATCAGATTCTTTGACATAATTTTCCTGTCTGACTTACTCACTGACGTAGTGATTGTTATCGCGTTATCTACTTAAGCCTGTGATTGCTGAGGCCTAAGTTAAAGTTTACGAGAAGCGGCCAACTTGTCCAATTAAAACTGACTTCATCATAAAAAAAGGCAATAACTTTGCAGCTATTGCCTTTATATTCGAAGAGAGTTTAGGGTTTTTGTTGGACCGGTGACCACTGTAACCATTGCTCTTCGGCTTTCGGTGCAATGATAAATTGTTGCCCGGTGGCGATTAGATTGCTTTGTGATGTCACTAATTCAGTGGCCACGCCTATACCGCCTGCCAATATGGTTTCTAGGGAGCCAGTTTCTACTTGCGCGCCTGAAAACAGGCCAAAGTCGACTTTAATACCAGATAGATCCCAGAACTGACTACTCTGATTGACCAAGTGAGCAAAAGGTTGTTCAACATGGGCTGTCAATTCAATTTGATTCCCTGCGCCGTTCAATTGATAGTGATCAATTTGGCCAATTTTAACGCCGCGATACACCAGAGGCGTACCGATATTTAGGCTGCCCAGTGTGTCGCGGATCAATGTAAAGCGTACATCGCCTTCGTTGAGGGTTAATGGTGCGCTTTGTTCGCCGTAAAACTCGAATGATGAGGTGCCGCTATTGCCCGGTGTCACACTAACGTAGGCCCCGGTTATCAAAGTCTCTGGTGCTTCGATGCCAGTAATAGATACTTTGGCTTCGGTAATCGTGTAGTGGGCGTCATCTTGAGTAAATTTATCGGCGTAGTCGCCATATAAGTAACCAATTGCAGTGAGGTTTTGCAGATCGTTATCTAGGCTCACTTGCTCAATTTCGCCAACCTGATGACCTTGATAACGAATAGCCGCTTTAGCGCTTAGTTTGGTAGAAGCAGGGAAGTGCAGCTTCACGGCAACGGCTTGGGCTTCAGCTAACACTTGGCTTTGGTAGAGATAGTCACTGTTAGCTTGCTGATCTTCAGCGAGTAGGCTTAGGGTGATGCTGCCTTTAAGGGCTCCCTCGATCGGGGCAACGTCAATATCAACACCACTCAGACCCGCATTGATTGTCATTGCGCTATTGCGCCAAAACACGGTATTTGGCTGTATCAGTCGTTTAAAGGTTTTGTCGATACCGATTTCAATGGCGAAATTATCTTGGTCCGCTTGCCAGTTAACTTGGTTAACTTGACCGATCTGCATTTTCTTATAATACACAGGGGCATTGGCAGAAAGTTGACCGCCATCGGGACTGCTTAAGGTAATCAGGGTTTGTGAGGCGCGACTCATTGCTTGTTCTGCTGCATCGGCAGAGGCATACAAGTTGGCTTTGCTGCCCGTGCTTAGTAAGCTTGAACTATCACCCGATATTAGGCTTATTGCCCCTTGCGAGAAGGTGTCTAAATCTCGGGTGGTGACACTCACACCATCTAAAGATGCATCAATAGCAAATACCGACTCGGGCAGGAAATAGCTGTTTTGTTTCAGTAAACTTGCATAAACCGCATCAATTTCGACTTGATATTCAACCGCTTTAAAATCATCGCTAAATGCCACTTTGGTGACTTTACCTATGGGGAGTTGTTTATAGCGAACTTGAGCGCCTTGCTTAATATTGGGGTTTTCGCTAGCCGTCAGTTGTAGTGTAATTGGCTGCGCATTGATTATTTCTGGGGCTGACTCAAGCAGGTTGTAACTGTCTTTGCTCGGCCCTTGACCTGGCATAAAGTTGACGATACTGCCGGTTATCAGTCGACTGGCGTGCTTGACGCCAGCAAATGAAATGTCGGCACCTTCAATCCAAAACTTGGCTGTACCCGTAAGTAAATCAGCATATTGGTGGTCTATCTTTGCCTTAAATTCGACCCCTGTATCATCTAGGTTAGATTGCACGACTCGGCCAATTTCAATGCCGCGGAATTGGATACGGCTGCCTTCGCTGATTTGGTCAGCATTGCTGGCAATTAAGGTAAACTCTTTGCCGCCATAGGCTAACGCTTCACTTTCATAGAGGTTAAAGTGCTGACCGGTTTGTGCGGTAGCATTACCCGTTGAGCTAAAGCTTATGCCGCCAGCTAGAATAGCCGCTAAACTTTCTGTTTTAACGCTAATGCCATTGAGTGACGCATCAATATCAAATCCTGATACATTCCAAAACTGTGAATCTACTTTCACCAAATCAGCGTACTTTTGTTGAATGTAGGCATTAAAAACAATCTTTTCACTGGTCTCTAAGCGATAGCTAATGACTTTACCTACGGGTATTTGTCGATAATAAACCTGTGAACCAACATCTAACGAGCCTAAGGTGTCACTGGATAGTTCAATCACTAATCCGTCATTACCCGGCAGCATCACTGGCGTTTCACGTGCAGCTTCAAATACCGAACGAGAATCGCCGTCACCGGGCTTAATGGCGATATAGTTACCAGAAAACAGCGCATCAAGGCCTTCGACGCCGGTGATAGAGGCTTTGGGCGTAACCAACCAAAATTGGGTGTTATCATTTAGAAACGGCGCTGCACGGTAATCCATCAATACATCTACATTCACGCCTTGCAGATCATCATCGATACTGATGTCTACCACTTTACCCACGGTAAGACCTTGATAACGCACTAAGGTTTTACCTACATCGATACCGGTGGCACTTGGAAAATGAATGCGTACTTCGACACCGGATTCTCGGATGCTTTTTACCCCTAACCAGGCGCCGAGCACCAATGCGATGATCGGCAGTAACCATATAGGTGAAAATAGTTTTTTCTTAACGACTTTGGGTGTTTCAATTTGTGTCATTGTCTAATTCCAATCTATCCCATAATAGGCGAGTGTCGAGTACTTTTGCGGCTAACTGTGTCAAGAGAATCACAAGGGCAAATGCGGTAGCAGCAGGGGCAGGCTTAGCATCAAGTAACTGTCCCATATTAACTAAAGCGGCGGTAATGGAAATCACAAACAGATCTAACATGGACCAGCGTCCAATCCACTCAATGATGTGAAAACCGGACATTAAATTCTTTTTGGAAATGGGCATTCGAAAACTAATCGCACACAGATAGATACTGAGGCCGACAATTTTCAACATAGGTACCAAAATACTAGCGGTAAATAAGATGATGGCAATTGGCATCAACTCAAGTTCCACTAAGTGGGTAATTCCACTGAAAATGGTATCTTGGCGCATGGTACCTTGGCTTGTCATAATGGTGATAGGGTAGACATTGGCCGGTATCAACAATATGGCTGCAGTGATCAACAAGGCCCAGCTTTTTTGCACACTGGTATAATCCCGTGCTGAAATCGTTGTGCCACAACGTTGGCACTGACGATCTTCTATTTTGCACAATTTAAGACAGGTCTTACACGGTGCCAGTCCATTGTCTTTGCCCTGAACTTGCTTGGCTTTATCAGTCATCTAGCATGCTCCACATATGTTCAAGGTCATATTCACGCTGTAAAAAAATCGTCATAACAAACAGCATGGTGAAGCAGAAAGTGCCCATCCCAAAATATAAATCAGTATAGTCAGACAGTTGGAACACCGAGACTAAAATACTGATCATGTAGATTTCTAGCATAGTAAGTTGCGATAACAAGCTTTGCTGCCTGAGTAGTTGGCGCAATACTTCTCTGAAAAAGGGGCTGCTAAGTTGATATTTTACAATAAGAATTTGCGCCAGTATGGATGCAATCAGCAACCCAGGCGCGATGACCGCTGCCGTAATGACCGCAATCCCCACTATCCAGTAGCCTTGCTGGGCGACATTGATGGCGCCCTCTGCAATCGTTGTGGTTCTGATACTGCCAAGAAAATGCAGTTCTAAAACGGGAAGTAGGTTGGCTGGGAAAAAGAAGATAAGCGCAGTTAAGCACAGGGCCAGCATGCCATTGATAGAGCAATAAGGTGTGTCGTAAAGTGCAGTATGGCAACGCGGGCACAAGGCTCGCACCCCGGTGGGCAACGCACGTTTGCTTACCACTAGATCACACGAACGGCATAAAATAACACTTTTATCTAAAGCACATTGCTGCATATCTTGTGTGACTCAATACCTATTGATGTTGGTTTGCAAAAATGAAAAAAAACCAATGTTTATTGACCTAAACCCAGCACAAATAAACATCAAAGCGTTATGATACAAAGGCTAACCGTCGCATTTTAACATCAAAAAGAGTGTTTTTATGCAAACGATGGTTACGCAATAATATCAGATTATTTCCAATACTTGCATAAGAAGTTGATTGTGTGAGATTCTAGCACTGTATATAAAAACAGTAATGAGGGTAGGCATGGCAGTTATAACTAAATTTGTCGTGGTCAGAGAAGGGGTGGAGAAGATGACATTCACATCTAAAAAGGAGGCGGATGCATATGATAAGATGCTCGATATCGCCGACAACCTGCTTCCTTTTATCAGCGAAGCTGACCTAGGATTCGACGATGAAGCAAGTGAAAAGCTGAGCTTTTATTTGGCACAGCATAAAGATCAATTAATGGCGCTGCTTAAAGGGACGCCGGTTAAGAAGGCGCCGGTTGCTAAAAAAGCAGCCAAGAAAGCTGATTAACATCGAGATAAATTGTTAGGAAATTTGTATGAACTCCCCGTGTTACGACACTTTAGCAAAACAGACAGAAGCTTTATTGGCTGGCGAAGATGACTTTGTTGCAGCAATGGCGAATTTTTCAGCGTTAGTGAATGATAATCTTGATGATATCAATTGGGCTGGCTTTTATATTTTTAAGCAGGACCAATTAGTATTAGGGCCATTTCAAGGTAAAGTTGCCTGTACTCGTATCCCTATGGGCCGAGGAGTGTGTGGCACGGCAGCAGCTGAAAACCGTACCTTACGCATTGCAGATGTCCATGGGTTTGATGGTCATATTGCCTGTGATGCGGCCAGTAATTCTGAAATTGTTATCCCGGTTCGTCGTGATAATCAGGTGATTGCGGTGTTAGATATCGATAGTCCTTCGTTGGACAGATTTAGTGAAACTGATCAAATCGGGTTAGAAAAGCTAGTAAATTCGTTTGAAAAGACGTTATTCGCCTAAACTACAACCAATTTTTATCAATTGAAGGTCGCAATCGTCAGTATCCTCCTTATAATAGGCTGCTGGAATGAACCCAAGTGTTACATCATATTTCTATGAGTGAATCACACTTGGTGTTTGTTATTTGTAATTGCTAAGGTATGTTGGTGACCGCGCAGAAAATAAATGATCGACTATTTGTTTCTATGCGTAAGCTAACAATGATGAACGACACTGGCTGCTACTCAACTAAAGTGCAACTAAGTGCCCCTTTTTAACTGTGGAAGTAATGATGGAATCAACAGAAAAGTTGACCGACACCAACGCGATACTCGCGTATTTATATGAAACATTTCCTTTGTGCTTTATCGCCGAAGGTGAAACTAAGCCGCTTAAAATTGGATTGTTTCAGGATTTGGCTGAAAGGTTAGCTGATGATTCAAAAGTCAGTAAGACTCAGTTGAGAATTGCACTGAGACGCTATACTAGTAGTTGGCGTTACCTTAAAGGGGTTAAAGCGGGCGCTCAGCGCATCGACTTAGACGGTAACCCTTGTGGTGAGCTAGAGCAGGAGCATATTGATCACGCTCAAGCTACGCTAAAAGAAAGCCAAGACAGAGCCAAGGCCAAGCGTGCTGAGAAAGCCGCTAAGTCTGAAGGTCAAGCACCTAAGGCAACGAAGAAGCCGGTTAAGAAAAATCCGCCGAAACGTAAGCCTGCAGCTGCACCTAAAGCGGTTAATTTAACACCAGCTGTGTTAAATGAATTGAAACCAAATCAACGTGTGAATGTCAAACTTGGCAAAGCCCCTGTTAAGGGCGTTATCTTGGACATTAAGAAGCAAGATGTTCAAGTGCAGTTAGATTCGGGATTGACCGTTAAAGTTCGGGTAGAACATATCCTATTGTAACTGCCTCATAGTCATAAAGGAGTAACTTGTTGATGCGAAAATTATCTCTGGCCGCCTCTATTGCCAGTCTTTTTGTTGGATTCTCAGCTTTGGCGCTATCGCCAACCATTCCATTCAGCGAGTTACCCTCACTGTCACAAGAGCCACAACATAAGGTGGCAAGTAAGCGCGTAACACGTCTGTTCACGCGCTCGCACTATCATAGATTTGATTTAGATGACGAATTTTCTAAACAAGTTTTCGACCGCTACCTAAAGCAGCTCGACTTCCGCCGCAATGTGTTGTTGCAATCGGACGTAGATAGTTTAGAAAAATACGCCACTCAATTCGACGATATGCTTAAAAGCGGTAATTTGACGCCAGCATATGAAATGTATGAATTGATTCAAAAGCGTCGCTACGACCGTTTTGCCTTTGCATTGAGTCAACTTGAAAATGAAATCAAGTTTGATGTTCCCGATGACAAGTATCAGTACGATCGCAAAGATGCTGCTTGGCCGAAGAATGAAGCCGAGTTAGATGAGTTATGGCGTCAGCGCGTCAAATATGATGCATTGAATTTGAAACTGACTGGCAAAACGTGGGAAGAGATTGTCCCGGTATTGGAAAAACGCTATAACAATGCCATCAAACGTCTAAGTCAAACGAAAAGCGAAGATGTTTTTCAAGGCGTGATGAATGCCTTCTCTCGTACTGTCGAGCCGCACACTAGTTATCTGTCGCCACGTAATGCCGAGCGTTTCCAAATGGAGATGAACCTCAGTTTAGAGGGGATTGGCGCCGTATTGCAGATGGATGAAGATTACACCGTGATACGTAGCTTAGTTGCTGGCGGCCCGGCTGCAGCAAGTGAGAAATTGTCCCCAGAGGATCGAATTGTGGGTGTTGGCCAAGACGGCGAAGAAATCGTCGACGTGATTGGCTGGCGACTTGATGATGTTGTCGAACTCATCAAGGGTCCTAAGGGCAGTAAAGTTGTTTTACAGATCTTGCCTAAAAAGGGTGGCTCAGCGGCGAAACCGTTTGATGTGACCATCGTTCGTGACAAGATTCGTTTAGAAGACAGAGCAGCAACTTCAGAGGTGATGGAGCCGACTGAAGGAGAGTATGCCGGTCGCAAAGTCGGCGTGATTGAGATTCCAGGATTCTATATGAACCTGTCTCAAGATGTCTCTAAAGAACTGGTTAAACTGAAAGAAGCCAAGGTTGAAGGTATTATTATCGACCTGCGTGGTAATGGTGGCGGTGCGTTAACTGAAGCGACTTTATTAACTGGCTTGTTTATTGAGCAAGGCCCGGTTGTACAGATCCGCGACGCTAACGGAACGGTATCGCAAAATCGTGACAACGATGGCCGCACCAGTTATAGCGGACCATTAACGGTAATGGTTGATCGTTACAGTGCATCGGCTTCAGAGATTTTTGCTGCCGCACTGCAAGATTATGATCGTGCACTGATTGTTGGTGAGTCTACCTTTGGTAAAGGGACCGTGCAGCAGCATAAGAGCCTTGGTCAGATTTATGACATGTATGAGAAGCCTGTTGGCCATGTACAGTACACCATTGCTAAGTTCTATCGCATTAATGGCGGTTCAACTCAGCTAAAAGGTGTTACACCTGATATCGCTTTCCCAAGTGCCTTAGAGCCAGGTGAGTACGGTGAGGCAGAGGAAGACAATGCATTACCATGGGATAAAGTACCGGTTGCCCAATACGGCACCTTAGGTGACATAGACCCAGCTTTAATTGCTAAATTAGCCGGTAAGCATGAGCAGCGTATTAAGCAAGATGTTGAGTTTAGCTATATTTTCCAGGATATTGCTGAGTTTAAGAAGCATCACGATGAAACAACCGTTTCTTTGGTTGAAAGTGAGCGCATTGAAGAGCGTGAAACCGCGGATAAGAAACAGTTAGATCGTTTTAACGAAAGACGTGTTGCTGATGGCCTTGAGGTGGTTAAAAACCTTGATGATGTTGAGGACGATGTTGAGACACCTGACGCGTTCCTTGATGAAACGGTCAATATCACTTTAGATATGGTCGATGCGGGTAGATTGGCCAAAAATCAAGCTGAGTGATTAAAAGTTACTGAGCCTGAACACAAAAACGCGCATTAGGCGCGTTTTTTTATATAAGAATTCGAACGCGTAAACAGAGGGAAGAAAATGTCTCAAATGCAAGCTAAACACCTCAAGGATTATCAAGCGCCTAGCTACACGATTAATCATATCGATCTCAATTTTGACCTTAAAGGCCCTGCAACCCAGGTTACAGCTGTAAGCCAAGTGAAGCGTATTGATGACGTTAAAAAGTCATTGGTCCTTGATGGCGATAACATGACGATAGTGTCATTAAAAATAGATGGTGACCAAGCCCAATATCACTTTGATAATGAACAGCTGGTTATTGCTGCTGATAAAAACGAATTCAGTTTAGAGATTGTGACTGCGCTTGATCCTGAAGCTAATTCGGCATTAGAAGGCCTGTATATGTCGGATGGTGCGTATTGCACTCAGTGTGAAGCTGAAGGCTTTCGCCGTATTACCTACTTCCTTGATAGACCCGATGTGCTTGCGACCTACGATGTACGCGTTGAAGCTGACAAAGCGCAATTCCCGTATCTGCTAAGTAACGGCAACAAAGTTAACAGTGGTGATCTGGCTGATGGCCGTCATTTTGTTAGCTGGCAAGACCCATTCCCTAAGCCTGCGTATTTGTTTGCTCTAGTGGCAGGTAACTTTGACTTATTGGAAGATAAGTTTGTAACCCAAAGTGGCCGCGAAGTTTTGCTGCAAGTGTTTGTCGATATCGGTAACCTCCATAAAGCTAAACATGCAATGGTATCGCTGCAAAAAGCCATGCAGTGGGATGAAGAGCGGTTTAATCTTGAATATGACTTAGACATTTATATGATTGTTGCTGTCGACTTTTTCAATATGGGGGCGATGGAAAACAAAGGCTTGAATGTTTTCAATACTAAGTATGTGTTAGCAGATACCGAGTCAGCAACTGATGATGACTACCATGGTATTGAATCTGTTGTCGGCCACGAGTATTTCCATAACTGGACGGGTAACCGCGTGACTTGCCGAGATTGGTTTCAGTTGAGCTTGAAAGAGGGATTGACTGTCTTTCGCGATCAAGAGTTCAGCTCAGACTTAGGTTCACGAGCGGTGAACCGGATTCAAGCGATCAAAGTCATAAAAAATCAGCAGTTTGCAGAAGATTCAGGACCAATGTCTCACCCTATTCGTCCTGAGTCTGTTATTGAAATGAATAACTTCTATACGGTAACTGTGTATAACAAAGGCGCGGAAGTGATTCGTATGATGCACACCTTGCTAGGCGAACAAGCATTCCAGCAAGGCATGGCGTTGTACTTTGAGCGTCATGATGGCCAAGCGGTCACCTGTGATGATTTTGTGGCGGCAATGGAAGATGCATCAGGTATTGATTTAACGCAGTTTAGATTGTGGTATAGCCAAGCCGGTACGCCGATTGTTGACGTAACGGAATCTTATGATGAAGCCAACAACAAATATGCGCTAACCGTGACTCAACATACCCCAGCGATGGCGGGTGAGGCAGCTAAATTACCACTGCACATTCCTTTTGATGTAGAACTTATTGATAAAGAGGGAAGTAGCGTTATTAATCAGGTGCTTAATTTGACTGAAGCATCACAAACATTCGAATTTGAGGGTGTTGGCGCTGGCGTTGTACCGTCATTATTACAAAATTTCTCAGCGCCAGTTAAATTGCAGTTTAACTATAGTAATGATCAGCTTATTCATCTTATCCGCTATGCATCAAGCGAGGTCGCCAAATGGGAGGCGTCAGTTGCCTTGTTTAGTGACGCGACCTGGCACAATGTGGCAGCGTTGTCGCAGCACCAAGCGATGAGCTTACCGAGCGAAGTCAGCGATGCTTTTAAGGGATTGTTATTAAATCCAGAATTAGATAGAGCATTACTGGCCGAAATTTTAACGCTACCCAATGCATCAACACTAATTGAGCAAGTCGACCAAGTGGAGCTTAACTTGCTGCAAAAGGCTAGAAGCTTTGTGGTTGAAGAGATAGCCACGCGTTGTGAAGATGAGCTTGCGACGGTTTACCGTGAAATGCTCAAATATAACGAGCCTGCTTCACGGGCGTTAAAAAATGCCTGTTTATTATTATTGCAACGTGTGTCAGATGAGTATCAGCATTACGCCGTTAGTCAATTTGAAAGTGCGACTAACATGACTGACAGTCTGGGGGCTTTGCAGGCCATTAATGGTGAAGATAATGCGGTAAGACAGCGTTTGTTGGCTGAATTTTACAATCAATGGCAAGATACACCGCTTGTGATGGATAAGTGGCTGGTATTGCAAGCGACGTGTCCGGCTGCAGGAAGAGTGGCTGCGATAGAAGCGCTTACCCAAGATCCTGCTTTTAGTTATTCAAATCCTAACCGAGTGCGTTCATTAATTGGTGCGTTTGCTGCTGCGAATACTTTCGAGTTTCATGCCGCAGATGGCAGTGGTTATCAATTCTTGCTTGGGGCCCTTAAAAAGCTCAATACGTTGAACCCTCAGGTTGCTGCTCGTATTATTACACCTATGATTCAATTCAAGAAATACGACAATCAGCGTCAAGAGTTGATAAAGTCGGCACTCAAAGAACTACTAGCATTGGATAATCTATCAAAAGATCTGTTTGAAAAAGTATCTAAAGCGTTAGCCTAAGGCTAAAATAGAGGAGGCGATGAGTGCGCCTCCTCTACAACATTGATTTAACCTAATGTGCAAGGTTTACTTAAAAGTTACAGCGAAAAATGATGGAATTTTATTTTAGTGTTCGTATTAGCTATAAAGACTTTTTACAATATTATCAGGGGTATGTAGACAAAATTGAGGTGCGTGATCAACATAGTGGTAAGACTTTGTGGATCCATGCCCGTTACTTCCGAAAATTTCTCACCGCAAACGGATTACAAGGCCAATTTCGATTAATTCTTAACAAACAAGGAGAATTTCAATCACTCAATAAACTCTAGTTTAGAGTATATACTTCAAACGACTGATTATATTTTTGAACTGCCGTTCAACAACTGTCTGCACTTTAACTTATTGTTTATAAATAATTTTAACCCTTTTTCCTTGTTTATTCTTATATTACGTTCTGCAAATTTAAATCACCCGTTTTAATTCCTGTCTAAATTTTGACTTAAGTAACCAATTTTTTGAGTAATTTTTCTAATTTTTCGTCTTGCTCCATCGATGTAAATGCTGTAACAATGGTGTTATCTGAACGCTAACAAGTTGTTGGTTATCATTCCTATAACAAGAATCCAGCAGGTTACGGAGAATAGCAATAATGAAAAACGTGAAAACCGGCTTTAACAAGTCGACACTTGCTTTGGGGATCGTTGCAGCGCTAAGCATGGGAAGTGCTACTACCGCGCAAGCAGTATCCTTTAATTGGGGAGAAGTAGAAGGGACATTCGATTCGACCTTCAGTGCTGGTGCTAGCTGGCGTGTTGAAGAGCGAAACTGGAACGATCACATTGGTAAAGTGAATCACCCACGTTTTGATTGGTCTAACTACTCTGCATTTAATAACACCAAATATACCTCGTCTGAGATTTGGGCTCAGCCAGGTTCATATTCAAGTAACGGTGATTTGAGTAACCTGCTTTACTCTCAAGGTGACGTTACCTCTATGGTATTTAAGGGCTTGCATGAGCTTTCTTTGCAATATAAGAACTTTGGCTTATTCGCCCGTGGTATGTATTTTTATGACCAAAAAGCCAATGATGGCGATTATGGCTTTAGTGACCCTATCACTGGCCAAGAATATGACCCCTGTGCAGATGACCAAGCATCAAAAGTACAATGTAAAGATATTCGCCTGTTAGATGCGTTCGTTTATGCTGATTTCGATTTTAATGATGGTGCTAACCCACTGACCGTTCGTGTTGGTAATCAAGTGGTTTCTTGGGGGGAAAGTACGTTAATCGCCCATGGTATTGGGGTGATTAACCCTGTTGATTTGAATATTTTGAATGCGCCAGGTGCGGAACTCAAAGAAGCCTTTAGACCACAAGGTATGGTGTGGGCTTCATTTGGCATTACCGACTCGTTATCAGTTGAAGGTTTTTATCAGTACGACTGGGAACCAGTTTGGGTACCAACACCTGGTTCATATTTCTCAACTAATGATTTTGCCGGTTATGGCGGTTACTCGCAAAATGCTCAGTTAGGTTTTAACGCTAACCCAGATATTAACCTCGATTTCTTGCAAGCTGAATATAATACCTTGGCGGCGATGATTGCCTCAGGTAACTATGATGCCGCGACATTGGGTAGTTTAGCGCTGGCCTACCCAACCAAAGTCACCTTGGTTGACGATCAGAAAAGTGCCAGTGACTCTGGCCAGTATGGTATCAAGCTTGGTTATTATGCTCCGCAGTTAGGTGAGACTGAGTTTGGTTTGTACTACATGAATTATCATAGCCGTCGCCCACTTATCAGTGGTACTACCGCCAACTTTGAAGCCGATGCTATTCAAGCTGATATTGCCACACTTGCCGGTATTGCTGCGAGTGGTAACTCGGTGACGCGTGAAGATATGCTCGCCCTTGAGACGTTCTCTAAAGCGCAAATTGAATACCCAGAAGATATCAAACTTTATGGCTTTAGCTTTAACACCTTAGTGGGTGACACGTCGGTTGCCGGTGAAATTGCGCATCGTCAAGATGAACCGCTGCAAATCGATGATGTTGAGCTATTATTTGCCGCGATGCCACAGCAGCTAGCTAATGCTGGCTTACGTCCTGATCTTGATGGTGTATCGCAATACACCAGCTATGTTAGCGATGTAGGTCCTGGCGAGCGTGCTCAGGGTTATATCCTACGTGATACTACTCAAGCACAGATGACATTTACCCACTTATTTGGTCCGGTGCTAGGTACCAGTAACCTAACAATGCTTGCCGAAGTCGGCGGGGTTTGGATCCACGATATGCCAGGTTTTGATGAACTGCGCTTAAATGGACCTGGAACTGCGCGCTCAGGCGGCAACCCAGATATGCCTGGTATTATTGAAGCATTACATAATGGACCAGAGACTAACCCATTCCCAACAGATTTCGCTTGGGGTTACCGTTTAGTGGCTAAAGCAGATTACAACAACTTGTTCGCCGGTGTGAACATGTCGCCACGAGTGATTTTCTCACATGATGTTGACGGTATTACGCCAGATCCAATGTTCTTGTTTACTGAAGGTAAAAAGGCTGTGTCGGTTGGCGTTAACTTTGACTACCGTAGCCGTTGGGGAGCGGATATTTCCTATAACTCGTTCTTCGGTGGAGTAGGTACCACTAACCAGATGTCAGATCGCGACTATGTCTCTTTCAACATCAAGTATTCAATTTAATCACAAGGACAATAATAATGAACAAACTTGCGATATTGTCGGCAGCTGTGGCGGTAGCATTATGTGCACCAGCGAGCTATGCAAAAATCTCCGAAGCGGAAGCCGCTAAACTGGGTGCTGAATTAACACCACTTGGTGGCGAGAAGGCTGGGAACGAAGATGGCAGTATTCCAGCGTGGGATGGTGGCATCACTTCTGCCCCTGCTGGCTATGAAAAAGGCATGCATCATCCAGATCCTTTTGCCGGTGACAAAATTGAATTTACCATTACCAATGCCAATAAAGATCAATATAAAGACCATCTCACTGATGGCCAGCGTAAGCTGTTTGAACTGTATCCAGATACATTCAAAATGAATGTATATCAAACTCGCCGTACTGCTTCAGTGCCTGAGTTTGTTTATGAAGCGACCAAGGCCAACGCGACTCGCGCTGAGCTAGTTGCAGATGGTAACGGTATTTCAGGTGCGTCAATTGGTGTGCCTTTCCCAATCCCACAGAACGGTTTAGAAGCTATTTGGAATCACGTATTACGTTTCCGCGGTGTTGATATCAAAACTGCGCGTAGCCAAGCTGCACCAACAGCCGGCGGTGGCTATACCTTGGTTGAAACAGCAGAAGAGATTCGCTTTGAATATTCTCGACCAGAAATTACTTTAGATAAATTAAGCTCAACCAATACGCTATTTTACTTTAAGCAGGTAGTGACTCAGCCTGCACGTTTAGCGGGTACGGCTTTGTTAGTGAAAGAAACGATGGACCAAGAGGCGCTACCACGCCAGGCTTGGACCTATAACACTGGACAACGCCGCGTTCGTAAAGCCCCTAATGTGGCTTTCGATACGCCAGGTACAGTCTCTGATGGTCTGCGTACTACCGATGATTTCGATATGTTCAACGGCTCACCAGTACGTTACAACTGGGAGTTATTGGGTAAAAAAGAGATCTATATTCCTTACAATGACTACAAACTGCATTCTGACAATTTGAAATATGATCAGATTATCAAGGCAGGCCACATTAACCCTGAACATGTTCGCTGGGAAAAGCACCGTGTTTGGGTGGTTAAAGCTCAGTTGAAAGAGGGCATGCGTCATATTTATAAGACACGTACTTTCTATATTGACGAAGATTCGTGGCAGGTGTCATTAGCGGATATGTATGATAACCGTGACGAGCTATATCGCGTAGCGGTAGCACATGCGATTAACTATTACGAAGTGCCAACTCATTGGAGTACCTTAGAAGTATTCCATGATTTACAGTCGCGTCGTTATATCGCTATGGGCTTAGATAACGAAGGACGTATGTATGATTTCGACGCTAAGCTAAGTGAAGCTAACTTCACTCCAGCAGCACTAAGGCGTGCAGGTATACGTTAATCGACAATAAAGTAGGGGCGCGTTGCGCCCCTCATTTATCTAAGGAAGTTTGTATGTTGTTTAGCATGCTTCGGTTTGTTGTAGTCAGTTTTATCTCCCTTTCATTGTTTATCAGCGCCTATGCGCAGTCGGCAAATGAGATCGCTTTGCAACCACTAGCCGACCAATCTCTTGTGCTTGATATTGCGACTTTTAGCAATACAGCTATCGCTGTAGGTGAACGTGGTCACCTATTTAAATTTAACGGTCAATGGCAGCAGGTGAGTTCGCCAACGGTAGCTCTGCTAACTAACGCTTTTTTGGTTAATGCAGATCAGGGCTGGGCCGTTGGTCACGACGCGACTATTCTTTATACCCAAGATGCAGGTCAGTCTTGGCAAGTGCAGATGAGCTCTCCTGAAATTGAGAAGCCATTGCTTGATATTTTAATGTTTGACGAGAAATCCGGTGTTGCTGTTGGTGCATATGGCTTGTTTTATCGCACTCAGGACGGCGGTAAAACATGGCAAAGCGAATTTCATCACGAACTTTTATTTGAAGAAGACGTTGCCTATCTTGAAGAACTCAAAGCTGAGGATGAAGCACTCTATTTAAGTGAGCGTAGTACCTTGCTGCCGCACTTTAATCGTATTGTTCGTCTTAATAGTGGCGCATTACTAATGGTTGGCGAGTTAGGGCTTGTGGCCACCTCAGATGACCTAGGTTTTACCTGGCAAAAGCAAGATTTTCTTTATGAAGGCTCACTGTTTAATAGCGTAGTGACCGAAACCGGTGTGTACGTGATGGGGCTCAGAGGCCACCTTTTTTATTCCAATACAGGAACGGGTCAATGGCAAGAAATCAGTTTACCAACGCAGTCGACCATTAACGGCGGCATAGTGCTGAATGATTCTACCGTTCGTTTGGTTGGTAACGCAGGGGTGATCCTTGATGTTAAAAGCGATGGCGAAGCTAAGCTGGTAGCACAAAGACAAGGAGAAAATTTGGTCAGTATAATGACCGACCCTCAAGGTCAACTCTGGATTGCTGGAACCAAAGGGTTCGTTAAATTAGAACAAGAATAATAGGGCCTTAAGATGTTAGATAAAATTGTAAATGGATTAGAGGCATTCCTTTTTAGGCAAAGGCTAGTTGTCATTTTCTCTTTCTTGTTAGTGACAGTATTTTTAGCATTGCAAGCCAGCAACCTGAAAATGGATGCGGCATTTGTCAAAAATATTCCCCTGAACCACGAATACATGAAGACCTATTTGAAACACCAAAAACAATTTGGTGGTGCAAATAGCATTATGGTGGCGGTAGAAGACACTAGCGGCGATATTTTTAATGCTAACTTTTTCGATTCGCTAAAAAAGGTCCATGACCAACTGTTTTTTATCCCAGGTGTGGATAGAGCCCAAGTAAAGTCTTTGTATTCACCTTCAACGCGTTTTACTGAGGTAGTCGAAGATGGTTTCGCCGGTGGGCCGGTTATCCCAGCCGATTTTTCAACTACCGATGCAGGCCTTGCCATAGTACGCGGAAATATTGAAAAAGCGGGTATTGTGGGGCGTCTGATTGCTGAGGATTATTCTGCGGCGATGGTCAGTGCACAGTTGATGGATTTCGACCCACAAACGGGCGAGCCGCTTGATACTTTAGCGTTTGCTGCCCAGTTGGAAGAACAGCTGCGTGGTGAATTTGAAAATGAGCATATCAAAGTGCACATTATCGGCTTTGCTAAAATGGCGGGCGATGTCGCAGAAGGTGCCAAAGGGGTGGTGCTGTTTTTCTTAATCGCCATTTTAGTCACTGCGGTAATGGTGTATCTGTTTTCTAAATCTATTTTGCTTACCCTGCTGCCGCTAGCTTGTAGTTTAGTCGCAGTAATTTGGCAGCTAGGTTTGCTGACGGTTGTTGGCTTTGGGTTAGACCCCATGTCGATTCTTATCCCGTTTTTAGTGTTCGCCATCGGTGTCAGCCACAGTGTGCAGATGATCAATGCTGTGCGTCGACGTGTGGGTGAAGGTGAGACCACCAAGGCCGCTGCAGCTTCATCCTTTAGAAGCTTATTAGTGCCAGGCGGTATTGCTTTACTGTCTGATACCGTGGGCTTTATGACTTTGTTGGCTATCGATATTGGTATTATTCGTGAGCTGGCTATCTCTGCCTCATTAGGTGTGGCAGTGATTATTTTGACTAATTTGATCCTGTTACCGTTACTGATCTCATACTGTAAGTTATCGCCAAGCGTTAAAGCGGTTAAAAAGGCTGATGGCAATGATATTTGGCGCAAACTTTCCTGTTTTGCCACACCCAAATATGCGGCGGTTGTCTTAAGCGTCACGGCGGTACTTTATGGGGTTGGGCTGTATGAAGCCAATAAAATGAAAATTGGCGATCTGCAGGGCGGCGCGCCAGCGCTGCATTTTGATTCGCGCTACAACCAAGATACGTTTTTCATCACTGATCATTTCTCTATCACTACCGATGTCATGACTGTCATTGTTGAAGCTAAACCTGAAGCGTGTACCTATCATGATCAGTTAATGCAGATAGATGAGTTTGAGTGGCAAGTTGCCAATACACCGGGTGTTGAATCAACCGCGAGTTTAGCGTCTGTAGCGAAAAGGGTTAATGCTGGTTTTAACGAGGGTAATCCTAAGTGGCAGGTTTTGCCACGTACGACTGCGAGTCTCGTGCAGGCGGTAGGGCGTATTCCAACGACATCGGGGCTGCTTAACAGTGATTGCTCGGTCATGCCTGTGTATCTGTTTTTGCAAGATCATAAGGCTGAAACTGTTGAAGTCGTGGTAGATAAAGTTAAAACCCTTGCCGCCACGATGAATAATGAGCAACTGACATTCCGCTTAGCTTCAGGCCCTGTTGGGGTAATGGCTGCCACTAATGAAGCGGTTGCTGAAGCGCAGCTACCCATGATGCTCTATGTATACGGTGCGGTCTTTGTGCTGTGTTTACTCAGTTTCCGCTCATTGCGCGCAACAGTTGCAGTGATTATTCCTTTGTATGTGGTTTCTACATTGGCTCAGGCCTTGATGACCCAGCTTGATATCGGTCTAGCGGTCAGTACGCTGCCGGTGATTGCCTTAGGTGTAGGTATTGGGGTGGATTACGGTATCTATATTCTGTCGACCATGGCGGTGAAGTTAAGAGACGGCGTACCAGTGCAAGATGCTTATTATCAGGCGTTGGTTGAACGGGGTAGTGCGGTGATATTCACTGGCCTTACTTTGGCTATTGGTGTCAGTACTTGGTTCTTCTCTGCACTTAAGTTCCAAATGGACATGGGAATTTTGCTCACGTTTATGTTTTTAGTGAATATGTTAGGGGCAATAATTATTTTGCCAGCCATTGCGGCGGTATTCTGGCGAAAACCACGCGCCTAGTCATTAAAAGGAGAGCTTAGCTCTCCTTTTTTTTGCATAGTTACGCTCTATAGTCGATTGTTTTTGCATCTATCGCAGCAAAATGTTGCTGTAACTGGTTTTTATGAGGATCTACCACTAAAATAATTCTCGAAATATGGCAAATTTAGTAATAAACTTCGCGCTATGACCTAGGTCACAATTTTCTGGCCCGTCATATGCTCAAGCATCCATATAACTAGAATACGCTGCCATAGACCCTTAAGGAAACAGCAACATGGCCTTGAAAGATGCAATGCCTTCAGTACTACTTGAGAATGTAGTCAACCTAATTCACTCTAAAGTTCCCAATACACAAGCCAAACAAGTAGAACACTTTGCCACCTGTCTGTATGCACATATGTCAAAAGACGACCTGTATGCGCGTAATGATAGTGATTTATATGGCGCAGTGCTTAGCCTTTGGAATGCCACCAATAAAACGGCCAAAGGTAGTAGCCATATTCGCGTGTTCAATCCAGCTCAATCCAAGCACGGCTGGAAATCGTCGCATTCCATTATCGAGGTTGTGCAGCCAGATATGCCTTTCTTGGTCGATTCAGTCGGCATGGCATTAAACCGCATGGGTATTACCGCGCATATGATGCTGCACACCCCAATGGCGATTACCCGTACCAAAGGGATGATTTCTAAAGTTGCTTACAATGACGACAGCAGCAAAGCTGAGAAAGTTGCGGTATTTCTAATTGAGATTGACCGTCTAAGCAGCAACGCTGACATTAAGCAGCTGGAAAAAGAGTTAGCATCAGTCCTTGGCGATGTTGAAGCATCGGTTAAAGACTGGCAAAAAATGTCTGAGAAGCTGGGAGAGACCGTTAGCGATTTAGCCAAACGTCCTTATCCAGGTGAAAAGCAAGAGCTTGAAGAAGCGGTTAATTTCTTAAGCTATCTTAACAACCATCATTTTACTTTGCTGGGTTACCGCCGCTACGATTTGAACAAAGTTGAAGGTGATTTAGAGCTAGTACCGGATCTATCAACGGGTTTAGGCCTAATGAATATTCCTGGTAAGCCAAAGCCTGCGTCGCTGATGCTATCAAGCTTATCAGAGAGTGCTCGTAAAGATGCCTTAGATAATAGCTTACTGGTTTTGACTAAAAGCAGTGAAAAGAGCCGTGTTCATCGTCCGGCTTATGTCGACTATATCGGTGTTAAACGCTTCGATAAGCAAGGCAACGTGATAGGTGAAGACCGCTTCTTAGGGCTTTACGCATCTAATTTATATAACCGCAGTCCACGCGAGATACCGCTATTAGCTGAAAAAGTACAACGTGTACTTGACCGTTCAGGTCTGACACCGCGCTCTCACGACTACAAAGCATTGATGCATATTCTTGAGACGCTGCCGCGCGATGAGCTGATCCAAGCCAATGTTGAAGAGCTAGCATCAGTGGCCCATGGCGTGTTAGAGATGCAAGACCGTGACAAATTAAAGCTGTTTGTTCGTAAAGATGACTTTGGTCGCTTCTTATCTTGCTTAGTTTATGTCTCGAAAGATCGCTATAACACTAAATTACGTGAAGATACTCAACGCATTTTAGCTCAGCACTTTAACAGTGAAGAAGAAGTGGAATTTACCACTTATTTCTCAGAATCGACTTTGGCTCGTACCCACTACATAGTGAAAGTTGATAATAACAATATGGATGTCGATGTGGCTGCAATCGAAAATAACCTGACTGAGGCCGCGAAGTCTTGGGAAGACAAGCTCAACAACGCACTGACTACTGCCCAAGGTGAAGAGTCTGGTAACAGCTTAGTTAAACGTTATATCAAAGCATTCCCACGCAGTTATAAAGAAGATGTGTTGCCTAGTTCGGCAGTAGTAGATGTACAGCAACTAGAAGCACTTGATGATTCGCATAAGCTGGGCATGTTGTTTTATCAGCCGCAAGAGACCGCATTAAACGACAACAAAGTACGCTTAAAGCTCTTCCATAAAGATGAGCCTATTCATCTTTCTGATGTGCTACCTATGCTTGAGAACTTTGGTCTACGTGTGATCAATGAACGTCCCTATGAAGTGAAAACGGATGATGGTGCGACATTCTGGATTTTAGACTTCTTAATGACAGTGCAGGGCGGCGCTACAGAAAATCTAGCCGATAGCCAAGATCGTTTCCAAACTGCACTCGCAGAAGTATGGAACAAAAAGCTAGAAGATGATGGTTTTAACCGTTTGGTGTTGGCTACCGGCCTGACTGGACGAGAAGTATCTATCTTGCGTGCTTACGCTAAGTATATGCGCCAAATCGATGCGACTTTCAGCCAAGCATACATTGAAGAAACCTTTAGCCGCTATCCGCAAATTGCGGACCTCTTGGTTAAGATGTTTATTCGTAAGTTCAACCCTAAACTTAAAACACGGACATTAAGTAAGTTTGTTGAGCAAATTGATTTACGTCTAGATGATGTATCAAGTCTTGATGACGACCGTATCATTCGTCGTTATTTAGATTTGATTAATGCCACATTGAGAACCAACTTTTATCAGGTCAATGAGCAAGGTACTGAGAAAGCTTATATTTCATTTAAGTTTTCTCCAGATGACATTCCTGAAATGCCTAAGCCTTTGCCTAAGTTCGAAATCTTTGTCTACTCACCACGTGTAGAAGGTGTACACCTGCGTGGCGGTAAAGTGGCTCGCGGCGGCTTACGTTGGTCAGACAGACGAGAAGACTTCCGTACCGAAGTTCTTGGCCTAGTGAAAGCGCAACAAGTAAAAAATACCGTGATTGTACCTGTGGGTGCCAAAGGTGGTTTCGTTTGTAAACAACTCCCTGTTGAAGGTGGCAGAGAAGCATTCTTTACCGAAGGTCAACAATGTTACCGTTTGTTTATTCGCGGCTTGTTAGATATTTCAGACAACATTATCGATGGCGAAGTCGTGCCACCAGTTAACGTTGTTAGACATGATGAAGATGACCCATACTTAGTTGTTGCTGCCGATAAGGGGACAGCGACATTCTCTGACATCGCTAACGAAATCTCTGAAGAATATAACTTCTGGCTGGGTGATGCTTTCGCATCAGGTGGCAGTAATGGTTATGATCATAAGAAGATGGGGATCACCGCACGTGGTGCATGGGAGTCGGTTAAACGTCACTTCCGTGAAATTGGCATTGATTGCCAAACCACTGATTTTACCTGTCTAGCTGTGGGTGATATGGCTGGTGACGTATTTGGTAACGGCATGCTGCTATCAGAACACACCCGTTTGGTTACAGCGTTTAACCACCTACATATCTTTATCGACCCAAATCCAGATGCAGCAAGCAGTTATAAAGAGCGTGCGCGCTTGTTTGAGCTGCCACGTTCAAGCTGGGAAGATTATGACCAATCGCTCATTTCAAAAGGTGGCGGCATTTTCTCTCGCTCGGCGAAGTCAATTAGCTTGACGCCAGAAATGAAAGCCATGCTTGAGACTAAGAAATCAACCATGACGCCCAATGAGTTGCTTAAAGAGCTGCTTAAAATGAAGGTCGATTTGATTTGGAATGGGGGTATTGGTACCTATGTTAAAGCCGCGTCTGAGTCGCATGCTGAAGTAGGTGACCGTGCAAACGATGCATTGCGTGTAAACGGTAATGAAGTTCAAGCACGAATCATCGGTGAAGGCGGCAACTTAGGTTGCACTCAGCTTGGTCGTATAGAATACACCGCTAATGGCGGTCGTATGAATACTGACTTTGTTGATAACGTTGGCGGTGTTGACTGCTCTGATAACGAAGTGAATATCAAGATTCTTCTGAACGCTTTAGTTGCCGATGGTGAGCTAACCATGAAGCAACGTAACCGTTTATTGCTTGATATGACAGAAGAAGTCAGCCGTATTGTCTTACAAGATTGTAAAGACCAAACGCGGACAATTTCAGTTACTCAAGTACGCGGTGCAGAGCAGCTTAAAGAACAAATTCGTTTCATTCATTATCTTGAAAAAGAAGATAAGCTTGATAGAGCGCTGGAGTTCTTGCCTACAGAAGATGAGCTAGCTGAGCGCTTAGCGAATGGCAAAGCACTGACACGCCCAGAGTTATCGGTTCTGGTTGCGTATGCGAAAATGGTGCTCAAAGAGCAACTACTGACGCCAGAAATTACCGAAGATACTTTCTTGAGCCAGCTGCTTATTGCTTATTTCCCGCAGCAACTTAAAGATCAGTACAGCGAACGTATGGTTGCCCATCCACTGCGCGCAGAAATTATTGCCACATCGTTGGCAAATGAACTCGTTAACGATATGGGATTAAATTTTGTACAACGTATGCAAGATGAGACAGGTGCCTCAGTTGCCGAAGCGGCAATCTGTTACACTATGGCTCGTGAAGTATTTGGTTTAGCTGATTTAACTAAGTCAATTACGGCATTAAACGGTATCGTGCCGGCTGTTGTACAAGGTGAAATGCTGCATCAGTTACGTCGTAACATGCGTCGAGCGTGTCGTTGGTTCCTACGCCATCGCAATCGTAACCAAAGCATAGAGCAGACGGTGGCTTTCTACAGCCCAGTATTTGAAGAGTTACGCGCTAACGTTCACCAGTATATGGTTGCTGATGAAGTTGGTGATATTCAGGCTGAGATTATCGCGCTTGCTAAAGAAGGCGTGACCGAAAGTGTTGCTACTGACGTTGTCAATATGAGTACACTTTTCTCTGCACTTGATATCTCTCAAATTGCTGAGTTTGAAAACAAGCCAGTGGCATTAGTTGCTGAAACTTACTTTAAACTAGGTGCACGTGTAGAACTACATTGGTTCCTTGACCAGATTAGTGCTCAACCAGTAGCGAATCACTGGCAAGCATTGGCAAGAGCGGCATTTAGAGAAGAGTTAGATTGGCAGCAACGTGCATTAAGCTCTGTGGTTTTACGCACATGTACAGCTAGCTGTGATGCAGAAACCATTATTGAGCAGTGGATAGACTCCAACCAGGGCTTGTTGGAGAGATGGTTCCACATGCTTGCAGACTTTAAGACTTCTCAAAGCCACGAATTTGCGAAGTTCTCTGTCGCACTGCGAGAGCTCAATTTACTTATCCTTCATTGTGAAGGTCAAAAGTAGACAATTAATAATAACTATTAGCCCTGGCATTAGCCGGGGCTTTTTTCGGTCTAGGAGAACGCATGTTTTACAAAATCGCGCAAAAGGTGATGTTTCAGATGGATCCTGAAAAAGCGCATAACCTCGCAATACATAGCTTGAAATCTACCGCTAATTCGCCACTGAACTGCTTCTATGGCCAGAAGTTTGATCCTGCACCGGTTACATTTATGGGACTCACTTTTCCAAATCCTGTTGGTTTAGCGGCGGGTATGGACAAAGATGGCGAGTGTATTGATGCGTTTCATGCGATGGGCTTTGGCCACATTGAGGTGGGTACTGTTACACCACGTCCTCAACCTGGTAATGACCAACCGCGATTATTCCGCATTAAACCTGCTAAAGCCATCATCAACCGTATGGGTTTCAATAACAAAGGTGTTGATGCGCTTGTAGATAACCTAAAAGCAGCCAAGTCAGGTGCGATGGTCGGCGTCAATATCGGCAAGAACAAGGACACACCGGTTGAGCAGGGTAAAGATGATTACCTCATCTGTATGGACAAAGTCTACCAATATGCAGCTTATATTGCGGTAAATATTTCGTCTCCCAATACGCCTGGTCTGCGTGCTTTGCAATATGGTGAGCTGCTTGATGATCTATTGGGATCGTTAAAAGCGAAACAAAAAGATCTTGCCAAGCAGCATGGTAAGTATGTGCCGATCGCGTTAAAAATTGCGCCAGATCTGAGTCAAGAAGAAGTTCAGTCGATTGCCGATTCATTAATCCGTAATGAGTTTGATGGCGCAATTGCCACCAACACGACGTTAACTCGAGACGGTGTAAGTGGCTTGATGAATTCAAATGAAGCTGGCGGTTTAAGTGGTAAGCCATTGAATTCATTGTCAACTAAAGTAATTAAACAGCTGGCTGACGCCTTAGGCGGCAAGTTGCCTATTATCGGTGTTGGCGGTATTAATAGCGCCGAAGATGCATTGGACAAGCTTGATGCCGGTGCAGAGATGGTACAGATTTATTCCGGCTTTATTTATCAGGGCCCGCAATTGATCAAAGAGATTGTTGATGCCTATCGAGTGCGCTGATCAATTGATCCGTATTTGATCTAATTTGCAGATCGCGCGATCGAAAAACGATCGCGCTTTTTTGTCTTAAGGTATTGTTATTTCAGTTATAATTTATAAAATTTTTTTGATATTGGGCAATTAATCATCTATTATCGAGGGGTATTTATTTAATAGGTAAGCGTTATGTTATTAATGCCAAAAAGGGATTGGCAATGGAGATATAACGATACGTATGGTGTGTTAAGCGTTTCGTTAGGCTCAGAGATGGAGTTTTTAACTCCTTATAAAGCAAAGACTTTGATTCCCGATGCGATGTCGGCGTTAGAGTTTAATGTTGAGCATGCCAAATTCTATATTGAGTTTATTGAAAAGCTCGTAAAAATTGCCTCGTTATCGGATGCTGCGCGGGTGCAATTAGCCCTGAATGCCACAGCTGCGCATTTTCTTATGAAACCGCAAATGCCAAAATCATGGTTTTTTGATGTCAGTAGTATGTGCGTATATAGCGAGTTAGCTAAAGTGTTTCAACTTCGCTGCCAAGGTGTCGATGCACAGGTTATGGTAGTGGAGTCAAATATCCAAGCATCGTTAGTCATGTTGCTTGAACCTGAACTCTCACTCAATGGCAGTAAGTCATTGCGTCAATTTGAATGCATTAAAGTGATGAATGACCGTCTTCAACCTTTAAAAGTAAAGCGCCAAATCGCTGCAGCGTAACTGCATTAGTAAACCGTCTGCCAAATAAATACTTATTGAGAAAGCTGCCTACGAGGCGGCTTTTTTGTTTATTATCGAACCATTTTGCGCAAGTAGCGCTGGGTGACGAGTTGTTAGCACGGCAGAGGGTTGAGCAATAACGAGAATATTGTCTTGGCTGCTGAGAGTTGTAGGGGTGTATTTGTGAAATTGGTTGCGGGAGCTGGATTTGAACCAACGACCTTCGGGTTATGAGCCCGACGAGCTACCAAACTGCTCCATCCCGCGTCCGTAGAATCGTATCTGTTTTAATTCTGTATACGTAAGAATTGGTTGCGGGAGCTGGATTTGAACCAACGACCTTCGGGTTATGAGCCCGACGAGCTACCAAACTGCTCCATCCCGCGTCCGAATGTGCTTTAACTGGCAACCAAAATTGGTTGCGGGAGCCGGATTTGAACCGACGACCTTCGGGTTATGAGCCCGACGAGCTACCAAACTGCTCCATCCCGCGTCCGTTAAAGCGGGGCGAACTATAACGACATGATTCTGTGAATGCAAGCGACTTATGTGTTTATCTGTTTGAGCGTTCATAAATGCGACAACCACAAGGTTTTCTTGTCACAAGGGCCAATAAATTAACCGCTAGGGGAGATAACTTTTATCTTTTGCTGCTGTGACAGGTTATAATGGCGGATTGTTTAAATGAGTGTGTTTACCAATCAATGTTAAATTTTTTTGCTGCTGCCCCAAGAGGCTATGAATATGCGTTATCTCTAGAACTTGTAGAGTTAGGCGCCAAAGATGTGAAAGAGAGTGTTGCAGGGGTTTATTTTTCTGCGCCTTTAGAATTAGCTTATCGCATCACTTTATGGTCTCGTTTAGCGAGTAGAATAGTCATGGTGATTTATAAAGGCCCGTGCGAAACGCCGGAGCAACTTTATAATGCGGCCTATTGCATTGACTGGCAAACACACTTCTCCAATAAAAGCACCTTTAGCATCGATTTTCATGGTGTTGGTGGTTTTATTAAAAACTCTCAATTTGGCGCGCTCAAAGTTAAAGATGCGGTTGTTGACCGGTTTAGAGATGACGGTTTAAATCGCCCCGATGTTGGCCGTTCTGAAGCTGATTTTCGTATCGACGCTCATTACCGCCGTGGCCAAATTACTTTAGGAATTAATTTCTCCGGCCCCGCTTTACATCAACGTGGATATCGCGCGACCACAGGTGAAGCCCCGCTAAAAGAGAATTTAGCCGCCAATATGTTGGTGCGCAGTGGTTGGAAAGCCGAACCTGTCACCTTACTCGATCCATTTTGTGGTTCGGGTACGGTGCTGATTGAAGCGGCGATGATGGCCTGTGATGTTGCACCCGCATTATATCGTCAGCGTTTTGGTTTTTCTCACTGGCTTCGTCATCAGGATGCGGTTTGGAATGAGTTAAAATCTGAGGCCAAAGCAAGAGCTAGCCTAGGTATTAGCCGCTGTGAAACTAAGTTCTACGGCAGTGATATTGATTCTCGCCTCGTTGCCTTAGCGAAACGTAACGCCGAAAATGCCGGTGTGGCACAGTTAATCGAGTTCTCTGTTGGCAATGCACTGGATGTCGAAGTCCCCGCTAAGAGCGGTGCCCTGATCACTAACCCGCCATATGGTGAGCGATTAGGTAATGTGACCTCTTTACTGCAGCTCTATTATCAACTGGGTGATAAATTCAAATCACAATTTGGTGGTTGGCAGATTGCCGTACTCAATAGTGACGTTGAATTGTTGTCAGCACTTAAGTTAAAAGCTGATAAACAGATGAAAATGTACAATGGCCAGCTAGAGTGTGCATTTAATCTGTATACCGTTCATGCCCAAAGCACTCGAAGAATTGACCCTGTTGCGGTACAAAATCAAGGCGAAGTGAGTGAGGTCGCCAGCTCATTTGCAAACCGCATTAAGAAGAATTACAAGCAGTTATCAAAGTGGGCAAAACGTGAAGGTATCGATAGCTATCGCTTATATGATGCTGATATTCCCGAGTATAACGTGGCAGTCGACAAATACCTTGATTATGTCGTTATTCAAGAATATTCAGCGCCAAAAGATATTCCTGAAGCGGTCACTAAACGTCGATTGACCGATGTTTTGTTGGTTCTACCGCAGGCTATTGGCATTGATCCTGAGCATATTGTCCTCAAAACCCGTGAGCGACAAAAGGGCACCAGTCAATATCAAAAGCTTGATGCGACTCATCAAGAACTGCACACCATGGAGTATGGGGCAAAATTTAAGATAAACCTTAAAGACTATCTTGATACCGGCTTATTTTTAGACCACCGTTTAACGCGCAAAATGGTAGGTGAAAAATCGGCAGGTCGTGACGTGTTAAATTTATTTGCTTACACAGGTACCGCTTCTGTTCATGCTGCCATCGGTAAGGCTAAGTCGGTCACTACCGTTGATATGTCTAATACTTACCTGAATTGGGCCAAAGATAATTTTGCGTTGAATGGTCTATCTGGCAGCCAGTATCATTTTGTTCAAAGTGATTGCTTGCAATGGATAGATAATTGCCAAGATAAATTTGATCTGATTTTTATCGATCCACCGACGTTCTCAAACTCGAAGCGAATGGAAGATTCGTTTGATGTTCAACGCGACCACCTGCCTTTATTGACCAGTCTGGTGAAGTTGCTAAACCAAGGCGGTGAGATAATTTTCTCAAATAATAAACGCAAATTTAAGATGGACAGTGCTGGCCTAAATGCCTTGGGGCTTAAGGTGACTAATCTTGATAAGCAAACGCTGCCTTTGGATTACAAACGTAACCCACAAATTCATAATACCTGGTCGATTACCCGTGGTTAAGTCAGCATGAGTCAGCCGCAATTAGTGTTGTTTCATACCGAACATTGTCACTTATGTGAGCAAGCCGCAGCGCTGCTTCAAGGGGCAGGTTTAAGCTATACACATGTAGACATTTGTGATGATCCACATTTAGCAGAACGTTATGGCATCTCAATTCCGGTACTGCAGCGTGTAGACAGTCAATTAGAATTATGTTGGCCGTTTGATTTGCCACAAATACAAGCTTTTTTAGGAGTATAAATTGAGTCTTGTACGTATAAATAATGGCTCGTTAGCATACGGATATACTCCGTTATTACAAAACGCCGATTTCACCATTGAAGCTGGAGAGCGGGTATGTATTGTTGGCCGTAACGGGGCGGGCAAGTCCAGCTTAATGAAAGTACTTTGTAAAGAAGTACTGCTAGACGACGGTGAGTTTAATATTGCTACCGACGTCAAAGTAAGCCGTCTCCAACAAGATCCACCTAAAGCAGAACAGGGCACTGTGTATGCCTACATTTCTGGTGGGCTTAAAGAAGTCGGTGAAAAGTTAGAACGTTACCATCAGTTATCTCACGATGTAGCCACTGCTGATGGCGAGCAGATGGAGAAAATGCTCAAACAGATGGAGCGTTTGCAATCTGACTTAGACCATTTAGATGGTTGGCAGCTCGATACCCGTATCACTCAAACATGTCAGATGTTAGGACTCGATGCTGAAGCGCAACTCAATACTTTGTCTGGCGGTTGGCAGCGTAAAGTAGCCCTCGCACGAGCATTGGTTAGCGAGCCTGATTTACTGCTACTTGATGAGCCAACTAACCATTTGGATATTGATACCATCGAATGGTTAGAAGAGTTTTTGCTTAGCTATAAAGGCGCTATTGTCTTTATTAGTCATGACCGTGGGTTTATTCAACGCATGGCCACGCGTATCGTCGATTTAGATCGTGGTGTCGTGACATCATGGCCTGGCAACTATCAAACTTATCTTGAAGGAAAGGCTGAGTGGTTGCGCGTAGAAGCGGAGCAAAATGCCCATTTCGATAAGAAACTGGCAGAAGAAGAAGTTTGGATTAGGCAAGGTATTAAAGCTCGTCGTACGCGTAATGAAGGTCGAGTTCGTGCACTAAAAGCCTTGCGTGTCGAGCGCAGAGCTAGGCTTGAGCGTCAAGGTGGCGCGAAAATGGCAGTTGCCGATACAGAGCGCTCTGGTAAGTTAGTATTCGATGTTGATAGCTTGAATTTTAATTTACCCGATAAGAATTTGGTTAAAAACTTTACCACAAGCGTAATGCGCGGTGATCGTATTGCATTGATTGGTCCCAATGGCTGTGGTAAATCAACGTTAATCAAATTGCTGATCGGTAAACTCGAAGCGCAATCAGGTAGTGTAAAAGTTGGTACTAAACTCGAGATTGCCTATTTTGACCAATACCGCGAAGCGCTGGACCCTGAAAAAACTGTTGAGGAAAACGTCGGCGAAGGCAAGAAGACGATTACCATTAATGGCCAAGATCGTCATATCTTAAGCTACCTGCAAGATTTTCTGTTTTCGCCGATGCGTGCTCGTACGCCAGTCAAAGCTTTATCCGGTGGCGAGAAGAACCGGTTGCTGCTTGCTAGGCTGCTAATTAAGCCTGCAAACTTAATAATCTTAGATGAACCAACAAACGATCTTGATATTGAGACCCTAGAGTTGTTAGAGTCCTTGCTAACAGATTATGAAGGGACATTATTGTTGGTGAGCCACGATAGAGCGTTCATCGATAATACAGTGACAAGCTCATGGTGGTTTACCGGTAACGGTGGCTGGAGTGAGTACGTTGGCGGCTATGAAGATGCAGTTGCTCAAGGTGCAAAGTTTTATTCTGAGGAACCTGTGGCCTCTGCTGCTGTCCAAGCACAAGTTGCTGAAGTTAAACCTGTTAAAAAGCAGGCTGCTAAGGTAGAAAAAAAGCTCTCTTACAAATTACAAAGAGAGTTGGAACAGTTACCTGCAAAAATGGAAGCGCTTGAAACTGAGATAGAATCGCTACAGGCGGTTATCAGTGAAGCAGACTTTTATTCACAGGACCAAGATACGGTAAACCAACAGCTCAAGCTGTTGTCAGATAAAGAACAAGAGCTAGAAGTGTGTTTCGAGCGTTGGGAAGAGCTTGAGTCGCTTAAGTAAGCCACATAAATAATAGGAATATAATTAATGAAGTTGAAGTTGGATAAAACATTATCATTAGTGGCTATTGGCGTTGTCAGTGCATTGCAAGGCGTGCAAGCAGCGCCTGTATATGAAATCAAGAATATTGAAGACTTTGATCTAAATGGCACCATTGAAAGTACCCGTAATGGTTACGGTATGTTCGTTAATGGTAATAACGAGTCAGTTGGTGTTTCAAAGGGTAAGAAGAAACTTAGTGTCTCAGATGATGACGATGACGGTGTCATCGATATCGAAGACGGTATTGCACCAGAAGAACAAATAATTTATTCGATAGATCTGCCTATTGTAGCCAACAACTTTACGTTTACCTCGGATGAAAATGGCGCCTCTGGCGCATGGATACCCACATTTGAAAGCGTTTTTGGCACTACGCCGCCGAAAGATTCAGACCCTGATGTGCCAGAAACTATTAACTCAATTGATGCTTACTACTACGGTATTAGCACTGCAGGTGTAAAAGTGGGTGCATATACAGCACCAGAGCAGACAGTCGAGTATACCGGTAGCAATGAAGACCAAGAGTATTGGTATTATCGAGAATTTGAAGAACGTGGATTTGTAAAGCTAGCTGATGGCACTGAAGTACCTTTGCTTCCGCCTATTACAGAATATTACAGTGAAGACGAGGATGTCACTGTGACGGTTGGTGGTATGTCGATTGCTGCTGCTATTAATGAGCATAATGTTGTTGCAGGCTACGCGAGCACTGAGCTGTCTTCGACCAGTATCGATCGTATTGAAAGCTGTATTACCGGTGAGACATATCCGATAGATATCTGTGTGCAGCGTGAACAGTATCCTAATTCTAGCGGTTATAGAAATATTGTTTATCAAACTCGAGCTTATGTGTGGGATGTGGATAACGCTCAGGGTATTGAGCTACCGCTTGGTTTAGAGTCTGAATCAGAGACTGTTTTTACCGCTCAGGGTCTTGGAATTAATGTTGACGGTATCGTTGCTGGCCGATCGCATGTTTATCGTAACGGTAATACTGATAAATTGGCTTATGATGCAGCTTATTGGAAGAAAGATAGCGATGGTGATTATCAGTATCATTGGATCCCGATGAAGGATGATCAACGATACTCTATCGCCTACGACATCAACGACAACGGTATTTTGGTCGGTAGCTACAATCAGTACTTAGATGGCTATCCGCGAGACAAGTTTTTCTACTTCGATACTAACAACCCTGATGAAGGTTTTGTCACGCCGCATGACTTTTTCGAGACTATCTCTGACAGAGCCAGTCGACCAAAAGATATCAATAACTTAAACCAAGTTGTTGGGTATATCGAAGTCACGGCTGACAAAGAGAAACCGCGTGTGAAAGCGGGTTTCTTATTCGATAAAGATAAAGATGAGTTCAGTGATCTGAATACCTTGCTTACTTGTGGCTCAAAAGGCTATGAGCAAGATGCAGAAGGTGAGTGGGTACGTAATCGTGTTGAAGTTGAAGATGGCAGTGGTGATACGTTATCTTACGAAAGTGAAATTCGCATCGTAGAGGCAAATAGTATCGGCGAAGATGGCACTATTGTTGGCACTGCGTTTATTCGTAAGCCTTCGTACCAGTTCGATTCAGATGGTAATTTGATTATCGGTGATAACGGCTTACCGTTGTTTGAAATCGATGGCAATGGTGATCCGGTTACCGCGTTTATTCCACGTATGGTGGTATTACAGCCCTCTAGTACTGGAGAAGCTTGTCCAGTTGAAGAGAACGATAATAGTGGCAATGGTAACTACGAGCGCAAAGGTGCGGCGTCGTTAGGTGCTTTATTGCTGTTGCCGTTACTGTGGTTAAGACGTCGCGTAAAACGCTAGTCTTTTCTTAGAATATTTTCTACTAAAAATCGAAGCAAATGCTTCGATTTTTTTTATTTTGATAACTCAGGCGCTTAAATTATAAACGGCAAATATGACAAAAATATTGTTTGATCTTGTTTAAAAAACGTTCTATTTGTATTGGGTGGAGTTTAGCTCCTAGGACAGTTCAATAGAGGATGCTTGCATGAAAAGACAGAAAAGAGACCGTTTAGATAGAGCTTTTTCAAAAGGATTTCAAGCTGGGATAGGAGGGCGCTCAAAAGAGAATTGCCCATATTCAACGTTGGATTCTAAATCTCAGTGGCTTGGGGGATGGCGAGAGGGAGTTGATGGCCGCCTAAGTGGCTTGTTTAATAAATAGCGCAGCAGTTCTAGTTTGTTAAAGTATTTATGCCCTAGTTGACTGCACAACTAGGGCATTTCACGTTAAAGCCCTAACAACCTTTTTCCGCATTGCTGATCATCATTATCAGCTGTACAGGTGAGGTAGAGTTAGAAGGTTGAAGTATCTTTAAAAATGCCGACTTTTAGGTCTTTAGCACTGTAGATTTCTCGGCCGTCGACTTCCATTACGGCATCAGCAATACCCATCACCAATTTGCGATATACTTTACGTTTTACAGTTAATTTGTAGGTAACTTTTTTAGCGTCCGGTAATACTTGCCCGGTGAACTTTACTTCTCCTACACCCAATGCACGGCCTTTACCTTCAGCGCCTTCCCAACCTAAGAAAAATCCTACGAGTTGCCACATTGCATCTAGCCCTAAGCAACCAGGCATCACGGGATCATTTTCAAAGTGACAATCAAAAAACCAAAGTTTTGGATCAATATCGAGTTCAGCGACAATTTCACCTTTACCAAATTCACCGCCATCGGCATTGATGGTCGTGATACGGTCAATCATCAACATGTTGTCGATGGGTAAACGCGGAGAATTAGCGCCAAACAGTTTGGCATGTCCACAGGCGACTAGTTCTTCTTTGTTGAAACTATTAGCTTTACTCATTATATACTTCACTCCAGCAATTAGTGGTGCCAAGATTAGCGAACACGTGTACGCTAAACAACTCCGATCAGCTGGATATCTTTAATTTATCGAGTAATCTCTCAAAAAAGCTGAGTTCTGGTTCTTGATAGCCTGCCAATGCTTCTAATCTTGACTGTACCAGCCCATATAATGTGTCCGTTGGAAATTGGTTATGCTCATTGGCTTCGCCAGCGGAAACATTAGTGAGTAGCTCAACGGCTTCATCTATGTGAGAAACTTGATAGAGGCTGAACTGCTTATCCTGCACTGCTTTGATGACATCTTGATTAAGATTGAGTTGCTGTACGTTAGCAGTAGGGATGATGACCCCTTGATTACCATTGAGGCCACGTTTTCGACAGAGCTCGAAGAATCCTTCTATCTTTTCATTGACGCCACCTATGGCTTGTACGTTGCCAAATTGGTCTATCGCGCCGGTAGCGGCTATGCCTTGTTGTATTGGTTTGTCGGTGATCGCTGAGATCAATGCACAGTATTCAGCCAGTGAGGCACTATCGCCGTCAATTTCTTGGTAAGATTGCTCAAACACAATATTGGCGTTCAGGTGTAGCGGGGCATCTTTACCAAAAATACGATATAAGCAAGATGACAAAATCATCATGCCTTTAGCATGAATATTGCCGCCAAGTTCTGACTTTCTTTCAATATCTGCGACTTCACCATCACCATAATGCACAGATGCGGTAATTCTCGCCGGTTCGCCATAACTGTATTCAGCCATATCCAATACGGTGAGACCATTGATCTGTCCGATGACTTCGCCGTCGGTTTGCAGACTAATAAACTTTTCATCAAAGTTTTGCGCTGACAATAGCTTTGATGCGTTGTGGCGAAACTCAATATGTTGCAATGCCAGTTTTATATCTTCACCATCAAGGTGCTTACGTTTAGAAATTGCAGCGCTTTGGCATAATAGCTGGCTAATCGGTGTACTGAGCAGGCTTAAGTGCTGTTGATGCTCAGCCAACCTGGCACTGTAGCTAAATAGCGCGGTTAACGCACTTTGCGCTAAGGTGATGGCATGGGTATCTGCTAGGGTAACCAGCCATTGTGCGTACTCGCTCATTGAACATTGATCTAGTGCCATGTGGCTGTCATCAGCTTTTGTTAGTTCTGCTAAAGCGATTTCATTAACCAGTTCGCCAAGAATAGCGAAATGTTGTTGAAAGCTGCGCTCTTCTAAATAAGCCAAACTATATAGCTGGCTTGGGCCAATTAAGACAACCTTACAGGTAAACGGATGTTGTTGATGGCCGATACTGAAATAACCGTCAGTTAATGCTTGTAACAGCAATTCCCATAGTGGTTCTCTTTTCCATAAGGACTCTGCACAGATAAATACTGGTCCTGTTTGGCTAAATATACCGGGCGTTAGCGCGCCAGAGCGGGGATCTATTGTGCCGGTAAGTTGATAGCGTCTTATCGCGCCATGAAGATAGCTTGCGCCGTTAGCTCGTTGGTCAGCTTCACTCACATGGTGGTGATAGAGGCTTTCAACAATCAACTTTCGGTCAATGGCAGCTTGATCTGCGATGAACATGTGTTGGTTATCGCTATCAAGCAACAGTTGAAAACCTCGCGATAGACGCGCTTGGCCGATAAGCAAACTTTGTTTACTGACACTAATTGATTCAACATTAGGTAGCGTGTATTGGGGAGCGAGTGACTGAGCTAGTAAAGGTTTAACGGTCATAGAGTTGTGTATTCATAGTCGATTAACCAGAATGTTAGCACACCTACTGGCTTGAGAACTATTTCTATGCAGTAATCGCTAACGCTGAAGGCTTTAAACTGAAAATCAGTAAATGTTGCAGCTTATTTCAGTCAAAGTTGTAGTTTAATCATGGTTATTGCATTAAAGAGCTTTACAAGCCATCGCTATCGCTATATTATCTTGCGCGTTCGGAGAGATGGCAGAGTGGTCGAATGCACCGGTCTTGAAAACCGGCATGGGTTTATAGCCCATCTAGGGTTCAAATCCCTATCTCTCCGCCATATTAAGAAAAGCCCGCTATTTTATAGTGGGCTTTTTGCTTTTTAGCTTAAGTGAACCCTAGGGTTCCTCATGTCGAAGTCCGGCTATCTCTTCACCATATAAAGAAGAGCCCACTATTTTATAGTGGGCTTTTTGCTTTTTAGCTTAAGTGAACCCTAGGGTTCCTCATGTCGAAGTCCAAGCTATCTCTCCGCCATATTAAGAAGAGCCCGCTATTTTTAGTGGGCTTTTTGCTTTTTAGCTTAATTGAACCCTAGGGTTCCTCATGTTGAAGTCCGGCTATCTCTTCACCATATTAAGAAAAGCCCGCTATTTTATAGTGGGCTTTTTGCTTTTTAGCTTAAGTGAACCCTAGGGTTCCTCATGTCGAAGTCCGGCTATCTCTTCACCATATTAAGAAGAGCCCGCTATTTTATAGTGGGCTTTTTGCTTTTTAGCTTAAGTGAACCCTAGGGTTCCTAATGCTGAAGTCCAGCTACCTCGCCACCATATTAAGAAGAGCCCGCTATTTTATAGTGGGCTTTTTGCTTTTTAGCTTAAGTGAACCCTAGGGTTCCTCATGTCGAACTCCAGCTAATTCGCGGCCATACTCAAAAGGGCCCGTTAATCAAAGATAGTGGTTTTTTCCTATCTAGCATGATTGCAGCTTTGATGTTTAGCCTTTTCAAAACTAATAGGAATCGTTGCACTATTATCTTACTTAGCTGTTATTAACACCTATGTTTATTCATCCTTGTACTGACTAGTCGCTTGTTTCTAGCCAAATAACCTAAATCACTTACGTTGTCTAAGCGATAATGAATGGTGAGATTATTTATTCTTAGATAGTCGTTAGCGGTATTTTAGATTTGCGAAAATAGCATTTGTGACTGTTTGCTAGCTCTTCCTAAATGTATGACTGCGTTCAATAATCTCTGAAAACAACATATGTAAATCTGGGTGACTTTGATATTGTTTTCGCAAATAAATAGGAGAACAATATGTCAATAAATAGGCGTAGTTTTTTAAAAGGCAGTGGCGCATTTGCATTTTCTGCAAGCATAATGGGGTGTTCTAGCAGTGATGATGACAAACCAACAGAGCCACCTGTTATTGACCCTCCAACACCGGAACCTGATGGAGTATTTCATACCACATGTCCACGAAACTGTGGCGATAGATGCAGCCTTTTAGTATCCACAAAGGACGGCGTCGCGATTTCAATAACGGGTGACCCTACGCACCCAGTTACTGCGGGAACCCCCTGTGTTAAGGGCCATGCATATTTAGAGTCTATTTACAGCCCAGATCGTATTCAGCAGCCAATGAAGCGAGTTGGACCTCGCGGACCCGGGGCGACATTTGAGCCGATCACTTGGGAAGAAGCTAACAGTGAAATCGCAGCCAAATTAAATAATATCATTGATACCTATGGCGGCAATGCGATTGCACCTTACTTTTATTCGGGTTATAGCGGGATCGGAGCAGGCTCTGGAGCCAATCGTTTCTTCAATAGGATTGCTGGCCGTAACTTGGAGCGAAATATTTGTGCCAGTGCAGGTTACTCGGGGATGAGTTCGATATTGGGTGAGTTTTCAGGCCCGAGCCCTGAGGATTATGTTAACACCAAATGTTATGTGTCTTGGGGCACGAACGAGCAAGCGACCAATATTCACCATTTGAAGTTTATTAATGAAGCGCGTGATAAAGGTGCACTTATTCTTGTTGTTAACCCAGCCAGAACGCCATTGGCATCACAAGCGGATATCTGGCTGCAACCTACGCCCGGCACAGACGCAACGCTTGTTGTCGGTATTGCCAAAGTGCTCATAGAAGAGAGCTTGCACGACACTGGGTTCATTGAAGCTCATACCCAAGATTACGATGCACTACTAGCTCGTTTAGAGGAGTATACCCACGAACAGATTGAACAAGAAACGGGAGTCTCTAAATCACAGTATCAAGCGTTTGCAAGAGCGTATGCCGGTGTTGAGTGTGCGATGATTCGTATTGGATACGGTCTACAACGTACACTAAATGGTGGGCGTATGGTGAAAGCGATCCCAACAATTGCTGCCCTAACGGGTAACATCGGCAAGGTGGGGGCAGGGGTTATCTACCTTAATACCCAAGCGGGTAGTCTATTCGATTGGAGCTATAGTAATGCCCCGCATTTAACGCCAGAAGGCGCGGTTAGAGACACTGTTAACATTAGTGAGATTGGCAAGTCTTTGCTGCCTGAAGACTACCAACATGAAGATGGTCAAGTAGGGCCACTAGCCTATGACAAGCCTTGTGATCCGCTAAAAGCGATGATCATCTACTCAAGCAACCCGATTGCGATTGCCCCCGATGCTGATCTTATTGAAATAGGATTAAAGCGTGAAGATCTGTTCTTAGTCGGTATCGACTTGTTCCAAACCGATACCATGGACTATGTTGACTATCTACTGCCTGCTTCGAGCTACATCGAGCAAGCGAATATGATTGATAGCTACCATTGTTATTATGCGCAGCACAGTACCCAGGCGATCAGTCCACTCTATCAATCGAAGCCTGACACGGTGATATTCCAAGATATTGCCAAAGCGATGGGCTATAGTGACCCTGAATTTAGTGAGAGTATTGAAGATATTCTACGGGGGACCTGGCAAGGTAATATTAGCTACGATGAGCTGTGTATTCAAAATAGAGACAGCCCAATTGTCGATTATCCATATCGTAAAAATTATGACTTTCCAACGCCGAGTGGCAAAGTTGAGTTCAAAGACACCAGTAACACCTATTTCGATTCTGAGAAATTCAATCCTGTTATCGATACGGGCACACCCGAGAGCGACTCCTTTAGTCATAAAGGCATGACCGATGATGAAAAGGCGCGCGAGTTCAGATTGTTATCGCCAGCTCACCCTAAGCTAAGTAACTCACAGTGGGCGAATATTAAGTTTATTGAGGGAACATTCCCCCAACACACAGTTTATATTCATCCCGACGACGCGATGCGTAAGGGAATCAGTGATGGTGATCAGGTTAATTTGGTCGCAAGTCGTTATGGACAGCGAAATGTCACTATTCAATATGTGGCAAGAGTTGAACCTATGACGTCTCCAGGAACCATTTTTGCTTGGAAAAATGCCTGGAAAAAACTCAATGAAAATGGCAGTGGCACGGCGGTGAACCAGTTAACTAATAGCGAGTTAACTGACATGAACTACGGTTCTACCTTCCACTCAACCCGTGTTGATATCGCTTTGGCGTAATCCAATTCATTAAGGACTAAAAAATGACTGAACAAAAATGTTTTGTTTTTCGCCAGGAAAACTGTGTAGGTTGTGAGGCTTGTACTGTTGCCTGTCAGGCCGGAAACCAACTGAATGAACATATTACTTTGCGCGATGTTAGCCAAGGTGAAACAAGTAACAGCCAAGGTCAGCAGGTGGCCATTTTTCTGAGTCAATCATGCCACCATTGTAGCGACCCAGTTTGTGTCGAAAAATGTCCCCAAGGTGCTATGGTACAGCGAACTGACGGGATTGTTTATATTGACGATTCTATGTGTATTGGTTGCGGCATGTGTAAATTTGCATGCCCCTATGATGCGCCCAAAATTGACCCTAACCGAGGTGTACTCACTAAATGCGATATGTGTAAAGGCAGACTTGCGGAAGGCGAAAAACCACATTGTGTTAGAGGTTGCCCGGTTCAGGTATTAGATGTAATGAATCAAAGTGAAGCGCTAGCTTTACCAGGCGCAAGTTTATCCGGTGATGGACATCAAGACTTAGGGACAGGACCATCGACGGTATTTATTAAATTAAGAAGCTAAACCACTATATTGCTTAAGGCTATATAAAATTAAGGCATCAGTTAATCGCTGATGCCTTAATATTATTATGAATAAGGTAGGTATTTTTAAACAGTAAACCGGCTGGTTCTTGTTTGGTTTAGCTCTCTGATATGCTTTTCCCATTCTTTAGCAACGCTTTTAACTAAACCTGCATGATCTATCAATTCTTGGTCATGGCTTAAGTCCATATCTGCAGCGAACCCTCTGGCCAATGCAATAATAGCGTAATCGGTTTTGTTTATTGGCTCTTGATTTATACTCTTATTAATTATTATGTTGAAAGCATCGAAAAAAATTTTTATAAGGGTCGGCTCTGATATTCCTTTAGGTAGATCTTGGATGTCGTCATATTGACTTATGATTAGTTTGGCTGTTTTTCTACATATTGAATCGAGTGAGTAGTTAGGATTAGAAGATGACAGCCATACTGAGTGACTTGCCAATTGCGGTTCAATAATATTTGCTAATTCTGCTGCGCGCCATCTTTCTTTTATTCCTGCAGATATCATTATTTGCCCTTAAGTATCTGGTCGATATCTTATTGTATTTAATATTGGTCTGTTTATAGCTGATCTAAGTCAATATTTAATTTTTAGAATAAAAAATTAAAGTTAATATTTTTAGTATGGTTTTTCTGCTCTGTTGTCATGAGTCTGGACGTTTATCCTTGATTAATCTTCTTTGTGCTTACTCAAAATTAGCAAATTTAAATATGCTACATTAGTAATTTCTATATTATCTGGATTTGGTTGTTTGCCCGGTGTTTTTCAGTGTTAGATTGTGACTTATCAGCCATGTACCTTCCTTTTAGTAAACGGGTAAGGGGTCACGCTGTTCAAGTTTGTGATTTTATGTAACCCCTTGTATTTAGGATTTTAAGTTTTACTTGTATAGTCTGGCAGGCTCTAGTTCAATTTGATGTTGCTGAGTTAACTGCGCCAGCAAGTTAGCCGCTAGTTTAGCTGACTTTTTATAGAATTCTGTTTGACTATGGTTAATCACTAACTCAAGGAAACGATCGCTCCAAGGCAGTAAATGTTGTTGCAGTAATACCGCGGTGCACGGTTCTGTTATCTCTTCATTGGCTAAAGAGCTTTCATCTAGTTCTAAACAGTGAACCAAGGCAACCAGCATTAAGCTAAAATGATCCAAAGGTTCATTCTGCTTAAGATTAAAGTTTAGTTGGTGTTTTTTGCAAAAATCCATAAAAGATAATGTGGTTTCGTCGAATAAGCGGTTATGGACATTTAAATACACAGAACCCCAAGGGTAAGCTAACTTTCCCTTAGGTCTGGTGAATAGGTTGTTAAAGTCAGTGTTTAATTCTTTCAAAGAATAATCTTCAGTAGTATTAACCAAGTCGATTAACTGTTGTAGCTGATCGTTGTTTAATGAGTATTTGTTATCTGTTATGAATTTATGTGTTCTAACCAATGTGTTTAGTAAACTTTGATCTGCGGGTCGATAGAAAATTTCTGCTAACATATTAAGTAATAAAGCACTAGGCACAGTATTTTTATCAGTATTCATCTTTACTCCTTATGTTTTTATTGATGCTACCTGCTATTTATATTTTTTGCTGTGATACAATTCAATTTGCTAAGTGCTGTAGCATAAATTAACAATAAATTTTGGTTGTTAATATGTTTTGCTGTTTAATTGGCCAAGGCGAGTTAATGTCATCGCAACAAATAGTGAATTAAAACTAGATGGCCTTACCCGCTGATTAACTCTGGCTCGCACATTCCTTATTGAATGGTTAATTGTCTGAAAACAGACTATGAGGTATTGAGCAATAGGGGGGGATAAAAGGCTGGCCAGCTTGGTTGTGCTGTAAATGTTACCTGAAAGTTTCTATTTAATTACAGTGATTTGACATCGTTACTGGCTATTGTTGTGGCTAGACCGAATTGTCATTTTTTTGCTATAATCCTTACTATGTCTGCGTCTAGTTGCCGAACACTAGCGCTTAGTTATTTGTGTCAATTTTACCTTAGAGTAGTTAAATAATGAGTAATATCCCGCCTTGTCCGAAATGTGAATCTGAATATGTTTACGAAGATGGTTCACAATTAGTGTGCCCAGAATGTGCTCATGAGTGGAACCCTAATGAAGAGATCATTGATCCTGATGCGATTATTCTTAAGGATGCAGTAGGTAACTTGTTGGCCGAAGGCGATAAGGTCACGCTAATTAAAGACCTTAAAGTTAAGGGCTCATCTTTGGTACTGAAAGTGGGTACTAAAGCGGTTATTCAACGTTTTGTTGATGCTGACCATGACATCGATTGTAAAGTCGATGGCCACGGTCAAATGATGCTTAAATCAAAATTTGTTCGTAAAGCATAAACGATTAATTTAGTATGAAAATACCTGCTTTCAGCAGGTATTTTTTTGTCCAATATATCGGATCGTCAATTACGAGTTAGTCGAGCTTAAAAGGGCTTCGACTTCGGTGATTGGTAGCGCTTTAGCGAAATAGTAACCTTGAACAAAGTGACAGCCTAAGCTCTTCAAGTTTACTAATTGTGCTTGAGATTCTACGCCTTCTGCCAATACCTTGAGTTGTAAAATATGGCCTAAATCAATCAACTTACCCACAAATTCACGGTCCATGTCGCTATCACATATCGGGTCTATCAAGGATTTGTCCAATTTTAGCTTGTCAAAATAACCGTGGTAAGTACGAACCAGCTTTAATGATGAATAACCTGTACCAAAATCATCTACTGCAATAGAGAAACCTAACTCTCGTAGCTTAGTGATGTTGGTCTTTAATGAGAATTCATTGTTAATTGCTGCAGTTTCGGTGATTTCTATTTCAATCGACTGCATGAGATGTGGCTGATTTTGAAAAATAATTGCTAATCTGTCTATGAATTCTGGCATCTCGGCAGTTTTGAAGGAAACGTTGACGGCTATTTTGGGAACGGAAAAACCGTGTTCGAGCCATTTGTTCAGTTGTTGTCTGACTCGTTTAAAGACCCAGATATCAAATTCTAAATGTAAACCAATTTCTTCGGCAATAGTAGTGAACGTTTGCGGGGACAATGGTCCTAAGGCGGGGTGATTCCAGCGTGACAACGCTTCAAAACCCACAAGTTTTTCGCTACTGATTTCATATTGAGGTTGATAGTGTAGTTCAATTTGATTTTGCCTTAGTGCATTAGGTAACTCGTCAATAATCAATTTTTTATCAATAAGCTTTTGACTGGTATCTAGTTTTGAAAACACTACTGAGCTTTTCCCTAGCTTTTTGGCCTGCTGCATAGCGGTTTCTGCCGCGATTTCTAAGGGATGATAATGGCTTAAATCAGCGTTCTGGCTGCTGATCCCAATACTAAAACTCTTCTTAATTGCAATCTCTTTTGTTACCGCTAATGGTTTGTAAGATAACAACATGAGTTGATTAATCAACTTGTCAATTTGAGCATTGAAATCTGTAACAGATGTCTGTTTTGAGCGATTGAGCAAGATACCAAATTTGGCGTTTGAATAACGCGCGACGATCACCGCTTCAACAGCTGTTGCCACTAATATTTCCCCCAATTTGGAGAGATAGATATCGCCGATTTCAAAACCATATCGAAAATTAATTGTTGAGAAATTATCGACACTTAATACTATCAAGGACAGCGACGAGCATTGTTGGTTATCGGCCAATATATGCTCAGCATGGCAGCGCATTGCCCAGCCATTGGGTAGCTTGGTGATCGGATCTATCGATTTATTCAAAAATGACTGCAGCACTATCTTGGTTGTTGAACTCGGCTGGTCAGATTTTAATAGTTTCAATCTAACTGGTAATGGGAAATAGTGTTGGGTGAGTACCGTGGCGTCAATCTCGGAGTTGGAACCGACTTGCTCAATGAAAGCGGTTAATGACAATTTTGATTCTTTTGCTGATGAGGGGAGCAGTTGTATATAGTCATTTATCTCAGAGCCTAAGAGTTGCTCATCACTAAACCCTGTTAGCTTACAAAACGCATCATTGTATTCGACCACTTTAAAGTTATCGACACTTATGATTGGCAATAAATATTCTATAGGGTCTGTCAATGTCATTACCTGATGGGGTTGATTTTGTCTTGTTACAACTCAATTTCCGTCAAGGACTTTTATCATCGTTGTTAATGGTAGAACTAAGCGTTGCAACGATCAATGTAAGCCAAAGTAATTTCGTTAAAATCAGCAAATAAACGCAATATTAGTCGATTAACACCTAATCCTTTACCAATTGCCAGTTTGTCATCGATATTGAATAGTGCTTATAGCTTACATTTTTGTTAGCCATTCAGTGTGTTTTTGTACACAATTTCAGCGCTTATTGTGCTAATGATATTATGATCAGTATCTTAGATAAGCTCTTTCAAATTTTCATTTTTTTTAGATACTTAGGTTAACAACTTAAAGCTTTCATATTACCTCGGTTTAAGATAAATTAAACAGGCTCTTTTACCAATAAACCACATAGTTTTAACTATCGTTGATAGGGGTTGAACAGGTTGATTTCCGTATATTTAGTTGATGACCACGAACTTGTCCGTACCGGGATTAGACGGATTCTTGAAGATGAAAGCGGAATCAATGTTGTCGGTGAAGCTGGTGACGGCGAGACAGCAGTGCAATGGGCGCGCAGTAATGAAGCCGATGTCATATTAATGGATATGAATATGCCCGGCATTGGTGGATTAGAGGCAACGCGGAAAATTTTGCGCTATCAATCCCACGCTAAAATTATTGTATTAACTATTCATACAGAAGATCCATTTCCAACTAAGGTTATGCAGGCAGGGGCATCTGGATACTTAACTAAAGGTGCGACTCCTCCTGAAGTATTGCAAGCTATTAGGCAGGTGGCTCATGGTCAGCGTTACCTTTCGCCAGAAATAGCTCAACAGATGGCGCTAAGCCAGTTTAACCAAAGTGAAGAGAACCCGTTTAAGTCGCTGTCTGAACGTGAGTTACAGATCATGATGATGATAACCAGTGGTGAGAAGGTTAACGAGATCTCTGAGCAGCTTAATCTTAGTCCTAAAACTGTTAATAGTTATCGATATCGATTGTTTGCTAAATTGGGCATTAGCGGTGATGTTGAGCTCACTCGCTTAGCGATTCGTTATAAAATGCTCGATACCGGACAGTTTTAATTGCCTGTAGCTTATTAGATGAAAGATACTTTTAACGCTAAAGCTTTTCTGCGAACAGTGACATCTTCTCCTGGGGTTTATCGCATGTACGATAAATCCCATACAGTAATATACGTGGGTAAGGCCAAAGACCTCAAAAAACGTTTAACAAGTTACTTCCGTAGCAACATACCTAATGTTAAAACCCAAGCCTTAGTTTCTCATATCGTCGATATCGATGTCACTGTGACACATAGTGAAACCGATGCGCTGATCCTAGAAAATGATTACATCAAGCAATACATGCCGAAATACAATGTATTGCTCAGAGATGATAAGTCGTACCCCTATATCTTATTGAGTGGTCACAAACATCCAAGATTGGCTTATCATCGCGGTGTAAAACGTGAGAAAGGTCAATATTTTGGGCCGTATCCAAACGGTGGTGCGGTGCGTGAAAGTTTACACTTATTGCAAAAGATATTTCCTATTCGCCAATGTGAAGATATTTATTATAAGGCGCGGTCTCGTCCGTGCTTACAATATCAAATAGGCCGGTGCAGTGCGCCTTGCGTAGGTAAGGTCAGTGATGAGGATTATGCCGCGCAGGTTAAATTGGCAAGCTTGTTTCTTAAAGGCAAAGATCAACAAGTCATGGGGGAGCTAGTCTCTCAAATGGATTTAGCATCACAGGCATTAGAGTTTGAAAAGGCAGCACTATATCGAGACCAGATCTCGGCGCTGCGCCGGGTAACTCAGCAGCAGGAAGTATCTAATCAAAGTGGTGATATGGATGTCATTGGCGTGCACTTCGCATCGGGAATTGCTTGCTTCCATCTACTGTTTGTCCGCAATGGCAAGATATTTGGGAGTCGCAGCTATTATCCTGACATACCAGCACAAACTAGCTTAGGTGAAATCTTGCGCGCATTTATGCTGCAGTTTTACCTCAATACCGAAAGCCAAAGAACCCTGCCAACAGAGATTATTCTAAGTCAGTCATTTGAAGAGATCGCTGAATGCGAAGCGGCTATATCCCAAGCATTGTCAAAGAAAATAAGCATTAAAACCAATGTGCGTAGTGAGCGTGCCAGCTTTTTACGTATCGCAGATACCAACGCGACTAATGCAGTAACGAGTCGCTTAAGTCATAAAAATACGGTAGAGCAACGCTTCGTACTGCTAGAAGAGGCCATCGAATACGGTGGGCTTATTCAACGTATGGAGTGTTTTGATATTAGCCATACAATGGGTGAAAGCACTGTTGCATCGTGTGTAGTGTTTAATCGAGAAGGGCCGAGTAAATCAGATTACCGGCGCTACAATATCAATGGAATCACACCTGGCGATGATTATGCTGCGATGAAGCAGGCGCTCAGTCGACGATTTGATAAACTGACAAGCAGTGCAAAAGTACCTGATATTCTGTTTATCGATGGCGGGATAGGGCAGCTGCGTATAGCACAAGAAGTGGTTGACGAAAAATTTGCCCATTTAGCCCACGCTCCGTTATTAATTGGTGTAGCAAAAGGCGAGGGCAGAAAGCCCGGCCTAGAGACGCTTATTTATGGAGAAAGCGAAATAGCGTTTAATTTGGCAGCAGACTCGCCTGCATTGCATTTAGTACAGCATATAAGAGATGAATCGCATCGATTTGCGATAACTGGGCACCGTAATAAAAGGCAGAAAACCCGCAATACGTCCACACTGGAATCTATCTCAGGAGTTGGACCCAAACGTCGTAAGGCCTTACTGCAATATTTAGGTGGCATACAGGAAGTGAAGGGAGCAAGTGTGGCAGAACTAGCAAAAGTTCCCGGAATTAGCATAGAAATGGCGCAAACAATACACGATGCATTGCGAGGGTAAGAAAATTAAGGCAAGATTGGCGCTGCTTTTGGAAAATTGGTTACCACATGCCGTTTAATGTACCTATTGCGTTAACTCTTTTCAGGTTGTTTTTATTGCCTGTTTTTGTAGTTGTTTTTTATTTGCCATACAGTTGGTCAGCGTTTGCTGCTGCCTTTATTTTCTGGTTAGCTGCTGTAACTGACGCCTTAGATGGTTATGCTGCGCGTAAATTAAAACAATCTACCCGCTTTGGTGCTTTTCTTGATCCTGTTGCAGACAAGATTATGGTGACCACCGCGTTAGTCTTGTTGGTTGCCCATTACAATAGTATTTGGTTGACGCTGCCGGCCTTGTTTATGATTGGTCGCGAGATTGTCATTTCTGCGTTAAGAGAGTGGATGGCTGAGCTCGGTAAACGTGGGGCTGTGGCGGTATCTTGGATAGGCAAGTATAAAACTGCTGCACAGATGGTGGCGATCGTTGGATTAATTTGGCAGCCCAATGAATGGCTTACTTATCTTGCTATCGCTCTGTTTTACGTTGCAGCGGTTCTGACATTTTGGTCTATGGTGAGTTATATTCGCGCAGCGTGGGGTGATTTAACTGCAGAATCGCATAATTAAAATGCAATGCGATCATTTAGTGTTCAAGCAGTAATTTATTCGTAAATATAGCGTTGACACTGGCATCTAAATCGGTAGAATGCCATTCCGCAGTCAGGGGAAAGCTTCTAGCAGAACATTGATTGCAAAGTTAGAAATGGTTTGCGACATTAGCTCAGTTGGTAGAGCGATACCTTGCCAAGGTATAGGTCATCGGTTCGAACCCGATATGTCGCTCCAATCTACTAAGGCGCGATGGCAGAATGGCTATGCTGCGGATTGCAAATCCGTCGATCTCGGTTCGACTCCGGGTCGCGCCTCCACTTTAATGTTTTAGTGCGTAAGCGGTAAAACACACTTTGCCCGAGTGGTGGAATTGGTAGACACAAGGGATTTAAAATCCCTCGCTGAATAAGCGTGCCGGTTCAAGTCCGGCCTCGGGTACCATCATTCGATGACAAAAAAGCCTCAACATTTGTTGGGGCTTTTTTGTTTGCTCAATCTAATTTCAATTTTCTTATCTGTAATAGATAGGTATAATGTATGCAAGTTTCTGTAGTGGTCGTATTATGAAATCAAATCATGGTTTTACACTAATTGAATTAGTGGTGGTTATCATCATATTGGGTGTGCTTGCCGTTGTGGCCGCGCCGCGATTTATTAACCTAAGTCAAGATGCCCATGAATCAGTTGCTAAAGCAGCGTTTGGTGCGTTTAGCACTGCGGTTGGGTTATATCATCAGTGTTGGCAAGTCGAAGGCAGTAACCGCAATGAGTTCAACTTAGCCTGCTATGGTGATGGCAGTATTGACTCCACGAACACTGGTTATCCTTTAGGACAAGACACCTTAGCTGGCGGCAACAACGGTACTCAACTTAATGGTGAATACTGTCGTGAACTCTGGCAAGGATTGCTAGACAATAATGAGTTTGTATTGAACTATCATCACGATGCTGCATTTGGTGGCGACACAGATATTGTCTATTGGTATGCCGGTGGTGCTGTCAGTAGCCCTAACACCTACTGCTATTTCAACTACATTGCCGATGATCAGCGCAAGGGACAAGAGAATTGGCAATTACGCTATTACCCTGGAGAGGGTAAAACAGTCGTGACGCGCGCGACATTAGGTTAATTGTTTAGGTTAAACACCGAGTTAAATTAAGTTTTTATTTCATTTCCAGTTGATAGTACCAATTTGCTGACTTTTTGCCATAATTTATACTGGAGGTATGGCAATGGTCAGCTTGGTTCGTGCTCTATGTATATTGGTGTTACTCAGCAGTTTGACCCTTCAAGCTGGGGATAATCTCAACCTCGCGATTAGCAGTTTAAGGCACCAAGTTAACATCATTCATTTTGCTACTCATGATGAACTGTTCGCCAGCCATTTAGATACGCTTGATAATGAGCCCGCTATTGGCCAGTTGCAGCCAATTATTAACGATGTGCGTATGTTCTGGCAAAGTCAGCAAATTCCCCTACGTGATCGATCAACTAACTTTGATGAACCATCAACTGATACCATACTCAGCCAAGTGCTTGGTAGTGAGCCAGCGTTAGAAGACTATTTAGCGGTCAGTAATCGAATTCGCTATTTAAGTTTTGCTAGTGCCCAATACGATTGGCAACCTATTAGCCCAGGTGGCTGGTTAAAATTAGGCGATGCGCACCGCAGTATTCCAAAGCTACGCACTCGATTAGCGCATTTAAGTGATAACTCAGTGCAAGATCTGAATAATGTCGTGTTCGATGAGGCTTTAGAGCAGACAGTATTAAACTTTCAAAGGCGCCATGGGTTAGAACCTGATGGCGTGGTCGGCCCCGCAACATTACGTTGGCTTAATACGACAGCCTATCAACGGGCGACAATCATTGCTGAAGATTTTGTTAATAGAAGCCGTTATTTAGCTTCCGTCGGGCAACGGTATTTACTGATTAATATTCCTGCATACGAAATGGTGTTAGTCGACAGCGATCAGGTAGTATTAAATTCTAGGGTTATTGTCGGTAAACCGTACCGTAAAACGCCGTTGCTGCAGAGTCAGATCAGTAATATGGTGCTTAACCCTACCTGGCGTGTGCCACGTAAATTGCTTAAACGCGATTTGTTACCGAAAGTCGGTGCAGATGGTAGCTATATCAGTGAAGGTAAATTTCAAGTTTACAATCGCGCAGGTGATCTGGTGGTTAAATCTGATCAAGAGTGGCAAGACTTAGCTTTTGGTGACTTCCCTTACCGGTTAGTTCAGCAAGCTGGTGAGTCGAATACGCTTGGGCGTTATAAGTTCTTTTTTGAAAACTCCTACAATGTATATTTACACGACACATTAGACACAGAGCTGTTTGAGCGCAGTGATAGAGCGTTATCGTCTGGATGTATTCGGGTTGAAAAAATCGAGCAACTTGCCAACTGGATGGCGGCGAATCTTGTCAAAGATAAGCAAACATGGGTAGAGATGCAGGATGATAGAAACACGACTCAGTGGTTTTCATTACATCAAACACTACCCGTTCATTTAGTATATTGGACCTCTTGGGTCGGAAAACAAAATAAACTCCAATTTAGAACAGATATATATAAACGTCATCAAAAGCTTAGCCTTGAACTCGCCAGCCAATAAGGGTTGTAGGCAATAACCCCAAGTCAACTTTATCCGCATTAAACTTGCTTTCATTGATTAAAACGGCTAATTTGTCGCCTGTTTTGGTTAAAAAATAGGCTTTGGTGGTTAATGTGTCGATAGTTTGTACCTCTCGTAGACAAGTGTTATTAGGATTAAGTGGCGTGGCGATGTATTCAGTGTTACCGAGTAAGGCACACGCAAGTCGTTCAACGAAAGGAATTCGACAGCTAAGCTTTTATAACAGACATACTGGTGAGCAGAGTCAAGGGCGGTACTGGGTTGACGGTGATTATCAGCATAAAACCTTGACCGAGTTTAGCCATGTTTTGCGTGATCATCGTCGTAATGAATCTGCGCCGATGGATAAGCGCCTGTATGACTTTTTATTCAATTTGCAGCAATCAGTGAACTTTGATGAAGAGTTTCATGTGATTTCTGGTTATCGTTCGCCTAAAACCAATGCAATGCTTGCGGCTAAGAGCAATGGCGTAGCCAAGAAAAGTTATCATATGAAAGGCATGGCGATGGATATTGCGGTGCCAGGGGTTGATCTTAAAACCTTGCGCGAAGCTGCGATAGAACTCAAGCTCGGTGGTGTGGGCTATTACCCACGTTCGGGCTTTATTCATGTCGATACAGGCCCAGTAAGAACCTGGTAAGTCACCTATTGCGCTAGAGGCTGAAAGTATTTGTTGTTGTGGGGCGGCTGTGCTAGTATTGCCGCGCTTAAAAAGCGGTTGTCATTGGTCGAAAATGGCAACCAACCTAAATTTGTTATTATAAGTGAGAAAAACATGTCTTATACAATCGTTGCACAAACACGTACTACAAGTGGGAAAGGTTCGAGCCGCCGCCTACGTCATGCTGGTAAAGTACCTGCAGTTATCTATGGCGCAGGTAAAGAAGCAGTTTCTATCGAATTTGCTCACAAAGATATCATCAACATTCAAGAGAATGCTGATTTCTACACCAGCGATATCACTATTACTTTAGACGGTAAAGATATCACTGTACGTGCACAAGCTATGCAACGTCACGCATTCAAGCCTCTAATCGAGCACGTTGATTTCACTTACGCTTAATTGCTGAGTTTAACAACGAAAAAGCGCCTTTAAGGCGCTTTTTTTATGGCTGCTATTCGTCGGTTTTCTCTGGGCAGCGCGCGATTATTTGTGTTTCTCCGGTAGGGCTTTGTTCTTCTAGCATGACGTCAAACCCCCAAAGCCGATGCAAATGTTTCACCACCTCATGACGGCTTTCCGCTAGTGGTATGCGGTTGTTGGGGACATACCTTAGTGTTAACGACCTATCACCGCTAATGGCGACATTTTGCACTTGGATATTGGGCTCTAAGTTTGACAAGTTGTATTGCTGGGACAGCATTTGACGTATATCGCGATACCCTTGTTCATCATGTATCGCTGAGACACTAAGGTTTTGTTTTTGATCGTCATCTAAAATACCAAATAGTTTGAATTGCCTAATGATATTGGGTGATAAATACTGACTGATAAAACTCTCGTCTTTAAAATTCTGCATAGCAAAATGAACGGTTTCTAACCAGTTGCTACCCGCCATATCTGGAAACCACTGCTTGTCCTCTTCGGTGGGGTTTTCACATATCCGGCGAATATCCACAAACATATTAAAGCCCAGCGCATAGGGATTAATGCCGCTGTAATAAGGGCTATTGTAACTGGGCTGAGCAACGACATTAGTATGGCTTTGCAGGAACTCCATCATAAACCTATCGGTAACTAATCCATCATCGTACAGGTGGTTTAATATCGTATAGTGCCAGAAGGTAGCCCAGCCTTCGTTCATCACTTGGGTCTGCTTTTGTGGGTAAAAGTATTGGCCCATTTTTCGCACGATACGCACGATCTCGCGCTGCCATGGTTCAAGTAATGGTGCGTGTTTTTCTATAAAGTACAAAACATTTTCTTGTGGTTCAGTGGGGAAGGTTGGTTGTAACTCTTCAGGCGCTGCGGTTTGACTTAATGGTACCGTGCGCCAAAGATCATTCACTTGGCTTTGTAGATACTCTTCTCGTTGTTTCTGGCGAACCTTTTCTTCTTTAAATGATATTTCGCTAGGGCGTTTATAACGGTCAACCCCGTAATTCATCAAGGCATGGCAAGAATCGATAATTAGCTCAACTTGCTCGGTACCATGGCGCTCTTCACAATCACTGATATAGTTTTTAGCAAATACGAGGTAGTCGATAATAGAACTGGCGTCGGTCCAGGTTTTAAATAGGTAGTTATTTTTAAAAAAGCTGTTGTGGCCAAAGGAGGCGTGGGCCATCACTAATGCCTGCATGGTGATGGTGTTTTCTTCCATTAAATAAGCGATGCAAGGGTCAGAGTTGATAACAATTTCATAGGCTAAGCCCATTTGCCCGCGTTTGTAACCTTGTTCTGTTTCAATAAACTTTTTACCAAATGACCAATGGGTATAACCAATGGGCATACCAATTCCAGCGTAGGCATCCATCATCTGCTCAGCAGTGATCACTTCAATTTGATTCGGGTAAGCATCAAGCTTGTAGTGATTGGCTACTCGCTCAATTTCCCCTAAATATTGTTGTAATAGCTCGAATGTCCAATCTGGACCGTCACTTAATGGCTGTTTTTTAGGATTTTCCATAGCGCCTCCTACTAGACCGATTGCTTTTTAAATAGCTCCCTAAACACAGGGTAAATATCTTCGGCTTGTTTTATGTGTTGTACGGCAATATTGTCGTAGGCACTTTGTAAAGCTTCATACTCTCGCCACAAGGTTTGATGCGCCCGGTTGGTGATTTCGATATAGCTAAAGTAGCGAACTACTGGTAGTAACTGTTTTTGCAGTAATTGGCGACACGCAGGAGAATCATCGGCCCAGTTATCGCCATCGGAGGCCTGCGCAGCGTATATGTTCCATTCGCTCTCTGGATAACGTTTTTGTTGGATCTCATGCATTAATTTCAACGCACTTGAGACTATGGTGCCACCGGTTTCTTGAGAGTAGAAAAATTCGTGTTCATCGACTTCTTTAGCCTGAGTGTGATGACGAATGTAGACCACTTCTAAATTTTTGTACGTCCGGGTGAGGAAAAGGTACAGCAAAATGTAAAAACGTTTCGCCATATCTTTAGTCGCTTGATCCATCGAACCTGACACATCCATTAAACAAAACATCACTGCTTGGCTAGAGGGGACCTCCTTTTTAGCAAAATTGTTGTACCTAAGGTCGAAGGTATCAATAAATGGCACTTTGGCGATGCGCTCTTTAAGCTGCAATATCTCTGCTTTAGTCGCCAAAATCTCATCACTGCTAGAACCTGGGGTGTTTTCCAAGTCCGCTAGTGTTTCCTCAAGTGCCGCAAGTTGTTTGCGTTTATTACTGGTCATCGCCGTTCGTCTCGCTAATGATGAGCGTAGTGAACGTACAATATTGATGTTGGCCGGTACGCCGTCATTGGTAAATCCAGCACGATAGGTTTGATACTCAACCAGTTTATTGAGGCGGTTGTTTTGAAGGTTTGGCAGCTCTAAGTCTTCAAATAACAGCTCCAAATATTCGTCTTTTGAAATTTGAAACACAAAATCATCTTGTCCTTCACCGGAATCTGATGCTTCGCCTTGCCCGGCGCCTTGCCCACCGCCTTGAGGTGGTCTTTCTATTTGATCTCCTTTGGTAAATTGGTCATTACCGGGGTGAACCCGTTCTCTGACACCACCTTGTCCTTGATGAAAAGTTGGCTCGCTAATATCGCGAGTTGGAATACTGATCTTTTCACCTTTATCAACGTCAGTAACACTACGACGAGTGACGGCGTCACTGACAGCTTTTTTGATTTGCTTCTTATAACGATTAATAAAGCGCTGTCGATTTACGGTGCTTTTTCCTTTGGCATTAAGCCTGCGGTCTATGAAATTGGCCATATACACCTCGCTAGTCAAGCGGGGAGTTGCCTCCCCATGACAAAGTTTAAGACGACTTTCTCACTCGTAAATACCACTCAGATAGCAATCTTACTTGCTTTTTGGTGTAGCCTTTTTCCATCATTCTGTTGACGAAATCATCGTGTTTTCGCTGATCATCCGTCGAAGTTTTTGCGTTGAATGAAATAACCGGTAATAGGTCTTCCGTGTTGGAGAACATTTTCTTCTCTATCACCGTTCTGAGTTTTTCGTAGCTAGTCCATAATGGGTTAGTGCCTTCATTGTTGGCGCGGGCTCGCAGTACAAAATTAACAATCTCATTGCGGAAATCTTTGGGGTTACTAATGCCTGCGGGCTTCTCTATTTTCTCCAGTTCGGCGTTCAATGCCGATCTATCGAATAATTGTCCGGTTTCAGGATCGCGGTATTCTTGATCTTGAATCCAAAAATCGGCATAGGTGACATACCTATCAAAGATGTTTTGCCCGTATTCAGAATAAGACTCTAAATACGCGGTTTGGATTTCTTTGCCGATGAACTCCACATATTTGGGGATTAAGTAGCCTTTTAAAAACTCTAAATAACGCTCGGCCATCTCCGATGGGAATTGCTCTTGTTCTATTTGCCTTTCTAATACGTAAAATAGATGAACGGGATTCGCTGCGATTTCACTGTGGTCGAAATTAAACACTTTTGACAAAATCTTAAACGCAAATCGGGTAGATAACCCCTCCATCCCTTCATCTACACCAGCGTAGTCACGGTATTCTTGATAGGACTTAGCTTTAGGATCGGTGTCTTTGAGGCTTTCACCATCATACACACGCATTTTGGAGTAAACAGAGGAGTTTTCCGGTGTTTTTATGCGGGATAGCACGCTAAATTGGGCTAATGTTTCCAGGGTTCCTGGCGCACAAGGAGCGGTACTGAGCTCCGAATGGGCCAGCAATTTGTCATATATTTGGATCTCTTCAGATACCCGGAGACAGTAGGGGACTTTAACAATGTAAACACGGTCTAAGAAAGCCTCGTTGGTTTTGTTGTTTCTAAACGTCGTCCATTCCGATTCATTAGAGTGTGCCAAGATGATGCCACTATAGGGAATAGCAGATAATCCCTCAGTGCCATTAAAGTTACCCTCTTGAGTGGCTGTAAGCAGCGGATGTAGTACCTTTATCGGCGCCTTAAACATCTCCACAAACTCCATTAAACCTTGGTTAGCGCGGCATAGTGCGCCTGAATAGGAGTAGGCATCAGCATCATGCTGGGCAAAATGTTCCAGCTGCCTAATATCCACCTTGCCCACCAATGAGGAGATGTCTTGGTTATTTTCGTCCCCTGGTTCTGTTTTTGCTATTGCCATCTGGTCGAGGATTGATGGATAGACTTTAACAACGCGGAACTTAGAAATATCGCCGCCATATTCATGCAAGCGTTTAACCGCCCACGGCGACATAATGCATTTGATATAGCGCTCTGGGATACCATATTCGCTTTTTAATAATTCTCCATCTTCTTCTGGGTCAAATAGGCTAAAAGGGTGGTCGTTAACTGGACTTCTCACCCCATCGGCGCTCAGCACATAAATAGGCACATGCTGCATAAGTGCTTTGAGCTTCTCTGCTAAAGAGGATTTACCGCCACCCACAGGACCCAACAAATAGAGGATCTGCTTGGACTCTTCCAACCCTTGAGCAGAATGCTTCAAATAGGCGACAATTTGTTCGATGGCTTCTTCCATGCCATAGAAGTCTTTGAATGCGGGATAGCGTGAAATGAGTCTATTGGAAAAAATTCGGCTTAATATCGGATCTTTTGAGGTATCGACAACTTCAGGCTCACCGATTGCAATCAAAAGCCGCTCTGCTGCCGAGGCATAAGCGATGCGATCTTCCTTACAAATCTGCAGAAATTCTTGCAATGAATACTCTTCATCTAGCTTTTTTTCGTAGCGCTGTTGGTAATGCTCAAATATACCCATTTTCCACCCCCTGAGACGCTCAAATAAGATAAATTGGGGTGACTAAACCAAGCCACCTATATTTAAATATAGTCGGCTTTTACAAACTTGCAGAGAAAAAGTCTAATAAAAACAATAAGAAAACGTTGCAATTGCAACAGTTGCAATTAGTGATGTGTTAAAGGTTGAGTGAAAAAACCATAAAAAAAGGAGCCTTAAGGCTCCTTTTTAACTTGTGGCATAGTTTAGCCAGCGAAGTTTTGGTTAACGAATTCCCAGTTAACTAGTTCCCAGAAGTGAGCTAGATAGTCAGGGCGAACGTTACGGTAATCGATGTAGTATGCGTGCTCCCAAACATCAACAGTCATTAAAGGGGTAACACCTTCATCTGTTAACGGGGTTGCTGCATTGCTAGTGTTAACAATTGCCACGCTACCGTCAGCATTTTTAACTAGCCAAGTCCAAGCACTACCGAAGTTGTTTACAGCTGCATCGGTAAATTTAGCCTTAAACTCATCAAAAGAACCGAACGCTGCATCGATTGCTGCGGCGATATCACCGGTTGCTGCACCGCCACCATTTGGTGATAGGCAGTTCCAATAGAAAGTGTGGTTCCAAATTTGGGCTGCGTTATTAAAGATACCACCAGTAGAGGTCTTAATAATCTCTTCTAGGCTCTTTTCTGCAAGTTCAGTACCTTCAACTAAACCGTTAAGCTTTACTACGTAGGTGTTGTGATGCTTGCCGTAGTGAAACTCAATAGTTTCTTGAGAAATATGGGGCTCAAGTGCGTTCTTAGCATAAGGTAATGCGGGTAATTCAAAAGCCATTTGTATTCTCCATTGACATTCAATTGTCTTTATTAGTTTTGCTCACTGCGCCACATTCTACCTGATAATAACGTGATGTGAATCATTGTTTTTGGCATTTTATAGATTATTTTAATCGGTTTTTACCTTGTAGCTAAAGCCCCTAAAAAAAGTAGGTTTTAGTTATGCCCCTTCCTGACGTACAATAGCCTAAACCAACGATTACCTTATGATGTGAGTATTAGGAATTTATATGGAAACCAATGAAACAGTAGAAAAGATTAAGCAGCAAATCGCAGAAAACCCAATCATTCTTTACATGAAGGGTTCACCTAAATTACCAAGCTGTGGTTTCTCTTCTCAGGTAGGCCAAATTATGATCAACTGTGGCGCTCAGTTTGCTTATGTTGATATTCTGCAGCACCCTGATATTCGTTCTGAGTTACCAAAATACGCTAATTGGCCGACATTCCCACAATTATGGGTAGAGGGTGAATTGGTTGGTGGCTGTGATATTTTGGTTGAAATGTATCAAAAAGGTGAGCTACAGACGCTGATTGCTGAAACTGCGGCTAAATACCCAGCGCAAGAAAGCTAATTACAGCCTAAATATTACTTAAAAAAGCCCGCTTTCGCGGGCTTTTTTATTTACACTTGCGCTGGTTTTTCAGGCAAAGGAAGTAGCAAGTTCATTGTAATGGCGACAATGCCACACAAGCTAATTCCCGTTAGGCTGAAAGAGCCGATACCAAATGCCATGCCGCCGATACCAAACACCAATGTCACGCCAACAATACATAAGTTTCTTGGCTCGCTTAAATCGACTTGATTCTTAATCAGTGCATTTAAACCAACTGCAGCAATAGAGCCAAATAACAAGCACATAATGCCGCCCATAACGGGCACTGGAATGGTTTGCATTAACGCACCGAGTTTACCGACAAAGGCCAACACGATGGCTGTGATGGCTGTCCAGGTCATGATGACTGGATTGAAATTCTTGGTTAAGGTTACCGCACCGGTGACTTCTGAGTAGGTAGACTTCGTAACTTACAGGTGGTTACATTTTTTATACGTGAACATCACCTAATGCTGATGCTTGCATAACTAGGTGTTAATATATGTGTCAGTGCATCTTTTGCTATTTAAGGTGAAAACAATCTAAGAGTACGTAAGGAGTATTTGCCCTTACTGGTGAATAAGCTTCTTTAAGAAAGAAGTTTAGAAAATTAGAGTAAGGTAGCGTTTTTCAGTTCCCAAGAAGAATCAAATGTTTACCCACATTTTTCTTGCTTCGTTTTCCAATGCCTAGTTAATATAAATCTAAGTTTGAAGAGGTAATCCTGAGATGAACGTGCAACCCATCCCACACTAAGCTTCCCATTTTCTGTATGTTAGCTCCTTTTTCTCTGAATGATACAGGTGTAGGTTGGTATGTAGCTGTTTACTCGTTTGTTAGTTTCAAAGTATAAATTAGGAAGTTATGACTGGATGAACAAGAAATAGACAATATGGTCTTGGGTTTCAGCCTAATTTTAATGATTGAAACTTGACTGTTAGATCACCACTGAAGCTATTTGAATGGTATGAACTTTGTGCAATTTGAAAGATAGGCTTTTCTATGATTAGCACAAAGAAGCTGAGGAGCTAGTCGAAGGTTTCAGCTTCTATCCATGACATTTTACAAATTAACCTTCAGGTTAGAAATCGATTCGATAGCATCTAGATTAAATTTAAAATTAGGAACATTTTTTTCATTAAATGCTTGTCCTAGTTTAAGAGCCATTGCCATAAACTCCTCATCATCAATTGCGTCTTGAGCAGAGCCTTCAAGTCCCTTCTTTTGATCGAATATATATTTCAGACTTTTGTATTCACGTACAAACTTATCAACTTCGTAAACACTTTTAAGTTCAAATAAATCGATGTTTTTCATAAAGCCATCGAAGCCAGATACTAAAACAGTAGGTGAAGTGAGTCTATCTGTAGCAGGAAGGAAATGAAAGACTGTACTCTTCAATGTACCTTCAACCAGAGGATGCATATAGTCACTATAGGTATCGGTAATAAGCTCTGGCTCTATAATTTCGACATAAGTATCTTCATCTCTTTTAAAGGTACGATTACACCGATGGCAAGATGGGACGAAGTTGCTTAAGGTAATGGCTAGGAATGGATATATACTTTTTGGGTAAAAATGATCTAAATCAGGTTTATCTATATGGCGTTTACCTTCAGCTATAATAATGGGGTTGTTATTACAAAAAGGGCAGACTTCAAGATTACTTGACTTTACTATTTGTAATCCATATTCACTTCTACACTTTTCATAATCAAAAATATTAGATAAGTTTTTAACCCAGCTTGGGTAAGGTGCTTCATCTTTAAAAGGTTTACTCTTACCTTGATGTAAGCTTTGAACAGCTCTAAGCAAGTCTCTAATTTCTACTGGGGTATTAAGCTCTTTAAGTTCATCATGTAAATATTGTGCTAACAGTGATGATTTTTCATCTTTTATTCTAAAGAGGGTTTCTAGAAGCTCATCTTTATAATTCGTAACCCTATCTCTATTTTCTATATTCTGTCGAGATAGATCTAGCTTTAAAAGATCGAATCTAAAGTTGTACTTACTGAAAAACATCACTGGATTATAGTAATCTACAATAACTGGGTGTCCTGTGAATATACGATTGATTTCTTGCTTTAATTCAGTTGCATTGCAGAACGCTAGGTTGTGAATAGACTCATCACTTAATAGCGTCTCTGCTTCTACTCGTTCTTCAGCAGTGCAATTATCTAGCTCTTCTCTAGCTTTGACTTGACATATATCAACAATGAAATCACTTCTAAAGTCATCTTCGAAACCATCAGGGTATGAGTACGAGAATTTAATCATGAGCTTCACCTGTATGGCTTGTGGAGCCACTTAACAATGCACTTCTTAGAGATTCATTTTTTATTTTGTGGATTAATTTTTTTTGGTCTTCTGAAAATATACCATTAGCTTTTCTAATCTCTATAAGCTCTGACAGCTTGGTTCTGGCGAGTTCACCGTAGGTTGAGTCTAGTTGCATACCGTTAAGCAATGTATCTGTGATTTCAGTTCCAAAACCGTGAGCTTCTAATAGACTTGACTTATTATCATCCACTTCTAAAGATATTATATTTTCTGGTAGGAAGTCTCCTATAATTAAAGGAGAGTGAGATGTGATAACGATTTGAATACGATTGGATACTTTCATCTTATCTAGCATTTCTATTAATCTTGCTACAAACACTCTTTGCCATTCAGGATGGAGGTATAGGTCAGCTTCATCAATAAAAATCAAATGATATCTAGGGCTTATTGACTGGGCAAAATCATCGGCACCAGCGAAGGGCTTTCTATCAGAGATAATAAAATTATTGTATATAGAGGAGAATATATTGGCGAGTGCAAACTGACCACTACTTAAGCCTATCCATCTTAAATCTATAGTAGACTTAAGGTATGATGGAAGTTCGTCTTTTAAAATGTTTATTTTTTGTATATTATCCCCATTATCAAGGTATGCTTCTATTTCTCCTTTGTTCGTCAGTATAATATTCTCTTCATTTATTTGTTCAAGAATAAAATATAAAGATTCACAAAAATTTAAAGTACTATCTAGCTCAAGCTCACCTGTTTCTAGGTAATTACTTATAACGTTACTTTCATAGGTCATATCTTGTCCATCAAAGTCATAGTCACTTTCTTCCCAAAATGACTCTGTTTTTTTGAGAGTAAGCTCTATAAACTCTTTTACTTTATCAATTTCATGATTGATTGGATATCTATTCCCATAGTTTTCTGTTAGGAAACTTATAACTAGTATTGCGTTGAATATGTAAGATGTAGTGTTATTTTCGAATGCTGATTTTAATACATAATTAATTGACTTTATTATCAGGCATAAATGTTGATTCTCAAGTATAGATTTAGAACTATCGCTATTTTTACCTTCAAGTATTGCTTTGAAATCGTTCGATGCATTTCTCGTTAAATTGTTAATTTTATCAGTAAGTATCGAATTAAAGTCATTATTCCTGCCTACAGATCTATTTGTAATATTTCCTATCTCTGTTCTACTAAGTAAATAATGATTATTATCTTCATTTTCTAGGTCGACATATGGGAATAAACTTTTCAATTTTGATAAGTTTTCAGTAAGCCTAGTTGATAGGAAAGTGTGTTTTACCTCACCTTTATTATACATCAAAGGCTGATACAACACTCTGTAAAATAGCATTAATGATGATTGTATAGTTTTATTAAACTGTAAGGTCGTATGTTTTATTGAAATAGCATAACTTACTTTTTTTGAGTTGTTATTGTCCCAATATTCGCTATTTAGATATTCGATTAAATCAGTTAGGTATTTTGATTTTTGATTTGAGGTGGTTTTGTAATTAGCGGAAACCTCTTTTACAATTCTACTATTTTTATTTTTTTGTTGTTCATTATTAATGTGTGTTTTGGATATATTATCTATTTTTAGCAGTTTTAATTCACTAGAACGAAAATTCTCTTTTTTGCGACAATTAAAGCATGATTTTACTTTTACGTTATAAGTGGGGCTTCCATCGTCAAAGCCAAATGACTTATCAAAATTAACATCTTGTATTTCAAATGCTCTTTCTTTTTCATTGAACCAAACAATAAACCCTGAGCTTTCTGTATAGCCAAAGCTTTGTTCAATGAATTCAAGAATAGAAGTCTTTCCTGAACCATTAACACCGATAATTGCAGTAATGTCTACGCCATCGTAGTACTCAGGAAGATAATCAGGGTTATCCTTTATCGTTAATACTTCATGCTTATACGTAACGATAAATTGAGAACTAAAGGGTATAGATATATTTTGTAGAACCTTGTGGTCTACAACATGGGCGAAGATCAATTTCATTAGAATGTCCTGTGTACTACTATGTAGTGCACTTTAGCTATTTCATATGAGTTATTCAATAATAATCATATAGATAAGACGCTATTTAAGGCAATGTTCCCATACGAAGGGGTTGTGATTACCTTGAACTTTAGAAATCCTTTCATCTATCACACATTCACGTGGTGAAACTGGATCTAATACGTCCCATTCATTGAACATAGCTAACTTTTTTGGACTAACTTGTGCTTCATGATGCAGCATCATATACAGGTATATTCTTGCTATATCGCCTTTTACGGAGTCTTTAGGCTCGACTAAATCAGTATCATAATTAATTTCGAAATCACATGAGCCATATACTCTAGGTTCACCTTGAACCTGACCGAACCTTCTATTGCTCCTGTCACCATTTAGTTCACCTACAGCCGCTGTAAGGTTATGCATATCACCTTCTGCTAAAGCAAAGACTGAATCATTTCTACGACAATTATCTCTAGCACTTAAAGAACCATTTTTCTTCCAGCAATCTCTATGTCCACCAAATTGTTCAGCAGGAACTACATGTTCCCATTCTATTCGTACAGCTCGTTTATTTGGATTACCAGAACTTGTTATAGGCTTTCTAGGTGTATATCCACAAGAAGTAGGGTAGATAGTATTCTCATCTTTGTTGCCATCGTTGTCATTGTCCGTGAATGCGAATTGGCAACTACAATAAAACGTATCTGGAACATCGTAGTAAACGTCAGTTCTTAGTTTGGTTTTAGCGGAGTTGAACTTCAATGGTTCTGCGATTGAAATCAACGGGAAGCTTATTAGTACTAGCAGTATGAATCCTTTCATTACAAAGTCCTTGTAGGTTAATATTTGTACAACATACATTATTACCTTCAATATGATAAGAAGTGTTTTAGGAATACATCCCAGAAGCAACTTTCGTGAGTAAGTTTGTCTTTTTGCATGAAACGTGAAACTTCCACTAGGAAAGTAACACCATCCTGTTAACATTGAATCGGAACTAATAATAGAGATAACAATGAAAAACTTAGCCTTACCACTTCAAGGTGCACAGATGCTTTTTGTAGCATTTGGCGCTCTTGTTCTAATGCCGCTGTTAACTGGATTAGATACTAACGTAGCTTTATTCACTGCTGGTATCGGAACCTTACTTTTTCAACTTATAACCAAAAGACAGATACCAATCTTTCTCGCTTCATCATTCGCATTCATTGCACCCATTATGTATGGAGTTCAAACATGGGGAGTACCGTCTACCATGGGTGGTTTGATGGCGGCTGGTTGTGTGTACTTAGTACTTGCTTCAATTGTAAAGGTTAGAGGTGATGGATTTATAAAACGTCTACTTCCACCAGTTGTAGTAGGCCCTGTAATTATCGTTATTGGTTTAGGACTTGCTCCAGTTGCCGTGAACATGGCGCTAGGTAAAACTGGTGATGGTTCAATGGTACTTGTTGAACAAAGTACAGCATTAATAATTTCATTGTCAGCACTTTTGACAACAATTGCGGTAGCTATCTTTGCTAAAGGATTGCTTAAATTAATGCCGATTCTTGCAGGTATTATTGTTGGTTATGGCTTGAGTCTTAGTTTTGGAATTGTTGACTTCAACCCTGTTGTAACTGCAAGTTGGATTGCTATGCCTAACTTTGTCGCTCCTGAATTGAATTGGCACGCTATTGCATTCATGATTCCAGTTGCTATTGCTCCAGCTGTTGAACATATCGGTGATATTCTTGCTATTTCAAATGTCACAGGAAAGGACTATATGAAGAAGCCAGGTCTGCATAGAACACTATCTGGTGATGGTGTTGCAACTATTGCAGCATCAGCATTTGGAGGTCCGCCTAACACAACTTATTCAGAAATTACTGGTGCAGTAACTCTTACAAAAGCATTTAATCCAGTGATCATGACATATACAGCAATCACAGCTATTTTACTTGCATTCGTGGGTAAACTAGGTGCATTGATGCAAACAATCCCTGTTCCTGTTATGGGTGGTATCATGTGTTTATTATTCGGTTCTATTGCTGCTGTCGGTTTGAACTCATTAATACGTAATCAAGTCGATTTAAGCGAACCTAGAAACTTATGTATTGTTGGTGTGACTTTAGTGTTCGGTATCGGTGGGATGGCATTCGGTATCGGTTCATTTAGTCTTACTGGTATCAGTTTATGCGGTATCGTTGCTATCACGATGAACCTATTATTACCAATGCCTGAAGATTCAGATCAAGAAGTAGCTTAATTCATAAATCACATTATAGAGGTTTAGAGCCTATAAAATAGTTATAAATCTCTAACAATATCTTCCAAGTATTTACTTTTTAAAACTTTAATATTGTATACGTATCATAAATCACTTACATTATTCTAGTGTTTCAAGGAGTGGAATCATTCGTGGTTCCCACTCTCTTAAGAGTGAAACTAATTTTGAAGAGCTTGCTCTTAGCTTCGTGCTTGCCCTGTATGGGGTGTTAACCTGATAACTCATAAACTCCTTGGAACACACTATTAACTTATGGAGAAGTTTAGTGGCACTTTCTAGTAATATCTGGTGGACAAGAAAAGCTCGTATCAGAGCCGAAAAACGACTCCTATCAAATGCATTTCAATCACAATTATTGCTATTGTGGTATTCATTCTTTTCTGTTGCAGTTTCAATCTATTACCTAAATGATACCCAATCAGAACTTGGTGCTACCTATTGGGTTGTGTACTCCGTACTTGTTTTAGTTATGTCATGCTTCATCAATGGCTTGTCGTTTAAAGAAAGAGCTGGCCTGATTAAAGAGTGTTACATAGGACTCAAAAGCTTACATTTAAAAGCTGAGCACAACGAGGGAAATGGAAACGATCAAATAAAATTATCAATAATTTCAAATGACTATGAACAATCTTTAAATGCTTGTGAAAATCACACTGATGAGGATTATATTGTAGCTCTTTGTAATGATTATTGGTCATCAAGCAGAACGACTACAACTGCAACAGATACAACTGCAAAATATATAACGCAAGAACCTACGTTTTACCAAAAAGTGCAGTTTTTCTTCTATTATATCAAACGTTTTCTAGTCCTATCTATTCTATACGCTTTACCAATCATAATTATGTGTTTACTTAAGCCTTAAGCAGTTCTACGTCAAAAGTAGTTTTCAAGGGAAGAACATGAAAGTACAAGATCAATTCAATAAAGAGTTCGAAGTAGATAACTTGAAAGAACTTTTTACTGATTATGTCGTGTATTCAGGCGCTACTGGAATTGATAACCTAAACCAATATGCTTTTAGAAAACAACTCGATAGTCAAACAGAGATACTATCTAGGAAAGCAAAAGATGGTTCTTATCAGTTCACAAAGTATAAATTAAAACTGATCAGTAAAGGCAGAAACAAAGTACCAAGAGAAATATCGATTCCAACAGTACGTGATCGTATAGCACTGAAAGCCATGTGTAGGTTTTTACAAGAACGATTCAAGTCAGCTGTCGAGTTCAAGTTACCACAAAATGTTATCAAAGAAGTAAAGTCAGATATCGATACTCAGCAATACGATAGCTATATAAAGTTAGATGTTTCAAATTTCTACCCATCAATAAAACACGATATCTTATTGAAACAGCTAAGAAAACGAGTTCGTATAAAACCTATACTGGATTTTATTACCTCTGCTATCTGCTCACCAACAGTTTCAGTTTCAAGGCCAAACGATGAACCTACTGAGTTAGGAATACCACAAGGATTAGCTATATCGAATATATTGGCAGCTATCTATCTTCAGAACATTGATAAGTACCTATCAACGATTCCGAATGCTAAGTGCTATCGATATGTTGATGATGTTCTTATATTGTGCCAACAACATGAGTCTAAACAGATTGCTGATGAAGTTATCAGAAAATTTAAAGATGTCGGACTAACAGTTCACTGCCCTACAAAAAGCCCTGAAAAGTCAAAAATTGACACAATACGTAATGGTTTCGACTATCTAGGTTATGACTTTAGAGCCGATATCATTTCAGCTAGAAATGGGACAATTGAGAACTTAAAATCATCACTAGCAGGTATCTTTACTAGTCATAAACATGTTAACTCTCCAAGACCTGAATTTCTTGAATGGAGACTCAACTTGCGAATTACTGGCTGTATATTTGAAAATAAGAGCAAAGGATGGCTATTTTTCTTCTCAGAAATTAATGATGAACAGCTTCTTCACCGTCTAGATCACTATGTATCAAAGCTATGTAAGAGATTCGATGTAAATGTTGTACCAAAGAAATTTGTACGTTCATTTAAAGAAATTACACATAGGAAATATGAGACTACTTATGTACCAAACTTTGATGATTATGACACTGCTAAGATGAGCGAAGTTTTGATTAAGTACTTTGGTTACGAACTTAAAGGCTTAAGTGCTACTGAAATCAAATATGAATTTCATAAGAAAATTGGTAGTCAGGTGAAAGATCTGGAAGTCGATATTAAAGACTTTAGTTACTAACGGAACACCTTCCAATAGGTGCTAGGTAATTAAGTACGATCTATTGTTTCGCAGAAACATAATTTGTCCTTCCATTGTCTTGTGTCTTCGCTTTTCAACAATGAAGAGAAGGAATGAAATGCAGGAAATGTTTTGTGTTGGGCTTGTCCAAACAACACAGGATCTTACTTCTGTTTCTCTTCAAGAGCTTAGAACTCATTTGCTTGTCACTGATCAAGTACTCCAAGATCTTAAGGAACTTCTAATACTTCTTGTGCTGCTCGTTGCTAAAGCAACAATCAGAAATCTACGTATTCATTCAAGAACAAGAGCAGTTCTTTCATGAAGTACTTGATTTAGCTTCTAAGTTAAATACTTGAAATATATAATGTAGTTATAATCAGCTTTAGTAGTAATATCTCTAAGAACTTTTAGATATCGCAATATTAATTTCCCCCTTGTAAATCCAGTAGAATAGACTGAACTTACAAAGGAGAAATACTAAGATACTGTGAGAGTGATCTTTAACTTACTTAGCATCTATCTATAAAAGAGATCTGGAAACCTGCCCGAAAAACCAGAATCAATGCCGTACAACAGGGGTCAAGGGGTTTATCCTCACTACATATAAGCCAAGTAAGCGACTACATATGCTGAACAACTAACTAAGCTTGTTCTTTATTGTTGTAACACGGTAACTTGTCATTGTTACCACCTTTATTTAACGTAGCGATTCGTACTTTACCGTTCAAGACGGACTTTACTTTCTACGTGTACTATCAGTGTACAAGGCTATCATTCACGAGTCCTGTTAAGGATACTGCAATGTTCTGCAAATGAGTTCACCGATCATCCATGATCATTTTATCTGATATTGTTAACACAAAATTACGACAAACGTGGAAGCATTTTAGTGTTCTACTTTTATTTCAGGAAGTTTAGTTCCACTCAATAGAAGGCCACTCAAAAAGAAGAAAGCGCACGGTATCTGAGTGGGGATATTTCGAATGACTCATGACTTTCATTCTAGTGCGTTCTTTGTATATGTATTTATCAATTTAGAATTGAAAGGGCTTGAAATAGAATTCACCACCTAAAGGTTTTAAAACCTTATACTTTATTATGACATGACTTTAAGAAGTGTCTAAAAATAAACCTACTTAATTGGCTCTTTTGTCGAGAACTTTTATAACGGCATCTGTTGGCATAATAGCTGCGTTATCAGCAACAATTCCTGTAGATGAAGGTCTGAACAAAGTGTCTAGAGCTATCTTTCTATCTTCTTGTTCTTTGAGTTTATCTTCATTCATCAATGCCAAATAAGTAGAAATCATTGTCTTACGCTCAACAGCTTCCAACATTAAGTGTTTTGCAGATGAGTACTGTCTAGAACTAAACCTGATTGCGTAAGTACAAAGAGACAGAAGAATTACTGTAGTGGTTAACGCAAGAGGATTTATAGCACCAAACAAAAGCTTATCTGTGAACAACTCCTGAGTCCAACCTGCTACTAGATAGCCTAACAAGGGGGGAAAAATTACAGTGCTTAAAGAGAATAAAATAAGAGCGATAAGCCACGTTTTAAGTTCTGTCTTATGAGTTACTTTCTTAGTTTCCCAATAGGCAACAGATGCACTTAATTCGATTTTTGATTTATACGTAATTTCAGCTTGTTCGAGTCTATCAAGTGAACTTTGAACGTCCGTATCAACTCGCCTTGTGATAGCTCGTTTAGCTTTGATTATTTTCTTTATGGAATTCGAAAAGTCTAGCTGATATTTCTTAGTTTTCTCGTCCTTTAACGTTTCAAGTGATGCCTGTTCGTTTTTTAGCCAAACATCAAAGTTTTGTTTGTCTTTAACGCTTTGATCATAAAGTTCTGTTGTATCTTTAACTACGGAGTCAAGATGATCAATATGGCTTTGGATCGCAGCCTTATTAGCGCTCAATTCAAAAGCTGTGAGCAATCGTTGTGCCTTTAGGTAATATCCGTTTAATGTCTTAAAGGACTGACAATTTGAGTCGTTATCTCCATTTCGCTTAGCACCTATCAAGTTTATGTAATGAGTATACATTACCTTGTTCGGGTTTTTTAAAGGTGTCAGATCAGGTGTGATAGAAGCAAAACTAATTAGTATGGCTTCTATCGGACTCGTCTTACTATGTTTAATGATGAATTGGCCTAGGGCACTATTTGATAAAGGAATATAAAATTCAAAGTAATTGACTTCAAAACTTTCTATTAAACTATCTAGGTGATCATGATTATATTCCCAAGCAGTCTTTATTGACTTCATTTGCTCTAGAACAGGAGTATAAAAATTATTCCAAATATAATCACCAACAAGGCTTTCGTGCGTACTCTTCCACTGTTCTTCTGTGAAGTTGAACGAAAAACGTTGTTCGTTAATAAATGCACTAAGTTGCTCTGGAGAAGAAAAGGTTTTTTTCCTGCCAGACTTACTTAGTCGAATTTGTATAGATTTACTATTCCTTGCATCTACGGAAGGCTCATCTATTGTAACTTCATTCATTCTGATACCTTAATTATAGTGATAGTTCATTTAAAACACATAAAACGATACAAATCAATAACATTCGTTTTTTATGATGGTGGAGGAAACCTACAATTGGTAGTTCTAGATCATGGTTTAACTATTGATTTCATGCTAAAAACAATAATTATCATTCTGGAGCATATCCGTGAAGTTAATCGCTAATGGTATCAATAGTCAGTATTTCCAAAATATCCTCCCACCAGTTGGTACTGAAATTGATGAGGTTGTTGCCGCAATAGCATACGGTGACGATAAGACATCGTTAGCGAAGCATTGTGTTGATAACAAGAACAGCTCTTACAAGAGCTGTTCTATTATGAGTAATAATTCAAAATATGAATAAATTCACTAATGAAGACTATCTAAAAGGAATCATCCTTTTTGGATTGAATGCTGCTACTTATAAAATGGGTTTAGGTAAGACTCTTCTTGAGTTCGCCAAACAAGGTAAAAATGAAGTCCATTGGGGGGAACTAAGTGAAGCATATTTGAATCAGTACATCGCTAGATTAACTAATAACCCAATGCCACAGCAAAGTAATCCTCATAGACAAACAAAAATGGAACGCTTTGTTAAAGAGCTTGAATTAGGTAAGTACAATCATGCTCAAACAGTTAAACGTGTAGCTGACGAAGGGTTTACAGACGTAGTACCTAGATTCCAAACAATTGGAACAGATAAGAGTATCATTGGTGATTACTTTTATGAGATCCATGATAAAGAAAGGTTAGTTCTAAAGGACTCTCTTCTAGATTTTACCCAAGAACAGTTTGAAACCTTAGATGAAGAGATGGAGGCTAGATGGGGGCTACTTGAAGGTGCTTTTACCATTAATCAGTCTAATTTCTCTCTAGCTAATGACATCAGGGATATCTACCTAGAAGAAGGTTATGAACGTAAAGCTTTAACTAGCAATATACCTTTCTTATCTGGCTACCAAGGTAATACATGCTTCTATTGTGGTGAAAAACTGTCAGGTATAACTCATGTTGATCATGTCTTACCTAGACAAGTTATCAACCATGATGAAATTTGGAACCTAGTACTTAGTCATAAAGAATGTAATCTTATAAAGTCGGATAAGGTGGTAGGTGAACACTTCATTATCAAACTTATTCATAGAAATGAAAACATCATGGGTAGTAACCATCCATGGAAGAAAAAGATTTCAGATTCACTAGGTTCAACACCTAAGAAAAGAAGTGCATCCTTGTCAAAACACTATGACAATATCAAAACTGTTCTAGGTAAGAACTACTGGGGTGGTAGTGAAAACTACAATCCAGCTACAGACCCATTTTTCAGACGACTAATTACAGCTTTAAACAACAAAGACTCTCACTACAAATGAATACAATTGATTACTACAACCAAAACGCTAGGTCTTTCATAACTGATACCGAAAGTGTTGATATGAGTGCCTTATATCATGAGTTCATTTCTTTACTACCAAAAGGTGCTTCAGTACTCGATGCTGGTTGTGGTTCAGGAAGAGATACTAAGTATTTTGTTGAACAAGGTTACGAGGTTAGTGCGTTAGATGCGTCCCTAGAAATGGTTCAACATGCTACAAAACTAAGTGGGGTTCAGGTTAGCCATAGAACCTTCTCACAGGTGAACGAAGTTGAAGCTTACGATGGTATTTGGGCTTGCGCATCGTTGCTACACGTGGCTAAGGATTCGTTAGAAGAAGCATTTAGTAACCTATCTAATGCATTGAAACCTAAAGGTGTTTGGTATCTTTCATTTAAGTATGGTGATAAAGAAAGATCTAAAGGTGGTAGGCATTTTACTGACCTTAATGAAGCTTTACTACAAGAGCTGGTGGACAAGGTAGGGCAGTTAAAAGTACTGAAAACTTGGGTAACTGTAGATGCTCGACCAGATCGTGAAGAGAAATGGTTAAATGCTATTTTAATTAAAGCTTCGGTAGTTTAGTGTCAGTTTAGAAACGATAGAGCAGGTTATAATACCTGCTCTTTTATCGGTGAATAGCACCTTGAATTGAAGTATTTAGATCTATGAGTGCATTTGTTACTGAATCAAGAATGTAATCTAATGCGTAGCCATATCCTTCACTAACTGAAGATATGTCAAATCCTAGCTTTTCTAAATGTTCCAGTGATTTACCAATCGACTCATGTGCTTCAGCATTTCTCAAGTCATTGTTTATGAAGAGTGGTGCTATTTTTATGTTACGATTTTTAATGTTGATATCGCTAGCTGCTTTATGTAAAAGCTCATGCGATTCAGATTTACCGTTATGATCTTCAAGAACGTTACATAATGCTTGAAATAATCTGATGCCTTGGATTTCATTGATATCTTTTTTCTTTGCGCCTAAAGCGAGTAAAACGTTGCGTAGTGGGACAGGTTTAAACCTACCTAATATTTCATTAAGTGTTTTACATCGAGCTAAAAAATCTTGTTCATACATATCAAGTGGTGCAACTTGGGATAACTTCTTAATTATAGAGAAGTTCCTAATTCCCTCATTGTCGTACTCTTGTCTACCAAATGGAATGAAGTCGGTAGGTTGAATCGAGGTGCCGTTGGCTACTTTTGCTAGTGTTGCTAAATTTTCTGACAGGTCTATTAAAGTTTCAAGCAATCTGAAACTCTTGCAAACTATATGCTCCTGATCTTCAGAGAAACCTTTAGCTTTAACAGCTGAAATAGCATGTTTGTGAACATGGAGAATTTCTTGTGATGGTACACCTCTATACAGCTCGTAGATTGATACCTTAAGCATGTTTCTACCAACTCTTTTACAGTCTCGAAATGACCACTGACCGCCATAGGAAGGGCTACTACCAAATGAAGAGTGCATTTTAAAAGGAATGCATTCAAACATACTATTGCGTTCATATTTTTCTAAGAACCTATCATCAACGTAAACGTACTCATCCCTCATGTAACTGGATGCTCGGTCTTCAGACATTGGATAATTATCTCCTGCCCAAACTAAAGAATACTTATCAATGACATCACATCTTTCAGGTGAGACAACAGGGACCGTTGCATGAATTTGTAGCATAATTTTGTTTTGATGTTCTCTTAATACTAGATCGTACCAACTATTTGGCTTGTTACATTGGTAGTATGTTTCTTTTCCAAATAGTTCTCTAATTTCTGGTGAGTCTTTAATATATGTCTCATAGTAGAAAACCCTAACTCCCCAACAACCGTTCATCCACAGGTACTTTCTCAGGTAATCATTGCGCATTTCCCAATTGATATCACGGCTAGAGTGAAAGTAATACTGGCTAGCAAAATCTCCACTAGCGACATCAATGACTGGTTTTGAAAGGTCGTCATATGTTACTTTTTGAATGGCGTTACCTATGACCCTAGGTGACAAACCTAAAGTCATCCATACCTTTTCAGCCAATGAGTATGAGTACCGTTGACTATCTCCCCAAGAGGCTACTATATAGTCATAACCTGAGATACTAGGCTTGATACCACTGATATCACCTTTGATGTCACAGATTGGTGTTGAAAATGAAACTACACCGTTACTACTTTCATTTAACTGTCCTAAGTTGGTTATTTTGCTTTCAGGAACACAAGCCATGATCATTTGGAGGGCTTCATGACTATCACCGTATTGGTCTTTCTCAAAATTTGTGGTGACTTGAACTTTCTTTGACGGAGAGACTGTCGTTTCAACTTCTAATAGGTTTCTTAAAGTATCGGGAACTTCAGCAGAGGGCAGTGGTAACTGAGTTAGAAAGTTCATAAGGAGATAGTGCTCTGTATAATAGACTTAATATCGTAATCTTAACTCAAAAATATATTGCTTTCATTTGTTTGGTGAAGGATTAAGATTTTTATGGATAATCTATTAAAAATAGTGATTTAACACCGTTTGTAGGATAGGGACGTTAAAGCTGATCACCATATTTCTTTGTCCAATGTTTGACTGTCCGTGGCCAAACACCGTACTTGTTTATAAGTTCGGTTTCTGTGCAGGTTTTGAAGTACTTTATGACTTCTTTAATGAAAATCATGGAGTAACTATAATTGGAACGGTTATACACAATCGCTTCCATTTCAGCCTTTGTTTTCAAAGCTGGGAATACACCCTCATAGTAGTCATCACCATAGGAATGATCACCATAAACTGCTTTATGATTTTTTAGCCTATTAATTTTTGATTCATACCAGTTCAAGCCGCTTTTCTTCATAATAGATTTCACTTCAGACATATGCTTATCAGACTCCAGTAGATCTAGCACTAATTTTACATCTTTCGCATCTTCATTAAGGATATAGGAGTATGTTCCATCAGGGTTATCTATTCTATCAATCCAGCTGGGTAAAATATCAAACCTACCAGATGCTCTAATTACTTTTTGTTTTTTCTTAACTAGTTCTGATAGTGGTTTGCGGTTTTGTATGTGGTGTAAGTTTGCGTGGCAACTGGTACACAAGGTTAGGATATTGGTATCTTCATCAGAACCACCCTCGGCACGGGGAATAATGTGGTGATTTTCTAGTCCATCTGTGGCTCCACAAATTACACATAGATTTAGTCTCATTTTTCAAATACTCCATGATTAAAAGAGTATTTATTTGCAAAGTGACTATAAGGAAATTTATGCCGTAGTTAATATGTCTTTCTTTTCAGATGTTTATTGAGGGTGAGTAGCGGCGGGAACAACTAGTAAAGATCTTATACAGCTAATTGGTAATCTGACCTGAATCCCCATCTTTGTGTTCCGAAGTAAGTGGTATTAGGTGGCCCACCAAACGCTGATGCTGCAATTGTCGCGACACCATCACCGGCTAAAGTACGATGTAAACCAGGTTTTTTCATATAGTCCTTACCGGTAACATTGGAGATCGCTAAAATATCTCCTATATGCTCTACAGCAGGGGCGATTGCGACAGGGATCATAAAGGCGATTGCATGCCAGTTAAACTCCGGTGCGACAAAGTTTGGCATTGCCAACCAGGCGGCTTTCTCGACAACAGAAAAATCTACAATTCCATAAAACAGACTCAAACTGTAGCCGACAATAATACCCGCTAAGATGGGCATTAACTTTAATAAGCCTTTAGCAAATATCGCTACGGTAATTGTGGTGAGTAACGAAGCTAAAGAGATGATTATTGCAGTGTTATAGTCGACTAATACCGCGCTGCCATCTCCCGTTTTACCTAGCGCCATATTGACCGCAACGGGCGCAAGTCCGAGGCCAATAACGATAATAACGGGCCCAACAACAACGGGAGGCAATAGACGTTTAATAAAGCCATCTCCTCGTACTTTTACCAGCGACGCCAAACAGATATAAACTAAACCTGCTGCCATTAACCCGCCCATGGTTGAGGGGATCCCCCAAGTTTGAACCCCGTACATGATGGGGGCGATGAAAGCAAAAGAGGAGGCCAAAAAAATGGGTATTTGACGTTTAGTGATTAACTGAAAGAGGAGGGTACCGATACCGGCGGTGAACAAGGCAACGTTAGTGTCAAGGCCGGTTAACAATGGCATCAGTACGAGCGCACCAAAAGCCACAAATAACATCTGCGCACCTTGAAGTGGCAAAGCTAAATTTTTCATTGTTATTCTCATTTTTGGATAAACTTAACAATAGTAACCACCATTGGATACTTTTTCATTATCTTTGCTCACATATCCCTCTTTTTTATGAATAAAGAACCAGCAAAAGGTTGTTTCAATAGGACTGAATGTGCATCGCTAACAGATTAATGTGTTACACTCTTTTCATTATTCATCGAGATAGATTTTGATACGGATGTTTATACGCCTAATTGCTGCATCACTAGTCATATTCAGTAGCTTATTCATTACATCACCCCTACTGGCTGCTGTGAGCAGTGCTTTAGATGAGAGCACTGTTGCTGTTGAAGACCGTTCTCGCACACTGCGTAGCAAGGCACTTAAGACTGCATTGCAGGATGTGATTTTAAAGAACTCTGGCAGTGAGGCCGCTTTATCTCACCCCGTTATCCTCGAGAGTCTCAAGAATCCCAGTAGCCTGACGACACAGTTTGGTTACCAAGAAGCCGATGGCGAGTTGCTGCTCAATGTCAGTTTTGATCACAGCAAAATTATTGCACTGTTACGTCAAGCACAATTACCCGTTTGGGGTAAACAGCGGCCAACAACGTTATTTTGGCTGGCGCAGTCAGATATGACTGACAGAATGATTATCAGTGACTCTTCTGATAGCGAGTTAAGACAAGTTTTTAATGACTTCACCCAAGCAAGGGCTATCCCGTCAGTTTTTCCTTTAATGGATCTTGATGATTCGATGAACATTTCAGTCAATGACGTCCGAGGGTTGTTTGTCGAGCCAGTGGCCTTAGCCAGTGCTAGATACCAACCTGATTATTTTGTCTTGGCTTCTATCGATACGGTGAATGAGCAAACCCGTTATGCTTTTTCGCTTTACCAAACTCAGACTGATGATGCACTCTTAACGCCGTTAGTATCCAAACGTGCTGAGGTTACCAGTGCCGATGACGCTGCGGCACAAATTCTTTCTGCTGTTAGCGAATATTATGCGGGCCGCTATGCGATTGCAGATAGTGGTGAAGCGAACACCACTAATATACGCTTTGTCGATATCGCCAATCGCAAACAGTTGGTCGATATTGAAAAGTACTTGCTACAACTTAGTGCGGTGAGCGCCGTGAGGTTGGTCTCACTTAATGGCTTATCGGTAGAGTATCAGCTTAACTTATTTGGTACCGAAGAAGATTTGCATCGGTTAATGAAATTAGAGTCAAGAATTGATGAATTGCCACAATTGGAACTCGAGCTTGATCAACAAAGTTTGCGCGTTCCTGAGTACATTTGGCAGGGCTAGTTTGCTCATCCATTTGTAAATATATAAATAGATAGAGATTTTATTGAGTGAATTTTAACTCACCAAGACAATTGTCACTGCCGGTTCACTTACCGGATGATGAGACATTTAGTAGTTATTACCCCGCTGCAGGCAATGATCAATTGATCCAAAGCTTGCAGGCATGTGCCCTTGGCACTTCAGAAAGCTCGGTTTACCTATGGGGACCCATTAAATCGGGCCGCACCCATCTAATGCACGCAACTTGTGCACAAGCCAATGAAGCAGGAAAAAGTAGTTTTTATTTGCCGTTGGGCATCCATGCCAGTATTTCTACCGAGCTGTTAGAAGGCCTTGAACAACTTGATCTAGTGTGCATCGACGATATCGATGCCATCGCAGGGCACCCGTTATGGGAAGAAGCTTTGTTTGATTTGTATAATCGAATGGCAGAGCAGCATGGCAACACCTTAGTGGTGAGTGCCAGCAGTGCCGCCACTGAAGCTGGTTTCACTTTGCCTGATTTAGTATCCAGAATGCAATGGGGGCTCACTTATCAGTTACAACCTATGGCTGATGAAGAAAAGCTTGCAGCACTGCAGCGCCGAGCAGCAATGCGAGGCTTACAACTCCCTGAAGATGTCGGGCGTTTTCTACTTAATCGACTGGCGAGGGATCTAAGGACATTGTTTGATGTGCTTGATCGTCTTGATAAAGATTCATTGGTCCATCAGCGTAAGCTAACAATCCCATTTGTGAAAGAGATGCTTAGGCTATAGCCTAAGCACCTTGGTTTTCTCACATCATATTCAGTGGCGATTGCCACTTAACTGCAGCGGCGGCTCCATTTGAGCGCTCACAGCCGATGTCCGCTGATAACTTTGTACTCCTGCTTGCTGCGGACTGATTAAAACTAAATTGTCAGCCCAGCTTTTTCCTGCTTCCATAGCAATTGGCGCAGGCAGAGAGCTAACTAAGGCATTGCCATCTAATTCTGGCATCATTTGGTTTATGACCAATGCCGAGCGGTTTTCTAGTGCTGCTTCACCAATTCTGCCTCTTTGGCCCCAATCGACGATGATATTGGCGCTGCTTGGTGTGTCGGGGCTATCAGTGACACCCACATCACGCAAAATGCCATAGCGGTAGCTCATCATAGCTTCTTCAAACAACATTGCTGCATCTTCTCGCGGTGTTGAATAGGCATAGGAATCAGACGCTCTGTCAGCACTAAAGAAGCCAGTAATGTCGGCTGGGGTATAGCCTTTTTGAGTTTCCGTGGCACTTTCACCTCTAAAACGAACATCCGCTAAGTCAAACAGTTCTTGGCTGTTGAGTGGGTATTGTGAAGTCAACATATCTGAAATGAGCGCTTTATCATTATTGCGCCTGACGTAATCGTCGTACAGCGTCGGCCCGGTAAGCTCGCCATGGATACTTCGAGGAAAGAAGTCATTAGCGTGGGCTAGCTCATGGTATAACAAAGAGGCAAGATCGCCAGACAATTGCTGCAGTTCGCGGCTATTTCGCTGCGTAATGTCATCAATATAAGAGACATATTGATTATCTTTTACATAGCGCCAAGGCATTAAAAAGGCTAACTCATTGCTAAAACCAGAACGATAATCTGGTGCCTCGTTGATACTATCTCGTTGCTCTGGCGTTAGCCATAAATCATTGGGGTCAAGATAGATGGCACCGGTTACCACCCAGTAAAAAGAGGGGCGTACGTCATAACTGATCACTATCGCTGTGACCGATTGTAATAAGGTAGCAAAATCACTATGGGGATCGAGCTCTGTTAGAAAACGTTCAAAATTTTCACCCATCCATTGATGAGAAACCAACAATCTATCCATGATTGCTTGTTTATCAATCTGGCTACTTTGTTGACCAATTAGTGGCAAGGTTGCGATGTTACAGGGCTCATTAAGTTGATTGGAGTATACGCACTCATCAAGTACTGCTGCGTAGGGTGAGTTTGGGTTATAAGCAAAGGTTGTCGCGACAGGCTCATCGAAATAAGGGGAGGTAATCGCTGGTTGTTGGGTGACCAACACATTGACATCGTCGCTGTAGTTTACTCCTGCATTAGTGCCGCTGGCTCTTAACGTGATAATAGTATCGTCATTGACTTGCGGGGCAGTGAATAGTGGTCTTTCAGGATTAGATAAATCCAAACCAACTGTCGGCCCTTGAGCAATACACCAAGACAAATCGTTAATGACTTGTCCTGCAATTCTTTGGGCTCTGATACTGACCCCATTACCTGATACGACTTGATGATCGGCGTTAACTTTAAGTGCCGAGCCTGACTGGCCAACATCGATAGTAACCAGCTCGGTTAGGTTGGTATTTTGACTATTAATTGTGACGCTAAATTGATAACTGCCATTTTGCGGAGCTTCAAAATTTAGTACCGGAGAGCGCACGCTGGTAAGGCTTAATGGTGCGCCGGCGACCTGTTGCCATTGATAGCTTAACTGGTAGCTTGGCGTATTGGCTAACTGTGCAATGATACTAGCCGGTTGGCCTTGATAGTAGTTTTGTTCGGTCAAAAAGCTGATATCTGAGTCGGTATCAAGCAGCACCAATTCAGTCGATGTGTCGCAGCGGCTAAGATCGGGTAGCGGTGGCGTGGTGGGTTCACCCGAATCGCTACTGTCACTGCCACCACCGCATGCGGTCATGGTGAGTGCCATAGTTAGCGTAAGTAGGCTAAGTCTGCGCATGTAAACCTCCATCAAATATCAGCTCAATCAGCATGATATCGGTGTTAAATTTGCTATTTATAGTTATACGTTTTTAAAGCGTTACACGATCGAAAAGTTAGATTTAGCGTGTATGAGTGTGCTTTGTTTGGTTGTGAACACATTACACGCTCGTTATAAAAATGTCATCACAATCAGGCACAAGGCTGGACTTTCAGGTGGCAGGACTCTCCGGTAGGGGCGACAGATAAAAAAAGCGCTGTTAAGCGCTTTTGTTTTTGTTCTTTTTCAAACCTAAGCCCAATTCGCGGCCGCGTAACCGTGCATAAAAGGGGAATCCTAGCATTAATAAGCCCAGTAACAGTACTTCGGCAATGGCGAACAATAGGTGTGTTTCTGTTACCCAAAGTAAGGTTAGGCCATGCAACATGTACAAACATAATATGAAACTGGCCCAAGCGTAGGTATAGGGTTTACCCTGTAACACGCCTTTTAAAGGCGCTAACAAGGGGAGTACCCACAGTAAGCTAAATGCCATGGAGTATTCACCGCTTAAGCCCTTATTGATAAACCATCCACTTAGCAGCAGCACCAAGATGATGTAGCCTGCCCGGCACCACTGAAATAAGGCTGATGTTGTCATGGTTAGCTCTTTATATAATTGATAGAACGTTTTCTGGAGGACGACCAATTGCTGCTTTACCGTTAGCCAGTACTATCGGGCGTTCAATCAGCTTAGGTGTGCTGGCCATCGCGCTGATAAGTGCTTGCTCATCGGTGACATTGGCGAGACCTAACTCTTTGTATTCAGTTTCTTTGGTGCGCATTAGCTGGCGTGCATCAATGGCTAGCTTGGCTAATATGTCTTTGATTTCAGCGACGCTAAGCGGGTTTTTTAAGTACTCTATTGTGGTGATCTCACAATTGTTTTCTTCAAGCAGGGCTAATGTTTGACGGCTTTTTGAACAGCGAGGGTTGTGAATAATACTAACTTGAGTCATTGAGTTATTCTCGATAGAAACGATGTGACTATAATACTTGAAAAGTTGAGCGGAGTCACAAAACTACCGCTCACTATTCACGCTATTGAAGCGCCTCAATAGCGCGCTTGGATTGTTTAAACTGCCTTATTCTGGCTTCAATCCTAGCAAGTTGTAATGGATTCTTCTCTGACAGGCGATAGGCAAAGTTTAATTGATCTATTGCACCGCCATAATCAGCCCCGAGTGCCATGGTCTCGGCCTTAACAAAGTGCTCCATGGCCTTATCACCGGTCTTTTTGTAGGCGTCGCTAAGTAGGTACAAGGGCAGCTGGTTTTGTCTATCCAGAAAAATCATCTCTTCTAACAAAGGAATCGCTTTGCTGGCTTTGCCGCTTTCGATATAGGCATGTGCAAGGTTGGTGTTTATCACAGCAGAAGTGGGTTTTAAGCGTCTATGGCGCTCGAGCAGCGCAAGTGCGCCTTCAAAGTCCTCTTTCTCAATCAGCAGATCTGTTTTGGTATCAATGTAGAAAAGGTTATTTTTGTCGTTGGCCAATAGGTCATCAATAATTTTTTCTGCGTTGACAAAATCCTTGGTTCTAAACAATGCCAGTGCTTTACCATAAAGAGCTGCTTCTCTGAACTCATAAGTGCGGCGCTGCAATTGTCTATCGAACAACATGATAGCGGCTTCATCACTAAAACTACTGAAACGTACTTGAATACGAGCTTTAGCCAACTGGAAGTCTAAGTTATCGGGAATGTAGCGGTGCGGGTATTGTGCAGCGCGGTTGCGAGCCTCAGTAATACGCGATTCTGGCAATGGGTGAGTCAGCAACATTTGCGGAGGCTTGCTGGTAAAGCGATAGCGAGTGGCTAACTTTGCGAAAAAGTCTGCAGCGCCATTAGGGTCAAATCCGGCATCAACCAAGATTTGCATGCCAATACGGTCAGCTTCTTTTTCATGTAGACGCGTGTAGTTAATTTGTGCCTGGGTGGCCAATGCTTGGGTGGTGGCCAAAGCTGCCATGCCCGCTTGTGGCGCGGCAATGGTGAGTAAGATAGCACCTAGCATACCGGCGATAGTAGCCGTCGAGCTTTTTTGTTGTGCTTCGATTGAGCGTGCTAGATGGCGTTGGGTAACGTGGGTAATTTCGTGACCGAGTACCGAAGCTAACTGACTTTCGTTATCGGCATTGAGAAACAGCCCGGTATGAACCCCGACATGGCCACCAAAAAATGCGAATGCGTTGATTTCATCATTGCGCAGCAAGAAAAAATAAAACGGGGTCTTAACGCCGGTGGCATGGGCGACAAGTTTATTGCCTAACTCAGTTAGATATTGATTTAAAACCGGGTCATTGACCATAGGTGCAGAAGATCGAATAACGCGCATATAAGCGTCGCCATATTCGGTTTCTTTTTCTAAACTAAATGTGTTGACCGCTGCAGTACCAAGATCAGGTAAATCATTATTAGCCACTGCCAATGGTGCGGTTACGGTAAACATCAAAGAGACGATGCCAGCCAACACTTGCTTTTTGGTTTTGATATTAGTCAAGCGAATCCTTACAGTTTTACTCGTTTTCGTCAGCAAAAAATTTCGTTGTTGATACAAAAACCTACAACTCAAATTAGCTATAATACCGTTTTAATCGTTATTATCGTTAAAAGCGGGCGATGGCATTAACTCACTGCTTGAGCTTTTATCGGAGACTAAGGATAATGGCCTTAGTTTGTCTTTAGCAAGTTGATTATGATTTTTCTTGATTTAACTCCGTACAAATGTCCATTAGCCTTGGTAAAGTTGAAGCTTGCGTTAAAACAGTTATCACATCAACAAGTCTTGTCTGTTACTTTGTCAGACTCTGGAACTAGGCAAGATGTTCCCCGGTTTTTACAAAAAGCGCAATATCGCTACCGTATAGTCAGCGATACGCCACAATGCTGTGTGGTAGAAGTTGAAAATAATGTGCAGTAAATTTATGTTTTCTTTAGTTGGCGCAAAAAATCATGTTTGTGGTTCTGCCACTTAATTTTTAGGAAGAGTGAATGTTAAGCCTTTTAAATAAATGGTATAAAGCCCGCTTCAGCGATCCCCAAGCCGTCACCTTAGTGATGATTATCATCGGCTTAGCGTTAATACTATATTTTGCAGGTGGATTGTTAGCGCCGTTACTTGTGGCATTGGTGCTAGCATTTTTGCTGGAGTGGCCGGTAGCCCAAATGCTGAGGTTAGGGATGAACCGTTCAACCGCCGCATCTTTGGTGTTAGTGCTGTTTGTGGGGTTGATGTTGCTCATCGTTTTAGTATTGATGCCCAGTATTTGGCGACAAGGCTTAGCCTTGATATCCGATTTGCCGAGTATGATAGACAAAGGCCTTATCACCGCGCAGGGTTATATCAATCAATACCCACAATTTATTGCAGCAGATCAGCTAGATAGCATGGTTAATCAGCTTAAAAAAATGCTAGACACTCAGCATCTACTGGATTTTGGTAAACAACTCATTGGCTATTCTGCCTCGCTTTTGGTGTTGATGGTATACGCGATTTTGGTGCCGTTATTAGTGTTTTTCTTCCTTAAGGATAAAGACAGCCTGATTAAAGGTAGTAAGCGTTTTATTCCTACCAATCGTGATCTCGCCCGTAAAGTTTGGTACGAAATGCATCAACAGATATTCAATTATATTCGCGGTAAAATTATTGAAATCGTGATCATCGGTGTAGTGAGCTATCTGTTTTTTGCCATCATGGATCTACGTTATGCCGCGCTACTGGGTGTATTGACGGGCCTATCTGTACTTATTCCGTATGTTGGCGCCACGTTAGTTACACTGCCGATTGCGTTAGTGGCCTTTTTCCAATGGGGGATCAGTCCTGAGTTTGGTTATTTGATGCTGGGTTACGGTATCATTCAGGCTTTAGATGGTAACTTGTTGGTTCCTATTCTGTTTTCAGATGCTGTCGATCTGCACCCAGTGTTTATTATTGCTGCCGTATTGGTATTTGGCGGCTTATGGGGGGTGTGGGGCGTATTCTTTGCCATTCCTTTGGCGTCATTGGTTAAGGCTGTCATTAATGCGTGGCCGCAACTACCTGAAGAGCAAAGCGCGCAAGATCAAGCTCAGCAGCAACAATCAGCCGAGCAACAAGTCAGTTCTTAACAATAGGGCGCTCCTCATGCTGTGTCTTAGCTGTGAGGAGCTACTTAAGTTGGTCTTTAGCTACTGAGGCTAGAGCGCGGTAGATGATACTGGTATGCTGCGCTTTAATATTCCAGTGTTGCCAATATAGCGCCACATCAATGTGAATATCGGGAGTCACTTCAACTAGACTGCCGCTGTCGAGCCATGTTTGAGCTTGCAGGTGACTCACTAACCCATAACCCATGCCTAGTTTAATGGCTTCTAGAAAACTCTCAGAAGAGGGGATTTGGTGCTCAGCCCATTGCCCGGCTTGCATTTGAAAATGTTCAGCCAAAAACTTCTGATGCAACAGATCTTTTGTATTAAAGACTACTGCCGGTGCTTTAGATAGGGTGTCTTGATTGACGCCGTTTGCAAAGTACTGCTGATAAAACTCTGGGGTTGCTAGGCAAAGATAGCGCATGTCACCAAGGTGATCGCTGCTGCATCCTGCCAATGCCTTTGCTGTGGTGGTCACACAGCCGACAGCTTCTCCGTTTTTTAATAGGTGATGAGTATAAGACTCGTCATCAATGATTAATTCAAGAATCCAACCATGGCGACTAAAGACACCAGCAAGTGCCGGTAAAAACCAAGTTGCTAGTGTATCGGCATTAACAGCAATACTGACCTTAACCGGTAGGTGGCTGTCTTGATAACCAATTTCATGGTTAAGTTCATCTTCCAACAGCTGCACATGATTAAAGTGACGCAATAGCCGCTTGCCAAGTTCCGTTACCGTCACAGGGCTAGAACGGATCAGTAGCGCTTGACCCACTCGCTCTTCTAATTGCTTGATACGTTGAGATACCGCTGACTGTGTCACACACAATATTTTGGCGGCTCGCTCAAAACTACCTTGGTTTGCTACTACGTATAGCGCGTGTAATTGTCCATAGTCCAACATCTGTTATCTCCTTACTTTCGATGTATTAGTATAACTTATGGTGCATTAAAATAATTAGTTTTATTTAATTCTAGCTTAGAACTACACTGCACTCATTGAAATATCACCAGTAAATTTAGTCCTATGAATCGACTAAAATTTTTCATTTGAAAGGAGTATTAGCTGTGCACGCATTTGTTCAAGGTGTAGGGATTGGCGCGAGCCTCATTATGGCCGTTGGCGCGCAAAACGCCTTTGTACTAAAGCAAGGGTTAAAGCAGCAACATTCAATGCCAATAGCAGCGTTATGTTCATTCATTGATGCGGTCATGATTTTGGCCGGCGTCGCTGGATTTGGCCATTTGATTCAAGCGTTCCCGCTGCTAAAAGATATCGCTAGCATTGGTGGCGCGGTGTTTTTATTTGCCTATGGCACTGCTGCGCTGAAGTCATCGTTTGTGGAGCACACTATGGAACAAGCTAGCCAACTGCAAGGGCAAACGTTAAAGGCCGCGATACTCACCACGCTGGGAATTAGCTTATTAAACCCACACCTTTATTTAGATACGGTAGTGTTGCTTGGGAGTATCAGCACCCAATTTGTTGGGAGTGATCGCTCTATGTTTGGAGCCGGCGCGGTACTGGCATCATTTCTCTGGTTCTTTAGCCTGAGTTTTGGGGCGAGATTCCTAAGTCCGTTATTTCAAAATCCCAAAGCTTGGTGTTATTTGGACCGCTTTATTTGGCTGACGATGTGGGCGATAGGATTAGGGCTGATTTATCCCTACATGAGTTAAACGAAAGTAGTGAACATAAAGTAACTGATAAAAAGCCCTCAATTGAGGGCTTTTTATATTAAGCGGTTTTTAAATGTTCAAGCACCACAGTATGGTGCTCTTTGGTTTTAAATTTGTTGAATACATGGGCAACCTTACCATCTTGGCCGATAAGGAAACTGAGGCGATGAATGCCATCATAGATTTTACCCATAAACTTCTTTTCGCCCCAAACGCCAAAAGCATCAGCGATGGCATGGTCTTCATCACTAAGTAGCGAAAAGTTTAGTTCATGTTTTTCAGCAAAACGGGCTAACTTCTTAACTGGATCTGGACTAATGCCAAAAACGGTAACGTTGAGATCATTGAGCTCACTTGAACTGTCTCGCAGGCCACATGCTTGCACAGTACAGCCAGGGGTAAGTGCTTTAGGGTAGAAATAAACTAACACGGGTCCATCTTTAAGCGCCGCTTGTAGCTCACAGCTTTTGTCGAACTGGTTTTGCAATGCAAATGCGGGGGCGGTGTCACCTACGGTTAATGTTTTCATCGTTGAATACTCACTTTTATTAGTTGTTATCTATGCCTTGCATTCTTTCAATATGGCAGCTTAATGACATATCGGTTGCCAACTCTGCTATTGAGACTTCTAACTTATCAATATCGACTTTTTCGGGAACATTAATGGTTAGAAAAACGTTTTGTGTTGGGTTGCCGTCACTATCTTCTTCAGCGTGTGAGCGAACTGCGGCTAAATCAAGTGAGCGGTCTGCTAAGAACTGGGTGATTCGTTTCATGGTTCCGCGCTGATCTTTACCATTAAAGGTAACTTCTAGCCGGCTGACATAATTAAGAGGGGTATGTTTAGAAGTCCGCTTGGTTACGGTCATTAGTTCCAGCTCAACACTTAAGGCGGGCAAGCTGGTTTCCATTTTTGTAATTGAAGCCCAAGAACCCGACATCATCATGATGAGCGTAAATTCATTGCCAAATAGCGCCATGCGGCTATCAACAATATCGCAGTCACACTCACTGGCTAGCCTTGCAAACCTACTGACAATACCTGGACGATCGCTACCCAGAGCAGTAATGACTAGATGATTGGACATGAAACTTCCCTCAATTAGTACGGTAATTTGTTCATTAACTCATCAATTAAGAAGGGTTAATTTTTAGAGGGCGCAATGTTACCACAACTTGCCAGTTTTGAGACCCCCGTCTAAGTAATCTCTTCCATATATCAACAGTATATTGGCCACAACAACGATAAGTTTCAACATTATGTCGTAGTGCTTGTTTTTACTTAAGAGCATAAGTACCATAGCCAGTCCTGAATCCTTGGGGAAGTATCATGATAAACGGAAGCATCGTAGCCTTAATCACACCAATGAATAGTGATGGCGCAGTCGATTATGCAAGTCTTGAAAAGTTAGTAGAGTACCATATCTCCCAAGGTACCGATGCCATAGTCGCAGTTGGTACCACAGGCGAGTCTGCCACGTTACCTATGAAAGAACACATTGAAGTTGTGTCGCAGACGGTGAAATTTGCAGCGGGTCGTATTCCCGTTATCGGTGGTAATGGCGCCAATGCCACTGCCGAAGCCATCGAGTTAACAAAGGCGCAGTCTAAAGTGGGCGTTGCCGCCATGTTAGGCGTCACTCCTTATTACAATAAACCTTCTCCAGCGGGCTTAGTAGCTCATTATAAAGCCGTCGCTGCAGCAACCGATATACCGCAGATCCTATACAATGTACCGGGAAGAACGGCCGTTGATATGTTACCTGAAACAGTCGCTCAACTGGTTGATGTTAGCAACATCATCGGCGTGAAAGAAGCCACAGGTGATGTGAGTCGAGTTGCACGTTTAAGAGCGCTGTGCGGGGACGATTTCCTTCTGTACAGCGGTGATGATGCCACAGCACGAGAGTTTTTAGCTTTGGGCGGTAATGGTGTTATCTCTGTAGCGAATAATATCGTGCCGCGTGAATTTAAATTGATGTGCGATGCCGCTTTAACTGGCGACACTGCTACAGCAAAAGAGATTGAGAGCCAGATCGGCGGATTATTCAGCGCACTATTTTGTGAAGCAAACCCTATTCCTGTAAAGTGGGCAGCGAAACAGATGGGATTGATTGATAATGGCTTTATTCGTTTGCCATTAACGGAACTTTCTACCCCAAATCATGGTCTGTTGCTAGAAGCGATGAAAAATGCCCGAATAGAGGTTAAAAGATAAATGCTAAAGCAAGTCACCCCTGTATTACTATTACTTGCCGTCACGACAGCTTGTAGTACCCCCGTGGATCGACGCCAAGCGAATGGTTCTGATGAATACGCAAAAGTTGAGTCTGCGCCTTTGTTGGTTATTCCTGAAGGTTTAAACGAGCCGACTTACAGCAAAGAGTATGCTATCCCTGAGTTAGGCAATAATGCTGACTCAAGTTTAGTGGGTAAAACGCTCGATATTCGTCCGCCGTTGCAGGTTCTGCCTATGGCTGAAGGTACGCATGTTGAAGAAGGCAGTGACAATATCAAGATTGTTGTCGAGTCAATTGACAATGACGTCGATCTAAAAGAAGAGCTCTTTAATGTACTTAAAGAGTACTTAAACAGTAAATCGGTCGAAATCGTCAATGAAGATTACGAAGCTGGTATTATCGAGACTGGCTGGATTGAAGATAAGCAAGTAATTGATTCAAGTTTTTGGGGCAGTGACGAAGTCTATGTATTACGTCAGCGTTACCAGTTTGATGTCGATGTGCGTCCCCATGGCCGCAGTGGTAGCCTGCTGATTGATCTCATCGAACATGAAGAAAGTTTTGATGGTTCTCAGAAAGAGATTTTCTTAAGCGGCGAAGATAAACGTCGTTATACCATCGATATGCTTAACAACACCGTCGCTTATATTAGCGTTAAACGTGCGCAAGCGATTAAGGCTAAACGCCTCAAAGAAAGCTTGGGTATTGACGTTGACCTAGTTAAAGCTGAAGTGAATGACGATGCTGACTCCGAAGCAAGCCGAAGCTATTGGATTGCTGATGCGCCGTTTAAGCGTACCTGGGATAGGCTGCGTATCGTGTTACCAGAGCTTGGCTTTGAAATTATCGATATGGACAGCAATAAAGGCTTGTACTATATCAACGTCACTGATGATTCTGGTTTCTGGAGCTCACTATGGAGTGAGAAGAAGCTGCCAATCGATGAAGGTTCATATCGCTTGTTATTACAAGATGGCGACTCTGAAAACCAAACTCGTATTGATTTGAATAACGTCGACGACGAACCATTAAGCAATGAAGTTGTAGAAGCTGTCTATGATGGTCTTGCTGAGCTAATGAGTGAAGATCGAAAAGTTCGCTAGTTATGCAGTGCAATAAATGATTCAAACTTGAAGGAGGCCTATATGGCCTCCTTTTTATTGGGCGTTTATAGGTGATGATGACAAGGAGGCCATCGAGGGGTTATACCAATCAGTATAAGAATTTGATCTACTCAGCGCGCTTTTGGCAAACTAATTCAAGGCGAATAATTGAAACAATGGTTGCTCCCTTGTAAGGTTATTCAACGCAGAAATAGGTAGCCAAAAACGCGCCAGAATGGCGAGTTTTAGCGGTTCTGATGCTGTGTTAACGAGTTTAACCGTAGAACAACTATGCTCTTCACTCGTTGCAAGCCACATGGATGTGGTGAATGTCATTAATGCAGGAGCATTTAATGACCTTGCCTCAGTACCGCTAAACTCTCGCTGAGTGACTAAATATTTATACTGATTGGTATTCGATTTGCCAAATTGATGCTGTTAACAAAATGTTGCGGTTGGGCGGGCTGTACCATATAGTAAATATTGTCGTCTGTATTGGGTACGGAAGATATCTGAATCAATAATGATAATAAAAGTTGCGTTGTAGGCAGTAGGGAGCGACTCTATGAAGCGAACGCTTCAATTGCAAGAAATAGAAGCCACAAATCTCAAAATTGTCAGTGAATTTGCGGTCGACTTACTCACTGCAAAAAGTGTTGATGACATTCTTTGGCACGTTGCACAAAATGTTGTGTCGCAATTGGGCCTAGATGACATTGTTATTTATCTTTTAGATAGCGACCAACAGCACTTGGTACAAAAGGCGACTTTTGGTAATAAAAACCCGGTTGCCAAGCTCATTTTGTCTCCCATTGTGATCCCATTAAATACCGGTATTGTCGGCAAAGCCGCTCGAGAAAGAGTGCCAATCCGTATTGGCGATACACGTTTACATCCCGAGTATATTGTTGATGATGAGGTGCGTTTATCAGAGCTTGCTGTACCTATGTTGGCTGACGGTAAGGTTATTGGTGTCATTGATTCTGAGCATCCCCAGCAGGATTTTTACACCAAACAACACGAGCGCACCGTGTTTGCCTTAGCATCAATAGCCGCCGTTAAAATTCAAAAACTACTCACACTGCAGCAACTACAGCGTACCGTAGAAGAATTAGAGTACAGCAGTAAGATCCAAGATTCGTTGTTTGAAATTGCAGAAATCATCTTTGAAACCGACAGCATGAGTGGCTTTTACCAAAAATTACATCGTTGTATTGGTAAACTGACTTTTGCTAAAAATTTCTATGTTGGTTTACTCGATAACGCCTCTCAAACTGTTTCGCTTCCCTATTATGCCGATGAGTTTGATACTGATGTACAGGGCAGGACCATCCCACTGCATGATGAGATAGTCAGCATTACAAGTTATGTGCTTAAGCGTCAAAAGCCACTGTTAGTGACCGAAGCACAAATTGGTCATTTGGTGCAAGCCGGCGAGCTAACCGTAGAAGGTACCGTGCCCAAAGCCTGGTTAGGTGTGCCTTTTGGCGATGACAGTTTTAGCGGTATTGTCGTGGTACAAAGCTACAGTGACACCTATCTGTTTACTGATAAAGATATGCAGTTACTTGTTTTTGTTGCTAAGCACATTCGTAACGCCATCGAACGTAAAAATGCCAAATCAAAAATGGAGTTTCTTGCGCTGCATGATCCGCTCACAAAGCTACCTAATCGGTTACTTTTTGCAGATAGAATAAGTCATGCCATAGATAATATCGAAGCGGAGAGCATTTTAGGTATTGCTGTTTGCTATTTGGATTTAGATAGGTTTAAACAGATCAATGACAATCATGGTCATCACATTGGTGATCAGCTATTGGTTGAGGTGAGCCGCAGGATAAATGCCTGTTTGCGCAAGCAAGATACTTTATGCCGGTTAGGCGGTGATGAGTTCGCCATACTGATTGAAGATATTTTTAGTGTCGATGAAGTTAAACGCACTGCAGAGCAAATATTAACGGTATTAAACAAGCCTATTAAGTTGGGCGACATTGAAATAGTGGTGTCGGTCAGTATCGGTATTGCTGAACATTTTTACGGTGGTGATAACACCGAGCAACTGTTGGTGTTTGCCGATGAGGCCATGTATCAAGCTAAGCTCAAAGGGCGTGGTCAGGTATATTGTTTTGATGACAGCAAGCGTAGCCAAACGTCGAGTTATAAGCTTGAAACTGAGTTTAATCAGGCGGTTAAGGATAAGCAGTTATTCCTGGTTTATCAGCCTTTGGTCGACTTAGATACGGGGACTATTTATGGCGCTGAAGCGCTAATTCGCTGGCAGCATCCGGAACTTGGCGAGATCCCGCCAGCGCGTTTTTTGCCAGAGTTTGAGCGAGCGCAGTTGATGGGCAAGCTAGATAATTATGTGGTAAAAGCGGCTTTGGCGTTTTTATCAGAGCAAGAGGCGCAGTTTGGCGCTGATTTCAAACTCAGTATCAATATATCTGGTGAAGGCTTTAATTCACGCAAACTCATTGCACGCTTAAATCAATATTTTGCTGAATCGCCCAAATTATTGAAACATCTCGCAATTGAAATTACCGAGCAGACGATTGTCAGTTCAGTAGAGGAAACCAAAGACACCATAGAGCGATTGCGCCAAATGGGGATCAGTATTTCCTTGGATGATTTTGGCACAGGCTATTCATCGTTAAGTTATCTGCAACAATATACCTTTGACTCGCTTAAAATTGACCGCTCATTTATCAGTCACATGGAAGCGGGTGAGGGTAATCAAGCGATTTTAGATGCAATATTGAGCCTGGCTAAAACACTGGATATTGCCACCATAGCCGAAGGGGTAGAAACTCAACATCAGTACACGGCGTTGCGGAATATGGATTGTCAGTATGCTCAAGGTTATTTTATGTCCAAACCTATTAATCAAAACAGTCTATTGGAATTACTACAACTCGCCCCAGATTACGGTGCGTTCAATTATCAAATTTAGCCACATATTTTGATCCAGTTGTGACTGACTAACGTAATACCCTTCTAACTTGCACATACAGCGAGTATTTCACTACAAAATTACCTGGTTTTTGCGTTTGCACTTATACATTGTGTAAGCGCTTTCGTGTTATCAAAATGTGAACTTTGTAAGCAAAGGTAAAACCCCTTGAAGCAACTGAGCGTAAAGGTAAACTAATTGCACTAAACCCTGTCAGTACTCGGAAAATTAATGAAAAAAATAATAATAATTTTAGTGTTCGCAGCATTGGCCGTCACGGTGTACATGCAGCTCGCACCGACCGACTCTACCCAACAAACCCGCCAAAGGCCGACTCCTAATGTTGTCGTTGCGAAAGCCATGCTGTCTCCTGTTCGAGATGAGGTTGAAGCGCTTGGTACAAGCAAAGCGTATGAGTCGATTACCGTGACGCCTAAAGTGAGCGATGTGATCACACTGATTAACTTTAAAGATGGTCAATTGGTCAACAAAGGCGATCTGATGGTGCAGCTACAGGACAGAGAGCAAGCTGCACGGGTCACCGTGGCAAAAGTACGGGTGAACGATCACCGTCGCGAACTTGACCGTATTCGCACCCTAGTGACCAGCCAAACAGTTGCTGAGCTTGAACGTGATAGGTTGCAAACGCTTATCGATACAGCAAGAGCAGAACTCGAGCAGGCTGAATCCGCTTTGAAAGATCGCCGCATCATTGCACCATTTAGCGGCCGTTTAGGGCTTAGACAAGTCAGTGCCGGTAGTCTAGTTACACCTGGCACGGTGATCACAACGTTAGATGATATCTCAATTATCAAACTGGATTTTTCAGTGCCAGAGCGTTTCTTGCAATCTTTAGAAGTGGGCAAAGATGTCGAGGCTAAAGCGGTTGCGTATCCCGATACTGTGTTCACAGGCAAAGTAGTATCGATTGACAGCCGTATCAACCCTACAACCCGTGCGGTGATCGTACGGGCAGAAATCGTTAATCCAGACTTACGCTTATTACCCGGTATGTTGATGAAGGTTAATTTAATCAAGCAAAATCGTGAAGCCTTGATTATCCCTGAGTCTGCAATCATTCCTATTCAAAGTAATCATTTTGTTTACCTAGTTAACAGTGACAATGTTGTTGAGCGTCGTCAGGTGCAATTAGGTTTACGCAAAAGAGGCTGGGTGGAGATTGTTGATGGCGTCGAGCTAAACGAACAAGTGATGATACGTGGCATATTGAAAGTTAAACCAGGTGATGAAGTAAAAGTGCAGTTTAGTGAGCGCTTTAGTTTTCTTGACCGAGCTAAGGTGGAACCGACAGTATGATCTTAACGGACTTATCGGTTAAACGCCCCGTATTTGCTTCGGTGATCAGCATATTATTAATTGCTTTTGGTTTAGTGGCTTTCGAGAAACTGCCATTACGAGAATACCCGAATATTGATCCCCCCGTGGTATCGATTCAAACCAATTATCGCGGCGCCAGCGCTGCAGTAGTTGAAAGCCGTATTACGCAATTGATTGAAGATAGAATTAGTGGCGTTGAAGGTATACGCCACATTAACTCTTCGAGCCGTGATGGCCGCTCTTCAGTCACTTTAGAGTTTGATATTGAAAGAGATATTGAAGCGGCTGCTAATGATGTACGTGATCGCGTTTCGGGCTTGCTGAATAACTTACCTGAAGAAGCGGATCCACCAGAAGTACAAAAATCTAACGGCGGTGACGAAGTGATCATGTGGTTGAACTTGGTTTCAGATCAAATGACCACGTTGCAGCTTACTGATTACGCTCGCCGTTATTTAGTCGACCGATTTTCGGTTTTAGACGGCGTAGCCAATATTCGTATTGGTGGTGGTAAAGTTTATGCCATGCGAGTTTGGATAGACCGCCAGGCGTTAGCTGCCCGAAATCTTACGGTGGCAGATATTGAGCGGGTGTTACGTTCAGAAAACGTTGAGCTACCGGCAGGTTCGGTTGAATCTGCTGAGCGGCATTTTACTGTACGATTAGAACGTAGCTTTAAAAACAAAGATGATTTTGCCAGCTTAGTATTGTCTGAAGGGGAAGATGGCTACCTCGTTAGGTTAGGGGATGTGGCTCGGGTCGAAATTGGCTCAGAAGAGGAACGTATTACCTTTAGAGGTAACCGGGAGGCGATGATTGGTCTTGGTGTATCTAAGCAATCTACTGCTAATACCTTAGATGTTGCCCGTGCTGCGAATCAATTGGTCGATGTGATCAATCCTACTTTACCCGCGGGTATGGAAATCAAACGCTCTTACGACAGTTCGGTGTTTATTGAGGCGTCGGTGAAAGAGGTATACCAAACCCTGTTTATTGCTATGGGGCTGGTGATCATTGTGATTTACTTGTTCCTTGGCAGTGTCAGGGCAATGTTAATACCTGCATTAACAGTTCCGGTTTCGCTTATGGCGACGTTTATCGTGTTATATGCCTTAGGTTACACCATCAACTTATTAACCTTGTTAGCAATGATTTTGGCCATTGGTATGGTGGTAGATGATGCCATTGTGGTATTGGAGAACATCCATCGACGCATTGAGGAGGGCGATAGCCCCCTAAAAGCGGCCTATTTAGGTGCACGGGAAGTCGCCTTTGCAGTGGTAGCGACCACTTTAGTGCTTGTGGCGGTGTTTATGCCTATTACCTTCCTAGAAGGTGATTTGGGTAAACTGTTTAAAGAGTTCGCTGTGGCGATGAGCGCCGCGGTGATATTTTCTAGCATCGTTGCACTCACCCTAAGTCCGATGATGTGTTCCAAGTTACTCAAACCTGCTGGGCAAGATCCTTGGTTAGTGCGTCAAATTGATAAAGGCATGACATCGCTTGCCAATCTGTACCAACGCATTTTGACTCGAGCAATGAAGCACCCGATTATTGTCAGTTCAATTATTCTTGCGGCTTTAGGTACAAGTGGCTATCTGCTGAAGGAAGTACCACAGGAGTTTGCTCCTCGAGAAGATCGCGGTTCAATGTTCTTGATTGTTAATGGCCCACAGGGTGCCAGTTTTGACTATGTTCAACCTTATATGGATGAAATCGAAAATCGATTAATGCCATTGGTTGAGGCGGGTGAAATCAAGCGTTTGTTAATCCGTGCACCTCGTGGTTTCGGTCGCGGCGCAGATTTTTCAAATGGTATGGCGATTATCGTGTTAGAAGATTGGTCTGTGCGTCGTCCTGCCAATGAAATAATTGGCGATATTCGAGGCCGGTTGTCAGATTTAGCTGGAGTAAGAGCCTTTCCTGTCATGCGCCAAGCGTTTGGCCGCGGTGTCGGTAAACCCGTGCAATTTGTACTCGGCGGTCCAAGCTACGAAGCGCTTGCTCAGTGGCGCGATATCATGCTGGAAAAAGTCGAAGAAAACCCTAACTTGGTCGGAGTAGACCATGACTATAAAGAGACCAAACCGCAATTACGTGTGGTGATTGATAAAGACAGGGCAGCTGACTTAGGCGTGTCGATATCGCATATTGGTCGGACATTAGAATCAATGCTTGGCTCACGCTTAGTGACCACTTTTATGCGCGACGGTGAAGAGTATGATGTGATCATTGAAGGTAATCGTGATAACCAAAACACGGCCAATGATTTAAGTAACATCTATGTACGCTCCGATCGTAGTGGTGAACTGATCCCATTGGCAAACTTAGTGAGCGTGGAAGAGTTTGCCGATGCCAGTCAGTTAAACCGTTATAATCGTATGCGCTCGATTACGATTGAAGCCAACTTGGCTGACGGATACAGCTTAGGTGAAGCACTGGACTACCTCAATGATATCGCCTATACCTATTTGCCAGCTGAGGCGGTGATTAGCTACAAAGGCCAATCATTGGATTACCAAGACTCTGGTAATTCGATGCTGTTTGTCTTTGTGTTAGCACTCGGCATCGTATTCTTGGTATTGGCGGCGCAGTTTGAAAGCTATGTACATCCTTTGGTCATCATGTTGACGGTGCCATTGGCGACATTAGGTGCGTTAGTTGGCCTGTACTTCACTGGTCAAAGTCTCAACATTTACTCGCAGATCGGGATTATTATGTTAGTTGGTCTTGCGGCTAAAAATGGTATTTTGATCGTTGAGTTTGCTAACCAACTACGAGATAAAGGCGTTGAGTTTGAGCAAGCGATAGTTCAAGCAGCCGCGCAGCGTTTACGTCCGATTTTGATGACAGGTATCACCACCGCCGCGGGGGCCATGCCACTAGTACTCGCTCAAGGCGCTGGTGCTGAAACCCGGTTCGTTATTGGTGTGGTAGTTCTGTCGGGCATCATTCTAGCGACATTCTTTACTCTGTTAGTTATACCGGTTGTTTATGGCCTGCTGGCGCGCAATACCGGCTCTCCGGAGGAGATTGCTCGTAAGCTAGAGCTCGAATTACAAAAAGACTAACGTTTTGGCATAAAGTCAGTTCCTAGTTAAAGTGGGGACTGACCAGCCTTAGTCGCTGTTGCCATTACAGCTAATAAAACAAAAAGGCCAACTTGTTAAAGTTGGCCTTTTTTAATGCTTTTAGGTCACTAATCAGGTTTGTTTGACTGCTGCTTGCTATCGCTATCGCCATCGCTTGGTTTTACCTGTTTATCTTGGCTGGTTTTAATCTTGCCATGGTCTTTACCAAACTGGGTCATCTTAAATTTGGCGCTGTACTTAAGTACTGCCAGGTTGCTGGCGATAACACCGACGACCAATAAAATCAGCAGAGCGACTTCCAAATCTGACATAGTAACTCCCTATTTAAGCGTGGATTAATCGACTGCGAGTCTAGCTTCACAAATACGAATATCTTCTGGGGTATCAACTTCTGGAGAATCAAAGGCACTAATGGCCACTTTAATCTTGTACCCATGCTCTAGAGCGCGCAGTTGCTCAAGTTTCTCTAGGTCTTCAAGGCGCCCAAGCGGCAACTTGGAAAAGGTCGATACAAATTTGCGCGTGTATGCATAAACACCTAAGTGTTTGTACACAGGGTAATCATCTGTGTCACGACCAAAAGGGATACGAGCACGCGAAAAATACAAGGCGTAAAAATCATTATCAAAAACCATTTTTACATGTTTAGGATCGTTGAGTTCATGCTCTTCAGTGATTTCGAAGCCTAGGGTTGCCATGCCAAATTCGCCTGGATGGCGTTCAAACAAACTAATAATTTGTTCTATTGAAATGGGGTCGATTAATGGCTGATCACCTTGAAGGTTGATCACTAAGTCATCATCGGCTAAGCCTAACTGGGTTATGGCATCTTCAATGCGATCAGTACCCGATGCCGCGTTAGGATCAGTCATAACGACTTGGCCGCCAAATGATTCAACAGACTCTTTAATCCGTTCATCATCTGTTGCGACATAGATATTGGTTAAGCCTTTGGCTAACGAAGCGCGTTCAACAACATGTTGAATCATTGGCTTACCGTTAATCGGCGCGAGTGGTTTCCCTGGGAAGCGGCTAGAACCATAGCGAGCGGGGATTAACAGAGTAACATTCATTACATTTACCTATGTGATTACAATAAAAGGGCGGAGCACTTTCTCCGCCCGATTGCCAGCTAGACTAGATACGACGGAACAGTTTAGTGAGCATTTCGTCGGTCACTTTCTCTTCCCAGCCTTCACCGTAAACATTGTCCCATAGTGGGCCCATGCTCTTAGTTACCGCGACCATTTTAGCGATCGTTTCATCCGGTAGGTCTTTACAGATGTTCTTTGGTAGCGTGATGCTGTGTTTCTTCATCATCTGACGGAATTCAGCTACGCCTTCAGGGTAGAACTCTTCTAACACATCAAAGGCTAAACAGTTACCGATACCATGGTGGTAACCCAGTACGTAGCCTAAGCCGTAAGATACTGCGTGGCATGCGCCCACTTGGCTGTAGGCGATACTCATGCCGCCCATGTAAGATGCCATCATCAGCTTGTCATCTTTTTCTGGGTGATCGTCTAAATAGACTTCGCGGCACAGATCCATAGATTTTTCTGCAAAGGCCTTAGCAAATTCGTTAAGGTAAGTCCCTTCTAATGACTCAACACAGTGAATATAGCAATCCATACCTGTGTAGAACCATTGATCAGTTGGCACACCATCAATGAGCTCAGAATCCATAATGATTTGATCAAATACGGTGTAATCTGAGTTGAGGCCGAGTTTACGTACTGGGCCGCAAAGTACCGCAGTACGTGACGCTTCAGCACCAGTGCCTGACACCGTTGGAATACCGATATGATGCACAGCGGCATGCTTAATAAGATCCCAACCTTGGTACATGGCGCTGCCGCCTGGGTTGGTTAGCATTAGTGATACGGCTTTAGCTAAATCTAGGGTTGAACCACCGCCCAAACCAATCACACTGACTGGCAACTTAGCATTATAAGCTTGAACTTGTTCAGTTAAATCATCGACTTGCTTAGTTGTAGGCTCATCATCAACGTTAACATAGATGACTAAATCTTGTGCTTTAGCAGGTACACGTGCACCTAATGGCTTGTCTTGGTGAACATCATCAACTAAAAAAACCACGAAATCATCGTCTGATTGACGTTCTTCACTAAGGACTTGGTCTAGCTGAGCGAAACTACCGCGACCGAAAATCATTTTTGGTACGCATTTGAAATTTTTGAAACTCATTACAACCTTCTCCATTGAGACGTTAACTGTAAAAAGTACCGCTACACCGCGTGGTGTAGCGGAAAGGAATGGGTTTTATGCGAAAGCGCGTTTGATATTTTCAATACGCTGCTTAATTTCGTCTTCTGTCCAAGACAGCTTGATGAGCATAGAAATAGTGCGGCTCATGATAGCGTCTGACTTAGGCACAGAAACCTGAGTATAGTCTGGCTTATCTTCGATTAATGTGATCGGCAAAGCAGCTGGCGATTGTAGCTCCTGAATGTGCTTCCAGTTAGACAGGTAATGCCAGTTGTTGATATACCAGTAGAAACAGCCATCAACGCCATTTTCAGCTAACTTCTTGTTGATCTCGATGGTACGCGCTTCAGTTGGCATAAAGAAAGTTAAGAAACCGGCTGAATCACCCTCTGGATCGGGGATTTCACGGAACGTGACCTCTGGAATTTCAGCCATGGCATCTTTAATCAGCTTTTTGTTGGTACGCTGAATATCGATGATTTTGTCCAGCTTACGCAGTTGCGCTAATCCCATCGCCGAGTTCATTTCTGAAATACGGAAATTTAGCCCCATAATTGGGTGGCCTTCGGCACCGCGGTCATTACCAACATGATCGTGGCCATGATCAGAGAACATATGGGCATGGTTATAGATGGTCTCATTATTGGTCATAATGGCACCACCTTCACCGCAAGTGATGGTTTTTACTGAGTCAAAAGAGTAGCAACCTACATCGCCGATAGTACCCAGCGCTTGGCCTTTATAGCTGCCACCAATTGCTTGGCAAGCATCTTCTAGGATAAGAATATTGTGTTTATCACAAATGGCTTTGATTTCGTCCATCTTAGCCATAGAACCACACATGTGAACCAAATTGATGGCTTTAGTACGTGGAGTGATAGCCGCTTCAATACCTTCTGGAGATAAACATAAGGTTTCATCAATCTCGGCAAAGACAGGAATCGCACCCGCCATAAATACGGCTTCGACAGAGGCTACGAAAGTAAATGGCGGCACAATCACTTCATCACCCGCGCCAATACCGGCTGCGGCCATCGCGGTTTGCAATGCTGCGGTACCACTCGATACAAGGTGTGCGTGCTTTGCGTTCATTTTTTCACAAAGCAGTTGCTCCATCTCACGCGTTTTCCAACGGTCATTACGCATGTGATCAAAGTTATAACGGAAGGTAAAACCATTTTCCATTACATCTGCAACTTCCTGTTTTTCTTCAGGACCAAATAATTCAAAACCAGGCATGGAGATTTCCTTAGAATTCGCTGCGCAACGTGCGCTAGAAATAAAACATAACTAAAAGATTATAACTGGGAAGGGGGCAAGACTGCGATGTTTATTAAGCAATATTTAAACAAAAATACCAATATTGGGTCTGTTAGCTTAAAGCCTAATCAATAAAGTGGCTGAAAACGCGTTGTTTTCAGCCATGCAGGCTTAAGTTGGCTTTTTCAACGTGTCGTTATCGACGGTCACATCAAGGTCGGATAATAGTCCGTTTTCAACGCTATAGATCCAACCATGAATGGCGACATTGTGGCCGTTTTGCCATGCATCTTGGACGATGTTTGTACTGGCAACATTGCCGACCTGTTCAATGACATTGAGCTCACACAAACGGTCAAAACGGGTTTTCTCGTCGAGTTTAGCTAATTCAACTTCATGCAGCCGTGAGATATCACGAATATGGCCTAACCAGTTGTCGATTAATCCGAGGCGCTCAGTGCCCATGGACGCTTTAACTCCACCGCAGCCATAATGGCCGACAACCATAATGTGCTTAACTTTAAGCACCTCAACGGCATACTGTAAAACGGATAAACAGTTTAAGTCAGTATGAATAACCATATTGGCAATGTTGCGGTGGACGAACACTTCGCCAGGCATCAAATCGATGATCTGGTTTGACGGTACTCTACTGTCTGAGCAACCAATCCAGAGGTATTCGGGACTTTGTTGTTCGGCAAGTTGTTTGAAGAAGGTCGGATCTTCTTCAAGAATTCGTCCGGCCCAACGGCGATTATTATCAAATAAGGGTTTGAGTAATTTCATATTTTAGCAAATACCTTTAATAAGATTGCTGGGCTGAGTGTTATCGAATCTAGCTTAGTAGGGCAGACTTGATTCGCTAATTGCATAGTTAAATAGTCGGCATATTTAGGCAAGGTATTTTCCTAAAAAGCTGAGTAATTGCTGGTTGATAAACTGACTTTGCTCCAGGGTTGAGATGTGTCCGGCATTGGGGATATGGACAAACTCACTGCCATCAATGGCATCATGCATCAAATAACCTTCAATGATGGGTCTGGGTTTATCTTCGGTGCCGTTCATGATTAACACTGGCAAGGTTAACTTATCGCTCTCTTCCATTAAATCGCGGCGACCAAAAATCATTTTGCCCATTTTATCTATGCTATCTAAGCTGTCGCCAGCGTAGCCTAACAAATGTGCTTCAAAAGCTGCATACAGCTCTGGGTTGTCGGTCTGGCAGCTTGACGCAAAAAACAAAGGGGCAATTTGATTAACCATTTCAGCAGGGATCTGCTGTAGCATGGTCATGGTGTCGAGCATCTGATTGTATTTAGCGCGACTGACTTCGGGTTCAAAACCGATAAAACAGCCAAGCATCGCCAAGGTCGTGACGCGTTTAGGCGCTAACAGGGCGAGCTCTGCGCCCCACATGCCACCTACAGATAGACCGACTACTGAAAACTTATCAATGCCAATGCTATCCATCAATTGCAAATACTGCTCGGCAATATTTTTCAAATTGGTGGTATTTTCTGGGACAGGACTGGATAAACCATGGCCCCACAAATCTGGCACAATACAACGGTAGTGTTCGCTTAATGCTGCTATTTGCGGCCACCACATGCTGCTATCCCATAAAAAACTATGGCCTAACAAAATGGTAGGGCCTTCGCCAATGTCGATATAGCTAATACTGCTATCGTGTAGCGTAAAGGTCTTACGGTGCGAATCGAGATCCAGTGTTAGGTTTGGGAGTTTCATATAACTTGTTCCTGTACGAATGCTTTGGGCGCCGGTGCCACTGTGAACACGTACTCCTTAACGAGTTCTGGCAATCTTGCAACTAGCTGCTGTTTTAACTGAACATTATTGGCGTTCAAAATGACAGCTAAGTCTTCTGCTTGATAAAGTTGAGTTAAAGGCTGGCTAACTGGGTAAAAACTATAATGCCAAGGCTCTGGACTGACGCCGCTGAGTCCTTGCTGGAATGGCCGGTAGAACCCAAAGCGATGGCTGTTTTTTTCTAACCACTCGTATAGTGCATTACATGGGCCGCCAGGCTGATATTCTGTGCTGATAAGTTGTAAATCTTGCTTTGAAATTGCACTAACATCAAATAAATCGACATCTGTACCCCAGTGGTGACGCGACGCTCCAGGCAGCGCTGACCATATAAGAATGGTGTCGATCAATTTATTTACAGTCAAATCTTGCCATGCGACAGGCTGATTGTGCTGGTCGAGTAACTGGCGCTTGCCGCTAGCTTTGTTATTCCATATCTGCATCTGCTTTTCAAAGCTACGGTAACCGCTACATAGGCTAATCGTGACGCCATCATCAAAGGCTGCTTGCTGCATCTTAGCTAATGCAATGGCGGTTTTTTGCTCCAGCAACTGGCCTTCAAAGGCAACTAAATGTTGCTCTTCGAGGCCATAAAGTGACTTATTTTTTATCTGGCTTATTGAGGGCACAACAGTTTTTCCAGTATGCGCTCATAGCATAAAGCCAGTAAGTCTAAATCGGCGACTTTAACGCACTCATTCACTTTGTGGATAGTCGCGTTAACGGGGCCAAGTTCGATAACATCCGCGCCTGTTGGGGCGATAAATCGGCCGTCTGAGGTCCCACCTGATGTTTGCGGATCCGTTTCAGTACCAGTGATTTCTTGAATTGCTTGCTTAGTTGCTTCTAATAGCGGCCCTTCACCTGTGAGGAAAGGTAAGCCGTTAAATATCCAACTAATGTCATAATCGAGGCCATGGGCATCGAGAATATTCAGAACTCTTTGAATTAGAATTTCAGCAGTGACTTCAGTTGAGTAACGGAAGTTAAACATCACTTCTAGGTTACCGGGGATCACATTTGATGCGCCCGTTCCCCCATTGATATTAGCTATCTGAAAACTGGTTGGCGGGAAAAATTCATTGCCATTATCCCATTTCATGCGGGCTAATTCATCTAAGGCAGGTGCTGCTTTATGAATGGGATTATCGGCTAAGTGTGGGTAAGCCACATGGCCTTGAATGCCTTTAACCGTTAGGTTACCTGTAAGGCTACCACGGCGGCCGTTCTTAACAATGTCGCCGAGTTTATGGGTAGATGAAGGCTCACCAACTAGTGACCAAGTGATCTTTTCATTACGCGCTTCTAAGGTATCAATGACGCGGGTTGTGCCATTAATGAAAGGTCCTTCTTCATCACTGGTGATGAGAAACGCAATTGAGCCATGATGGTCGGGGTTTTTAGCCACAAATCGTTCGGTGGCGACTAACATAGCAGCAAGTGAGCCTTTCATGTCGGCAGCGCCTCGACCGTGCAGATAGCCGTCTATGACTACCGGATCAAAAGGTGGGGTATGCCAACGGTTGAGATCGCCGACGGGAACAACATCGGTGTGGCCTGCAAAACAAAACAATGGACCGTCGTTGCCTCTTCGGGCCCACATATTGGTTGTATCTTCAAAAACCATCGACTCAATGTTAAAACCTGCTTGCGCTAAGCGTTGTGCCATTAATTCTTGGCAACCTTCATCGAGTGGCGTCACTGAAGGGCGAGAGATGAGATCCTGAGCGAGCTTTAAGACATCATCTTTCATTAGCTAAGTGCTCCTTGATAGAGTTCGGCCTTAAAGCCAACGAGTACTTGGTCGTCGAGCACCAATACTGGGCGCTTAATTAGCGTCGGGTGGCTCACCATTAAACTGATTGCTTTTTGTTGATCTATATCGGCTTTGTCGTTATCGCTTAATGCGCGAAAACTGGTGCTACGTTTATTAAAGAGGGTTTCCCAGTCAACTTGAGTCAACCATTGTTCGATGATATCAGCACTAATACCGTCTGCACGAAAGTCATGAAACTTAACCTCAATATTGTTAGTTTCTAGCCATTTTTTTGCTTTGCGAACTGTGTCGCAATTTTTTATGCCGTATAAGGTCAAACGTCAACTCCTTGAGCCTTGGTTTATGAGGGTTTGTTATTGTGGCATTGGCTTGCAAGCGACTCAATACCGCTGAGAATTAAAATTAATCGCTTTACTTTGCCAAGTGGTTATTTTTTGTGATTAACGCCAGGCCAATTAAACGGCCTGACGTAAAATTGGGGACTACAATTGCACGGAGAAAATAATGTCCTTGCCGGCTTCAATGGTACCTTGGTGCTTTTCGAGCTCTTTGATATCTTCCATGTTGGCTAAAACAACGGGTGTGAGCAGGCTTTCCACTTGATCTTTTAGGTAGTTTAAATCGAATTCTAAAATGGGATCGCCAACTTTAACCGTTTGTCCCTCTTCGGCTAAGCGTGTGAAGCCATTCCCTCGCAGTTCCACGGTACCAACACCAAAATGGACAAACAATTCTAAACCGTGGGGTGACTCGATACTAAACGCATGATTAGTTTCAAATATTTTGCCTATGGTTCCATCAACAGGAGCTAATATTTGATGGCCTTTGGGGGCAATGGCGATACCATCACCGACTATCTTTTCTGCAAATACAACATCTGGGACCTTTTCTATGGCAACAATCTCTCCTGAGACTGGTGCATAAACCTCTATTCCCCCGGCAATTTTGGTCTGTCCGGATACCAATCTACGAATGCGGCTTAAAAATCCCATTTGTATGGCCTCTTTATCCTAGCTATTGCTGTAGTTGTTGTTTTAATGACTAGCATACAGCAATAAATAGCTTTAGTAACAGTTTGTAAGGAGCTTATTGAGCTCTGTTATTCTAGTGGCTTTCATAGCTAACTGCGCCAGCTTTTGACACTGATTTAATGAAAGTTTATTTAAGTTTTGCTTTGTTTCGAGTAGGGCGCTTGGATTGACACTGAGTTCATCAACCCCTAAACCTACCAAGCAAGCCAATGCGGGCGGGTAACTGGCAATTTCACCACACACAGAGGTATGTACATCGGCGGCCTTGGCTTGGTTGATGGCCATTGCAATCAGTTTAATTACCGCGGGCGATAAACTTGGGTAGTCAGCCATAAAGCTAGGGTTTCCGCGATCGGCTGCCATTGTGTATTGCGTTAAGTCATTACTGCCGATGCTGATGAAATCAATGTAAGGCAACATTGATTCTAGATTGAGAACACAAGCCGGCGTTTCAACCACGATACCCAGCTGCAATTGCCCAAAGCCTTTTTCTTGTTGAATAAGCTGTTGGCGGCAAGACTCTATGATCGCAATGGTTTGTTCAAGTTCTTCAACTTGGTTGATCATGGGGAACATCAATCGAATTGAACCGTGATTTGCTGCCCGCAGGATGGCCCTTAGTTGCTGACAAAAAAGTGTTGGATGGGCGAGGGTGTATCTTATTCCACGTAGGCCAAGCGCTGGGTTATCTTCGCTAGCTATTTTTAGGCAAGGGACATCTTTATCGGCCCCCACATCAATGGTTCGGATTGTTAATGGTTGACCATCGAGTAACGACAAAGCATCGCAGTACATCTGAAACTGTTGCTGCTCTGTAGGCGCGCTTTGGGCGTGCATAAATAAAAATTCGGTTCGAAATAGACCGACACCTTGATAAGCGATATGGCTAAGATGCGCAATCTCAGTCACTGAGCCCACATTCGCAAGTAGTCCTATTTGCTGACCATCTTGAGTCTGCAATGGCAAGTCTTGATATTTAACCAACTGCTGTTGCAATTGCGCTAACGCTGCTTGCTCAGCTTTAAGGGCAGCAATCGTCTCTGCGGTAGGCGCAATGTGTAACTCACCGGCAAAGCAATCTATGGCCACCATCGGGCAATCATCAAGTAGGGAAAAATCCACCTTACAATTGACGATAGTCGGTAGGTTGCAGCTTTTTGCCAAGATAGTTGTGTGACTAGAAAGGCCACCTGTCACCAAAACTAACCCTTTAACTTTCTCTATAGGTAGTAAGGCAAACTCTGCCGGGGTCAGGTCATTGGCGATAACAATCGAATCGTCTTGTAGCGTATCGATATTTTGGCATTGGCCACAAATCAAGGTACTAATAATGCGTTGGCTAAGGCAGCGAATATCGTCAGCGCGTGCTGATAAATAGGGGTCGTCTAAATTCTCTAGTGCTTGAATTTGCTTTGCAAAAGTGCGCTCTACTGCCACTGCTGCACTGAATTGCTGGCTATTAATCGCCGCGCTTATTTCTGCAAGCAGCTCATCATCTTCAAGTAGTAAAAGGTCTGACTCAACTAACGCATATGAGTCGCTTTGTTGTTGGCAATGACTTAATGCACGCTGGGAAACAGCGATCATTTTCGCAAATGCTGATGCCAGTTTGCTTTGTTCTTTGCCGATGGCTGATTTTGCAATCAGTTGATAATTGAGCTGCTGTGCTTGTGGCTTAAAAGTCACTGCACGACCAATGGCAATGCCTTTAGATACTGATATCCCTTTTAATGCCATGTCAGACCTTCATATAATTCAATTAACTTAACGTTATCAGTAGCTCGGATACATGTTCAACCGCCACTTTCGCTTGCTCTCCTTGCGCACTGACATTGACGCTAACCCCTTTATATAGCCCCAAAGTCTGCAGTTTAAATAGACTCTTTGCACTAGCTTGTTTGCCGTTACATTCAACTATGACATCACAGGGGTAGCTTTTTGCGGCTTTTACCAACAATGCAGCAGGTCGGGTATGAATACCATGCTCAGCAATAATGGTTACATTTTTATGGAAATGTTCGGTTTGTGTCATCAATACACCTTAAATGACGTAGTTAACTATCTGAGCCGTATTCTACAATCTTATAGCTCTTACGAGAAAGGGCATTGATAGCGTCTTGCAGTTTTTCTTTCTTCACCAAAATGTAGTCAGTATCAAAGGTTGATATTGCGAAGATGCTGATGTTGGCATCGGACAACGCACCTGACACTCTTGAAAGTATCCCTGTCATAGAAAAGCCTAGGGGTCCCATGACTTCAAAGCATCGCCAGTCATCTTCTTGCTCTAAGCTGTCTAATTGTATTTCGCTAGGAGTGACTATCGATAATTCGTCTTGGGTTTTTCCAATGAAATACATGGGTTGGGTGAACACTATGGGGTCAATCGGCGTATCTGGCGCAAAGCTGTGGATGCTGTATAGCTGCTCATGTAGCGCGAGTGTCATTCTGGCCATCAATGTTCCTTAACGTATTTGAGTGAAGGTCCACACGTATCGTAGGCTAGCTTAACACATATTTTTGAAGGTGAAAGAGGCACTTGATAGTGCCTCTATTGTAGGTGGAGGCTAGGTTACTTTAAATTGACCTAGCAGGCGGGCGCTGTCTTTACTGATCTTTTGCAAAGACTCAGCTGCGCGCTGGTTACTCTCATTGGTTTGCACCGAGACTTCTGATAGCTCAGTAATACTGCAGATATTGCGGTTAATCTCCTCTGTCACCAAAGACTGTTCTTCAGTGGCACTGGCTAATTGGGTATTCATGTCACTGATGTGACCTATCAGCCCTAATATCTCACCTAAAGCATCGCCCACTTCTTTGGCTTGAACCTGCAACTGCTCACTTTGTTGTTGCGTTTCGCTATTGCTGGTCATGACCGAAGCAACGCCACCTTGAATATCAGCGATAATTTTTTGAATTTCGTTGGTAGAATCTTGGGTGCGATTAGCTAGCGCTCTCACTTCATCTGCCACTACTGCAAATCCACGTCCATGGGTGCCAGCTCGAGCTGCTTCGATAGCGGCATTTAAAGCCAAGAGGTTAGTTTGGTCGGCAATGCCACGAATGACGTCAAGAATGCTACCAATTTGGTCAGAAGATTGCCCCAAGTTATGCGTGATCGCTTCAGAGCTGCGGAGCTCTTCGACCAACTTTTCGGTATGCAGTACGGTGTTATCCATTTGCGCTTTACTATTTTGCGCTTGGTCTTTCACACTGTTGGCAGCATCAGCGGCTTGTTGGGTGTTGCTCGCCATTTCATGAGTGGTAGACAGCATTTCATTGATCGCTGTGGCAACGCTGCTGGTTTCTTGATGCAGGTGGTCCACACTGGCATTAGACTCGCCAACGGCATTAAGCAGGCGTTGGGCGTCTTGATTAATCTCTTCACCGGCTGGCTTGAGCTCTGCTACTAGTAAGTTGATTTTGTTAACAAACAGATTAAACGCAATCGCTAGGTCGACGACTTCGTCTTTACCTTTAGTGGGCAGTCTCTTTGTTAAGTCACCTTCGCCTTCCGCGATATCACGCATGGCGGCGATGGCTTCTTTAAGTGGCGAGCTAATAGAGTGGTTAAGGACCAAGAAAAAGCCAAAAATCGGTGCAGATATCAATACCATGATAATGAGATAATTCATTACCACACCCCATGTTGCATCGTTTATATCGCTCATGTATGAACCCGTCACTAAGGTCCATTGCCAAGGGGCATAGGCTCTTGCTTCTACCAGTTTAGTTTCTACAATGCCAGTCGATGGGTTAGCAATGGCAAATTCCGCTTTACCTATCTGGTTACTGCGTGCATCACTGATCAATTTTGTCATGGGGGAGCGGCCATCTTGAGAGCGGATGGCGCTGGCAGGCTGGCCAATTAACTGAGAATTGGCGCCGTGAGCAATGATAGTTTGATTGTCATCAATTAAGACAAAGTAGCCATCTTGGCTAGAGTGTATTTGATTAACAAGCTCAGCGACTTCACTTTTGGCTTGATCAAGGCTAATGGCTTGCTGGTTGACTTGCTGACGATGGGCTTCAATCACACTGAGTACAGTGTTCAGTTGCGCATCATTTTGTACCCACTTCTGTGTAATAAGATTGTTTCGCTGTTCATTGATAGAAAAGCTAGCAAATACAAAGGTGCCGATCGCGGCTAGCACTAACATTAAAATTAGTCGCTGTAAGATGGTCAACTGGCGCAAAAGTCCCATGATGTCCCCTTTAATGAAATTCAAGGCAAATATTTTTGTTATGCAAGTGAATATACCTATGCATCGGAATGAATAATATTAACTTAATCATGTTTACAATTTGTTTTTGAATTTGTTGATCTTGCTCACCTTTTAGTGGCTGAAAAATCAGCCTTTTGGCCAAAAATACCTAACAGATAACACTTAATAGACAAAAGTATTAAAGCGCTTTAACTGCATAGATACCGAGCTTGCCGTCTTAAAACTGAACGATATTTGCCCAGTTATAGTTAATGTTATGTAATGGTTTTGATTTTTTTGTATTTTCAGCGCAGAATTAATCATTACTCAATAAAGGCTACGTTCCATGACTACTTCTCCACAAGTAATTAGTTCAGACGATATCTTGCTTAAACTTTGCCATTCAGTCTCCCATGTATTATCCAGTACCACTGCTAGCCAGGTTTCCCACGCGGCCATGGTGCAAAGTATTACTCGTACCTGCTTAAAGCCTGATTTAGGTTGCTTTTCTATTTTTGATGGTGGTTTTTCAGGATTGGTTGTCATCAACTTCTCAGCACCTGCCGCCATAGAGATATACCGGGCTTATATGCAACAAATGGGCATGCCTGAGAGTGAACTGGCCTTCTCACATACTTCAGACGAAGTGGGTGATGTGATGGGGGAGTTGATGAATCAAATCCTTGGCGATTTCATCAATAAAGTGAACAAGCAGTTACAGACCTCTATTAACCAGTCTCAACCTAAAATGCTGACCATTAATAAAGAGCTGACTATCTCTATTGATACCAATTTAGATGATGCGGTTGCGCGAAGAGTGTCGTTTAAAACTGCCAACAATCATATCTTCTATTTAGAATTTGCCATGGATAAAACGGAATTTATTAAACTGGATGAGTTTGCCGAAGAAGAGCATGATCCTGATGAGTTGTTAGCTCAACATGGCCAGACAAAAACCAACGACAACAATGAAAAGTCACCTTGGTCAAAAGCGGCGGATGATACAAAAAGTAAAGATATTGCCGATGATCTTTTCGATGAATTAGGCATTTAATCCTAATAGCTTGCATGATAATCTCAGACTAATCGATCGCCAACAAATACAATAATAGGCCGTTCAACGATGAGTATTAAAGCCACCTCTATTGACATCGCATACCGTGCTGGGGTTTCTCAGTCTACGGTATCGCGTGCGTTGCGCAATAGCCCTCTGGTTAATGAAGAAACTAAACAAAAAATCCACGCTATAGCCAAAGAGCTCAATTATAAAGTGGATAAAAATGCCAGTAATTTGAGAACTCAAAGTTCATTAACTTTGGCACTTTTGTTGTGCGAAGATCCCACTAATGACGACTCGCATATTAACCCTTTCTTTTTAACGATGTTGGGTTCCATTACGCGTGCAACTGCACGTCAAGGGTATGACCTATTAGTTTCTTTTCAACAGCTTAGCTCTGATTGGCATGCTGATTATGAAGACAGTAATAAAGCCGATGGCATCATATTACTCGGTTATGGTGACTTTAAAGATTACCAAGAGAAACTGGCCAAACTGATTGAACAGCATACTCACTTTGTTATTTGGGGACCGGAGCAACACAGTGATGGTCGTTTGAGTGTGGGTTGTGATAATCAGCAAGGTGGCTTCATTGCGACACAACATTTACTGCAACTTGGTGCAAAGGATATCGCATTTTTAGGCGATGCCAGTGAGCATAGCCCAGAGTTTAAGTCTCGTTATTTAGGATACAGCCAGGCATTAAGTGCCAAAAAGCTACTCGTTAATCGTGCTCTGCAGTACAGCGCCATTAGCACAGAATCTTCAGGTTATGACGCTGCTATGGCATTAATCAACACCAAACAGCAGTTTGATTCAATCTTTTGCGCTAGCGACCTCATTGCCATTGGTGCAATACGCGCCCTAAAAGAGCAGGGGATTAACGTGCCAGAGCAAGTTAAAGTGGTCGGTTATGATGATTTACCGGTGGCAAGTTTTGCTAATCCCCCTTTAACCACGGTCAAGCAAGACACTAAATTGGCTGGTGAGATTTTGGTTGAGTGTTTACTTAAGCAAATTCGCGGTGAGCCAGTCGATAGCCAATTAATTAAAACTAGCCTAGTGGTCCGCGGATCTGCCTAGTCGGTGAGCTTATATCTATCGGTTACTGAACAATTGCTTAAGTTTAGCCTTTGGCGTTTTTGCTATCTGCTGCATTAGCTTAAAGTCAGGTTGAGTGACTTGATAGTGTTGTTGTAATTTTTGCACTAACTTTAGCCATAGTCTGGCGGTCATCTCTGCATCATCTAACGCGCGGTGAAACACGCCATCGCTTTCAATATCCAAATACTCGACAAGTTCACCTAAGCTATGTTTTGGCGCCGTTTGCACCAATCGTCTTGCAATAAGCATAGAGCAGGTGATCTGATTGTGCGGCGTTCTATCAATTGCAGCCAGCTCATGTTGTAAAAACCGCCAATCAAAGCTGGCATTGTGCGCAACCAAATTATAGTTTTGTATGAAGTCTGCAAATTGCTGCATCACTTCGCTGCATGGTGGCGCAGACGCTAACATGTGGTTGTCGATACCTGTGTAGTCAGCAATAAACCGACTGACAGCGAAACCTGGGTTCATCAGTGCTTGGAATCGGTCAACAACTGCACCGCTTTGCAATAAAACCGCACCAATTTCTATCGCACGATCACCTTGAGCTGGTGAAAGCCCGGTGGTTTCAAAATCAAACACCACGACCGAGTCTGCTGGAGCGTACAGTGACAAAATATGTTCCTTAAGGTTTTATACCAATCAGTATAAGAATTTGATCAACTCAGCGCGCTTTTGGCAAACTAGTTCAAGGCGAATAACTGAAACAATGGTTGCTCCCTTGTGAGATTATTCAACGCAGAAGTAGGCAGCCTAAAACGCGCCAGAATGGCGAGTTTTAGCGGTTCTGATGCTGTGTTAACGAGTTTAACCGTAGAACAACTATGCTCTTCACTCGTTGCCTTGCCTCAGAAGCGCTAAACTCTCGCTGAGTGACTAAATGTTTATACTGATTGGTATTATGCTTTGGCAGATACAAAAAAGCCGCGATAAAAATCGCGGCTTTTATCAAAGATTAAGCAGCTAAATTACTTCTTAGCTTCTCTTTCTTTAACTTCAGCGATAACTTTTTCAGCAACACTGTTTGGACATGGGCTGTAGTGTGAGAACTCCATAGAGAACTGACCACGACCAGATGTCATAGTACGTAGAGAACCGATGTAACCGAACATTTCTGAAAGAGGTACATCACCCTTAATACGTACGCCAGTTACGCCAGCTTGTTGGTCTTTGATCATACCACGACGACGGTTAAGGTCACCAATTACGTCACCAACGTTGTCTTCTGGGCTGAATACGTCAACTTTCATCACAGGCTCAAGAAGTTGAGCACCTGCTTTTGGCATAGATTGACGGAACGCACCTTTAGCTGCGATTTCGAACGCGATAGCTGACGAGTCAACTGCGTGGAAAGCACCATCGGTAAGTTCTAGTTCAACGTCAAGTACTGGGAAGCCAGCAACAGTACCAGTTTCCATCATAGATGCGAAACCTTTCTCAACTGCAGGCCAGAATTCCTTAGGTACGTTACCACCAACAACTGAAGAGCTGAAAGTGAAACCAGAGTTTTGCTCACCTGGACGGATAACATAGTCGATCTTACCGAACTGACCAGAACCACCAGATTGTTTCTTATGCGTGTAGCTATCTTCAATAACTTGAGTGATAGTTTCACGGTAAGCAACTTGAGGCTCACCAACAACTAGGTCAACACCGTAAGTACGCTTAAGGATATCAACCTTAATATCTAAGTGAAGCTCACCCATACCTTTAAGGATGGTTTCACCTGAATCTTCATCAGTTTCAACGCGGAAAGATGGATCTTCAGCAATCATCTTACCGATAGCGATACCCATTTTCTCGCTTCCGCCTTTATCTTTTGGCGCTACAGCGATAGAGATTACTGGCTCTGGGAATACCATTGCTTCAAGAGTACAAGGGTGCTTAACATCACATAGAGTGTGACCAGTTTGCACGTTCTTCATACCAACAATCGCGATGATGTCACCAGCTTGAGCAGAATCTAGTTCATTACGCTCATCAGCTTGCATCTCAACCATACGACCAACACGCTCAGTTTTACCTGTAGCAGAGTTAAGGATGGTGTCACCTTTCTTGATCTTACCTGAGTAGATACGTACGAAAGTTAGGGCACCAAAACGGTCATCCATGATCTTGAATGCTAATGCTTTGAATGGCTCTTCAGTATCAACAAGAGCGTGTTCGCCAGTTTCGTTACCTTCTTCATCAGTTAGAGGTTGTGGATCAACTTCAACTGGGTTTGGTAGGTAATCAACAACAGCGTCAAGAAGCAACTGCATACCTTTGTTCTTGAAAGCAGAACCACAGTATGTAGGGAAGAAGTGCATAGTACGAGTACCAGCACGGATACAACGCTTAACGTCTTCCATAGATGGCTCTTCGCCTTCCATGTAAGCTTCCATTAGATCGTCGTCCATCTCAACAGCAGACTCGATAAGTTGCTCACGGTATTCTTCAACCATGTCAACCATGTCAGCTGGAACGTCTTCAATCTTGTAGTTTTCAGCTTGTCCAGTTTCGTCCCATACCCATGCTTTACGAGTTAGTAGGTCAACAACACCTTTGAACTCGTCTTCGATACCGATAGGTAGAACCATAACTAGAGGGTTAGCAGCTAGTACATCTTTAGTTTGCTTAACTACGCGTAAGAAGTCAGCACCCATACGGTCTAACTTGTTTACGAAGATGATACGAGCAACTTCTGATTCGTTAGCATAACGCCAGTTGGTTTCTGATTGTGGCTCAACACCACCAGAACCACAGAATACACCAACACCGCCGTCTAGTACTTTAAGAGAACGATAAACTTCAACGGTGAAGTCAACGTGACCAGGGGTGTCAATTACGTTAAAGCGGTGGTCGTTCCAAAAACAACTAACAGCAGCAGACTGAATGGTAATACCACGCTCAGCTTCCTGTTCCATGAAGTCAGTTGTTGATTCGCCATCATGAACTTCACCGATCTTATGGATCTTACCGGTAAGCTTAAGGATACGCTCAGTTGTAGTAGTCTTACCCGCGTCAACGTGAGCAAAGATACCAATGTTTCTGTACTTTGATAAATCAGTCATTTTTCTACTCTGTTTGAGTTACGTTCTAAAATTCGGGGGGAAGTATATCAATACTTTCACGATATTTTTATAGATTTTTGTGAATTTTGCTTAAATAACCTTAAAACCACATAAATTCGTGGCGAATACTCACATTGATATTGCGGAAAAACCTAATGTTTATCAGCGTTTTCAGCCGATTAACCTTAAAGCGTAACCAAAGATTAATTGCTTATATCATTTTGCTAATTGTGAGCCAGTTAACGGCACAATTTACTTATTTACAACCAAAGCATGAAGAAAAGCGGATGTTTAGTCCGCTAAAGAGGGGTTGAGGCGCAACTCCCTTAGCGAGAGTCAAACTGCACTAATTTTAAAATCCGTTATAAAGTTGTACGAATACACAGGTAGAAAACAGTAGATTTTCAGGCTGTTAGTGTTACCTTGGTGGTTACATTGTTGTGATTAAAGTAACGTGAATAAGTGGTATTTATGCTAGGACGCTGTCAATTATTTGTGAGGCCCACATTGATTTGCCTTGGGCTAAATGCTTGTCTGTCTCCCCAGCTTGTAGCCCAAGAATTGGAGCCTCGAAGCTATACAAACCTGCCAACGGGCCAGCACTTTCTGGCAGCGGGTTATGCCAACTCATCAGGAGAGGTGTCGCCGTCGCCAAGCTCGCCTGTGGAAGATGCCAAACTCGACATAGATGCTTATATATTGGGTTATGCCACGACTTTTGGGTTGTTAGGCAGTAGTGCCAAGTTTGATACCGCAATCAGTCGAACCTGTTTTAGCGGCAGTGCAAGGCTTAACGGCGACCAAGTCAGTGTTGATCGCTGTGGTTTTACTGACCCAACAGTGCGACTTACTTGGAATTTCTACGGGGCGCCAGCAATGGATATTGCATCCTACGCTAAGTGGCAGCAGGGGGTTGTGGTTGGTACCAGTCTGCAAGTTACGGCACCGACTGGGAGTTATCAAGCAGATAAACTGCTCAATAGTGGTGCTAATAGGTGGGTCTATCGACCCGGCATTGGCATGTCGCATCAATTGGGTAGCTGGTACTATGACTTGATTGCTTCAGTGCGTTTTTATAGCGATAACAATGAGTATTTAGGCAGCGGTCAACTGTCGCAGCAGCCCCAGGTTAATTTACAAGGCCACCTGATATATTATTTTAATCGCGGCCATTGGCTGTCACTAAACGGTAATTTTTTCTTTGGTGGTGAAACAGAGAAAAACGGTGTTGCTTCTAATGATGACCAAGAAAACTCACGGTTTGGCTTGACCTATTCATTCGCTTTATCGAGGCAACAAAGTATTAAGCTGAGTTTCAGCACCGGCGTGCTGACACGCTATGGTAATGACTTTGATACCTTCGGCTTAATGTGGCAATACCGTTTATAATCAAAAACGCCACGATCACATGTGGTCGTGGCGTTAACTTACCGAATTAAGGATTCAGGGGTTTAGTGTTTTACGGGTTGAGTTTCTCAGTGACATTAGGATAGTAGTCCCACACTTTCTCGTCGCTTATAGAACGCAGTAGTTTGACGTATTCGGCATGGGTCCACGCAAGTGGCGTAGCGGAGTTGGTTCCTTGGCCCTTGTGATATTTATATCGAGTTGGATTTCCTACACCATCCCAAACTTGCTCAGGCAACATTAATCCTTCGTTGGCAAATATTTCCATGCCTTTAACATAGGTGTTAATTAAGGCCTGCTTAGTTTCTGGGGTAAGTTGCTTAGCTTGAGTGAGCTTTGCTAATTCATAGTGACCACGCTCACCAGTGAAAAATGGCCAGACTCTACCGCGTTGTCCTGGCGTATTCGCGCCACTTTCAGCGTAGCTGCTGCCTGTTTGCTCATCTTCACCGTAACCATCATTGCCATAGCGACGATAACCTGGAGTTTGTTGACCATCACCGGCATCAAAGAGGTATTTTACCCTTAGGTTCTCTGCTAAAGCGGTATTGTCTACCAGCTTAATGCTGTCAACGATGGTTTTATCATTGGCTGGCTTAACCCCGTAACGGACTAACTCCAAAAATCCAGCATCTAAGATCAGTCGCTGATCAAGGCCTTTACGGCCATTATTATCACCGAGTTTATCGGTGTTATTTGGATTGCCGTTAGGAGATAGCCTGACGTAGTAAGGCTGGGTTTGATCATTTTGCAGTGACAGTAATCCGTTTTCAGTGACTACTAAAGCAGTGAGTTTATGCTCCATTGCAATCGCGGTATCAAGATAACGTTTAGCGCTTTGCTCATCGCCACTGTGTTTGGCGATATCACTGGCACTGATTAACCCTGCTATAACGGCTGCTGCTGTTGAAGGTGAGTAACCTGCTTGCTCTTCCCAGCGCTCTTGTTGTGTTTTTAGCGGCGTAATGTGGGTGTTGTTCCAATCCAATTTCACCTCACCACCGGTAACGAGAAAGTCCGCCGCACTTTTTAGCATCACACTGTACCAGTGGTTTATTTCACTGTCCGATAGCACGCCTGCTTGCCACAACTGCCAGCCTAGCATCAGGGGCATAGCCGTTTGATCTAACTGAACCCCAACCCATTCGATTTGACCGTCAACATGAGTTTTCTGTAAAAACCAACCCGGTACACCTTCGTAGCCCGGTGTTTGGGCTGTCACTTGTACTTTTTGTAGGTATTCAAACGCGATCTTAGGCGTTTGGTGGTCTCCCATGGCTAAAAATGCCATTGCACATTGATAAAAATCCCGCGGCCAAACGGCTTTGTAGCCTGTACTGCCAACTTTAGCCGATACGGTGTCACCCCATGGGTTAGATAGCGAGGCGATAAGCGCACCAGGATGGGTTTTATCCTCCTGTGCTTTGAGTACTAATGCACTGGCATACAAGAGCTGGCCATCATCTGTGGTACTTTTTATCATCGCGGGCAGGGCATCTAGGCTATAAAGATAGTCTTGCCAACCCACAGCCTCGTCGATGCCATTGTAATTGGCGAGCACCTGCTGATAGCCTTGGGTTAATGTGCGCTGCGCATGCTGCAGGCTCTGTTGTTTATCGTCGCCAAAGCCAACAACAAAAGTGGCCTCTAGGGTGTTTGATTGCCCCGGTTTCACATTAATGGTAGGCAGTTGCGCCGTCATGGCTACATTTCCGCCAAGCTGGTCTGATACCTGCGTAGTGGTGGTATATTGCCAATTAAGCTCACCATTACTTTGTAAATCAGTGAGGCCATCGGATTGGCCAACAAAGCCCACACTGGCCTGCACAAATGCTTGGTCACTGATAACAGAGACTACGCTACTAGAAGATTGATCTGTGTAGGCGATTAAACTTTTACCGTCTTCACTTACCCGTGCAATATCGTTACTGCCACTATTGTCCACATGGGGGTTCACGTAAAGGTAGGGGGTAATACCAGCTTCATGTGCGGTAAAAAATACCTTCATCATTAATGATTGACTATTGGGGTCAGTAAAGATGTGTTTTTCTATTTCGTACTTACCTTGTTTATCTTTGTTGACCACCTTGTAGGCCAGCGATAAAGGGCGGCCACTGTCGTCTTTATGCAAGTAATCAATGCTAGAGATGGTGTCCGCTTGCTCGGTGTCGGTAAAGCCATCGCCGCTAATGATGAACTGCATCTCTTTTAACTGAGCATTGTGGATAAGACCGTACATGGTTTCAGTGACAATGCCTTGAGCAAGTGAGAACCAAACTTTGCTAATCTGCTCCGATTCACCATTTTGGTAGGGAGTGTAGGATGTGCCTATGCCTGTTTTGCCAGAAAATGCCCACACAGGCTCTAATCCAGGTGCACCGGGGGCAACCATTTGACTATGTACATCATTGGGCTGTTGCTCGTTAGGAGCACATGCACTTAATGCCAATGTGCAGCTTAATGCCACTGCGATCCTACTTGCTGAAAATAGAGGTCTGCGAGCCATATGGTTATCCCTTACATTTATTCATTTGTTTTGATTTAAGGTGTGAGTTATTTTTCTGCTGGAGGCGTAGAAACAAACAATACGCTAATACCCGCCAGCATCATGAGCGAGCCACCCAGGACTAAAGCAAAAATCGGCTGCCCATCAAAAACATGATTGACAATTAGCCCTAGCACGCTAGCCGCCAATAGTTGCGGAATGACAATGAAAAAGTTAAAGATGCCCATATAGATCCCCATTTGCTTCCCGGGTAAGGCATTGGCAAGTAGCGCATAGGGGATAGATAAAATAGATGCCCAGGCAATACCCACGCCAATCATAGGTAGCCAAAGTAAACTAGGATCCTTTATAAAATAGAAACTCATCAGACCTATGCCGCCACAAAATAGGTTAATTAAGTGCGAACACTTAAGCCCTACCGACATAGCTAACAAAGGAATGATCACGGCCGCGAGGGCTGCAAAACCATTATATGACGCGAACAATATCCCCACCCAGTCTGCGCCATCATTGTAGGCTTGTGATAGCACATCATCAGTGCCGTAGTGATATGAAGTGACCGCAGAGGTGGTATATATCCACATTGAAAATAAAGCGAACCAGGAGAAAAATTGTACCCAGGCCAATTGCTTCATCGCTTTAGGCATGGCAAATAGGGCATCGGTGATCGCAAAAGCCATACTGGGTGTGGTTTTACCCTGCTTAAGATAATGGCTGCAAAACCATTGTAGCGGCCCAAAGGCGAAGATACCTGCGGATAGTAGGTACAACTGCTTATCTAAATCAGCAGCATAAATGATCAGGGTGAATATTAACCCAACACCGCTCCACAACATGGCTCCTTGATGGTATTGCGTGGTAGTGCGCTGGCTTCTCACTGCTGTGCTATTGTGCTGGTTGTCATGTTCTTCGAACGCAGCTAACTGCTCTGGGCTGTATTCTCGTGAACTAATAATGGTCCAAAACACCGCGGCAAATAATACGACACCGCCAAAATAGAATGCATAACGAACGGCATCGGATATTTCACCAGCAGGGGCAGTATTACTGACTTGGAAGTAGTTGGTTAAGATGTACGGCAGTGCAGAGGCGATAACTGCGCCGATACCAATAAAGAAACTTTGCATCGCATAACCCAGTGGTCGTTGCCGCTTGGGTAGGTTATCTCCAACAAATGCGCGAAACGGCTCCATGGCGATATTAATTGATGCATCCATTATCCATAACATACCTGCGGCTACCCATAAAACGGGGGAGTGCGGCATGATGAACAAGGCTAATGTGGTGCAGACAGCACCAATTAGAAAATAAGGGCGACGACGGCCTAAACGAGTCCAGGTTTTGTCACTCATATAACCGATAATAGGTTGCACGAGTAGGCCTGTTAGTGGCGCGGCAATCCACAGGATTGGGATCTCGTCTATCGATGCACCTAAGGTCTGAAAAATGCGGCTAACATTGGCATTTTGAAGGGCAAAACCAAACTGAATACCCAAAAAGCCAAAGCACATATTAAATATTTGCCAAAAACTCAGTAATGGTTTGCTGTTAGATGTTGGTTTCGACATAGCCTGTTCTCTTATTGTTATTATGACACTATGCCATAGACGCTGATGTGCGGATGTTGTGCCGATAATTGCCCTAAAAAAACAGCGAATACACGTGTCCCTCACACGGTATTCGCCCAAAATGTACTGTCTAGCTCAAGTAATAGACAAGATGTACATCAATAAGACCTCAATCGACAGCTAGCTTACTTATAAGTGTTCACTCAATGTTCACTTGCTGAAGAACTTGCGACAATCTCATTCGCTACAGTCAGTTCCTATGACTTAACGCGATAAAGCACAGGTTCATGTTAACCTTGAGCGGTTTTTTTTAACAACTCCATGCATACGTATTCATATTACTTTGATAACCTTTACGTATCTTAATGTTAACCTTGGCCACTGTAGATAAATGATGAATAGCTTAAAAAATTCGTTACTGATAATTAGCCTTATGTCGCTGTGTGGCTGCAATATTGCCAGCCACGGATCGTTTATTGCGAGCTCTAATATGGATAGTCGTCACGAAAAGTCACTGACAGCATTAGGTGAAGTCACGGGCGAGAGTTGTCAAACGTCGATACTGTATCTATTGCCTAGCGGTGAGCAAGTCGCAACAAAAGAAGCGATATCAAACGCATTTGCACAAATTCCTAATACCATTCAATTGGCAAATATTAGCATTGATGATCAACTCAAGATTGGCGTGGGATATTCGGTACAATGCATCGTGGTTTCCGCTACAGCTTTAGGCTACCCCCAAACTGCAGGGGAGTAGCCTTAAGGTTTAGCGCTAAGGTTAACAGTTGGCTTAGAATGCGCCGGCTGGCCCTGGAAACACCACTGGGCTGGTATTACTGTTGCTGCCCACTGCGGCGACACCAAAAATGTAATTATCGATCACTAGATTGTGAAGTGTAAAACTGTCTACTTTGCCGACATAACGACTGTGGGTCCATTGTGGCTCAGTTGTTTTACGCCAATACACTCGATAACCCGCTACTTGGGCATTATCTTCAAGCTGCCATGTTAACGTTGTACTGGGTGAAACTTTACCGGCAATCGTTACCTGTTTAGGTGGTGCAGGGGCCCACGCCATTGACGCTAGGCTAATGGCATTGAGTGCAGTCAGTTTAGCTGTAAACGGTCCGTCAACACCTGCAATGACATCGCCATATTCAATGCCATTTTCAACCCTAAGATCTTGATGTTGTCGATGGTAATGCTCGTTGGTTTCCATGATACGCACTGCGGGCAGGCCGGCTTGGTTAAATGGCAGGTGGTGTCCACCACGACCGAAGCGGTCGAGTCGATAAACCATCTCTACATCAAGATTGACCATATATTGATCTGCTAAGCCTTTAATATGGCGCGCCAAATTACGTGATGCAGAATCATTTTCACCGCCTTCAAAATAGCGCTTTTTAGCTTCTTCTTCTGTTTCGGTATAGCGGACTCCCTCGGAAAACACTCTTACCGTATGGTTACTGACTACGCCGTTAATGCCGGAAATATTGCCTATCATGTCGTTATTAAGAACGGCTTGTACGTGCCAGTTTTGCGCTTTGGCATAGTCTGCAAGTATCTTTCCGCCATAAAGGCCTTGCTCTTCGCCACTTAGCGCTGCATAAACAATTGAACCAGAGAATTGATATTGAGAAAGCACACGTGCAGCTTCTAGTGCCCCTGCAACGCCAGTGGCATTATCATTGGCACCAGGCGATATGCTAGTTGCGTCCATGACATCGGTAACCCGAGAGTCGATATCACCACTCATGATCACCATTCGATTGGGGTTGGCATTGCCACGCTGGATCGCAATGATATTAACAACATTGGTATCTTGGGGAATACGTTTACCAGACACGGTTTGCCCCACTTCTATCACCTCTAAGCACTGGCCACATTGCGAAGAGATACGCTCAAATTCCGCTTTTATCCAGTTTCTTGCGGCGCCTATGCCTTGAGTTGGATGATCTTGGCTAGACAAGGTGTGGCGGGTACCGAAGTCCACTAGCGTTTGTACATCACTCATAATTCGCTCAGCTTGTGTTGCCTGAGCGATGTCATACAAACGTAGGTCTTCTGCAGATGGGGCTTGGTAAGCGCTAGTGTTGGCGAACGATAAGCTACTAATGCAGCATAAACTGACGCTGAGCAGGGATTTTGTGACAGCCTGATTCATAATGCCTCTTTGTTGTAATTATTGTTGTTAATGAGCAATCGACATTAACAGTAACAAAAAGTATTTAAAATGCACCAGATTTTGCTAAGCAAAAACGTTAAGAAATGTTGCACAGTGTATAGCGATGCAAAAATAATTTTTGGCGCTAACGTTAATGGGAAAAGGGGGGATTTAGGTAAGTAAAATCAGTGGCTAAGCGGGAGAGCAGGCTAAGCGCATTAATGGCGCGAGTCATCAGAAACTCGCGCCGAATGCTCTAAAAGATTAGGTCTAAGACTGTCCGACTTAAATTGAACGGCAATTATAACGCTTTAAAACGAATGGCCGCGCCACCGCTGGTAGCAAGGGGCAGTTCAATCTTGTCTGCGTTAGTGACATTCCTAGTTTCGATAATATAGTCATAAGGGTTGCTCTGCCAATTGGCATCAGGTCCATCACGGTAGATTTGCGCCTGATAACGGGTATTGTTATCAAGGAAGTCTAAGGCAATGGTTAGTGTACGTTTTGAGTCATCGGTAATCGCACCAACATACCAATCCTTTCCATGGCTGGCACCATCACGCTCTTGCCTAGCAAATATGACATATTCGCCTACTTCGCCTTGCAATGCGATACTGGTTTTCCAATCTGTAGGCACATCTTTAATAAACTGAAAGGCATCTGGGTACTTAGCATAGTTTCTAGGAAGATCAGCGGCCATTTGGATTGGGCTATATAACACCACATATAACGCCAATTGCTTCATCAGCGTGGTTTGCACGCGATTTACTGCATCTAGTCCTTCTGGGGCAAGATCAAAAATACCCGGAGTAAAATCCATTGGGCCAGATAGCATGCGGGTGAAGGCAAGCGTGGGTGTGTGGCTAGGATTATTGGGAGGCGTGCCCCATGCATTAAATTCTTGGCCTCTCGCCCCTTCGCGGCTAATCCAGTTAGGATAAGTTCTTCTCAGTCCGGTATCCTTAACTGGTTCATGAGTATTGATACTGATTTTACGTTTGGCAGCTTGCTCGATGCTATACAGGTATTCATTGACCATAAACTGACCGTCATGCCATTCATGTCGGGTAATACCTTGTTCATCAACACGCTTAATGTCGCCGCCATCGGCGACATAGCCGGTTTTAATTTGGGTGACGCCATGTTTTTCATAAAGATCGTAAGCAGCATCCATCTGCTTACGGTAGTTGGTAACAGAGCCGGATGTTTCATGGTGACCGATCAGCCTAACACCGAGCGTTTTGCCATAATCGGCAACCGCTTTAATATCAAAATCATCATAAGCTTGGGTGAAACTAAACACATCGCCGTTATGGAACCAACTGCCATCCCAGCCAAGGTTCCACCCTTCGACTAACACGCCGATAAAACCACTGGCAGCGGCAAAGTCCATGTAGCGTTTCGTTTCGCTGGTTGTGGCGCCATGCTTGTCACCCGAACCCCAAGTATTCTCGCCAATATGCATTCCCCACCAAATGCCTGCATATATGCCAGGCTCTACCCAAGAAACATCACCTAGTTTGTTGGGCTCGTTAAGATTAAGGATTAATGACGAGTTAAGTAAGCCTTTTGCATCTGGTGCAATTTGTACCGTACGCCATGGACTAGAAAAGCCAGCGTGAGTTTTTACTTTAATTCCATCTGACCAAGGGGTGAGGTCAGCACGTAGTACACCGCTGCGGCGTTGATCTAATGTCATAGCGGCATAATCGGTAAGTGCAGCTTCATGTATGCTCAAATGTATGCCGTTGTTTAATTTAAGCGTAAATGGCGTATGCACTCTATCTATGTCACTTACTTGTGTTTTTTGATAGAGATATTCATAGCGATTCCAACCACGAGCAGGTATCCACCAAGCTTGAGCAGCTTCTGGTTGAGGAATAGTAAATGTTGTTAGCTCTTGGGTAATATTGAGTTCGCTAAGTTGTGCTTGCTTAGGGAAGTGATACCGAAAGCCAATGCCATCGTTAAATGCACGAAATTCAATATTGTATTGATATGTACCATTAGAGAAGGTGGTGGTTAAACTGTGGTGATGGTCTAACATCCATTGTTTTTCTCCCCAAGGTTGCTCCCAAGTTGATTTGTGAGTACTTGTCTTACTATCAACAAGTTTAAATCCAGCTTGCAGTTCCCCTAATGTTTGAAAAGCTAATCCCAAAGCAGACGCATCTATAACAGACTTTCCTTGATAATAAACTTGATATTCAGGCTTTAGATTGTCGTCACGTACGGTAATGCTAATGTGTTTATCAGGCGAGGTTATTTCTATGTTAGCCGCTATGGATGATAGTGGGCATAGCGCTAGCAAAAGAGCACAGGGTATGGGGGCTAGCTGTCGAGTAACTTGGTGGGTGGTACAAGCCAGATCCTTGAGTAGATGAGACATTACTTATCCTTTTTATTTATCTCGTTATCTGGCTATATTAGTGACACCTATAGACTCGCCGCAACGCGTTACATACGTATTCAATGTTGTTTATTGGTGCAAGGCCTGAGTTTATTGATGGCTGGTCTATCACTAGGTGATCGCGTTTAAAATTCTAAGTGGTAGGTTTGGTCAATCTCTACTGCTGTTAAGGTCATTAGCCTGTTATAATCAGCAATATTAAAATTTCTCGCTGATGTTAAGTAATTAACTCACATTGGCGGGATTTATTGTCATTACACAGTCTGAGAATTTGCATGTCCTTTAAAAGCCTATCGCTTAACCCCGCTATTGAGACCGCCCTAGAAGAGTTAGGCTATACCGAGCCGACACCGATTCAGCTTAAAGCTATCCCTGTGGCGATGTCTGGTAAGAATATTATTGCCGCCGCGCAAACGGGTACCGGCAAAACGGCCAGCTTTGTGCTGCCAATGTTAGACAAATTAGCTAAGGGTGAGGCTGGGCGGAAAAAGCGGGTTAGGGGATTGATTATTACCCCGACAAGAGAGCTTGCAATACAAGTCAATGATAGCGTCAGCGCCTATGGTAAGCATTTATCAATACGCACCAGCGCTATGTATGGCGGTGTCGATCTTGCGCCGCAAAAGCAGGCGTTAATAGATGGCTTGGATATTCTGGTTGCCACGCCAGGTAGACTGCGCGATCTCTATACTCAGCGTGCTATTCATTTTGATGAGATTGAGATGTTTGTGCTTGATGAAGCCGACCGTATGTTGGATATGGGCTTTATTGACGACATCACCGATATCATCGACAAATTACCAGAGCAGCGTCAAAACCTGCTGTTTTCAGCGACCTTGTCACGTAAAGTGCGCGACTTAGCAAAGTACACCGTCAGTGATGCGGTGCAGTTGTCAGTAAAACAGCAAGAAAGTGCGCCCGCCATTGAGCAATGGATGGTGACGGTTGATAAAGATAAAAAGTCAGCATTGCTCAGTCATCTTATTAAAGAGAAAACTTGGCAGAAAGCGTTAATTTTTATCGAAACCAAACACGGCGCCGCCAAACTGGTAAGCCAACTAGAAAAGCGTGGTATTGAAGCTGAGTGTCTACACAGTGGTAAGACTCAAGCTAATAGGGAACAGATCTTAGCGGATTTCAAATCTGGCAAGATTGCCTATTTGATTTCCACCGGTGTTTCAGCGCGAGGCATCGATATTGATGAGTTACCGCTGGTGATCAACTACGATCTGCCATTTCCAGCCGATGAGTACGTACACCGCATAGGCCGTACAGGCCGAGCGGGGGCAAGTGGCGAAGCGGTGAGTTTAGTGTCAAAAGATGATTTTAAAAATCTTTGCATGATAGAAAGCCGAATTGATCATTTACTTGAAAGGCGCGTTGTCGAAGGTTTTGAACCTAAAAAAGTGGTGCCCATTTCTGTGTTGAACTTTGTGCCCAAAGCCAAGCGTGATGCCGATCGTGCGCCAATCAAAGTTAAGCGCGACCCTAAAAAACCGGCTAAATCTACTAACTCAGCAAACCCTGCTCGTTCAACAAGTGGTACAAAGCCAAGTAAACGCAGAGACAGTGCTAATGCGGGTAGTGCAGGTAATATCAGCCAAAGCAAAGACTCAAAAGCAGCCAATAAATCTAAACCGGCTGCAGCAGTTAATCCTTGGGCGAAATACAATAAATCGGTGAAGTGAGTTCGCCTTTGACTGAAGGCAGATTAAGGTTAGTTGGTAACCAATTAGAATCGGTGGAAATAATACAGTTGTTGCTAAATGCCTGTTGGGTGGCTGATGCTTCTGTTAGGCGATCATAAAACTTTGATTGCCGCAGTAACAATATCTCATGTCAAAAAAGGTTTGAAATTTTTGTTTACAGCGATATACCGAACTTTTTAGGATATTAATGGGAGGGCATTATAGTTAAGAGGGTTTTATTTGTTCGGGTGGCGCTAGAATTATATGTAAAAGCGCCAGATTAAGGCGCTTTTTTGTTAGCTAAATCAATTTAGATGCACTGAGTAGGTCGCTCTGCATCGACAGTGATTGGCATTATTGATGTGCAATCAACAGCATCACAAAACTTGAAACCATAGTCATTGTTTTCAATATCTTCTGCACTGAATGCGTGGATTAATTGAGGGTTGCTGCTCGTCATTACCAATGCAGAACTAGAAGCTAAATCACCACCTTTCGTAGTTTCGTAAAGCTCATAAGTCACTTTGTCCAACTCAATTGCTTCGCTGTTAAAGTTAAGCTCATATAAATCGCAAACCTCAACCTCTGAACTAAGGTGCTTAATCAGCACTGATTGAGTTTTGTCTGTCTCACCGACCAATGGGTGTCGAATGGTGCTTAACTCACCTGCTAGGTGGGCTTTAGCGGCTTGTAGCATCCGTCCCGCATCAAGTCCACCACCACCACAATGTAAATCTGTAGCACAAGTGGATTCAGGCGCAAAATTGGTTGCTGTTGAATGTAGCAAGAAATGCATTAGTTCATAATCAAGATTACCAACTTCTGAAATCACACCTGCAATTGCAGAGGTGACAAGTGGGGCAGAAAGCGATGTGCCCGCTCCTGCTGTAGCAACACCATCAACTTTACCGTAACCCCATACACCAACGCCGAATGCTGAAATATCTACGTTACCGTAGTTTGAAAAAGCCGCTTTATCATGCTCATCTGATGTTGCTCCTGCGGTAATCATTCGGCCTCGACCACAAACTGCGGGTGAAGAGTTGTATACATCTTGATTGTCGTTCCCTGCACCTTGGATCAAGTGGATACCTTGTTGATTAAGGAAATCCAACATTTCCAAATCAAAACGGTTGCACTGTCCGTCGATTGCTAGTCCAACCATACTCATATTAATCACTTGAACGGGTTCTGAAATATCTTCAATACCTAGATGCTTATATGAAACTCCACTGAGCCAATAAATCGCATCTAAGTAGTTAGTGGGCGAAATCCAGCCACAACCACCTGTTTCAACGGGTACAACTTCAATGTTATTACCTGCGGCTCCTGAAACACCAAAGCCCGAATTTTGCTTTGCTCCAATTGTGGATGCGACAAGGGTGCCATGTTCGCTACATTCTTGGCCAAAATCCGTAAACGGATCATTAGAGTAACTATAAAAATTTGCACCATCACTGCTATAGTTTATGTCAGCGTGATTGTAAAAGTTAATATCAGGTACCCCAACACGCACTTTTTGAGCGCTATCGGTCGTATTTTCCCAAAGGCCGACAAAATTGTTACCCATAGTTAAAATATCTGGGCCCCATGGTGCTTCAAATGTTTTAAGCGCTTCCATGTACATATACTGCCACTCAGCATAAACGGGGTCGTTTGGCTCCGATAATGTGCTGTTGCTTGCGCTAAACAGTGCAGGGTTGGGTAATAATTGGCTCTGTTTGTTGCTTTTTACTGGTGGAGTATCGGGAATTACATGTAACATTGGCTCTACCCACAAAAAGCCACCTTGCTCAAGCATTTTAACCGCTTCATCGGCGCTATCAGCATCAATTGTGGCGGAGGTGTAGAAGCCTGTAGGGGTAAAGCTGTGGTGCTTGATTTTGGCGCCAGTGGCTTCCACGGCTTGAGTCATTTCGGCTGAAGCAACTTGCTGCGGGGTACTCAGATTAATGTCATGTTTAATACGCAACTCAAAAACTTCTGCACTCGCAAAAGGTGTTGCCATGATAGATAAAGCGATAATAGTTTGTGATAAACGCATTGGTTGAATCCCTTAAAGTAGTTTGGTCTTCATAGAAATATATATTTCTATGAAGACCAAGCTGGCAATTGTTATTACCCTATAAATTGCTGTGTTACTTGTTTATATTTATTGGCTTGCTTAAACTCGTTGATGGTTAGTGTTAAAAATCTCTGAGCTACGAAGTAATGTTCATTGCTAAAGTCGGTTTATTTTACTTATTTCAGTGGGTTGTGGGTAGGTTCTGTTGGCGGTTGTTACACTTTGATTCAAGTTTGCATGTGAATTAAATAGTCTGATGATAGTCTTGTTTATTAAATTGTTTTAATTGTATTCCTTGTGGGATATAACTCTGTTTAATCGGTTTTTGTTAAATATTAAAGCTATTTACGGGGCTGTTTTTAGCGTTGAGGGGGCTGTGTTGGTGTTTAATTAAAAGAGTGCTGTTGTACTTGTATCTTGCAATAGTTACTTATGTAATTTTTACAATTTGATTAATATATTGAGAAAAGAGAGTTGTTATCGGTTAGACGTCATCTTCAATATTTAGTTTGAAAGTATGAAAAATACTAAATGCTGAAAATAAGAATTACAAGTGAAACAATAACCGCCCTGAAATCAGAGCGGTTGAGTTTGTTATTTAGCGGTTATTCAGGTCTAAGAATATCGCCGATTATTTCAAACTGATCTTTGAATACAAAGGTGTTGCCCTCGTAGCTACCAAATTCTAAGTTACCAACGTATGCGGACAAACTACCATTAACGAAATTGTGTTTCAAAGTGGGTAGTGTTGGCAGTTTGCCTGAGCTATCGCTCAAGTTGTTGATGAATGCCGTGATACTTATTGTACCTTCATCTAAAGCGTTAAGTGAGTTCGCAGCGGATTCCACTAATGTCGACTCTTTGGTTAAACCGTTTTCGTACTGAAAGATCACATTTGGTAAGGTGTTTATCGTGTTGTTTGTTTCAATGAACTGGCTAAAGTCATTAACCAATCCAGTGAAGTCGACTTCTAGATTATTGGCCTCAGACGCAGTCAGCTTAGAAAGTAGGTAGCCTGATTTGCGGTATATGTACTCAATTTGAGCACTTTCGTCGGTGAGTGAGCTATTGATGCCAGCTGCGAGTTGCTTTAAAGATGCGAGCTCAGCATCACCACTTGTATTAGTAATAGACACATTGAGATTAGCCTTTACCTCTGAATGCTCACCTTTGACAGTAATTTGAATGGATTCAGAATTGTTGTGCTTCTCCATATCTGATGCCGCGAATGTGACAAGCAGGTTTGAGCCTTGGATACTGTACGACACAGTACCTAACCCAGCTGGCGCGGATACGCTTACACCATCCTCGATGTTGTCAATGGTAAAAGTCAGCTGAGAGCTTGATTCCAATTCATTGACTGACACGCTCGCACTAGAAGGTGCGATAGTCATTGGTGGCACTTCTTCTGGTGGCGGATCAATTGGTGGTGGCTCCACTGGTGGTGGCTCGACAGGTGCTGGGCTAGAATCTCCACCTCCACCACAGCCATATATAGCTGAGGTCAACACTATTAATAATGCTAGCCGCATTACAGAAGAACAACTCATATCAAATCCTCTTTGCTTGGTCTTTGTTACGCACAATCCCTTTATATTGAATTTAACTAATTAACCTATTATCACTTAATAAAACATATCGGGCATCTGTAATGGTATGGTTAACTAATTTCACGAAAACAGTAACATACTTCTTTATAATCCAGTGTTACAAAATGTATAATCGTTCGTGCCTTCGTGTTATTAGCTGCTAACGATTTCAACAGAGTTGCGGTGTCTTAATGAGCCTATTGCAAGACAAGCTAATCTAGAAAATAGCTGTACGGGGCACTTCTATTCAAAGCCATCCATGGCGTTCACCTTTCTGGCCGCCTAAAGGCGTTCAAATTTGTTCCATACAAATTTGTGGGAAGGGAGGTTTAAATCACAAGCGCTGCTTGATGAGGCTGCCGTATTGGCCTGCATGGAATATGTAGAATTTAACCCGATACACGCCAAAATGGCGACCACACCAGAGCAATCTGATTTCACTAGTACAAGCTCAGAATAAAAGCCGCGCTTAATGAGGAGCAACCTAAACGTCTTTTATCTTTCATTGGTAATGAACGTGCCAACCACCTAAAGGTAGCGCTTTCTCGTTGAAAGACTACCTCATACTAGTAGATGAAACAGGCAGAGTGATTCGAGACGATAAACGTGGCGCAATTGATTCAAAGGCTTGTGACATACTGAGCAGGTTAAATATACCCTCAGCTAATTGGCTTAAAATCGTCACGGTATTTGGAAAACTTTTCCATGGCCCTGTAGGTACATTAGAAGAGTCTAGCTATTACTGTGAACATTTAAACAAGCGAAGGCGGCATTTCTCAAGTAGTTGCCAGTCTATGCCAGCAAACTAAATTCAAATGCTCACATTTCTCAAAACTCCTCAACTCTTTTTGCATAGTTAACATCGCTTGCGCTAAAAACAGCATTTAACGCCTGATTTTGCCAATTTAGGCTAATTTTAAATGCTTATTTGTATTGAGCACAATATTTGATGGTGTTTGATTACTTCGTCCTTGAATCACTATCAGTTATGCTGTTATGCTGTTTATTTGTACTGGCAAGCTACTGTTTTGGCAGAGTTTTTGTCCCTTTAATCTTTGGCTTGAGTGGTTAATAATGGCTGGCTATTATTTTACATGGCAAGCGTGAGCGCAAGCGTCACGCCTTAACGCGGCGTTCGGCTTACAAATTACTATTGAGCAAAATTTATGAAAATTAGAACTACGTTACTATCATTACTTTTTATCTCGTCTCCGTCCTTTTCTGGAGAGCCTGAATTTATAGCTTTTGCAGTAAAACAAGCTCATAACAAAGGCTTTACAGGTTGTGATACTGCTATAAAAAAGATATATGAAAATGCGGGAGGCCATAACATCCGCATTAGTGTTACCAAACATAATGACAACCCAAATCAATTTACAATGGTTGGTACTTGGGGGAGCAAAGGGGATTCTGTTTTTAACAAAGTTACGTTGTTTAAAGTTGGAGCTCAATGTAAATATGACCTTATTTCAATAATTCAATCTTCAAAATCATGTATGGCATACGCTAATGAGATGTCTGCTTTTGAGTATGTTGGTGAAATTGGAGATTACATCTGGATGGAGAATAAAGGGGGCGTAAATGTGATGCTTCACCCTACAGGATTGGGTTGTACTGCTATATTTAACTTGGATCAAAAAGCCTAACAAATTACTTAAGACAAACTGCCAATAAATAAACATATAGACACCCATAGTTAATGGCACAAAGGTGCTGCTGACACAATGCAGGATTGCTATAAAAGAGAGCAGGTTAAAAAGAAAGGTGACAACTTCTGCTTCTTGATTTTGATATTTACAGTAGCATTTGTGCTGTGTATCACATAACAAGTTTGTCAACGAACGCCACAGCGTGGCAGGATAGCCTAAATCGTGGGTTGACTATAGGCTGCCTGTTATCAGGGCCTTAGCCTTACAAAGCAGAAAATAAGCGAGAACAATGATACTTGATAAATACAAGTTACCACTAGCGCCTGTGCCTGAAGTTGTTGAACTAGCGTTATCACATGGAGTTCAGGCGTCTGAATTTCCAAAGGTCACATCAGCTAATGAAATTTTAGATAATTGGGATGAGCTAAAGAATAAGGCCTTTCGCTCCAAGTCAGGAAAAGTTTTGGTCACCTGCGAAACGTTGATGCCTGAAGTATCAGCTGACATGATTGACTGGTGGTTTGGTTGGCATCTGCCATATTCTGAGCGTTATCAATTATGGCATCCTGATGCTCACCAAAAGGCAAAAGTGAAAGAGGATAGGTCGCAGCTCACTAACAGTAGGGCGCAGTATATCGGTAATACCTCATTTGTTGATGAGTATATTGGTAACAGTCTCCACCGCTTGGCAATTAGCTTCTTTGAGCCGCAACAAATTGGTTTAGTTGACGCTTACATAAATGGTTCTACCGCTATATGTGGTGTCACTGCTAACCGCACACTGAATACCGAAGCCGGTTACTTGGTTCATTACATTCATCCAACCGATGCTGGATGTATAATGAGAAGTATGTTTTGGCTAGGGGAGTTCAAACCAAGAATGCCATTAGTTAGCAACCTAGTATCTCATATTTCAAATACACTCTTCTTCCGTAAAAAAATCGTCAGCGACCAAATGGCAGTTGATTTGCTGCGTCACTGCTCTGAAGAAATGAATCACCTTGGAAAGTTCTTACCGACTTTATATCGCGATATGCAAAAGTAATGTGGCTAACAAAGCATTTAAGTGTGATTCATAACGCTTGGTATTTTAATTCCATTGTTAGTTTTAGTGTTTAAGCCGGTAAGGTTGGTTTTGGGGTAGCGTTGCTCAATCCTTAATGTGGCGTTGTCACATATCCGAATGCTATACATTGCCTAATACTCGTTGCTGTATGAGCTTAAGCGGCAATTGATTGCTGTCCAATCGCGTGCCTAAAGCGACTCTTATACTCATTGCGCTGACATTGATAATGGTAGGCGCTGATATAATTACAAATGACAGAGTCAAAAACACTAGATGCAAAAACGCTCGGTAGTTATATGCTACCGAGCGTTTTGTTCTTATAGCTGCAATTTAGTTTGTTGCTTTGCACTTTCAAAGCTTTACCCATTTAGCAGAATTTGGCTATTTAAGCGGACTAGTCACCCACACTTGCGATTGTAGTGGTGCCAGTGACACCTTGAGCTGATAACCATCTGCTTGTTTTATCACAGACACTTGCTGATTATCAGTGAGTTTGTCCACCAACTGAATTTGTTCGCAGCTAGCCTTATTAGCCCAGTATTGGTTAAAAGCGGGGGCGAGTTTAAGGGTGAATTGTTTATGCTGGTGTTGACTGAAGTTACTGACCACAATCATCTGTTGTTGACTGTTTGCTCGGCCAAACGCAAAAAGCTGATTGTCATAGCCGCTGGTTTTCTGGATACCATTATTTTCCTCAAGACCACTTGTTTGCTGGTTGCTGCTATGCAGATCAATATACTCACCAAGTAGAGCAGGTTCAGTGTGACTAAGGTTCAGCAGGCGCTGGTAGTATTGTCTAAGTTGTTTCTCCTTTGGCGTAGATTGGCCGCCGTCAAATTTACCATCATTCATATAGCGCTGGTGGGCTGGCACACCGATGTAATCGAAGATACTTGTTCTACTCGGTTGGCCAAATCCGGCGTTTTGCTCGCCTGCTTCCCCAACTTCTTGGCCAAAATAGATAAGGGTAGGTGAGCTAGATAACAAGCTTGATACCACTAGTGCCGGTAAGGCGTTGTTCGCAGAGCCTGCAAATTCAGGGCTGGCTATGCGCTGCTCATCATGATTTTCTAAGAAGTTGAGCATATGCGGCGCTATATCGGCTACATTGGCTTGATCTTTGGCGATCTGCGCCGTGGTTTGTTTGCCTTGAATGATGGCTTTTAAGCTATCGTAAAGGCCGACCTTGTCATACAGATAATCCATTTTACCAAGGTAGATATAGTCGCGATAAAGTGATGGCGTATAAACCTCTGCCAATAATAAGGCATTAGGGTTCGCCTGTTTTATATGGCTATTGAGATAGCTCCAGAATTCGACGGGCACCATTTCTGCCATGTCATAGCGAAAACCATCGGCCCCTTTTGCTAACCAATACAAAGTGATCGCTTTAAATTTATGCCAAGAAGCTGGAATTTGTGCCGCTGGTACTTGTTGCCAAAACTGTAAATGCGCTTGCCAGTCTTTGTTCGCATAACCTGCGGGTAGGGCTGGGAAGTCATGTTCGCCGTTGGGTTTTACCCCGTAGTTAACTTTGACGGTTTCGTACCAGTCGTTGGCGCTTGGTTTGGCCAGTCGAGAGCCATTACCGGTCCATTTAGCGGGGCGCTCGTCAAAATGGCCATCGCTCAATGGATGCGCTTGGCCGCCTAAGGGTTGATTGGCCGGTAAATCCGGCACCTCAAAAGCGGTATCAGGGATATAGTAAAAATCATTATGCTTGGCATATTCAACGCGGGTATTGTCTTGCTGACCGAAGTCTATCGTGCCCTTAGGTGCACTAAGCGATTGATAGTTACGCGCCACATGATTAGGCACAATATCAATAATGACTTTCATGTTGTGGGCGTGGGTTCTGGCAATGAGCGCCTGAAACTCTTCGAGTCGCTTGGCGGGATCATCGGCTAAATCTGGATTAACGTTATAGTAGTCTTTTACCGCATAGGGTGAGCCTGCTCGGCCTTTTACCACATCAGGATCATCTAGGCTGATTCCATAGTCTTGGTAGTCATTGATCACCGCATGATGGGGGATACCGGTATACCAAATATGGCTGACACCTAATTGGTGAATACTGTTCAGTGCTTTGTCATCAAAATCACTAAACTTGCCGACACCGTTTTCCTCAAGGGTGCCCCAGGGTTTATTGCGGGTTTCTGTATTGCCAAATAGCCGAGTAAAAACCTGATAGATAACCGGCTTACAAGCATCAACGTTGGCAGTATTACACGGGGTTGATTCCGCTATTGCGTAAAAAGGGCTCAGTAATAAAGGCAAGCTTAACCAGTATTGACGGCCAGTAGGACGATGAGCGCATTGGTTATTCTTCATTGTTTGCCTCCCGCTATTTCAATCAAAGTCACGCCTTTGTTTTGTAGTGTGATGCTGTCACCAAGTAAGACTTGTTCATTGGTTATGATGTTACGGCCCACTGTTTTTGCAGAAATAAATGGATAGAACCGCGCTAACGCTAACGTTGTTGGATCTGAGTGCTTATTGTAAATAGCCATCAGTTTAGTGCCATTGCTACAACCTTTTTCAGCACAACGCAATTGCACGTAAATACCGTCTTCGGGAACAAAATGGCGCAGGTCACCGTGGTGTATTATGTGATTATTTTTACGGTAGTTTAGCAGGGTGGTCATAAAATCTAACATCGCCGTTTGGTCGCTATTTAATCCTTTGCCTTCAAATACTGAGATGTCATCATTATCCCAGCCTCCGGGCATGTCCGCACGAACTGCACCATCATTGCGACCATTGGTTGGACTTTCCATCAAAATTTCTGAGCCATAAAATATCTGTGGTATACGATTGCTAGTAAGTACATAGGCCATTGCCATTTGGGTTAATTCAAGATCTTCTTCTAACAAGCTAAATAAACGGTTAGTGTCGTGATTCCCTTCAAAAAGTACCAGTTTAGTAGGGTCTGCATAAACGCTATCATTACTTAGAAACTCAAATAACTTAATTAATCCGGTATCCCATCCTTCAGGCTCAGTCATCGCTGCAATTAATGACTCATATAAAGGGAAGTCCATCATACTGTTGGTTTGTGATACATAACCATCTTTGTTTTGTTTACCTGCTTGCCAATAGCTAACAGTAATTGGGTTGTTACTCCACTCTTCACCAACGATAGTAAAGTTAGGGTATTCATTCATAATGGCAGTTGACCACTGTGTGAGGAAGTCTTTGTCGGCGTATGAATAAGTATCTTCTCTAATGCCGCTAAGGCCGGCGTATTCTACCCACCAAATACTGTTTTGGATTAAATAGGTCGCCATGTGTGGGTTGGTTTGATTCATATCCGGCATGGTGTCAGTAAACCAGCCTTTTTCGAAGCCATTTATGTCAACTGTTGCAGCATAAGGATCTTGTACGCTGGTACGCCGATGGCTGGTGTACATAATATCTTTTGGGTTGGCTTGCCATTTGGCTTGTCCGTTGAGCCATTGTTGATCAGGAAAGTCCCGCATCCATGGGTGAGATGAGCCCATATGATTAACGATAATGTCTTTAATAATGCCTATACCACTTTGTTTAGCTTCTAAAACCAGTGCGGCGTATTCTTCATTACTGCCAAACCGTGGATCGATTTGATAAAAATCAGTAGTAGCGTAACCATGATAAGACACTTGAGGCTGGTTGTTCTCAAGCAATGGGTTAATCCAAAGTTGAGTGACACCTAGCGCTTGAAGGTAGGGCAGTGCTATACGGATCCCAGCAATATCTCCACCGTGACGGCCATTTTTGTCGCTGCGATTAGCCGTTTCTAGCATATCAGGGTGGTTGTCATTATCTGGATTAGCATTAACAAATCGGTCAGGGGTGATGAGATAAATTACATCGCTATTGTTAAAGCCTTGACGGCTTGCCGAGTCAGCTTGACGAGTTAAAAGCTGATAGTTGAGTGTTGAACTGGTGCCGTCGGCAGCGCTAAGCGTAAATTCAAGTTGTTGTGCTGTTGCTGCGCCTAGGTCTAGATATACAAACGCATGGTTTGGGCTAGTTTTATCTATTTTTTTGATTTTAACCTTATCAGCTTTAGTAAGCTGAATGCGCTTGTTGGCTATGCCTTGTTGATAAATCAGCAGCTGCAGCTCAGCATTGTGCATACCCGCCCACCAGAATTCGGGTTCTACTTTGATAGATTGGTTATTAGCAGAAGCCGCAACACTGACGACTGACAGCAAAACTAAGCTCGCCAGTGTGTGAGGAACGGCTAAGGTTATGCGGGCTCGTTTGGCCTGTGTTGCGAAAGAAATCAGCTGTTGCTTAATAGTGAATAAGTGCGCCATTGCCATAGACAATATCCTTATTGGTTTGCGCGCAAGAAAGCGCCATGTTCGGGTAATTGAGTTAAATAGTGCTGATAAATTGCTTTGAGGTTACTGAGGAATTCATCTCTATCAGCGTCTGAAATTGTGTCGGCCAGCGGATTATAATCTTCCGGCATAAGCCCTTGACCAATCATCACTTGCAGCCAAGCTTCTTCGGTAAACAGCTCTTCTTGAAATCGGTGCAGATTACCTGTTTTATTAAACAAGGCTATTTTTTGTTTCAAACTGGGCGGAATGTCCATGTGTTGGCAGTAGTGCCATAGGCTAGCTGCTTCAGGTGGTTCCCTATCCGTGTTTTTAGGGTGAACGTTGAGGTCGGCGCTATTGTTTAAGTGACTCTTTTGGTTAAGGTAATAGTGTAAAATAATAAAGTCTCTTATCTGCTCAAACTCAATTTGTGATTGACGATTATATTCATCAACTAAGCTTTCACAGATGCTCAAATTGGGCATCAGTTTGGTTAAGCGGATGATTGCAGTTTGCACGAGATGTAAACTGGTGGATTCCAGCGGTTCTAGAAAGCCAGAAGCTAAGCCAATTGCTATACAGTTCTTATACCACTGCTGCTTACGTCTGCCGGGGACAAATTTTAACAGTTTAGGCTCTGCCAGCGGTTTAGCATCGAGGTTTAGCATCGAGGTTTTGCAGTAAGGTTTGTTTCGCTACTTCGTCACTGACATATTGACTAGAAAATACAATGCCATTGCCGGTGCGATGTTGCAGCGGAATCCGCCATTGCCAACCAAAGTCATGGGCAATCGATCGGGTGTAGGGCACTATGGGATCGACTTTTTCACAGGGCACTGCCCATGCGCTATCGCACACTAGCCATTGCTGGTAACTCTCATAACCGACTTTTAGGGTTTTATCCATTAGTAGGGCGTTAAAGCCTGAGCAGTCGATAAACAGATCGCCCGCAATGGTTTGGCCGCTATCTAATATAAGTGAGTCAATTGCGCCATCTTGAGTTAACTCAACATGATTAACCTTGCCCTCAACTCGAATCACGCCTTTATCGGCTGAATACTCATTGAGAAGCTTGGCATACAGGCCAGCATCAAAATGATAAGCATGGGTAATACCCGCAAGTTGGTCGTTATGAATACGGTTTAAGGGCGCAAATTTGTTGTTAATTGCCGCTTGATAATTGAATGAATATTGCCAAAGGCTAGCACTATGATTGGGTTTACTGGCTAACCAGTAGTGATGAAATGGGCAGTAACCTATGTTTTTACCCAGCTCACCAAAGGCATGCATATAGGCATCACCTTGCTGACCCCAATTTTCAAACTGGATGCCAAGTTTGATGGTGGCTTTAGTCTTGGCAATGAATTCTAGCTCGTTAATACCTAGCACATCATTGAAAACTTTAAGCGGGGGAATGGTGGCTTCACCCACACCTATGGTGCCTATATCTGCAGACTCTATAAGTGTGATCTTTAAACTTTGCTTATAAAGACGACAAAGAAGGGCGGCAGTCATCCAACCCGATGAACCGCCACCAAGAATAACGATATGGTTGATTTTATTATTCATAAGCTGCCTGCTTTGTATATAAAAAAGCCTCCGTGAAAACAGAGGCTTTTGTTAGTTAACTAAGATTAGAATCTGTAGTTAGCACCTAACATGTAATTGCGACCATAGCTTTGGTAATCGCGAACTTCACGTTGATCATCACCTGTGTAGGTAGTGAATGGCTCATCAGTTAAGTTATTAACTTGGAACATAATTGATAGACCGTCTAGTGAAGTGAAACCACCTTGACCAAAGTCATAACCAATTTGAGCATCAACGACGGTTTCAGCTGCTACATTCACTTGTTGGCGGCTTAAACTGATTGCAGTGACTTCACCTAGGAATTCGCTGCGGTAGCGTGAACTAATACGAGCTTCAAAACCTGCACGCTCGTAGTAAACTGTGGCATTAAAGGTTTTTTCTGACAGACCTTGAAGTGGAATCGGATCGCTATCTGGCTTTTCCTTCACTTCTGAATCGTTATAAGAACCGTTCAGAATAGTACCAAAGCCTTCAAGTGCATCAGCAAAATAACCAAAGTCTAGCGAAACCGATGCTTCGATACCTTGGATGTAACCACCTTCACCGTTTTGTGGCACATCAAAGCTGCCTTGGCCTTTCCCTGGTTCAACACCTGGAATCACGTCTTCAAAATCGATAAATACCGTGTCAGTGTAAACGGTGTTTTCAAGTTTTTTGTAGTATGCCGCAATCGCAAAATAACCTTGATCACTGAAATAGTTCTCGTAGCTCAAGTCTACTTGGTTTGCCATCCACGGTTTAAGCTGAGGGTTTCCTGAGCTACCTGTGTAGTAAATGCCGCCTGGGCCTGTTGGGTCATAATTGAAGCTGGCAGACGCATTCATTTGATCCATGCGTGCACGGCTCATTGTACGCGCTGCTGCGAAAACGATACGTTGGCTGTCAGTTAGACCAAGCGATATGTTCATGCTGGGTAACCATTCTAGGTAATCATCTTCACCGTAGCTGTCTACAACTTCTAAGTTACCATTAACATCTTGAACGGCTTTACCGTTGGAGCTTTGATTAGTTTGTACCGCTTGAACACCAAAGTTACCGGTTAGCGGCATATCGCCTAATTCAGTTTCAAAGTCCGCTTTGACATAAAAAGTGGTGACTTCTTCTTCAACTTGCCAAGTATTGGTTGAACGCTCTGGCTGAACTAATGCTGCATCAAGTGAGTTATAGAAGCCTGCGTTATATACAGCTAATGCGTCATAAGATAGCATGTCGCCCATGCCGAAGAAGGCGAGGGAAGTCGGGCTTAATAAATACTCATCAGGTACGGTTAACATGTAGTTGTCGCCGCTGCCGATTTCATAACCTTTAAGGGTTAAGTATTCGCCGTTATCAACTTTAGATTTTTCACGATTTGTATAGTTAACGCCAAACTCAACGCTGCGCATAAAACCGTCATCAAAGGTATAGGTTGTGCCTAAACGCAGTGATTTTAGCTCGTCTTCAATTTCTGGCTTGTTAATAAAGCCATCTTGCATGTTGCCATCAATAGATGGGCCCCAGCTAAATGCACCGCCTAATTTGATAAGATCGGGATCGGCGTAATTAAGTGATGGGTCAAATAGGTAACGACCATCGCCTGTGTATTTAAAACCTAGGTTAGGTTCTACGGCACCAACACCATTGCCTCGGCCTGTACCAGCATAAGTTTCGATACCGATATCAGTACGTTCAACTTTTGACATAGCCAGATCTGCTTCTACAGACCAGTTGCCGTTGATGATGTATTCAGTGTTCCAACCTAGTGATAGAGAGTCAGCATCACGGGTATTGGTATCGTTACGAACCAGCACCATCGCATCTTGGAAAGAGCCTTCAGTCACTAAACCATCTTCTGTCGTGGTTGCAGTATTGCCTGAGTTAGCCCATCCGCCGCCCCAAGCCCCTGGAATCTCGATTCCGCGCAGGATCTGTTCATCGAAGAAACTGGTGTAAAATACATCAACCACTGAACGGAATTGCTCGTTTGGTTCATATTCAAATACGGCCATCACACCGTCACGCTCTAATTCTGAAGAACGCACGTAAGGCTTAGCACCACCTAAAATTTTGTCTCCAGCATCATTTTCTGGGTAGCCCCACGCATTCCAACGCTCTTCTTGGTTTGGAGACTGCATACGTGAGTAACCTAATGCGACACCAATCGTGTCATCGGCAAATTGATCAATATATGAAATGCTGCCCCGGTAACCTTTATCTGTAGAGCCCGCATTAAGCGCGCCCAAATCGTTCATTTCACCACGTAGGTTAACCGCAAAGGTACGCTCGCCATGACGCAGTGGACTAATCGTTTGCATATCAACTGTACCGGCAATAGCTTGCGTCATTAGCGAAGCATCCGGGGTTTTGTATACAACGACAGTGTTGAGAAGTTCTGAAGGGTATTGGTCAAATTCAACGCCACGGTTGTCGTTGATTGATGCTTGTTCACGACCATTAAGTGTTGCAAGGGAAAAGTCTGGGCCTAGGCCACGAATAGAGACAACATTTGCACGACCATCAAGACGCTGTGCAGCGATACCAGGAAGGCGAGCCAAAGATTCTGCGATAGATACATCAGGTAGTTTACCAATGTCTTCTGCTGAAATAGCTTCTACAACAGAAGATGAAGACATCTTAACGGATTGTGATTCTTGTAAACTACGGCGAATACCAGAAACTTTGATTACTTCAATATTCTCATCTTGCGCTGCGGCAGTATTAGCATCGTTTTCTGCTGCATGAGCTGTCGTGCCCATGCTAGCCGCGATTGCCAATGTAAGTAGGCTTGGTTTAAAAAGCGACATTCATCTTTCCCCTTTTTGAATGCGTAACAACTAGCTGTCCAATTAGCGTTGTTAGCTTTCATTTGTTTTTGGTTACAGTCTTTATATTGTTTTGTTTTGCCTCGATTAGCTTAATTGACTGCATAAGTATCAAGGTTATGACCAAATTGTTGTGGAGCAGTTGCGATACTACTCTTGGCTTTCGGGTTGCGACAATGTTATGCATACGTATTCAAAGGATACGTTGTTACTTTCTTGAGTCAAATCACGACTATTTTCAGCAAAGAAAGGTCACTTTCAAACTTTTTAACCTACTGTTATTAATGTATTTTTCTATATTGGTTTTGGTTGGTTACATTTGTGGTGTTTTATGCATACGTATGCATAGATGTTGAACCCGATTTCCTTGTTAACGTATGCTCCAATTATTGAAAATAACGATTAATCATTTACAAGTGGTTAACAGTAATGCGACTTAGGCGTGTAGTTTACGCAGGGTTGGCTTACATTGAGGGGTGGCAATGAGTCAGGTTTCTTGGTGGCGCGGAGCAGTAATTTATCAAATTTATCCGCGCAGTTTAAACGATGCAAGCGGAGACGGAGTAGGCGATCTACGCGGGATCATCAATAAAATGGACTACATCGCCAGCTTGAATGTGGATGCGATATGGATCTCGCCGTTTTTTAAATCACCCATGAAAGACTTTGGTTATGATATTAGTGACTATCGTTGTGTTGACCCTATGTTCGGTACCATGGAGGATTTTGATGAGCTGATTGAGCAAGCTCACAGCAAAGGAATCAAAGTGGTGATTGACCAGGTTCTCAGTCATACCTCAGATCAGCATCAATGGTTCACAGAGTCGCGTACTAGCAAAGATAACGACAAGAGTGATTGGTACGTATGGGCCGATCCTAAAGAAGATGGCAGCGCTCCAAACAATTGGCTCGCTATTTTTGGCGGTTGTGCGTGGGAGTGGGAACCAAGACGCAGTCAATACTACCTACACAACTTCTTAACTAGCCAACCCGATCTAAACTTCTACAATCCAGATGTACGCCAAGCGGTGCTCGACAATGTTAAGTTTTGGCTAGATAAAGGTGTCGACGGATTCAGGTTAGACGCCATTACCTTTTGTTATCACGATCATCTATTGCGGGATAATCCCGCAAAGCCGGCTGATAAAAGGCAAGGCCGCGGTTTTAGCGAAGATAATCCCTATGCTTATCAGTACCATTATTTCAATAATACCCGCCCAGAAACGGTCGAATTCATTGAAGAGTTACGCCAGCTAATAGAGCAATACCCAGGCGTGGTCACTTTAGGTGAAGTGTCATCAGAAGACTCGCTAGCCACCATGGCAGAATACACCCAAGGGACTAAACGGTTACACATGGCTTACAGCTTTGAGTTACTAACCGACGATTTCAGTGCCCGTTATATTCGAGAAACGGTAGAAGCGTTAGAAAACAGCATTGGTGATGGTTGGCCCTGTTGGGCAATCGGTAACCATGATGTTAAGCGCGTCGCTACGCGCTGGGGTAAAGGCGAATTTAGCGATGAAATGGGCAAAATGCTCAATGCGCTGCTGTGTTCATTGCGCGGTAGCGTGTGTAGTTATCAAGGTGAAGAGCTCGGGCTCTCAGAAGCGGACATTCCGTTTGAACAAGTCCAAGACCCTTTTGGCATTGCATTTTGGCCGATGTTTAAGGGTCGTGATGGCTGCAGAACCCCAATGCCTTGGCAAGCCAATCAGCCATCTGGGGGATTTAGCACTCAGGCCCCGTGGTTACCTGTGCCTAACGAGCACCTTAATCGTGCAGTTGATATTCAAAGTATTGATAGTAGTTCCATGTTGTCTAGCTATCAGCGATTACTAGATTGGCGTAAAGCCCATCCAGTATTGATTTTTGGTGGTATCAAATTTTTTGATGTTTCAGATGATGTGCTGTTGTTTGAAAGGGAGTATCAGGGCGTACGCTATCTGGTCGGATTTAATTTAACCGCAAACAGCACTACAGTAACCAATCCCATCACGGCATCGATGAGTCCTATACCGCAGGACATGTTGCCTGGTGCGATATTAAACAACGATGTCATCGAGTTTGCACCGTTTGGTTGTTTATACGCTAAGTACTAAGGCCATTGAACTTTGAGGTCTATTTTTTCAGCAGAGTGCCCAAGGGTAGGTAAATAGGCATTTTGCTGTTGTAGGGTGTTGCATAGAGTAAACATGCTTGACTGCAACACGCTTTACGTAAATAGATAGGGTCGGTTAATTTCACTTAATTTTGGCCCGAGAGTTCAACAACCCTAATCATATAATTTAAATAAAAGAGACATTTACTATGGCTATGATGCAGTCAACTGCAACCTCAACAACAGCGCAAGGTGGTACAGAGAACTATCGCTTTGCGTTGGTGAGTTTAACTTCTTTGTTTTTTATGTGGGGTTTCATTACCTGCCTTAATGACATTCTTATTCCCCATTTAAAAGCCGTATTTAGCCTAAGTTATGCCGAGGCGATGTTAATTCAGTTTTGTTTCTTTGGCGCCTATTTTCTAGTGTCGCTGCCGGCGGGGAAACTCGTTAAGCAGGTGGGGTACCAAAAAGGCATAGTGATTGGTTTAACCATTGCTGCTTTAGGTTGTGCCTTATTTTACCCGGCTGCGGCGCTTGCAACCTATGGCCTGTTTTTGGGGGCGCTATTTGTTTTGGCCTCTGGGATCACCATCTTACAGGTAGCTGCTAACCCTTATGTAAACGCGTTAGGCCCGACAGAAACCGCTTCAAGCCGACTCACACTCACCCAGGCATTTAATGCGCTAGGCACCACAGTAGCGCCGTTTTTTGGTGCGGTATTGATTTTATCTGTCACAGTTGAAGCATCGGCGCAGTTGACCCATGCACAGGCAGAAGCCGAAGTGGTTAAGTTACCCTACTTACTGCTAGCGGGTATGCTGGCGATTTTAGCCATCGTTTTCGCCAAGCTAAAGCTACCCACTATTGCTGCGCATCAAGACACCTCTGAAACCACAGCTAATCAAAGCCATTTAGGTAAAACAAGCGCGTTTCAATTTACTCATTTAACCTTAGGTGCGGTGGGTATCTTCGTCTATGTGGGCGCAGAAGTTGCTATCGGTAGCTTCTTAGTCAATTTTCTAGCCGAAGAGCATATTGCCGGGTTAACTGAAGCCACTGCCGCCAATTACATTGCTTACTATTGGGGCGGGGCGATGGTCGGTCGCTTTATTGGTGCAGCAGTGATGCGCAAAGTAGAAGCGGGCAAGGTGCTTGGTTTTAATGCGGCGATGGCAGCTATATTAGTGTTTATCGCAATGACATCCAGTGGCCAATTGGCGATGTGGTCTATTTTGGGCGTTGGGTTATTTAACTCAATTATGTTCCCAACCATATTCAGTTTAGCGCTACGCGATCTAGGTCCTTTTACCTCTCAAGGCTCAGGCGCATTGTGTTTGGCGATTGTAGGTGGTGCAATCTTACCGCTACTACAAGGTGTGCTGGCTGACAATATCGGCATTCAACAAGCCTTCTTCTTACCCATCATCTGTTATGCCTTCATCATATTTTATGGTTTAAAGGGCGCTAAGCTATAATCGATTAACTAGGATGATATTGATAGAAAAGTAACCTTCGGGTTACTTTTTTTATTTGTACTACTGCAAAAAATTCAGCACGGCTGATTGGTTGTTGGCATTAATCACGTTTGAGTGGTTTTATTTAGCTACAAATGCACGCTTCACCTTGCGTATTGATGTTGATACTCCTATGATCGCTGCGTTTTCAACAATTAGGTTATCCCATGTTACAAACTTCGCTATCAGCAAGCTCCACTGAATTGGTTATCAATATTCTGTCAACGGTATTATCGGAAGGTAAGCCACTTGATAGAGCCTATTCAATCCACTTTTCGGGCTTAAAGTTATTGCCCGCTGAGCAAGCACGCATAGCATTTGTAGTGGGAGACATTCTGCGCAAGCTTAACCTGTATTGCTATTTAGCAGATGTAAAGCAGTCGGAGATCGAGCGCCTAGGTTCTAGACTGCTTAACGCATGGCACATGCTGCAACAGTTGCCGCTACCTAAGTTGCCTTATTCGTTGACCATTGAACAACCTCTTTTCGACGAGCGCGTCGCTCAAGCTAAGCTTGATGAGGCATTATGGGATGGCTGTCCTGAGTGGCTTAATGAGTTGGGTTTACAGCAGATGGGTGAGCAGTGGCCAGCAGAGCGAGCCGCACTAAACCAAGCGCCAAAACGCTATATTCGCGTTAATGGTCTAAAAACTGACAAAGCCAGTTTAATTGATAAGTTAGCCAAGGAAGGGGTACAAAGCCAAGCAGTCGCTGGAGTGGAATCAGCCCTAGAAATCATCTCAGACTCAGCGTTATTTAGAACCGATGCGTTTAAACAAGGCTTGTTTGAGCAACAAGATGCGGGTTCGCAGCAGATAGCGGCAGTCCTTGATGCTAAACCCGGCATGCGTGTTGTCGATGCCTGTGCCGGTGCGGGTGGTAAAACCTTAGCCATTGCTGCGCAAATGCAAGGCAAAGGCCGATTACTGGCAATGGATGTTGAACAATGGAAATTGGACAGCCTTAAGCAACGCGCAAGGCGCGCTGGTGCGCATAACGTAGAGACGCGCATTATTGCCAGCAGCAAAACTATCAAGCGCCTTAAGTTGTCGGCCGATCGGGTATTGCTTGATGTGCCGTGTTCTGGTTTAGGTGTACTAAAACGTAACCCGGATGCTAAATGGCGCGATACAGCCGATCGTTTACCAGTTTTAGTTCAGCTGCAGAAAGATATTTTGCAAAGTTATAGCCGTATGGTAAAAGTCGATGGCATATTGGTTTATGCGACTTGTTCTATCATGCCGCAAGAGAACCGCGCTCAAGTTGATGAGTTTTTAGAAAATAATCCTCACTTTTCTTTCATTGAAGATGAAACAATCAGCGTTGCTGAGTCTGGTTTTGATGGATTTTACATGGCAAAACTTAAGCGGATTAGCGAATAGTATTGTTTGGGTTTTATTAGCCTAAAATCTTATTGCGAGTAAGGTTTATTGTTGGTTAGGATGAAAGAGTTACGCTACCCTGTTAAGTAGCGTTCGCTCATTTGAGGCCTGATCATGCAAAGCAATTATGAGTCAATTGTTCCGACAATAAGAGAGTTTTCCGGTTCAAGCATTAGCATTGAACGTTATAGCAAAATTCTCACTATGGTGATCGCAGGAGAACCATTAAGTTCGATCCTCAATGCGCTTGTTTTGCTGATTGAAAAAGAAAAGCTCGGCACTCGAGCATCAATACTGCTGCTGAGCGAAGACCGCCAGCGCCTGCTTACCGGCGCTGCGCCCAACCTCCCTGACGATTACAATAGTGCGATACATGGCATAGAAATTGGCCATGGTGTCGGCTCCTGCGGTACGGCTGCTTACAGTGGCGAGTGCGTGATTGTTGAAGACATTGAACACCATCCTTTTTGGCAAGCTTATAAAGCACTGCCGTTACAAGCGGGACTTCGAGCCTGTTGGTCAGAGCCGATCAAAGATAATGCCGGCCAAGTGTTAGGTACTTTTGCGATGTACTACGACACAGTTAAAAGCCCAACTCGATTAGATTTAAAACTCATTCAAGAGGCGGCTAAGCTCGCTAGCTTAGCCATAGAACGCTCACGCGCTTTTCAGTTCCAACAATTGGCTGTTAATATTTTTGGTCATTTGCCGGTGGCTTTGGTCACGACCGATGATAAATGGTCAGTGCTTGAAGCGAACCCCGCGCTATACCAAACGCTACAACTTGAAAAATTGGTGTCATTTAACCCGTTTGAGATCTTTGCTCCATCGGGTGAAATTGCCGTGCGATCAATGTTAAATGAGCTTAGCCGCCAGCAGGTTTGGCAAGGCGAGCTCGCCACAATGAGTGGTAAAAATCAGCGATTAGATCTTGAAGTAAAAGTCACCTCATTTTCCGAAACGCTTGGGGGAGAGCGGCGTTTTGCGTGGTTGTTTAATGACATCACTGAGCGTAAACAAGCCAATGAGCTAATACGTTACCAAGCTGACCATGATGCGCTGACAGGGCTGAGCAATCGAAGCCACTTAATCGATAAAGTACAGCAACATATTGACCAAACTAACGGTAAGCGGCCCTTTGGTTTCATGTTGATGGATTTAGACAATTTTAAAGTTATCAATGATACCTTTGGCCATGAATGTGGTGACAAGTTGTTAGTTTCAGTGGCAAAGCGTTTGCAGCAGCAATTAAGCCCAGAGATCCATTTGGCGCGCTTTGGTGGTGATGAGTTTGCGTTGTTTATTCCTTTTATCAGTGATTCTGAAGCGCTAGAGGCGTTGGCTGAGCAATGGCGCAATGCGCTTTCTCATTCCTACACTTTAGCCAACGGACAAAAGTTATATGCCACTATCTCTATTGGTATCGCCCGTTATATCAGTGATGCTCACAATCTAGAGTCTTTGTTAAATTGTGCCGATCAGGCGATGTATATTGCCAAATCCCAAGGGCGCAATCGCTACCAGCTGTTTACCTTAAGAATGCAGCAAGAAGCCGAGCGTCATGCAAAATTGCTATCAGCACTTAAACTCGCGGTGATTAATCAAGATTTCGAACTGCATTTTCAGCCCATTGTGTGTATTGAAACCAACCAAATCATCCGCGCTGAGGCCTTATTACGTTGGCAGTTAGACGGAGAGTATGTATCGCCGGCTGAATTTATTCCAATAGCCGAAGCCAACGGCTTGATAGTGCAGATAGGCCAGTGGGTGCGCTTACATGCAATGGAGACATTAATCGAGCTGAAAAATCAGGCCATCGACATCGGATTATCGTTAAACATTTCCACCTTTGAAATGTGGTCAGATAATTTGCAAGATAAGTTGATAGCGTCATTCGATGCTTTAGGGCAGCAGTTGTGCCAAGGCGATTATCCGTATCAAGGGCTCACCTTAGAGATCACTGAATCGGTACTGATGGAGCAACACTCTCATCTGATTGAAACATTAGATACCCTAAGAGATAAAGGGATCAAAATATCTATTGATGATTTTGGTACGGGTTACTCTTCGCTGTCTTATTTAAGTCACTTTCCGGTGGATCAAATTAAGATCGATAAAAGCTTTGTTCAGGGCGCAGATGCCGCCAAAAAACAACAAGCTTTGATTAAAGCTATCTCTAGTCTCAGCCAAGCATTAGAAGTGCAGGTGGTTGCAGAAGGGGTTGAAACTGAACCTGAGTTAGCTTTTATTCGTGGCTGCGGTGTTGAGGCCGTGCAAGGTTATTACTTTTTTAAGCCGATGAACAAAGCATCGTTGTTCAGCTTACTGCAACGTCAATAAGCACCTCTGCAATTTCAAGTTTGCCTGCTGTTGTTCAAAATTAGGCCTCGGCAGGATAAAGCTGATTAATATTCAACTCATTAGGTCAATGTGCTTCGAAAAGGCCTAGATTGTCCCTACCAGAATGTTATGATTAATCCTTTCGTTTCAAGCACTGCGGTTAAACTCACTGAGTTACGGAAGGTCTTTTGCAAGCGTTGTTATCTACTTTTAGCCATGAAAACCTGTTTAATGCGATTCAGATATTATTAGATACAGGTATTAGCCATTACCAAGACAATTTACCTACGTTGTCGGGTCAGTTTAAGGTGGCTGCAAATCAGCCGCAGATTATGGCGCGGTTAAGTTTACAAAAGCAGGGCAGCCATTGGGCATTCGCAGAAGGCTATTGCAGTTGTTACCAGAAGCGTTGCCAGCATCTAGCGGCGCTTGCTCTTGAGTACAGTGCTAAAGATCAACTGGCCCGCGCAAAACCTGCCCCGAAGCGAAAAACGGCCACCTTGATCCGCTTGCTACGTAGTGAAATGGCCCGCCATCACGATCCATTTCCAACAATGGCTAAACATCGAATCCTGTACTTGTTGTCGCCTGGCCCTAAAGGTCTACAGCTGACTTTTTATAAAGGCTATTTACAACGCGACGGCCAATATCAAATTAAGTCGCTATTGGATCTCAAAGTCATCAAAAAAGGGCCAAACCCTAAATACATGAGCCAAAGCGACATCAGTCTTTTGGCGCTGTTTGACCCTTATATTGATCTTAATACCATGACGGTTGCGTTAGATAAGCTCACCATGACGGATGCAGACTATGAGGTGCTGTTTAGCACTCACCGTTGTATCTGGCAGGATGAAGCGGCCCAACCTCTGACGGTCGATTACATGTTGCAGCAAGACTTTATAGACCGTGATTATATGGTCAATATTAATGATCGCATCTGCATTGATGTAGCTGCCAACAACGCGGTGTTTAGCAATACTCGTCTGCCAATTTCGTCTGAGACTTTCGATGATATTTGGCAACCTAAGCTAACCATCAGTCATCAGCATCTCGATTTTGATTGGTTAGATGAGCCTCTGATGGCATTCGATGTCGCCAAGTTCAGTTTACTATGTGGCGCCAAAGCGGTTGAATTTGAACAGGCTTATGTCAGTTTCTACGAAGATGATGAATGGTTATCAACCTTAGCTGCCTATCAGCTCGAACTCAACGCCATGCCGCTACTCACCACGGTTTTTGAGGCACGAGTTTGGCAAGCTTTTCCATTAGGTAGCCGCTTGATGTCGAGCGATTTGACTGAACAGTTAATTCAGTTACGCATATTGAGCCTTAAAGGCTGGTGCATTGAATTTGAAGCGCAACGACGCTTTAAACAGGCGCAGGCGGACAGTTGGTTTGCGACTGTTAGCAGTTTATCGAAAACTGATAACCGCTTTAGTTTACTGTTAGGCGTAGAGGTTGATGGTCAGCAGGTGAACCTACTGCCACTGATTGTGCGCGCTATTCGCCAACGCAAGCTCATAGAGTTAAACCAAGAGTTAACCAGCGATTTACCAAGCGATGAGTCGACTGCTGCGCCTGCACCTATTAATCTTGTTTTAGAGTTAGACAGTGGTGAAGAGCTTAATATTCCTGGTGAACGTATTGCCAATATCGTTGCCGTGCTCGATGAGCTATACCAAGCTAACCCACTTAATAGCCAAGAACAGTTAGAGCTGTCTCGTCATCAACTTGGCAAACTCAATGAAATCAACCAAGTCATAGAAGCGGGTGATGAAGACGGCACAGTCGATAAGTTACACTGGCGCGGTGACACTTGGCTTAAAAATCTGGCAAGTCAACTCGATGAAGAGGTGAGTCCAGAACATACAGAATATATTGCGCCGATTGGTCTGCAAGCAACATTGCGTGACTATCAAAAGCAAGGGGCGATGTGGCTGAGCTTTTTGCGAAAGCAGCAGTTTAATGCAATCTTAGCGGACGATATGGGCCTAGGTAAAACCTTGCAAACTTTGGCAGTAATACTGGCAGAGAAAGAGCAGGGCAACTTAACTGTGCCAGTACTTATCGTTGCCCCCACCAGTTTGCTGACAAACTGGCATTTAGAAGCGCAGAAGTTCGCCCCGAGCTTAGATACCCGTATTTGGCGCGGCCGCAGTCGACATGACGAGCAGCACATGCTTACCGACAGTGATATTGTCATCACCAGTTACGGGCTACTTGCACAAGACTTTGATAAGTTGCGTCACTATAAGTTTGATACTTTGGTGCTGGATGAAGCCCAAACCATCAAAAACAGTCGCAGTCGAATCACCAAGTTAGTTAATGGCTTACAAACCCAGCATAAGCTTTGCTTAACCGGTACGCCTATGGAGAACCACCTTGGTGAGCTTTGGTCATTATTTAACTTCTTGATGCCGGGTTTTTTGGGCACCGCTAGCCAGTTTAAGCGCAAGTTTAAATTACCCATTGAGCAAGACCATGCGTTATTAGTGCAGGAGATGTTAAGAAAGCGGATAAAACCGTTTATGCTGCGTCGAACTAAACTGCAAGTGGCGACCGAGCTGCCGCAAAAAACGGTTATGAATGTCACCCTAACTTTGAGTCAAACCCAAGCCCAACTGTATGAGTCAGTGCGGGCGGTGATGGAAAAACGTATTCAGGCGGTGGTGCAGGAATCCGGCTTTAAACATAACCGCTTAGCGGTCAGTAATGCCTTGTTGCGTCTGCGGCAAATCTGTTGCGACCCACAGTTGCTTGGCCTAAGCCATCAAGTGGATCCTACCGACGAGCTGCAAGGTAAATCAGCGAAGATGACTTGGCTGCGCGATAAAATTCCTAGCATGATTGAAGAAGGGCGAAAAATCCTGATTTTTAGCTCGTTTACCACCATGCTGGATAAGATTGCCGCAGAGCTTGATGACATCAAGGTCGACTACTTGCAGCTAACCGGTAAAACTCGCAACCGCGACAGCTTAATTGAACGTTTCCAGCAAGGAGATGTACCGATTTTCTTAATCAGCCTTAAAGCGGGCGGAGCGGGACTCAATCTGACCACTGCAGACGTTGTGATCCATAGCGATCCTTGGTGGAACCCCGCTGCAGAAGAACAAGCGAGTGATCGTGCCTACCGTATCGGGCAAACAAAGCCGGTATTTGTTTACAAGCTAATTTGTAAAGACACCGTTGAAGAGCGTATCCAAGCATTGCAGCAAACTAAGATGCACCTAGCGTCGGGTATTTATCAGGATGAAAACTTACCTAGCACGCAAATGGGCAGTGATGAGTGGCTAACCCTATTAGCGCCCATGAGCGACAATGAGCGCTAATCGCGCTCAAAAATAGGGTTATTCGCCTTGGCAGGTGAGCACAATGCGTCGCTCACTGGCATGGTTTCTAAACTCGCACAAATAAATGCCTTGCCAGGTACCGAGGCTAAATCGACCACGAGTAATGGGAATAGTGAGCTGTGCACCGACTAGGCTTGCTTTTAGATGGGCAGGCATGTCATCGCTGCCTTCATAGGTGTGGGTGTAGTAAGGCTCGTTCTCTGGCGCGATGCGGTTTAAATAACGTTCAAAGTCTACCCGCACGCTTGGGTCGGCATTTTCATTTAGCGTCAACCCCGCAGAAGTATGCTGCAGCAATAAATGCGCAACCCCCACTTTTACATCGGGTAAATAGGCCTCAAGCTCGTCGGTGATAATGTGAGCTCCGCGGCGGCGCGGTGTGAGTTCAATGAGTTGCTGTGTCCACATAGTGATTATATATTGGCAATGTTTGTCGCAGATTGCCTGATACCACAGCAAAATACAACTGCCGCCCGTTAGTGAAAAGGAGAGTACATGAGCCACGACAGTCAGGGTACAGAGCCTTTAGATACGTCCCTTGCAGCAGATTACTACCTTGATAACTTCAACTATGTGGTTGACCATGTCACAGCGCGGTATCAAGACCTATTTCCTGCCGAGCTGAGTCAATGTTTAACGGCTTATCGGCAGCTGACGCGCGATGCTCAGCGGCTTTTAGTTCGCTTGTGTAGCAGGCAAGGAGAGTGGTTTGAATCCGTAAAACTCAATTATGCTGAGATAGCCGATATTGATGCTGCCATTGAGGAGCTTGGACAAGCTTGTTTAGTGAGCTGTGTGACTAATCCGCCTGTAGAGGTTTTGGCCCTTAAACTCACGGTAAAAACCCTAAAGCAGATCCTCAAAGGTGCATATGCCATTGCGCCAAAACAGATGCCGTCCAAAAAGGCTGAGTTAAGCCTAGTGCTGCAGCAATTGGCCGCAGAGCACCCAGAGGTAAAGATTGCTGAGTTTATTGGCTCACTTTGGCTCAAGGTCAATATTCAATGCCATTACGATGCGTTGTTAGTACTGTTTTTTGGCAATCGCTATCAAGATTTAACTCAGTTTGTGGTGGCCGACCTAGGTTTACAACAATTCTATCCCTATCAATTAGACCGTAACAGCCGGTTATTTAATGACTGGCGTTCAGTAGAACAGTTAGGGTTATTGAGCGATGCAATAGAGCAATTTGAACTGCAAAGGCGCCAATTAGACTACATTGGTGTGAAAAAATTTGAGAGCGATATACCCACTAACACTTGCAGTGACTTTTTAGCGTATTATCGCAGCAAGTTGCAATTTAGTATTGGCCGCGATTTAGAGCGCAAAGGCTATTTAGATGATGCGCTTTACCTTTATGACAAGCTAAGTCACTCGGCGGCTATCGAGCGCAAGGCAAGGGTATTGATTGCTCAGGGGCATTATCAAGCTGCGCTAACACTTATCAATGAGGTGCTAGATTCAGATAAGCTCTACGCCGAAGAACAGCTCATCTTTCTGCGCTTACTCAACCGATGCCAACGTAAGTTAGGCATAGAGGTGACAGGGACTGGATTGAAGCAAAATCAATATGTCATCAAAATAATTCAACTGACTATTGGGCAGTTGCCATTGCAACAGATGAATGAACTTGGCGTGAAAGGCGTAGAAGAGCATGTCATCTACACCTACCAGCAACGTGGCTACTTGGCATTCCATCTCGAAAACAGCCTGTTTTGTTCGCTGTTCGGTTTATTGTTTTGGGATATTATTTTCACGCCGAGTCCTGGCGCATTTCAGCATCCATTTCAGTCAGCGCCCAGTGATATGTACCAGTCAGGCTTTACCGATACAAGACGAGCGGCTATCGATCAGCGTCTTAAAGAGATAGCACTAACAACTACAGCCGATATTTATCAACGTATTGAGCAGGCGTACGAGCAGTACTTTGGCTATGTTAATGATTGGGTGGATTGGAGCCGGGTTACCTTGGTTCATTTACAGCGTTTGCTTGATAGCGTCAGCGATGAGTTTATCGCGCTGTTGTTAACCTATATGCTGCAGTCGCTTAAACATCACCGCAGTGGTTTACCGGACTTGTTTGTCTATCACCCTAATGGTAGTGGCTTTGAGCTTATTGAAGTAAAAGGGCCGACTGATAAATTACAAGATAACCAAAAGGTGTGGCTCGATTGGTTAGTTGGGCATGGCATAGATGTCGCCGTGTGCCACGTCAAATACGAATCAACCCATTGGGGCTCTTAAATCGCAGACTTTATTATGCCTGCTCTGGGGCTGGCGAGTGTCTCAAGTTAGGTTCAGTTGGCTTATGTAAATTTCGTAAATCAAATTTTAATGATAATTATTTTCATCTAAGTTGTAGTTATTGATCTGTGACGATTAAGCGCCGCAGTTGTGATCAAAACAATAACAAGATGAGAGTATGAACAAGCCATTAACCAAAGCGCCTTTAAGGGCGCGCAACTCGCAAAATCAACGTAAACACACTCTCAAACTTGCTCGTACTATCCATATTTATGTGTCAATGGCGCTGCTGCTGTTGATGCTGTTTTTTGCGTTTACAGGCATCACACTTAACCACCCACAGTGGTTCAATGCAGACACCGCTGAGTCAGATTACCAAGAGATCAACTTGCCGGAGCATCTGCTGCCTGTTGAACCTTTAACGCCGGCTTGGCAAGAAAGTGCCAAATATTGGCTTAACAGTGAATTTAGTTTGTCGCTTACTGAGGCGGAGATTAGCGAGGATGAAGTGGCGATTGTGCAGAGTAAACCTGGCCGCTACCAGAGCTTAACAATCGACGTGTATGAGCAAATGGCCTTTTATGAGCATAGAGAATATGGCGTGATCGCCATTCTTAACGATTTACATAAAGGTCGCCATGCCGGGGTAGTGTGGCAATGGGTGATCGACATCAGTGCCGTGCTAATGATTATTTTCTCGTTAACCGGCGCTTACCTACTGTTACCGCAGCGCAAAAAGCTGTTTCGTTCTATGCGCTACATGGGTGTGGTCAGCATAGGCTGTATCGGTATTTACTGGTTTAGTGTGCTGTAAGTGTTGTGGTTTCGATTGAGCAATTACGATTTTTGATAGGAATTTAACATAGGTATTCATATGAACAAGACCCTGCTTGGTGCATTGCTATGCACATCAATGTTAGCGATGCCGGTATCGGCCAGTAAGATCGAAATCGATTTAGGCCTAGCAGAGATCACCGAAGGTCAGTACTTACGCCCATACACGGCTGTTTGGGTAGAAGATAGCCGCGGTAAACACGTTGACACCATCGCACTGTGGACTTGGGATGAAGGCGAGAAGTGGCTCAAAGATATTCGTCGTTGGTGGCGCAAAATTGGTCGTGATGAAGCCGGATTTATTGATGGCGTTACCGGGGCAACACGTCCATCTGGTCAATACAAACTCGATTGGGACTTCACTGACAGTGAAGGTAAAAGCGTTGCGGCCGGTAAGTACACCTTGTTGGTGGAAGTTGTGCGAGAACACGGCAACCGCTCGCTAGTGCGCCATAAGTTCAACCATGACGGCAAGGCATTTGCGGTAACACTGCCGCCAACCGATGAAACTGCAGAAATCACCATTAAGTATCAACCTTAAGGTTAATTGAAAGGATAAAAGATGAAAAAGACACTCGTATTAGCGTTAGCATGTGGGGTGCTTAGTCACAGTGCTGTGGCCCACGACCGTTGGATCTTACCGAGTCACTTTACCGTTTCTGCGGAAGCTGGCAAAGGAGTCTGGATCACTTCAGACGTGACCGCTAGCAACCAAGTTTTTCAATATGACAAACCTTATGGCAGTGAAGATGTAGAAATTATCACCCCGCAAGGTAAAAAGCAGTGGCCATCTTCAAGCTACAAAGGCTCACGCAAGTCAGTATTCGACTATCAACTAGTGGCTGATGGTACTTATAAACTGCAAAAGAAAACCAGTCCACGTTACTACGCTAGTTATAAAGTAAAAGGTGAAGATAAGCCGGTATATAGCCGCGCTGATAAAGAAGCCACTAAAGCGAAAATGCCAGCCAATGGTTACGATCTTGTCGGTGTGATGAGCTTTTCACGGGTTGAGTCTTATGTAACCCTTAACAAGCCAAATGATACTGCGCTGGCGCCAACAGGCGAGTATTTAGAACTGATCCCTGTGACACACCCAGCTGATATTGTTGAACAAGATGTCGCTGAATTTAAGATAACCTATCAGGGCAAGCCTGTTAGCGGCGCTGAAGTGTCTGTTGTGAAAGAGGGCACGGTATACCGTAATCAGCTTAACGCGACTAAAGTCACCTCTGACAATGACGGTATGGTTAGCTTTACGCCGCAGTCTGCCGGTCGTTACTTGTTACATGTGGAATACCAGCAGCCCATCAAGGGCAACCCTTTAGCAGATAAGGTTAACAACGAAATCTTCTTAACTTTTGAAGCTGGCTTAGATTAACCCTTATTTAAGCAGGCTTTAAAAGCCCTAGGCAATAAAAAAAGCTCCTATATTAGGAGCTTTTTTTTACCACTTAATTGCGCCAACATGTGGCTCAAATAGCGTTAATTGCTTAGAAGTTGGCTGACTTAGGTGCACGTGGGAAAGGAATCACGTCACGGATGTTAGATACGCCCGTTACATATGAAACCAAACGCTCAAAACCTAAACCGAAACCTGCATGGGGGACTGTGCCATAACGGCGCATATCACGGTACCACCAGTAGTCTTCTTGGCTAAGATCCATTTCAGCTAAACGTGCATCTAGTACATCTAAACGCTCTTCACGCTGCGCACCACCAATGATTTCACCAATACCTGGCGCTAACACATCCATTGCAGCAACGGTTTTACCGTCATCGTTTAGGCGCATGTAGAATGCTTTGATATCTTTTGGATAGTTCTTCACAACCACAGGGGCTTTGAAGTGTTCTTCAGCAAGATAGCGCTCATGCTCAGATTGTAAGTCGATACCCCATTCAACGTCGTAGTCGAACGACTTGCCACAGGCTTTAAGAATTTCAACGGCGTCGGTATAGTCAACTTGTGCAAAGTCGCTGTTTACAAAGTTCTCTAAACGTTCAATCACGGTCTTATCAACACGCTGGGCAAAGAACTCTAGATCATCACGGCGCTCAGCTAATACCGCCTTAAAGCAGTATTTAAGCATGGCTTCGGCAAGGGCCGCAGCATCATCAAGGTCTGCAAAGGCGACTTCTGGCTCTACCATCCAAAACTCAGCCAAGTGACGGCTTGTGTTTGAGTTTTCGGCGCGGAATGTTGGACCAAAGGTATAGACTTTTGATAGTGCACAGGCATAGGTTTCAGCATTTAGCTGGCCCGATACGGTCAAAAATGACTCTTTACCGAAGAAGTCTTCGCTATAGTCAACTTTACCCGCGTCTGTACGTGGCAAGTTTTCCATATCTAAAGTAGATACACGGAACATTTCACCCGCACCTTCGCAATCTGATGCAGTGATCAGCGGCGTCGATACCCAAATAAAACCTTCTTCGTTATAGAAGCGGTGAATCGCCTGCGATAAACAGTTACGAACACGCGCTACCGCACCAATAATGTTGGTACGAGGACGCAAATGGGCTAATTCACGTAAATGCTCAATTGAATGACGTTTGGCCGCCATTGGGTAAGTATCAGGATCGTCAACCCAACCAGTGACTTCAACATTGGTCACCTGCAGCTCAAACGCTTGGCCTTTACCAGGAGAGTCAACCACTTCGCCGGTCATAATGACAGAGCACCCTGCAGTTAACTTGAGGATCTCTTCGTTATAATTGACTAAGCTATTAGGCACAACGCCCTGAATTGGGTCAAAACAGGAACCATCATATACGGCAAGAAAAGAGATGCCTGCCTTGGAATCTCGGCGAGTTCTTACCCAACCGCGTACGGTCACTTGCGATCCAATCGCAAAGTCACCTTTAAATACAGAAGCGACAGATGTAATGCTCATTGTTGCTTAGTTCTCCAACGAATCGTTTTAATAAAAAAATTTGGACGTTCATATTACCTTGATAGCGAGGTTTCTCAAGGAAAAAAGCGGTAATTCAGCCCGATGAGGTGATTTTTTTACAACTTGAGCAAATCTGCCCAATTAATACCCGGTCGCTGGCTCTATTCAAACCCAAAGACCGCGTAAATCAGAGACGGTTTTATCTTGCTCTCTAACACAGCTACGATGCCGAGTGACTATGGCTAGTTTTAGACAAGTTTGCTAAAGTGGTAGAGGTAACACATTGATGCTTAATATTATTCATAGTTAATCAGCGATTGCTTAAGCAAATTTAATTAAACCAAACTCAAGGTGGCAGTATGAAGAAAAGAAAAATCTTCCAAATGATATTGGCTACCTTGTCCATTTTGGGCTGGAGTTTGGCCATCTACGCACTGTTGCTGTTTGATCAAGCTCGCCCCGATCGAGCCATTGGCTATTATTTGTCTAAAGGTGCCAGCATCCGTTTGGCTTGGGATCCCGATTATACGGTGTTACTGCAAGATGTGATTTGGACGTGCGCGGGGATTAGCCTATTGAGTTTGGCGTTCAACTTCTATTTTGCGACCCATTCTAAAATGGGTTACTGGTTTAATATACCGTTACTTTTATTGACCTCAGTGACCGCCGGACTCTACCTGAGCTTTTTTATCTAAAGTGCAAATTGACGACAAAAACGATCGATGATCGCTGCAGTCGCACCCCAAATAAAATGCTGTTGATACTGAATAAAATACACGGGGTAGTGGATGTCACCGCGCTGAAAGTAGCGAACGTGGCGGTTTTTTGGTTCAAGGGCAAAACTCAGTGGCATAGAGAACAAGGCCGCGACCTCACCGGGATCGATATTAGGTGTAAATGGCTGCTTAACAATACCCATCACTGGGGTGATTTCAAAACCGGTAAATGTCTTAAAACTGGGGTACTGCCCAATGACCTCAACATTGTGGCGATGTAAGCCTATCTCTTCTTCAGCCTCACGCAGTGCGGTGTCGGTGTAATCTTTGTCAGTGTGTTCCACTTTTCCGCCGGGAAAACTGATTTGCCCAGGGTGTGCCCGCAGGTGGTGCGGGCGACGGGTTAATATTATTTGTGGTTGGTTTTCTATCTGCTCAATGGCCACCAGCACCGCAGCTTGACGCAAATTGCCGTTCACCTTAGGGGTGGTGTCTTCGGCAAGTTGGTTTAATTGAAACTGGGTGCGTAACAGATCTATATCCATGGTGATGGCTAAGTCGACCTCTGTAGATGAATGCGTCAGTTAGCTAGTCGGCCGTGTCCGCAGCTAAAATGGGTAATATCTTACTTACCTTATCATAGGTTTCTTGATATTCAGCATCCACGTCAGAGTCTGCAACTATGCCGCCGCCAGCCCAACAATACAAATTACCTTGGTCAGCCACTAAGGTGCGAATGGTAATGCTGGTATCCATATTACCGTCTTGACTGATATAGCCGATAGAGCCGCAATACAATGAGCGCCGAGAGGGTTCAAGCTCTTCAATGATCTGCATGGCTCTTATTTTCGGCGCTCCGGTGATCGACCCGCCGGGGAAACAGGCACGCAGCAATTGGCTGGCATCAATGTTGTCTGCCAATTGTGCGGTAACCGTGCTAACGAGATGATGCACCGCAGGGAAGCTTTCAACATCAAATAGTTTAGGTACGGCAACGCTACCCGGGGCGGCGACTTTACCGATATCGTTACGCAGCAGATCGACAATCATTAAGTTTTCAGCGCGATCTTTTTCGGCATTACGCAGATCGTTAGCCGCAGCGCTATCTTGTTGTGGGTCAGTAAACCTTGGCCGCGTGCCCTTAATGGGTTTAGTTTGTATCTTGCTTCCTTGTAGCTGAATAAAGCGTTCAGGTGAAATGGATAACACGCTTTGCTCCGCTAATTTAATAAATGCGGAAAAGGGCGCCGCATTGCACCCACGTAACTTGGTATAAGCCAGCCACTCGCTACCTTGGTAGGGCGCTGCAAACCGTTGGGTTAGATTAATCTGGTAACAATCGCCACTATGCAAGTACTGCTGCACCCGCTCAAACTTAGCGCGATACTCAGTTTGGCTGATTTGCGCTTGCCAGGGACGGGTTAAATTAAAGGTTTTATGGCTTCGTGCCTGTTGTAATCGACGCTCGATGTGCTCACGGGTGCGATTAAAAGCCTTGGCGCCATGATAATGCACCAAATGCCATTGCTGTTGCTGATTGTCATAAATTAGCGCCCATGCATATAAACCAATATTCATTTCGGCAAGGTTAATATCGTTATTGGCGATATTGTCAAAGCGCTCGATATGGCGGCCTAAATCATAACTAAATGCACCCATAGCACCACCGCTAAACGGCAGCGTGCTGGTTTTGTTGTCTGGGAAGTAATGATCTAACGCTGTACGTAACGTCGTAAACGGGCAGATGCCTTGTTGGTTTGTTATTGGAGCAGCAAGGTTGTCGGTCATGACCGTTTGTCGATGGGTGATGTCAGTCTGGTTTGCCGTTGTGATGACAGTGGCAAGCGGGTCACAAACGATAATGTCATAGCGGCTATCTGGATGCTTAGCATCGGCGGAGTCTAATAACATAGCCCAAGGTTCATCGGCAAAATGGCTAAAGACGTCAATTGTGGTGTGGTGCCAATCAAGTTTATCGCTAAAAACGGCAGTGTGAGACTCGCTAGCCATCGATTAACCTTATCTAAAAAGTGATGTTTATCTAAAAGTCGCGAAAGAGTATCATATTGGCAAAGGATTAAAAAAAAATACGCTTCCCAGTCCATGGGAACACACCACTAATCTGTGAGAAAGGAAATGTCTGTGAGTAAAGAACAGCCAATTATTAAGCAAGCTGACTTAATCGAAAGCGTTGCTGATGCCCTGCAATATATCTCCTACTACCACCCAAAAGATTTTGTTGATGCAATGGCCGAAGCTTATGAAAAAGAGCAAAGCGCCGCAGCAAAAGATGCGATTGCACAAATTCTGATTAACTCGCGTATGTCAGCCGAAGGCAAGCGTCCGTTATGCCAAGATACCGGTATTGTGACCTGTTTTGTCAAAGTAGGTATGGGCGTGCAGTGGGATAAGACTGACATGACTGTACAGCAAATGGTTGATGAAGGGGTACGCCGTGCTTACACCAACCCTGACAATCCGCTACGTGCGTCGATTGTTGCTGATCCTGCCGGTGGCCGTAAAAACACCAAAGATAACACGCCATCGGTTGTGCATATCGATATGGTGCCAGGTAACCACGTAGAAGTGGCCATTGCCGCTAAAGGTGGTGGATCTGAAAACAAATCTAAAATGGTGATGTTGAATCCATCTGATGATATTGCGGCATGGGTTGAGAAAACCTTACCTACAATGGGAGCTGGTTGGTGTCCACCAGGCATGCTTGGCATAGGCATTGGTGGCACAGCTGAGAAAGCGGCTGTGATGGCGAAAGAGTCTTTAATGGACCCAGTAGACATTCACGAGTTACAAGCACGCGGCGCACAAACAACCGATGAGAAGCTACGTCTAGATATTTTCGAGCGCTCAAACAAACTTGGTATTGGTGCTCAAGGCCTAGGTGGGGTTACAACCGTACTTGATATCAAGATTAAATCTGCGCCTACCCACGCAGCGTCAAAGCCAGTGGTGATGATTCCTAACTGCGCAGCAACCCGTCATGTACATTTCCACTTAGATGGCAGCGGCCCTGCTGATTTAAGCCCGCCTTCACTAGAAGATTGGCCAGAAATCACCTGGGAAGTGGGTGAAAGTGTTCGCCGCGTTGATCTCAACACAGTAACGCAAGCAGAAATGCAAGAGTGGAAGAGCGGTGATACCTTATTGCTTAACGGCAAAATGCTAACTGGCCGTGACGCAGCACATAAGCGTATTCAAACCTTAATTGAAAGTGGCGAAGGCCTACCAGAAGGTGTCGACTTTAAAGGTAAGTTTATCTACTACGTTGGCCCAGTTGATCCAGTTGGCGACGAAGTGGTTGGCCCTGCAGGCCCAACAACTGCAACGCGTATGGATAAATTTACCGATGTGATGCTAGAGAAAACCGGTCTAATGGGCATGATTGGTAAGGCTGAACGTGGCCCAGCTACCGTTGCTTCTATTAAGCAACATAAATCATGCTATTTAATGGCTGTGGGTGGCGCGGCTTACTTAGTCTCTAAAGCCATTAAGAAAGCGCGTGTAGTGGCATTTGAAGATTTAGGTATGGAAGCGATTTACGAGTTTGACGTTAAAGATATGCCAGTGACGGTAGCGGTAGACAGTGAAGGGGTTAACGCCCATGAAACTGGCCCAGCCAGTTGGAAAGTGAAGTTGAGCTAATCAATCTATCATAGCGTACAACTAACTTGGTTAACTTGATTGCCGAATTAGCCAACAATACAGGGTGTCAGCGACTTGCTTACACCCTGTTTTTTGTTTAGTGTGCTTGCCAACTATGCAAAATAGCTCACAAACGCTATTAACTTATTATTTACAATCAGCAATTCTAACTAAAAGATGACAATAACAATGAAAAAAACTGCACTCATTCTCGCGTTAGCGGCATCAGGCATGATGACTTCTGTCAACGCCCAAGCTGCTGAGCCTTTTAAGGTTCAGGACCTTGTCAAACTTAATAAGCTTCATTCAGCAACTTTAGCCAACTCTGGTGATAAAGTTGTTTACGCTGTTAAAAATATTGATAGCAATGGTGATGCTAGCTCTGATCTGTATATTCAAAGCGTAAATGGCGGTGATGCGAAAAAGCTAACCTCTGTAGCCGGTACTGAGCATAGCGTGGCATTTGCCGCCGACGACAAGTCTATTTACTTTCTAGCCGCACGTGATGGTTCAAGCCAGTTATATCAGCTTGCGCTTGATGGTGGCGAAGCACAGAAGGTGTCTAACTTACCGTTAGATGTCGAGGGCTTTAAGTTGTCACAAGATGGCAGCCAGGTCGTGATGAACATGCGTGTGTTCCCTGATTGTAAAGACATCAAGTGTTCGGTAGAGCGTTTTGACGAGCTAGAAAACCAGACAACTACTGGTCGTGAGTACAAACAGCTAATGGTACGCCACTGGGATACGTGGAGCGATCATAGTCGCAGCCACTTGTTTGTTGCCAAGCTTAATGGTGAGCTCATCACCGATGCAATTGATGTGACCCAAGGACTAGATACTGAAACGCCGCCACTGCCGTTTTCTGGCATGGAAGAGGTGACTTTCACCCCAGATGGCAAGCACGTTGTCTACAGCGCCAAAGCCCCGGGTAAAGATCAGTCTTGGATCACTAACTACGATTTATGGCAAGTCCCGGTCACTGGCGGCGAAGCGGTCAACCTAACCGAAGATAATAAAGCGTGGGATTCGCACCCAACTTACAGTGGTGATGGTCGTTATTTAGCATATTTGGCAATGAGCAAACCTGGTTTTGAAGCTGACCGTCAACGCATTATGTTAAGAGATACCGTTACCGGCCAAGAAAAAGAAGTGGCACCGCTGTGGGATCGCAGCCCGCACTCACTGACTTTCTCTAAAGATAACCGCACCTTATATGTGACTGCACAAGATGTTGGCCAAGTGTCTATTTTTGAGGTTAACACCCAGTTTGGCGATGTGAAGCCACTATTTAATGACGGTAGCAATAGCATTGTTGGCGTTAGCCAAGATAAGATTATCTACAGCCACAAGAGCTTAGTCGAGCCAGGCGATCTTTATACTATGTCTTTAGATGGTCAAGCCCAGCAACGCTTAACCGAAATTAACAAAGACAAGCTGGCTAAAATTAAGTTTGGTGAGTTTGAGCAATTTAGCTTTAAAGGTTGGAACAACGAAGAAGTATACGGTTACTGGATTAAGCCTACCGACTACAAAGCCGGCAAACAGTATCCTATTGCGTTCTTGGTTCATGGTGGCCCACAAGGCTCGTTTGGCAACTCATTTAGTAGCCGTTGGAATCCACAACTGTGGGCGGGTGCCGGCTACGGTGTAGTGATGATTGATTTCCACGGTTCTACCGGCTACGGACAAGCATTCACCGATTCTATCTCTAAAGATTGGGGCGGCAAGCCACTTGAAGATCTGCAAAAAGGTCTAGCGGCAGTTACTAAGCAGCAAAAATGGTTAGATGGCGATCGTGCTTGTGCATTAGGTGGCTCATACGGCGGCTACATGATGAACTGGATCCAAGGTAACTGGAGTGATGGCTTTAGCTGCCTAGTGAACCACGCAGGTCTGTTTGATATGCGTTCTATGTACTATGTGACCGAAGAGTTGTGGTTCCCAGAGTATGAGTTTGGTGGCACGTACGAAGACAATAAAGAACTGTATGAGAAGTTTAACCCAGTTAACTACGTAGAGAACTGGAAAACACCAATGCTGGTTATCCATGGTGAGAAAGACTTCCGCGTTCCTTATGGTCAAGGCTTAGCGGCATTTACCTATATGCAACGTAACGGTATTCCATCTGAGCTGTTAATTTACCCAGATGAGAACCACTGGATCTTGAATCCTGATAACCTAGAACAGTGGTATGCCAATGTACTGGGTTGGTTAGACCGCTGGACTAAAAAAGACTAAGAAAAACTAGTCGTTAATGATAAAAAAGCCCGCATATTGCGGGCTTTTTTGTTTGATTAGTAGTTAGGTGCTGCATAATTAGGGGTTAATACTATTAAAGTGTATCTAGTGGACTAACGGTTCCCGCATAATGCTGACCAAGTACGTGAGTATAGATTTGTGTGGTACTAACATCGTTGTGTCCTAACAACTCCTGTACGGTTCTTATATCTGTTCCGGTTTGTAAAAGATGAGTGGCAAAAGAGTGCCTGAATGTATGGCAATTGATTTTTTTATGTAAGCGAGAACTCTTTACCGCCTGTTGAAGAGATTTACGTATCGTACTGTCATGACGATGGTGTCGACAAGGCGTTTCAGTTACTGGGTGTTCGCAAATACGAATTGATGGAAAGAGATACATCCATGCAGCCTGACGATATGCATTAGGATACTTTTTAGCTAACGCATTGGGTAAAGAGGGACCATAGCCGTTACTGTTGTCTTTTTGTTGCAGTTGAATCGACTTATCAATGTAGATTCTTAGCCTACTACAGCATGTTTTGCTTAATAGTGTCTGCCTGTCTTTTTTGCCTTTACCGTCCCGAATTGTCAATGATAAGTTATCCAGATTAATATCCTTTAGTCTTAACCTTAAACACTCATTGACTCTCATACCGCTACCATAGAGCATTTCAATAACCAATTTTGCGGGTCCATTCATATTAGACAATATCTGAGAAACCTCCCTAGGGGATAATACTGTGGGTAAGGTGCGTTGCTTTGTTGCTAAGCTAAAACCTAAAACCCCAAGTTCAACTTTGAGACATTGCTGATAAAGAAATACTAGTGAATTGAGTGCGACTTTTTGCGTATTCACTGCCACGTTTTGACTGTTGGCTAACCAACTCAAGAAATTTTTCACATCAATTGCTCCAAGGTTTTCTGGATGCGTTTTCTGATGGTAAAGAATATATCTTTTGATCCAGTATAAGTACGCTTTTTCTGTCCGTAGGCTGTAACCTCGTAAGCGAATGTCTTGTCGTACCGATTCTAAAAAAGGGCTTGTGTGCTTCATTTTTTCACCTGAATAAAGACTGTATATACATACAGTATTATCGTGTTTTTTAAAAAATCAAGCCATGTATGACTTTTCAAATCTCGGTTTGCTGTTGCGTGGTGTAAATAAGTTGTGTAAATTCAGTAATATGAAAGTGTGCAACCTTGAGTTATTGAGATAATAGGAAAGCAAAGCGTGCATGCGCGTTTCTACCGAAAGTGTATTGAATGCAATTTTGCAGGCTCTTTGTTATTGAGTTGTTTTGAATAGATTTTTAGCTGAAATTTGAGTGCACGCTTTCTCAACGAAGCTTGGCAAAATGCGCAAGCCTTATATACAAATGTTATAACTCAATGGAAAGTCATGCGTATTAATCTCGGCGACGTTTTAAAAGAAAATGATGGTGAGTCAATAATCAAGGTTATAGGTGTTGATGATCATGAAGTATTTTATGACGCATGGTGGGAACATAATGAGTCTTGGGGGCTGAATAAATCTAGAAGTGCTACTTTCTATCGGCTTGAGAAAGAGTTTTGTTCAAACCATTACTCGTTTATTAGAAATGAACCGTTAAGTGCGAAAGAACTCAATAAATTTTCGCCACAACTCCCCCATAGAACCGCTAATTTAATCGAATGGTCATGGAATCAAACAGAATATAAAACACTTGAAGAATTCGAAGAGCAAATTGGGGAGTTAGCTAAGAAGCTAAAGCTTCAAGAACATATTAAAGCCGATAAAGTAATGATTATTCCATTGGGTGCAAATGGCGGGCATAAACCCAAGGTTGCTATAGCACCTGAAAATGGTGAAAGCTTTACTCCAATTGAACTGTTGTGGAAATCCCACAATATTCAAGCTAAATATAAAACCAATATTGAATCTGGTGTTGGAATATATAGGCTTGGTATTTCAAATAAAGTTCCGTCGTATTATTTAGGTGGTAAAGGCGATAGCGCTGGTAACTTTGAGTTATAACAAGTCATTAAAGCAGGACAAAAAACAGTTGGTTTTTGCTCGTGCCTCGCTTATTTTAACCAACTATTTTATTGCCTCTTAATGAGGCGTTATACGTAATCTATGAATCAGTTAAGCACCAAGCAAAAGAGTTTTTATAAAGAAATTGCCAGAATACTGTGGGAAGAATGGGATCCTATTGGTGTAAACGACGGAGATAATGAGTGGAATGACGAATATGATAGTTATGTTCCACATACGTTTAAGCTTGCAATAGATAATGCCGATGCATCGAAGATTGCCAAACATTTATCAACTTCGATCATTCAAAATATGGGAATGACTTCCAATCCTAATCATGATTTAAAAATTGCGCGGTTAATTGTAGAAACCAAGATTAATATACTTGGGAGCTAATTACGTATAACAAGCTGTTTAACAAGGACAAAATACAGTTGGCTTTTGCTCCTTCGTCGCTTATTCTAGCCAACTATATTTAGCCTGTTAACAGGGCGTTATAGCCTATCGAGATCGAGATGACAGGAACTTACGATTGGAATCCAATGCCCCATAAGGTAGACATAAAATGTCCATCTTGTGGTGAACATGCATTATTCGAGTTTGCGGAAGTTGTGAAGATTTCTCTTAAGAAAGATGTTCCATTTTTTGAGCAAAGTGATCTCTTTGAGTATTACAAATTTAAAGACTCATGCGGGCACCTTTGGCATGGCGCTGTTTATTACGCAAATCTACATGGCGGATCAACGCTAGCAATAAGAGATCTTCCTGAAGGATATAAACCTGAAGATTGGAATCATTCTAAGTACTTAATGAGAAATCACGGAACTGATTTAGGCGCGGTATCATGCAGTCATTGCCAAATGAGAAAGCCATATGTTCTGCAATGGCCAAACGATGCATACTTTAACATTTCAATTAAAGGCCAAGAGTTATGGGCTTTTAATCGAGAATCTGCAGTAGAGTTAAGAGACTACATCGCATCAAGCGAGAGAAAAACTGATCAATATAAATGGTCTAAATTTCTTCTACATATCCCGACTACATTCAAAAAACAGAATGTACGTGATAGTGTGGTTAAAAAAATCAACAAGGCGATAGAGAGCTAAAAGCTATAACAAGGCGCTGCAACCGACAGCCAAAACTGTCACTCGTTTTGCCAAAAAAGCCGGCAAAACAAGCGCCATTTTTGTCTGCGGCTGAGCGCGGCGTTATGTGACTCAGGGAGAGTTCATTTGAAATTCACAATGATATATGGTCCCTCAGGGATCGGAAAAGAAAGTGTAGGACGTGAACTTGCTAAAAGAAATGATTGGCATGTATTTCCTCAACATTTAGCTTTTGACGTTGCATGTGCCGTTGTCGGTTTTGGTAAAGATGGGTTTGAAGCATATCAACGTAAAATTTGCCTAGATGCTTTTAAAACACTTTATGAGAACAATACTAAAGGTATTGTTTTTACTTTTTGCTATGTCCACCCTTTCAGTAATTACTTTATTGAAGGTCTTTTTGATTTCCTCAATAAATCAGGAATAAACGCAAATTTTGTACGTTTATCATGTGAGTATGAAGAACATGTAAAAAGGGTAACTAATACAAGTCGTTGCAATACAAACAAGATCCAATCAAAAGAATACTTAGATGACTATTTGAAACGGTTTGACTTCTCAGTTGATATACCAAATGTAAAAACAATACACATTGATAACACGACAATGTCTATCGAAACATCAGCAGCCGAAATCGAGAGAAATATCGTCACATAACAAGCCATTGCAGTGCGGGACTTTTAACAGTTGGCTTTCCTCACTGCGTTCGTTATTTTAGCCAACTATTAAAAGCCCCTGAATGGGTCGTTATATTGCAAAAGGTAGGCATGGAGTTTTATCCACCAAAAAGAAGTAGTTTCGCTATTGAAAAAATATATAGACAGCCATCGTTAATGGCGTAGATGACAACCTCCAACTATGCTTTGTTTGCGCATATAACAAGGAGGTTGCATGCCAAGGCCAAGACGAACCCTCATTAGTCTCGAAGACACACCTTATTATCATTGCTGCAGTCGCGTTGTACGACGGGCTTTCTTATGCGGTGACGATAAATACACTGGCAAGAATTATGACCACCGCCGTGGTTGGGTAGAAACTCAAATCTTGAAGCTCACCGAAGTGTTTGCAATTGATGTTGCAGCATATGTACTCTTTGTTATTGACAGGGAGCAACCCCCTTCATGTCGCGCTTTATATTAATGTTGATTAAGTTAATGCCTGGTCAGGGACGTCGTATTGCAATGGCATAAACTGTTTGGATTGACTATGGCTGCCAACATACTTTTTGTGTTAAGTGACTAGTTTGATACAGATTGTTGCAAATTATTGTTCTACTTTTTACTAAAATATGTCATCTTATCGAATCAATTTTGATAAGGACTTCATTATGACTACTCGCTATTTTACGCCTTTGGCAGTGGGGATTGGACTACTTTTATGCTCATCACACCTTCATGCCAGTTCATTTTCAGACACCTATAAAGACTACCAGCTGGCCATTGAACAGAACGATTTAAGCCAAGCTAGAATATTTGCTGAGCAAGCTTATGAGTTGGGGCTAGCTGAATTTGATGAAAACGATCTGTCAGTCGCGAATTTAGCAATAAATTACGCGAGTTTGCTTGTCGAGCATAAGGATGAAGTTTCAAAAGATCACAGGAAACAGTCAATTGAAACCGCAACCCAGCTTTACCAACAAGCGCTTGCTATTTATCGGGTGAATTTTGATGACAATGCAGTTGAACTCATCGAGCTATTAATCGAGCTCGCTAAAGTTGAAACTGACGCAAGAATTGCAAAAAATTTGGTTGAAGAAGCAGTAGATATTGCCAATGAATCTGGAAAAAGTCTTCTGATAGCAGAAACAAACATTGCAGCATTTAATCGAATTGCCAGTACGGAATATTATACTAAAAGCAAACAGAAATGGGCATTTGAAGCATTAGAGATATACGAAACTCAATACCCAGAAAATGCATTAGATCGCATTGAAGCTGAGAGAATAGTTGCCGCCATTCGTTACAATCGCAAGGATTATAAACTGGCGACCCAACACTACACCAATATCATTGAGCAAATGCAAGCACTTGAGTTTACCCATCCGTTTGAGCTACAAGCCCATGCAGTGCTAGTTAACATCTTTGAGAAAACCGATAAGAGCGATCTAGCCACTCAGCATTGTTTAGCCATAGGGCAAATGAAACCTTGGGATGCTGATCAAGAGCAGCAACCTCTCTACAGAGTACACCCAGAATATCCTTTAGCTTATGCAAAGCGGGGGAAACAGGGCTGGGTCAAAATGAGATTTACTGTCGATGAGTTTGGTTTTGTGAAAGATGCAACTATTGTTGGCTCAGAAGGCGGCAGTAAATTTGAAAAAGCTTCATTAAAAGCACTTAAGCAATGGCGATATGCACCAAAATTTAAAAATGGTAAGGCCATTTCAGCCGAGAGCACCGTACAGTTAGACTTCCATCTTGATAGAGGCTAGTCAATATCAGAAAATTTGGTTTCAGTCTTACTGACCTTGAATTAGCGTGTAAACATAGAAATAGCGTTAATAATCGTAGCACTAACTTTTGATAGTTAGTGCTTTTTATTATGAAGATCCATCAGCTTTACTGACAGAGTTAGCCGTAAGACTGACTAATAATAGCTGTGTATTTCTGAGTATTAGAGAGTATGGACGCAAAACATATAGCCACCCATCGTTAATGGCCCTTTTACATTTCATTGGTAATGAACGTGCTCATCAATCCAAAGGTATCGCTTTCTCACTTCAAGAGTACCTCGTGCTGGTTGACTAAACAGGTAGGTTTATTCGAGACGATAAGTGGGGCGCGGTTGATTCAAAGGTTTGTGAATTAGTGAGTCGACTAAACATACCCTCAGCCAATTGGCTTAAAATTGTGACAGAATTTGGATAACTTTTTCAAGGCCCAGTTGGGACGTTGGAAGAGTTTAGTCATTACTGTAAACATCTACACAAGCAAAGGCGACATTTCTCAAGTAGTGGCCGGTTTATATCAGCCAACTAAATTGAAAAATTTCATATTTCCGCAATCCTCGGCCTTGTTGGCCGGGTAAACAACGCTCGCGCCTCTAAATCAGCAATTAGAGGCTATTTCGTTATTTTTGGTAGATTTCTAATGTGTATTTGTACTAAGTACAGCATTTTTAGGTGTTTAATTGCTTTGTCCTTGAACAGCGCGCAGTAACCTTGCTATGTGATAAACAATGGCTGGTTAAATTTTTCATTAAAGTGCTATTGAAGTGCTATTTTAGCCCACTATCTACTTACTAAATATTAGTTGACTTTTTTGTTCGGTTAGGATTTTGAATCAGTTGAAGTGGGTTCCAGGTAAGGAATGGTTTACGGAAAAAGCCTTCAATGAAAACTTGGACGTTAGTATGGTGTGGAAAAGTTAACGATATGATAAAGTTATACTTTTAGCCATCTTGTTTAATAAAAAATCTTTCTTAACTCTATTTTTTAAGACAAGATGGCTGAAAAATAAATCTATAAAATAACCCTTATTTTCTAATGGTCAGGTTCTCCAATAGGTGGATTAGAGCAAGCTTTAACATTAGCAAAGGAATACATACTAGATCCATTATCCAATTTAACTCTTACGCTATGGTATCCAGATTGATATGTATTGAAATTAACTTCGTTTATTACTGAACCACTGTAAATTAGCGTTTCAGGAAAAGCTGTCCCTTTGTTTACATAGACTTTCATTTGATTTGCATCGTTATTAGTGCCTATGAATATTGCCCCATTTCTTTTACTACCACTACATGAGTTATATTCATAAACTGCTAAGGTTGGGAAAGGTGCGATAGGAGAATATTCATTTTTCATTATATCTTTGATTACAGTTTGGCTAAGCCAACCTGCACGGGATTCCGCCTCACATGGTTTCTTTTCCCCGTCAATATCCCATACCCAATGAACTGGAGCACGCACTCGCTGTGCATTGTCAGTGTTATTATATAAATGAGTAATTACTGTTTGAACCCCCGCCAAACCTGTCCATTCGCACTGATAGACCCCCCAATACAGTTCCTCCGTCTCACCTGTTGGAACCTGAATTACCTTCCAATCATCGTAATAGTCACCTGCTACAGTAGAGTGAGAGAAAACCATCATCAATAGCCCAAAAGCTAAACCTACTACTTTCATATTTACTCCATTAAATACTTTAAAAAGTTAACTTGGCTTGAACAAAAACCGTCCAAAATCGAAAGCCTAAATCAAAATTTAAGCTTCGGGCATACAAACTAAATTAAATATTACTTCGACACAATACTTTTTTAGTTAGCCTCAGCCCTCAGATGTAAATAGTGACTTATTTCCCACATAGTACAAATTGGTAAAAGATATACCGAAAAACCAATACCATAATGCATAAAGGTTAAAAATCTAATCATTCTTAATGTATTTACCATTCAAAGGCTAGTGCTACTTGTATTTCTAGTGCTTTAACTTTTCTTTTAAATTAGATCTACTAACCTTTACCCTCTTCTGACAAGTGCTTTGCGTAAACCTTCCTCATACTCCCCTAACTCGATGAGCTCCATCCGTACTCTTGAGGGGTGGCTATTCCTTACCGTATTGTTGACCTCTTCTCTTTTCAGATCGTGGACTGAGCGATGTAAAACACGCCTAAAGGCGACTAGGTAATTGATGCGGTATCAATGGCCATTTGCAGACGTTCGCGGAAAAGTAAGGTTTTGATACAATCCGAGCAAGGTGTGCAATATACCTGTTCTGATTGGCGTAGTTCTTAAAAAGCACAATTTGGAAGCCAGTATGAGTTGAAGAGGAAACTGCCACATTAATGCTGTCGCCGACAGCTTTTTCTCATTGCTGAAGAAAGATAGAGTTAAGAGAAAAATCTATCAAAACAGAGATGAGGTTCGCTCAAAAATATTTAAATATATCGAATATTTCTATAATCCTGTGCGTCGTCATGGTAGTAATAATGGACTGTTTCCTGTGCAGTTCGAAAAACGATACTTTGAGAAACAGTTAAGTGTCTAAGAAGTTAGGGGCTTACCACTGGCTTATATTTTTTAATATCCTTGCTCACTTCTTAACACAACACCAGTTTTCAAAAGGAGTTTGAGTTGTACAAAGAAGTCACGTTCCCATCAGATAAAGTATTACTATCAGGTACGCTTACGGTCCCCGATTGTGACGTACCAGCTTGCGTGATTATGGTTCATGGCAGTGGCCCGCAAGATCGCGATGGCAATATCTCCGGTTTTAACATGCAAATATTTAAGTACATTACCGAGTCTCTAGCTGAGCAAGGCATTGCTTCTTTACGCTATGACAAACGAGGCTGCGCGAAAAGTGGAGGCAACTTTAAAATTGCTGGACTATCTGAAATGGTTGACGATGCCTGTGCAGCAATTGATTTTATTAGCGAACAGCCAAATATAGATTCACGCAATATCTATCTGCTAGGGCACAGTGAAGGCGCGGTATTAGCGCCTGAAATCGCCTCTAAAAGACCAAGTATTGGTGGCATCTTGATGCTATGCGCCAGTTTAAGAAGCTTTGAAGAGGACGGAGTGAAAAATGCTGCGGTACTGAATCGAGATCTCGATAAGCTAAAAGGCTTAAAAGGGATGTTGCTACGATGGTTTTTTTATACCAAAGATCCATTAAAGACAATGACTACCCTAAGGCGTAAGGTTGAAAAAACCAAATCCAACAGAATGTGGGTCTCTTTTACCAGGGTGAGTACCAAATTTTATCGCGAGACATTCAACTATGACGTTAAATCGTTTCTAAAATCTACGCAGCATCCGATATTAGCGATTGGGGGCAGCAAAGACTTTCAATGTCACCCGGATGATACCTTGTTAATTCCACAGATTTCGCCAAGCCTAGTAGAAGTGCATGTCATTGAAGGCATGGACCATACGCTAAGATTTCAAAAACATCAGCCTTCAATGTCAAGTTATACCCGCTCTTGCGCCTCTCCGATAATGGATGAAGTTAATCAGCGCATTGTTGAATGGATTAATAGTAATAGTCAACAGACTAACCGTTGATGTAAGCAGGATTAGCCAGCCGCTTTAGTTTATATAAGTAGGCCAACGAACATTGCCTGTTATCTTTGTTCTGTGGCAGCCGCGCTGTTCTACGGTTTATTTTACTGCAAATGCACTGGCTATTAGTTTTCACTATCTGTTCTATGAACGAGGGCTTCTAAGTCTGTATCACTTTGTTTCTTTAAATTATTTTGGTCTTATTTCGGTCGTTTATGCTATTGCTGTTGTTGTAAACTATCGATTTTTAAAATATGGCATTTAACTTATTGTTAATGCGTTGCTTTTAGGACCAATATGAAACCGTTTTTACCGCTGTTTACGCTGTTATTCATCCTCTCTGGTTGTAGCTTAACGCCTAATCCTGTGCTGATAAGTGATATCCAATTTAAAGATGACGCTTTCGAGCGCTGTATTAAAAAACTCAATGTTGAACAGGTGGCGCAGGTGACCCATATCATCTGCAATCACAGTGAGATTGAAGATGTCAGTGAGCTTAAGTTTTTTACGCAGGTAGTAGAGATTCAACTGGTACAAAATGAAGTTGAGCGCATTGACTTGTCATCGCTTCCACAACTTAAACGGCTGACCGTACCAGAAAACCGCTTAACGGCCATTGATGTGAGTGCAAACCCTCAACTTGAATTTATTAATATCTCCAGAAATGCCATTACAAAGCTTGATTTAAGCAACAACAGTAAGCTTGAAGGCTTGTATGCCTATCAAACCCAGCTTGAGGCGTTGCAAGTTGGCCACCTCACTGGGCTTAAGCGGTTAGGTGTAACCCAAAGTAAGTTAACTCAGTTAGATTTAGGTCAAAGCCATCAGCTTGAACAGTTATTTGTTTCTGGTGCAAAGTTAGGGGCGATGGATCTGTCTCATTTAATCCACCTTAAAAATTTAGAGGTACCAAATAACCAATTGAATAAACTGGTATTAGGTACACATCCTCAACTGGTTAAGCTCAATGTTCGAAACAACCAGCTGCAAGATATAAATCTTTCTAGTGTGGGTAATGTAACCCAGCTATTTGCGAGCTTTAACCAACTCTCTGTGGTTGATTTAGCCGGTTTACCGCAGCTTAATAACGTGGAATTGCATAACAACAATATTGGTGAATTAGATGTGCAGCACAATAAGCAGCTAGATCGCTTGCTCGCTTTTAACAACCCTTTGATGAGCTTTACCCTTGATGATAATCAAGTGATAAAACATCTATCCATTGAGGGGACTCCTGTGGCTAAAGCTAATCTTGACGGTGATGCGTTAGGGGCGGTAGTGCCCACCGTGACAGTACTAAAAGGCGGTAAGAAACCCACAATTAAAGATAACTTTAGGCCGCTTTATAGCCAGATTATTGCGCCGCAACTAGGGGATTTGATTGGGTTTCAATATAAAGTCACCACCAATAGCCAGCGCGCCGGTTCTGAAGCATTTCCGATCACAGTGCGTGTAACTCATCCGCCTATTACACCGACAGGAAGTGGCCAGGCACGTACGGTGAGTAGTTGGCCAGACACGATGTTAGAGCACGATCATAACCAGGCATTATGGCAGTTTAGCGACCTCACAGAGCTAGTTGCGGGAGTGTGGAGCTTTGAGATTATTTACCAAGAGCGAGTATTAGCACAGCATAATTTTGTTATACAAACCTATGATGACTCAGAGTTTATCGACGCCAGCCAACGAAGTGAGCCCTTCACGATTTTCGACAGCGTCATTAATGGTACCAATCAGTTATGTCATGACCCGCGCTTCTATCAATGTCTAAATATCGACTCTGCTAAGGCGTGCCATAACGAGCTAGTGACATTTGAAAAGGGCTGTAAGGCCAAAGCACTGCAGCAGACTCACAAGCTGTTTCAGTACCGCGGTGGCAATACCCTAGAGCAACTTAAGCGCTACCATACCTATTACTTAGCCTGTGTTGCTGAAGGTAAACTTGAGCAAGTAGACGGCAATCTTGATGAGTTTGCAGACTGTTTGATAGCTGACTAGCGAATTTGGCCTGTGTTGTGGCTAAGCGAAGTGGATGAATTGGGCTGAACGTATTGCGAGTATTTTAACTTCGCATAATGTCTCAGTCCTATTGTCGCCTTTAGCTTATATAGCGCGTACTCTTTTAAAAAGCGTACGCAAAGGGGACAAGTAAACAGCTAAACAGTGTTAACCTCATCGTGGCCAAGTTGAAATGATTCTAAGTGACTGGGCGTAGCTTTTGTTTTACTTTGTCTAACTTGCTTGATACACAACGAGGGATAAGGATTTGGCAAAAATAGTCCTGCAAGGTTACATCATGGTGCCTGTTGCTGATATGGACGCGGTCAAACGCGGGCTTGTGCTTCATAGTACGTTAACTAGAGCAGAACCGGGCTGCATTAAGTTTGAGGTCAGTCCCGATGATGAAATTGAAAACAGATTCAATGTGTATGAAGTGTTCGATTGCCAAGCATCATTCGATCATCACCAGTTAAGGGTAAAAGCCTCAAACTGGGGAAAGATCAGCCAAAACGTGAGTAGGCATTATCAAATTACCTGCAGTGAATAATCATAAAGTCAGTATCAACATATAGTCATTCCGCGAAAGTTTAGCGTACCTGAGGCAAGGCCAGTAAAAGTTTAGTTAGGTTGAAAGGCAGGGGGAAACTAGCCTCATTAGCTGTGACTAGAAAATGCGTTAAAGCAAAGTATGGCATGTAATTATGTTATTGATTTTCTGAGTTATTAATTGATAATTTTGCTTGGTGACAATTAAGTAAATTTATTTGTTCCGCTATTGGTAAAAATAGTGCTAATCACTAAAAGTAAAAAAGCCAGCGTATGCTGGCTTTTTGCTTATGGCTAATTTGAGGGTAGGTGGTCCACTTCAAAAACCACCGACAAGTCTCGGCTTAGCTAAATTGGTTCATGGTGTTGTCTTTACCTGATGCTTTAAGTGCTTGGTCACCAGAGAAGTACTCTTTGTGATCATCACCCATATCAGAGCCAGCCATGTTTTGGTGTTTAACACAGGCGATACCTTGACGGATCTCTTTGCGCTGAACATTGGCGACGTAACCCAGCATACCTTGGTCACCGAAGTACTCTTTAGCTAGGTTGTCCGTAGACAAGGCCGCCGTATGGTAAGTCGGTAGGGTAATTAGGTGATGGAAAATACCCGCTTCACGTGCAGCGTCTGCTTGGAAGGTACGGATCTTCTCATCAGCCACAGTTGCAAGCTCAGTACCGTCGTAATCAACACTCATTAACTTGTCGCGATCGTACGCTGAAGTATCTTCACCGGCTTCTTGCATGGCATCAAATACTTGCTGACGGAAATTGAGCGTCCAGTTAAATGATGGCGAGTTGTTGTAAACAAGCTTGGCATTTGGAATCACTTTACGGATTTCGTTTACCATGCCGCCAATCTGCGCCACATGGGGTTTTTCTGTTTCAATCCAAAGTAAGTCCGCACCATTTTGTAGAGAGGTAATACAATCCAGTACGCAACGCGCTTCACCGGTGCCTTGACGGAATTTAAATAGACCATTAGGCAAGCGGGCGGGTTTGACTAGTTGACCGTTTTGCTGGAATACCACATCACCGTTTGCAAGGGTTGAGGCATCTACTGGCTCTACGTCTAAGAAAGCGTTGTATTGCTCACCCAAATCGCCTGGCTCGTTGGTTACGGCAATTTTTTGGGTTAAGCCAGCACCTAGAGAGTCAGTACGGGCAACAATAACCCCATCATCAATGCCTAGCTCTAAGAACGCATAACGCACAGCGTTGATTTTTGCTAAAAACTCGACGTGTGGAACCGTAACTTTACCATCTTGGTGACCACATTGTTTAACGTCAGACACTTGGTTTTCAAGCTGGATACAACAAGCTCCCGCTTCAATCATCTGTTTGGCCATGAGGTAGGTCGCTTCTTCGTTACCAAAACCTGCGTCAATGTCAGCAATGATCGGAACCACATGGGTTTCAAAATTATCTATTTTATCTTGGATAGCCGCTTTTTCGCTTTCAGGGGCAGCGTCTAACTGTCTGAATAAGCCACCGAGTTCACGTGCATCTGCTTGGCGTAAGAATGTGTATAGCTCTTTAATAAGCGATGCTACAGAAGTCTTTTCATGCATAGATTGGTCAGGAAGGGGACCAAACTCACTACGCAGTGCCGCAACCATCCAACCAGATAGGTATAGGTAACGGCGCTTAGTTGTCAGCAAATGCTTCTTAATAGAGATCATTTTTTGCTGACCGATAAATCCATGCCAGCAACCTAATGACTGCGTGTACTGCGAAGAGTCGGCATCATAGTTAGCCATATCTTCACGCATAATTTTGGCAGTGTACTTGGCAATATCTAAACCGGTCTTAAAACGGTTTTGCAGCTTCATGCGCGCTACTGACTCTGGGTTGATTGCGTTCCAAGCACTACCTTCAGCATTAATCAAGGTAGCAGCTTCATCGATGTTAGCTCTGTAGTTCGTCATGATAGTATTCCTTTAACAAATGATTAGCGGCGATTGATTACGTTGAAAATAATAGTCATATCGTGTTTAATAACGCTAATTTATACTTACTATTCTCGGTATTTGTTTTATGAATATAGCTCGTATTGACCTGAATTTATTGGTTTATTTGGATGTATTGCTACGTGAAAGAAATGTGACAAAGGCTGCAGATCAGTTAGGGATCAGCCAGCCAGCTATGAGTAATGGCTTAAAACGTCTGCGGGTGTTATTTGATGATCCATTACTGATAAGAACCAGTAAAGGCATGACGCCAACCGAAAGGGCTCAAGAAATCCAACCTATAATCAGTGAGTTAATTATTGGTTTGGAGAAAGCCGTACAACCCAGAGCTAAATTTAACGCGTTAGAAAGTGAACAAGTGTTTCGGGTTATGGCCAGTGACTATGCCGAAGCCACACTATTACCGCCACTTATCGACAAATTACGTAAACATGCGCCAGGGGTTATCTTGGATATCATGACCCCAAGTGATGTGAGCTTTCTTGATGTTGAGCAGGGCCGGGTTGATATGGTCATTAACCGTTTTGACAGTATTCCGCAGTCGTTTCATCAAAAAGTCCTGTGGAACGATGACTTTAGTTGTTTAGTCAGTAACAGTAACCCGGTTTTAGAACGCTTTAGCTTAGATAGTTACTTGAGCGCTAATCACGTGTGGGTCAGTAAAACCGGCATGGGCGTGGGGGTAGGTATGGATCCGGCGGATGTACAGCGCTTAGGCTGGGTAGATGAAGCCTTAAGTCGTATCGGTCAGAAACGTCGAATAACGGTATTTACTCGCCATTATCAGGCGGCCTGTATGTTGGCAGAACAACAAGATTTGATCGCCACAATTCCAAGTAAGATGGCGCGTCAACACGAGAATAATCCTAATGTAACCATAGTAGAGCCGCCATTTATTATCCCTCCTATTGCATTAACAATGGCTTGGAGCCCTTTACTACAGCACAATCCAGCCCATAGGTGGATGCGGCAGCTTATCAGCCAAACCGCTGATGATCTCAATCGCTTGTACTAAACCTTAGTGTTAGTGAAGAAGTTAAAATGTTGTTTTATTACTGACAAATAGCGACTAAAATAACTTTGGTGAATATTGGTGATTGATAATATATATTTTTATTATTTTTATAGGTTGGGTTAGTATCAAATAAGGTTTAGTTAATCACGGCAATGCGGTGAGTACAGCGCAGGGGATGCAGTATGAAAATGTATGTTGAGCATAGTGGACTACAAATAGATAGCGAGTTAGCTGCATTGGTAGAAGCTGAAATGATACCCGGCTCAGGTGTCGCCGCCGAACAATTTTGGCAAGCACTAGCCGATATCGTCAAGGATCTCGGCCCGGAGAACACCGCTTTGTTGGCTAAACGTCAACAGCTACAAGAGCAAATTGACCAATGGCATAAGCAACATAGCAGCGATAAGTTTGATGCCAGTCAGTATCAGCAGTTTTTACAGCAAATTGGCTATCTTGTCGCTGATGTTGCGCCATTTTCGATAACCACGGAAAACGTTGATAACGAAATTACTCATCAGGCCGGGCCGCAGCTTGTTGTGCCGGTAAAAAATGCCCGCTTTGCGCTAAATGCCGCCAATGCCCGTTGGGGCAGTCTATATGATGCGCTTTATGGCACCGATGCCATTTCAGAAAGTGGCGGGGCAGAAAAAGGGACTAAGTATAATCCTGCTCGAGGCGCCAAGGTGGTTGCATACGCTAAAGCGATGCTTGATAGCCACTTTGCACTCAGCCAAGGCAGTCATGAGCAAGTGGTCAGTTACCACATAGACGAGCAGCAACTAGTTGCTAGGTTAGCATCCGGTGAGCAAACATCTCTTAAAGATGCAGCACAGTTTGTTGGTTTTCAAGGCGAGCGAGCTAACCCAAGTGCGGTGTTACTTAAACACAATGGCTTGCACGTAGAAATTCAAATTGATGCTAGCCACCTTATTGGCAAAGAGGATAGCGCTAAGGTTAAAGATCTTCTGATTGAGGCAGCTGTCACCACCATTATGGATTGCGAAGACTCAGTGGCCGCAGTCGATGGCGAAGACAAAGTAGAAGTTTACCGTAATTGGCTTGGGCTAATGAAAGGCGATTTAACGGCCTCGCTTAACAAAGGTGGCCAGCAACTGACTCGCACCTTAAATAGCGATAGACAATATCAAGTAGCAGACGGCAACACGTTAAGCCTACCAGGACGCAGCCTATTGTTTGTCCGTAACGTAGGCCACCTGATGACAATTGATGCGGTGTTAGATCAGCACAACCAGCCAATCCCAGAGGGGATCCTAGATGGTTTGTGTACCGTACTGGCTGCAATGCACGATCTCAATAAACAGGGCAACGGCCAATGTAACAGCCGTACTGGTTCAGTTTACATAGTGAAACCAAAAATGCATGGCCCAGAGGAAGTGGCTTTTGCCGATAAACTGTTTAGCCGTATTGAGCAGGCATTCGGACTGGCAGCAAATACCATCAAGATGGGTATTATGGATGAAGAACGTCGCACCACGGTTAATTTACAAGCCTGTATTCACGCGGCTAAAGCGCGAGTAGTGTTTATCAATACAGGGTTTTTAGATCGCACTGGCGATGAGATTCATACGTCGATGCATGCTGGCGCTATGGTGGCAAAATCGCAAATGAAGCAGCAAGACTGGATTAAAGCCTATGAAGACTGGAACGTCGATATTGGCCTAGCTTGTGGGCTGCAAGGCGTGGCACAAATAGGTAAAGGCATGTGGCCTATGCCAGATGAAATGGCTGCAATGCTGGAGCAAAAAGTCGCGCATCCTAAATCAGGGGCTAATACGGCTTGGGTTCCATCACCTACAGGCGCGGTATTGCATGCGATTCACTATCATCAAATTAATGTGCAACAGCAGCAGGAGCAGCTCAAAGGCCAAGCGAGAGCCACACTCACGCAGTTATTAACCCTACCGCTAATGACTGACGCTGATGAACTGTCCGAGCAACAGATCCAGCAAGAAATCGATAACTGTGCCCAAGGTATATTGGGATATGTTGTACGCTGGATTGACCAAGGAGTAGGCTGCTCAAAAGTGCCGGATATTCACAATGTCGGGCTCATGGAAGACAGAGCAACTTTAAGGATCTCATCTCAGTATTTGGCTAATTGGTTGCTCCATGGAGTGTGTGATAAAACCCAAGTAATGGATAGTTTAAAACGCATGGCCGTGGTGGTCGATGGCCAAAATCAACATGATAAAGATTATCAAAGTATGGCGCCGGGCTATAACGGTATTGCCTTTAACACAGCATGTGCACTAGTGTTCGAAGGCCAACTGCAACCGTCAGGCTATACTGAGCCGCTATTGCACGCCAATAGAATGTTAGCCAAAGCGCAACAAGCTTCACTGTAGGGTAGAGCTTCGATAAATCGAATAACTCAGTTAATCGCATAAAAAAGCCAGCATATTGCTGGCTTTTTTAATAGGTAAGTTAAACCGATAAACGGTTAGCTATCTTGGTATGCGCGGCCATAGTAGCTGTCTAAGAATAGCTGTTTAAGTTCAGCTATCAATGGATATCGCGGGTTAGCCCCGGTACATTGATCATCAAAGGCATCTTCAGCTAGTTCATCTAATTTAGCGAGGAAGTCTGCTTCGTTGACTCCAGCTTCTTGAATTGAAGCCGGTATGCCAATCGCCGCCTTGAGTTCATCGACTTTTTCAAGCAGTGCTTCAACTTTTTCTTCATCACTATTGCCTTGCAGTTTTAGGTGGTCGGCAATCGCGCCATAGCGGCACAATGCTTTAGGGCGATCATACTGGCTGAATGCCGCTTGCTTAGTGGGCATATCAGTGGCGTTAAAACGGATCACGTTGCTGATAAGCAGTGCATTAGCTAAACCGTGGGCCAAATGGAACTCCGCACCCAGTTTGTGCGCCATTGAGTGACAAATACCTAAAAATGCGTTGGCAAAGGCAATCCCCGCGATGGTGGCACCGTTGTGAACTTTTTCACGAGCGATAGGAGCGCTAGCGCCGTGCTCGTAGGCATCAGGTAGGTGTTTAAACAGTAAATCCAGCGCCTGTAGTGCTTGTCCATCACTGTATTCGTTGGCCATCACACTCACATAGGCTTCTAATGCATGGGTAACAGCATCAATACCGCCAAATGCAGTAAGTGATTTTGGCATATCCATAACTAAGTTTGGATCAACAATGGCCATGTTAGGCGTGAGTTCATAGTCGGCAATGGGGTACTTCATGCCAGTTTTTTCATCGGTCACTACTGCAAATGGGGTGACTTCAGATCCAGTACCCGATGTGGTTGGAATCGCTACCATACTGGCTTTTTTACCGAGTTTTGGGAATTTATAGATACGCTTACGAATATCCATAAATCGCAGCGCTAGATCAGCAAAGTCGACATCTGGGTGTTCATACATTACCCAGATGATTTTGGCTGCATCCATGGGCGAGCCGCCGCCTAATGCAATAATGACATCGGGTTGGAAACTGGCAGCCATTTTGGCGCCTTGGTTAACGATGGCTAAAGTCGGATCGGCTTCAACATCGTAAAATACGTCAGTTTCTAAACCTTGTGACTTAAGGATTTTAATGGTCTCGTCACAGTAGCCGTTATTAAACAGGTATTTATCCGTAACAATTAGTGCTCGTTTCTTATCGCTTAGCTCTTCTAATGCAATAGGTAAGCTACCGCGACGGAAATAGATTGAAGAAGGGAGTTTGTGCCACAACATATTTTCAGCTCGCTTAGCCACCATCTTTTTATTAATAAGATGACTTGGCCCGACGTTTTCAGAAATAGAGTTACCACCCCATGAGCCACAACCTAATGTGAGCGATGGGGCTAGCTTAAAGTTATACAGATCGCCAATGCCGCCTTGTGAGGCTGGGGTGTTGATCAAAATACGTGCGGTTTTCATTCTAAAACCAAAAGTTTTGACTCTTTCAGTTTGGGTATCTTGGTCGGTATATAAGCCAGAAGTGTGGCCGATGCCACCTAAGGTTACCAAAGCTTCAGCTTTGTCTAGGGCTTGTTCAAAGTCCTGGGCACGATACATGGCTAACAGAGGTGATAGTTTTTCATGGGCAAAGGCTTCAGCTTCGCTGATGTCATCCGCTTCGCCAATTAACACCTTAGTAGAACTTGGTACGACAATATCGGCCATTGCTGCAATGGTTGCTGCACTTTGTCCGACAATATCTGCGTTTAGTCCACCATTTTTAAGGATCACCTGTTGCATGGCTTGTGCTTCTTCGGCGCTCAATATGTAGCCGCCATGGCTGGCAAAACGCTGTTTAACTTGCTCGTATACTTCATCGACGACTACAACCGCTTGCTCAGAAGCACACACTACGCCGTTATCAAACGTCTTCGACATTAAAATAGAGCTGACGGCACGCTTAATGTCTGCGGTTTCATCAATAACAATTGGGGTATTACCCGCACCAACACCAATTGCAGGCTTACCTGAAGAGTAGGCTGCTTTTACCATGCCTGGTCCACCGGTTGCCAAAATCAAATTGATTTTGTCATGGGTCATCAGTTGGTTAGAAAGTGCAACGCTTGGTTGATCTATCCAGCCAATAATATCTTGCGGTGCACCCGCTTCAACGGCGGCTTCGAGCACAAGTCTAGCCGCAGTGGTGGTAGACTCCTTGGCTCTTGGGTGAGGTGAGAAGATAATACCGTTACGTGTTTTAAGGCTAATTAGCGCTTTAAAAATTGCTGTAGAAGTCGGGTTGGTGGTTGGGACAATTCCGCAGATAATTCCGACAGGTTCGGCTATGGTGATGGTACCAAAAGTGGGGTCTTCATCGAGAATGCCACAGGTTTTGTCATCTTTATATTTGTTATAAATATATTCTGACGCAAAGTGGTTTTTGATGACTTTATCTTCGATGACGCCCATGCCGGTTTCTTTGGCCGCCATTTTGGCTAGCGAGATCCGTGCATCAGCGGCAGCCAATGCTGCGGCGCGAAAGATCTTATCGACCTGGGCTTGGCTGAAATTAGCGAACTTAGCTTGCGCGTCCGCTACTCGCTGCACCAGTTGATTGAGTTCTTGCTCATTAGTGACTGTCATAAAGCGATCCTTGAAAAAATTTAGCCAAAAGTCGTTTTTGGCTAAATTCTCTCCTGTGGAGAAAAATTACACCTAAAACGGCTTGTTATCTGTGATCATACCCGCATTTATGGCTGTATATGTAATTAAATAACGATGTTAACGACTTGTTTGCTGAATGAGTAAACAATTTACTCAATTTCTCTGCTTTATTTTTAATTCAAAGTTGTGAGATATGCTAGAAAATCTGCATTTTACTTAGGCAAATCCTCAGGTACATTAGCGCATCAAATTTTGTCACTTATGTTAGTGGAAAGGTCTAGAGGTAGTAATGGGGATTGTGCAGTGGATTTAACCTTGTATGTTAAATTTTTCTTAGGTTTGGTGGCGATTATTAACCCCATTGGTTTGCTACCGGTATTTGTGAGTTTAACCAGTCATCAGACTCCTTTAGAGCGTAATCAAACGGGTAAAATTGCCAACTTTGCTGTGGTGGTTATTTTGGTGGTGACTATCTTTGCGGGACAACATATTTTGAATATGTTCAGCATCTCGTTATCCGCCTTTAGAATTGCCGGTGGCAGTTTGATTGCCATTATTGCGATGTCGATGTTGCAAGGTAAGCTTGGTGAAGTTAAGCGTAACCAAGAAGAGAAGGGCGAGTCGTCGGGTATGGAGTCGGTTGCCGTGGTGCCTTTGGCGCTCCCCCTGATGGCAGGACCCGGTGCGATTAGCTCGGTGATTGTTTCCGCCGCAGAGCACGATAGTTTTATTAATCATATTGGTATGTCATTGACAGTAGTGATTTTTGGTTTAACCAGTTTTACTCTTTTTCGACTGGCGCCCATGATCTATAAAATTCTCGGTAAGACCGGGATTAACGTGATAACCCGTTTGATGGGATTGTTAATGTTGGCCATCGGCATAGAAGTGATTGCAGCCGGCTTTAAAGGATTGTTTCCCACTCTAGTAGGGTAAGTAGGCTAGTTGGTTAAGGTAGCCTAGCCAAAAACTGATGCGGCAAATGTGCTTACGCCATTTGCCGCAAAAGCCTATATAAGATCAATTATCGCATCCGTTTTTGGACTAAACAGGTGCTGGTGTAATCGCGCGGCAAACTCATCTGTCATGCCTGAGATATAGTCGGCAATTACCCGCTGGCTGTTTAAACCATGCTGCTCGGCGTGTTGCCAGCGCGCTTGAGTGCTCAGTGGTAATAGTCGCGTAGGGTCCGATGCGAAGGCTTCAAATAGCTCCATCACAATTTGTTGGCCTTTGTATTCCAACATTTGTATTTCTGGCTTACGAATGACGTATTTAAACACAAACTGTTTAAGGACCGCCAAGGCTTCATTAAATGCTGGCGTGAGCGTTGCCTGATACTTTAACAATGGCTCACTAAACTCTGTTAATTCTTCAATATATATTGCGGTAACAAAGCCATTAACTAAGGTGCCGATGGCATCTTTTCTTAAATGGTGCTGCCCAGAAAACAACGCCTCACCGATGCTGATAAATTCATTAGCAATCCAATCATCATCGCTTTGCTCGAGTTTTGATTGCACATCGTGTTGCCACATCGACTGGGTGACGATTCCCATTACTATGGCATCTTCTAAATCGTGGATAGCGTATGCAGTGTCATCGGCAAGTTCCATAATAGAGGCATCAAACGACTTATAACGAGTACGTTTGTGTCTACCCGATTGTACTTGAGTAGCACTGCCAAAAAGATGTTTATCTTGGCTTGAAAGCGGTGACAATACCCAGTTAAGGATAGCGACATCGTCTTCAAAGACGCCTTTTACTGGCGGCCATTGCGCCGGCTTTAACTGGCGATGATTAACCACATCCTCTTGGACCTCTTCTTGGTATAGGGTGCCATAGGCTGCCGGGTATTTAAGTATGCCGAGCAAGGTTCTACGGCACAGGTTCATGCCATAGTGTTCGGTATAGGGCTCAAGGCAAGTTAATATGCGAAATGTTTGACCGTTACCTTCAAAGCCACCATCATTTCGCATCATGTAATTTAGCGCGACTTCACCGCCATGACCAAAAGGTGGGTGGCCAATGTCGTGAGCTAAGCATAGTGACTCTATCAGGCTCATCGAGTCGAGTAGATAGTTTAAATCGGGATATTTTTGCTTAAGCTGGGCTCGGATACCGGTACCAATTTGCGAGACTTCAAGCGAGTGTGTAAGGCGAGTGCGGTAAAAGTCATTCATGCCGACGCCAAGTACCTGTGTTTTAGCTTGCAAGCGTCTAAACGCCGCCGAGTGCAAAATACGGGCACGATCGCGCTGGTAAGGAGAGCGATGATCATCCCGGCGTTTTTTGTTCTCAGCTAGTCGTCTTTCGTGCCATAACTCACAGGTCATACTCACTCCCTAATAGGCGGTTCTACATCGTTGGTATATCACGCTATAGTAACCGATTAATGTCATCCAAATTTAACGTGAAGCTAGGTACAAAGCATTCCATAAAGTACTTCACTGCAGGATCGCTGTTTTTCATGATTGCCGATTCAAGGCGGCGTTTAGCAGTGTTAAACTCATGATTGCCTGCGCCTTGCTCCTCTAGGCATTTTAAATATGCACATAAGGTGTCGGCAGATTTTACGATGCGTTTATAGTCGTTGTCGGCGTGCTCACTGGTGAGTAGATCTCGATAATCTTCTTTAAATTCTTCTGGCACCATTTCGAGCAGTCGATGTTCGGCAATCGCTTCAATTTTTTTGTATTCAGCTTCAATCTCTTTATTAAAGTACTTAACCGGTGTGGGCAGATCGCCGGTTAAGATTTCGCTGGCATCGTGGAAGATGGCAATGGTTGCAGCCCTATCAGGGGATAAATTGGTGCCAAACTTGCGATTACCGATAATAACCAATGCATGGGCAACCATAGCGACTTGCAATGAATGTTCTTGAACGTTTTCGCGGCGGACGTTGTACATGAGCGGCCATCGTTGGATCAACTTCATTCTAGCGAGATGGGCAAACAGGTGACTCATACTACTCCCGTAAATTATTTGCAGATTAATAATGTTATGCCATAAAAGCGTGGCAATTTCCGCATATAAATAGTCAGCGAATAAAAAAGGCGACACTCGGTCGCCTTAAAATAAGTTATTGACGATAGCCGTCTAAGAACTCGCCGAACTCGGTGAGCGCTTTTTCTAACTCTTCTTTGTGAGGTAGGAACACGACTCGTACATGATCTGGCTCTGGCCAATTGAACGCACTGCCTTGTACTAAGAGTATTTTCTTCTCTTTTAACAGATCAAGCACTAGGCGTTCATCGTCGCGCAGATTGAATTTCTTGGCATCAAGTTTCGGGAACGCGTATAAGGCACCTTTAGGGCATTTAACGCTGACACCAGGAATTTGATTAAGCAACTGCACGCAAGTATCACGCTGCACCTTTAAACGGCCTTCATCAGCAACCAGCTCATTGATACTTTGATAGCCACCCAGTGCTGTTTGAATTGCATGTTGATTAGGAACATTAGAGCACAGGCGCATAGAAGCAAGCATATCTAAGCCTTCAATATAGCTTTTTGCGGCCTTAAGATTGCCCGATAGCATCATCCACCCAACGCGAAAACCCGCCGCCCGGTAAGATTTTGATAAACCGTTAAATGTAACGGTAAGAATATCGTCAGACAGTCCAGCAGCTGGCACATGCTGTGCTTCATCATAAAGGATCTTATCGTAGATCTCGTCAGCAAATAGAATAATGTCATGTTGACGACAGATCTCAATAACCTCTAGCAACAGCTCTTTTGAATACACAGCGCCAGTGGGGTTGTTGGGATTGATCAATACTAGGCCGCGAGTACGCGGGCTGATTTTAGATTTGATATCGTCAAGATCGGGAAACCAGTCTGATTCTTCATCACAGCGATAATGCTGCGCTTTTCCCCCGCTCAAATGCACTGCCGCAGTCCATAATGGATAGTCAGGTGAGGGGACCAGTACTTCATCGTCGGTGTTTAACAGACCTTGCATCGCCATGACTATGAGCTCAGATACACCATTACCGATGTAGATATTCTCAATATCGACACCAAATATGCCTTGAGCTTGGTAATGTTGTACCACAGCTTTACGCGCCGAAAATAGCCCTTTGGATTCACTGTAACCCTGGGCGCTTGGCAGGTTTAGTATCACATCGCGGACAATTTCCTCTGGGGCTTCAAAACCAAAGGGGGCGGGGTTACCAATATTAAGTTTAAGAATTCGATGACCTTCATCCTCTAGGCGCCTGGCTTCCTTATGGACAGGACCACGAATGTCATAACAAACAGAATCTAATTTATTGGACTTAATTATCGGCCGCATGGCTACCTCGTTAATGCCTATATTATTTTGGGCGTATTTGTCTCTACTGCTTATACGCAACCCTCAGCGCTGTGATCAAACTAACCGTCTTAATCGGCAATTTAACCCGCTGTTGATGTTGAGCGCAGCCTTGTATCAGAACCGCTCAACTCTCGCTGAGTGACTAAATGTTCATACTGATTGGTATAATAGGCACAATAACCAAAAAGTCTTGGTTTAGAAAGAGAAATTAGCCTTTTACCGCAACTTTATTAGCGCAGCCGGTAGATTATAATTCTGTTGGTGTGTATTTTTAAACCTCTCACAAGGTTAATCATCTACTTAGGAGGTCTGAGGGGGTGTTTTAGACTGGCTATGCATAAGAGGGGGGCACAAAAAAGCCGATGCAGGCATCGGCTTCTTATTATCAATAACTCGGTACTAGACGCGTTTCTTAAACTCGTGAGTACGGGTATCGATTTCAATGATATCGCCAGTTTTAACGAAATCAGCAACGCTTAGCGTAGCACCGCCAGTAATGGTGGCTGGCTTCATTACTTTACCAGAGGTGTCACCACGGGCAGATGGCTCAGTGTAAGTGACTTCACGACTTACAGATGTTGGTAATTCAACCGAGATAGCTTTACCTTCATAGAAAGTAACTTGGCAAACTTCTTCCATGCCATCAACGATGTATTGTGCAGCTTCACCTAGGTTGCCAGCTTCTACATCATATTGGTTGTACTCGCTATCCATGAATACATACATAGGATCTGCAAAATAAGAGTAAGTACAATCTAGACGCTCTAGAATGATGTCTTCCATCTTATCTTCACCTTTAAAGGTGGTTTCTGTTGTCGTATCAGCCAAAATGTTTTTAAGTTTCATTTTGACAATAGCAGCGTTACGACCAGAGCGAGTTGTTTCCGTTTTTAATACAACCCATGGGTTGCCATCTAACATGATCACGTTACCAGGACGGAGTTCATGAGCAGTCTTCATTACTTTATTTCCTATGCTAGGTTTTTTATTTAACGCCGTATCTTAGCTATTTTTGACGAAATGAACTAGTCGTGTTGCAAGATCTTCGTCATCAATTGCACTAATAGGCCATATTTTCGCGTGTTTATTGAGTTTTTCTTCGGCATCATCATAGTGTTGCCAAGATTCAACGCTGGCTTTTTGCTGGTCTTGGTTAAAATTCAGACTTAGTAGCTGCCAAGCTTGTGCCGCAGTCGGCTCTAAATTTGCGCAATAGCGCTGCATGAATGCGTCGAGTTTGACCAAGTGGTAGTCTTCATCTTGTGGGTATATGTGCCAAATAAAAGGTTTTGCTGCCCATTGTGCTCTTAAGAAAGAATCTTCACCTCTGACAATATTGACATCACAACTCCACAACAGTCGATCAAAGCCTATTTGATCGGTAAGTGGCAGCACATGTAAGTGAAGGTTGCCTTTTTGCCAATGCTCGCCGGCGCAAAACTGGTGGTTATTTAGATTAAAGAACTTCGCAAAGCTATTTAGGCTTCTGCCCAATGGCACCAACAAGCGGATTGGTGTTGCACTGTGTTGCCAATAGTCACATAGCGCTTGCAGCGCTGCCGTCTCATAACTAAATACACTAATAAATCGGTCAGAGTCTAAGCAGTGCTCTATTCCCAGCTTTGCAAATAGCGCGAGTCTGTTACCACTATCGGCTTGCCAAACGTCACGCTGGGTAAATAGGTCAGCTTCACACAGCAGGCCACCGGTTTTTCGGCTAAAACCGGGGAAGTAGAAAGACTTGTTTAAGCCGTTGGCCTGCAGTGATGGCAGGGCATGGCAATCATCAACCCAAGCTTCCGCACTAAGGTATTCAAGATTGAGCCAGCAAGGTTGGCCCTGGCCGCACTGTTTTAAATCAACTAACTGTTGGATGACTTCTGCGGGTAACTGGCAGGCGAAGGCCTCAATGAGCACTTGTCCGGGGATGTAAGTGACGGGCAGGGGCTTATGCCATAGGTTGACAGTAATGCCTTTGAGTTGCTGCGTTGTTGCCGCTAAATCAACCTCAGGTTGGATGGTGTTAAAGCTGGCTAGATCGTCTACCCACAGCACCACTTCAATTTGATATTCGTTGGCAAGTTGTTTAGCTAGACGCCAACAGACGCCGATGTCACCATAATTGTCGACAACGGAGCAGAAGATATCCCAATGGTTTGATTTTAGTTGTACCATGCCATTTTCCATCAAAAAAAGCGGCCATAGCCGCTTTTTTATTAAGGTGTATTAGAGAACATTAGTCTTCTAGTTCTGCTAAACACATCTCTTCATAAATCTGTTTAACCCACTTGTCGACACGCTCTTCAGTCAGTTCTGGTTGGCGATCTTCGTCGATACCTAGACCTACAAAGTGCTTGTCGCCAGCCATGCCTTTAGACGCTTCAAAATCGTAACCGTCTGTTGACCAGTGACCAATAACAATCGCACCGCGCGCTTCTACAATTTCATTGACCATGCCCATAGCATCAAGGAAGTACTCGGCATAATCTTCTTGGTCACCACAACCGAAAATGGCCACTAACTTATCTTCAAAGTCAATTTGCTCGAGTTCTGGGAAAAAGTCATCCCAATCGCATTGTGCTTCGCCGTAGTACCAAGTTGGAATGCCAAAAATCAACAAATCGTAATCTTGGATCTGCTCTTTAGTACTTTTAGCGATATCTTTAACGTCGACCATTTTCTTACCCAGTTTTTTCTGGATCATTTTGGCGACGGCTTCGGTGTTACCTGTGTCACTACCGAAAAAAAGACCTACAGTTGCCATTGTCTTTCCTTTATCTAGTTCACTATCTAGTAGAAGTCATTTTAGCTTAAGCGTTAATTTGCTTTTGTAAAATGGATTCAATTAATTGACTGCGGCTGATGTTACTGGCCAAAGCTTTTTCATTCAAGGCGTCATACAAATCTTGTGACACCTTTAACTCTATTCGCTTTAAACCAGCAGCTCTGTCGCGTTGAATTTGGTTTCTCTTGTTGACCTTTAGTTGTTGCTCGCGAGGCAGTGGGTTACTGCGAGGACGTCCACGACGTTTTTCATTAGCAAACAGGTCTATTGTTGTTCTATCAGATGTTTCTTTAGCCATGAATACTTGCTTAACCTATGCCTGAGGTCTCCCAGGACATCTGGATGATTCCTTTTGCTACAAAACCGGCACAGCCGAGAAATAGCACTAACCATACTATATAACGCCCAAATTTAGGGACTTTCCCTTGCTTTAGCACGTCATGTATCGCCATACCGATAAAGAAAAATATCGCTGCGAAAAATAAGTTAAGACCTAAGGTCTCAATTTGTTCCATATACTGAGATAACATACTTCAGTTCCCTCAGGCCTAAAAAGAGGCGCGAATATACCATAGTTCAACACACTCTGCTATACGATTTACGCACTTAAGCTGGATCACTCTATTGGGTGTTTACCAATAAAATCAGCCACTATGCGATTGAATATCTCAGGTTTTTGTGCGTGTAACCAATGTCCGGTACCGGCAATGGTTTTTGACTGTATTTGCGGAAATTGGCTAACGAAAGCTTGCCGATGTTCAGCGGTAACGTAATCAGAGTCGCCGCCACGAACACACAAAGCTGGGCCGTTATAGCGTAATTGTGCAGTGGGCCAGTCGATGAGATCGGCATAAGCTTGCTGTAAACCGTGTAGATTCATACGCCATTCAAACCCCTGAGTGCCCTTATGAAGGTTTTTAATAAGAAACATGGCCGTACCTTCATCTAATCCACAGGCGATTAGGTGTTGTAATGCCTGATTACGTGAGGTTAGCTCAGAAAGCGGGGTGGAGTGTAGTGCGCTAAACACGGCATCGTGCCGTGGCGGATACTTAACTGGCGAGATGTCGGCGGCCACGACACTGCTAATGCTGTCAGGGTAGGCCTGTGCTGTTGCCATGGCAATTTTTCCGCCCATTGAGTGACCCACAAGGTGGCAGTGACCAAGTTGTAAATAGTCCATCAATTCCTTTATGGCTAAAGACAATTTGGCGTAGCTCATCTGTTGCCAATGGGGGCTCTTACCATGGTTAGGCACATCGACTCGTACTACATGATAGTGACTGGCTAAATGGCGGCCTAAATTGTTCAAGTTATCCGCGCTACCAAATAGCCCATGGATAAGTATTACAGTCTCGCCTGTGCCTTGTTGTTCAAAATGGATCATCAACCCGTTCCTGCTCATGCAATTTTTGAGTGCAAATTGTGCCTGCAAATAGCTAACAGTGACAAGGTTAAATCTTGTTTTGCTAATGTCACTGCCGACTTTTTGCCCAAACCTCGAATATAAAATCGATCAGTAGAAGATCTTTGGCTTTTTTTGAATGATCAGCCCTTTATTATCGGGTAGTAAATACCATACACTAAGTTGTCTTTTTAGTTTCTTGTCACCTGATATTACGATGGTGCATGATTTTGCTGTTTTTACTGCTTAAGGAAGAAGTTAACCATGAAATATATAGAAGTTGATGAAGAGTTGTACCGCCATATTGCCAGTAAAACGGAACGCATTGGCGAGAGTGCTTCTGACATCCTTCGACGATTACTTGGTTTAGATTTAAGCGAGCAAGATGTCGCCGCACCAATAGAGATTAGCCAGCCAAGTATGGACGTTGAGCATGCCAAAGTTGCACCAACTGAAGATACGCCAGTTAGCTTTGCAACATTACAAGACAGCATCGATGACCCCCAACTTGCCGAGCAGAAAAGTGCTGTTAGCCGCTTTCTATTCTTGCTCAATGTGGTTTACCAAGCTACGCCTGAGCAGTTTGACCAAGTGTTACAAATTAAAGGCCGCGATCGTCTCTATTTTGCCACTTCAAAAGCCGAACTGCTTAAAGCCAGTAAGTCTGCTAACCCTAAAGAGATTGGCAGTAGCGGTTTTTGGGTCACAACTAACAACAATACTGCGAAAAAACGCACCATTTTAACCGAAGTGTTAAAACAGTTTGATATTGTTGACGCTGATATCGAAGTATTTACCAGCAAAGTTTAATCAACACAGGCAAATAGAGGGGTGAGCTTTTGGCTATACATGATCGCGCCGGACAACTAGCGCAACAAAAGGATTTGATTAATGTACCTAGGCTGATGAGTGCCTATTATAGAGTTAACCCTGATAGTGAATTACCGCAGCAACGAGTGAGTTTTGGCACCTCCGGTCACCGTGGCTGTGCCCTAAATGCCAGTTTTAATGAAGATCATTTACTCGCGATTACCCAAGCTGTGGTGGATTACCGTAATGGTACCAATATAAGTGGCCCGATGGTTGTGGGTATTGATACTCACGCTTTGTCTGAAGCGGCTAATATTTCAGTGCTAGAGGTGCTTGGTGGCAATGGCGTTAAAGCAATTGTTCATCAGCAAAATGGTTATACACCGACCCCGGTTGTTTCCCATTTTGTCATTAGTCAAAACAATCAACGTAAAGATAAAATAGACGGCTTGATTCTGACACCGTCCCATAATCCACCTCAAGATGGCGGTATCAAATATAACCCGCCGCATGGTGGACCCGCAGAGGCTGAGATAACCCAGTGGATTGAAGCGCGGGCCAATCAGTATTTAGCCAATCAACTCGAAGGGGTTAAGCGTGTATCGCTTGCAGAAGCTAATGCATTGGGTCTGGTTGATGATCAGGATTTAATTACCCCCTATGTAGAAGATTTAGCCACTGTCATCGACATGCAAGCCATTGCTGATGCAGACATTAGTATTGGAGTTGACCCACTGGGTGGCTCAGGCATCCACTATTGGTCGCATATCGCCAAACGTTATGGTGTCGATATCCAAGTGGTTAACGATAATCTTGATGCTAGATTTGCGTTTATGCCGTTAGATAAAGACGGTAAAATTCGCATGGATTGTTCATCACCCTATGCAATGGCGGGTTTATTACGCCATCAAGATGATTTTGATATTTGCGTAGGCAATGATCCTGACTATGACCGTCACGGCATAGTCTGCCCTGGTTATGGTTTAATGAATCCAAATCATTTCTTGGCGGTAGCGATAGAATATTTGATGACCCATCGTCCACAATGGCAAACTGGTTTGTTAGTGGGTAAAACCTTAGTGTCTAGCGCGATGATCGATCGCGTATGTGAAGATTTAGGCCAACAACTATGTGAAGTCCCTGTTGGATTTAAGTGGTTTGTCGATGGTCTCGCCAACGGCGAATTTGCCTTTGGCGGCGAAGAAAGTGCCGGTGCGGCCTTTTTAAAACGTGACGGCACCACTTGGTGTACTGACAAAGACGGATTTATCTTGGCACTATTGGCAGCGGAAATACTGGCGGTAACCGGCCAAACTCCAGCACAGCGCTATCAAGATTTGGTGAGCAAACACGGTGAGAGTTTTTATCGTCGTATTGATAACCCTGTAGCCTTACCACAAAAGCAACGTTTTAATGAGTTGGTTAAACAAGGGGTGACTCAAGAGAGCATTGGGGTAAATGACCTTGCGGGAGAAGCCATTACTGCAGTACTCACTCATGCACCGGGTAATGGTGCTGCAATTGGCGGCCTTAAAGTGACGACTGCCAATGCATGGTTTGCGGCTCGTCCTTCTGGTACCGAAGCGCTTTTTAAGATTTATGCAGAAAGTTTCGTGTCTGAGCAACATTTAGCACAAGTATTGGAAGAAGCGCAGGATTTGATTAAAACTATGCTGGACTAAATCGCACGTTTAGTACTGTACGCTTAGTACTGTGCACTACAGCAAGTGAGATAATCAAACAAAAAAAGGAGCTTAGGCTCCTTTTTTGTTTAATAGCTGATGTGGCAACTTGGTAAATTGTTCTTTTGCAGATAGTTTTGATGATATTCCTCTGCCTTGTGGAAGGTGAGAGCGGGTACGATTTCAGTGACAATTTGCCTTGTTCCCCATTTACCACTTTTTATCAGTTGCAACTTAGATGACTCTGCTTGCTGCTTTTGGGTTTTGTCATGGAAAAAGATACAGCTACGATATTGGCTACCGATATCCCCACCTTGCTGGTTTAAACTGGTCGGATTATGGTTTTGCCAGAACACATTCAGTAATGCTTCATAGCTAACTTGCTGCGAATCAAATTCAACCTGCACTACCTCAGCATGGCCTGTATCACCTTGTTTGACCTCTTCATACCGAGTGAACTGATCATTGCCGCCCATATAACCACAGGTAGCAGTTTGTACCCCTTCGATTTGTCTGAAAAAGTACTCAACACCCCAAAAGCAGCCCGCGCCGAAAGTTGCTATCGCCATACTTAAACCTTCACCTTTATCTCTTTAGCCATCCAAACGTCTATACGGCCTAATAATGACTTAGCGGTAAAATGATTGCAACACCTTTTTGTAAAAGTCATGCTTATGCTCGGTTGACTTAGCCAATAAATCGGCCCGTTGTTGCAATGTTTATCGCGTTAATGAGTGTAAGCTCAATTGCACTTAACTAGCGTAAAGGGTCGGCCTCAATAAGCTATCTAATGGTATAAGCCTTCAGTTGCGCTTTAAGGTAAAAGTCTTTAACTGCCGTAGTGGTAAAAGTCTTTAACTGTCGTAGTGGTCAAAGTCTTTAAATGCTATTATCGGTGCCAAATCGCGCCGAGCGCATCAAGGATCTAACTGCACGAGAGCATGTTGACATGCCCAGCAGCGAGCACAATTAAAGGAGACCACCGTGTTACAAGCACTCCAAGCATCAAAAGATTTTTTAAAACTCACCCTAGATAACCCTTTCAGCCTCGATGAGGAACTCGCTTTTAGCTTAAAAAACGCCACCCAAGTGTCGGTTTGGGACACAGGTGTAATTGTGTTTGAGCCCAGTGACAGTCAAGGTAAAGACATCATTTTATCTTGTGCGGTGCATGGTAATGAGACAGCACCGATAGAGCTGTGTAACGAGCTCATTAGCGAAATACTTGCCGAAACGATTACCCTGAATCAACGGGTGATGTTTCTAATTGGTAATCCGGCTGCAATTCATAACGGCACCCGTTTTATTGATGAGAATTTAAATCGCTTGTTCAGTGGCGCGCATTCAAAAGGTGAGGGATTAGCTAATCCCGAGCGAGTACGGGCTAAAAAGCTTGAAAGCTACGTTGACCGTTTTTTTGAAGAGGGCGATGCCGCTAGTCAAAAGATTCATTATGATCTGCATACAGCGATTCGTGGCTCTAAACATGAGAAGTTTGCTATCTACCCTTATCGTCCCGGACGCGCATACAGCAGCGAACAGATTATGTTTTTAGCTGCGTGCGGTATTGAAACTGTGCTGTTTCACCATGAACCGACCACAACTTTTAGCTATTACTCATCAGAAAAATACCAAGCTGATGCATTTACGATTGAGCTTGGTAAGGTCATGCCAATGGGGCAAAACGATATGACTCGTTTTATCGCCCTTAAAGAAATGCTAGTGAGATTAGTTAGCGCTAAACCGCTCGAACTTGAGCCGTTTGATGCCGCTAAGCTTAATCTTTATCAAGTGTGCCGAGCCATCAACAAAGGCTTTGAAGATTTCGAGTTTACCTTTGCTAATGATGTAGAGAATTTTACTGCTTTTCCACAGGGCTACATTTTAGCGAAAGAGGGCGGTAATGATATTAAAATTGAACAACCTGTTGAAGCCATTGTGTTCCCTAACGCCAATGTTCCTGTTGGGCAGCGCACAGTATTGATGTTAAAACCTGCATCGACTGAAAATATTGCTTAGACTGCGATAATAGGGTCGTTGTAAAGCAAATTATACAATTAAATTTAGCCTTAGTTGATGTTCAATATGTGCTATTGCTTGATAGGTAGTTTACGTTAACGTAATGTCTTTCCGGCGTATAACAAACAGTTAAGATTCGATGAGTTTATCGGGGCTTCAAGAACAATAGCACTCAGCTGATTAAGAGATAGAGTATGAGCAACGCAACAAGCAGCACAGAAACCGTGCATCGCGTGAGTTTTTTAGACAAGGATTCGATGAACATTCCTATTCTAAAAATTCTTCAAGCTGATGGCACGACATATGAAAAGGCCGTGTTACCGGTCATTGATCAGGCGTTGGCCGAAAAGATTTATGACACTTGTGTCTTTACACGGGTGTTAGACGAGCGCATGTTAGGTGCGCAGCGTCAGGGGCGTATCAGCTTTTACATGACCTGTACCGGTGAAGAAGCATCGATTATTGGTAGCACGGCCGCGCTAGATGATGGCGATGTCATCTTAGCTCAGTACCGTGAACATGCAGCGATTCGTTATCGCGGCTTCACCACTGAGCAGTTTATGAATCAGCTGTTTAGTAATGAAAAAGATTTGGGTAAGGGCCGACAAATGCCGATTCACTATGGCAGCGAAGCGCTTAATTACCAAACCATTTCTTCTCCTTTGGCGACACAAATCCCCCAAGCAACGGGTGTGGGCTACTCGCTAAAAATGTTGGGTAAGCGCAATCTGGCTATCTGTTATTTCGGTGAAGGTGCTGCATCTGAAGGTGATTTTCATGCCGGGCTAAATATGGCGGCAGTGCTTAATTCTCCCACTATCTTCTTTTGTCGTAACAATGGCTACGCAATCTCTACACCTACTGAAGAGCAGTTTGTTGGTAATGGCATTGCAAGCCGCGGTGTGGGTTACGGTATGCATACAATCCGCGTTGATGGCAATGACATGCTAGCGGTGTTAGCTGCAACGCAACAGGCTAGAGCCTACGCGATAGAGAATAACGCACCCGTATTAATTGAGGCGATGACTTACCGTCTTGGTGCTCACTCTTCATCAGATGACCCATCGGGTTATCGCTCTAAAGAGGAAGAAGAGAAGTGGCAAATGCATGATCCTGTCAAACGCTTTAAGTTGTGGATGATGAATAAAGGCTGGCTAACTGAAGAGCAAGACAATCAGTTGTATGATAAGTATCGTCAAGAAGTCTTAGCTGAGTTGAAAGTAGCTGAAAAGCTGCCACTGCCGCATGTCGATACCTTAATACAAGATGTCTACGATGAACCAACGCCAAGGCTAAAAGCCCAACTTGAGTCATTAAAACAGCATGTGAAGAAATATCCAGAGTCTTATCCAAATAGCGCAGGGAGAGTGTAGTCGTGGCTAAAATTAATATGTTGCAAGCCATCAATGATGCTTTGTCGATAGCGATGGAAACAGACGATAAGGCCATGCTATTTGGTGAAGATGTCGGTCACTTTGGTGGGGTTTTTAGAGCGACTTCGGGATTACAGGAAAAGTTTGGTAAACAGCGGTGCTTTAACTCGCCATTAACCGAGCAAGGTATTGCAGGTTTTGCCAATGGTCTAGCATCAAATGGTATGACGGCGATTGCAGAGATCCAGTTTGCAGATTACATCTTTCCGGCCATCGATCAGATAGTCAACGAAACCGCAAAGTTCCGTTACCGCAGTGGTAATGAGTTCAATGTTGGTGGCGTTACCTTCCGTACGCCATATGGCGGTGGCATCGCCGGCGGACACTATCATTCTCAGTCTCCAGAAGCCTATTTTACCCAAACTGCAGGGCTTAAAGTGGTTGTACCGCGTAATGCTTATCAAGCAAAAGGCTTATTGCTTGCCTCTATTCGCGATAAAAACCCGGTGATTTTCTTTGAGCCTAAACGTTTATACCGCGCCAACGTCGGCGAAGTGCCAGATGAAGCTTATGAGATAGAACTGGGCAAAGCTGAAGTGGTAACAGAAGGCTCAGATATCACCTTGCTAAGTTGGGGTGCACAAATGGAAATCATTGAAGACGCCGCCAAAATGGCTGCGAAGAAGGGCATTTCGTGCGAAGTGATTGATCTGCGTACACTGGCACCTTGGGATGTTGAAACCGTGGCTAACTCTGTTCGTAAAACAGGGCGTCTACTGATAAACCACGAAGCGCCACTGACTGGTGGTTTTGCCGGTGAAATTGCTGCGACAATTCAAGAAGAGTGCTTTTTGCACTTAGAATCACCGATTGCACGTGTATGTGGGCTCGACACTCCTTACCCGTTAGTGCATGAAAAAGAATACATGCCAGACGCCTTAAAGACGTTTGAAGCCATTAAAGCATCGGTCAAATTTTAGGAGCAAAACTGTGATTAAAGAATTTATTTTGCCCGATATCGGTGAAGGTGTCGTTGAGTGCGAACTGGTAGAATGGCTAGTATCTGAAGGCGATACTGTGGTTGAAGACCAACCTATTGCCGATGTGATGACAGATAAAGCTTTAGTGCAAATTCCAGCACCTCACGCAGGTGTCATCAAAAAACTTCATTACAAAAAAGGTGAGATTGCCATCGTGCATGAGCCTTTATATAGCGTTGATGTGGACGCTAGCGCTGAAGGTGAACAAGTTGAAACATCAAGTGCTCCGGTAGAAGCGGCAGTTGAACAAGTTATTGATGAAAAACCTTCAATGCAAAGTGCCCAACAAATTGAAGAGTTTTTATTGCCCGATATCGGTGAAGGCATCGTAGAGTGTGAGCTAGTAGAGTGGTTGGTTGCTGAAGGTGATTACGTCGTTGAAGATCAGCCGATTGCTGATGTAATGACCGATAAGGCTTTAGTGCAAATCCCTGCTATTAAAAATGGTCGAGTGGCTAAATTGCATTATCGTAAAGGCCAGTTAGCTAAAGTTCATCAGCCATTATTTGCCATTGAGGTTGCGGTTGAAGTTGCAGGTGAAACAGCGGCTGTTGATCCAGTGAGTGCGCAAAGCGCCGAGCAACCATCAGCAAGCCAAGTCGAGGCAAGCAGCAATAACAATGTGGCTCAAGGCAAAGCATTGGCCAGTCCAGCTGTACGCCGTTTAGCGCGTAGTTATGATATTAATATCGCAGAAATCCCTGGCAGCGGTAAAAATGGCAGAGTCTACAAAGATGATGTTGAGCGTTATCGTGGTCAATTAGTAAAAGCCACTACAGCGCAAAGCTCGCCGCAAACGCAAGCAAGCCAGAGTGCGATAAGTAGTCAAGCTGTGGCGAGTGGTGCAGGGGATCGTGTCGAGCCGATTAAGGGCGTCAAAGCGGTGATGGCTAAGATGATGACCGAGTCGGTTTCAACGATTCCACACTTTACTTATTGTGAAGAGCTGGATTTAACCGAGCTTTGTGCACTAAGAGAGCAGATGAAAGTGAAATATTCGTCTGATGATCTTAAGTTGACCATGATGCCATTTTTCATGAAAGCCATGTCTTTGTCACTTAAGCTATACCCGATCATCAATAGTCGAGTGAATCAAGACTGTACCGAGCTGACTTATCTAGCGGATCACAATATTGGTATGGCCGTGGACTCTAAGGTTGGTTTGTTGGTACCGAATGTGAAAAATGTGCAGGCCAAGTCAATTTTGGAAGTCGCTGCTGATATTACCCGCTTAACTAACGATGCGCGTAGTGGCCGAGTGGCGCCAGCGGATCTTAAAGGCGGCAGTATCTCTATTTCTAACATTGGTGCGTTAGGCGGTACGGTAGCAACGCCGATTATTAATAAACCGGAAGTGGCAATCGTAGCTTTAGGTAAGTTGCAAACTCTACCGCGCTTTAACGATGAGGGTGAAGTAGAAGCTCGTAAGATTATGCAGGTGAGTTGGTCTGGTGATCACCGAGTCATTGATGGTGGCACCATTGCGCGATTCTGTAATCAATGGAAAGCTTACCTTGAGCATCCGCAAGAAATGTTATTAGCTATGCAATAATATTTAACTATCTTTAGTCTATAAAAGAGCGCCTGGCGCTCTTTTTTGTTTAATGCACTCGCAAGTTTGAGTATAATCCCGCTAATTAGTCCCGTTTATGGTTTGAGCATGAGTCAGTTAGCCCCACAAGTCGCAGAAATCCAGTACCCATTTCCCGCAAAACCTATTCCGCTAAGCGATGCTGAAAAGCAAGCTTATAAAAATAGAATCAAACAGTTATTGGTAGAGAAACAAGCGGTTTTAGTGGCGCATTATTATACCGATCCAGAGATTCAAGCCTTGGCAGAAGAAACTGGTGGTTGTGTTTCAGATTCACTCGAAATGGCGCGCTTTGGTCGCGACCATCCAGCACAAACATTGATTGTTGCGGGTGTGAAGTTTATGGGTGAAACCTCTAAGATTTTAAGCCCTGAAAAAACAGTACTAATGCCGACACTCGAAGCAACGTGTTCGTTAGATGTTGGCTGCCCAATAGACACGTTCACTGAGTTTTGTGATGCACACCCAGATCATACGGTTGTTGTGTATGCAAATACGTCAGCAGCGGTTAAAGCTCGTGCAGATTGGGTCGTAACCTCAAGTATTGCCTTAGAGATTGTTGAGCACTTAGACAGTGAAGATAAGAAAATTATCTGGGGACCGGACAGACATTTAGGCAGCTATATTGCTAAAGAAACCGGTGCCGATATGTTGATGTGGCAAGGTGAGTGTATTGTCCACGATGAGTTTAAAGCTAAAGCCTTGCGCGAACTTAAGCAGCAGTATCCTGATGCAGCAATTTTGGTTCACCCAGAATCGCCAGCGAGTGTGGTAGAACTTGCCGATGCAGTAGGTTCAACGAGTCAACTTATTAAAGCTGCTCAAACAATGGACAACCAAACCTTCATTGTGGCTACGGATAAAGGCATTTTTTATAAGATGCAACAAGCCGCGCCTGGAAAAGAGTTAATTGAAGCGCCTACAGGTGGTAATGGTGCAACCTGTAGAAGTTGTGCCCATTGCCCTTGGATGGCAATGAATGGGCTTAAGGCGATTGAGGCGGCACTGATTAATGATAATTCGTCAGAACATGAAATTCATGTTGATGATCAGTTGCGTGAAAAAGCGCTTATACCACTGGACCGCATGCTTAACTTTGCTAAAACACTTAATATGAAAGTCAAAGGTAATGCTTGATTATTAGCCAATGATGTACAAAGTGTCACTGAAGATTCCGGTGTAGTTGATATTAAACAAAAAAAGTCCCTTAATTTAGGGACTTTTTTTGTTTGTGCTTGAGAATCAGCTAGACTAAGTGAACTTGTATTACTTCTTTTTTCAGGGACGATATCATGAAGATGCGTTGGATTGGTGATGTTAGCATTAAGAACAAGCTTTTTTTAGTTCTTATGCCACCCATTATCGGCTGTATTCTGTTTGGTTTTTATGTGCTTCATAGCCAATATCAAGTCAGCAAAAGCCTTAGCCAAGTGGCAGTGTTAAGTGAGTTAGCCGTGGTTAACGGTAACTTAGTGCACGAGTTACAAAAAGAGCGCGGCATGAGCGCCGGGTTTATTGGCTCTGGTGGTAAAAATTTCGCATCTAAATTACCCCAACAACGCCAACTCAGTGATAGCCAAATCGCGATCTATCAGCAGTTTGTCCGCAGCAATAGTTTGCCAGCCAGTTTTGATAGCACTTTACGCCAAGTGGAAACGGCATTAAATGAGCTCAGCAGTATAAGGCAACGTGTTACGGGGCTGAGTATTAGTGTTCCCGAAGAAGTTAAATTCTACACGGACTTAAACAGTGCGTTGTTATCCATTGTCGACCATACCGTTAAAGCCTCTGCAGATAAGCAGATCGCCATTCAGGCTGCGGCCTTTAGCGCGTATTTACAGATGAAAGAACGTGCGGGAATTGAACGGGCGGTCCTGAGTTCCACTTTTGGTAATTCCGCTTTTAAACCAGGCATGTTTGTAAAGTTTATTAATTTGGTTTCTGAGCAAAATAGTTATCAAGAGCGTTTCTTAGCGCTCTCAAGCGACAGTGCCGCGCGTAATTATCAACAGATCGCCAACTCGCAGCCATTTGCGGCGGTGCAAACCTATCGTGATTTGGCGCAGTCGCAAGATCCACAAAAGTTAGCCAATGCCTCATCTGAGCAATGGTTTGCGACCTCTACCGCACGAATCGATTTAGTGCGCCAAAATGAACAAGCACTCTCTAGTGAGTTGATTGGCGATACCCAGCAGCGTTTAAGTGCAGCCAATACCTTAATGTATGGCGTGATTATATTGATGCTGGTCTCGGGTGTGGTGGTTATCAGTCTGTCTATCGCCATTGGTTCTTACTTTCATAATAGTTTGGCCTATCTACATAAAACCATAGTTAATGCGCAACAAAATTTCGATTTAACCGTACGGGTTAACAGCAACCATCAAGATGAAGTGGGCCAGTTAGCCACGGCCTACAACGCTATGATGCAAGATTTTGAAGCCGTGATCACCCAAGTGGTCAATAGTAGCGACTCGTTGATTAAGGCTTCTAAGGCGATGGAAGGTTGTGCCGTGACCATGCAAAACGATGTCTCAGCCGGCCATGTTGAAGCCGATCAGGTTGCTTCAGCGATGACGGAGATGAGCGCGACCGTGCAAGAGATTGCCCATAATGCTGAAAAAGCCTCCGAGGCTTCTGCGGCGGCAAACATAGAAGCAAAAGAGGGTAACCGCGAAGTTGTCAAAACTTCTGAATCTATCCATGTATTGGCCAGTGAAATTGAGCAAGCATCGTCTGCCATTCATAGCTTAGATCAAGATATACAGGGCATTGTTAGCGTACTGGGCGTGATAAGTGGTATTGCAGAGCAAACAAACTTATTGGCGTTAAATGCTGCCATTGAAGCTGCGCGAGCAGGGGAGATGGGCCGCGGTTTTGCTGTTGTTGCCGATGAGGTTCGCAGCTTGGCGCAGCGAGCGCAGGCCTCTACCGAAGATATCCGCAATATGACAGAGCGGTTAGAAAAAGGCGCAGACGTGGCTGTTAAGGCGATGGCAGTTGGTAAATCTCAGGCCACAGTCAGCGTAGAAGAGTCGGAAAAAGCGGGAGAAGAACTGCAGCGTATCGTGCGAGAAGTGGGCGTGATTGACAGTATGAATGAGCAGATAGCGGCCGCAACCCATGAGCAATCTGCGGTGTCTGAAGAAGTTAATCGCAATGCGATGAAGATAAGTGAAATTTATCAAAGCACCCAGCAAGTTGCCGATGAACTTAGTATGCTCAATGAAAAGTTACTCAAAGAAGCCAGTGAAATGGTTAACTTAGTGAGTAAATTTAATGTGTCGTAAAGAGACAGATGCGCATTAGCCTAGCGTAAAATCGCTTAGCAATTATGCAAACGTCTGGTATTACAGTTTTTTCCCTTGACCCTAAAAGGGCTTTTGCGTAAAGTAGCGCTCCGTTAACGGCATCTATCCGTTAACTCCGGTGGGGTGTCCGAGTGGCTGAAGGAGCACGCCTGGAAAGTGTGTATACGGCAACGTATCGAGGGTTCGAATCCCTCCTCCACCGCCATATTTAAAAAAGGGTGATAGTATTTACTGTCACCCTTTTTGCGTTTTACTCTCACTTGCTTTAGCGCATCTTCCTTTCAAATTTTTGGCCTACACTTAATACTAGTATTGGTTTACAGAGTGTATCCATGGCTAGCAAACTATTAGTATTGGCAATTTTACTCGGGAGTGTCTTTGCCAGTATCACCAGCAAAGCCGATCCTGTCACAGCGGTAAGAACCATAGCGCCACAATCAGAAAATGATGCATCCCATAGCTATTTTTTAGGCTTGCTTGAATTGGCGCTTAGCCATTCGCAAGATAAATATGGCGAAGCGCAAGTTTTACTCAGTCCAGATACTTCGACTCAGGGTCGCTGGTTTCGTATGCTGCAAGGCAGTCGCTACCTTGATGTTATTTGGGCTGGCAGTGATGTACAAAGAGAGCAAGACTATGCGGCTGTGCCAGTCGATCTGCTCGGCGGTATTCTTGGGGTAAGGGCGTTGATAATTCGCAAGCAGGATAGGCCCCAATTCCTCAATATCAGCAAGCTTGCTGATTTAAAACAAATGGTCGCTTGTCATGGAAAGCATTGGCCCGATACCGAGATTTTACGCCAAGCGGGTTTATCGGTAATGACCTCATCCAAATATGAAGCCAACTTTGTGATGCTTGAGCGTGAACGCTGCGATTACTTTCCCAGAGGCATACATGAAGGCTACAGCGAGATTGCTCAATATCATGTATTAAACGGGAATCGGTTAACGCTGTTTGATGATCTGCTTATTGTCTACCCGTTCAATATGTGGTTCTTTGTCGACAAGCAAAACACCAAGTTACTTGAACGCCTAACTTACGGGTTAACTGCTGCCCGGGACGATGGCAGTTTACTGGCTTTTCTGCAACAACATATGGTGACTGCCCACCTGTTTCCGTTAAACAAATGGGCTGATAAGACGGTGATCTTTTTACCCAATGACCAGGTTGTCTCTACTGAAGATAAAAAGGCTTGGTGGCTTTTACAGCAAATGCCTTTTTATAGTCGTGGTTATAGTAATGGGCTAAACAAGTAAAACACTTGCTCTATTACACGTTTATAGTAGGGGCGACGTTGCCAGCGCTGGTAATCTAGTTTTTCAGAGTCAGCCATATAACCCTGTTGTAATTCTATTAGCGATTGGGTAAATGCGCGCTCATCAACGGCTAAGGTCACTTCAAAATTAAGCCATAAACTGCGCATATCTACATTGACGGTTCCAATCAAACAATGACTATTGTCGACGACAACAGATTTGGTATGCAATAGGCCGCCTTTAAAGCGATAAATGTTAACCCCAGCTTTGAGTAAATCATTAAAGAATGACCTACTGGCCCATTTAACCATCGTGGAGTCATTATGCCTCGGGATGATGATATTCACGTTCACACCACGATTGGCAGCGGCTATGAGTGCATTTTGTAAATTCTCGCTGGGTACAAAATAGGGGGTGGTGATGACTATCGATTCAGTGGCTTGATAGATACTTTGCATCAACACTTGATGAATGATCTGCTCAGGCATGCCTGGGCCAGATGGGATAACTTGTATTTGATTATCACTTTGAGCAGCAGCGTCGCTTTGTACTTCAATGGCGGGAAGGGTGCGCTGATTGGTTTCAACCTCCCAATCCCAAGCATGGATACAGCTCATAACAGGAACGCTAGGTCCAACAATACGTACCATGACATCAATCCATTGGCCAACGCCAGCGTTTTGTTTAAAGCACTTGGGGTCAACCATGTTCATAGAACCGGTATAGCCAATACGGTTATCAATGATGACGATTTTACGGTGTAGTCGCAGATCTAACCGGCGGAAAAACATTCTTAAAGGGCTGACTTTTAGCGCTTCAATCACTTCTATATGATGACTGCGCATATTTTTGGGCCAGCTAGATTTAAAAAATTGTCGGCTACCTGCGCTATCTATCAGTAGCTTTACCTTGACGCCTCTTTGCGACGCCTTAATCAAGGCGTTGGCTACATCATCAGCTAAACCGCCGGGATACCAAATATAGAACTCCATGAAGATATGAGATTGGGCATTGTCTATATCGTCGATGATCGCGCTAAGAATTTGCTCAGGCGTGGTTTTTAACGTCATCTGATTATCAGATAAGCTCGGTATACCGACATGAGTATCGCAATAAGCACTAATAGAGCGTGCATAGGAACTGAGTTTTTCGGGACGATGTTGTGGCAATTGGTAAAGCTGTGCAAACCATTGTTTATAGGGTTCATACATCTCTATCGCTCGCTTGGCTCTGGTTTTACCTAGGTTGAGCTCACCAAACATTAAATAGGCGATGACGCCGACAAAGGGCACAAAGTAGATAATCAGCATCCAGGCTAATGATACGCCAATATTTCTGCGCTTGCTGATCACACGGACGACCACGCCCGCAAGCACAAGCCAATAGAGTAATACACTCAAAAGCGTGAGGATCTGGTAAAAATTTTCCATAGACGGAATTAATTATCCAACTGAGATGGTTTGCAAAATGAGGTTGCCAGTAGTATACAGTAAAATTTATTCTACGGTTAAAAGCCGAAGTGATTCATTGACTGAGATAGGCATTTGAAAATCCGTAGCGTTAAATTTAGCCTAGCGGCAGTGTTATTGAGCAGTGTTGCCATAGTCTGTTACCATCAAATTATTGCATCCTTCAATGGAGACGCTGCAGTTATGAGTGTTGGCCAACAACCCCATTTTACCCACCATTGTATCTCTGAGTCAGGTTCAGAGGTGTTAGACGATGCTGGGGTGTTATCAGTGGCGGTTTGGAATATCTACAAGCAACAAAAGCCCAATTGGCAGCAACAACTGCATGCTTTGGCGACCAAAGATCTGGTCTTATTGCAAGAAGCTAAGTTAAATCAGGCTTTAAACCAGCAAATTGTTGAAGTAAACAAACATGCGGTAATGGCGAAAGGTTTTGCTATTCGCGGTGTCACGATGGGCGTGATGACGCTATCTAATAGTAAGGCGCAAGAAGCTTGTGCTTATCAGAGTACTGAGCCCTGGATTCGGTTTGCTAAATCTACCTTGGTGAGTCGCTATCCGTTATCGAATGGTCAAACACTGTTAGTCGTTAATCTTCATGGCGTTAACTTTGATTGGCGTTTATCGAGTTACCAAGCGCAGTGGGGCTTGGTCGCTAAGCAACTACAAGTCCATTCGGGGCCTATTATTGTTGCTGGTGATTTTAATACTTGGCGGGCAGGGCGAATGGCTGTGGTCAGTGATTTCGCTGCACAATATGATTTGATTTCTGCCAAATTTCAACACGACTACCGCAGTCGTGTCCTTGGTCAACCATTGGATCATCTGTTCTACCGTGGGTTACAGCTAGTACAGGCTAGTGCAACCCCTTCAACCGCGTCAGATCATAACCCGATAACGGCTAAGTTCAATCTAGATAACTAACTTTCGTTATTGTCTTGGCTAAAGCGGCATTGTTGCGTAGCTTGATTGAACTTACCTAAAAAGCTGGGATACTGATTCAAAAATCGCTTACCAAAATAGACCCCTAATGGCTTTTCGATATTGTCGACTTTTATGAAGGTATCGCTCTTTACATCGGCATGATACAGGGCGTTGTTGAACAGAATTTCGTTTTCCATAATGGCATCAATACGACGGTTAACCAGTAATTTAACTAAGTCATCGACATGATTAAATTTATGAATATTCTTAAAGCCATTATCTTGCAGCCAAAAAAGCGTATTTGAGTGTTTTCTGCTACCAAAAACGGCCTTAGTTTGTAACGTGTTGAGGTCGGTGGCCAGCGTGCTGTCTTTATGTAGGTAGAACGACCATTTCTGTTCAATGAAGGTATCGCTTAAAATGGCGTATTCATCTCTACCTGTATGTTTTGATGCAGAGAAAAAGCCATCATAAGTCCCTAGGGCTGTGCCCGACTGGGCTCTTCCCCAAGGCACAAATTCAACCCGGTAATCTTGTTTAATAGAAGTCATGACACATTCAAGTGCTTCTATGGCATAACCGTATTGCTTATCGCCATTTTCTATTTGATAGGGGGGCCAAGCCTGGGTGGCTATGGTAATGACATTAGGCATTGCGGGTGATGCCGCGTTGCTATAACAGCTGATGAAACTGATGCTTGATAACAGCGCAATTTTGCAAAGCGAATAACGAGACTTCAAATGGTTTCTCCAATACATGGGGCGACCTAATGTAGATATTTTTTATTGTTATTTGTCTATAATGCCGCGTTCAAAGTAGTTTGCAATAAAATGTTAACGTTAAGTATATGGCAAAGCCTAAAAACTACATAAGATCTATAGTTTTAATTATTTTTTTGCACTTAAAAACATCCACATGCATGATGGTTGCACTAAAGGCCATGGTTAAAGTCTCATGTTAAAGCAACTATTAGAAAATGCGTTCGGCTTCTCACATTTTAAACCCGGGCAACGAGCTGTTGTTGAGTCAATTCTTGCCGGCCATAGCGCCGCGGCGATTTTTCCAACAGGGTCTGGTAAATCACTTTGTTACCAGCTAAGCGCAGTACAGCTTCCCCACCTCACCATTGTGGTGTCGCCATTGCTAGCCTTAATGCAAGACCAACTCGCATTTCTTACGCAACACGGTATCGCGGCAACCAGCATAGACTCTTCGCAAAGTCGTGAGCAAATACAAGCGGTGATGGCTGATATAAGGCAAGGTAAGATTAAAATCCTTATGGTGTCGGTTGAGCGCTTTAACAATGAGCGCTTTCGGCAGTTTATTAAAGCCGTGCCATTCTCTTTGTTAGTGGTTGATGAGGCCCATTGTATTTCTGAATGGGGCCACAACTTCAGGCCTGATTATTTGAAATTACCGGGCTATCAGCGAGAGTTGGCCATTGATCAGGTGCTGCTATTAACCGCAACGGCGACAGCACAAGTGGCCGATGATATGCGTGCTAAGTTCAATATATTGCCGCAACATATCGTCCGTACCGGCTTTCACCGACCTAATCTGGCTCTGAATGTGCGAGGGGTGGCTGCAAAAGATAAGTTTTCTCAGCTAACTCAGTGGTTACATAGTCGAAGCCAGAGTAGTGGCATTATTTATGTGACCTTGCAGCAAAGTGCCGAAACATTAACTGAACAGCTTAAGCAAGCAGGTTTTTCTGCCTGTGCGTATCATGCTGGACTGGGCCACGAGGTACGCCAACAACTGCAACAACAATTTATGCAGGGTGAGATCCCGTTAATGGTCGCTACGATCGCGTTTGGTATGGGGATTGATAAAAGCGATATTCGTTTTGTGGTGCACTACGATTTACCCAAATCAATTGAGAACTACGCGCAAGAAGTGGGCAGAGCGGGGCGAGATGGGCAAGCGTCTGAATGTTTGGTGCTTGCCAATAAAGACAATTTGACTGTGTTAGAGAACTTTGTCTACGGCGATACCCCAGAAGCAAGTGCAATTGAGTCTGTGTTATCTCGTATCAGCCGGGCCCAAGGTCAATGGGAAACCATGCTCAACTCATTGTCTACAGAAACCAATATCAGACCTTTGGCACTAAAAACCTTACTTGTATACATAGAGCTAAAGGGCATCATTCGCCCAGCTTATAGCTATTTTGCAGAGCATAAGTTTAAGTTTATTGCTGACAAAGGTGCGATTCTTAATCGTTTTGATCCCCAGCGCTCGGCATTTTTGGGGCAAGTTTTCGCAGCGGCAAAAAGCGCCCGTGTTTGGCATAGTATCGACTTGAAAGACATCGATAGTGACTATCGCCAACAACAACGAGGATTGACAGCACTAAGCTATCTTGACGAGCAGAACTTAATCGAGTTGCAAAGTAAGCAGATGACACAAGTCTATGAAGTACTGACGCCTCAGTTTGATCTAGATAGTGTCACTAAACAACTTAGTGAGCAGTTTAGAGACAAAGAAGCGAGCGAAATTGCGCGCATTCATAATCTACTTAATTTACTACAAACTGACCAATGCTTAAGTGTTGCCTTAGCCAGATACTTTGATGACCAACAAGATATCGAACCCTGTGGCCAGTGCTCAGCTTGCATCTCAGGCGCCGCCCATATACCTGAGATTGATACGCTATCACCTTTAGCGAGTGTTAATGTTGCCTCAATGGCCGCAGAACTCAAGGCTGGTTTAACTAAACACTATAGTGATGAACGGCTTGCACGCGCACTTTGTGGTTTGCATATGCCGCTTTTTACCAAACTTAAACTGCGTAAAGTAAATGGCTTTGGCCAGCTTAGTGATTATCCCTATGCTGAGGTTCTGCATAGGGTCAATACAATGTGAAATTTCCGTGTAATTACTATAAACCAAGCGGACTATTAATGGATTTGTAACAAGCTATGAATTGTCGCAATAGTTAGCTGAATCTTTACTGAGAAAGTGGTTAACTTAGGTAGAGAGTAAGATGATAGCAATATATAAGAACAACAACATATCACAGGATAGGATAATGAAAAAAGCGCTAATCGCACTGACCATTGCCAGTGCTCTGACAGGTCTCACTGCATGTACTTCACAACAGTCTTCATCGACCACGCAGCCTGCCGCTGCTGAGCAAGTCGCGGCCGAAGGCTTTGCTGCCTTTTCTGAGCAATTTATTGAAGGGTTATGGCAACAGTCGCCAACTTGGGCTTTATACAGTGGCTACCATAAATATGATGGTATTTTACAAGTTCCCAATGACACGGCGCGCAGTGCCTACTTAGCCTTTGTCAAGGCAGAACTCAATAAACTACAGTCGTTTGATAAAGCGCAACTATCGCCAAACGAACTGATCGACTATCGCTTGATTGAAAATCTGTTGCAACGTGGTGCTTGGGAGATTGAAGTCTTTAAATCTTGGCAGTGGAACCCCAGCAGCTATAACGTGTCGGGCGGTTTTGCACAAATCATTAATGAAGATTTTGCTCCACTAGATGACAGGTTAAGATCCTTCCTAGCAAGAATGGAAAACGTACCGGCTTACTACCTTGCTGCTCAAGCGAATATCAGTAAGCCTACACTTGAACACACCCAGTTAGCTGTGATGCAAAATAAAGGCGCATTCAGCGTTTTTTCTGATGAATTACTTGAAAAAGTGTCAAGATCAGGCTTAACAGATCAAGAAAAACAGTTGTTTAAACAAAGGTTCGAGCAATCAACCACGGCAATTAACCAGCATATAAGCTGGTTAGAAGATCTCGAATCTAAGTTAGTTAAATCTGGCGCTAAGAGTTTTAGAATTGGTGAAGAGTTGTATGAGCAAAAATTTGCCTTTGATATTCAAGCCGGAATGAGTGGCAAAGCGCTTTATGAAAAAGCCATGGATGACAAAGCTCGTGTGCAAGGTGAAATGGCGAAAATTACCGATAAGCTATGGAGCAAGTATTTTGATACACCTCAGCCTAAGCAGAGTAATGTTGCTATCAAACAATTGATTGATCACTTAAGTGCCAAACATGTGCAACGTGATAATTTTGTTGCTGAGGTTCGAGCGCAAATCCCTGAGTTAGTCAAATTCGTCAATGACAAAGACCTCATTACCCTAGATCCCTCTAAGCCGCTGGTTGTAAGAGAAACACCGGAATATATGCGCGGTTTTGCGGGTGCTTCTATCAGTGCACCTGGCCCTTACGAGAAAAGTAGCAACACTTATTATAATGTGACGCCGCTGGATGGCATGAGTGATGAACAAGCTGAGAGCTATCTTCGCGAATATAACCACTGGATATTGCAAGTGCTAAACATCCATGAAGCCATTCCAGGTCACTATACCCAGCTGGTTTACAGTAACGAATCTCCCAGCATGATAAAAAGCCTGTTTGGTAACGGTGCTATGGTTGAAGGCTGGGCGGTGTATACCGAGCGTATGATGCTGGAAGAGGGCTACGGCAACTTTGAGCCAGAAATGTGGTTGATGTACTACAAATGGAATTTACGTGTTATTGCCAATACCATTTTAGATTACAGTATCCAAGTTAAAGGCATGACCGAAGCGGAGGCGATTGAGCTTATGACTCAAGAAGCGTTCCAGCAACAGGCGGAAGCTGAAGGTAAATGGCGCCGTGCAACACTGAGCCAAGTGCAGTTAACTAGCTACTATTCTGGTTACCGTGAGATCTATGACTTTAGAGAAGAGCTCAAAGGTATGCAGGGTGAGGCTTTTGATTTAAAAGCGTTCCACGAAAAGTTCTTAAGTTATGGCAGTGCTCCGGTGAAATATGTAAGAGAGCTGATGTTAACCCAATAACGAAACTTAGACTCTGTTTAAAAAGCCAGCGCAAATGCTGGCTTTTTGTTTATTAGGTTAAAGTAAATGTTACCAAGATCGCAAATTAAGCAAAAACTACTAGCACCTGTCACACCTTTGATGTAACCTTAATGATAATCGTTCGCATTCGTAGTAAGTGATAAATGAGCCAAATATTATTAGTTGATGATGACCAAGTGTTTCGTGACCTTTTATGCCAGGCGTTAGAGCAACAGGGGCATGGAGTTACCTGTGCTGCCAATGGTATTGAAGCATTAACTTGTTTGAAGCACTTTCAACCAGATGTCATCCTACTCGATATTATGATGCCTAAGATGGATGGTTTTGGCTTACTTAATAGTTGCGACAAATCGACACCCGTTATCGTGATTTCTGCCATAGATAACGAAGAAGAACGGATTAAAGGGTATGAACTAGGTGCGGATGATTTTGTCACCAAGCCTTTCAGTATAAAGGAGTTACTAGTCAGAATGGTTGCACTACAACGCCGTGTTGAAATTGCGCAAGCGCAAGGGGTAAATCAACAAGTCAATAGCGACATTAACTTTAACGATTTGGATTACTCAGTCCTGATTGACAGTCGTAAAGTCACTTTAACGCAGACCGAATACAAGTTATTTAAATATCTGTTTGAACGTAAAGGTGAGGTCATTACTAAAGCTGAGTTGCAGCGGCGTGTGTTGCAAAAAGAGCTGGGTAAATTTGACCGCAATCTTGATATGCACATCAGCAATACGCGAAGAAAGCTGGCGCAAATAGAATTACCTAAAACCTTGATTAATACTGTACGGGGCCAAGGATACAGCTACGCCGCCCTATAAAAGTTTAACTTTGATGAAAAAAGCCACTCTTGAGTGGCTTTTTTCATGTCATACATGGGTAAAACGTTAGGTTTAGGTTATTCTATGGCCTATCTCGCAGCCGCTTAGGCCCTGCACGAACAAATACAATTAAGGATAAGATATGCGGATAAGTGCCAATTTTGATGGTGGGAACATCGAAGTAATTAATCAAGAGAACTTCGACGATGTTCAGCTTGCTATTCGTCCAGACGAAGGCGGGGAGTTTTACCAGTGGTTTAACTTCAAATTGGAAGGCGTTGTTGGGGCTAAATACACCCTCAACATTATTAATGCCGATGGCGCGTCCTATCCTAAAGGCTGGGAAAATTACCAAGCTGCTGCAACCTATGACAGACAAACCTGGTTCCGCTTACCGACAAGTTATCAAGATGGCAAACTCACCATTGATGTGCAGTTAGATTGCGATGCGATTCAAATTGCTTATTTCGCACCTTATAGCTACGAGCGTCATCAAGATCTGTTAGCCGCAGTACAAGTTCACCCGCTAGTGTCATTAACACATTTAGGTGAAACACTTGATAAGCGTGACCTGACGTTAGTCAAAGTCGGTGACGATGATGAGCAAAAAGCCAAGATTTGGATCACTGCAAGGCAGCACCCAGGTGAAACCATGGCTGAGTGGTTGGTAGAGGGGCTACTCAACAACCTATTAGATAGCGATTGCCCAACAGCTAAAGCGCTACTTGATAAAGCCAATTTTTATATTGTGCCAAATATGAATCCAGATGGTAGCGCGCGAGGTCATTTGCGCACCAATGCGGCCGGAGTGAACTTAAATCGCGAATGGCAAAATCCATCTTTAGCTCGCAGTCCTGAAGTGTTTCATGTGATCAACAAAATGAAGCAAGAAGGTGTTGATCTATTTTATGACGTGCACGGTGATGAAGGCTTGCCTTATGTATTTTTGGCAGGTTGTGAAGGCGTGCCGTCTTATACTCAAGAGATGGCAACGTTGCAGCAGTCTTTCGTGAACGCTTTACTGATGGCTAGCGCAGATTTCCAAGATAAGTTTGGCTATGACAAAGATGAACCAGGTAAAGCGAACCTTACCGTGGCTTCAAACTGGGTAGCAGAGCACTTCAAATGTTTATCAAATACGCTTGAAATGCCATTTAAAGATAATGCAAATATGCCTGATCCCATTTCAGGTTGGTCTCCAGAGCGTAGCATGTATTTAGGTGAAGCTTCACTTTTGGCCATGCTAGCTGTAGTTGATAAATTAAGGTAACAGCGATGGCGTTAGTAGAATGTCAGCAGTGTAATAAGCGCATATCGAGTCAAGCTAAGTCTTGCTCTCATTGTGGTAGCGTGATGGGTGAGGTTAATGAATCGCAAATGCGCATTAGCCATATTCGTCGCTCAAATCAGTTAATGAACCAAAGTTTTATCGCCATGACCTTGTTTATAGCCGGTGTGGTTATTTGGTTCTGGGGTGGCGAAAGTGCGACTGGGATGCGCGCCTATGTCGCGGGCAGCTGTTTTGTTTTTGGCTTTGTCGGCTACCTGATTGCTAGGGTAAGAATCGTACTACACAAACGGAAAAGCGTATGAGCGAGATTAACAAAGTGATTGATGATATGCCCGAAGAGGTGTATCAAAGCTTATTAAGTGCCGTTGAAATTGGCAAATGGGAAGATGGCACAGTATTAAGCCAACAACAGCGGGATCAAACCCAGCAGTTGGTGATGTTATATCAGGCGCGCAGGCTTAATCAGACTGATCATTTCACCATCAATAATCAAGGCGAAGTGAACGAGCTGTCGAAGGCGGAATTGAAAAAACAGTTTAAAGGTGAGTCGATAGCTCAGTTTAAAGAGCAAGATCTTTAACTTATAAAACTTTGGCGCCAATTTAGATCATACCGATCTAAATTGGCGCTTTTTATTTTTGAGTGATATAGCAAAATCGAGTAGCAGGACTAGTCTTCGCTTAATTCACCAAATAGGTTTTGCTGCATCTGACTGCGGATTTGCTCTGGACTTAATTGCTGAGACAATAAATAGTGCAGCTTGGTCAGTGCCGCCTCTGTTGTCATATCAAAGCCACTTATCACGCCGGCCTTAGCAAGCGCATTGCCTGTTGCATAGCCACCCATATTGACCTTGCCCTGTAAACATTGAGTCAAGTTCACTAGAATGATACCGCGCTCAGAGGCCCGTTTTAAGCAGGCTAACAACTCTGGGTTCTGTGGCGCGTTACCCACACCATATGTTAGCAAGATTAAGGCTTTAACCGGCTGCCTTAGCAAATTATCAATCACATCTGTGGTGATCCCTGGATACAGGGTCACTACACCAACAGGTTGTGGGGTAATCGTCTTTACCGCTAATTGCTGCTTAGATTCATCGGCAATTTTACCGGCTTTAAGTCGTATTTTAATCCCGGCTTCGAGTAACAGTGGGAAGTTTGGGGACGCAAAAGCATCGAACCCATCGGCATGGGCCTTAGTGGTACGATTGCCCCGAAACAGCTTATTGTTAAAGAACAAGCATACTTCAGCCACTGGATAATTGGCCGCAATGTATAACGCGTTAAGCAGGTTAGTTTGGCCGTCCGAGCGAAGTTGCGCTAGCGGAATTTGAGAGCCGGTAACAATGACAGGTTTGCCCAATCCTTGCAGCATAAACGATAGTGCTGAAGCGGTGAATGCCATGGTATCTGTGCCGTGCAAAATAACAAATCCATCGTACTTGTCATAATTGGCTTTAATATCATTAGCAATCATTTGCCAATCAGTGGGAGCCATGTTCGAAGAGTCAATCAGCGGGCAATACTCTGATATTTCAAAATGAGGCATCTCTTCATGAAAAAACTCGGGCATTGATTTGACACAGTCGGTTAAAAAACCTGGAACAGGTGCAAAACCATTAGCGGTTTTTTGCATACCTATGGTACCACCGGTGTAGGCGACATAAATCGAACGTTTAGTCATTGATTTGGGCTTTCAGCTAATATTTTTAGCCGATTATACTGAGGTTGTCGCCATTAAAAAAGCCCGCTGTTGCGGGCTTTTAACTCAATGACATTAAATATTGCAAGTATCGCAATACAAGTAGATATTATTGGGGTCATCAAATGATGAGAACTCTTCTATTGCAGAGTCCAATTGCTGCAAGATATCTTGCAATATCGTACTTTGAAGCTGTGACTCAGGTAGATAACTGACCGCCTTGGCAAACATCGCTTGAATCAATTGATCTTGAGCACTCAATTCTTGCTCAATCACTTTGGTATCATATTTATCGAGTTCGGCAAGTTCAGCCGCTTTTGCCACAGCATTGTTTAAGTCGCCGAGCTCATCAACCAGACCCAGTTGTTTTGCTTTGGCGCCTGACCATACACGACCTTGGGCAATAGCATCGACTTCATCGAGACTCATGTTACGCTCAGTGGCCACCAGTGAGATAAAATCATGGTAACCGCGCTCTATATAGCGTTGAATAACCGCTTTAAGTTCGCTGTTTAGCCCTTTAGCTGTCGAGAACGTAGACCATTCAGAAGTTGCGACTCCATCGGTATGGATACCCAGGTGAGCTAAAGAATCTTCAAAAGTGGTTACCATACCGAAGATACCGATAGAGCCGGTTAGCGTGGTTGGGGTTGCCATTATATAGTCGGCACTTGCCGATATCCAGTAGCCTCCTGAAGCGGCATAACTACCCATGCTGACAACAACTGGTTTGCCGGCTGATTTAAGTGCGATGACTTCCTGACGGATCTGCTCAGATGCAAACGCGCTACCACCTGGACTATCAACTCGCATAACAACGGCTTTCACATTGTCATCAAAACGTGCATCGCGGAGTAATTTAGCGGTGCTTTCGCCGCCAATTTGGCCAGCAGGCTGATTACCATTTAAGATGGTGCCTTTAGCAACGACAATACCAACGGTATCTTCAATGCTTAAACTAGGGTGTTTAGCGACCAGTGTTTGATAATCGTTAAAGCCTATTTGCTTATAGCTATCGGCATTGGCTTGCTCACCCACTAGCTCAACCATCGCAAGTCTAAACTCTTCTGCCGATGCAAGTTGGTCGACTAAACCAAGATTAACCGCCATTTGAGCGCCTTTACCTTGCGCTTTGTCGAGTTCTTGTAGATAACGCTCACCGCTTAGCATGAGGGCATCGTCGGCAATGCCGCGATTAGTAGTTACCGTTTGCTGGTAACTTTGCCAGATGTCATCAAGAAGGTCTTTATTCGCAGCCTTGGCTGCATCGGACATATCATCACGCAGGTAAGGTTCAACAGCGGATTTGAAGGTACCAACTCTAAACACATGAGCTTTAATTTTTAACTTATCTAGTGCAGATTTATAATACTGGCGATAACGGCTTAAGCCTTCAATTTCAACGCTGCCTTGGGGATTTAAATAGATGGTATCGGCAAAGCTGGCTAATAGGTATTGGTTTTGTCCATACCAGTTACCGTTGGCAACAATAGGTTTACCACTTTGCTTAAACTGATGCAGCGCTTCACCAATGGATTGCAGTTTACTGATCCCAGTCCACTTAAGGTGACCAATATCTAGCACTAATGCGGAAATACGGCGATCTGATGCGGCGTTATTAATGACATCCAGTACATCGGCTAGCAGTATTTCGCCATCGCCTTGATTGCTTCCGCTTTTCATTGCCGCTTCTATTGGGTCAACAGGGCGCTTTTGTTCTACTATCACCCCGGAAAGGTCGAGTACCAGCGCAGAGCCTTTTTCTATCTCTATGGTTTCTTCATTTGTTAATACAAAGACAAACAGCAGTAAAAATCCAAAAAAGAACAGGTTCAGCAAAAGTTTGCGAGTACCGTTCACTAGGTTCCATATAAGCTTTACTATTCTTTTAAATAATGAGGGTTTAGCGGACATTACCCACTCCTTTATCGCTCGATTAGGCCTATGCTAACTGAAAAGCGAGGGCAGGGGAAAATAGAATTGTAAATGAATCTAATCATGCCAACCGGTGGCTGGCTATTGAGCAAATACTTCAGCCGTTGTATGCTGGATTAAATCACTTGTTTAAAAAGGATGTTTGAATGTCGTTTCCACATTTATTAGAACCCTTAGATTTAGGATTTACTACGCTAAAGAACCGAGTGTTGATGGGTTCGATGCATACTGGTCTTGAAGAAGAAAAGGGCGGCTTTGAGAAACTGGCAGCTTTCTATAAAGAACGTGCCGAAGGCGGTGTTGGGCTAATCGTAACCGGGGGAATTTCACCTAATCTGCGCGGTCGTCTTGCTCCTAATGCTTGCCAACTGACCTATTCTTGGCAAATAGGCAAACATAAAAAGGTTACCCAAGCAGTCCATGAAGCAGGCGGTAAGATTTGCATGCAGATCTTGCATGCGGGACGATATGGCTACCATCCTTTTTCACAAGCACCCAGTAAGATCAAATCACCCATTACACCTTTTACTCCGTCAGCAATGTCGACCAGGCAAGTCAGTAAGACTATTAAAGATTATGCAAAAGCTGCGCAGCTAGCTAAGCAAGCTGGCTATGACGGTGTAGAGGTGATGGGCTCTGAAGGTTATCTGATCAATCAGTTCATTTGTAGTCGTACCAATAAACGGACCGACAAGTGGGGCGGTGATTTTGCTCAGCGGGCACAGTTTCCAGTAGAGATCGTAAACGCCATCCGCGAAAAAGTGGGTAAAGAGTTCATCATCGTGTTCCGTTTATCTATGTTAGATCTGGTTGATAATGGCTCTAATTGGGATGAGGTTGTGCAGCTGGCTAAGTGGTTAGAGCAAGCCGGCGTATCAATTATCAATACCGGGATTGGCTGGCATGAAGCCCGAGTGCCAACCATTGCGACGAGTGTACCAAGAGGTGCATTTGCCTGGGTGACAGAAAGATTAAAGAGCGAGGTTAAGTTACCACTTATCGCCACTAATCGAATCAATACCCCAGAGATTGCTGAACATATTATTGAGTCCGGCCAGGCCGACATGGTGTCTATGGCCAGACCTTTTTTAGCAGATGCCGAGTTTGTTAATAAAGCCGCAGCGGACCAAAGTCACCTGATCAATACCTGTATTGGCTGTAACCAAGCGTGTTTGGACCATACCTTCTCGTTAAAACGTGCCACCTGCCTTGTGAATCCGCGAGCATGTTATGAAACCGAGCTCAACTTTACTCCCGCAACCCAGGCTAAACGCATTGCAGTCATGGGTGCAGGGCCAGCAGGCATGGCATTTTCCATTTACGCGGCAAGTCGTGGGCATAAAGTGGTGCTGTTTGAAGCTAAAGATGAAGTGGGCGGCCAGTTTAATCTAGCGCGCAAGATCCCCGGTAAAGAGGAGTTTAATGAGACTATCCGCTATTTTAACGAGCAGATGAAATTACATCAGGTTGACTTGCGACTTAACACTCGTTTGGACGCTACAACGCTGCAAGAAGAGCAGTTTGATGAAGTGGTGATCGCTTCTGGCGTGGTGCCGAGAAAACTTAACCTTCCTGGGTTTGATGATCCGCGGGTTGTCACATATCAGCAAGTACTTAATGGCGAGGTAGAGCTAGGCGACAAGGTAGCGTTGATTGGTGCCGGTGGGATAGGCTTTGATATGGCCCACTTCCTGTGTGAAGCGGAGTCTAGCACCTTACAACCTGAAAAATGGTTAAAGCAATGGGGCATAGATAAAAGCTATCAAGACCGTGGGGGCTTAACCCAGCCAGAACAAAGCCCGCAACATAAGCAAGTGCATTTATTGCAACGCAAAACCACCAAGATGGGTAAAGGTCTTGGCAAGACCACGGGGTGGATCCACCGTTCAGTGTTAAAACAACATCAAGTTGCTATGCAAATAGGCGTCAGCTATCAATCTTTTGATGATAAAGGACTCCATATAGAGGTTGATCAGCAACCACAAACGCTAGCTGTCGACCATGTTGTCTTATGTGCAGGACAAGAATCTAATACCCAGTTGGTCGATGAAATGAAAGCCACGGGCTTGCCAGTGCATCTCATTGGTGGTGTAGATGTAGCAGCAGAGCTTGATGCTAAACGAGCGATAAGACAGGGGGCGGAACTTGCGATCGCGCTTTAACGGTTAACCTTAGATTGAAAACCAGCTTGGTTACGAACCTTAGCTGGTTTTTTCTATACTATTTGCAGCAGATTATTGCGCTGCTTGCTTGTGATATTGCTTAACGCCGAGTTTTTCACCCCATTTAAAACAGTAATAAGCAATCAAAAGATAGACAATCATCGCGACTGCAATCACTAAGTTAAACCAACCTAGCTCACTAAAATCGTCTATCAAAGCCGTGTCCATTGTTAACATTAGCAGTGCCAACGCGACTAAGTTTAAGCCAGTCCAACAGATTATCGCTAGCCATCGCGTTTTTCGGCTGATCAATGCCCCGGTAGTTTGGCCTAAATATAGGCCAATACATATAGCTGGCATCACAATGGTCATAACATTGCCGCTAGTAGATTCACTGCCTAATATCTCTTGAAATACGCCAAGTAGAATACTTGCTAGTGTCGAGGCCAGCCAAAGCATTAAACCAATTACAACTGGAGCGGGTAAACGAGATAGGTATTGTGAAAACTGCTGTTTCATTACTTCTTCCTTAAAGTAAATTATAGGTGTCGACAACATGGGTAGCGTAATAGCTCGGTCATGTTGCTAGAGGAGCCGCATTTAGGCCTAACTAGGCAGGTTTTACCCTGAAATTTAATTTGACCGGACTATAGCAAACTAGGCATAGGGCAACTACGTCGCTAAGTACTAATACTCTCAGTCAATAGACTGAATTTAATCTAGTTTGCTGCTTGCTAAAATGTATTTCTCAGTTAGTTTTAATACTAACAATAAGGCAACAGGTCATGTTAATGAAAGTATCCTCGACTAAATTTCATTTAGGTTTAACCCATCAACTTACAACTTGGTTGCAGCGCTCAAACTTCCTCCTGTGGTGCGCGGCCTTTATTTTTATGATGTGTATCAGTGTCAGTACAACGGTTAGGGCGCAATACGATGCGCAACTTGCTGAGCGATTACAAGGCGATGACTATGGAATGAAACGCTATGTAATGGCATTACTTAAAAAAGGGCCTCATCGCCCTCAAGACAAGCAGCACGCTAGTACATTGCAAAAACAACATATGGACAATATAAGTCGCTTAGCAAAAGAGGGGAAATTAGTACTAGCGGGTCCGTTTTTGGGTGAGGGTGACTTAAGGGGGATTTATATATTTAATGTCACCACCATTGAAGAGGCGCAAGCATTAACTGCTACAGATCCAGCCATACAAGCGGGCAGCTTAGTCATGGAGTTGCATCCGTGGTATGGCAGCGCAGCGTTGATGGATATTAATCGAATTCATCAGTCAATTACTAAACCTAAATAGCGGGTCTTTGACTACAGACAAATCCTTTATGTCGGGCAAATATCTATAGCTGATGACTTTGCTATCAAGCAAGATTCAACTATTTTTAGTAGTAACATCTCTCAAGTGGGGCAAGTATGCTGGATAAATGCCTATCTTTTAGCATAATCCTATTAATTGTTAGTTTTACTCAGACGGGTTCAGTTAAGGCTGAACCATTACAGTTAAATATCTATACCATAGGTTTTAAGCCCTACGGCATTGATGAAAATGGTCATTTCAGTGGTATTTATTTCGAGTTTGCAAATGCGCTGGCGAAAGACGCGGGCTATGTCGATAACAATAAAGTGGTGCCTTACGCACGCGTTGTCAGTGCATTAAAACAAGGCAAAATAGACCTTACCATTATGTTTCGTAATCCCGCACTAGAACAATATGTTGATTATGTTGCCGCGCTGCCGTCAAAAAAAATAGTCGTCATAGGTTTACAAAATTGGGCGATATCCCATTTGGATGATTTAGCAGGCCAAAAGTTAGCCTATTTACGCGGGGCTAAATTTTATGAACCAATTGACACCAATACGGCGATATCTAAATATCATGTTGTGGACTATCGCCAAGGTGTTCGGCTATTAATGGCAGGAAGAGTTGATGCGATTATTGGGTCGCTGCAGTCGATTAATAATGCGGTCGCATCCATACAGAATGAAGATAATATGCAACTGACATTGGGTGAGCCCTTGGTGTTAGAAGTGAAAACACCTTGGGTACAGTTATCTAAAAAACATGCTGAACACATAGATATGGAAACGCTAAAACGCAGTTTTAGCAAATTACAAGCAAGCCAAACCTTCGAAGCACTGCAAACTAAATATGGTCAATAGATGGAAAAGCCGGGGTAACGCTTTAGCGGGTTTTTACGTTATTGTCGTTATCTACTCGTTCCTGAGTGTTTAACGTTTGTCTGACAGGAAAGATATCGGCCCCTTGGCTGGAAAGCTCAAGGTCGACGTCACTGTCGGGATGACAGCAACAAGGTAAACATTCGTCGGACTCTAACTCTACAAGCGGATCGGTATGATATTTTACTTTACCGCTCAGTACTTTGGTTTTACATGCACCACAAAAGCCGTTACGGCATTCTGAAAATACCTTCACTTTCTTGGCTTCTAGTGCATGCAACAGACTTGTGTGCTGCTGGGTATACAGCAGCACAGGTTGTCCTTTAAGGCTAACGATAGGCGCCTTTTTGATGACGTTATAGGTCAAAATCGGCAAACTCATCTTCATCGATAGACGCATCGATTTGACCAACAAGATAAGAAGATACTTCTACTTCTTGTGGTGCGACTTGGACAGAATCACTTTCCAACCAGTTTTTCATCCAAGGTAGTGGGTTAGTAATCTCACTATAGGGGCTAACCAAGTTAACAGAGCGCATGCGCTCGTTGGTAATGTATTCTACATATTGGCAAAGGATTTGCTCGTTAAGACCGATCATCGAGCCATCTTTAAATAGGTATTTGGCCCATTCTTTTTCTTGCTCAGCAGCCTTAACAAAGATAGCGGTAGCTTGCTCTTCACACTCTTTGGCTATCTCACCCATTTCTGGATCGTCTTTGCCACCTTGCATTATCTTGATGATGTGTTGAGTACTATTTAAATGCAGCGCTTCATCGCGGGCAATCAAACGAATGATCTTTGCATTGCCTTCCATGACTTTACGTTCTGCAAATGCAAAAGAGCAAGCAAAACTAACGTAAAAGCGAATCGCTTCTAGTACATTGACGGACATCATGCACAGATAGAGGGCTTTTTTAATCTCGCGACGAGTCACATTGATTGATTGACCATCAATCTCATGCACACCTTCACCATGCAAGTTGTACGCTTGGGTAAGATTAATCAATGTATCGTAATACACAGCAATATCGCTGGCTCGTTTTAGGATTTCATCGTTTTCAACAATGTCATCAAAAACTACCGAAGGATCATTGACGATATTACGAATGATGTGGGTATAAGAGCGCGAGTGAATTGTTTCAGAAAATGACCAAGTCTCAATCCAAGTCTCTAGTTCCGGTAATGACACTAACGGCAAAAAAGCCACGTTAGGTGAACGACCTTGAATCGAGTCTAACAAGGTTTGGTACTTTAGGTTTGAGATGAAAATGTGCTTCTCATGCTCTGGTAGTGCATTGTAATCAATTTTGTCTTTGCTGACGTCAACTTCTTCTGGGCGCCAGAAAAAAGACAGCTGCTTTTCAATGAGCTTCTCAAACACTTCATACTTTTGCACATCGTAACGAGCAACATTGACAGGTTGGCCCATAAACATAGGCTCGAGTTGGGCATTATTAGGTGTTTGACAAAAAGTTGAATAGGCCATTTTTACTCTTCCATTCTATGGGGGCTAGGCCCCCACATTATTATCTAATTAACTAGGATACGGGCTTAAATTTTACACGCACCGCCGGCACAGCTATCGTCTTCTTTTTCTATGCTGGTAATGTCATCGTGCTTATCAGAAGCACCATCTCGAGTGTTGTGATAATAAAGCGTCTTCACACCGTATTTGTAGGCAAGCAATAAATCTTTTAATAGTGCTTGCATCGGTACTTTTTGACCTTCAAAACGCGTCGGGTCATAGTTTGTATTGGCCGAAATTGCTTGGTCGACAAACTTCTGCATTAACCCGACAAGTTGCAAGTAACCTTCGTTATTTGGCATTTGCCAAAGTAGCTCGTAGCTATACTGGTACTTTTCAAAATCAGGTACCACTTGCTTCAACTGACCATCTTTACTGGCTTTGACACTGATCAACCCGCGTGGCGGTTCAATACCATTGGTCGCATTCGAGATCTGAGAAGAGGTCTCTGACGGCATCAATGCTGAAAGGGTAGAGTTACGCAGACCATGTTGTTTGATCTCTTCACGTAGCGTGTCCCAATCCATATGCAGTGGTTCATCACAAATCTTATCCAAATCGCGCTTGTAAGTATCAATCGGTAAGATACCCTTAGCGTAATTGGTTTCGTGGAATGACGGGCAGGCGCCTTGTTCTTTAGCCAATTTCATAGACGCTTTCAATAGATAATATTGAATCGCTTCAAATGTTTTATGGGTAATATTGTTTGCAGAACCGTCAGAGTAACGCACACCTTCTTTAGCTAAGTAGTTAGCAAAGTTAATCACACCTATACCTAAGGTACGGCGATTCATCGATGCTTTGTGTGCTGCGGTAATAGGATAGTCTTGATAATCAAGCAAACTATCTAGCGAACGCACGGCTAAATCGGCCAATGGCTCTAGCTCATCTAGATTTTTGATAGCACCTAAGTTCAAGGCTGATAGCGTACATAGCGCGATTTCACCATCAGGATCGTTGATGTTGTTCAACGGCTTGGTAGGTAAGGCAATCTCTAAACAAAGATTCGATTGACGTACAGGTGCAACGCGTGAATCAAACGGACTATGTGTATTACAGTGATCCACGTTTTGAATATAAATACGACCGGTTGAGGCACGCTCTTGCATCATCAGTGAGAACAACTCTGATGCCTTTATCTGCTTTTTACGGATAGACTCATCGGCTTCATATTGCAAATACAGGCGTTCGAATTCTTGTTGATCTTCAAAGAACGCATCATACATACCAGGTACGTCTGATGGACTAAACAAACTAATGTGCTGGCCCTTAATCAAGCGCTGATACATTAACTTGTTAAGTTGTACACCATAATCAAGATGGCGAATACGGTTGTCGTCCACACCACGGTTGTTCTTAAGTACCAGCAGTGACTCGACTTCTAAATGCCACATAGGGTAGAAAAGGGTAGCTGCGCCACCACGTACACCGCCTTGCGAGCAGGATTTAACCGCTGTTTGAAAGTACTTGAAAAAAGGTAAGCAACCGGTGTGGAACGCTTCTCCGCCACGGATTGGGCTACCCAGTGCACGAATACGGCCAGCATTGACCCCAATACCTGCACGTTGTGATACGTACTTAACAATAGACGACGCAGTAGCGTTAATAGAATCTAAGCTGTCGCCACATTCAATCAATACACAAGAACTAAACTGGCGAGTGGGCGTACGAACGCCGGCCATGATTGGTGTTGGTAATGAAATCTTAAAGGTAGAGGTCGCGTCGTAAAAATCTTTAATGTACTTAAGGCGCGTCTCTTGTGGATATTTAGCAAATAGGCATGCCGCCACTAAAATATATAAAAACTGTGCGCTTTCATAAATTTCATGGGTTACGCGATTTTGAACTAGATATTTACCTTCTAGTTGTTTAACTGCTGCGTAAGAGAAGTTCATGTCACGCCAATGATCGATATAGCTATCTAACGTGTCTATCTCTTCGCGGCTATAGTCTTGCAATATATGTGCATCGTACTTGCCCATCTCAACCAAACCGACCACATGATCAAAAAGCTTAGGAGGCTCAAATTGGCCAAATGCTTTCTTGCGTAGGTGGAAAATCGCTAAACGTGCTGCTAGGAACTGATAATCTGGAGACTCTGGAGAGATCAGATCGGCAGCAGCCTTAATAATGGTCTCGTGAATGGCTTCGGTGGGGATGCCGTCAAAAAACTGTAGGTGCGAGCGTAATTCAACTTCTGAAACGGAGACATTGTTTAGACCTTTGGCTGCCCAAGTGATCACGCGATGGATCTTGTCTAAATCAATGGTTTCCCGCTCGCCACTACGTTTGGTGACTTTCATATTGCTGTTCATTAAAGATAGGCCTGTTTATATCGCTTAAAAAAGGAGCCTTGATTGGCCCTTCGTTTTTATATGAAAACAATCTTGCAACAAAAAAAGACGTTATTCACATCCGTGTTCTGTGGTGCGTTGATTGCTACCTACACACAATATATGGTGCTTTTAATTTTGTTAGGTACAAGATAGTGAGGTTGACGCCATAATGCAAGTACGAAATCAGGGGGTATCTTGTGGATAAGTTGAGGATAATGTGAAGAGTTAGTAACAGCTAACCTTTAAAGCTTGTTTTTCTATAGACTTAAACTTAATGGATGATTTTTGCGCGGCTAAACTTAATCAGCTAGATCGCAAGATCCTAGTATGGATCGTGCGATCGACTCGCTTGATGATACGGCGATTATTTGCGCGTGCCTGTGACAATATTGCCAATCAATAGTGCAAGGTTTAGCGACTTTGATTTATAGCATCAATGGTCTTAATGATTTCTTCTACTTGATTAAAATAGAAATGATGTGGCCATTGCGCTGCACTATCGGCATCTTTTATATAGCCCCAGCCTGCAACGCCACCAAGCATGTTCGTCACCTGAGCTGCTTCAAGATCTCTGAGTGCATCACCAAGATAAAGAATCTGCTGTGGCTCGATTGCCATTTGTTGTGCTGCCAGCAACATAGGCGCTGCGTGCGGTTTTGACAACGTGGTGGTATCACCACTGATTATGGTTGCCATTTTACTTGTTAGGCCGGTTTGGTCCATATAGGGGCGTGTGTAGCGTGCAGGTTTGTTTGTTACTAACCCGAAAGCGATATTACGATCGCTAAGTGCAGTTAATAGTGCCGCCATGCCAGTAAATAATTCCGCTTGCTGACCATTCACGCTGGCATAATGCTTCAATAAACTCTGGCGAACCTGTTCTAACTGCTCATCATTAAGACCTGTAGTTGAGGCTTTAACCAGAGCCAAACTACCATCTGAGGCAACGTGGCGCATCGCGTCAAGCGTCACGGCTTCATGGCCATGATCTTTTAATGCTAGGTTCAATGCAGCGACTAAATCGGCCGCTGTATCAGCCAATGTGCCGTCTAAATCAAACAGCACCGCCTTTATACTAGCCTGCGGGGGTAGCGGGAGTTTATTCATCTATCTTCTTAGTCGCTATCATGTAGTTGACATCTAAGCTGTCTGTGTATTTAAAAATATCAGTTAGCGGGTTGTAGGTGATACCGGTAGCATCAGTACACAATAAATCTGCATGGTCTGCCATCGCAATTAATTCAGCAGGTTTGATGTACTTGTTGTGGTCATGGGTGCCAACAGGCAACATTTTTAACAGGTATTCTGCGCCGATGACGGTTTCTATATAAGCACGGATGTTACGGTTAATGGTGCTGAAAAACACATAGCCGCCGGGTTTAACCATATCGGCACAGGCTTGGATGACAGAGCTTGGATTAGGCACATGCTCTAGCATCTCCATACAGGTAACGACATCGTAGGCTTGGCGATGTTGATCTCGGTGGGCTTCGGCGGTCGATTGGATATAGTTAATAGTGACTTGTGATTCAAGGGCATGGAGCTTAGCCACTTCCAGTGGTTCTTCACCCATATCGAGCCCATCAACTTGTGCACCTATTCGCGCCATGCTTTCTGATAGAATTCCGCCACCACAGCCAACGTCGATAACTTTTTTGCCAAATAGACCACCGACAGTTTGGTCGATGTAATTAAGGCGCAATGGGTTTAACTTATGTAACGGCTTAAATTCGCCATTTAAATCCCACCATGTAGCGGCCATTTTTTCGAATTTAGCGATCTCTTGCGGATCAACATTTTGGTTATCTACCACGTGCGCACCTTAATTAAGCGAAATAGTCTTAACGGCATTATACCGATACCGAGAATATTGCCTAGCAACAAAGTGACGCCAATTGACGATTATCTAAACAGTTGAACACTAGTTGCTAGCGTTTTGATTTGGGTCAACCTTTTTGCTGGCTAGCAGTTATTTTTAGGGAAATTTCAATAGGGTCTAGCACCAATAAATAACTGTGTTAGAATGCCAAATCACGTTTTCAGGCTTTATCCAGATTGCGTACATAAAGTAGGCAGTTTTTGGGTAAGCTAAATTTCAAGGGATCGAGCAGTTTATGACTGATCTGGCTTCATCTATAACACCAATTAATATTGAAGACGAATTAAAGAATTCATATTTGGATTACGCCATGAGCGTAATTGTCGGGCGTGCTCTACCTGATGTAAGAGACGGCTTGAAACCTGTTCACCGCCGCGTATTATTCGCGATGAACGAACTAAAAAACGACTGGAATAAACCGTATAAAAAGTCTGCCCGTGTTGTGGGTGACGTGATCGGTAAATATCACCCTCACGGTGATTCAGCGGTATATGACACTATCGTTCGTTTAGCACAGCCATTCTCAATGCGTTATACGTTAGTAGACGGCCAAGGTAACTTCGGTTCTGTAGATGGTGATGCCGCGGCTGCAATGCGTTATACAGAAATCCGCATGGATAAGCTGGCGCATCAACTATTAGCGGATCTCGACAAAGAGACTGTAGATTTTGTACCTAACTATGATGGTACAGAACATATCCCAGCTGTTTTACCTACTCGTATTCCGGCACTGTTAGTCAACGGTTCTTCGGGTATTGCGGTCGGTATGGCAACGAACATTCCGCCACATAACTTATCGGAAGTCATCTCAGGCTGTTTAGCATTAATTGATGAGCCAAGCTTGTCGATTGAACAGCTAATGGACTATATACCAGGCCCTGATTTTCCAACCGCTGCCATCGTTAACGGACGCAAAGGTATTGAAGATGCCTACCGTACCGGTCGTGGTAAAGCTGTGATGCGTGCCCGTGCAGAAGTTGAGATTGAAGATAATGGTCGTGAACGCATCATCGTCACCGAAATCCCTTATCAAGTTAACAAAGCCCGCTTAATTGAAAAAATTGCTGAGCTTGTTAAAGACAAGAAGATCGAAGGCATTAGCGGTCTACGTGATGAGTCTGATAAAGACGGTATGCGCATCGTTGTTGAAGTTAAGCGAGGCGAAGTGGGTGAGGTTGTCCTTAATAACCTTTATTCACAAACGCAACTTCAAACTTCTTTTGGTATTAACATGGTGGCGTTGACTAACGGTCAACCTAAACTATTTAACCTAAAAGAGATGCTTGAGTGCTTTATCCTTCACCGTCGTGAAGTCGTCACTCGACGTACAGTATTTGAATTACGTAAAGCCCGTGATAGAGCGCATATCCTTGAAGCGCTTGCAATCGCACTGGCCAATATCGATCCGATTATTGAGTTAATCAAAGCGTCACCGACACCAGCTGAAGCAAAAGTAAAACTGGTTGCCCAAGGTTGGCAGCTTGGTAACGTGCAAGGCATGCTAGAAAAAGCCGGTGATGATGCTGCACGCCCAGAATGGCTAGAGCCAGAGTATGGTATTCGTGACGGCAATTATTTCCTTACTGAGCAGCAAGCACAAGCGATCCTTGATCTACGTCTACACAAGTTAACCGGACTAGAGCACGAAAAAATTCTTAGCGAATATGAAGAGCTATTAGAATTTATTGCAGGGCTATTATTTATCTTACGCAGCCCTGAACGCTTAATGGAAGTGATCAAAGAAGAACTGCAAGAAGTGCTAGAGAACTTTGGTGATGAAAGACGTACTGAGCTAAACGCATCAGCAGTCGACATTAGCTTAGAAGATTTGATTAACGAAGAAGATGTAGTCGTTACTTTATCTCACCTAGGTTATGCCAAGTATCAGCCTTTAACCGATTACCAAGCGCAACGTCGAGGTGGTAAAGGTAAAGCGGCAACTAAAGTCAAAGACGAAGATTTTGTCGAAAAGCTATTGGTTGCTAACACGCATGATACTATCTTGTGTTTCTCTGACTTTGGTAAGATGTACTGGCTTAAAGTATATCAACTGCCATTGGCAAGTCGTCAGGCTCGTGGTCGCCCAATCGTTAACCTGCTTCCATTGGCTGATGGTGAACGCATTACTGCAATTCTGCCGGTACGTGAATATGCCGATGATAAATATATCATCATGGCGACTTCACACGGTACTGTTAAGAAAACCGCCTTAACGGCTTATAGCAATCCGCGTGCTAACGGTATTATTGCAGTTAACCTGAAAGATGGTGATCAGTTAATCGGTGTTGATATTACTGATGGCAGTAACGACATCATGCTGTTCTCAAATGAAGGTAAAGTGGTTCGCTTTAACGAGAAAGCACGTGATGCCGAAACTGGCCAAGTGAAAGTTGACCCTGAAACCGGCGAAGAGATTGTCGCACTACGTGCCATGGGCCGTACCGCAACAGGTGTTCGCGGTATCAAGCTTGAAGAAGGTCAAAAAGTTGTATCTTTGATTGTGCCTAAAGAAGATGGTGCAATTCTAACGGTTACAGAGAATGGTTATGGTAAGCGCACAGAGCTTGCAGAGTATCCAGCTAAGAGCCGTGGCACTAAAGGTGTTGTTTCTATTAAGGTGAGTGAACGTAACGGCGCAGTAGTCGGTGCGGTGCAGGTTGGCCTTAATGATGAAATCATGTTAATTAGTGACAAGGGCACCTTAGTTAGAACGCCAGCTGAAGGCGTATCAATCATTGGGCGTAATACCCAAGGCGTAACAATCATTCGCACGGCACAGGATGAACACGTCGTTGGTCTGCAGCGTATCGAAGAGATTCAGGAAGAGATTGAGCTAGACGAGGAGGGAAACCCAATCGTAATAGCGAACGATAATCCTGATGAAACTGTTGAAGCACAGGACGATGCGACAGACGCTGAACAACCTGAAGCATAAGCAGTAAGTATATAAACGGGCGTCCATTTGGACGCTCGTTTTGTTTTAACTATATAAAAATAATCATTACACACCACAAGCAAAAACTAGTCATTAAGTGGAATAAAGGAGTACTAAGTGAGCGCAACATATAATTTCTGTGCAGGTCCAGCGATGTTACCCGCTGCCGTGATGCAAAAGGCACAAGAGGAGTTATTAGACTGGAATGGACTGGGTGTGTCGGTGATGGAAGTAAGCCACCGAAGTAAGGAATTCATTGCGCTAACGGAGCAAGCAGAAGCCGATCTACGTGGATTAATGAACATTCCTGACAATTATCATGTGCTATTTATGCATGGCGGCGGCCGGGGGCAGTTTTCAGCTGTTGTGAATAATTTTCTCGGCAATGATGGTAGAGCACTGTATTTAACCGATGGGAGTTGGTCTAACGCAGCTGTTGATGAAGCCAAGAAACTGGCTGGTGAAGATAAGATTGATACCATTAACATTGTAAAAAAAGAAAATGGTATCAATAGTATAGAAATCCCAAAGTTCACAGGTTCAGTTGAAGATTATCGTTACCTGCACTATTGTCCAAATGAGACCGTTGACGGCATCGAAATTTTTGAAAGTATTGAATGCCCATGGCCCGTTATCGCCGACATGTCCTCTAATATTATGTCGCGAGAGATTGATGTAAGCCAATTTGGCCTCATCTATGCCGGTGCTCAAAAGAATATCGGACCATCAGGGTTAAGTATCGTCATTGTACGCGATGACATGCTTACTTTACCGGCGTTACCGCAGTCGTCAATTATGGATTATCGTTTAGCGGTTAAACACGGCTCAATGTACAATACGCCGCCTACCTTTGCATGGTATCTCGCAGCAGAGGTGTTTGCCTGGCTTAAAGCCCAAGGCGGCATCAGTGCCATGGCGGCAATCAATAAACAAAAAGCGGATGCGCTATATCAATACCTTGATAGCAGTAATTTTTACTTGTCTAAAGTTGCGAGAGAAAATCGTTCACAGATGAACGTCACTTTTTATCTGCAAGATGAAAGTTTAAATCAGCAGTTTCTTGAGGCGGCAAAGCAGTGCAATTTAGTCGCGCTTAAAGGCCATCGCAGTGTAGGCGGGATGCGTGCAAGTATTTATAACGCGATGCCTCTTTGTGGTGTGGAGGCCTTAATTAAATTTATGCAAGATTTTGAACGAAGTGTTGTTGTTTAAATGAAAAAAGGGGCTGTAAATACCGCCCCTTTTTTACTCGCAAACTAATGGCTGATTTTATAGTACGTCAGCGATGGCTTTAGCTAAGTAATCAACGTTAGCCTCACCAATCCCTGCGATCGATATGCGACTCGAATCAACCATGTAAACACTATGCTTAGTTTGTATTTCCGCTACCTGCTGTGGATTAATACCTAAGAATGAAAACATGCCTTTCTGGCTAGCGATGAAGCTAAAGTCTCGCTGTACACCTAGGGCTTTTAGTTGGTCAACTAGCATGGCACGATTGCCATTGATGCGATTTCGCATGACAGCTAATTCATCTAACCATTGCTGCTTTAACTCTTGTGAACCCAATATTGTTTCTACTATCGCTGCCCCGTGCGCTGGCGGCATAGAGTAGATACAGCGAACCACGTATAACAACACAGAAAACGCGATATCCGCTGCTTGACTGTCTTTGCCAATAATAGAACACGCACCAATGCGTTCTCGGTATAAGCCAAAGTTCTTAGAGCATGAGCTACACAAAATCATGCTTTCTACTTGGGCTGCAACTGTTCTTACGCCGTACGCATCTTCATCAACCCCGTCACCAAAACCCTGGTAGGCCATATCGATAAGTGGCGTAAAGCTCTTATCGCTCGCAAGAGTTGCAATTTGATCCCATTGCGCATTCGTTAAGTCCATGCCGCTTGGGTTATGACAACAAGCATGCAGTAATACCACATCATCGCTGCTAACCTGTTCTAGGCAAGCGAGCATCTCATCGAATTTAAGTGTCTTGTTGTCATGATCATAGTAGGGGTAAGTTTTAACTGTAATACCCGCGGCTTCAAACAGACCTGTATGGTTTGCCCAGGTTGGGTCGCTGACCCAAATGACAGCTTGTGGATTTACCCGCTTGATAAAGTCAGCAGCCACGCGCAGTGCACCGGTTCCACCAGGAGTGGATACCGTTCTCACTCGATTTTGCTCAATCACTTGATGTGACGCTGAAAAAGCCAATTCAGCAATGAGTTGATTAAAGTCAGCAGAACCGGTGGGCCCAATGTAAACTTTAGTTTCCTCTGTATCGATTCGATGTTGTTCCGCTGCTTTTACACAAGCCAAAATTGGCGTATGACCCGCTTCATCTTTGTACACACCTACACCCAAATCAATCTTATGAGGATGATTATCGAGGCGATATTGTGTCATTAATCCTAAGATGGGATCGGCTGGCATAGGGGAGAGAGAATCGAACTTCATGAAAACTACCTTTAATCTGTTTGAGGGTTGGCAAAGCCGTTTTTGTTATTAGGGTTAGCATAAACTAATTATCCGCTGAGGGAACACCTACCAGGGTAGATATCTGATCTAATAGATTGGCAATCTAGAGTTCCAACATTAAACAAATGACAATTTAGCCCTTAGATTTGGCCTTGAAATTCAGTTTTCGGATTAGAGTGAAATAAAAACACACAAAAGCAGGCCTATTTTGCAAAAAATGGTTGAATCCTGCGGCTCAATCAGTAATTTAATAACCACGAGGTTCAATGCTTGATTAGTCAGTATTTGAACAGCCCACCATTTTGTCGTGATGGTAATCTAAAAACTGCGAGCTCGGGTTCGCCATAAATCAAAGAAGTGATCAATGAAGCAATTACGACTAGAACCAATCAAACACGTTCAGGGCACCATTAATATCCCAGGCTCTAAAAGCATTTCAAATCGTGCATTACTACTGGCAACACTGGCCAGTGGCACAACAACACTGACTAATTTATTAGACTCAGATGATATTCGCTATATGTTAGCCTCGCTCAAACAACTTGGGGTTAAATTTAGTCTGTCTGAGAATAACACTGTATGTGAGCTTGAAGGCTTAGGGCGACCACTCACCACGACAGAAGCGCAAACCTTGTTTTTGGGTAACGCAGGCACCGCTATGCGTCCGTTGTGTGCGGCATTAGCACTGGGAGCGGGAGAGTTTACGTTAACCGGTGAACCTCGTATGGAAGAGCGCCCCATTGGCGATTTAGTCGATGCACTGAGAACCTTAGGCGCTGATATTACTTATTTAAAAAATGACGGTTTTCCGCCTTTAACCATTAATGCCACTGGGATTAATGGCGGTGATGTCGATATTGCCGGTGATCTATCCAGCCAATTTCTTACCGCTTTGTTGATGGTCACACCGCTAGCTAAAGGCCAAGTTAATATCAATATTACTGGTGAACTCGTCTCTAAACCTTATATCGATATTACCCTAGCGTTAATGGAACGTTTTGGCGTAAAGGTCATTAATCAAGACTACAAACGCTTTGAAATACCAGCAAATCAGCAGTATCAATCCCCAGGTACCGTATTAGTAGAAGGTGATGCATCTTCAGCATCTTATTTCTTAGCAGCAGGCGCTATTCAAGGCGGCGAAGTCAAAGTCACCGGCGTTGGGCTTAAGAGTATTCAAGGTGATGTTAAATTTGCCGATGTGTTAGAAAAAATGGGTGCACAGATCACCTGGGGCGATGACTATATTATTGCCAAAAAAGGGGAGTTGAACGCTATCGATTTAGATATGAATCATATTCCAGATGCGGCCATGACCATCGCCACGGCGGCAATGTTTGCCAAAGGCACGACGACCATGCGCAATATCTATAACTGGCGTATTAAAGAAACCGATCGACTGGCAGCGATGGCAACGGAGCTTCGTAAAGTGGGTGCTACCGTCGATGAAGGACATGATTACATCAGCATTACGCCACCGAGCGTGCCACATACTGCGGCCATTGATACCTATAACGATCACCGGATGGCGATGTGCTTTTCAATGATGGCGTTCGCAGATTGTGGCATAACCATTAACGATCCTGATTGCACTTCTAAGACTTTCCCAGACTATTTCACTCAATTTGCTAGCTTAGCAGAGTAAAATCCTAGATGTATCACTAGCGCCAGCCAATAGCTGGCGCTAGTTCCTGTTTGTTTCCTGAATCAATTTGTTTTCAAGAGTAAGTTTTTACCGCTTTATACTGTGAATTGGTATATAATGCGCGCGCTTATTTTTTCGTAGACTTATTAACGAATCTTTTAGGGATGATGGATTTTATTTTGGAGAATCATATGTCACAACGGGCTCCTATTGTCACAATCGACGGCCCTAGCGGTGCTGGGAAAGGTACCATTAGTCAGCTTTTGGCGGACCGTTTAGGATGGAAGCTTCTTGATAGTGGTGCAATTTATCGAGTATTGGCACTAGCCGCTTTACACCACAATGTCAGCGTTGAAAATGAAGAATCTTTAGCCTTACTGGCCGCGCACTTAGACGTGCAATTCATTACCAACAAAGATAATGGCATTAAAGTTGTCCTGGAGGGTGAAGATGTATCGAAAGCGATACGTAGCCAAGAGTGCTCTAATGCGGCGTCAAAAGTGGCCGCTTTTCCTCGAGTAAGAGAAGCGTTATTACGTCGCCAACGCGCGTTTAACGAAGCACCTGGCCTGATCGCAGATGGGCGAGATATGGGCACAGTGGTCTTCCCGAATACACCGGCCAAATTATATTTGACAGCTTCTGCTGAAGAAAGGGCGCAAAGACGCTATAATCAGTTGCAGGACAAGGGCTTCGATGTTAATATCGACCGTCTTTTGACCGAGATTAAAGAGCGAGATGACCGCGATATGAATCGCCCGGTTGCACCTTTAGTCCCAGCAGAGGATGCATTAGTTATTGATACCACGGGTGTGAGTATCGACGATGTATTGCACCAATGCTTGAGTCACATTGAAGATAAATTATCAAACCTTGCATAAATGTGTGAGGTTTTTTGCCATTCGCAACAAGGATGATGCGGATAACTATACTGACTCCACGTCTAGGATAGACCGTGGTTTATTACTTAAAGTAAATTAAACATGACTGAATCTTTTGCTGATCTATTTGAACAATCCCTTCAACAACTTGAGTTCCGTCCAGGTTCTATCGTTCGCGGCGTAGTAGTACGCATCGAAAACGGTACTGTACTTGTTGACGCTGGTCTTAAGTCTGAAAGCCCAATCCCAGCTGAACAGTTCAAAAACGCTCAAGGCGTACTTGAAATCGCTGTTGGCGACGAAGTTGACGTTGCGCTTGACTCTGTTGAAGATGGTTTCGGTGAGACTCAACTTTCTCGTGAGAAAGCTAAGCGTCACGAAGCTTGGATCGTTCTAGAAAAAGCTTACGAAGATGCTGAAACTGTAATCGGTATCATCAATGGTAAGGTTAAAGGCGGTTTCACCGTTGAATTAAACGGCATCCGTGCATTCCTACCAGGTTCTCTAGTTGACGTTCGCCCAGTTCGCGATACTGCTCACCTAGAAAACAAAGAACTAGAATTCAAGGTTATCAAGCTAGACCAGAAGCGTAACAACGTTGTTGTTTCTCGTCGTGCTGTTATCGAATCTGAAAGCAGTGCAGAGCGTGATGCTCTTCTTGAAAACCTACAAGAAGGTCAATCAGTTAAAGGTATCGTTAAGAACCTTACTGACTACGGTGCATTCGTAGACCTAGGTGGCGTTGACGGTCTTCTACATATCACTGATATGGCTTGGAAGCGCGTTAAGCACCCATCAGAAATCGTTAATGTTGGTGACGAAATCAACGTTAAAGTACTTAAGTATGACCGTGAGCGCACTCGTGTTTCACTAGGTCTTAAGCAACTTGGCGAAGATCCATGGTTAGAAATCAGCAAGCGCTACCCAGAAAACACTAAGTTAACTGGTCGCGTAACTAACCTAACTGACTACGGTTGTTTCGTTGAAATCGAAGAAGGCGTTGAAGGTCTTGTTCACGTTTCTGAAATGGATTGGACTAACAAGAACATCCACCCATCTAAGGTTGTTAACCTAGGTGACGAAGTAGAAGTTCTTGTATTAGATATCGACGAAGAACGTCGTCGTATCTCTCTAGGTCTTAAGCAATGTAAAGTTAACCCATGGGATGACTTCGCAGAGCGCTTCCAAAAAGGCGACAAGGTTTCTGGTAAGATCAAGTCAATCACTGACTTCGGTATCTTCATCGGTCTTGACGGCGGCATCGACGGTCTAGTTCACCTTTCAGACATTTCTTGGAACGGTACTGGCGAAGAAGCTGTTGCTGAATACAAGAAAGGCGACGAAATCTCTGCAGTAGTACTTTCAGTAGACCCTGAGCGTGAGCGTATCAGCCTAGGTGTTAAGCAAACTGAAGACGATCCTTTCAATGCATACCTTGCAGATAAGAAGAAAGGTGCTATCGTAAACGGTACTGTTACTGCAGTTGATGCTAAAGGTGTAACTATTGAGCTAGCAGAAACCGTAGAAGGTTATCTACGTGTTGCTGATATCTCACGTGAGCGCATCGAAGACGCTTCTACTGTATACTCAGTAGGTGACGCTGTTGAATCTAAGTTCATGGGCGTTGATCGCAAGAACCGTACTATCAGCCTATCTATCCGTGCGAAAGATGAAGCTGATGAGAAGGAAGCGATGGCTAACTTGAACAAGCAAGATGACGTTGCAATGAGCAATGCCATGGCTGAAGCGTTCAAAGCAGCTCGTAAGTAAATCGCCTGAAGTTCGGGGGTGCTTGCACCCCTGTTAGGTGACTGTGTTTGGCTTGATAATAGAGGGTATAGGATGACAAAATCCGAACTGATCGAAAAACTTGCCACTAGGCAGTCGCAGCTGTCGGCAAAAGAAGTAGAAAGTGCAATTAAAGAGATGTTGGAGCAAATGGCTCAAACATTAGAAGGCGGTGATCGCATTGAGATCCGTGGCTTTGGTAGCTTTTCTCTTCATTATCGTGCACCGCGTACTGGTCGTAATCCTAAAACTGGGACTTCAGTTGAATTGGATGGCAAGTATGTACCGCACTTTAAGCCTGGCAAGGAACTGCGCGAACGCGTTGATCTCGTCAACTCGTAAATGAGTTTGTTTTAAAAGCCTCCAACTGGAGGCTTTTTTGTGCCTATCTTTTAGGTAACGCTGGCTAGTTAGGTGAAATTCTTAGATAATTGGCGTCTATGACCGAGTAAATGGAGAACAAGGTGAAGTCTTTTATTGTAACCATATTAGTCGCGCTGTTTTTTGTATTAGCACTGATATTCGGTGCGCGTAATGAACAAGTGGTAACCATCAGTTACTTTGTCGCTCAAGGCGAGTATCGTCTTCCTGTCGTGTTAGCCGTGGTTTTTCTTGCCGGATTTTTAGTAAGCTGGCTATTTGCTATCTACCATATTACTCGTATGCGCCTCACGGTTAGGGCGTTAAAAAAAGAAAATCAATTACTTCAAGGTAAACAACCGCCTGTCGAAACCGCGGTTTCGGTTGCCAAGGACGCTAACGCTTAATGTTAGAGATTTTATTTTTGCTTTTGCCCATCGCAGCCGGCTACGGTTGGTATATGGGGCGGCGTAGCGTTCGCCATAAGCAAAAAACTCAGCGCAAGCAGATGAGCCGTGATTATTTTACTGGCCTTAACTTTCTGCTTTCTAATGAATCTGACAAAGCAGTTGATCTATTTATTTCGATGTTAGATGTCGATGACGATACCATTGATACCCATCTCTCTTTAGGCTCACTATTTCGTAAACGCGGTGAAGTCGACCGCTCGATCCGCATTCATCAAAACCTCATTGCCCGCCCAAGTTTAACCACAGAGCAACGCGACATTGCGATGATGGAGTTAGGTAAAGACTATCTTGCAGCGGGTTTTTATGACCGCGCCGAAGAAATATTTATTAATCTAGTTGAGCAAGACGATCACAGCGAGGAAGCAGAAGATCAGCTTATCGCTATCTATCAAGTCACAAAAGAGTGGCAAAAAGCACTTGGCATTATTAAAAAGCTTAAGCGTAAGCGCCAGCAGACGCTAAAACACCTTAGTGCGCATCTTTGCTGCGAATTAGCAGCTGAACAATCCGATAAGACGGAATCTTTAGCACTGTTTCAACGGGCGTTAAAGTTCGATAATCAATGTTGCCGGGCATTAATTGCTGCTGCCCAGTGTTATTTAGATGCCAAAGAGTATGCCAAAGCAAATGAATGTTTGCAGCGGATTATTGATGCAGATATCGCGTTTTTCCCTGAAGCGCTCAATATTGCCAAACAAACCTTTAAGGCGTTGGGAGATACCCAAGGCTATGAAGACTTGCTGCGTCAAGCGCTGTCCCAAGGGGGCGGGGCAAGTGTGGCTATTACCCTGGCGCAACACATGATTGAGCTCGGTGAAATAAAAGAGGCCGAACAATTGGTGTTAGATGGATTATACCGTCACCCAACGATGAAAAGTTTCCAGCATTTGATGAAAATGCATCTGCAACAAGCGGAAGATGGCCAAGCAAAAGAGAGTTTGACCATGTTAGAAAAGCTTGTTGAACAACAGATTAAGTTCCGCCCAGGTTACCGCTGTATAGAGTGTGGATTCCCATCCCATCGGCTCTATTGGCACTGTCCGTCTTGTAAAAATTGGGGCAGTATTAAGCGCCTGCGCGGCTTAGATGGTGAGTAACGATAACAACGCAAAGCAATTGGAGAACATAATGAGTAATAAACCTATCATTGTCGCTTTAGATTATGACAACAAAGATACCGCTTTGCAGCTTATCGACCAGCTTGACCCAAGTATGTGTCGATTGAAAATCGGCAAAGAGATGTTTACTTTATTTGGTCCGCAATTAGTCAAAGATATTCACAGTCGAGATTTTGATCTGTTTCTTGATCTAAAGTTTCATGATATCCCTAACACCGTCGCTAAAGCGGTAAGCGCAGCGGCCGAACTTGGCGTATGGATGACCAACGTCCATGCAAGCGGCGGCTTGGCAATGATGGAAGCAGCCAGTAAAGCACTACAAAACTATGGCGATGATGCGCCGATGCTGATTGCCGTGACTGTGCTGACATCTATGAGCGATCAAGACTTAGCGCTGCTCGGTATTGATGTCAGTGCTGCCGACCACGTCAAGCGATTAGCCGGGCTAACTCAGCAGGCTGGTTTGGATGGCATCGTCTGCTCAGCGCAAGAGGCTCAAATGCTTAAGCATCAATTTGGACAAGATTTTAAATTAATCACGCCAGGTATTCGACCAGTTGGGGCAGATCAAGGTGACCAGCACCGTGTGATGACCCCAGCCAAAGCGCTAAGCGCAGGCTCAGATTACTTAGTAATTGGCCGACCAATAACCAAAGCAGACAAACCTTTAGAAGCGCTAACGGCTATCTACCAATCGATAAAATAAGTTGACTAATCAGTCAAACCTTTTAGGTTGGACGCTTAACTGAAATACGGTCGGAGTAACTATGTTTGATTACCAAGGCAAGAACGTTGTTGTAATTGGTGGTACAAGCGGCATCAATTTACAAATAGCTAAGTCCTTTGCAGCACAAGGCGCTAATGTGGCCGTAGCAAGTCGTAGCCAAGATAAAGTCGATGCAGCAGTCAGCGCGCTTAACAGTGTTAACCAAAGTGGTGTTCACTTAGGAGTGAGTTTCGATGTTCGTGACGTTGATGCGGTAGCCCAAGGTTTTACTAAGATTGTTGAACAGTTTAAAAATATTGATGTATTAGTTAGCGGTGCAGCTGGTAACTTTCCTGCAACTGCGGCGAAGCTCTCTGAAAATGGTTTTAAATCTGTTGTTGATATCGACTTACTGGGCAGTTTCCATGTAATGAAGCAAGCTCATCAATATCTCACTCGGCCTGGGGTCATTATTCAGATTAGTGCACCGCAAGCATATATTGCCATGCCAATGCAAAGTCATGTCAGTGCAGCAAAAGCCGGCGTGGATATGCTGACTAGGAGCTTAGCACTGGAGTGGGGCGCTGAAGGGATTAGAGTTAATTCCATTGTCCCTGGCCCAATTGCCGATACAGAAGGATTTAATCGCCTAGCACCGAGTGAAGCTTTGCAACAGCGGGTCGCACAGAGTGTACCTTTGCAACGTAATGGCGCTTGTCAAGATATCGCCAATGTAGCGCTATTTTTGGCATCGCCAATGGCAAGTTATGTCACTGGCACAGTCATTCCTGTGGATGGTGGTTGGTCATTGGGCGGCGCCAGTATGGCAATGGCTGAGCTAGGCAGGTTGGCACAGCAACAATAACCGGTTTTAAAAAGTAAATAATAGCGAGATGTAAAATGGCTAACCCATTTCAAGAACAACTGCTCAAAGCAGGCCTTGTCAGTAAGCAAAAAGTGCAAAAGGCTAAAACGCAAAAGCGTAGAGACAGAAAAGCAAAAGTTGATGACGGCAGTGACGCATTAAAAGCTGAGATAGCAGAGAAGAAACGTCTGCAAGCAGAAAAAGATAAAGCGCTTAATACTGAACGTTTTAATCAAGCTAACGAAAAAGGGTTAGTGCGTGGTTTAGTCACTGAGTTTACTCGCTTAGCAATTAAGCCGCCGCAGTCTGCGGAGATAAAGTTTAACTACACGTTAAATAATAAAATTTTTGCGGTTTATGTTGATGATAAATTGCAGAACCAGTTGCTTAACGGCCAGTTAGGTATTGTTCGTCATGATGATACGAGTTACCTAGTGCCGCATAAGTTAGCAGAAAGGGTTAACTTGTTAGTACCGGATTGGTGTGGCTATCTTTGGCAGGCAACCGATAGTACGACTCAGGTGGAAGAGGACGACCCTTATGCTGATTATGTTATCCCAGATGACTTAATGTGGTAATGGTTACCGCCATATAGCCCTAAGCGCAAGCTTGGGGCTTTTTTTTGCTTAGGCTTTACCGATTAGCATCACAGATTAACGGTGAATAGGTTAAAAAAAGGTTTGCTTTAACCTTAGAGTACGTTAAATTAAAACAACTGTTTTAATCCCATGTTTGAGAGAGTCGAATGAACCCATACCAAGCTCCACTGACTGAAATGCGCTTTTTATTAGAAAAGGTGTTTGACGCACCAGCCACTTGGGCGCAAACGCCAGCTTTAGCTGAAGCCGTCGACCTTGATACTGCAAGTGCTATTTTGGAAGAAGCTGACAAAATCAGCCGAGAGCTAATTCATCCTATAAATAGAGAAGGGGATGAGCAAGGTGTGCGCTTTGAAGATGCTAAGGTGATCACACCCGATGGCTATAAACAAGCCTATGATCAGTATGCTGAAGGGGGTTGGGTTGGTCTATGTGGCGATCCTGAGTATGGCGGAATGGGTATGCCTAAAATGCTTGGCGTACTTGTAGATGAAATGGCTTATAGTGCATGTAACGCCTTTACCTTGTATGGCTCACTCACCGCTGGTGCTGCACTGGCGATCAATGCCCACGCGACAGCAGAGTTAAAAGAAAAATACTTGCCCAATTTGTACAGTGGCCAATGGGCCGGTGCTATGGATATGACAGAGCCTCAAGCGGGTTCCGATTTACGTAATATCCGCACTAAAGCCACGCCTAACGACGATGGCAGTTACCATATCACAGGTAGCAAGATATTTATTACCGGCGGTGATCATGATTTAACCGAAAACGTTATCCACCTGGTGTTGGCAAAACTGCCGGATACCAACGGTATTAGCCTGTTCTTAGTGCCTAAATACAAAGTCGATGACAATGGTAATATCGGCGCAGCCAATGGCGTGACTGTAGGCTCAATTGAGCACAAAATGGGCCTTAAAGGTTCTGCTACCTGTGTGATGAACTTTGACGCAGCCGAAGGCTATTTGGTCGGTAAGCCTAACCGCGGCTTAGTGTGTATGTTCACTATGATGAATTACGAACGCTTGGCAATTGGCATTCAGGGTTTAGGCACCTCGCAAGCAGCGTATCAAATGGCTGCCGATTATGCCAAAGAGCGGGTACAAGGTATTGCAGCCGGCGGCTCTCCCACTGGCGCGACGAGCGATCCGATTATCGTCCATGGTGATGTTCGCCGTATGCTGTTAACCATTCGTGCGCTAACTGATGCTGGGCGAGCTTTGTCAGTGTTTACCGGTAAACAACTGGACTTAGCTAAGCATGGAGAAGGTGAGGTAAAAGCCAAAGCTGCTCGCTACGTTGGCCTACTGACGCCGGTGGCAAAAGCCTTTTTGAGTGACCGAGGATTAGATGCGGCAATCATGGCACAGCAAGTGTTTGGTGGCCATGGCTATATTCGCGAAACAGGCATTGAGCAATTGGTCCGTGATACACGAATTGCGCAAATTTACGAAGGCACCAATGGCATTCAAGCAATTGACTTCCTGGGCCGTAAAACCACAGGCGATAGCCTAGCAGCTTTGACTGAATTTAGCGAAGAGTGTCTATCGACATTGCAGCAATTACAATCAGTTAGCGATAAAGACAAATTGGCACTCAGTCAACGTTTTGATGCCTTACTTTCAACAGCTAAATATATCAACACCAACAAATTAAGCTCTCCGGCACTGATCAATGCCTGTGCTGTGGATTTCCTCGATGCATTTGGCTACCTCATCTATGGCTATTACAGTGTGTTACTAGCCGATAGAGCCGTAGGCCACGAAGACCAACAATTTGCCGATATCAAGTTGGCGGTAGCCAAGTTCTATATGGATAAATTACTGCCTAAAGTAGACTATCATCTTGCTCAAGTGGATGCAGGTGATAGGGCGATTATGCAGGTCGACCAAGATTTATTCTGATAGACATTGGTTTTAATGAAAAGCCACAGCATAAAGTGCTGTGGCTTTTTTTGTCCTATTGATTGCTAGGCGGTTGGCTTCTATCGAGCAAACTTTGCAAAAACAACGCATTGAAAGGTGCTAATTGTTGTTCTTTCTCATTAGGACTTAAACCATTTTCAAGTATGACAAACAGGGTATCGGCGAAGCGCTCTGTATGAATAAAGCCCGCCAAATTATCCACCCCTTGCATTGAGCCCGTTTTGGCGGCAACAGCGCCAGCTAGGGGTGTTTGCGTGTACAGCGATCTATATCTCAACGTACCACTCTTACCCGATACCGGTAAAAGCTCACGTAAGTATTTGAATTTTGGTTCTGTATGGATCAGCGTTAAAACTTGCGCTAATTGATTAGCCGTTATTAGGTTGTAACGTGACAAGCCTGAACCATCGGCGATTTGCGCGTGTTTAATGTCGACACCTAGATCGGTTAGAGCCGATGCCATCGCTTGGGCGCCATTATTGAAATTTCCATGACGTTGGTAAAAATGTTGCCCAAGTTGCTTAAACAGACTGTCAGCGATGAGGTTATCAGAATCTTCCAACATCGTTTTTAGTAGTGCGGTTAATTTTTGCGAGCGATGTTCAGCAATCAGGAACAGGTCAGCTGGCGAGCGCTCTATTACGTAAACACCTTTCGCCACTGAAATTTGACTGTGGCTCAGTAGGCTAGATAAGGTTTTTTGCGCGTATAGTCCGGGATCCGATACCGCAATCGCCAGAGGTAATGTTTTGTTGTCCGCATGGCAACCACTGATGTGGTAATGATTCTCAGGCAAGCGTTTTAGATCTAAATGGCAAAATGTTTTGTCGCGGGTTTTATCAAATGTAGCGGACGTTGTAATCACTGCTGGTAGATAGTTAGGGTACACGACTCTGCTTTGCTTACTGGCCAGCTTGGGCTTTAACTGTGCCTTGATACAGTTTTGGTTTATTACAAAGTCAGAGACAGGCGCCGCATAACAGATCCCAAGGTCGTCCCACACCCAACCGTTTGCTTGGGTTTGGCTACTGTTATTGCCGACAAGATAAACTGCGCCATCAACATGTTCAACGCCATGTTGTTTAAGTTGTAATAGTAAACTGCGGATCTCATCACTGGATAGGGTCGGATCGCCGCTGAACTCTATGAACAGATCGCCCTGTAAATGCCCGTGAACGATTGGGCTAGCCGCTTTAAGCTGAGTTTGGAAACTAAAATCCGGGCCTAGTAGATAACTTGCAGTGACTGCGGTTAACAATTTTTGAGTACTGGCAGGTAACATCAGCGTATCGGCGTTCTGTTCAAAAATCAGCTTGCCGCTAGCCAAGTCTGTTGCTGTTATGGCGATTTGTGAATGGGGCGGTTGAATAACCTTTAGCACATTAGCCATGTAATCTGCGGCCACCGCACTCTGTGAGGCGCCCCAAAGTATTGCTAATGTTGTTAGCCGTTTTAGCATGGGTAGTAATTATGACGGTATGATGCCAAGCATTATGTCGAGCCTAGCGATTAAGTTCAAACCCTATACCTGAGTAAATAGTGTTTTATTGAGGATCGCTTGGTTCATCCTTTTCCATAAGGCGATATAGTTTGATGGTCACAAAGGTCACTAAGCCAAAAAATAGTGGTAACACCAATAATCCAAGTTCAGCTTTAAAGTGAAAAATTAACCAAGCCGCGAGCAGGGTACCAGCAAGAGTAAGTAGCAGTTTTATATTCATTAGGGTAAGGCAAGTATCTAAGTTTCTATATTGCTAATCTAACAGGTATAGCCTGCGGTTAACGTGAGGATGTTAGAATTTTCAAACAAAATTATTCGCTCTTGTTCAATTGGTTACAATTAAGTCAAATTGATGGGCACTGTTAACCAATTTAACAGAAAAACCTTGCCCAATCGCCGTTAAATCGGTAGTTTCTTAAGCCTTATAAAGAAAGCACGGGATTGCTATGCCACACATACGGATGAGAGGGCTACCAGAACATATAGTCGCTCAGCTAAGTCAGACCTTATTAGAAGATTTAGCCAGTGTTACCCAGATAAAACCTGACGCTTTTACGTTAGATTGGGTGCCAAGTATCAGTTACCGTGGCGGGAATATTGACATATCAGTCGTACAGGTCGAAGTCCTGTGGTTTCCAAAAGCACCCGAAATCCAAGACGAAGTAGAGCGAACGATTCGCAAACAATTATTGGCTGTCTACAGCCAGGCTACTCATATTGCCATTTTGTTTACCGCACTTGAACCACGCGGTTACTATCGTAATGGGACCCATTTTTAAAGGAGGATACCTTGCTGGATAAGCTTGGTGGAATAGCATTATCACCTGACGCTTTACGCTGGTTACACACCCCAGAAAAGCTTAAGTCAGAGTTGATCTCGCAAATCAATGCAGCAAAGCATTCTATTTATATTGCGGCACTTTATTTAGAAGATGATGAAGCGGGTAGAGAAGTTTTAAAGGCCCTCATCGATGCCAAAAACCGTAATCCGCAGTTAGACGTAAAAGTACTGGTAGATTTTCATCGTGCTAGACGCGGCCTGATCGGTCATAAAGGCGATAGTGGCAACTACTTAATGTACCGTAAAGCGAATGCAGAGACCGAGAACCCTATCGATATTTTAGGTGTACCGGTTAAGTCTCGCGAATTTATGGGCGTGTTGCACTTAAAAGGTTTTGTGATTGATGACACAGTGATCTATAGCGGTGCCAGCATTAACGACATCTATCTGCATCAAAATGAAAAATATCGTTTTGATCGTTATCATGTCATTGAATCGGCTGAACTTGCTAGAAGTATGCGGCAGATGATCAAAACCTATTTGGTTGACGATATTGCCGTTTGCTCTTTATCACAAGATAAAGACTGTGAAACGTTACCAGAGAAAAATGATGTTCGCAGCTTAAAGCTACGTTTAGGTAAAGCGCAATACAAATTCGAATCAACCAGTATTGGTAACCGTGTCACACCCATTGTGGGTCTTGGGCGTAAGAAGAACAAACTCAATAAGTTAGTGGTTGATATGGTATCGCAATCACGTCAACACTTATTTATTTGCACTCCTTATTTTAATCCGCCTTACATTTTAGCAAGAGCACTCGCTAAGCATTTACGAGACGGTAAGCGTATTGATATTGTGGTAGGCGATAAAACCTCGAATGACTTTTATATTCCACCAGAAGAAGAGTTTTCTACTATTGGTGCTTTGCCTTATATGTATGAGCAATCGCTACGTAAATTCGCTAAAAGGCAGCAATGGGCAATTGAAAGTGGCCAGCTTAATATACATTTGTGGAAACATGGCCGAAATAGCTATCATTTAAAAGGGATTAGTGCTGACAGCAAGCAGCATCTAATCACCGGGAGTAACCTCAACCCTCGCGCGTGGGCACTAGATTTAGAAAACGGCCTATTATTGCAAGATGAATGCGGTGCCTGGAAAGACAGTTTTGAGCAAGAGCAGCAACATATACTCGAGCATACTGAACGTTTGTACCATTATAGTCAGATAGAGACGTTAACCACCTATCCGGCACCAGTTCGCAAAATCATGACCCGAATCCGGCGTTTAAAAGCCGATTTCTTGCTCCGCAGGATCCTATAGTTGCAATTTAATAAGGTGGTAAAGGGAATCCTTTGCCACCTTATCGATTCAAGCATCGTATACTTAACAACACACCGCCATCTAACGTTCTTATCAATCGGAATCTCTATGTCGCTGCCGCAACACGCTGTGCATCGTTTGTACCAATATCGAAAAGCCATATCCAGTCGCCCTTACATGGCGCGGGGTAAGAACTTAGTGCGTTGTGAGCTTTGTCTATTGGCGCAAAAGTTCTGTACCTGTCACGCTAGAAAGGTGCTTGATTCAAAGGTCAGTTTTTTACTGATTATGTACGACGATGAAGTGCTTAAACCCAGTAACTCAGGCCGCTTAATCGCAGACTTAATCGAAGATACCCATGCCTATATTTGGTCCCGAACCCATGTGAATCGTAAAGTGCTGCAATTGCTTAGCGATCCGCAATACCAACCCTATCTGATATTTCCCAGTGAATATGCCGAGAAAGGCCAACTGGTCTTAACTGAAATTCAGCCCCATGCTGATTCAGATAAAAGGCCGCTGTTTGTTTTACTTGATGGAAGTTGGCGCGAGGCAATTAAAATGTTTCGTAAGTCGCCTTATCTTCATCAGCTTCCTATGCTTTCATTTACGCCAGAATCCGTGGCAACCTATGGGTTACGTAAAGGCAGTCGCGACTTTCAGCTCGGGACCGCTGAAGTGGCCAGCTTAGCACTGGGGGCAGCAGGAGAGGTTAACAATTTACAGGCCCTTAGTGCGTGGTTTGACTTATTTATTCAATCGTCTCTATTTAGCCGCAGCCGTAAGAGTACTCACGACACATCGATATTAGATGAGTTAGAGCAGCAATTTGTCGTTAGCGCCCGGCAGTAGACACACCAACCACATAGTGACAATCTCTTTAGAATCGGTAGCTCGCGTGATGATTGATATAAAATGTACATGGCTTGTTGTAGCGCTCGGTGCCTAGGTTCAGTGATCAATTTACCAGAACAGCACTAGACAATAAGTTGGCAAAATACTGCAGTAGTGGTTATATTGAATAGAACAGCCATTTAATTTGCATAACTAGTGATGCTAAGGAGCGATGAGCGTGATACTAAAACCACTCAAGCATGCTTTTAAGCGTCCATTAAACCGATGGTCTTATGTGATAGGTCTGGTGATACTAACCCATAGCGTGTCCGTATCAATTAATAGCGATAAGCTAGATCATCGCCTGTCCAATAAGTCCGAGGCAGCAGGCAAACTAGAAATAGCCGCATTCAATCGCTATCAAGTCAGTAAAGTCTGTAAAGAGAATCGTTGGGAATTTTGCCAAACCTGGCGAGATTACCGTTACCGCCTCGTGGCTTAGCCAAACAGCTTCAACTTAATGTCGACATTTAAGACGGTAAGCGTGACAAAAAGGGGCTATCAGCCCCTTTTGTCGTTTTAGACCTTTCTATTAAGCCTTAAACAGTTTACGTATTCCTTGCCAACAGTCGCTGTAATTAGGCTGGCGGGTTTCACCATTAAGCGCATAGTGAGTAGGCTCGATAATATAACGAGACTCAAACATAAAGGCGAGGGTGTTTTCATATCGCTGTGGGGCCAACTCAGCATTAGAGGCTTTATCAAATACTTCGGCTTCAGGACCATGAGGTGACATGCAATTGTGTAAACTAGCACCTCCTGGCACAAATCCATGCTCCTTCGCATCATATACACCTTCAATGAGTCCCATAAACTCACTCATCATATTTCTATGATAGTAGGGCGGTCTGAACGTGTTCTCTGCAACCATCCATCGCGGCGGAAAAATAACAAAATCGATATTTGCTACACCTGGTGTACCAGACGGCGAGGTTAAAACGGTGAATATCGATGGATCAGGATGATCGAAACTGACGGTATTCATCACATTAAAACGGGAAAGGTCATACTTGTAAGGTGCGCTGTTTCCTGTCCAAGCCACAACATCCAACGGTGAGTGGTTCAAATCACAACGAAATAGATTACCAGCAAATTTTGTTACTAGTTCAAAGTTACCCTCACGATCTTCAAAAGCCGCAACTGGGTATTGGAAGTCTCTATCATTAGCATAACCATTAGCGCCAACGGGTCCACGTTCAGCTAAAACGTAGGGGTGACCATAATTTTCACAAATATAACCACGTGCATGTTCGCTTAATAGTTCAACTGAAAACTTAATTCCTCTTGGAATTACCGCTATTTCGCCTTTTGATAGTGACAGTTTACCGCATTCGGTGTGAAGAATGAGCTCGCCTAGTTCTGGGACGAATAACAGCTCGCCATCGGCATTACAAAAATAGCGATCTGTCATAGAGCGATTAGCAGCGTAAATATGGATACCAATCCCGGCTTGCCCAGTTACGCTACCATTAGCAGCCATCGTCACTAGCCCATCAACAAAATCTGTATTTTCAGTAGGTAAGGGAACAGGATCCCAACGCAACATGGTAGGCGGTGGGGTCGCTTCCGTAATTGGCGCGCTGCGAAGTAAACCATTATCTATTTGCTGATATTCTCCCTGTACCACAGATGGACGGATTCGATAGAACCAGTTACGACGATTATCCGCTCTTGGGGCTGTAAAGGCGGTAACATTAAATTGTTCAGCATATAAATCGTATTTGACCTTTTGCGGACTAAACTGACCAATTGGTAGTGCTCCAGGCAGTGCTTCGGTTTCAAACTCATTGCCAAAGCCTGTCATGTATTCGATATTGCCTGCCATTGCCTCATCCTCTTATGCCGTTACAGTGCTAATTGTTTGTGTTATGCTTTAAAACTACTCTCACGTGAGAATAGATTCAAGTCAGAGCCGACAAAAACAACAGGAAATAGGCCCTAGCGGCTGGCAAGATATACGCCCACAGTGGCAGCTAAACTTTACAAACGCCTTTGCAGACAACGAATGCTTTCGATGCGCTTAAGTAAACAACGAGAATAGACAATTTATGGATAACAATCTCCCACCGCTTAGCGCTGCAAACATCCAACTGTCTTTGGCAGAGTTTCTGCCTTATAAACTAGCAAAATTAAGCCATCAGATAAGTGATAGCCTAGCTAAGCAATATCAACAACAATTTGGCTTATCGGTGCCGGAGTGGCGAATATTGGTGCATGTGGCCGATATGGCAGCCCGCACAAGTAGTTATGTCAGTGGTAAACAGATCACTCAAGCAGCATCTTTAGACAAGTCTACCGCGTCTAGGGCGGTACAATCGCTTGTGAACAAAGCTTATTTGATAAAACATCGAGATCCGGCCGATAAACGTTCGGCGCTGCTATCATTAACAATAGAAGGGGAAAGGCTGGTACAAACCATTATGCCGCTAGCCATAGAATGGCAACAAGCATTACTGCAAGAACTAAGCTCGAAGCAATTGGAAGATTTTAATCAAGTGTTAGATATCCTGAGCCGGAAACTCAATGATATCTAACATTCATTAGCCATGTAACGCTATTACTTTTTGGGTGTCGCCATTACCAATACAACGGCACACACGATAATTGTTCCAATCACAATAATACTATTCATTACTTACCTCGTTGAAAGATTTGTTTTAAAGCTAAATAGCTTCCAACAGCAATAATCGCTGTAGGAATCAAAATAATGGAGATATTAAATAACAGCTTAGTAAGCGGGATCAGCATATAAGTCGTGACGGTAAATGCTAAAACTGTTGCCACCACGATTAACAAAATGTTTTGCTTCATAACCCACTGACACTCCGACTGAAGACATACTGTTTAGTAGTGGTTATTATCACAAGAGAGGCTTAGTTGGGGCTTAATTGAATATTGAAAATGATAGAAACTTAGTTACTACCCTACAAACCTGGTTAGCAAATTGAATGCTAACCAGGCTGTTTGAGTTAAGTGGTTAAAGGACGAAATTGTGTAACCATTACTGATTTTTATAGACTTTGCCGTCTTTCATTACAAAGCTGACACTTTCTAGTAAAGCAATATTGGAGATAGGGTTGCCATCGACAGCAATGATATCTGCGAGAAAACCCGCTTTGATTTGACCTAGATTGTCCTGTTGCAATAGTGCCGCACTGTTGATTGTAGCTGATTGCAGCGCCTGCATTGGAGTCATGCCAAACTTAACCATTCTGGAGAACTGTTTACCGTTATCACCGTGAGGGTAAATAGCAGCGTCTGATCCAAATACCATATTGGCGCCTGCATTGACCGCTAACCGAAAACTCTCTCGCTGTGCTTTGGAGACTAACTTCTCTTTATTAATATTCTCTTCTGGTACGCCGTTCGCTGCACCAAAAGCCAATGTATACTCGGTATTATAGATATCACAGGACAAGTAGGTGCCAGCTTTGAGCGCCATATTGATGGCTTCATCATCCATAAAACTGCAATGTTCTATGCTATCTACCCCCGCTTTAATAGACGCTTTTATGCCATTGGTACCATGGGCATGGGAAGCAACTGTTAAGCCACGCATATGCGCTTCATCTACGGCAGATTTAATCTCTTCGTAGGTTAACTGTTGTACGCCAACTTTCGTGCCCTTAGAAAACACACCACCCGTTGCACATACTTTAATGGCATTGGCGCCATATTTAATATTTTCTCTCACTTTTGCCCGCACAGCCCAAGGCCCGTCTGCTACACCTTTTGCTTTCTGGGCTTTTTCAGGTGCTGAAAAATTGTCATCACAATGACCGCCGGTAATACTGATAGAATGGCCAGTTGCCCATATTCGTGGTCCGGCTATCTCACCAGCATTAATTCCATCTCGTACACCAATAACGGCATAACCTGACGCGCCAAGGTTTCTCACTGTGGTAAACCCAGCCATTAAGGTTTTGTTGGCATTTTTTACAGCTTTAACAGTTTGTCTAGGTAGTGAGTACTCTCTAGAGGCTAGAAAGTTATCCTCAGCATCTCCGGTCAAATGCACATGCATATCCATCACACCGGGGATCAATGTTTTGCCTGACAAATCGATAACTTCAGCATGGTCAGTTATAGGTTTACCTTTATAACTCTCTATCTTAGTAATGGTATTACCATCGATATAAACCGCGACATCGTCTATTACCTTGCCCGCTTTAACATCTACATAGGCGTCTGCAATAAGTACCTTATGTTGGGCTTCTGCGGCTAAGGTTTGTGGGCTAATAAAAACAGTATAAAAGGTCATTATTGAGGTGAACTGCATCAACTTGCGCAGCGATAGTGGTGGCTTAACCATCTTAGTGGTTTCCTTATTGTAATTGTTAAAACTTGTAAGGCAGTCAATATGCTACGTTAGCATCACTTGCTTACCAAGAGCAATTAGCAACTAAGGAACAGTAGGGGAAGTAGTTAATAAGCGAAATAATATTTTGCGATGAAAATGATCCTTTTGAACCGCACCCACGTAATGCATTCTGAAACAGACATTGTTTCACCATCGTCTACTAAGCAAACTTCACCAGTTTGCTTAGTACATCACCTGCCTTGATGAACTTTACCTTTAAGTTTATCCCTCTGTTGAAAGGGTACACCCATTTAGTACCCTTTCATTTTTTTAACGCTTTCGGGTTATTGTATATACAGTGGTTTGCGCTAAGTTGATGGGGTGCGGTAAGCACAAAAATTAAAAAGGAACTTTAAAAATGAAAAAAACGCACTTAGTCGCGCTTGCATTCGGGATCAGTGTTGGATTGTCCAACTTTGCTATCGCGATTGATACGGCTTGTTTTTATGATTGCCATGACACTTATCGCGAATGTGGTAACACACAATATTGTGGTGAGCAATTTCAAGCTTGCAAAGCGCGCTGTCGTTAAACATCAAGCAAAATTATATGGGTGATATTTTACTATCACCCTTTATGACTCTTTTCATATTGCTCAAATACGTCCGACCAAAACTGGGAACCGAGTTCCGCAATGACCCGAGACTCCCCGTTGAGCAGTATCGCCATACCAACATTGAGCTCAGGTGAATAAGCCACTTCAGCAACGTATCCGGCGACCCAACCAGCGTGATAAATAAGCTCTTTACCATTGAAGTCATACACGCGCCAGCCTTTGCCATAATGCGCGTTATTTAAATGTTCTCGCCAATCTCTACGGCGTAATTCTTTTCGGGTACGGACCCCAGGTTCCGTAATATCTGACAGAAGTATTGGGCTAAGTACATCAGGTCTATTCCCCATGTTTGCCATAAGCCATTTAGAGATATCGCTGATGCTGGCATTAACACCTGCTGCCGGTGCCAACTGATAGTAGTTTGGCTTTACGGTCACTTGCCTAAACCCTGATTTGGTTTTGACATGAGGTTCAGCGCGATTTTTGGTGGTAAGAAAGTTATCGATTCCTAAAGAGGCACTGGTCATTTTTAATGGCGTAAAGATGCGCTCATTGATTAATGTTTCATAGGATTTACCCGTTGTCTCTTCAATAGGCTCTTGGATAAGTGAAAAAGCAATATTTTGATAGCTATAGCACTTTCCGGGCGTACACATTGGGGTTAATTTAGAAAACTTGGGGATTATCTTTTCCAACTTACCATTGGCATTAATGATGTTGTCGTAACTATTGGGCATTAAGCCGGTACTTTGACCAATCACATGGCCTAAGTTAATGTCTTTGCCTGCAGTGGGTCCGGCGAGTGTAAAGTCAGGTACATACTTATTGACCGGCTCTTCCCAGGAAAACTTACCTTCTTGTACCAGCATAGTTGCTAGGGTACCCGCAAATGTTTTAGATACGGATGCTAATCTAAAAACCGTGTCAGCGTTAACATTAAGATCACCGCCTTTTTTGCGCTTGCCGTAGGTACTCAGTTTGATGATCTTATCGTCTTTAACAATAACAAAAGCCCCACCAGGAACATTATTGGCTTTAAGCTGTTTATGAAATTCGGTTTTGAATCGATCACTGATACCTGTGTAGGTCGTTGCCTCGGAAAACTGAGGTACAGCAGCTAACGTTAGACCAACTATTGATATTATTGACTTTAATGACATGAAAATACCGTACTGATTAGGCGCAGTGCACCCTTATTCTTATCTTATTATGCTAAATCATCTGCTAGACAAACTGCAGATGTGATAAATATATCTGCAACCGGCAACTATCTTAACCAAGTCACTTTAAGGATGTAAGCGCTATTTTAATAATTCCTTAATCTGGGCATAATACGTCGATTTTGTCGCCAGTTTTTGTCATTTTATCGACTTTATTGCACATAGGCTCGGCGAATACTTTGGCTCGAAAGGAGGGAATTATGCCAACAATCAACAAACAGACGTTGCATTATCGACTGCTTGATGACAGTGATGCTTTGCTGATGTATGACTTAGACAGTAACCCCAATGTGATGCACTATATTACCGGTGGACGTACTTCTACTATGGATGATATCACACAGTTGATGCTACCAAGGTTAAATGCATATCGTAATGCAGATAAAGGCTGGGGGTTATGGGGCGTATTTACAAAGTTAGAAAAACAAAGAGACAGTTTTCTTGGCTGGATATTAATAAGGCCCATGCACTTTTTTGGCCCAAAGCCGAATTTTAATAGTTTAGAAATTGGCTGGCGGTTTAAAGAGTCATGTTGGGGCAAAGGAATAGCGACTCAAGCGGCTAAACACACTCTAAATAATTTATGTTGTATGCAAGATATAACCACTATCAGTGCAATCGCTGAGCCAGATAATCTGGGTTCTATTAATATAATGGCCAAATTAGGTATGGAGTTTGATAGCTATCAACAAGAACAAGGACCATTTGACGGAAAACCAGTTAAAGTAGTCTTATATTCTAAGTCGATTTGATTGAATGTTAATATTGGCGACTATTCAATTTTGTGAAAGCAAATGGTTTTATTACACCTGATAGCGCTTACATTAACAAATAACACTTATTGATGATAAACTGTCAATTTTAACGATACTAAAGTATTACCAATGTAAGCTGTCAAACTTTAAATCCTTGATCATTGCCTCTTATAGCTTTGGCGGTATTCACTGTTATCATGCAGTTTTATAGTGATTACCGACATATGCATTATAAAAAACAACCTTTTCAAGAAGATTCCTCTAAATAGTCAATTCACGGCCTTTTTGTACGTCGATTCACCCCTATTTGTAAATCATGTGTTACAAAACGTATCTATAAAGATTATTAGATCGAACTAGTCTAATTTTTTATTAATTGTATTTGTACTAAGTTAATTCAGCCCTGAGGCAAAACTAATAATATAATAAATGGAGTTAACATGTATAAAAAGCAATTAACAGCACTTGCGGTCGCAGCAAGTTTAAGTCAGTTTGGTTTGAGCGCAGCGGAATATCAGGCCGAATTCATACCTGCACCAAGTGAAAATGCAATTGAAGATAATTATATCGTTGTTTTCAATACACCCAGTGTACTTAACATTAATAATAGCGCAGCTATCGCTGATTTTGCTGTGCAACAATCTAAAGCGCTATCTAATAAATATGATGTTACTGTTAAACGAACTTTCGGTAATACCCTTAATGGTGTTTTAGTCAAAGCTGACAAACATCAGCTCAAGGCTTTACAGCAAGACAGCAGTGTAAAGTACATTGAACAAGACCAACTTATGTCGATTTCACCTTTAGCGGCAACCAATGCCGACCAGGTTAGCCCTACATGGGGCTTAGATAGAGTTGATCAACGTGACTTGCCATTGGATAACAATTACCACTATGACTTTGATGGTAGCGGCGTAACCGCATACGTTATTGATACTGGCGTACTCAACAGTCACAGTGAATTTGGCGGTCGCTCTACTAGTGGTTACGACTTTGTAGACAATGACAGCAATTCAACTGACTGTAACGGCCATGGTACTCACGTCGCAGGCACCATTGGCGGCGCGACTTATGGTGTGGCTAAAAACGTTAATATTGTCGGCGTTCGAGTATTGGGCTGTTCTGGTTCAGGTTCTAATTCCGGTGTGATCGCCGGTATTAACTGGGTAAAGAACAATGCCAGCGGGCCGTCCGTCGCCAATATGAGCTTAGGGGGCGGCGCTTCACAAGCGACTGATGATGCGGTAAATGCTGCGGTAGCAGCAGGGATTACCTTTGTAGTGGCGGCCGGTAACGACAATAGCAATGCCTGTAACTATTCACCGGCCAGAGCGAGTGATGCACTTACTGTTGGTTCAACCACTAGCAGCGATAGTCGTTCGAGTTTTTCTAATTACGGCTCATGTCTAGATATCTATGCACCAGGTTCTAGCATTACTTCAGCTTGGTACACTTCTAATAGTGCAACGAATACTATCAGCGGTACATCGATGGCAGCGCCTCATGTTGCAGGTGTTGCAGCACTCTATCTGGATGAAACACCAAGTTCTTCTCCCACTCAAGTTGAGTCAAAATTAATATCTCAGTCATCGAGCAATAAAGTATCAGACGCTAAAGCGGGTTCACCCAATCAATTGTTGTTTAGCCTTAACGGTGATGGCGGCGGTTGTGGTAGTAATTGTCCGGTTGACGAAACAGAACTTAGCAATAATACCGCTGTGACGGTTAGCGGACAGGCTGGCTCTGAAACTATGTACTTTATTGATGTTCCGGCAGGTGCAAGTAACTTCTCGGTTAACCTTGCGGGCGGTAGCGGGGATGCGGATATCTATGTGCAGCAAGGCAGTGCACCAACGCAATCTAGCTATCAATGTAGACCATACAAAAACGGTAATAATGAATCGTGCAGTTTCTCTTCACCTACAGCAGGCAAATGGTATGTGATGGTAAGAGGCTATTCGAGTTATAGCAATGCAACATTGACTGCAAGTTATACCACCGGCAGTGGAACATGCACGACTAGTGACTGTTTAGAAAATGGGGTGGCGAAGACTAACCTCTCTGCTTCTACCTCTTCGCAGGATTTCTATAAGATAGATGTGCCTGCCAATAAAACCCTTACAGTGTCTATGTCAGGCGGCAGTGGCGATGCGGACTTGTATGTAAGAGCGGGGAGTAAACCCACTACAGCGAGTTATGATTGCCGACCTTATCTCAATGGTAATAATGAAACGTGTACCATAAACTCAGGTAGTGGCGGTACTTTTCATATTATGCTTAGAGCCTACAGTACTTATAGTGGTGTAAGCGTTACAGCAAGTTACTAATTGGTTTTAATGATTGTTTACTAAGAGAGGCTAACAGCCTCTCTTTTTTTGCCTGTAAAACGTAAGTAGATATGTATTAACTGGCTTTTAGCATGTAGAGCTTGTTACAATTTTTGCTGTTTAGGTAATTAAAATGCTACGGCAATTAGTAGATTGCAGCTGTGCATCACCAACGACAAGTAGCTAATAAAATCTATAAGTATAAGGAAAATACATGTCACTCCTAGTCAGAACCAGCGTGGTAGCGCTGGCATTGGTGAGCAGCGCTGCCTCTCACGCTAATGAATATGTACTAAAAAAAGTCGCCAAACCCACGTCGCAATCTGTCAACCTTAAGCTGGATCCCAATCTAGAAACCTTTTCTGGTTCAACCAACATAAAAATAGAAGTGCTTAAAGCCACTAATGTCATCGAATTAAATGGTGTTGACTATCAAGTGACTGAAGCATTGTTGTCCGGGCAATCCGATTGTGATCTTGCCAGCCAAGCCAATGATAAAGGTATTGTTAGCTTTAGTTGTGCCAGCACTATAAAACCTGGCAGTTACCAATTAGATATTGATTTTACTGCCCCCTATAATCGTAATTCGGTTGGGCTTTATAAAACCATCGATGGCGATCTACCGTACTTATTTACCCAATTTGAAATGAGTGATGCACGTCGCGCATTTCCACTCTTTGACGAGCCAGAATATAAGGTACCGTTTCAGTTAACCATTGCTTCGCCACAAATTAATAAAGTTTACAGCAACACTCCGGTGGTCAGTGAAGAAAATAACGATGGCTGGACTACCCATACTTTCGCGCCAACTAAAACGATCTCTAGCTATTTAGTTGCGTTAGCAGTAGGGCAGTTTGAAGAGATACCGGTTAAAGGGATGAGTGTTCCTGGCCGAGTCATCACAACTAAAGGCAAAATTCATTTAGCCAAGTATGCCGCAGAGCAAATGCCCATCGTGCTTAAGGCGTTAGAAGACTATTTCGGTTCAGATTATCCATTTGCAAAGTTAGATTCTGTCGCGGTACCTGAGTTTCCTTTTGGTGCAATGGAAAATGCCGGACTCGTTACTTATCGCGAAGATATCCTGCTATTAGATAGCGCTAATGCCAGTGATGTAAGTAAACGCAGAGCGGTGTCAATTATTGGACATGAACTCGCACACCAATGGTACGGCAACTTAGTCACCATGGCTTGGTGGAACGATCTTTGGTTAAATGAAGCGTTTGCAAGTTGGATGGCAGCAAAGGTTACCCATCAGACTCATCCAGAATTTGAATCTCACCTTAATCTGTCAAAAAATCGCGCCATGTCAGCTGATGCGAGACTATCAACCAAACCGATTCGTAAACCTATTCGCACTGAAGCAGACATTATGGATGGGTTGGGGCTGGCTTATAGCAAGGGTGAAGCTGTGCTTGCTATGGTGGAGAATTGGATAGGTGAAGAGGAGTTTAAGCAAGGTATTCGCAATTACATCAACACCCATAGTTACAAAAACACAGAAGCAAGCGATTTGTGGAATGCGCTAGCCAAATCTTCAGGTAAAGATGTACCGAGTGTGTTGAAGTCTTATATTGAGCAGTCTTCGTACCCGTTAATTAAGGTCAGCCAGCAGGGTGAGAAACTCAATGTCTCTCAACAACGATTCGTTTATGCCGAAGTAGACGCACCGCAGCAATCATGGACAGTACCAGTAGTGTTTAAGTATGGCGTTAACGGTCAGACGTTTGAAAAGTCGATTTTGTTAAGCGAAAGAACCCAAATCGTGGACCTAGGTGTTAGTGCTGATTGGGTTTACCCTGACAGCAATGCAATGGGTTACTACCGCTGGGCACTTGATGGTGCTGGCTTTGAACGTTTGCTAGCAAATGTTCAGCAACTATCGGATAGAGAAAGAAAAGCAATGATTTCATCGGCTGATGCGCTATTAGACGGTGGCTTTTTATCAGCCGGGGAATTACTTTCAGTTTTAGGGCAATTTACTAAAGATCCACACGCTGGCATTATTGCAAGTGCGATTGCTTATATTAATATTCAAAAGCAACCTTTTGTCGATGAAAACAATGAGCAACAGTGGGCCAAATTTATAGGCCAAAGCGTTGCGCCTTTAGTTGAGCGCTATGGTGTTATTGCTAAGGCAGATGAAGATGCACAAATTAGTCAGCTACGCCCTAGGTTTGTAAAGCTGCTGGCTTTTGAAGCAAAAGATAGCAATATCATTAAGGTGGCATTGGAGCAAAGTAAGCGTTATTTGAGTGGCAGTACCGATGTCGATCCCTACCTCATTGGTACATATTTGCAAATCGCAGTTTATAATGGCGATGCAGCATTGCTCAAACAAGTTATACAAGCTTTTGAGCAAACTAAAGATCCGACTAAACGTACCCATCTTATGTTAGCAATGGGCTACGCACCGCAAGGTAAATTACAGCAACAAGTATTAGCCTATTCGTTAACCGATACCGTTAAAGCGCCGGATTTAAGCTATATCTATTCAGGGCAAACCTATACAAAATCACGAGCCAACGATTTCCGTGATTGGGCGTATTTAAACTACCAAACTATTGCCGCAAAAGTGCCACCTTTCGCGTTACCGAGGCTGCCAGCTTTGTATGGTGGTGGTTGTGATGAAGAGGTGTTTAATAAAGCTAATCGCTTTTTCACGCAGCAGCTGGACGAGGTGCCAGGATATGGCCGAGCGTTAGCTAAATTGGAAGAAAGCGTGCAGAACTGTGCGCGTTTACGCCTTAGAGAAAAGGCCAGTGTTGATGGCTTCCTTAGACAATTTTAAACACTAGTACCAATTAAAGGCACCGCAAGGTGCCTTTTCTTTGGCAATCAAGACAAAAGGAGTAATGTAAATTTGTTTTGTATTTGGTAAAATGCCGCCAATTTTTTTAAAGAGACTTGATTATGCCAATGTATGTAGTGGGACATAAGATCCCTGATTCTGATTCTATTTGTGGTGCAATAGCATTAGCTTACTTAAAAAATCAAATTGGTGAGAGTGCTGTCGCTACGCGCCTTGGTGATGTTTCACCTGAAACTGCGTTTATTCTAGATCGTTTTGGATTTGATGCCCCTGATTTTAAAGAAAGTTATGCTGGTGAGCAGGTCTATATTGTTGATCACTCTGAGCTTACTCAAGCACCAGACGATATTGAGCAAGCGACCATCGTTGGTATTGTAGACCACCATAAACTTGGTGATCTAACCACCTCTACGCCACTAGAATGCTGGATACGTCCTGTAGGTTGCAGCAATACTGTGATTAAAATGATGTACGATTTTTACAATGTAGAAATCCCTAAAGACATCGCGGGTATCATGTTGTGCGCTATCTTAAGTGACACAGTTATCTTTAAATCACCAACTTGTACTACCGCAGACATTCGTTGTGTTGAAGTACTCGCTGAAATCGCTGGTATCGAAGACTATAAAGCGCTCGGCATGGAAATGTTCAAAGTTAAATCTGCAGTAGAAGGTACGCCGGCTCGAGATCTGGTGATGCGTGATTTTAAAGATTTTAATATGAACGGTAATCTAGTCGGTATCGGCCAGCTTGAAGTGATTGATTTATCAGTTTTTGATGCTATCAAAGCTGATTTGGTTGCTGATATTGCTAAACTGAAACAAGAAGGCAATCGTCACACTGTGATGCTATTACTTACTGATATTATGAAAGAAGGATCAGAAGTCTTAATTATTTCAGATGATGCAAACCTTACCGAACGAGCTTACGACAAAGCATCTACCGATGGCAAAGTGTGGCTAGATGGCGTATTAAGCCGTAAAAAACAGGTCGTGCCTCCTTTACAAGCGGCTTTTGCTTAGCCACTTCGGCTAACTCGCAGTATAAAACAGGCCGCTTTAAGCGGCCTTTTTATTATGACTTTTTAGCTAATTGTTGCTGTTGATGTAGCCGCAACTTATTTAGTCGCACTTCTGCTTTGGCAAATAAAGTATCGGCAGGGTAGTCTTCAAACTCAAAATCACGTTCGCCAACGTCATGGTCTGTTAGCAGCGAAAGTGCCTCATTTACGTGCTCTACAGCCCATATGGTAAATTGGCCTTTGGCCACCGCGTCCACTATATCTTGCCTCAACATCAGATTCTGCACGTTAGAAGCAGGGATGATCACGCCTTGGCTCGCTTGGCGGCCTTGAATTTGGCAGACATCGAAGAAACCTTCTATCTTTTCATTGACGCCACCAATCGGCTGCGCGGCGCCAAATTGATTCATAGAGCCGGTAATTGCGATATCTTGCCTTAGTGGGATTTTTGAAAACGCTGACAAAATTGCACACAGTTCCGCCATAGAGGCGCTATCACCATCAACCCCACCATAATTTTGCTCAAATGTAATATGAGTTGAGAGCGGTATATTATCCGTTTGGCCAAATATGGTTGCTAAATAAGCGCTCAAAATCATCACCCCTTTAGAGTGCAAACTACCAGCTAATTCTACTTTTCGCTCAATATCAAATACAGTGCCATCACCATAGGCAGTCGTTGCGGTGATTCGACTTGGCGCGCCAAACTGATGATCTGAAGTAGCAATAACAGACAATGCATTTATTTGGCCAACAACCTTACCTTGGGTATTAAGTAAGGTTGTGCCGTTAATAAAGCTCTGCATCACATTGTCTTTAAGGCGGCAGACTCGATGTTCATGATTTGCAAGCGCTTGATTGACATGACTTGCACGAATTAAATTGGCTTTAGCAGCCCTTGCCACATAGTTTGACTCGCGCAGTAAATTAGCAATGTCTGCACTGTGTAACGACAACTTGTTTTGATCATCAGCTTGGCGAGAACTGAACTCGATAATGCGTTTGATTGCACCACGATCGCAGTGAAGCATCTTATTGCCATGTACTATGCTAGAGATAAACTGAGCATAATGAGCTTCTGACTGTTGAGTTCGCGGCATGACATCTTCAAAATCTGCAGTGACTCTAAATAACTCTTTAAATTCAGAATCATAATGCTGTAGTAGTTGATAAGTCTGATAATCACCAAACAGAATGATTTTGACATTAAGCGGGATAGGCTCAGGGTCGAGTGAAATTGTGCCAGACAAAGTCACCTCGCGTTCTAGCGAGCTCAAGCTTAACTTTCTTGACCGTAATGCCCGTTTTAGTCCATCCCATACATAGGGCTGCTCTAGTACTTTAATGGCATCAATCATTAACACGCCACCATTGGCTTTGTGTAAGCTGCCACTGCGTATGAGCGAAAAGTCGGAAAAGATGGTGCCTTTATAAGTGGCATTTTCGATGTAGCCAAAAATATTATGGTAGTTAGGGCTCTCTTCTACCACAATTGGAATTGTTTCTTGCTGACTCACTAGCACGTTAATTTGATAACGTCGTGGCATCTTCTTTTCTAACGAAGCATAGGAGAGGGCGATCTGCTCATCATTTTGCTCCAAAAAGATATCTAGGTTGTCGAGAATATCCTTGTGCATCGCACTAAGGTGGCGTGTGACACTTTTTATTTCGGCATATTGCTGTTTTAACGGTTCGATTAAATGACTAAGTACTTCTTGTGCGACTTCTTCATCATGTTTCTGCTGTTTCTCAGAATACTCTTCTTCCCAAGTAGTAAACTTACGCACCACTTCTCTGAGCTTAGATTCCAACTCACTGATACTGTTTTCTAATGTTGCTTGCTCTTGTTCAGGTAGATTGAGAAAAGAGTCTTCTGTATGCGGCTCTTCGCCATTCATCGCGACAAGCTCATAACTTCCTTGCGCTGAGATAGATAGACTAATGCTATTGGCAGCGCCTTCTGCAGTAATTTGTCCTAGTGCTTCTTCTTGGCGTTGTGCCAATGTAGTTTTTAGTTTTTCAGCCCTGGTGTAATACATCTCGTTATCAAAAGCTAACGGTAACGCCTTACTTAGCCGTTGCATTAATTTTTCAATGCTTTTCTTAAATGCTAAACCGCTGCCCAAGGGCAGCTTCAACACTTTGGGCGTTCTTGCCTCCTCGAAATTAACCACATAGCACCAGTCATAACGCTTGGTACCATTTGGCTGATAGCGATTTAGATAGCGCATCACCATAGTGCGTTTGCCTAAACCATTGCGGCCAATCGCATAAATATTGTAGCCCTTGTCTTTCATCGACATGGCGAACTCTACGGCTTGCTGCGCGCGTTCTTGACCGACGATTTCATCAAGCGGTGTTAAATGCTTAGTGGTTTTACAATTAGCGTCCAGTCCGGATAGATCAGACTCTCGGTAAATCTTGTCACGAGTAAGGGAAGTTATAGGCATAGGGCAAATCCTCGTATGACAGAAGTTAAAACCAGTGTATGCATGAGTTTTAAATATTTCAGTAGTTTATTTAAGCAATAGTGCAATACCAGTGATTTAACTGACTAACTGCTTAAAAATCCGTCACTTCATGGCACTATCGCCAACATGAATTTCTTTCAATATGAATATTGTATGCAATTTGTTAATTTTTTGAAGGTTTAATGTCACAAAAGCTTAGCAACGTGATTTGTGAACTCTACTCAATAGCTAAAAAACAAAAAGAGCCCTTCAGGAGCTGATATGCAAAACCGGAAATTTTTAAACATACGCATGAAACCAATCAGTATTAGCATTGCATTAGCGCTTTCATTAGCAGCTTGTAGCAGTGACGATGATGATAATCAAACAGAACCAGTTGTTGAGCCTACACCACCCCCTGTGGTAGAAGAAATTCCAGGTGAAGCATTGACGCTTGATGTCGTACACCAACATATTGATACTGCTGAACCTGTCTCTTTTTACATTGACGTGACCGAGGCCGCACCGGCATTAGTCGTGAGTTTATTTAGTGGTGAAGCAAATAAAAACCTTGGCGATCCTGATGTTTACGTTCGCTATGAGGGCATCGCAACCAGTGGCGAAACCGGAGAGTTTGATTGTGTTTCTTATAACGGAACTAATTATAACGAAACCTGCATAATCGATGATGCCGAGCCAGGACGCTACCATATTTTGGTAGATGCCTATGCTGAAGGTGCAACGGTAGATGCTTCAATTGTTGCCACCACTAGTTTGTTTAGTCAAAGTGTAATGTGTGACGTTCCGGTTCAAATACGCGCACAATCAATGACCATAGAGCAAGTTCAAAGCGCTTGTGATGTGCTTGCAGATACTAAGGTGCGCTTTGACAATGCCTTTGAAGCTATCAGTCCTGCTTTTGACCTACCCGTAGAAAACGATCTAAACGAAGTCACTAATCTCAATATATTCAGTAGCCTATCTAACCATGCTGCTTGGGCAGAGCATCTGTTTGATACCGGTAATACCAGTGGGATTTATTTTGAAACCTCACCAACAGATTGGTGGCATGACTCTACCATTCTCACTTTTAATGCCCTTGAGTGGAGTGGCGGAAGAGATGTAATTCGTTCATTAGACCATGAATACTTGCATGCTCTAGATGGTCGTTATAATAAAGAAGGCGGCTATAAAGAAAACCTTAGTTGGTGGTCTGAAGGTTTAGCAGAGTACCTAGGTACCTTCTACCAGCGCAGTTATCAAGCCTTAGTGACAGCAAGCGAAGATTCGCCTTATACATTGGCTCAAATTTTTAATGGTGAAAGTAATGCCTATTCGTGGGGCGAGTTAGCGGTAGGTTTTTTGATAGAGCAACGCCCAGAACTTGTCACTAACATGCTAACTGAAATGCGAGCGGGTAACTGGGATGCATTTGATCTGCTACTAGCCGATATAGCCAGCAATGAACAAGTTAGCTTTGAAACGTGGTACACGCAGACTTTACCGCAACAATTTGCGGCTAGTGCTACAACACTGGAAGTGGACAGCTATCAACAAATCAATGGCAGAGGAGGTTGGTTATACTCCGTATCTGTGCCCGAGAACTCACCTGCAGTCACCTTTGCGACCCAAGGTGGTTCAGGCAATGTAGATTTATGGGTCAATCAAGGTAGTCCAATCCACCCATATGGTGGTACTGAGGTCACTTGTAGTTCGATTTCAGATAGCAACAGCGAGAGCTGCACCATCGACAGCCCTATAGCCGGTGATTACTACGTGACAATTGGCTCAGATTTTGTTGGCGCAGATATCATTGATTTATATGTAAGCGCTTGTATCGGTGAGGATTGTAGTGTTGATCTGCCGGAACCTATGGCCTTAACCATGATAACTGAACCCTATTTACCTCACTGGCCAAATAAGGGTGTATTAGGCACTTGTAGTTTAGCTGAAACATACCGTACATCTTATGATATTGCTGATGCTGTATCGGTTACCAACACAACTGACACTCCTGTTAAGGTTTATTGGTTAAGCACATCTAAAGGCAATAGAGCAGGTGGGTCGTACATGACCCTAGAGCAGGGCGATAGTTTTACTCCTGATAATTGGCGTGTTGGAGAGCGCATCATGCTAACCGACATTGTTGATAATTGTCTTGCAGTGGCTATTTTAAATGACGAAACCAATGTATTTGAGATTGAAGCTAAACATGTTGAAAATGCCGCTACTGAAGTGGAGTTACCGGAATCGACAGCTGAGATGGGTAGCTGTGATTTAGTTCAGCCATATACTCGTGAAAGCGGTAATGCGCCAGAATTTATCGTAGCGAATGCTTCGACCAACAGTTACAACCTTTACTGGATTAGTGATTCAACCGGCGAGCCATACTTAGATAACGTATACGCCACACTAGAACAGAATGAAATGTACACCGCAGACTTCTGGGCTATTGGTGACCGAATGATGGTAGCTGATAGCAATAATGAGTGCGTTGGCGTACTGGACCTTAATGATACCAGTAACATTTTTGTCTTAGACTAAAAATTTAAATCTGTTGTGCAAACCCCATGCAGGTAACTGCATGGGGTTTTTTATTGTTTATAAACATTGTTCATAAAATTAGTAAAGCACTGATACTAGCATCAAATAGTCGGCACTAGGCACATCTAGTAGGCCCTTTATTAAAGGCTATTAAAGGCGACGATGATTAATAGCAATGAATATTGCCGCATCAGCAAGGTTTTAAAGGGCTAAATAGAACACAGATTTAGCTAGGTAGTTATTAACGAGCCATGTTGCACTCATTGGTGTAGCAGCTGCAGGAGTCCACCCAGATGCAGCGAACGCAATATTAACTGTGGGTGATGCCGTGGTATCAGGGCAGGGAATAAGCGTTGCTGCATTCTGTGCGGTTGGTGCCTGGGAAGCGTTCAGAAATGAGCGCAAGCAAAAACCAAAATACAAAGGCGGGTGGTAATGGACAAACACGTACCAGAGTTAGCCAAAATTAGGGGCGCGTCAGGCGTAAGTCTAGCCGTTATTGTTTTGCTGTTTAACATTCAAACTGGCATTAACGACTTAAATAAAACCGTGGCCGACAATGACAGCCGTCTTGATGTCATCGAGTACCGATTAAACCAGGAGTAAAAACCATGCTTGGAGACTTACCAACGGATTTTGATATTGCAGTACGAACGCCTGATCCCATGGTAGTTAAACTGCAACCAAGTAATGAATTAATCGTGGTGTTTGTGCTAGTAGTTATCGTTGCTGCAGCATGGGTTAAAAATAGATAAAGCCCCTTTAAGGGGCTTTAATTTAACTATTTAGAAGCGGCCACTACATTTTACAAGAATATATTTAGCTTTAATAAACTCATAATGTCTACACGATCCATACACTATTCGGAAACACCAAATGAGTAAAAATAAATAAAAATAACTAAAAATATCTTTTCTTATCTGAATTTTATCTATGACATCGGTTGCTTCTATAGGTATCAAATTGACGCCGTAAATAACAGATGTCAACGTTCTACAAATAACTATAGCTAACATTAGCAGCCATGCAAAATTCAACCGTTGGAGTGATTCTTGTAATTCTGTTTCTAATCGATAAAACTCCTTTTTTGTCGTCAAGCTCCTAGCTTCCCGTACTATCTTTCTGTTTTTTCTAAAAATCTCAACTCTTACATTCTTTGCAAAACGGCTGGTTGACTCAATTACGAATTTGTTTATGAAAGGTGATAAGAAGTTGACTAAAAGACCTAGTAACAATCCACCCCAAAAGGTACTGCTCAAAATATCCATATCAAAAGTCTCTAGAACTTTGGAAGTACAGATTAACAAATCCAGTAGGAATAATGAATATCCTACAATCAGAGCTTTAGGTTTTTGACGAATTCGGGCTCTCTATCACGCCAAGGTTTAAAGTTACGAGGCTGGTCTACTAATTTGCCGGAGTAGGTAAACGCTCTAACTGTTCACAGAGGTGGTCAATCTCCCAATACTCAAGTACATAACTTTTAGGGGTCACCAAGCTATCATTAAATATAAAGAATCCATCCCATTTATTTGTGCATGGCATAAAGCCTGATGCAGCGATATCTAGTAGTCTTAAAGCTATTTTGTTTGTAGGTTTACCCGCCTGGATCCAACGATAGGCAGTGGCCTTATTCACGTTAAAAAAATCACAAATCAGTCGTTGGTCATTCTTAAATAGCGTCCTAAACTTGATTTCATGCGAATATGAGTACAGATAATTGTGCGTATTCCGAAAGTAAAACATAATTATTAACGTCCATTTATATGATATTTTTTCATATAAAACAGGACAAACCCTGTCATTGGGTTATTTCGGCAAGCGCTTGGAATTGTTGAATCTGCAACGCTTAAAATAGGTAATGATACCCAAAGGGATGTAATAAAATTTCTAGTGACTAACTCAATGTGGTACAAAGGGTTTTTAAGTGAGAAAAATAAAACGCAGAAAGTCAATACCTTACAGTTATCACATTTAACATAATATACATTGTGCGCATAGGAAGATTTTTCCAATACAATACAAAGGTCAGCTTTATGGATGTTGAAAGTGAATCGCCAATCAAGCCGTTGTTTTAGATGGTTTTGGCATTTTTGGAACTTATAACCATATCAACATTAGTACAGGTGACTTTATGAAAAAAAATACTAAGAAAAAGGAGTTTTTGGAAATGAAACCTAGCACCCGTAGATGGTTTTTGTCTTTATTCGGCGATAAAGATGGCGAGATGGATACTCATGCCGCTAGCAAACACTTTAATGTAACTGAGCGAACTATTAGAAACTGGTGGCGGCTTTCTTGTCCATCGTGGGTTGATAACTATGTCGCTGTTTATAAACGTTCGATACCAGATAGCAAAGAATGGCAAGGCTTTAAGTTCGTTAATGGCGAGCTGCACACCCCTTATCAAAACTTGACGTTTACCGCTGGTCAATTGCTTAAAATCCACTACGACAGACAATTTGACCGCTTAAACCGTATCGAGCGCGATAATTTAAAAACCAAGGTTAATTCATTGCGAAATGATGAAGAAGCGGCGGCGATTCGTGACGAGATTGAACATATGGTTAAGATGCTTAACAAGCTGAAAGATTCACCCATTATTAGTGCTAATTTCACCTATCAGAAGACAGTTAAAAAGCGCTAACTTGATGAAACGCAATGCCGATAATGACACTTATCGGCATTAATTGATTTGATTTTTGACCCATGCAGCACAAATGATCAAACCACAACCTAGAATAAACAACAGTCCATCACTAGGCACTACCTTTACGGTTACAGGGTCTGGGGTGTTTACTGCTACGCTGTAATTGGTTGGCAAGTCATTTAACATGACGCTCACCACTGTTTAACCGGTACTCGATCACGTCTAAACGGCTGTCATTATCTGATACCGTTTTATTTAACTCACTTAAGTTAGTGTTCATGCTTGCTAAAAAGTAGATGATAATTGTTACTGCGCCGCCTTCACCTAATGCTTTTATGTCATTGAGTTTCATTGTTCCCCCTCGGCTTGCTGCCTTGTTTAACTTGCCAAAATGCCCTAAATAAGCGCATTAGCCCTAATGTGCTAACACATATACCCACAATCACAAATTCGAAGTACCACGGCGCACCGTCATAACCCATCGCTAACCAACCGTTTGCCATGTATGGCTGTAATTCCGGCACAAAGTGAGCCAAGAATAAACCGACAAACACGATAATGATAAACTCATCAATATAGGTATCACGGCGGTTATTTAAGACTGTTTGGTCATAATCTGCGTCATTGTTTTCACTTCTACGTGCCCTATCCGCTTTTGCATTGAATTGAGCAATTTTCAAATTACCTTTAGCCCTTGCTATATCTGCGGCCATTTCTGCAGCAACCTTTTTACGCTCGCGGTAGCCGCCAGTTAAATCCGCAATTGGATTAGTGAGAAAACTGAATAATGAGGAAAGCCAGCCCATTACACCCCCCCAATTGGCTTGCCGATAAGATCACGATATTCAGGTTTTAACGTCCGGCCATCAAAAATTTTAAGCATGATAGCTTTGTAACCTGCATCTTTGCTTAGTATGTCCCATGCTTCAGCACTTATATGATAATCAGCATCTAGATACCAAGGCTGAATGACTAAATCTGTCAATTCAACCGGCTTATAACCATTTAACCAACCACTTGCATCAGACCACATTTGACCCAAGGGTTTTGTAGCGGCATTAGCCAAACGATCACCTGCGCCGTACATCTTGTGCAAGGTGTATAAAGAGTAAATAACCGCTACCGCGATTAGCGCCCCCTGCCCTTTACTTAAAGCCTGCGGCAGTTGCGCTACTGATTTCGCTATGTTCATAAGGATTGTACCCATTTTCGAAGTGAATCATTGCGGCCACCACTCGCGGGTAATCGGCCATTGATAGCGGTTTAGTGGCGGTAACCCCCGCTTTATTTGCAACAAAGTTGATATAGTTTTGCGTAGGATTGTTGTCACTTGGCGGTGCCCACCTATTAACAATGGCCTCAATGGTTTTTAAACCATGCTTATCGCGATAAGTTTTCATTGTTCGCGCTGCTGCGCGTATACCATAAAAAGCCGTTTCAAATATGGCAAATCGCCCATCTGTGCCAGATTGGCCTTGCCAAGGGTTGCGCTCACTGTATTCAACATTAAGCGGGTTATTGTTTCGGATACCTTTTGTTGGTGCCATTGTGCCCCCTATATCGAGATAAGGTTTAGTTGATGATTGGTTATTGGCTGGAGTCGACCAAGGAAATAGTATTTTTTCAAAGTCAAAATTAAGATAATCGAGGCCGTTATTTGTTGCCGGTGTTTGACCAGGCAATGTATTAATTGCTGGTGCCGTGATAGCTTTTCTGGTTATCCACCAGACAGCACCCAGAGAAGCAACAGCGGCTAGGACTATCACTAACCGGCGCATTAGCTAAGCAGCTCCATAATTTGTACTTGCGCTGGCGATAAGTCACCACTCACAGCCACTTTTACACGATTAAGTGAATCGCCCAGCTGTAGAATGTCACCTGACGCTAACGCTATGCCGTCTTTACTCTCGACACCCGAAACAGACTGGGTTTCTTTTTGCCATTGGTCACCGACTTTGTACCAGAGATTGATCGCACTGCTTGAGAACTGAAACCATTTATCATCCAGATATTGAAAAAATGCACGATTTTTTACTGAGCCATGCTCGGTAATTTTTTCCCACGTTGCACCATAGTCAGTACTGATATGCGGATAAATCGTTGAATAGATGTTTTGACCACAAAGGTAATGACAGTCTTTGCCTTCATTTATCACTAAGAAATCATTCAGCACGATACGGAACGTTCGACCATAATCACTGCTGTGCAATGTGCGTTTTACAGGCGAACTGAAAGACACAACCATGTCACCGCTTAGGCTCGTTTGGATCAACGTATTATATGTAGCTGGGCTTGATAATTCTGGTACAGCATCCATCACAGCTTGGTCAACATAATTAGATTCACGCTGACAGTTTGAAAACTGCAAGGTATCTAAATCCATTAGGCCAAACCAACCATTCGATACATGAAAGCAAAGCGTATCGCCAATAAAATGTGCTTTTATTTGCGCGTTTAGATAACTGGTACCCACTAACGTAGAGGCGTTAGCCGTAGTGATATAGTTGAATGTTTGACCATCATCTAAAGACTTAAATACACGGAAGCCCCCGCGGGAATCCTCCTGCATTACTAACATATACAATTCGTTTCGTGCGCTGTGATATAACAGCTTTGCACTTGCGCCTATATTGATTTCAATATCTAAATCCCAGCTTGGGGCGTTGAACGTGACACCACCATCGGTACTGATAAAGCGGTGCCCATCGTTAAAAATTGATGAGTTAAACACTAGTATCGTCTGATTATCATCAGATACATGTACTTCTCCTTTAGATGTTGATGATTGTTCTGCTGGCAAATTAGCGTAATTATTCACGATTGCGGCACTTGAGATATCAAGCTCAGGTAATTGTTTGTAAGCATACAGTGAACCACGTAGTGGGATTTCTTCGGTCACGCCTGCGGCCAATCGCCAACCGTCACCATTCATTGCTGCACCGCCTAGATACACCTCTTTGTTTGAACGTAATCGAACGGCTGAACGGGTTAGACTAGGGTCAACAATAAGTGCTTTAGACAATACCGCTTTATTTGAGGTTTTGATTGCACTTGCACCGACCACGTTAATATTGCCTTGGTTGCTCATCGCGACCTTACTAGCCCAAAATTCAACAGGCGCATCATCACCTTGAATAATAATGGTGTCGTATTCAATCGGATCATTAATGCTCATACCGACCCAAAAGTCAGAACGTAGCACGTCTGAACCATTAAGCTGTAAGATCACCCGAACAATGCCAGAGGCAGAAATCAGGTTAAAGTAATGACCTTGGCGCTTTACTCGAACAAAACCGCCTTTAATATCCTGACTTATAATCATTTTTTACCCCTAGTGACAATGATTGCTATCACAATGACGGTTAGCGCAACGCCACCAATCCCAAATAGCAACGTTTTATTGTTAGATTCGGCTAATGCTGCCCCATCACTGCGGCTAAAGTCATTGGCAAAATCCATCATCATATCGAAGCCTTCGACTAATTGACCGGTCGCATCTTTGCTAGCTTCGTTGGCGCTCTCCATGGCAATTTTTGACATGTATTCATTGCTATCGAGAGAACGCGCCGCTAAATCAGTATTGTTGTTATTGGCATTCTGCAGCGCACTTGCAACCAATGCCGTTACATCAGCATTGCTTCTAAGTGCCTCCGTGGTGACACGCTCATTGCCTGCAATTGATGAATCAAGCGCATTATTAGCAACAGCGAGTGAATCACGACCAAAATCTAATGAGTCGCGGCCAAAATCGAAGCTCTCTTCAACCATTCTGATTTGGTTGCGGCCTGCTTCGGTGAGCACATTAGTACCCATTTCAAACATACGCTCTTGTGCGTCGGACGCTTCGCCGTATAAATCAACAGCCGTGTTAAAAGCCTGCTCGGTCTGGCGCTCACCCATTTGGGCAACATCTGTAACAGCATTAAAACCGTCTGTAACCATGCCAGCACCTTGGCTAAAAATATTCGGCATCGTATCGACAAACTTACCGATGACATTAAATGCGCCGCCATCAGTCACGGTATTATTGCTGCCGTTTAAGATCATGCCGTTGTTCGGTCCTTGTATGCCGAACGTGGTTGATGTGTTATTTGTTGTTTGGCTTGAGTTGCTTCTCGATTTACTACCCATTTAGAACCGCCCTTAAAATTGTTTCAGCAGGCGCATAGCCTAAGCTTTTGCCCATACGCAACATTGAAGCTGGGCGGCTAGTATGTAACCTGATTGATTTGAATCCGGCCAATTTGGCGCGGCGGTGAATTTCGTGCAAATAGGGCATTGAGTTTTTACCCGCAGCAGCGACTAAAACTAGTTCGCGGTATTCCGTAAACTGTTCCTCACGTAATACGGTAAAAAACTCGCCACCTCCCCAACTAAGTAACTGGCACTCGCCTCGGCATACCTCACTTTGAATTATGCGCAGGTCATCCCCTAAAGCGGGTGCCAGTAATTCCCATGCTCGGCTTATTTGCGTTTCTTGTTTGCAAACATCCATACCGCCACCAATACCAAAGCGCCAACGGCCAAGGTTGTTGTATTAACACCAACGCCAGACGAACCGGCGCCAAAATTAACATTACCGCCTTGAAAATTACCGCTTTGACTTTGGTCGCCAGTAGTTGCAGAAGCAGCGGACGAGTTACTTAACCCGCCGCCACCTGTAAGGCTTGTCATTGCTCCTAACATTAGGCACCAGCCTCATCATCTCGTTTTGCAATTACATCTTTTGCTTTGATCACGATAAGACCCGCTACAACCGCAGCCGCAACCTGTAAAGCAAACGCTTTATAATTAAAATTCATGGCTGTTACCTTTTGTTAGTGAGAAAATAGAGCACTGCAATTGCCGCCACAGTCCCGCCCAAAACTAAGCCACCTTTTGTCATAAGTTCGGTTAACTTAGCTTGGTCATAACCGGTTTGAGCATTACCATTTTCATCAACGTTAGTCGTAGTATTTTTAGTTGGTGATTGCACAGTGGTTAATACTTCTTCACGGCCAATTGACCCTGAATCTTTAACCTTCTGCACTTGTTCAAACTGCATCCAACTATCAAGCCCGAACTTTAAAAAATCTTGAGTGCCACTAAACCAGCTATTGTTTACTGGCGTGTTGGCCGCGATAGTTGGTGCTACTGGCTGAATAGTATTAATTGGACCAATCATATTTAGCCCCCTTAAATGCCTGCGTAGCCATCGTAATAATCGACAATCACGTCACACGCTGTACTTGCCGCAGTACCTTCTGCCGCAAATAGGCGTAATCGGAAATCTTGCACACCTAACAAAGACAATGCTTGTAACATGTCGCCTTCGAGTACCATGTCTACATAGTAGTAACCGGCAACTGGTGCACGACCATGATCAACTTGGATTTTTTGCGCCAATACCTTTGGCAATTCGTAGGCTTTGCCGCTATCGACTTCAACCTCAATTTTTTCAATATCAGCAGCAGTTTTAACTAATAGGCGAGCAATTCGCGCATTAGCTGGCTTTGGAATATTGCCAATTTCGTTAATACCGGCATTAACCGAATCAGGGAAGCGCTTCACCTTCTGGATCACACCAATGGGTGAAGGTGCAGATAAAACTGCATGTGCAGATAGTTTTGGCGCGGCAGCATCGGCGGCAATATCCATACGTAAAGTTACGTTTTCAATAACCGGATGACCATCACGGTTAGCAGTACCAAGACCAAACATGCGTTGTTCTTCTAGTGTTTTCAAAACATCTTGCTTGAAATGAAAATCAAGGGTGCCAGCAACAGCGTTTAAGCCAAGGTACTTGTTACGGTCTTGTAGTTCTTGACCGTCTTTAAAGTGCATAACAGATTTACCGTTCACTTCTACAAAAATGTTGGTAAGTTGAGCAAGTGTTACGCCCGTATAGGTCATATGAATTCGGTCATATGTCATGCCTAGTGGTAGTTCTAGGGTCGTGGTGTTACCTGCGGCAACATTGGCAAATGAAGGGAGTAATTTAAACTGACGCATAAGACCCCCTTAACCAATAATGCGGCGAATAGCCGGAACATTGTTAGAAGCCCAAGTAATCGCGACAGCGATTGCTAACATAGGTAGATATTGTTTCATTGTCTTATCCTTCTAAGGAAAATAGCGCCATCACGGCGTGATTTGTTATTCAGCTTCACAGCTGTATCGGGTCAAACCTTATACAATTTTTTTGCTTAACCACTACATAAATCCGGAAACATTCCGGAAAATTCCGGCATTAAAAGCGAATTTCTATTGGTTTATAGTTACCAATCCCCCCCTTTTTGTGTAAGTAGTGCTTATGGCGCTTTGAGTTCAATGCTCCTAGTGCAGCTATTTGGGATACTTTGCAATCAAGTTCTTCAACCCAACGCTTAGCATCAATCATGGCCTGCTGAGCACCTATGATGTATTCAGCGCAGTTAGCCACAATCGTTTTAGAAACCTGTGACGGGCGTTGATATAAATAGTGACCAATAAGGCCAAACTTACGGCCACCAGTGACAATCTCACCAATGCGTGACCGCTCGGCGGCAGTGCCCTCAGCATAAAGCCCGTATTCTTCAAAAATCACATGCAGTTCACGATCACCATCAGCCGCCGCCCAAATCACATTAGCGAACCAAATAGCTTCATCTCTTAGTTGATGCTCTGCAACATTGGGCTGATAGAAAACAGCAAAACGCTTGCCACTGCCCCATGCGTCAGTAAAGGCTTTTAAAAACCCTCGCCGTGTCGAGTAGTGGTGAGTTTGACGACCATTACCCAAACCAGACAGTTTGCGCAAACTACCCATGCGATAGTCACCGTATGGATCAAAACCTGCGGCGTGATTGCCAACAAAACCTAGGCACTTGAGGGCGGCGGTTTTACCCGCCCCCGTTGCACCGCAATAGCTAATATGCCTTGCATCAAGTGAGTTATTTGGATTAATCGCCATTATGCCGCCTGTTCTTCTGGATCACCTTCATTACTGGCACCTGCGTCAACTTTGCTTTTCAACTCCGCTGCAAGTTCCTCTTTTTTGTATTGGCGATGGGCGGAATAAACACCAAAGCCTAACGTTGCAGTTGATATGCCGGCCTGAATTTCAACGCCCCATTTCGACATGATTTCACCCATATCGGTTAACCCGTATTTAACCAGGCAAGGTGCGACACCTTCACTCCACTTTTTAACACCTGCTGGGCTAAGCCCATAACTGCGCCCCGTCACCCCTTCAACCGTTGCGGCAACAAAACCAGCTATTTCATTTGCAAGTTGCTGGGCTTGTTGTACTTGTGTTTTGGGTAAGTCCGGCTCTGCAACCTTGGGCGAATCCTGCGGGGCTAGCGGGTCTTGGCTCTTATCCATTTGCAGCAATTCGGGGCTTAATTCCGGCTTCCAGCTTTCGTTGTTGTCAGCATTTTCCGGTATAGCAGATTGCTCTGCATCCTGTGAATTAACTAAGGTTTCTTGCAATTGTTGCTCTACTGCATCTATTGGCTTTTTTTCTACTGGCTTTTTAGTAGTGGTATTTTTTTTGGCTGGCATGGCTTACCCCTTAATGGCTTTGAATAACATTCCGGATATGGCGAGAAACACCGACACACCGGTAATAACCTTTTTGACTTGAAACGACTCGGTGCCGTTATCTTGGTTATCTTCGTTTTGTTCGAGATCACCGGAATTTTCCGGATTGTTCTTATGTGTTTCGCGACTTGGTGACCAGTCTGATTCCTGCTTATCATCTAAGGAATGCGGACTTTCAACAGCTTGTTGCCATTTGGCCTGAACACGTTCACCACTGCGGCGGTCACAACCGCACTTTTTGCAATGCAAATACAGCAAGGGTGAGTTTGACAACTTTTTGATCGCGGCTTGGTTACCGCATCCATCACATTCAATATGTGCTAATGGTTCGCCAGCCATAACAAGCCCCCTTGTTGATAACAGATAAATAAAAAGGTAAGCATCGCAATCATGCTATTTATGATTAGTCGATTTTTAGTGCCTAAAGGCATTTCCCTTTTGTGGCTTACTTGGCGTTTTGTTGAATCACCCACCTTGATATCTGGGTGTTTGATTGACTCGTATCGCGCATTGTGGATTGCTGCGCGGCGTTTTTTATCGGCATGATTTCCCATCATTCCCCCTGTTGTTGTGCTATTTTTTCCCGTTGGTTATTAGTGATTTAATGTTCAAAGATTCCGCTGAGCTCTGGGGAATTGGGTGCAGAAACTCCCAACCACCAGAGCCGTCATACTCATAGCGAATTAATCTAGAGCCGTTAGAAAAAGCGATGGTTAAATCAGGTGCGATTTCGTCAGGAGAGAATCCATCGTCATAATAAATATTGGCCAGCCTTTCAAATTCAGACCAACTACACCAATGGCCTGATTCAGCTGAGCCAATAAAAACAATATTATCTACCTGCTGACCATTTTCTTTGATCGCTTCTAATGTTTCTAAACGTAAGTTGACCATTTAGCCCCCAATATCATCGGCACTCTAATATCCGAACGCGCCTTTCTAATTCATTTAGCTTTTGTGCATACAGGCTAAGCAGTACTACGGTTTGAACGCTTGCTTCTTTTGCGATGGGTGCAGCATTGATTAAACTGGCGTTTTGCCCCTTTTGAACGATTCGTCTAAGTTCATCTAGATTGTTAATGATTTCTTGCATGGTTCCCCCATTAGATTGATAAACATTTTTCGTACAGTAAAAAGTCGTTTAGGTTTTCGGCCTGTTTGGCTTCATAGTCGATTACTGGCGGCAACACTGCGGCCAACCGTTGCACCCACAATGATTCGCTTTCGATGTATCGGTTTCTTACTTTGCTGTAGGTCTTGCGGGCACTGTTCACCGCGCGGGTGAGCAAATCAGGGTTTAACCGGCTTGTTGACACTGGATTGGCGGCATCGTTGGCCGACCAAAAACGCACACCTACCGCCCAATTGATGAAAGTTTTAACCGCTTCTTTGCCTTTAAAGTTGATTAAATAATCGTGGGCACGAACTGGCGATTGCCTTAGCTGGGCTTTGTAATGCTTAATGCTGTTTTCAATCGCTTTGATTCGAGCATCCACTTTGTGCACTGGGCGGCGGTTATTCTGTAAAAAGGATTTGTCACGAATGGCTTTATTTAGCTGTTTATACGATTGCTTGATTAACTGCACAGTGGGCGCGGCTTTGCGCTCAAGCTTGGCTTTTACTTCACCAATAATTGAGGCCATGTGTTCAGCATGAAAGGCGGCGATTTCTTCCCATGGCAACGCGCGAGCACTTTTTGAAATGTTATAGCGGTTGCCTCGGATCTCGCCTTGGTCGCTTTGTTCGGACTGCTCACCTTTGAGCAAATAGCCCAAAGCTTTAAGCATGTAGCCACTGGCGGCGTTGGCGTTTTTAATACGCTCAAGGTTTGCGAACCCATGACCCCAGATAGACTCGATACGCTTAGCCCACGCCCTGAACAAATGCGGTTCGACTTGCCAGCGCAACAACACATGACAATGCGGGTTAACTACGCCGTTTTTAGTCGGTGCCTCGGCTACCCACAAATAATCTAATTTATCGCCGATTGGCTTAATCATTTGCTCATCATTGGCAACACACTCAAAGTCACTCGAAAACAAATTACCGCAATTGCGTTTAGGTGAGATCACTGTTTTGTCAGCAGTCCAACCGCGCTGATACATCTTTTGAATGGCATCAAAGAAACGAGAGCATTCAGCGCCAATGGTTGATTCACCACTAACAATGCGCTCGCGTGATTCGGTGTTAAAGGTGAGTGTTAAAAACGTGGTGTACCCACCGCGAACCGCCGCGACATACGCCCCACTGTCTAAAATATTTTTAGCGCCGCGCGTGGTGAGGAATTTGGTCACCCTGTCACCTGCTTGCGTGGGTGGTGGTGCGATTGGACTCATATTGGTGGTTACACGGATTCGATATTCGTCTGACCAATCACGGCAAGACAACCGGGCAACGGCGGTTTTCTGGGAATCGTCAACACTCAGCACTTCGCCCGTACTTTTATCAAAGGTTGGCGTTTTAATTCTGCCAACCGTATCGGCGTACAACGCCGCAGGCTGCACCACATCACGTGATGAAATACTATTGACCGAAACCCCTTTACGGTGCAAATGGCTGTAAAAAGCGGCTAAGGCTTGGCTCTTGGCCGCATTTTCAGCGACTCTAGCATCCCGTGTCGGACTTTTGCGATCCTTGACTAGCCTAGCCTTTTCGGACTCCGTCCGCCCTGCGGGGCTTAGGTTTGCTGATGCAAAATAAAGTTGTTCACGGCGTTTTAGATCGGCATCTAATCGTGCTTTTTCGGCTTGGTCATTTTCGGATATAAAAATACCAGCCCTTGGGCTGGTTAAGTTAAGCGGCTCGAATGATAACGGGAGCACATCCTCTATCACCTCGACAGTAGATAGCCCCCTATTAATTACCCGTTGGCGCTTTGGTTTTTGGCGCGGCTTTGGTTGCTTGGCCGCATGGTTTTTGACTAACTGCGGCGTAAAATTATCAACTTGACCAACTGGCGCGTAATTCCCTGATTTAATTTTCATGCAGCCCCCTTTTGACCAGGAGCGACACATTTTTTTGCAAGCTGTATTAACCAGGCAGCGAACTCTGGTGGAGTATGTTCTCTATCAGCTTTTGAAATTTCCTTTTTAACCGGTCGATGCTTTGCCTTACTCATTGAGCAAACATATTCTGGCTCACCAATAACCAAAGGCATTTGAGGTATGTCACGGCGATTAACCCCACAAATATAAAGCTTGGTCTCTTTTCTAGCTTTGTGCCCCCACCAGAACTGATCGACATTTAGAGAAAAGCCTCCATATTCGTCAACTTCGGTACCATTTGGTAAATTATACTCGTCCCAAAGTTTTGAATGCTTAGGGTGTTCTAATACTCCGCCGTTTAGTCTGATTTGGTCTACACAAAAGAATGCAAGTTCCTTTTCACCTTCAACCGGCTTAGCAAAATGCCTTAGTTTTCCCCAAGCTCTACAAGGGGGATGCCCGACAACTGGTAACCCGCCATTAAAATTCAAAGCGTCTCGATTAATGTCATATACGTCACAACCGGAAAAGCTTTTATATATGCTGTCGGCTCTTGCAAAAAGTACGGCTACGTTATTCATCGTCACCACCTTGAATCGTTATAACTTCGGCGCTTTGTTGATGCTGGCGCTCACGCCAATTCGGCGAAAAATTTTCATCTGCGAACAGCTCAGCGAGCATTCGCCCGCTACCGTTTTGTTGCTCGATGTAATCTAAGATTGAGTTGGCATAATCAGTCATAAACTACGCCTTTCTACCTAACTGACAATTTGATTCAGCATCTTCTGACATTCTAAGAACATCATCAGTAGTAATCTCTACTAAATCATCATACTTAGTCTTAGCAAACTTAGTTGCAGCCAAAAAACCATCATACCAACCATCACCATAAGCACTTAATAAATCATCTTTAGCCATTACAGCCCCCTAACTTTTTGCAACGTTAAACGGCCATAAGCGGCGGCGACTTCAAATGCTTGTTTAGCTCGAATTAAATCACCATGCTTTATGTTTGAAAGTGTAATTTCTTGCCAGCTATTTAACTGCTTTGCATAGAAGTGCTGCGGGGCTTTGGCTTCTGCATTGAACTGCATAACACCATCATAAGAAGCGACTAAAACGGACATTGGTCTGCCTCCCAGCTGTTCACAACATCCCAAATCTTATTGCTTAATCTGAATGTTCCGCCCAAAGTTACATCTTTGCTATATTCAGCCCACAAATCATGTAGATGCTGAATATGTGCATGAGCCTCTGCCGCGCTGGCTTGCAGCTCTTTGACTTCTGTCGCCTCGCAAATTTTAATTATCTCAAACTGTTTTTTCTTCGCCGCCAGCAAGGCTTTGATTGCGTCCAGTTTCTCATCTACGGAACCACCGACTAGAAACAGCTTTGCACCAGCCAATGACCACGCTGTTTGTATACTGTCACGCTTACCTAGACCGCAAAAATAACGATCACCCGATTGGGTTCTAATTTTTATCGCTGCTGAATAAATCATTTCGTACCCCCGAAAAACTTCTGTTTTAGTTTTCGGATCAGGTACTGATTGCGTTTGCGCTTTTCTGCACTGGGCTTTTGAATTAAGGCCGTTGTATCTTGCCAGCTAGGGACACTAATTGATGTGTTGGGTATTTGCTTCATTGCCATTGTTCTATCTCCTGTTATGCCTGTTTGGTTTGGTGGCTAAGGGGCACATCCTGTACCCCCGCCACTCAGGACAGAAAAACGATAGAACAATTACGATTTGTTCACAACAATAATGATTTGTGTAATGACAGGTTTAGGTGCACCAACTACAATTTGTGTAGGACATAGAAAGGACACTAAAAAATGCAACCATCTGAACTGCTCGACCTTATCAAACAGGCGTACGGCCTGAAATCTGACTATCAAGTAATGAAAAGATTTGGCTTTACACAGTCCGGGGTGTCTTCATGGCGTTGCAATCGCGCTTTTCCTAAAGATGACGTATTGATTAAATTTGCCGATGCGTTAGATATGCACTTAGGTGTTTTGCTTATTTACTCAATGATTTGGCGTCAGAAAAACGCAGAAGCAAAGAAAGCACTTGAGGGTGTGATAACTTGCCTTGGCTACGTGCAAATGCCAGAAGATTTAAGCAAAGTTTAAATTAACCAAATGGAAACATTTACCAAATCTAATATTATTTGTAATTCCTACCTAAGCCGCTTGTCAAGCGGCTTTAGCACTTTCAAGACCAACAGTTAACAACTTACCCTTTTATACATTGTGCGCAATTATGGGTATTATTGCTTTAGAAGCTTAGTGACTGATCATGTGACAATAAACTAAGCCTGGTCTGCCTATAAATAAGCAATGCGCTACTGGCCATTATGCTGCTTAGTTGGTGCTTAGCAATATACATCGCTTCGCTTAACGAAAAATTGCACACCATGACTAACTAACACTCAGTCACGCTGACAAACAAAACTAATGTGCATACTAAACTCACGAGTTTAACAATCACTTTAGTTCAAACATTACCGCACTGAGCAGTATAGAATCTTGCGGTACCAATGTTAGTATCAGACTGAGTATTTACCTTGGTGGCAACAGCGAGTTTAAACAGCAACTTTTCTAGCGGCCTTCAGCAAACGTCAATATCATTACGCCTCCAGTCATTGCTATTGGCATTGGCAAAGCATCCACACTAACTTACACCTGGTAGCTATTCATTCCATATAGCAAGTTTAATTGAATATTGCTGTTTTTATAGGCGTCGCTACGTGCGCGAAATTATTTCTTACTAGGCTTAGTACTGCAGATTTTACGTAGCGACGCGTGGATTTTGCCAAGTTCTTAAAAATGAGTAACGAAATCAGCCCAAAGATGCTAAAAGATAACCAGTAACATTTCTATGCCAAGGCTAATTTGTTAAACACGTCATATACAAAAACCAGTCATTGTATAGCCAACATGCAGTTACCGCTAAACTCATTACTCATTTTTAGTAAGCTAAGCAATGAGCGGATAAGCTTGCACACCATTTTTGCAGGGATTGGTTGTTAACTTAAGCGCATAAGTGACTTTGCGCCGAAAGTGTTTACCATTTTCTACACCATATAACGTACTAAACAGTGTTGTGCTAACTCTTAATAATAGCTACAGCAATAATTAAGACTAACGGCCGTTTACTAGAAAATACAGTTGGTCAATCACAGTAGCTTTAACCACTGTGACTGTTAACCTCGTAAATCTTTAACAGCTCAGTTACTTGACCATTCTGTGCCATATATAAACAATAAATGACGGTATTTGTTTTAGTAAGTTAATGCCGATAATGATACTTATCGGCATTAACTCATACAATTTACATAAGATATGCCCGGTCATATATATTGTGTGACTTGTCACCAAAAATACACCTAAATGTCTCTAAGTGGCAATAATAAAAATCTAAACTAAAGCCTGAAACTTTGGAACCAGCCTTTGCCAAATTGATGTTCTAGCTAGCGCATTATAGCTAACACACATACTTGTTATGTGTGTTTTTTTATTCAATTCCTGCTAGCACATCCAATGGTTTATTTGCCGCGCTAGCATCTCTTTCGCTACCTAGAGTATGTAAATACTGGCTTGTAGTATCGATGCTCTCATGCCCTGCATCGGCTTGCACATGGGATAATGGACGCTGATTAATATTAATATCGTGGGTAATTCCAGTATGTCGAATACTGTGCGCAGACATCTTCCTCATAAAAACAGCATCATCATACAAGCCGTCACTTTCGATACTTTTAGCTGCATTTTCGATGACAAATTCGATAATATCGCGTATCTGGCGTATGCCTAAATTTGCATTAATTGTTCCCGCTTCCCTGCCCCTTCCTGCCGGACGATGGCGAACGAATAATGGCGTTTCATCAGTAGGACTTGGATAAGGATCCAAGCCAAGATAGCGACGATAATCTTGTAGCGCCTGCAAGAGCGCTTTGGAAACCGAAATGTACCTGGACTTTTGGCCTTTGCTCTTTGGTAGGTAAAATTGCCAGATATTTGAATGCTTATTCAGTTTAAACTGACCCATTATTGGGCTATACCCTGCTCTGGCGCTTACATCTGATACTCGCAAATAACAACTATAAACCAGTTTAATCAGAAACAAGCTTCGCTGATGAGCCTCTGGTTCCTGAACAGCAAGTTTCTCTGCAGTAGCGATAATGTAAGACCACTGCAGCTCAGTAAATGCCATTTGATTACTATCATCATTACTAATGCTATGGCGAGCCTTGCTAGCGAATCTAGAATGATTCAACCATGCCTGTGCTGGGTTACGTTCGCTTACCTCTTCGCTTATTAGATAGTTGTAAAAGGACGATAAGATGGCAACTTTGGTTTTTAGCGCGTTGTCACTAAGTTGATAAGGCAGTGCGATACCATCATGCTTTTTGCCAATAAAAGGCTTCCATTTTGGGTTTGGGATCTGACTGGAGACATCGAACTTTATGAATTGTGCCACATTGAAGTAGCCGACTAGTTCAATCGGCGGATTAAGGCAATAATCGATATATTGTGATATTTGCTGCCGTTTAAGTGCGGCAGGACTCAATTTAGCGACGCTAAAACACCAATTTAGAAATGTCGTTAATTCACTGCGATAGCTTTTAAAGCTATTCTCATTGTCTTTCTGACAATAAAGTAATTCGCAACTACATTGATAGATCAGCCCCGCATCTTCTACTTGATTCAGGGAAATATGAGTGATGTGATCATTAACGGTCTGATTACCCGTTAAAATGGTTGCCGCGTTCTCGAATAACGGCATAGCAAACGATGTCATAAGCATGTTCAGTCGCTAAATTCGTTCGCTTAGCATGCAATAAAATAAGCCGTTAATAAATGGGCTAGACCAAAATAAACTGTATATACATCCAGTTATTTGCTGGTTGTTAGAATTTTAACCAATGTAGGGTAATCATTAAGATCGCTCACAGGTTCATATTGTTGCTCTTGACTATGAAAATCACAATCTCTGCAAGATTGCTCCTGACAATGTATGCGTTGTTTACAACTCGTTAAGCAGATCTGCCACACTTGCTGTTTGGTATGCTGATCCAAGCACCTAAAATCTGCAGCACAAAGCCCGCCACTTCTGATTAAGTTTGCTAATACATCGTAAGAAAGCGAAATATTGAGTTTTTGATTAGCCATTGCGTTGTTCATTTGAAAGCGATTAAGCTTAATATACCTAAATGAGAATTATTATCAACAACTAATAAAGTTGAAGTTTTTCATAAGGCTTTACTTAAATTATTGGCACGATAGTACAAAAAAAACAGGTCAAATCCGTAAGCTGTTCTACACTCATGTATGTAGGGAATTTTTCAACCATTTGAGGATGACTGATGCTGATAGACATGGCCAAGAAAAGCCCCCTCTTTTCAGGTAAAAAAAAGGCTGCCGAAGAAGCTGCTGGCCCCGCGTGGCGGATTTTAATTGTAGATGATGAGCCAGATGTACATACCGTTACCAAACTTGCACTGTCACGTTTTAAGTTAGATAACCGCCCTTTGGAGTTTATTAATGCTTACAGTGGAGAGGAAGCTAAATCCATTTTGATGGATGAGAAAGACGTCGCTATGGCTTTTGTAGATGTGGTGATGGAAAGTGATCATGCAGGTTTAGAGTTAGTTAAATGGATCCGTGAAGACGCTAGCAACAAGTCCATCAGATTAATCTTACGCACCGGTCAGCCAGGACAAGCTCCAGAAGAAGATGTCATTGTTAACTATGATATTAATGACTACAAAGCAAAAGCTGAATTAGATTCAAGAAAACTTATCACGAGCGTATACTCAGCGCTGCGCTCTTACCGTGACATCATGGCGATAGAGCAAGCTAAACAAGCACAGATACAGCACCGTCAGGGTTTAGAGCGCGTCGTCAAGGCTACTTCCGGCTTGTTCGAGCTACGTACCCTGCATAATTTTGCTGACGGATTACTTTTTCAAGTAGCCAACTTATTGAATTTAAGCAATGAAACCCTTCTGCTTTCGTGTAACTCGATTGATGCCATGAGCGAAAATGTCGACAGCGAAGAGCTGCACATTCTAGCGGGAACCGGTCAGTTTGCTGCACATCATGAAAAACCGGTACCTGATCATATTGAAAAAGCATTAAAGCAAGCGTTAAGAGAAAAACGTTGCTTATATGAGAACAATTGTTTTATTGGTTACTTCCCGGCAAAAAGTGGCTGGATCAATTTGTTGTACATGGACAATATTGCAGCCATAGGCGATTTAGACAAAAAATTAATTGATGTTTTTGCTATCAATGTCGGGGTGGCATTCGAAAACCTACTGTTAAACAAAGAGCTTGAAGATACGCAGTCAGAGCTTATTTTACGTTTGGGTGATGTTGTTGAAAGCCGTTCTAAAGAAGCAGCTAACCATGTAAAACGTATGGCTGAGTACTGTTATCAGTTGGCACTGCTCTACGGTTTAGATGAGCACCAAGCAGATCTAATTAAACATGCCTCACCCATGCATGATATCGGAAAAATCGCCACGCCAGATTCGGTGTTGCTCAAACCCGGTAAGCTTAACGATGAAGAATGGGAGATAATGCGTCAGCACCCTGCTGTTGGTCATCAAATCTTAGCTAACTCTGAACGACCCATCTTGAAAGCTGCCAGCATTATTGCGCTGCAACACCATGAAAAATATGATGGTTCTGGCTACCCTAGTGGTTTAAAAGCTGATGAGATCCATATTTTCGCGAGAATAGTTGCCATAGCCGATGTATTTGATGCACTTACCCATGCGCGCTGCTATAAGCCCGCTTGGCCACTTGATGAAGTATTGGTTGAAATGAAAAAAGGCTCTGGTTTACATTTCGACCCTGATCTCCTTAACCTTTTTATCGACAACATAGACGTGTTTAATAAAGTCAAGGAAACGCTTTCGGACGACTAACATAATTTTTTTACAGTGGATTATCCGCTAAAAAGTCAAACCAGAAACTCATAGTTTGCCCTTGGGTGGTGACATTAACCTGGGCTCGCCAAACCATATAGTTACTGCTGCAAGAACCGTATATTAACTCACCTTGATATACATCTTTAGCCTGTTGCTGCAGATTTACTGGAATAATCCCCATAAACATGTCTCTTCCTTTTACCTGCATGTCTATTTGATCCACGATGTGGTTGGTACGGACTATCAAATGAATAGGCTTTTCACTTGGCGCGTGGGTTGGGGTAAGTTCAAGAGATACGGCTAATTCTCCGATTTGTTGTTGGCATGGCCCTTGAGAAAACTGGCACAAACTCTCATCTACTTCCACTACCTTTTTAGCGGTTTGATCTTCCTTCCCACAGCCAACCAAAACACAAAGAAGTGTGATAAATATCACATTAAAACCTACTAAAGAACGTCTGATTAGCACAATTTTCAACCTTTTGAAGCAATTTGTTCACATTGTATATATGTAGCTTGATCTGGATCAATATTTGAGACCGCATAATTCCTATCTTTTTTGATATCGCTCAAGTATCATTGCGTTGCTCTGGATTAATTTACGTTAATGTAGGGTGACACATTGACACTTTTAGCGATGTTTCGTAGGGAATGTAGCTCATGGTGTCCTCATACCGGGTAAAACCAAGTTTTACTCAAACAATAAGTATAAGTAATAAGCAGTGGAAGCAATATGATGAACCATTCCCAGCCTCAAGGCGCTGATTACAATTACACCGTAGTTCGCCAATTCGCTTTAACCACAGTTTTGTGGGGCATCATTGGTATGACAGTCGGTGTATTGATCGCGGCTCAGTTAATCTGGCCACAACTGAACTTTGAAACCCCATGGCTTACGTACAGTCGTCTAAGACCTCTGCACACTAACGCCGTGATTTTCGCGTTCGGAACATCAGCACTATTCGCAACATCCTACTATATCGTTCAACGCACCTGTCAAACCCGTTTATTTGCGCCCAAGTTGGCTGCATTTACATTCTGGGGTTGGCAAGCCATTATTCTGTCAGCAGTTGTGACCTTGCCATTGGGTATCACCAGCGGTAAAGAATATGCTGAACTTGAATGGCCAATCGATATTGCTATCACCATTGTGTGGGTAGCGTACGCCGTTGTCTTCTTCGGTACCATTATTAAGCGAACTACCTCACATATTTATGTGGCGAACTGGTTCTTTGGTGCCTTCATTATTACCGTAGCGGTGCTTCACATTGTTAACTCAATGTCTGTCCCTATCAGCCTTTGGAAATCTTATTCCTTATATGCTGGTGCCGTCGATGCGATGGTACAGTGGTGGTACGGCCATAACGCGGTAGGCTTCCTGTTGACAGCTGGTTTCCTCGGTATGATGTACTACTTTGTACCTAAGCAAGCGGGTCGTCCTGTTTATTCTTACCGTTTGTCTATTGTCCACTTCTGGGCATTGATTGCCCTATACATCTGGGCTGGTCCACATCACCTGCACTACACCGCGCTACCTGACTGGACTCAGTCGTTAGGTATGGTGATGTCATTGATCTTATTTGCCCCATCTTGGGGTGGTATGATTAACGGTATTATGACCCTTTCAGGCGCTTGGCATAAGCTAAGAACCGACCCTGTTTTACGTTTCCTTGTTGTGTCTTTGTCGTTCTATGGTATGTCGACATTTGAAGGCCCAATGATGGCAATTAAAACCGTGAACGCCCTTTCTCATTACACTGACTGGACAGTAGGACACGTTCACTCTGGTGCGCTAGGTTGGGTAGCGATGGTTTCAATTGGTTCTCTATATCACCTTATCCCAGCTATTTATGGTCATGGCCGTATGTATAGCAACAATCTAGTCAATGTGCATTTCTGGCTGGCTACGATCGGTACGGTTCTTTATATCGTATCAATGTGGATCAGTGGTGTTATGCAGGGTCTAATGTGGCGTGCAGTAAACTCGGACGGAACACTTACTTATAGTTTCGTTGAGAGTATTGAAGCCTCTTACCCATTCTACTTTGTTCGATTCTTGGGTGGTGTGTTCTTCGTGACTGGTATGTTGTTAATGGCATACAACGTCATCAAGACAGTTAAAGCACCAAAAGAATCACTGCCAGCACCAGCTGAAGCATAAGGGGTAGATGAGATGAAATTCAATCATGAAATAGTCGAGAAGAATATCGGTCTATTGGGTATTTTCACTGTATTAGCCATCAGTGTTGGTGGTCTGGTACAGATCACCCCCCTACTCTTCCAAAAAGACACCACTGAACCTGTAGATGGTTTACGTCCTTATACAGCCTTAGAGCTTGAAGGTAGAGACATCTATATCCGTGAAGGTTGCTACAACTGTCACAGCCAGATGATTCGTCCACTACGCGCTGAAACAGAGCGTTACGGACACTACTCTGTAGCTGGTGAATCAGTGTGGGATCATCCATTCCAGTGGGGTTCTAAGCGTACTGGTCCGGATCTCGCCCGTGTGGGTGGTCGCTATAGCGATAAGTGGCATGAAGTGCACTTAATCGATCCTCGTGCCGTTGTACCACAGTCAAACATGCCAGGTTTCCCTTGGCTAGCTGAGAATACCTTAGATGGTAAGTACACTCAGAAGAAAATGACTGTACTCAACAACATGCACCCTGGTGAATATAAAGGCAACAACCTTTATACGCAGGAAGAGTTAGAAGGCGCACAAAAAGCAGTTGAGGGTAAAACCGAAATGCAAGCGCTTATCGCTTACCTGCAGTCGCTAGGTCACGCACTAAAATAATTGGAGGCATAAATATGGATTACGGCACAGTACAAGGGATTATTACCATTGTTGTTATGGTGACGTTTGTCGGTATTTTTGCGTGGGCTTATAGCGCTCGTCGTAAAGATCAATTTGACGAAGCCGCTAACCTTGTTTTCTCTGATGAACAGAGCAAAAACAAGGACTCAGGAGAACATAAGTAATGAGTAGCTTCTGGAGTTTATGGATTACCATTTTGACCTTAGTGGTAATTGCAGGATGTTTCATCCTTTTAAAACTTGTCTCTAAAAACACCACAGGTGTTGAAGAAGGCAAGTCTATGGGTCATAGCTTTGATGGTATTGAAGAGATCAATAACCCGCTACCAAAGTGGTGGAGTTATATGTTCTACGTAACTATCGTCTTCGGTGTGGTTTACTTAGCGCTTTACCCTGGTTTAGGTAACTTCCAAGGTTTACTAGGTTGGACAAGTTCTAACCAAAGTATCCGTAACCTTGAAGAGTCTAAATTAGCGGTAGAAACTGCTGCTAAAGAAGGCCGCTGGGTGCAGTATGACCAAGAAGTAAAGAGCGCCGATGAAAAATTCGGTCCTATCTTCAAAGCCTATGCTGAAACACCGCTTGAAGAGTTGGTCAACAATGAAGAAGCATTAAAAGTAGGCGGACGTTTATTCCTACAAAACTGTGCGCAATGCCATGGCAGTGATGCCCGTGGTAGCACAGGCTTCCCTAACCTTACAGACGGTGACTGGTTATATGGTGGTGAGCTAGAAACCATCAAAGCCTCAATCATGAATGGTCGTCACGGTATGATGCCGCCAAAAGGTGGTTTACCGATTGAAGACAGTGAAATCAAAGGCCTAACTGAGTATGTACTTAAGTTATCTGGCCGCGACCACGATGAAGCCCTAGCCGCTCAAGGCCAAGGTTCATTCATGAAAGGTTGTTTCGCATGTCATGGTATGGACGGTACTGGTAACAAGATGATGGGCGCCCCTAACCTAACCAACAACATTTGGTTATACGGTGGCAGCCGCGGCGCAATTGAACACACGCTAATGCAAGGTCGTAGCGGCGTAATGCCAGCTTGGAAAGACATGCTAGGCGAAGAGAAGGTTCATGTTATCTCTGCGTACGTTTATAGCTTGTCAAACAAGTAGTTACATCTAGTTAACAAAGAGGCCTCGATCGTATCGGGGCCTTTTTTTTAGGTGTCATCTCACACTTTTACATGTAAAATAGCGCTACTTCATCCTATAGGTATTGTTAATGAATCAACCTCAACCCTGGTATAAACAATTCTGGCCTTGGTTTCTCATCGTACTGCCACTAATTGCTGTTGTTGCTAGTTTTAATTTGCTCTATCTTGCGATTGAAAATCGTGATTCGTTAGTCTCTGAAGATTACTATAAAGATGGCAAAAGAATTAATATGGATTTGCGTGCAATCAAACAAGCTAAACAGCTTGGTATGCAATATGAATTGCTAGTTGATGATAACAAGTTAACCTTGACTCAACATGGCGGAGAAGCTTATCTCGCCGCGTTAACCGTACAATTTTTTCATCCTACGATTAAAGAGAGAGACTTTAATCAAGTGGTTACCGCCGATGGTAATCAACAGTACCAAATCGCGCTAGAGCAACCCTTAACCGGCGCCTGGGATGTTCGCATTGAAGGTTTTGATAAGTCGTGGCGCATACAGAAACGATTAGAGATCCGTGACGACAGTCAGTATTGGTTAAACTAACCGTTTTATGAGTAATCCGAGCTGTTTCCATTGCGCAGAGCCGGTAACCACTGGCTCTCAATTTACGACGCTAATCGATAACCAAGCACAGTTGATGTGCTGCCCAGGCTGTCAGGCAGTTTCCCAGGCTATTATTGATTCCGGTCTGACAAACTATTACAAATATCGTACAGAGCCAGGCAGTAAACAAACTGCCCTTGTGCCAGAAGAGCTGAATCATTACAGCGCTTTTGACTTACCAGAAGTGCAACAAGACTTTGTCCATCAACAGGACCAACTCTCATCAACATCCTTAACGATAGATGGCATCACTTGTGCCGCCTGTGCTTGGTTGATAGAACACAAGCTTAAACATGTTGAAGGTGTGGCCAGCATAAAGGTCAACAGTACAACTGAACGGGCGCAAATCAAATGGGATAATAGCCAGATAAACCTCAGCGCCATACTCAGTCAAATTAGCGCCATTGGCTACCAAGCCTCCCCTTATCAAGTCGATGAACAAGAAAAGCAAAGTAAAGAAAACAGCCGCAAGTTTTTGCTAAGACTCGGACTCGCCGGCTTTGCGACTATGCAAGTCATGATGTTTGCCTTGGCCCTCTACTCTGAATATTTTACCGACTTGGAAGTTGAGTATCGCGACTATTTTCGTTGGGTAAGTATGATTTTTGCTGCGCCAGTGGTGTTTTATTCCGCGCAGCCATTCTATTTTAGTGCCATTAGAGGCATGCTTGCTGGACGTTTAAACATGGATGTCTCAGTCTCAATTGCAATATGTGGCGCATACATAGCCAGTTGTATCGCAACGGTTCAAGGTACCGGAGAGGTGTATTTTGAGTCGGTATCCATGTTTACCTTCTTTTTATTACTCGGCCGCTACCTAGAGCAAAACGCACGCCAAAAAGCAGCAATGAGCGCCAATAACTTACACAAATTGGTGCCAGTAACCGCCAACATGGTGGATGACAGTGGTGTTGTTACTGAAATTCCCGCCAAACAACTCAAAGTAGGGATGCATGTTCTGGTTAAACCTGGTGATGCCATACCCGCTGATGGAATCGTTATAGAGGGTGAGACCGGCGTAAACGAAGCCATGTTAACTGGCGAACAAACCCCAGTAATAAAGAGCCTGACCAGCGAAGTCTATGCTGGCACCATTAACCTCGATCATCCACTCACTTTCACAGTGACAGCCGTTGGCCAAGATCAGCTGGTTAGCGAAATTATGCGTATGCAAGAAGAAGCGGCCAATAACAAGCCCAAAGTCGCTGAGTATATCGATACCATTTCGAATTATTTCACCTGGACAATTTTAGTCATTGCAGCGTTAACTTACCTTATCTGGCGTATCTATTGGCCAGAAGATGCGTTTTGGGTGACATTATCAGTCTTGGTCGCGACATGCCCCTGTGCCCTCGCCTTAGCCACGCCAACGGCAGTGACCTGTGCTACAGGCTTGTTTACTCGCCTAGGGATTGTTGCTAAAAAGCCTGGGGTGTTCGAAAAGCTGCCAGCAATCAAACAAGTGGTGTTTGATAAAACCGGGACATTGACTTGCGGAGCCTTGACCATTGAGTCGATGCAGTCCTACCAGTCTTTAACCGACATTGAAGCCCTTAATATTGCCACCGCTCTTGAGTCACAATCGCTTCATCCATTGGCTGCGGCGTTCAACGGTGACAGCAGTAAGTTGAAGGTAACCGAAGCTAAAAATTTACCTGGACTTGGCATCAGCGGCAAAGTAAATGGTTTGCAGTACACACTGGGCAGTGCCGCATTTTGTAATGTTGAGCAAACAAATCAAGTCAAGGATAAACAAACTGTTTATTTAGCTAATGATAGCGGTCTACTGGCGCATTTTGTGGTAGTTGACCAACTCAGAGAAGATGCACTTAAAGCCGTTAATGAGCTGCGCCAACAAGGCATTAGCACGAGTATCGCCAGTGGAGACAGCTCCGCTCATGTTAATCAAGTGGCCCAAGCGCTGAATATCTCCGACGTGCACAAGAATATGACACCTGCCGCCAAGCTAGCCTTGATTCAGCAATACGATCAAACATCGCCAACGGCAATGTTTGGTGATGGGATTAATGACGCGCCAGTGCTCGCGGGGGCTAATTTGTCTATCGCGATGGGCAGCGGCGCCCATGTCACTAAAAACAGTGCCGATCTTGTCCTGTTAAGTAATCAACTGGCACGCTTTGCCGATGCGATTAAGATTGCCAAATTAACTCAACAGATCATTAAGCAGAATTTGTGGTGGGCGTTAGGATATAATCTGTTTATTATCCCGTTAGCGGTGACTGGTCATGTTGTCCCCTATATTGCAGCCATCGGTATGTCAGCGAGCTCACTTATTGTCGTTGCCAATAGTCTTAGATTACTTAAGGTAAAATTATGAGCATCATTTATGTTTTGATCCCTATTGCTATGCTGTTCGTGTTGATCGCGGTGGGAATATTCTTCTGGGCAGTAAAATCAGAGCAATTTGATGACTTAGACAGACAAAGTGTGTCGATACTATTCGATGACGACATCAAACCTAGCACCCAAGACAAACACAAAGACAACGGCAAGAAATCGAGTTGAACGAGTACAGCTACACAGCGGCTTTTATTGTCGGTCTAATGGGCGCGGGACACTGCATGGGCATGTGTGGTGGAATAGTGGGAGCATTTTCTCAACAACTCCCCAAGGTGAGCCAAGGAAACGTACTCGCCCATAGACTTAGGTTCCTACTCGCTTATAACATCGGCCGAATTAGTAGTTATGGCGTAGCCGGTGCGCTTGTTGGCGGCTCAGCCAGCCTACTCGGCTTGTTGTTCGATATCGATGTTTATCTGCTGGTACTGAGGTTCATTGCAGGTGTGATGATGATCATAACCGGGCTTTATATCGCCCAAGTATGGTCTGGTGTTGTACAAATTGAACGTTTAGGTCAATGGATTTGGCGTTTTTTATCACCTATTGCGCAAAGGTTATTACCCATTCAATCGCCAATACAAGCAGGTGTAGCCGGTATTATTTGGGGATGGTTACCCTGTGGATTGGTTTATAGTACGCTAACTTGGGCAGTGGCAAGCAACTCTGCGCTACATGGCGCGGCTATTATGCTGTGTTTTGGTTTAGGAACCTTACCGGCCCTGCTTAGTGCAGGCTTAGCCGCAGATATGTTAAACAGATGGGTGCGCTCAAAATGGGTAAAATGGCTCAGCGGTAGTGCATTAGTAGCGTTTGGTTGCCATACTTTGTACATAGGTTTTGGCCAGCTAAACTAGCCCATATTATTAAATTAAGTTAACATATGGGTAATTGTGAAATTTGAGAGAGATTATGACAGACACCATTAAAAGTCGTCGTTCGGCTTCACCCGGATGCGCCATTCATTGTCATGACTGCAGTATGGGAACATTGTGTATTCCATTCACGTTGAATACCAACGAGCTAGATCAGCTTGATGATATTATCGAACGCAAAAAACCTATTCAAAAAGGTGAGCAAATATTCAAATCCGGTGACCCTCTCAAATCTCTCTACGCAATACGTTCTGGAACAATCAAAAGCTATACCATTACCGAGCAAGGTGATGAACAGATCACAGGATTTCATTTAGCTGGTGATGTAATAGGGTTTGATGGCATCCATTCTCAAATGCATCAGAGTTTTGCACAAGCGTTAGAGACCTCTATGGTGTGTGAAATCCCCTACACTACTTTAGATGACTTATCTGGCACTATGCCAAAGCTTAGACAGCAAATCATGCGCCTAATGAGCAATGAAATTCAATCTGACCAAGAGATGATTTTGTTACTCAGCAAAAAGAACGCCGAAGAGCGCCTAGCTGCGTTTATCAGTAACTTGGCAACACGATTCGGTAATCGAGGCTTTTCACCTAAAGAATTTAGATTAACCATGACACGTGGCGATATTGGTAATTATTTAGGTCTTACCGTTGAAACTATCAGTCGCTTATTAGGCCGCTTTCAAAAAGCGGAACTGATTGAGGTTAAAGGTAAATATATCACTATCGTTGACTTTGAGTCCTTGTCTAAATTATCAGGAAACAATAAGATAGGTCGGTAACCTAGTTTGTCAGGGCAAATTTGATCTAACACAAAGCAATTTGCCCCGATTGGCTCATTATTAAGTTATCGCATCACTTAAAGGAGTAAGCTATGAAGGACTATCAAAAGATCCTTGTGGTAGTAGATCCAACTAATGATAAGCAGTCGGCCATTGCACGTGCCGTTGAATTAGCCTCAAAAAATAACGCTAAAATCACCGTATTTTTATCCATTTTCGACTTCTCCTATGAGATGACCTCGATTCTTTCCGGTCAAGAACGCGAAGCAATGCGTCAAGGTGTGATCGCACAGCGTCAAGCATGGCTACAAGAAGTATTATCGGACTATCAACAAAACGGTGTTGATATTGAAAGTGAAGTGATTTGGCATAACCGCCCTTACGAAAGCATTATTTTGCATGCTATTGAAGGTCAGTATGATCTTATCGTTAAAGGTACACACGAGCACGACAAACTTAAATCTGTCATCTTTACCCCCACTGACTGGCATTTAATGCGCAAAGCGCCAGTACCTGTCTTATTAGTCAAAGAACATGATTGGCCAGTGCAAGGGAAAATCTTGTGTGCGGTTAACGTTGCTAGTGAAGATGATGATCATCAAGCACTAAATGGCATCATTATCAATCACGCACTGGATTTAGCCAAAAAGTTTGATGCACAAGTGCACCTCGTTAATGGTTACCCAGGCACACCCGTCAATTTGGCTATTGAATTACCGGATTTTGATGCACATACCTATAGTGAGACTATTCGTATGCAGCACGAACAACGAGTCACTTACCTTGCAAATAGCTATGGTATCCAAGCTGATTTTTGTCACGTCAAAGAAGGACTACCAGAGGATGTAATTCCTGAGGTGGCAGCACATCTAGACGCTGAACTAGTCATATTAGGCACCGTTGGCCGTACTGGATTTTCAGCGGCATTGATTGGTAACACCGCCGAGCATGTCATCGACAGTATTAACTGTGATTTATTAGCAATTAAACCCGAAGGCTATCGTTCACCTCTCGAAGAGAGTTAATTTAGTTACTTCTTTGCTAACAATTAATACGCTATACTACGCGCCCTGATTTTGAGTCTCTAGGCGCGTTTTTTATGTCTGATAACCAACAAACTTTATCTAAAAAGCAAATTACCCGATTAAATAAGCTGCAAAAGAAGTTACGCCGTGAAGTGGGCAGTGCAATCGCAGATTATGGCATGATTGAAGATGGCGATAGGGTAATGTGTTGTTTGTCTGGCGGTAAGGACAGTTACGCCATGTTGGACATCCTCGTTAATCTGCAGCAACGTGCGCCTATTAACTTTGAAATCGTGGCAGTAAACTTAGATCAAAAGCAACCTGGTTTCCCTGAAGATATCTTGCCCGCTTACCTCGATACGCTGAACGTGCCTTACCACATTCTTGAAAAAGACACTTATTCCATTGTTAAGGATAAGATTCCAGAAGGCAAAACCACTTGTTCGCTATGTAGTCGTTTGCGCCGTGGTACCTTGTATGGGTTTGCACAGCAAATTAAAGCCAGCAAGATTGCATTAGGTCATCATCGTGATGACATAGTGGAAACCTTGTTCTTAAATATGTTTTTCGCGGGTAAGCAAAAAGCCATGCCACCTAAGTTATTATCAGATGATGGTGCTAACGTGGTTATTCGCCCCCTTGCCTATTGCAGAGAGAAGGATATTGCTGAGTACGCAGAGCTGAAAGCGTTTCCTATCATTCCTTGTAATCTATGTGGTTCTCAAGAGAATTTAAAACGCCAAGCCGTAAAAGATATGCTCAAAAGTTGGGATAAAGAACATCCTGGCCGTATTGAAACCATCTTTACCGCAATGCAGAACACCGCCCCTTCGCAAGGTGTTGACCGAAACCAGTTTGATTTCAAAAGTTTAAAGCAAGATCCTAATGCACCGAAATCAGGTGATGTCGCTGAAGCTGAGCTACCAGCTTTCGATTTTCTAGATATTGCCAACAGTGGACATATCGATTTAGATGCTGCTGCCAATGTTAAACCGGAACACAAAATCGATATTGTCAGCACTTATCAGCCCTAATGTGATGGCTTTGCTGTGATCCTGTCAGTCTGTAGACTGACGCAATAAAAAAGGCCTGACGGCCTTTTTTTATTCTGTGCCCGTCCACGGGCTAACAACCAATGGCTGCTCGCTGAAGCTAATGTCGCCTAACTCCGTAATTGCCTGAGTCGAAAGACGATACACACCTTGCACTCTATGCTCGATGCCATCGGTGGTTACCATCACTTGTTTATCATGGGCGAACTCAAAATTGATGCCATTGGTTGATTCACTGAAGTAACGCATAGGAAAGCCCTGCATCGATTTCAATAAGCTATTCATCTGCTCATCAATTTCAACGACTTCGCTGCCCTTATATTGTGTTTTAGTTTGCTTCGCCCTGATCTGCATTGCAATACCACAACTGCTGCCATCGCCCTGCATATCAAGATTGATCACAGCTCTATCTGACTTTAAGGCGCCATCATAAGGGATATAAAGGCGCTGAGTATCGCTGATAGTCAATGGAAATTGTTCTTTCTCAGTCGTAATAGAGCCACCAAGTACCACACACTCTTTTGTCTTTGGCACACTAAACGCTATTTCAATAAGCGGGTAATGACCTTTATTAACCTGTTTTAATCGCTGATAGAAACCTTGATATTCTAAAGAGATTGGCGCCGCTTGAGTCACGCCACACGCCATAATAAGGCAACTAAACAGAAGGCCTTTTTGCATCATTGTCCACCAAATATTTTTTGTTATGTCTGAGCATTTCGAGTAGTTCATCTATATAGGCCTCTTGTCGCTCAGAATAATGAATGAGACCGTAAACTAATTTTGTTGCTTCGGGTTGCTTGTTCTGTGCACGAAGGTCAGCACGTATTGAACGTAACAGCGAATAGGCAGCGTTAGAATTAAGATTACGCAAATATGACGCGACGGAGTCCTCTACACTATCAAACACTGCGACTTCATGACTCATACCCGCCGTCCGAGACTGGGGTACCAAGCCGCACCCCTTTCTAAAACACCATTGACCGAAGAAATTTAAACCTTGCTTGGCAAAACGAGAACTCCCCCAACCGGTTTCGTTAGCGGCCTGGATGAGTACCATATCTTCAGGGATGATATCAACGCGCTCTAAAAGTTGGGTTAAGGTATTTTGATTAATTGAACGCATCGCCAATTGGTATTTACTGGCTAATCCTTCAATTCTAAAACGCTCAGCTTCGGTTAAATTTTGCTGCTCTAGGTGCTGTAAAGACTGTTTTAAAAACTGCCTTTCATCAGCAATAATTGCATTTTGATGACGGATAGCCGGACGCAAGTAATCGAAAAAAGCTTGCTTCTTTTCCGACACATCTTTTATTGCATTGAAATCAGGAATTTTACTCGCAGGCAGTTGATTCTCTACTACCTTGCCTTTGGCTGTAGTACCGTCTTCTACTTGGTGAATCAATACAGCGCGACTCGTTAACAGCGCAAGTGTGACTAAGCCAAGTGACACGACTAACTTACCTACTCTACCTGTCTTCAAATCGCCACCCTTAATTCTATTATGAGTCTCGATTATATACTGAAACAAGGCGCCAGTGCGAGCAAAGCGCCGTAAAGCTAAAGCAACATTTTTTTGGTAACCATGCATTAATCTCAGGTATAATTGCCGCCCAACTCGCAAAGATTTTACATGTTGCTTTATGCCTCAGAAAATAATCAGTCAATTTGACCATATTGTCGCCATCGGTGGCGGACATGGATTAGGTCGAGTACTCGCAGCATTAAATTTTCTTGGTCCTAAACTGACTGGCATTGTCGCTACGACTGATAATGGTGGTTCGACAGGAAGACTTAGGCAATCACAAGATTGCATTGCCTGGGGTGACTTACGGTATTGCTTGTCACAGTTGGTTGCCCAACCTTCCGTTGGCTCTTTGTTGTTTGATTACCGCTATGGCGGCAGTAGCGAGCTTGCCGGTCATAATTTAGGCAACCTTATGTTATTGGCCCTTGATCAACTGTGTGTTCGGCCGCTAGAAGCAGTGAATTTGATACGCCAAATGCTTAATATCGACTGCCAACTTATCCCGATGTCCGAGCAACCTACCCATCTTGTGGCTATTGCCGGCGCTGGCGATAAAGTTTATGGCGAAGTAGAAGTTGATGACATGAATCAACCACCAGTGGCTTTAGCTTTAGAGCCACAAGTTGAATCGACTAATGAAGCTGTTAGTGCGCTCAAGTGCTCAGATCTGATTATTTTAGGCCCTGGTAGCTTCTTAACTAGTGTTATGCCACCGCTGCTATTGCAAGACATCGCTACCGCCATAAATCAAACAAACGCGCCAATCATTTATATTGATAATCTGACTCAAGAGCCAACATCAGCGGCTAACTTTAGTTTGGATAAACGCCTACAATGGTTTCAGCAAGTGCTCAATGGTAAGCCAATTGACGCGGTTTTACGCCATGGTCCTCAAAGCAGTATTGACGGTAATATCTACACCACACCACTAATTAGCCAAGAGCATTTAGCTATGCACGACAAGCAAGCGCTTGTTGCTGCATTGGCCAATATCATGGCTAATATGGAATAAAAAAGGAGCCGTTAGGCTCCTTTTTGTTGTTAGTCATACTGTACTAATCGTGATTATAGACTTACATCTACCGCCGCTTAAGCTTATGAGTTAGCAAGTACAGCTGCTATCGCTTTACAAATAACAGGCATATTAGATTTAGTCATGCCAGCAACACTGATACGACCGCTACCCACAATATAAACACCGTGGTCAACTTTAAGCTGATTAACCTGATCTTTTGTTAAACCAGAGAAACTAAACATACCATTTTGATCATTAATAAAATCAAAATTCTGTTCAACACCACAAGCTTTTAAGCTTTCTACAAACAGGCCGCGCATCTGTGCAATTCGCTCGCGCATCTGCTGCAGCTCTTGTTGCCATAGTTCACTCAGCGCTTCGTCAGCTAGAATAGTGCTTACAATAAGCGCGCCATGGGCTGGGGGATTAGAATAATTTGCGCGAATCGTGCTTTTTACTTGGCTAAATGCTTTGTTTGCAATTGTTGATGATTCAGCAACTAAAGTCACCGCCCCAATGCGTTCATTGTATAAACCAAAGTTCTTAGAGAAAGAGTTAGCAACCAATAACTCAGGGACAATGTTAGCGACGATACGCAAGCCCTGTGCATCTTCTTCAACACCAGCACCAAACCCTTGATAGGCAAAATCAAACAGCGGTACTAATTGCTTATCCAAGCACAGCTTGGCGATAGCTTCCCATTGTTGTGAGTTAAGATCGATACCAGTTGGGTTATGACAACAGCCATGGAGTAACACCAAATCACCCGCGTTTGCGGTATTTAAATCCGCACACATGGCGTCAAAGTCCATGTCATGGGTCTCTGGGCGATAATAGCCATATTGCTTAACCGCTAAATTCGCCGAGTTAAAAATATTATTGTGGTTAGCCCAACTTGGGTTACTGACCCAAATGGTTTGAGCTGCGGTATTTTTTACCAAAAATTCTGCGGCTACCCTTAACGAACCCGTTCCACCTGGTGCTTGTGCCGTCGCGGCGCGTTTCTTTACTACGACATCGTGAGACTTGCCAAACAAGAGTGTTTGTACCGCTTGGTTATATGCTTGAACGCCATCTATTCCCAAGTAGCTTTTACTTGTTTCGCTATCAAGTAATTTTTCTTCTGCAAGTTTAACCGACTTCAAAATAGGTGTTGCACCCGACTCATCCTTATAAATCCCAACTCCTAAGTTGACCTTCTCTGCGCGAGGATCAGCTTTGAATGCATCAGTAAGGCCCAAGATGGGGTCGGCACTTGCCTGCTCTACCTGGTTAAATATCATGGTTTTGTCCTGAAAAATAAGCGTATATGTAGGGTTCGATGCTAGTTATACCAAAGTCAGTCAAGGCTTCATAGCGACTTTGCCACAAAGTGAAAAAAATAGTCAATGAACTAGCGATTATGAATTTTATGGCGATTTTTATGACAAATTGTCAATATATAGCAGTGTTTACTGCTCATCATTCAACTAACAAAGCAGATTAGTATAGCGTTCTAAAATATTGTGTAATTATTGGGTTTGCAGATACAAAAAAGCCCCAACATATGTTGAGGCTTTTTTGTCATCGAATGATGGTACCCGAGGCCGGACTTGAACCGGCACGCTTATTCAGCGAGGGATTTTAAATCCCTTGTGTCTACCAATTCCACCACTCGGGCAAAGTGTGTTTTACCGCTTACGCACTAAAACATTAAAGTGGAGGCGCGACCCGGAGTCGAACCGAGATCGACGGATTTGCAATCCGCAGCATAGCCATTCTGCCATCGCGCCTTAGTAGATTGGAGCGACATATCGGGTTCGAACCGATGACCTATACCTTGGCAAGGTATCGCTCTACCAACTGAGCTAATGTCGCAGGCCATTTCTAACTTTGCAATCAGTGTTCTGCTAGAAGCTTTCCCCTGACTGCGGAATGGCATTCTACCGAAATATGCATAAGAGTCAACGAACAAAAGCGCTAAAATTACGATAATATGGCCGTTTGCTGCTAATTACAGCAACAAGTACAAATTTTGATTATTAAGGCACTTAAGTCGTTTAAACCGTAACCATTAATATCTAGAAGACATTCGCAGTAATGATACATTGTTTATTTGGCATTTGTTTGATTGCTAGCTAAATAGTCAATCGCTAAGCGGTTTGTACCCTTACTGTTACCCACGATGCTTGATTAACGCATGGGTTAATAACCCCAAGCGTGCATATGGATGCAAATAAAAAAGCCTCGCTAATGCGAGGCTTTATACATCAACTATAAATTGAGCTTATAGTGCTGGCAGTGATTGGTAGTTAAGACCAAGCATTTTTTGCATTACGCCAACAACCTGACAGCTATAACCAAATTCATTGTCATACCATACATAAAGAATGGCGCGATTACCTTCAGCGATAGTCGCTTGTGAATCGACAACACCTGCATAACGAGAACCGACTAAGTCACTCGATACGATTTCTGTTGATTCAGTAAAGTCAATTTGATTACGTAGCGGCGAGTTCAGTGCCATTTTACGTAAGTACTCATTGATATCGTCTTTGCTGGTCTCACCTTTAAGGTTAAGCGAGATAATCGCCATAGAAACGTTAGGTGTTGGAACACGGATAGCGTTACCCGTTAGTTTGCCAGCTAGCACTGGTAGCGCTTTGGCTACAGCTTTAGCTGCACCGGTTTCAGTGATCACCATGTTTAATGGTGCACTACGGCCACGACGATCAGCTTTGTGGTAGTTATCAATCAGGTTTTGATCGTTAGTATAAGAGTGAATGGTCTCTACGTGGCCATTTTCAATACCATACTTGTCATCAACGGCTTTAAGTACTGGCGTAATCGCGTTGGTAGTACAACTTGCTGCAGAGACAATTGTATCTTCGTCTAGGATGTCAGCTTCGTTAACGCCGTATACGATGTTTTTGATCGCGCCTTTTGCAGGAGCCGTTAGCAGTACTTTAGCTGCGCCTTTTGATTTAAGGTGCAACCCTAGGCCATCTTCATCTTTCCAGATACCGGTGTTATCTACAACTAAGGCATTGTTAATGCCATATTGAGTGTAATCGATTTCATCTGGAGAATTGGCATAAATAACTTGGATGTAAGTACCATTTGCAATGATTGCGTTGTTCTCTTCATCCACTTCTACAGAGCCATTAAATGGGCCGTGTACAGAGTCGCGACGTAATAGGCTTGCGCGCTTTTCTAAATCACCTTTGCGGCCACCGCGCAATACGATTGCCTTTAGGCGTAATTTGTTACTAACACCAGTACGCTCAATAAGTAGACGTGCGAGTAAACGACCGATACGGCCAAAACCATAAAGCACAACATCTTTTGCTTCTTGAACATCTTCTAAGTCAATCGCAGCTGATAGTTCACGACTCATGTAAGCTTCAATTTGGCTCGCATCATCGTGCTCACGCCAGTAGTTTACAGCCAGCTTACCGATATCAACTTTACATTGCTTAACCGCAAGCTTGCTTAAAACTTCAACGAACGGGAAGCTTTCACGCAATCTCAGTTTGTCACCAACATGACGACGCACTAAACGGTGAGATTTAATGATTTCAATCGTAGAAGCGTTTAAAAGAGGCTTGCCGTATAGAACAACTTCTACACCTTGGTTACGATATAACTTACCTAGTAGAGGTTGCATTGCCTCTGCCATTTCGAAACGTTCTTGCCAGCTTTGTAGGTGCTTATCAGCGCTCATGTACAGATCCTTTATCTCACTTGATCGACTATTTTTAATAGAAATGTTTGAGTAGCAAAAGAAAAAGACTAATACTGTCGTTATAGACGAATAAGTCCTCTTGTTTGGTCGGCGCTATTGTAATGAAAACTGGCGCTACGATCTAGTAAGATATTTTCCATAACTGTGTAATAATATTAGAAAAATATTGGCATGGAGCCTATTTTGAAGACAAATTTTGTAATAATTACATCATTTATTAGTTTATTCGCATTTTCTAGCCTAATTGGCTGTGATTATGGTGCTAATACCACCACCATTTGTAAAAATAATCCCGAAATTTGTGCCGATTTGCATCGTGATAGTTGGTGCAGATTTGAAAAAGGCGATCTTATTCGTAAACGCTATTTACTTAAACAGACCGAATCACCTACAGGAAAGCAGATATACAAACATCTTCTTAACCTAGAAAAGTACAACCAATGCATTGAGCTTGCCTCTGGCGTTCAGCACATTCTCCATCCTGAGCGTACTAATGATCGTATGCGCGCTTTTGGCTTAAGCTCGCAAAGTTTGGCTGAATTGCAAGCCACAACCAAACCCTCCAAAGACCTATATTTGTCATTTTATCATTGGACCCGTTTTAGTGATCAGCAAGCACAGCAACGTGTACTCAATGCTGAAGCCGCAGGCGAGATAACCGAAACCTTTATCCTTGCCCAGCTCGCCTCTTATTATCAGAAGTCTGACTTGGAAAAAGCCAAGTTGCTTTATCTTTCTGTACTGGATAATGCATCAGAAGAGGAGTTTGATCCCGATTGGCTACTGGGTCTATCCAGTATCTATTATCAACAAGGCCACTTCGAACTCACCTATATATTGTCAAAGGCAAACACCTTGATGTCTGACAGTAAGGCCTCCGACCAGGACATGTTGGCGCTTATCAATGGTGATGTGCAATTACAAAGCTTTCTCGATAGTCAGGCAGATGAATTAGTCGACTTAATAGAGTCTGGCGACTTTAAACAAAGCCAACTAAGATTGAAATTTGTTGACTAAATGTACAAACCACTCGTTACTGTTCACAGCTAATTTGCAACTACGCAAAATGTCTGCCAAAAGTGGTTTATTTACAAAATTAACCGCTAAAAATGAAAGTTGAATCAAACTATCGATGATTATTCCGGCTATTTACGATTTTAGATGCCATTTACGTCGATATTACTTGACGCTAGCTGTCATTTTGGTAATTTTACTACCAGATTAGTTTTATCATTTAACAGAGGGATATCAAATGACTATCCGCGTAGCGATTAATGGTTATGGCCGTATCGGCAGAAACGTGCTTAGAGCACTTTATGAAAGCGAAAAAGATTACCCAATTAAGATTGTAGCTATTAACGATCTTGGTGATGCCTCGATAAACGCTCATTTAACTAAGTATGATTCAGTACATGGCCGTTTTAACGCTAAGGTTGAACATGATGACGAAGCCATTTATGTCAACCAAGATAAAATTGTCACTTTTTCAGAACGTGACCCAGCAAAACTGCCTTGGGCCGATTTGAATGTCGATGTGGTATTTGAATGTACAGGTATCTTCACTTCTAAAGAAGCGGTACAACCTCATTTAGATGCTGGCGCTAAAAAAGTGATTATCTCAGCACCTGGCAAGAACGTAGATGCCACCGTGGTATACGGTGTGAACAACAATGAAATCACTGCAGATATGACAGTAATTTCAAATGCATCTTGTACGACTAACTGTTTGGCACCTTTTGCTAAGCCGTTAAATGATGAGGTTGGTATCGAATCAGGTTTAATGACCACTATTCATGCTTACACCAATGACCAACGCCTTTCTGACGTTTACCACACGGACTTGCGTCGCGCACGTGCTGCAGCGATGTCAATGATCCCAACCAAAACCGGCGCAGCTGCGGCAGTAGGTTTAGTGGTACCAGAGCTTGCGGGTAAGTTTGACGGTATGGCAGTGCGTGTGCCAACGGTAAACGTATCGCTAGTTGATTTATCGTTTATCGCCGCTCGCGACACGACGGTAGAAGAAGTCAATGCCATTATTGAACGTGCTGCTAGCCAAGCACCAATGAGCGAAGTATTAGCGGTTAATAAAGAGCCACTAGTTTCTATCGACTTTAACCACAACCCATTCTCTTCTAACTTCGATGCCACACAAACTCGTGTTAATGGCCGCCTAGTTAAAGTTATGGCTTGGTATGATAACGAGTGGGGTTTCAGTAACCGTATGCTCGATAACGCTGTTGCGTTGATGACTGCCAAATAAGAGCAAGTCAGTTGTAACAGATAAAAAAGCCAGTCAGTCGACTGGCTTTTTGCTATCCGAATTAATGGCTTAAACCAAATAAGTCCCATTATTTGCTTATCTCGCCCGTACTACCATGCCAACTTTTAACCCATCTAATTATCTCTAAGCCTTTACTTTCTAAGTACACGCTTACAACCCGCTATGCCCTGTTACTTTTAGTGATATTGCCTAGTTACCCCATTTGTCTTTAGTCACACCTAATTTGAATGGGAATCAGTCTCACTATTCATCGTAATTGCTTATCTTTTATGCAGTTAAAAACAGCTTTAACTATATAAATTTAATCTGGAAAACCCCTGCTCTGCGACTAGGATTATATAAAATCAACTGCTAGGAACAAAAAATGAAAGGTAATCCTAAAGTCATCAGTGCCCTAAATCAGGTTCTCACCGTCGAACTCACGGCAATTAATCAGTATTTTCTCCACGCCAGAATGTTTAAGAACTGGGGACTAGAAGAACTCAATGAGAAAGCCTACAAGAAGTCCATTCTTGATATGAAACAGGCTGACAAAGTCATTGAACGGATATTATTTCTCGAAGGCCTACCTAACTTACAGCAGTTGAATAAGCTTAGGATTGGCGAACACACCGAAGAGATGATTGATTGTGATTTAATGCTGCAAACCGAAGAGATAGATTTGCTCACAGCGCAAATAGCCCTTTGTGAAGCCGAGCAAGATTATGTATCGAGAGAGTTACTCGAAGAGCTACTCGAAAAGGAGCAAGATTATTTAGATTGGATTGAAGCGCAGCAATTCTTAATCGGCCAAGTTGGCATCGAAAACTATCAACAATCAATGATGGAGGATTAACATGAAAGGTAGCCAGGTAGTCATTGACCAGTTAAATAACCAACTGACATTGGAGTTGACCTCCATGGATCAGTACTTAGCTCACAGCAAAATCTACGAAGATTGGGGGCTTAATAAACTGTCGGAAAAACTCGCCCACGAATATGAAGAAGAACTTGATCATGCAAAACGTTTAATTGAGCGCATATTGTTTCTTGAAGGAACGCCCGATACTGCCAGCAGAGAGGCGATCCATGTCGGAGATAACGTCAAGCAGATGCTTGAAAATGATTTAGCCGCAGAACGCATGGTCGCAGCAAGTTTGACTAAAATAATCACTATTTGCGAGTCAGAGAAGGATTACGTAAGCCGAGAAATATTAGAAACCCTATTAGATGATACAGAAATGGATCATATCTATTGGTTAGAGCAACATTTAGGGCTAATCGATAAGATCGGCTTACAAAATTATATTCAGTCTCAAATGAAAAACGCTGAATAGTTGTTCTCCATAAAAATAGTCAGCCAGCTTATAAGCTGGCTGATTATCAATTCATCGTGGTCATGCCGTCTTCTATTGCCGACAAGTTATTGTCGATATAGCTCAGTAGAATCGATTCTTCTTGATACTGCAGGTTAGCTGTTATCACAAAACGATAAAGCTCTAGCCCTTCGCTTTTACATGCCAACAGTTTTTTGTGTTTCTCGCTTGGACCCAAATCAGTTTGCGGCACCAATAGGTTAAATGTCAGCTTAGCATGATTACTGATCATACTTTTGAGCTCTTGAGCTCGTGACTGTGTTGCGTTGTAGGCTCTAGCCTGCTCACTCACTGAATTTAATATTGTGCTATCAATAGCTAAATCATAGTTATCTTGTAACATTGGCCATCCTCACAATTGAGACCTAATTGTCTCGTTGGTGATATTATTGATGGCCTTACCTGAATGCTTGCTTAACCACTAATATTGCCAGCGCTTATATATTAAAATTTGCGATACTGCTCGCAAAAAATACAGTTATCAATTGAGCACGGTGTAACCACGGTTAGTCATGCAGTTACGCATAATGGTTTTTTGCTCTTCTTGATGGGCTTTTTTATTGTTACGTTTATCACTGTTACGCTGTAAAAATCCACCAGCAACTCCTACTGCCGCGCCGGTTTGAGCGCCGCTACTTCCACTACCACCGGAAATCGCGCCAGCGGCCGCACCGACTGCAGCCCCTTTAGCTGCACCAGAAATCATCCCGCCTTCGGCTTGTTGTAGTTGGGCCTGACTGGCTAACTCGCTACATTGACTGTGATCGTACAGGTAGTCTTTTTCATCGACATTTGTTTTATCAACGACGATATTCGCGAAAGCGCTGCTGGAGAATAACGTTAACGTGCCTAGTAGTACCAATGCTCTCATTTCAAACCTCATTATCAGTGTTTATCTAGTAAACAATCATTTAATAATGGGGCTAGCTTAACGGGAGCATCCTGTATCAGAGCTTAATGTTATTAACTTTTGTTAATAAAGCGAGTCTCAAGCACTAAAAACGTTTGATTCTCACCACTTTCATTACTTCGAAGTCAAAGCCGGCGACACTTTCTGTTTCAGGATAGTAAGTCATGTTGACTTTATGACCCTGTAATGTGCGGAAACGTTTGGTTCGTTTAAACTTAAAAGGTGCATCACACCCTTCTATCATGACTGTGTGTTGCACCCAGTCATCTACATCTCGCTGCGTATGGGACAATATCTTCACACCTTCTGAATGCACCAACTGCTTATGCTTACTGAGCATTTGGTCAACAACATGTTTCATAGATTCCCTCTGTGCTTTGAAGTGAAGTCCCCCATTATAGAAGGTTTTTACAAAAATCTCCTTATCGATATCGATCCATTAACCAAGCGTAATGATAATAACCGCGTTGCCCGACCCGGCGTAGTCGACTAAAAGGAAATTTGGGCAAAGGTTGTTGGTATAGCGGTAATTGAGGTATCGCCTCACCAACGATAGATTGCGCAATCCGCTGGGCGGCTTGGGCACTAAACGATACACCTGCACCGCAATACCCCAAACTGTATGACGTGTGATCTTGACTATAAATATGCGGCATATCATCTAATGCCGCGGCTATCCAGCCTGTCCAACTATAAGCTATCGATGTACTGCTAAGACTTGGAAAAGCTTCTAACATCGCTCGGTACAAGCGCTGAGCATATTTAGGATTGTTGCTATCGGCGCCGGTTACTGCCCCCCTACCACCAAACAATATTCGGTTATCGGGTAATAATCGGTAATAGTACTTTAGTAGCCTCGTATCCATGGCGACCTGATGAGTATGTAAGCCCGCTTTAGCTAACTGCTCATCACTTAGCACCTCTGTAACAATGACATTACTTAAGATGGGCAAATATCGGCGGTCGATCAGTGGGTTAAACTTTTTAGGTGTATAAGCATTACCAGCAGAAACCACATTCCGTGCGACAATTTGACTGTCGGGCGTAGTAAGTACATGTCCTTTCGCTGTCTGTTGCCACTCGATAACTGGGCTACGCTCATAAATCGCAACGCGCTTATCAATCAACATCTGTTTATAACCCAAGGCGAGTTTCAGCGGATTGATCCCAAATCCATCATCGTAACGCATAGCACCAAACGCTTGCTGATGATCCATAAACTCTTGTTTGAAGCGATTAGATTCGATGAACTCTGCTTGGCCGCCAAGATGATTAGCAATAAAGTCAGCAGCTGATTGCAACTTGTGGACATGTTTTGGGTTGTGAGCAATTTTAAGGTAACCCGTTTGCTGTGGCTCACAAGCTATTTGATGTTCTGAAATCAAATCATCGACACGTTCGACCGCCTGAGTAAATTCCCTGTATATGCCTTTAGCAACGTCAATCCCCCAACGTTTCGCCATTTGCCCATACCCCAGTCGGCCAGAACCTTTCAGCACAAAGCCTGCATTACGGCCGCTTGCACCAAACCCGACTTGATTGGCCTCTAGTACAATACAATCTACATCAAACTGGCTGGCGAGATAGTGCGCTGTCAGCATACCGGTATAGCCAGCACCAATAACCACCACATCAGCGCTTTGCGTGCCCGTGATAGAGTCTAATGGCTGGGGTTGGCTTACTGTGCTAGACCAATAACTGCTTGGCCAGTCTTGATTAGCGGGATGGGCGCTGTGTAAAGGATCGTAATTCATAAAACTCACTCACGAAGGGTCGTGCTTGCGCTTCAAAGCTCGTCAAAGACTAACACCATTTCACAGGCAGTGCATTGGCAATCTGAACCGCATAACACGCAAAGATAGTCTGGTTGGTCAGGAATATTGTTCCAGCGTTTTGGGTGGTACTTAATGAGTTTGCCGCCAGCACTGGAAAAATAGCCTACCGCAGAGTTATTTGGACTTTGTTGCCAAAGATGGCTTACCCCCGCTTGCGCGCCTTGCGCCTTGGCGGCTGAAATAGAGGATAACAACAACTTTTTACCTATCCCCTGACCCCTAAGCGTTTCTGCAACGGTATTGCATTTGAAATAACACATCTTACTGACATCACAAGGCCACAGCGTTGGGCTACACCACTTATCAACATCCCACATACCCGCTGCGTAGGTTAAACGAAAGCCAACAATTTGCCCTGCGCTTTCTGCTACAAAATTTGCACTGATTCCATTATTGATAGAAAGCGCCTGTATTTTGACTAGGCTTGGTAAATCTAGATAACCATCCCCATGTACTAAATTACCCAGTTCAATGACTTGCTTATAATCATCTTCGTGTAATGCTCTTATTATTGTTTTCATAGGCGATATTGTAGGATTACTTCCTTAGCCACTACCAATCGATAGCAGAGCCATCATAGTTAAAGAATTTGCCAGTTTGGTCAATCGACAAATTCTCGATAACTTGGATCATGCCTTGTACGGACTCATTGACACTAATCAGTGCATTTGGGCCACCCATATCCGTTTGTACCCAACCTGGGTGTAAACTAACACAAGTGATATTCTTAGGCTTTAAGTCAAGAGCCAAGCTTTTAACGACAGCATTAAGCCCTGCTTTCGACGAGCGATAAATATACGCACCACCACTACTATTGTCAGCCATACTCCCCATCTTGGAGCTCATACAAACTATGGTTGCTTGGCGCTGATTAAGTTTAGTCATCAACCCTTCAACCACCATTAAAGGTGCAACGGTATTGACCTGTAATACTTTAAGCCACTGCGTAACATCCGTTTGGCCAAGGGGCATGCCTTTTGGGCCATAGAAACCGGCATTGTTGATCAATAGATCGATATCGCTATCACTGAGCTTAGCGCTTAATGCTGATATCGATTGCTGACTTGTAACATCAAGTGTTTGGATATTTAAAGACGAGTATCTCTCTAGTAACTGATGAAGACTATCTTCAGTATCCGTTTTGCGGCAACATGCTGTCACCTTAAATCCTTGAGCCAAATAGTGGTTTACAAAGGCTAAACCAATACCACGGTTGGCCCCGGTGATTAATACATGCTTAGTCATTTCAAAACCTTGTGAAAAAATATGAGTGGCAATGCTACCAGCGTAAAAGGATAGATGGCCAAATGCAAAAAGCGCGAGTTATTTCTGTTTCATTAGGAATAGGTCAATAAGATCAGCGATTTTGTCGTGAAACTGCTCTTCTATATCATTGAGCTGAATACCCAATACCGTTAAGAGTTGTTGCGCTTGAGCGAACGATAAGTTTTTCTTACCCACTAAATACTCAAACTCAGCAAGGGATTTGTCATAGCGAGGCAGAGGTAGCCATGCGATCGCTTCTGGATAAAAAGATTTCAGTTCAGCATGGGCATATCGACAAAAAGCTTCGACATGGTCAACCCCTTGCGGACCAAGACATCCGGGCTCAATACGGCACAGTAATGTTAACTTCCTCATAAGTACGGGTTCGCTCTTTCCTATCCATGTAAAGCAAGATTGCTAACAGTATAGCGCGATCTGATGGACAAAATGTAATCTTATCCTCGCTTTTAGCCATTTACCTTTGTAGGTACTTTTGCGAAAATCATTGAAAAATACCAGCATCCATTATGAGCATCCTCAAATCGTTACAACAACATTTTGCAACAGCAAGTGTTAACCATACTGCGCAAATTCAAAGCCTTTGGAGTCATTATGGCAGCATTGACCGTTATAATGTCAACGGCAGTCCAGTTGTCGTTAAAAGTATTGAAATCCCGCAAGCACAGCAACATCCGCGCGGTTGGCATACCAATGTAGGCCATCAACGAAAGATACGCTCTTATCAGATTGAAAAAAACTGGTACCGTAACCATCAAACGGATCATGGCGTCAGCTATTTGATGCCAAGGCTTATCGCTATCATCGACGGTGACCACCAAGATCAGTTTTCGCTGGTATTATCTGATCTTGATGCATCGGGTTTCTGTATTAGGCCTAAACGCGCTAATTTGTCCCAGATTAAACTCATGATCCAATGGCTAGCTCAATTGCATGGCCAACACCTTACAAAGAAGGCAGATAACAACGCCATAAAAGATTATTGGTTACATGGCAGTTACTGGCATCTATCAACCAGACCCGATGAGTTAGATGCAATGGCAAACGGAAAATTAAGAGCTTATGCCAATGAAATTAGTCTTCAACTTGATAATTGCCTCTATCAAACCATCATCCATGGTGATGCGAAACTGGCTAATTTTTGCATTCATAATAGCGAAACTAAAGTCGCCGCAGTGGATTTTCAATATGTAGGTAATGGTGTTGGCGTTAAGGACTTAGTCTACTTGCTGGGCAGTTGCCTAAATGCGCAGCAACTTAGTCAACATCACCCGACCTTGGTAGACTATTACTTTGCACAACTACAGCAATATAGCGAGCATTTAACCAACCACTTTGACGACTTGCAGCAGCAATGGCGACGTCTTATTCCATACGCCTATGCCGATTTTGAAAGATTTTTAGCAGGTTGGGCACCTGAACATATCAAGCGCAACGAGTTCACCGACAATATGACCCGAAAAGCTATTACTGATATTGAGCTAGGATAGCGCTTTTTATCACCAAAAGTTATTTAGCGTAAACTCAATTAGGGTATAAACTCAATCCTAGAGAGCACATAGCGCACGTGAATCGGCATACGCCACATAGAGGGTCACCTCATTTACACGTGAACTTGGCTCTCTTTTTATTTTGCACTCTTAGCTCGAGCCTGATACCTTTTTAATCATTAGTTTAGCTTGTTGTTTTTGTTTTGAAATTAGTGTTCTAATCACTAAAACATTGGCAAACATGGAGAGTGTTCAATGTCTGTAAAATGCCGATTTAATTGTCTCGCAGTGATTGGTTGCTTGGTCTTTTCCCCACCCAGTTACGCCACTGAAGTACTATTCATTCACTCGTATCATTTAGACTACCCGTGGGTTAAAGAGTATCGCCAAGGCTTTATGGATACGATTGAACAAAGCGATATCATCGAACATCAAATGGATACAAAAAGGATAGCGTCGAGCGATTTCAACCAAGCGGCTGACAAAGCGATTCAGCAGATACAAACCAGTGAACCTAAATTAGTGGTACTCGCCGACGATAATGCGCTCAAGCTTGTTGGCCCTGTTGTGGTCCAAAAACAGATCCCTTTGGTCTTTTTAGGTATTAACGACAACCCTCGCCAATACATTGCACTATCAAAAAATGTTAGCGGCGCATTAGAACGACCCTTGCTAAAACGTTCAGTGTCTAGTTTAAAAACCTTGCTACCGACGACAAAAAAGATTTTAGTGATGATGGACGATAACCCAACATCCTACGCCATCTTAGCCACTTCCTTTGACAATAAGCTTAAGCAAACCATTGCCGGCATTAAAGTGGACACCTTACTATTCAGTCGCTTTTTGGACTGGCAAACCGCAATAGAGCAAAGCAAAGCCAATGGCTATGATGCAGTAATTATTGCCAATTATGCGGCCCTTAAAGACACTAATGACAACAACGTCAGCTTAGACAGTGTCAGCCAATGGACCAGCGAACATACACCAATACCTTTGTTTGCATTTTGGGACTATTCCATAGGCCATGATAAAGCCATAGGCGGGCTTACGATTAACGGTTACCAGCAAGGCGTGGTTGCCGCACAACACGTTAATCATTTCTTTAGTGCTGGCTCGCTACCCAGTATCAGTACGCCCAATCGTGGTGAATTGGTATACAGTCAGCAGCAATTACAGAAATGGCATATCACCTTGCCGAGCACGCTCGAAAGCCGAGCGAAAATTGTTCCTTAATCTTAATGGGTTTGTTTGTCGCTAATAATTAGACATACCTTTTTACACAATCTCACTTTAACAATCGCCACAATTCGATAACATGACAAGCTAACTATTCTTTCGCCTATATGCAGCTGGCCCATACTGGCCGCTGTTAGCTTCAAAAAGAGGACCTATTTGTGGCTACTCGTAAACAGATGATCTTACCTTTTGTGGTACTTGCCGTTGGGATCGGCGGTTTTATCGCAATTTCTTCGATGAAAAAACCACCTGCAGAAAAAGAAGAGGTCGACAATACCCCTATCGTGGCGGTCACTGAGATCAGTAAAGCCCCGATGAATTACTCAGTGAGTTCTTACGGCTTAGTTAAAGCCAAGTATGAAACAGAGCTAGTCTCGCAAGTTAATGGTGAGATCCTATTCCTAGCTGATGAGTTTGTACGCGGTGGGTTTGTTAAAAAAGGCGCTATTCTAGCGAAAATCGACCCAAGTGATTACGAAGCCAATCTGCTAGATGCCGAAGCGGCCTTAGCCTCTGCCAAAGCTACATTAGTACAAGAACGTGCATTTGGTAAAGTCGCAGAAGAAGAGTGGAAGCGTATCGAAAATGGCGTGCCAACTGAATTAAGTTTACGTAAACCACAATTAGCACAAGAACTTGCCAAGTTGAATTCTGCAGAAGCTGGTTTAAAGCGTGCTAAACGGGACTTAGAGCGAACCTTTATCCGCGCCCCCTACGATGCCTTAATTGAGTCGCGTCACATTGGACTCGGATCATACGTGTCCAAAGGCAGTATGTTGGGCAAAGTATATAGTACCGATGATGCAGAAATTCGCTTACCTATTGGCGATAAAGAATTACGCTACTTGGATAACCGCGGTCAAAACGCCACGGTGACCATTAGCGGTGAATACTCTGGTGAGCAACATCAATGGCAAGCCACAATCGTCCGAAGTGAAGGGGTGATTGATGACAACAGTCGCATGACTTATCTGGTTGCTGATGTCAAAGATCCCTATGCCCTGCTAAGTGATAAAAAACAGCTGCGGTTTGGTACTTACGTAACAGCACAAATTAAAGGCTCACAAGCCGGTTCTGTAACCCGTATTCCTCGCCATTTGGTTGTTGCTGATAAAGTGGCTATCGTCAGTAGCGACAACAAGCTTAAGTATCAAACGGTCGATGTATTAAGACAAGTCGGTTCTGAAGTCATCATCGCTGATGGGCTAGAGCCTGGCATGAAAATCATCACCTCTGCATTGGACTATCCCGTTGAAGGTATGGCGGTAGCCTTGATGGGTGAACAAGATAGCCTAATTGAGGATAAAAATACTGACACACAACTTGCCATGGACGATAAGGAGTAGTGCCAGTGAGTGATACTAATAAAGGCATCATCGCTTGGTTTGCTCGCAATAGCGTTGCTGCCAATCTGTTGATGATCATTATCATTGTGGGTGGCTTACTGACAGCTAATACCATAAGAAAACAGTTCTTTCCGCAAGTTGATATTAACTGGGTCGAATTTAGCGCCTTTTACCCCGGAGCGGCCCCACAAGAGGTAGAAGAAGGCATCACTATTAAGGTCGAAGAAGCGCTAGAAAGTGTCCAAGGCCTTAAGCGTGTCATCACCTATTCAGACCGTAACGCAGCCCGAGGCTATTTTCGCATAGAAGACTCCTATGATCCTCAGGTCGTACTGGATGAAATCAAGTCTGAAATTGATTCCATATCAAGTTTCCCTGATGGGATGGAGCGCCCGCGCGTAGAGCGAATTAAGATCCGTCAGGAAGTATTCTATATTAGCCTCTATGGTGATTTGACCCACAAACAACTTAAACAATTGGGCGAAAACATTCATGACGAGCTAATGCAGTTACCGTCGGTGAATATTACCGATTTTTATGGTGGTTTGGGCTATGAAATCGGCATTGAGGTCAGTAAAGATAAACTACGAGAATATGGGCTTAACTTTAATGATGTGGCTAACGCAGTTCGTGGTTATTCTCGCAACATGTCTGCGGGGCAGATCCGCGCAGAAAATGGCTACATTAATTTACGTGTGCAAAACCAAGCCTATGTGGGTTATGAGTTTGAGAACCTTCCGCTGATAACCTTACAAGACGGTACCAATTTACTGTTAGGTGATGTTGCCACCGTGATTGATGGTTTCGAAGAAGGTATTCAATACTCTAAGTTTAATGGCAAAAACTCGGTGACCTTTTTTGTTGGTGCTGCCAAAGATCAAAGCATGACAGATGTCGCTGATATCGTTAACCGCTACATCGAAGGTAAACAAGCTGAATTACCTGAAGGCTTAAAACTAGAGACCTGGGTTGATATGACCTATTACCTTGAAGGTCGCCTAAACCTAATGCTCGACAGTATGAAGAGTGGTGCAGTATTGGTCTTCTTGATGCTGGCACTATTCCTACGTGTAAGGTTGGCTTTTTGGGTGATGATGGGCTTACCCGTCTGCTTCTTAGGTACGCTATTGTTCATGCCGATGTCGATGATTGGCGTCACCATTAACGTCATCAGCTTGTTCGCCTTTATTTTGGTATTGGGTATTGTGGTCGATGATGCCATCGTAATGGGAGAAAGCGCCCATAGCGAATGTGAAGACAAAGGGCAAAATATTGATAACGTCATCCGCGGTGTTCAGCGGGTCGCTATGCCAGCAACTTTTGGTGTATTAACTACGATTGCGGCATTCTTGCCACTGACTCTGGGCGATGGTCCCTCCTCCGCTTTTGGTAAGGCTATTGGTTGTGTGGTTATTCTGTGTCTGTTGTTCTCTTTGGTTGAATCTAAGCTCATCCTACCCGCGCATTTAGCCAGAATGAAGCAAAGAACCATAGTGCAACCCGGTTCTAAGAACCCATTCGACTGGTTGCGTCTTGGGGTAAACTTTTTACAAACCAAAGTCGACAACGGCTTGCAGCATGTTATCCAAAACATCTATCGACCAAGTTTAGCGGCAGGTGTTAAATACCGTTATACCGTCATCATGGTGTTTTTTGCCTTAATTTTATTGTGTGCCGGCATGTACAACGGCGGCATTATCCGCTATATCGGCCAACCGAAAATCCCCCACGATTTTCCTCGGGTTAATCTCGAAATGAATGTCGATGCCTCGGAGCGCGCCACACTTTCTGGTGCACTTGCCATTGAGAAAGCATTGATGAAAGTCGATAGCGATTTAGAAGCCCAGTATGGTCAGAAAATGATTTCTGACATCCAGGTTGATCTACGTGGACGCACCAATGCTGAGGTCATGACTAAGCTAGTTGACCCAGAATTAAGACCAATTGACACTTTCGAGCTGGCGGAACTTTGGCGCCGCGCCATGCCGCTGATCCCGGGAATGAAGTCATTCACTATTCAAGATGATCTTTTTGGTGGCGGCAGAGACGATGGCGATATTAGCTTTAGATTGGAAGGTAAAAACGATATCCAGCTCGTCGCAGCAGCCAAAGAGTTAAAAGATAAACTCAACACCCTGCAAGGTGTCGGTGATGTGAACGACAGCCGTCAGTCTAGCGCCAAAGAAGTGCAGTTTGAGCTTAAACCTCTAGCACATGGTCTCGGCCTTACGCTTGCAAATATTGCTTCTCAAGTTAGCCATAGTTTTTATGGTCTTGAGGCCCAGCGCATCATACGCAACGGCGAAGAGATCAAAGTGATGTTACGTTACCCCGAGGAGCAACGTAATTCTATCGCGCAAGTCCATGAGGTGATGATTCAAACGCCACTAGGCGCTGAAGTACCGCTGTCTGAAGTTGCGGAAATTCATGTCACTCAAGGCGTCAGTGGTATTCGCCGTGAAAACGGCAACCGCACCATCAATGTATGGGCATCGGTGGATGCCGATCAAGCTGAACCCTTTAAGTTGGCCCAGGAAATTCGAGATAATTTCATTCCGGATCTACTTAAGCGTTACCCCACAGTGAAAAGTGAAGTGGCTGGTAACATTCAAGAGCAAATGGAAAGCGCGAGCACCCAACTTCGCGACTTCTTTATCTCGTTAATGGTAATTTACAGCTTACTAGCAGTACCTCTACGGTCTTACTCGCAACCACTGATGATTATGGCTGTTATTCCTTTTGGGGTGATAGGATCAGTCATGGGGCATAAGATTTTAGGTATTGATTTAAGTGCCCTATCGCTATTTGGTATTATCGCCGCAGCAGGCGTTGTGGTTAACGACTCGCTGGTGATGGTTGATCATATCAACAAAGCCAGAGCCAGTGGCGTTGCGATGAAGCAAGCGGTACTTGATGCGGGTTGCCGAAGATTTAGAGCTATCTTACTGACGTCACTAACCACATTTATTGGTTTAGTGCCTATCATGACCGAAACCAGTATGCAGGCTAAAATGGTTATTCCAATGGCTGTGTCACTGGCGTTTGGTGTACTGTTTGCGACAGTCGTGACCTTAATGCTCATCCCTTGCTTATATCTGTTTATTGAAGATATTAAGCGTCAAATGGGCAAAATTGCTGATTTGTACCGTACAACGCCAAAGCATGCATTAGACAACCAATAGCGTCTAAGCATCTTATTTAGCGATGCCTGTATGCTAAACATTAAAGGGCGACTCCATTGAGTCGCCCTTTTTATATAAATAGTAAAAAACAATAAGCCGACAAGAGAGCAAGTATCGAGCTTGTTATCCTAGAGTTTGCTTGTGAATTTAGGCACTATGGCAGATTAAATCTACTTTGCGACCCCCTGCTACTTCGGTTACCTGATAGTGCCAACCAGATTGCGACACTAATCTCTCTGTCAATTGCAGGCCAAGACCAAAGCCAAGCTCGTCAGACTTACCTTGCCAGTCAGGATCATCACTATGATTAGTGATCGATAACCGTTGTAGAGATTGCTCTATGACTACTTCGCCATTGAAAGTATGCTGAAATGCATTACGAATTAGATTTGTAATCACTATGCGCAGTAAGCCGGGTGATACCGACACTATGGTATCGTCGGTACGAATCGTTACCCGCACTGACTTTCCTTGCAACAAATAGTGTAATTCAGACTCTACCTGCTTAACCAGCTCGCCAATGTTTATCTTATCTATGGGTAATGGCTTGCCTTGCTGGCGATTAAGCCACAGTAATGTTTCTGTTAAATCCGTCATGGTAAGGCCGGCACGTTCTATTCTATCAAGCACGTGCAACTGCTTATCTTTCGGTAACTGCTTGTTGATCATCTTTCTAAGTAATTCAGCATTGGTACGAGAAACAGCAATGGGGGTGCGAAGTTCATGACTTGCATAGCCTAAAAATCGTTTTTCTCTTAATAGACTTTCCTGAACTGAGCTAAGGCTAGACTGAACAATTTCGGCTAAAGTATTAAGCTCACTGTAATGAAAGTTTGGACGAGCCTGAGCAAGCTTAGTCTCATCGAGGGATTTAGCCCACTCTTTGAGTTCTTCAACAGGACTAGCCACTTTGCGCAGAACCAAGAATAACACTGCAGAAAATAGCAAAATGGCAATAAAAGCCACCAACAAAATATAGCCAAACTGAGGAGGATGGTTATCGCTCATTGGCTTGCTCGATTTATCAAACACCACTGCGGCATAACGTACGCTATCACCGGTATGTACTTTCATGACAAATAGCGCCCGTTTAGGCTGGGCTAGTATCGGGATCCCATCTATTTGCTTAGTTAACTCGTTTGGCTCTAGCTCAGCGACATTAATATTATCTTGGATCACTTGCGGCAATGACTGCCAATCGCTAGCCACAGTCAACTCTCCAATAGTAACGGCCTGATTACCTTTTAAGGTTATCTCTTGTGCTTGGGAGCGAATGAAGTTTGACATTGAGACATCTAAACCAGAGAAAAAGTAACTGACCGCTACCGCTGACATGCCAACTATTGTTACGCTGCCAGTGAGCAACATAGCCAATAAGAAATATATTTTTATACTTGGTCTAATTTTCATGAGATTTGGATACTGTTGGCAGGTGCTAATTTCAGAGAAAATCCTTGGCCAGTGATCGTGTGGATCAATTTTTTTGATGGGTGGCAATGACCATCTACCGCTTTACGCAAATTGAACATATGTACTTTAAGGCTATTGCTATCAGGTTGGTCATCGCCCCATACGCTGTGCATTAATTTTTCTCGTGAGACCACTTTAGGACTTTCACGTAGTAAACATTCCAACAATTTAAGGGCTGTGGGTGAAAGCTTAAGTGGTTGCTGGTTACGACTGGCTGTCTTAGTTTGTAGATCGAGTGCTAAATCTGCCACCATAAGCTTAGTTACCTCGCCACTTCGCCTACGAGAAAGCACTCGCGTCCTGACGATTAACTCTTCCATTGCAAAGGGTTTAATCAGGTAATCATCAGCGCCTTTTGAAAAGCCAACTAACTTATCATCTAAGGTATCTCGTGCTGTTAGCATTAAAATGGGCACATCTATGCCCTGTGAACGGATTTTTTCACACACCTCTAATCCACTTAGTTTAGGTAAATTTAGATCTAATACCACGGCATCGTATCGGTTAGTTTCAATCAGGTGCAGTCCAACAGCGCCATTAGCAGCGTGGTCGCACTGTATGTCTTCCAGTTCAAGATAGTCAATAATGGCGGTAGCGAGGTCGATATCATCTTCTACCAACAGTAATTGCAAATTATCAGCCATGGTATGTCCTCAAAACTCAAGCTAAGCACCAAAATTAGGCGCTAAAACTAGGTGCTAAAACTAGGTGCTAATCAACATGTTCAGCGCCTTACATATTTACCAATACTACCTAGTGATATGAATACTAGGCTTTATCACACAGTCTAAGCCAACGGGTTCAATCATGATATTTGAATCTGTGCTCGCTAACTTGTCGCGGTGTTGACATTACCCACTATACGTAAGCGAATCTTATCCAATCCACGGCTAATATCAGCCTGAATCATTAACAGCGACGGCGTTAATACTAAGGTTATCACTGTAGCAAATAGGATACCGTAACCTAATGCCGCAGCTGCAGGAATTAAGAACTGCGCTTGCATTGAGGTTTCACTTAATAGCGGCGCAAGACCTGCAAATGTGGTAATCGAGGTCAGTAACACAGCACGTAAACGTCCTGTACAAGCTTGCTCAATAGCATCGCCAATCGGCATCGAATTCTCACGTACTAACTCATTAAAACGTGATACCAGCAGTAGACTGTCATTCACAACCACACCACTTAACGCCAAAATACCATTTAGCGATAAGATACTGATAGTTAGATCATTCCACCAGTGCCCTAAAATCGCCCCCACAATACCAAATGGAATCGCTATCATAATGATCATTGGCTGCACGTACGATTTAAGCGGTATCGCCAACAGCGCAAAAATTAATATTAGCGCCAATACAAAGGTCGCTTGCATTGAGTCTGTGGACTCTTTTTGCTGCTCAGCTTCACCTGTAAAGTCAATTTTTACCGTTGGGTAGTCAGCATTTAATTGTGGCACCATGCTTTGCTGCAATTGCGTAACCAACTCATTGGTCGCAATCACTTCTTTATCAACCACAGCGGTAATGTATACCGCGCGCTGGTTATCAATACGGGTGATTTCTGACTGCTGATAATCAGAGTAAACATTGGCGACCGAAATTAACGGCACAACAGTACCATCGGCGGTTCTGACATTGGCCGTCGTGACATCAGCAAACGTCTGACGGTTTTCCTCAGGGTAACGAACACGCACTTTCACTTCATCTTTACCACGTTGAAAACGCTGGACAATATCACCACCAAACGCTTGCAATACTTGCTTGGCTAAGTCAGCGGTATCCAACCCTAAAGCGCGCCCTTGAGGTGTTAACTCAAAACGGTACTGCGGCTCACCTAAATCAAGGTTATCATCGATGCCACTCACGCCGTCTATGGTTTGCAGTGTTTGCTTAAGTTTATTGGCCGCTTCAGTTAATAAGCCATCATCATTGGCTTTAAGCTCAACTTTAAAGTTGTCGACCATTTCCTGCATCGACAATACTTTAAGCTTACTTACCCCTTCCATTTGCGCTGACATATCTGACCATGCATTGGCAAAATCACGCGCGGTATAAGCGGCGTCACTGTCTAATTCGATGATCACCGAACCTGACTTATCGGCGCTAGCGGTAACCTGAATGCTGCTAATATCAGAGTGTGAATCAGCACCAAAATCACTTGAAAACTCCGTCTCGCCTGCGGCTAAACGTAAGGTTTTATCAAGCTCAATGGCATTGGCTTCCAGTGTCATCAAATTGGTTTGAGTTTGGCCGTAGCTGCTGTCGTTAACCATGCGTATTTCAGCTCGTACTGTATCGCCTGCAATTTCAGGGAAAAAGGCCACCCGAACGCCACCGTAAAATGGCATACCAATCACTAACAAAAACAGTGCGATAAATACCATCACCACCGCATAACGCAACTTAAGGGCTTGGCTAATGACCTTTTTATAAACATTGTTGTTAAACCAATCTAGGCTATTATCAGCACCTTGTTGAATCGTATTCCAAAAGGTTTTTTTATCACTGCGCTGTGTATTCACATGCGCTAGATGGGCAGGCAAAATCAATTTAGATTCCACCAAAGACAGCAACAAACAGATGGTCACAATCGTGCCAAACTGTGCGTAAATCTCCCCTAGCTTACCTTCAATTGCGGCTATCGACATAAAGGCCACAACCGTTGTGAGTACCCCAAAAATCGTCGGTGCGGCAACTTTATGGGTACCGATAATGGTACTTCGGATTGAGTCGCCTTGTTGCTTACGTGTGGTATAGATACTTTCACCAATCACTACCGCATCATCAACCACGATCCCAAGGGCCATTATAAAACCAAAGGTGGTCATTTCATTTAAGGTAAACCCAGCAAAGGTGTCCGTCATAAAAAATAACGTGCCGCTGAAGACAAACGGTAAGCTGGCTGCCACCCAAAATGCGACACGGATATTTAAGAATAACGCCAAAATGATAAAGACTAACGCTATACCACTTAATGCATTTTTCGCTAACAGCGATAGCCGTTCAGTGATCAGATCACTCTTGTCATACCAACTTTCAATCTCAACATTTTCAGGTAATAGGTTGCTGCTACGCCATGTTTCGATAACCTGTTTTGCTTGTGCAACGATATCAACCACATCACTGTATTCATCCATGACGACCTGAATACCCATCGCGTTTTGTTGGTTATAACGAGATAAACTGAATGTATCTTCTTCAAACGTATCGGTAACCACGGCAATGTCAGACAGTAAAATATGACTGCCATCGGCATAGGTTAATACTGAGATATTTTTAAAGTCTTCAACTTCATAAGCTTGCTCAGACACTTTTAGGCGCACGGTTTTATCGGCATTACGTAAACTGGTCACGATACTGCTTGATGACTCAGCATTAATAGCATTAGAGACATCGGTCAAAGTCAGGCCATATGCCTGTAGTTTGACCTCATTCACCTCAACTGAAATCATTGGATCAAGTTTGGCGCTAATCGATAAGTCACGAATAGCACTTTGACTTAACAAGTCTGATTTAAGCTGCTCTGCTAAATCTTGGAGGGTTTTGCGGTCAGCATCACCGTATAGTTGCACCCATATGGCATGCTCTTGACGACGGGCTTTATCAATAACCGGATTGTCAGCATCGGTTGGTAAGTTATTGATCGCATCAACTTTGGTTTTAACGTCAGTTAGCAACGTATCTAGGTCATAGTTAGTTTCTTTTTCGATTGAAACATTACTGCCTGATGCATTAGAAGTTGAAGTAATACGCTTAACACCCGAAACGGTTTCAAGCGCTTCTTCAATCTTCATCGCGATACTTTCTTCAGCACGAATCGGGTCACCACTGTCGTAACTCACCGATACTGTGACTAAGTCTGGTTCAAGGCTTGGAAAAGCTTCTTTGCGAATATCATTGAATGAAAACAGGCCGACAATGATCACGCCCATCATTAATAAGTTTGCCGCTACTGAGTTTTGAGCGAACCAAGAAATAATGCCTGATGGCAATGGCGCTTTGTCATTTACATGCTGACTCATTATAGCTCCTCAGTTGTTGGTACAACTTTCATACCCGCTTTAAGGTTGCTTAGTGGACGCTTAACCACTTGGGCTAATTCAGCCTCTTCTGTTGGGGTGACATAGATTTTATTCTGGCGCTCGAACAAGGTATGTGCTGTTGATTTTTGCAATAATCCTTGGGCATCAACCGTCCAAATTTCTCCTTGCTGTGAACGAGCTGATGAAGGCAGTTCCCATAGAGTATCTAGTGTCATCCCTTCAATGGTTGCTTCAACAAAGGTGCCAGGATAAAGCGGCGCACCTTGCTCAAGTGGTTTCTCGACCACTAACACTAATGAACGTTGACGTGTGTCCTTGGCAACATATTGATGAGTACGTTCAACATAGGCAGACCACTGTTGCCCTTGCGTGGTGTCGCTGCCTGTTGCTTTTATTGTTGCATGCCATTGCTGCTCACTATCAGTATTAGCAGTGGCAGCATTAGTGCCATTACCCGCATTCATTACAGCTTGCGGTAAGTTAGCCCATTGCTTTTCGGATAACGGGATCTCAATCTCTATGCGGTCAACGCTATACAACATTGCGACTTCACCACCGACATTAATAAAGCTGCCTAATTGCACATTACGGCTGACAATCACCCCATCAAACGGGGCTTTTATTTCTGTATAGTGAAGATCACGCTCAGCTTTTTCTAACGATTTTTGCGCATTCTCTAGCGCAGCTTCAGCGCTTGCCAGTTGCGGCTCTCTAAGCACTAACGGTGAACTAGGTTCTCCACTTAACCCTGAGCGTTGCCACTCACTTCTTGCCTGTTCGCCTTCACGTTGCTCTTCTAGAAGTGCAAGTCTTGCAGTAGCGACATCGGCTTTAGCCTGTGACACAGCTTGCTGAAAGCTGGTGTCATCTAATCTTGCTAACAGTTCGCCTTTTTTGACAACTCGACCAGACTCAAAGCTGTCAGCTAACCATGTAATTCGACCACTGATTTCACTGGTATAGGTCAGCTCAAAGCGTGGTTTGGTTTCGCCATATCCGGTGACTTGCGCCTGATAAGACTCCACTGCAGTCAGCTGTACCGCCACTTGCGATAACAAGGTGGTATTTGACGATGAAGCGGGTTTACCTTCAACGCGCTCAGATTGGTGCGCTTGAGTCGATGCCGCTGGCCCCTTACCTTTCTCACCAGGTCCCGGTCCCATTTGACTGCCGTTATAAGCCGCGACGACAAATATTGAACCGGCAGCAGCTAAAGTAATCGCAATCGTTAAGGCATTCTTTTTTAATTTACGGGTAATGATTTGCTTCATGCTGATACTCCTAAACCTAGTGCTAGACCTAATTCAATTCGGTTTAATAATCTTTGATAAGTGGTGTTAGTTAATTGCGCTTCGATATCGAATGCCTGTTGCTGAACAGTCAATAAATCTAATATGTCGACTAAACCTTGGCGATACTTTTGCTGGTAACTGACGATGCTGCGCTGTGCACTTAAAAACGCATCGTCAAGATGGCTTTGCTGCAAGGTTAAAGCGCTTTCTTGGCCAATCGTATTCTCAACTTCGTTAACTGCAGTCAACAGGGTTTCTTGATAAGCCCAAAAGCTTTGCTCTGTCGTCAGTTGCGCTATTTCAGCTTGTGATTTAAGTTCACCACCTTGAAATAACGGTGCCGACATTTGCCCTAACACACTCCAAAGTGGGTTAGTCAGTAATGCTTCACTTGGGGTTTGAGCAATATCAGTTAAACTTGCCGACAAGCTAAATGAAGGCAACATTGCTTTATAAGCTGCGTCAGTGCGCAAGGCTTCAGCTTCAATATTAAAGAAGGCTTGCTGTAAATCGGGGCGGCCTGCCATATTTTGCACAGGCACAGCATCGAGCGGGTTAATGACATGGGGAAACTCACTGACAACATCAAGCGCTGGCATCTCACTTTCTGGCTGCCACTGACCAGTGAGTAACATCAAGCTTCGCTTGCTTTGGGCGACACTCTCTTGGTATTGAACCACTGTCGCGCAAGTTGAAGCTGTACTCGTTTTAGCATTATCCAACTCTTCTAATGAGCCTAGGCCAGCTTGGTAACGTTCAAGCACTAAGGTTTCATTTTGCGCAAGGATGGCTAAACGGCGCTGTTCAATATCTAATAATTGTTGGTTAACACTTATTTCAAGCCAACTTCGCATGATATTTGCTGCAAGCAGATTTTTAGCCGCATTTAAACTGGCTTGAGTCGCAGCGATATCTTTTGTGGCTGCTGCAGAGCTATCATCCAACTTTTGCCAGATATCCAATTCCCAACTGACGGTGACATCAGCGCTATAAGATTCATCGCTGTCTTCGGCGTTTTGGGCATCAAATCCAGCACTCACACTTGGCAAGCGACTAGCAGAGGTCACCCCTTGTTGGGCATAAGCAATCTTAAGGGCAATGATACTTTGTTGTAAGCTTGGACTATGAGTTAACGCCGCCTCAAGATAGGCATTCAATGCGGGTACACTCACTAAATCAGTCAATAACACATTGGCGTTATTCGGGTTTTGATCGCCTACGTGACTCACCGCACTTTCATTGACTGTTTTAATCAACTTTTCAATAATTTGAGTACGATTATCTACTGCCTGGGTGGCAAAGTTTGCACTGTCATTGGCAGCGCAGCCGACTAAGCTTGTTAACACGATTGCAATGATGGAATGTCGAAACGTCATTGATGCTCTCCCACTAATATTGGGATAAGCATAATGAAGTGTGGGTTAAGGCAGGGTTAAGATGAAAAACTCTGTAGCTTTGGCTTAATAAAGACTCCGCGATTTTCCAATAACGGACTTTGCTTAATATGACAGAAAGATAGCCGACCTTGAACAATCGCAACGCTAGGGTTCATAGCTGTAGAACGAAAAAAGGCTACTCTTTCGAGTAGCCTTTTTTCTTAATATGGCGGAGAGATAGGGATTTGAACCCTAGATGGGCTATAAACCCATGCCGGTTTTCAAGACCGGTGCATTCGACCACTCTGCCATCTCTCCGAACGCGGCGAATAATATAAGCCTTACTCGCCATTGTAAAGCATTTATTTAAGCGATAGGTTTGAGTGGTTAACTTGCAATCAATCGCCTTTATTAACTTGATCTGACAGTGCAATTCTAGCCGGATCCGGTTTACAAAAATTCTGCTTAAGTTGTTGCCAGTGTTCGAGTTGGCTTACCTTAAATCCAAGTAAAACACCGATAGAACAGATAACTATGCCCACACCTATCGCGACCGTTGTATGTTCGGCAAACATAGCCACCACGCTTGATGCTCCAAAAGCGATGCTTATTTGTAAAAAGTTCTGTAACCCTGCTGCCTTAGTCGCATCATCCTTAAAGGTCTGCAGCGCATTATTAACAACGATTGGATAAATTGCACCGTTCGCCGCGGCTAATAGCGCAAAAATCACTAGCAAAGGCATCAAAGTAGCAACGGGCAACAGTAAGGTTACGCTGGCAATAGCAGCGACACACAAGAAGAACACGCCAAGCAACGCTTTTAACGCTACGCTCGCCCCGAGTTTTCTGATCAACAACTTACCACTGTAACCACCAACAATGAACATCACCGTTTGCGGAATAAAACTTAAGCCAATTTCGCTGGCACTGTAACCGTAATGCTCCATAGCAATGGGCCATACCGTTAAGTAAGAGAAAAAAGCACCGGAACAAGCACCAAAAATAATGACATTACCCAAATAGCGTGGCGACTGCAGTAATTGTCGGTAGCTTTTACCTTTTTCACTGACCTTACTCGGATTAGGCTTTTCTTGACTGACAAAGCCGACTGTCGCTAATACCAATACCAAAGCCAATACCGCTAAAATCAAAAAGATAGTTTGCCAACCAGCGATGCCCAGAACAAATGCACCTAAAAGTGGCGCCAATGCTGGAGACAGTGCTACCAAAGGCATAATATTGGAAAAAACTTTCTGCGCTTTATCTGCATCATATTTTTCAATGACGATTGCTTGCCAAATCACCCCTGCACTGCAGGCACCAATGGCTTGCACAAAACGAGCAAGGTTAAACACAAATATCGATTCAGCATTTGCAAGTATCACACTTGCGACAGCAAACAAAACCATGCCAACGATTAAACTGTAACGTTTACCAATTTTGGCAACTAACGGGCCATATAATAGCTGGCCTATTGCAAGGCCGGCTAAGAAGGCAGTTAACGAACCGGCAACCTGTGCTGCACTAGCTTGCAACGAGACCTCAATAGATTTGAATGCAGGTAGGTACATGTCTGTCGCAACAAATCCCAACATGCTAAGTAATGCCAAATAGGCTAAAAACACGTAATATTGCGTTTTGGGGAACACTTTCATTGATTAAATACACTAACTAAAAAAATAGAACGCGCAGTCTAAAGACTTGATATATGAATGTGAAACGTTTATTTTTGCTTATAGCGTTCAAATATTCTCACAGCAAAAGGGATGATGCATATGTTCACCGAACAAACAATGCAACTAATTGATATGGTTGCCAGAGTCGGAAGTTTCACCGCCGCAGCTAATAAATTGCATAAAGTGCCCTCAGCAGTTAGTTACGCAGTAAAACAAGTAGAAGAAGAGCTTGGAGTCGTGTTGTTTGAGCGGCACCACCGCAGTGTCAGCCTCACCCCCGCGGGCGAACACTTTGTACAACAAAGTCGAACCATGCTCACCAATATGGCTAAGCTCAGAGAGAATACTCAACGCGTTGCCAATGGCTGGCAGCCTACTCTCTCCATCGCCCTAGATAACATAGTTAGAGCAGACAAGCTTAGCGCACTAATTGCTAACTTCTATCGCAATTTCGATAATGTGGAACTGATCATTCGAATAGAAGTTTTCAATGGCGTATGGGAAGCGATCGCATCCGGGCGCAGTGATATTGCCATTGGTGCCACCACTGCTATCCCTGTTGGTGGTGATTATCACTTCAGAGACATGGGTGAAATTGAGTGGGCGTTTTTGGTCAGTAAAAACCACCCTTTAGCGGCAATAGATACGCCTCTAGAAGATGAACAGCTTAAGCAATATCCATCTATTTGCTTAGAAGATACTTCTAGAGAGATCCCCAAACGTATGACTTGGCTACTAGAAAACCAACGCCGCCTTGTCGTACCGGATTGGATTAGAGCGATTAACTGTTTTCGAGAAGGCTTAGGCATAGGTTATATGCCGATGCATTTCGCAGCGCCATTTATTCAAAACGGCACCTTGATCCAAAAGCAACTTGTTCGCCCGAAAGCCCCTAGCCCCTGTTGTTTAGCCTGGAACAGTGCCAACCAATCTCCTGCTATGCAATGGGTCCTTGAGTATCTGGGCGATACCGAAAAACTGCAGCGAGATTGGTTTAACTAGTATTATGCTGGTTAGGCACTTTAAGTCATTGGGCAGCTAAGGTATGATTTAGCTAATTAATTGCATTTTGCTTACTTAACTAAACGACTAAGTTTGCAAAGCATCGTCCGGTTTATGGAGACCACAATGAGACAAGAAACACTTCACGCTAGCCAAAGTTCAACAATGGAAGTGAACAAGCTGCTAAAAAACACCTACATGTTGCTGTCTATGACTTTGGCGTTTTCTGCAGTTTGCGCTGCATTAGCCATGGCGATGCAGATTGGGCCTATGATGTCGATTGGTCTATCGCTAGGCAGCCTAGTATTGTTGTTTGTGACACTGAAAAAAGCTGAAGGCGCATCAGGTCTAATCTGGATTTTCGCTTTCACCGGTATGCAAGGAGCATCACTCGGTTACATACTCAATCATTACGCAGGCTTGGCAAATGGCCCGCAGTTAATTATGCAAGCGTTTGGTCTAACATCAGTCGTTTTTGTCACCCTATCAGCCTATGCCATCACCACTAAGAAAGATTTCTCTTTCATGCGTGGCTTTTTACTTGCTGGTTTAGTTATCGCCATCGTAGCGGGTATCGCCAACATCTTCATCGGCAGCGGTGTGGTATTTATGGCGCTTAATGCAGGTATAGCACTTTTGATGACCGGTTTTATTTTGTACGATACCAGTCGCATTGTGAATGGCGGTGAAACTAACTATATCCGCGCAACCATCGCACTATTCCTAGATTTCTTAAACTTATTTGTTTCTATCTTGCATTTAATGGGTATGGGTAACGACGATTAATCCCAATTTTAAAAAGAGATAGTATAAAATGGCTCCCTTCGGAGCCATTTTTCATTACAGATACCTAAAGCTATATAAGTGACAATGAGTAAACTCATCATTCAAGTTAATCAACCCGCTTATGGCAAACAAACCAGCTATACAGCGTATAAATATACTGAAGCAGCCCTCAAGCAGGGCCATGAAGTGATTTGCGTGTTCTTTTATCTAGACGGCGTACACAACAGCTCAGCCTTACACCTACCCGCATCGGATGAATTTGATTTGGCAGGCGCCTGGCAGGAACTTAGCGAACGACACAATGTTAAACTAGTCAATTGTGCATCAGCTGCTCTACGTCGTGGGATAATTTCGCAAGCCGAAGCAAAGGATAATCAGCTGTCTCACTGGAACCTTCACAGTCGATTTACTATGGGCGGTTTAGGTGAGCTTGTCACTGGCATTGAGCATGCCGATCGTTTAATCAGTTTTTAAAGTAGGTTAACTTAGATGAAGAAGTTGCTAATCATTTTTAGACACAGCCCCCAAGGCAGCAGTGCCAGTCGTGAAGGGTTAGATGTCGCTTTATTGAGCGCGACATTTGAGCAGCAAGTCACTATTTTATTTTGTGATGAAGGGGTCTATAACTTACCCAAACAACAGGCTGCCTTAACGGGCAACCGCGATTTTTTATCTACTTTTAAAGCGTTACCTATGTATGATATTGACGACGTATACGCCTGCCAATCAAGCTTAAAGCGTTATGGCGTTGACGCGGCTCAAAGCCCATTTTCTGTAGACGTTATCGATGAAACGGCCATTAAACAGCAAATTAATCAGGCAGATGAGGTATTAGTATTTTGAACGTACTACATCATATCTCAACATCAACAAACCAAGACAATGCGTTAGCTGTTTGCCTTGCTTATGTTCAGCAAGATGACACCATTGTATTAAGTGGAGATGCAGTTTACCCAATAGCACAAGGTCTTCCACAGCATGACTCTCTGCATGAATATAGCGTCAAATTACTTGAAAATGATGTTGTGGCCCGCGGGCTTAGCGAACATTACCAAAACCATCAGCTTATTTGCTATGATGAGTTTGTATCATTAACCCTAGCTCATAAGAAGGTCATTAGCTGGTGAACCATATCGAAGTTGCAGGACAACACCTAGCCACAGATAAACAAGGATACTTGCTTGATAGCCAGGTTTGGACTGAACAAGCCGCGCAAGTTATCGCAGCGAAAGAAAATATCACCCTAACGGAAGCCCACTGGGAAGTTGTCAATTTTGTACGGGAGTTTTATCTTGAATACAATACCAGCCCGGCTATTAGGGTGCTGGTGAAAGCGATGAAGCAATCGTTTGGAGAAGAGAAAGGCAACTCCAAGTATCTTTATAAATTGTTTCCTGTTGGCCCTGCCAAGCAAGCGACCAAAATTGCCGGCTTACCTAAACCGGCTAAATGTATTTAGCCAAGATATAAAAAAACCTAGCTATGGCTAGGTTTTTTATTAGGCGCTTATGCCAGATTTTGTAATACCACCCATAAGGCTTCGCCAAAGGTGGCAAACATGATTCCGCCAAAGACACAAATGACCGCTACATAAGCAAGCCACTGAAAATAGCGACTTCCCTTATTCATCATTCATTCCACAACTACTCGACTAACACTGCCCCGATAGACCGTGATACATCACTTAACTACCTTGTGATATATCACGAAGCTGGTTTTAACCAATAACCTCTGTACCGCCCATATAAGGACGTAACACTTCCGGTACTGTGATTGAGCCGTCTGCGTTTTGGTAGTTTTCTAATACCGCAACTAAGGTACGACCTACCGCCAAGCCTGATCCATTCAGTGTATGCAGCAAAGCCGGCTTTTTAGCTGATTTCGCTTTGTACCTTGCTTGCATACGGCGCGCTTGGAAATCTTGCATATTACTGCAAGAAGAGATCTCACGGTAAGTTTTTTGTGCAGGCAACCAAACTTCAATATCAAAAGTCTTAGCTGCACCAAAGCCCATATCACCGGTACATAACACCACTGTACGGTAAGGCAAGCCTAATTTTTGTAGTACGGTTTCAGCATGACCAGTCAGTGATTCAAGTGCAGCCATTGAGTCTTCTGGCTTAACCAACTGAACCAATTCAACCTTGTCAAACTGATGCTGGCGAATTAGACCGCGGGTATCACGTCCATAAGAGCCGGCCTCACTACGAAAACAAGGAGTGTGCGCAGTGAGTTTTACCGGTAACTCTGCTTCATCGATAATCGTATCGCGAGCAATATTGGTCAGTGGGACTTCAGCTGTTGGGATCAGGCTTAGACCCTGCCCCTCTTCTGTTGCAGGCTGGGTATGAAACAGATCTTCGCCAAATTTTGGTAGCTGGCCAGTACCCAGTAAGCTGTCTTCATTAACAAGCAAAGGCACATAAGTTTCAGTGTATCCATGCTCTGTGGTGTGCAGATCTAACATAAACTGGGCCAATGCACGATGTAGTCGCGCGATCTGCCCTTTCATGATAATAAAACGAGAACCCGTTAATTTAACCGCATTCTTAAAATCTAACCCTTGCAGTGCTTCACCTAAATCAACATGATCTTTAACTTCAAAATCAAACTGTTTTGGCTCACCCCATTTGCGGATTTCCACATTGTCATTTTCATCAGCACCGTGTGGCGCCGACTCATCTGGAATATTAGGCACACTCATGGCAATGGCATTTAGCTCTTCTAGCAGCGTGGCTAATTCAGATTTTTTCGCATCAAGCTGCGCACCTAAATCACCCACCTGAGCCATGATCGGCGCAACGTCTTCGCCTTTGGCTTTTGCTTGGCCAATAGATTTTGAAATGGCATTACGTGAAGCTTGTAGCTCTTCGGTAGCAACTTGCAAAGACTTACGCTTCTCTTCAAGTTTGCTTAATTTGTCTACGTCTAAAATGAAGCCACGAGTTGCTAGACGTTCCGCTGTTGTAGCAAGTTCAGTTCTTAAGAATTTTGGATCTAACATGTTATTGTTTCTTATCTATTTAAATACGTGAAAATACTAATTGCTGACCGAGGTATACCATAAAAATACACAGGCTCAAATTCAGCGCAATGTTCAAAAATGCTTTTATCCACTGTGCCGATTGAATCAACAACAGCGTTTCATTCGAAAAAGTTGAAAACGTGGTTAGCGCACCTAACAGTCCAACTCCAATCATGGCTTTTATTTCAGGACTGACTTCGCTGACCTGACCAAGCGCATAGATGATCCCCATCATAAAGGCCCCTAAGACATTGACGATAAGTGTACCAAAAGGGAAACCAGAGCCAAATAGCGAAATCGCCAAAATTGAAATTAGATACCGAAAAACCGCACCTATCGCACCACCCATCGCCACATAGAGAACATTAATCATACCGTTTACGCTCACTAAGTTGATCTAACTCATCCAGTTGCGCCAATTTAGCACGAATACGTTTTTCAAACCCGTGCTCAGTTGGATGATAATATTGCGACGATTGGATCTCTTTTGGAAAGTAATTTTCACCTGCCGCATAGTGATTGGCTTCATCATGGGCATAGCGATAGCCTTCACCATAACCCAACTCAGCCATTAATTTAGTTGGCGCATTGCGTAAATGGTGTGGTACAGGCAGGTGCCCTGTTTCTTTAGCAGCCGCCCTAGCCGCCTTAAATGCACTGTAAACGGCGTTGCTTTTTGGGGCACTGGCCAGGTAAATGACTGCTTGTGCCAAAGCGCGCTCGCCCTCTGCGGGTCCAACCCGATGAAAGCACTCCCAAGCATTAAGAGCTACAGTCATCGCAGTGGGATCGGCATTACCGATATCCTCTGACGCTATCGCTAATAATCGCCGACCGATGTAAAGCGGATCGCAGCCACCTTCTAACATACGGCAATACCAATAAAGGGCCGCATCGGGCGCTGAGCCACGAATCGACTTATGCACCGCGGAGATTAGGTCATAATATTGATCGCCGCTTTTATCAAAACTCGCCAACGATTCGCCGGCAACTTCTGCTACTAACTCTGCGGACAAGTTTTGGCCATCGTCGACCATATCACTCATTAATTCGAGTAAGTTAAGCGCTCGGCGTGCATCACCATTGCAAGCATTTGCGAGCAACTCAGCAACATCATCAGCTAAAACTAAGCCTCTTTTGCCCAGTCCCCGCTCAGCATCATTGAGCGCTTGGTGCAAGATTTGAATAATCTCAGATTGCTGCAGGCTTTTAATAATGTAGGTACGCGCCCGTGACAATAATGCATTATTGATTTCAAACGAGGGATTTTCAGTGGTGGCACCGATAAAAATCACCGTGCCATCTTCAATGAAGGGTAAAAAAGCATCTTGCTGGCTTTTATTGAAGCGGTGGACCTCATCAACAAACAACAAGGTACGTTGACCTCGAGATTGCGCTACACTTTTAGCGTGCTCAATCGCGGCTCTGATCTCTTTTACACCCGAACTTACAGCAGAAATCCTTTCAACATGGGCGTTGGTATAGTGTGCTACCAGTTCGGCTAACGTGGTTTTTCCGGTGCCCGGCGGCCCCCAAAACATCATCGAGTGAGCACGACCAGACTCCAACGCCTGCCTTAGTGGTTTACCTTCAGCTAACAGGTGCGACTGACCAATATACTGCTCAAGTGTAAGCGGCCGCATTCTTGCCGCTAGCGGCCTGAAATCAGGTGCGAAGTCAAAACTTAGACTAGACAAGGTTTAATTAGTCCACTGACTTTAGACGTTGATCGTCAATATCTACGCCCTCTGGTACAGTAAAATGAAACAACGAGCGATCATCATCGGATAACGCTTGTTGTTCAGTTAAAGTAAACTGACTTAAGTTCCCTTGCTGATCTTCCAGCTCCATACTCGTAAGTGTCGTGTCGTTAAAACAGACAGAGACCTTAACTACGCTGGCGTCTAGCGATTTCGGCTTAATATCAAAACAATCATCACGTTGTACCACGTGATAGGCTTGCCATGTTTGCTCATCACGATGCACTAACAGAGCAATAGGCGATGCGTTGATGGCATCATTTAAATCAAGTACAGAGACTTCTTCGGCAAACGGGTTATATATCCAAACATCGGTTCCGTCAGCTACGATGAGTGACTCGTCCGGTTGCTGCAAGTGCCAGTAAAATTGGTTAGGCACTGCCAGTGCAAACACGCCGCTGCCCTGCTGGATCAGTTTGTCATTGACGTCAGTCACGCTTTGTTGAAACTGAGACTGCATGGTATCTAATGCAGCCAACTTATCTTTTAACGCTTGTGCATCTTCGGCAACAACCTGGCTAGCCCAGAGTACGGGCAATAATCCACAGCAGGCTTTTACAAAATTACTCATGTTGGTTCCTTGGTAGCACTGAGTGCCATTTAAATTCTGATTCTATTATTAGAAGTCTTTTGGTGGCGGTGGCGCGAGTACCTCTCGGTTACCGTTATGCCCTTGGGGGCTTACCACACCCGCAGCTTCCATTTGCTCAATGATCCGCGCCGCGCGGTTATAACCAATCTTGAACTTACGTTGCACACTAGAAATCGAACCTCGACGGGTTTCGGTAACAAATGCCACCGCTTCATCATAGAGTGCGTCGGTGTCTTCATCTGATACTGACGCCTCACCGGGTAGCAGCACTTGCTCACCTTCTGCACTACCTTGCAAAATCTCATCGATATACTGCGGTTTGCCACGTGCATGCCAGTCAGCGACAACAGCATGAACTTCGTGGTCATCAATAAATGCGCCATGGACACGGATAGGAACGCTAGTTCCCGGTGGCAAATAAAGCATATCACCCATACCTAACAAGGTTTCTGCACCTTGTTGATCTAAAATAGTTCTAGAGTCAATACGAGAGGATACTTGAAACGCCATACGTGTAGGAATATTGGCTTTAATCAAACCGGTAATCACGTCAACAGAGGGACGCTGGGTCGCCAAGATAAGGTGTATGCCTGCCGCACGGGCTTTCTGGGCTATACGGGCAATAAGCTCTTCTACCTTCTTACCCACAATCATCATCATGTCGGCAAACTCATCAACAATTACCACAATTGATGGCAGCTTATCTAACTCTGGTGCGGTTTCTTCCATACCATCGCTAGCTCGCCAAAGCGGATCGGTGATCACTTCGCCATTATCTTTAGCTTGCTTAATTTTTGCGTTATAGCCTTTAAGGTTACGCACTCCTAGCGCCGACATTAGCTTGTAACGCCGTTCCATCTCACCCACACACCAACGCAGCGAGTTCGCCGCTTCTTTCATGTCGGTCACCACTTCACATAATAGGTGCGGTATCCCTTCATAAACCGATAATTCAAGCATCTTGGGATCGATCATGATAAATCGAACATCATCGGGTCCGGACTTATACAATAAACTGGTGATCATGACATTGACGCCCACGGATTTACCCGAGCCAGTAGTACCGGCTACCAGTAAATGTGGCATTTTGCCCAGATCGACCACTACCGGCTCACCGGCGATATCTTGTCCCAATACCATACTTAAGTGAGAGGGATGATCAGCAAATGCCTGGCTATCTAAAACATCGCGCATAAATACCGTTTCTCGGAATTTATTGGGTAACTCTAAACCGACGTATGCCTTACCGGGAATCACTTCAACCACGCGCACGCTTTCTGCTAGCAGTGAACGGGCGAGATCTTTTGATAAATTGGTGATTTTTGAGGCCTTAACACCCGGCGCGAGTTCTAGCTCGAAGCGGGTTACCACCGGACCTGGAAATACCCCCACCACTTTGGCCACAATATTGAAGTCTGCCAGTTTGACTTCGACTAACCGCGCGACTTGATCCAACTCTTCTTGGCTAATCGGATTACTCTTACGATTAGGCACATCTAAAAGCGATATTTCTGGTAGAGGCGTAATGGGCTTAGCTGGCACTTCACTGTCGCTACCTGGCAGCACGACAATGCCGTCGACTATTTTTGCACTGTCATTTTGCTTATCTTTTGCCAGTTTAGCGACGCTAAGTGCCCCACTTGATTGCTGCGAGTCAAAATCGATGGTGTCATCGTCTGTATCGGTAGTAACCGCAACCTGAGTTTCTACGCTTTCAGCGTCAGGCTCATTGGCGCTAAAAGGCACAATATCGTCATGATTAAGGGTAGGCTCTGCACGTCGACCCCGAGTGAAGCTGTCGACATCCACAGCATTTTCGCCGTTAATGTCGCCATGTTCTAGCTCGTCACGCGCTTGTTCATCATCTTGCTCTGAATAGTCGAGCTCGGCTGCCGTTTTTTCTAGTTTGCGTTGTTCGCGCTTTTCTTTGAACTTATCGACTACAGACATAAATCCGCGAGTATCTTCCGTTTCCTCGTCGTGATTTAACTTCTTAGGTAATGCAATAATGGATTTAATAAGCCATATGGTGCCAAAGCCGGTAAGTTCTACCACAGTTAGCCAGCTCACACCGGTTAATAAAGTGAAGCCTGCTCCGACAAAACACAGCAGTAATAAAGTTGTCCCTAGCTGGTTAAAATACGGCAGCATGGCCTGGCCTATGACATCACCACACACACCACCGGCTGAAAATGCGTATATATCATTGGCATTCATACTGGCAAGCGCCGCAAGGCTGAAAATGATGAGTAAGAAACCAATAAGCCTTAACCCAACTGAAAAATAATCAATTTCCAATAACTTATGAGTACGTTTAAACAGTAACCAACCCGTAAGCGCCATAATGACTGGAATGATATAAGCGGTATAGCCAAACATGTAAAATAGTACGTCTGCCATCCATGCACCCACCGCACCTGTGACATTTTGTATGTCCCCATCAAAATTAGACTGACTCCAGCCTGGGTCTGACGAATGGAAACTACTTAATGCCAACAAAACATAGGTCGCGAGCATGCAGCACAGAATAAGGCCGCCTTCGAGTAGGCGTTGCACTCCGCTCAAGGTTTTAACACTATTTCCCTTAGACAAACGAAAACCATAGTAAATAAATGACAGGTAGGCTAAAGATACCAAAAAAGCCTTAAGATGTGCAGCGATTTAGCCTTTGTTAATCACAATTAGTGGCTATTTTTAGGCAGTTGCAGATAAAACACACAATGTAAGCAAGCTACTGACAGGCATAAAAAAAGGAACCCTATAGGTTCCTTTTATTACTACAAAAGAAAGTTAAGATTCTAAGGTCACATTGATCGCGACTTTATTAGTTTGCTTAACTTCCTCCATTACCACGTAGGTACGGGTATCGGAGACAGAAGGTAATTTTAGTAACGTTTCACCCAAAAGGCGACGGTATGCTGACATGTCAGATACTCGAGTCTTCAACAAGTAGTCGAAGTCGCCTGATACAAGATGACACTCTTGAATGTCATCAAGTAACTGAACTGCGCGATTGAACTTATCAAACACTTCTGATGTATCACGATTAAGCGTAATTTCAACAAATACTAACAGTGAAGCGCCAAGAAAATGCGGATTCACTAGTGCAGTATAACCGTTGATATACCCTTGTTTTTCAAGTCTTTTAACCCTTTCCAAACAAGGTGTAGGACTAAGACCTACACGCTTTGAAAGTTCAACATTTGAAATGCGACCATCAATTTGCAATTCATTAAGTATGTTACGATCTATACGATCTAAGTCTTTTATAGGACTCTTTTTATTATTAACCATATTATTAACCTTGTTTTATCACTAAAACAATATTTATTGCTACGTATGTCAAAACTTCAGCAGCATTAACTGCTGAACTGATACTATACTAGATTTCCCTGAAACAATCACGTTCAGGACACGACAAAATAACAATTTGACCCACAAATCATGGGTTTTTATGCAATTTGAGGCTTGAAGATGATAATTGGTGTACCTAAAGAAATCAAAAACCACGAATATCGTGTTGGCATGGTTCCATCAAGCGTACGTGAACTGACCGCCAAGGGTCATGACGTGTTTGTAGAAACTAGTGCAGGTTCAGGCATCGGATTTAGTGATCAAGATTATATCAATGTCGGTGCAGTGATTTTAGATACGGCCGCTGAAGTATTCGCTAAATCAGAAATGATCGTAAAGGTAAAAGAACCTCAAGCAGTTGAACGTGCTATGTTGCGTGAAGACCAACTGTTATTTACCTACCTTCATTTAGCGCCTGATCTACCTCAAACAGAAGATTTGATTAAAAGCGGTGCAGTGTGTATCGCTTATGAAACAGTAACAGACGACCGTGGTGCCCTTCCCCTACTTGCACCTATGTCTGAAGTTGCCGGCCGCATGTCTATCCAAGCTGGTGCCATGGCACTAGAAAAGTCTGTTGGCGGACGCGGCATGCTACTAGGTGGCGTACCGGGTGTTGAACCTGCAAAAGTTGTCATCATTGGTGGCGGTATGGTGGGCACCAACGCCGCACAAATGGCAGTAGGCCTTGGCGCTGATGTTGTTATCCTAGATCGCAGCATTGACGCGTTACGTCGTTTGAACGCCCAGTTCGACAACAAAGTTAAAGCGATTTATTCAACTGCTGATGCTATTGAGAAACATGTACTTGAAGCTGACTTGGTCATTGGCGGTGTATTAGTTCCAGGTGCAGCAGCGCCTAAACTGGTAACCAAACAGCATATTGCTAGCATGAAGCCAGGCTCTGCGATTGTCGATGTGGCAATCGATCAAGGTGGTTGTATTGAAACCTCACATGCAACGACTCACCAAGACCCAACTTATATTGTTGATGATGTTGTTCACTATTGTGTTGCTAACATGCCAGGTGCAGTAGCACGTACCTCAACATTTGCACTAAACAATGCCACCCTACCTTACATCATTAAGTTAGCGGATCTTGGTTACCGTAAAGCACTATTGGCTGACAAGCACCTGCTAAATGGCTTAAACGTCATGCACGGTAAAGTAACCTGTAAAGAAGTTGCTGAAGCACTAGACTTTGAATTTGTTGAGCCAACAGTCTTGCTAAACTAATGCAATAATAATTCAGATTTTAAGGGAGCATCATGCTCCCTTTTTTCGATTAGCTTAATCTAAAAGAATCTAAAGCCAAGTCTTTACCGTTCCAGCTAAATTTCCTACAATCGCTGCAATTCGCTAAAGGCACGGAGAAAATAATGAGCCAAGCAAGACATTGTAATTTACTAATTTTGGGCTCTGGCCCAGCAGGTTATACTGCTGCGGTCTATGCTGCACGAGCCAATTTAAAGCCTGTTTTAATCACAGGTATTCAGCAAGGTGGTCAATTAACTACCACCACTGAAGTAGAAAACTGGCCAGGCGATGCAGAAGATCTAACCGGTCCAGCGCTGATGGAGCGTATGCAAAAGCATGCCGAAAAATTTGAAACTGAGATCTTATTTGACCACATCAATGAAGTTAATCTTCAGCAGCGCCCTTTTCAATTGAAAGGCGACAGTGGCGAGTACACTTGCGATGCGCTAATCATTTCAACTGGCGCGTCTGCGATGTATCTTGGTCTAGACTCGGAAGAAGCGTTTAAAGGTAAAGGTGTGTCTGCCTGTGCTACTTGCGACGGTTTCTTTTATCGCAATCAAAAAGTGGCTGTTATTGGTGGTGGTAATACCGCGGTAGAAGAAGCACTTTATTTAAGCAACATCGCTTCAGAAGTTCACCTTATTCATCGTCGTGATACTTTCCGTAGTGAAAAAATCCTCACTAAACGCCTGATGGATAAAGTTGCAAATGGCAATATCATCCTTCACCTAGACAATACCTTAGATGAAGTTGTTGGTGATGACATGGGCGTTACAGGGCTCAAAATGAAGAGCACTAAAGATGACAGTATCAAAGAAATTGATGTAATGGGTGTCTTTGTTGCTATTGGTCATAAACCTAATACACAAATGTTTGAAGGCCAGTTAGAGATGAACCATGGCTACATTAAAGTACAAAGTGGTTTAGACGGTAACGCAACCCAAACAAGCATTGAAGGTGTATTTGCAGCAGGCGATGTAATGGATCAACATTATCGTCAAGCCATTACCTCTGCTGGTACCGGTTGTATGGCGGCGCTTGATGCAGAACGCTTCTTAGACGCGCAATAACTATTGCCAAAATATAAAAGCAGGCTTAAGGCCTGCTTTTTTTTACCCTGCATTTATTAACGCTATTTATACCAATCAGTATAAACATTTAGTCACTCAGCGAGAGTTTAGCGGTTCTGAGGCAAGGCAACGAGTGAAAAGCATAGTTATTCTACGGTTAAGCTCGTTAACACAGCATCAGAATCGCTAAAACTCGCCATTGTGGCGCGTTTTAGGCTGCCTACTTCTGCGTTGAATAACCTCACAAGGGAGCAACCATTGTTTCAGTGCTCACTTTGAATTAGCCGGCCTTGAATTAGTTTGCCAAAAGCGCGCTGAGTAGATCAAATTCTTATACTGATTGGTATTACAGGTATCTGGCACAAAAAAAGGGACCCTGAGGTCCCTTTTTTAAATCAGTCACATTAACTAATTACTTAGCTAGTGCTTCTTTTGCTTTTTCAACTAAAGTTGCAAATACAACTTTGTCGAATACAGCGATATCTGCCAAAATCTTACGATCGATTTCGATAGACGCCTTTTTCAGACCGTTAATGAAACGGCTGTAAGACAGACCATTTTGACGAGAAGCCGCATTGATACGTGCAATCCAAAGTTGACGGAATTGACGTTTCTTCTGACGACGGTCACGGTAAGCATATTGACCAGCTTTAGTTACAGCTTGAACTGCAACGCGGTAAGTACGGCTACGAGCTCCGTAATAACCTTTGGCTAATTTAAGTACTTTCTTGTGACGAGCACGAGCGGTTACACCACGCTTAACTCTAGGCATTGTTCTTTACTCCTCTAATTAAGCGTATGGTAGTTGACGTGCGATTGCTGGCACATCAGACTTTGCAACTAAACATTTAGCACGTAAGTGACGTTTACGCTTAGTGCTCTTCTTGGTCAAAATATGACGTAAATGGGCTTGTTTGCGCTTGAAACCATTAGCGGTTTTCTTAAAACGCTTTTGTACACCCTTGTCTGTTTTCATTTTAGGCATTGCTAAAACTCCGCATTGGGACAATTAATAAAACGCAAGGCGAGCAGAGACCTTAACAGACCCCTGCTACTTTTCTGGTTGCCCTACTATTTCTTTTTCGGCGCAAGAACCATAACAGCTTGGCGACCTTCCATTTTAGGGAAAGACTCCACGACTGCTAACTCAACCAAATCATCTTTAATACGATTCAAAAGATTCATACCAAGACTCTGGTGAGCCATCTCACGACCACGGAAACGCAGCGTTACTTTCGCTTTGTCGCCGTCATCAAGAAAACGCTTCAGGTTGCGTAGTTTTACCTGATAGTCGTTTTCATCAGTACCGGGACGGAATTTAACTTCCTTCACCTGTATCTGTTTCTGCTTCTTCTTTTGTTCCTTTTGGGCTTTAGCCTTATCAAAAAGGAACTTTCCGTAGTCCATTATGCGACATACAGGTGGCTCAGCATTTGGGCTAATCTCAACAAGATCAACACCAGCTTCATCAGCTAGATCTTGTGCTTCCCTAATGCTTAAAATACCAATAGCTTCACCGTCTAAACCGTTCAAACGTACTTCTGATACGCCGGTAATAAGTTCGTTAATTCTATTTGCAGCCGCCTGGCGTCCTGCTGTTTTTTTGATCTTTATGACCTATTCCTCCAACAAATTGAGACTACGGAGCGAAATTTGTTGTTTGACCTTAGCAGCGAAATCATCGATTCCCATCTTGCCTAAGTCAACACCGTCACGAGTTCGCACCGCAACTTCCCTATTTTCCATCTCTTGATCACCTACGACCAATAAATAGGGGACACGCCTTAACGTGTGCTCGCGTATTTTAAAGCCAATCTTCTCATTCCTCAAGTCTTTCGACGCACGAATTCCCTGATCTTTGAATAAATTGACCACTTCGTCTACATAATCAGACTGTTTATCTGTGATATTCATCACAACTGCTTGCATTGGGGCAAGCCAAGTTGGGAATTTACCCGCGTACTCTTCAATTAGAATTCCGAGGAAACGCTCTAACGAACCGAGAATCGCACGGTGAATCATCACAGGTGTCTGACGACTATTGTCTTCAGCAACATAAGTCGCACCAAGACGGCCTGGTAATGCATAATCAAGCTGCACTGTACCACACTGCCACGCTCTATCGAGACAATCATGCAAAGTAAATTCAATCTTAGGGCCATAGAACGCCCCTTCACCTGGCAAGATTTCATATTCGATGTCGTTGGCTTTAAGTGCCTGCATCAATGCTTCTTCTGCTCGATCCCACATCGCATCATCACCAATACGCTTTTCTGGGCGTGTCGACAGTTTGACAACGATATCTTTAAAGCCAAAGGTTTCATAAGTGTCATATACCATCTGGATACACGCACTCACCTCTTGCTGAACCTGATCTTCGGTACAGAATACATGGGCATCATCTTGGGTGAATCCACGTACGCGCATTAGACCATGCAATGAACCTGATGGCTCATTACGGTGACAACAACCGAACTCAGCCATACGTAATGGCAAATCACGATATGATTTGAGGCCTTGGTTAAAGATTTGCACATGACCTGGACAGTTCATCGGCTTAACCGCGTATTCACGGTTTTCTGAATTGGTGGTAAACATCGCTTCTGAATATTTATCCCAATGCCCAGAACGCTCCCAAAGTACACGGTCCATCATTAATGGGCCTTTCACTTCTTGATAAGTGTACTGGCTAAGCTTCTGGCGAATAAACTTCTCAAGCTCTAGGAATAAACTCCAACCGTCATTATGCCAAAACACCATGCCAGGTGCTTCTTCTTGCATATGGTAAAGATCGAGCTGCTTACCAATTTTACGGTGATCGCGCTTAGCGGCTTCTTCTAAACGATTAAGGTGAACCTTAAGTGCTTTCTTATCAGCCCAAGCGGTACCGTACACACGCTGCAACATCTTGTTGTCAGAATTACCGCGCCAATATGCACCTGCAACGCTCATCAACTTAAAGTGATGGCAGAATTTCATGTTAGGTACGTGGGGACCACGGCACATATCAACATATTCTTCATGATGATATAAAGCCGGCTTGTCATCTTGGCTGATGTTTTCATCCAAGATAGCCATCTTGTATGTCTCACCGCGCGCTTCAAATGTGTCGCGCGCTTCTTGCCAGCTCACTACCTTTTTGTCTACTGCGTAATTGGTTTTTGCTAAAGCCAACATACGCTTTTCTAGCGCAACAATATCTTCATCAGTAAGTTTATGATCTAAATCGATATCGTAATAGAAACCATTGTCGATAACTGGACCAATAGCCATCTTAGTCTCTGGCCATAACTGCTTAATAGCGTGGCCCAATAGATGCGCACAAGAGTGACGAAGGATTTCTACCCCTTCTTCATCTTTGGCTGTAATGATAGCCAGTTCAGCATCAGTCTCAATGAGATCGCAGGCATCTTTAAGTTCGCCATTAACGCGACCAGCAATACAAGCTTTCGCAAGACCCGGACCAATATCAGCAGCAACATCATAAGTAGAAACAGCATCAGCGAATTCGCGCTTACTGCCGTCAGGAAGTGTAATTACAGGCATGAAAATTCCTTTATCCAGTGGTGACCCCTACGTAGGGCCACTTGGTTATGTAGTTAAGTGTGTCGCCTTCCTAGGAGCAAAACATACTGGAGTTTTGATAATCCTAGGAGCGAAGGCAACATTCTAAGGGTCATCATCACAATGCGCAAGGCTTAAGCTTGTTGAACACGGTATTGTGAGTATCTGAATTGCTTAGCAACATTGCCCGCGACAACTTGTACTGAAATGCTTTTGTCACATCAGCGTCATTTTGGCGTTATACCCTAAGGCACAACTAGCAAGTTACTTTTATTAGGAGCACTGTAAATGGTCAATGCAATGATACTGACAGGAGCACTGATCCAAGGGCTACCGAGTCATAATGCAGTCATGGACCAGCAAACGATTGACGACTCAGCTTTGGTAGAAACAAATCTAACTGAAACACAAAAAATTGAAACTGCACCTAGCAGTGTAATGTTGGATATTGAAGCGTCTGTTGATCAGCAGTTGAACTCGCTTGTTGATAACCTCTATCCGCTGCCCACCAAAGAAGCGGCTGAAGTATTAGTGATAATGGATTGAAACCCGTCTAATATTCATCAAAGCCAATAACACGGCTGTGCAATCGTAGGTAGTTGCTACTTATTAAGCCCGCTAGCTATGCTAATATCCACTTAATCTACCTATTCGGATATTACACTATGCAAGCTTGGGCACTCATTACCGGCGCGGCGCGGCGTATTGGCAAACAAATTGCCACCCACGCCCACCAAAGTGGCTATAACGTTATTATACATTGCAACAATAACAGCCAAGCCGCTCAGGTATTAGCCCAACAACTTAATGGGCTGCGTGCGAACTCAGCGGTGGTAGAGCAGGCTGACTTATCTGTCGCTGCAGATTTAACAACACTTATTGATAATGTGGCAAGTCGCTACCCGGCTTTATCGCTTCTGGTAAACAATGCCTCGGTATTCTATCCAACCGCTATTGGTCAAAGTACAACAGACGACATTGACAGTATGTTAGCCGTCAACCTCATTGCACCTTATCGCTTAGCCACCGGACTGAAGCAAGTATTGGCGTCCAATAGCGGCAGTATTGTTAATTTAATCGATATTCATGCAGACAAACCTTTATCTGGTCATGGACTATACTCAATTTCTAAGGCGGGACTGAAAATGGCCACCTTATCTCTGGCGCAGGAATTAGCGCCTAATGTAAGGGTTAATGGTGTTTCACCTGGTGCCATACTCTGGCCAACAGAGGGCCAACAGTCTCAGATAGATAAAGTCATTGAAGATATCCCTTTACGTCACCCGGGCCGTGCAGAAGATATAGCGGACGCCGTTATGTTTTTAGTTAACGCATCATATATTACCGGTCAAATCATAGCCGTTGATGGCGGCAGAAGTGCTGTGGGGTATCAAGGAGCGGTTGAATGAAACTCATCAATAAATCGATCAGTTGCCCCCACTGCGGCCACAATCAACATATAGAGATAGACACAAGCGGGAACGATCAAGAATATTACCAAGACTGTAAAATATGCTGTAACCCTATCCATTTTCGTACTCATTTAGACAGAGTCCATCAAAAACTGACCGTATTTGTGGATAGCGATGATGAGCAATACTATTGATGGCTAGTCAATATAAAACCATCTAACAGCTCTGTAAAAGTGGGCCGTATTTGGCTTGTCCAGTAAAATACGGCCAACTTTATGCTCGTGACTAAACAGCAATACCAAGCATGGGTTAAATCAGTTTACGTTTAGCCAATACCCGCTCAACGGTGTCGACAATCGCTTGGGTTTGACTATCAATTTCGATGTTAAGTTGATCGCCAACTCGCGCTGCATCTAAATTGGTTAGCGATAAAGTCTCGGGTATTAAATGTAGCCAAAACCCGTTATTTGTCACCTCTCCTACTGTTAAGCTACAGCCATTAACGCCAACAAAACCTTTATAGAGGATATAGGCCATCCATTTAGGTGCTACTTCAAGATAAAGATTGTAATGTTGCTCGGTTGCACTCACTTTTACTATCTGTGCTTGGGTATGAATGTGTCCCGATAAAATGTGGCCACCAATCTCGCTACCAAAGCTCAATGAGCGCTCAATGTTTACGGGACTACCAATTGTCAATTTTGAGAGATTGGTCACACTCAGAGTCTCTTCCATTACATCGAAAAACACCCTATCATCTGCGATTGCTGTGACTGTTAAACAAACACCGTTATTAGCCACGCTCGCCCCTGTTTTTAATCCCTCTCTTAATTCAGCTGGCAAGGAAACCTCAATGGTGTATAGACCGTTTTTCTGTGTAATCGCTGCCACTTGACATGTGGCTTGCACAATACCTGTAAACATAATTTATTAACTCGCTATATAAAGGCGTTACATTCATGAATCAATTCGGCTTTCAAGCCAAAAAATTGGTACAGCTAGCACTACCTGTACTTATTGCCCAAGTCACCCAAACCATGATGGGTTTTATCGATACCGTTATGGCTGGTCGGGTCAGTGCGGTCGATATGGCTGCAGTGGCCATTGGCACCAGTTTATGGCTGCCAGCATTACTTTTTGTCCAGGGGCTACTTATTGCATTTACGCCTGTTTTTGCCCATGAGCACGGTGCAGACAATCAAAAAGCGATTCAACCTTTGGCATTTCAAGCTGCCTATATTGCCATAATTGGTAGCTTAGGTGTGCTCGCATTTCTCACATTTTCTGGCGATATTTTCCGGCTGATGGCTTTAGATGAAGATTTGGCCAATCTTAGCGAACAATACCTTAATGGATTCATGTGGGGAGTACCTGCTTTTGTGCTTTATCAAGTATTAAGGGGATGTGCCGAAGGTATCTCTTATACTTTGCCGACTATGGTCATCGGGTTTGTTGGCTTAGCCGTCAACATTCCGGCCAACTATATATTTATCAATGGACATTTAGGCGCCCCCGCAATGGGCGGGGCTGGGTGCGGTATTGCAACAGCTTTAGTTTTCTGGGCAATGTTTATCGCCATGGTTATCTATATGCAATGGCATAAGAAATTTGCTGAACTCGCCCCTTTTAGTGCGTTCCATAAACCTAAATGGGACACCATGTGGACGATGACAAAACACGGCTTTCCTATCGCTATGGCGCTGTTTTTTGAAGTCAGCTTGTTCGCCATCATCGCGCTATTGTTAGCCCCCCTTGGGGCGAATGTCGTTGCTGGTCATCAAATTGCGCTTAACTTCTCCTCCATCGTGTTTATGTTGCCACTATCTATAGGTATTGCGGTTTCAATACGAGTTGGCTATTACTTGGGTCAGGATAAACTGGTGATTGCTAATCTAGTCACTAAGGTTGGATTATTGCTAGCGTTTGGCTTGGCCGCGATTACAGCGATTATCACCGTGATATTCAAAACAGAAATCGCACTGTTATACAATGATCACCCAGAGGTCATTACCCTCGCGGGTAGCTTAATGTTCTTAGCTGCGCTATATCAATTGTCTGACTCAATTCAGGTGGTTGCCGCGGGTGCATTACGTGGCTATAAAGATACGCGCAGCGCGTTGTATATCACCTTAGTGTCTTATTGGTTGATTGGTATGACATTAGGCTACATGCTGGCAATGACAGATATTTTAGTTCCCGCCATGGGAGCGCATGGATTTTGGATCGGCTTAATCGCAGGCTTAACCAGCGCCGCCATTATGTTTGCCATTCGGTTACGCTATATCCAAAAGTCTGAAAAGCTTGGCACTCGACTTATCGAAGACTAGCCAGAATAAAATTCGGGCCGCTGATATGGACATCGGCAAACCAATTCGGCTGATTAGAAATCAAGTTGAACATCAAATAGCCATTTGGTTACAAAATTAATATTTTTACTTGCAACGGGCGCTGTATCCCGTAATATAGCGCTCGTTCTCTAGCACAGATGTTAGAAAACAAGATAAAGACAATACAACCGTAGCTCAGTTGGTTAGAGCACCACCTTGACATGGTGGGGGTCGGTGGTTCGAATCCACTCGGTTGTACCATGCTTTATTGTTATACGGACGCGGGATGGAGCAGTTTGGTAGCTCGTCGGGCTCATAACCCGAAGGTCGTCGGTTCAAATCCGGCTCCCGCAACCAATAACAAACTTTCATATATACAACCGTAGCTCAGTTGGTTAGAGCACCACCTTGACATGGTGGGGGTCGGTGGTTCGAATCCACTCGGTTGTACCATGAAATTTTCAGGCCAGCTCACGCTGGTTTTTTTATGCCTGCTATTCTCTCCTCTTGTTATCTATTGGTCGCATATCGGCGCTTTAAAGCACCATTTTGTTTTCCTTTAATGTACACTGACTTAGCCCTGTATTTGATCGGAGTACTTGATGAGCCAGCGAACATTAAACAGCCTGTTTAACCCTAAGTCTATTGCCATCATTGGCGCCTCTAATGCTGATAGGAAGGCCGGCAATGTGATCATGAAAAATCTACTCGCAGGCGGTTTTTCTGGGCCCATTATGCCCGTCACCCCAAAATACCAGGCTGTTCAAGGGGTCCTTGCCTATCAAAACATTGAAGCCCTGCCCCTGATACCTGATCTTGCCGTCATTTGTACTGCGGCACATCGCGTTCCCGCCATCGTTGAGACTCTTGCGCAATTTGGTTGTAAAGTGGCCATAATCAACGCCTCTGGTATGGCTCAAGAAATCGATAGCTCAGGCATCGACTGTTTAACCCAATCCAAACAGTACGCCAAAAAATATGGCATGCGTTTATTAGGGCCTAACAGCTTGGGGATGATTTTACCGACCCATGGGCTGAATGCGAGCTTAGCCCATACCAGTGCCCTGAGCGGTAAAATTGCCTTTGTATCGCAATCAGCTGCAATTTGCACCACAGTATTAGACTGGGCCAACAATAAGGGCATCGGCTTTTCATCGTTTATCTCCCTAGGCGATGCCACAGATATCGACTTTGATGAGTTACTTGATTATTTAGGCCGAGACAGCAAAACCAGTGCAATCATGCTGTATATCGACTCCATCAATGAGAAACGCCACTTTCTGTCAGCTGCTCGAGCAGCTGCACGCAATAAACCGATTTTGGTGATCAAATCGGGCCGCAGTGTTGAGGGCACCACAGCCGCAAAATTACACACAGGCGGCGTCGTGGGCAATGATGCCGTGTATGAAGCGGCATTTAGACGAGCCGGTATGCTAAGAGTCAACGATTTAATTGAGCTGTTTGCGGCAGTTGAAACACTCGCCCATTCATCTGCTTTGCAAGGTGAGCGTCTAGCCATTATGACTAATGGTGGTGGGCCTGCGGTACTAGCGTTGGATGAGCTCATGCTCGGCGGCGGTAAAAGTAGTGAGTTAGATACTCAAACCTATGACAAACTCAATGCCCTATTGCCATCTACTTGGTCTGGGCAAAATCCAATTGATATTGGCGGCGATGCCGATGCCAGCCGCTATACCGCCGCACTTAAAATATTGATGGACAGTGATATCGCTGACGCTATATTGGTACTGCACTCTCCCTCTGCAATTGGCGACAGTGTCGACATCGCTAAGGCTATGTCAGCCATGATATCAACTCACCCCAATCGAAATCGGGTTAATATTCTTACTAACTGGAGTGGTGAAGACTCATCCTATTTAGCCCGAAAACATTTTAACCAAGCCGGTATCCCCACCTATCGCACGCCCGAAGGTGCTGTGGGGGCGTTCATGCATATGGTTGAATACCGCCGAAACCAAAAGCTACTGCAAGAGGTGCCGCAGTCAATCCCGGTCGATATTCCCACTGATAGTCAACGAGCACGAGAGTTACTACAAAAGGCCCATGGCGCAGGAAAACGTATTCTAGAGACCCATGAAGCCAGTCAAATTTTGCATGCTTACGGCCTCAAAACCATTGATACGCACTTTGCCGACAACACCGAAGCCGCCGTCGCCATCGCTAATCGAATTGGTTACCCAGTAGCAATCAAGGTGCAATCGCCAGATATTCACCATAAATCCGATGTCCACGGGGTCATGCTGAACTTAGCCAATGCCGAAGAGGTCGCCAGTGCCACAGATAAAATTATCGATCGCGTCAAAGGCCTTAATGAGCATGCACGTATCGAGGGAGTCATTGTGCAGAAAATGGCATTAACTGCCGGTGCGCAAGAGATACGGGTGGCAGTGATCAACGATCCAGTTTTTGGCCCAGCAATCTTATTAGGCGAAGGCGGATCAGAATGGGAACCCACGAAAGATGCGGCGGTTGCCCTGCCCCCGCTAAACATGACCTTGGCTCGTTATATGGTGATCCAAGCGCTGAAAACCAACAAGCTTAAGGATAGACATCTGCCCTTAGGCTTAGACATGCATTCGCTGTGCGTGATGCTCACTCAACTTAGTCACTTAGTGATTGATTGCCCCGAAATAGCTAGCCTAGATTTAAACCCTGTACTGTGTGCAGGCGTCGATGTCACCTTACTTGATGTCAATATTCAACTGCATGATTGCCTAGAAGAAAATAACAACCGCTTGGCTATTCAGCCCTATCCAAAAGAACTTGAACAACGCGCAGTATTAAAGAATGGCGACCCTATCATGCTGCGGCCAATTCTGCCTGAGGATGAGCCAAAACATCTCGCTTTTGACAACAGTTTAAGCGATGAAGACCGTTATAAGCGCTATTTCGGTGTGCGCTCAAAGATGACCCATGAAGAGATGGCAGTACTCACCCAGATTGATTACGCCAGAGAAATGGCCTTTATTGCTACCGCTAAACAGGACGATGGTGATGAGATCACCTTAGGCGCAATACGGGCTTCCATTGATCCGGACAATACGGAAGCGGAATTCGCCATGGCAGTACGTAGCGATCATCAAGGACAAGGTTTAGGCCGGCTATTGCTGGAAAAACTGATTACTTATTACAAACAAAATGATACCGAAAGGTTGAGTGGTTTTACGATGTTTGAAAATCGCTCCATGGCCAGCTTGGCAAAACGATTAGGCTTTACCGTCACGTTTGACATGGAAGAGCAACTTATTCGAATGGACATGGACTTAAAGCAGTAACCTAGCTTGCATTGAGCGTATTGCTGTATAGACAAGACTCCCTGTCTATACAGCAAGATTAACTCCCTTACCCTTAACCCATCACGCAATTTCGCCCTGATGACTTAGCGCGATAAAGTGCTTCATCGGCCCTAACAAAATAGCTATCTTTGTCATCTTCCGCTTTTAAGCTGGCCACACCCACAGATACGGTAATATTGCCCAGTGACAGCTTCTTATCTTTACCTATGGTGAGCTTTTTGTCTGCGATGCGTTGTCGTAGCTGCTCCGCAACCACTAACGCTCCTGAATGATTAGTGTCTGGTAATAGCAAAACAAACTCTTCACCGCCATAGCGCGCGACAAAATCTTCACCACGTACACCGTGTTTAAGGGCCAGCGCTACGTAGGCTAACACTTTATCGCCGACCACATGGCCATGGGTGTCATTAAAGGCTTTAAAATGATCTATATCGACAACCAATAAACTGCTATCGACACCTTTTTTTCTAAAGTCTTGTATATGCGATAGAATTTGCTCTTCAAATGCTCGGCGGTTGTGCAACGAAGTTAATTGGTCGGTCATCGCGACCAAATTTAGATTCTCCATTTCCGATTTAAGCGAGTTAACCTCTTCGTCCATCGCTTTTAAGCTTTGCGCTAATTCGGCATTATTATTAATTACCCCTGTGACTTCTTCGGCTAAGCCGTCAATAAGCCGCATGAGTGTTTCTTCGTCGGGCGATTGTGCTAATTCCTGCTGAACACCCGATAGCGATGCACTCAGGGTTTCAGTACCGTGACTCATTTTGGCAATTTTACTGATTAAATTATTAATCAATAATTGGGTTTCAATTTGTACATTTTCTATTACTTCAGGGGACTTCTCTTGTACAAAGTTACTATGTAATCCAGCATTGACTTCAGGTGTGAATGTCACCCCATTGGCTAACAACCCATCGATCGCGCGTTTTAAATCTAAATTGACGCCTCGATAATACTCATACCAGACAGAATAATTATCAGGTGTCACCGGAATATTCAGCTCCGACATTTGTGGAACGGCATGTCGTAATATTTTTGCGGATAGTTCTGTATCAGATATGTGCTTAGCCAAATTCATATAGGGTCGCCATGCTCAAGAAGTGATAACTGACGATCATAAAGCTGCTTTATGATCACCCAAAGGTATAGAGTTTATATAAGCATAACAAAAAGTTGCTTGCCAGCACTTTTGATTAATATTTCAGCAAACCGGAACAAAACATTGTTATCAAGCCATAGGACAATAATAATGTGCTAAAAGATAACCCAAGCACCTAAGCCAACAACTAAAGCACTGACAATTCACCACAGACCTGACGTATTTTAGCCGCTAGATAAAAAATCAAAATAAAAAAACCCTTTTTAGGATCTCACCCGTTTATATCAGTAAAAGCAGCTTAATTTGACTTTAATAGGAACAAGCAACAATGAAAACACATCACACAGGTAACACCACCATGACTAAATTGGCAATAGCAACACTAATGACCGTAACCTTGGCATCAAGCGTTGTGACTTTTGGCGCAGCAGCGACCTCTCCTAAAAAACCACAGGTAGCGCAAATGATAAGCTTAGATACTTTTCACCCCGATAGTTATGAAAATACCGAACAAACTAAGATGTATCCTGCGCCCGACTCGGGAATGAAACAAGTGGTGCTCACTTTACCTAAACGTGTAGATGAGCAAGACTATAAACTGGAAATAGAGATTGGCCAGTGGCAACAACAAGATTGTAATAAGCAGCGTTTAGGCGGCGAAATCCAGCAACAAACCGTGCAAGGTTGGGGTTATAGCTACTATCAAGTTGATCGCATTAGCGCCGGACCTAGCACATTAATGGCTTGTCCTGACACTGCGACTACTCGAGAGTTTGTTACTTTAATGAACTCATTAACACTTGATTACGATAGCCGTCTTCCTAAAGTGTTTTACATCCCAGAAAGTGCGCAGTTACGCTATAAAGTTTGGCAGTCTAATAACCAACATCAATATAGCAATTAATTCAATATACCTCGCCCCGGTCGATTTAGGCCAGGGCGAGACCGTAAGCTATTCACCTTAAATACGTTTTTCTTCCAAGCTGTTTTTTACCTAACCGATGCGCTTTTTACGCCCCATTTCTGATACAATTTACAGGTCTGTAACCAATATTTCACACTGATGAACCTAACTACAATAGTAAACTGGGGTACCCAACAGCAGCCATTTTCATCTGCTAACCGGATTAGAATGACTAATATTATCGGTCTAATCACGGTGTTGATTTCGCTGCTGTACTCTGCAAACTTTTTTCTGATCATTGGTAACTATGCCGTCGGTTTTATCAACCTCATTTTTACCTTGGCTTATTTCATTACCAATATCCTAAACGGATACAATCGCCGCAAAACTGCTCGAATATGGTTTTTTAGCTTATTGATGCTCCACCTGTGGGTGTGTACCAACATCTATGTGACCAATGAAAGTGGCTTTCACTTGTATTACTTCCTGGTACCAACCGGCGCATTTTTGTTATTCGAGTTAAAAGAGCGCAGAGAGCAAATAATCTTAAGCGGCTTAGCGATCATCCTGTTTTTTGTTTGTGAAAATACGCCCAATAACGCTCCCTTGATTCACCTAACCGATGAAATGAACCGGTTGCTTTACCAATCGGTAGTGCTGTTTACTATGTTGGAAGTGATCGTTGTTTTGTATCTATTTGCCAAGCAAATTGACCACCAAGAGCAACGCCTTATCAAACAAGCAAGCACGGACTCTTTAACCAAACTTGCCAATCGCCACTGCTTTTTTGATGAAGGCAAAGCATTATTCTCTCAATCTCGGCAAAACAGCCGGCCATTCTCTTTGGTGCTAGTTGATTTGGATTTTTTCAAAAATATTAATGATAAGTATGGGCACCCAATTGGAGACAAATGCTTAATTGGTGTCACTGATACGTTGCGTTCATTATGTCGAGAGCAAGATCTATGCGCCCGAATTGGTGGAGAGGAGTTTGTGATTGCTATGCCCAATACTTCGCTGTCTGATGCACAGAAGGCAGCAGAAAGAATGCGAAGAGAGATTGCATTACAACGAATTCCCATCAGTGACAGCGAGTCTCTAGGTTGTACAGCAAGTTTTGGCATAGCCAATAACCAATCTGAAGACGCTGAGTTACGTGACCTGTTGATACAAGCAGATAAAGCTTTGTACCTAGCGAAAGAAAGTGGCCGCAATTGCGTGAAAGTAGGCTGCAATCAGGCTGCTTAAAGGGCGATATAAAAAAGGCTACCCTTAGGGTAGCCTCAGTTTTTGTCAACAATTTACAACTTAGATACCAGCAATCGCTTCTTTACACAAATCGGTAATACGCTGCCAATCCCCTTGCTCCATCGCATCTGTTGGCGCGATCCAGCTTCCGCCAATACAATCGACATTTTTAAGTGCTAAGTACTCTTTATAGCTATTTGGGGTAATACCGCCTGTAGGGCAGAAACGTACGTTTGCGAGTGGACCAGAAAACGCCTTAAGTGCATTTACACCACCTGACGCTTCAGCTGGGAAGAATTTAAAGTTGCTATAACCTAAACTCATGCCTTCCATTACTTCAGAAATACTGGCCACACCAGGTATAAGCGGCACGGTACCTTTCATGGCTGCTTTCAACAAACCCACTGTCGCACCAGGAGTGATAATGAATTGCGCGCCTGCTGCAACGGCTTGATCCAGCTGTTCCTCGTTCAAAATGGTACCTGCACCCACCACTGCCTCTGGCACTTCTTTCGCTATCTTAGTAATAGCCTCTAATGCGCAAGGCGTGCGCAGCGTGACTTCTAACACACTGATCCCGCCGGCAACAAGTGCTCTAGCTAGCGGTACCGCGTCTTCAATTTTATTAATCACCATTACAGGAACAATTGGACTGCGTTTAAAAATATCCTGTGGCTGTATTGACCAGTTATTCTCAACCATTACGTTATTCTTCCTCTAAAATTAATAAATTTCGTCAGCTGCAGATGTGCAGCGAGCACCGGTTTCGGGGCTACTTAAATTTGAACGTAAGGCGCTAAATAATTCTCGGCCCATACCATAACTTGTGCTGCGCAAATCGACTTTATCTGCTTCACGAGCGGCTAGCACTTGCTCATCAACCAACAGCGTCAACTCTCCAGTCAATGCATTCACTCGCACTAAGTCACCATTTTGGACTTTGGCTATCAATCCGCCATCTAACGCTTCGGGCGTTAGGTGGATAGCCGCTGGCACTTTACCTGATGCACCAGACATACGACCGTCAGTTAACAACGCAACTTTAAAGCCTTTATCCTGCAATGTACCCAAGATTGGCGTGAGTTTATGTAGCTCTGGCATCCCTACCGCTTTGGGTCCTTGGCCTTTCACTACAACCACACAATCTTTATCAAGATCGCCTGCTTTAAACATCGCATCCAGTTTGTTTTGATCGTCAATCACAATCGCTGGTGCTTCAACAATGCGGTGCTGCTCTTGTACCGCTGAAACTTTAATCACCGCTCGGCCTAGATTACCTTTTAGCAGTTTAAGGCCACCATTGGCTTGGAAAGGTTTATCAACGGTGGTTAATACTTCGCTGTCTAAACTTGCGGTAGGACCATCCACCCATACCAGCTCACCGTCAATAAGACGTGGCTCTTGGGTATAACGGCGTAAACCCGATCCCGCCACCGTACTCACATCTTCATGTAGTAAGCCAGCATCGAGTAGCTCTTTAACCAGCAATGCCATACCGCCTGCAGCGTGGAAGTGGTTAATGTCTGCATGACCGTTCGGGTAAACTCTTGCCAATAAAGGCACTGAATCTGAAAGCTCTGAGAAATCGTCCCAATTAACGATAATACCGGCCGCGCGGGCTGCTGCAACAATGTGCATGGTTAAGTTAGTCGAACCACCAGTAGCCAGTAACGCGACAATGCCATTAACAACAGACTTCTCGCTTACCACTTCACCGATAGGTGTATACTGGGTACCGAGCTCTGTTAGGCGACAAGCTTGCTTAGCGGCTGTTTTATTTAGCGCTTCACGCAGCGGATCATCAGGATTCACAAACGATGAGCCTGGCAACTGTAGGCCCATGACTTCTAGCATCAACTGGTTACTATTGGCCGTACCGTAGAACGTACAGGTACCTGCACTGTGGTAAGACTTTGATTCAGCCTCCAGCAGCGCCTCACGGTCAACTTGCCCTTGAGCAAATTTTTGACGAATTCGTGCTTTTTCTTTGTTTGGAATACCAGACTTCATTGGTCCAGCGGGTACAAACAACATAGGTAGGTGACCAAAGCTAAGTGCACCAATTAATAGTCCTGGGACGATTTTATCGCAGATACCAAGCAATAATGCACCGTCAAACATGTTGTGAGATAAACCCACAGCAGTCGACATCGCAATCACTTCTCGGCTCAGTAGACTCAGCTCCATACCCGGCTGACCTTGGGTCACACCATCGCACATCGCTGGCACACCGCCAGCAACTTGCGCCACACTGCCGACCTCGGCACAGGCCGCTTTAAGTAAATCTGGATATTCACCATAAGGTTGATGCGCAGACAACATATCATTAAATGCAGTCACGATACCGATATTGGCTTTAGTTAAACCACGAATGGCGTCTTTTTCACTGGGGCTACACGCAGCAAAACCATGGGCTAAGTTACCGCAGCTCAAACTACTACGGTGCACACCTTTAAGGCGGGCTTCTTTCATGGCTGCAAGGTACTTCGCGCGCGATTCCTTACTTCTTTCAATAATTCTGTCTGTGACAGCTTGTACTACTGCGTGCATGATATCTCCTTAAGCGCTCCAGTAAACGTCGACGGGGGTTTTGTGCTGAGCCAACACGGCACGTATTGGCATCGACTTGGCGTCTTCATTTTCTAACGCTTGGCGGTAAACAGTCAGCTTCTGCTCACCCACTATATGTAAATAGATCTGTCTGCTGGCTAAAATCGCGGTTTTCGACAGCGAAATGCGAGCATGAGGCGCTGCGCCGGGATTGACTGCCACACAAAGTGATGATGTAGAAAGCGCATCATCAATTTCTTTCGAACACGGGAACCAAGAACACGTGTGACCATCATTGCCCATGCCAAGCACAACGACATCAAACGGCTTTGGAAAGTGACCGAGCTGCTCAATAGTCATCGAGCAGCCTTCTTCTGGCGTAGCAAACATATTTTTCAAACTGGTAAACTTGGCACTACTGGCATAGTTCTGCAGCAGATGTTCTCTAACTAAACGCTCGTTAGAGTCAGCGGCATCAGCCTCAACCCAGCGCTCATCAGCTAAAGTAATACAGACATCTTTCCACTCAATCGCCTGCTTGCTTAAAAGCTTAAATAGCTGCAGTGGCGTAGAGCCGCCTGACACAATAAGGCTGGCCTTACCACGACTATCAATCGCATCTTGTAGCTGACCTGCAATGCGTTTAGCCAACTGTGCTTCTAACGCTGCTTTGTCATCAAATGATTTGAATACAGATTCTTTAATCATGCTTGGTTTTCCTTATTCGTCCCACGAACGGCCGTCTTTGGCTATCAAAGCTACTGAAGCCACAGGGCCCCAGCTGCCGGCTGGATAGGGCTTAGGTTTTTCATTACTTTGTTCCCAAGACTGGATAATGCCATCGACCCAACTCCAAGCTTGCTCGACTTCATCGCGTCTAACAAACAATGCCTGATTACCTAACATGGCTTCTAGCAACAGACGCTCGTACGCATCAGCGATACGATCATTTTTAAAAGTATCCGAGAAACTTAAATCTAATTTGGTGGTTTGTAAGCGTTGCTTTTGCTCAAGACCCGGCACCTTATTCATCATTTGAATTTCAACGCCTTCATGGGGCTGCAAACGAATAGTCAGCTTATTTGGTGGCAGGTTGCGGTAACTTGAGCGGTATAAGTTATGCGGCGGATTTTTAAAATACACCACAATCTCAGAACTCTTGGTTGGCATACGTTTGCCACTGCGTAGGTAAAACGGTACACCAGCCCAACGCCAGTTATCGATATCTACGCGTAAAGCAACGAAAGTTTCTGCATTAGATTGGGTATTCGCGCCCTCTTCTTCAAGGTAACCAGGCACTGGTGCACCTTTTAAGAAACCAGAAGAGTATTGACCGCGCACGGTATTTTCATAAATGTTGTCAGAATTGATTTCACGTAATGATTTAAGCACTTTCACTTTTTCATCACGAATACTGTCTGCATCTAGATTGACTGGGGGATCCATCGCTACCAAGGTAAGCACTTGTAATAAGTGGTTCTGAATCATGTCGCGCATCTGGCCCGCTTTATCAAAGTAGCCCCAACGCCCTTCAATACCGACTTCTTCTGCAACCGTGATCTGTACATGATCTATGGTGCGGTTATCCCATTTGGATGCAAACAATGAGTTAGCGAAACGCAGCGCAATAAGGTTTTGTACCGTTTCCTTACCTAAGTAATGGTCAATACGGTAAACCTGATTTTCATTGAAGTAAGCCGAGACCTGATCATTAATCACTTTAGACGAGGCGAGATCTGAGCCAATTGGCTTTTCGAGGACAACACGTGTATCAGGAAGGATAAGGTTTTGTTCGTGAAGGCAGCGACAGATATCGCCGAAAATTGCAGGTGGTGTGGCAAAGTAATTCACCATAACCCGCTTTTCTGGTTCTAATACGTCATGGAAAGCAGCGTAGCCATCGGCGTCGGTAAAGTTAGTGCCTATATAAACACAACGTTTCATAAAGCGTGGCAACGTGTCGTCACATAATGGCTCTTTAACAAAACTGTTTAACGCTTTACTGACTAACTCTTGATACTCTTCTTGGGTAAATGCGTCTTTGGCGACACCCAATATTTTTGTTTCTTCGCTTAACAAACCCGCTTTATCCAACTGGTAAAGCGAAGGCAGCAACTTACGTCTAGCCAAATCACCCTTAGTACCGAATAGCACAAAATCACAAGCTTTGGCTTCTGGTGTTGTTATGCCCATAGCTGCTAAATCTCCTATTTCGCTGTGTCCACATTTCAATGAGGTTTTCACATGTTTGTTGTAATATAACAACAGAAACTGTTAATTGCATCTAAATTTTATAAAAAAACGCTGTTTTGTAAACTAGCAACAAGCGGTCAAAATCTGATATGCTTTTTGTGATTAAATTACTATATCTAGTAGAAACTTTGACAAGTAGTTAAATCATAATTCGCCATACAAGCCAAACTTTAGCACTTTCTTGTTTGGTTCGTTAATGACATAAAAGAATAAATATAATTACATTACTATCGAGTGGATGTACGCATATGAATACCCTAGAAAAGGTTCAAAAGAGCCTAACCCATTTTAGTAAGTCTGAACGCAAAGTGGCCGAGGTTATTTTGGCTTCACCGCAAACAGCCATTCACTCAAGTATCGCCACCTTAGCCAAAATGGCTGATGTCAGCGAGCCCACTGTGAATCGATTCTGCCGCCGCCTGGATACTAAGGGCTTCCCTGACTTTAAGCTGCATCTAGCGCAAAGCTTGGCCAATGGTACGCCCTATGTCAGCCGCCATGTAGAAGAGGACGATAGCCCGGATTCTTATACCACTAAGATATTCGAATCTTCCATGGCATCGCTAGATACAGCCCGCCAAAGCATGGATACCGCCGCCATAAATAAAGCGGTTGATATTCTTACTCAGGCTAAGAAAATCTCATTCTTTGGCTTGGGCGCGTCTGCTTCTGTCGCCCATGATGCACAGAATAAGTTCTTCCGCTTTAACGTACCTGTGATCTGTTTTGATGACGTATTGATGCAACGTATGAGCTGTATTAACAGTGCAGAAGGTGATGTTGTGGTGTTGATTTCTCACACAGGTAGAACTAAGTCATTGATAGACATAGCAAGGTTAGCACGTGAGAACGGCGCTGCGGTCATTGCAATTACTGCACGTAACTCTCCGCTCTCAACCGAATGTACACTGCCAGTGACCATGGAAGTACCAGAAGATACCGACATGTACCTGCCTATGGCGTCTAGATTAGCTCAATTAGTGATTATTGATGTACTCGCGACCGGTTTCACCCTAAGACGTGGACCTCGCTTTAGAGAGAGTCTCAAGCGCGTTAAAGAGGTGCTAAAAGAATCTCGTATCGATAAAGATCCGATAATTTAAGTCAGTTTAGTAACAAAAATAAGGCGCAAGGGGCTTCTCTTGCGCTTTTTTTTACCCAAATGAATGAATCACGTCACAAAACTATAATATTGAAATAGATCAATTTGTTCGTAATTTTCCTACAAAACTTAATATTGTCTGTTAAGATAGGGTTAGATTAATTAAAACTTAACGGAGTATGTCATGTTCCGCAGAACCAAAATTGTTACGACTTTGGGTCCCGCAACCGACAGAGATGATAACCTTAGACGTATCATCAAAGCCGGCGCCAATGTTGTTCGCTTAAACTTCTCTCACGGCTCACCAGAAGATCATTTAAAACGCGCGACAGATGTTCGCAACATCGCCAAAGAGCTCGGTGTTCATGTTGCTATTCTTGGCGATCTACAAGGTCCAAAGATCCGCGTATCTACCTTTAAAGATAACAAGAAAGTTCAACTTGAATTAGGCCAAGCTTTTGTCTTAGATGCAGAGCTAGATAAAGGCTTAGGTGATGAAAACCAAGTTGGTATCGACTACAAAGCACTACCTGATGATGTAGCCATTGGCGATATCCTAATGTTAGATGACGGCCGTGTACAACTTAAAGTTGAACGCGTCGAAGGTAAAAAGGTCCATACCTCAGTTACCGTTGCCGGTCCCCTATCTAACAATAAGGGCATTAATAAGAAAGGCGGCGGACTTTCAGCTGCTGCACTGACTGAAAAAGACAAACGTGACATCGTGACTGCGGCGCAAATTAAGGTAGATTATCTAGCAGTATCATTCCCACGTAGTGGTGCCGATCTTAATTATGCTCGTGAGCTGGCACAACAAGCCGGCAGCCAAGCACTTATCGTCTCTAAAGTTGAACGTGCAGAAGCCGTTGTCAGCGACGAAGCGATGGATGATGTCATTCTAGCATCTGACGCGGTAATGGTTGCTCGTGGTGACCTTGGTGTTGAAATTGGAGATCCTGCACTTGTTGCTGTGCAGAAAAAACTGATCAGCCGCTCTCGCCAACTGAATAAAAGCGTCATTACTGCCACTCAAATGATGGAGTCAATGATCACCAGCCCGATGCCAACCCGTGCAGAAGTCATGGATGTGGCTAACGCGGTACTTGATGGCACAGATGCCGTCATGCTCAGCGCAGAAACAGCAGCAGGTGACTTCCCAGAAGAAACCGTTCAAGCGATGGCAAATGTTTGTCTTGGTGCTGAAGCGCACCCAAGTGTACAAGTGTCGAAACACAGACTGGATGAGAAATTCAGTTCGGTTGAAGAAACCATTGCGTTATCGACTATGTATGCAGCTAACCATTTAGAAGGTGTCAAAGCGATTGTTGCGCTAACTGAATCTGGCGCAACGCCACAACTCATGTCCCGTATTAGCTCAGCGTTGCCTATTTATGCCTTATCGCGTCATGACGTTACCTTGGCTAAAATGGCACTTTATCGCGGTGTTAAGCCAGTGCATTTTGATTCAACCCAATATGGGGCTGATGAACTAGCGCAAAAAGCGCTTGATGCCCTAGCCTCTAGCGGTGATCTGCAAAGTGGCGATATGGTATTGATGACCAAAGGTGATGCAATGGAAACCATTGGCGGCACCAATACCTGTAAGGTGCTTATCGTCGCATAATCAAGCTAGCGCTTTGATTGAAGTTTGACTGGCATTAAGCCATAAAAAAAGGAACGCCTTGGCGTTCCTTTTTTATTATTGTTTTACTTAAAGTGATTCAAAGTCATCAACATGAATAGCATCGAGACGTAACTCGTTAGCGATTAGCAATTGCTTGTGCTCATCCTCACTAATGATATTTTGCGCTTTTGCGGCTTCAAATAGCGCTAAGTTAGTGAGCTTTCTAGGCAGCGAACCTGCTTTTTGGCCTTGCTTCAATTTGGCATAAATGCTCTTACATTGATGCTGTGCGATAAATGCCGCTTCAACTTCTGCAATTCCGCCCTTATCACCTTCGAAGTCGGGACAAAGAAAGGTAAGCCGATCACGCGCAGGACCAGGTTGCAACATAGACTGGCAAAGCTCAGTCGCTAATGCATCGCTTGGACCATTAAAATGATTACCAAGTGGGAACATAACAATCCGCATTACCCAAGCAACAACTGGGTTAGGGAAATTACGTATCGCCCCTTGCAGTGCACTTGCCGCATTCTTTAGACGCAGTTGCATCACATAATGTACTGCCGGTAAATCGTCATGCTGACGGCCGTTATCTTCAAACAGCTTTAACGTTGCTGAGGCTAAGTAGAGTTCACTGAGTACATCGCCCATTCTTGCAGATAGCATCTCTTTGCGTTTTAAATCTCCACCCAACATTAACATTGATAGATCGGTCATTAGCGCTAGCGCTGATGAAACCCGAGTCATATCTTTATAATACTGTTTAGTCACACCAGAGACTGGTGCAGTATTAAAGCGGCTACCAGTTAATGCACTGATAAAGGCACGCACGCCATTACGTGACGCATAACCCATATGACCTAACAGCAACGAGTCAAAACGCTCTAACGCATCGGCCTCATTTTCCATCGCAGCGGTTTCCATTTCTGCAAGTACATAAGGATGACAACGTGTCGCACCTTGGCCAAAAATCATCAAGCTGCGGGTAAGAATATTGGCGCCTTCAACGGTAATTGAAATCGGCGTAGCCATATGTCCGTGACCAAGATAATTTTTTGGACCTAACTGAATGCCCTTACCTGACTGAATATCCATCGCGTCATTAATCACATCACGGCCTAACTCTGTCATATGATATTTGGCTATCGCAGTCACAACTGATGGTTTAACCTTCAAGTCAATACCTGTAGTGGTCAAGCGTCGAGCAGCCTCAAGCTGGTAGGTATTAGCAATGATACGAGCAAGCGCTTCTTGTACGCCTTCAAACTGACCAATTGCAAGGCCAAACTGGTGCCGAACATAACTATAAGCAGTCGTTGTTTTAGTCGCCGTATGACCCGATGCTGTGGCTAATGCAGGTAAAGAGATCCCCCGTCCCGCTGACAAACATTCAACCAGCATGCGCCAACCACGTCCGGCATATTGTGGGCCACCAATAATCCAATCCAATGGAATAAAGACATCTTCACCCTTTGTTGTGCCGTTCATAAAGCCCATATTTAGCGGGTTATGGCGACGGCCAATTTCAACGCCGTCATGATCGGTAGGAATTAAAGCGCAAGTAATGCCTAAATCTTCATCGCCACCCAGTAAGCCTTCAGGGTCGCGCATTTGAAACGCTAACCCTAATACGGTCGCCACTGGCGCTAGCGTGATATAACGTTTATCCCAAGTCAGTGACAAGCCTAATACCGACTCACCATTTACCTCTTTGCGACAAACAATCCCTTCATCGGGAATGGCACCGGCGTCGCTTCCCGCTTCAGGACCAGTTAACGCGAAACAAGGAACGGCTTCACCCGTTGCTAATAATGGCAACCAATGATCGCGTTGCTCTTGGGTGCCATAATGAGTCAGTAGTTCTCCAGGGCCCAGTGAGTTGGGTACCATAACAGATACAGCCGCACTGACACTGCGGCTTGCCAGCTTACTGACAATCGTAGAATTAGCATAAGCTGAAAATGCGCGTCCGCCATACTGCTTAGGAATAATCAGCGCAAAAAAGCCCTCTTTCTTAAAATATTCCCAAAGTTCCGGTGGTAAATCTTTACGATTTTGAACAATATCAAAATCATCGATCATCGTCAGGGCGGTCATGACTTGATTGTCGATGAACGCTTTTTCCTCAGCACTCAGTTGAGGCTTACCATAACTATGTAATGTATCCCAGTTAGGCTTACCTCTAAACAGCTCACCTTCCCACCATACATCACCCGCTTCCATCGCCTCTTTCTCAGTAGCCGATAACGGTGGTAGCACTTTCTTAAAAAAACTAAACACCGGACGCGTGATGAACTGCATACGGATATTCTTTACCGTAAACAGCACAATAATAATCAATAGCACTAAAATAAACAGGGTCATACAAGCACTCCTAAGCCGTTTTTGTTGCTATAGGCACAGCAACACCCGCAGATAGATAGGGAATAACCTTGCGGATCACATCTTCGATATCATTATGTTCACCAAAATCAGCTTCAGCGATCTCTGTTAACGCATCAGCCGATGCCATAGTGAATACAACAGTACCTAAGGTAAAGTGTAGTCGCCAAAACATCTCTGCTGGGGGAATATGTGGTGCACTATCCGCGACGGCTTTAACAAACTCTGATAAGTACTCACCATAGTGGGTGGTAATGAACCAACGTAAGTGACCTTGGCTTTCAATATAGCCACGGCCTAGCAGTTGTAAGAAGGTACGAGTCCCTTCTGTTTTAAAATCATTAAGATCTAACAATGGCTGCACCAAGCAGGAGAATATATCGTCCAAGCTGGCGGTGTTGTCCTGTTGCAACTTGATAATTTCTGCCGCAGCCGCGGGCATAAACCTATCTAAATAGCGAGCAAGCACAGCGCGAATAAGCTCTTTTTTAGAACCAAAATGATAATTGACAGACGCTAAGTTAACTTCCGCTTTACTGGTGATTAATCGTAAAGATGTTTCAGAAAAACCACGCTCAGCAAATAGCTTTTCAGCAGCATCCAATATTCTTGTTTTTGTGTCGGATCGATTAGCCATTCCGTGACCTTGTAGATGTTATTTAAAACGTGCGTTTAAATTAAACACTAGTTCACTTATTGTCAAACTTAATTGCTGCTTAGCGGGTGCTTTAGCTAGGTAAATACGTTTTTTGTTGTACTGACTCGGCAAAAGCTATTATCCAGTCTAAAAATAGGTAAACTATTTGTGAAAAGAATAACAAGGATGAAATAAACATGATGCTCCCATCAAAACTGACCTTAGTCAGCGCTGCAATTGCGCTTAGCTTAGTCTCAACAGCTTGCTCAAACAATAAAGAAAATAGCGATCAAGGCCAAATTGAAAACCATAGTGAAAAACCGACAATAGCCGAGGCTAAAGCCTTTATTAACAGCGCTGAGGCGGAACTTGCCGCAATCTCTATTGAACAAAACCGCGCCGAATGGATATACAGCAATTTCATAACCGATGATACCGCAGCGTTGTCAGCTAAAGTCGCTGAGAAGCAGATTGCCACCTCCGTTCAGTTTGCTACCCAAGCTGCACAATATGCCGAACTGCCTCTAGATGAGGTTAATAAACGTAAACTCAATATTTTACGTAGTTCTTTAGTGCTGCCCGCTCCATTAGATCCTGCCAAGAATGCAGAGCTGGCAAAGATCAGTTCAGAGCTGAATGGCTTATACGGCAAAGGTAAATATTGCTTTGAGGATGGTCGTTGTTTAACCCAGCCCGAGCTTTCTGCCATTATGGGTGAATCCGCCGATCCGGCACTTTTGTTAGAGGTGTGGCAAGGTTGGCGTGAAATCGCCAAACCGATGCGACCTTTGTTTGAACGCGAAGTCGAGCTCGCCAATGAAGGGGCAAAAGATCTCGGTTACGCTACCCTCTCAGAACTTTGGCGTAGTCAATACGACATGCAACCCGATGAATTCTCCGCCGAGCTTGATCGTCTTTGGGGCCAAGTGCAGCCTTTGTATGAATCTTTACACTGTTATGTTCGCGGAGAGTTAAACCAAAAATATGGTGATAACGTTGTGGCTGAGCAAGGCCCGATTCCTGCTCACCTGTTAGGTAATATGTGGGCCCAGCAATGGGGCAATGTTTATAATACTGTCGCGCCAGATAATGCCGATCCCGGGTATGATGTCACTGAGCTATTAGCTCAACATGGCTATGATGAAATTAAAATGGTACAACAAGCCGAACAGTTTTTCTCATCGCTTGGTTTTGAGCCATTACCTGAAACTTTCTGGCAACGTTCGCTGTTTGTGCAACCTCAAGACAGAGATGTCGTCTGTCACGCGTCAGCTTGGGACCTGGATAATCTAGACGATATCCGCATTAAAATGTGCATTCAAAAAACAGCTGAAGACTTTACCGTGATACACCACGAACTGGGTCATAATTACTATCAACGCGCCTACAAATCTCAACCCTTTATTTTCAAAAACAGCGCTAATGATGGTTTCCACGAAGCGATAGGCGACACGATTGCCCTAAGTATTACCCCTAGTTATTTAAAACAAATTGGCCTGCTTGATGAGGTGCCTGACGCCTCAAAAGATATTGGCTTACTATTAAAACAAGCACTCGATAAAGTCGCATTTATGCCATTTGGTTTGATGATTGATCAATGGCGCTGGAAAGTCTTCAGTGGTGAAATCCAGCCCCAAGACTACAACAAGGCTTGGTGGGAATTACGACAAAAATATCAAGGCGTGATGGCGCCGACTGAGCGTAATGAAACTGACTTTGATCCTGGCGCTAAATATCATGTACCGGGTAATGTGCCCTACACTCGTTACTTCCTAGCCCATATTTTGCAGTTCCAGTTTCACAAAGCGCTATGTGATATTGCCGGCAATGAAGGTCCTGTGCACCGCTGCAGTATCTACGGCAATGAGCAGGCAGGCGCGAAGCTTAATACCATGTTAGAAATGGGACAAAGCCAGCCTTGGCCTCAAGCGCTAGCCGTCGTCACCGGTAAAGAGCAAATGGATGCGTCGGCTGTACTAGATTACTTTGCGCCTCTACAAACTTGGTTAGATGAACAAAACCAAAACGCAAACCGCCAATGTGGATGGTAGTTTAAAACGATAGCCTGATGATTAGCAGGCTATCTTACTCCAGCACCTTTGTAATTAGTCTCACGGGCGATCATTTTTTGATTCGCTGATTTTTCCAACATCACTAATAACGCACCCGTTGCCCCCATCAGTTGTGGGGCACTGTGAAACGCCATGACTCCCTCGATATTCATCAGCCAGTCATTGACAAAAGATTTCATCAAACCTGGAAAAGGTCGACTTTTTTCACCTTTACCGTGAATCACCAGCACATTGCGCCATTCCATCTGCTTTGCATGGGTTAAAAATTCTAGCAACTCACTGCGGGCCTTAATAACGCTGAATTGATGAATATCGATACTCGCCTGAACCGGGTAGTGTCCTAACCTGAACTGTTTAAATACTGCTTTTTGCACACCTTGGTTTTTAAAACTCAAAATGTCATCGGGCTTGGTTGGGGCGATCGAACCAGGTTCTATGGTTAGCTTTTGTAACTGCAACGCCAGCCGTGAACGCTGTAATTTTAATTGTTGAGCGCTGTTATCGACCTTAGTCTGTGGCAAGACAGAGCCATCTTGTGTTAATGGCTTTACATCAGCCATTTCAGCTAGAAATAGCGCAGCATCATCTTTCATAATCGGCCTCTTAATACAACGGAGCTAGGACAATATACGCTAAATTAATCAGCAAGGGCATCAATGCAAGGTTAACTGCCTTAAATACACACTTTGTTAAGATCTATAACTTTAGATCAATTGCACCATCCATTATAGTATCAATAGTATTGGCAACTTTGAAAACTTAATGACCGCTTTTAAACCCTTGTTAAGCCTATTTGTCCTCGCAACACTATTCAGCTCTGCTCTACAAGCTGGCAATGATGAGCATAAAGCGCTTAATCATTTTTATGTGCAGTTTACCGAGGCATTTGAGCACTTAGATACTGATAAGCTAGCCAGTGTTTACGATGACAATGCCTGCTATATACCAGAAAGCCAAGGCAAAGAAATTACCATGGGGAAAGAGAACATTCTCGACCTGTACAATAAGTTCTTCGGTAAGATTAAACACAAAAATGCGCGAATTGAAGTGGATTTCAGAGTCATTGAACGACAAATGGAATCGAAAAATGCCACCGATATTGGCTACTACCTTATTCGCTTCCATCCGCCAGTCGATGCGGGTGAGCCAGTAAGCGAGTTCTCTGGTAAATTTGTCAACGTATCGAAGAAAAAACAAAATGGTCAATGGGTCCTCACCGTTGATACAAGTAACCGCTCTGATCCGTCGTTTTATTTCAATGCAAAGCCAACACCTAACCTTTATTACGGTCGCCAATTCAGTGCGTTACCCTCTTTGGAAAGTGCCCAATCAAAGTGAATCAAAAGCCTCTTTTATGCCCTTGCGGTCAACAGCAACAAGGGCAACGAACACCCTACACCCACTGTTGTGAGCCCTACCATTTAGGTCATTCATTAGCCAACAACCCAGAAACGTTAATGCGCAGCCGCTATAGTGCTTTTGTGTTGCAGCAACATCAGTATCTAATCGATACTCACCATGGAGACTATTTAGGTGGGTTAACCAAGCAGGTATTAGATGGGCAAGAACCAACTCAATGGATTGGTTTACAGGTGATAAGCTCTGCTAACCAGCAGACAAAAGGCAGTGTGACTTTTCAGGCTTGGTACCTTGCAGAACATGGATTGGATGCCATTCATGAGCAATCAGATTTTGTATTTGAGCAGCAGCGCTGGTGGTATACAAGTGGTAAACAGTTCAAGGCGGTGCCGCCAAAACGCAATATGGCTTGTGTCTGTCACAGCGGCAAAAAGTTTAAACAATGCTGTATGAATAAAGGCTAATAAGCCGGCCGTTCACTGCCTAGGTGTTAATGAACTAACATCCCCTGCTCCTGGTTAAGAAAGGCACTAAAATCAGCTTCTCTTAACGCTGGGCTATACAAAAACCCTTGAGCCTGATGACAAAGGTGATCGGCCAAGAAGGCTTCTTGCTCTTGGGTTTCCACCCCTTCGGCCGTTAAGGAAATATTCAACGCAGATGCCATTGCGATAATAGCACTGACAATTTCACGGCTTTCATGGCTGACGCTTAAATCCGAAATAAAAGAGCGATCAATCTTAAGTTTGCTAATGGGGAACTGCTTTAGGTAGCGCATCGAACTGTAACCGGTACCAAAATCATCAATGGCGAGCCCTACTCCTAGATCCGAGAGCTCCTTACACAAATTAGTTGCGTAGACGATATCTTCCATTAACTCAGTTTCAGTGATCTCCAGTATTAAGGTGCCAGGCTTAATACGATAACGCGTTAGCATTTCCCACACTTGATCATACAAATTGCCGCTAAAGAACTGCCTCGCAGACACATTCACATGCATAGAAATGGTGACATCATGATGTTGCCACAAATTAAGCTGGCGACAAGCGGCTTCTAGCACCCATTCCCCAATGGCGGTGATCATGCCTGTTTGCTCAGCAATATCGATAAATGCACCTGGATACAACACGCCTTTTTTGGGGTGATGCCAACGAATCAGCGCCTCAGCACCAATGTAGCTCTGACTACGTAAATCTTTTAACGGTTGATAATAGAGTTCAAATTCTCGACTGCGCAGTGCGGTTTGTAAGTCGCGCTCTATCTGCGCATCTTCTTTAAAGGCATTGAGTAACGCATTGTTAAACACTTGAATCGCATCTGACTGCTTCTTTTTAGCATACTGCAGCGCGATATCAGCGCAGGTCAACGGTGCAAACAGTTGCTCAACTGATGCAATATCCACTATCGCGATGGCAGGTTTAGGATCGACATTATCTCGACCAATTAGCACCGACTGCGATAGCTGGTGGTAGAGGCGTTTTAATAAGTAGTCTAAGTCACCAGCTTGAGCTGGCGATTTGACGATAAGTGCAAATTCGTCACTTCCTACACGGGCAAGCAGCTCGGTTTTATTTACCCGAGCAAAATGGCGCAAGCGCCGAGCTATTTCAATGAGTAACTCGTCACCCTTTTCATGGCCATAAGTATCGTTAAATCGCTTAAAACCACGTAGATCGACAAGAAATAGATGTCCTTCGGTGCATTTATCCAGTTCTTTATTAAAAAATGAGCGATTGTACAAGCCGGTTAGCGAGCAGCGCCAGGCTAAACGCTCCAAATCCGTTTTATAACTCATCTCCTCAGAACAATCTTCAGCGCAGATCAATGCATAATGATTACCGCGTTGAGTAATAAACTGTTTTGCACTAAACCTTAGCCAATAGCGCTCGCCATTAGAGCGGGTGATCTCCGTCTCCCCTTTGGCAACTATGCCCTCTTTTACTCGGCTCAGTGCAGCATTAGCCATTTCAGGGTGTTGCCTAAAAAAGTCTAAGCGTAAAACCGATTTGCCTTTGACTTTACTCAGCGGCGTGCCGGATATCACTTCATGAGCTTGATTGACATACTCGATAATATCGGTGCGCAAATTAACTAGCATGCTAATTTGCTCTGATTGTTCCATGGCGCTTGAAAGTAAAGTGAGTCGCTCATCTTTCTCATAAGCATTATGGGTGGCTAATGTCAGCGCTAATTGGTCCGCCACTTGTGACGCGATGTGTATTTCGCTTTCAGTCCAAGCTAAGAAATCCTTGCGCTCAAGATACAAGACGCCCTCTAAACGGCCATTAATGCGAATAGCGACTTCAAGGCTAGCATTGATACCACGAGGCTTAAAATAGGCTTCGGCAAATTCACTCAGTCGTGGATCTGACTTGGTATCATCGGAGGCAATATGGCGCTTAGATTTTAACTCGAGCAGATAGTTTGCACATAAGCTTGGCTGAGGGCGAACCACTTGGTGTTTAAACTGTGGTCCGTATGTCGCAATTTCTGTGGTTGCATCGGTATCACTGCAGATTGCTGACACGCCGACATGCTTAACGGCGAGTTGCTGACACAACAACTCCGTCGCTAATTCGGCCGTTCGGGTAAAATCACCTTCTTGCTTCGCAGTGGAGTTAACGATCAACTCCAACAAGTGTTGATAATCTCGCGTCTTCACATGTATCCCTAAAAAATGACAAGTCAAAATACGCTCGTCAGTCACTTTATCCTTATTCAATGACGGTAAAGTGTTTAATAATTATATTATTTATTGATAAGTGAACCAGCCTACACGATTTATTTACATAATGGCAACTCTAGGCGGTATCAATATGCACTAAATATGATTTTCTAACTGAAAAATCATTTTTTCGGCACTAAATTGAAATTGTAACTTTAATGTCAACATAGCGTCATCTTGGGTGATATCTGCCCTGACGTCGTCAAAACGAGACTGAGCCTTAGTGACTAATTCATCAACAGTTTGCTGCTGTTCAAGGCTGTACTGTAATATTAACACCGTATCATGTTCGTCTATTACTGCACCAATATCGGCATAACTACCACAGTCATTGCAAGTATCATTAACTAAGTCAGATTGGCGTTGCTGAATATTTTTCATCGTACTCTCCGAGATATTGACCTGACCAAGTATATCGACTATTTGCCACTCTATCTAATTCAAGCTCACGAAATCACACTATTAATTCTGCAAACTGACGTTGAGCAATTAGTTGTTCTGAAAAATAGGGGACTTGAGAATATATTTCACTTTTAGCTTGATTGGGGTTGAGATAACCCATTCGCGCACTTGGGTCGGTATTAGCCAACACTTCTACCATTGCAGATTCTACCTCACCACGGTTAACCAAAGCTTCTGGTCGCAGGCCTTGCTTTAAACGAAAGGCCGTTAAACCAGCCCGTTGATACTCGTCGCTATTATCTATCACTTGCGCTTGCTCAAAATGAGCCACTATTGGTTGCTCTGGCCCCAATTCAAACTGTGCCCTTAGCTTGTTGGTATCGGCGTCGTCATTGCTCCGGGCCAAAAATTGCGCCATATCGCGCGCATCACTCGACATTAAAGCCAGCAGCAGCGCAAATTCACCGCGACGAGCACCGGATACCGCCCCATTTAAGCGCGTACCTAAATGTGACTCATTGATTAATAACTCATTAGTTCGCATAAAAAAACATCAACAAAACAACTCTTTGGTATTTTATCGACCACTTGATAGCGAACTTTAGTAAAAAGTTTAAATTGGGTCTTTACAGCAGCGACGTTTCTGACTACTATTGCCGCCGCAATTGAGGAGGGGTTCCCGAGTGGCCAAAGGGATCAGACTGTAAATCTGACGGCTCAGCCTTCGAAGGTTCGAATCCTTCTCCCTCCACCATTTGCGACAATTGAATTAAAGATATTCGTGGAGGGGTTCCCGAGTGGCCAAAGGGATCAGACTGTAAATCTGACGGCTCAGCCTTCGAAGGTTCGAATCCTTCTCCCTCCACCATCTTTGCTACAATTGAATAGAAAATCTGTGGAGGGGTTCCCGAGTGGCCAAAGGGATCAGACTGTAAATCTGACGGCTCAGCCTTCGAAGGTTCGAATCCTTCTCCCTCCACCATTTTTCTCTTGCTTGACTCTCTAACCTTTAAGTAAATCTCTTAGCAACAATTTTTCGCTTCATTTTCCACGCTCGCTACATTGCAAAACACGCCATTGCTCGCTGTTAATTATCGCAGTGTAAACTTATCTAGGTAACTAACGTCTATAAAAGCCCTTAGCCACTTATATAAGCCATTAGCCCGCTATAAACCATTCGCTGCGTATAAAAGCCATTAGTCCTGTATAAAGCCATTAGCGCTGTAAAAAGCCATCAGCCCAGTAAAAAGCCTTTAGCAGTTAATAGAAGTTCACGCTCGAGATATCGCTATTGCCACCCCTTTCACATTAATCGCTTCCTGGTGCGTTGCATTAGCCTCTGCGCCTTAATCTCTATCCGCCAACAAAAAAGCAAACTTTTCTACCTTTCTTAGGTCGTAATTAGACTATGGAGTGCTTATACTCATTCCCATAGGTTATTACATATAACTTAGAGCTATATTTAAGTGTCAATTTTTGAATAAGAGGTAGTCGATGGCAAATCAGTGGGTCAATCAAGCGATAGGAAAAATAGAAGCGGACTTTCAACGTAGTGCTGATACACATTTAATTAAGCTAACTCTACCTGCACTTTCTGGCATCGATATTTATCTAAAAGATGAAAGTACCCACCCAACAGGCAGTTTGAAACACCGCCTTGCCCGCTCACTCTTCCTTTATGGACTGTGTAATGGTTGGATCCAAGAGCAAACCACCATCATAGAATCATCCTCAGGTAGTACGGCAGTCTCAGAAGCCTACTTTGCAAGATTGCTAGGCCTACCTTTCATTGCCGTTATGCCAAAAAGCACAGCCAAAAAGAAGGTACAACAGATAGAGTTCTATGGCGGCCAATGCCACTTTGTTGACCATTCAAGCGAAATCTATGCTGAATCACAACGGCTAGCCAAGGAACTCAACGGTCACTATATGGACCAGTTTACCTATGCTGAACGCGCAACCGATTGGCGTGGTAACAATAACATTGCCAACGCCATCTTTGATCAAATGCAAAAAGAACCCCACCCAACGCCAACGTGGATTGTCATGAGTCCCGGTACTGGCGGCACTTCGGCGACCATTGGTCGCTATATTCGCTACCAGCAAGAGACCACTCAGCTATGTGTAGTCGACCCCGAAAACTCGGTCTTTTTTGATTACTTTAAAACTGGGGATACCACACTGACGTGTGATAATGGTAGTAGAATAGAAGGCATCGGCCGCCCAAGAGCTGAGCCGTCTTTTATTCCTGGGGTGGTCGATCATATGATCAAAGTTGACGATGCCGCTTCTATCGCCTGTATAAGATTGTTGGAAAAATCCATTGGCCGCAAAACCGGCCCTTCAACAGGTACCAATTTATACGGCGTATTAATGTTGGCGAAACAGATGCAGCAAAATCAACAACAGGGTTCCATTGTAACCTTGCTCTGCGATGCCGGAGAGCGTTATCTCGATACCTACTATAACGACGAATGGGTAGCTAACAATATTGGTGATACTAGTGAATATGAAGCGCTGCTTAGCCCATTTTTTAACGACGACTAATCAATATTAAGGTATTTGTGGGTCTGAATTGATAAACGCCAATTGCGATCAATACAGACCTGCATAGCCAGCTCAGTGGCTCTTGCCTTCTGGCTAATAGGCTGCAAGCACATGACCTTATCGGTGGTATCAATGTCTGCTACTAAAGCATCCAACTCTTCAACATGACGCATCAACCCTACAGGGTGTTTAATCTCGTTGGCACGCTGCAACGCATCTTGGCGCACAATCATACCCGCTTTCATATTGATCTTAGGCGATACTGTCACCCAAGTATCTACGCTACAGTTAACCTCAAAAGTCCCACTGGTTTCAATCTGGCAGCGGTAACCTGCCTGCTCGAGCGCTGTAGTTAAATCTTGCAAATCATACATACAAGGCTCACCACCGGTGATCACTACATGTCTGGCGCTAAATCCCATTCTAGTGAAATGGCCGATGAGCTCCTTCGCTGTCATTTCTGACCAACGACCTATGCTGCCATCAACCTGAATTACCTGCTCAGGCGACACTTGGTTTTGGGCAAGCTTTTCCCAGGTATGCTGCGTATCGCACCAAGCGCAACCTACAGGGCAACCCTGCAAGCGAACAAAAATGGCGGGGACGCCGGTAAACATACCTTCGCCCTGAATGGTTTCAAATACTTCGTTAACAGGATAATTCATAGTTACCTCAAACACTGGGGCGGCTTTTATAGAAGATTTTAAGGCAACAAGCAAGTCTTTAGCCTAGATCACTCGGCTATTTAGTACCCGCGCTAAGCAAACAAGGATAGTTACAAGGCCATAGCGGTCAGTTACACTATAGGCAAAATTTCTACCCGTGAGTCTGTATGTCGAAAGTTGTCGTGGTATTTAGTGGAGGTCAAGACTCCACAACCTGTCTAGTACAAGCATTAACCCAATATGATGAAGTACACGCTATTACCTTTGATTATGGTCAACGCCATCGTCAAGAAATTGAAGTTGCCAAAACACTCGGCCAACAGTTGGGATTAAAAAGCCATAAAGTGCTTGATGTTACCATGCTCAACGAATTGGCGATTTCAGCACTGACCCGAGATGATATCCCAGTATCCAATGAGTTGATGGATAATGGCTTACCAAATACCTTCGTTCCTGGCCGTAATATCCTGTTTCTTACCCTAGCGGGCATATATGCCTATCAAATTGGCGCGCAAGCTGTGATCACCGGTGTGTGTGAAACTGACTTTTCTGGTTACCCCGATTGCCGTGACTCATTTATTAAAGCCATGCAGTCAGCACTAGAACAAGGCATGGACCGAAAGCTGGCACTCGTCACTCCGTTAATGTGGTTAAATAAAGCTGAAACTTGGGCATTAGCTGACAAATATCAACAACTGCCATTAGTTCGAGATCAAACCCTCACCTGTTACAACGGGATTATTGGCAGTGGTTGTGGTACCTGCCCAGCTTGTTTGTTACGCCAAAAAGGCTTAGATGATTACCTCAATAATCAAGCGCAAGTCATGCAACAGCTTGAGCAAAAAGGCTAACAGTTGAAATCGATACCAGCCAGTGTGCTTAGCGTTGTCATTATTACGTTGTTCAGTGTATTGATGTATTTTATGCCGGTAAGTGACTTGCTTAATTACCAGCGAGTACAAATCGATAGCGGCCAATGGTGGCGCCTGATTAGTGGTAACTATCTGCACACCAACCATTGGCATCTAATAATGAACTTAGCTGGTATGTGGGTGATTACCGCCCTGCACTATCATTTTTATAATGGCAAAGGGCTACTTATTCTATTCGCCTCACTATCACTGTTAGAAGGCTTAGGCTTGTACCTGTTTTACCCAAGTCTAATTGGCTACGTGGGCTTAAGCGGCATTTTACATGGCTACTTTACGTTTGGTGCCTTGAAAGAAATTCAACACAAAATGAAAGCTGGCTACCTACTGTTACTAGGAGTGATTGCAAAAGTCTCCTATGAGCATGTCAATGGTGCCACCGAGCAGGTATCAAATTTAATCAACGCAAGAGTTGCAACCGAGTCCCATCTCATTGGTGTGCTAGCAGGCGTGTTAGTTTTCATCGGTTACCTGGCCATAACACGCTGGCCTAACCCCACCGCTAAAAGCTAGCTTTTAAAGGCGTTCCTAGAAAGCTCGCTTACTCCAAACAAGAAAACTTTGAGCACGACTGTTGATAGCCGTGCTCAAGCTTGTTTATGCACTAATAAGTGCTTCACGCAGTTGTTTGACTTGATCCCTGAGCGCCGCTGCTTGTTCAAATTCAAGGTTCTTAGCATGTTCATGCATTTGCTTCTCCAGCGCATCAATACGATGACTGAGTGAAGCGGCATCATCCACTTGATAGTGGCCTTGCGGGCTAGCGACTTTAGATGCCTGGGTGCGAGCGGTTGCATCTTGCTGCTCACCACTATCCCCCACATCCATGACGTCAGTAATTTTCTTGACCACGCCCTTTGGAGTTATGCCGTTATCAAGATTGTGTTGATGCTGCTTAATACGGCGCCGCTCTGTTTCTCCCATCGCTTTTTTCATCGAATCGGTAATGCGATCAGCATACAGAATCACTTTACCGTTTACATTACGTGCCGCGCGGCCAATCGTCTGAATTAGTGAACGCTCTGAGCGCAAGAAGCCTTCTTTATCGGCATCTAAAATACACACAAGCGATACTTCTGGCATATCTAAGCCTTCACGTAGCAAGTTAATCCCGACGAGTACATCGAATTTACCCAGACGTAGATCACGAATAATTTCTACCCGTTCTACCGTATCAATATCGGAATGCAAATAGCGCACTTTAACGCCATGTTCATCAAGATATTCGGTGAGATCTTCTGACATGCGTTTAGTTAACGTGGTCACTAATACGCGCTCATTAACCGCCACCCGCTTGGCAACTTCGCTAAGCAAGTCATCAACCTGTATCGCAACTGGCCTAACTTCTATTTCCGGATCTAACAATCCGGTCGGGCGCACCACTTGCTCAGCAATTTCACCTTCACTCTTATCAATTTCATAAGCACTGGGTGTGGCCGAAACAAAAATGGTTTGCGGCATTAAGGTTTCGAACTCTTCAAATTTAAGCGGTCTATTATCTAATGCAGACGGCAAGCGGAACCCATACTCGACTAAGTTGGTTTTTCGAGAGCGGTCACCTTTATACATGGCACCGATCTGCGGCACGGTAACATGACTTTCATCAATGATCAGTAACCCGTCCGCTGGGAGATAATCAAGCAAGGTCGGTGGACCTTCCCCCGGCCGACGGCCAGAGAGATAGCGAGAGTAGTTCTCAATGCCGCTGCAATAGCCTAACTCGGTCATCATCTCTATATCGTATTGCACCCGTTCAGAGACTCGCTGCGCTTCGATAAGCTTATTGTTGTCAAGTAGCTCCTGGCGACGTAACCGCAACTCCTCTTTTATCTCTTCGGTGGCGGCCAGCACTTTTTCACGCGGCGTAACATAATGGCTCTTAGGATACACAGTCGTTCGCGCAATGCGTTGGTTGATATGACCTGTTAACGGGTCAAATAAACTTAAGCGTTCAATTTCATCATCAAACAACTCGACTCTAATCGCATCGCGGTCCGATTCAGCTGGAAAAATATCAATCACTTCACCACGTACCCTAAACGTACCACGTTGCAGTTCGATATCATTGCGGGTGTACTGCAGCTCACTCAAGCGAGTTAAGATATCTCGCTGTCCCATGTAATCGCCCTGACGTAGATGCAGCAGCATCTTCATATAGGAATCAGGATCGCCCAAACCGTAAATTGCCGACACCGAAGCGATTAACACAACATCTTTTCTTTCTAATAGTGCCTTAGTCGCAGATAGGCGCATTTGTTCAATGTGGGCATTTACCGATGCATCTTTTTCAATAAAGGTATTAGTAGAAGGCACGTAGGCTTCAGGCTGGTAATAATCATAGTAAGAAACAAAATACTCTACCGCGTTATTTGGGAAAAACTCTTTCATCTCCCCATACAGCTGCGCAGCCAGCGTTTTGTTAGGCGCCATAATAATAGTGGGCCGAGCCATCTGCTGGATCACATTGGCAATAGTGAAAGTTTTGCCTGAGCCTGTTACCCCGAGCAGCGTTTGCCGCGCAATGCCATCTTCCAACCCTTCGACTAATTTTTTAATCGCCGTTGGTTGATCGCCAGCAGGCGTATAATGAGATGCTAACTGAAACTGAGAATCGCTCACGTACCACCACTCCTTTAAAATCAAGTGCATTAGTTTAATCGACACCATCGACGAAAGCCAAACCTTTACTACCCTTGAGAGATGACATTTTGATGATAGAAAAATGAAAGTTTTACACAACACGAAATTAGCACTCAAAAGCTCAAAAAACAGCCACAAACCCAATAAAACAAGCGAATTAATACACAGAAGTTGACCGTGAAACTGTTACATATTGGCAACAGCTTACAGCGGGAAATTAAATTGTTATTGATTTTTCTAATCGCCTGTTTTTAAAAGGATTAAAAAATAACCAGTAAAAGTGTGCAATTTAAGTCCAATGCCCTTGTTACTAGGGTTTGAAACACATTTTTAAACATAACTCACAGGTTTATCCACAGATTTAGTGGATAAGTGCCACAAGGCCAGTTATCACGGGACTTTAACGACCATTAGCGTTTATTGAACTTGGTTATTGCTATGGTGTAATTTAATTACATTTGAAACTTTGCTTACAGTGAAAGCGCTTTCCTAGTTGAGTGCCTGCGCGATTAAAGCTGACTAAAACAACCACACGCTACTGAAGTTGATCCATACAAATGAATCAAACTATCTATCTCTAACCACTAAAGAAAAGTATACTTGATGACCAAATTGCCTGTTAAGACGTCAGGATGCGCATTAGATGAGCACTTAACAGCATAATTACACTTTTTTTTGGCTGCTGAGTTGACTCGAATTCAAGAGCGCTTTAATATGCGCTCCGTCTTCAACGACGAGTTGCTTTAACGATTCCCCTGTAGTTCAGTTGGTAGAACGGCGGACTGTTAATCCGTATGTCACTGGTTCGAGTCCAGTCTGGGGAGCCAAAGCAATTATTAAATTGAAGACAAACAGGTATTTACCTGATTAAACACGATTCCCCTGTAGTTCAGTTGGTAGAACGGCGGACTGTTAATCCGTATGTCACTGGTTCGAGTCCAGTCTGGGGAGCCAAGTTTAATAAAATTTAAGTATAGCGTTTCCCCTGTAGTTCAGTTGGTAGAACGGCGGACTGTTAATCCGTATGTCACTGGTTCGAGTCCAGTCTGGGGAGCCACTTACTTAATAATGCTATTGAAGTTATGCGATTCCCCTGTAGTTCAGTTGGTAGAACGGCGGACTGTTAATCCGTATGTCACTGGTTCGAGTCCAGTCTGGGGAGCCACTTCGATAACAAGTACAAGTTGTAGTATTACGCTTCCCCTGTAGTTCAGTTGGTAGAACGGCGGACTGTTAATCCGTATGTCACTGGTTCGAGTCCAGTCTGGGGAGCCACTACACCCTCCTACAAAATTCCCTTTATCAATTTCGCTTTAAGCATTAATCAGTTACACTTATTCGATATTCTTTATTACTCATATCAAGTTAGTGGAACGGATTCTTTATGAGCGTCTCAAAATCTTTTCATCTAGTTTTACTTACTGTGTTTGCGCTAATCGCAATCGCGGGACTTTTTGTCGAGAAAAAACAGTTACACCAATTTGGTGAGCAACAGCTCGCGCAGTATCAACAATCCAGTCAATTAAAAACCATGGATGCAGCCAACGGTAAGGCATTTTATCGCCAACTGGCAGCAAAGTATGACCTGCAATTTTTTCAATACATCCACACAGACGATAACGAGTTAAGTTACACCCATGGCAGTTTAGATAAACAAGATAATGCCATTACATCTTGGCTGAATATTGATTTAGACGATACCCGTACCTACCCTGGCGGACGTTTGCAAGTGCGTTTAGATACCAGTCAACTTATCGATGCCGCACTAAATGACTTTACTTCATGGTTACTGGCCTTAATCGCTGCGTACGTAATATTAGCCATCATTTTTAGCTTAATGATGCGCAAGCAAGCGGTCAGTATTGGTTATGCCGCCAGCTACATTCAAAATCTCAGTGAACATAAATTCGCCGCACTTGAGCAATCAAAACTGAGCGGCCAGTTTAAACCACTCGCCCAAGCGCTCGACAATAGCCGAGCACAATTGGCGCAAACGACAGCGAATTACGAGAAAGAACTCGTTGCTCTCAATAAAGAAGCCTACCAGGATCCGATCACAGGCCTAGGTACTCGGCAAAAATTTACCGAGCATTTAGACACCATTACTAATGGTAAAAACAGCCGGATCGGAATTTTGGCCTTAGTAAAAGCCACTGAGCTTGGCAGTATTAATCAATCTCAAGGCCGCTCAGCCGGTGATAGCTACTTGGCTAAAATCGCAGAAATCATTTCAAACTGTGCGGTAAAATATGAACATGCCCAGTGTTATCGGATCTCAACTGGCGATTTTGCGGTGATTATCTCCGATATTACCATCAAAGATAGTCAACAGTTTTTGGCAGCGATTAAAACCCATTTTAATGAGTACCAACAAACCATTAACGCTGACTCCATTGGCCATACGGGCTTAGTTCCCTATCAACAAGGCACTGAAGCCGTGCCATTACTAACCTTGGCTGATGCCGCTGTCAGTATCGCTCAAACCCTTGGCCCAAACAGCTTTCATGTTCAAGAAAAACTTAATGGAGATGAGCTATACGGCGATACACGCTGGCAAGAAGCCATAGAAGATTTAATACAACGCCGTGCACTTAAGTTTTACGTGCAACCTATCTCGCCTTGTCGCAGCGAAGTGCAGGTGTACAAAGAATTATTAGCGCGCTTTTATAACAGCGAAGGGAAATTTTTACCCACTGCCACCGTTATCGCTATGGCAGAACGACACGGTAAAAGTGTTGAGCTCGATAAGCTCATTATTCTCAGCACCATTAGAATGTTGCTAGAAGACCCGAGTATTGAAGGTGCTTTTGGCATTAACATTAGCAGCGCATCGGCCATGCAGCCCTCTTTCGTCGCGTGGTTAAAAGATGTATTGGGCCGTCAACGCCACATCGCAGCGCGATTAGTCTTTGAAGTTAATGAAGCAGGATTACAAACTAATTTTAAAGCAGCACATTCGCTAGTCCATGAGATCCACAGTGTAGGGTCAAGAGTCAGTGTCGAACACTTTGGTATGGGACTGACTTCATTTAAGTTTTTCAAACAAGTACGCCCTGACTTCGTTAAGCTCGATCGCAGCTACGCAGAGTCGATTGATGTAGACACTAACAATCGATTTTTCGTCAAAATGATGATTGATATCGCCAGACGCTTGGCTATTCGAGTTATTGCTTGTGGCGTTGAAAGACAAGAAGAAAAACTGGCACTGGAGCGATTACTCGTCGATGGCCTGCAAGGCTACTATATTGCTCAGCCGCAGGCATTTAGAAACAAAGGTGGCGAAACCGCGTCCAATTAGCGCGCTTATTGGTTAATCCCTGCATTCTATGTGTTGTTTATACGCTTAGAAAAGTCGATAATATGCGCATAAATTAAATAAGATAATTAGTAGAGATGAGTGAATATCTCCTATTGCTGGTTAGCACTGTGCTAGTCAACAATTTCGTATTAGTTAAATTTCTTGGATTGTGCCCTTTTATGGGCGTTTCCAGCAAGCTCGAATCCGCCATTGGCATGTCAATGGCGACGACTTTTGTGTTAACGCTTGCATCTATTATTAGTTACCTCGTCAACCAATACTTGCTACTGCCCTTTGATATGGGCTACCTGCGTACCATGGCCTTCATTTTGGTTATCGCTGTAGTAGTGCAATTTACCGAAATGGTCGTACAGAAAACCAGTGCATCGCTCCATCGGGCACTGGGCATATACCTGCCGTTGATTACCACCAACTGCGCGGTCTTAGGTGTCGCTTTGTTAAACATTAACGAAGATCATAATTTTATTGAGTCCGCGTTCTACGGATTTGGCGCTGCTGCAGGTTTCTCTTTGGTACTTATCTTGTTTTCGGCGATGCGTGAGCGGCTAGCAGCTGCTGATGTGCCATTACCTTTTAAGGGCGGTGCCATTGCGATGATCACCGCAGGTTTAATGTCATTAGCCTTTATGGGTTTCACAGGGCTGGTAAAATAAACATGTTAGAATTTGTTATTGCAATCATCCTGTTAACCCTTTTAGCGCTTGTTTTCGGTGCCCTATTGGGCCTAGCAGCAGAGAAATTTAAAGTCGAAGGTGACCCGCTCGCCGACCAAGCTGAAGCCCTTCTACCGCAAACTCAATGTGGCCAATGTGGTTACCCGGGTTGTCGCCCTTATGCGGAAGCTATCGCTAACGGCGAAAAAATCAACAAGTGCCCCCCTGGCGGCACGGCAACCATGGAAAAACTCGCTGAACTCACTGGCCAAGATCCCGAGCCGTTAACAGTTAGCGAAGAAGTCCAAGAGAAAAAAGTAGCTTACATTCGTGAAGATGAGTGTATTGGCTGCACCAAATGTATCCAAGCTTGCCCTGTCGATGCCATTCTAGGTACGGGTAAACAGATGCATACCGTTATTACTGATTATTGCACTGGCTGCGATCTTTGTGTCGAACCTTGCCCTGTAGATTGCATTGATATGTTGCCTGTTAAACAGACCACTAAGAATTGGGATTGGAAACTCAATGCGATTCCTGTCACTGTGCTACAAGAGGATATGAAGTGTTAACCTTATTAGAGCAGATTGATAAAGGGACACTGTGGCGCGCCATAGGCGGAATACACCCACCAGAAAATAAATCACTCAGTAATGGTGGATGCATTAGCAAGCTCGCTAGCGCACAAGAATACGTGTTGCCATTAGCGCAAGTAGGTGACAATGCTAAACTAGGTATCGCACAGGGCGAGTATGTTAAAAAGGGGCAGACGCTCACCGTATCTGCAGGCTTTGGCTATTTACCGGTACACGCTCCCACCTCTGGACATATCACCGCCATTGAAAAGCGCGTGAGTAATCACGCCTCTGGTTTACCCGTTCTGAGTGCCATTTTACAGCCTGATGGCCGGGACAATGCTATTGAAACACCAAAGGCTCGCGACCATAGTGCCGCGATTGGTTTAAACAATACAGAGCTGTTGCAACTGATAGAGCAAGCGGGTATCGCCGGCCTCGGTGGCGCTGCTTTTCCTACCCATATTAAGCTCAATCCAGTATCAGAAATAGAATTGCTGATCATCAATGGGATTGAGTGTGAGCCTTATATCACCGCCGATGACCGCCTAATGCGGGAATTTAGCGACGATATTTTGCTAGGGATAGAGCTTATCAATAAATTGGTGGCGCCTAAACGGGTCATTATTGCCATAGAAGATAACAAGCCTGAAGCCATTGAAGCGATGGAACATGCGCTAAATCGCAGCGCAATCAGCAGTGATAAAATCCGCATCACTGTAGTACCAACCCTGTACCCATCGGGCGGTGAAAAACAACTAATCCAAATTCTAACAGGTCAGGAAGTCCCTTCAGGAGCTATTCCAGCGCAGCTTGGTATCGTCGTGCAAAACGTGGCGACTGCCTTCGCAATAAAACAAGCCGTGTACGATCACCAACCTTTAATCGAACGCGTGGTCACGGTTACGGGAAAAGGGGTTTACCAGCCCGGCAATTATTGGGTGCCGATAGGCACCCCAATCAAGCATATTCTAAAATCTTGTGATTTCGACGCCGACAAAGTTGAGCAGGTGATTATTGGTGGTCCAATGATGGGCTATACCCTCCCCAATGCCGATGCGCCCATCTTAAAGGGTAGCAACTGCGTATTGGTACCCGAACTTCAAGAGCTTGGTACGCCGCGCCCAGAAATGCCTTGTGTGCGCTGCGGTGAATGTGCCCAAGCGTGTCCAGCACAGCTTTTGCCACAACAATTATTCTGGCATTCAAAAGCCAAAGAATATGACAAAGCGGCGAGTTATAACCTGCAAGATTGTATCGAGTGCGGTTGTTGTAGTTATGTCTGCCCCAGCGATATTCCCTTAGTTGAATATTATCGTGTCGCCAAGTCGGCCATTCGCACCGAAGTTGAAGAGAAGAAACAGGCTGAATTGGCCAAACAACGTTTCGACTCTCGTACTTTACGTCTTGAGGAAGAAAAAGCCGCCCGTGAAGCCAAGGCGAAACAAGCAGCAGAGCGCCGTAAAGCCAACATGAGTAGTGGCGATAAAGACGCTGTAGCTGAAGCCATGGCGCGGATAAAGGCTAAAAAAGCTCAATCAAGCGCACCAGACAATGATAAAAAAGCTGATGTATCTGCGGCAATAGCACGGGCCAAAGCGAAAAAAGCAGCCCAAGGGTCTCAAGATGATAAAGCCAGCCAGGTTGCTGCCGCCGTCGCACGAGCCAAGGCAAAAAAAGCAGCCGCAGCTGAAGCCGCACCGTCTGAGGTAACACCCGCTGAAGATAAAAAAGCCCAAGTAGCGGCTGCCATTGCTAGAGCTAAAGCGAAAAAGGCTGCACAACAAACCACATCGCTAAGCAGTGAGCAAACACTAGACACTGAAGCTGATAATAAGCAGGCAAAGATCGGTGCAGCAGTCGCCAAGGCTAAAGCCAAGAAATCAGCTCAGGCATCTGAAACACCAAGCGATGAAACTGCTGAGTCTGGCACTGATGATAAAAAAGCCAAAATTGCTGCAGCAGTCGCCAAGGCTAAAGCCAAGAAATCAGCTCAAGTGGCTGAAACAACAAGCGATACAATCGCTGAGCCTGGCACTGATGATAAAAAAGCCAAAATTGCCGCTGCAGTCGCCAAGGCTAAAGCCAGAAAAGCCGCTAGTGCTGAACAAGCCACACCAGAGATAGACCGCGCAGCTCAACAGGTGCCATCAGAGGCTATGAGCGAGCAATCAGATGATACAGCCTCCTCTCAAACACACAGTTTAGAGGATAGTGACAGCTCAACTAACAGTAGCCAGCCTGTTATCAGTGATACTGATAGTGCTGCTGATATCAAAAAAGCGCGAATTGCCGCTGCCGTTGCTAAAGCCAAAGCGAAAAAGGCATTAGCACAACAAGTGTCAACGAAAGAGGAATAATACAGTGGCATTTAAAATGGCGTCGTCCCCTTATTTACGCGACAAATTGCAGACCAGCAGCTTAATGCAGCGGGTTATGCTATGCGCCCTTCCCGGTCTTTTAGTCCAAAGCTACTTCTTTGGCTGGGGTACGTTAGTGCAAGTGTTATTTGCCATGGCTACCGCAGCGCTATGTGAAACCGCTATTTTAGCTATGCGTCAACGTCCGATAAAAGCCACTTTACAAGACAATAGTGCGCTATTAACTGGCTTTTTACTTGGGCTTGCGGTGCCAGCTTTTGCGCCTTGGTGGATAACGCTGTTAGGTGTCGCTTTTGCCATCATTGTGGTTAAGCAACTGTATGGTGGCTTAGGCAACAATATATTTAACCCCGCAATGGCAGCTTATGTCATGTTGTTAATTGCCTTCCCTCTACAAATGACAACCTGGAGCGCACCAGTTGGTTTTGAGCACCATGCATTTGGTTTGCTAGAAACCGCACGGATTATCTTCTTTGGCAGTACCGCTGCCGATATTAGTCTGTATCAAATGGGCGCCGACGGAATCGCCATGGCGACCCCACTAGATAGTGTTAAAACCGCTTTTTCAACAGGATTAACGATAAACGAAGCACTGCTGGCAAACAGTTTCAGCGACGGCTTCGGTATTGGCTGGCTATGGATCAACTGTGCCTATCTGCTAGGCGGCCTAGTCATGATAAAGCTCAAGCTAATACGCTGGCATATTAGCGGCGCCATCATTGGTTCATTGTTTGTCTGTGCCAGTATCGGATATCTATTGAGCCCCGATACCCATTTAGGTCCACTATTACACCTATTTTCAGGTGCAACTATGTTAGCCGCATTTTTTATCGCTACCGATCCTGTTAGTGCCGCAACCAGCAATCAAGGCAGGCTGATTTTTGGTGCTTTGATTGGTGTACTGGTCTACGTGATTCGTACCTATGGTGGTTACCCAGATGCATTTGCATTTGCAGTTTTGCTTGGCAATCTTTGTGCACCTTTTATCGATCACTACGTCAAGCCACGCACCTATGGCCACAGAACGAGCCGTTAAGGAACGCAAGCATGCTTAAAAAATCTATGCTAAAAAATGGGTTGTTACTCGCATTGTTCGCCATGCTGTGTACCGCGTTGGTGGCGGGGGTCAATCAATTCACCTACGATAAAATCAAACAGCAAGAGGCACAGGAATTACTGCGGGTGCTGCATCAAATTGTGCCGGATAATATTCACGACAACAACCTGATTGAACACTGTATTCTAATCCATAATCAAGAGGCTTTAGGCACCGACGAGCCCTTACCTGCTTATATCGCTTCAATGGCTGGAACTCCCGTAGCTATCGCTTTAGAAACCGTTGCCCCTGATGGCTATAACGGTGATATAAAAATTATTATTGCAATAGATACCGAAAACCAAGTACTCGGGGTTAGAACACTCAGTCACAATGAAACACCCGGCCTTGGTGATAAAATAGAGTTAAGAAAATCTGATTGGGTAACAAGCTTTAATGGCTTATCGCTGCAAGCAGACAATGGCAAACCCTGGGCAGTAAAGAAAGATGGCGGCGATTTTGACCAGTTTACTGGTGCAACCATTACCCCGAGGGCCTATGTCAATGCGGTACATAAAGCGATATCTTTTTTTAAGGCTGAGCAGCAAAACTTGTTAAGTCGCCCAGCAAACTGTGAGGTGGATTATGACTAACTACCGTGAAATTGCTTGGCAAGGGCTATGGAAAAATAACCCTGGATTAGTGCAATTACTAGGCTTATGTCCGCTACTTGCCGTTACCGCAACTGTCACTAACGCTTTGGGTTTAGGTCTTGCGACGCTTATCGTGTTAGTTGGCTCAAATATCTTAGTGTCGCTGGTTAAAAATTATGTCCCTAAAGAGATCCGCATTCCGGTCTTTGTCATGATCATTGCAGCACTCGTCACAACCGTACAATTACTGATCAACGCATACGCTTATGGTTTGTATTTGTCATTAGGGATATTCCTACCGCTGATCGTAACTAACTGCGTCATCATTGGCCGCGCAGAAGCCTTCGCTTCGCGTAATAATCTCGCCAGTTCAGCCTTTGATGGATTAATGATGGGCGTCGGCTTTACGCTAGTCTTAGTTGCCCTAGGTGCAAGCCGAGAGCTGTTAGGCCAAGGCACACTTTTTGATGGTGCTGATCTGCTGCTTGGCGATTGGGCTAAGAGCTTAACCATACAAGTGTGGCACATGGATACGCAATTTTTACTTGCTATGCTGCCACCAGGAGCATTTATCGCGATGGGCTTCTTAATCGCTGCGAAAAACTATATCGACCATGTTATAGAACGCCGTCAGCCAAAAACCGAAGTAGAAACCACGATTACTCGAGCCAGAATAACAAAAGTTAATTAACTATGAATACCGAGAAGCGTCGTCAAATTTTAGAAATATTTAGGGACAATAACCCGCATCCAGAAACCGAACTCAATTTCTCCAGCCCCTTCGAGCTATTGGTGGCGGTAACACTTTCAGCACAGGCTACCGATGTCAGCGTCAATAAAGCCACCGATAAGCTATTTCCGGTAGCCAATACTGCACAGGCTATTTACGATTTAGGTGTAGATGGGCTTAAGCAATACATCAAAACCATTGGTTTATATAACAATAAAGCTATTAACGTTATTAAAGCCTGCAAGATCCTCATCGATGAACATCAAGGTGAGGTGCCTGAAAATCGCGAAGCCTTAGAAGCCCTGCCCGGTGTAGGACGTAAAACCGCTAATGTGGTACTAAATACCGCATTTGGTTGGCCAACTATTGCCATTGATACCCATATCTTTCGGGTGGCGAATCGCACTAAGTTTGCGATGGGAAAGAACGTAGATTTAGTTGAAGCCAAAATGCTTAAAGTTGTACCCAAAGAGTTTAAGGTGGACGTTCATCATTGGTTTATTCTTCATGGCCGCTATACCTGTATCGCCCGCAAACCAAGATGTGGTAGTTGTTTGATAGAACACCTTTGCGAGTTTAAAGATAAAGCTTATCCGGACGAATAAGCCTATTAGCTTTAAACAACAAAAAAGCCGCTTAATGCGGCTTTTTTAGTATCAGTTTTATCATTTAGAACATGAATACGAAAAACATACTCAAAAATGCCGCAATAATGACACTCAGGCCTAGGGCCATTTTTAATTCTGAAGACATAAGGTACTCCTGTTGTTTGTATGGCTCATTATCACAAGCCTTTGCCTACTACACCAATTTTAGCCGCTAATGTGTGAGCTAGATCAGCAATGAACACTTATTGCTAAAAGTGTAAGCTATTGTACATTTTAAAATGTCCTTCTTAGCGTTAGTTTAAATGATTTACAAGGTTTGTATTGATAAAAACAACGTGGACAAACAGAAACTTACCGCAGTAAACTAGCGTCACTTTCCACCACAAGAGTGAAAATACCATGTCGCAACTGCTGCACACCATGTTACGCGTTACCGACCTTGAACGAAGTATAGAGTTTTATACCCAAGTTTTAGGCATGAAGTTATTGAGAAAGTCTGAAAATGAGCAATATCGCTACACCTTAGCATTTGTGGGGTATGCTGAAGAGTCTTCCGGCGCTGCCGTGGTTGAACTGACCCACAACTGGGATACTGACAAGTACGACCTTGGCGATGCATTCGGTCACCTAGCAATCGGTGAGCAAGATATTTATCAGCGCTGTGAAGCGATAGCTGCGGCAGGAGGTAAAGTAACTCGTGAGCCTGGCCCTGTTGCTGGCGGTAGTACTGAAATCGCTTTTGTAGAAGATCCTGACGGCTATAAAATTGAACTAATTCAAATGAAAAGTGCCACCAAGGGATTAGGTTAAATCTCCATCAATCATTGCCAAGCTTAAACATAGGCAATAAAAAAAGCGCCCTGTTGGGCGCTTTTTATTAGTATTCAATCAAGTTTTAGAACTTAACTGTTACACCGGCATAGAAGCTACGACCAATAGTGTCATAAACTTCAGGTACTGTACCGCCGTCGCTACCGTTAGATACGTTTGAAGGCTCTACATCAGTAATGTTTTTAACACCACCGCTGATCATCCAAGTATCGTTGATGTAGTATGACGCTGAAACATTGTGATATAGCACAGAATCAACTTTCTCACCTGTTGCCAAATCATCCATTTCACCGATATAACGGTTGAAGTACATTACGCTCCAATCGCCTTGACCCGCTTTGATGCTGAAGTTGTTACGATACTGAGCATATGCACCGAAGTTACCATCGATCTTGTTGGTGTAATCGATACCGTCTTGCTCAAAGTTCAACAAGTAAGTGGTGTCATTGCTGATAACCCAATCTAAGCTTAACGCTTCAAAGTTATAAGCTAGGTTGAAATCGATACCACTGGTGTCTTGGTAACCCACGTTGGTCAATGAGTTTGTCAAGTTAGAAAGATCACCATTTGGTCCAATGTTGAACGTTTCACACGCTGAAGTATCGCCACCAAAACAAGCATCAAGTCCCGCTTGAGTATCTAAACGCGTAATTGCGTTTTTCACTTTAAAGCGCCAGTAATCAACTGTTAGAGACAGACCATCAACATAACTTGGTGAGTAAACTAAACCAGCAGTATAAGACTCAGACTCTTCAGGTTTTAGATCTTCATCAGAGGTATAGTTAACTAAGATCTGTGGATCTTGCTCGTTGCCCCAAGGATCAGTTAGGTAGTCGTATGAACCTGAGTTACCGCCATATAGCTCGCTAACGCTTGGTGCACGGAAACCTGTTGCAGCAACAGTACGTAGCATCAAGTCATCAGTCGCTTCATAGGTTAAACCAATTTTCCACGTTGAAGCATTACCAAAGGTAGAGTAGTCATCAAAGCGTAGTGCAAATTCACCGGTCAATTTATCTGTGAACGGTACACTCACTTCTTGGAATACCGAGATTACGTTGTAGCTACCATCAGTTGGATCTTGCTGTGCAGCAGTACCCTCACCTGCAACAATGATTGGGTCTGGATTGTAATAACCGCTTTCGTAGCGATATTCAGCACCGATAGCAAATGCAACTGCACCTGCATCCAAATCAAACAACTCACCGTTAATACCGGCAGAAATTGCATGCTGCTCGTTACCACCATCTGCTTTTTCTGTGTAAGCAACGCTATTTAGCAACTCTTGGTCGGTCATAGGTTGACCAGTTAACCAAGCATCTTGATCAGCATAAATTGCGTCTGCCATTAAGTTTGCGTTGATTGAGTTTTCTACTTGAGTTTTAGCCTTGTTATTACCATAGGTATAAGACACATCCCAAATCAGGCCAGTATTGACATCGATTGAACCTTCAAGGCCTGCAGAAACACGCCAAGTATCTGTGTCTTGACTATAGATACGTGGACCTACATCGTTCATACGTTTACGGTAGTTAACTTGACCGTTGTCATCTGGACCAATACCCGCATCAATCATGTCTTGATCAAGCTCAAAACACTTAGCAGGATCATCACCTGGCTGACAAACATCTAACATAATATTAGCAGGTTGTGGTGCTAGTTGCTGGTTAGATTTACGCTTGGTATAAAGCACGTCACCAGTTAATACTACATCGTTACCTAGCTCTTGTGTCATGTTAGCAAATAGGCTGTAGCGCTTGCTTGGTGTTTGGTAGAAACTGTCTTGAGTGAAGTCATAGCCTTCATCACGTTGTACCCAATTACCATTCTCGTCCTTCACCATACCGTCTAATGAACCATTAGGGATAAATGAGCTATCACCTGGATCAGTCCAGTCACGGTCAGACTGAATTACGCCACGACGTTCAGAATAAGCGGCACCGAAAGTATAGTTACCAGTATCAGTGTTGAAGCCATAAAGTGCACTTATCTCACCGTGTTCACCATCGCTCTTGTCGGTCATACCGCCAAGTACGTCAATTTGGAAACCTTCAAAGTCTTTTTTGGTGATGATGTTAACCACACCCGCAATTGCGTCTGAACCGTAAACAGCAGAAGCACCATCTTTTAAGATTTCTACACGTGAAATCATCGCAACAGGAATAGCATTAAGGTCAACTGCGCTGTCTGCACCTGAGCCAGAGTTAACCATGCGACGACCATTAAGTAGAACCAATGTACGTTGAGAGCCCATACCACGCAGGTCTACTTGAGCCACACCGTCTGAACCATTGTTAGTACTAGAACCCACTGCCGCACCAGCCATTGAGGTTTGGGCTTGTAGAAGCTCATCTACAGTGGTGAAGCCTTCTGCACGGATAGCAGCTGCATCGATAACGGTAACTGGAGATGCTGTTTCCATGTCTTGACGTTGAATACGAGAGCCAGTCACCGCAATACGTTCTACATTCGCTGACTCTTCTTCAGCCGCTGCAGTTGCACTGGTTAACGCAGCACCACTTGCTACTGATGCAATTAAGCTGTACTTAATTGCTGAGGCCAATTTTGATGTTCTGATCATTACGATTCACTCCCTAAATTAATTATTTTTATTAGCGCCAGAAATTAATTAGTCGGCGTTGGAATCGATACTGTAGTTTCACGTAACTACAGTCAATCACGATTTAAATTAACCTAAGATAATAAAGTGTTAAAATAACGTACTAATAAAGTTTTAAACACAAACGCCATTTTACAAAATATCGCTAAAATTGATTTAAAAAGAATAAAACCCTAGATATGAATACTTAAAGCCGGATTTGCAGACAGCGATACAGCAACAGTTATTTAACTTCGCCAAGTACCACTTTTGTGACTTAGGTCACAGTTTTTCGCATTTAGCAGGCTCTCGAGATCGAAAAAGTGACTAACTAGTGAGCCAGGTCAAATATTTATTCTGGCTAAAATAAGCCCATAAAGCTTAGGTACAGGATTCAGTTAACCTTGATAACAGAATGTTACACTATCACGACCCTGATACAAATTGCGACAAGTGTAATTTAAGATGGTTTAATGGTTTATTTCTGGTTGCAATAAAGTAGGTGATATATATATTTAAGCGATGGACTTGGCGAGTGAGATAATTAATTATTCGTAATTAATTTCCACTGTGTAATTAACTGTGTAGCTACCATTTTCAGCTGGTTTTATAACAGTTAATTTACCACCTACTATTAACGTGAGTTGGCCTGATTGGATATCAAAAAGCTGTTGTTGAGCACCATCTTGCAGATTCGGTTCAAACGTAAAATGATCAGTAACGACATTATGCACTACCACATTGATGTGGGACTGCCCCACGGCTGAGATATTAAATTGCGCGACATTAGCATCAGAAGTCAGGCAACCCGAACCTGTACGCCCTGCACTACTGATTTGGCACACTGAATCAGCCGTGTTGAGCACATCGCCTAGTTGTAAGGTGGTGTGCTCGGCAATATCAACCGGGTAGACTAAATTAAAACCCGCCTGACCGATGGCAGCGGTAAGCAATATGTTGAGCAAATAGAAACCAGATTTGATGGGGATAAAGCAATTATAGTAGCTAGCTCAATAACTGCATCGTACAAAACTATACCCAGGTCACAGTTTATGATTTTGACGACATTAGTGAGAGAGTTTTATCGGTGCAAGCTGTAAAAATTCACCTGGTTGAATATCAACGATAATTGCGTCCTCAGAAGCGACTCTGAGCTCGTAGCGACCAGGGACAATCGCATCAAATAGAAAAACGCCATCAAATTCCACCCGTGTTTTGTAGTAGTCATTGGTTTGCAGCGCAACGAGCTCCACCAGTTTGCCTTTAGCGGGTAGCGGCGAGTTACCAGACACAATCACTATGCCTTCTATTTCAGCGGTGTTTACCACGGGGTACATTATCTGTTGAACATGCCCAGGTTGCGCATTAACGCTAAAAATTGGTGTTCTAGCCACCAAAAATGGGTCAGGTAAACTACCTTCATTTAACATCAGTTTATGGGGCTGGCCGACTCGGAGTTGATTGATCAACAACTCGCCCTCTGCATTGGTTGCCAGTTCTGCCTGACTATGACCCGAAAAGCGCACACCTTCTATAGGGTGTTCAGACTCATCTAAGTGGTTATTACCGTTATCATCTTGGAACACAACTAACTTAACCGCACCGGTATTAAGATAGTTTTGACTGTCAATCAACAGCAAATTGTCATCGGCGTACCACAACGCCGAGCTATTCCATTTAAGTTGGCCAAACCAATCACCTTCATCGTCTGCGTCAACCATAAACCTTAATGTGCCATAATCAAACAGGTAGGATAACGCATTACGAATACTGTATTGCGCGCTGGTTTGCGGGTGGTAGCGCATCTCTACCTGATAATTAAGGCGCTCACCTATCGTTCGGTTTGCGTTAGCCACCCAGATATCAACTTCCGTGCCTTCACCTAGGCCGATATCTAGATAGCTACGCAAGTACCACTGTCCAAGCTTGCCTGAAATGGCTAACCGAGAAATATACTCATCAATGCCACCTGATTGCAGCCAGCGTAATTCGCCTGACATTGATAACCTGCCCAACTGGCTCGATAACCTGGCATTGGCTTGTAAACTATCACTGCTTAGTAAATAGTCTCGCCAATCTCCACCAAGCGACCAGCTCATAGCGGTGTTAGCAAAGCTACCATTTAACGATAGGTTTGCTTGCTGGTTTAAACGCATTTGTGGATTATCCCATGACTCAAAATCATCAAAATGCGACCAGTCAGCAATCCAATCTACACTCTCTATACTCCCTTGCAGCGTTGCGCCGATAGCATGCCCCTCGCCACTGTTGGCATAATTGATCTGCAGTAAATTATTTTCGCCAAGCAGGTTCATGCTCAGTTTAGGTATGGTAAGCCATTGATCATCATCTAGTTGTTGCCTAACAATCGCAAGGCCAGCAGTAAAACTGTCAGTCAAAGCGTATTGGCCACTTATATAGTACTGCTGTAAATCATCCTGCTCTCTAGCAAGAGCGCCTACTTGGACGCCACTATCGCCCTGCTCCAACACCGAGTCATCTAGTAATTTAGAGAAATTCTCTACTTTGGTTTCACCGTTTGGCCCAAAGAAACGCAGTTGATACTGGTTTAAGCCTATAAAATAAGGCACCTGCTCAAAACGGTATAAGCCGTCTTGGGCGATGCGTTGTACATTGACTAGCGCGTTATTGCGATAGAGTTCTACGTCCCAATCACTTAACCACTCACCCTCCACGGTAATGTAGCGTAAATCTTGGGTGATGCCGTCGCCTGCACTTAAGGTTACTCCCAGCCCTTGGTCGCCATCGGACAACAAAGGTAGGCTTTGGGAATTTACCGTACCGAGGCGATAGTGCTTTACCCAGTCATCTGGGCTACGCTTTTCAATGAACGCAGTGACATTATCACCGGAATCAGAATGGGAGTAACTCACGTAAGCTTGATGGTGTAACAACTCGCTTTTTGCTTGTAATGAAACCTCTTGGCCTAGCTGTGTTTCGCCCCCTTGGTTATTAGCATTAATGCCCACATCCATATTAACGGCTAGATCACCCAAAATCGCATTCTGTTTAGGTATTTCGACAACTTGCTGATGACTTGCTGCACTCTTCTGAGCGTTAAAAAGTTGATATCGCTTTTGCCGTTCTCGTAATTGACTTAGTGGCACAGCATCAGAATGTTCAATCACAAAGCGCTGCCTATTAGCTTGAAAGTCTATCTTTAAGCCAAACATCTGCTGCACCACATCCAAAGGTAGGTAAACATCCCAATCATCATAAAACAGCGTGGTATCGGCGCTTTCACATAAAGTCGAATGATTTTGATAACGCATTAAGCCATTACTGATATCAATGACTGCTTGCTCGTCTTTAAACCAACCATTAACTGAGAGCCCATCCATATCCACTGCTATTGGTAACATCAACAACTCAGCAAGTAGTTGCAAAGGAAGGTAGACCGCAGATCCATGCTGATAGGCAAATAGCTCTTCACTTAACACGTCTGAGCCGTAGCGTAATTGACTGATCAAAAATTGCTCATCGGCTGTTGGCTGAGTTTGATAGTGGCGATTAATAATTCGATTACAACGCCGAGGATTATGTTCCATAGCAGCGCCAATACTGCGGACGTTATTGTTACTGCTTTGCTCCGATTTGCCTTGGTGATGTGCCGGTTGAATGTGGGCGCGGGTCACTTGGCTAGCCTTTCTGGTCCCATAGCCCGATGAGTCGGCACTTTCTTCAATCATTTCACCTTGAATGAAACGATGACTGTTAGGTTTAGTTTTTTTTGCTATTTTCGATACCGACGGTGGATTTTGCTTATTCTGTAAATCAACATTGGCGGCACTGTTATAATCAACTAGGCTTCGCGGCGACTGTTCGCTCCGTCCGCGATTATTGTTAACAGTGACTGCTAGTGAATTTGATTCAGATAGATGAGCGCGAATAGCTTGCTGATCACCTATGTAGTTATTCGCTACCTGTGACGATGAAACTTGATTGGAGGCTAATCTATCTGCCTGATTAGAATTATTCGAATGATAGGGCGTGCTGTCTAATTTCTGATCATTTGGATTTGGAGTTGGCAAGGCGCGACCACCAAGAGCCACTACGCTACTATCTGTTGCGGTACTATCTGTTGCAGTACTATCTGTTGCAGTGCTAAGCCAGATATAGAGCAATATTGCTAATCCTGACAACGGCAAAAGCACCAGGTAGAACACCCAGTGCTTAACCAAGCCCAACTGTTGCTCGGGAGCCTTATTCATGTTGTCGTTAATATGTGCTATCTAAGCGCGTACTCAACCACCTTAGGGTTTGGTAAGTGTTCATTTTCAGAGTAGCGCACCCAAAGGCGGTCGCTAGGTTCGATCATTTGGTCTAAGCTGACATTAAAAGTGCGTTGCTCAATTTCTGTGTAAAGGGCCGCATTCTTAAAACTGCCAACGGTTTGTTTTTCACCATTGCTCTCTCGCAGCACTTCAATATCGCCATAACTGCTGCGATCGCCTGTCCGCTTAAGCGTCACTGCTACATTGCCATTACCTTGGGTTAAGTCACCTTTCTCAATAAACACTTCGCTATCAAGCTCACCGACTCTCAGTACTACGGGTACAGAGATACGTAACATAGCCGAAATACTTAAAGATAGATCTTTAGCGTTTTCTGTAGCAGCACTATCTAGCGCTTCAGTGAGCGGAATTTGACTAAATACCAGATAACTCCGATATTCACCTTGCGCAGTCCCTCTAGGTAAGCGTAATGCGAGGCGCACTCTCGTCCCTTCTTCAGGCTCAAGAGTAATTCGACGCGGTGAATAACGCACAAACTGACTTAGTTTGCCTTTGCCTTCAAGGGAAACATAGTCGCCACTGGGCAGCTGCTGTTTATCTTGAAAGTAGATGTTAAAACGAGATGTGACATTACCCTTATTAACAAGAGAAAAAATGGCACTTTTTTGGCGGCTGCTATCAAGCTCAGCACGGGTTGGTGTCACTAATAGACTTGCTTGCGAGTGTGTAGCCAGCATAAACAGGCTCAGACAGCCTAGTAAGATTCTTTTCATGTTATCGCCCAGCTAGTTTATATGAGACAAGCTCAATAATATTGTTGGTTAGCTTACTTCGAGCAGAATATAAAGGTGCCCTGCTGTTAGCAGGGCAAACATCTAAAGCGTTAGATTTTAGTAGATCACATCTACGGTGTAGCTGATAGTTTGGTCGCCAGATGATGCACTAGCAGCAACAATATCAATTGAACCGCCCACTACGAGTGTGGCCGTGTTTGAAGCAACAGTCACAGTGCTTGAAGCAATAGACGGTGTGAAAGTCACGCCCGCAACGCTGGTATCAGCACCTGACAAGGTCACATTTACATCACCATCATTGGCAGTAATTGTGAATACACCAGATTCAGAAGTATTACCGCCAGCAAGACACGCTGCACCAGTGACCGTATTGGCATAATCAAGCGTACAGTTGCCATCGGCAGAAATATCGATATTACCGAATTCCATGACCGTTGTTTCTGTTATGATGATAGGTTGGACAAGTTTAAATTGTGCGGTACCAGTGGCCTGTTCAGCAGCACTTTGACCAGCAAAAAACATCATTGAAGCAGCAGCGGTAGCAAGAAGTCTTTTTTTCATTATTTTGAGTTCCATAAGTAGTACGTCTTATTATTATCACTCACACCTAGCCTTTCCCTAGCTAACTCCGCTCTTCCTTGATCACGTATAAGTCGATGTTTAAAAGGCACTTTAGCTGTGCCTTGAGAAGTAAACTACCAAAGATGACACAATTAGCAACACTTTATTTACATTTAGATCACATTTAACAAAAGCAGGTAACATAAAAACTTATAATCAAGCTCAAAAACAGCATAAAACTCCAGTGAAACCGCTTTCAAAATCAGGTTTTTAGCAGTAAAGCTTGAATATCAATCACTGAGACCATCGTTATTTAAAAATGGAATAAGTTATTACCTCAAATAAAAAAGTGGTTTTATACTAATGACTTGTAACCATTAAGTAGTTTATGGCAACTTAATAGCAGGTAACAGACTAGAAAAATATAATATGCCTAGCGATAAAATTTCTACGCAGAATTTGCAATCTAGAAGGTATTGCATGTTAACCACACACAAAGCCTTTTTGGCTACCTTTCAGGGATTAATGCTACTGATTGCCCTGTTTGCGAGTATCAACGCCCATGCACAGATCACAATCACTGAAATACAACCGTTAAAGTATCCTAGCGTCATTCGTAATAGCACAACGAGTTCGATTGTTGTGGTCAATTGGAAAGGCAATCTTGGCGCGTCAACCAATGTGACCTTACTTGATAACGATTTTCATAATGGCCAGTATTTTATTACCTCAGATACCGACCAACCTATCACCATTAACTTTTACCAATTGGCTAACGAATATAAAGTTAACCTCAAAACACTCAGAGTTAGATACCAAGGAACTACCCTAAAAACCTTTCCTGCGGTAGATTTACCTAACCCCGGCACAGATGGAGAGTATCTTGAAATTGGCGCCAAAGTGGTGGCGACCAAGAAAGCAGAAGCGGGTATAAAATACCCGCAATATGTACTTGAAGTGACTGAGCAATAACGCTTTATTCAGGCTTTATAAGGTCAAAGTGGCTATAGGCTCTTGCGGTAGCGATACGTCCACGCGGGGTGCGTTGAATAAATCCTTGCTGGATCAAGAACGGCTCTAACACATCTTCTATCGTTTCCCGCTCTTCGCCAATGGCAGCGGCTAGGTTATCTAAGCCTACAGGGCCGCCCATAAATTTATCGATAATGGCCAGCAACAACTTGCGGTCCATATAGTCAAAGCCTTCGGCATCCACATCCAACATATTTAGCGCATCTTCAGCAACTGCTTTAGTCACATGGCCATCATGCTTCACTTCTGCATAATCTCTGACTCGGCGCAGCAATCGGTTAGCGATACGTGGCGTGCCTCGAGAACGTCTGGCAACCTCTACCGCCCCTTGATCATCAATAGGCAAGGTCATGACTTTGGCTGAGCGCGTCACAATACTGCTTAAGTCCACCACATTATAAAACTCAAGCCTAAGTGGAATGCCAAAGCGTGCTCTTAGAGGTGAAGTTAATGCGCCGGCGCGGGTGGTCGCGCCTATCAAAGTAAACGGTGGTAAATCGAGCTTAATCGATCTAGCTGCAGGCCCCTCGCCTATCATGATATCTAACTGATAATCTTCCATGGCTGGATATAGAATCTCTTCAACCACAGGACTTAAACGGTGGATCTCATCGATAAATAATACATCGCCCGCTTCCAAGTTAGTCAGCAAAGCCGCCAAATCCCCAGCCTTTTCTAATACCGGGCCCGAAGTTGATTTAATGTTGACACCCATTTCATTAGCAACAATCATCGCCAATGTGGTTTTACCTAGACCAGGTGGGCCATAAATGAGCATATGGTCTAAGGCTTCTTGGCGCTTTTTAGCCGCCTCAATAAACACTTTTAGCTGTGCACGAGTATCGTCCTGGCCAGTATACTCGTCCAATAACTTAGGCCGCATCGCCCTATCAATATGTTCGTCTTGCTCTTCGATACCTTGTACCTGAGCGTGAACCAACCGATCTGCTTCTATCATTATTGCTTAGCGCCTTAGTTATAACATTGACTTCAATGATGCCTTAATGAGGGTTTCTGAGTCCATGCCTTCTTTAAAAGCAGCCGACACAGCTTTACTCGCTTGTGCAGGCTTATAACCTAAACTCAATAAGGCGGCAATGGCATCTTCCTCTGCAGTATTCACAACTTCCGCAGGTGTATAGTTGGTCTGTAGTACAAACTCTCGCTCAGAGCCGACGGATGCTTCCATCAGCGTTTTCAATTTATCGCGCATTTCCACTAGCAAGCGTTCAGCAGTTTTCTTTCCTACCCCTGGCAACTTAACTAAGGTAGCAATATCGTCATGTTCGACACATTTAACGAACTCGGCAGCTGTCATGCCAGATAAAATTGTCAGTCCAAGCTTAGGACCCACGCCATTGGCTTTAATCAACAGGCGAAATAACGCTCTTTCTTGCTTAGTAATAAAGCCATATAACAACTGTGCATCTTCGCGAACCACAAAATGCGTATAAATCACAGCTTCTTTATTCAGTTCGGGAAGCTCATAAAAACTGGTGAGTGGCATCTGTACTTCATAACCAACGCCCGATACATCAATTAACACTTCGGGTGCCTGCTTCTCTACTAAAATACCTCGGAGTCTACCCAGCATTGGACAATCCTTATAATTGTTTTTAGGTTATTTGTAACGACCATAACTGCGTGACTTAGCTTTGCCACCCATTGCAATAAGCCCCTGATAAGTATGAAAGTGGCAAAGGGCTACCGCTAGCGCATCCGCCGCGTCAGCTTGTGGCGCAGCACTAAGCTTAAATATCTGTTGTACCATATGTTGTACTTGGCTTTTTTGTGCTCTACCTGTACCTACAACGGCACTTTTGATCTGTGTCGCGGTATATTCAGCTACGGGCAGTTCGGCGTGGGTGGCTGCAACAATCGCTGCGCCTCTTGCCTGCCCCAATTTAAGGGCTGAATCAGCATTTTTAGCCATAAACACATTTTCAATGGCAAATTCATCGGGTTGATATTGCTTGATGATTTCAGACACGCCATCAAAAATAATTTTGAGCCGACTGGGTAAGTCTCCAGACTGGGTACGTATGCAGCCGCTGCCTAAATAAATTTGCTGCCGTCCCTGACACTGAATAACGCCGTAACCACAAATTCTCGAACCTGGATCGATGCCTAATATGATTGGCATAAGTTAATAGTGGCCTATTCTAAATCTTGCAAAATGTCGTCAGCTATGTCGCCATTGTGATAAACCTCTTGCACATCATCGTGGTCTTCAAGATTATCAATGAGACGTAAGAATTTCGGCGCAGTCGCAGCGTCCAGCTCAGCTTTGGTCGATGGAATCATGGTCACTTCTGCGTTAATAGCTTGTAAACCTGCACCATCAAGCGCGTCTTTAACAGCACCAAAGTCTTCTGGGGTGGTGAACACATCAATTGAACTATCATCATGGGTAACGACATCATCAGCGCCCGCTTCTAATGCCGCATCCATCACTACATCCTCATCAGTGCCTTCAGCGTATGAGATCACGCCACGTTTACTAAACAGATAAGCAACGGAACCATCTGTCCCTAAATTACCGCCAGATTTGCTAAATGCATTACGCACACCGGAAACGGTACGGTTTTTATTGTCTGTCATGGTTTCCACCATCACAGCAGTGCCGCCAGGGCCGTAGCCTTCATACATGATGGTTTCAAGTACTTGGCCATCAAGCTCGCCAGCGCCGCGTTTAATCGCGCGCTCAACGGTGTCGCGTGTCATGTTGTTGGAAAGGGATTTATCTATCGCTGCACGTAATCTAGGGTTAGAATCAGGATCTGAGCCGCCTTCTCTGGCGGCAACAGTTAACTCACGGATAAACTTGGTAAATAGTTTGCCTCGCTTGGCATCTTGAGCGGCTTTGCGGTGCTTAATGTTCGCCCATTTACTGTGTCCAGCCATGTGTTCTCCTTATCGTGCCAATACAGCTTGCTGCGCTAAGACTGAGCTTAACGCAGCATCGCCATTACTGCTCTTTGTTTTCTTCAGCGGCAATGACGCTTACACCAAGCTCTTCTAATTGAGCTGGATTAGCAAAGCCCGGTGCATTAGTTAATGGACAAGCCGCAGTCGTGGTTTTAGGGAATGCCATCACATCACGAATTGAGCTCGCACCTGTCATTAACATGATGATACGGTCTAAACCGAACGCTAAACCAGCGTGTGGCGGAGTGCCATAACGTAGCGCTTCTAGCAAGAAACCGAACTTCTCATTCGCTTCTTCGTCATTAATACCCAAAATTCTAAATACCGCTGACTGCATTTTGCTGTCATGGATACGGACTGAACCGCCACCTAGCTCACAGCCATTAAGCACCATATCGTAAGCGTCTGAAATTGCTGCAGTTGGATTCGCTTCCAACTCTTCAGGAGTTATACCGGTTGGCGCAGTAAATGGATGGTGCATGGCATGTAAACCGCCGTCAGAAGTACGCTCGAACATTGGGAAATCAACGACCCAAAGCGGCTTCCATTCATCGGAAACTAAATCAAAATCTTCACCGACTTTCAGACGTAACGCCCCCATGGCCTCTGCCACGATATTGGCTTTGTCAGCACCAAACAGGATTAGATCGCCGTCTTTAGCATTGGTGCGCGCTAGCAATGCTTTGACCACTGTCTCATTTAAGAACTTAAGTACAGGTGACTGCACACCTTCCATACCTGCAGCTAAATCATTCACCTTCATCCATGCTAATCCCTTGGCACCATAGATACCAACGTACTTAGCATATTCATCCAACTGTTTACGAGATAGCTTAGCGCCACCAGGTACACATAGTAGTGCTACTCGGCCTTCTGGATCTGTCGCTGGGCCTTGGAATACTTTAAATTCAACTTCGCTTAAAATATCCGCCGCGTCGATTAACTCTAATGGGTTACGAAGATCTGGCTTATCTGAACCATATCGCTGCATGGCTTCAGCAAAAGTCATGCGTGGAAATTCGCCCAAATCGACATTCAACAGCTCTTGGAATAATGAGCGCGTCATCTCTTCGGTTTTCGCCATCACCTGCTCAGAGGTCATGAACGAGGTTTCAATATCTATTTGAGTAAACTCTGGCTGACGGTCAGCACGAAGGTCTTCATCACGGAAACACTTCACAATTTGATAGTAACGATCAAACCCAGACATCATTAATAACTGTTTGAACAGTTGTGGTGATTGTGGCAGCGCAAAAAACTGACCTTTGTAAGTACGGCTTGGTACTAAGTAATCACGCGCACCTTCTGGGGTCGCTTTAGTCAGGATAGGAGTTTCAATGTCCAAAAAGCCATTGGTATCAAGGAAACGTCTAACCGCACTGGTCACTTTTGAGCGGAAGATAATACGCTCAGCCATTTCTGGGCGACGTAAATCTAAGTAACGATACTTTAATCGTTGCTCTTCAGTATTATGTTGGTTTTTATCCATGTTGATTGGCAATGGCGCAGCGGCATTAAGGATAGTAAGCCCTTTACCCAGCACTTCGATTTCACCGGTACGCATGTCACTGTTAATCTGGCTATCTGGGCGCGCTCTCACTAAACCCTTAACCTGAACACAGAATTCACCACGTAAAGTGCTCGCCACTTCAAAGACTTCAGGTAAATCTGGGTCATATACGACCTGAATAACACCTTCACGATCACGCAGATCAAGAAACACAACGCCACCTAAATCACGGCTACGGTTGACCCAACCTACTAAGGTAACTTCTTCTCCAACATGAGACCGGTTGACGTCTCCACAATAATGACTGCGCATCTTTCTTTTCCTTAACGCCCACAGATGACTAATCTGGGAAATATTCAATAACATGATAAAAGCGGCATTATAGTGAATTAATGCCAGTTTCAAAACAACTTCATGATTAAAGCACGTGAGTTACGATGGGTTTGTGCATTAATCCAGCAAAATGATGGCCAAGCCCAACATTTGACCACTAAAAGCCAAGGATTACGCTGTACGATAGCAATTGCCACCGCACTCTCTTGCTCTAGACATCAATCCATCAGCCTTACGCAGCAGTTCTACGGCACTGTCACCATCATTAGGGTAACAAGCAACACCAATGCTCACTGAGACATCAATGGTTTTTTCATCCACACTGTAAGGTTTATTTAGCTGACGAATCACCCCATCGGCCATCTGGCAAACTTTATCTAAATCCTGTACGCGATTAAGCACAATAACAAATTCATTGTGGCTAAAACGCGCTAACGTATCTGAATTACGCAGAAGATCCTTTAAATCATTGGCAATCATAGTAATGAGTCGGTCCCCAGTACTGTGGCCAAAATTTTGATTGACCCGCTTAAGGCTATCAACGGATACAAATAACACCCCAAAGCGCTGCATTTCGCGAGCATGATTGAGTATGGCCTGCTCTAGCCGATCGTCCAAAATCAATCGCGTAGGCAACTGGGTTAAACCATCAATATGGGTTCTGCGATGCTGCTCTTCACCCAATGCCTCAGCAAGCTTGCGGTTGCGAGCGATGAATAGGGCTAAAATCAAACCACAAACCAATATTGTGCCTAGGGCCAAGATGACATAACCGCACCACCACTGGCCATTGAAAAAGCCACTATTGACCTCCGTTGGCTTGACCCAATGTTGATAAATCTGTTGACGCTGCTCTGCTGTGATACTGGCCACACCGACATTTAAAAGCGGCAACAAGGCTTTATGGCGTGGGTGTACACCAATATGACTTTGCTGCTCTGAAAAGTCCGCTAACACCGACATTTTTAAACTGTTATGCTCTTTAGCGGTGAGTTCGTAAGCCATATTGAGAACTTTCTCAACAAACGCATCCGCTTTACCTTCAGACACCGCCTCAATACCTGCCCGCGTATCAGGCACCAGCACTAAATCAATATCAAGCTCATCAGCCATTAATCGATTGACTAAATGGTAGCCTTCCACGACCGCTAGGCGTTGCCCTGATAACTCTTTTAGGCTAAACAAGGACACTTTATCTAAATGAGTGACCAAGGCCCAAGGTGACGGCCAATATGGCTCAGTAAATAGTAAACTTGATGCGCGCTCAGGTGTTTTTGCAACACTGCCAGCAATGTCAATGTCGCCACGCTTTAACGCCTCAATCAGATCCTGCCAGCGCTTAAAGGCAACCGGTTCAAACTTGAAACCAAGCCCTTTTTCTAAATAGGCAAAAATTTCACCATTAATGCCGGCATATTCGCCATTAGCATCAACAAACTCCATAGGTTGCCAATCGTTCAAATGGCCAACCTTTAATGTTGGAGCCTGTTGAATCACGCTTTGTTGCTGTTTACTGAGGGACAATAAACTGCGCTTAGCGGCAAAAGTGTGATCGTTGCGATCTAACACCCACTTACGCTCGACATCAATTAACTCACGCTGGGAAATCAGATTAAACCCTGCCGCCACCCTTTGGGTTAAACCACTATCTTCCTTACGGGTCAGCGCAAAAATATCTGTGGTGAATTCAAGTGGGATATATTGATGGAAGTCACCCCATACTTTCAAACTAATCAAATAATGGTGTGTCCAAGCTGATGAGGCCACAAAAGCTTGAATATGGCCATTTTTAGCCGCCTCTATCATTTGGTCGACGCCTTGATAAAGCTTTAACTGCGAATCGGGCAATACCTCTCTAAGCTTGTCGATGTAAGGTGCTGTGGGCACCGCTCCAATACGCTTACCTTGCAGTTGTTTTAAATCGGTGATCGGGGTTTGATAACTAAACAACCGGCTTTTGACCTGATAAATCTTATGAGCACGGGTTAAGCCAGTATTCATCGACTCACTTTCAGGGTAGCCAATATGGATATCACTGCGCCCCTGCATCACATCGCCTAAAGTCTGCTTCATGTTACCGACACGGAAACTAATGTTGATGCCCGTTTTCTGGGACCATAACTTCCATAAATCGATATACATTCCGTGTGGCTGACCTTCACTATCCACGTCCACAAACGGTTCTATACCTGAGGTTGTTGAAATCACTAACGCATCGGAGCTATTGCTATAACCGAGCCATAATTTTTTAATCTGCTTAACTCTTGCTGGGTTAATGGCTGCGAAGCCTTGATCAATCTTAGCAATCAGCTCAGTTCGGCCTTTGAGCACCGCGGGAACCACATCTATATTGTCGATATTAAGGCGCTGGTTGAGCGGAAACTGCTCAACAATGATGCGATTGACTGACTGATCACGTAAGTACCCTTCCATACTGCCAAATATATCTAACTCTTGGCGCAGTACCGCTTCTAGCAGCTCAGTGCGATTTTCAAACTCAGTGATGGCAAAACGAGAATCGATTTGCCTTAATGTACTGGCATGGGCAGAGCCTTTAACCACACCAATTTTATAAGGTAACAGGTCGGCAAAATCATATTTTCCAGCCAGCGACGCACGCAAATAAAGATAAGTGCTAATTTCCGCTATCGGATCAGCAAAATCATAGCGCTCACTACGAGCCGCATTTTTTGCCATACCGATATGAATATCAGCATCACCACGGGCGAGCTGCTGTAATGAGTCTTGCCAATGGCGGGCAACAAACACCACCGGCGTCGCGGTGACCCGCGACCACTCCTGCCACAAATCGACCAACACGCCCTGAGGCTGACCACTATCATCAACAAATTGATAAGGGTAACTGTCTTCACCCATGACGAGTACCAAGGGCTTTTCTGTTTCTGCGCACAAACTAAAAGACGCAAATACGGCGAATAGTGAAAACGTAAAAATGACGAGAATATTTTTCAACTGGCAGACCTTGAACGTCAATACGATGTGACATGAATGTTGTAATAAGGCTATTAGACAAAATTTTATCTATAATTTCCAGTACTAGCCTTGCTGACAACAGTTATCATTCGCTAGAATAACCTGTTGAAATTAACCAGTACTATCCAATGAAATCAGCTCAAGACACTATCTACGCTACAGCCTGCGAACATATTAGCGACTTCCAATTTGATGATAAAGTTGCCGGTGTTTTTCCAGACATGATCAGGCGATCAGTACCAGGTTATGGGCAAATCATTAATACCTTAGGTGAATTTGCCAATAAATACGTGACGCCAGGTAGCCAGGTTTATGATCTTGGTTGTTCATTGGGAGCGGCAACATTGAGTATTCGTCGCAGCATTCAAGGTCGTGGGGCGACCATTATTGCGGTGGATAACAGCGAAGCGATGACACAAGGGTGTCAAAATAATTTAGCCGCCTATGTCAGTGATATTCCGGTTGACCTCATTTGTGGCGATATACGCGATATTCATATAGAAAACGCCTCTATGGTGGTATTGAATTTTACTATGCAGTTCTTAGCGCCTGCAGATCGCGATAGTTTGCTACGTAAAATCTATCTCGGTCTTCAGCCCGGTGGCATTTTAGTCCTATCGGAAAAGTTATATTTTGAAGATGACAAAATTCAGATCATGCTCGACGACCTTCATCTAGACTTTAAACGAGCCAATGGCTATAGCGAGCTAGAAATAAGTCAAAAGCGCAGTTCGCTTGAACATGTGATGAAACCCGACTCATTACCCCAGCACGTTAATCGGCTAAACGCACAAGGATTCGAGCACACCAGCGTTTGGTACCAATGTTTTAATTTTGCATCTATGGTGGCAATCAAGTGATCAGTTTTAGTTCGTTCTACAAACAAATTTCAGATTCAAGTTTACAGCATTGGCTTGAAACTTTGCCGGCAATACTGGGCCAATGGCAACGTGACCATAAACATGGCAGTTTGCCCAAGTGGGAGAAAGTGCTCAATAAATTGCACTACCCCGCACCCGACCAGATTGATTTAAAGCACTCTGTCACTATAGGTTCTGGCGATCAACTCACTGACGGTGAGCGCCAAAAATTGGAAAACCTGCTACGGATATTCCAACCATGGCGTAAGGGTCCGTTTTCACTGCACGGCATCGAAATTGACACTGAGTGGCGCTCAGATTGGAAGTGGGAGCGAGTTCAACCTCACATCAGTCCGCTTGAAAATCGCACAGTGTTAGATGTCGGTTGCGGCAGTGGTTATCATATGTGGCGTATGCTAGGCGAAGATGCCAAACATGTAGTGGGAATTGATCCATCAGTGCTTTTCCTCTGCCAATTTGAAGCGGTAAAACGCCTCGCGGGTGAAGAGCAGCCAATTCATTTATTGCCTTTAGGCATTGAAGAGCTGCCGCCGCTAGATGCATTTGATACTGTGTTTTCTATGGGCGTACTTTACCATCGCCGTTCACCCATCGACCATTTATTCCAGTTACGCGATCAATTGCGGACTGGCGGAGAGTTGGTGCTAGAAACATTAGTCATCGACGGTGATGAAAATACCGTATTAGTCCCTAGTGGGCGCTACGGAAAAATGAATAACACTTGGTTTATTCCATCAGCTAAAGCGCTAGAGCTATGGTTGAAAAAGGCTGACTTTATCGATGTTAAATGCGTCGATATTGATGTGACCTCTTTAGCAGAGCAACGCAGCACTGACTGGATGCCAAACGAATCATTGGTCGATTATTTAGATCCTAATGATATTAGCCTGACAATTGAAGGGTACCCAGCACCTAAACGTGCTACCTTTGTCGCTACAAAAAATCAGCCAAATAAAGACTTAATCTAAACGAAATAGTAATTGGGAATACAGGACTATGTTGAAAAAGATTATCACACTAGCCGTTATCGCGGGTTTAACAGGCTGTGCCGCTAAATCAAATACTGACGCTATGCCAGTACCCGTTGATGCAGCGACATTGGACAGTCAACTTAGCGCTCAACAAACCGAGCTAGTTAAGATTATCGAGACCAATCAACAAGCACAGCAGCAAGATGTAGCCGCGTTATCAGACGAGATTAAATCTTTGCAAGCGCAAATAGCTAACCTTAATGTTGAGCAACAACAAGAGCAAGCCACAGTCATTCCCGTAGAAATGGAGTGTGACGTCTCTCCCATAGGTGACAAGTTCATTCTAGGTGCGACTGAACATGTGTATATTGAAGAGGTTAAAGGCCGCTTCAAAACACGTATTGATACCGGCGCTGAATCATCATCACTGGATGCACGCAATATCATCTTGTTTGAGCGCGACGGTAAGCAATGGGTTCGATTTGATGTCTTTACCTTAGGCGAAGATAATCCAGCACAAACTTTCGAATCTAAAGTCGAGCGTTTTGTCCGTATCAAACAAGATGCCAATGAAAGCAGTGACCGCCGCCCAGTTATCCACGCTCACTTACAAATCGGTAAGTATAAAGCGGAAACCGATCTTAACTTAGTTGACCGCAGCCATTTAGAGTTTCCATTGCTACTTGGACGTAAATTTATGCAAGACATTGCCGTGGTCGATGTCAGCCAAACCTATATCCATGGTAAGCCTGCTGTGAAGCAAGCCACTAGCAAGTAAGGAAATTATTAATAATGCATTCTAGAAAACCTTTTTATTTGTTAGTCGCGCTACTGTTTATCTCAGGGTTAGCCGCTAGCATCTATCGTGGTATAGAGCACAATGTGCCCTTCTTACCTGGTAAACAAGTACAAAGCTGGGCAGTTGATGCCAAAGTGCGCTTCCAAGCCACGGGCGAATCTGCTGAAGTGTCATTTTCTTTACCAGAAGATCCGGCTTATGAAGTGTTAGTAGAAAATGCGACCTCTCCAGGATACGGTCTCTCTATCACTAGCGATGAAGAAGGGCGTCGCGCCGTGTGGTCGATTCGTGAAGCTGCGGGTCAACAAGATCTCTACTATAAAGTCACCTTAATCCCAACGGGTGTTAAGCAGATAGCGGCATCTGAAGAGCCACAAACACCAGAGCCATACAATTGGCCAGCTACAGAAAAAGCCGCTGCAGAACAAGCCATTGAAGAAGTGTGGTCTCGCAGTGCGACTAACTTATCGTTCGCACAGCAGCTTAATAAAGCCCTGACAGCAGCCGAGCGTAGCCAAAATATCGAACTGCTGCTGAGCAGCAACCGCCCCGCTAGACTATTTGTACGCATGCTAAACAGCAAAGGCGTACCGGCTCAAACCGTCAGTGGTTTGTTCTTAGAAGACCAACGCAGACGTCAGCAATTGGTGACTTTTGTTGAGGTTTATCATGATGGTCAATGGCACCTATTCAACCCAATAGATGGCACTCAGGGTCGCCCTGATAACCTACTAATTTGGGATCGCTCAGGTAAATCAACATTAGATGTTATTGGTGGTATTAACTCACAAGTAAACTTCTCAATGTTGCAAGATACCCGCTCTGCCCTCGCCACCTCTATCGATGTCATGAAGAACAGCGACGCACTTGATTTTAGTCTCTATCAACTGCCTCTCGAAGAGCAAAGCTTATTTAAAGGTATTTTGCTGATCCCTATCGGTGTATTGATGGTGGTATTTTTGCGGGTCATTATCGGCATTAAAACCTCAGGGACTTTCATGCCGGTATTGATAGCCCTAGCCTTCATTCAAACCACTCTATTAACCGGTCTAGTTGGTTTCTTACTGATTGTCGCGTTCGGTTTGATGATCCGCTCATATTTATCGCAGCTAAACCTGCTATTAATATCACGAATATCGGCGGTGATTATTGTGGTGATAGGCATCATCGGCCTATTCACATTGTTATCCTATAAGTTTGGTCTCAGTGAAGGCCTAACCATCACGTTCTTCCCCATGATCATTTTGGCATGGACCATTGAGAGAATGTCGATTCTTTGGGAAGAAGAAGGCGCTAAAGAAGTCTTTGTCCAAGGTGGCGGTAGTTTATTTGTAGCAACCTTGGCCTATATGGCAATGAGCGCGACTTGGATTCAGCACTGGGTATTCAACTTCCTCGGTATTCACCTAGTGATTTTGGCTATGGTACTGCTTATGGGTCAATACACAGGTTATAAGCTACTAGAGCTAAGACGCTTTAAGCCATTGGCGGGAGAGTAATATGATGTTTGCTCGCCCTCGCGCGCTCGCATCCCAAGGGGTACTTGGGATGAATAAGCGTAATATTGACTTTATTGGCCGCTATAATCCGCGCAAATATTACAAGCGCGTGGATGATAAGCTCACGACTAAGCAGCTGGCGCTCGCCAATGATATTGCGGTACCGGATTTGATTGGTACCGTGAGCGAACAGCACGAAATCGCCCATATACCAGAAATGGTCAACAACCGCACAGGATTTGTGATTAAGCCTTCTCAAGGCTCTGGTGGTAAGGGGATTTTGGTTATCACTAAAGTCGAGAACGGTCGATATTACAAGCCTAATGGCAATGAAGTCACACCGTCAGAAGTAGACCGTCACGTATCAAATGTATTGAGCGGACTGTTTTCTTTAGGTGGTAACCCTGATGTGGCCATTGTAGAAGGGCTAATTGAGTTCGATCCGGTGTTTGATGGTTACTCCTATGAAGGCGTGCCTGATATTCGCCTTATCGTATTCAAAGGCTTTCCAATTATGGGCATGCTGCGCTTATCTACTGCAGCATCAGACGGCAAAGCTAACTTGCACCAAGGCGCCGTTGGCGTAGGTGTTGATATTGGCACAGGTAAAGGACTGCATGCAGTTCAGTTTGACCAGCCAATTGACTTCCATCCGGATACCAACAAGAAGTTGATTGATATTGCTGTGCCGCACTGGGACACCCTATTACATACAGCCTCTAAAGCTTATGAGATGAGTGAGCTGGGTTATCTAGGGACAGATATGGTGCTAGACCAAAAACGGGGACCATTACTGCTAGAGCTTAATGCTCGTCCGGGTCTGGCTATTCAGATCGCCAATGGTCGCGGCATTTTGCCGTTTCTCCATCATGTTGAAAACCTAAAAAATACTGCTATGTCAGTGGAAGAGCGCGTTGCATATGCTAAAAAGCATTTTTGCAGTACTGCTCAGCCTTAGTTGTTTGACGGCAGCTTACGCTGCCGTCTCTCCCATCTCACTCTTACACAATCAGTGTATCGAATTTAATAACGATGCCTACCTCGCTGATCTCAATCAAAGCACAAGCATCGAATTAAGCCAGCAAGCCACCACACTTGAATATCACCTGTTATCGATTGTTAATTTGCGTGACAGTGTGCACTACTACCGCCAATATTCGCTGGCACCTCAAGATAATGAATACTTACTACAATGCCAATTGCACTTAGCTGACTTATTCGAAGAGCTTATCCATCAGCCAAAAGTGGTTAGCATCGTCAACGGGCTCTCTCAAGCTGCCGATCCGCAGCTGAGCCTATTGGGCGAGCAACTGACACAGCTACAATCACAAACTTTAGCCATCACCCCAAAGGCAAAACTGCATACTGCCCAAGCAACAATTAAGCGAGGTTTAGCACCCGAAGATGTCAGTTTGCTGTTTAGTGAGAGTCAATGTGAGATAAATAGTACCGATGCAAACTCAAACCGCAGCATCAATCTAACAGTCGCAGGCTACTTGATGCGCCAAACCGATACAGATTGTCGCCGCAAGGTTTGGCAAGCCTATCAGGCGAGAGCGTCACAACGTAACTCACAAGCCTTGCAGCAAATCTGGGATATAAGACAGCAACAAGCAAATAATCAAGGTTTTGCTGATTACACCGCATATTCATTAACCACAGATATGCTGCGAAAACCGGCGCTAGTAAAGCTATTTCTCGACGGCCAGACAAAACCAACCGTGTCGCCGTGGGATCTTCCCCAAATACTTAAGCAGGCAACAAGTACCAACACAACATCCATCAGCGGCCTGGAGATGTTATTACAAGCCTACCAAGTTTTAGTAGAGTTTGGCGTCCGTGTTGAGCAGATAGATCAGCGTTATCACCGAATCTGGTTGGATAATCGTTTACTGGGTGATGTGATTATCAGTAGTGGCAATCGCAGCAAATTATTAACTCGGCGCCATGGTGTCCTTGGCCATCAATTTGCACAAATTGAATTAAAGTTGCCAGACACACTCAATAACTACCGCCAACAGCAGCAATTGATCAATACCGTAGCGCAGGCGTTCGAACAACTCAGTTATTCTCAGCGGCATTATCTGCTTAATAGCGGCAGCGCTAGCAATGTGAGTCGACAAATAGGTCAACTTTGGTTGAGCCAATATTTACAAGCGCAGCTGTTGCCTGCCATTGCTGACAACAGCCGAGAAAAACTTTTGGCTGAGTTTCGTCACCAACAGCGAGTGTTTCGCGCTAAAATCGCTGTCAATTTTTATGCGCTTGATGCCCCCTACACAGATTTACCGCAGCAGTTCACTAACAGCTTTGGCCAACCTTGGTTAAATGAAGCAAGCTACCCTTTGCATTTTTATGCTATAGCTGAGCAAGGCCCGCTGTATTATCAACATGTGTGGCAAAGTGCCTTAAGCCAATACATTTACCGAATTAATAAACCGTGTCAGAATCAACATCACGTGTTCACAACGTTACTTGTTAATGAACCCGCTTTGCCATTGGCGTCTATTTTAACGACATTACTCGGCGAAGCACTCACCCCGACCCAACTGATAGAAAGGATAAATCATGCACAAGCTGCTGAAAACAAGCACCTTAGTACTTGCGCTTCTTAGTGTCTCTCCGCTGACCTATGCTGAAAAACAAGCGCAGGCGGTTACCGAACAGCAGGTATACCAAGGCATCAAGATGAACCTTGAAAATCACTTGTATCAATTACCACCGCGTGTGCAGGGCCACTATGGTATACGCCAATTCCGCATGACAGGTGATGAAAAGTACGCCAATGCAGCCTTAATCGATTTATATGCCGTGACAGAATCACAAGCCTTCTATGCGTGCCAACTCGATAAACCAGGCTTTATTGAGTCAGAGTCTAAACGAGCGATTTCGGTATTAGGCAACGGTCCTCGTGCCAAAGCACGTAAAAAGGCCTTGAAGCCCTTTCCTGAGTTTTTGTTTTATACCGACGTACTGTTACGCTTCTCAAGCCGCATTGATGAATTTGGCTTAGTTGGGCCTTGTGATGATAAGTTACGCGCCGCTTTGAAAAAAACCGACCTACGCCAAGGTTTAACTGATAAGGCAATGATAGAAGCTTGGGCAGCGCAGCTGATCAACTATGTATACTGGGCCAAGCAGATAGGCGTAGGCGACTATGTTGACGAATACAAAGCCGCATTCAATGAAGTTTACCCAAGCGATAAAGATGAGCAGCTATCAACACGTCAGTACCGCAACAAAATCTATGGGCTCACTCATTTTATTTTTGCCGCCAGCGAATATTATCAACACCGTGTTGATGTCAAAGAGTTTGCTTGGATCCTCGACTACTTCGATGCCAATATCGAACGTATTTTAGAAGATGCTACCGATGACATCATTGCGGAGGTGGGCATCAGCTTTCACTTAGCTGGCCTGAGCGATCATCGGGTGGTAAAACTGACCCAAGCGCATATCGTAAATGCTTATGATGTTGAAGCTAATATCATTAAATCACCACGTGGTAATCCAGATTTAGCACTTGGTGAACATCGAAATGTGCTGGCGATGATGCTATTACAGTGGCCAGAAAAACTGCATAAAGGCCCCTACTTCCATAAATTAAAGGCAACCAAAAAGTATTTACCTAAACAGGTAAGCGAAAAACCTTAAGGAGCTCGCCCATTGTGCAATGAGTCATAATGGGCGACTTTAACCACTATGAGCAAAGCTAAATCCACCCTAGAACAGTGGCGAATTTTACAAGCAGTTGTTGACCACGGCGGCTACGCTCAAGCTGCTGCGCAGCTAAATCGTAGTCAGTCATCGCTCAATCACGCTGTCGCTAAATTGCAAGACCAATTAGGTGTCACCCTTTTAGTCGTCAAAGGTCGCAAAGCTCAACTTACCGATGCTGGCGAAATGCTGCTTCGACGCTCCCGTGGATTAACCTATGCCATCAATGAAATTGAGCAGTTAGCAGGGAATTTGCACAGTGGCTGGGAGCCAACACTGACCATTGCCCGTGAAATTGTTTACCCAACCCACCACTTAGTCGATGCATTGAGTGCATTTGAACCGCAAAGCCGCGGCACTCGCGTGACGATTATTGATTCTGTGATTAATGGGACTAAAGAATTAATTGAAGCCGAGCAAGTAGATATTGCTATCGTCGGCGGCCTGCCCCCGACTGGCCACTTGATTGAACCTTTATGTGAGATTGATTTTGCGCTGGTTTGCCACCCACAACATCCGCTTGCCTCTCATAATGAGGAGTTAGATGACCATACGCTTTCTCAACATTTACAAATCGTCATCAAAGATACCGGTTTAAAGAACACCGATGATATTGGCTGGCTCAAAGCTGAGCAGCGCTGGACGGTTTCGAACTTTCATGAAGCATTAGTGATACTCGCTAAACCCATCGGGTTTTGCTGGATACCCCAGCATTTGGTAGCGCAGAGCTTGGCCAACGGCAGCCTCTATCAACTGACCTTAAAAGGCGGGACTCGCCGCAGAGTGATGACAAGTTTAGTGATCCCCAATCGTGATAGACAAGGGCCAGCAAGTAAACTGGTCGAGCAACTGATCTTAAATCAACATCTCAAACCAGTAGAACCTAAGTAATACCAATCATATCAACATTCCTAAGTCGTTGTCTCGCTACCGGCTACGCAAGCCAAGCAAGCATAAACCCATTATACCAATCAGTATAAGAATTTGATCTACTCAGCGCGCTTTTGGCAAACTAATTCAAGACGAATAACTGAAACAATGGTTGCTCCCTTGTGAGGTTATTCAACGCAGAAATAGGCAGCCAAAAACGCGCCAGAATGGTGAGTTTTAGCGGTTCTGATCCCGTGTTAACGAGTTTAACCGTAGAACAACTATGCTCTTCACTCGTTGCCTTGCCTCAGAACCGCTAAATTCTCACTGAGTGACTAAATGTTTATACTGATTGGTATTAGACGGCCATCAGCTAGCAATAAAAGAGATATCCAGGCTAGGAATTACAGCAATCAGTAAAAGGTAGAAAGACTCAATCTTGGTTAAGCGAAGATAAAAAATCGATAGGCGTTTTTAGCGTCTAGCTTATACCCTAAAATCGATGCTAGATGACGACGCCTGTTGCGGGTTATATTTTGATTGCAGAACATCTAGATTAACCTGCTGAATTTCAACACGCTCTTGCTGAGTCTGGCTTTGCTGCGTCACTTGGGTATTGATACTGTCTATACTTGTCGCAACAGCATTGTTTTGCTCGTCACGGGCCACATAACTAATATTGCCATCAGCATCTGTTTCAGGCTGAAAACGACTGCCTTCATTTTCAAAAGGATTAACCCGCGCTTGTTGACCGTTACCTGCGCTAAATATGGGGGGCGTTTCATTGTTGTCGCCAGCAAATTGCTCACTACGTTCGCTAGCCAAATCTGCTTTAGCACTATTTAGGTTACGCATCGCTTCGTTAGCCACTTGAATATCAGCCATTGATGGCTGTACCGGTGCCATTGCTGCTGCATAGACCTTTTGCATTTTATTGACCGTAGCCTGAGGATCATTAGCGATTGGAGTTATATCAATCTGCACTTCACCATCAACCGCATAGCGTTTGCCGTCACTTCCCTGTTCATAAGAGTAACTGGGAGAACCAGCATACTGACCACCCACATTAGCGTGGGCTTGTTCATGGGCGCGTACTTCAGCATCACGTTTAGCAAGCGCTTGTAACTCTTGTTGAGCCTGTTGCTCTTTTACCGCTTGTTGATCATCACTTGATTTATCTTCTTCAGTATTAGTGCTAGCCTCTTCGGCGCCAGCTTGCTGAGATTCATCCTCAACACTTGGCGGCGCTTGGGTAGGCTCACCTTCCCCAGCACGTTCACTGCTTTGGTTATCACTGGCAGGGTTAGTCTCTCCTGCAGCCACACTCGGTGCACTGCTGCTATCTGCTCGTTGAGTAGTTTCATCGCCGTTGTTAGTAGCACGATTATCTGGGCTAACATTGACCAAAGCATCAACAGATAATGCCCCTTGCTGCAAACTAAATTGCCCTTGCCTAACTTGAGTGGCTTGAGTGGCTTGGCTGTTTGCTGCTGCAGGCGCGCTAATCGGCACCGGTGTTTGCGCCACGGCATGGCTAACACCAATGGCTTGGCCATGATGTAAGGTTTGTTTAGCGACCTTGGGGGCGTGTGCATGACTTATTGAGGCCGATGAGGCTGTGTCTGGTGCTGCGCCCGTGCCTGACGCTGAGCTCGATGCCGTGCTAGATTTTGACTGCGATGAATGGTTGGATTGACGTGTAAAAGCCGCTTCACCACTTTTCAGTGGTAAAGCGGTCTGACTCGGCGCAGCAGTGACGCCTTGCATCATTAAACCTCTAAATCGATGATTGTTCCAATTGTCTCATTGGACGTTTCAATCACTTCTACAGCAGCTTCGGCTTGTTGGCCAGATTCTAAGGCAGACACCAATGCCTGTGTTTTATCAGTAGCTTCAACCGGCCTAGCGGTATCGGTCTCTGCCACTGGATCGTTTTTTTGAGTTGGCTTAGCAACATCAACGGTGGCCTGAGTTAGACCCGACTGTGCACTTTGTAACCCGGCTACACCGGATGCAAAGCTCGATGGGATCTCCATGGAATGCTCCAATTGACTTTAAATTAACAGTGTAATTATTAGCCACATTAGCTAAAAAGTACAGTGAAACTCGTCAATACAGGCTAATTACTCCACTGCCCTTGCCAATCTTTCCATACCGGTGTTAAGCCTTGCGATCGAATCACCTGGGCAATCTGCGCAGGCGTGCGATCGTCGCTGATCTCAAATTGATCCAGTTGTGTCTGTTGCGCTGCATATCCACCCGGTTGAGTTGAGCTGCCTGCGCTTAGATGTGTCACCCCTAAAGCAAATAATTTATCTCTTAGCGCTGGGGATTCACGCGTTGACAAGCTAATCTCAAGCTCCTGATTAAACAGTCTAAAAGCAAATATCATCTGCAGTAAGCCACGGTCGGTCAGTAACACCTTAGGCTCAACACCACCGGTGCACGGCCGTAACCTCGGCAACGAGATGCTGTAACGACTACGCCAATAGCGCTGCTCTAAAAAAGCTAAATGATGGCCCATTAGCAACGCATCAAGACGCCAATCATCAAGTCCTAACAATACGCCTAAGCCAATTTTATCCACGCCAGCTTGCGCCACTCTTTCTGGTGCCGCTAAACGATTTAGGAAGTCACTTTTCTTGCCTCTAGTATGATGCTTGGCATAAGTATTAGGCTGATAGGTCTCTTGATAGAGCATTACCCCATCAAGTCCGGCCTGCTTAAGCTGTCGATACTCATCCGTTGCCAACGGCTGAACTTCCATCGCTAAATAGTTAAACTTGGGTTTAATGAGCGGCAGCGCAGACAAAAAATAATCAATACCTACTTTAGTTTCATGCTCACCAGAGACCAGTAAAATTGAGTCGTAGCCTAAGCGTTTAATCGCGTCAGCTTCAGCGCTTATCTCATCACTATTGAGTGTTTTACGTTTAAGTTTATTGCTCATAGTAAAACCACAGTAGTCGCACTCGTTGGCACATAAGTTAGACAAGTACAATGGAATATACATGTTTAACGCAGCGCCAAATCGTTGCCGAGTCAACGCGACAGAACGCTGCGCCATCTGCTCTAAATAGGCTTCAGCCGCCGGTGACAATAGTGCTAATAAGCTTTTAAGATCGCCTCTTGGCCGTACTAACGCGGCTTCAACGTCTGCAGCGGTTGTCGAGTACAGCTGCATCGATAAGCTATCGCGATCTAAGCCGCTAAAATACTCAGCAAAACTCATTATCGTCCCCTAAACGCCGGATCATCCAAAAAGCCGGTTAGGCTGCTATCTTGGTTGATGACACTCTGACTCAGGCCAATATCTAGTGGGCTTGTATGCTGAGCCTGCTTAGTGACCTGGCCTAGTCCCGCTAAGTAGGCTTGCCGTCCAAAGTCTGTGGCAGTGGCAAAACAGCGAGCCATCTCCACCGGCAAAGCACTGCTCGCGATTGCAGTATTCACCAGCACCGCATCTGCGCCCATCTCCATGGCCAGCGCCGCTTGCGATGGTCGGCCAATGCCGGCATCAATCACTACAGGTACATTGGCTTGCTCAATAATCATCTCTAAAAATGCCGTGGTTTGAATGCCGCTGTTGGAGCCAATGGGGCTCGCTAACGGCATAACCGCCGCACAACCCACTTCCTCTAAGCGGCGACACAATACAGGATCGGCATGCACATAAGGCAAAACAACAAATCCCTGCTCACATAACATTTTTGCGGCTAATAAGGTTTCTACCGGATCAGGCATTAAATACTTAGGATCAGGGTGGATCTCCAATTTAACCCAATTGGTTTGCATCATTTCACGGGCTAATTGCGCAACAAATACTGCTTCTTTCGCATCACGGGCACCGGAAGTGTTCGGCAATAATTTAACATTGGCATCGACCAAAGGCTGCAGAATATCATCTGATCCGGTTTGCAGATCGATACGTTTTACCGCCATTGTCACTAACTGTGAACCCGACGCCTTAATTGAATCTAACATCATCTCAGCGCTGTTAAATTTGCCCGTACCGGTAAACAGCCGCGAGTCAAAACTGTGGCCAGCTATCACTAATTTATCTTGCATCATTTACCCTCCCGCCACTGCACCGAACAGTTCAATATGTGCATTTGGCTCACAAGCGATGTTTTGCCACTGACTCTTTGGAATAACCTGGCCATTAGACACCAAAGCCACAGAGTCACTATCAACTGCCAGTATTGCCAGTAGTTCACTCAAAGTCGTGCCCTGCGGCACTTGGTGACGGCTATCATTAACATGTAGCGCGATAAGCGCCGATTCATTTGAAACGCTCATGGTTAAGTATCCTTTTGCTGTAAGCTGCCACATACGGGACAATCTGGGTCGGCTAGTCGTTGCGACTGACGCCATTGCAGGTTTGTGCCATCTAAGCGATGAAAAACACCTAATGGCTGCTCGATACCACTGAGGTACTTTATCGCGACCAGCGACTGTAGCGCTGCCATCATCGTCACCATGGGCCCAAGTACTCCCGTGGTACTGCAATTGTTGCTTACCCGCATGGATTGCGGAAATAAGCAATGATAACAACCGTTTTTTGCTAATAACTGTGGATGGTACAAGCTAAGCTGACCATCAAAGTGGCTCACCGAACCAGACAGCAGCGCAATGTCATTGGTAACACAAAAGCGATTGACCCAATGACGCGTATCAAAATTATCACTGCAATCAATCAACAAATCACAATCACTATCGATGCGGTGGTTGAGCGCGTCATTAGCAAATTCATTCACCGCACTTATCTTGGTTTGCGGATAGTTTTGCCCTAACCTGTTGGCTGCTACGGCTGCTTTGAATTGGCCAATATCTGCATCATTAAACAACAACTGCCGAGGCAGATTGCTACTGTCCACTTTATCGCCATCATATAAGATCATTTCACCTAGCCCAGACGCTGCTAGGCTATGGGCAAGATGATGACCTAAACCACCCACGCCGATTATCACCACTTTGGCTTGGGCCAACTTAAGCTGACCCACTTCACCAAATTCAGGCACCATGATCTGACGAGAATATCGGATAAAATCACTGTCGTTGAGCACTATGCCTCCTGCCATGCGTGACTAAGCTGCTGATAAGCACTAGCGGGACAAGCCGCTTGGGTTACCGCGCGCACAACGGCTATGTCATCAACCTGAGTTTGTTTGACGAGACTCAGGTTATCGGCGTCAATCCCGCCAATAGCCACTAACGGTACTGTGCCGCTAAACAGCTGCACGTAGCGACTTAAATGCGCTAGCCCCTGGGGTGTCGATGGCATGGTTTTAGTGGTGGTGGCAAAAATATGCCCAAGTGCCAGGTAACTTGGCTTAACTTGCAGGGCAATTAATGCCTCGAAATAACCATGGCTAGATAGGCCTAAACGGCAACCACTTTGAGCAATCGCGGCTAAATCTGCTTGGTAGAGATCTTCTTGTCCCAAGTGAATACCAAATGCGCGCTGTGCAATTGCCAACTGCCAATGGTCATTGATAAACAGCGAAGCCTGATGGCGATTGCCTAATGCCACCGCCTCGGTAATTTTCTCTGATAGCTGCGGATCATCATTTTGCTTAATGCGCAATTGAATCGTCTTCGCACCAGCATCAAGTAGTGTCGCAATTAAACTCACCTCATCGACAACCGGATACACGCCTAAAGACGCCTGCTGGTCATTACAGCGTGGGAAGTTAACGTTAGCCGCACTCATCCACGGGCCATCATCAAGCACATCGATATGGGGAAAATAAGCCAATGAATCAGGCCAGCGAGTTTTCTCTACCGGCGCATGGCCTTGACCCGGTGCAATGGCGCACGCTATCCCTTGAGTAACAAATGCTTTCGCTACCACAACAGCATCATGGAGAACAAAACCATGGGCCATCACAGTCGCAATGGCGGAAGATAAAGTGCAGCCACTGCCATGACAGCCTTGTTGGCGGTATTGTTGCTCCCCAACGCGGGGCCCTTTTAATAAAAAGCTACGCTGCTGATGCAGCGGTGAAGTGCGCTCAGCCTGTCTGCAGACAAAAATATCCTGCGCATACTGCTGATGCCAAAGCCCACCATTATCACCACCTTTGACAAGCACATTGGTTTGCAGCAGCGCTGCTAGTTGCTGGCCAGCAAGGTGCGCTTGTTGTAGGTCATCAATGGGCTGAGTCAACGCTTGCAACTCAAACATATTGGGTGTGATCAGTGTGATGAGGCCTTTAAAGGGCGTAAAATCCAGACGATTGGCTAGATTTAGCTTATCACCACTACTGGCCACCATCACCGGATCCACAATCACCGCGACAGTGACATCATGACGCTTTTGATAGTCATTAAGATCAATCGCTAACCAATTTGCGACTCGCTCAAGTTGCTGCTGATCGCTCAGTAAGCCGATTTTAATCGCTTTAGGCGGCAAATCACTTAGCAAACTATCAAGTTGGGCAAGTAGCATTTCATCGCTCACCGCCTCAACGAGATCAACCGCCACTGAGTTTTGGGCAGTAACAGAGGTAATGACACTGCAGCCATGGGCTTCTAACGCATGCATTGTCAACAAGTCAGCTTGAATACCTGCGCCACCGCCGCTGTCGGAGCCCGCTATCGTCCATACAATAGGTTTTTCACAGCCAAGGTCCATCGATGGCTGTGTGCTTGCCAATGCCACCTTAAGACTCCTCAGTGGCTTCGAGTTGAGCTTGGGCTTCGTGGTATAGCTCACCACCTTGGGCCTTAAATTGCGCCGACATCTGCGCCATGCCGATATCAGCAGTGCTAGCTGCTCGGTATTGTGAGTCAGTTTGCACACTCACTTGCTGAGCAGCGGCATACTCACGCACTTCTTGGGTAATTTTCATTGAACAGAATTTAGGGCCACACATCGAGCAGAAATGGGCAACTTTGGCAGACTCCTGCGGCAGAGATTCATCGTGATAAGCACGTGCGGTATCTGGGTCTAAACCTAAGTTGTACTGGTCTTCCCAACGGAACTCAAAACGCGCTTTTGATAAGGCGTTATCGCGAATTTGTGCACTCGGATGCCCTTTAGCAACATCACCGGCATGGGCCGCAATCTTATAAGCAATTAACCCTTGCTTTACATCTTCTTTATTGGGTAAACCTAAGTGCTCTTTTGGAGTCACATAGCACAGCATCGCACAGCCATACCATGCGATCATGGCCGCGCCAATACCGGAGGTAAAGTGATCATAGCCAGGCGCGATGTCGGTCGTTTGCGGGCCTAATGTATAAAAAGGCGCTTCATCACAGTGGTCTAACTGCTTGTCCATATTATCTTTAATCAAGTTCATTGGAATATGACCAGGCCCTTCAATGATGGTTTGTACATCATGCTTCCAGGCCACTTTAACCAGCTCACCTAAGGTTTCCAACTCAGCAAATTGAGCTTCATCATTAGCATCCGCTATGGAACCTGGACGCATGCCATCACCGAGCGACAACGACACGTCGTAAGCGGCACATATTTCACAGATTTCATCAAAGTGGGTGTAAAGGAAGTTCTCTTGATGGTGAGACAAACACCACTTAGCCATGATTGAACCACCTCGAGAAACAATACCTGTGAGCCTTTTCGCCGTCATGGGCACGTAGCGCAGCAATACACCAGCATGAATGGTAAAATAGTCCACCCCTTGCTCGGCTTGTTCAATCAAGGTGTCTCTAAATACATCCCAACTCAGGTCTTCGGCAACCCCATTGACCTTTTCTAATGCTTGGTAGATAGGCACGGTACCAATAGGTACTGGTGAGTTACGAATAATCCATTCGCGAGTTTCATGGATATACCGGCCTGTAGACAGATCCATCACAGTATCGGCGCCCCAGCGAGTTGACCATACAAGCTTTTCAACTTCTTCCTCAATCGATGAAGTCACCGCCGAATTACCAATATTGGCATTAACCTTAACTAAAAAGTTGCGGCCAATAATCATAGGCTCAGCTTCTGGGTGGTTGATATTTAACGGGATAATCGCCCGGCCTCGGGCAACTTCCTGGCGCACAAACTCGGCAGTGATTGGGGTTGAAATAGACGCGCCAAAGCTTTCACCCACATCTTTTTGAGTCAGCACTTCGTCGGTGATTTGATCACGCGCCATATTCTCACGAATGGCGATATATTCCATCTCCGGGGTGACTATGCCCTGTCTGGCATAATGCAGCTGCGTGACCACTTTGCCTTGTTTAGCGCGGATCGGCGGCACTAACGCTTCAAATCGTAGATGGTCAAGTCCATCATCGGCTAGGCGTTGCTGGGTAAATCCTGAACTCGCCCCGGCGAGCTTCTCAACATCGGCGCGCTCTTCAATCCAGTTCTGGCGCATTTTAGGCAAACCCACTCTAACGTTGATATTTGCTTGTGGATCTGAATATGGGCCAGCGCAGTCATAAACTTTTAGTGGCGGGTTAGCTTCAAATACTGGATCATCTTCAGTGCCACCAACCAGCGTATCTGATTGAAATATCTGCCGCATACCCACTTGCAGATCTGGGCGAGAGCCCTGTAAATAAACCTTTTCAGAATTAGGGTGCTGCAGCGGCTTCAGGTTATCAATAAACTGTTGAGCTTGAGCCCGGGTTTCACGACGATTTGACATTAGCAATCTCACTTAAAATTAGAATGAAGTTGCTTGTCAGGAGAGATGAGAGTTGATGAGCTGCAAATCTATAACCGCATTTAGCCTGTAGTAGATTTGCCAATAATCGCAGCTAATTCAGTCACAAATTGAGTAACAAAAATCAGCGATATAACAGCAATTATCATGCTTGTTTCCTTCGCAGGGATTAGCCTGATCAGGTTCAACGGATCCCGAATAAACGGTCTCAGCCATATGGCACTCCGACAAGATGCCAGCAGTATAGACCTAAAGTTCAGTCGCTCACAAGCTAAAATAATAGCTATGAATTGAAAGTATTTGATTACACCTAATACTATAAAAACAAATAATTAGAAGCTTAATGTCAGGAATTAAATAAAAACAATTAAGTTAATATGAAAATACTTCATTTACATACTAGTGATTTTTTACTGCCGGATGATGCATTTTTTGCAGCCTTTTCGTCATAGCGGCTTGAATAGCGCGTTTAATCTTGTCGCCAGTGCAATTAAAGGGGAAACCAATATTCTCAGCATGGGGATTTAATGGTGTCGGGACTTTAGCGATGCGATAACAGGTATCGCCAATCTTAACGATACGATTGGGATCCATCTCATTATCCAGTGTCAGTGCCGTGTCGTAGTAATCGATTTTGGGTAACTCAAGTACCAACATATCTGGGGTTAAGGCACTCATGGTCTTAGTTGCCGTATACCGGTCGGCCTGAGTCGCAACCAGTGTATCGAGGGCTTGATTGCGTTGCTGCGTGATATAACTTTGGGTAAAGCTGCTGACATTATGCTCAACAATATCATTGCTTACCGTAGCTGCCCTGTCTTGCTGAATGTCAAAAAGATATTGGTTCTTCGCTGGCGCAGCCGTTTGCATCCAGCTAGGTTGTGGCTCGTTAAGTGCCTCAGGCAAGCTTGGGGCTTCGACTATCACCTCTACTGCTGGTTGCATAAGCACTTGGTCTGCAGCTTCTCTCTCTACGGCTGTGGTGGCTACAGATTGAGATGGTGACGGCTGCGCTTCTTCAACTGGCTGCTGACTTAAGTGTGTTTCTGTTTCTGTTTCTGTTTCTGTTTCTGTTTCTGTTTCTGTTTCTGGCAATTCTTCAGCTAAGCTTGTCGATTGCCACTGCGTTAATTGTGCTGCGGTAACGGTATAAGCATTAATTTTCGGCGCTGCTGGCGGCGTGATAGTCAATGGCAAACTAGAACTATGCCAAAGTAAGTGCAGCGCCATCACCAGTGCAATATGACAAGCAACAACCAAAACCACCGCCTTGATTGCATTATCACTAAAAATGCGATTGCTATGTTCATAGGTGTCTGCACGACTGGCGATCAAGGCATCACCCATCGATGTTATATTTGACGCAGTATGATCTGTAGCAAGATCGGCTACAGCTAGAGTTGATGAATTAAACTCTATTGTCGACGCTATTTCATCATTGTCAGTTACAGCGGAGAATCTGCCGCCAAAATAAGCGGGCGAGCTGCTATCCTTGTGGTTATCCATCTATCCTTACGAACTCCATTCGTGTTTCGTCTTGTGCCTATCGCTCAGTGCCCTTAGTTATCACTGTTACTTATGGGTTTTATCGATGAGCCTTGCGCTAAAAATGGCGAGTTAATCATTCCTTAGCTAAAAGTGGCTGGGCTAAGCATGCTTGAGCGTTATTAAAAATAACCGCCGCTCAACAGTCAAATTTTGCCATTATCTCATTAAACCGTACAAGCTATAACAACCATATAATGATTGCAGGTTTAGAAGCTACTAATGCTAATTAGTTCAATTTATTGCTTTAAGCATCAATTGATTTTCAGCGTACAAGTGTACACTTAATTGATGTATTCAGTCGCACTTGCTGTTACACTGGCCAATCAGACCTACTTTAGAGTAAATACTTAATGGCCGAGTCCAGCACAACACTTCCGCAAAATAGTGAACCTAAAGCTATTTTGCCATACAGCGCCAAGGAAGAGTTGGCCAATAGCATTAGTCATGGATTGGGCGTGTTATTCGGTATTGTCGGGCTGTGGATGTTACTCAGCAAAGGCTTACCACATCTAACAACCGGCCAACTGGTCGGTGTAAGCTTATATGGCTTTAGCTTTATTCTGCTGTTTTTATGCTCAACACTTTACCATAGTGCGACATCAGCAAAGTGGCGCCAGCGTTGGAAGCTCGCCGATCACTGCGCCATCTACCTGTTGATAGCAGGCACCTATACACCAATGATGATGATTGAGCTCGCTGACAGCCAAGCGACCACCATTCTTATTGCGATATGGGCACTAGCGGTGGGTGGTATTATTTTCAAAACTCAATTTATTCATCGCTTTAAAAAGCTTAGTCTAGCGCTATATCTGTTAATGGGTTGGCTATGTGTTACTGTGATGGAAGAGCTCATCCAATCAATGACTCACCTTGGATTTAATTTGCTGTTGCTAGGTGGGATCTTCTATAGTCTTGGCGTGGTATTTTATGTGGCTAAACGCATTCCATTCAATCACGCTATTTGGCACCTATTTGTACTCGCGGGTGCGATCAGCCACTTTCTCTGTATCTATTTAACCGTGATTTAGCCACCGTCATTTAGCAACCATAGTTAAATCACGCTTTGGCACGCTGGGTAGGCATCATTGCTAAGGCTTGCGTGAGTTGCTCAGAATCGGCGGTTCGCCCTGCATCGCTCATCAACTGAGCCACGCATTCTACGGTACATAAGCCGCCGGCAACCTGATTACGCCTCAGTGCATACTGAGAGTTCGCCACAGAGGTAAAATTCAGCCGTTTGATTTGATTTAAATAAGGACTTTGACGATACATCTTGCGTGCTTCTTGCCAAGTTGCATCAAGAATAATCACCTGTATTGACTGATTATTGCTGTAAAAATCAGAGGTAGAGTTATTCACCTCAACCATAACGGTGTCATCGGCAGGAAACAGCAACCAAGTGTCAGGCTGCTTTGTTATACCCATCAACAAAGGGTCGGGTGCAACCCGAGACCACACGATACGTCGGCAAGTATCTGGGTACATTTCTAACGCCAATCGTCCGGTATTCGTCGGTCTATCCACTTCACGTTCGTGGGTAAGTAAGATGATTTGTAAACTCATTGTAATTTGCTATCTAATATTCTCACACCACAGTATACCAATTAGTGAAAATCACGCGAGTTCAAATTTAATGGCCCTAACTGATCAGAAATATCTTCCAACCTACCCGCAATAATATGGCAAACCCCAGATTGTGTTTCAAACACCCCTGTTACCTTCAAAATTTTTGACACCAAATATGCCTGACGTTGTGCCTTTGCCGTGGCACTCCAAACAATCACATTGATATTACCGGTCTCATCTTCCAGAGTCACAAAGGTTACCCCTGAAGCAGTCCCCGGGCGCTGGCGGCCGACCACTAATCCCGCAACACTCACCACTTGACCATGGCGACAAGTTTCAATATCGACAGCACTGACACAGTGACCTAGCTTTGGCCTTAATAGTGCCATCGGATGAGTCCCAAGGGTTACCCCAGTATAATGATAATCACTTTTTAAGCTCTCCAGTACCGAAGGCTCAGCCAGTGTTACATCACTTTCATTTGCCTCGACATCATCAAATAACGGTAAGCTAGGTTGATAGGCAGAAAGCTGCCAACGGGCTTGGTGGCGATGACCACTTAGCTGTTTAAACGCATCGGCACTGGCAAGCAGTTCTAGCTCATGGCGATTGACCCCCAACTGATACAAGTCATCTAAACAACTAAAGCCATCTTCGGGGCGCGCGGTAATCAGCGCTTGCATCGACTGTTGTTGGCAGCCCTTAATTAAACGAAATCCCAAACGAATAGCCGCTTTGCCTTGCCACTGCACCAACTCATGCTGCCACAAACTATGATTGGCACAAATGGGCAATACCACAACACCATGACGTTTCACATCTTGGATCAACTGTGAAGGGCTGTAAAATCCCATAGGTTGGCTATTGAGTAACGAGCAGCAAAATGCCGCAGGATAATGATATTTTAAATAAGCCGAAACGTATGCCAGCAAAGCAAAACTGGCAGAATGGGATTCAGGAAAGCCATATTCACCAAATCCTTTAATCTGCCGATAGATCTGCGCGGCAAAATCGGCGCTGTAGCCCCGCTCCGCCATCCCCTGTAACAGCTTATTTTCAAACTGTTGCAGCTCACCAGAACGTTTCCAACTGGCCATTGCCCGCCTAAGCTGATCGGCTTCGCCACCACTAAAGCCCGCGGCCACCATTGCCAGCTCAATCACCTGCTCTTGAAAAATAGGCACTCCCAGTGTGCGCGACAATACCGACTCAACTGCCGCACTCGGGTAAGAGACACTTTCAATGCCATCTCGCCGACGTAGATAAGGGTGAACCATATCGCCCTGAATTGGCCCTGGACGCACTATGGCTATCTGCACCACCAGGTCATAATAGTTCTGTGGTTTTAGCCTAGGTAGCATTGAGGTTTGCGCACGAGACTCAACCTGAAACACCCCAATACTGTCGCCTCGTTGCAGCATTTGATAAACCTCAGCTTGTTCCCATTGCACCTGCGCCATCGTAAATGGCTGCTGCTCATCGCCCAACAAGCTAAAACACTTGCGAATGGCTGTTAGCATACCTAAGGCCAGTACATCCACTTTCAGCAAGCCTAGCGACTCTAAATCATCCTTATCCCATTGGATCACGGTTCTGTCTTGCATGGCCGCATTTTCAATGGGCACCAGCTCAGATAACGGCCCTGCTGAAATGATAAACCCACCAACATGTTGCGATAAATGCCGGGGGAAGCCGAGGATCTCTTCCACCAGCGGCAGTAAATACCGGCCAAGTCCCTGTGCGGGCACTTGCTGTTTTTGCTGCAATTGCTGCTGCCAAGACTCACTCGCATCACGGCGATCAACTTGTTTAACCATGCGATCAACGGTTTGATGATCTAGCCCCAGTGCTTTGCCCACATCCGCCATCGCACTTTTAAAACGATAGCTAATGATTGTTGCCGCCAACGCGGCGCGATCGCGGCCATATTTGCGGTAAATATACTGAATCACCTCTTCACGGCGTTCATGTTCAAAATCAACATCAATATCTGGCGGTTCATTACGCTCTTTAGAGATAAAGCGCTCAAACAGCATGTTGATCTTTGTGGGATCAACTTCTGTTATTCCTAAGCAATAACACACCACAGAATTGGCCGCCGAGCCTCGTCCTTGGTGTAAAATTTGTTGCTGTTTAGCAAACTGGACTATGTCATAAATGGTCAGAAAGAAATATTCATACTGCATCTGCTTAATTAAGCTCAGCTCTTTGTGATATTGCTTTGCAACTGACTCAGGCACTCCTTGAGGAAATCGCTTTAAAGCACCTTTTTTCACCTCTTGCTCTAAATAGTCACTGGCACTCATCTGCGTAGGGATCACCTCAGATGGATACTCATACTTAAGCTCATCAAGGCTAAAATCACAGGCATTGGCAATATTAATGCTGTTATCTAGCCAAGCTTGTGGATAGCGCCTAGCCAGTTCCTCTAGCGACTTAAAACTGCTCTCGGCATTGGCACTAAGCAAACTGCCTGCTTTTTCAAGTTCAGTGCCGTGACCAATACAAGTCAGAACATCAAGTAGCATACGCCGCTGTTTATGGTGCATACGCACACCACCTGCGGCAACGCACGCAACCTGTTGTTGCTCTGCCAACGTTTGCCATACCTGCATGCGCCAAGCTTCAGAGCCCAGTAACTGTCGCTCCATCAGTATGTACAACCTATCGGAAAAAGCTCGCTTTAGCTGCTGCATCAGTTGCTGCAACTGTGCCTGATAATAAGCTTGGGCCTGCTGTTCAATCTGGCTTTGCACATTTTCCCTACTGCTTGGCTCACAGACATCGGCATCATTGGCCACCTGATAGCTCATCTGCAGCTGCTCAGGGCTTGCAGGTCGCCAGAGCAATATTGTTTCATCAAGGCGGGTCAACATATCTGAAAAACGCAGTTGATAACTGCCCTTTTCATCACGTCGGCGGGCTAAAGTGATCAGCTGGCTTATCTGCCCATATGCACGGCGATTAGGTGCCAGTAACACAAATACCCCTTGCGGCAGTTGAAACTCGGCGCCAATAATCAATTTAATGCCGTGTTGCTTCGCCGCATCATGGGCTTTAACAACCCCAGATAATGAACACTCATCGGTTAATGCCAATGCTTGATAACCTAGCGCTGCCGCCTGTGCCACCAGCTCCTGAGGGTGAGAAGCACCACGTAAAAAGCTGTAATTAGATAAAGTATGAAGCTCGGCGTACATTTAACTAAACCAGCCCTGTAGAAACCAATCTTGTCCGTCATAGAAAACCCAACAAAGCCCACCATCAATATGCGCTGCAATGTAGTAATCTCTGTCATGTTGTGTCAGCCACCAAGGTGGACTAATACGTTCTGGCCCTTTTAAGCGGGTAAACTCGTGCAGAGCAAGCGGTTGTGGCTGCTTGAGTAAAAAGCTCGGCCGAAACAAGCCCAAGGTGTCATAGGAGGCAGTACGCTCTGCAGCGAGTCTGTCATAAGCAATTCCTGCGGTTTTATGGCTCAAGTCACTAAGGGCTAAACGAGATCCACTTTGTCCCCACTGTGTTAACGGCTTGACTTGGCAGCTCTGCTCAGGGAGATGATGACTGGCCATCGCCAGCCCTTTAACACAATGCTCGCCTAACCTTGCCTCTAAAGTTGCAAATAGTTGGCGGATCTCAGCACTTACTCCTTGCTGTTGCCACCAGCAGTCTTCATCTAAGTGCTGCTCAACAAAACTAGACACATCGAGTTGTAGCGCAACCACCGGAGAGTATAAGGTCTGACGCTCAAGTTGCAGACGGCACAATGCCAGTAAACTGTCACAGCGATGCTCCGCAAACGGGTAATGAATTAACAATGACAAAGGCGGCAACTCATTATCGCGATACGCTAAAGTGAGCTGCAAACGCAAAATGGCTAACTGCCGCTGCAATAGATAATCACTGAGTTGACTCAGCATTCGGCTTAAGGGAAACAACACCCCTTCAATATGCTCAACATCATACATTAAGCTCATTTTTTGCTGGTAAGTCTCTGCCGGTGTATAGAAGCATTGCGGAACCTCGATACGCCCCTGCAATTGAGTGAGCAAACTCAGTAGTGACTCACCAAAGCGCCGCCCTAACTCAGCCCGTGGCAAGGCCATTAATGCCGCAACGGTATTAAGACCCATTTGCTGGCAACGTTGAATAACACTTGGCTCTACCGGCAGCGTCGATATTGCTAATGCTTTAAGCTGACTCAAAGCCGCTTTAGTTTCATAGACGCGCTGCACGGCTGTGCTTCCCTGCGCTGATGTTAACTCTGACTCACTGGTTAATTGCGGCCGATGTACCGCCAATAACTGCGCCATAAGTGGATGCTCAGCTAACACCATCTGCCAGCGAAAACCATAACCACTGGCTTGAGTGGCATACTGATGAAGTAAATTGTCCAGCCCTGAAAACACCTGCTGCATCGAGCCCACTTCTAGCAGTAATACATCCATCACTTGGGTGCTATCGCCCCGGCATTGTGATTGTATCTCACACGATGGAATAACCACTCGTGCACTGTAGTTATAGCTCCACTTAGCCAGCCAATCGGTGTACTGTTCAGTTAAATTTGATTGGTACTCAATCAAGACTAGTTCTGCGCATAGGGCTTGAGCTGTCGCCACGCTCAAACCCACAGTGACGGCTTTATCTGCTCCCTCAACCGCCAAAATGGTCAATTGCTGTGGGTCATAAAAAGCCACAGGCCGCGCCGCACTAATATCGTGACATAAGCGCTGATACTGCAATACACCGCTAGGAAAATAGATCGCCAGCCAAATCATGATGACCAAGGCCCCTGAATAATATCGCTACTCACTGAATGCCCAGGTTTTGAAGGCGATTTTTGCCAATCACTGTAAGCTAAGTATCGCGGCAACAGTGACAGCTCAAAACCCGCAATTGGCCAACCACCGCGGCGCTTCACAATCGTCAGCTCTGTAGCGGCATTATCGACGGTTTTGTCATAGTCACGGTGTAATTGAATTCGTAACTGCACCGGGTGCGATTGGGATGCTAAATGGCTAGGCAAATAACAAAAGCACAAGCTATGACCCTTTTCGCATGCTAGCTGTAAACGCCGAGACTCAGTGACTGACAGTGTAGACAGCCAAATTAAGGCTAACTGGCACACGCCACTGGCTAATGCTTGTTCTAACGCCCACAGTTGTTCTTTGCGATCAATACAGTCCACCCATACGATCCGCTCAACATCAATATTGTGCTGAGCCAAGCCTGCGGCAAAGGGAATAAACGGAGGCGCAACAAGTGCTACCGCCCCATTACGCTGCTTGTCAGCCGTGGCATTTAAAGGAATGTGCTGTGCAATCAACGGTAGCAACAACGTCAATTCGCCAATCCCAACTTGATCGCTCAAGAGTTCACAAACGCCAGAGCTTGGCCAACCTTGACCCGCTAATACTTCATCTAAGCTTGTATAACCACTGCTTAAGCAGTCAGATTGCTGCTGCCATTGTTGACCACGCCAAAGATCTTCTCGGCTCAATAAACTGTCCAACGCAGTTGCTTGTTGATGCTCATCAACCTGAGATATCGGTTCTGCTTTCATGACATTCTCACACTATACTGTACATATATACAGTATAGTGTGAAATTTGCAGATCTCAACCACAATAACGCTAAGATCCCATAGCGATCCTAAGTATAAAAAGTTAACATTAATGAGAATCGTTTTTATTTGGTATGGGTATGTCAGCGTCATTCAACAAGCTGTTTTCACATTTGCAGATCCGAGTATTTAGTTTTTTTGCTGTCTCTTTACTGGCAATATTATTAATCGCAACCGGCATTGAGAGTTTAATTCTCAGCCGCTTACTGACACTATCTCCAGCAACTCAGCAGCAGCTCCATACGCTGGCTGAACAAGCTAACCAATATATTCAGCGTAAAGACATTGCCGGGTTAGCCCAATGGGAAAGCGAGCAAGCTTTTACGCTCTATACCTTAGACCCACAAAACCAAGCCATTAGCCAGCGCACAATGCACCCACACTTTGTTTTTAAATTGCAGTTTTCAAGACAGATCCAACAACCTATGGGCGACAGAGTGCGTAAGCCACTCATTGCTTTACCTCTCGCTGACACCTTAGATGACCAGCAGCCATTGAGTTTAGTGGTCCAACTTAATGCCGACCTGCACCCAGCCCAACAACTCAATACCGCGCTATGGACCATTCGCACTATTGTTGGCATTACCGTGTTGCTGCTGTTTAGTTACCTACTAAGCCGCTACCTTATTACCCCGCTTCAGCACCTCAAGCGGGGAACTGAAGCGCTGGCACAAGGTAAGCTCGACACCCGTATTGCCAACCACTTTTCAACTAAGGAGCCTGAGTTTTATCATCTGGCCGCTGAGTTTGATCATATGGCTGAACAACTGCAACAAGGCATGCAGAACCAAAAACGACTATTAAGAGATGTGTCCCATGAGCTACGTACCCCACTGGCAAGACAAGAGCTTGCGCTGCATTTACTCGAAGGACAATTAGATGAGCGCCATCAAATCGCCATTGCCCGTTTGCGCGCAGAAGGCGCACAAATGTCGAGCTTAATTAATACCATTCTAGACTTTAGCCGCTTAAACAACGCTTATATTCAACTAAACTGCAGCCAATTTGATGTGGGCGCCCTGCAAGCGCAGATTCAGCAAGACTGTCAATTTGAAGCCAAAGAAGAGCAACAGATCCATTGGCATAACCATGATCCCCTAACGCTGTTTACCGACCGCCAGTATCTCTGCAGAGCCATTGAAAACATTGTGCGTAATGCACTTAAATATGCGGGTGAACATTGCGAAATTCATATTGAAACACAGTTAGTTACACAGCAATTACAGATAACCATTGCCGATAATGGCCCAGGCATTCCAGCAGAAGAGCTGACCAACCTGTTTAATCCTTTTACCCGCTTAGATGAAGCCAGACACTCAAGCCAAGGTGGCTTTGGGTTAGGACTGGCCATTGTGAAGCAATGTATGAAACTGTTAGCTGGCGAGGTGGTTGCAAGTAACCACCCGCAGGGGGGGCTGGTATTAACTTTGACGTTACCGGTGAATCACCCTAACGCCGAACAAGAGCCGAAGAAAACCTCGGCTCAGCTTAGTGCGCCGCTGGTTAGTTAAGCAAACTTCTTCACTTTTCTCAGGGCAATTTGTTGTTTCATCTTAGATAGGTGCTCAATAAACACTTTGCCCTGCAGATGATCCATCTCGTGCTGCAACACTATTGCGAGAAAGTCATCTGACTCCACTTCTATAGGCTGACCGTCACGATCAAGACCTTTAACTTTGACATACTCAAAGCGAGACACTTTAGCGCGATAACCCGGAATAGATAAGCAACCTTCTTCACCAACAAACTCACCTCGCCCTTCTACTAACTCTGGGTTAACCAATACTAGCGGTTGATTGCGCTCACTGGACAGGTCGATCACTAACACTGCATCGGTACTGCCAACCTGGGTAGCAGCAAGACCAATACCATCGTCGGTGTGATACATGGTTTCCAATAAATCATCAATAAAACCACCAATCGCAGCAACATCGCTAACCGCAACGGCTTTGCGTTTAAGGCGTTCATCTGGAATGGTCAAAATATCAAGTACGGCCATGGTAAATCATCTTTTAAAAAATTTGCGCCATTATGACGAATGTCACACTAAAGGCAAGCTTAACCTGCTAAGCCGATACCTGCATCGCCTTGTATTTATCAGAAATAGTCAGTAGCATGGACTGATTGTATAAAATATACGGATTGTATTATGTCATCTTCTGCACGTACCCCCTTACCGCGCACATTTTATGTTGCCAATACCATGGAGATATTTGAGCGACTGGCCTGGTATGGCTTTTTTACCTTATCTTCGCTTTACATGACCTCACCCGCAAATCAGGGCGGACTTGGCTTTAATGAGCAAGAGCGTGGCTTACTGCAAGGTATGATTCCATTCTTTCTCTACCTTTTTCCTGTACTCACTGGCGCCTTAGCTGACCGTTATGGCTATCGAAAAATGTTCATCATCGCCTATGCCATTATGTGTCCAAGTTACTATTTGCTGGGTCAGGTCAGCAGTTTTTCCGGCTTCTTTTTAGCTTTTATGGGGGTCGCTGTGGGGGCCGCCTGCTTTAAACCGGTAGTTACAGGTACCATTGCCAGAACCACCGACAGTAGTAACCGTGGCCTTGGCTTTGGTATTTTCTACATGATGGTCAATATCGGCGGTTTCCTCGGGCCATTTATTGCCGGTTACGTGCGAGCAATTAGCTGGGACTGGGTATTTATCATGTCATCTTTCTGGATAGCGCTAAACTTTATTCCGGCGTTGTTCCTCTATGAAGAACCCACAGATCAAGCGCAGCAAAAAGGTCGTCCTTTAAAACAGGTTATGCAGGATATTCAAGAAGTACTGGGTAATGCCCGTTTTGCGCTAATTTTCTTTGGCAGCTTGATCATCCTAATGGCCTACGGCGCTAAATGGCTCGATGGCCAAACCACCGCCATGCTGTATATCGTTTGGTTTGCCGGCCATTATTTATGGAACATCAGTGCTAGCAAACAACCCAATGCAGCTTGGTATCGCCAAAAAATTCGCGTCGGCAATAAACCCTTTGTCACCTATTTGCTAATCTTATCTGGGTTTTGGATGGTGTATCAGCAAATCTTTATTACCTTACCGATTTTTATCAGAGACTTTGTTGATACCTCAGATTTAGTGATTGCCCTAGCCAGTTACCCTGACTTGCAAACCTTTTTGGCCCCTGTTGATCAACTGCACTTGCAAACCGAATTAGTACGACTAGCAGCAGAATTCAGCCAAGCTAACATCAATGTCGAACAAGCCTATTTTGAATTAGTACACAGTAAAGTGATGGTGCCTCAAGCTGAAATAACCCAAGCGCTCGCTGCCATAGCGACTGACACCGACAGCGCCTCATCAGTTGCTGCTAATTGGGCACAGCAATATAGACAGGTTAACCCAGAGTACCTCATCGGTCTCAACTTCCTGTCTATTGTGTTACTGCAAATACTTGTCAGCCGCACTATTGAGAAATACCAAGCCTTACCTATTTTGGTTGCTGGAACCCTCATTCTGGCAATGGGTACCGCCCTTGGCGGACTGGCTACTGGTATGCTCATGGGTGGCGCGATGGTACTGACCTCTATTTTAGTGTTTTCTTTGGGTGAAATGGTGGCATCGCCGAAAAGCCAAGAATACGTTGCCAGTTTTGCCCCTAGCGATAAAAAAGCCATGTTTATGGGCTACTACTTTGTCTCATCAGCCATTGGCTTTTTGTTGGCAGGCCCGCTGTCTGGCTATCTATATAGCGAAGTCGCTAAGGCAGCGCAGCGACCTGATCTTATGTGGTACATCATTGGCGCCTTTGGCGGCTTAACCGCATTAGGTTTAGTCCTGTTTCATCGTTTCGGTGTGATGGATAGCATCACTGAAAACAGTCACGCCCAAACCGTGTCATAGTTCCCTTAGGCTTGGGTCCACTTAGACTGACACCCAACAATATCCACTCATCCCGCAACAGCAGATCTTCCGGTCTGCTGTTTTTTATTGCCAAATCTGCCCCGCCACTTACCCTTACATCACAACAAATTCACAGCAGTGAAACAGCCACATCACATAGAACAGTTATCACTGGTATCGCTTTGCAGTTATCAGTAATATCGAACACAATTGATATATTGAGGCAAATAATGGACAAACCAAGCCTTTCCAACGCTGAGCGAATTTGGCAAGTGGTGGCGTTAATACCCCACGGAAAAATCTCCTCATACGGCGTTATTGCAGATCTCGCCGGTTTACCAGGCAGAGCTCGCTATGTATCACGCGCGCTCAAACTCGCCAGTGATGAGTTAAACTTACCTTGGCACCGCGTGTTAAACAGCCAAGGTAAAATTGCCTTCAACAAAGAGACTGAGGCTTTTGCAGAGCAGATGATGTTATTGCGTTTAGAAGGTATTGATGTCAAAAACGGCCGAGTAGCGAAAGCTCAATATATGTGGCAGCCAGATATGGCAACTTTAGTCATGCAACTGGCTTTTTAATTTCATCCGATCAGGAGTTAGTATTGTCGTTAAAAAATAAACTCATCGCCTTAAGTAGCTTGTTAACCCTATCGGTTAGCTTTGCATCGTTCGCTGCTTACAGCCCATTGACGCCACACACTGCCGAATACCAAGTTAACTATGGCAGTATTGAATTGGGCAAGGCTCGCTATATTCTCAACGCCCCACAAGACAATCTCTATCATTACCGTTTTGACAGCGATGTAAGCTTATTACTGTTGTCTGATAGACGCACGGTCACCAGTGACTTTTCGCTGCAAGATAACCAACTGCATCCGCTGCGTTACATTCATCGTCGCAGTGGCACAGGCTCAGACTTTCAAGAGCAAGCCGCCTTTGCCAAAGGCCAACAAGCGGTGCACAGTCGCTACAAAGATGAGCGTGCCAAGCTGCCTTATACCGAAACACTGTACGACCCATTAATGGTGCAATTGCAATTTAGAATGGAGATGGCTGAAGGTAAGCAGCACCTTAACTTTAAAATGGTCAAAGAAGGTGAAATTGATGAGTACGATTTTAATGTTGTCTCAAAAGAGCGTCTCAACATTGAAAGTGGCAGCTATGAAACCGTAAAAATAGAAGTGGTGCGCGACAGTAAAAAACGCCAAACATTCTTCTGGATGGCACCCGAACTGGGTTATTTACCGGTGCGACTCACTCACTTCGAGCGCGGCAGCAAGCAGCTGGACATAAAACTGCTCAACTACAAGTTTGATAAGGGACCAATGGCCGGCATTGCCGAAAGCGCGGCCCAGCCCGCAGATGCCGAAGCCGCACAGTCCCTCATGAAAGAAGTTGAAGAGGATTTAACCAAAGATTTAGCCCAAGGCTTATCGGAAAATAACCCTTAACTCCCAATAACTAACGTCAACTGCTTGCTCGCACCGCACTTCAACATTGCAGTGATAGCCAGTTAACGGCTCAAGCGATTAAGCCAATTTATTTCTAGCACATACGGAAACGCCCAAAGTTAATAGCTTTGGGCGTTTCTACTAGCAAACTGAATTACGACAAACCGAGCACTATCTTGTCATATGAAGAATTGGAAAAGGTTTTCCCATATCATCAAGTGGCGAGCGTGAAACGACGTTGAACCCCATATGCTCATAAAAGCCTACCGCTTGTGGGTTTTGCTCATTTACGTCAACCTTGGTTGCACCTAAGTGTGCTATTGCGTATTGCAACAATACTTTACCAACACCTTGCCCCCTTGCCTCATTTAAGATGAACAACATTTCAATTTTTGAGTCGTGGACACCCACAAAACCTAAAATTGAACCATTGCCATTTTTTACACACCTTAATGTGACAGCAGGGAAAGCCTGCTCAATGATAATTGGTTTAAAAAACGCGATATCTTCTTCTGTTATGAAGTCATGAGTTGCTCGCACTGAATTTTCCCAAACACTCAGCATTTCTGCATAATATTCAGGAAGCACATTTTCTACAATCATTGTATTCTCTCTGAGTTTGACTGAATTGATGTGCAGCCGCGAGGGCGCTATTTTAGCTATTTCAACTCAGGCCTGTCTACACTTGCCCTTTTAAACTGAGCGTAAAAAATACCGCCAAGCGTTACCCGCTCCACTTATAGGCTTAAATTCGTTTACAACACATCATGATTAGCTGCTGAAGACAGATAAAAAGGTAGATAGCACGCTGTTGCTTAATTGCATCAAGCTTGCCAAGAACAACTAGGCTAACAGTATGCGAAGTTCCACCTACTTAGATTATTCGTTCGTGTTATTCAAACGACGATCGACTTCGCTGCATGCTATCAACACCAAGCGCGATTTCTTTTAGTTCGAAGGTTAATGTACGTATTGAGAATCTGCGTACGTTAGCCAGAATAATCACTGTAAGTTGATCGTCGGTATAACGATGTAAGTTTGATGAAAAACCATCCATTGAACCGCCGTGACGAGTCAATTTCCCTAAATTGTTATGCTCACGACTACGTTGATATTCTCGGATTCTAAAACCATAACCATAATAACCCAGCGCTTTGTTTTCCCCCTTAAACATCAGGTCAATGCTCTGTTGCGACAAGAAGCCAGGTGTATAGAGAGCTTGCTCCCACTTGAGTAAATCTTCCACAGTCGAGTAGATATCGCCTGAGCCGAGCGCATAAGAAACAATATTTTCATCTCTATTGATGCCAAACACACTTTTTCGATAACCATTAGCACGATTCTTGGGAGGGTTAGCGATACGCTCAACACCAGAATGCTGCATCTCAAGTGGCGCGAACACTAATGTATGCATTGCCTCTGCGTAGCTTTTACCGGTGACATTTTCAATAATGAGTGCAACAAGATGATAATTTAAGTTACCGTATTCGTACTGTGTTCCTGGCTTAAATGATTGCTCTGATGTGTTGATAATACTGAGAATTTCACTTGAGGTGACATCTTTTTCCTCAAAGCTTGTAAGGTGCTCTAAATGCCGTGTTAATCCAGATTGATGCTTGAGTAAGAGATGTAAAGTCAGTCCGCTTGCCAGTTTACTATCAAGCTTTGGAATATAAGTGGCAATAGGCGCATGTAAATCAAGTTTGTTTTGTTCCACCAAGCGCATTGCAGCAACTGCGGTGAATGATTTAGTCATCGAACCAATAAGGAACTGATGCTGCGTTGTATTTAGTATTTTATTTTTAATATCTGCATAGCCATAAGCTTGCTTAAACAGCACCTTACCTTTTTGAGCAAGCAGCACTGCACCTTGAAAGTTTTCATCTTCAACATAGTGCTGAATATGCTGGTTTAGCTTATCCCCAACTGGTGCGGTTGTTCCGTAGGCAAAAGGTGGGAATATGAGCATTAACGCAATACTTGTAACAAACACTTTAATCATAGCTTTTCTCTTTTGAGTCCATTCGATTCATTGCGGTAAAGCGATGAAATAAGATAAAAATATAACGCTCTGTTAATGGGCTAGAATTGTAAATCGCCTAATATTGTAAATCGGCCTGGAGCCGAGCAAACTGTTAGCAGTGCCTCGCTTAAACGCACTTGCTGGGCTAGTCAGCACACACTGCATGTTCTGCTTTGCCATTTGTAATCAGTTGAAAACAACCACAAGGATCGCTATCAACGCTGCAAAAGCCTGTTGTTCTAGTGCCTACTTCAACGAATTCGTCTTCAATTCTGCACTCTCCTGCGCATTCGGAGTTATCGCTACACGTTTTACCTGCATCCATATATTTTACAACACAGGATGGCATACCAAACTTGCAAACACTTTGTATTACACCGCCTTTGTCTAAGCAGGCGAGTACATCGATTTTTGATAGGGCATCTCGCCTTAATTCAATCATTGATTCATCGATACTGTTTTCATTGGTTGCTGCACAACCATTAATAAAAATAATTAGCATCAAAAGCAACAATTTAATAGTAGTGCTAATGTCACATTAATCGGCAATTTATAGTTGGCTAAAATATGTGATGCACGAACAATAGCCAAAAATAAATTTTCCAAATTGAATACCTTGTTAGTTGGCTCTTTTCAACACTATAAGCGTGTAAAGGTTTCTACAGCCAATGGATTAATTCCATAAACATCAATTTCGGCCACCTTGCCTTCAACAATTTTATAAGCTGCTATTCTTCCACTACCAATTTGAAATTGGATTCTCAACTCGTCTTTTCGCTTTGCTGCCGTTGCAACTGCATTTAATTCACCTAAACTAAATTTAAGATCATTATTTTCTAGTAACTCGACTTCTAGATTCCCCCACAACGGATTATGAAATACCCCAGCGTATTCTGATTTTTCTCTAGTCAAAACCATTTTTCTAGCGGCATTTCTTTTTTCATGTGTTTCATTGGTTTCCTTAATATCTGCTTGTATTTTTAACCAGCGATCTTTCATAGCTTCAATTCGAGATTCTGTAATTTTATTTACATCTCCCTTGCCTAATAAAATACTATAAGCAATATCAGCGATACCTTGTGTCATAGACGCTGCTACAGTTTCTTCATTGTTAAGTACTATCAGTCCAATATTGTGCTCCAACATAAAAGAAGCATGTGTATGCGTTCCAGCAATCCCACCAAAATGATGATATGTTTTTTCTTCTTTATATGGCCCCATATACCAGCCCCAAGCATACCCTTTACGAATAAAGTCTCTATACTTTAAATCGTTAGTAGCTAATTTCTGATGAGACTTTTTAATAACGTTAGCTGGAAATACTTGTTTTCCGTTAACCTGACCTTCGTTCAATTGCGCAATCAAAAACTTTGCCATATCCCTTGCCGATGAAAAAGTGCCGCCGGCAGCTTGCATAGTGGAATCACTCTTTTCAAAGGGCATGACTTTTTTTGGGGTAGCGGCATATAAATGATAAGGCCGTGCAATGTCAAAGCCTTTGGTCTCAGCATCGCTAACATACGATGACGTATGATTCATTGATAAAGGTTGGTAAACTAATTGCTCAAGCGTTTGCTGCCAATCTTGCTTGAATTTGTCTTCAGCCCACACACTTAGTATATTGTAACCTTCATTCCCATATTGGTAGTGTCCTAACTGATTAGCAGGATCATTTTTAGATGCAGAGGTTAACTTTTGTCGCTGTAATTTATTATGTTGCCCAGTAAATGCTAGCGTGTCTACTAAGGGTATGTTGGCAAGAGCATGGGTATGAGAAACAAGATGTTTTACTTGAATTTTATCTGTATCGATATAAGGAAACTCTAGCGTAGGAAACATCTCAGCCATAGAAGTACTGTCTTTAATATCGCCATTTCCCTCCATTAATAGCACTGATAAAGCAAACATAGGCTTTGTCACAGATGCAAGATAAAAGGCGGTTTTTTCAGTTACCCTTTTATTATCTTTTAAATTAGAGTACCCGAAATACCCTTCGTAAACTATTTTTCCATCTTTTACGATTGCAACAGCAGTCCCTGACGGTAACCCTACTTCTTTTTTTACAAAGTTAACGTACTTATCTATCGCTGAAAAGTCATTACTTGCATATGAAGTACCTGCAAATAAAATGCTAGCGATAATAGATAGACCAAACCTCATTTTTTAAGTCCCTTTATTAATTCTGATTGATAAACTTGCAACTAAACTAGCTAGTCAACTAACGCCCTGTTAATGGGCAAAATTTCGTTGGCTAAAATGTGAAGCGGAGCGAAACCAAGCCAACGTAATTTTGTCCACTTTAAACAGCTTGTTAGGAGTTTTGTTCTCGTGCTATTTGTTTTAACGCAGCACTATTTCCTTTTAATAAGGCACCACATTCTGTTCGAGCATATGCCAACCCCATACTCTTACCTTGAGGAGGTGTCGGTACTTGGCTATATGCTGTAACCGAAGATCTGGGCTCCAATCTTCTTGGCCAATTTCCACCATCAGAAAATACAGGGTTAACTATGGCCATATGATCACCGGTTTCTTTTACCAAAACACCTGCATCAGAAACAGTGATAGGGAAATCACTCAAGTTGACAATAGAAACACCAAATCTTAAGCGTGGATCAAGACCGCCAACAGGAACAACATTTAGGGGGGTAACCTTAACTTTCAATCTCTTTTTATCAAGGTTATGCCACGTATTTATTATCCCCAAGACTGCACCTAATACAGCAATTGAGAATGTCGCCAGTTGTAGATTTGTGACTCCATCCATAGAAACTCCTAACATTTTATTAGTGCGCATGCGCGTTTACCTCGTTGGACCAGTGGAAACGCGCACAGTTAACTATCTGTATACAATGAACTTATCAGCATTTCGTTAAATATACCATCTGAAAAAACGCGCATGCACACTTTGCTTGCCTATTATCTCAGTAATTCAAGATTGCACACTTTCATCTAGCTGAATTTACGTCTTTATCTTTCTACTCAATAGCAAACCGTGAATTCATAACTCAAAATCAACCGATTAACCGTACCAAAACCGATACTACTGTATAAAAGCGGCTCTTCGCCGAGGGGGTGGAAGACGTAACTTTTAAGATAAGCTCCTCAATATAATCTCGCCTTTAACTACCGTCATGAGCGATATTCTTTTATACCCAAAAGAGCTAGGTTTAAAAGCACCTAGGTTAGTCTCTAATGTTCAACTTGACGAAGAGCTTCAACGTATTACCGTTGCTGTGGACTATGTTCATAATAGTGATCTAGTTTGTTCGGTCAGCAAGCTGGCCGTCATTATGATTCCTGCCCTCGAGCTAGGCGTCATTTAGATACTTGTCAATTTGAAACGTTAATTCACTCAAAAGTGCCCCGAGTTCACAGCCCAGAGCATGGCTATCAGACACTAGCAACATAGAACCCCATAAAGCTTACCGAACATTTGGCTTTCCTTAGCGGCACTAGATTCAAATGAGCACTACCGCACCAACAAGTAAAAACCCACCTATACTCAATGATTCTACAAAAGGAACTATCGGTTTCTCGATAATGGTTCCTAGGCTAGGGTTTCTAGGCTAGGGTTCCGCAATGACAAGGAGTTTTAACTATGCTCACCCCTCCCAATACTAATCACACCTACCCGCGCTCGTTTAGTCACATTGGCATTTCAGTGCCCAATCTTGAAGCCGCGGTAAAGTTTTATACTGAAGTGTTAGGTTGGTACCTGATAATGCAGCCCACCGAGATCGTTGAAGATGACTCAGCGATTGGTGAAATGTGCACTGATGTATTTGGCGCGGGTTGGGAGCGTTTTCGCATCACCCACTTATCAACAGGCGATCGCATTGGTGTAGAGATATTTGAATTTAAAAATCAGCAAAACCCTGAAGACAATTTCGAATATTGGAAAACAGGTATTTTTCACTTTTGCGTGCAAGACCCAGATGTTGAGGGTTTAGCGGAAAAAATCGTCGCTGCGGGAGGTAAAAAACGTATGAAGCAACCGCGTTATTATTACCCTGGTGAAAAGCCCTATCGCATGATTTACATGGAAGACCCCTTTGGCAATATTTTAGAAATTTACAGCCATAGTTATGAGCTGCACTACGCAGCGGGCGCCTATTAGTTAAAAAATTGCTCTCTTTAATAGCAACTTGCCTACTGTAAAAGTAGGCAAGTTATTATCACTAATTCTGACTTATTAATAGCTGCAGCTTGTTACTTATTTTGGCTAGCTTGAGCGCGTTGTTGCTCGTAATGGTTAGCGATTGCCTCAAATGCCGCTAAGCGCGGTTTATTGGTTGTCCGTGCGGCATTTGATGCTGATTCTGCAGATGAAAACGTGGCGATAACCAGATTCTGCTCTTGGTTAATATAAAGGTGTTGGCCAAACACACCGCGGAATGTCGCGATTCTTTTGTCACTATCGTGCACCCACAAATAGTTTTTGTATCCCTCTAGCCATTCATCATAAACACCTGAATCTTTATCCTTGTAAATGCTACGCTGCATATGGGCTCGCTCTTCTTCCGTTAGCTTAAAAGTGTCGTCTATCCAAGCTTTTGAAAATACTTGCTGACCATTGTAGCTGCCGTGGTTAGCCATCGCGATACCTACTCTAGCAAAGTCTCTCAAGGTAGATGCAAAACCACCAGTGGCCACTGGTGTATATGTCATATCTGTCATAAAGGTGGCATCGTGCTCAACCCCCAGTTTGTACCAGATGTTTTCGGCAATAAATTGTTGTAATGGCTGCCCTGACACCCGCGCGACTAACCAGCCGGCCACATCTACATTGGGCGAATGATATACATATTTGTGATTGACTGCGAGGTCTGAGTTTTGCTTAAACTCGGGGGCAAATGCCAATAGGCCTCTTGGAGTATCATCCTTAGTGGGATCAAGCTTCATTAGATCATAGGCTGGGACCAACCCTAAGCGGCGAAAGTATTCAAAGTGCATCGTACCTGGCTCAATATTGGCGTAATCTTCACTGTAGTCTAATGCGCTTGTCATGTTGATCACGGTTCTTACCGTCTGCTGACCAAAATGTGAGCCCTTTAGTTCTTCGATATAGCTTTCAACGGTTTTATTGGGGTCTATCTTGCCCTGCTCTACCAGCAAACCCACCGCCTGACCAACGAGTGATTTAGTGCTTGAAGCCCACATGTGGTGATCTTTAGGCCCAAATGTACCAAAGTACTCTTCGTGAACGATTTGACCGTCTTTAATAATCACGTAACCATCAGTTCGGTCATTTATCATGGCTTGTTTAACCGAGAAACTTTGACCTGCATATTCAAAGTTCAGTGTAGCAATCTTGGGATCTAGATTTTCAGGTAGCACTGATACGTTACCATCGCGAGGCACCATTAATGTTGGGTGGATCCCCATGTTCTGAAATGACCAATGATTGAAATCTGCATCTGCCCAATTAGAAAGTGTCACCTGATCTTTTGCAGCCGTTGAGGTTGAGTACATGGCTTTCGCATTGTCATTGCCATTTGCTGATGCTGAAAGTACTGCGCATGTTGATAGTGAGATAATAATGGCGAGCGATGTTAATTTCATATTTGAATCCTTACTGACTTTGCATTCTGTTTAAGGAAAACCTAAACCCCACCACTAACGGTGAGAGTTTCCCTTGATGTAAAAACCATATAAAAGCGTAAATCTGGTCATTTGATGTTGATTGTCTCGGTTAATTGCCATCTACACTGAGCCACTGCTGCGTCGCTGCTTAGGCCTGTTCATTAAAGGCGCTTATGTACAAGGTGCTTCATAAAAGTCGCTTGACTAGAATCGCTTGATGACAAACAGGGCCGGGCTATCAACTTGGCCCCATAATAGATTTGAAAACAGATACACACGAATACATAATGTATGGATTATACGTACATAAAATTGAGAGTAATCGATGGTCACTTTGGAGCAACTGTCTTGTTTTAAAGCGGTTTACGAGCTTAATAGCTACAGTAAAGCTGCTAGAGCAACTAGTAAAACAAGAGCGACGGTTCGTGAAAGAGTAAAAGCACTAGAAGATACCTTGGGGTTTGAGCTATTTGAAACTCAAGGCAAAGCCGTGCTGCCCACTAAAAGCGGCATACATCTCTATCCCAGGGCTGACAATTTAACTCGCCAGTCAAAAGAGTTTTATAATGTTGCCTTGTCCACTTTCTCCACTGCCATCACGTCCATCGTGTTGCACCACGATGATCTGATTCCTTTGTGCCTATTATCTGATATCGATGATGCGATCGAACGTGAGTTTCCTGACATCTCAATAAACTGGTTACAAAGAGACCGCGCAGCCAGTTTAAAAGATATCGAATCCGGTGATGCGTTATTCTCTATCATGCCGACGATAGGAAAAATCTTCCCCAACACAAAAGTTGGCATCGTCAACTTAGGCACCTATCAATATGCGCCCTATACGTCAGTAAACTCAGGGATCTCTCAACAAGGAATTGATCTTAATGAGCTAACTACCGAGGACTTTTTGCTCACCGAAAACTCGGTACTCAATGAAATGCGCTATGCCAATATTAGCAATCGCAAACATCTGGTCTCAAACAACGACATGTTGCTACATAAAATTCAGAAAAAAGGCTGGACCTTGTTAAGCACGGCGAATGCCCAAGAGTTTGTCGAGGCCGGAAAACTGCGAAAAATACACATCAAGGAGACCATAGTTAATCTAAGGCAAGAGATGGTTTTGTTTTACCCGCTGCATGCAGAAATCGATAAAACCCGCAGTCGAATAATCGCCATTGCCAGAGAAACAGCCACCACTTTTGCTAGCAGCCGCTTTGCTTAGCTAACGCTTTGATGGAATGTCAATCACAGTAGGGTCAACAATGACAACAAGCCTATGTTTGCTTGTAATTTATTACAAATACCAATAAAGATAAATTTTCGTTATTATCAACAGTAATCGATAACTACTCAGCCACTGCCAATGAATCCTGCCTGGTTACATACCTTTAAAACCTTAGTCGACATCGGTCATTTCACTAAAACAGCTGAAGCGCTGTTTATGACACAGCCTGGTGTTAGCCAACACGTGAAAAAGCTAGAGCAAGCTACCGGCTACGATCTAATAAAGCGCAGTAATAAGCAGTTTCACCTGACTGAACAAGGTCGCTTGGTTTACCAATATGCTCAGCAAGTGGCAGATAATCAAAAGCAACTGTTAGAAAGTTTAGGTTTTGATGATGCCTATGCGGGCTTATGTTCATTAAGCTGCTCAGGCTCTTTAGCCATGAGTGCCTACCCTAAGCTAATTGAGCTGCAACAACAGTACCCAGATCTGTCATTTCATATTGAAGTGTCACCCAATGACAGAATTTTGCATGATGTACAACAAGGTCGTATCGACTTAGGCGTGGTGACTCACCTGCCTAATAGTCATTTGTTTAATAGCCAAGTGATTGGTGAAGAGCCTTTGTGCTTGGTTTTACCTAAGGCTTACGAGTCGCAAACCATCAATGCCCAGACCTTATTAGATTTAGGGATGGTTAAACACCCAGATGCGGTGCACTACTTGTCTTTGTATCTTGCCCAATGTGACGAGCCAGGTTGGGATCAAATACAGATTAATCAGATCCGCCCAGCCAGTTACATTAATCAATTAAGCCAAATATTGCTGCCCATTGCCCACGGTATCGGCTTTACTGTGTTGCCCTACAGCGCGGTGGCTTATTTTCCGTTAAACGATAAGTTACACGTACACCAAACAAAGCGCGCCGTTACTGAGCCGTTATATCTGATTTCACAGCGCTATCGTCAGTTACCGAAACGCTATGAAACCATAAAAAGCCTTATTCTTGAGAAGCTGTGTCAGCCGCAACGTTAGTGGCAAAATGGTCGATCACTCGCTCGCCTTTGTGAAACAGCTTCCAGTCGCCTGGGGCTAAAATATGCCAGTCTTCGTTATCGGTTAACGGCCGTGTTGCAATAACGGTAACAATATCGTTTGGGGTGGTCTCTTTATCAAAGTCGATCACCACGTCGGTATCAATGAGCTTAGCTTTACCAAACGGCGCCCGACGCGTGATGTAACACAAGTTGTTGCTGCAGTAACTCATGAGGTTGTCGCCGTCGGTTAAAATCATATTGAACACCCCATGCGCACGGATTTCATCCGCTAAGGTGGCAATAAAGCGATAAACCACAGTTAAATCTTCAGGCTCTTCATCGCCAAAATGGTCAACGACCTTTTGTAAAATCCAGCAAAAGGCTAATTCACTGTCGGTGTCGCCAACGGGTTGATAGCGTGATACGTGAAATTTTTGTTGATAGTCACTCAGCTGACCATTATGCGCGTAGGTCCAGTACTTACCCCACAACTCTCGGGTAAACGGGTGAGTGTTTTCCAAACAAACGCCACCACGATTAGCTTGGCGGATATGGCTAACCACGACTTCACTCTTTATTGGGTACGACTTAATTAAGCTGGCAACATGTGACTCACTGCTTGGACGGGCGTCTTTAAAGGTGCGGCTGCCCTTGCCTTCATAAAAGGTAATACCCCAACCATCAACATGGGGACCGGTGACGCCACCGCGTTCAGCCAAACCGGTAAAACTAAACACGATGTCGGTTGGCACATTGGCGCTCATGGCTAGCAGTTCACACATATAAAACAACACCTCACAATTAACCCTTTATTTATAGGGCTATTCTACCTAGTTGACCTAGGGAGTGGAACAAGCAGCAACAGAAATTATTTAAACATTTGTTTGAAAAAAGACTTGTATAAAAACCGTCATAGGGTTAGATTTTATGCGACACAGGTCAGACCACATACTATAATCGTGATACGGGTCAACAAAAAAAGCGTCTTATGGCTTGTACTGTGAAGGTTGCAATTAAAGGAGAATTAACGTGACTACCCTACTTTGGACATTTGTCATTATCTTTACGTTAGGTGCGCTCGCCTATCTAAGGGTATCTTTACTTACATCAAGCATCATTACCGCCTTGGTACTGGCTGCAGGCACGTTTACCAATACCTTATCACCGTTATTGTGGCTGGTATTTTTAGCATTGGCGATCCCGTTAAACCTTAGCAATATTCGTAAGAACTTTATCACCCGCCCATTGTTGAAAATGTACAAAGGCATCATGCCGGAAATGTCTTCAACAGAAAAAGAAGCTATTGAAGCGGGTACCACTTGGTGGGAAGCGGATCTTTTTGCCGGCAATCCAAACTGGAAAAAGCTACATAACTATCCACAAGCGCGCCTTAGCGCAGAAGAACAAGCGTTTCTCGACGGCCCAGTAGAAGAAGTGTGTAAAATGGTTAACCAACACGAGGTTTCCCATGAACTAGCCGATCTACCCGAAGAAGTTTGGCAATATTTAAAAGATCATGGTTTCTTTGCCATGATCATCAAAAAGAAATACGGCGGTTTAGAATTTTCGGCCTATGCCCAATCTCAAGTGCTACAAAAATTGGCCGGTTTGAGCAGTGAGTTGGCATCAACTGTTGGTGTACCAAACTCATTAGGCCCAGGCGAACTATTACAACACTATGGTACCCCAGCCCAGCAAGATCATTACCTACCTCGCCTTGCCAAAGGGCTAGAGGTTCCTTGTTTTGCACTCACCAGCCCAGAAGCTGGCAGTGATGCCGGTGCGATTCCAGATTTTGGTGTTGTGTGTAAAGGTCAGTGGCAAGGTGAAGAAGTCCTTGGTATGAAGCTAACCTGGAACAAGCGTTATATTACCCTTGCCCCTGTCGCAACCGTACTTGGCCTTGCCTTTAAACTGCAAGACCCTGACAAGTTACTTGGCGACACCGAAGATTTAGGTATTACTTGCGCCCTAATCCCAACCGATTTAGAGGGTGTTGAAACTGGTCGTCGTCACTTCCCGCTTAACTGCATGTTCCAAAATGGTCCAACACGCGGTAACGAAGTATTTGTACCACTGAGCTTCATTATTGGTGGCCCTGAAATGGCTGGTCAAGGCTGGCGCATGCTAGTGGAGTGCCTATCAGTAGGCCGCGGTATTACCTTACCTTCAAACTCTGCTGGCGGCATTAAAACCGCAGCACTAGCAACAGGTGCGTACTCACGCATCCGTCGCCAATTCAAACTGCCTATTGGTAAGTTGGAAGGGATTGAAGAGCCAATGGCACGCATCGGGGGTAATGCTTACCTCATGCAAGCCGTTAACACCCTAACCACCACAGGTATCGACCTAGGTGAAAAGCCTTCGGTTATCTCGGCGATTGTGAAGTACCACCTCACTGACAGAATGCAAAAATGCGTTATCGATGCCATGGATATCCACGGTGGTAAAGGCGTATGTCTGGGCGAAAACAACTATTTAGGCCGAGGTTATCAAGCCGCCCCGATTGCGATTACGGTTGAAGGTGCCAACATTCTTACCCGTTCAATGATCATTTATGGTCAAGGCGCTATTCGTTGTCACCCATACGTACTGGCTGAAATGGAGTCGGCATTCGATCCTGATCAGCGCAAAGCGCTCAATGATTTTGATGCGGCGTTATTTGGCCATATTGGATTTACTATCAGCAACTTGGTTAAGAGCTTTTGGTTAGGTTTAACCTCTGCGCGTCTATCAAATAGTCCGTACAACGATAAAACTAAGCGTTACTACCAACATATGAATCGTTTCAGTGCTAACTTGGCGCTACTATCGGATCTGGCGATGGCAACCTTAGGGGGTGGACTAAAACGTAAAGAGCGTATCTCGGCACGTTTGGGCGATCTGCTTAGCCAACTGTACTTAGCTTCAGCAACGCTAAAACGCTACCAAGATGAAGGCCGTCAAACTGAAGACTTAGTCTTAGTTCAATGGGCAGTCGAAGATGCCTTGTACAAACTACAAGACTCTCTTGATGACCTGCTTAACAACTTCCCACTTGGACTAGGCAAAGTGCTACGAGTGATCATGTTCCCATTTGGTCGCCCTATCAAGCGTCCTAGTGATGTACTAGACCACAAAGTGGCTAAGATCATGCAAACACCTTGTGCCAGCCGTGACCGCCTAGGTAAAGGACAATTCTTAACGGCATGTGCTAACAATGCTGTGGGGATTCAAGAAGAAACCTTTAAAGACATTTTGGCCTGTGAACCATTACACGACAAAGTCTGTAAAGCCGCCGGCAAACGTCTACCCTTTATGTGGTTAGATAAGGTTGCCGAACAAGGTGACGCATTGGGCGTACTCAGCCAAGAAGAAATTGAGCTACTAAAACGCGCTGAAATCGGTCGTATGAAGTCTATCAATGTTGACGACTTTGCACCTGAAGCCCTTCGTCCTGAAGTCACCAGCAGCGACTCTCAGCATCAAGCAGCATAATATCTACCCAGCCACTTTGGCTTTAATATAAAAAAGGAGGCATCAGCCTCCTTTTTTTGTCTCTACTGAATTTTATCAATCGCTCAAATTGCTTTTATCAGAAGCGCTTATACCCCAAATTTAACCTGATAAATTATTTTATCGCTACGCTTTGGTCGCCAGATTCTTCTGCTGATGGTGCTTGACCATTTGTCACCGCCTCTGCCGTAAGTAAGAATATCAGCTCAATACCAGCAGGCACCTCTTGGGTTTGGTCGGTTATCACATGCACTTTTTTGCCTTGAAGGTACATTAACGGCAATGCGCCCTCACCATAGCGCTGCTTCAAATCTGCCAAACTAAAGTTATCGGTAATATTGGTCACCTTTATCACCCCACCCTTAGCCATAGTGGTTGCTAAGCGCGCGTAAGAGACATTGTCACCAAACAAACACAAGCGTTTCAGGTAATCTTCTGATAGCTGGTGCCGGGCGCTACTGACATCATTGTTATTAAGCCCATATACCCGATTTTTTCCGAAGTAGTCTTGATAATGATACGAAACCAACGGATTAAACTGTCGATACGGCGACAACACCAGTAACCGACCAATCCCCGTCATATCCATGTGATTTTGCGCATGCTCAGAGGTAGGATTACCAAAATACACAGGGATATTATCCATTCTGGCGAGACGAATATTATCCCAGTTATTATCTGAAATAATGACATTGATTTGACGTTTCATCAGTACCTTAGCGATTTCTCTAGCAAACTTAGAGCCACCAAAAATCAAAAAACCCTGAGGTGAAACTGAAGCGACGCCCAAAAACCTCGCCCATGCGCCGGCAGTGAGGCTTTGACTCACCACTGTGCCGATAATAATTAAAAACACTAGCGGCACAATGAGCTCGGCATTAGGGGTACCTAACCGCTCAAGCTTAATAGCAAATAGTGATGATACTGCTGCAGCCACAATACCTCGCGGTGCCAGCCAGCTTAAAAACCAGCGATCTGGGTTGGCAATGTTGCTGCCAAGGCTGCATAGCCAAACGCTTACAGGTCGAGCAACAAACATCACCACAGCCAATAACAGCAACCCTTCCCAACCTAAGCTAAATAGCGCGTCTGAATTTAACCTTGCCGCCAGTAGAATGAACAATGCAGAGATAAGCAATACCGTAAGCGTTTCTTTAAATTCAATAATGTCATCAACAAACACGCCTTTCATGTTGGCAAGCCAAATTCCCATGACGGTCACGGTTAACAAACCCGACTCTTCTTGAATAATATTTGAGCCAACAAAAACACCCAGCATGATGGTCAAAACAGCGGTATTTTTTAAATAGTGGGGTAATAATTCACGGCGCAATATTTGCCCAACTAAATATCCCGCTAAGGCCCCTAACCCTAAACCGGCTCCCAGCATATAGCCCAGCGCATGTAGCACATGTTGAGTAGGATCAGCTGCCACTGCAATGTACTCAAACACTAATACCGCAAGCAATGCGCCAATAGGGTCAATCACTATGCCTTCCCAGCGCAAAATATTAGCGATACGCGCATTAGGGCGAATACTGCGTAACATAGGTACGATAACGGTTGGTCCGGTTACTACCACCAAGGAGCCAAACAGTAACGATAGCTCCCAGTTAAAGCCAATTATCCAATGGGTAGCCGCGCTGATAATCGCCCAGGTGATTAATGTGCCAAAGGTCACCAAATTAATGACCATACGACCGTGTTCTTGTATCTCTTTAAAGTTAAGGGTTAACGCCCCTTCAAACAGGATAATGGCCACCCCAAGAGAGATGATAGGAAACAGCAGATCGCCAAATATGGCATCAGGGTTAAGAAAGCCCAACATCGGCCCTAGGATTAAACCACATAACAGTAGCGGCAAAATGGCGGGTAAACGTAACTTCCACCCTAACCATTGGCAGAGCAGTGATAACACCCCCAACAAACCCAACATTGCCGACAAATGTTCGACCATAGCTTCATATCCCTATATTGCTTTGTGCTGTTTTAAAAAATACGCCCAAAGTGCAACAATACCAATCCATATAAAAGTTTTATCTACTCAGCGTGATTTTTGGCAAACGAGTTCAAGGCGAATAGCAGCAATAATGGTTGTTCCCTTATAAAGCTATTCAGCACTGAAATAGGTAGCCAAAAGCGCGCCAGAATGGCGAGTAACTAAATGTTTATACTGATTGGTATAACACCTTGTGCTAGATAAACTTTAGCTGATTTATCACAAACCGGGTAAGTAAAATTGGCCACTAGATTGGCAAGTGCTCCCACCGTGCAAACTCCACCCTCGCCCGCATGCAATAACGGCAATTAATCAGCAGAACACGCAAACCAGCCATTACAGCCGCTTTGACAAAAGCTGACAAAAATGACTGGCGATGTCGCGATTAGCATGAAACACGGAGATTCAAGTAAAAATGCTTAGCTACCTGAGTGAATACAGCAATGGGCAGCTTAAGGGGGGGGGCGGTAAAAAATTAGGTAATAATCACTAATGAAAGCATAGCGTTAGCGCTATGCTGAGTCATACTTAGAAAAATAGCCATGACAGAAATAACGGCAACAAAAAAGCCCTAGCATTAATGCTAGGGCTTCAATGTTTGGCGGAGCGGACGGGACTCGAACCCGCGACCCCCGGCGTGACAGGCCGGTATTCTAACCAACTGAACTACCGCTCCTAAACTTTTGTTACTCGATTAACGTCTTAATCAACTAACTAAATTTATTGACTTGAGTGGCGGAGCGGACGGGACTCGAACCCGCGACCCCCGGCGTGACAGGCCGGTATTCTAACCAACTGAACTACCGCTCCACATCAAGTTGCGGTGAATAATACGTAGGCCGCTGGTGGTCGTCAATAACTTTTTTCATGATTTTGTTCAATCAGCTAAAAAATCATCAAATCTCGCCTTTAGCTCGGCTTTTTGCCACTTTCTTCCGGTAAATCTTCTGGCATAGTCAGGTCAATTTCATCAAGCGCCGGACCAATCTCTTTGGCTCGCTCTTGCTCAAGCCGCGCAGCGGTTACCGCTAACGCTTCTTTCAGATTTTGACGCTTACGCCAAATTAGCAAGATTATCGTACCCAGTATGACTAACAGAGTATTGATGGTGATAATCCAAAATAGCGCGTCATCTTTGGCCTTTTTCTCCTCTGCCGCTGCTTTTATCGCGGCAATGGCTGCTAACTCTTCTTCCGTTGGCGGCGGATCGGGCGGTCTAACTAAATTGAAGAACTGTTCGGGGAGTTTAAGGTAAATCTCACGCCCACTGCTGGTGGTGCTTGCTGCAATGCTCTTAATCCGATAACTGCCAAAAGCCGATACCTGTGGCAATAAAAACTGACTATCAGCGATTTCAATATCTCGATGGTCAAGTGTCAACTGCAAGCCTGCGGGGCCCACCAAGTCAAACTCAAAAAAAGTATCTTGTAACTGTAATTGGCTGTCATCAATTTTTAGGGCTAACGCCCAGCGGCCCGTAAGCGGGTCTTCAGGTTCAATAACATCAATTTCGATTGGCATGGGTTTCAGTTCAAACTCTTGTTTGGCTACCCTTTCAAATAGATTGTTAGTTGCCTTAACCTCTAACGTGTAATGACCCCATGGCTGATTGAGATTGATATCACCGGTAAAAATGCCATCATCCGGCGCTTCATCAAGCTTTTCGCCATTGTCATTGTAACTGCCAACCACAATCGTACCGGCAGCAAAGTTCTCTTCACCAGGTAGATGCTGACTGACAAATTTTGCTGTCCAATCAACTAAATAGTCTAGCCCAGGCATGCGCATACGTTGCTCATCGGCCATTAGCTGCGCAGTTAATTTAACCCGCTCGCCTTGATACAGTGGCTGCGGAATGGCCTCGACGTTGATGCTGAGATCAGACACTTTTTGAATCTCAGAGCCTTCGACAACACGACCAAGCAGTTGCCAAGGTCCGGGCATGGGGTTATTGATAGTAACAATATCACCTGTCATACCATCTACCCACTGTACGTCTTCTGGATGGCGGTTGGCATACCACTTACTGCCATCAGGCAACACGATAACCACAGGCGCACTGCCATATTGGCGTTGGATAAATAACGTGACACTGTCGACCATATGATCGATACGAAAACGGTTTTTTAATTCACTCGCCTGATGCGACGGCACCACATTTTGCGCTAAGACAGGCTGCCACAACAGCGCGCTAATGAATGCAATGCTCGTTATCCATCTCTTCATAAATTAATGCTTATCCTCGCCAGATGCACTGCCCTGATTTAGCAACTAAATCTAATCTTTCTTCGTGCTTTAATAGTTCATCGGCAGATGCAGCGATCACTTTAAGGGCGCTACGGTTTGGATCTAAACGTTGAATGCCGCCAGCCTCTTGCCCAGGCTTTTCACTGCTAAGGTCAAACTTGGTTTGTCCCCCGGTCATAACCAGATAAACGTCGGCTAAAATCTCAGCATCGAGTAATGCGCCGTGAAGGTCGCGACGGGAGTTATCAATACCATAACGCTTACACAAGGCATCAAGGTTATTCTTTTGCCCAGGATGTAAGAACTTGGCAATATCTAACGAATCGAGGATCTGACAAATACTATCGGTTTTAGGACCTTGAGGATTAAGTAGCGAGAACTCATGATCCATAAAGCTCACATCGAACGATGCGTTATGTGCCACAATTTCAGCGCCGTCAATGAACTCAATAAACGATTGCGCTATTTCACTAAACTTTGGCTTGCTAGCGACAAATTCGTTGGTGATACCGTGAACTTCAATCGCTTCTTCGTCAATTAACTGCAGAGGATTAATGTATTCATGATAATGCCTGCCCGTAAGCTTGCGGTTTATCACCTCAACACAACCAATTTCAATAATTCGGTGACCCAGGAAAACCGGTCCTGCGCCTTGGTTCATACCCGTGGTTTCTGTATCTAAAATAACCTGTCGTTTTGCATTTGAGATTAAATTCATGAGTTCATTATGCTATTGAGTGAGAATAAACAGTATTGCTTGTATCTGACTATGGTAACAACTTGATGAGCGGACTGAAACAACTCTCTATCTATACTGATGGCTCCTGCCTTGGCAACCCCGGTCCAGGTGGCTACGGCGTGGTGATGAAATACAAGCAGCACACCAAGGAAATTGCCGCCGGATTTGCGCTCACCACCAACAACAGAATGGAGCTACTGGCGCCGATAATCGCCTTAGAAGCCCTGTATGAGCCCTGTCAGATCACCCTCACCAGTGATAGCCAATATATGCGCCAAGGTATTACCCAATGGATCCATGGCTGGAAAAAGAAAAACTGGATAACCTCAACAAAACAACCGGTAAAAAATGTCGATTTATGGAAACGACTAGACAAGGCTATTGAAAGCCACACGATTGATTGGCGTTGGGTTAAGGGTCATTCAGGCCATACAGAAAATGAACGCTGTGACACGCTAGCCCGACAAGCAGCTGAGGCTAAACCCGACACAGCCGACGAAGGATATTTACAGCAAATCCAATCTAATTAGCCTCATTACGCTGGTTCGCGCGTTGGCAAAACTCAACAAAAGCATCAGACAATGCACTGCAGTGGCGACTTTTGTGGCGGATTTGATAAAACTGGCGGCTGAGCGCTAACCCCTCAACTTCAATGAGTGACAGCTCTTTGCGGCTTATCTCTTTTTGCACCGTAAGCTCTGAGAGTACTGCTAAGCCAGCCCCTTGTTTAACCGCTTGTTTAATCGCCTCAGGCGTCGAAAAACTAAACCGCTCTTGCAAGCGCATGCCTAAGGCATTGGCATTGCGAATAAAATACTCTCGGGTACCCGAACCCGACTCTCGCATCACCCAATATTGATCGTTAAGGTCTGCAGGGGCGACGGTTTTACCAGCCAAAGGGTGAGCAGGATGACAGAAAACCAGTAAATTATCTTGGTGCCAAGGGTGCACATTCAAGCGGCTGTCGACGCAATCACCTTCAATAAAGCCAATTTCACTGCCAAATTCTAATACTGAGTCAATCACGGCTTGGGTGTTATCAATATTTAAATCAACTTTTACCCCAACATGTTGCTGACAAAATGCGACTGAGCTTTTGGCTAACAAAAAATTGCCTATCGTTGAGCTCGCCGCCACATTTAAGGTGCCATGTAAGCTTTGATTGGGTGCACTAAATAGATGCTCAATCTGATCAACTTTCTGAATAGCTTCGGTGGCTAATGGCAACAACAAACTTCCTTGGGCATTCAGTCGCAACTTGTTGCCAATGCGTTCAAATAACCGCGCGTCCAATTGCTTTTCTAATTCTGCCAATGCCATTGAAGTGGCTGGCGCTGATAAGCTCACCTGCTGAGCGGCTTTTGCCACTTGCCCAGTACGGGCTATTGCTTCAAAAATAGCTAATTGCTTTAAGGTTATACGCATAGTTACGATCAGTTATCTAATTTTGCATGACTGTTTCGGCCAGCACTTGGCGCTGTCGCCCAATTGGGCTGGCGTACTTTCTGTTTTTCATGGATGGGGGTTAATGGGCTTTCCATCTTGCGGGCAACAATGATGTAGACCGAGCCACTACTGGGTAACCATGCCTGTAAAGCATGTTGCCAAATGCTGTCGACAACAATATCGCTCATTAAATGATGATAGAGCAAACGTTCATCGGCTAACACTTGGTAACCGAGAAGTCCGAGCCAATCTTTCACCCTAGATGGACGGAAAAAATGACCACACCAAGGTACTTTAGTTTGATAAGACGGCAGTAACTTGCCAGTAAATACGGGGCTTAGCGGATTAAAACCGACAATAAACAGATAGCCGCCTGCAATTAATACCCGATCGGATTCCCGTAGCAATTGATAAGGATCATTATCAAACTCTAATAGGAAGCTGCTGACAATGGCATCAATACTACTCGATTGTACCGGCAGGTGATGGTAATCACCCACCACAGACACCAAGGATTTAGGGGCTAATGAAAATTCCTTGCCGATTGGCAGCTGAGGCTTGTCAAGCTGCTGACTTAATGGACCAAGGCTTAACATATGATAGCCAAATACCTTTGGCCACCAAGGTGCTAAGCGCTCTTCAATCGCTTCTTGAATCACAATACCATTGGGTAAATCTTGCCAACAGATAGCCGGATGAGTATCGCTTGAAGTCAACCCTGCCCCCTATGTTTATGATTGTCGTTGCCCGTGCAGTTTAATCATTAAATATCTAAAAGCCTATACAAGCAACTGCTTTGCTCAGTAAACTGAGCATTATCAGCTTAATGGCTAAAATAAAGGCACCATATGCTACAAGTCACTCCAATCCCCGCTTTCAACGACAACTATATTTGGCTGTTACAACATACGGCTACAGGGCGCAATTATGTGGTTGACCCTGGCTGCGGTTCCACCGTGGCGAACTACTTACACCAGCACCAGTTAACCTTAGCGGGTATTTTGATCACGCATCATCATCAGGATCACACTGGCGGGATTAAGACATTACAAGCCAGGAGCGAAACACCGATGCCAGTATATGGCCCTAAGATGGAAAATATTGCTGGATTAACCCATACCATTAGCAATGCCGATAAGCAGATAAGCTTAGATAACAATCTTGACGTGGACATCATTCACTTGCCAGGACACACCTTAGGCCACATCGCCTATAAAATTGGTCAGCATGTATTTTGTGGAGATACCTTATTTAATGCAGGGTGCGGACGTTTGTTTGAGGGGACTGCTGAGCAAATGCATGCCTCACTGAGTAAATTAGCAGCGTTAGATGATGATACGCTATTTTATCCCGCTCACGAATATACCTTGAGTAACCTAGCCTTTGCGACTCAAGTCGACCCCAACAACGTGGCACTGAGTGATTATCTGCAGACTTGCCAACTGCAACGCCAGCAAAATCAGCCAACTTTGCCCACTAAACTTACGACTCAGCTAAGCATCAATCCTTTCCTGCGCGTAGACAAAGAGGCGATCCAGTCCGCACTCTCAACACATTTTCAAACTCATATCGCGGATCCTGTGCACGCATTTGCGTTATTGCGCCAATGGAAGGACAGCGCTTAAGAAATGCTTTACAATGCTCGGCTAAAGTAAGTCCCCTACGCTATCTATCAGCGAATAGAGAGGGACAATATTGAGGAAATTTTTAGATGCGCTTACCTATCTTGGTTATCACAGGAGGAATCCTGCTGCTAAGTGGTTGTCAAACTTCACCCGATTTACCACAAGAACCACAAGCACCGGTAACAATTGCCCCACCTAAACCGCTTCCAGAGGTGGAAATAGAACAACCCATTGCGGTTACTGATGTTTGGCAACGCATCCGTCTAGGGTTGAGCATGCCAGTCCCCGATCAAAAGCTAGTTAATCAATACCGCGATTGGTACATCAAGAACCCACAGCATCTTGCTCGCGTTTCACAACGCGCTACGCCATTCATGTATCTGATTGTTGAGGAAGTAGAGAAACGCAATCTGCCAATTGAATTGGCACTTTTGCCGATTGTCGAAAGTGCCTTTGATCCGTTCGCATACTCACATGGTGCTGCGTCTGGTCTTTGGCAGTTCACTTCTCCTATGGCAAGGCACTTCGGCTTAGAGATGAATTGGTGGTATGACGGTCGCCGTGATGTACCCGCCGCTACAGTAGCCGCCATGGATATGATGGAATATTTATATGACCGCACCGGTGAGAATTGGTTATATGCCATCGCGGCATACAATACTGGCGAAGGCCGGGTTAACAATGCCGTACGTAATAACAAACGTAATGGTAAATCCCACGATTTTTGGTCTTTGCGTTTACCCACCGAAACTCGCCGCTATGTGCCGCAACTGCTGGCATTAGCTGATGTGGTTGCCAATGCAGACAAATATGGTATCGAATTAACCCCAATCGCCAATGAACCACAACTTGAAGTAATCGATATTGGTAGTCAAATAGACTTAGCATTAGCCGCTGAGTTTGCCGGTATGACCACAGATGAACTACATAAAATTAACCCGGGCTACAACCGCTGGGCGACTGCGCCTGATGGTCCGCACAATTTGGTTTTGCCCATCGATAAGGCAGAAAGCTTTAAGCTTGAGTTGGCTAAAACCGATGCTAAGTCTCGCCTTAAATGGCAACGTTACCAAATTCAATCAGGTGATAGCTTAGGTGTTATCGCACGTAAATTTCACACGACCCCCTCTGCGTTGAAAGCGGTTAACGATATTAATGGTAATACAATTATCGCCGGTCGCCACCTGTTAATTCCAGTCGCGGCGCAGGATTTAAGTGACTATAACCTCAGCGCAGAACAACGCTTAGATCAGCACCAAAACCGTCAACGCAAAGGTGTTAAACTTGATTATCAAGTCAAATCGGGTGATTCACTTTGGAAAATCGCTAAGCAACATAAGATTAAGGTAAGCCAACTGGCTAGCTGGAATAATATGGCACCTAGCGATCCACTCAGAGTCGGGCAAAACATGGTAATTTGGACGCAGACTTCCGGTAATGGTCAGGGCGTAACCCGCACCGTAAATTACACTGTGCGTTCAGGCGATTCATTGGCCCGTATCGCTTCAAAATTCAAAGTGCGCGTGGGTGATTTGGTTCGTTGGAATAGTTTAGACAAGCAAAAATATCTGCAACCAGGTCAAAAGCTTAAGCTCTATGTAAATGTCACGGGCAATCGTGTTTAAGCGAGTTTTGGCTTGATGTCCTCGACCATAAAAAAGGTTGCCAATAGGCAACCTTTTTTGTCTCCAAAACAAGCTAAACGATGGTTCAATAACGCTTAGAATCCACCGAGCTTTTTAAACAAGCTATCTTTTAACTTATCTGTTTCTTCTTTGATTTTCGAATCGAGTAAAGCTTGAGTATCTAAAGCAAACTTAGGTTCAGTGAAACTGCCGCTGATAGCAAATGGTATCTCAACACCGTATAGTGCATCACGCTCTCCCCCACCTTGCCCCTCAAGCGATCCCACCACAGAGGTCGTTAGCGCATAATCAATTGTCTCGCTAAGTAAATTAGCATTGCCCTTACCCGTCAAACGGATAAGCGGTGAGGCCATCTCTAAGTCTTGATTATTAAATACGCCTTTAGCAATAGAGAAGCTACCAGTTAGACTGGTAAAATCAGTTTTCTTCTCTTCGGCTTTACTACTCGAAAAGTCGCCACTCATTTTTGCCTGAGCATCACGGATCATTTGCGGAATATTGACTCCGTAAAGCGCACCATCTAGCGCTGCAAACTTGCCTTTGGCGTTAAGGTTTCGTTTAATATTGTCAGTGATTAAACTCTTACCACTCCCAGATAGCTCAAAGTTTGTTTCACCTGCCAACATATCAATTTCAGCCGCATCAACCAGTAAAGGCCTGATTTGTACACCGGTAATTTTTTTGTTGAATTGGTAACTGGCTACTTCATTGCGACCATCAAGTTTCGCTGAGGCTTGCAATTTACCTTCATAAAGCTCGGCAGCTAACTTATCAACGCTCAACACGCCATTTTTCAAATTGGTATTCATCACCCATTTTTCAGTGGTTAAGTTACTGACTTTGACTGATTCTATGGTTAAATCAAACGTGCCATTGACCTGTTTAAGTCCACGAAGATCGGGCTCTGTTTGCGAGCCACCGGTCGGCTGACTCGGCTCTTTACCTTGTGCAGACGTACTGTCTGTACTAGCTAACAATTTGTCCAGGTCAACAGGCCCAACATCCAGCTTAGCGTTAACATTTGGCACTTTGTTTGCGAAGTTAACATCAACTTTACCGCTCGCACTGATATCTGCAGCACTGAATGATTTCAATTCTAGCTTAGCGATTTTCTGAGCAACGTTAACTGACATATCTGTGGTTAAGTTAATCGTCATACTGCCTTGTGGGATCGACTTACCAGTGACACTATTACTCACCTTTAATTCGGTTAGCTCATATTCACTAAAGTCACTGGAAATTTTAACTTGCCCCTCACCTTCGCTGGTAACCAACATATCCGGCAGTTGCCCTTTAAATTGATAACTCAGTTTGGCAAATTCATCTAAAGTAAATTGACTCAATTGGATGCTAGCGAGTTCAAAAGTCTGGGTGACGCCCGTTGCTTGATCAAATGTTTCTACTTGGGTGTTAGTGATATTAATGCCACCAATATCAATAGAGGAAATAGCGATTCCCGATGACTCAGCTGCCGGTGTAGTTGGTTGTGTTTCAACCTGAGCATTGCCGCTATCGGCTAGACCATCAAAAGTGCTGCGGCCATCTTTGTAGGTCGCAAGATTAACAGTCAATCCGTCTAGGCTGATCTCTTCTATTTCTACTTGCTTACTCAATAGTGGCATTAACGCCACACTGGCTACCACTTGGTTCACAGCCAGCATATTTGCTTTATCAAAGCCCTGTGGATTTGACAACGCAATGCCCCCGAGCTTAATTCCAACGGTGGGGAAAAATGTCCACTCCAAATCATCGTTGATTGTAAGTGTCCGACCCGTTTTATCTTTAACCGCATCCACAAGCTGCGGTTTAAAGTCATTGGGGTCAAAAACTAAGGTAAGATAGGCCGCTAGCGACACAAATAGCAGCAACACTGCTACCAAAATCCACTTTACTACTTTCATACTCGAATCCATCCAACAGTTAAATAGCGTGTAATAATCGTAACTTTAACATAAGCATAGCTGTTGAAACACGTGCTGCCTAGGCAAAAATTATGACCATCTCGTGATCGTATCCATCTAGAATACGAGCTGCTAGGTTCTGCCAAGATTAAATAGCTATTTAATTTGGTATCAACGTAGATTTTACCACCATTATTAGTGACTGCTTGATAGCCAAAAAACTAAATTTAATATAGACACCGTTTTTATTTACAAACAATATTGTTTACTGATATATAATTATACAAACAAGCCACATTAATTAACTTTCCTAAGAATTTTATTAAGAGAGCCCAAATATAATGAATAGACAGTATGATGTAGAGCAAGCATTAGTAGCGCTTGACAGCTATGGTAAATATAAAAAGTATGAAGGTTCTTTAGAAAATGCTAGAAACAAGGAGCAGATGGAAAAATATTTACAAACGTTAGATCTTAGCTTGCGCAAAATGCTTATTTTACAAGAGTCAGTTAATGAACTTGTTGAAGATAAAAAACGGTTAATTATTAAGCAGGAGCACATACAAACATATAAGACTAAAGTGATCAATTTGTCTCGTCAGTTTAATATGAGCTACGAAGAAGTTATTCAAGTGATGAAAACCCAATCCCAACAAAATTAACCGCCAGGATTGAGTTATCTTATACACTATACTTTAAAGCTCGATACTAACTGCTCTAGCTGCGATGAACCTTGTTGTATCTGCTCGCTTGAATCGCCTATCTGAACACTTTTTTGCTGGTTCTCTAGTGAGATATCATTGATACGGGTTACATTCATATTTAGCTCAGCTATCACCGCACTTTGCTCTTCGGTCGCGGTTGCGATCTGAATATTCATATCAGATATTTGTCTAATCGATGATTTAATTACATGTAACGCTTCAACCACTTCAGAGGTTTCACTGACCGTTTCACTGGATTGCACTTTAGCTCTCTCAACCGATTTATTCACATTTTCAATAGAATCTCGAATCGCATCAATAATGCCGTTAATCTCTTGTGTAGACTCTTGGGTTCGGCTCGCGAGTGTTCTCACCTCGTCTGCAACGACTGCAAAACCGCGCCCAGCTTCGCCAGCCCTTGCCGCTTCAATAGCTGCATTTAGAGCTAGTAGATTGGTTTGCTCAGCAATACCTACAATCACGTCCAAGATCTGACCTATCTTGGCTGAATTAACTTGCAGTTCTTGAGCAACTTGCGATGTTGTCTCTAGCTCATCAGATAACACATTAATTTTTGATACGGCACCATCAACAACTTGAGTGGTCCGGTCCGCTTCCGTATCTGCGCTGGCCGCACTATCAGCAGCCAACTGTGCGTTTGATGCCACCTCAGACGCCGCCATCGACATTTCGTTAATCGCAGTGGCAACACTCTCGGTTTCTGTTTGCATATTGTCAGTCACTTTGTTGGCCTGGGCCGAAATATCTGCAAGGCCAACAGCAAGACCTCGGCTGTGGCCAACCGAATCGGCAACGGATGCAACAACCGATTGAATTTTCGTAATGAATGCATTGAATCGCTCTGCCACCTCCTTGAGCTCATCAGCCCCATTTTCTTCTAACCTAAGTGTAAGATCGCCCTCACCCCTAGCGATATTTTCAAAGGCATGTATGGTCTGCTGCATTGGCCTAGAAATACTATGGGTGATGAAAAATAGCAGCGCCACAACAGGCAACCAGACAATGGCACCAATAAGTAAGTATTGCCAGGTAAAAGCATATTTTTGCTCATCAATATCATCAACATAAATACCTGTACCCGTGATCCAGCCCCATGGTTCGAAGCGTTTAACCACACTCATCTTTGGACTTGGCTCAGATGCATCAGGGCGGTTCCACATATATTCAACTTTAGTCCGCTCACTATTAGCCGTACCGGTAACCATCTCTTGGAATAACCTTACACCATTAGGATCTTTCATCCCTAATACGTTGGTATTAACTAATTTTTTGGCAAAAGCATGCTGGACCATCACCCCTTGTCGGTCAATGGTCCAGTAATACTCCTTGCCGGCATAACGCAGTTTATCCAGCGCCGCGATTGCGCCAGCTTTGGCTTGCTCTTCACTCAGCAGTCCTTGTTGTGATTGCTCATAAAACCCTGCTATCACCTTCTCGCCTACATCAGCCAATGAGGATAACTTGGCCTCTTTCTCTTCCATCAGTAACTGCTCAATAGAGATCAATGCAAAAATAAACATTAATGCTGTAGCTAGAATAGACAGGCCCAGCATCAAAAACAGACGACTCGATATTTTAATCTTTCTAAACAGATTGTTAATTGAATCCATGGCTAGCCTCTTTCTAAAGAGTTTTTATAGTTAATGTTATAAACCTTGTTCATGGAGCGGTTTTTGTCAAAGTCATCAGCAATTAAAACGACAACTTTATGGTTATTTTTCCACCAAACTTAAGCAGTTCAGCATTAATCCACTATATTTATAAGGTTAATGGTAAAACAGAAACTCAACTGGATGAATTCAACCTTAGTAAAAGGCGTAATGATCATGGCTGCCGTAGCCGTTGGTTATCTGCTGATGGCGACCAAGGAAGCTGCCCAAGTCAATGAGCAACAGACTATTCGTATGGCTATATCGACCACGCCCTTGTCTGCACCGATTATTATTGCTCAAGAGCTGGATTATTTTACTGAGCAGAATATCTACGTAGAGCTGCAACCACTTCGCGGCGGCCACCTCTGTTTTGAAGCCTTAATGAAAGGCGATGCTGATCTCGCAACGAGTTCCGAGTCAGTTGTGATGTTTAATAGCTTTCGTCGCAGTGACTTTCGAATTATTTCCAGTTTTGTCGAGTCCGACAATGACATCAAATTGCTATCGCTCACCACAAGTGAGTTATCCACGCCACAACAGTTGCGGGGAAAGCGCATTGGTATGGTGCAATCAAGCGCCAGTGAGTTTTTTTTGTATGCCTACTTGATTATGACGGGCCATGCAGATTTATCCATTAAACCGGTTTATATGGCTCCACAAGATTTAGGCCCAGCACTATTAGCTGGCGAAGTTGACGCGATATCTATTTGGGAGCCCTACGGCTATCGCCTGCATAAAGCCTATGGCGAAAAGATTGCCAGCCTTAATAGTAAAGGCAGTTATAACCTGAGTTTTAATCTCATCGCCAATACTCACAATAATCTTAGCGACGAGCAATTAGTGTCTATTCTCACCGCATTAAGAAAAGCTAGCCAATATATCGCTAGCTCTCCAGAACAAGCTAAACAGCTGGTTAGCGACTACCTTAATATCTCACCAAAACAGCTTGATTGGGGCTGGGAAGATTATATTTTTAGACTATCACTTAATAATTCATTAATTGCTAACCTGCAAACCCAAGCGCGGTGGGCTAAAGCAGCCAACTTAGTCGATGCCAAACAATTGCCAGACTATAGACTGTTAATTGACGACAAATATTTAACTCAAGCTCTTTTAAATAACCGCGACCACTAGTTATCAACATGAATATTAAAAGCCAGATATTAACGCAACTTATTCTCGCAATTTTATTAGTGGTAATGATCAGTATTAACCTGTTTGGCTTAAAAGAGGTGCAAACTTATAGCTATGACAAACTCCAAAACGTCCTAGAGATCGAGCAATCTATCGCTAACCTCAAAGGCAAACTCTGGTTACTGCAGAAATACCAAGACACGGCGGCGCGTATTCAGGCAGATGAAGCGCGTAATCAACTCGGACAATTACTGCAAGCTTTAAAGCTTGAAAGACCTCAAGAGCAAATGCTTATAAACAATATAAAACGCCTTAATAGCACGCTAAATAGTCTACTGCGCTTAGCTGAGACCGCCCCCTCCACCAACAATGACACCAGCATTTTGTCAGCAACGGGTATGTTAACCGCCAGACTAAATACCACCATGCTATCAATGGGAGAAGAGCTGACTCAGTTACAACAACTTGTGATTGGCAATGCCCAATCGACCCAAAATAAACTACTCTATATCGTTGGCTCAACGCTGCTGATTATCGCCTTGTTGGTGATTTCATTTAATTTGTTTACCTTAAGCCGCTTAAGGGCTGGCCAACGCATATTCACTGACGAATTCAAGAAAATGGCTAAGGGCGATTTAGACAGTCAAGTTCATATCAGCCACAACAACGAGTTTAAAACCCTAGGGCAACATTACAACCAGATGAAACGCTCATTGGCGACTATCACTCAACGCAAAGAAGCACTTGCAAACGAGGTTGAAGCCCAAGCAAAAGCCTTAAAATCGCAGCACCTCAAGTTACAACATCTTGCAGAACATGATGATTTGACCGGACTATTAAACCGAAGAGCCTTTGAAAGCCTCGCCGACAAGACTTTGAGCCGATGTAGACGGCACCATCAAGGGTTGGCGCTACTGTTTATTGATATCGATAAATTCAAACAGATAAATGATGTCTATGGCCACGGCGCTGGTGACGATATGCTAAAAGCTCTTGCTCGTAGCATCACCGCCATGACAAGACAGGCTGATATTTGCTGCCGGCTTGGCGGTGATGAATTTATTATCTGTATCGAGCCGATTAAAGATCCAAATGAAACATTAGTGATTGTTGAAAAACTATTTAGCCAAATTGATTTATATAATCAGCAAAATCAACATAAAAACGCGCTTCGCGGCCAGCATAGCGCAGAGCAAAACCCTGACAAGGTTGAACAACATCAACTGCAGATCAGTGTCGGCATCAGTTGTTTTCCCCATAACGGCGACAGCTTGCCACTGTTAGTTAAAACGGCAGACCACGCAATGTATCGCGCCAAAAAGGCGCAAGGTAACAGTTTTTATATAGCCGATAGCAGTCCAAACTTAGTCAGCGCCGACCAAACAACTCACCTCAGCAAAAAACCTAAGCGCCTATCTTCTTAGCCGCTGCCCGCCCAGAAAAGTGTGCGCTTTTTCTTTGTCTTTTAGGCGACTTAACCCAACGCCAGATCAGCAAGCCCGCTAGTATTAAGATATACACAATCGGCTCAATGATTTCTGACTTTACCGACCAGTAAAAATGCACCGGCACTGCCAATGCCAATAAATAGATACTATTGTGCAATTGTTGCCAACGACGACCCATCTTACGGCGAACTTTGGCAAAAGACGTGATTGCTAACAAAGCTAACAATAAAAAACAAACCGCACCGAGCAAGATATAAGGACGCTTAATCACTTCTTGAATAAGCAGATCCCAAGCAAATAGCAGATCAAAAGCAAAAAATGACATCACATGTAAGCAAGCGTAAAAGAATACGTATAAACCTAACAAGCGACGCGTTTGCATCAATGCGCTAAAGCGCAGCGCTTTGGCCAGCGGGCTAACTAGCATGACAGCCACTAAGCTGTTGAGCGCCCCCATGCCGGTATAATGAATAATATACTGCGCCGGATCGCCACCCGCTTTATCTGCCAAAACTAGCAAGGTTAAATAGACTATCGGTAAAATAGCGAGCAGGTGAAACACCGCCTTCATCAGTAATAACTGTTTTGAGCTCAATCTCAACATCCACTCCCTCGCATTAATAATTACGGCGTAAATCTAAGCCAGAATACAAAGATGCCACTTCCTCTTGGTAACCATTGAACGGCAAGGTTGCAATACGTTTGGCCGAGAACAAGCCTCCTTCGCCAATGCGGCGTTCAGACGCTTGTGACCACCGTGGATGATCAACTTCAGGATTAACATTGGCGTAAAAGCCATACTCTTGAGGCGCCAATTGATTCCAGCTAGTGGGCGGCTGCTTATCCAATACCCGAATTCGCACAATGGATTTAATACTCTTGAATCCATATTTCCACGGCACAACCAAACGAATAGGGGCACCGTTCTGCGCGGGCAAGGTTTTGCCATACAAGCCCACCGCTAAAAAGCTTAAGTCATTCATCGCTTCCGCCAGTGTTAGCCCCTCAACATAGGGATAATGTATTCCGCCGCCCATAAGGCGGCTTTTCTGGCCGGGCATTTGTTCAGGATCATAAAGGGTTTCAAAAGCGATATGGCTTGCTGAGCTTTTCACCCCTGCGAGTTTAAGCAACGAACCTAAGCTAAATCCGACCCAAGGGATCACCATAGACCACGCTTCAACACAGCGTAAGCGGTAGATTCGCTCTTCCAATGGTAAAATACCGGTTAAATCATCAAAGTTTAACGTAATGGGCTTATCCACTAAGCCATCAATCTTTAGCTGCCAGGGGTTAACGTTAAAGCCCTGGGCGTTATCGAGTGGATCGGTTTTACTGGTGCCAAACTCATAAAAATTATTATGACTAATAACCTTGCTCTCAGGGGTCAATAGTTCATTGACTTCAAAACGACTGTTCTTACTGAAATCAAGCTTTTTGGTCACAAAAGGGTCTTGAGCTTTAGATTCACCAAAAAGATCAAACAATCCTGCTTGCACTTGACCTGGTAATGATGCACCCACAGCACCTAGGCCTAACGCTTTAATGATGGCACGCCTGTCATTAAATACTGCCTCTGGGGTCACCTGATTTTCTCTGATTGACCAGCGTGGCTTTTGTAAAATACCGCGTTTAAAATTTGATGCTGCCATTACTGCCGCCCTCATAAATTGTCATTCTTATTGATAGGATCGGACTTTAGCCAAAATTATTTCATTGTTTTTTAAACAAATGCTTAAAGGTTATTCATACGGGGATTAAACACTTGAAGATCACCTTGTTGCATGCCAATCTTACTGCACTTTTTCTTAGAGAGTCCGACTTCATGGCATTTGACCTCGCATTCACAGCACCACAGATTGCCGCATTCGCGGGAATCGCATTTCTAGGCTTATTAATTGGTGCATTACTGAACCAAAAACTCACCCGCCATCGTTGGCAACAAGTGCGCACCGAACTTGAGCAACTCCATTCTGATACGGTGGCAGAATTAGCGCAACAGATGGACACCCAAGACGCACACATTGACACTCTCACCAACGACAAGCAAAAGCTATCCGATAAGCTTGAACAGCAGCTCACGTTATTAGGCATGGCGCAACAGCAAGCCAATCGCACTGAAACATTAGAACAGCAGTTAGCTGATGCCCAGCGCAAACAGATTGAAACTCAACTAGCACTGTCAAAATCTCACGCGATGGCGCAGACCCAACAAGCAACGTTTAATGTTGAGCAACAAGCTTTAGAAGAAAAAGTGGCCCACTTGAAAGAATCTGAGCAACGATTGACTACTCAGTTTGAAAACTTGGCCAACCGTATATTTGATGATAAAAGTGAAAAGCTCAGCGTGCAGAGCCAAGCACAATTAGACAAGGTGTTGGCACCATTTAAGCAGCAAATTGAAGGATTTAGAAAACAAGTTCAAGAGTCCTACACCGTAGAGCAATCTCAGCGCAGCGCTTTTACCCATCAATTAGAGTCACTCAAAGCGCTCAATTTACAAATGAGCCAAGATGCGACAAATCTGACGAAAGCCTTAAAAGGTGACAACAAGCAGCAAGGAAACTGGGGCGAAGTCATTTTAGAGCGAGTGCTACAAGAAAGTGGCCTGCGAGAAGGCCATGAATACCGAACTCAAACCGACTTAAAATCAGATAACGGCAAACGCTTTAAGCCCGATGTGATTGTACATTTACCCGAAAATAAAGACGTGGTTATTGATGCAAAAATGTCACTGCTGGCTTATGAACGCTATTTTAACAGTGATGATGAGGCAGAAAAGTCAGCTGCAATAAGCGAGCACTGCCAATCAATTCGTAATCATATTAAAGGTTTAGGGCTTAAAGATTACCAACAATTACATGGGCTCAACAGCCTAGATTATGTATTGATGTTCATTCCACTGGAGCCCGCGTTTTTACTCGCCCTTGAACACGACCCCAGCATTATCAACTTTGCCCTTGAAAAGAACATTATGTTGGTTAGCCCAACTAATTTACTGGTCGCGCTGCGCACCATCAATAACATTTGGCGTTATGAATACCAAAATCAGAACGCACAACATATCGCCAAACAGGCCGCAAAGATATACGATAAGCTGTGCGGCTATATAGACGATATGGAAAAGGTGGGCCGCGCGATAGATAGTGCAGACAAAAGCTACCAAAACGCAATGAAGAAGCTCGCTAGCGGTAAAGGTAACTTAGTCAGGCAAGCACACCAAATGCAGCAATTGGGCGTCGCCACCAGTAAACAAATTGAGCCAATCATGCTCGATACAGCACTCGATGAAACATTAGATGAAACGCTAGATGACAAATAGTCCGCTAAGCCAAAAGTGTCAGCAAGGATGCACATTTTAGCTTAGGCCATTAAATCCATTGATAGCAACAGAGGTAGTAATGCGCAAGGTGTTGTTTGCCCCCATCAATGTACTGTTGATCATCAGTTGCCTGCTAATGAGCAATCAAGTGGTCGCCCAGCCATTAACAGAGCAACAACAGCGCTATCTTGATGCCAGAAAAGCATTAGATAAGCGCCAACTTACGACTTATCAATCATTGCGAAAACAACTCAATGATTATCCTTTGGTGCCCTATTTAGACTTTCATGCTGATATCGATAAGATTTTGAAAATGGACGGCGAACAAGCCGCCCAGGCCATTGAACAATTTAGACACACACCACTGTATAACAGCGCACGCTACCGATACTTAAAACGCGCCGGTAGCCAGCGGCGCTGGCAAGACTTCCTAGCGATAAGCCCACAGGCGCCGAATAATAAGGTGCTGCAGTGTTATTACTATCGTGCTCAGGTCAGCAGGGAACCGCAAATTGCCTATGCTGGCGCGGAAAAACTGTGGCTCCACGGGCGCTCACAACCTAAAGAGTGTGACCCGCTATTTAAACAGTGGGAAAAAGCAGGCTTACGCTCACAAGAGCTGATTTGGTCAAGAATGCTGCTAGCTTTTAATGCCGGTCAAACTAGCCTGCTTAAGTATCTAAGCCGCAAGATCACTCGTCATCAAGATCAGGCTAAGCGTTTGCTTGCAGTCTATAAAGACCCTCGTAGCCTGAGACATAAGAGCCGGTTTACTAAACAGGCTAAAATCAATGGCGACATAGTCGATGCTGGCCTTAGACGTTTAGCCAAAAAGGATGTGGTCAAAGCGGTCACGTTATTTGCCGATTACCAAAAAGCAGACCGATTTACCGACTACCAAGGACGCCAGCTTGGGCGTCACTTAATTCGCCGTGCCATTATCAAACAAGAAATGGGCTTGCAAAGCCTTGTCGATGAAATGTTGCCGCTGCTCGATTCCGATGATTTAGTCATTTTACGGATTCGCTGGGCACTGCGGCAAAATGAACTCCAGCAAGTGCCGCAGTTTTTAGCCTTGCTCAGTGATGATAATCGCCATAAAGCACGCTGGCAGTATTGGTCACACCGACTTACTGAGCAACCTCAGGATCTTAGCAATTTAAGCACACAGCGAAACTTCTACGGATTTACTGCCGCTTACTTAACTGAGCAGCCCTTCAATATGGGCCATCAAGCAACGGAATCCGATCCACAAATTCAAGCGAAATTGAAAAATGATAAAGGACTGAGCCGAGTCACTGAGCTAATGGCCATCGACAAAACCATTGATGCCCGCGCAGAATGGTTAATGCTATTAGGCCGCCATGATAAAAGCATTCAAGCACAATATGGCGCTTTGGCGGTCTCCAACCAATGGCATGATCTTGCTGTTCAAGCCAGCATAAAAGCCGGCGCCTGGAACGATATGACCATGCGCTTCCCTTTTGTTGAATCGCCACTATTCACCCAAGCAGCCGACCAACGCCAAGTAGACGTTGATGATTTACGCGCTATCGCACGCCGCGAGAGTGCTTATTATCCTTACGCCACATCGGGCGTAGGCGCCAGAGGGCTAATGCAACTCATGCCTGGCACTGCCAAAGATACCGCCAAACGTTATAAACTTAATTACCAAGGTCAGCGTAGCTTGTATCAAGCCCAGATCAATATCCCGCTCGGCAGCGCCTACTACGCCCATCTACTCAAGCAATTTGATGGTAACCGTGTGTTAGCCGCCGCAGCCTACAATGCCGGGCCGCATCGGGTAAAATCTTGGCTTAAAAAATCGGATGGCCAATTAGATGTAATGACTTTTATCGAGTCAATCCCATTTACGGAAACACGGGAATATGTACAAGCCTTACTCAGTTATCGAGTGATATACCAATTAAAACAACAAAAGCAGCCACAACTATTTAGCGAAGAAGAATGGAACAGAAAGTACTAGTTTGTTACCAAAAGGCAGATATATCATATGGTAAAAACGGCTAAATAAGTAGAATATTTAGCCACTTAAATCAGATATTAAAAGAAGAGTATTAACTTAATAGATAACCTGATATAAATGTTAATAATTCTCAATAACATCTAGATATTGGCAAGCAATGCTTAATTTACTTTCTCTGAGTATGGGATGTGAATACCAGCCTTTGGTTTTCACTGCAACGCAACAAATCGCTGGATATGAAGCACTATCTCGTTTTTATGACCAACAGGGAGTCCCTACCCCGCCGAATCAAATCTTTGAGCAACTTCATAGCCAAGACGAGCAACTCGCTAAAGTGGAGTACCACGCCAAATTACTACAAATCGAGCAGAGCAAACCCAAACTGCCGCTATTTCTTAACATCGACCCCCATGCGTTAGACACAGACAATACGCCGGCAATGCTTGCATTGCTTAGCAGCAGAGAAGCCACTACCGTTGAGATTATTGAGAACACTTGCATCAGTGATGCTCGGCGCTCAGAAAAACTGGTGGCGCAACTAAAGAAACAACAAATAGGTGTCGCACTTGATGACATAGGTGCACCACACTCTATGCTATCACTGCAACTGCTGAGCCTAGTCGATTGCCTTAAATTTGATATCAGTTGGTTGCAACTACTCGATAAACCAGAACAGCGACAACTGTTCATCGCTTTACTCAACTACGCTAAAGCCAGTCATAAACAAACAGTGCTAGAAGGCGTCGAAACCCACAAACAACTGCAAATGGCTTGTGAATTAGGGGTAGATTTAGTACAAGGTTTTCTATTTAAACCCTGGTTTATTCAGCCACAGTCTAGACTAGCATTAAAAAAAATCCTCAATGAAAATATTGCCGTACCCCAGGCGGTAAACTTGTGCTCTGTTAGCTGAATATTAGTGGATCATTTGATTGTTATATCGCATAGTAAAATGAGTAATTAAAATTCATTGCCAATTAACAGGCTGATTAATTCAGCTACACAATGAATTCACGCTCAAATACTCGCCATTGAACACGAGTAACCAGCTAAGATTTATTGTTGTAATCAATGCTAGGAACATGGATGACTCATACTGCTTTAACAACTTTATTCGAGCAACTCACCACAGTTTTAATCGGTAAACCGCAGCAAATAAAGCTTGCAGTGAGCTGCATTTTGGCTAAGGGCCACTTGCTAATTGAAGATCTACCGGGAATGGGGAAAACCAGCCTATCACACGGATTAGCGCAAAGCTTAGGTCTGAGTTATCAACGAATTCAGTTTACCAGTGATATGCTACCTGCCGATATTTTAGGGGTATCGATTTTTGACAAAAATCAGTCCGAATTTGTTTTTCACCCCGGTCCTATTTTCAAACAGATGATCCTAAGTGACGAGATAAATCGCGCTAGCCCCAAAACCCAATCAGCACTGTTAGAGGCAATGGCTGAGCAACAAATTACCGTAGATGGCGTCACCCATTACCTGCCGTCACCTTTCTTTGTTATCGCCACCCAGAATCCGGTCGAACAATCGGGGACTTTTCCACTGCCTGAGTCTCAGCTCGACCGATTTATGATGCGCTTATCTATTGGTTACCCCAGTAAAGAAGCTGAATTTGCCATGTTACGTGGTAAAAGCAACCCGCCTAATAAGCCATTACCGCAGTGTATCACCCCCATGGCCTTAAGCGAGATGCAGCAACAAGTGGAACAAATATCAGTTTCTGATGCACTACTGCACTATGTTTTAGCTCTGGTTGAAGGCTCAAGAAATTTAGATGAGGGCTATGGGTTATCGCCGCGGGCTAGTAAAGCACTGCTGCAGGCCACGAAAGCTTGGGCCTATATTGAAGGCCGTACCTACGCGGTACCTGAAGATGTCCAGGCGGTCTTTTCAGCCGTAGCAGAGCATCGTATCCGCCACACGAGTCAACAACAAGGCGAGGCCCTGTCGATGACCTTGCTTAACAGTATCAATCCTATTTTGTAGTGACGCTGATGGCGATAACCACCAACAAGCAATCTAAGTTGAATCAATGGTTTCGTCACTGGCTGGCGCGGCGTTTACCTGCATCAAAGAGCATCACTCTCGCCCATAAGAGTATTTTCATTTTACCCACGGGTTTTGGTGTCATCTGGTTAATGCTAGTGGTACTGCTGTTTATATTTGGTACTAATTATCAAAACAACCTAATTATTGGCTTAGCCTTTTTGCTCCTAAGCGTATTTAATACCTGCATTATTTATAGCTATCGCAATCTCGCTGGCATTCACTTTACCGCCAAACCTAGCCCGCAAAATTATGCGGGTGAAAAACTACTTTATGCCATAGAGGTTTCGGCGAAATACCCACAATTTGATTTACAAGTAAACTACCCAGAAAACACGACAGTTACCCTATCAGAGGTTAATGCCACCACCATGCAAACCTTGGTGCCTTTGGCAAATGAGAAGCGCGGTTATGTGCACCCCGGCAGGCTGAAAGTTTGTTCTCGCTATCCATTGGGTTTATGCCGAACCTGGTCTCATTTAGATCTAGATAATCAACAAATTGTTTTCCCAAAACCCATTAAAACCGAAGCAAGTCTGCGTGCATTAGATGAAGAAAGCCAACAAAGTGAGAAGCTGCAAGGCAAACAAATCATAGGCGTTGATGAATACCATGGTTTGAAAGAGTATGTGGTTGGGGAATCCCTCAGGCAAGTCGCATGGAAACAATGGGCACAAGGTAAAGGCATGTTGACTAAGCAATTTCAACAACCTCAAGGCGCCCCATTATGGCTGGCATTAACAACCGACACCAGCAAAGATATTGAAACACAACTCGGAGAGTTAACTTGGTGTGTCGACCAACTAAGCCGTAAGAAGCAGATATTTGGCTTAAAACTAACAGCGCAGACAATTAACCCTGATAGCGGCGAAAATCACCGCCTACGATGTTTAACCGCCTTAGCGACCTACGGTCAACAATCAAGCGGCGGTGCGTCATGAAGATGCAACAGGAACTGATCACCCGTAACAGTCAACTGCTGTTATTAATTGTTAATATAGCCGTACTTAGCCCGCTATATGGCGAGATGACCCCTTGGAGTCTGGCAATTTGCGGCATCTGTTTTTTATGGCAGCTTGGCATCTATTTGGGCAAAGTGGCCAAGCCACCTAAATATTTAGTCACCATACTCGCCCTAGGCTCGGCATCAACTTTAATTCTGGTCAGCAGCCAAATCGGTATGCTCGATACCTTAATCAATTTACTGACGCTAGGTTACGCGCTTAAGTTCATTGAAATGCGGCAACGCCGCGATGTCCGAGTGGTGGTGTTGGTCGGCTATTTTTTGATTGCGATGACATTTGTTGAGAAGCAAAGCCTGTGGTTTGCACTGCACTTAACCTTTGTGACTGGCATTAACACCGCTGTTTTGGTCAGCTTATACCGCGCTAACTCATCGGTAAAACCCGCAACTAAGCTTGGGTTTAAGATCATATTACAAAGTATTCCAGTCGCCATTTTACTGTTTATCGTCCTGCCGCGTTTGCCACCCATTTGGATGGTGCCTAAACTCAACACCGCTACCACTGGGCTATCTGACCAAGTCGCATTTGGCAATATTGAGGAGCTAACACGCTCTGCTAAGCTGGCATTTAGGGTAACCTTCGACGGCCAACGCCCCAGCAATGCCGAGCTTTATTGGCGCGCCATCGTGTTAGAAAATTATGATGGCGCCACGTGGACTCAAGACACGAGTATCAAATCGCTGCAAGATGCCGCAATGTACGGTAATAACTACCGTAAGGCTCCTCAAGGAGACTTCCTAAGCTACAGTATCATCGCGGAACCCAGTAAACAGCATTGGCTCTATGGCTTAGATGTCGCTTACAGTGACAATAGTCAAATCATTAACATGCCTGACTACCGGCTGTACAATTTCCAATCCGTCGATCAGAAATTTCAGTACGCAGTCCGTAGTTATCCAGCATTAACAATGGACGCTTCACTGCCTAAGCCTGTAAGACAAACCAACCTTGCACTGCCAGAGTCAAGTAACCCGCGAACTTGGCAGTTAGCTCAGCAGTTTAAAGACAACTATCCTAAGCCAGCTGAGCGTATCGATGCCATGATGGCCATGTTCAATCAACAACAATATTTTTATACCTTGCGTCCCCCTGCCGTCGGCCCCCAGCAGATAGATGACTTTTTATTGGAAAATAAAGCCGGATTTTGTGTCCATTACGCCAGTGCGCTGACTTTTATGGCCCGTGCCACGGGTATTCCTGCCCGCATGGTCACTGGCTATCAAGGCGGCGAGTATAACCGCAGTGCGGGTTATGTAAGCGTGTACCAATATATGGCTCACGCTTGGGTTGAGGTTTGGCTGCAAGACAAAGGTTGGGTGCGAGTTGACCCAACGGCAATGATCGCCCCAGAGCGAGTAGAAGATGGCTTTGATGCGTTTTTTAATCCTCAGGAAAGTTACTTACTTGATAGTCCCTTTACCCCACTACGTTTAAGGCAGTTTCCGTTGCTGGACAATCTGCGTATGTCTTTGGCAAGCATTGATTATTATTGGAGCAAATGGGTACTAGGCTTTGACAATGACGCCCAGCAGCAACTATTAAAAGACCTGCTCGGTAATATAACCCCTGTGAAACTAGCACTATTTATCTTAGCGGTCATCGGTTTTACCGGGCTCATCATTGCCTATAACATTGGCTTAATCAATTTTACCCGTAGTAAAGACCCAGTCACGCAGCGTTATACTCAAATCTGCAATATGCTGCAAAAACGTGGTTTGCCGCGACAAACCAGTGAAGCGCCCAACCAATATATGCAACGTGTCGCGCAAACAATGCCTAGTTTAGCCAGCCCACTGTCTGAATTTACTCAAACTTACACGGCGCTTAAATATAAACCTTTATCCGCCAATGCCCGCAAGCACTTAAGCCAGCGTTTAAAAAAGCAACACCGACTCCTCAAATTAGCCATAGTTAAGAGTAAGTCTGTCGCTAAAAACGATTAATATGCCATTGTAGATTGCAACAGAACGCCGCAATAATCAGCAAATCAATAGATTTACTGATTAGACAATAGACTTCATAAACTAAACCCATACAATAGGTTAAAGCACTCGTTTCGCGTACATTCAGCGCAGTATTTATTCCGCGCCGTAAAAAGGACAACCATGCTATATCTCGTACAATCGAACCAGATGGAGCAGCTAGCAAAGCAGCTCTCTGCAGCCTTGCAAACCCGGCACCCTGATATGCCAACACTGATGCAAGAGCAAATTTTGGTACAAAGTCCCGGGATGTCGACATGGTTACGTCTTCAAATTGCTGCGCATAATGGCATTGCGGCTGGAGTTGAGTTCCCACTGCCATCAAGCTTTATTTGGCAGCTTTGTCATCAACTATTACATGATGTACCAAAAGAGAATGCTTTTACCAAAGCGGCCATGACCTGGAAATTAATGGAGCTATTGCCGCAACTATTGGATAAGCCCGAATTCGCCCCATTGGCTGACTACTTAGCCAGCCAACAAGCCGAACCCACAAGCAATGCCGAGCGCAACCGGCAACAGCAGTTAGCGGCGCTTAAGTCTTATCAATTGTGCGGCCAAATTGCTGATATTTTTGACCAGTATCTCGTTTACCGACCTGACTGGATATCGGCCTGGGAGCAACAAGATGAACAGACAATTAAGCTGTCCGCTGCCCAAGCATGGCAACCAATCCTATGGCGGGCGCTCATCGATTTTAATCAGCACACTTTAGGCCAAAGCCAATATCACCGCGCCAATTTGCACCAAGCGCTGTTTGATGCATTAGACGATCCAGCTCAGTCACTTGCTGGACTTCCCAAACGGCTATTTGTGTTTGGTATCTCATCGATGGCACCGCAAACATTGGACGTACTTTATCATCTGGCTAAACGTATCGATGTTGTGATGTTTAATCTCAGCCCGTGTCAGCACTACTGGGGGGATATTGTCGACCCTAAAGTACGCGCACGCATGGCGGTGACCTTCGCAAATAAATATCAGTTAAGTGAACGCTGGGAAGAAAAATTGGAGGTGGGCAACCCTATTTTAGCCAATAACGGTAAAATGGGACGTGAACTACTCGATCTTATTTTAGAGCTACCTGAAGCGCATACCAATTTTAATTTTGAATCCTACCAAGCACCCGCTGGTGACAGCCTACTCAGTGGGATTCAAGATGATATATTACAGCTATCCACTCGCGGTGAAACCTTAGGACCCGATACCAAACTCTACCTCAGCGTATCAGGTCGTCGTATACTCACCGACACCGATGATTCCTTAACTCTACGCAGCTGTCATAGCCCACTGCGAGAAGTAGAAACACTGCACGACCATCTACTCGATATGTTGTCTCGACATGCTAATGATGAACAGCCTCTGCGGCCAAAAGACATTGTGATCATGATGCCTGATGTGGCGAGTTACGCCCCATACATCGACGCGGTATTTGGCGCAAAACAAGGGCAGCATTATATCCCCTATGCAATTGCAGACAGAGGCGCCGCGCAGGAATCACCACTCATTAACAGCTTCTTGCATTTGCTTGCCATCAATCAAAGTCGATTCTCGTTGAGCGAACTGCTGGGTATTTTAGAAGTCCCCGCCGTGTTGCGCCGCTTTGATATCGATATTGATGAGCTAGCATTACTGCGCCGCTGGTTAGAAGAAGCGGGCGTACGTTGGGGGCGCGACAGTCAAAGCCGCCGCGAATATACCCTACCGGAGTTTGAACAAAACTCATGGACCTTTGGTATTAAACGGCTGATTCTAGGCTACAGCTTCAGTGATAGCAGCGATATTTATCAAGATAGCTTGCCCTTTGATGGTATCGAAGGCCAATCCGCCCAAGCGCTGGGGAAATTGCTCAACTTCATTGAAACTATTGATCACTATAAAGAAGCCTTGGCCGAACAATGCATGATATCCACTAGGGTCAGCCAACTCACCGAGTTGCTTGACGCACTTTATGATGTCGATGAGCAAGAGTTAATTCAGCTGCAAACCATTCGCGAGGCGATCAGTAAGTTAGAGCAAGAAATAGAAGACGCTGGGCATACCAGTCCGTTACCGATCGAGATTGTACAAAACTGGTTTAAACGCACGTTAAGTGAGTCCCGTGTAGGCCAGCGATACCTTGCAGGTAGCGTTAACTTTTGTACCCTAATGCCAATGCGCTCTATTCCCTTCAAACTGGTCTGCTTACTGGGTATGAACGATGGTGTTTACCCCAGAACACAGCATCCGGTGGGGTTTGATCTTGTGGCGCAACATGGCCCACGCAAAGGCGATCGTTCGCGCCGATTAGACGACAGATACCTATTTTTAGAAGCCCTTCTTAGTGCCCGGCAACAACTTTATATTAGCTACATAGGTAATAGCGAGCGCGACAATTCAGAACGTATCGCGTCAATGTTGGTTTCTGAGCTGATTGAGTATTGTCAGCTTTGTTACCTACCCCAAGCCTTTGCAGCTTTGACCGACGACAGTGTGACACCGCAAGATATTGATGCCATTGAAGCCGCAATCAAAACCAAACTTATTAAGCACCAACCACTGCAACCCTTTGATGAGCGGTTATTTTTAAATACTGACAGCCGCGACAACCAGGCCCACTCAGCTGCCAAAGAGGTGCAATTAAGCCACTCTAATCAGTGGTGCCCAGCAGCAATCAATAACTACTCAGACGGGACAAGCGATCCCAGTACCAGTACCAGTACCAAAGGCAAATTTATAACTAAGGCGTTAACCTGGCAAGAGATGCAAAGCCCACTTGCCGGCGATGTGACCGCCGATCAAATTGAAGTCGAGCTTTCAGCCCTTATACGTTTTTTCCGCAATCCTGCTCAGTACTTCTTTAATCGCGCCTTAAAGTTAGATCTTAACCTCAATATCCAGCAAGACGATAACGATGAGCCGTTTGATATTAATCCATTGGGTCGCTATCAAATCCAATCTACTTTAATCGAAGATGCCATCGCCCGTAGCGAACCCCAGCCCAATGCCAGCTTGCTAGCACAGCTTAAAAAGGCTGGACACCTGCCCTTAGCCCCTTTTGATGAGTTGTTGTTAGATAAATACCTGCACGACATTAAGCCGCTAATCGGCCGCACCTTGTATTTAAAGGGCGAGCAAAGTCATAACCTGACCATTAGCCTGCCTTTGGCCACGCAGCCAGCGGTCACCTTAGTGGGTCGCATCGATGACATCAGTGCTAAAGGGCTAGTCAATCATAGGCCCGGTACCGCCAATGGCCGCGATCTTATTCGAGTATACCTGCGTCATCTTTGCATTTGTGCCATGGGCAGCCAAGCCAGTGCTAAAGCCAGTTACTTGCTTGATATTGGTCATTTCCATAGCTTCGCAACTATCACTGCAGCCCAAGCTCAGCAACAGTTAACCCTGTGGCTGCAGTACTTTATTGATGGGCAGGCAGCACCTTTACTGTTTATGCCACGTACGGCTTTAGCCTATGTTGAAGCAGAAGGCGATCACCAAGAAAAACTGCTGAGTGCCCAAAGTCAGTGGCAAGATGAACAAACTGGCCTAGGTGAAGGATACGAGCCGCATTTTCAGCGACTGTTTACTTTCCCCGATGATTTTACTGAAACTGAATTTGGCACCACTGCGCAGCAACTGCTGCAACCACTGCTAAGCCTTTATCACAAAGGTAAACTTGATGAACTTGCCGATTTTGTTGAAGCTGCCAGTGATAACGCTTTAGCTGAAACTGCAGCCACAGCGCAGGAGGCGCGCTAATGTCACATCCTCAAATAGGCGATGCGCAAACGGTGCAAACACTCGATACCCTAACCTTACCGTTTGGCGGCAATCGGCTGATTGAAGCCAGTGCCGGTACAGGAAAAACCTACACCATTTCGGGGTTATACCTGCGCCTGTTGCTCGGTCATGATATAGAACAGCCACTGAGCTGTGAGCAGATATTGGTGGTGACCTTTACCAATGCGGCAACGGGCGAGTTACGCGATCGTATTCGCAGTAAGATTCAGCTCGCCTATCGACGCTTTATCGGTTTAACGGTACAAGATGAACTCATTAACCAATTGTACGACGCTACCCTACCAGAGCACCGTGCCAACAGCTTGCGTTATTTAGATTTAGCACTCAAATCCCTCGATGAAGCCGCCATCTATACCATCCATGGGTTTTGTCAGCGTATCTTGGCTGATATGGCCTTCGAGTCTTCTTTGCTGTTTGAGTCTGAATTTGTCTTAGATGATGGCGAGTATCTGCATCATGCCGTACGTGATTTCTGGCGAGAAGCCTGCTATCCGCTACCTAAATACATTGCAGCGGTAATTCAAAAGCAATTTGCCGATCCCGATGCGTTAAGTAAACAGCTACGGGCACTGATTGGCGCCAATCAGGCGCAAGCAAAACCTAAGCCGGTAAGCTTTACTAAAGCCAGCGAACAGCTCAGTCAATGTTTAAGCCGCCTGCAACTGATTTGGCCGCGAGAGAAAGCTGCCACCGAAGCCTTACTCCACAGCTTGCCGCTTAACGGTACTCGCTTTGGTAAAAAAGCCGATAACTATCCTAAGTTAGCCGCCATGTTTGACAATATGGACAACTGGGTTGCCAATACTCAAGCCGCTGGTCAGCTCAGCCTGCCCGCCACTAAAACCTTAGAAGGACTGGCACTATCTGGATTAAAGCTCAATAAAGGTGGCGAAATCCCAAGTGTCAATGATGCGCCACTGCTGGCACATATTGACAATCTATTGGGTTACATCAATGGGCTAATCCCCAGTTTTTTATACGCTGCCAGAGCCGGAATATCCCAGCGTTTTTATGCAGATAAACAGCAGCGTAACCTTATGTCGCCGGATGATCTCCTCCTCACGCTATCGGGTGCGTTAACTCAGTCAAGCGAGGCAAGCGGGAGCAATCGGTTAGCTCAAAGCATCGCTAAGCGTTTTCCGGTGGGGTTAATTGATGAATTCCAAGATACCGATCCGCTGCAGTTTAATATTTTTAACAGCATATACAGCCAAACCGCTGTGATAGAAGCTCAGCCAAGCCAAGGCGGTAGCAGCGACAACAGCATAGAAAACAGCCAAACCGGCAAGCTCAGTTTGCTAATGATTGGCGATCCCAAACAAGCCATTTATGCATTTCGCGGCGCAGATATCCACACCTATATTAATGCCCGTCAGCAAACTGCCGAGCGTTATAGCTTAGACACCAACTACCGCTCAAGCGCGCGTATGGTTCAAGCGGTCAATCAGTTATTTAGTTTGCGCGACGACCCGTTTATTAACCAAGCTATTCCGTTCGATTCGGTTAAATCAGCTCCCAACGCGGCCAGCAAATGCTTAACCGATTCAAGCGGTCTGCAAAGTGCATTAAGGGTGAGAGTGCTAAGTGAAGATGAGGAAGTCGGGCTTAACAAAACCACGGCAAGACAGCATATCGGTAATGATGTCGCCGATGAAATTACCCGTTTGCTCAACGAAGCAGCCCAAGGCGCCTGCTATCATGGCCACAGCGATGCTGCGAACAAACGCGCGCTGGTTGCCAAAGATATTGCGGTTTTAGTGCGTGATCGTCATGAAGCCCAGGTCATTAGGGATGCACTGCGCAAGCGTAATATTGGCTCGGTGTTTTTAAGCCGCGATAGTGTATTTGACACCGTTGAAGCCAAAGAGCTGGCGTTACTGCTCACCGCCATGGCCAATCCTAAAGATGAACGCGCACTGCGCAGCGCCTTAGCGACGTCATTGCTGGGTTATGATGCACAAGCAATCCATAATTTTAATCAAGATGAAGAAGTCAGGCAGACTTTACTGAGTCAATTTGCCGACCTGCACCAACTGTGGTTAAAGCGCGGTGTTATGCCTGCACTACTGAGCATGGCGAGTATCACTAAGCTTATCGAGCGGGTACTACAAAGCCCCGATGGTGAACGGCGTTTAACGGATTTTCGTCACTTAGGTGAATTATTGCAGCAAAAATCCACCGAAATAGACGGAATTAGTGCGTTACTCAACTGGTATGAACAAGCCCTGCTTGAAAATAATGGCAATGAAGAAGCGCAACTGCGTTTAGAGAGCGAACAAAACTTAGTACAAATCGTCACCATTCATAAAAGTAAGGGGCTGGAATACCCGCTGTGCTTTGTGCCCTTTGTCAGCCTCAGTCGTGACAGCCGCCGTAAACCCTCGCCCATGTTGTATCACCAAGATAACCAGTTAATTTGGGATATTGAGCAAACAGACGATGGCTGGGCATTGAATAAACAGGAAGCCTTAGCCGAAGATCTACGCTTGCTGTATGTTGCCCTCACCCGCCCAGTACTGGGTTGTTACCTGTATATTGCAAACCACAGCAGAGTGACCAAACGGGCAGGCATCAATAGTCAGTTACATCAAACAGCAATCGGATACTTGTTAGGTATCAACGATAAAAACTGTGATGCTTTACAGCTTGATACCGCTGTACAAACGCTGGCAAGCGATGCTATCAGTGTTGCGCCGCTTCAGCTTGTAGATGCTTTTAGCCAGCCGCAGGTATTAATTGAAACTGACCTAAGCCCAACGCAGCTTCAACCGGTAGCTGTTAGTTATCAAATTGGCACCCCGTGGCGAGTAGGCAGCTATTCAGGATTAGTGAAAAACCTCCCCCACGAACACATTAGTGTCGGTGCCGGCGATGAACAATTTCCAGAAACTGAAATCATTGAAGACCGTCAAGACGATTGTTTAGATAGATTCAGTTTTGAGCGTGGCGCTAACGCTGGTAGCTTCATGCACTTAGTGCTAGAGCTTATTGACTTTACCCAAACGCAACAGCAGTTACCTGAGCAGCTGCCCATAGCCATGCAGCGCTACGGCATTGCAGAGCAGTGGTATACGCCATTGCTCAATTGGTATAACGATATTATTCACACACCGCTTATCAGTGCGCACTCAACGGTCAGCCCGCGCCTTGCCGATATTAGCGATTCACAACGTATTGTTGAGATGGAATTTTATCTGCCGCTGTCGCGACTCACCGCGACAGCGCTCAATCGGTTGCTTAAGCAATACGGTTATAGCGAGCAACTTAACTTTGATGACTTAACTGGCATGCTAAAAGGCTTTATCGATTTAACTTTTGAATACCAAGGTCAGTTCTATATCGCCGATTATAAGTCTAACCACTTAGGCAGTCAGTTTAGTCACTACCAGCACCAATACATGGGCGCGGCGATTGCTTCACACCGCTATGACTTGCAGTACATCATCTACACCGTTGCCCTGCACCGCTACCTAAAGCTTAGGGTGCCTGGCTACCAGTACGATACGCATATCGGCGGCTGTTATTATCTATTTTTACGCGGCATGTCGTGTCAGCAGCCCCAAGCTGGGGTATTTTTTGACAGGCCTGATCGCCAGTTAATCTTAGCCATTGACCAACTTTTTGAAGTCGGCGATCACGCGAACGACCCACATAATTCAAATAGTGATACCGCCCCCAATGACACTAACAACGGGCAAGCTCAGTTAGAGCAAGCACAAACGGAGCTGCCTTTATGATAACCCTACAAGCACCGCTAGACAGTTTATTGAAACAATGGGAATCGGAGCGTTTGCTCACCGCATTAGACCGCCACTTCGCGCTGCAAATGCGGGCGCTACATGATGACAGCGACCCATTGTTTGAAGTCATTTGCGCGCTACTAAGCCGGCAGCTATCTCAGCAACACACCTGTTTACCGCTCGCTTTTATTGACTTTGCCAACCCATTTGCAGAGCAGCGTAGTCAATGCCAAATACAGGTTAACTTAGCTGAGTTAACCGAGCAGCTGAGCCGCTACCAAGCGGTGAGTTTGGCCAGCGACAATCAGCAAACGCCATTGGTGCTCGATGGTCAATATTTGTACCTGCAGCGTTATTATCAGTTTGAAATGGATGTCAGCCACACCCTCAATCGGTTGGCATCTGCGCCAGTAGCAGTGGAAAACCAAGCACAACTGCGCACGCAACTAGGATTACTGTTTGCTGCTAGCGATCAACAATACGACTGGCAAAAAATTGCTACCGCCACCGCTTTTAACCGACAACTGGCGGTTATTACGGGTGGACCGGGAACCGGTAAGACCACTACCGTCACTAAACTGCTGTTTTTATTGGCTCAGCATCAAGATATCGATATCAAATTGGTCGCCCCCACAGGCAAAGCAGCAGCAAGGTTAAGCGAGTCGATAAAAGCATCAAAAGCACGCTTACTGACTGAGTTGGCCAGTTACGGCCACCTATTCGAACTGGAAAAGATGGCCGCGGTACCCGAAGATGCAGCCACTTTACATCGGCTATTAGGGGTAATTCCCAACTCACATCAATATCGCCACCATAAAGACAATCACCTGCGTCTTGATTTACTGGTGATTGATGAAGCATCTATGGTGGATCTTCCTATGATGCACAAAGTGCTGCAAGCCCTGCCAGCCCATGCAAGGCTAATTTTACTTGGCGATCAAGACCAATTAGCCTCGGTGGAAGCTGGCGCGGTACTCGCAGATATTTGTGCAGGTTTAAAACAATCCTACACCGATGAACAAGGTCAGCAGCATAATTATTGGCAGATGCGATACAGCAGTGAACAGGCGCAATATTTATCCCATGTCACTGAAACCAACCTCAATGATTTTGTCCATGATGAGCCCAAACTAGGAGACAGCCTGTGTATGTTAATGCACAGCCATCGATTTAAAGGCGATGCTGGTATTGGTCAACTCGCGGGCGCGGTTAACCAAGCCAATTTAGCAGCGATTATGCAAGTATGGCAGCGCGGCTATGCTGAGCTATTGTGGATTGAGCATCAACAGCAAAATGATATCAACTTAGGCTTACAGCAGATCCAATCTCAGGCAGTAGCGCAATATGGCCACTACTTGCAGCAGATACAACAAGCCACTGGCGGTGAAGATAATGGGGTTGATGTCAGTGAAATTATCGATAGCTATAACCAATATCGGTTGCTATGTGCCATGCGCGTCGGTGAATACGGTGTCGAAGGCATCAACCAAACCATTACCCAGGCACTAAAACAGGCCAAATTAATTGAGCCCAATCAAGAGTTCTATGCAGGCCGACCTGTGATCATTCAAAGTAATGATTACAACTTGGGATTATTTAATGGTGATATTGGATTAATCATTGCCGACAGTGCCCACAGCGAACATCGCCTTATGGCGCATTTTGTTCAAGCAGATGGCAGTGTGTTGAAAGTGCTGCCAGCAAGGTTACCAAAACACGATACCTGTTTTGCGATGACCGTGCATAAAAGCCAAGGTAGTGAATTTCAGCAGGTGGCGCTAGTATTGCCGCCAAAGCCAAGCGTAGCCCAGCAAAGCTTGTTAACCAAAGAGCTTATCTACACCGCCATTACCCGGGCTAAACAACATTTTACCTGTCTAGGTAGCCAACAAGTGTTTGAACGTGCTTGCCTGCAAGCCACCAAACGATCATCTGGATTAGCAATGCGTTTATGGTCAAACTAACGCTGATTCACATCAAGCCTGCCGCGTAATACGGCAGGCGGCTGATTTAGCAAGACAGTGACTTTAATGATGTATTTTAGCCTTAGTTAGCACCATTGAGCTCAGCGGCAAAACGCGCTTCATGTTCCAGTAACCACTTTTTACGCGGCAAGCCGCCGCCATATCCTGTTAATGACCCATCCTTACCTATCACCCTATGGCAAGGGATCACGATAGAGATGCGGTTTAAACCATTCGCCGAAGCGACGGCGCGAACTGCCTTAGGATTGTTTATCTTTTCAGCCTGCTGTTGATAGGATGCCGTGGTGCCATAGTCAATTGTCTGTAAACACTGCCATACTTGCTGCTGAAACTCTGTACCTGGCGTGTCGAGTGGCACGCTAAACTGACACCGTTTGCCAGCAAAGTACTCGCTGAGCTGTTGTTTAAGCTGTTTTATATGTTGATTTTCACCCATCAGAATTTGTGCATTTAGGCGCTTTTGCAGGTCTTTAAACTCGGTTTCCAACATGCGTCTGTCAACAAACTCGAGTAAACACACCCCCTTGTCTGTCGCGCACACAAACATAGGCCCAATGGGTGTGGTTAAGCGGCTGATTAATATAATCTGTTTATCCGCTTTGGTTTTAGGTGAGTGCCCTACCACTTGCTTGTAGGTATAGCCAAAGCCACTGAGTGAATTAAACCCTGCATTAAAAGCGGTATCAGTGGCCGTGTTGCCCTTTTTGAGCTCTTCAAAGGCGGTATTGATGCGGTACATACGCTGATAGGTTTGAAATGTCATACCGTAATGCTGCTTAAACCACCGCCTAACAAATTCTGGGGCAATGCCCTGTTCACGCAAATGCTGATCGGTCACTTTATGCTTTAAATCAGCTTTTACCAGCATAATCGCTTGTTCAACTTGTTTAGGTGCAGCCTGCGCATTTTCTGTGGGTTTGCAGATTTTACAAGGACGATAACCTGCATCTAACGCTTCTTTAAACTGCGTATAAAACTCAACATTTTGTAATTTGGGCTTGCGAGCACGGCAGGTCGCAATGCAAAAGATTGAGGTGGTTTTCACCCCGACATAAAAAGTGCCTACATAGCTAGGTTCACGATTAATGAGGGCATCATAATAGGTGGAAATAGTTTGCTGCTCGGTAATTAACATAGTTTTTGCCATCAACACTAAGGGTTAAAGCCACGGTAACGTGTACAACAATTTTGTGGCAACCGAAAATTGAACAAGTATTTTTTATTTTTATAATTCAGTTAATTAGTCCCTTTACTCAGCGCCCATGCCACGGCACTTTTGGCGTGAATTGCCGTGGTATCGTAAAGGGGAATGGATGTATCGGACTGAGCCACCAATAAACCAATTTCAGTACAGCCTAAAATAATTGCCTGAGCACCGCGCTTAACTAAATCATCAATAATCGCCAAATAAGCTCGCCTGTCTTCTGCTTTAACTTGCCCTTGGCACAGTGAGTCATAAATAACGTTATGAACTTGATCTATTTGTGCCTCGTTAGGTATTAGCACCTCCATTGCATAACCCTCAACAAGCCGCGACTTATAAAAGTCTTGTTCCATGGTAAAGCGTGTACCCAGTAAGCCAACACAATCGATACCGTCAGCTAGCAGCTGCTCAGCGGTGGCATCAGCAATGTGCAATAGTGGCAGCGCCACATTTTCAACCACCTCGTTGGCAACTTTATGCATGGTGTTCGTACAAATCAGCAATACCTCAGCACCACTTTTTTCCAGCGAGTGCGCCGCAGCGGCTAAGATTTTAGCTGCGCCTTGCCAATCATCTTGGTGTTGCAACTTAGCTATCTCGGCAAAATCAACACTGACTAAATGAACTTTAGCACTGTGTAAGCCACCTAACTGGTGTTTAACTTGCTGATTAATCAACTGATAGTACGTTTGGGTCGACTCCCAACTCATCCCGCCAATAAGGCCAATAGTACGCATCGGTGATCTCCGTTGATTAGGTCGCTAATTTAAAGCACTAGATTAGCCATATCGTTGGCTAAAGAAAAGGCACGATTTTTAGTCCCGAACGCGTTAGACATCGCGACACTGACTATCTGTTTATCAAGTAAAATCTGAAAGTGGACACTGGCGCCCGGTTGCGCTCCGCCATGTGAAATGACGGTGCCATGATCAGCACTGTGATAGACAAACCAACCTAAGCCATATAGATCGCTGCCATCATCGGGGCTAAGCGCTTGAGTAACATCTATCATTTGCTCAAGTGACGACCGTGATATCAGCTGATTATTGACAATGGCTTGACCAAATTTTAGTAGATCCTGAGCGCTACTTCGCACGCCACCTGCAGGGTAAATCACACTAAGATCGTTATAAGGGCCGCGCAAATAATAGTCGCTTATCTTTATGTAAAGTCGAGATTGACTTGCCAAAGGTTCATGCTCCAAAGAGGTGTGCTGCATGTCCGCAACTTGCCAAATATGGCGTTTAAGATAGTCATCAAAGTGAGTATTGCTGACATTTTCTATCACACTCCCAAGCAAGGTGTAACCAAAAGAGCTGTAAAGATATTGACTGCCAGGTTCGAAAACCAATTTGCGCTGTGTAATGCGCTCTACCGCTTCGTCAAGGCTTGCATAATGGCGCAGCGACAGTGCGTCTAGTTTGGAGGAATAATGAGGCACGCCAGCAGTGTGGTTCAGTAACTGCCTAATGGTAATAGCCGCATAACTTGTATTTAGCTGAGGTAGATACCGACCTATAGGATCATCAAGTCCCAGTAGACCCTGCTCTTTCAGCTGCATTATTGCGATAGCAGTCATCGGCTTAGTCACAGACGCGATGCGACTGATCGTATTTGGCGCAAACGGGATTAAATCGCGTTTATCGCGGTAGCCTGATGACGCTACAACCGTACCACAGCCTTGCCGATAGAACCCGGTACTCACCCCAACAAAGTCTGCCGATAGCATATACCTCTCTACTGCCAGCTCGACTTGTTGAGTCAGGTCGCTTTCTGCGACCTGGCAATCAAAACTATCGACACTACTCACCGTTGTCGCAGCCAACTGATGAAAAGGGTTTAGACCGAAGGGTTCTGCTAACCAAAATGCCAACGTCAGTAAAAATATGATGATAATACTGAAGGTCATCTTTAACATTAATTGATTCCGTTAGTTACATTAATTGACGGTAAGTACGAGCAACTTACGCTTACTAATGCCAACTTAAACCAATCTACTTGCTATAGCATCGGCAATCGGCATAATTGTTACAATTGAGCTTGCTATAAGCGGCTGATGCAACTATACCGGCCTGAAAACTAGCCTTGGTGGTGTTGGTAAAATTTAATGGATAGCGCCTAATGGCTAGCGATTAACGCCGTAGCATACAGCCCGGTAAGTACTGCCCTGTACCTACTGGCCTGTAGTTTCTCAAGTATCAATCTTACCTGTAGAAAGTGCTGTTACTCATGGGCCTCACTCATAGTGACATTATCAATACGATAAACAGCTCCTTCTCCTTCGCCCCACTTAGGAAACACCATCACCACATCTATCGCCGACACATCTAAGCCGGCTTCGGCCAATCCTTGAATCCCATAGGTGAAAGTCTGCCATTCAGTTGTTGGTGCCATGCCTTCATTAGATGAGGTTAATTCAAGCTCAACTGCTGTTGCAGCATTATTAGATTCAACCTTTAGCATCCATGGTGTGGTCGCATTTTGGGTAGCATTAACAATTTTCAAATCAAATTGCAGCACGCCATTATCTAGCAAGCTACTGGCATCAAATGGCAATCCACTGCCACCAAATTCGGGACGATTGATAAACCCCATCACCGTTGGCGTTGCACCAATACTAAATTGCGATACAACCCCATGCTCAGCATCATCTGATACGGTTTCAGGGCTAGTGCCACCACAGCAATCCCACAGCGGCCAATTAGGGTTAATATCATCGGCAAAAATCGTCAATGACACTGGCTCAGTTGTGGCTTCCGCATCGGCAATATTAACATTGCCCACAAGATACTCAGCCCCTTCGCCGGTGCCCCATGCAGGGAAAAACATCACCACATCAATGCCATTTAAATCTAGCCCTGCCGCGGCTAAATCACTTAACGCAAAGGTATAAGTCTGCCACTGACCAGCCGCAGGTGCCGCGCCTTCTTGGCTCGCTGTTAGCGCCAGTTCAACGGCAGTCGCTCCGCCATTGCTTTCAACTTTTACCAGCCATGTTGAGCTCGCATCGATAGGTTGAGATACAACTTTTAAATCAAAGCTTAACGTACCACTACTAACCAAAGGCGACGCATCAAAAGGTGAAGCCACGCCTTGTGGATCAGTGATAAATTCAGTGCGGCTAATAAAACCGTTAACTGTGGGCTCTGCGCCAACCATGAATTTGTACACCGCGCCCTTGTCTGCATCGTCAACCAGCTCAGGCGTCGAGCCACCACAGCAATCCCATGCTGGCCAATCAGGGTTAGCTGAGCCGTCAAAAATGGCTAAATCCCGTGCAATACCGTCGGATGGTGCAATAGCGGCTGGCGCTTTGCCTTCTACGAGCGCATCATCAAGGCTATCGTACCCATCCCGTAGCGTTTCACAGCCTGCGCCGGTCTCTAAGTCGGCTTCACACTGATACACTCGAACATAATCGATTTGGTAGGCATTGTTTTCATTAAAAGCGCTCGCGTCTATGCCGGTTTGGTTAACAGCTTCGGGCCAATTACCACCCACAGCAAAGTTAATCAGAATATGAAACTTTTGATCGAATGGCTCATTGCCTAGCACCACATTTCTGTCACCTGTGGCCGTATCAAGTAGTTCGGTAAACCAGCCTTTGTGCGCAAGCCCCACTGCTTGCTCATCTTCATTGTAAACAACTTGGGTTTTTCTTTGGGTAGCATACAAATAATCGTCAACATACCAACGGATCTCGCCTTCTTGCCACTCTACTGCATAGGTGTGAAAATCATCTGCCGGATTAGCGTTGTTATCTAATAGGTATTCTTTGCCTGAATATTCATTGTTTGGCCATGGACGACCGTAATGAAGCGTGCCGTGCAAGTGCGCCTCTTCAATACCATCAGCATCGGTAACTTTGAGGTTAACCGCTTCCATCACATCGATTTCACCCGATAGTGGCCAGGTACCATACACATTGTCAGTGGGTAACAACCAAAACGCTGGCCAACTGCCCTGTCCACTGGGTAATTTAGCGCGCATTTCAAAGCGACCATATTTAAAATCAGCCTTATCTTTAGTCACTAGCCTTGCCGAGGTAAACGGCTTGTCGGCCCCAGCAGCTGCGTTAAGCGCAACAATATTTAGCATGCCATCGGTAACAAAAGAATTTTCAGCTTCTGCGGTATAACATTGGGCTTCGTTATTACCGCCGCCATCACAATTCACTTCATGAGTCCATTTACTATCGTCGATGCTGCTACCATCAAATTCATCGCTCCATGCTAACGTCCAGCCTGGCGTAGGGGCTGGTGTAGAAACTGGCGGCGTATCAGTAGCTTGTTCGGTAACCGAATCGGAGTCATTACACCCAGCTAGCGCTATCACTATCGCGCTAGCGGTGAAGTATTTGAGTGCGCACGAACTTTTTTTCATTATTTGAGCCTCAATTGGGTACTTAAATTCAAAAGGTTTGATGACCCCAAACACCTGTAAGCGCTTACATCAAATCCACACAAAAAGCGCCAACTCCAAATGTAAGCGCTTACATTCGAATCTAAATGACCAAATAACAAAGATCAATCACTTTATTTACAATTTTATTACACAAGAGACGTTAAAAAGATGGAAAGCCTTTGGTGATAAGCAGTTACTAATATAGATGGTGAGAAATTATTTTTGATGTGAAGCTATTAAACCGATCTAAATTGGTCATGATTCGCTACTAACTTGGCTAAACTTTAACCGCGTGTCGATTGAAAGCGTAATGATTTTACTTGTGAGTTATCACTAATATGCTGAATCATTTTGCTAAAAAAACCACTGAATAAACGCGCTAATACAAGGTACTAAAACAGTCTCCTAATGCAAAGTACTGATACAAGTTACTGAACAGAGTGCTACAGCATGTGCAATATTAGCCACCCCCTCCCCTTATCGAGCGGTGTTTACCTCTTGTCAGGGTTTACTCGGTTTCAACATAACCATGCCAAGCCATGCAAACCAAATGATCTGGCTTATACCAAATATTTCAGTGAGCACTTGGGCAGGGTACATAGTCGCAATCCCTGCACTGCCAACAAAAATACCAAAATAGTTAAGCAGTTTCGGTAACTGCGAACCTTTTAGTGCAGCAAAGCTCAACAACACCACCCAAAGACCACCCACAACCTCGTTGCCCCCGCCTAGGCCTTCTACCACTGAGTATATGGCGCGCCATATTATCATCGCCTGCTCAGCATCCTCAGTCGACAAATCCAAGGCCGTCGCTAGGCCAATATTTGCAATCATGCCACTGGCAATTACTAAAGCCACCCAAATTATGCCAAATATGGCAGCTAGCTGTGACAGGATTGGACTACGCTCATTCAAGCGATGATAAAGCGCCAACACTAATACGGCTAAAAGCACGCCAAACATGACATACATGACCAGATTGACAATAGAAAACGCCAGCTGATTTTCTGCTAGATAGGCAAATTGCATCGCTGTATCCGCACCGGCTGGATAATGCCAAAACAGGCCAAAAAAAAGAAAAGCGGATACGTAAATAACCGATTCTAAAAGCGCTGCAATACCGCCTATTCTTTGCAAATTATTCACAACTGACCTCTGTGTTAATGAGAATTTTATACACAATGCTAAGCACTGCATCTGCTTGCCAATTCAGTTTACCAGTAGCTGTGATGACGATTACCTGTCAGCTGGGTGATGCACGCCATCTACAGTAACAATGTCGCCCAAATCAAAAGGGTTAACGCCCTCTAGGCAACCAATATTAAAACCAAATAAATTAGGATTTGAACGGCGACGATGATGAGTATAAATACCACAGTTGGAGCAAAAATAGTGCTCAGCCGTATTGGTATTGAACTGATATAACTTCAGCACATCAGCGCCCTTGACGACACGTAATCCACTGAGTGCTACAGAGCCAACAATTGCGCCTTTTCTTCGGCAAATAGAGCAATCACAGCGCCTAGGGTTTTCTACCCCTTTGGGTAAAGTAAGCTCCAACACGACAGCCCCACAATGGCAGCTAGCCTTATGTTTCAGCTGAATCTCAGTATTTCCAATCACTTTAAACATCCCTGCAGTATCTCCTAGCTTGTTGACCAATGGTATAGACTCCTCTTACCAAATGGTCGATATGTGCCACATAAAAATTGCAAATTTGATCAAGTGGAGTCTATATATCCTAAATTAAAGCAATTGACTTCGATTCTGGAAATCGGTTTCTAACATTTACGATGTCGATGACCAAGGTAATACAAACTCAATAAATCAGTCTAAATAATACTTAACAATGGCTAGCTATCGTTACTTTCTACAAGCTAATTAAAGCCTGAATGTAAAGCGGAGAATAGATTCTCTGATATTAGTATGTCACAACTAAGCAAAAGGCGTTTCCATATACCTAGCGAGTAAATTTTCCAAGATAGGTTACGATTTCAAATACTTACTGATACGTTATTTTCTTCGTATACCTTCCAGTGTTTTACAAGCTTTATTTGTAAAATGATAGATAACGTTACAGAAACAGGCGTGCCCAAAAAGAAGCGCTCGATTGAACCTAAATCTACAGCACCGCCAAGCATTGCATGAACATAAAGTGCAAAAAAAGATAAATTCTCGACCAAGCTAAATAAACCTAGTCCAACTAAAGTAAGAAAAATAAAAAACAAAAAACTACTTTTAATAGCTCTCCATTGAATTAAAACGATTACTGCCGCAGATAGCACCGGAGAAAATTTAACGAATATGAAAATAGATGTAAAAATCGCAAAAACCTCAGCCAAACTAAACTCCCTAAAAATTTTAAACGTTCACATAACTGACTATGAGATAAAAACATCCAGCCATTATTAATCAACAACATAGCAAATTTACATAGCGCCTCTCAATAGCTAGTCATTTCATAACTCAGCTTGCCGTAAACTTAAAAATAACCTGCCATTATTAATCATAAAATCAATTAGATTCCCCAATATCACCCTAAACTATGAATATTACTGTGTATCGGCATTGTGAACTCGGCTTAAATTTACGGGGCATGCAACATCGTTATCAATACTCAGACAAAGCATAGGTGCAGTTCATTGATACCATCATCTATGCTTGTTCACTGCATTCTGCTGTCTGCATTTCTGGCATATTCTGCGCCTTGACTTGCTGATAACGGCTTAGCAACTGATACAAACTAATAGCGTAAACAAACACGATGACAAATGGAATCAAGATAAAGCGCTGCTCAGGAAAGAGATACCAAGCGATGACGATAAGTACGGTACGAAGCAAAGTATGAATAATACCAACGTTGTGCTCTAACGACCATGATATAGGTAGCCACATGAGCCCAGACACAATACCAATTGCCATTGGCACTGCGGTATAGTTCTCTAACCCAAACGGGATAGCGACTGCAAAAGCACACCATGACATACCTAAGGTATACAGAAATAGCGTATCGAATGGATTGCGCTGATCTTTTTTAACCAGTAATTTTTCACCGGTAAAACGAGAAATAAAAAGTGCGAGATAAAAGATACAACCCGTACCAATATACACAGGTAACACCATATTCTTAGCAGGCACTACTAGCGCGGTAATCCCGAGTAGCAGCCAAACAATCGCGCCTGCAATAGGCATAGTGATTAACTTCTTTTGTTTATATTCTTCGCGATACTGCTCAAGTGATTTGGCCATGTCCATTTGTCCCTTGTTTAATATTTAAAGTCTAGTGTCTAATGTTTAGTGTTTAATTTTTAATGTCTGGATATATTATTGATGCAAAGGCAAAACAACATCAGAGACAAAAGTCATCAATAGATTATGACAATTGTCATCAAGCTACTTTTGCAGTGAAAAATCCACCGCATTTAATCGGGAAAGCTCAAGCGGAAAACTCAATTGGGAAAATAGTGATTAGGGTTAGGTTGTCATTGTTCCTACAAAATTGGCAATTGCTCATAGCGAGTTGCGAGTGACTTGTTATGGGCGTCGTTGTGATGGGAGTGTCTAGGGAGCCACAAAAAGAGTTACACCCTACTTGAATTGGGCTGCACGCTAGCTCATGGCGCTTTGCAGATTTAGCTCGCAACCACCTTGTTATGTCTGTAAATCAAGCATAGTCGCAGCTTGTCATTTACGGCGTTAACTGTGGCTGTCTATATGTTTTATGTTGGTGTCTATATGTTTTATGTTTAAGACTTACCAAGCCTTCGATGGTATCTCACCTAGTAACATAATTAGCTCATTTGTTAATAATCATAAGCACTTATAAATAACTGACCACAGCATTGTTAAGTATCATCTTGTAAGCACAAAAATTAGAGCTTAAATTCTAATTATTGGTGGTTTATTACTCTTTTTCTGCTAGTATTCGCGACCCTAAATCAGCTAACCACTCAATATGATTGTTGGTAGTTGATATCAGGTGACTATTTATATGCATACTAAAAGTTATATGCATCACTAAAAGCGAATAAATATCACTAACTCCTATTGGCATTATGAAGAGGTAAAAATGAGCGAAGTAGAAGTGTTTCTTGACATGTTGTGGAACAAAAATAGTGCGATGGCGCTAGGAATGATTGGGTTTTATACACTTTGCTTAGTCCTCGTTTGCCTTGCATGTGATAACGTTAAACAGCGCACTGCCGAATAGGTCATTCGGCCTTTCTTTTAGAAAAACAAGCCAGGCATTATTAATCACCTTTGGCAAATTTCTGCGTTAACCCTGTTCCTTTAAACAATCTATGCCATTGCAGTACCACATCCCTATCCGGCCTGGTATTAACTTGTTCAACATCAATATGTAGGACGACATAAAGGTGGTTGCTCCCTGTCTATCAACAACAGTGCATAGGCCACCACGTCAATGGCAAATACTTCGGTAGGCTTTAAGATTTGAGCTTCTACTCAACCTTAGCGATGATCATAATTTTACCGATGTATTGGTCATCATCGGTTATTCAATATTGTAAAAGACTGCAGGTCCTACCGCTCGACTGCCCCTGTGGTCGTAAGATCATCTTATTGATAAGAGTTCGAGACTAATGAGGGTTCGTCTAGGCCTTTGCATGCAACGTCCTTGTGATATGCGTAAATCAAGCATCGCCGGTGGTTGTCATTTACGCCATTAACTATGACTGTCTATGTGTTTTTATTTACATTCCTTTTAAGCAATATAAATCGATAGATTATTGCCACACTAAAACCTATACAATATATCGTTACCGTAAGGCCTAGTAATAAAGAAGAATACCCATGACCAGCACCTCTATACCCTTCATAATAAGTTAATGGACCTTGCACACCTTTAATGAACAGGTAAATACCCAGCATTGAGAGCCCAAAGATAAAAACCAAGTAAGATAAAACCTTAAAAGGGTTCGATAGGTTTTTTCTAGTTTCATTCGTTTCCTTAACCGTAAAAATAGATTTGTAGAAACGAATACAGTACAACAACACACAAGAAAAAAGAGAGCCTATGAGATCCATAAAAGTAATGGGTAATCCCACATAACGCCTAAAAGCCTCCCAGGCAAGAATAATGGCAAAACACAATAAAAAATTACCAACAGCATCCCAAGTCATAAAATCCTTTTCCTTTACAACCTTAAAATATTCAGGTTGAAAAATCCTTTAACAATACTGATTAAAAACTCACTTCAAAATCTCATATGGCCATTATAAATTGATTCTTTCTAAGTCGAATCGCCCATACGTGTTAAATTCTCATGATATTAGTAATGGCTGACGACTTATTGAATCTGTTGCACATCACTTCATAGGCCGCCACGTTAATGGCAAATACTTCGGTAGGCTTTAAGATTTGAGCTTCTACTCAACCTTAGCGATGATCATAATTTTACCGATGTATTGCTCATCATCGGTTATTCAATATTGTAAAAAAACAGCGCGTCGTATAGATCGGCTACAACTGTGGTCGTAGGAACATCTTATTGATAAGAGTTCGAGACTATTGAGGGTTCGTCTAGCCCTTGGCATGCAACCTCCTTGTTATATGCGCAAACCAAACACAGTCGAAGGTTGTCATTTACGTCATTAACTAAGGGTGCCTATAAGCACAGAACCCCTGTCGTTAATTCAGTGACTCAGCTGCAGATTAATCAACAAACTTAGCATCAGAATAAGTTCAGCTATGGCTCTTTACGCCATCAATACTCTACCCAGCCAACAGCCCCCAAGCCCCTACTACTGGAGATAAAATCTGCAGTTAGCCCTTATCTCGTCATAATCTCACCATTATGCGGTTGCATAATCTTATCGGTAAGGCATAGTTAACACGCTAGCCTATTGACCCTAAAGATGGAGTAATAATGATCCAAAACAATCTGCTATTGATATGTGGTGGTGGCGCCGATGAACATGATATTTCGCTGATGTCAGCCAAATATTTCGAGTCGACATTACAGACTTTACCGCATGTTAACGTACTCAAAGTTGAGTTAAATGCACAGGGTCAATATCACACCGAAGACGGTGAACGCTGCGAGATCACTAGTAGCCGCGAAGTCCGCTATACCCATGCTAAACGGGATAACTGGCCGGTAGATTATGCCATCCCTTGTATTCATGGTTACCCGGGTGAAACCGGCGATATTCAATCATTTTTTGAATTGATTAATCTGCCCTATTTTGGCTGTGACTCTGAAAGCTCACGTAACTGCTTTAATAAAATTACCGCCAAGATGTGGTTTAGCGCCTTAGGCATTCCTAATACCCCTTACCGCTTTTTAAGTGAACTTAATCAAAGCGCGATAGATACTACCCAGCAAGCATTAGCTGAGTGGGGGTCGGTATTTGTAAAAGCGGCCTCACAAGGTTCATCGGTAGGTTGTTACCGAGTTGACAGTGCGGAGCAAGTCGCCGATACCTTGCGCCAAGCGTTTCAGTATTCACCCTATGTGGTAGTGGAGAAAACCATCCGCGCTCGTGAATTAGAGGTGGCAGTCTACCAACTTGATGGTAAAACCGTAGCGACCGTGCCCGGTGAGGTCATTTGCTCATCAAATAACTTTTACACCTTTGATGAAAAATATGCCGCTAACAGTCAGGCCACCACAGAGGTGGTAGCAGATGTGCCACTAGCCGTTAGCGATAGCATTCGTGAATATGCGATCAAAGTTTTTGAAGGCATGAAACTCCGGCATTTGTCCCGCATTGATTTTTTCTTAACCGACGAAGGCGAAATTTTGCTAAATGAAATTAATACCTTCCCAGGGCTAACCCCTATTTCAATGTTTCCAAAGATGTTGGCCAACCACGGTGACAGTTTTGCCAACTACCTCGACCAAGCGATTCAAGCGGGTATAAAATCATAATAAGCGCACACTAAATTATCAGGGCATGCCCAATGCCCTGATGGCCTATTATTGTGCTAATATCACGCTCATTTCTGACATAACAACACGATAAGTGATCCGTTTGTAGCTGTTTATACGTTTAGTACGCTCTGCCAATTATCCCCGTTATCAGCATTACATAAGCTGTTACAGTATTAGCCATTGAACTTAACTTTCAGCTCGGCATAATGCTAAGCCATTAATATGTTATCAATGGGTTAACCTTGTGTTGAGATGGCTATCATCAGCAAATTATCGTCCGAAGCGTAGCTTCGGTATGTTCATGGCATTATTGCCTATTACAGCGCTGGCTGATAGCTCAGCCACACAAGCGCAAATCGATGAGCGCATTAGCGTTTTTGGTGAGGCTTTGCCTTATAGCGCAAATCAGCAACCAAAGGCCTATAGCTATCTCGATGAAGCCCAGCTCAACTTGATAGCTGCACCACTCACCTTAAGCGAATACCTCAATAAGCTTCCCAGTGTGTATGTGCAAGCCAGTCAAAACTTTTCCCAAGATGAGCGGATTTCTATTCGAGGCTTCGGCGCTCAATCCAGCTTTGGTATTCGTGGTATTCAGATATTGGTTGATGATGTGCCCCACACCCTGCCCGATGGTCAAAGCCAATTAGATGGACTTGAACTACAAAACCTCAGCAGCATTGAAGTACTCCGAGGCCCTCAATCGGCACTTTATGGCAACAGTGCTGGCGGTGTGATAAAAATCCACACTAAGGTGCCTGATGCCGATAAAGTCGCGCTTAAGCTAACCAAGGGCTCCTTTGATACCGAACAAGCCTACTTATACGCCAATAAGCATTTTGACACGGTTAATGTTGGCGTGAGTGCAAGTCAAACTCACAAGCAAGGCTATCGAGAACATAGCGAGTATGAAAAAAGCGCGATAAATGGCCACCTTGATTGGCAGGTGATGCCGCAATGGTTACTGCGTTTTAACAGTCAGTACATCGACAGCCCAACTGCACAAGATGCTGGCGGCTTAACCCGCGAACAAGCGGAGGCCAACCCAGAAGCAGCGCGAGATCGTAATGTCATCTATCAAGCGGGTGAATCTGTTAAACAGCAAAAGCATACCCTCGCTAGTCGGTATCAGTTTGCCGACAGTAGCCAGTTGAATGGCCAGTTTTATTATTTTGATAAAGACTTTGATAACCGCCTGCCCTTTGAGTCTGGTGGCCAAGTTGAACTAGCACGGCAGTTTTACGGCGCTAATGTGCAATATGCCACCACCAACTGGCTGAGCCACTACAACAGCCAAGTGTTGTTGGGGGCAAATATACAGTACCAAGACGATGAGCGTCGACGATTTGATAACCTTGAAGGTGGCGTGCGCGGCGACTTAGCACTCGCGCAACAAGAACTAATCGATTCTAGTGCCTTGTATGCACAAATATCCGCTCAGCCCAGTCAAAACTGGCTTATCGATTTAGGCTTACGGTATGAGCATAATCGAGTTGAAGTTAACGATCAGTATTTACAAGATGACGACCAATCTGGGCACCGCAATTGGGACAACAGCAGCGCCAATATTGGTAGCAGTTACCAGATAGACGCATCGACAGTAGCGTACGCAACGGTGAGTCAGTCGTTTCAAATTCCGACCACAACAGAGCTAGCCAACCCCAACGTTGGTATCAGCTCCCTCGCCGGTGGCTTTAACCCTGATTTAGAGGCAGAGACTGCGGTTAACTACGAGCTTGGGTTTAGAGGCAGCTTGTTTGAGGAACATAACTATGACATCGCCTTGTTTTATATTGATATCACCGATGCCATCACGCCTTACTTTAATACCGACAGCAATGACGAGGTCACCTACTACCGCAATGCCGGCGCTGCGACTCGCCAAGGCGTAGAGGTTAGCACTGAGCATAGGCTAGGCGGTGATTTTTCTTGGCTTAATCAGTACAGTTTTTCCGACTTTAGTTACGATCAATTTGATACGCCACAAGGAGATTACAGTGGTAAAACTCAACCCGGCGTCGCTCGCCATAAAGGTGCAAGTCAGTTGGTGTATCAAAATGATAACGACCTTTCATTCAACCTTGAACTGCTTTATGTTGGACAACGGTACACCAACAACAGTAATACCGAGTCAGCGCCGAGCTATTGGCTGACCAATGCGGGAATTAGCCAAGCGTTTGAACTAGCGCCGCTGTCAGTATCTTTATCATTAACGGTCAACAACCTGTTTAATCAATACTATGATGACAATATAAGAATCAACGCCTTTGGCGGTCGTTATTACGAGCCAGGGCCAGAAAGACTGTTTATGTTTACCCTTGCTGCCACACTATAATTAAAGGAATTACCATCATGTTTAGAGTGCTTATTAGTGCTGTCACTTATTTAGCATTAAGTCTGCCGCTTCATGCAGCCAACTATGAACTTGAACCGATTAACGAGCAGATCACCATTCCTTGGGGGATCACTCAATTACCGGATAACGCCCTACTGATCACCGATCGCCAAGGCGCGCTATATCACGTCGATGCTAAAGGAAAATCAACTTCAGTAAGCGGCTTGCCTAATATTGTGGTTCAGCGTCAAGGTGGATTACTTGATGTAGTGTTGCATCCTCAATATGCGCAAAATGGCTGGGTATATATCAGCTACAGCGCAGGTACTGAAGATGCATCTAACACTGCGATTATGCGCGCGAAGCTTAAGCTGCAAGGTGATGCGTTAAGCTTAAGCCAAACTCAAATTCTCTATATGGCAGACGCTTATGCCAGTGGTGCGGTGCACTATGGCAGCCGTATTGCGTTTGATAAACAAGGCTACCTGTATTTTTCAATTGGCGATCGTGGCCAGCGCGATGTGAACCCGCAAGATATTAGTCGCGACTCGGGCAAAATTTATCGCCTAAACGATGACGGCACGGTACCGGCAGACAATCCGTTTGTTGATACCAAAGGCGCAAAAACTGCCATCTACAGTTACGGCCATCGTAACCCACAGGGCATGGCGCTTAACCCCCATACCCAAGCCATTTGGGCCCATGAACACGGCCCTAAAGGCGGCGATGAGCTCAACATCATCAAAAAAGGCACTAACTACGGCTGGCCAGTGATCAGCTATGGAGTTAACTACAGTGGTACGAGCTTCACTGATTTAACCGAAAAAGATGGCATGGCGCAGCCAATTACCTACTGGGTGCCATCCATTGCGCCATCGGCAATGGTATTTGTCACCAGTGAGCGCTATCCCGAGCTCGCCAATCAGCTGCTTATAGGTTCATTAAAATTTGCCAAGCTAATTAGTGTTAGCCTTGATGGTGATAACATCGCCTCGCAACAAGATTTAATGCAAAACCTTGGCCGCGTACGTAGCTTACATCAAGGCCAAGACGGCTATCTTTATATTGGTATTGATGGTCGCGGGGTATTTAAAATACAACCTCAGGCCGCTAGCCCCAATAGCAGATAACCAGCAATAACACGGCACAAAAAAGGCAGCTCTATGGCTGCCTTTTATATTTCCGCAATATATAAACCGATTAAAACGAGTCTAAATATCAACACCGTAACTGTGATAAAGCCTACCCATAAAGCCGTCCTGATACATCATATTAAGCTGGGTTTGTAATAACTGGATCTGCGCTTGTGGCATATTGTGATTGCAAGCCATTGCTCCTAACGCGGTGTAAAACACCAATTGTGGCTCCAGCGACACGCCATTGGCCTGGGCGATATGTTTGGCACTAATAAGCTCTGCGGCCCATAAATCGATACGGTCGCGATTTAACTTGGCAAAATTTTGCTGGGTGGTACTACTTAACTCAACGGTAAAGCCTAAGTTAGCTAAATACTCACCAATACCACTGCCCAAAAAACTGCCAATTCGATAGGGCTTAGCATCAATTAACGTTGTCAGCGGAAACGATTGCTCGGGTTTGCTATATAAGCCAAATCGGGTGATCAATACCGGACTTATCCATTGAAATTGCACCTCTCGCTCCTGACTACGAGCAACGGGTAATACACATTTATGCGCTTGGCGCTGCACAGTGATCATCGCCCGTTTTAACGGCACAAACTGTATTTGATAACTTAAGTCACTGCGTTTAAATAGCTCATCTAATACCTCAATAAGTAAACCACTGGGCTTACCATTTTCATACACTGCAAAAGGTGCTACTTCGTAGGTGTAAAGCTCTATATCTGCCCCATGCACTGCAAAACAGCTCAGCAAGCCACAGGCCGCGATAAGCCGCGTCGCCCAATGGCGGTTAACGCCAAACATTGATGGCCTCTTGATAAGGTAAAGTGCGACCTTTCTCTGCACTGGTTATTTTATTTTTGGGTGCTCCAGGTTGTGCTAACCAATAATCCGCAGATTTTTCTGGGTTTAATTTGGGACTACAGGGATGAGGGTGCTGGCTTAACGCAAGCAGGTGCTTGTCGACATCGGCGGCAAATGCATCGAGCCCTTGTTGAGTGGTAATTTTGCCTTCAACAATTTGCGAAATATGCCGCCACCAAAAATTGGCTAAATGAGGATAGTCTGGCACATTGGTGCCCGTGGGTGTCCAAACGTCACGGCCCCGGCTACGGTAGAATTCAACCAAGCCTCCTAAATAAGGCGCTTGCTGAGTCATAGCCTCAGAGTCGATATCTGAGCGGCGGATTGGCGTTAGGCCTACCAAGGTTTTCTTTAAAGAGACCGTTTTAGACACCACAAATTGGGCATACAACCAAGCGGCCTTTTGGCGATCTATCGGGGTGTTGTTAAGTAATGTCCATGCGCCCGTGTCTTGATAACCCGATTTCATGCCGCTCTGCCAATATTTACCCACAGGTGATGGAGCCACTCGCCACTTTGGCGTGCCGTCACTATTCACTACCGGTAAGCCTGGCTGGCTTAAGTCCGCCACAAACGCGGTATACCAAAAGATTTGCTGGGCAATCACGCCTTTGCCCGGCCACTCTCCTGCTTGGGTAAAATTCAGCTGCTTCGATTCAGCCGGTGCAAACCGATTCAGCCAATCAACGTATTTATCTATTGCATATACGGCAGCAGGCCCATTAAGCGCCCCACCACGACTGACACTGGCACCTACCGGTTTACACTGCTCTACTCTAATGCCCCACTCATCTACTGGCAGTCCGTTGGGCAAGCCTTTGTCACCCACCCCCGCCATCGACAACCACGCATCAGACATGCGCCAGCCCAGAGACGGATCCGTTTTAGCATAGTCCATATGGCCATAGACTTTACGACCGTCTATGCGGCGAACATGGACCGAAAAAAACTCGGCAATATCTTCGTAGGCTTGCCAGTTTTGCGGTACGCCCAGTTCATAACCATAAAGGCGCTTGAACTCAGTGCGAAACTGGACATTGCTAAACCAGTCATGGCGATACCAGTATAAATTGGCAAATTGTTGATCGGGTAATTGGTATAATTTGCCATCCGGCGCGGTGGTAAACTGTAAGCCAATAAAGTCGGCTAAGTCTAAGCTCGGTAAGGTAACTGACTTGCCTTGGTTCTGAATAAAATCAGATAACGCCACCACATTACCTGAACGAAAATGAGTACCAATTAAATCACTGTCATTTACGTAAGCATCATAAAGGTTTTGCCCTGTCATAATTTGCGCAGACAGTTTCTTAATCACATCATCTTCACCGGTTAGCTCATGCACCACATGAATGCCCGTGATCTCATAAAACGCTTTAGCTAATACAGTAGCTTCATATTGATGAGTTGCAATGCGCTCAGATACCACACGAATCTGCAGTCCCTGATAGGGTTTAGCAGCATCGATAAACCATTGCATTTCTTCTAGTTGTTGCGGATAAGATAGGGTTGACGGTGTCAGTTCATTTTTCAGCCACCACTGCGCACTTGCAATATCGCTATAGCAAGTCGAATACATACTGAAATAGCCTAAGATAGCAAGCAGGTACTTACTGAGTTTTCTTGTCTGCAATTCGCTCCCTCGAACATGGCAACACAAATATAGAGCATTAGCTAACTATGGTATAAAACAACGGCTTACGCCAGCACTAATGTTTACCTACAAGGTGTTTTTTTGAGCAGCAGCAAAAACACGCTACTAAAACACTATCGGCTGGTTTATCTCGCTGTTACTCAAGCAAATATTTAGTTAAACAGCCCATTAGACTAAGGTACAAGATGAGAGGAATCGCACTGGGTTCAGGTAATAAAAAGCGCCGATGTGGAGAGCATCGGCGCGGGTTTGGAGATAGTGGTTGAGCGTTTGGGCTTAGAAGCCTTCGACTCCTGCCATGTCAGGTAATTGGTGAGCAATACCTTTGTGGCAATCAATACAGGTCTTTTCACCACTCGCCAATGAAGTTGAGTGCATCTTCGCTGCGCGAGTCGATTGACGAGTAAAGTCCATGTAGTCGAAGTTGTGGCAGTTACGGCACTCTAGTGAGTCGTTAGCTTTGAGCCTATCCCACTCATGCTCAGCCAGTTCACGGCGCTTAGCTTCAAACTTCTCTCTGGTGTTAATGGTACCAAAGACTTTACCCCACACCTCTTTTGATGCCTGCATCTTACGTGCAATCTTATCAGTCCAATTGTGTGGAACGTGACAGTCTGGGCAAGTTGCACGGACACCACTGCGGTTAGTAAAGTGAATCGTTGTTTTCAACTCTTCATACACATTATTTTCCATTTCATGGCAACCAATACAGAAGGCTTCTTGGTTAGTCACTTCTAAGGCGGTGTTAAATCCACCCCAGAAAATAACCCCTGCCACAAACCCACCTAACGTCAGAAAGCCTAAACTGTAATGCACACTGGGCTTTCTTAGGACCTGCCAGATCTTTTTTAACTTATCTAACATAGGTTAACTCCTAGTGCTGCTTGGCTTTCACTTTAATTAAGTGGTCAATGTCGACAAAATCGTTACCCACTAACTCTTTCGCATCCAATTGCGGTACATGGCATTGGGTACAGAAGTAACGACGTGGTGACAGATCCGCCAGGAAGTTATTTTCTCTGTCCATGTAGTGAGTCACACTCACCATAGGCGCTTGAGATTCTCCTGTACGCTTACGCGCATGGCACGACATACACTTGTTAACCTTTAAATCTACCTGATACCCATCAATCTTATGCGGGATAACCGGTGGCTGCATAGGATAGTTACGTACCTGCTTGATGTCAGTATTGAGCACTTTTTGCATCACAGGTGGCGTAGGTTCAACATCTAACGGAGCCAGCCTTAAAGTAGCGATCTTTTCATCAGAAACACTTTCCGCTTGGGCGATAAAGGCTGTAGTTAGGCTTAAACCAATCACAGCAGTCAGTGAAACTAGCTTAGCGATATTCATAGTCATTCCCCTTATGCCTTAACCACTTTGATGGCGCACTTCTTAAAGTCAGTCTGTTTAGACAGTGGATCCGTTGCATCCAAGGTCACTTTGTTAATTAACTGACTGGCGTCAAACCAAGGCACAAAGACCAAGCCAACTGGCGGCTTGTTACGACCGCGGGTTTCAATACGGGTTTTGATCTCACCCCGTCTTGAAATCACTTTCACTTCATCACCGCGGCGCAGGCCACGTTTCTTGGCATCTTCTGGATGCATGAAGCACACGGCATCAGGGAAAGCTTTATATAGTTCTGGTACGCGCTGGGTCATAGAACCTGAATGCCAGTGTTCCAATACGCGACCAGTCGATAGCCACATATCGTATTCTTCATCTGGCGACTCGGGCGGCGCTTCATATGGCAGTGCAAAAATAATCGCGCGGCCATCTGGCTTACCATAAAACTCGAAACCTTTACCTGGTTTCACATACGGATCTGCACCTTCTCTGTAACGCCATTTGGTTTCTTTACCGTCAACCACAGGCCAGCGCAGACCATGTACTTCATGGTAAGTGTCAAAGTCAGCTAAGTCATGACCGTGTCCGCGACCAAACTGGGCGTACTCTTCAAACAGACCTTTTTGAATGTAGAAACCAAAGTGCTTAGCTTCGTCATTGAGGTATTTAGGGTCGGCTTGTTCTAGTGGGAACTTATTGACGTTGCCATTTTCGTACAACACTTCAAACAAGGTTTTACCCTTGTATTGCGGATTAGCCGCCAATACATCTTTTGGCCATACTTCGTCAGTTGTGAAACGCTTAGAGAACTCCATTAACTGCCATAAGTCAGACTTAGACTCGCCCGGTGCTTTCACCATTTGATGCCAGAACTGAGTACGACGTTCAGCGTTACCGTAAGCGCCCTCTTTTTCTACCCACATCGCTGTCGGTAAAATCAAATCAGCAGCTTGCGTCGTTACCGTTGGATAGGCATCAGATACCACAATGAAGTTGTCTGGGTTACGGTAACCCGGTAAGCCCTCTTCATTCATGTTAGGTGCAGCTTGCATATTGTTGTTTACTTGCACCCAATAGGCATTGATATCACCGTCTTTCAAGCGGCGGTTTTGCTCTACCGCGTGATAGCCGGGTTTTGGTGGGATGATGCCTTCAGGAATACGCCAGATATCTTGGGCGATCTTTCTGTGCTTAGGATTCGCTACCACCATGTCCGCAGGTAAACGGTGTGAGAAGGTACCAACTTCACGTGCAGTACCACACGCTGAGGGCTGACCTGTCAGTGAAAACGGACTGTTGCCCGGCGTTGAGATCTTACCGGTAAGCAAGTGAATGTTATAAATCAGGTTGTTACACCACACACCACGAGTATGCTGGTTAACACCCATGGTCCAGAAAGAAGTCACTTTGGTTTCTGGGTTAGCATAGGTTTCCGCTAGTGCAATCAGTTTATCTTCTGGTACACCGGATAATTTACTCACCGATTCTACATCGTAATCAGCAACAAATTTCTTAAACTCTTCAAACTCCATTGGGTATGATTTGCCCGCTGTATCAACGTGCTTAGCTTTCTTCTGCAATGGATGCGTTGGACGTAAACCATAACCAATATCGGTCTCGCCGCGGCGGAAATTAACGTGTTTATTTACAAAGTCCCAATTCACTTTATCGTTAGCAATAATGTAGTTAGCGATGTAATTGAGAATGGCCAAGTCAGTGTTTGGCGTAAACACCATACCGGAGTCGGCAAGGTCAAATGAGCGATGTTCAAAGGTCGATAGCACGTTAACTTTAACATGCGGTGCACTTAAACGACGGTCGGTGACACGGGTCCATAGAATTGGATGCATCTCAGCCATATTAGAGCCCCACAATACGAACGCATCTGCCGCTTCCATATCGTCGTAACAGCCCATTGGCTCATCAATACCAAAGGTACGCATGAAGCCACCTACCGCAGACGCCATACAATGACGAGCGTTAGGGTCAATATTGTTTGAGCCAAAACCTGCTTTCATTAATTTTGAAGCAGCATAGCCTTCCCACACAGTCCATTGGCCTGAACCAAACATACCAATGGCCGTTGGACCTTTAGCTTTAATGGTTTTCTTGAACTTATCAGCCATGGTATCAAATGCTTGATCCCAAGTGATTGGAGTAAATTCGCCGTGCTTGTCGTATTTACCATCGGTCATACGCAGCATGGGGGTTTGTAGACGGTCTTTACCGTACATAATTTTTGATAGGAAGTAGCCTTTAATACAGTTAAGGCCTTTATTGACCTCACTTTCGGCATCACCGTGAGTCGCGACAACTTTACCATCGCGAGTGGCCACAATCACTGAACAACCGGTACCGCAAAAACGACAAGGCGCTTTGTTCCACTCAAGTTTTGTTTCTTCAGAGCTTGTGATTAGGTTGCTTGCTGTCGCAGGAAGCGCTAAGCCCGCCACCGATGCAGCGGTCATTGCTGCATTGGCCTTCATAAACTCACGTCTGTTCATCTTCATATTTCACCCTCTTCAAGCACTTCACTTTGGTGATAAACCATTGCTGCTGAAAGCACGCCAGGTAAGCGATTAATGGTTTCAATCCCATCCATTAACTCTTTTTGACTGCTGCCTTCGAGCACCACTACCAATTTGACTTCGTTGTTCACGGATAAATCGGCCTTTTCCATTTTCATGATGGTTTGTCTTACCTCAGCCATCTGCTCAGGTTGGACTTGCACCACAAGACTGGTTACGTGAAGTTCATTGCTCATTATGTATTTACTCTAATTATTAATTTTTTAATTAATTATCTTTGTTATCCGACACCAGGTGGTCCAGTTAGGATTTGGCTAAACCAAATTGCAAATCCCAAGGCCGAAACCAGTAGTGCCGACAGCAGTGGCGCAAGAAAAACCGTTAAAAATATAAATATTTTTAACTCCAGACTTTTCTCTTCGTTTGATGTTGAACTCATGCATCCTCCAGCGAGTCGAGCAATTGTTTCAATGTTTTCTTGGTAAATTCTGTGAGAGTCTTAGCGCTTATAAATCAAGCAATTCGCTAAGACTTATCCTGTGACAATATGATATCAATGGTTTGTTAACATTATGTATACCTCAAAATCGGTAATCCTAATACTCGGTTGATCCAGATCATGCTTTTCAGATGATTATTAGCTAGATCACCCATTTAAGGTGTGTATTCCGATTAAGAACTAAACAAGATTAATTATTTAGCTATTCATAATGTACTAATTTATTAACCAATATAGGTGGTTTTTCGGACAACAGACAAGTGAATAGAGGGAAAATATACCCTTAGAGGTAGAGAGAGATTTTTGCGTACCTCCCAAAAGGAGGTACGCGAGAGACTAGAGTTACGACTTAGACTTCGTTAATGCGGTTGATAATGCGTTTCTCAGAAATCGGATAAGCGGTGCCCAACACTTGCGCAAAACACGATACCCGATACTCTTCTATCATCCAACGGGCTTCTAACAACGCATCAGGCACGGTAGCAGTACGCGGAATTTTAGCGAGTTGGTTATCAAGTAAAGTTTGTACGTTACTGATACTGTGCATGTGTAATCGGTCACGATTAGGATCGATAGGTAGCTTGTCTAGGCGAGTATCAATTGCTTTAAGGTAACGGCTTAGATCATCAAGCCGCTGCCAACCACAGGCCTCAACAAAGCCCTTGAATACCAAGTTATCAAGCTGAGTTTGAATATCACTCATCGCAAAGGCGATATCGAGGCTAATTTTACCTTTAAGGCGTTTCTTAACCTTTTGATATAAAGTCAAAATTGCTTCTACTTTTAACGCAATCTTGGCCGCGGTAGGATTAAGCTCCTGACGTACCCAATCTTTTGCAGCAATAAACTGTTGCTCGTTGCGCACATCTAGCTGTTTTTCATCCAGCAACTGCTGCACCGCCGCGGACAAGATATCATCAATCAGGATGTTAATTTGACCGAATGGATTGAAATACATCGCCAGTTTGGCTTTATTGGGCAACGATTGCTGCAAGTGCTTAACCGGAGAGGGAATGTTTAGCAATAACAAGCGTTGTAAACCGGCACGATGGATTCGGTCGGCTTCGTTATGGTCGTCAAACAGCTTGATCGACACGCTAGTATCGTTATCCACCAACGCCGGATAGGCTTTGACTTCAAAATTCCCTTTGCGCTGCTCATATTGCTTAGGTAACTCACCAAAGCTCCACTCTATAATATCTTCTTGCTCGATACCGCTTTTGGCGACCTTACGTATTGCCTGAGTCACCTGCCCTTGTAGCGAGTCTTTAAGGCCGTCTAAATCTCGCGATTGCGCCGCCAGTTTGCCTTTGTCATTCTCCACTTTGAAGTTGATTTTAAGATGTTGCGTCAATTGCGCCACATCAAAATCTTCAGCTTGTACCCGCACGCCGCTCATACGCAGCAACTGCTTACACATCGCCTCAAGCATTGGCACACTTTGATCGTTCATCGCCTGTAGACAGGCCTTGGCGTAGTCTGGCGCGGGTACAAAGTTACGCCTTAAGGTTTTTGGCAAAGACTTAATTAGCGCCACGCACTTTTCTTCGCGTAACCCAGGTACCAGCCAATCAAACCCCTGGTTATCAACCTGATTTAATAATGCCACCGGCAAGTGTACCGACACGCCATCATCTTCGCTACCGGGTTCAAAGTGATAGCTTATGGGCAACACTAAATTGCCTTGATGCCAGTTGTCGGGAAAGTCCAGCGCAGAGATATGCTCATCGCCGCGCTGCATTAGGCTTTCGCGTTTAAAATCAAGCAAATCAGGTTGCTTACGTTTAGCCTGCTTCCACCACTTTAATAACTTAGGCGCGTTGTAGATCCCCTCGGGGATCCGCGGCTCATAAAAATCCACCAGCGCTTGTTCATCAACTAAGATATCGCGGCGACGCGACTTATGTTCTAGCGCCTCAATATCTTCTACCAGCTTGCGGTTGTTAACAAAAAACGCTTCATTGGTACGCAGTTCGCCATCTGCGAGCGCGCTGCGAATAAAAATCTCTCTGGCTTCAACCGCATTGACAGGGCCATATTGCACTCGACGACGATTAACGATGGTTAATCCATACAAAACCTGATTTTCCAGCGCGACCACACTGCCCTGTTTCGCCTCAAAATGAGGCTCAAAATAGTTGTGCTTCACCAGATGCTGCGCCATCGGTTCTATCCATTCAGGCTGGATTTTGGCACAACAACGGGCAAACAGGCGTGAGGTTTCGGTCAACTCTGCCGCCATAATCCACTTAGGACCTTTTCGCGCCAGTGGCGATCCCGGAAACACAAAGAAGCGTCGATTACGGGCACCGAGGTATTCATTGTCTTTATCTTTAAAACCAATGTGGCTCAGCAAGCCCGTTAGCAGCGATTTATGCAGCAATTCATAGTCGGCCGGTTCGCTATTGAGCTTCCATTTAAGATCGTGCACCGCTTGTTTCAGCTGCATATAGAGATCTTGCCACTCTCTGACGCGCAAATAGGCTAAAAACTCACGCTTACACATCTTGCGGAATTGACTGGCACTGTGCTGCTTCTGGCTAGCTTTAATATGATCCCACAGGTTAACCCACGACAAAAAGTCCGAGTTTTTATCAACAAATCGTTTATGGGACTCATCGCTGGCTTGTTTCTTGTCCATTGGACGTTCGCGGGGATCTTGAATCGACAACCCCGCCACAATGACCAGTACTTCATGTAAGCAGCCGTATTCATTGGCTTGCACCACCATACGGGCTAAACGTGGATCGACCGGAATACTCGCTAACTGACGCCCCATAGGCGTGAGTTGTAAGCGACCTTTGCGCTGCTGCACTGATTGCAGCTCTTCAAGTAGCAAAAAGCCATCTTTGATATAGCGCTGATCCGGCGGCTGAATAAATGGAAACGCCGCAATGTCGCCTAAGCCGATAGACAGCATCTGCAAAATAACCGATGCCAAGTTGGTACGTAATATCTCTGGATCGGTAAATGCAGGACGATTATTAAAATCATCTTCATCGTACAGCCTAATACAGATCCCCGGACCTACACGACCACAACGCCCTTGGCGCTGATTAGCGCTTGCTTGTGACACTGGTTCAATGGGAAGTCGTTGCACTTTAGTGCGGTAGCTATAACGGCTGATCCTGGCGGTACCGGGATCGATAACATATCGGATCCCCGGCACAGTCAATGACGTTTCTGCTACGTTAGTGGCTAACACAATGCGCCGGCCTCGGTGAGACTTAAACACTTTCGACTGCTCACCGTAAGATAACCTTGCATACAACGGCAGAACTTCAGTATCACGATACTGCTGCTTATTGAGTTGATCGGCAACATCACGGATCTCGCGCTCCCCGTTCATAAAGATCAAAATGTCACCGGGGCCCGCTTGCATCAACTCTTCAACGGCAGCAAAAATACCTTCGGTAAGATCCAGATCTTCATCTTCTTCACGCAGCAGCGGACGATAGCGGGTTTCTACCGGATAGGTTCGCCCTGAAACCTCAATCACAGGTGCATTATTAAAATGTTTAGAGAATCGGTCTAAATCAATGGTTGCCGAAGTAATAATGACTTTTAAATCAGGACGCTTCTTAAGCACATTTTTTAGATAGCCCAAGATAAAGTCGATATTTAGGCTACGCTCATGGGCTTCATCAATAATGATGGTGTCGTATTGGTCTAGAAATTTATCTGAGGTTAACTCCGCCAGCAAAATACCGTCGGTCATCAGCTTGACGTAGGACTCAGGCTTAATGGCATCGGCAAAACGCACCTTAAAGCCCACGGCTTCACCAAGGGGCGAATTCAATTCTTCTGCTACGCGCGTAGCCACACTTCGGGCCGCCAAGCGTCGAGGCTGCGTATGACCTATAAGTCCACGACACCCAAGCCCAAGTTCTAAACAAATCTTAGGCAATTGGGTGGTTTTACCTGATCCCGTCTCACCGGCAATAATCACCACTTGATTGGCGGCAATGGCCGCTGCAATCTCATCACGCTTTTGCGAGATAGGCAGCGCCTCAGGGTAACTGATAGTCGGACGATTCTGGCGGCGTAACTCGGCCTTTTGTGCCGCGCGCTCAGCTTGCTCGGCTAACTTGGCTAAGGTCGCTGTTTTTTCAGCTGACTCCGGCTCTTTATTGAGGCGAAATAAACGACGTCGAATACGGGAGGCATCAGCTTGGTAACAGGTTGCTAAGAATGCTTTAGAGAGGGGATGCTGTTGCGAACTCAAATCCATTTCCCAGATATTAAAAACGAAAACGCCGATCCTACCAAGGAACGGCGATTTTTGATACGAGAAATTAGCTCAGCTAGCAAGTGCTACGGCAATTCGCTAATTTTATAACCAAGCAGATTACACTGGCGCCAAATAGCACTCTTGCATCGACACATTGATGGCCTGCAGTACCGCGGTGCGATCAATGGTACCGACCACTTTGTTATTGTCTAAAACCGGATAGATCTTCGGTTTGTTTTGCAACATTTGTTCAGCCAGTTGCAACACATTGTCATCGGTCGTGACCGTTAATACCTCGGATTTCATGCAGTCGCTTACGTTAGCCACTAAGTCACAGTGATAACTACTTTTGAGCATAACGGCTAAACAATCTTGTTGGGATAAAAAGCCTACCAATTGGCCGCTATTGTCGATAACTGGCGCGCCGAGTTTCTTATTTTTTAGCAGATTATCTACCGCAGTAGCGAGACTCATGTTTGCCTCTAGCAACACCGGATGACGATCCATATGTTCAGCAACTTTAATAGAATCCATAGCAACACCTCCCAATGACCTCAAATAAAAGGCCTTTATTTATTTAACCGCTTCACTTTGAGTGTAAACCAAAATTTAACACTTGCTACAGAGTTTATCCGATTACCCCAATCGGCGTTCGTTGTTTAGCCCAGCTAAAGCCTGCCTTAAAACTGTGATCTCAAGCAACTTTTACTCTACATTTGCGACATTTTGTCTCAACTGCTCAAAAAACTATGATCTAGCTCATGTTGATAGTGGTTAGATTCCGCGCAACATCACAAGCATTGTAAAGCTTGATATACGTCAATAATTAGCTAGAACTTGGAGCTTAAACTTTAAAACGTGGAGCAGTAAAACAAAATCCGATCATTACTATAACAAAGGTTTAACCATGGACACACATGCAGCCCTATACCAACAGGGACAAGCACGCCTGGCGAAACTGCGTAGCTTGAAACCACGCCATGTCGATTCGCTGAAAGATAAAATGGAACAGCATGGCATTTCACGTCGTGACTTTATGAAATGGAGTGCTGCGGTCACAAGCATGCTCGCACTCCCCCTCCCTTTTAGTACCTTAGTTGCCGAAGCTGCTGAACTAGCAGACCGCGTTCCGCTGATTTGGTTACACATGGCTGAATGTACCGGTTGTTCTGAGTCATTAGTGCGCGCTGATACGCCTAACCTCGATACTTTGATTTTTGATCACGTATCACTGGAATACCACGAAACGTTAATGGCCGCTTCAGGCTGGCAAGCTGAAGAAAATCTTGAGCATGCAATGGAAGCTTACAAAGGCAACTATCTACTAGCAGTAGAAGGCGCCATTCCTACCGCCAACAATGGCGCTTTCCTGACCGTTGGCTGTAAAGGCCATACCGGCCTAGATATTGTGAAACATGCTGCCGATGGGGCTGCGGCCATCATCTCCGTGGGTACTTGTGCAGCATTTGGTGGAATACAAGCCGCGGCGCCCAACCCAACCGGTGCTAAAGGAGTTGCTGAGGTAGTCAACAAAACCGTCATCAACCTCGGTGGCTGCCCACCCAGCGAAAAGAATATCGTTGGTACACTGATGTACTTCATCATGTTTGGCAAACTCCCCGCTTTAGATATGTTTAATCGCCCTAAATGGGCCTACGGTGCCAGAGTGCATGACAATTGTGAACGTCGTGGCCGCTTTGATGCCGGTGAGTTTGTTGAAACCTTTGGCGACCACGGTGCTAAAGAGGGTTACTGCCTTTACAAGGTCGGTTGCAAAGGCCCTTACACCTATAACAACTGCCCCACCGAGCGCTTTAATCATCACACCAGTTGGCCAGTACTAGCCGGCCATGGATGTATGGGCTGCTCGGAGCCAAACTTCTGGGATGATATGGCTGACTTTGAAAAACCATTAGGACGACAACTGCTTCATGGACTTGATGCCACCGCAGACACTATAGGTGCTGTCATTTTAGGTGCCACCGCTATCGGTATTGGTGCCCATGCTGTTGCCAGCGTTTTTGCAAAATCAGAGGAGAGCTAAGTCAATGAGCAAACGAGTCGTAATCGATCCTATTACCCGAATTGAAGGCCATTTGCGCATTGAAGTGGAAGTGGATGACAACAATGTCATTCAAAAAGCTTGGTCTTCCTCTACATTATGGCGCGGTATTGAGGTCATTCTTAAAGGCCGTACCCCCATGGATGTGGGATTAATCGTGCAGCGTATTTGTGGGGTATGTACCTACTCCCATTACCGCTGCGGTACAGAAGCGGTGGAGAATGCACTCGGTATTGATATTCCACTGAATGCCAAATACCTCAGATCGTTAATGCAAACATCGCTGTATATGCACGACCACATTGTGCACTTCTACCATCTACATGGTTTAGATTGGGTCGATGTTGTGTCCGCTTTAAGTGCCGATCCAGCCAAAGCGGCGCAAGTTGCTATGCAATACAGTGACAAACCCATCGCCGCAGGTGAAGGTGAGCTGCGAGCGGTACAAGAGCGGGTTAAAGGCTTTGTTGAAACCGGTAAACTCGGTCCATTTGCCAATGCTTATTGGGGCAATGGCACTTATAAGTTTACCCCAGAGCAAAACTTGATTGCCCTGTCACATTATCTAAAAGCCCTAGAAGTACAGCGCATAGCCGCAGAGATGCTGGCGATATTTGGTGGTAAGTCACCGCACCCACAATCACTGGTTGTCGGCGGTGTTACCTCTGTACGCGATATGCTCAGCCCGGCAAGATTGCAAGAGTGGAAGCAAAAGCATGCCATTGTTACTGACTTTATTCACCGTGCTTATAAAGCCGATATTGTCATGGCAGCTGAAGCCTTTGGCACTGAACCGAGCGTGTTAGGTGGTGTCAATGTAAGTAACTTCTTGGCCACTAATGATTTTATACTTGCTGACGGTCAATACATGTTCGATCAAGGCGTGATCATGAACGGCGACTTAGCGGGTGTGAGCGACCTAAACCCTGAGTTCATTAAAGAAGATGTCAGCCATGCTTGGTACGACGCCGAAGGGCCACAGCACCCTTATGATGGTACCACTGTACCCAATTACACCGGCTTTGTGGAACGCGATACCGTGTATGGCAAACTGCCCACCCTTGACGGTGATGGCAAGTACTCTTGGGTTAAATCGCCGCGCTACAATGGTGAGCCTGTGGAAGTGGGTCCATTAGCGAGTTTGCTAGTGAGCTATGCCAGAGGCAACAAAGTGGTGGTCGACTCCGTTAATGAGCTGCTATCTGTGACGGGTTTGCCGGTAGCGGCGCTATTTACCACATTAGGCCGCACCGCGGCGCGGATGCTACAAACCGTCATTGTGGCCGAGGAAGGCTTAAAAACCTTTGATGCGCTGCTCACCAATATTCAAGTTGATGACAGTACCTATGTCACCCCAGATTTGGACCCCAGCCGCGAATATGTCGGTCACGCTATGATTGAAGCACCGCGGGGAATGCTAAGCCACTGGATCCGTATCAAAAATGGCGTGGTAGAGAACTATCAAGCTGTGGTACCTACCACGTGGAATGCTGGCCCTGTTGATGCTGCCGGCAAAGTGGGTCCCTATGAAGCGTCATTGGTCGGACTCAAACTTGAAGACCCAACCAAACCGCTCGAAGTCATTCGTATTATTCACTCATTTGACCCTTGTATGGCCTGTTCTGTACACGTGATGGATTATCAAGGTCAGTCGCTGAGTGAGTTTCGAATTGACCCTAACGGCAATAGTTAAGGAGTAACTCATGGATACACAACATGTACCCTATGAGAGAGCCTTTATTTTTAGCGCGGCGATACGGATTTTCCACTGGCTGCGCGCTCTGGCCATATTGGTTCTCGTTGTAACAGGCTTCTACATTGCTTGGCCATTTTTGGTCGCGCCAAGCAGTTCAGATGTACTGGTACAAGGATGGATCCGCTTTGCCCATTTAGTGTTTGGCTTTTTGCTTTGCGCTATTACCTTGGCCCGTGCCTATCTGTTCTTTTTCAGTAAAAGTGATATTGAACGTCGCTCATTTAAGGACGTCACCAACGTTAACAGTTGGATCACACAACTGAAGTCCTATTTATGGATGGGACATTTAGACAAAAAAGGCGTCTATGGTCCACTGCAGTTCGTGACCTACTTTGCGATTTCAGTCATTGCCGCGCTGATCTGCATTACAGGACTGGTGCTTTATGCCAATGTATATCACCTCGGTCTTGGTGGCATGTTATGGGATAGCGCCGCCTGGCTTACTGCACAGATGGGTGGCTTAGCGCAAGTTAGGCTTTGGCACCATTACTTCACGTGGGTGTTCATCATCTTTGTTGTAGTACATGTGTATATGGCAGTTTGGACCGGTATTCGATTCAAACACAACTCGGTTGATTCGATTGTGTCTGGTTATGACTACCACCCGAAAAAGCACTGATTTAAGGTCAACATGAAAATACTGTTACTTGGTATTGGTAATGTCTTGTACGCCGATGAAGGTATCGGCGTACATTTTGTTAATTACCTCAATGAAAATTATCGTTTTCGTCATCCAGAGCACCAACTCACCATGATGGATGGCGGTACCCTTGCCCAAGGGTTAATTCCCATAATCTGCCAATATGATTATCTGATTGTCGTCGACACGGTCAATGCTCATGGTGTTGAACCTGGTGAAGTCTATTTTTTTGACTTCGACAAAGCCCCTAGCGAGATAGACTGGCAAGGCAGCGCCCATGAAGTCGAAATGCTGCAAACACTGATGATGATGGAACTGGTGGGCGATCGCCCCAAAACCTATGTACTAGGCTGTACACCCACAGTATTAGAGCCAATGACTTTAGGCTTAACAGAGCGGGTAGCAAATGCCGTCCCGCTCATGGAGCAAACACTACTCAATCACCTAACCGCATTAGGCTTTGACAATGAGCGCGTGAATCAAGTCAGCATTGATTCACTGATCCCCAGTTCCTATAAACGCGGAGTTACCGCTGATGAACATCGTTAAATTCGAATTTGTCTGCTCGCGGCCAGTGCCGCTATACGCCTATTTATGTAACCAGTATTTAGATTATCCGCAGCTCGATATCACCATCAATGTGGATTGCAATCGTTATGTTATTGAAGCCAGTGGCGAGCAGCAGTGCCTTGAACAACTTGCTGATGACATTGCGACACATTTCCTTATGTCGGTCTGGTTACAGGACTCTAGCATTGCGCTAATCGAGCAACGTGAAGGAAGCCAGACTGCAATACCTTGCCCAGCAGCTGAAATGCCATTTTGTGAGCATTGTATGCCGAGGTTTGGCGACAACCAACATGCCGAGTTTGGCCAAATAGGTCTTGTTTGTACACACTGCCATGGCGAGCAGCAGCTAGCAGATCACCTACTGGCAATGACGACGGATGATTTAGCCGCGATAAGTAAACAACTGATCACCAACGGGCAAATCGCATTAACTGAGCAGCTTAGTCTGTCGATGCGTCCTATTCACAGCGATAACCGCCCTGCACTGCTGGTTTGCAACCCCAACACCATTAACGCGCAGTTTCATTTAAGTGATCGCCAAGTGTTGGCTTTATCGAGCATAGAAAAACCCTATATTACCGCGCGCCCAATCGATGCACACCCCCAGCTTAAACAGCCGCTTTATGATCTGTGTTTTGCCAGCGATCGTCTGTTAGTGATCATTACCGAAATGCTAAGGCAGCAAGGTCTAGATTGGGTATTTATTGATGACAAGCAGCGGCCTGAGGCCATGGCTTTTATCGATAACCATTGGGTAGAAGTTAATCAAAACGCCAGCCACAGTACTGAAGTTTGCAGTAAACTCAAACCTTTACATGACCAAGCCTGTATTGCACTGCCCGCTGGCAAAAATTACCTCGCCAAACATCAACACGATTGTTATCAAGTGGCCCGAGCAACGACCATACCTTCATTAAAGCTCAATGATGAGGAGATGGCACGCTGTGCGTTTAATAGTGTGCTACTGGAACATCAGATTGATAAAAATGCCGCCCAAGTATTTTTTAGTCGCGATTACGGCGGACAGATCCACACCTTAGACAGTAAAAAGCAGTCACAATTGTTTTTTGCGGTGCCGGAGCTGCCCCTGTCAGGCTATGAGATTTACCATCAGTTAGAGCAAAGCCCTCAACAAACGGTATTGCACAAGTTTAAGCAACAATTCCCCCACGATTACTTGCGTTTACTCGATCTAAAACTAACCGCTAAGCGCAATAGTTTTAGCAGCTTACTGGCCGTATCAGCGGTTATTTTGGGCCTAGAGACCGACACACTCGACAGTACAACCCTAAGTGACGCACTGATTGCAGCCGCCTTAAGTCATCGCGGTCCCAATGCACCACGGGTAGATTTTTCGCTCACCCGAGGCGAAGCGCACCGCAGTTTAAACTGGTGTCGCATGCTAGGCAGTTTGATCAGTTTTCGGTTGGCCGATGACACCCCAAATAGCCAACAAAAATTGGCCTTTGGTATCCATGACTCTTTTGCCGACTATTTAGCGAACTGGATTGAGCACTTAGATCAAAATGTGGGTGTCAAACACGTTGCCATTACTGGTAACGATTGGCAAAACAGCATGTTAGCCCAGCGAGTGCAATTGAGAGTAGGTAAAAATTTCAAGCTAATCACGAACCAGATGTTAGAGCTTGAAGGCAATAACTATGCTGTTGGCGCACTAAGACTTAATAAAAGACGCCTATAACCATATTGATTTATCCAATATCAATTGACCTAAAAATGACCCGCATCAAAGCGGCACCTGTGCCGCTAGGTCATAGTAAGTTAACTGATAGGGAAACGGAGTTTGACTATGTGTAAAGATTGCGGCTGCTCAATTACCCGGCCTCACAGCCATGGGCATGATCATCATGACGGGCACAGCCATGAGCACCATCATAACGCTGACCACTGCCATGAGCACCATCATCACGTCGGGCATAGCCATGAGCACAATGATGCCAACCTACACGCTAACCCCCAACTGAATGATAAAAAAACCTTGTCCGTCATTCACAAGATTCTTGATAAAAACGATCATGAAGCGGCGCACAACCGCCAGCATTTCGAAAGCCAACAAGTAACAGCCTTCAATCTTATGAGTAGCCCTGGTAGCGGTAAAACCACGCTGCTAGAGCACTTACAAGAATATACCCCGTTAAAATATGCCGTAATTGAGGGTGACTTAGAAACCTCAAGAGACGCCGACAGACTGGTTGCTAAAGGTATCGATGCCTATCAAATTCAAACCGGTTCGGCCTGCCATCTTGATGCTTTTATGGTTCATAGTGCACTGCATCATGTGGATTTAGCCCCGCTTGACATCTGTTTTGTGGAAAATGTCGGCAATTTAGTCTGCCCAGCTTCATACGATGTGGGTACCCACTTTAATGTGGTGCTGGTTTCGGTTCCCGAAGGTGACGACAAAATTGAAAAGTACCCGGTGATGTTTCGTAAAGCCGATGTGGTACTAATCACTAAAGCCGATCTACTGCCTCACTTCGATTTCAGTATTGAAGGGGCCACAGAGCAGGTCAAGAAACTGAACCCGAAAGCGCAAGTTATCACCTTATCTGTCAAAGACAGTCACAGCATGCGCCGGTTTGCCGAGTGGTTATCTGAGCATTGTAGGAGCTAGCTATGTGCCTTTCAATTCCATCTCAAGTCGTTGAGTTACATACTAATGAACAAGCTGTCACAGTAGAGACTATGGGCGTAAAACGCAAAGTCAGTAGTCATTTGATGGCTGAGCCACTGGCCATTGGTGACTATGTTCTGATCCACATTGGTTTTGTGATGAATAAAATTGATCCAAAAGATGCCGAGCAAAGTTTAGCCTTGTACCGGGAAATCGTCGCTAAGTTAAATCAAGCGGAGCAACCACTGCATGATTGAACTAAAGGACTTATATCAGGGATTTCGAGACCCAAAAACCATCGCTCGATTGGCCAAACAGATTGAGGCTGCCGCCAAAAAGCTTAGTCAGCCACTTTATGTGATGGAAGTGTGTGGCGGCCATACCCACACCATCATGAAATATGGTTTGAACCAGCTGTTACCCGCTAACATTGAGTTTGTTCATGGCCCAGGCTGTCCGGTGTGCATCATGCCGAAAGAGCGTATCGATCATGCCGCCCTATTAGCCCAGCAAAGCGACGTAATTTTGGTAACCTTAGGCGATATGATCCGCGTGCCTGGTTCTAAAGGCAGCTTGGCGCAGTACCGCGCCCAAGGATGCGATATTCGCCCCATATATGACCCGCTCGATACACTTGAAATTGCCGCAGAAAATCCAGATAAGCAGGTGATCTTCTTCGCCATTGGTTTTGAAACGTCCACTCCAATGACCGCTGTTTTGATTGAACAATGCCTTACGAGGAAAATCGACAACCTGCTATTTCACATCAACCACGTGTTGGTGCCGCCGGCAATTGATGCGGTCATGGCGGACCCACAAACTAAGGTTAATGCTTTTATTGGTCCCGCCCATGTGAGCGTCATTAGTGGCGCAAAGATTTATCGACCTGCGGTTGAACAATATCAAACGCCTGTGGTGGTGTCTGGGTTTGAACCGGTCGATGTCATGGAATCGATACTGCGTATTGTGCAGCAAAAAGTCGATAACATTGCCCAGCTGGATGTACAGTACAGCCGCGCCGTCACCGAGCAAGGTAACCTTAGCGCCCAAGCGTTAATTGATAAATACCTCCACGTACGCGACAGCTTTCGCTGGCGCGGGCTTGGCCCGTTAGCCGACTCAGCCTTGCAGCTTAGATCTGAGTACGCCCATTTGGATGCAGAAGTTGTCTATCAGGCGCTGTTATCTGTAGCCGATATTGATGATCATAAAGCCTGTCAATGTGGCGATATTCTACGTGGGTTAGCTAAGCCTAAAGATTGTAAGGTATTTGGTCGCGGCTGCTCCCCAGAAACCCCTTTAGGCAGCTGCATGGTGAGCTCAGAGGGCGCTTGCAACGCATACTACCGTTATAACGGAGTCTAACGATGGCAAATCTAAACAAAGCAGTACAACTGGCTCATGGTGGCGGTGGCAAAGAGATGAACCGCTTGATTAAGGATGTGTTCTTTAAGGCGTTCGATAACCCTATTTTGCGCCAAGAAGAAGATGCCGCGACCATTAGCCTTACTGGCAATTGTGCGTTTACTACCGATTCATTTACGGTTGCGCCGCATTTTTTTGCCGGTGGCAATATCGGTAAATTGGCCATTGCTGGTACCGTCAACGATTTAGCCATGATGGCGGCTGAGCCACAGTTTTTAAGTTGCAGCTTCATTATTGAAGAAGGCTTTCCCTTAGATGATTTAAAAACCATTGCACAAACCATGGCTGAAGAACTGCATAAGAGTGGCACGCGTATCGTTTGTGGTGACACTAAAGTGGTTCCCAAAGGCTGTGCGGACGGCGTGTTTATCAACACCACTGGGGTTGGCCGTATCTTGTACCCTGATATTTCCGTAAAAAACATCCAGCAAGGTGATGCCATTATCGTCTCCGGTGATATTGGCCGTCACGGCGCAGCCATTTTAATGGCCAGAGAAGGACTCACTCTAGAGTCAGAGCTTATCAGTGACTGCGCCAACTTGTGGCCGGTGGTTGAGCAATTGATCGCATCAAACGTCACCTTGCATGCTATGCGAGATGCAACCCGCGGCGGCTTGGCGGCGGTGCTCAATGAGTGGGCGATAGCCTCGAATGTGGCCATTCATGTAGATGAGCAAGCGCTACCCATTACTGACGAAGTTAAAGGTTTATGTGAATTATACGGCTTTGAAGCCCATGACTTGGCCAACGAAGGCACGTTTGTATTGGCTGTCCCGCAACACGAAGCCGACGGCATATTAGAGATTATTCAACGATATGGCCATTGTGAACAAGCTGCCATTATCGGTCACGTAAACGAAAGTCACCCAGGCAAAGTTATCTTAAATACCCCTTGGGGCAGTTCAAGGTTTGTTGACCTCCCCCAAGGAGAACTACTACCTAGGATCTGCTAATGCATGAGTACTCGATAGTGTCAGCATTACTTGAGCAATGTCATGAATATGCTGTTGAAAATAAGGTCAATAAGATCACTCAAGTGACGGTGAAAATAGGCGTACTTAGTGGCGTAGAGCCAAGCTTATTTGCCACGGCTTTTGAGACCTTCAAACTTGAAGGGGTTGCCTATGACGCCAAGTTAGTCATTCAGCAACAGGCGATTATATTGCAATGTCATCATTGCCAGGCCGAAGTTGAAATAGCAGAGCGTTCAGTCAAATGTCCTCAATGTGACAGCTTTGACACCCAAATTATTGCCGGCGAAGAGATGTTACTGATGCAATTAGAAATGGAACAAGCTTAGCCAACGACGGCATATAACCAGTTTGATGTAAAAATAATAGACATAAAATGGAGTTAACAATGAAAAAACTATCCCTATTACTTGCCACTATGCTGCCAGGGGTTGCGCTGGCCCATCCAGGTCATGACGGCGTAGGCTTGTTCCATCATATGCAAGATATCCTGCCCATTGTATTGGCGGTGATCATTGTGGGTGGCTACATGCTATGGAAGAAATATCACTAAGCTAATTGGCTAGAGCCTAGCGAAATTGTCACCGCTAGGCTCTGCTCCCAAAAGCGCCATTTTGACCGTTTGTATACTCGTGCAATGCGGGTTATTGTATTGCCTTTAAAATTCAATTTTCTACAAATTATTATCAACAGAAATAACTAGATAATTGTATCTATCCTACTACTTTAGCTAGTCTAGCTTGCATACACCTCATCATTACTTCAAAACTCAACAAAGCAGGTAGAATCTCGGTCATTAGTCGCATAGCTATGCTTTTTTGGGCATGTTAAAACAGGTTGTATTAATAGGATTTTAGCCCGATAAACATGGATTAATAGCAGTATGGATACTCGGTTTTACGAAATAGACATTTTACGATTTTTATCCGCTTTAGCAGTGGTGATTTTTCACTATACTTATACAGGCTATATGGAAGGGTTTGCTACCATAGCCAACTTTCCCCATCTAAGAGAGTTCACCAAATACGGCTACGTAGGGATCAATTTTTTCTTTATCATTAGTGGTTTTGTTATTTTTATGAGCATTGCCGATAACAATGCTAATCGGTTTCTTGCATCACGCTTTAGCAGACTGTTTCCTGCCTACTGGTTTGCTCTGTGGCTTACTACCTTTGTGACAATCCTCATTGGCGGTGACACCTTTTCAGTGACCATTATGCAATTCTTCGCCAACATCACCATGATCAACCCGCTTTTCGGTCACAGCGCCATTGATAGTGCTTATTGGACGCTATTTATTGAGTTGCAGTTCTATCTTGTTGTTTTACTCATTCTGCAATTAAAGCTGAGCCGTTACTTTCTGCACTTAATCGCATTAACGCTTATCGGCTCAACGGTGGCGCTATTTACCGACTGGGCCGCAGCGGTGGATATGTGGCACGGTATCTTTCCCCATTGGAGCGGCTATTTTGCACTGGGCTGCTTATTTTACTTAACCAAACGCGATGGCCTTAACCCTGTCACAGCCGCCTTGCTAGTACTGGGGTATCTGTTTGTCGTCAAACAGTCGATACTGTTTGGGGAACTGATGAGCCAATGGTTTGCGATTGATTTCGACAGCGGCGTATTGGCAGTGCTCAACAGCTTGTTCTTCTTTAGCTTTTGTATTACGTCGCTTTGTAAAAGTCACCCGCTTAGAACCAAGATGGCGTATTTTCTTGGTATTTTGACCTACCCGCTGTACCTCATTCACCAGCACATTGGCTACATGGTATTTAACACATTCGGCAATGAAAATAATATTGGTTATTTAGTGCTGTTGACCACAGCGGTCATGCTAGTTTTAGCGTACTTAATTCACCGCGGCATTGAAAAAACCTTAGCGCCAGTGTTTAAGCAATCAGCATTAAAACTGCTAGATCAGTTCACCGCAGTAAGGCAACGTGTGCAAGCCATCAGAGCCAAGTAATCACGCGCCCAGATTAACTTTTGGGCTCAAGATGACTAATCGTCCACAAAAAAAGGCAGCGTTTTAGCTGCCTTTTTTGGGGTAAAATTCAGGCTTATTTATCGCGCCAAATCATCACTTGTGCAGGCTCTCCGCTCTTACGGGTCGCACGATACATGCCGCCAGTATTGAACGGTGTGGCAATATTGCCTAAATGATCAATAGCAATCACGCCACCTGTACCACCGGCAGTGATCAGGCGTTGATTGATCACCTCATCAGCCGCTTGTAATAAGGATTTTTGTCCATATTTGGCCCGCGCACAGATATCGCCAGCAACGTGGTAACGAATAAAGTACTCACCATGACCCGTTGCAGATACCGCGCAAACCCCATTTTCGGCGTAGTTACCCGCACCAATAACCGGCGAATCACCAATACGCCCGAAACGTTTGGCCGTCATACCGCCAGTTGAGGTGCCCGCAGCGAGATTACCAGATTTATCTAACGCTACCGCACCCACAGTACCAAATTTGTAATTATCATCTAACTGTTGATGTGCAGCTTGGTAGTCCATGCCCTTTTGCTGCTGATTGTAAATTTTGGCTTTCGCATCCAACAATTGTTGATAACGCGCATTGGTGTCGAAATACTGGTTAGGTACTAGAGTAAAGCCTTGATTAAGGGCGAACTCCTCTGCTCCTTGACCCGACAACATCACGTGTACCGACTTATCCATTACCGCTTTTGCGAGGTCAATCGGGTTTTTGATGTGTTTAACCCCACTTACCGCGCCTGCATTCATCGTATTACCGTCCATCAAGGATGCATCGAGTTCATGACCGCCATCAAAGGTATACACCGCGCCTTTACCAGCATTAAACAACGGGCTATCTTCTAAAATATTAATTGCGGTAGTGACCGCAGTGACGCTGTCACCGCCATCATTTAGCACTTTATACCCCGCATCGATCGCTTCTTTTAATTTGTCACGGTAGGCTTGTTGCTGCTCATCGCTGAGTTTTGCCTTTGAAATCGTACCAGCACCACCATGAATAGCGATACTAAAGGGTTTGTCATTGGCTTGTGCACTCAGCGGTAATAATAGGCTCGCGGCCAATAAACACGCAGTTTTATGGAAATTAAAATTCACATTGAATCCTTAATGCATGAAGTTGCTCTCTTTGTAACCATTTTCACCTATAATTACAATCATCTTCTTGCACGCAATTGATTATCTGCGACAATAAACTGTCCCCGAAATATAATAAGATAGAGCATTATTTTTGAACTCGTTTTTGCGCATCATCATGTTGGTCTTCCTGTTTGTTAGCATCATGCTAATAACCTTGCCCGCCATTGCTGATAACTATCTTAAGGTTTCTGTCACTGGCGCGAGTCCATCACTGACGCGTAATATCAACGCCCATTTAGGCGAACTACCCAAATCGGCTAACCAACGCCGTGCCTATATCTTTAATGCCGAAGATAATATCCGCTCAGCGCTGCACTCCGTTGGCTACTATCATGCGAAGGTCAACCAAAGCATTGAACGTGCCGATAAGGGCCCGTGGACATTGGTTGTGGATATTACCCCTGGGGAGCCAACCACCATTGAATGGGTCGATCTCCAGCTTAAAGGTGAGATCTTAAATGATGTCATGGTGACCAACTGGCTTAATCAGCTGACCATAAAGCCCGGCGATGTGTTAAACCATGGCACTTATGAAAATGTAAAATCACAATTGGTTACCCTCGCCTTAGCACGGGGCTACTTTGATGGTGAATACACCCAATCAAATATTGTGATCAATCGCGACCGTAAGCGAGCACAGATCTCTTTGCACTACAATTCAGGGATTCGCTACCATATTGGCGACGTCTCATTTGAAGGCCACACGCTCAACGATAATATATTATCTGAGCTTATTCCTTTTGAAAGCCAAACCCCTTACAGCACGGCTAAACTGGGTGAGCTGAATCGCGAGTTATTAGACACCAACTACTTCTCCAGCATTAAAGTATTACCGCAATTAGACAAAATTAATGGCGTTGATGTACCGGTGAAAGTTGAATTACTCAATCGCCCTAGCCATTCACTTGAGCTCGGTGTCGGTGCCGAGATTGGGAATTCAACCAACGATGGCATTGAGCCTCGAATCAAAGTTAATCTGCGAACACCGCAGATTAATCGATACGGCCACTCTCAAGAATCAAGTATTGAATGGTCACCAGACAGACCAAAGTTTTTAACTACCTATACCATCCCGTTATCACATCCGTTAGACGATCAGTTAAAGCTCCGGGTGGGCTTGCTGCGTGATAAATACGGTGTAACCCAAGTTTATGATCCAGATAAGCGCGATTACACTAAAACTGGCGAGCTGGAATCAACCAAAATGGCCTTAGGGGTGATTCGCCAACAACGGCTAAAGAGTAATTGGGTATGGACCTATTCCTTAGAGGCCATGAATGAAAGTTACACCCAATCGGACACTAATTATGATCCGCGATTCTTATTGCTGGGCACCAGTATTTCCAAAACTAAGCGTGGCGATAATACCCTCGACCCCAAATCAGGCTTTTTCCAGCAATACAGTATCGAATATGCTGACCCGCAACTGTCATCGTCGGTACGCTTAACGAGGCTCGCCGCAAACTTTAAAGTCGTTGAGACATTTTTCAAGAAGCACCGAATTGTGAGCCGATTAGATATGGCTGCCAACATCGTCGCCGAAGAAGACTTACCTTTTGTGCCGCCCTCACTGCGCTATTTCGCCGGTGGCGACCAGAGTATTAGGGGTTATAGCTACCAAGAGCTGGGTCCTTATATTGAGTACATCAATGATGACGGTCAGCTTGCCAGAGAAGTCGTTGGTGGGCGCTATCTTTTAGTGGGTAGCATCGAGTATCAGTACTATTTAACGCCAACATGGCGAGTAGGAACCTTTGTCGATGCAGGTAATGCTTTTGATGTTGACCAAATTGAGCCAATAGTCTCTGTTGGTGGCGGCATACACTGGATCTCCCCCATCGGTCCAATTAAGCTCGATTTGGGTGTGGGCCTAAAAGAAACTGACACCGTTGACCGGTCTTGGCGTATCCATGTCACTATGGGGGCTGAGATATGAATCAAGCATCCCCCTCTACACACACAGACACCCAGCAAGCAGATAACCTGGCAGCGCCACGTCGACCTATTATCACCACCTGCAAAAACCTAATTAGGGTCGCACTGTATTTACCCATTGTCGTGTTAGTCGCCCTAGCACTGGTCATCGGTACTCCGTTTGGAAGCCGTGTTGGTGTGATGCTGGCCAATCAGTTTGTACCTGATCTTGAACTGGATTACCGCTCAGGCATGCTCAATAAAAGACTGAGTCTCAATTATGCGGCATGGCAAATGGATGGCGTGAAGGTCGAAGTTGATGATTTAATGATTGAATGGCGCCCGGTATGTTTACTACAAAAACAGCTTTGCGTGAATGCTTTGCATACCAGCAAAGTCAACGTCGAGGTGGATACCGCAGCATTTAGTGACGATGACGATGACACTAACCTTGACACCAATACCGAAACCGCTGATATCCCCCCCAATCTAACGACAGTGGCCACATCACCTCAACCAGACAATGAAGTCGAACCCGACGAGCGACTTAGCGTTGAAGATGAAACAGAAATTACTTTACCTTTTGGTATTGTATTACTTGATGGCGACTTAAGCGGCGTTACCGTGCGGGTCAATGACATGCATTTCAATGCAGATAACCTCACGTTAGCCGCACAATGGCAACAAACGGGCATCAGAGTCAATAATATTACCAGCAATGGACTCTATGTTGATATCCCCTTAGGTGACCCAGTAATTGATGATACAGATCCTAAAACCACTGCAGTGACAAGCGATAAAATAAGCGCTAACTCAGCTAACACGACTGGTAACAAGACAGCTAGCCAAACCAGTACAATACAGAAAAATAACGACTCCGATGTAGATTGGGCCATGGCCAATTTACCGACAGTGTTCATGCCGATTCCGGTATTTGTAGAGCAATCTACCCTGGCACAAAGTTTGCTTAAACTTGGCCAGCGACAAGACCAATTTATGCACATTGAGTTAGTTGGTAGTTATCATCGCTACTTAATCAATGTCAACAAGCTTGATGTCATCCATGACTATGGTAAAGCTCAGCTAAATGGCCAGTTAGCGCTGCAACAGGATTACCCTATGCAGGTAAACTTAAGCAGTCAACTGCAGCAGGTCACTGAAGTTCCCGGCCTGCAAAATCAAGACATTGATATCAAACTTAACGGTGGATTTAACAAACTCACTGTAGACATCGATGCCAAACAACAACTTGAATTTACACTTAGCGGTGACATTAGCCTCGCTAAACCAAGTTTAGATTATCAGTTAAACCTCAATGCCCAGACACTATTTTGGCCGTTGCTGCAACCTATCTATTTCGCTAACAATAGCAAACTAGTGAGTCAAGGCAGCCTAAAGCAGCAGCAAGTTGATTTAACCGGCCATTTTGACACGCCCTACCACACGCCGATTGATATCATTACCCAATTTGTTCATCAAAGTGAGCAACACAACATTGATGTTTCTCAGCTGGTGATCAACGGAGAAATTGGCAATCTAGATGCACAAGGCAAGGTTAGTTATGGTGATAACTGGCAATGGCAAACCCAATTTAGCAGTCAATCTTTTGATCTGTCACAATTAACTTTTGATGCCGATAACCTGTTACCACAATCTGCAATAACCGGTGACATTAGCAGCCATGGCAGCGTCGCTGGCGACAACTGGCAAGTGGCTATTGAACAGTCTAATTTAAGCGGTCATATTGATGACTACCCTTTCACCTTAAGCGGCGATATTAGCGTGAACCAAAGTTGGCACCTCAACGCCAACAACCTCAACATTGATGCATTACAATCTAAATTGCAGATCTCAGGGAATGTTGAAGAAGATTGGACCTTAAATGCCCATTTCGACGTGCCAGATATTAGCCTTTGGCATCCCGATGCTGGCGGAGCAATTTCGGCAGATATATTTGTCTCTGGTGATAACGAAAAACCAGATATCGCCGTCACGGCCGATGTGATTGAAGTGAACTTTAACGATCTTTATATTGAGAAATCCAAGCTCAAAGGCTTCTATAGCCCATTTGATGAACATCGTTATGCATTATCGTTAAAATCTTCACTGATTAAACAAGCAGGGTTAACACTGAGTTCAGTCACCTTTGGCTCCAAAGGTGACCAATTTAAGCAAAAAGCAACTTTACAGAGCTTTGGCGACTTTAAGCTCGACTTATCCGTAAAATCGACTTCTGATTTAGACAAGCAAACCATAGATGCGCAGATCTTACGCTTAAATTTAGACTCGCGCCTAGGCCCTTGGCAGTTAGATAATCCTATCGCGCTGAGCTGGGATAACCTCCAACAGCAAGGTCAAGTGACGCCCTTTTGCTGGATTCACCAACATGCCGAGCTGTGTGTCACCGACAAAACTGAGCTGGCAAAACTAGGCGATACCCAATTAAGCCTAAATGCCGATATAGGGGCGTTACTCGCGCCCATCATGCCTGAAACCTTAAATTGGCACGGCCCTGCATCGGCGCAAGCTAAATTTGCATGGAGCCCAGAGCAAAAACCTCAAGGCGAGTTAACACTGACGCTAAGCCCAGGTGAAATAATTTTGCGTAACCAAAATGGGCGTAATATTGATATCAACTACAAGGCATTAGACCTGGCCATGTTACTTGACGAGCAAGCGCTAGCCAGTAAGTTCACCTTTGAATCTGCCGATATCGCAGCGATAGATAGCCAACTCAGTATCAGTGTTGATCCAGAGCGCAGGCTTGATGGTTACTTGAATATTACCGAAGTCAATTTAGATGCCCTATCTGAACTGGCTCCGCAATTAGAAACATTGCGCGGCCATATCTCCAGTGAACTGTCCATTGGCGGCAACCTTAACGACCCGGATGTTGAAGGCAGCATTAGCCTAAAACATGGCCAGTTTATGGCCACAGCAAACCCGACCCTAATTGAAGACATTAATGTTGAGCTGATGCTAGATCAGCAGCAAGCGCTGGTGGCCGGCACATGGAAAATGGGAGGTGGTACCGCTAACCTTAGCGGCGATCTTGATTGGCGCAATAAAGGGGTTAAGGGCGATATCAAAATTAAAGGTGAGAAACTCGCCATCATTCAACCGCCCCTCGCCCTCATCGATCTCTCTCCTGATCTGCATCTGGTGTTTGACAATGACAGCTTAGATATCAAAGGCGAGGTCTCTATTCCGTCAGGTGACATTACCATAGTGCAGCTGCCTGAAGGCGGCGTCGCAGAATCAAGTGACGTTGTGTTTAACGACAGCATTGCCCAGCAGCAACAGACACAGTCACCCTATGCCATTTCTACCGATGTGAAAGTTAACGTGGGTGATCAACTTAATATTCAAGGTATGGGCCTGCGTGGAAAATTAGTGGGTACCTTAGATTTTCGCCAAGAACCGGCGCGCCCGCCACTCATCTATGGCGATATCAAAGTGGTGAATGGCAACTACAAATTTATGGGGCAAACACTAGAAATTAGCGCAGGCGAAGTGCAGTTTATCGGTCCGATGGAATTACCCAACCTCAATATTGAGGCATTAAGGGAAGTCAAAGATGAAGATGTGGTTGCAGGTGTACGTATCACAGGTACGCCAAGACAACCCATTGTGACGCTATTTTCAACTCCAGCCAAAGAGCAAGCCGAGATATTATCCTATATCCTCAAAGGCACCGGCATGGGCAACAACAGTGAAGGGCAAAATAACGCCCTAATGATGAGTGTTGCGCTTACCTTAGGTAATCAGTTTGGTAATGGCGCCGTGAATAATGTCGGCAGTAACGCCACAGGAATCATTGAAAAAATAGGCTTTTCTAACGTGCAGTTAGATGCAAACGATGATGGTAAAGTTGCCATTAGTGGCTATATCGGCGAAAACTTAATGGTCAAATATGGCATAGGCGTATTTAACACAGGTTATGAGATGACCGTACGTTATTACCTGCTATCACAGCTCTATTTAGAAACGGTCTCGGGTAACGTAGAACAAACATTGGATGTCTACTATAACTTCGATATCGATTAAATTTGGCTACGTTACAGATAGTAGCTTAGTCACTAAAAACTGGTACAAAAAAAGCGCTGTGTAGACAGCGCTTTTTACTTTACAGCAATGACTTAATTCGCCGCTTTTAGACTGTTTCTGTAGCGCTGCCATACCTTACCGCTATTAATGCCATAACTGCGCATCAAAGACGGAATGTCATGGTGATTACCTTTTTGCGCTAACGCTGCCAACGCCTGATAGAAGTCTAATGCCAGCTCTCTGGCTTTATCAATGGCGAAGTATTCTTCACCGACTCGGCTATATAGGCCCTTAAAGCCGTTCAGGATAAGCACATACAGTGGGTTACCTGAGTTATAAGCTAATGTGTGGTGCAAGTGATAATCAAATTCGACATAAGCTTTAGGGTCGTCATTTAAACCATCAATTTGTGCTAATGCCTCTAATACCTTATCAGGATTATGGCGCACCGCACCTTTAAAATAGATGGCGCTAATGTTGGTACGAGCAGATAAAAGCTGTTCAAGTAACACAGGTTCGCCATCAGGATTCAAATCGGCGATGGTTTCCAACACATTAAGTCCTGAAGTTTCCCAAATGTCATTCACACGAGTGGGTTTACCGTGCTGAATCGTCAACCAACCATCACGCGCAAGACGCTGCAGCACTTCGCGCAATGTTGTACGTGTTACGCCGATTAATTCTGATAATTCGCGTTCTGCAGGAAGAATTGATCCAGGAGGGAATTTTTCTTCCCAAATAGAACGCACAATGTACTTCTCAGCAAAGCTCGCAGGGCCTTTTGCTTCAATGATATCTTTATCTTTTGGCATTGCTGGTGATTTTGGGGCAGTTGTCATCAGGCCACTTTTCCAGATTTAATTCGAGTTATTTTAAGAACTGATCATACCAGAGCGTGGCGAAATGGAAACCTTATCTACAAGATTACTGCCTGAGATCAATGTTTAGACGTTGCAAACTGGTAAGAATACACCGCTAAACATTAATTTTATCTTAAAAATTGCTAAATATGCTGCAATTTTGAGCGTTAGAGTGAATATAGCTATTAAACTCTCCCAATCATTAAGATAAACTTAAGCCGATCAAGCCAGTGATATGTAAATCACTTGTTAAAATAATATTATATTTTGAGAGGGTGCCATGCCTGTGACCATGAGTCAGGCGTTTATTGATAACTTCTTAGGAAATTCTCCTAAGTGGTTCAAAATCGCAATTTTGAGCTTTCTAGTACTAAACCCAATTATTTTCTACATTAACCCATTTATTGCGGGTTGGTTGTTAGTAGTTGAGTTCATTTTTACTTTAGCAATGGCGCTGAAATGCTATCCGCTGCAACCCGGTGGTTTACTTGCTATTGAAGCTGTCATCATTGGCATGACCTCCCCCAGTCAAGTTCTGCATGAGATAGAAGCTAACCTCGAAGTATTACTGCTATTGATCTTTATGGTAGCCGGCATCTACTTTATGAAGCAGTTGCTGCTGTTTGTATTCACTAAGATGATCACAAAAGTACGCTCTAAAGTTGTCGTATCATTAATGTTCTGTGTGGCATCGGCCTTCTTATCGGCATTCTTAGATGCATTAACGGTTATCGCTGTCATTATCGCCGTTGCGGTGGGCTTTTATTCTATCTATCACAAAGTCGCATCGGGTAAAAACTTTGCCGATGACCACGACCACACTTCAGATGGCCAAAGTGGCCAACAACTGTGTGAAGAAGAGTTAGAAGCTTTCCGCGGTTTCCTACGTAACCTATTGATGCATGCCGGCGTGGGTACCGCCCTTGGTGGTGTTTGTACTATGGTTGGTGAGCCACAAAACCTGATCATTGCTGCCCAAGCCAACTGGCAATTTGCAGAATTTGCGCTTCGCATGTCACCCGTTACTATCCCGGTATTTATCGCCGGTATTAGCACCTGTTTCCTCGTTGAGAAAATGGGCTGGTTTGGCTATGGTCAACAACTACCTGACGCGGTACACAAGATCTTATCGGACTACTCAGCCCATGAAGATGCCCGCCGCACTAAACATGACAAAATGAAGTTAGTGGTTCAGGCATTGGTCGGTATTTGGTTGATTATTGGTCTTGCATTCCACCTAGCCTCTGTAGGCCTAATTGGTTTGTCAGTGATCATTCTCACCACCGCATTTAATGGTGTCACCAATGAGCATGCACTTGGTAAAGCATTTGAAGAAGCATTGCCATTTACCGCACTACTAGCCGTGTTTTTCGCCATTGTTGGCGTGATCATTGATCAACATCTGTTTGCGCCGGTTATCCATTGGGCACTGAGCTACGAAGGTAATACTCAATTAGTGATTTTCTACATTGCTAACGGGCTGTTATCTATGGTGAGTGACAACGTGTTTGTGGGCACGGTATATATCAATGAGGTGAAAGCAGCCCTACTTGATGGCCAGATTAGCCGTGACCAGTTTGACCTGCTTGCTGTTGCGATTAATACCGGTACTAACTTACCGTCTGTGGCTACACCAAACGGTCAAGCGGCGTTCCTATTCCTATTAACCTCGGCGATTGCACCGTTAATTAGACTGTCATACGGTCGAATGGTTTGGATGGCACTACCCTATACAATAGTGCTTTCTATTGTCGGCGTGGTGGCGATTGAAAGTGGTTTCTTAGTGGATATGACTCAATCGTTCTACGACTCGCACATGCTATTACACCATAGTGCAGCCGAAGCAGTACAAACGATGAGTGGCGGCCATTAATTAATGGTTACATATCAGCATTGACTGAACTTTCAAGGTTTTATACAGTCATAAAAAGCGCCCCTAGGTAGGGGCGCTTTTTTTCATCAAGGAGTTTTGACTTTTGAGTGCTTTAACCCGATTTGCCCAATCTCGCACAGCTTGGCTCATTTTATTTCTTAGTGCGTTAGGTCTAGAAGCTTGTGCTTTATTCTTTCAATACGTGATGCTACTTGACCCCTGTGTAATGTGCATTTATCAACGTGTAGCATTAATGGGCATATTAGCAGCGGGACTCATCGGAGTTATTGGTCATAGTAATCGTTTCGCACGCTTTATTGCGGTGCTGGCCTGGGGTGCGAGTGCCGGCTGGGGATTAAAAGTTGCGGTTGATTTAGTTGATATGCAAACCAATCCGTCCCCTTTCTCAACTTGTTCTTTCTTACCAGAATTTCCAAGCTGGATGCCATTACATGAATGGTTGCCGTCGGTCTTTATGCCAGCGGGTATGTGTTCAGATATCCCGTGGGAAATGTTTGGCGTCACCATGGGACAATGGATGATCCTTGCCTTCAGTGTTTACCTGCTGGCACTGCTGGTATTTATCATTCCGGCATTGGCTAAAACTGCTAAGTAATTGCTCATATCTAGCACCAGTGATATTAAACCATTGGTGCTATTCGCAGTCTCGTAAAGGCCATAACACAATATGGTCTTCTATTTCTCTGACTTTGGTTTCGCTAACAACTTTGTTTTGCACTGACATCCCTTTGGCATGCATCTGATCAGCATTACCCGCAATCAAAGGGTGCCATGAAGGCAGTTTACGCCCCATATAAAGGCGTCGATAGGCACAGCTATCTGGCAGCCAAGTTAGCTCCGCAATATTATCGATAGTGACTTTGGTGCAGGTAGGAACAAAATCGAAGCGTTGCAGATAGTGCACGCAACTGCATGACTGACTATCTAATAGCTTACAAGCGGCGTTAGTGTAGTACAGCTCTTCGGTTTCATCATCAATAAGCTTGTTTAAGCAACATTTACCGCAACCGTCACAAAGTTGCTCCCACTCAACGGTGGTAAGTTGATCTAATGATTTTTGTTCCCAAAACGCCATACTAACAATGTTTCTACTGCAAAGAATTGAAGGGCGCTATTTTACACCAGTTTGCTAAGTAAGGGGTCATTTTATTGCTGGATATTTGATACGCTCCGACAAGTAAGCTACCGCTAAAGCAAAGTAATCATCGTTATGCCACTTTAACAACGCCCGATAGTTGTCATAAACCAAATAGTGCCGGCCTGTAGTACCATCGGGCATAATTAAACTGATCTGCATGTCATTGCGCTTAGGTAAGTCACTGCCATCAAAACGTCTGACACCAAGCTGTTGCCATTCATCAAAGCTGGCCAAATTAGCCAAACCTGTCTTATCAGTATCAATATCCGTAGGTGCTTTGACCTGTCGGCCCCAAGTTTCTGCTTCTTTCCACCCTTGCTGCTGCAGGAAATACGCTAAGGATGCGAAAACATCGGCATCTGATTGCCATATATCTACGCGCCCATCTTGATTGCCATCTTGGCCGTACTGAAGCAATTGGGTGGTAGTAAAGCCCGTCGCACCAAGTAAACCTTCACTGTTACTTTGCAATTGATTGTAGGGCAAATCAAACTTAGCAATGGCATTAAAGCCATCAAACACTTGCTGCTCAATCGATGATGAGGCTGACGCGTTATAGGCGCGCGTTGCCAATACACTTAAGGCCGGTAAGCTACTACTTTGTTGACCGAACTGACTGTTGATGCCCCAAAGTGCCACAATAAAGCGCGGCTGCACCTGATAACGCTGACCAATTTCAGTGAGCTCATCTAAATGAATCTTATAGAGTGCCCGCGCCTGTTGCACCATCGATTCTGGCACGGCAAGGGGAAGGTAAGTTTCTAAATCTTTTGGGTTGGTTGTTGTCGGCTCGTTGCTAGGCCCAGCACGATGAAATCGTTTAATTTTGCTGAAGTGATTCTCTAACAGTGGTTTGCTCACGCCATTGTCTAGCGCTTGTTGCTGTAATTGCGTTAAGTAATCGGTAAATTGCTCACCATTAGCGTAACTGGACAACGTACACAAACTCAAAGTGGCGACCATGCAAATAGTATGAAACTTGTTAGGCATAGTCGCTCCTCTTAACGCTATTAATCAGTGCTAATTCCGTTGGCAATTTTAAACTCTTCCAGCAGATTCACTTTAGGTGGTGGTAATTGAAGATAATACCCCTTCTCTTCAAGTTCAACTTTTACTTTGTTGATATCTGCAAACGCTAAATGACTTCGCTTTTCAAGTGGTAACATCATCACCAATTCAGGTGCACCAAACATCTCCATTAGAGGTTCTGGTACTCGTTCGAATTGATTACGTTTCTCTACAAAAAGATAAGTGTCTAACTTACGGCGACTCTTGTATACAGCACAGATCATATCTAACTCAATTTCCAAACTATTCAACTTGCCAGCTAATTGCCCACACTATAACATGGCTACTCAGGATTATTATAATGCTAACAACGATAGCTTCGTTTTTACGCTGTTTATTATAACAAGAGCAAATACAGGAATGCAGACATCCAGCCTAGAGTTAAAAGGCTCATCATTTACACTTTCAGTGCTTCATATTAAGCACCAAGATTTAGATAAAGTCGCACAAGAACTTGATAGCAAACTGGCTATCGCACCGCAGTTTTTTCTTGGGGCGCCTTTAGTTGTTAACCTAAGTGCAATAACCGATGGTGAATATAGTCTTGCTGGACTTAAAGATCTGTTGGTCTCCAGACAATTGGTGATTGTCGGCATTACCGCCGCGCCATCAGCCATTGCTGCCCAAGCTAAAACACTGGGTTTAGCCATTATCAAGTCCGGCAAGCAAGCCGATAACCAACCGCAATTACCTAAGACCACCAAAATTGTTAAGCAAAATGTCCGCTCAGGACAGCAGATCTATGCAAAAAATGGCGACCTTATCGTCGTTGGTGCTGTAGGCAATGGTGCTGAAGTCATTGCTGATGGCAGCATCCACATATATGGTAGTCTAAGAGGCAAAGCCATGGCAGGCGCTGCGGGTGATAGAAATGCCGTTATCATTGCCAAATCTTTAGATGCTGAGTTGGTGTCTATCGCCGGGCAATATTGGTTAACAGAGAACTTAAACGAACATAGTACAACACAAAGTGGTTGCATTAGGCTTGAAGGCGAATCGTTAAGCGTCGAGCCACTGGCACTTTAAAACTCGTATTAAAAAGGATAAACAACATCATGGCACAAATTATTGTTGTCACATCAGGAAAAGGTGGCGTAGGTAAAACCACGTCGAGTGCAGCGATTGCAACAGGTTTAGCACTTAAAGGTCATAAGACCGTCGTGGTAGATTTCGATATTGGCTTACGTAACCTGGACCTTATTATGGGCTGTGAGCGTCGCGTTGTGTATGACTTTGTCAATGTCATCAACGGCGAAGCCAACCTAAACCAAGCTTTGATCAAAGACAAACGTTGTGACAAACTTTTTGTTTTGCCCGCTTCGCAAACACGCGACAAAGACGCATTAACTAAAGAAGGTGTTGGTAAGGTTTTACAGGACCTAGCAAAAGATTTTGAATACATCATTTGTGATTCGCCAGCGGGTATTGAAACAGGCGCTATGATGTCTCTTTATTTTGCTGACATCGCCATTGTTACCACCAACCCAGAAGTCAGCTCAGTGCGAGATTCAGACCGAATCTTGGGCATGCTACAGAGTAAATCAAAGCGTGCAGAAGAAGGACTTGAGCCGGTTAAAGAGTATTTATTATTAACGCGATACTCCCCTGCCCGCGTAACCACAGGTGAAATGCTAAGCGTTGCCGATGTGGAAGAAATTTTGGCCATTCCGCTGATTGGTGTGATCCCTGAGTCACAAGCGGTTTTGAAAGCATCTAACTCAGGTGTCCCTGTGATTATCGATCAAGAAAGTGATGCAGGACAAGCGTACAGTGATGCGGTTGCACGACTAACGGGTGAGGAACTGCCTTTGCGCTTCGTCACTGAGGAGAAAAAAGGATTCCTAAAACGGATATTTGGTAGCTAATTATGTCTTTACTCGATTATTTTAAAACTAAGAAGAAACCTAGTACTGCGGCCACAGCAAAAGAACGTCTACAGATCATTGTGGCGCATCAACGTGGTGAGCGTGACGCGCCAGATTACTTTCCTGCTATGAAGCAAGAAATCTTGGAAGTGATCCGTAAATATGTACAGGTAGAAAATGACCAAGTATCGGTGCAGTTAGATCAAAAAGATGACCATCTATCGGTATTGGAATTAAACGTCACGCTGCCGGAAAAGCCGTAACGTTCATCATAAAAAAAGCCAATGACATGTCATTGGCTTTTTTGTTGTCCATCCGCTTAGGTATTATACCTCGATACCTGCTAACGCATCCGCGACGATTGCCGCACGCCAGCCCGTGAGTAGTAATGGCATGTTTTGCGCTGCCTGCCCTTGCCAACGCCACTGTAAATACTCGTGAATATGACGTTTTGAGCCCAGCAGTTCAATGGCAACTTCATGTTGCTCAGCCAAGGCAACCAGGCAATTCTTTAACGCTTTAAATGCGGACTTATAACCAGGCTTTAGTGCAATAACATCAATCGGTTTAGGAGGATTATCCAAATCTGCTTTGGCCATGACCGCAATAATTGCCTTGGCATTGATGCGCTTTTCTTGCTCTGTCAGTTCCACCATTTTATAAATGTCGCTCGCTTGCTTTGGCTGCTTTTTTGCCAAACCAATCATCGCATGATCTTTTAACACAAATCCCAAGGCTAAATCTTTTTCTAAAGCTCGCTCTAAACGCCAACTGGCCAAAACTTTTAAATAGGCTAATTGCCGCGGGCTTAACTGAAAAGCATTCTTCACTTTTAGGTAAGCGCTTTCAGGATCAGGCAAACTTAAACGCCCTTGTGTCATGCGCTCACTTTCCTCAAGCAGCCACTCAGTCCTATTCATTTGCGCGAGCTTTTGCTGCAATTGCGGGAGTAAGTTGTATAAATAATAAACATCGTTTGCGGCATAGTTAAGCTGCGCTTGGGTTAGAGGACGTTTGATCCAGTCAGTGCGTGATTCGCCTTTATCAAGGCTCACTTGTAAACACTGCTCCACCAGTTTAGCGTAACCTAAACCATGGCCCATACCACATAGTGATGCCGCTATCTGGCTATCAAAAAGCTGCGCGGGTTGGCATTGTCCATAACGGGCAATCACCTCTAGGTCTTCACTGCATGAATGCAAAACCGTAAGTCTGTTTTTATCCGCTAATAGTGCCCAAAAATCACTTAAGTCAGTAACGGCAACCGGATCAATCAAAGCCAATGTTTGACCATCATATACTTGGATTAATCCAAGGCGTGCATAGTAAGTGCGGGTACGCACAAACTCCGTGTCTAACACTAACAACTTGGCGCTTTGATATTGCTCAACCAACTTGGCTAAGCTGGCATCATCTTCGATATAGTCAAACGTTAACAAACTCTTCTCCCTTAATCCCAAACGCCATAAAAAAAGCCAGCTTAGCAAGCCGGCTTTTATCGATTTAGGTAAAATCAATCAACCTGTATGATTTACGCTGATTTAGCCTCATCACGTAATTCACGACGTAGAATTTTACCTACGTTGGTTTTTGGCAACTCGTCCCTAAATTCTACCAGTTTCGGAACTTTATATCCCGTCAAATGATCGCGACAATGGCTAATCACTTGCTCTTCGGTCAAAGATCTATCAGCGGCGACCACAAATACTTTAACTAATTCGCCTGACGCCTCATGGGGAACCCCAACTGCCGCCACTTCAACCACCTTAGGATGCAGTGCGACCACTTCTTCTACTTCGTTAGGGAACACATTAAAGCCACTGACCAAGATCATATCTTTTTTACGATCGACAATAAAAAAGAAGCCTTGTTCGTCCATATAACCGATATCACCAGTAGCAAGATATCCGTCTTTATCAATTACTTTACCTGTTTCTTCAGGTCGTTGCCAATAGCCTTTCATCACTTGCGGGCCTTTTGCATACAGCTCGCCTGTTTCGCCTTGTGCCAGCACCTTGCCATCATCGTCACGCACTTGCATATCAGTATTCGCCACAGGGAAACCGATAGAGCCATTGTAGCCATCGAGGTTATAGGGACAACATGTCACAAGCGGTGAAGCTTCGGTCAAACCGTAGCCTTCTAATAAGCGAGTTTGGGTAATCGACTGCCACTTGTCAGCTACAGCCCGTTGCACTGCCATACCACCACCAATTGACAGTTTCAGATCGCTAAAATCTAAATTGGTAAACTCTTCTGAATTGACCAGTGCATTAAATAGCGTATTCACCCCAGTTAGCGCAGTGAACGGATGTTTGCGCAGTTCCGATACAAATGCAGGAATATCTCTTGGGTTGGTGATAAGTAGATTGTTCGCCCCTTTGTGCAAGAACAACAAGCAATTCACGGTCAACGCAAAAATATGGTAGAGCGGCAGAGCCGTTACCACGAACTCTTTACCATCAATCAATAGCGGAGAATAAGCAGCGTCAGCTTGCAGCAGATTACTGACAATATTGCCGTGGGTAAGCATTGCCCCTTTCGACACGCCTGTGGTGCCACCTGTGTACTGCAAAAATGATAAGTCATCATTAGTCAGTACCGGCTTCACATACTGCATACGGCGGCCTTTCGATAACGCTCGGCGCATAGAAATCGCTTGCGGTAGGTGATATTTAGGCACCATCTTTTTGATGTATTTAACAACAAAATTAACCAATGTGCGTTTTGGTGCACTGAGCAAATCGCCCAAGCCGGTAAGAATAACGCTCTCTACTGGCGTTTGATCAACCACTTCTTCGAGTGTGTGAGCAAAGTTTGACACCACTACAATGGCTTTAGCTCCGGAATCGTTAAGCTGATGTTTTAACTCTCTAGGGGTATACAGCGGGTTAACATTCACCACCACCATGCCGGCACGTAAAATACCGAATAACGCGATAGGATACTGCAGCAAGTTAGGCATCATAATGGCGACACGGTCACCCTTTTGCAGTTTAAGCTCGTTTTGCAAATAGGCAGCAAACGCACGGCTACGCTCTTCAAGCTTACGATAGGTCAACGTTGCGCCCATATTGACAAACGCAGGTTGGTCAGCGTATTTGCTCACAGAGCTTTCAAATAAATCAACTAAAGAGCTATATTGCTCAGCGTCGATTTCAGCCGGCACATCTTCTGGTAAATGGTTAATCCAAAGTTGTTCCACGAGTATCTCCTGAATCCCCACAAACAGTGGCTATAGGCGTCTTTGGCCTAAAAGTTTGAAAAAACAAACTAAAATCACTGATTTAATTATTGTTAGTAACGCCTCAAAAAATCATACGGGCGTTTTAATTTTGATCATCATCACACAAATAGAGTAAAAATCCTAGTCCCAATTTCTATCTATCTGCAAATCGCTATTCTGGCATTAAACAGGCCAATATATGTTGTGCTACATCAACGGCATTGCCCATGTGCAGATGGTGATCGCCTGGCAATTCAACCTGAGTTAGATTGGTAAACCAATGCTGAACATCCTGTTGATGTCGAGTCATTGGCCGAAAACCTTTATCACCTACAATCAGCATAGTCGGACATTGATGAGGATTCATTAAACCTTCAACGTGCAACGGCCCAAGGCGCATGGGCGAATCAAGCTTAAGCCGAGGATCGCTACGCCAGTAGGCCAGATCATCAGCAATAGTTAGGTTGCGCGATAGTATCAACCGGCTCCAAGGTTCAGCTAATCCAGTTAGCTTAACTCTGGCTTTTACCGCAGCGTCAATACAGATGGCTTTGGCTGGACTCCCAGGGCGTTGCCGATGCTGAAGCACACTCTTAATCAAGCGCTGCCGTGCATTGGTTTCGGGCTCACTTAACGGAATTAGCGCTTCAATTAACACTAATTGTCTTACTCGTTCGGGGAAACTGGCGGTATAGGCTGAGGCAATCAACCCACCTAAAGAATGGCCTATCACCGCATGAAGCGGTCGTGTTGCTGTTATATGCTCAATCAAGGCATCGAGGTCAAACAAATAGTCGACCCAATGCAACGCATAGCCACCAGGACGATGCTGCGAACCACCATGTCCTGGCCAATCAATGGCTAAAACCTGGTAGTGCTGGCTAAGATATTGTGCCAATGGCTCAAAGCTATTGGCATTGTCTAACCAACCATGTAACGCTAACAGCAGAGGCTTATCGTCTGCTCCCCACACTTTACCTGTGAGCTCGATATGAGGCAGCGCAATCACTACCTCATTTTTTGCGGGGCAAGACTGCCACATAAATCCTCTACTGTCAGTGAAAATTGACTTACTTTTTAATAAATTTGAGCGTCATGCGATCACTCTCACCTATCGCGACATATTTTTGCTTATCTTGATCACCCATAGCTAACCTTGGCGGTAAGGTCCACACGCCTTTCGGATAATCTTTAGTGTCTTTAGGGTTGGCGTTGATCTCTGAGCTCGCCACTAAATCGAAGCCAGCCTTGCGCGCCATTTCAATGGTTTGCTCTTGGCTCATATAGCCAGATTTAGGATCCATTCCGGGGTTAGATCTGTGTTCAACAACACCAAAAATGCCGCCGGGTTTAAGCACACTATAAGCAGAATCGAACACCGTTTGCAGTTGATCTTGCATTGCCCAGTTATGCAGGTTTCTAAAAGTCAGCACCACATCAGCACTGTTATCTTCTCCTAAAGAAGATAAACGAGGCGGTTCAAACGGGAAACTACTGGCGTGACCCAATTGTGTTTTGTTGGTAGTGATCCACTCCTCAAGGGCTTTGCCAAGACGAATTTTGTAACCTGGAGATTTCACATCCTTGGGAGGATTGGCATCAAAGTTTGCACCAATGTAATGACCTTCTTTTGCGAGATACGGGGCAAGGATTTCAGCATACCAGCGACCACCGGGCCACAGTTCAATCACAGTATGGTTAGGTTTTACACCAAAAAAGTGTAGAGTTTGTTTGGGGTGACGGGAATCATCACGCTCAGCGTTGGCTGGGGTACGTAGTTCATTGTTAAGTGCGCTATCTAAATCACCAGCACTGGCAAGCGGGCTTAACAACATGCCAGCCAATAATGCTGATACTAAGGTACGTTTTTTCATTATTAGTATTCCTGAGTAATTGAATCAGGGTTAACCTAACAGCAGTTGCGATAAATATTCAACAAAACAAACACTAGTTTACAATTTTGTTGATTTTGACTTGGCCGCATGACGTAATACTCGCTGCCAGCACAAGTACAACATCCATAATGAAAACGCCAACCAGATGGCAACCCAAATCCATGCGGGAATCCAGGTCATCTGTGCAAGCGCTACCGCATCGCCCCGGCCACTCAAGCCCAATAACACTAAGGGACTGGCCAAAGCATTGAGCATAATCATCATCGCCACAACTCGCAGCGTAGCCGCTAGCAGGCTGACATGGGACAATTTAAGCGGCAGCAATAGCAGTAATACCAGTGATGACAAGATAACAATCGTCAGCAGATCCCGTGCCCAAAGCAAAATGGTCAACGCAACTAATGCTGCTAAGCAGGCAAAACTGACCCGAATCGCCCGCTGCCAAGTTGCCAAGTTGTATATCAAGTATCCCCATAAAGCCGCACCAAAATAGCCACAAAAGGCGATAATAATCGGCCAGCCACCTTGGCTATAACAAAGACCCGCGCCATTTGGAAACAACTGGATATGGCTCACGCTACCGGCAGTCAACACCGTCGCTATACCATGAGATAACTCGTGAAAATAACTTTCTAGCCATTTAAAAGGCACGCTTATAAATGGGATGCGAATAACAATAATCGCTAACAATAACTCGAGGAAAAATCGGCTTTTGCTCGGCATAGCAAAATGCGCGCTGTCGCTTGAAATCCTAGCCGAGTCCATTGGACCGTTAGGCATAGGTGTCGATACCTACCATTTGAGAAATAGCGTCTCGTTGCTCAGCATGTTGATTGGTTAAGTAGGCGCCGATGGCCCCCTGATGTGTATTAGCGTTCTGATCATACTCAAGCTGAGCTTGCTGCTTAGCCGCCATATCATGGGCCACCAGCTCTTGTTGCGGCTTAGGCGCGCTTTCATAATCTAAGGTTTTACTTTGCTGAGACTGTTTTTCGAGTGGCTCAATGTAATCATTACCCGTCACGACTTGAGTCAAACTATCAATAGCCGGCGCCGAGCTCGCGTTTTGAATACGCGAAACCGTGGGTCCTTGAACTGGCGATTGTATTGGTGTGATCATCTCGTTAACTCTTAAACCTTTACCACTCGAAACAATATTATTGGATTTTACAACTTAACCATAGCAAGTACATCTATCACCTGCCGACTTAGCCACTTTGCCTAAACAAGCCACATTATAGCTATCGTTAATTATTGTGAGCGCGCATTTTAAGCCACTCGGTAGATTAAAGACTACCCTATTTTATTCGCGACCGGGTAATTTTTTCCACGTCACAGTGTCACGCAGATATACCGGAGCTAGACCATCAACATCGGTTGCTAAACCTTGTTTATGGGCTTGCTCAGCAAGCGGTAACATAAACTTTGCCTCTGGAAATTTCGCTATCTCACTGATTGTAGCAGCTGAAAATAGGGCTGCTAATTGCGGATAAGCTTCAAAGCCTGTGCCGCACAAAACAACCTGACTATCAGTATCCACTTGATAGCTCACCGCTTCGGGTAGGCAGACATGCTCTTCACCAACCCGTTCTGCACGACCTTCAACGTTAGTGAATTCTGCCCAATACACTTCGCCCATACGCGCATCAATAGCGGTCAGTACATGCTGAGCGCCCTCCTCGCTAATGGCCGCTTGCGCCATTGCTTGCAGGGTGGATATCCCTACAACCTCGATATCTTGGCCTAACGCCAACCCTTGGGTCATCGAGGTGCAAATACGGATACCAGTAAAGCTCCCTGGACCACGACCATAGGCAATAAAATCAACTTCGGCTAAGGTTATTGATGCCTGCGACAATACATTGTTTACCATTGGCAACAACCGCTGACTGTGCTCCCGAGGCGCATCAGCTTGCTCTGCAAAGACTTTGCCTTGGTAATAAAGTGCAACCGAGCAGGACTCAGTGCAGGTATCAAGTGCCAAGATACAGTGAGTTGCGTCTGCCAATAGATCTTCAAGCATGTATTTTCTCAGTTTTTATCAATAATTTTAAGCTAGAGCCACGTGCTGAACCCGGCCCAACTGCGCAAGCGCTAATTATACCTAAAAATTACCATTGCACTAATGCCCAGCCGCTATTTTCAATCCCTAGCTAGGATAACTGGCTATTTAAACAGCAAAACTGTCTTGGCCTAAAGCATTACCACCGGCAAATACCTAAACTTTTGTATGCGCTAGCGCGACTACGCTTTGCATGAGTGATCGCCAAGACACCAAATAGCAAATACGCGACACAGATCACAATCGCAGGTCTCACTATCGCGTTAAACTTGCGCCAAATCAAAGCGCATGGCGCAAATTCTCTGTAGTCAACAACGCAGTCGGGAGTTCATATGCCAATACCATCATCTTCGTCAGCCTTACCTAGAATCGTTATTGTGGGAGGCGGCGCAGGCGGACTTGGCTTGGCAACCCAACTGGGCCACAAACTCGGCCGCAGCCAACAAGCTGAAATTATCCTTGTTGATAAGAACCGAACCCATATATGGAAACCCCTGCTGCATGAAGTTGCAACCGGCTCGTTAGATGCGGATCTCGATGGTGTCGTATACTCGGCCCACGCCGTAAAACATGGCTATCATTTTCAACTCGGTACGTTTGAGCAACTCGATTGTAACGCCAAGCAGATAACGCTAGCAGCGATCACTGATGCCAAAGGCAAAACCTTGCTACCGCAGCGGCAATTATCATTCGATAAATTAGTTATCGCAGTGGGCAGTGTCAGTAACGATTTTGGCACTCCGGGGGTAAAAGATCACTGTTTCTTCTTAGACTCACACGAGCAAGCCAATCGTTTTCATGACCATTTACTCGACAGTTTTACTCGCGTTCATCAAGCCCATGAACAACACAATGCTACAACTGGCGGTCAACAAAACCAGCTCAACATTGCCATTGTGGGTGCGGGTGCTACAGGCGTTGAGTTATCTGCAGAGCTTTACCATGTCACAGAGATGCTTAAAGTTTATGGCCTAAGTAAAATGACCGCGGACAAACTCAGCATCGATTTGATAGAAGCCGGCCCCAGAATTTTACCCGCTTTGCCAGAGCGCATTAGTGCTTCAGCACGTCAAGAACTGTCGAAACTCGGCGTTAATGTGAGGGAAAACACCCGTATTGCAGAGGCAACCAGCCAAGGGTTTGTTACCGACAAAGGTGAGCTGATTCAAGCGAACTTAATGCTATGGGCGGCCGGGGTTAAGGCACCTGACTTTATTGCTAACCTTGCCGGTTTTGAACTTAATCGCAACCACCAAATAGTGGTTAAACCTACCTTACAAAGCAGCACTCACGATGACATTTTTGTTATTGGCGATTGCTGTGCTTGTGAGCAAGCTGATGGCAAGCTAGTGCCGCCGCGGGCACAGTCTGCGCATCAAATGGCACAATGTGTTGAAACTAATCTGGTTAACTTCTTTAATCAGCAGCCATTACAAGACTATCAATACGTCGATTATGGGTCACTTGTGAACCTATCACGCTTTAGCACCGTTGGCAGCCTTATGGGTAATCTCACTAAAAACAGTATGTTCGTTGAAGGTAAAATTGCCCGATTTATGTATATCTCGCTGTACCGCATGCATCAAAAATCCATCCATGGCAGCTTAAAAACCTTTGGATTGTGGCTCACTGAAAAGATGATGCGTGTGGTGCGTCCGCGTATGAAACTGCATTAATACCAATCTGCATAAGAAAGTGATCTACTCAGAGCTATTTCTGGCAAACTAATTCGAGACGAATAACTTAAGTAATAGTGGTTCTATTGTGAAGTTATTCAACGAAGAAGTAGGCAGCCAAAAAATCTCCCAAAGGGCGAGTTTTAGCGCTTCTGATACTGTGTAAACGAACTTGAACATAGAGTAACTATGCCCTTCATTCGTTGCAAGCCACATGGATGTGGTGAATGTCATTAATGCACGACTATAGGGATATAGGAGGTAGAGTGACGCAGGAACAGTTACCGAGGAGCATTTAATGACCTTGTCTCAAAAGCGCTAAACTCTCGCTGAGCGATCACATCTTTATGCTGATTGGTATAACAGCTAGCTGATTGTCTTAAGAAAAGTTAATGCCTTATCCAGATTTCGCGTACGCGACATAGGCGGCAAGCTATTAAGGAATGCTTGGCCATAGGGGCGATTAACAATGCGGTTATCGCACAAGATTAATACCCCGCGATCTTTCTCGTCGCGGATAAGACGACCGACACCCTGATTCAATGAGATCACCGCTTGTGGTAAAGACAGTTCATTGAACGGATCTTTGCCCTTGCGACTGACCCCTTCTGCCCTAGCTTTATACAAATTATCATCCGGCGACATAAAGGGTAATTTGTCAATTATGACGCAACTAAGCAGTTTGCCGCGTACATCAACGCCTTCCCAAAAAGCGCCTGTTCCCAGTAATACCCCATTACCGAGCTGGCGGTACTTCTTCAGCAGGACCTGCTTGCTAGCCTGGCCTTGTACTAACAGCGGATAGTTAACCCTGCCGTTAAGCAACTGCGCCACGCGGTTCATCATGCTGTGGCTAGTAAACAAAATAAAAGTACGCCCTTGCGCAGCATTAATTGCTGCGATTGCGACCTCAACAAGTTGGTTGGCAGCATGAGCTTGCTGACTCACCCGGCCTAGATGACGGGGGACACAAAACAGCGCTTGCTTTGGGTAGTCAAAGGGGCTATCAAGCAGCAAACTACGGCAGTTTTTTAACCCCAATGCTTGTTGAAACAAGCTTAAATCACGATCGATTTGTAAGGTTGCTGAGGTAAAAATCCAACTCACCTTATCGTTAAACAACTCACGGCATTCTTTAGCCACATCAATGGGTGAAATACGTAACGTTGCATAGCCATCACTGAAATCGATACTGTAGGCAGCATTGCTATTATCACATTGAAAATAAACGTTCAGCTTATCAACGAGGCCTTGCCATTTTTCAATAATATCGTCGAGCTGTTCTAAGCGGCCGACATAGCCCAGTAACACCTTTGCCAGTGCGGTCAGTTCTTCGAGCAGTTGCCACGCCGCTTGCATCAATTGTTTATTGCCGATCAGCTGGCGCCAATCATTCTGGGCGCTATCGTAGAGCTTATCTTGCCACTCAAGCAGTAAGGTTAAACATCGACTGCTCAAAATGCCGATTTGTGGTGAATCCGCCAGTTGTTGACGGTAGAGTTTTTCCATCTGCGCCAAAGCCTTAGCTAAAGTTCCTAGGTTTAACTGTTGACCAAAGTAAGTCACGGCGATATCAGGTAAGAGATGAGCTTCATCAAAAATGACCGCATCGCTATCGGGCAGCAATTCTGCGAAGCCGGTTTCTTTAAGGATTCGGTCAGCAAAAAACAGATGGTGATTAACAACAATTATTTTTGCATCCATGGCGCGGACCCGCGCTTTGCGGGTAAAGCAATCATCGTAATATTCACAGCGCTTACCTAAGCAATTATCTTTGCTACTAACCACATAGGGCAGCGCGGGTGATTGCTCTGAGACTGACGTTAAGCCCCCGATATCACCGTCTAAACTTTGTCCGGCCCAATGATTAATGCGCAGTAAGTCATCAAGTACTTGGCTGTCCATTGAAGTGGCGCCTTGCACTTGCTCCGCCATATGGTGTTGACAGAGATAGTTATTACGACCTTTCAACAAGGCGATTTTAGGATCGATATCGAGCATATCGAGTAATGCGGGTAAATCTTTGTAGAACAACTGCTCTTGTAAGTTCTTACTCCCGGTACTGACAATCACTTGCTGGCCACTTAGCAATGCGGGGATCAAATAGGCATAAGTCTTACCTACCCCAGTACCCGCTTCGACTACCAAGGTTTTTTTACTCACTAAATGTTCGCTGACACTGACAGCCATCTCGACCTGTTGCGGTCTAGGACTATAATCTTTGACTTGAGTAGCAATCACACCGTTATCGGCAAATACGCGATGCACTTCTTTAGTTAGGCGGGTCGTCACAATGCTGGGTAGTAATCATTTAATGTTAGCGGCTTTAGTGACTGCATTATGCCAACAATCAGCATATCTACAACTGCTCATTAGTATTCTCCATCGGATTATCACTAATTTCATGGCCCAATATCGAGTTGTTTTATTGTTTTGTTATTAGAACAAGCATGACATTTTGATGAAGTTTATTCATCCAGCCAAATTAGGGCTTGCAATCAAACCGCAAGTTGATTAATTTAAATGTCAATCGCGCACAAATTGCGCCAAACGAATTTTATTGAGATAACGAATTATGCAAAAGCTTTTGAACACTATCCATCATCACCATCATATGCGGTAGCCTTCGGAAGCTCACTGCCGAAGGACTATTTCCTTCCGGCGGTTGATTCAAGAATATCAAAAACCCCTGGAAGGAATTCCAGGGGTTTTTTAGTTTTCGGCTTAAAGAATTGTTTTTAAAGAAAAATATTTAAGTTTATTGAATCAAAGTTAAGGAAATAACCATGTCAGAGTCAAATAGATTACGTATCGCAATCCAAAAATCAGGTCGCCTTTCTAAAGAATCGCAAAAACTACTGAAAAGCTGCGGCGTAAAATTCAATGTTAACGAACAACGATTAATTGCCCACTCTGACAACATGCCAATTGACCTGCTGCGTGTACGCGATGATGATATTCCAGGCCTAGTCATGGACGGTGTGGTTGACCTAGGTATTATTGGCGAGAACGTTCTCGAAGAGGAACAAATTGAGCGTCAAACTTTAGGTAAGCCGGCTGAATGCGTCAAACTTCGTGATTTAGATTTTGGCGCCTGCCGTCTATCACTCGCTGTACCGAATGAATTTAGCTATCAAGATGCCAGTTCATTAGAAGGACTACGCATTGCCACCTCATATCCCAACTTGCTTCGCCGCTATATGCAAGAAAAAGGCATTACTTACCGCGACTGTATGCTAAAAGGCTCAGTCGAAGTTGCCCCCCGTGCTGGTTTAGCTGATGGAATCTGCGATTTAGTTTCAACTGGCGCGACCTTAGAGGCGAACGGACTATATGAAACTGAAGTGATTTACCGCTCAACAGCTTGTATCATTCAATCTGTTCAGCAGCAAAGCGATGATAAACAAGCGCTTATCAATAAAATCTTGTCACGTATTAACGGTGTTGTCCGTGCAAAAGAGAGTAAATACATCCTACTGCACGCGCCAACCGACACCTTAGAGCAAATTGTTGCCCTACTACCAGGTGCCGAAAACCCAACGGTGTTACCACTTAACGATGATTCCAATCGTGTCGCCATCCACGCAGTCAGCACCGAAGATCTGTTCTGGGATACGATGGAAGAACTCACTCAACTGGGTGCGAGCTCAATTCTAGTAATGCCAATTGAGAAAATGATGGGATAACACCATGGCTGATACAACTATCAATCAATTAAATTGGTCATCACTCACTGATGCACAACAAGCTCAAGCCTTGTCACGTTCACCGCTTATTGGTGACAGTGGATTAGAAGCCAATGTGCAAAACATTATCAATGCTGTGGCTGAGCAAGGTGATAGCGCACTGCGTGCTTTTTCAAGTCAGTTTGATGGGGTTGAGCTGCAGGATATTGCCCTATCGGCGACGGCCATTAATGAAGCCTGCGATCGAGTCAGTATTGAAATAAAGCAGTCTATTGCCCAGGCCATGGCTAACATTGAAGCCTTTCACAATGCCCAAGCCTTTCAAGCAATCGATGTGCAAACCCAAAGCGGTGTGCGCTGTGAGCTAAGAAGTGAGGCGATTGAAAAAGTCGGTTTGTATATTCCTGGAGGCACTGCGCCACTAATCTCAACTGTGCTCATGTTGGCACTGCCGGCTAAAATAGCTGGTTGTCAGCAACGGGTGTTAGTCAGCCCGCCGCCGATAAACGATGCCATCATCTATGCGGCCAATGCCTGTGGTATAAGCGAAATCTATCAGGTTGGTGGAGCGCAAGCTATTGCCGCCTTAGCACTCGGGACACAAACCGTACCTAGCGTAGACAAAATTTTTGGCCCTGGTAACCGCTACGTGACCGAAGCTAAGCGCATCGTCTCGCAGGACAGTCGCTGCGTGGTGAGTATCGATATGCCGGCTGGCCCATCTGAGGTACTCGTTATCGCCGATGGTCAGGCCAATGCACGTTTTGTTGCCGCCGATCTACTATCTCAAGCTGAACACGGTAGTGATTCTCAAGTGATATTAGTCACCGACAGCCAAGGCCTTGCTGACGCTGTTGACGCCGAACTGGCAATACAATTAACTGCCTTGCCACGACAAGATATCGCCCGCGATGCACTCAGTGCTAGCCGTACAATTATTGTCGATAATATCGAACAAGCGGTATCTGTCTCTAATCGTTACGGGCCAGAACATTTAATTATTCAGACCCAAAATCCACGCGCACTGCTCAGTCAGGTTCGAGCTGCCGGTTCAGTATTTTTAGGGGCCTATACGCCTGAATCTGTGGGTGACTATGCCAGTGGTACCAATCACGTATTACCCACCTATGGATACAGCCGTGCGGTATCTAGCTTGTCACTAGCTGATTTTAGTCGCCGCTATACCGTGCAAGAGCTAACGCCGCAAGGGTTGATGACGTTGAGCCAAAGTGTCATGACATTGGCCAATGCTGAACAACTTGATGCTCACAAAAATGCCATCGCGGTTCGCCTAGAAGCCATGTCAGAGAAGGAAGGTTAATATGACAGCTGTAACCTCATTGGCTGCTAAACTGGCGCGGCCAGAGCTTTTGAACCTAACTCCATATCAGTCAGCTCGGCGCATCGGTGGTGAAGGCGAGATTTGGATCAATGCCAATGAATCGCCTTTCAACAATAGCGACGTCGCACAGCTAAACCGTTACCCTGAGTGTCAACCGCCACAGTTGATTCAGGCTTACAGCGATTACAGCGGCGTTGATAGCCAGTCTATTGTGACTAGTCGCGGTGCTGATGAAGCCATTGAACTGCTGATCCGCACGTTTTGCATACCCGGACAAGATAGTATCGCGTGTTTTGGCCCGACCTATGGCATGTACGCCATTAGCGCGCAAACCTATAATGTGGGCGTAAATGCCTTGGCATTAGATGACAACTATCAATTACCGGCCAATATTGACAGCCAAGTGGCTGACGCCAAGCTCGTGTTCATCTGCAATCCAAATAACCCAACAGGGACGGTAATAGCACTTGAAACCATTGAGTCAGTCGTTAAACAATTGCCTAATGCGATAGTGATTGTCGATGAAGCCTATATTGAATTTTGCCCACAATACAGCGCCGCATCGCTGGTCAACCAATACGATAACGTGGTGGTGTTACGTACCTTATCGAAAGCGTTTGCTTTAGCGGGCGCCCGTTGTGGGTTTATGCTGGCCAATATTGATATTGTTGACCTTGTAATGCGCGTCATCGCCCCCTACCCGGTTCCCAAGCCCGTAGCCGATTTAGCAACGGCAGCCCTAAGCCGCCAAGGCATTGACCAAATGCAAACTCAGGTCAGTCAACTTAAAGGCAACGGAGAAGCATTGGCTCAGGCACTGCGTAATTATGGCGCTGAAGTATTACCGGCAAACGGCAATTTCGTACTCGCAAAGTTTGCCAATATCGCCGCGGTAAAACAGCAATTAATCACCGCAGGTGTGGTAGCGCGAACCTATAACGATGCCAGACTCACCAATTGGATCCGTTTTAGCTTTAGTGATGAGCAGCAAACCCAAACATTAATCCAGTTATTTCAGTGATCACGCCAGCGCAGCAAAATTAATAACAAAATTGAAGGTAGAACAGATGAAACAGAAAATCCTATTTATAGATCGCGACGGCACCATCATTGAAGAGCCCGCTATCGACAAGCAGGTTGATAGCCTAGCTAAACTGGTATTTGAACCTAACGTGGTACCGGCGCTACTGAAATTACAAGCTGCAGGTTACCGTTTAGTGATGGTGAGTAATCAAGATGGTTTAGGGACTCCTTCGTTCCCAAAGGATGATTTTGACGCACCACAGAACATGATGATGCAGATCCTTAACAGCCAAGGTATTCAATTTGATGAAGTGCTCATCTGCCCCCATTTTGATGACGAGAACTGTAGCTGTCGTAAACCTAAACTGGGGTTAGTCAAACGCTACCTTACTGAAGGCTTGGTTGATTTCACTCAATCTGCAGTCATTGGCGATCGCGAAACCGATTTAGGCCTAGCGGATGCCATGGGGGTTCAAGGATTACAATACAGCCGAACTGAACTCGACTGGATGCAGATTTGCGACAAGCTACTAAGCAGTAATCGCCAAGCCAGTGTCATCAGAACCACCAAAGAGACGGATATTCGGGTCAATGTAGACCTAGATAGCAGCAACAAGAGTGTCATTAATACCGGGATTGGCTTTTTTGATCACATGCTAGACCAAATTGCCACCCACGGAAATTTCAAAATGGATGTCACTGTTGATGGTGATTTAGAAATAGACGATCACCACAGTGTTGAAGATACTGCCCTAGCTATCGGTGATGCTATTCGCCAAGCTTTAGGTGACAAACGAGGCATTGCACGTTTTGGCTTCTCAATCCCGATGGATGAAGCAAGTGCTCATTGCCTACTGGACCTATCTGGTCGCCCTTTCATCAAGTTCGACGCGGATTTCTCTCGCGAAATGGTCGGTGAAATGGCAACAGAGATGGTGCCGCACTTTTTCCGCTCACTCGCCGATGGCTTGCGCTGTACCTTGCACTTATCAACCCAAGGTGACAACGACCACCACAAAGTAGAGAGTTTGTTCAAGGTCATGGGTCGAACTTTACGCCAAGCCGTCACCATTGAGGGTGATGCATTACCATCAAGTAAAGGTGTGTTATGAGCCAAGCTGATATAACCGTTATTGTCGACACCGGCTGCGCCAACTTAAACTCAGTGCGCTATGCGTTTGAACGTCTCGGTGCCAGCGTAGTGGTGACTGACGATCTACAAACAATAGCCAGTGCCACAAGGGTGGTGCTGCCTGGGGTGGGAACAGCCAAAGCTGCTATGGCAGCACTCAATAGCAAACAACTTGTCGCCACATTAAGTCAATTGACCCAGCCTGTGCTTGGGGTTTGCTTAGGCATGCAGATGCTCACTAAGCAATCCCAAGAGCGCGGCAATGCGGTGCAAGACTGCCAATGCCTTGGCTTGATTGACACCCAAATTGAACAGCTCGATAGTCAGCAATTGCCGTTGCCGCACATGGGATGGAATCAAATCATGCCAAGCAACCACCCATTGTTTACTGGCATTGAGCCCGGCAGCTACGTGTATTTTGTCCATAGCTACCGTGCGCCATTAGGCGCACACACCATTGCCAGCTGTGAATATGGCGAAACCTTTAGCGCCGCCATTGCTAAAGACAACTTTATGGGCGTGCAATTCCATCCTGAAAAAAGTGCCCAAGTCGGCGCACAGATTTTGACTAACTTTTTAAAAATGGGCGTCACTCAAGCGCCATTAACGGAGGCGCAAGCATGATTATTCCAGCAATAGATCTGATTGACGGCCAGGTGGTTCGCCTCTATCAAGGTGACTATAACCAACAGACCACTTTCGAATATAGCCCACTTGCACAGCTACAAAGTTACGAAAACCAAGGGGCAACATGGTTGCACATTGTTGACCTTACCGGCGCGAAAGATCCCGCCAAACGCCAAATTAAATTGATTGGCGAATTGGTCAATGGCCTAGAGGCTAATATTCAAGTTGGTGGTGGTATTCGCAGCGAACAACAGGTCGCCGAGCTATTAGAAATAGGTGTGAAACGGGTAGTCATTGGCTCGTTAGCGGTTAAAGAAACCGCTTTAGTGCAGTCTTGGTTTAAGAAATATGGCAGCGATGCCATCTGCTTAGCTTTGGATGTCAATATTAATGACCAAGGTGAAAAAATCGTAGCGGTATCGGGCTGGCAATCTGGCGGCGGTAAAACGTTAGAGTCGCTTGTTGAAGCATTTAAGCCCTATGGTCTTAAGCATGCTTTAGTAACGGATATTAGTCGTGACGGTACTTTAAAAGGCAGTAATACCCAACTTTATCAGGAGATTGCCTCAAACTACCCTGATATTCAGTGGCAGGCGTCGGGCGGGATTGCAAGCCTTGAAGATGTTGCAGCGGTGCGTGACAGTGGCGCCAATGGCATTATCGTCGGTAAGGCATTGCTTATCGAAAACTTCACGGTAGCGGAGGCGATGACATGCTGGCCAAACGCATAGTTCCCTGTCTTGATGTCCGTGAAGGCAAGGTTGTTAAGGGCGTACAGTTTCGTAACCATGAAATTGTTGGTGATATTGTTCCATTAGCTGAACGCTACGCTGTTGAAGGTGCAGACGAGTTAGTTTTTTACGATATCACTGCCAGCGCTCATGATCGTGTGGTTGATAAGAGCTGGGTGAGCCGCGTTGCTGAGAAAATTGATATCCCCTTTTGCGTGGCAGGCGGCATTAAAACGCTAGCGCAAGCACGGGAAAAACTCGCCTTTGGTGCCGATAAAATCTCAGTTAACTCCCCTGCGCTATCAGATCCTAGCTTGATTGACCGCTTACAAGACGAATTTGGCCGTCAATGTATCGTGATTGGAATCGACTCCTATTATGATGCCGACAGTGACAGCTATAAAGTGAAGCAATTCACCGGTGATGAAGCCGCCACCAAAGATACTCAGTGGTATACCCAAGACTGGGTTGAGGAAGTGCAAAAGCGTGGTTGCGGTGAAATTGTGCTGAATGTCATGAACCAAGACGGGGTGCGTCAAGGTTACGATCTTAAGCAACTTTCTATGGTTCGCGCTATTGCCGATGTGCCGCTGATTGCCTCTGGTGGTGCTGGCACCATGGCCCACTTTGCAGATGTGTTTCTTGAAGCCAATGTCGACGCGGCCCTTGCCGCAAGTGTATTTCACAAAGGCATTATCGACATCAATGAGCTAAAACAATACCTGACCACCCGCGGTGTCGCGGTGCGAACCTAATATTTTAAGGCTAATGACAGTGAATAAAATGAAAACAATGGCGCAATTTGAACAACTCGACTGGGATAAGCAAGAGGGTTTATTACCTGCTGTTGTTCAAAACCACCTCAGCGGTAAGGTATTAATGCTTGGCTATATGGACAAAGCCGCATTGGCTAAAACCCTTGATACCCAAACCGTGACCTTTTACAGTCGCAGTAAACAACGTTTGTGGACCAAAGGGGAAACCTCAGGCAACACGCTAAAATTGGTCGCTATCGATGCAGATTGTGACAATGACAGCCTATTGGTGCAAGTGCTCCCCAATGGGCCAACTTGTCACCTAGAACGTGAAAGTTGCTGGCCCGATGGAGAAGCACATCCATTTATCGATAATCTCGCCCATCTCATTGCCTCGCGCAAGGGCCAAGATCCTAAGTCGAGTTATACCGCCCATCTGTTTGATCGCGGCACCAAGCGCATCGCCCAAAAAGTGGGAGAAGAAGGCTTAGAAACCGCACTGGCCGCGGCTACCCATGACAAGCCAGAGCTAATCGATGAAGCATCGGATCTAATTTATCACTTGCTAGTGCTACTAGAAGACCAGCAACTGTCATTGGCAGATATTCACGCCAATCTATTGCAGCGACATCAAGCTAAGCAGTAACTTGCAGGCTAATCTACTGGTTAGCATTTGTGCAACTACCCAATCAAAAGCGCCCAATGGCGCTTTTTTTTATGCTTTTGCTGCAATTCACGTTAAAATCGCAGCCATTATGAAATAACAGGTAAAACATCATGGCAATTCAATGGTATCCGGGACACATGCACAAAGCGCAAAAAGAGATCGCAGAGGTCATGCCTCAAGTCGATCTGGTGATTGAGGTGCTCGATGCGCGTATTCCCTATAGCAGTGAAAACCCCATGGTATCTTCACTACGTGGCGACAAGCCCTGTATCAAATTGCTCAATAAGTCAGATTTAGCAGATCCGCTAGTCACCCAGCAATGGATTGAATACCTAGAGCAAGAACAAGGCGTTAAAGCCATGGCCATCACCACTTTACAAGCTGGCCAAGTGAAGAAAATTCCCGATTTATGCCGTAAGTTTGTCCCAAGTCGCGACAAAATTGAAAAAGATATTCGCACCATGATCATGGGGATCCCTAACGTCGGTAAGTCCACCATAATCAACACCCTAGCCGGCCGCACTATCGCAAAAACCGGCAACGAGCCTGCTGTGACGAAAACCCAGCAGCGCATTAACCTCAGAAACGGCATTGTGTTATCCGATACACCCGGCATTTTGTGGCCTAAAGTGGACAACGAGAAAAGCAGCTATCGCCTAGCCATAACCGGTGCAATTAAAGATACCGCCATGGACTATGAAGATGTGGCCATGTTTGCCGCTGAGTATTTTTTAGCAGCGTACCCACAAGCAATAGCTGAGCGCTATCAACTCGACAGCTTGCCCGATACTGACATTGAACTACTTGAGGCAATCGGTCGTAAACGTGGTGCTATGCGCCCAGGTGGCCGTATCGATCTGCACAAAGCATCAGAGTTAGTGCTGCATGAATTCCGCTCAGGAAAAATGGGCTTACTGTCGCTTGAAACACCTGCTATGGCAGAAGTTGAGAAAGTCGAAGTCGCAAAACTCATCGAAGAAAAAGAAGCCAAACAGAAAGCACGTAAAGAGAAAGAAGCACTAAAACGCGCCGGTAAACGCCATAAGTAACGCTATGAATGACTAGATTTGCCAGTAATAGTTTTACTGGCAAATTTATTACTCGGTGCTGGGCGCGACAATCGTTATCAGTGCTGACAAACAATGTACCCTCGCAGTTGATGCCGGGCATACTCGATGATCATCAGTATTGAGCCAATAAGTGTTTAGCCCCGCCTCCACGGCAGGTAAAATATCGTTATCGAGATTATCTCCGACCATAGAAACCTGATTGGCTGGCATATTCAGCTGCGCAAGAATCCTATCAAAAAACACGCGACTACCTTTGCCAATACCTAAATTCTGATAACAGAAATAACCATCAATATAAGTATCCAAATTTACCCGCTTAAATGCCGCAGCAATCTCGTCCACTGCAGAGTCTTGGGCATTGGTTGCCACCAAAATTCGATGGGTGCGCGACAAAGTTTGCAAAGTTTGATGGGCACAATTTACCGCCTCAACCCTTGGCCAATCACACATTTTGCCAACAGCCTGGGGATCATCAACCATCAAGGTATCGCCCCAATCAAATAATATCACCGGTTTCATCAAATCCCTGTTCCCATCAAGTCATATCATTTGGCGATTCTATCAAGCAACTTATCACAGCTCTCTTCAAGCAAATCCAGCACTAACTCAAAGCCATCACCCGCCCCATAATAGGGATCGGGCACCTCAGTGTAATCACTATCAGAGAACGACAAGATCAAGGCTAATTTATGCTGTAGTGCACTAGGGCAACGGCGTTGTAGGTCTTGCAAGTTTTGTCTATCAGCAGCAAGAATCAAATCAAATCGCTCAAAATCATCGGGTACCACTTGACGCGCTTGCATACCGTCAAAACTCAAGCCGCGCTTTTTGCCAGCCTGCATAGAGCGAGGGTCCGGCGCTTCACCTTGGTGATGCGCGATAGTGCCTGCCGAATCAATCACAATATCCAAACCCCGCTCCGCCGCCTTTGCTCGCATTACAGCTTCTGCAGTAGGTGAACGACAAATATTGCCCATACAGACGAATAAAACTGATGAGACTTCCATGATATCAATATCCTAATTAAGGTTTAGTGAACGAAAAAGTGAATAGTAATCGCAACCTACATCGTCGATGTTCAGCATTCACAATGATGCTTCTATTAACCACAAACGCCTAAAGATCATGTAGTAACTACAAGGCGTTACTCAAAGAAAGCTATCACAACTTTAAATAAAGTTCACACTGTTAATCCGTCTCGTTATTACAGCACAAGATCAACAAACGACAGTGACTGCCTATAACCCACTACCTATGACCTATGGCCGTCCCAAAACTGGGATTTTGATTGCGATAATCCGTCCCAGAATCGAGATATTCAAGCTAAGACTATATTTGAAGAACAGGTAACATACTGAATAAAAACAGCTTTAATTGTTGGCACATAAACTGCTAACTACTAAACGATTAGGTAAGTTAAAGCTAAGAGATAACTATGGACATTACTCGTGCAACAAAAAAGGGATCGACTACGCAGCGCACGCGCTGGCTTATAGGCGGCATCGCTACCACTGCGCTTATCTGTGGATTACTGCTTACCCGTAGCGAAGCATCGCATGTGGTAAGCAGAGACACGCTACTGACAGACCAAGTCCAAAGAGGCGAAATGCTGGTTACTGTGCGAGGTACAGGCCTATTAGTCCCCAAAGATATTCGCTGGATTGCCACCCATGTTGAAGGGCGGGTTGAACAAATTCTAATTAAAGCTGGCGCACGGGTAAAAACAGGCGACCTTTTACTAGTACTTAGCAATCCCCTACTAGAGCAACAACTGGAAGAAACCAAATGGGAGCTAGAGGAGTTAGAAGCAGAAACTCAAGCGCTACAAGTCGCTATGGAGTCTGAATTACTGGACCAACAAGCAGCGGTTGTGAATGAAAAACTCAATTATGAGCGGGCTTTACTCACCTTAAATGCCCACAACCAGTTGCTCGAGCAAGGCATTATTGCTGTTTCAAAAATTGCTCATGAAGAAATTAAAATTGATGTCGACCAATTCAAAAAACGTTGGCAACTTGAGACTCAAAGACTCAACAAGAGAAAGGAAAATCTAGTCGCTCAACGTCTCGCCTATCAAGCGCGCATAAACAGAATGAAACGCATCTTACACCGAGTGAAAACCCAAGTGGATGCGCTAAATGTCACAGCCAGCATGGACAGTATTGTGCAAGAAATGCCAATGGAACTAGGACAGCAAGTGAATGCCGGCACCAATTTAGCCAAGCTTGCCCGTGATGATAAGTACCTTGCAGAGCTGCGAATACCTGAAAAAAAAGTCAAAGAGGTGGTGGTGGGCCAACGCGTCACCATAGATACACGCAACAGTTTAATCAGTGGCACAGTGCAAAGAATTGACCCTGCGGTGATCAACAGCTCTGTTCAAATTGATGTCGCCTTAGAAGGAGAACTTCCCATTGAGGTAAGGCCAGATCTCACCGTTGAGGGAGTCGTAGAAATTGACCGTATTAGTGACACACTATACGTGCAGCGTCCGATGTTTATTAAAGGCTACAGCCAGAGTGACATCTATTTAATCAATGAAGAAGGAGATTATGCCTACAAAAGAAGTATCAAGTTTGGGCGGATGTCGAGTCGCTATATTCAGGTTCAATCGGGGCTCAAATTGGGTGAAAGCATCATCGTTTCGGATGCTTCTTCGTGGAATCAACATAATCAAATCAAAATCAATTAGGAAGATATTATGAACAATCAACGGTTAGTAGAGCTGACAAACATTAATAAAACATTTGTCACTGATGAAATTGAAACTCAAGCGCTCAGCAACATCAACTTAAGAATCGATAAAGGCGAATACGTGTCAATCACCGGTCCGTCTGGCTGCGGTAAATCAACATTGTTGTCACTCTTGGGCTTACTTGATAACTCCTCTGCCGGCACTTACCTGCTGGCCAGTCACGACGCATCAGACTTAAGCAGAGATGAACGGGCTCAGATACGCAATAAAGAGATAGGGTTTATTTTTCAGTCATTTAATCTAATCAGCGATTTAACCGTAGCTGAGAATGTCGAACTGCCGTTAACTTATCGCGGCGATATCAGTAAACAAGAAATAGCCAAGATGGTGCGCGAATCACTAGAGAAAGTCGATATGGCACATAGAGCTAACCACTTCCCTTCCCAGCTATCGGGAGGGCAACAACAGCGGGTTGCCGTTGCAAGAGCAATTGCCGGTAAACCCTCGCTAATCTTAGCCGATGAGCCGACAGGAAACTTGGACTCCAAGAATGCCCATGCAGTGATGACGATGCTCGACCAGCTTCACGAAGAAGGTGCAACGATATGCATGGTCACCCATGATCCTCGTTCGGCGGATCGTGCTGAGCGCGTGATAGAAGTGTACGACGGCAAAATTGTTGCTGATCAGCTAACCAAAAAGCATCAACAAAACAGTGGCGACTTCTCTGCAATCGCAATTTAGTGACAATAAAAATAATTAAGGAAGATTTATGTCTTTAGGGATCGATATTAAGTACGCGATACGCTTGCTGATGAAAAAGCCAATATTTACCGTCAATTCCATACTGATTGTTGCTGTGGGCCTTAGCTTGACCCTCTATTGCTATTCGTTATTGACCAACTTGGTATTTAAGCCGCTTTACCTTAATGGTGAGCAACAAATCATTTCGATAGAAGCCGCCTTCAATGAAAACCATGGCTACCGGACCGGTATAGACCCACTTGATCTCTATCAGCTCAGGAACGAATCACAGTACATAGACAGTCTCGGCATTTACCAAGAAGGCACGACCTTAATTGGTGACATTGAGCAAAGCAGTAGCACTAAGAAATACAATGCCACATTAACCGAGTGGAACATTTTTGAATTTGCTGGCGTCCAACCAATATTAGGCCGTGGTTTTAGGCCTGAGGACCACTTTGAAGGTGCTGAGCCCGTGGTGGTATTAAGCCAAACAGTTTGGCAAGACTACTTTTCGGCCAATGAAAACATAGTGGGCAGTATGATCAGAGTTGATTCCCTGCCCACCAGAGTAGTCGGTGTTATGCCGGCAGGGTTTGCTTTTCCTAGCAGCTCACAAGTCTGGCTTCCTCAGCCGCAGATGAATATTCAGCCGACCGACAGAGTCCGCACACAAATGTTTGCTTATGCAAGATTAAAACCCAAGGCTAATCTCAAGCAGTTTAACAACGAACTCATTACGCTAAACCAGAGAATTGTCGCTAATCTGCCACAAAATATGGCTTGGCGCGCAACCAGCGATGGTCGCTATATGCGAGCACTGCCCTTTAAGCAAGCCAATACTGATATCACCCAATATTATAATGTGTTTATGTCTATGTTGATGGTGGTGTTGCTAATCCTGATCCTCGCCTGTATCAATATCGGCAATTTGTTGCTCAGTCGAGTCAATGAACGCTTTAAAGAGATCGCCATACGCGTGGCGCTAGGCGTACCAAGAAAACGACTAGTGCTACAAATGTTGTGGGAGAGTGTATTCATTTGCACGCTTGGCTCATTACTCGCAGTGGTATTTACCCATTGGGGATTAAGTATCAGTAATGATTACCTATCAACGATGTTTGCGGTCAACAATGCCAAACCTTTTTGGTGGCACCTGACACTCGGTAGTGACGGCCTATGGGTACTTATCCTCACTGTGGTCGTGATGATTTTAGTTACCGGACTCATTCCCGCTTGGCGCGCGCTAAGTGGTGATTTTAATGCCGTACTAAGAGATGGCACCCGTGGTGCGCTGGGAAGAAGTGCTGCCAGAGCCAGCAACGCACTGGTGGTTTCTGAAATATTGCTATCTTGTGTGGTACTCGTCATTGCCACGATTTTGCTATTTAGCAGCTACTCAGCGGGGATGGCCGATTATGGCGTGGAGACGCAAGGTCGATTAACCGCTAGATTAGAGCTGCCCTTAGAGAGTTACCCTGAACGCAGCGAAACGGTTGTTGAAGACCGGAAAAAGCGCACAGATTTTTATTACCAACTGAAAGATCAACTCGAAGCTCAACCTCATATCGAGGCCGTATCTTTTATGAGTAGTTTACCTGGTACGGGTGAAGGCAGCAGTTACTTCGAAATTCAAGGACGTGCTGCTGATGTCTACAATGAAAACCCCAAAGCCAACACTGAAAGTGTCACCCGAGATGCCTGGCGTGCAGTGGGCATGACTTTGATTGAAGGCCGCAATTTTGACCATAGAGACACGGAAACTGATATGGGTAATGTGATTATTAATGCCTCCATCGCCAAAGATTACTTTGCAGATGGCAATGCTATTGGCAGTCAGATCAGACGAGTATGGTCAACAGGTCATCGTGAATGGCAAACTATTATCGGTGTGGTATCGGACACCTTTCACGGCTCTACCATGCAGACTTCAAGTGCGCGCTATACGATGTATCGGCCAATCGACCGGGATGGTAGAACCCAAATGAACATCGCGGTGCACTACCTAGGCACTGAGCACCAAGCTAGAAAAACTTTGCTCGACACCATCAATGCGGTAGACATTAACGTCGGTGCCTACCATATACAAAGCTATCAAAACCTAATTCAACAACCTATGTTGTTGGTATCTGCGGTAAGTAAGATATTTCTGTTTTGCGGTATCGTCGCCTTGGCGCTGGCTGCTAGCGGTATTTACGCCGTTGCTGCAAACTCCGTCACCCAGAGAACACAAGAGATTGGCGTGAGAAAAGCACTAGGTGCCACAGATTCAAAAGTGATTAATTTATTTATGGGCAAGGCATTAATTCAGCTTTCAGTTGGGCTCAGTATGGGGGTGGGTTTATCCCTTTGGATAGTAAACTTAATGACAGATGCAATGATATTAGATAATGTAAGTGTAATCATAGGGTTAATTGGGGTGCCACTCTTGATTGCAATCATGGTACTGTTGGCGACTTTTATCCCAACTCAAAAAGCGGTAAGGCTTGAGCCCAGTGTTGCTTTACATCAAGACTAACGCCTCAGATCGATGCTGTATTTAACTCAATCGATAAGTTTCCCGGTGATTTTTACATACTCGTGGTAAAAATCACTGGAACTACATCGATTAAATTGGTTGCTATTCAAGGGAGCTGTATAGGACTAAATGAAACATTCAATCATTATCGCTGATGACGATATCAATGTTCTGACTGCGTTAAATTTACTTTTAAAGTCTGAAAACTATGACATAACAACCGTCACTTCACCTGCCGAACTGCTTAGCGCATTAAAGCAAAAAGATTACTCTTTGGCTTTAATCGATCTAAATTACCACCAAGACACCACGTCCGGAGCCGAAGGGTTAGCCCTTATTCGTGCCATTCGCTCCATTGATGAACTTGTGCCCGTTGTGGTCATGACAGGCTTTAGCTGTGTCAATATCGCAGTGGAAGCCATGAAGCTCGGTGCTGGAGATTTTATTCAAAAGCCATGGGATAATGACCGTTTACTCAGTGTGTTACAGTCGCAAATACGGCTTGGCACTAGCGTAAAACAAACACAGAAACTGACACAACAAAACACGCTCTTAAGAAAACAATTGTCTGTAACCAGTGACGGGCTGATTGCAGAATCAGGCGCGATGCAAAAAGTACTGGCGCAAATTGAGCTTTTTGCCCGCAGTGAAATGAACATTCTATTTACCGGTGAAAATGGTACCGGCAAAAGTATGCTAGCTGACCACTTGCATCAATGCTCTAACCGCAGCAAGCACCCCTTTGTTGCGGTCAATATGGGGGCTATCCCTGAAAATCTATTTGAAAGCGAAATGTTTGGCCATGTAAAAGGTGCCTTTACTGACGCCCAAGATAGCCGTATCGGCCGCTTCGAACTCGCCCAATCTGGCACCCTGTTTTTAGATGAAATTGGCAATGTACCACTTTCACAACAAAGAAAATTACTCCGAGTTTTAGAAGACCAACAATTTGAAAAAGTGGGCAGTTCTAAAACAATTCAAGCCGACGTTCGCCTTATTTCGGCCACCAATGCTTCGCTCAGTGAACTGATCACTCAAGGGCAATTTAGGCAAGACTTGTTGTACCGACTCAACACTGCAGAAATAGCCATACCACCTTTAAGAGCACGCATCGACGACATCATGCCGCTGGCGAGATACTTCCTGAAAAAGTCGTCAAAAAAATATGGGGTTGCCCTTAAAAGAATCGACGACTTAGCCTGTAGCGCCATGAAGGCCTATAGCTGGCCTGGGAATATTCGAGAGCTTAGCCATATGATTGAAAGAGCCATATTCTTAAGCCCCAGCAATGTAATAAGGGTACAAGATTTAGGTTTAGCAGTGACTGAAAGCGCCGCCGCTGAGTTTGATTTTGACAGCCAATGTCTAGCATCTATTGAAAAGCACATTATCAACAGGCGGCTCAGTCTCAACGATCATAATGCCATTGAGACCGCCGCGTCCTTAGGCTTAAGCCGCAGCGCCTATTATCGACGTCTTGAAAAATACAATTTGGGCTAATATGAAATCAATGCGTGAGCTTGGCTCTTTTGAAAATCGGCTTTTATTAATAACCCTTGCTGCTGGATTAGTCCCCATTTTACTTATCACATCCAGCGTACAGCTAGTGCACTTAGATGACAATTCAGTGCTTTATGCCGCTAGTATCAGTTTCATCTGGCTGTTTTATTTCGCATTTTATTTAAAGAAAATCGTTGTTAATAAAGTTAGAACCTTAACTAGTGTTGTAGAAGCCTTAACATGTGAAGACTACTCTATGCGCGCAAAAGAGTCTTCATCATGTGGCGTAATCAACGAGTTAAGTCAGCTCATCAATACATTAGCCAACACCTTTGCCCAACAAAGCCTAATAACCAAAGAAAAGCACATCTTGCTCAATAAAGTGATCAATCAGATCGATGTGGCGATTATCGCCACAGACAGTCGCGACAATGTGACCTTAATGAACCCTGCCGCAGAAAAACTGTTTAATCGTCGTGTTGAACGAATGAAAGGCTGGCCGATCAGGGAGTTGGGCATACCTGCCACGACACCGGAACACAATAAACAAGTCTTAGAGTTTGACCTCAAAGAGCATAAAAAGAAGATTTATTTGCACCGAGATGAGTACTTTGAAAACGGTATAAAACAGCAACTCATATTCATTACTGATATACAAAACCTATTACGCGAAGAAGAAAGGTTAGCTTGGCAGCGGCTGCTTAGAGTGCTCAGTCATGAAATTAATAACTCCTTGGCACCTATTGCTTCTATTAGTGCAACTTTAACGCGCTTTACCGAAGCTAATTGTGCCAACTTACCCTCTGAGCTTAATAGCGATCTGCAAAATGGTCTCGGTGTCATACAAGAAAGGGCTAACTCTCTCAATGAGTTTATCCAAAGTTACCAACAACTCGCCAAGGTGCCACCACCAGAAAAAACGCTGTTTAATTTAGAAAAGTTAGTGCAGTCAATCACACCTTTATTCGACAACATCCAGCTTAGAACCGCCAATGGCCCCATCGATATTTATGCCGATGAGGTGCAGCTAAAACAAGTGTTGGTCAATTTAATTAAAAATGCGCGCGAGTCTATGGCCTCCCTCCCCGACGGCAAAGTGATCATTTGTCTGCATCGACACAGCAGTGCTATTGAGATTCAAGTTATCGACAGCGGCTGCGGAATTAGCAATATGGACAATATTTTTGTGCCTTTTTATACCACCAAAGAAAAGGGCACCGGCATCGGATTGGTCTTAAGTAGGCAGTTGGTGGTCAACAATGGTGGCGATTTAGATATACGTAACAATGACAATGGTATCGGCGCTCAAGCCAACATCTATTTTCCAACTAACCAATCCTAACAGGCGTTTTAGTTAAGCCCTAAGTGCCCGCTACCGGACTGACTTTCACTTGACAGCGACCACGGCCATTCAAACTTATTCTCACGGATAGGCAGCTGTTTACTATGCACAAAATTGTAAATCAATGTTCCACTATATTGAGGTTTTGATGGGGTATGCTAGCTTGGTAAGCCCTGTTGGTTATTGACGACTTGCGCGTTAGTTACCCTTCGCCACTAAAAACAAAACAATGTAAAGGAAACATGATGAATAAAGGCGTCTATCTGGCTCTGCTATTATCGCCGCTTCTTGCTGCCAATGCACTTGCTAAAGAACCGACTATTGATGCAGTCGTTGAAAAGCAGTCAGTATTGCAATTAGAAGATGTATTTAGTCTTGAGTATGCATCGGGACTTGAGATCAATGCCGATGGCGATGAAGTGTACTTCATGCGTAACTACATGGATATTATGACTGATAAGAAACTCAGTAATATCTGGAAGGTGAATAAACACAAACAGCTCACCCCTGTGACCAACGGTCAACATGTCGATTATGCACCGACTTTATCACCTGACAACAATATGTTGGCGTATATTTCCACCGCTAGCGGTAGTCCTCAGATCCACATGAAATGGCTTAATGCTGATGCACAAGCACAGCTTACTCACTTTAGTCATGCACCAAGTAATTTAAGTTGGTCGCCAGACGGTAAGCAGTTGGCATTTACGCGTTTTGTTGAAGGTAAGCGTAAATCAGTGGTCAACCTACCCGGCAAACCTAGCCAAGCAAAATGGGCCAAACCAGCTGTCTATATTGATGAAATGTATTATCGATTTGACGGTGCAGGCTTTACCAATCCCGGTTATAACCAAATATTTGTGATGTCGGCTAATGGCGGCGCCGCTAGACAGCTTACCCATGAAGCTATCAATCACTCTGGGCCGTTAGCCTGGAGCAAAGATGGTAAGCATCTGATTTTTGTTGCCAACAAACGACCAGACAGTGATTTAGCCCGTAATGATTCCAATATTTATAAGCTCAATATCACCACTTTAGCCCAGCAACAACTTACCGAGCGTGATGGTCGAGACAACAACCCCGCCATATCGGGTTCTGGCAAGCATATCGCCTATGTGAGTTCGCCGCAGAATTATAAAAATTATGAAAATGCTGAAGTGTTTATCATGAACATAGATGGCAGTGATAAACGCTCATTGACCGCCGACTTAGACCGCTCTGTCAATCAAATAAAATGGGCTGACAATGGTAAAGGGGTTTATTTTAGTTACCATGACCACGGACAAGCATTTGTCGCCTACCAACCGCTTAAAGGTAAACGTAAAATAGTTGCCAAAGATTTAGGCGGCTTAGCGTTTGGCCGACCGTATACCGCAGCGCAGTTTGACGTTGCAGACAACGGCACTATTGCCTTTACCTATTCTGACCCACAGCGACCGGCTGACATTAGTATTGTTCGCAAAGGTAAAGCTGAACAACTTACCAACCTAAACCATGATGCGTTGGCACATAAACAGCTGGCTGAAGTAAAAGAGATCACGGTCAAATCATCGGCGGATGGCCGTGATATCCAAGCTTGGGTGGCCTACCCTCCGGGTTACAACGAAGCAATTAAGACAGGCAAAACATTTCCGCTCATTCTAGAAATTCACGGCGGCCCCGTCACCAACTACGGCCCGCACTTTGCTGCTGAAATACAATTGATGGCTGCCAGCGGCTATGTCGTGGTTTATGCCAACCCTCGCGGCAGTGACAGTTATGGTAAAGAGTTTGCACAAACTATCTACAACAACTATCCAAGCCAAGACTATGATGACCTAATGTCTGTGGTTGATGGTGTTATCGCCCGCGATGCCATTGATGAACAAGCCCTGTTCGTTACAGGTGGCTCAGGCGGTGGAGTGTTAACAGCCTGGATTATCGGTCACACCGACAGATTTAAAGCCGCTGTGGTCGCCAAGCCGGTGATTAACTGGTTTAGCTTTGCATTGACCACCGATATCTATCCATTTGTGATAAAAAATTGGTTTGACAAAATGCCATGGGAAGACACTGAGCACTATATGAAGCTTTCTCCTATTAGTTACGTCGGCAATGTCAGCACACCAACAATGCTATTGACAGGTGAAGCCGATTTACGCACGCCAATGGCAGAAACCGAACAGTTCTATCAGGCACTCAAACTACGAAATATCGATACCGCTATGGTGAGGATCCCTGACGCTCCCCATGGCATCTATAAACGCCCGAGTAACTTGATGTCTAAAGTCGCCCATATTTTGTGGTGGTTTGAGCAATATCAAGACTAACTAAACCAATGGTCAGCCATCTAATGACCGATTAATTCATCATTAGATGGCTGATAAAATGCTTGCTAGTTACTAGCATATTTAGCCATTTCACTTTTTAGCAGCTAAACTCTTACGGCTTCATTTTCCCTCGCCTTCAATCTGTGCTCACCTATTAAAAAAGCCTATAGAAACTAACTCGGCTGTAGCAACAATGGCCGCTAAACTTGCACCATATTAATCTACAGCAACTTAAGGCGGCGATATGAAAAAGTGTCAACTGTTTATGGCGCTGTTTACCGGGCTATGTCTATTGCTTAATTGCAACCTAGCCGTTGCTAACCCACAAGCTATCGACGACAACTTGACCATTAACTGCGATATTCTCCTGATGTTAATGGTCAGCGATGTCCCAGATACCAGCGAGCTTAGCTCGAAGGTCAACCAGTCTGCCAAGGCGTTAATCAACCACACCTACGGAAATGATACAGGCAATAAGCTAATTAACCGGTTCGCAGCCATGACCCAACTAATTGACGATAAGGACGTTGGCGAGTACATGATCCAAACTTGTGTCGCAGCAAAAGATCGTGACGCCACCAAAGTGATGGCGGATGTGGTACTGGCCATTGCCGGATACGACAAACAGTTTTCCATTTAGTCATTGTGTGTGGGCTAAGCGCTAAGCTCTGCGCGATAACCGTAAAGTCTGCCAAGCAGCGTTATTGGTATTATTGAGCCCTAGGCGGCTTTTTCAGTGAGAACGTTTGCTATTAGCCGGTTCTCTAACCCTTAAAAAGCTCGCATGTCTTGGCACACCACCGTTTGTCCAACCATAGAATTTAAACGTCACTCGCGCGCCTATTGCTGGCGGATTGGAGCGTTGCTTGATACTAAAGCCTGTCGCTAAACGGAACTGCACCCCTGATGGTAACGCTAACTGCAATGACTTGAGCAACAAGGGGTCCCCACCATAGCCCATATTATGGCCAACCACTCGGGCCTCGGTATCATAAAAGGGTTTGATTTTGATTAAATCGGTTTTGTTGTTAAGCCAGTAGGTTGCACGGGAGTGATGTAACATCAAGCCTTCACCACCCGCATTTAACACTTGATTGAACTTGTCAGTAACTTGCTGCCAGTTATGTAATTGTTGCTGCTTTACCACCTGAATATACGCGGATTGCATACTGAGTTGTTTTTCCATCCACTTTACTCGCCCGGTGAAATTAGTGCCATCAGCTGGGCTATCAAAAACGAGTAGCTTGGCTTGTTGCCACAACGCTACGTCACTAACGTCGCGCCGAGCCAAAGCTGATGCCACTTCAAACTTGCCGTAGCCCAACCACAACTCAGCTTCAAATGATGTTGATGGAAATGTTTTACTGATATCGATAGGGACATGAATGATATGGCCGGCTCGTGTTCTTAAGTACTGACCGTCCCAGTGTGCACGCACGCCATCATATTTTTCGCTCACCAAATACTCACTGAGCACGATGCTATCAGCAACCGTACCGGTGAACTCCCTGACTTGGGCAGCATCAAATTGTGCCGCCAGTTGCTTGGCTGCAATACTAGACGTTAGGCTTGTCAGGATAGACAAGCTAGCCCCAAGAGCCACCACTTTAGCAACAGTCATTAGTTGTCGCATATTTCGCTCCTCCTTGAGCTTAGTGCACTAGCACATAGATAGAAAATCGCTTACAGTGCAATCCACTGCTGGCTATCCGTTGCCAGTACATTGCCGTTAAGCAACTATAGCTGAAAAAGAGAGTCAGGATGAAGCCAAAAAATAATCATGGATTGAAGCGTGTCATTAGAGCAACCGGGTTTTCTGTGCAAGGATTGAAACAAGCCTGGAGCAGTGAAGCCGCTTTTCGACAAGAGGTACTGCTAGCCGCCATCATGTTGCCTATTGCCCTGCTACTCAATATTGACACCAGCGAACGAATTTTGCTTATAGGCAGCGTATTTTTGGTGCTCATTGTTGAGTTACTCAACTCCGCTATCGAAGCTGTTGTTGACCGAGTTGGTGATGAAATTCATCCATTAAGCGGCCAAGCAAAAGATGTCGCATCAGCGGCAGTTTTTCTTAGTTTAATGCTATGTGGAATAACATGGTTAATGGTGATCATTCCGCTACTAACCTCGTAAATAACGCCTATTAAGCGCTAGCAATACACCGTGATTCAGCAGAAAATTTTGCATCACTCTGTGACAACGCTGCCATTTTTATTATTTTGTATAAAATAACCTCACATTTTTTGATACAAATCATTCACATTTGGACATACTCTGTTATCATTGTTACTCGATAGATGGACCTATCTAATACTTATCAATAGCTTATATAAAAATAATAATTATTATGGAGTAACATTGGTGTTGAAGAAATGGTCTATACTCGCGTTGTGCCTGTTAGCAGCCCCCTGTGCGGCTGAGAATGAGACGACGGTTGTCGAGCCAACACTTGCCGAAAAGAAAAGTAAAACCATCATTCGAGTCGGTGGCTTTTATTCTAATTCCAATTCCAGTATGGATGTCACCGACCCACTCCTTGGTAGAGACTTTCAAATCGATTTTGAAGAAGATCTTAAACTAGAAGAGTCGCAATTCCTGCCGTTTTTTGAACTGTTTTATCATTTTAATGATCAGCACATTCTCTATATGGATTGGAAACAGCTGCATCGTAGCGCTGAAGTTACCCAACTCACTAAGCCCTTTCAAGTTGAACTCGACGGCACCTTATATGACTTCAAAGCTGGCAGTAAAATCGATACCACCCTCAATATAGATATCGCTCGCATTGGCTACGGCTACAATTTTTACCAAGGTAATAACTACAATCTCGGTTTTTCCATTGGTTTGCACGCCATGTTTATTAAAACAGGATTCGAAGGTCAAATTGGTGCTTGCCAAGTCACTACTGCAACCGCTGATTGTCCAACGGTCCCCGTACCTAAAACCGTTGACACTAAGGTCACCGCGCCGTTACCTGATATCGGCTTATACGGTGATTACGAATTTGCTGACCGTTTTCGTTTTACCGCCCATGCACAATACTTTTACGTCAAACTGGACGACCTAGAAGGGGGACTCATTGATATCCGCGCCGGTGTCGAAGCGGAAATTACCGAAAACTGGCATATGACTGCCGCATTTAACTATTATGAAGTCGATGTAGATTACGACCAAAAATTAAGAAATACCGATTTGAATGTTGCCAGCTACAACCTCTATTACAGTTTCATTGGCCCCATGTTGTCAGTCAGCTACCACTTCTAATTCGTGTTAAATCTATTAAAAAGCCATCGCTAAACGATGGCTTTTTTTGTGAGCTATTTTCAAGTCACTTAGTTGTTAGTCATAAAAATTAGTTGTTAGCCATAAAAATGGTAACAAACGGCAATAGCGGCAATGATGCCGGCAAAATCGGCAGTCAAACCACATACCAAAGCATGGCGGCCATTTCTTATTCCCACCGCACCGAAATACACTGCTAACACATAAAAGGTCGTCTCTGTGCTGCCTTGAAAAATGGCAGCTAGCCGCCCAGCAAAAGAGTCCACCCCGTAATGATCCATGGTTTCTAGCATCATTGCCCTGGCGCCAGAGCCACTAAAAGGCTTCATCATTGCCGTGGGCAATGCATCAACAAAGCGAGTATCTCCCCCCAACAACTGAACTAAACTGGCAACTACGTAAAGTAGGTAGTCTAGTGCTCCTGATGCACGTAATAAGGCAATGGCTATCAGCATGGCTAATAGATAGGGAATGAGTTTGATTGATTGTGCAAAACCTTGTTTAGCCCCTTCAATAAACTCATCGTACACCGCCACTTTTTTCAAACCCGCAACCAGAATAAAACTGAAAATTAGCGTCAGTAGTACACCATTACCTAATAGGGTCGACACTTCACCTATTGCAGTGACACTCAGGGTACCCAAGTAAAACATCAAAGCACTTAAGCTTGCTAAGATCGCAGCGCCATAACCAATCACCACCGCATTGAGCAACGAGATACGCTGATAAATAGCCACAACAGTGACGCCAGCAATGGTTGAGGCTAATGTTGCCAATAAAATAGGCAAAAAGACTTCAGCCGGGGCGGCTGCGCCCTGTTGCGCTCGGTATAAAAATACTGTCACAGGCACTAAAGTCACAGAGGAAGTATTAAGTACCAAAAATAAGATTTGGGCATTGGTGGCGACATGCTTAACAGGGTTGAGCTCCTGTAAATCCTGCATAGCCTTCAACCCAAGTGGTGTTGCGGCGTTATCCAGCCCTAACATGTTCGCCGTTAAGTTCATGGTGACACTGCCGTACGCCTTATGGCCATGAGGTACTTCAGGCATCAACTTACTTAATAACGGCTCAAACAGTTTTGCAAAAACCGCGACGACTCCGGCTTTCTCGCCAACGCGCATCAATCCCATCCATAGAGACAGCACACCAACAAGACCCAGTGCAATCTCTGCCGCTAGCTTACTGCTACTAAACAGCGCATTGACAGACTCAGACAACACTTGGCTATTACCATTGAGCAAGGAAACCGCAATGGCTAACAGCGAAGTGACAAAGAAAACTAACCAAACTCTATTTAACACCGACACTCCTTGTTAAGTGCGTTGTGGTTGATGGCATGGATATGACGATGTCTATGATATACTTTTGCCAATATTTCTTGTAGTTAGTCAATATGGTTCAACTAAATCAAAATTTTATCAATAGTATTGCCAAAGATATTCCAGCTAATTTATCGATGGACGATTTTATCGACTATTGTGGTAAACCATTACGCCCTTCGATCAGAGTCAATACACTGAAAATTAGCAGTGCCGATTTAATCGCTCACCTAGCGCCTAAAGGGTGGCAATTTGAAGCAATCCCGTGGTGCCAAGATGGCTATTGGATCACCGTTGACCCGAGCATTCAAATAGGCAATACCATAGAACACATTCAGGGGCTATTTTACATTCAAGAAGCCAGTTCGATGCTACCACCTACTGCGCTGTTTCCACACAAAGTGTCGCAGCCTTTAACCCTGTTAGATATGGCTTCAGCACCGGGCTCTAAAACGACTCAACTTGCGGCTATGATGGATAACGACGGTATACTGGTAGCAAACGAGTACTCCGCTAGCCGTGTTAAGGTATTGCATGCCAATATATTGCGCATGGGCGTTAGCAACTGCGCCCTCACCCACTTTGATGCTCGAGTATTTGGTGAATACCAATATGAAACTTTTGACCATATTCTGCTAGATGCACCTTGCAGTGGCGAAGGTACAGTCCGCAAAGACCCTGATGCACTTAAACATTGGGATGAAAGCGAGATAGATGCCATTGCCGCAACTCAAAAAGATTTGATTAAGTCGGCTTTTTTGGCCCTAAAACCCGGTGGTAGCTTGGTGTATTCAACCTGCACCCTTAATCGCAAAGAAAACCAAGCAATCATGGCACATATTCAGCAGTGCTACCCAGATGCTGTGCGCTTTGACTCGTTGGCTGAGCTTTTCACGGGTGCCGACAAAGCCTCCACTGATGAAGGCTTCTTACATGTGTGGCCGCAAATTTTCGATAGCGAAGGCTTCTTTGTCGCCAAGTTGACTAAAACCGCCAGCGTCGTGCGCGACCAGCCGCAGCCTAAAGCGCAGAAAGTGTTTCCTTTTACCCCAGCCAACCGCAAACAAACCGCCGAGCTTGAAGAGTACCTGCAGCAAACTTTCGGTATCAACTTTCAAGACAATAACTTAATGGTACGCGATGACGAGTTTTGGTTATTCCCTCGTCAGATGGAGCCTTTAATTGGCAAAATGCGCTACCAACGTATTGGTATTAAGTTGGCAGACAAGATTAAAAAAGGCTTTAAACCGCGCCACGAGGCACTTATTGCACTGACACCTAAAACACACATGCTAGCTCTTGATGAGGACCAAGCATTGCAATACCTGATGGGGCGCGATATTACTTTGGCCGAGAAAACCAAGCCCCAAGGTGAGAAGGTTGTCAGTTATTTAGGCGCCCCGTTAGGTTTAGCTAAACACTTAGGAAATAAGCTAAAAAATAGCCTGCCACGGGAACTGGTAAAAGACAAAGTGATTAAGTCGGCTTAAGCGATAGCGGACTATCTGCACACCGTACATATTTTGTTACAAATCGGCGAGCAAGCATTGGTTAATATTTGAGCGAAATCTAATTTATCATCTACACTTTGTTGCAGAGACAAACCTAATGAGGTTCTCAACAGTAGCGCACGGCTCCGAGAGGAGCCATTCCCCTAGACCCAGAACAATTGGAATAGTTTTGGGTCTTTTTTTGTCTGCTTTAAACTCACACCTATAATACCAATCAGTATAAGCCGCCACACAGGCTCGCAGCTCTTGTTAATCAAACTGACTAGCGTCCAGCCAATACCGCCGCTTCTTTGAAAAGATTAAAGAAGTTTTCTGTGGTGTTGTGAGCTAACTCATCGAACTTTTCACCACGCAGTTCTGCCACAAATTCAGCAACATCTCTTACAAAAGCAGGTTGATTCTCTTTGCCACGATGCGGCACTGGCGCAAGATAAGGTGAGTCCGTTTCAACTAATAAACGATCTTTAGGCACTTTTCGAATCACAGTTCGCAATTCACTGGCATTCTTGAAGGTCACGATTCCTGATACTGAGATATAAAAACCTAAATCTATTGCGGCTTTTGCCATTTCCCAGTTTTCAGTAAAGCAGTGCAAAACACCGCCGACCTTATCGGCATTGCCTTGCTTCAAAAAAGCGATAGTATCTTCTCTGGCATCACGGGTATGCACAATCAGCGGCTTATTGACGTCTACTGCTAACGCGATCTGTTGCTCAAAACATTGTTGTTGCAGCACTTTAGTTTCATTAGCGTAAAAATAATCCAGCCCTGTTTCACCAATGGCGACCACTTTGGGATCGGCAATATATTCATGTAACTCAGCAGTATCTAAGCCTTCTTGCACATCAAGGGGATGAACTCCAGCCGACAGAAAAATCTCATCGAACTCAGCCATTTTTTGCTGCATTTCACGAAAGCCCTTCTGGCGAACGTTAACACACAAAAAGTGACTAATATCCCGTGCTTTGGCCTGATTGATGATATCAACCAAACTAGCATGGTCAGGGGCAGATTTAAGTCTATCTAAATGGCAATGGGAGTCGATAAGCACGGGGGAGTTACTCTAATTAGCAAATACACAATAAAGACGGCAAGAATACAGAGCTACATTGTGCAGGTCAAATCCCCTGAGGCGAGCTCGCGAGACAATAAATTCTCGATATGGTGTTTGTGGGTGTCTGCATCAGACAAAATTTTGACCCCGATCCCCGCTGGTCGACCGCCAGATGCGCCAAGCGGGTTGATCCAAACAACTGCGCCTTTAAATTCCTGCTTTGTGGTGCTACCGGGCAATTGATAGGCAATGGTCAACTCTTGCCCTAAATAATGGCTCTCTGATGTAGCAATAAACAGCCCTGCAGGTTGTATAAATGGCATATATGCACGATACAACTGATGCAAGGTGTCAAAATTTACGACCAAATCGACCATATGATTAATTAGCTTCCCGTCAGTTGGTTATAGCGTGCTAAGTAGTTTTGAAATAATCCTAACGCATTGATATTGGGCATTAATGATAACTCATGGCAGGTCTTCATCACCAAGGTAGATAACTCGACGATATTTGCTGCTAATAGTGCATCAATATTTGGCGTTTTAAGCAATTTCTGTCTTAACACAAGATATAAAACTTTATGTGCATCAGAAACTTGCTTTTCATCAATACTCATTAAATTAGCACACAGGTGCCCAGACGACAAACTCTCAATCCAATCTTTGCGCAATTGCAGTAGGCTTTGATAACGCCCTTCTTGTAGGGCTTGTGCCAAATCAAGTGGGCCGCCGACAACGGGCAGGCACCAAGTGGCGTCTTGGTTTATTTGATACTGTTGCTGCAACCAAGCATTAATTTGAGCCGCATCGGGCAAGGTAATGTGTAGCCGTTGGCAACGGCTAGTGATAGTCGCCAGCAGATGCGCAGGCTGTGAGCTTTGCAGGATGAGCAGCGTGCCCTCTCCTGGCTCTTCTAAGGTTTTTAGCAGTGCATTAGCCGCAGCTTGATTCATTTTCTCACTGTAATTAATCACCGCGACACGGCGCCCGCCTTGTTGTGCAGTCGAGACGAGGTCTTGGCACAAACTACGGATCTGATCGACTTTGATTTGATTGCCATCGGGGGCAACTTGGTAAAAATCTGGGTGATTGCCAGCATTCATCAACAAGCAAGACTTGCATTGACCGCATGCACCTTGAACATTGGGTGATAAACACAGCGCTGCAGCGGCAAAAGCTTGAATAAATTCGTTGGCACCATAGCCTGGGTGCAGATCAACAACGTAGGCATGGCCTAAAGTTTGATTGACCAGCTGGCTAAAACAATGCTCACTGATGGCATCCAGCCAAGGAAAGCGATTCATCAACTACCAGCCTTGGCTCTGCAAGACAGCAATAATATCTTTGTGAACCGCAGCCATTGTTTGGCTTGCATCAACCACTTTAATGCTGTCGTCTTGATCTGCTAATGATAGATACGTACTGCGAGCACGCTCAAAAAAGCTGACATCCTGCTGCTCTATCCGATCAAGAGCGCCCCGGTCTGCCGCGCGGGTTAACCCCAGCTTAGGCTCAATATCAAGATACAAGGTTAAATCCGGTTTAAATTGGCCTAAGGTAATTTCACTCAGGGAGTTAACCACATCTAATAAACCTCGGCCGCCCCCTTGGTAAGCAAGCGATGACAAGTTGTGCCTATCGCCCAATACCCACTGCCCTTGTTCCAGCGCCGGTTGAATCACGTTGGCAATTAACTGAGCTCTTGCCGCATAAATCAGTAAGCATTCCGCTTTATCACACAGGGGATCAGTCTCATCAGCCACTTTAACCAAGTCTCGCATTTTTTCAGCCAGCGGAGTGCCACCAGGCTCGCGAGTACAAACCGGAACTGCACCAGTATGTTTTTCAATAAAGTCCTTCACTAAAGCAATAGCGCTAGATTTACCAGCACCTTCTAATCCTTCAATAACAATAAATTTGGCGTTGTTTTGGTTATTCATCGATTTCTCTGATATTTATTCACGGCGCGATTATGTTCAGCCAAGGTTCTTGAAAACACATGACTACCGTCATTTTTGGAGACAAAGTAGAAGTAGTCCACATCTGCTGGGTTAGCCGCGGCGTGCAGTGACGCCCCGCTTGGTGCGGCAATCGGTGTCGGTGTTAGCCCGTTAATTCGATAAGTATTAAAAGGCGTGTGTTCACGCAAATCTTTGCGCGTAATATTACCTTGGTAACGATCACCCATCCCATAGATCACCGTCGGGTCAGTTTGTAGACGCATCCCCTTTCGTAATCGATTAGTAAATACAGCCGATATCCAAGGGCGCTCACTGGCTTTGCCAGTCTCTTTTTCTATGATTGACGCCATGATCAACAACTCATAAGGCGTCGACAGTGGAATAGACTCATCCCGTGCTTGCCATATTTGCTCTAATTGTTGCTGCATTTTTAGATAACTTTGCTCAACAATACTCTCGAGCGTTGCGCCAGCATGATAGTGATAGGTATCTGGATAAAATTTACCTTCTGGCAACCCCGATTCATCGCCATGTTTAACTAAAACTGCATTAAACACATTGTCGATATTATCTTTGGTATGGCTACTGGATGCTAAGACCGCTTGCCACTCTTTGATGTTTTGACCTTCTATTAAAGTGATACTAAACACTTTTTCTTTACCTTGATTAAGGCGTTGTATCAATTCAATGAACGTATCACCGGGCAGAATGTCATAGTAGCCTGACCGAATATTGGCTACATCTGGCTGTAATCTGATAAGCACTTTAGCAGGCCATGTTTCAGTAATAAGCTGCCTTTTTTGCAACTCATTAAGTAACTGGTTAAACGAAGTGCCGCGTTTAAGCTCAAGGGTTTGCGGTTCGGTAATGGTAAAAGCCGTATGACTAAAACTCTGCACATTTTGATGCACATAATATAGGCCAACAAGCGCAACGGTAAGAAGCGTAAATAGCAAACCTGCTAGAGTAACGAGCGTTTTTTTCATAATGATAAATTCAGAGCACTACGTAGAGTTTGAGTAAATGGAGCATGAACAAAAACTTGCTGATTAACACTATTGATATCAACAATGCCAAATAAGCTATTGGTCATAAAGACATTATCAGCTTGCATTAACATCGCCAAATTAATATCACATATTGAAACAGACCAGCCAAGCTGGGCTAGCTCATTGAGTAACTGCTGGCGCATCACGCCAGCGACGCCGGCAAAGGCCAATCGTGGTGTATAAACTCGACCCGCTTTAACCATAAACAGATTAGCCACCGCGGTCTCTATCACCCAACCTTCACTGTCACATACGACAACATCATCGCAGTTTGCCGCTAAAGTTTGTTCACGAATTAATACCTGCTCAAGACGATTAAGGTGCTTCATCCCCGCTAAACGAGGTTGCCGTGCTAAGGCTATGTTGCTCAGCCCAAGGTTAATTCCCTGAGCTTGCCAATCAGCATAGTGCAGAGGGATTGCATGCAGCGACACCACTTCGGTGATGTTAGCAACAGCGGGGGCCTGGTATCCCCTGCCGCCAGAGCCGCGGCTCAATAGCACTTTAACGCAGCCATCGAGACCGTTTTGCAGGAAAGCTTCACGACAAATGGTTTTGAGAAAGGTACGAAATTGCTCATCAGCTTGCCAATCTATGCCAAGTCGCTGACAACTTTGTTGTAAACGCGCAAGGTGAAGCTCAAACAGGAGTGGCCCAGCTTGGGTATAGCGCATTGTTGCAAACACACCATCGCCATAGGCAAGCCCTCTGTCCGTAGCCGTGACCTTGCCATCCAATTGACGATTAACCCAAAGCACGTAAATTAGCCATCCTTATCCATTTAAGCTCAACCCTTATCTATCGCGCTATTTAGCCAGTAAGTGTTGAATTCGAGTTTTCAATATGTCGGTCGCAATGCGATTTTTACCGCCCCGAGGAACGATAATATCAGCGTACTGCTTTGAAGGTTCGATAAACTGTAAGAACATCGGTCTCACGGTTTCAGTGTACTGCTGCATCACTGACTCCATGGTGCGACCACGCTCTGCAACATCACGGCTTAAACGACGCATAAAGCAGATATCTAACGGCGTATCCATAAACACGCTAGCATCCATTAAATCGCGTAGTTCAGGGTCTGTCAGCAACAAAATGCCTTCCAAAATAATGACTTTTTTAGGTGTCATTGGCACACATTCGTCAACTCGATTATGTACTGAATAATCATATTTTGGAATATCAACCGCTTGGCCCTGTTTTAACGCACTCAAATGTTGCGCTAGTAACTCATGGTCCAACGCTTTTGGATGGTCATAGTTGGTTTGAACTCTGTCTTCCATTGATAAATGAGTTTGATCTTTATAGTAAGCATCTTCCGCTATAACACCTATTTGGTCAGTACCTAAATCACGGCACAGCTCCTCATAAATGGTTTTAGCAATCAAACTCTTACCAGATGCAGATGCACCCGCAATACCAATAATGACACATTGAGAACTCATCAAGACTTACCTTTACTCTTCATCTGAAATGGAAATAGACACAGCAGGCTGAGTCTGAACGAGTGCCAATTGTGCACCCACTTTACGTGCAATATCACGATAGATATTAGCCACATGACTGTCACTATCTGACACCACAGTTGGTGCCCCTTTATCAACATCTTCACGAATGTTTAATTGCAGGGGCAGTTCGCCCAATAAAGGTACATTATAGCGCTCAGCCATTTTAGCTCCACCTTGGCTGCCAAACGGGTGCTCTTTGTGACCACATTCACTGCATTGATGGAAGCTCATGTTTTCGACAATGCCGAGTACTGGAATATGAACCTTTTGGAACATATTGACGCCCTTCTTCGCGTCAGCGAGAGCGATATCTTGTGGCGTAGTCACCACCACCGCGCCACTTACCGGGACTTTTTGCGACAAGGTTAACTGAATATCACCCGTTCCCGGTGGCATATCAATGACTAAATAATCAAGCTCAGGCCAGCTGGTTTCATTAATGAGCTGTGCCAGTGCCCCCGCAGCCATTGGACCTCGCCATACTGCCGCTTCTTCGTCGTTTAGCATAAAGCCTATCGACTGTGCGGTGATGCCGTGCGCCGTTGCCGCTGTCATCATTTTGCCATCAGGTGATACCGGCTTAAAATCGGTTACCCCAAGCATGATCGGGATCGATGGCCCATAAATATCCGCATCAAGAATACCCACTCGCGCGCCTTCACTGGCTAACGCCAACGCAAGGTTTACTGAAGTCGTCGATTTACCTACGCCACCTTTACCCGAGGCAACGGCGATAACTTGCTTGATGTTAGGTAAAGGCTCAACACTCTCAATGGCTGAAACCGCAGCAACTTGAAAGTCGATTTCACACTCAACTTCTTCGATGGCAGCTAATGTAGCCAGTTTTTTGGTGACGGCCATGACGGTGTCGCGGTACTGACTCTGACAAGGGTACGGGTAGCACAAACCTAGTTGCAATCGAGTTCCTTCAATATCCAGCTTAGTAACTAAACCGGCACTGACAAGGCCCTGTGCTAAATATGGATCTTGGAAATCATCTAAAATGGCCAACACTGGGCCGAGAAGATCGTCACTGAGACGATAATTCTGAGACGCTGAAGACAAAACGGCTACCCCCTAAAAATAATTTGGCTAAGTGTACCAGAATTTCTGCTGAATATTCGTGTAGATTTAGCGCAATTGCATCAGCTTTTAATGAAAGTTAGCCTTTGATCGGTTAGTATCTATGCCATTAATATTGGGCACCTACTGATTTAGAGATAAGATGGCAACTTCACAACGTAAAATCCTCGTTACCAGCGCGCTTCCATATGCCAATGGCCCCATTCATCTGGGTCATATGCTGGAATACATCCAAACTGATATTTGGGCTCGTTTTCAAAAGCTACGTGGCCACGAGTGTCACTATATCTGTGCAGATGATGCACACGGCACGCCTATCATGCTTAAGGCGCAGCAATTAGGTATTGCGCCAGAAGAGATGATTGCTCAAGTACAAAAAGAGCACGAGCAAGATTTTGCTGATTTTAACATCCAGTTTGATAACTTCCACAGTACTCACAGTGATGAGAACCGTGAACTTGCCAGCGATGTGTATATCAAGCTTAGAGACAATGGGTATATCAAAACCAAAACCATTTCTCAGCTATTTGACCCTGAAAAGTCGATGTTTTTACCAGACCGTTTTGTTAAAGGCACTTGCCCTAAGTGTAAGTCTGAAGACCAATATGGCGATAACTGCGACAGCTGCGGTGCAACCTATAGCCCAACAGATTTGATAAACCCAAAATCTGCTGTGTCGGGCGCCACCCCAGTGATGAAAGACACTGAGCACTTCTTCTTCGACCTGCCCGCATTTGAAGAGATGTTAAAAGCGTGGACTACCTCTGGTTCATTGCAAACCGAAATGGCCAACAAGCTCGGCGAATGGTTTGAGCAAGGGCTACAGCAGTGGGACATCACCCGTGATGCCCCTTACTTTGGATTTGAAATCCCAGATGCGCCGGGTAAATTCTTTTACGTATGGCTCGATGCGCCAATTGGCTACATGGGTTCATTTAAAAATCTTTGTGACAAACGTGACGATTTAAACTTTGATGAATTTTGGGCCCAAGATTCAACCGCAGAAGTTTACCACTTCATCGGCAAAGATATTGTTTACTTCCACAGCCTGTTCTGGCCAGCCATGTTGGAAGGTGCCGGTTACCGTAAGCCTAACAGCGTGTATGCCCACGGTTATGTCACCGTAAACGGCGCTAAAATGTCTAAGTCTAAAGGCACCTTTATTAAGGCGCGGACTTATTTAGACAATTTAGATCCTGAATACCTGCGTTATTACTACGCCGCTAAATTGAGCAGTAAAATTGATGATCTCGATTTAAACCTAGAAGACTTTGCGCAACGGGTAAACTCAGACCTTGTTGGCAAACTGGTTAACCTTGCTTCTCGTACTGCAGGTTTCATCAGTAAACGCTTTGAAGGCAAATTAGCTGCGATTGAGGATATGAGCCTCACAAATAGTTTCTTAGCTAAACAAGATGAGATCGCCGATCTATACGAAAACCGAGAATTTGGTAAAGCGATGCGCGAAATTATGGCATTGGCAGATATTGCCAACGCTTACGTCGCAGACGCTGCACCATGGCAGTTAATCAAGCAAGAAGATCAACAAGCACAAGCGCATCAAGTGTGCAGTAATGCACTTAACTTGTTCCGCATTTTGGTAACTTACTTAAAGCCAGTGTTACCAAAGCTTGCCAGCGACGTCGAGTCTTTCTTGCAACTGACGCTAACGTGGGACAATCTAGACATGGACCTTGCAGGCCATGAGATTGCCAAATTTAAAGCCCTGATGCAGCGTGTCGATATGAAAAATATCGAAGCAATCATTGCTGCCTCAACGGAGAACTTACAAGTGGCTGAAGCACCAAAAAGTCAACTTGATGAAGACCCGATTAGCGATGAAATCAGCTTCGATGACTTTGCCAAGTTAGACTTGCGCATTGCCCGTATCGCCAAAGCAGAGCATGTACCTGAAGCCAACAAGCTGTTGAAGTTACAGCTAGACTTAGGCGGTGAAACTAAGCAAGTTTTTGCCGGTATTAAGTCAGCTTACGCCCCTGAAGATCTTGAAGGTAAACTCACTGTCATGGTCGCTAACCTGGCACCACGTAAAATGCGTTTTGGCGTATCTGAAGGCATGGTACTAGCAGCGGGCCCAGGCAAAAAAGACCTATGGATCCTTGAGCCACATGAAGGCGCGCAACCTGGTATGCGGGTTAAGTAAGCCAGCAAAATATCGTGCTAATCTTTGTAAAAAGGCCGCTAATCAGCGGCCTTTTTTAAATCAATACCTCATTAAACTGGGTTATCAATATCAACAAAATGATGAGTTAAGCCAAATTGAGTCGCTAAATGCTCACCCAATGCTTTAATCCCATAGCGTTCGGTCGCATGATGCCCTGCACTAAAATACTGAATTCCCTGCTCTACTGCACTGTGGTAGGTGCGCTCCGACATTTCTCCACTAATAAACGCATCTGCGCCAGCATTAACCGCGATATCAATATAGTCTTGTGCGCCACCTGTACACCACGCCACTCGCTTGATCTGTTCGACCTCAGCACCAAAATAAACAGGCATGCGGCCTAGGGCATGATGCAGACGTCCTGCAAATGCCTCGGGGGATTCTGGCGTCACTAACTCGCCTTGCCATACTAAACCTTGCGCAACCCCTTCTATTGATGCCGCATTAGTCATGCCCATTTTACGCCCCAGTTCGGCGTTATTGCCGATTTCTGGATGCCCATCGACGGGTAAGTGATAGCCTAATAGATTAATATTATTGTCCATTAACGCTTTAATACGTCGATACTTCATGCCGGTTAATACCTCCGGCTCGCCTTTCCAAAAGAAACCATGATGCACTAGCAATGCATCGGCATTAAGCTCAACCGCTCGCGCTATCAATGCCTGACAGGCGGTAACACCGGTCACAATAGTGGTTATGTCATTGCTGCCTTCAACTTGTAAGCCGTTTGGCGCATAGTCCTTGTATAACCCTACCTGTAAATACTCATTGAGGTATGCGGTTAATTCTGTACGTTTCATTTACTTTCCTCAGCTAACAATACTTGCTTTAACCCTTTAATTGCTCGCGACCAGCACTGATGTTGGACCGGACACAGACCAATTGGCTAGCGAACTCACTGCCAGTATATAACAGTGTATTGAATAATTAACCTAGCACGAGCAATAAAGCGCCGCGGGTGAATCACTTAGAATAACAGCGCTTTGCACAGAGTAAAAATCCTGCAAGTAGTGGGTCTCATAAATGCAAATTTCAGCGTCTCATGTCACTGAAATGCATTGAATGTTAGTGAAAATTGGACATTTTAGTGCTTTGCGCTATAAAATTAGGCCAAACCTTCAAGTAAACATTATAAATAAACAGGTTATTACTATGTCAAAACTGACCAAAGAAGAAGTGATCAGCGCACTGGAGTCAGCCCTTTCTAAGCAAGAAGGAAAGGCTGTTGCGATTGAGCAAAAAGGTAGCTGGTACAAAATCGATGGCGGTAAGTCGCTACGTTTTAGCGAACTTGAAACTATGCTTGCAGAAATGGGTGGTGAAGCACCAGCGGCTAAAGCTGAACCAGCTAAAGCACCTGCAGCCAAAAAGAGCGCTGCAAAACAACCAGCAGCCAAAAAGCCAGCGGCAAAAAAAGCTGCAGCTAACAAATCTGGTGGCAAAACACCTAAAGAGCTATGGCGTGAAAAGTTGGCAGGTAAAGGCCAATTGCCACGTGGCTTTTAATCATTAGCAACAGAAAATATTAAGGAGCCAGATGGCTCCTTTTTTTTGCCAAATAACCCTCCAAATAGCTAACAGCGTTCAAATATCAGAATAAACTGTCACTTTTATTTGCTTTCCCCCTGCAATCAAAAATCGCGGTAGCAAAGCACCAGAGCGGCATTACCGATAGTGAAACCAAGCTCACAGTTTGCCAACAACGCCGCCAATATGTGATTGGTATTATTTGTATCCGGGCCGCATACTATTATCATCCGCACTCAAGTTGGCTAACTGTCGGCTCACTATCGTGCAACTGAATCAACGTAAGGTAATACGCGCAATGAAAGGCATCATCTCTATTCAATCTCATGTGGTATTTGGTCACGCAGGCAACAGCTCGGCAATATTTCCGCTGCAGCGCATGGGAATAGAAGTGTGGCCGATACACACGGTGCAATTCTCTAACCACACTCAATACGCTCAAGGATGGACTGGGCGAGCTTTTGCTGCCAGCGATATCGATGATCTCGTCAATGGCCTGATCAATATCGACCAACTGCGCCACTGCCAGGCGGTGATAAGCGGCTACCAAGGCAGTGCTGAACAATGCCAGGCCATTATCAACACCGTTACCAAGACTAAGCAACACAACAGTGATGCCATCTATGTGTGCGACCCAGTTATGGGCGATCCACAAAAAGGGTGTATTTTAGCTGATGGGATAACAGATGCGCTGATAAAGCATGTGATGCCCATCGCCGATGTGATTGTACCGAATCAATTTGAGCTGGCTCAATTTACTAAAATGGCCATTAATAACTTAGAAGATGCTCGAAAAGCGTGTGATAAAGCCTTGTCTTTGGGCCCTAAAGTCGTGCTGGTGAAGCACTTACACAGTGTATCAGATACACATTTTACAATGATGCTAGCCACGCAGGAGGGACACTACCTCATCCAACGCCCTCAGCTTACCTTTGACAAACAACCCGTTGGAGTGGGAGATCTCATTACCGCCCTTTTCACTGCGGCGTTAATTCAAGGCCAAGATACCGTTGCGGCATTTGAACACGCAACCAACGCCAGCTATGGAGTATTAACTGAGACGCAAAAACGACAACAATGGGAATTACAAACCATCGCCGCACAGCAACAATTGGTATCGCCAACGGCAAACTATCGCGCTGAACGTTTGTAACCTGTTGTGCTGTGCCTTAGCTGACTAAATCACTAGCAAGTAGCAAGTAGCAAGACAACTTTGTGGCTTACATCGCCATATCAACCCGTACGCCGCTGGCTAGATACACCACTCTGACCTCATCTCCGGCATTAAATATCATGCCGGGGTCTTTGTCTTGGATCACCATCACTCGCTCATCATCTTCATAGCGGATCATCAACTCTACCAATTGTATTTGTTGGTAATAGCTTTGACCTGAGCGATGGCCTATTCCGCCACCCAATATGGCACCTAACACGGTCGCCACATCTTGGCCGCTACCGCCACCAAACTGATGACCAATAACGCCACCAATTAATGCGCCACCAAAGGTGCGCCAGCCCTGATTACGGTCTTCAACCAGCTGGCTTTCGGTAATATTGCGTACCGACTCAACTGTGCCATATTCGACTTTTTGCACTGGCTGTGCAGTATTACGATCATAATTGGCCGATACGTTAAAGATACAGCCAAAAATTAACCAAACATAAGCAAGTGCATGTACTTGAGGTTTCAACATCGCTATTTTTCCGCTAACTTATTAGTAGGCCCTACAAGGAATTTTACTCAAAAGTGAACTCTCTGTCTTATTTAAATAATGACCTCGCCCCCTTCCCCTCACCTGAGCAAGCCCTCAGGGATCCAAATGGGTTGCTGGCCATTGGCGGAGATTTACACCCAGACAGGCTGTTAAGCGCCTATTACAATGGAATATTTCCTTGGTTTAATGCCGATGACCCTATCTTGTGGTGGTCACCGGATCCACGTGCCGTATTTGTGCCTGGCAGTTTGCACATCAGCAAGAGTTTACGCAAATTTGTCCGTAAACAAGCTTGGCGCTTTACCATTAACCATGCCTTTGATGATGTCGTCAAAGGGTGCGCAGCGCCAAGGCCTGATCAAGATGGCACTTGGATAACGGCCGACATTGCCACTGCCTACGGTCTATTACACCAACAACGCCAAGCCCATTCACTAGAGGTGTGGCATGAAAAAGAGTTGATTGGTGGCTTATATGGAATAGCCATTGGCCAAGTGTTTTGTGGTGAATCTATGTTTCATCGACAAACCAATGCCTCAAAAGCCGCCATGATGATGTTGCATCAATATTTATTGGCCAATCAATTTAAACTGATTGATGCACAAGTTGTGAACCCGCATTTAGAGTCTTTGGGGGCGAAAGCATTAAAACGCAGTGATTTCATTTCTCTATTAAAACGTTTTCGTGATAATCGCGTCGCCGATGATGTCTGGCATCCCAAGGAGATATTCCTTGACCTCTAAGTCACAAACCATACAACTTGGTATGACTGGTACTTTCGCCTGTAGTTATCTGCCTAGCAAGCAAGAACAACTGCTAGTACTACAAGAAGATCATCTGAACGATAATTTGTTTGAGCATCTACTGGCGCTCGGCTTTAGGCGCAGTGGCGGCACGATATATAAACCACAATGCCCTCAATGCAATGCCTGCTTGCCGATTCGTATTCCTGTTGAGCAGTTTGTGCCTTCTCGGCGTCAAAAACGTACCATGCGCAATAATCGCGACCTAAGCTGGCGTATAGCCGATGCCCACACACCTGCGCAATACGCTTTGTATGAGCGCTATGTAAACGAGCGCCACAAAGACGGACCAATGTACCCAGCTACACCGGAACAATACCAACAATTTGTGAAAGCGAAATGGACCTCGCCAATCCTGATAGAAATATTGCATGAAGATGAACTGATTGGCGTCGCTGTCACCGATGTACTGCCTAACTCGCTGTCGGCAATCTATAGTTTTTTTGCCCCTGAGCAACATAAACGATCATTAGGCAATATGATGATTTTGATTCAGTTACAACTGGCGAAACTGATGCGCAAATCGTTTATCTATTTAGGTTACCAGATCGATGAATCTCGCAAAATGAACTACAAACGCAATTTTCACCCCTACCAGGTTTTAACCCAACAGGGATGGTTGCAAAGTGAAATAGACAAGTAATACCAATCAGTATAAGAATTTGATCTACTCAGCGCGCTTTTGGCAAACTAATTCAAGGCCGGCTAATTCAAAGTGAGTACTGAAACAATGGTTGCTCCCTTGTGAGGTTATTCAATGCAGAAGTAGGCAGCCTAAAACGCGCCAGAATGGCGAGTTTTAGCGATTCTGATGCTGTGTTAACGAGCTTAACCGTAGAATAACTATGCTCTTCACTCGTTGCAAACCACATGGATGTGGTGAATGTCATTAATGCAGGAGCATTTAATGACCTTGCCTCAGAACCGCTAAACTCTCGCTGAGTGACTAAATGTTTATACTGATTGGTATAATCATCGCTTAAACGCTAAGTTTTAGCTGCGAAACTTAACCTGAGCTTTACAGCGGCTTGATTTTGCGGCATGATACGCCCGTTTTTAATATTTGAAGGCTAACAGGATAACTGATTAATGGCGAAAGAAGACAACATTGAGATGCAAGGCACTATTCTTGAAACCTTGCCAAATACAATGTTTCGAGTTGAGCTTGAGAATGGACACGTAGTAATTGCCCATATCTCTGGTAAAATGCGTAAAAACTACATCCGTATTCTAACGGGTGATAAGGTCACAGTTCAGCTGACCCCTTATGATCTGAGCAAAGGGCGCATCGTCTTCCGTTCACGCTAAGTTAGCTAACGACGTATTATTAAAAACCAGCTGTTCGCTGGTTTTTTTATGCCTGATCTCAACAAAAAATAAAAAACCGCTTACTAGAAGCGGTTTTTTCATAGCTAAGGTATACCAATCAGTATAAGAATTTGATCTACTCAGCGCGCTTTTGGCAAACTAATTCAAGGCGAATAACTGAAACAATGGTTGCTCCCTTGTGAGGTTATTCAACGCAGAAGTAGGTAGCCAAAAACGCGCCAGAATGGCGAGTTTTAGCGATTCTGATGCTGTGTTAACGAGCTTAACCATAGAATAACTATGCTCTTCACTCGTTGCCTTGCCTCAGAACCACTAAACTCTCGCTGAGTGACTAAATGTTTATACTGATTGGTATTAAATCAGTTTTTAGCTGGTGACCTTTTCCTGGCTGTGAGTTTCAATCACAATCTCATCGCCGTTAGCATCGACATGGGCTACGCCACCTTTTTCAAGGTTGCCGAACAAAATCTCATCGGCTAATGGGCGCTTAATCAGCTCAGTCACGACTCTCGCCATTGGGCGTGCCCCCATGGCCTTGTCATAGCCTTTCTCAGCTAATAACGTCCGTGCTTCATCACTAACCTCTAAAGTTACTGATTTATCGTCCAGCTGCGCCTGAAGCTCTACTAAGAACTTATCAACTACTTTAGCAATGACTGTCATATCAAGATGATTAAACCAAATGATCTCGTCGAGTCTATTTCTGAACTCTGGAGAGAACACCTTGTTGATCTCAGACAGAGCATCTTGACTGTGATCTTGCTGTTTAAAGCCAATTGATTTACGCACGGTTTCTTGCACACCGGCGTTAGTGGTCATCACTAACGTCACGTTTCTAAAATCAGCTTTGCGGCCATTATTGTCAGTCAAGGTACCGTGATCCATCACCTGCAATAGCAAGTTGTACACATCAGGGTGGGCTTTCTCAATTTCATCAAGCAATACCACACAATGTGGATGCTTAATTACGGCGTCAGTTAACAAGCCACCTTGATCGTATCCCACATAACCTGGCGGTGCACCAATCAGCCTTGAAACAGTATGGCTTTCCATATACTCCGACATGTCAAAGCGCACTAAATTAAGCCCTAGGCATGATGACAATTGATTAGTCACCTCGGTTTTACCCACACCTGTCGGTCCAGCGAACAAAAAGCTACCTACGGGTTTTTTATCGACCCCTAAGCCACTTCTTGATAACCGAATAGCGGAGCTTAGCGCTTCAATCGCCTGATCTTGACCAAATACCACCATCTTCAGATTGCGCTCAAGATTCTTAAGCATATCTTTGTCGGTAGCCGACACTGACTTCTCAGGAATTCGCGCTATTTTGGCAATAATGGCTTCAATTTCTAGCTGGCCAATGGTTTTCTTGCGGCGGCTTTGCGGTTGCATCGCCATACGCGCCCCAGCTTCATCTATCACATCAATAGCTTTGTCAGGCAGGTGACGGTCGTTAATATGCTTATCGGACAGTCTCGCTGCAGTGCTTAACGCCGCTTGTGTATATCGCACGCTATGGTGCTCTTCGTATTTAGACTTCAGCCCTTGCAGGATCTTAGTGGTTTCTGCAACCGAAGGTTCATTGATGTCTATTTTTTGGAACCGGCGTGCTAAGGCGCGGTCTTTTTCAAAAATACTTTGGTATTCTTGGAAAGTCGTCGAGCCCATGCAGCGTAAGTTACCACTAGATAGTAGCGGCTTTAATAGGTTAGATGCATCCATCACCCCGCCTGATGCGGCACCAGCGCCAATGATGGTATGAATTTCATCAATAAATAAAATGGCATGCTCATCATTTTTAAGCTCTTTAAGTAACGCCTTAAAACGTTTCTCAAAATCACCACGATATTTAGTGCCAGCTAGCAGTGCGCCTAAATCCAATGAGTATACAGTCGCCTCTAGCATCACTTCTGGTACTTCTTCATTGACAATGCGGTACGCTAGCCCTTCAGCTATAGCGGTTTTACCAACACCAGCCTCCCCCACCAGTAAAGGGTTATTCTTACGGCGACGACATAGAATTTGAATCGAACGCTCAATTTCATCAGCTCGGCCGATCAAAGGGTCAATATTACCGGCCTTAGCTTCTTCATTAAGGTTGGCGGTAAATTGGGATAACTTGCTCTTTTCCTCTTGCGCCTCGCTTTGGTCCTCTATTTGCTCTTGCTCTGATGGCGAATCGATTTCATCTTTGCCCACCCCGTGGGAGATATAATTCACCACGTCTAATCGTGTGATTTCACCATTGCGCAATAAATAGACCGCTTGTGATTCTTGCTCGCTAAAAATGGCAACCAGCACGTTCGCGCCAGTCACTTCGTTGCGCCCAGACGATTGCACATGAAAAACGGCGCGCTGTAGTACTCGTTGAAACCCCAGCGTCGGCTGAGTTTCGCGGTCATCTTCTGGATCGGAAATAATTGGGGTTGTTTGTTGAATAAAACTGGAGACTTCTTCGCGCAACTTATCTAAATTGGCGCCGCAAGCTACCAAGGCTTCTTGCGCAGCTGGGTTATCGATTAACGCCAACAATAGATGCTCTACTGTCATATATTCATGACGCGCGTCTCTGGCTTGTTGAAATGCCAGATTCAAGGTGACCTCAAGATCTTTGTTTAGCATAAGCACCCCCTAAATGAACTACAAAACTCACAAATTTAGGCTTTCTCTAATGAACACAGTAACGGATGTTGGTTTTGTCTGGCAAATTGATTTACCTGCGCAACTTTAGTTTCTGCGATTCCAAAAGGAAAAACACCGCAAATCCCTTTGCCTTGATGATGAATGGCAAGCATGATGTTGGTCGCTTCTTGCTCATTCTTCTTGAAAAACATTTGTAAAACCTCAATGACAAAATCCATCGGGGTGTAATCGTCATTATTCAAAATGACTTTGTACATGGAAGGCGGAGTGACTTCTGCTTCAACTCGTTCTTCAACATGTTCAATATTTCCTGCTTTACCCATTGTTAAATATTAGCCTCTAGTTTTGGCTTATTCCAACTGTTAGCCATTACAACTAACAATTACCCTTTATGTCTACATCTAAAAGTGCAATTGATACAACTTTTTTGTTTAATTGTTGCTTTTTTGTTAACTAAGTCTTGACTTATTCTTGTACTGCTTTCATTCTGTTCAATAGACGGTGAATATTTCCCGTCATTATAAGTTTTACTATCTTACTGGTAAGTAAACAACAGAAGGAAGTGGAAGTATGGCAAACGGAACTGTTAAATGGTTCAACAACGCCAAAGGTTTTGGGTTTATCTGCCCTGATGCTGGTGGTGAGGATGTTTTTGCACACTATTCTACCATTGAAATGGAAGGCTATCGAACTCTAAAAGCAGGCCAACCGGTTCAATTTGAAGTAGAACAAGGTCCAAAAGGGATGCACGCTTCAGCAATATCGCCCACAAAATAGTCGGCGCGATCATAAAAAGGCAGGGACATTACCCTGCCTTTTTTATGTCTGCAAGATAATTATCACCACTATATATCCACTTCCATTATCAACATGCTATTAACCTAATATCGAAAATAGCCTAAGCCCTCTTCAGTCAACACGGTTAAATATACCTTATCCAATTTCAGTTACACATTTGAATAAGCAAATTTGTGCTGATTGATATTACACCGCAAGCAAGCTTAAAAATAAAAAAGGGAGCCTTAGCTCCCTTTTACCATCATAACGTATGTATTAGCTAAACAAGCTGTTCAATGTCGCACTTGGGCGCATTGCCATTGAGGCTTTAGCTGCATCTAGTCGGAAATAACCGCCTAGGTCAACCGCTGGGCCTTGCGCGCCATTTAGCTCGGCAACGATTTTAGCTTCATTCTCAATTAACGATGAAGCTAATCCTGCAAACTGGGCTTTTAAGTCAGCATCAGCATCTTGCGCAGCTAAGGCTTCAGCCCAGAACTGTGCTAGATAAAAATGGCTACCACGGTTGTCAAGCTCACCTACACGGCGTGAAGGTGAACGGTTCTCGTCTAAGAACTTACCAATCGCGCTATCAAGCGAATCAGCTAACACTTGGGCACGTGGGTTATTATTAGTTTGGCTTAAATGCTCTAGCGAAGCCGCTAATGCTAAAAACTCACCCAATGAATCCCAACGTAAATGACCTTCTTTCTCAACCTGCTGAACATGCTTAGGTGCACTACCACCAGCACCGGTTTCAAATAAACCACCACCATTCATTAGCGGGACAATTGACAGCATTTTAGCACTAGTGCCAAGTTCTAAGATTGGGAATAAGTCAGTTAGATAATCACGAAGTACGTTACCTGTTACTGAGATAGTATCTTTGCCTTCTTTAATGCGCGCTAGCGAGAACTTAGTCGCGTCGACAGGCGACATGATATGCAGCTCAAGGCCGTCAGTATCATGATCTTTTAGGTAAGTATTTACTTTAGCAATCAGTTGCGCATCGTGAGCACGATTTGCATCTAGCCAAAATACCGCAGGTGTATTCGACAGGCGTGAACGGTTAACCGCTAATTTAACCCAATCGCGGATAGGTGCATCTTTAACTTGGCACATTCTCCAAATGTCACCCTGCTCAACGCTATGCGATAGTAATACGTTACCTGCAGCGTCAATCACTTCAATGCTACCGTTAGCCGCAACTTCAAAGGTTTTGTCGTGGCTACCGTACTCTTCCGCTTTTTGCGCCATCAGACCAACGTTTGGTACGCTACCCATTGTGGTTGGGTCAAATGCACCATTAGCTTTACAGAAGCTAATGGTTTCTTGATAGACACCAGCGTAACTACGATCAGGGATCAAGGCTTTAGTATCTTTAAGCTTGCCATCAGGTCCCCACATTTGACCAGAAGAGCGAATAGCCGCTGGCATAGATGCATCAATGATCACATCGCTTGGTACATGTAAGTTAGTGATGCCTTTGTCTGAATCGACCATGGCAAGTTCTGGACGCTCGGCATAAATTGCAGCGATATCGGCTTCAATTTCCGCGCGCTTAGCAGCATCAACATTGGCTAGTTTGGCATAGACATCACCAAAACCATTGTTAACATCAACACCTAATTGCTCAAATAGCTCGCCGTGCTTAGCAAAAAGCGACTTGTAGTAAACTTTAACTGCATGACCAAATAAAATGGGGTCAGACACTTTCATCATGGTCGCTTTAAGGTGCAGTGACAGCAATACATCTTCTTCTTTCGCTGCAGCAATTTCGCGCTCTAAATAGGCTACTAATGCTTTGTTGCTCATCACAGCGGCATCAACAACCTCACCTGCAAGCAGCGCTAAACCAGATTTGAGCGTAGTTTGTTGGCCATCGGCCTGCTTAAGTACGATATCAACTTGAGTATCAGCAGCAAGAGTCAATGATTGCTCGCTACCATAAAAGTCACCGCCATCCATATGGGCAACGTGTGATTTAGACTCGCTGCTCCAGGCACCCATTGAGTGTGGATTTTTCTTGGCATAGTTCTTAACTGAACCTGGTGCACGACGGTCAGAGTTACCTTCACGCAATACTGGGTTTACTGCGCTACCTTTAATTTTGTCGTAACGAGACTTAACCTCTTCTTCCTGAGCATTCTTTGGCTCATCAGGATAGTTAGGCAGATCGTAACCTTTAGCTTGTAGCTCACTGATACAAGCTTTGAGCTGCGGAATAGAGGCGCTGATGTTAGGCAGTTTGATGATGTTAGCTTGAGGCTGCTTAGCTAGCTCACCGAGTTCAGCCAATGCATCTGATATACGCTGCTCAGCAGTTAAACTCTCTGGAAAGTTGGCAATTACACGGCCAGAAAGTGAAATGTCGCGTGTTTCAACACTTACGCCTGCTGCTTGGGTAAACTTTTGAATAATCGGTAAAAAAGAAAGTGTTGCTAGCGCGGGGGCTTCGTCAGTTTCCGTATAGATAATCGTTGGCTTATCGTTCATTTTGTGTCCTACGTGTTTTATAAAATAAAGCGTTAATAATTAATAAAAATCTTCTAATTCTTATAAAGTTTCGATGAGGGTCTACGCCCTTTTTTTGGCGAGTAACGATGAGAACTGGTGTATTGATGGGCCAGCAAACGCATTACTACGCGCGTTGTACATATCAAAATGGGTTAATAACTTGCTTTAGATCACATTTTTATGGCGAACATCATAAATGATCCACAGTAATATTCAAATTCCACTAATGGCGAATGCCAAGTACAATAGTCGAATCAATCCTCACTATGCCAGAACTTAATTGCCTTGACTGCATCAAATTGTTCCAAACCCAAAGGTCAAAACGGCCGCAAAACATCGTGGCGAAACAAGCAAAGACCTGCCGCTAGCCAGAGTATGGCTGCGCCGCAGCGACGTGGCAAACCTAGTCGCGCCAGTACCAAGCCGCGCAGTGACAATCCGGTTATCGTATTATTCAATAAGCCATTTGATGTGCTGTGCCAATTTACCGATGAGCAAGGCAGGCAAACCCTAAAAGACTACATACCGGTCAAAGATGTCTATGCCGCTGGCCGACTGGACAGGGACAGTGAAGGTCTACTGCTGTTGACTAATGACGGTCAGTTGCAAGCCAAGATTACTCAGCCAAAAAAGAAAACTTTCAAAACTTATTGGGTGCAGGTCGAAGGTGAACCGACAGCCGAAGCTCTTGAACAGCTAAGAGTAGGCGTGACCTTAAAAGATGGCCCCACCCTGCCCGCCAAAGTCAATGTGATACACGAGCCTGCGGTTTGGCCACGGAATCCCCCCATTAGAGAGCGCAAGAATATTGCGACCACTTGGTTGTCGATTGAGATTTGTGAAGGGCGAAATCGTCAAGTAAGGCGGATGACTGCCCATGTGGGTTACCCGACCCTCAGATTGATTCGTTATAAAATAGGCCAATGGAGCCTAGATAATCTAGACAACGGCGAATATCGCGTGTTAGCGCAATAAATAGGAGGCAAGATGACAGAGCGCTATAAACCTAATACTACCGTTGCTTGTGTCGTTCACTGCCAAGGGCGCTATTTAATGGTCGAAGAGATCATTGATGGCCAACTGCGCTATAACCAACCTGCTGGTCACCTTGAAGCCAATGAATCTATTATCGATGCCTGTGTGCGCGAATGTTTGGAAGAGACCGGATTAACACTAAGCCCTGATCACTTGCTGGCCATTTATCAATTCAGCGCCAATGACAGCTTAGCCTTTGTGCGCTACACCTTTGTTGTTGAGCTAAATGAGCCATTAGCATCGGCACCTATCGACACCGCAATTAACCGCACTTTGTGGCTCAGTGCGGCGGAAATTAACCAGCGGGCCGATAAATTACGCAGTCCGTTAGTCATGCAATCGATAACAGATCATCAAAATGGAAAACACTTTCCGCTGACGCTTCTCAATTCGCGCTTTCTGTAGTTAGCCCCGCGTGATAATGCATGATAGAATATGCCCCCGCTAAATGCGGCAAACTGAAATCTTAACTTGCTCTCGGGCCGGTAGGCTCAAGCGGTCATGATTTCGCTGTAAAGAATTAAACGGTTTTTAGGATCTATGGCATTAATCGAACCCAATCCAAACGGTAAAAAAGTCATCGTCGGCATGTCTGGCGGTGTGGACTCTTCTGTATCTGCATATTTATTGATGAAACAAGGCTATCAAGTTGAAGGCCTATTCATGAAAAATTGGGAAGAAGATGATACCGACGAATACTGTGCAGCAGCTGAAGATCTAAAAGATGCACAAGCGGTATGTGACAAATTGGGCATTACCTTACACACGGTCAATTTTGCTTCGGAATACTGGGACAACGTCTTTGAGTACTTCCTCGCTGAATATAAAGCAGGCAGAACACCTAACCCAGATATCATGTGTAACAAAGAGATTAAATTCAAAGCGTTTCTAGACTTTGCTGACGATATTCTCGACGCCGACTATATTGCCATGGGCCACTATGTCCGCCGCAGCGATGACACAGGCCAAAGCCAAATGTTACGCGGTGTAGACAACAATAAAGACCAAAGCTACTTCTTATATACACTTAGCCATGAGCAGATTGCCCGCTCGTTATTCCCTGTTGGCGAACTGCAAAAAAGTGAAGTTCGCGATATTGCTAAAGAGACGGGCTTAATTACCCACGATAAAAAAGACAGCACGGGTATCTGCTTTATTGGCGAGCGCAAGTTCACCGATTTCCTCAGCACATTCTTGCCGGCACAACCGGGCAAAATTGAAACCGCTGAAGGTGAAGTTATCGGCGAACACCAAGGGTTGATGTATCACACGCTGGGCCAACGCAAAGGCTTAGGCATTGGTGGCATGAAAAACAGCAACGATGATCCTTGGTACGTGGTCGATAAAGATCTTGACCGCAATGTGTTGGTTGTAGGCCAAGGTGGTCAACATCCACGCTTAATGTCGGTTGGCTTTTTTGCTGACCAACTGCACTGGGTCGATCGCGCCGGGCCAGCAACTGGGGCAAAAATTACCGTTAAAACCCGCTATCGTCAGCGCGATGTGGCATGTACCTTAACCATTGAAGGACCTGATCGTATTAAGGTGTTGTTCGATGAGCCCGTTGCAGCAGTAACACCTGGTCAGTCTGCCGTATTTTATGATAACGATGTCTGCCTCGGTGGCGGCATTATTGACAGCCTAATAAGAGAATAATCTGTGAGCGATCCGATTTTTGACCGCACCATGGCGTTTGCTGGTATTTTACAAGCCATCGCCCAAGTACAATATGTTGCTCGCCACGGCCGAACTGATACCGACCAGTTAGCCGCGGCACTCTCAAGCATACTCGTCACAAATCCTGATAACACCACCGATGTCTATGCCGATAAAGTCGCCTTAAATAAAGGCTACCAAATGATCGTGAATCAACTGGGCGATGACAAATCAAAAGACGTTGAGGTCACCCGTTACTTAGTGGGCATTTTAGCGTTAGAGCGCAAGTTAGCGCGCGCATCAAACGCCATGGGCATGCTGGCTGAACGGATTAACCAAGTTGATCGTCAGCTGCACCATTTTGAAATTACCGATGAACAGGTTGTCGCCAATTTTGCTGGTATCTATAGCGATATCATCAGCAATCTAGGGCCAAAAATCCAAATCTCTGGCAATCCAGAGTTTCTAAAACAACCTCAAGTTCAACAAAAGATCCGGGCGTTATTGCTGTCTGCCATGCGCAGCGCAGTATTGTGGCGCCAACTCGGAGGCAAACGTAGACACCTTGTCTTCGCAAGAAAAACAATAGTCGATATAGCTAAAAAAAGTCTTACCCTATAATAAGCCAAGTTCATTAAGGAGCTTCTAATGGAACTTTCCGCACTAACTGCTATCTCTCCCGTAGACGGTCGTTATGGTAGTAAAACCGCCTCTCTTAGAGAGATTTTCAGCGAGTACGGCCTGACAAAATACCGTGTTCAAGTCGAAATTAACTGGTTAAAGCTGTTATCTAGCTGCCCAGAGATTGAAGAAGTTCCACCCTTTAGCGAAACCGCGCTAGCTTTGCTTGATCAAATCAAAGACAACTTTAGCGAAGCAGACGCACAGCGAGTAAAAACCATTGAAGCGACCACCAACCACGATGTAAAAGCGGTTGAGTACTTCATTAAAGAAAAAATTGCTGACAATGCCGAACTTGTCGCCATTGATGAGTTTGTTCACTTTGCTTGTACTTCTGAAGATATCAACAACCTATCTCACGGTTTGATGCTGCTTGAAGCTCGCGAGCAAGTGTTAGTGCCATATTGCCAACAAATCGTTGATGCAATCAAAGCGCTAGCCACTGAATACCGCAGTGTACCTTTGATGTCACGCACCCACGGTCAGCCTGCTTCACCATCAACCTTAGGTAAAGAGATGGCTAACGTTGCAGTCCGTCTTGAGCGTCAGCTTAAGCAGATCAACAGCGTTGAAATCATGGGTAAAATTAATGGTGCTGTAGGTAACTACAACGCTCACCTTTCAGCCTACCCTGAAGTAGATTGGCACACGCTATCACAACGTTTTGTTACTAGCCTGGGTCTAAACTGGAACCCTTACACCACTCAAATCGAACCGCATGACTATATTGCCGAACTATTTGATGCTGTAGCCCGCTTTAACACGGTACTGATCGACTTTGATCGTGACGTATGGGGTTATATCGCACTGGGTCACTTCAAACAAAAAACCGTTGCGGGTGAAATTGGTTCATCAACCATGCCACACAAAGTTAACCCAATCGATTTTGAAAACTCAGAAGGTAACTTAGGTATTGCTAACGCGTTAATGCAGCACCTTGCCGCTAAGCTTCCAGTATCAAGATGGCAACGTGATCTTACCGATTCAACTGTATTACGTAACCTTGGTGTGGGTATGGCGCACTCATTAATCGCCTACCAAGCAACATTAAAAGGTATTGGTAAGCTACAAGTTAATGAAGAGCATCTACGTGCTGAACTGGACCAAAACTGGGAAGTATTGGCTGAGCCAGTACAAACCGTTATGCGTCGTTACGGCATTGAGAAGCCATATGAGAAACTCAAAGAGCTCACTCGTGGTAAACGTATCGATGGCGAGCAATTAGCTATCTTTATCGATAACTTAGAGTTACCTGCAGATGTTAAAGTTGAACTGAAAAAAATGACACCTGCAAACTACATTGGCCGTGCTGAAGCATTGGTTGATGAGCTAAAGTAATCGAAGCGATTATTTTGCTGACAAAGCGGTAGTTTTTCTACCGCTTTTTTATTGCGCCTACGGAGCCTTATCCATGTACCAAGTCAATTTCGATATCGCGGATTTCTTAACGAACTATTGGCAAAAAAAGCCCGTCGTGATTAAACAGGCTTTTAAAGATTTTCACGATCCAATCAGCGCAGAAGAACTGGCAGGTCTCGCTTGCGAAGAAGAAGTGGCGTCGCGTGTCATCCTTACTGAACAAAACCAATGGCAGATCATACCCGGTCCTATAGAGGATTACAGCGCCTACGGTGAGCAAGATTGGCAGTTGTTAGTTCAAGCAGTAAACCACTGGTTTCCTGACTCTATTGCGCTGGTTGAAGCCTTTCGTTTCATTCCAGATTGGCGTTTTGATGATCTTATGGTGTCGTTCGCCACACCCGGTGGTGGCGTGGGCCCGCATATAGATAACTATGATGTGTTTTTGCTGCAAGGCAGTGGCTCTCGCCGCTGGAAAGTGGGTGATATCGGTCACTACCGTCCCCGCAATGGCGACACCCATACTGCTCTGATTGATGATTTTGACCCGATGCTAGAAGTCACCTTAGAGAAAGGTGACATGCTTTACATACCACCAGGCTTCCCCCATTGCGCCAAAACTCTCAGTACTGCGTTGAGCTACTCTATTGGTTTTCGTGCCCCTAGCCAGCAAGAGCTTTTTAGTAGTTTAGCCGACCAACTAATTGATCAAAATACCGGCTTAAAACGCTTCACGTCCAACGGTGAGCCCACTTCACCTAGCTGTGTATCAACGGCGCAACAACAAGGCTTACAGGCCATGTTAGCGGAGCTCATTGCTAATGAGACCACCATGCAACCGATATTGGGCCAGCTGCTCAGTCAAAACCGTTTTGAATTAGATTTGTGCCCAGCGGATGAGCCCTACACCAGTGAGATGTTAATTGAAGATATCGGCCACGGCGCGCAGCTATGTCGAGTGGGTGGTTTAAAGATTATTCAGCTAGAAGCAGATCCATTAAATCGACTATTTATTGATGGTCAAAGCCATACTCTGCCGGCACACCTGCAACCTTTGGCAACGCTACTCAGTGACAATATTCACTTAAGCCAAGCGCAAACATCTACGCTGCTTGCCGAGCCAGAGTTTGTCACACTGATTGTTGAGTTGATCAACTCAGGTCATATGTACCTAGCTGAATAAGTAAAAATCCGCTTAGGGATACTTCAGAGTAATTATCAGACTAAAAAGGCACCTTGAGGTGCCTTTTTTAATGGTTAACTAGCTCATCGTTCAAATGGCCTTAGCCCCAAAGTTTATCATCGCTCTGAATTTTGTATAAACTTTCAGCACGAGAAACTAAAAGCTCAGCAAATTTAGCTTGAGTCGGATCTTGAGTTGCACCAGACTGAACTAGGTTTTCCGCTTTCATTTGCCACATCATTGAAAAGTGACGTAAAGCTTCTCGAGCAGTGCCCGCCACTTTGACATCGACATAGTCTGACGGTAGATCACCTGACATTACCCAGTAAGTATTTTTGCTTGGTTGTTTAGACTCAATTTTCCAAACCGCCACATAGGGGGCTAAATAGCGACATTCATCGACCAACACATTACTTGGAATCACCCCTTTTTCAGCTAAAAAGCGATTGGCCTTCTGGTAATGTTCTTTAATCCACTGCTGGCGCAGTTCCTCTTGTTGTTGTGCTTCTTCTGGGGTGAGTTCGACTGCTTGCTCCGCCATACTTCTTCCTAATCTTATTGTTATAAACCGCTTGGATATGCTGTTCGCTAGCGCAAATTGGTGAATAAAACAACAATCAACTTTACGTTAACGTAAAGTGGAAACCAAAATTGCCACGCGGATCACATTTAATCCAAATCTTTACTTTGTTGAGAGTATCGCTAAATGCTATCGTTCTGCAATAAATATAACAAGCCGCCAGAACTGGCTACTTAAGCCCTTTGGCGATTAAATTCCCACAGTGGAGAAAAAGTACGTGGCAGTATTCAATCATATCTCTTTTGACGACCATGAACAGGTTGTCTTTTGCCAAGATAAAGACAGTGGTTTAAAAGCCATTATCGCAATCCATAACACCAATTTAGGTCCTGCGGTCGGTGGTTGCAGAATGTGGAATTACGACTCTGATGATGAAGCACTTAACGATGTGCTTAGACTCTCTCGCGGTATGACATACAAAAACGCCCTGGCAGGCCTCGCCATGGGCGGCGGTAAGTCGGTGATTATTGCTGATCCTAAAACCACTGACCGAGAAGCCCTATTTCGCGCTTTTGGTCGCTGTATCCATACGCTAGGTGGCAAATACTATTCTGCAGAAGATGTAGGAGTGTCAACCAGCGATATTATGATTGCCCATCAAGAAACCCCCTACATGGCAGGGCTTGAAGGACAAAGCGGTGACCCATCACCCTTTACGGCTTTAGGAACGTATTTAGGCATTAAGGCTGCGGTTAAACACCAGCGCGGCGTAGACAGCCTTAAAGGCCTTAAAATTTCAGTTCAGGGCGTTGGTCATGTAGGTTACTACTTATGCCGTCACCTGCACGAGGAAGGCGCTGAGTTAATCGTTACTGACATTCACCAGTCATCGTTAGATAAGGTGGCAACAGAATTTGGCGCAACCGTTGTCGCACCGCAAGATATTTATCATCAGGAAGTAGACGTATACGCCCCGTGCGCCTTAGGTGCAACCATTAATGACACTACCATTCCGCTACTTAAAGCGACAATTGTTGCCGGTTGTGCCAACAACCAACTTGCTGAAGCGCGCCATGGTGAGAAGCTAAAAGAACTGGGTATCCTATACGCGCCAGATTATGTGATTAATGCTGGCGGTATCATCAATGTGTCGTTTGAAAAAGACTACGATGTGGATGCGTCAACCAAAAAAGTGGAAGAAATTTATAACACCTTGTTACGTATCTTCACCCAATCTGATGAGCAAAATCGCACGACTGCAGATGTGGCTGACGAATTAGCTAAACAGATCATTGAATCTGCAAAATAAAATCCAATTAAGCTAAAATTTTAAAGCCAAAACGGTCTCGTTTTGGCTTTTTTTATCGCAAAATTTATTTTTCCTTTGCCAGCAAACAGATAGTATTTAGACACAGTTTTTTCATCAAACCGTACTGGAAAATGTCATATTCCTCTGCTTGAATTAGTCACTCGTCACGCACAAACAGGAAGTCAGTATGGTGAGTTTTAAGTACGATCTCAATCAAGACTTTATCGAACTACAAGCCAGCAATTGGAATGGATTAGAGCGTGTGTTTGTTAATGGTAAAATGGTGTCTAAGAAGCTTAACTTTAGTAAAAACAGTGAACACCACTTTCAACTAGACAATGGAACATCCTGTAAATTTCAATTACTTATAGACCCAAGCACAGAACAGTTAGTCTGCCGCATTTTTAAGAAAAATAACCTAGTGACTAGCCTTAAACAGGGCAAAGATAACCTCTTAGCCAGTCAACATGCCATGCAAGGTATGGTGTTGTTTAGCTCAATCGCAGCATTAGCCTTGGTATTGGTGAGTTAACACGCCATCAGGCCCCATCGCTAAGCTAGCAAGCTTTGAGTGTATTAGCTTCAATACACACAAGTTGACTCATTTGATAGTTACCACTGCCGGCTGTTGCTGTTGTGATAGCCAGTTTTTGCTTATCTTCACCATTTTCTATCAGCACCGCCTTAATGATGGTGCCATCGCGGCTAAAACTGATCGCCTCAACAAAGTCACCAACGACAATATCGCGGTATAATTTCACTGTCATACTGCCAATAGAGCGTGGCTCTAACCGCCCTTCTGTCACCACTACTGTTTGTCCATTGGCTAACGGGATGGCTTTGGCATAAACACCCGATGCCTCAGGAACTGGCACGTCTACTGGTGGTGTCGCACGATTAACATTAACTGAGCAGGCAGCCAAGCTCATGCTTGACAACAAAATGAGCAATTTTTTCAACATAGCAATCTCTTATACCAATCAGTATAAACATTTAGTCACTCAGCGAGAGTTTAGCGATTCTGAGGCAAGGCAACGAGTGAAGAACATAGTTATTCTACGGTTAAGCTCGTTAACACAGCATCAGAATCGCTAAAACTCGCCATTCTGGCGCGTTTTAGGCTGCCTACTTCTGCGTTGAATAATTTCGCAAGGGAACAACCATTGTTTCAATCATTCGCCTTGAATTAGTTTACCCAAAGCGCGCTGAGTAGATCAAATTCTTATACTGATTGGTATTATACTTGTGACTTAAGCAATCAAATTAAGACTGTAATAATTTAACTGACTAGGCGCAGATCAGATCGTTTGATGGCAGTTTTAACTAACAGCAGAATGAACATGCGCAACTATGACGCGTTGCCATCACTGCGTTGGATCTTGTTTAGGATATGCATAAAAGCACCGCGCTCGTCATCATCAAGCACCGACAAATAGCGCTCGTTAACTCTCTCCGCTTCTCGGATCAGATCTTGTTCGAGTGCTTTGCCATTGTCGGTTAGATAAATTTTAAATGCACGCCGATTTTCCGCTTCTTGATGGCGGGTAATTAACTGCTGCTGTTGCAGTTGATCAAGCAAGCGGGTCATGGTGTAGTTGGCAACATCACAGCGTTTTGATAACTCTGTTTGGGTCACGCCTTCTTCCTGCCATAAACTAAATAGCACGGGCCATAACTTGATGTCTAATTGGTAGCGTTTAAGGCGTTGGTCTAAAGCATCTTGAAGTTCATTATTCAAATGCGAAACCAGATAGCCTAAGCTTTCATATTGTTTCAATGCTTACCTCCAAATGAACTCGCACCTTGTATTAATACTACCACTTGAACAGTAAGAAACTAGCCGTTGAGGTAACAAATTGTATTCAAGTGAAGCTAATTTAGCTTCACTTGCTGCACGACTCATCATCAACTAACAGAAATTGTTCAATAAATCGATAATAACAACTACGAGAAAGTTTGGCGTAAAGATCACCAGGCAAGATTAATTTTATTTCACTATCGCTAACAACAAACTGTTTCATACTTTCGAGCTGCCATTGACGCTTGACCGAACTCGTCACTGTGACCCGCCCCGTATCATCCAACTCATAATCAACGATGATAAATGGATATTGCTCAACATCGACCAAACAGCGCTCAACCGGTGTTTGTAGGCAATGGCCATCACCCTCGGCATGATTGACTAAAATCGTTGCAAACAAACAGGCAAACTTATCCGGCAACGGCGAGTGTTGATAATACCACTGCCCTTGCCGATCAATTTGAAATCGCACTTGCTCATCACACAGTTCCACCGACTGAGTTAGCTGCTCAAGTGCAGATGCCAGTTCTTTGCTATCGGCCATCAACTAAACCTAATAATGCCTCAACCGGATGTTTAGGTTTAAACCCACCAAAACGCTTCACTTGGCTACGGCACGAATAACCAGAGACCAAAATCTTATCTTGCGGCAGCGATTTAATGGTGTCATCCCATGACATCTGGTACAGGGTTTGCGAGCGTTCAATATTGTCAGCTTCATGGCCATAGGTGCCAGCCATGCCACAGCAACCCAAACTAACTGTATTTAATTTAGCACCAAAATGACTGAATATCTGTTGCCATTCGCTAGCTGTTTTTGGCTTAGCGGTCGACTCGGTACAATGACTAAACCAAGTAAACTCAGCTTGTTGCTCATCGCCTGTGGCTGTAGCGGGAAGGTTCGCTATCGCCGATAACAACCATTCGTTAGCCAATTGCACATTAAAGTCACCGCGGTCACTGCCCAGCACTTCTTGATATTCATCGCGATAACACAGCACCATCGCCGGATCTACGCCAACCATCGGCATATTAAGCGCGAATACTTGATTCAAGAAATCCGCACTCGACTTAGCGGTTTTGGCAAATTTATCTAAGAAACCTTTAATATGAATAGGCTTACCGTTAGGTTTAAACGGTAATAGCACAGGCTTGTAACCCAGTTTTTCTATCAACTTAATAAAGTGATAAACCGTGGCTGATTCATAAAAACTATTAAATGGATCTTGCACCACAAGCACATATTGCTCTCGGTCTTGCTGCGGTATCGCTTTTAGTGCATCTAAATCATAGCCTCGACAGGCGTGGCCATCTAAGCGCTGTTTTAGTGTCGGTACCGACAATGCGGGTGAGTCAACATAACCCAATGATTTCTTAATCACCCATTGGCTTATCGGATTTTGAGACGCTAAATTTGTCGCTCTAGGCATCATTGCCATATACGGCAGCGCATCTTCAATGCCGGCCACCAGATAATCTTTTGCCGGGCGCAGATAACGCTGATAATAGATATTGAAAAATTGCGCTCTAAACTTAGGCACATCAACTTTAACCGGACATTGAGCACTACACGCTTTACAGGCTAGACAACCTTTTAGCGAATCCATCACTTCGTGGGAATAATCATATTCGCGATCTTTCTTTAAGGTGTTCTGAGTGCGCTGTAACCACCCTAAAGGTTTGGCTTTGGCTAACGCTTCAACATCCACATTTTCAGCTTCCAATAGTCGCAGCCATTCACGCATCAATCCAGCTCGCCCTTTTGGCGAGTGAATACGATCGCCCGTCACCTTAAACGACGGACACATAGGCGAGTACACACTGTAATTAAAGCATAAGCCATTTCCATTACAGTTCATTACATCGGGAAAAGCATCACGGGTGTTAACCGGAATTTGGCGATCGAATGCACCACGCTTGGTGCTATCAACATTGTATTGCAATTCACCAGCATCAATTGGTGCAACTAGTTTGCCCGGATTAAGTTTATTATGGGGGTCAAACAAGGTTTTTACCTGTCTAAGACTTTGGTAAAGCGTGTCACCAAATACTGCTGGCCCATATTCGCCGCGAACACCTTTACCGTGCTCGCCCCACATCAAACCACCGTATTTTAAGGTCAGCGCTGCCACTTGATCAGACACGGTTTTCAGCAAACGCTCATCTTGCGGATCGCACATATCCAATGCGGGTCTAACATGAAGTACACCAGCGTCCACATGCCCAAACATACCGTACTGCAATTTATGACTATCGAGCAGCGCACGAAACTCCATAATAAAATCGGCTAACTTTTCTGGCGGCACAGCGGTATCTTCGGCAAAAGCTAACGGCTTACGTTTTCCTTTAGTCGCACCCAACAAGCCCACCGCTTTTTTACGCATCGCATAAATGGTATTAATACTGCTCTTGTCAGCAGTAACTTGATAGCCCAGCAAACCAGCTTCACCGCCAGCTAACTGCTTATCTAACATGGCCGATAGTTTGGCAACGCGAGACTCTACATCATCGGTCTCACCGGCAAACTCCACCATATTAAGACCATCAATAACACCACCGGGTACCGCTTTAATTAAATCTGACACTGAGTGCCAAATAATGTCTTGCTGCGCCAAATTCAACACTTTGGAGTCTATCGTTTCAACGACGGTTGCATTGGCTTTCACTAAATCAGGTGCATGACGAAGCGCAGATTCAAATGAGTCATATTTGATATTGACCATCATCCGGGTTGTCGGCAGTGGCGTAATATCTAATTTGGCTTCGGTGATCACCGCCAATGTGCCTTCTGAGCCGGCAATAATGCGCGATAAGTTAAATTGCTGTAGCGACTCATCCCATACATTTTTAAGATCGTAGCCGGTCAAGAAACGGTTCAGTTTAGGAAACCTTGCTTCAATCTCATCGCGCTGTGCTAAGGTCAATGCCGATATGGTTTGCTGCAATTTAGCGGCAATGCCCGTTGGCTGTTGTTCAAGTTGCTCTTGTAACTGCTCACGGGTAACCGTATCGGTTTCTAGCAATGAGCCATCGTGCAATACACTGGTGAGTGCTAATACATGATCGGATGTCTTGCCATAAACTAACGACCCCGCACCCGAGGCGTCGGTATTAATCATACCGCCTAGCGTTGCGCGATTAGAGGTCGATAAATCGGGACTGAAAAAGAAACCATGAGGACGCAAGGCATCATTTAACGCATCTTTGACTACCCCAGCCTCGACTTTAACCCAGCGCTCCTGCGGGTTAATCTCAATCACTCGGTTCATGTAGCGTGACATGTCCAAAATGATACCGTGGGTCAGTGATTGGCCGTTGGTACCAGTGCCGCCACCGCGCGCGCTAAACACCACCGATTTAAAATCGGGCTGCGAAGCCATTTTCATCACAAGTCGCACATCGGCCTGGGTTTTCGGGTAAACCACCGCTTGGGGAAGAAATTGATAAACAGAGTTATCTGTCGCTTGGGCAAGCCGTGCGCTATAGCGCTTATCAATATCACCAGTAAACTGACTGCTGGCCAACGCGTCTAAAAATTGTAGATAAGTTGGCTCGAGTGTTTGTTGATGCGATAGCTTAGGGAGCATGTTGGTGTCTAATGTCGTTATTGGATTTATAACGCCATTATAAACAAAAAAAAGCCGCTAAAAAGCGGCTTTTTTGAGATTAGCTTATTCTTTTTAAAGAATAATTAACCGTGTTCTTTACCTAGGTATAACCAAGTGTCGATTACGGTATCAGGGTTAAGTGACACAGTATCAATACCTTGCTCCACTAACCAAGCCGCAAAATCGGCGTGATCTGATGGGCCTTGGCCACAGATACCCACATAGGCACCTTTGTCTTTTGCAGCTTTAATAGCCATGGCTAGCAATACTTTAACTGCTTCATTACGCTCATCAAATAGATGACTGATAATGCCTGAGTCACGGTCAAGACCTAATGTCAGCTGAGTTAAGTCGTTTGAACCAATTGAGAAGCCGTCAAAGTGCTCTAAGAACTGTTCAGCAAGTAGTGCATTTGATGGTAATTCGCACATCATAATAACGCGCAAGCCATCTTTGCCGCGCTCTAGGCCTTGCTCTTTCAGCAGTTCAATCACCTGCTCAGCTTCGCCTAAAGTACGTACGAACGGAATCATAATCTCAACATTGGTTAGACCCATCTCGTTACGTACACGCTTAATTGCTTCACATTCTAGCGCGAAACAATCACGGAACGATTCAGAGATATAACGGCTCGCACCGCGGAAACCAAGCATTGGGTTCTCTTCTTCTGGTTCGTAGTGCTCACCACCCACTAGGTTGGCATATTCGTTTGACTTAAAGTCAGACATACGCACAATCACTTTCTTTGGATGGAAAGCAGAAGCAATAGTTGCAATACCTTCAACCAAACGTGCCACATAGTATTCAACCGGTGATTCGTAGCCAGCAATCATCTCATGGATTTCTTGCTGAAGCGCCGCATCTTGCTGATTGAACTCAAGCAATGCTTTAGGGTGAATACCGATCATGCGGTTAATGATGAACTCAAGACGAGCTAGACCAACACCTTCATTAGGTAGACGGGCAAAGTCGAATGCACGATCAGGGTTACCCACGTTCATCATAATCTTCATTGGCAGATCAGGCATAGAGTCGACACGTGAAGACATCACTTCAAACTCTTGAATACCGTCATAAATGAAACCAGTGTCACCTTCGGCACAAGATACAGTCACTTGTTGACCATTTTGGATACGGTCGGTGACATCACCACAACCCACAACTGCTGGAACGCCAAGTTCACGGGCAATGATGGCTGCGTGACAAGTACGGCCACCACGGTTGGTAACAATCGCACTGGCACGCTTCATGATTGGTTCCCAATCAGGGTCGGTCATGTCTGTTACCAGTACATCACCTTCTTTGATTTGGTCCATATCATCAATTGATGCAAGTACCTTAGCCACACCGCTACCAATCTTATGACCAATAGCACGGCCTTCACTCACAACCTCACCTTTAGTCTTAAGGTTGTAACGTTCAATCAGCTGAACATCTTCGCGTGAACGTACCGTCTCTGGACGGGCTTGCACAATATAAAGCTTACCGTCGTTACCATCTTTAGCCCATTCGATGTCCATTGGACGACCGTAGTGCTTTTCAATGATCATGGCTTGCTTAGCAAGTTCTTGCACTTCAGCATCGTTAATAGAGAACTGGCGACGGTTGTCAGCGGGTACGTCTTCAATCTTAACTTGCTTGCCGTGGCTAGTATCATCGGAGTAAACCATCTGGATAAGCTTGCTACCGATATTACGGCGAACAACAGCCTTGTGACCGGCGGTTAAGCTAGGCTTATGCACATAGAACTCGTCTGGGTTTACGGCGCCTTGAACAACCATTTCACCTAGACCAAATGATGATGTGATAAATACCACGTCGTTGTTACCTGATTCTGTGTCCATGGTGAACATAACACCAGAAGCAGCAGTATCAGAACGAACCATGCGCTGTACACCAGCAGATAACGCTACGCCTTTATGGTCGTAACCTTGGTGCACGCGATAAGAGATAGCACGGTCGTTGAAAAGTGAAGCAAACACGTGCTTGATAGCCACAAGTACTGCGTCATAACCTTTCACATTCAAGAATGTTTCTTGTTGACCAGCAAATGAAGCATCAGGCATATCTTCTGCAGTCGCTGAAGAGCGAACCGCAAATGAAGCGTCTTTTGTTTCAGATGAAAGCTGGTCATACGAATCACGTACAACCTGCTCGAATTCAGGGTGGAATGGGGTATCGATAACCCACTGTCTTATCTGTGCACCGGCTGTAGCGAGTGCGTTCACGTCATCTACATCTAGAGATTCTAGAATATCGTATATCTTCTGGTTCAGTCCGCTTTGTTCAAGAAATTCGTTGAACGCAAAAGAGGTGGTCGCAAAGCCACCAGGCACTTGAACACCTGCATTAGCTAGATTGCTGATCATCTCCCCAAGAGAGGCATTCTTACCGCCTACCTTGTTGACGTCACCCATGCCTAATTCTTGATACCAGAGTACATATTGCTGCACAGTTCTATCTCCGCAAGTTTATTTCAGTGTGGCCCCTTCACATGAGGGCAGCGGCATTTTACACTCCATCGCAACAAGCGTAAATCTATAATTTTATTTGTAATTTTATTACTACAAGAGGTCAAAATGTTACGTAAAGTCTTTTATATCTCAGATGGGACCGCGATCACAGCTGAAGTGTTTGGCCATGCCGTTCTTTCACAATTTCCAGTTGAATTTGAATCACTTACAATTCCGTTCGTTGAGACCACACAACGAGCTGAACAAGTTAAAGCGCAAATAAATGATAGTTTTATTACAACAGGTGAGCGACCTTTGGTTTTCCATTCTATTGTCAAACCTGAGATCCGGGACATTATTTACAGCAGTGAAGGCCTAGATCACGATTTTTTGAACACTTTTGTCGCGCCACTGGAAAAACAACTGGGTGTCACCGCCGCTCCAGTGCTTCATCGCACCCACGGTAAAGCCAATGACAGTTACGAAGCACGAATCGACGCCATTAATTTTGCCATGGATAATGACGATGGCCAGACACTCAAACATATAGATAAAGCCGATCTGGTGTTGTTGGGCGTATCGCGCTGCGGCAAAACGCCAAGCAGCCTCTACCTTTCAATGCAATTTGGTATAAAAGCAGCAAACTATCCTTTCATCGAAGATGACATGGATAACCTTAAATTACCCGAAGCATTAAAACGGAATAAGCAAAAACTATTTGGTCTAACTATCGATCCTGTACGCCTACATGAGATCCGCCAAAGTCGCATGGAGAACAGTCGTTACTCATCACTGCGACAGTGCCGTATAGAAGTCAAAGAAGTAGAGATGATGTACAAACGCGAGCGTATCCCCTTTGTAAACACCACTAATCATTCAGTGGAAGAGATTGCCACTAAAATACTCGATGTAACCGGATTAGAGCGTCACATGTTCTAATTCTTAAGTGTACTGAAGTCGACTTTTTGGCATTTTTGTACACTAAAAGGCACAGTTGCTTAAAATTTGCTACAAAATAGCTGTTTTAAGCGCTGTGCTACAGCGCGCTATTGGTTATAATCCGAGGTAATACGGCAATATGCCCATACGAACGCTCGGTAGAATGAATGACCATTAAAACAGACGAACTCCGTACCACCCTGCTTTGCAAAGCCATTTCACCTGCAAAGTTGGCCGCAGAATATCCGCTGACCCAAGACGCTGCAGACTACTTAGTACAGCAGCGACGTGAAGTTGAAGCCATATTAACTGGTGAAGACAAGCGTCTACTTGTCATTATCGGCCCATGTTCAATCCACGATACCGAAGGCGCTATCGATTATGCCAAGCGCTTAGCTAAGCTCCACGCTGAGCTAAAAGATGATTTATGTATCTTAATGCGGGTATATTTCGAAAAGCCGCGCACGACAGTAGGCTGGAAAGGCTTGATTTCAGATCCCGATCTTGATGGCAGCTTTAATGCCAACAAAGGTCTACGTTTAGCCCGTGAACTACTGCAACAGATAACCGAGCTTAAGTTACCGATTGCGACTGAGTTTCTCGATATGGTGAACGGTCAATATATTGCAGATTTGATTACTTGGGGAGCGGTTGGCGCTCGCACCACCGAAAGTCAAATTCACCGAGAAATGGCATCTGCACTCTCTTGCCCAGTTGGGTTTAAAAACGGTACCGATGGCAATATTAATATCGCTGTCGATGCTGTGCGCGCGGCAAAAGAGCCACACATTTTCTATTCGCCAGACAAAGACGGTGCCATGGCGGTATACCGCACCAGTGGTAACCCCTATGGCCACATTATTCTTCGTGGTGGCAAACAGCCAAACTACCATGAAGCCGATGTACAAGCAGCTGCCGATAAACTCGATCAAGTTGGTGTGTCACATCGCATGGTGGTTGACTTCAGTCATGGCAATAGCCAAAAGCAGCATAAACAACAGCTTAATGTGGCAAAAGATGTCATGGCGCAGATCGAGAAAGGCTCCACTGCCATTGCCGGTATTATGGCAGAAAGCTTTATTGAAGAAGGCAATCAAAAAGTCGTTGCTGGCGAGCCGCTTTGCTATGGTAAGAGCATCACCGATGCCTGTTTGCACTGGCAAGATTCAGAGCAGCTTATTCGCGATCTGGCTAAAGCGTCGCGTGTACGCATTAATAAACTGAGCAAATAGCCCAACATTTAAGTCAGCTAGTAATTCAAAAATAAAAAGCCAGTCCCAATAGGACTGGCTTTTTTATGCCTCGCTAACGTTATTAGCTATGGGGGATCGGCTGCATCATTTTACCTAACAGCTGATCAAACCGCGCTTGGCGTTGCTCACCGCTTTGCTCGAAATCAGTAAAACCTTGCGCTAACACTCGCCATATAGGCTGGATTTGATGGGGGTTAAACACAGCAATTAGCACTGAGCCTTTTTCATATTTATCATGATCGACATTTTGGGTCGACAAACCGGGAACTAAACCGGCTCTTTTCATTATTTCGGCGTCACTCATTTCCGCTTCAAGGGCAAGCCCGTAGCCAATCAACATGGCAGGTGACGATGATAATGACACCAACTGGTAACCTTTTTGGCTCATCACCTCATTGATGGCTTGTTGCATATGTGCCTTTACTGCCACCTGATCAATACGCTCATCAGCCATCACGTTATCGACAGATGGATGCCAAGCATAGGTATTTTTTTGCTGTGGTACTAAACTGATATCACCACTGGTGACCATCGTAGTGCGAGACAAAGGGTTGCTAACACTTTCTTGTGTGGCACAACCAACCGTCAACATCAAGATAGCCGCAGCTATACATTTCTTCATCATAATCAGTCTGTTTCCTTATTTGATGAGATCCCTTGGTGGATGAATTCAATATATCAGTGACTAGGTTAACCTAAGCTGACTCATTTGTAATCAAAACAAAAAAGCACCGACCTAAGGTCGATGCTTTTGTTTAACAATAGTGCCTACTGATTACAATTATTGCGCAGTGATGTTGACCACTAAGCTTGCTCCTTGGCTGCTTGGCGCGCCATCAGCACTGACATAGTACCAACCTACTGCTGGCGAGTTTACTGTGATTGACTCAGCATTACCGGCATTTTCAGACTTTGCATCATAAGCTGATGCACTTGCCCAGGTTGAACCATTGGCGTAAATATCAACGTTGCCGCTACCATGATCGGTATCTATTTGGATACTCGCTGTTCCTGCTGGCACATAGAAGTAGTAGCTTGAATGATCATCGGCGATACATACTGCCTCACCAAAATTGAGCCCGCCGTAGCTGTATGGTGCTTGAGTAGCACAAGCATCATCAACATTGCTGACTCCGCCATTGTCTCCACCACCATTGTCACCGCCGCCATTATCTCCTCCACCATTGGTTGGTGCCGACTCGCTGACCGTTAAGCTAACACCATCGAAAGCAACACTGGCGACAGTAGAGATGTATACCCAGCCACGGTTGGCCACAACACTGATTAACTCTTCATTGCCCGAAGTCGCAGACAATGCTGTGTAACTTGTGGAGCTCGCCCAGGTATTTTGATTAAAGTACAAATCAACATCACCGTTACCACCACTGGTCGAGATGTATAGCTGGGTGTTGTCACTATCAACATAGGTATAATATGAGTTTCTTGCGGTTCCCGCGACACATGCAGTGGTATCTTGAATCAAATTACCGCTACTGATTGTCGCCGTTCCGCAGTGTGCTACCGGATCGCCACCGCCATTATCGGCATCAGCATTGTCACCAATACCATTGCCGTTTTCGTCGGCCCACTCGTTCGGGTCACTTGGGAATGCATCACTATTATCACCATAACCATCACCGTCACTGTCTACGGTTTCGCTCGCATCATTAGGGAAAGCATCGGCATTATCACCTACGCCATCACCATCTGAGTCTTTGGTTTCACTAGGATCAAACGGGAACGCATCTTCACTATCAACCACACCATCGCCATCGCTATCCACCGGCGTGACAACCCCACCACTAAGTGGCGTATCGTTACTCGTAACGGTCGTTAACCAGGTGTTCCATTCTGCGTCATATTGAGTGCCGATATCGTTGTCTATATAGGCAAGCCATCCTGCTGCATCACCGCCGCGAGCCAGAACCAATAGCTCATCAACATCTGATCTATGCTGTTCAAACAGGAATCTAACGGCTAGATAGCCCCAACGATAAACCCGATCGGTACCGCTGTTATAGGTGTTGGATAAAATTTCACTGAGACTAAACTCTTGAGTACGTGCAAGGGTCACGGCATCATCATTGCGATTTTGTTGAGAGATGTATTCTGCTAAGCCTTCAGACCACCACACCGATTTACCCGTATCAATGTCAAAGTAGTTAAATGCGCCATATTGATTGAAACGACCATCGAGGTAATGCACATATTCGTGACGTAAATTCCATACCAAAATATCTTCGGTCCACGTTGCTTCATGGGCAATAAAGCGCGCCTGATTACCCACTTGTGATGGCGTCCCTTCTAGATACATCCCGCCGTTATCAGTGCTAATGCCAAAAATCGTACCTGCATATTGGTCATAGTCATCGTAACTATCAAAAATATTAACTTCTAGGTTGGTATTGTTGTCGTCTGCGACTGGCTGATACCCTGTCGCCAAAACGTCGTGAAACAACACTTCTTCTTCACCCATGAGATCGCACGATTGCTGTAACTCAGCATTGGACATCTGTTGAGCACGAATATTAATCGTGTCGCTACAGTTATAATGAATCGATAGAACAGTATCTTCTAATTCCTGTTCCCAATTACAAATACCAAACTGCTCACACTCGCCAGGGTTGTAATAGTCTAAGTATCCAGCTGCATCAGCCCACTGTTTAGATAGGCGCTCAAACTTATTCATGTAGGTTTGTGTGCCAGTGTTCAACTCTGTTTTCAAACTCGCTGGCAGATTTCCATCAGCTTGATATACGTAGAATCGACCATATTCGTGGAAAGCGTCCGTCGACTCCCAATCATAGGCAGAATTAATAATGTAATCAGAGGTGGCTACGTTTAATAACGCGGCTCTTAACTCACCAAACTCCATCGCCGCTTGGGTGTAACGGCTTTCCCACTGCCCATAATACAAGGTCGTTAGCGCTTTGGTCATCGCTGTACGATGAGCTGGCACGGCTAAATGCTCAGCATTAAAGCCATCAAGATATTGGGTGATTGCCCCGACTGACTCATAGATGCTGTCAGCACTATCCCAAGCAATAAAGAACTCTTGAAGAGTGTTACCTTGCATCTCACTGGTATCGTTAAACACTGGATTGGCGGTATAAGCTATCAGTAGATCACGTAGTGCATCTGCTGGCTGGCTATTGGCGTATGTCAATGCATCGTTGTAATACTCAATATAAAACGCACCGCGGAGGAAATAGATCAGGTTAAGCATTTCACTGCCCGTGCTACTGTCATAGCTGGCAGCCTGTGCTTTAGCAAAATTAGCAACATCAATGACATTTTGTGGCTGGTAAGCGGCAACAGCCGTAGCGTCATTATTTGAATACAGTTCTGAAATACAGGCAAAATCTGCGCTGCGAACAAAATCATACAATGCCGCACCCGTTAGATTATTGAACTGATCGTAACCATTACATGGATCGGCTTCCGCTTCTGGTCCAGCGTTGCCAAGCATACCTAGAGGCGCAGTAACCTTAGCGCGATCGGCTTTATCAGCTTGTTTTAGGCTAGATAAATGATGCTCATTAACTCGAGTCGTTGCATGCTGACCGGGTTGACGGTCAACCAATGATGTTGTGATCACTGGCTTTACTACAACTGGAGTCACAGCATCCTTGCCGTGTTGTAAACTGTTTGCTAGAGCACCTGAAGCGGGAATTAACGCGGCTGAACAGGCTAAAGCCAGCAGCGAAGCGCGAAACTTACCGCGAGTGCTAAGCAGGTGTTGAGGTGGATTTTTCATGCTGATTCTCCAATCAAAAAGTCAGCAGGGCCTTCGCCCTGCAGCAATGTTACTCATATCTGATGCTTGATTATTTCTCTGCGGAAATATCTCAAACGGTATTTGTTATTTTTTGAGAACAAAAAGTTAATTTTTTGTTACGAAATTATTTATAACAAATATTGTATGCAATATGCAACATTCAATCGGAGACAAAATTTCACCATCACAGCAGTCAATTGCAAATGGACGATTGATAGCGCTACAAGATCAGTCAGTTAACTTAAACAACATATTTAACGACCTTGGGACTAAATAACCTTGATACCAAAAAATCTCTGGCTTATCCCGCTTAGGTTAGCGACTATATGCAGCTGTACGGCTACAACGACATTACGGCAGGCATGGAATTTATTATTGCAGTTGCACTCTTTGCATTTTCATCGGGTATCACCCCAGGTCCAAACAACATCATGCTGATGACATCAGGGGTGAATTTTGGTGTGCAGCGTTCACTACCACATTTGTGCGGGATCTGTTTGGGATTTCCAGTAATGGTATTGGCCATTGGCCTAGGATTAACAACACTATTTAACCAATACCCTATTTTGCATACGGTAATTAAGTATGTTGGCATTGGCTACTTGCTATACTTAGCTTGGCTAATCGCCAACAGTAGCAGCAAAATGGAAGGGGTTGCGAAAGCTAATCCGTTGACCTTTATTCAAGCAGCAGCGTTTCAATGGGTGAATCCAAAGGGTTGGATTATGGCGATTGGCGCCGTTGCCACCTTTACCTCAATCGAGCAACCTCTGGTGCCACAAGTGGTGAGTATTGCCAGTATTTTTCTTGCGGTTGCCCTACCCTGTGCTTTGGTATGGCTAGGTTTTGGCGTTGCCTTAAAAAGGCTCTTAAAAAATCAACGTCAACAACGGGTTTTTAACATCAGTATGGCGCTCTTGCTTGTTGCCTCTATCATACCTATGATTGCTCCCCAATAACGTACTTAAAAAGATTGTCCATGGATACTGTTGAACTAAGCCCGGCGCAACAAACAAGAAACTGGGTAGAAAAGGTCATCATGAAATACAACATATGCCCTTTTGCCCGCCAAGAAGTGTTGCGTAATAGCATTTGCTACCAAGTCGTTGACGAGCAAGCACTGGCCGAAGTCTTGACCGCCTTTATCAAGGCTTGCCAAACGCTTGATGAAAATCCTCAAATAGAGACTAGCTTATTTATTATACCGCGAGGGTTTGAAGGCTTTTATCAATACTTAGACTTGGTCGATATCGCAACCGACTTACTTATCGAACAAGGCTATGAAGGCACTTACCAGCTGGCAAGCTTTCATCCTGATTACTGCTTTGATGGCGAGCCACAAAATAGCGCTGCCAACTATACCAACCGCTCTCCTTTTCCAACAATTCATATCATTAGAGAGGCGAGTATGGAACAGGCCTTAGCTGACTATGACGACCCAGAATCGATACCTGAACGCAATATTGCTTTTGCCAATCGTAAAGGCAGTGAGTTTTTTGCAAACCTGCTTCAGTCTTGCGCACATAAGAGTCAATAAACATATAATCAATTTGGTTGAGCAATAAATTAGTTAACCTAATGGAATAATAATGGCGACAAAATACTACGTAATTTGGGCGGGACGTCAAACCGGAATTTTTACCGATTGGCCCACAGCAAAAGCACAAGTCGACGGTTTTGCCGGTGCGCGCTACAAATCATTTAAAAGCCGTGAAGAAGCTGAAGCGGCCTTTAAGCACCGCCCAGCTACCCAAAAGGCCACATCCACAAAAGCGGCATCAAAAACCGATACCCAAGCCAAGTTATTGGCTGCTAAACCTAACTCTGATATCGATATCTATACCGATGGCGGCTGCGAACCTAATCCTGGAGAAGCGGGCTCGGGCATTGCCGTATACAAAACAGGTCAGTTAGACCAGCTTTGGTATGGGCTTTATCACCCGGATGGTACTAACAACAGTGCGGAACTTAATGCACTCTATCAAGCGCTTCTATTAGCGAAGAAGTATATCGCGCTAGATCTCCAAGTGCATATTCACAGTGACTCTCAGTACTCTCTCAATTGCATCACTAATTGGGCATATTCATGGAAAGCCAAAGGTTGGAAGCGCAAGACTGCGGGGGATATTAAAAACTTAACCATCATTCAGCAAGCTCACGCGCTATATGATGAAATTAAGGAACAAGTCACAATTAGCCATGTAGCTGCCCATATTGGCATTGAAGGTAATGAGCTCGCGGATCGCATGTCTATTTATGCTATCGATGTGAAAGATTCTGCTTTTACGCGTTACCCAGACCCTATCGATGTTGACGCAATACTCGCACTAAGAACAGGCTAGTCGTCAACATTAGCCTATTTTGTTAACGCTAGCGTTGTTAGTCAGCGCTAGCGTTATAATAAGGTTTTCTTAGTGTTTTAATCACAAACCTTTAGCGATACGAACTAATCAACATCCTGCCTATATTCTAAGAACTATATTCTATACCTCGGTATAACTCATTCACTCTAAATATATTTACTGTTAATCAACGAAAGTTCGACATGATACAAACTGGCTTTTTTCGATCAAATCCCACCTGCCAATCAACTGTATACACAAATAGGTATGAACTATATTTCCTAGCTTCATTGCCAAATACCTTAAAAACATTAGTCGCCCCAGAATAGGATTTATTATTGTTCTGCCGTACTCACAACAAGCGCATTAGCGGTACTTCACTATGGCATAAGGTTTTAATCATAATTAGCTATCGTAAAACCCAACAATAACAGCACCTATCATAACTAAAACCCAAAAAAACTTGTAGATTTAATGGTTAAAATGCCATTTAGCAATATTTTCACCTACAGCAATAGCGATGAGCATCACTATGGCTTGTACAAGTGCTTTGGGTTACATCGAAGGTTAGTAATCGGTTAAGGAAAGGTCGGATAACCCTCAGGTATTAATATAGACCGCAATACATAGCGGATAAATATTATACAAACAGCCCAATTAAATAATTTTAATCGTTAGGGTAACGAATAAATAGGATAGCAATCTAAACAATCAAAAAATATACATTCCATTAAAAAATTAACACAACAAACCAAACAAAATAACCACAAAAACACAAAAGAAACCGATTGCATCAGCACCACCATGGCGCCTGTATGCTTTTCGACCAAACAGTAGATTCAACTTGTTAAACAGCTCAACATTTGTATTGATAAATATCAAAAATGTTGTTTAAATGTGCCGGAGTGATTAGTGGCAAATAAATTACATCTATTATTTTAGCAAATATACCTTGAGCTAGCGGTATACAAATATATGTAGAGCAACAAAGAAAGTATAAGAGTTAAGTTGAGCATAGATTAAATACAAGAGCTGTTAGTAAACCGTACTGAGGTGATATCAGTGCATGGAAGTCTAGACTTGACTGATGTCATCGTGCAGTCAATATGTTCAACATGGAAAAGTTCACTTAAATCACTCCCCCCAGTCGCAATTCTCTAACAGAATATCCAGTTAATTATCAAGCTTTGCTTTGGCCGTAAGTCAACAATTTTTATAGCAAAATTTTTGCCTAAAAGGGACTTATATACTAGTAACTATATAGCTAGGTAATCTACTCGTTAGCTTCGGCTTTCAGTTAAAAAACGGCTACAAAAATAGTAAACCATTGATAATTAATGTTAAACGTTTTGGCTAACGTGATAGCCGCACTACCTGCTAATTCTATTCATAGTTTGAATATTTGAACACGTGAGAAGCTTAGGGCTTAAATATATGAAATTAAATCGCATTAAAATCAAACACCGAATAGCCTTACTCACGCTAGTAGCTATTTTGTCATTCATTTGCTCATTGGTGATCAACAATAATAGTGTTCAGGAAAACGCTGAACGACTCAACCGTGTCAACTCGCAACTGTTTCCTGTACTAAAACTGGCAACAGTTAATGAAGGGTTGATGATTCAGCTGGATCAGAATATTCAATCTGCGGTCACCACCGGTGAAGAAGATGCGCTGATCACCGTCGAAAAAATGGTTGGCCAAATTACTACTAACCTCAACGACATAGCCCGATTGTTGCCGGAAGAAGCCAACGATGCCCAATTTATGCGCAATGAACTTGGCGTTTATCACAACAATGCTAAGAGCCTGGTAGCCGAGTTTCTTAAAGACGATGTCGACTTTAATCGCATCAAAAATCAGGCGGCGGACAATGCTGCACGTTATGAAAAGCTGTTAGGACAGTTTCATCAGAAACAGCTCAATTTTTCAGAACAGTTTGCTCAGTCCATCCAGCAAACCCTCGACAGCTCAGACAGTGCTTCAATTTCGATGTTAACCATTGGCATTATTGCATCAATATTGCTTGTTATCGTCGGATTACTGGTCAATCGCTCAATCATTGTCACCATTAGGAGTGTCAGTGATTCGTTGCAAAATATCTCTGAAGGAGAAGGCGATCTACGCTCGCGAATTGAGTACGATGGCAAAGATGAAATTAGTACCCTTGTGCACTGGTTTAACCAATTTGTGGGCAAACTGCAATCCTCTATTGCTGACACTCAAAAAACCACCGAGAGCTTAGGACAAGTATCAAACACCTTACTGACAAGCTGTAAAAACAGTGAAATAACCGTGGCTGAGCAAAACCAATCGGTGGAACAAATTTCCAATGCTATGCGTGAAATGTTTGTCAGTGTTGAACACATTGCTGAATATGCAACCAATGCGGCTTCGGAAGCTGAGAATGCTAATCAAGAAGCTCAACGTGGCCAAGATGTTGTTGCCAATGCAATTTCAACCATTAATCGCTTATCGGAAGAGGTGAAAACCACTGCTGTTGTGGTTAATCAGCTTGATGCCTTTACCAACAACGTTAACGACATCTTAGATACTATTCGCGGTATTGCTGAACAAACTAACCTATTGGCACTCAATGCCGCCATTGAAGCAGCACGTGCCGGTGAGCAAGGCCGCGGCTTTGCTGTGGTCGCCGATGAGGTTCGAACTCTCGCCTCACGCACACAAACCTCAACCGAAGAGATCCAGCAAGTCTTACAAGAGCTACGCTCAACTTCAACACAAGCGGTTGAAGCGATGCAGCGTGGCATTGAAACCGCTGACGAAGGGGTACAAAGCACCTCACTTGCAGGCGATGCACTCATTAGCATCACCGACAAAGTCAGCGCAATTGTAGTGGTTAACGAACAGATAGCCGCTGCCACTGAAGAGCAACACAATACCTCTGTTTTGATTCAGCAGTATGTTGCTGAAATTGAAAACAATGCACAGAAAGTAAAAATCACCACCGACGAATTAGGTGGGATCAGTTATGACATCGAAGGCGTGAGTAATCAGCTTGGTGCGATTACTGATCAATTTAAAGTGTAACTGAAAAATAATAACCGTATCGGGGATATATAGAGATGAACGACAAAATCAACTTCAACTTTGCGTTGAAAAGCCTAGCCATGGCGGTTTCAGTGGCATTGGTACCAGCTCAAGCTTTTGCAGCTGACGAGCAAAATACCGATGAAAAAATCGCTAAACTAGAACAGCAAGTCAAAGACTTGCAGCAACAACAAACCGCCAGTTTAGCTGATCGCTTCAAGTTCAATGGCTTCATGAGCGGCGCCTATGTTTCAGCTGACAACAACTCAGGCTATCTGGGTAGCAGCACCTCTGCTGATTTTAGCGAAGAGAGTAAAATGGGCTTCCAAGCTACGTTTGCCATCACACCACAAACCCAAGCGGTCATGCAGCTGATGATGAAAGGCGAAAATGACTGGGACGTCGAGGCTGAGTGGGCGTATGTTTCTCATCGTTTTGACGGCGGTGTTCAAGTACGTGGTGGTAAGTTACGCGTACCATTATTTATGTACTCAGATTACTTAGATGTCGGTTACGCCCAACCGTTTGCACGTCCACCAGAGGAAGTCTACGGCACGGTACCTTTCACAACGTACACCGGTGGCGATATCAGTTATGACATTGACTTCGACGATTCAACCTTAACTATGCAAGCTTTTGGTGGTGAATCTGAGGAAGCTGGCATCGACATCAGCAATATTATCGGTGCCAACGTAAGTTGGACAGATGAAATCTGGACTTTACGGGCAGTATACGGCCAAGCGAGCCTAGATGGCCCAGTGACACGCCCTACCACAATCACAATGGCCGATCCGACCACGGGCCTACCAGTTGATGTGAACGTTAACGTGCGCATCTTAGATCTTGATAGCGAAAAAGCCACATTTGCTGGTGTTGGTGCCAGCTACGACAATGGCCAATTTTTGGCAGTCGCCGAATGGACACGCGCAGAAGTTGCAGGTCAATACTCAGACTCAGATGCAGGTTACATCACGTTAGGTTACCGCATTAACGCATTTACTCCCTATGTCACGGCCGCTTACTATGAAACACAAGATGACGATGAAAGAGTCGTAGTCGATGAAAATAGCGCGATCCTTGCTGCACTTTTCAACGGCCAACGCACATCGTACAGTGCCGGTCTGCGTTGGGATGCACTAGACAACTTGGCGGTGAAGTTTGATGTAACTTACGCAACCGACTTTGGTGACACTTCAGGTGGATTCCAGACAAATGTGTTGCGTGAGTACGACGATGTGACTGTCTACACTGTTAAATTTGACGTCGTATTTTAAGGAGCGCAGCCATGAACAAGTTATTATCCGTCATCGCGCTTAGCTTAAGTGCAGTCGTATCGGCTCAAGCAGCCGTTGTCGTTATCGGTGCGCCAGGAGCAGCAGACATTTCGGCATCAGATGCCAAAAAGATGTTTCTCGGTAAAGGTTCATCGTCAGCTGTGGTATATGAGCTTGATGAAGGCAATGCCACCCGCAGCGAGTTCCACAGCAAAGTCACTAAAAAATCAGATGCGCAGCTTAAAGCGTTCTGGTCTAAACAGGTATTTACCGGTAAAGGTAACCCACCTGCAACGGTCAATAGTGCCTCTGCGATGAAATCGACCATTGCCAGTAATCCCAACGCAATCGGTTATATTGACGAAGCCGATCTTGATGACAGCGTTAAAGTTATTTTAAAGCCGTAATCGTTATCCTGTCTTAAAAACATCAAAGCCACTTGTTATTAGCAAGTGGCTTTTTTTATGTCATCAGTCAGTAAAGCAAGGTGAGTCTCGATACCCATGAGGCACTATTGTGGATCTAGCTGAGTCTGATATAGCAGCATCTGTTGTTGCCATTGTGGCGATTGCAATAGCTGCAAAATTAAGGGTTCTACCACTTGCAGCACATCCTTCATCTGTTTAGGCATGAGCAGGTGCCTTGTGTATCTATCATGGGGTTTTGCCGAAAAGTGCAACTCTTGATTGGTGTTCAATAACGTCTGGTAATAGATGGTCGTTGCACGCGACACAATGGCGCAGTCAAAGCGCCGTTTAAGTAGCATTTTTAGCAGCCGTGATTCATTAGAGGTATCGATGCGATTTACTAGCCCCTCGGCCACCAGCTTATCGACGGTATGATAACGAAAACCACTAATGCCGCCGACTTGCTTATCATAAAGGGACGCTTTATCGACATATTCGAACCGCTGACTTCGATGCGATAGAAATTCATCTTGGTCTTGCATTAACGCGCCAGTCCACAAATATTTTTGTTTTTCACGATCTTGAAACCACACAGGATTAACACCGATCACCACCCCATCAAATTCATGTTGAGCTAATTGATAATTTAACCGTTTACGTGGAATATAAGAGACTTGGAAATGATATTGTTGCTGATGTTGATTAAAAAAACGCGCCACATCATAAAACAAACCAATTTGTTTTTGTGAGTCGACTACATAGGGCGGCATATAGTGATAGGTATACAGTGACACAGGTTGGCGCTGGGTATTGGATGAATACCCATACTCGCTGTAGCATAGCAATATTAACCACACCCCCAACCACTTCAAATGCCACTCTCCTTATTGCCCTCTATTAAAGTTAATTGGGATTAGCTAAGAAGCAAGTTTTAGCCGTATTATTAATATAATACCAATCAGTATAAGCCATCACTAATTTACATTAATTAACGTCAACTTCAAATTAAAGGTTTCCGCACAAAAAAACGCCAGTCATGGTTCAGCACAACTGGCGTTTTTAACAGTAAGCAACGTCTGCTAATGACTAAAAGGCACTCTCACCCAACCTTCCATCAATATACGTGCACTGCGACTCATAGAGGCTTGTGTCACCACCCATCCTCTTTCGGTCAAGCTCGTTTTAGCTCCCACTTTTAAGCTACCTGAAGGGTGGCCAAAGTTAATGCTATCTATTGCTACAGGCGATTGCTGCTGCTCAGCGTTAGCACTTGCAGCTAAGTTAACTAAGGTACCTGGTACGGCCGCTGCCGTGCCAATGGCTACCGCAGCAGTGCCCATCATGGCATGATGAAGCTTACCCATAGATAGCGCCCGCACATTAAAATCAATCGTGTCCGCCTTTACCTTCTTACCGCTAGACGCTTGATAAGTTGATGCTGGAGCCACAAATGCAATTTTGGGTGTATGCTGGCGACCCGCTGCCTCACTGATATCTTTAATCAATCCCATTTTTACCGCACCAATAGCCCGCAACGTTTCAAACATTGCCAACGCTTGGGAGTCATTATTAATATCATCTTGCAGCTCATCACCGCGATAGCCGATATCCTCAGCATTGACAAAAATAGTCGGGATGCCCGCATCAATCATAGTCGCCTTAAGTAACCCGCCCTTAAACACCGCCTCTGGTAACTCAAGGGTGTCGACCACTTGTCCGGTTGGAAACAGTTTACTCATCTCACCTGCTGCAGGCATTGCAGCGGGGTTATTGAAGTCAACGCCGATTTCTGCAGCTGCAAAGGTAACACCATCAAGCTCAAAATCTCCGGTTTCCTGTACTTGTCCATCGGTAATGGGTACATGAGCAATAATGGTTTTATTGATGTTAGCTTGCCAAATCCGTACCGACAAAATGCCGTTATCAATCATTTTGTCGGCATCAATTAAGCCAGCGTGGACCGCAAACGCGCCTACGGCTGCGGATAGATTGCCGCAATTACCACTCCAATCAACAAACGCTTTGTCTATGGCGACCTGACCAAATAGATAATCAACATCATGATCGGCACGGTTACTTGCGGCTACAATCACTGTTTTACTGGTGCTAGATGTTGCGCCCCCCATCCCATCGGTCTGCTTACCGTATGGGTCTGGACTGCCAATCACACGTAACAACAACTCATCACGCGCGGCACCAGCAACTTGTGCGGCGCTGGGCAGATCCGTTAAAGAGAAAAACACCCCTTTACTGGTTCCGCCTCGCATATAAGTCGCGGGGACGCGAATTTGCCCTGCAAACTTTGCCTTTTGAGTCATTAGCAATCTCCTTGCTCAAGGAAATCTTGGGCAAAACGTTGCAGTACACCACCAGCTTCATATATCGACAGCTCCTCTTCAGTATCTAATCGACATTTCACTGCAAAGCTGAGCTGTTCACCACTGCGCCTGGTCATTACCACGGTTAATTGTGCCCCTGGTGTGCGTTCACCCACAACATCATAGGTTTCACTACCATCAATTTGGAACGTATGGCGATTTTGGCCATTGATAAACTCAAGTGGTAGCACTCCCATGCCCACTAAGTTAGTGCGGTGAATACGCTCGAAACCCTCTGCGACAATCACTTCCACACCGGCGAGGCGTACACCTTTAGCAGCCCAATCGCGACTCGAACCTTGACCGTAATCAGCACCGGCGATAATGATCAACGGTTGTTTACGTTCCATATAAGTTTCAATCGCTTCCCACATCCGTGAAACCTGACCTTCTGGCTCAATACGGGCGAGTGAACCTTGTTTCACTTGGCCATTTTCCTGCACCATTTCATTAAACAGTTTAGGGTTTGCAAACGTGGCACGTTGCGCAGTTAAATGGTCACCTCGATGGGTGGCGTAAGAGTTAAAATCTGCCTCAGGTAAACCCATTTTGTCTAAGTAGGCCCCTGCTGCACTGTCGAGCATAATGGCATTTGATGGCGACAAGTGATCGGTCGTAATGTTATCCCCAAGTACCGCAAGCGGACGCATGCCCTTCATTGTTCGCTCGCCAGCTAAGGCGCCTTCCCAATAAGGAGGACGACGAATGTAAGTACTTTGGGGACGCCAGTCATACAAAGGCTCAGTACGATTTTCTGCTTCACCGTAGTCGACTTTAAGATCAAACATGGGTTCATATACTTGGCGGAAATGATCCGGCTTAACGCTGGACGCGATCACCGCATCAATTTCTGCATCTGACGGCCAAATATCTTTAAGTGTTACGGGTTCACCCTGACTGTCATGGCCCAACACATCTTGCTCAATATCAAAACGCACGGTACCGGCAATCGCATACGCAACCACCAAAGGCGGCGAAGCTAAAAAGGCTTGCTTAGCATACGGATGAATGCGGCCATCAAAATTACGGTTGCCCGACAACACGGCAGTGGCGTAGAGATCGCGATCGATCACTTCTTGTTGAATCACTGGGTCGAGTGCACCACTCATGCCGTTACACGTGGTACAAGCAAAAGCGACTATGCCAAAGCCTAGCTGCTCCAGTTCGGGTAATAAGTTGGCTTCTTCTAGGTACAATTGCACCGCTTTAGAGCCAGGTGCTAAGGATGTTTTCACCCATGGCTTTCGCGTTAACCCTTTCGCATTGGCATTGCGGGCTAATAGGCCGGCGGCAATCACATTGCGCGGGTTACTGGTGTTAGTACAGCTAGTGATAGCAGCAATGATACACGCACCATCTGGCATCAATCCTGGCTCATTTTCAACTTCACCACTAATGCCCGCTTTCGCTAAGTCTTGAGTCGAAACCCGTTTGTGCGGATTTGACGGCCCAGCAATATTGCGACCCACAGCCGATAAATCAAACTGCAACACCCGCTCATACTGCGCACTATCTAGCGCATCAGCCCACAAGCCAGCTTGTTTAGCATAGGTTTCTACTAGCGCGACTTGTTTGTCATCACGGCCTGTGAGTTTCAAATAGTCGATGGTTTTTTCATCGATATAGAACATGGCCGCAGTAGCACCAAATTCTGGGGTCATATTTGAAATTGTGGCGCGGTCGCCCAAAGTTAATGCTCGTGCACCTTCACCAAAGAATTCTAGATAGGAAGAGACAACTCGTTGTTCGCGTAAAAACTCAGTAATCGCCAATACGATATCTGTAGCGGTAATGCCTTCTTGACGCTGCCCCACCAGCTCAACACCTATGATATCCGGCAAGCGCATATAGGAAGCGCGGCCTAACATAACGCTTTCTGCTTCCAACCCACCTACCCCGATAGCAATCACACCGAGTGCATCCACATGTGGCGTATGGCTGTCGGTTCCCACTAAGGTATCAGGAAAAGCCACGCCGTCGCGGTCGTGCACCACAGGGGACATTTTCTCAAGGTTAATCTGATGCATGATACCGTTGCCTGGGGGGATCACATCGATGTTTTCAAAGGCCGTTTTGGTCCAATTAATAAAGTGAAAGCGATCTTCATTACGGCGGTCTTCAATAGCGCGGTTTTTCTCAAACGCATCAGGCTCAAAGCCAGCATGCTCAACGGCCAGTGAGTGATCGACAATCAGCTGAGTAGGTACTACAGGATTCACTTTAGATGGATCGCCACCTTTAGCGGCAATAGCGTCCCGTAAGCCGGCTAAATCAACCAGCGCGGTTTGTCCCAAAATGTCATGGCAAACGACTCGAGCGGGAAACCACGGGAAATCGAGCTCACGTTTACGCTCAATAATCTGGCTTAAAGATGCACTCAGTTTATCAGGGTCACAGCGACGCACTAAATTTTCAGCAAGGACTCGGGAGGTATAAGGTAAACCGGCGTAAGCACCCGGTTTAATGGCATCTACAGCTGCTTGGGTATCAAAATAATCCAACGCTGTACCGGCCAAGGGCTTTCTATATTGACTGTTCATATGCAGTTCCACTGGTAAGGCTATTTTTGATGCCATAGCAAGCGCGGCTATGGCATCGAAAAGCAGGGTTAGCGTGTAGCAATCGGCGTGACTTTACGCGGCTCGCTCCCCGTGTAATCAGCACTTGGGCGGATAATACGGTTATTGCTACGCTGCTCCATGACGTGCGCAGCCCAACCCGTCAAACGTGAACAGACGAAAATTGGCGTAAATAATTTGGTTGGAATACCCATGAAATGGTAAGCCGAGGCATGGAAAAAGTCGGCATTACAAAATAGCTTTTTGGTATCCCACATAAACTCTTCACAAGCCACAGAAATATCGTACAGACTGGTATCACCATGCTCCTGCGCCAACTTCTCAGACCAGGCTTTGATGATCACATTACGGGGATCTGAGGTACGGTAAATCGCATGACCAAAGCCCATGATTTTTTCTTTACGGGCTAACATTCCCGCCATTTGCTCTTTGGCATCGGCCGGTGAAGTGAATTTTTGAATCATATCCATAGCCGCTTCGTTAGCGCCGCCATGTAATGGTCCACGCAACGTACCAATAGCACCGGTAATACATGAGAACATGTCAGATAACGTTGAGGCACACACACGGGCGGTGAACGTCGAGGCATTAAACTCATGCTCAGCATAGAGGATCAATGACACATCCATCACGCGGCGATGCTGCTCTGAAGGAGTCGTACCATTTAGCAAACGTAAGAAATGCCCACCTAGTGAGTCTTCATCGCTCACACAGTCAATTTCAATCCCTTCGTGTGAGTACTTATACCAGTAGCACATGATGGCGGGAAATGCGGCTAGCAAGCGGTTGGCAGCTTGATTTTGCTCTGAAAAATCGTTTTCAGGCTCTAGGTTGCCTAAGAAAGAACAACCAGTACGCATCACATCCATAGGGTGTGCATCTTGAGGAATGCGCTGTAACACTTCTTTCAGTGCTTGTGGTAAATCTCGCATATCCTTTAACTGCGCTTTATACGTGGCGAGTTGGTCTTCAGTTGGCAGTTCCCCATTGAACAGCAAGTAGGCCACCTCTTCAAAAGTAGCATTGTCTGCTAAATCAGACACATCGTAACCACAATAAGTTAATCCGCTGCCTGATTTTCCAACCGTACACAAGGCTGTTTCACCAGCACTTTGACCACGTAGACCTGCTCCACCTAATTTTTTATCAACCATGACGCTCTCCTCAATCTATTTGTAACCACTAAACTGCGGTGCTATCCATCACATCCGCCTGCTTGGGTCATCTTATTTTGTTGCTGTGTTGCATTTATTTACGCGGCATAGGAGTTAACTACACCGCAGTAGGGCTTGTTTGTTTCGCTAATGATTTATTTATTCTTACCTTCGCTGAACAAAGCATCGAGCTTCTGCTCATAGTCGTGGTAACCCAGGTAATCGTATAGCTCCATACGAGTTTGCATTTTATCGGTGACCGCTTTTTGGTCTCCATCGGCCAAAATAGTGCTATAGACTAGCTCGGCAGCTTTATTCATGGCTCTAAAGGCACTTAATGGATACAACACCATCGCGCATCCCCACTCACCCAGTTGCTGCTTGTTCCACAGTTCGGTTTGACCAAACTCAGTAATATTGGCCAAAATCGGTACATCTAAGGCTTCGCTAAAGGCGCGGTAATGGGCTTCAGTTTTCACCGCTTCAGCAAAAATGCCATCAGCACCCGCTGCAACGTACGCTTTAGCACGCTCAATTGCCGCCTCTAAACCTTCCTGTGCAAAGGAGTCGGTACGCGCCATAATGAAAAAGTCTGGATCGGTGCGGGCATCAACCGCTGCTTTAATGCGATCAACCATCTCTTCGCAAGAAACAATCTCTTTGTTGGGACGATGACCACAACGCTTTTGCGCTACCTGATCTTCCATATGTACCGCTGCTGCGCCGGCCTTTTCCATATCACGAATGGTTTTAGCAATGTTAAATGCCCCGCCCCAACCGGTGTCGATATCAACCATTAATGGCAAATCACAAGCCGCGGTGATCCGCTGCACATCCACAATCACATCATTGAGCGAAGTCATACCTAAGTCGGGCAATCCATAAGAGGCATTTGCAACACCACCACCTGATAGGTAAATGGCTTGATGACCTATCTGCTTGGCCATCATGGCCGAATAGGCATTAATCGTACCGACGATTTGTAAAGGTTGGTTATCAGCTAGTGCTTGGCGAAACTTCTTTCCTGCGCTCATAGTGTTGCTCTCTTATGATTTGGTAAGGATTTAGGCTAATTTTTTTTCGATATTATTTTTTGAATAAAGAATATGGCGACGCATTAGCATCTCGGCTAATTCTTCATCGCGATTACTGATGGCTTGCACAATGTGTCGATGCTCATCAAAGGCGGTGGTGACACGTGGCCCCGCCATCCCCAATTGCACTCGGTACATACGTACAAGATGATAAATGCCATTAGTTAACATATTGATAAGATGTTTGTTTTTACTTCCGATAATGATGCGATAGTGAAAATCTACATCACCCGCTTCTTGATAATAAGACTCACCGCTTCTGACTTTATCAAAATGGTGGTTGAGCAGTGCATTAAGATCGGCGATTTCGGAATCTGACATGTTTTTTGCCGCCAAGCGCGCCGCCATGCCTTCTAAGGCTTCTCTGACTTGGTATAGCTCTATCAGTCCTTCAGTGGTTAACGATGCCACCCGTGCACCCACATTGGCTTTGCGCTCAACGATACGGCAAGACTCTAATCGATTAATGGCTTCGCGGATAACGGCACGGCTAACTTGATACTTTGTCGACAATTCAGCTTCACTGAGTTTAGTGCCTGCAGCAATCTCTCCTTCAACGATATCTTGCCTAAGTTGAATGAAGGTTTTATCGGCCGCTGTAACCGGCTGCTCAGAAAAGAAGCTCATTTGATCTGGCTCACAAAATTAACTAATTGTCGACAATGTAGGTAAATATGACGTTAACGTCAAGCCAAAAACCCGCATATTGTCGACAAAGTTAGTCTTTTACTGTTTTAGTCGCTGCTTAAGTGCTTGCTAACGCCCGTGCAATGCACACTTGCATAAAAATTGTACACAACTTAACCAATCATAGACATTAGTCGCATAACACGCGCCATGGGGGGATCAAAAGATAGGTGTTCGTGCCAAGCTATGGCACAATCCGCGCAATGAAAATCTACCGTCACCTTCATAAAGCCCCTGTGCGCGTGCTTCGTATTAGCCAGCGTCGTTTTTGGCTACGCCTAAAACGAGACATGTTAGTGCTTAAAGATGCGTTATCGCAGGAGAAACAAGAAACCAAAGATATGTTGGTGACTTATAAGCGCTATACCCGCAATCAAGCCAGTAAAGAAGAACTGTCTTTGGCCAATAAGCAGTTAGCAGACTTAGTGAAAGGGCTTGGTTTAGGTGTGTTTGCGGTACTGCCTTTCGCGCCCATTACCATTCCTGTGGTCGTCAAACTCGGCAAACTCGTCAAAGTCGATATTTTGCCCAGTTCATTTAATAATTTGGCGCAACGGAAAGCACAACTCAATCGTCACAAGCAAAAGATTAAGCGTGCTGGACTGTCCAGTGGCGAAAAAGACATCACTAAATAGTCACTGGCTTTACCCCCTACCAATTCCCCTGCTAATCTAGCCGTTAACTTTTGTATTACCTATAAGTGAAGCGCGCAATGACCAGCTCTAAAATAACCAATCTGATTATGCAAGGCAGCGAAGGGATCCCGTTGCTAATAATGGCAAGTGATCAATATGACACTTGGCTTGCCGAGCAGCCTGAGCAAGTAAAAAATTGGCTAACGAACACTCGATTTAGCGGCCAGGGCCACAGCGTTATCCCTAGCGCAGACGGTGCAATCAGCCAAGTGATTTTAGTTAGCAACGACACTCAGTCTTATTGGTTATGCGGTGAGCTAGTCAACCAATTGCCAGCCGGTGAGTACCTTCTGCAAGGCGATAAAGAACAGTTAAAAATGGCGGCGTTTAGCTGGGGGCTAGGTGCATATCAGTTTGACCGTTACAAGCCAAACAACAAAACCTACCCGAGTCTGATTATTAATGATTCGGCATTGGTCAGCGAATGTCACAAGCTGGTACGGTCTGTCACTATAGTGCGCGACTTAGTTAACACCCCTGCCGCCGATATGATGCCGCAACATTTAGGCGACACCATGACTGCACTCGCTGCAGAATTTGGCGCACAAATCAGCCAAATAGTCGGCGATGAACTGCTAGAGCAAAACTACCCAACCATTCATATGGTGGGCCGAGCCAGTGCTAACCAGCCACGACTAATTGATCTGACTTGGGGTGATGAAAATGCGCCTAAAGTCACCTTGGTGGGTAAAGGGGTGTGTTTCGATTCTGGTGGACTGGATCTCAAACCGGGTGCAGGCATGCGTTTAATGAAAAAGGACATGGGCGGCGCGGCCCATGTGATTGGCCTAGCCCATCAAATTATGGCATCAAACTTACCTATCCGTTTACGCGTACTGGTACCTGCGGTTGAAAACGCCGTATCCGCTAACGCGTTCCGCCCAGGCGATGTGATTAAGACCCGTAAAGGACTCACCGTTGAAATTGACAACACTGACGCTGAAGGCCGTTTAGTATTATGTGATGCCCTAGCGGAAGCCAACAATGATAAGCCTGAGCTGATGATTGACTTCGCCACATTAACCGGTGCAATGCGTATCGCGTTAGGCACCGAGTTACCGGGCTTTTTCAGCAACGATGATGAGGTCGCTGCAGGCATTACCGCATCAGGCTTGAATGTACAAGATCCTGTGTGGCGTATGCCTTTACATAAGCCGTACCTTGAACTCACTGGCAGTGACATAGCCGATATTGCCAACTGTGGTAAAACGCCCTTTGGCGGCGCAATCACTGCGGCATTGTATTTAGAAGCCTTTGTCGATAGCGATATTAGCTGGAGCCACTTTGATGTGATGGCGTGGAATAATCGCAAATTACCAGGGCGTCCAGTTGGCGGCGAAGCTTTCGGCATTCGAGCGGTATTTGACTACTTGCAAAACCGCTATGCCAAGTAATATCTAACAAGCTCAGACGCACAACAATAGACGCACAACAAAAAACGCAGGCCATGGCCTGCGTTTTTTATCACGACAAATTGCTTTTTAGCGATTTCAGCGCAAACACCTGCCTATTAAAGACCCATGTTTAACGAACAGACGCCATATCTGGCACTATGGTAACGGGATCAAGTCGCATCTGATACCAGTTAATGCGCCAATCGAGGTGCGGCCCGGTCGCGCGACCAGTAGCGCCCACTTCCGCAATTGGCTCGCCTTGTTTGATCTGCTGACCTGGCTCAACGTATAGCTTACTCAAATGCAAAAAGCTTGAACTGACGCCATAGCCGTGGTCGAGAATAATAGTCCCACCAGAGTAAAACATATCTGCTACCGCTAAGGTAATCACCCCATCTTGCGGTGCGACCACGACGGTCCCCGTTTTGGCAGCAACATCAACGCCATAGTGCGGGTTACCCGGTTTGCCATTGTACACGCGTTGGCTGCCATACACGCCAGATATTCGCCCAGTTAAAGGCCAAATAAAGTCCTGACTAAATGCGTTTTGATCTGAAAAGGTATTGCGTGCGGCTTTAACTTGTTTGCTGTCTTTCGCTGAGCGGGCTTGGGCTTTAGGATCAGGCTTCATGATTTTTTTAGCAATGCCATTGACCCGATCAATTTTATACTCTTTCTCAGTGAGCGTTAGCGGCTTAATCTGAGTAAGCCCATCGGGATACACTAAGGTCAGTTGTTGCGACAAAGGCGCTTGACGTTCGAAACCAAATACAAATTTACCTTCTGGGCTCACATCAATATCGGTATCGTTTAAACGGATTTGAGTGCCAGGCAGAGTTTCCCCGCGAATTAACGCGCCCTGCTCCATTTTGCCATGCAGTTGCACTTGGGCAACACTGGCTGTACTGACTACCCCCAATAGGCCTGCAAGCAGTGCCTGACCCATTCGCTGAGTTATTTTTTGTGACGAAATTGATAAGCGCAAAGCGGTGTCCTTCTTTTTAGCGACTATAAATAACAGGTTACAAAACAAGAGAAATCAAACGGCTAACACATCATCACTTACATCATCATTTGGCGAAGCTGACGATGGGCGCTTAGCCCATCGCGAACAACTAAGCGCAGTTATGCTTGCGCCCCTTTAACCGCTATCGCACCTTTGCCAATACCCTCATAGGCAATCACTTTATATTCATGCTCTGGGGCCATTTCAACCAAGCTAGTGGCAATAAAATCGGCCAGTAGTTCTACTGTGGTGTCAAGGGGAATGATTTCACAGCGCTTCTTAGGCATTGCTAGCTGAAAGTCACCTTGAGGTGCGCTATAGCGGAAACCATAGTGGCTATCGTCATTGGCTGTGCTTTGGGGTGACAAAGTAAGCTCATCAACCGCGACCACATCCTCTGCAGTACCTAAGTAAATGTCTTGCCAACGTTTAGCCCAGTATTCATCTAACTTGGGCGCCGAAATACCGTTTTCAAAAATGTTAATCGGACTACGATGGCCGTGGGCTATGCGTTGACAATTGCCGTTATGCTTTTTCAGGCCATGGGAGTAATGATAAAACGGCGCATCGTGGATCTCGTTGCGTAAGGTCAACGCGATACCTTCTACATTATCGGGTAACACTTCCTTTAACGCCTTTTGTAGAAAGGCATTCACACTATCGAAATCGATAATTTCAGTTGGGATTAACGCAAATGCTTGTGACGGACAAGCTAAGTGCATGCTGCCTTTAAGGCTATTAAAATCCATCCATACACGATCGCCCTGTTGCTGCCAGCGCACTTCAGCGCAAGCAGTCGGAATGAGCAGACGATGATCGGCAACATCATCAATCGTGTCTTTAATGGTGCGCTTAACTTTAGAAAAGTCCAACACCATATTCTGATCGTCTAGGCCACCATCAAGCAGCACATCCACAATCCAGCTTTCGCCTACCATGCCACGAATGGGACAAAGGTAAGAAAAATCTATTACCGTTAAATCTCTAACAAACAGTTGCATCTTTTCTCCTAGGCAGAAAAACAGTCCACCTTAAATACCGCCCACAAGCAACATGCCAAGGGCTTTATGTCGATACTTCGCGAGCCTTCATGCTGTGATGCTGACATGATGAACGCCCTGTGCCGAAGTAGGGTCAAAATAACAGCCAAAGTATACCTATGAAAATGCCAAAGATTAACTGCTGAGGCAAGATATTCACAATCATGCTGTTAATCCCACCAAGTTACCGCTTATCAAACTGCTACTGACTGAATACTTGTTAAGCAATACCAATTAAAAAAGGCGCTCTTTTGAGCGCCTTTAATCATCGATGCCGCTGTTACGCTACAACATCTGCTCGGCTTATTGGCCACCCTTTAGGCGACGGTCTAACTGATCTTTTAAATTGGCGGGTACGCCCTTAATCAAAATCGAATCTGAAATAGGGTCATAAATGACCCGCTCACCTAAATGGGCACCGTCAAAACTCAGGGTTACGCCACCGCCAGTGCCAGAGAACTTTTTCAGCTGACGTAATGTGGGCTTATCGCCAGGAAACTCATCTTCTAATTCATAATCGCCGCCTTGGGCAAAATCATAAAAAGAGTCCATGCCAGAATCAGCGAGCTCATCTGCGAGATCTTTTAGCTCAATATCAGCACCGACTTCACAGCGCTCGGTACAATAGTCGAACACTTTTTCCCGCGCTTGCTGACGCTCGTCTTTAGTCAGTTCACTACTGGCAACAAAGTCTTCTACTGCGTTCATCAACTGCTTGTTTTGAACTTTAGTGTTAACGCCTTCAACGCAGCCCATAAAATCTAAAAAGAAATCGGCAACTTTACGGCCCGCACGACCACGTACAAAAGAGATATACTTTTTCGACTCTTCATCGGCTTGCCACTCAGTTAAATCGATACGCGCAGCAAGTTGCACGTTATTCAAATCTAAGTGGGTGTTTTGTGACAGCTCCATATCATCCAATACGGTCATGGACGACTTCGCGTTAAGTAGCGACACAAACAGATAGTCACTGGTCATATAGGTGTAGCAAGACAGCAGCAGGAACCCGCCTTGGCTGAAATCATATTTTGCCAGCTCTTCTTGCAGCAATTTACCGGCAATACTGGAAAACTCAACAAAACCGAGTTCACCAGCGCGATACTCAGTCAGTGCTTCCTTAAATTTAGGGTTAGCTTCACCGTCTTCGCCATGGGTACCAAAGTGACCAAAGCCTTTACCTGCTTTAGTGGTATAGGTTTGGTGCAACTCATCGAGCATGGCCTCAACCGCTTGGCTGTTTAACAGCGGTTGTGGACGCAATCGGCAACTTAGTTGTCCTTCACCATCTTGAGAGATAGCATGAATAATTGCTTGTTCAACGTTGATACTCATAAGCCTCGACTACGATAACTGTGGCTATTATATAGCCAATAAAAAATAACAAATTCGGGTAATATCCATCGACAAGCGTAAGTCATCGATGATTCAATCTTTGGCCGATATCATACCAGAGATAAGTGATAAATCTATCTTAGGTTATTCGCTAATAATCCTAGCCATATCCGATAAAAACATACGGCATAGCCCCCTAAAATACGCTATCATAGCCAGTTATTTCGTATTACCAGTGAACACTGTTTAAAATTATGGCTATTCAATCAAAATATTCTAACACTCAAGTCGAAACCATCATTGCTGAACTGCTAGCCGTTTTAGCAAAACATGATGCACCAACAGATTTAAGCTTGATGGTATTAGGTAACTGCGTCACCGACCTACTAGAACGTAAAGTCCCTGCTGAAGCGCGCCAAGCGGTAGCCGAGCAATTTGCTAAAGCACTGGCGCAGTCGGTAAAAAGTTAATCGGTTGGCAAAGTAAACCCTAGGTGATTACTTTGCCAGCTATGCATTACTCGCGTACAGTAGACATTAATACGCATAAAAACATCAAGATTAGCGGAACCCTATGATTGAGCGGAAAAAAGAGTTAGGACGTGATCGAGTATCACGCTTAGTGAGTTGGGGGCACTGGTTCGCCCTTTTCAATGGTTTTTTGGCAATGATTGTCGGGGTGCGATTTCTTGATAGCGTAGGCACACCAGATACATGGCTAGGTTGGGGTTATTTAACCCTCAGCACCATAGGTCACTTTAGCTTTCTGGCCTTTATCGTTTACTTGGTGATGATATTTCCAGTCACCTTGTTACTACCTTATTCTAAAATCCTACGCGGGTACGCGGCCGTCGTCGCCACCTTGAGTTTGTGTATCTTACTGTACGATACCGTCATTTATGACGACTACGGACTGCATTTAAGTCCGTTTGTATTTGATATTGCTTGGGAAGATCTTAATGCCTTATTACAAGGCACGTCTTATATCGTCACCCCGATTGGTATTTTAATTCTTGAACTCACTGCGGCTAATTTTCTTTGGAAACGCATAGACAAAATACAGAAGGTCAACTGCGGCAATAAAGTCGTCGCGTTTATCGGGATCTGTTTTGTTAGCAGTCATTTAATTCACATTTGGGCTGATGCTGCAGAAGTCCATGAAATCACCCGCTTTGACGACACCTATCCGTTATCTTATCCAGCAACGGCTAAGACCTTTATGGAAAGCCAAGGCGTTGAACGCATTGCCAGCAACAACTCTGTGCTGCCGCAACCGACTTTGAGCTACCCTAAAGCCGCACTTCAATGCAGCGTGACTGAGCAGCCGAACATGCTGTTTATCACGGTAGAGAGTTTTAGAGCCGATATGCTCGATGCGCAAACCATGCCGTTTTTGTATCAGTATGGGCAACAAAACCAACGTTTTAATGAGCATTTAAGTGGCGGCAACACCTTCGACAGTGGCATGTTTTCCTTGCTATATGCCATGCAAGGCAGTTACATCAATGCCGAAGATTTAAATTATACCTCGCCCATTTTTACCCAAAAGCTCAAGCAGCAAGGATACCAGCTAGCGCTATTTGGCCCACAAACTGATCCCCGCCCCGCTGCCATATTTAACGACTTCAGCGCCCAAATTAGCCAAGATAACGAAAGCATGGCAGAGACAGACATCATCTCTGTGCAACATTTCAACCAGTGGCAACATCAACAAACGGCACCGTGGTTTGCAATGGTGAACTTAAAATCACCAGAAAACTTTGACACGCCGGTGGGCTTTTTAGGCATTGAAACTGTGCGTCCAAACAGCCCATTACGTCCGGCTCAAAAAGTCTTGTTTAATCAGTATCGTCAGTCACTCAACTTTATTGACGGCCAAATTGAAGCCATGCTGGCGGATGTGCCCGCAAATACGCTAGTGATCATCACCGGAGTCAACGGCAAACTGTTTAGTAGTAATCATGCCGAATCACGCTCAAACTATTCACCGGCAAACGTACAAGTGCCGCTAATCGTTAACTGGCCTGGTTATGACAAAGCAAAAGATGTGAACTACCGCACCAGCCACTATGGCATCGTGCCCGCTATCATGACTCAGTTGATGAACTGCACCAACCCTGCAAGGGAGTACAGTGCCGGACGTAGTATCTTAAGCCCTAATAGTGAGACTTGGACTTATGTCGGTAACAACCGCCAGTTTGCCATCTACCAACAAAATGAAATTACGGTGATCGACCGTCATGGTAAGTATCGTATTTATAACCGTGATTACGATAAACGTCTGAAAAAGAAAATTGGCGCGCCAGAATTAATTCAGGTGATGCGTGAAGGGCGACGGTTATACAATAACTAGCCAGACAGCTTTGGTCATATCGTTAACGCTTTGCTGAATCACACATTTGCTTCAACAAAGCGCTTTTAACCCGTGACGATTACAAACTAGCCAGTCAGTTAACTGTCAAGCCACAAGCACTTGCGCAACGGTAAATGACTTGCTAAAGTGCTGCCTCATCTGTTTGGACCCCAATGTAAAACCAAATGGATGCGATAAAAATTCGGTATGTAGCGCAGCCCGGTAGCGCACTGTCATGGGGTGTCAGGGGTCGGAGGTTCGAATCCTCTCATACCGACCACATTCTTCAAAAAAGCCAGCTTATTGCTGGCTTTTTTGTGTCAGTTATTTATTAACTTATCAGATACATAGCCTAATATGGGAGAGATATTGGTGTTCACACAACGATTGCGTGTAAACGCTAGTAGCTAAAACACAGCTGGCAAAACTCAGTACTTTAAAGTTCAAACTCAGCACTAGCCTATATGATAAAACGCGGCTTTGGTTTGGTACTCGTCGGTAATACATTGCATCTGGTTCACGCCTTGGGCTAATTTTTGTATTTGCTCAGACAGCAAGGTGGCAGTTTCCGCATTACTAACAATTTCATTGCCGATATTAGAGAGTTGTTCGCCCTGTTGCAGGGTTTCATCGGCGACATCTCGGCTTAAATTCGCCACTTGTGTGATTTGCTCAGCACGCTCGCCCAGTCCAGATGCGATGCTGTTAGTATGCTCTACATTGTCGCTCGTTCTTTGTTTACCTTCATCCATCGACTCCACAGTTTTTATCATACTTTGATTAAGCCGCGATAATACCGTTTCTATCTCATCAGTAGATTGACTGGTACGCTGCGCCAGCGTACGTACTTCATCCGCCACAACCGCAAACCCACGGCCACTTTCGCCCGCCCTTGCAGCTTCTATCGCAGCATTAAGTGCTAACAGATTAGTTTGCTCTGAAATACTGCGTATTGCCTGCAATAAGGTCGTAATGGCAGAGACATCATGGGTCAACTCTGTGAGTGACTCTGTCACTTGACTGGTGTTGGTTTCCAGCAATTGCATGTCTTGCATAATGGTCAAAGCTCGCTGCCGATCTTGAGTGCTCGCATCAGCGGCACTTTTGGCCTGCTCTGCCGATTGTTTACTGTTGTCTGTCACTTGATGAAAATTGTTGATCACTTGCTGAGTGGTGTCTGAAATCGCATGGGCTTGATTATGCTGACTGTGAACGGCTTCCTGGGTTAATTCGCTGAGTGATATTAGCTCATTGGCCGTTGTAGACATATTTTTGGCAATCTCACTGTAATCGGTAAACAGTTGATTAAGCTCTTCCAGCATTAAGTTAAATGCTTGTTCGGCCTCTGTGTCTGCGGGGGCTAAGCGCACAGTTAAGTCGCGATTAGCAGATATCGATTCAATGGCATTGGCAATACGTAAGTTCGCCGATGAGTTTTTACGCATGAAGTGGGCAATTCGTACTAAAATAGCCGTTTCTGCAGCAGCAAAAACCGCGTGGATCAGCATAATACTCCAAGAACATTCCCCCGCAAAAATCATGATGGCCGTGCCAAACATACTGCCAGATGATAACTGAATATAAGTAAACAGCACATGATGAATAGCTACAGTTAACAGAGCTGCAACCAGTGGCTGCCAACGCTGATAAATAAGAAACAAAGCCATGGAGGCAAATATATGAAAATGCATCTCAATCATGCCCATTTGCGATTGCACTAACAGGGCTGATACCGTCATCATTAGCACAGCGGCCACAATACCAAAAAGCGATGTCCCTTTAAGCACACTGTAGGCAATTTGTACCAGTACCACTAACGCAATGGCGGCAATAACAGTGAAGGTCAACATCCCTGCACCTAGCAGGCCACTGATGATCAAAATCGGCGCTTGAGCGAGTAAAATTTTGTAAATATAGGCGTCATTTTGCAGTTGAATCTTGTCCGATGCATTTTGGCTCATTACAGCTCCTTAATTGGAGATAATTAAGTGCTTCAATTCGGCTAACATCTTGTCGGTCGATAACTTTTCAGCGGAGTAAATACGGCCAATGGTTCCATTTGGCTTAATTAAAAATAGCTTACCAATGTGATTGCGGGTAGTACTGAACGATGAAAAGTTTTCGGTAAGGTGTGATGACAAGCGATAAAGTGTTGTTTCATCCAGCTCAGCACTAATGAAACGGGGAGACTGCGCATCAATGACCTGCTGGCGAATTTCTGGCGTGTCATTGTTTGGATCAATAGTGATAAATAAGAATGTCACCGCCAGCGTTTTTAGATCATCATCTTCAGCAATTACAGACTCAAGCTGATGCAACTGTTTGATACGAATAGGACAAATTTCAGAGCAGCTTAAGAATCCGGCGAACAGATAAGTATAAGTGGGTTGAGTAAAGGGAAACGAGCGATGGTTTAACTGGCTGTCTTGCCATTCAAACGCCAGCGGCGCTAAAAACTCACCATTGATACCATATTGTGCAGTTGACTCGTCAGAAACGAGCCATTGGCTAGCCCACATGAGTACGGGGGCCAAAATAACAGCCGTAAAAATTATCACTGAAGCTGCAATAAATTGCATTTTTGACTTAAACAACCGCGTCTTACTCTACATATTACCCTGATTAAAACCAGTATAGACAATTGGCAGCAATCCACAGCCTAAAACAGTACGCAGTCAAGTTCACCCAATAGCAACTTAAGAGTAAGAAAAAGGGGCAAAATGATATTCGCCCCTTTTTATCAATAAATGCCTATTGCCGATAAATTATAGCTAGTTGCTAAATGTATTAACCAGCAATCGTTAGCGTTACTGCTGCTATAGCTACGCGCCATAGTGCCAGCGACAAATGCCCAGGTAGTAACAACAGCATCATCTCCAAGAGCTAATGTTAAGAGCTAGTGTTAAGAGCTAGTGTTAAGAGCTACTGCCAAGTGCTATAAGTACTTTATCCAGGCTTGTTTGCTTTGGTGCTTGTACTGACTAAAGCGCTTTGTAGGAAAATACAGCAACACTGCCAACACTATGGTCATCAACCAAACGTAGCTCATACTGCTGAAGGCATAGAGCTCTCCATAGTTAGGACCGCATAAATTTAGCGCTAGTTGATACAAGACGAGTAGCAGATAAAGGTGGACAATATAAAAGAACATCGGCGCTGAGCCGAAAGTCGACAATACTTTTCCAGTTTGCGGTTTAACCGACTCTAACGCTCTTAAGCACAGTAGCATTCCGCCAAGAGTAAACAGTAAAAAGGCTAATGATGGCGGGTATTTAGTTAAGTTGAATATCGATTTAATTGTCATCGATAAACTTTCGCCCTGTTGCCAATCTAAGGTTTCACCATAGATGTTCAGCCCGCGTAATATGGCAAACAACACAAAACACAATAACCCTAAGCCGATTAACCATCGGTGGCGCTGTTTATCATCAAAACTGGCGCTGTAAATGGGCCCCAACACATAACCCAATAAAATCACACCTATCCAAGGTAAAACCGGATAACTGGCGCGAATGCCGATAAGATCATTGGGCAGAATATTGCCACGTTCATGCAGTATCGCCCATAGGGTGTAGCCCCATTCATCAGGTGCAAAAGTAATGGGAGTCAGCAGATTATGGCCAAACACAATAGCAATGCCGATTGCCGCCAACCAAGTTCTTGGCAACGAAATGAGTGCAGCTAACGCCAACATGCTGACACCGATCGCCCAAATAACTTGCAACCAAATCATCTGATAATTCCCCATCCACTGGAATGTAATCACAGTGCATTCTAAGGCAATTAAAAACAGGCCACGTTTGATTAGGAAACTTCGCGCCGAACGCGGGGCGCCATGCAGAGGGTGACTATATAACCAAGCTGATACCCCGGTTAAAAACACAAACACCGGCGCGCAAAAATGCGCAGCAAGCCGACTAACAAACAGCTCGGTACTGGTTGTATCGAGCGTCATAGGATCGCTCACTTGCTGATGATAGAAAAATCGCTCTCTCACGTGATCTAACAACATGATCAACATGACGATTCCGCGCATGATATCGATACTATCAATACGCTTTTTAAGCACCGAAGGGCTCATAGCATTCATTAATTATAATCTCTTGGTCAATATACTACTGAAAGCTATGCCAGCGCACCCGTCTTATGGTTGCAAAAAGCAGCTGGCAAGCCTATGCCTACTCCCCAATGTCATTGACTTGATAGCCGAACAACATGCGGTGAAAAATAGGCTCAAATTGGAAAGATAACGTTAAATATAAACGTTTCAGCAGCTAACCGGCGGCGCCCGACTAAGGTAAAAGGTGGTGTAAACATCATTAAATAAATGATGACTTGGGCTGAGATAAACCGTAAAAGAGTTTACGCTAATCAACTGCAGTGGCTGATAGGATAAGCCTAACTGCTGTTGATATTTGTGAACACATAACGTGCAGGTGACTAATGAATCACTACTATGCTGCGCAACATGAGTAATGCTATGGGCAGCAGACACAACTGAAACAAACACCATTATGGCCAACAACCACAATGATATGCTCCGTCGATATCGCGCTAACCTCGTCACCACTGCTCACCTATTTTGCTCACCTATTGTGAGCCCGCTTAAACAAAGGCCACGAGTATAGGTTAATCAAACTAAAAATGTAATTGTGGAACTAGCAAAAACCGCAGCTAATGGTGTTAAGGAACATGCCAGCCCCTTGGCAAGCGGCTGATAATTAACTCAATGCCTCAGCCATGTTCTGCAACGTTTAATAGCGGCCAAATACGCTGCGCTGGCAACATGAAGTTAGCTCATTGGCTCTAGTAATAAAATCTAATCTGTAATACCTTGATAGCGTTAATAAATTGAATTTTCAGAACCTTTGTTATGGACAACGAATGACTAACCCCACAGGATTAACCAAGCCACCCCAAGCACCTTTACCAACCACTCGCCCTACGACAAGCTTAGCGACCGAACCTCACGCACAAGATCCTACCCAGCGCTCAGCCAATCTAGATGCAATTCGTGGTTTTGCCTTGTTAGGCATCTTTTTCATGAATATCTATTTCATGGGCAATAATTTCTATGGCTACGCGCCGCATCAGCCACAAATTGCAAGCGATGTGATTGTCGAAGTACTAAGTAACTTTTTGGTCGAAGGACGGTTTATCAGTTTATTTAGCCTACTTTTTGGGGTCGGCCTTTATATCCAATGCCAACGAATTGAACTGGATGAGCGACGCTCCATAGCACAAGTAAAGAGCAGACTGCGCTGGTTAATCGTGTTTGGCTTGGCGCATGGCCTACTGATTTTTTCTGGTGATATTTTGTTAACTTACGGCCTTTGCGGACTGCTGGCGCTTTGTTATATCGATTATCAACCTGAGCAATTGTTCCGCAAAGCCACTCTGTTTATTGTGATTGCTTTTGCCGTCATCGCTCTAGTCTCCATTACGATAGAATCTGATGGCTATTACCGCGGCTCTGAACTATTTTTAGAGCAGCTAACCATTTGGACGGGGTCATATAGCGATCAACTGCAAGCCCAAGCAGTCATGATGGCTTACATGGCATTAGTCATTCCACTTACCCTGCTGTGGTACAACGGCGCACTGATGCTGATCGGCATTGCCTTGTATAAACGTGGCCACTTCGTCAACGGATTTTCCACCAGCCAGTTGCTTTTGATGTTGATACTATCTTGCCTGTTAGCGCTGATAGATACCCTACTTGGTTTTAGCTCATCTGCCGTATTACAAGAATTAGCTAACCTATTTATGATGTTAGGGGCGATTCCTATGGCACTGATTTATATACATGTGCTCATAAAACTATGCCAAAACCGGCACCATTACCTAACATGGCTGCAGCAAGTCGGTAAGTTATCGCTAAGCTTATATATTCTTCAATCAATAGTAGGCATTATGCTATTTCGTCATTGGATGCCTGACTGGCAGCTAAGCTTTAATCGTTGGCATTACATGCTAGTTGCTGTGATATATACCTTGGTACAAATTGGCTTCGCCTGCGTGTATTTTAACTACTTCAAACAAGGACCTTTAGAGTACTTGTTACGTAGGCTCAGCCAGAAAACCAAGCTGCAAGGCAAATCCACTACATGAGCCTAGCATCGCGGGTTTTACCTGGATTAACAAATAAACAAACAAAATTGAGCAAACATAGATGAATACAAGGCGTGTTATCAAACCCCCAATTTTTATCATGCTAAGCCTATGTTTAACGGCTTGTATCAGCTGGGTGACACCGGATGTTGAGCCACAGTTGCCTGAGCTGCAGCAAGGTGAGTATCAGCTCGACCCAAATCATGGTCGATTATTGTTTAAAATAGGCCATTTAGGCTTGTCGACTTATGTCGGTCGATTCAATCAATTTGACGCCAGTTTAGATTTTACCCCCCAAAACATGGCCCAAGCTAAGTTGTCGGCCGTGGTAGATATGAGCTCCATTGATATCAATAACGCTAAACTAGAAGAGACTTTACGCGGCGGCAATTGGCTTAATGTTAATCAATATCCACAAGCGGTATTTGTCAGTGACAGCGTGACCCCTATAACAGCCAGTCAATTTAGTTTTAATGGCCAATTGACCTTTCGTGGGATCAGCAAGCCTGTTAGCTTTAACGCCACCTTTCACGGTGGAGCAGATAATTGGATGACAGGTAAATACACCTTAGGTTTTAGCGCCACTGGCACCATCAAGCGTTCTGATTTTGATATGGGCAGTTATGTCCCTATGGTGGGTGATGAAGTCACCATTGAAATCTATGCTGAATTTTTGAAAAATCGCGACTAAAGCCGGCTTACCCATCAGTGTCAGTTAGCATTTTCTCGGTTCGCTGTTGCCAACGCAGCAACTCTTTTTGATCCCGAGTAACCGTTTGCCCTTGCAACTGCGCCTGCTGTACATGGTTTGCCAACATCTGCTCGGCATTGAGCTCTAACTTTTCTAACAGCTGCAGCAACTGCGCTTGTTCCTGTGCTGTGATCCCCTGCATCAACTGGGTTTGTCGTTGCTGCATATGCAGTACAACTTTGTCATATATCAACTGCCCCGCCGCAGTTATTTGAACGGGTTTACTGCGCTGTTTATCTGCACTGGATGCCGCTTCGATATATCCAGCTTGCAATAAGCTGTTGATGGCGCGATTAACTGAGTATGGATCCAGCCGAGACTGATACGCAACATCGGCCGCATTAATGGGACCGTAACTGCCAACATTGAGTAACACCCTTATCTCGCGTGTTTGTAACTGCGTCTGCTGACCAATTTTAGCATCTCGATCAATTGCCAGTAGATTACTGGTTATGGCCACTCTATAAGGAATATGCTGATATAAATCAAACAGTTCCTCATCATTGATAGCTAATTGAAACGCGCCTTGACGCTGATTAGTGGTCATACTTGTTCCCTGTGGAATGCTTTTTACGCTGAATAATTAGACAACACCCTGAACATTGCGCTAAGTTATGTTGCATATGCAACATAACTTAAACAACATTGAGGAATATTATGGCGCTAGTTAACCCCCTAACTCAAGATGCAAATGCAGAAGTCGCTGAGCTGGCGAAGTTTTTTAACGAAACTTTAGGGTTTTGCCCTAACAGTGTCCTGACAATGCAGATCCGCCCTGCCATTGCCCGCTCGTTTATCAACCTCAATAAGGCCGTTATGGAAAATCATGGCCGAGTGACCGCTGAGCTTAAACGCTTAATCGGTTATATCACCAGCGCCAATACCGGTTGTCGCTACTGCGAAGCACACACAATCCTTGCCGCTAAACGGTACGGCGGCAGTGATGGCAGACTGAACAATATTTGGCAATTTAGGCAGAGCGATCTGTTTACCTCTGCTGAAAAAGCCGCATTTGAGTTTGCTCTTGCTGCATCTAGCGTCCCTAATGCTGTGGATGCCAGCATTAGCCAAGCAATGAACGAATACTGGGATGAAGGCGAGATTGTAGAAATTCTCGGGGTGATCTCACTGTTTGGTTATCTAAATCGTTGGAACGACTCGATGGCAACCACACTCGAAGAGGGAGCAATTAGCGCAGGTGAAGCGCATCTTAAACACAACGGCTGGCAAGTCAGTAAGCACCAATAAGCGTAATTTACACCATAAAAAAACCGAACCCTAAATCAAATTTAGGGTTCGGTTTTGTCTATCTTAACAGCAGTTGTTGAAGGTTACTCTTCAACACCTTTACTTTTAAGGAACTCTTCATAACTGCCTTTAAAGTCATTGACACCTTTATCTGAGATTTCAATGACTCGTGTTGCTAATGAAGATACAAACGCGCGGTCATGACTGACGAAAATCAATGTGCCTTCGTACATCTCTAACGCGTTGTTTAATGATTCAATCGATTCCATATCTAAGTGGTTAGTCGGTTCATCCATCACCAAAATATTCGGCTTTTGCATGATCAACTTACCAAATAACATACGGCCTTTTTCACCACCAGATAGCACTTTGACCGACTTTTTAATGTCGTCTGAACTAAACAGCATACGGCCTAGGTAACCCCGTACCGATTGATCGTCATCTTCAGGTTTACGCCACTGACTCATCCAGTCGAACAAGGTCATATCATTGGCAAAGTCTGCTTCATGATCCTGAGCGTAGTAACCAATAGATGAGTTCTCTGACCACTGAATCGTACCGCTATCTTGGGCCAAATCATGGATTAGGGTACGTAGCATGGTAGTTTTACCCACACCGTTTTCACCCAATACCGCGATTCGCTCACCAACTTCAGCAATCATATTGAAATTGCTAAACAGCGGGCCTTCATCGAAGCCTTTAGTGAGCTCTTCAACAACCAGCGCATTACGGAACAATTTCTTCTCTTGCTCAAAACGAATGAACGGATTGACGCGGCTAGATGCTTTAACTTCATCAAGTTTGATCTTGTCAATTTGCTTAGCACGAGAAGTCGCTTGCTTAGCTTTAGATGCGTTAGCAGAGAATCGCGCCACAAAGCCCTGCAGCTCGGCAATCTGTGCTTTTTTCTTGGCATTGTCTGACAACAGACGTTCTCTGGCCTGTGTAGCAGCCATCATGTACTCGTCATAGTTGCCAGGATAAACACGCAGTTCACCATAGTCTAAATCTGCCATGTGGGTACACACAGAGTTTAAGAAATATCTATCGTGCGAGATGATGATCATGGTGCTGTTACGCTGATTCAACATCTCTTGTAGCCAACGAATGGTATCGATGTCCAAGTTGTTGGTAGGCTCATCCAGCAGTAACACATCTGGATCACTAAATAGCGCCTGCGCAAGCAGCACTCGGAGTTTAAAGCCTGGGGCAATCTCGCTCATTAGCCCGAAATGTTGCTCTAGGGGAATACCGACACCTAATAGCAGTTCACCGGCACGAGATTCTGCGGTGTACCCGTCCATCTCGGCAAATTCCATTTCCAGCTCAGCCACTTTAATGCCGTCCTCTTCGCTCATTTCTGGCAAAGAATAAATGCGGTCACGCTCTTGTTTCACTTTCCAAAGTTCAGTGTGGCCCATGATGACGGTATCAACCACGTTGTACTCTTCATAGCCAAACTGGTTCTGGCTCAACTTACCTAGGCGCTCATTGACATCCAATGACACGTTGCCTGAAGTCGGTTCTAATTCGCCACCCAAGATTTTCATAAAGGTAGACTTACCGCAGCCGTTTGCGCCGATAAGACCGTAACGGTTACCGCCGCCAAATTTAACTGAAATGTTCTCAAACAGCGGCTTAGAGCCAAACTGCATGGTAATGTTAGCTGTAGTAATCAATGTGAAAATTTCGCTCTTGGTTATATGATTAAGTTAATCATAGATAAAACAAAAACTAGTAATAGGCGGCTAAGTGTTAAGCCAACACCCTAAGACTAGTCGATGGTTGACGCGCTATCGCATCAAACCCTCAAAAATAAGCGCGACACTATAGCATTTCAGGTTAATTTATCAACTGACAATAGTCGCTTTAGCCGACAATTCACTGAATCTTAGCAAGATAATTATCTCCATAAATCCGCCGCGGCTAATGACACATTTAAGCCATTAGCCGTGATCGTTTTTTAGCCTAGCTTCACGCTTCTTAGGCGGTTGGCATTGCTCACCACGGTAAGCGAAGACAGCGCCATCGCCGCACCGGCTACCACCGGACTGAGTAGCATCCCGGTAAACGGAAACAGCAACCCCGCAGCAACGGGAATACCTAAGGTGTTGTAAATAAACGCACCAAATAGATTTTGCTTGATATTGCGCATGCTGGCTTTGGCCAACAACAGTGTCTCTGCAATGACCATTAGACGCGATGACAGCAAGGTAAAATCAGCACTTTCTATGGCCACTTCTGTGCCGCTGCCCATCGCAATGCCAACATCAGCGCTCATAAGTGCGGGAGCATCATTAATACCATCGCCCACCATCGCCACAATTTCGCCTTGCTGCTGCAGCTGTTTAACATGCATTTGCTTATCTTCTGGCAATACCTCAGCTAACACTGAGGTGATGGCCAATTGCTTTGCCACAGCTTCTGCGGTTTGCTGATTATCGCCACTTAGCAATATGACGTTGAGTCCGGCTTGATGCATCTTTTGCACCGCCTGCTTGGCATCTGGTTTGATTGGATCTGCAATGGCGATAATGGCAATAAGCTGCAACTCGCGAGCCACAAACACTGGTGTTTGCGCTAACAACGCAAACTGCTCAGCTCGCTGATGCACGTCCGCTAAATTGGTAACGCCCACTTGCTGCATCAAACTGGCATTGCCGATACTGTACTGGCTGTCATTCACGGTACCGATAATGCCTTTACCAACCACATTAGTGAAAGATTGCGGTTCGATAAGTGCAACACCTTCCGCCTTGGCTTTGTCAATAATGGCATCAGCTAATGGGTGCTGTGAATGTTGCTCTAAGCTGGCGATATCGCTCAATAAATCTAATTCATCAAGCTGCTGCAACATTACCAACTCAGTAACTTTGGGCGCCCCCATCGTCAAGGTACCGGTTTTATCTAGTACCACAGTGGTGACCTTACTAGCGGTTTGCAACGCTTCGCCATTACGTACCAACACCCCCATTTGTGCGGCTCGGCCAACTGACACCATAATCGACAGCGGTGTGGCTAAGCCCAGCGCACACGGACAAGCGATAATTAACACACTCGTTAACACCACCAGTGCGTGAGATAACGCCGGTGCTGGCCCGGTTAAATACCAAAGCAGAGATGCAATTAGCGCAATCACGACCACTGCGGGGACAAAATAGGCGGAAATTTTATCCGTTAAGCGACCGATGGGCATTTTCGATGTTTGTGCCTGCTGCACCAACTGAATAATCTTCGCTAACTTAGTATCTTGCGCCCCCGCCGTCGCGCGGTAGGTCAACACACCGTTGCCATTCACTGTGCCGGCATTGACTGTATCACCAATGGCCTTGTTGACTGCAATCGGCTCGCCGGTAAGCATCGACTCATTGATTAAGCTCTGCCCTGATAGCACTTCACCATCAAGTGCCACTCTATCTCCAGGCCGTAGGCGTAAAATGTCACCGACTTGCAGCTCAGAAATCTGTACTTGCTCATCACCGTCATCGGTCAGTCTGATGGCGGTGGTCACCTGCAGCCCAAGCAAGCGTTGTACTGCTTGACTGGTTTTACCGCGGGCACGCAGCTCCAACGCATGGCCTAAATTAATTAACCCCAGTATCATGACGCTGGCCTCAAAATAGACATGGCGCGTATCGGCTGGGAACCATTGCGGTGCGATAACCACCATCATCGAGTATATCCAAGCGGCGCTAGTACCTAGGGCGATGAGGGTATCCATATTGGCACTCTTAGCTTTAATGGCTCGCCACATTCCCTGATAAAAGTGACGCCCTGTCAGCAGCATGATCAGTAAGCTGACGGCACCAACCACACCCCAAGCCATTTGCTGCTGCGAGTTATTGACGCTCACCTCACCACCCAACAAGCCCCACAACATCAAGGGTATACCTAGGCCTAAGCCCACAATGGCCTGTAATAAGCGCACTCGATACTCTTTATGCTCATCACTGTTTTTTTGCTGCACTGCAGCCGCGGCATCGATAACTGGCTCACTGTCGTACCCAACGCTAGCAATCAGGGCCATTGCATCGTTGGCGGCCATATTGCCCGCAACTATCACCTGCTTGTCTGCCAAGTTAACAGTGGCTTTTATCGCTTTGTGCGCTGTGCTTGCTTGGTTAAACGCGTTTTCAATTTTTGCTACGCAGCTTGCACAACTCATTTTAGGTACATATAAAATTAGATTAGTCATTAGCCTACATCCTAATTTGTGTCTTGATACAACTAAGGGTAATGTCTCCCATAAGGGGAGAGTCAAAGCCAAATTTGAAAAAATATTAAATCTGCTAAACAGGAGTCGCGATGAAGATAGGCGAAGTGGCAAAACGGGTCGGACTGTCTGTCAAAACAATCCGCTATTACCATGATATTGGTCTTGTTGTCGGCCAACGAGGAGACAATGGCTATCGAGAGTATAGTCCGCAGTCTATTGAGGCGCTGAGCTTCATCCAACAAAGCCGCGCACTCGGGTTTACCTTAGAGGATTGCAAAGCCCTACTCGATTTGCAGAATAATCACCACCGTAAAGCCGCTGATGTTAAAGCCCTTGCCGCACATCACCTTGATGATATCGACAACCGAATAAGCCAATTGCAAGACTTACGTGGCCAACTAGCACGATTGATTGAAGACTGCCAAGGTGGCGAGCAGCCCGACTGTGCGATACTCGCGGGCCTTAAACAAGATAATGGGGTTAAATAGATAATTGCAAAACGTGTCAGTCGTCCAAATTATCTATTTTCAGCTCAATGCCTTTACCTGCCGGTTTAAAACCAAAAACCTGACCATAAAAAGATAATTCAGCCCGCAATGCTTCGACCTTATGCTTGGGCTGCTTTAATCCATGACCTTCATTTTGATAAGTGATCAGCGCGGTCGGTACGCCACGTTGCTTCAATGACTGATAAATTGCATCAGCACGCACGGCCGGGGCAAGAGGGTCATTTGATCCTTGGATCTGCAGTAGTGGCTCTTGTACCTGTGAGAGGTGCGACATTGGCGAGCGCTCGCGATACGCTTCAGCGGTCTTAATGTCATGGCCAATCAATTGGGCAAGGTAACCCTTTTCAAACTTGGTCGTTCGCTGACTTAACGCCTCTAAATCACTAATGGCCGAATACGCCACGCCCGCTTTAAAAGTGTTATAAAAAGCCAATGCCGACAACACCGTATAGCCACCCGCTCCGCTGCCGCGTATTGCCAGTTGAGTACCGTCAACCCAACCTTTGTTGACTAAATGGCCAGCCACTCTCACCGTGTCTTCAACATCGGCAATGCCCCACTGACCATACAAGCTTTCGCGATAAGCGCGACCAAACCCTGAACTGCCACGATAATTAAGATCCATCACTGCAAAGCCACGGCTTGTCCAGAATTGAATATCGCGGCGAAAGCGTAAACTGGCGCGTTTAGTGGGGCCATCATGTAACAGCACCAGCAATGGAGGACGCGTATCATTGGGGGCGACAAAATTGGGGTTTACTGGCGGATAAAAATAACCATAGGCTTGACTGCCCTCGCCGGTTCTAAAATCAACATGTTGCGCACGGGAAACAAAACGTGGATCAAGCATGGGTAATTCAGGAGTATAAATTAGCTCAATCCCTGGACCATTGACGCGGTAAATCCCCTGCTCTGGCGTCACTTTGTGGCCAACAAACATCACCTCTCCGGCCGCACTGACCACTTGAGATATCTCGCCAAAATCAACGGCAATCGATTCAGTGATCCCTGTATCAAGGAAAATACGGATCAGTTCAGCACGGCCCTGAGTGACGTAACTGGCAATGATGGCGTTGGCAGACTCGAAGGCGTAATTATGATTGCCAAACTGCCAATCAGGCACGGCAAATTCGGCATCCATATCTAAAATTTGCTTCAGCTCGCCATTGTCACTTAAATGATAAATATTCCACCAGTTATCAAAATCAGCCACAAAGTAGAGCTCATTTTGCGGGCTGAACATTGGCTGAGATATCGCACCTTGGTGTTGTGTGGCAAGCTGACGAATGTTATTGACGCCCCCTTTGGCATCAACGTCAGCCATCCACAGTGTGGTGTTATCCCAAGGCATATTAGGTTGCTGCCAGCTAAGCCAGACGAGTTTTTTACCATTGGGCGAAATGCGCAGTGAAGAGTAAAAATCCCCGCCGCTTACCAGTGTGGTGCCTTCATCGGCAAAATTGAGGTTAATCGCTTCAATGGTAGCGATGACGTCATTGGGATCGCGGTGATCTTCACGAATACAAATTAATTGGGTGCCTTTATCAACACCAACACAATCCGCGTGCCGGGTTCCCAAAGGCGTAAGAGGAAAAGGCGGCTGATTTGGGGCAATGCGGTAGAGGCGCTGATCGTCGGCTTTAGAAGCAAATAAGGTATTACCAATACCCACAAATGGCGAGCCACCGTGCTCATGTACCGTAGATTGAACATTAAACTGAGCGTCAACCACATTGGTGATACCCGCCTCACTGAGGCGATAAATACCATAACCACCACCAAACTGAGCATCTGATTGTACAAAGTACAGCGCATCATCAATGCTCTGTAATTCACCAAACTCATCGGCTAAGTCATAGACATCGCTTGCATTGATAGGCGAAGGCCAACTGCCATAACTGGCCACTTTTAAGCCGCTGTGGGCGTCAATTTCAAACTCATCAGAATGAGGTTCGCAAGCCGTTAGACCGAGCAAAGCAATTAGCAAGATCACCGCATACCTGCAAAAACTCATTTAATTCACCTTGTCCACTTGCGTTTAAACCATGCATGCACATCAGATTGTTGTTTGGGGGTCAATCCAAAATAGATACAGGCCCAGGGGCACAACAAGAACAGCCAGTTAATCGCGGCCACGTTTCTGCCGCTAAACAACAGATAGAAGAAGCCACCATATATCACTACTAACCCCATAACCCCCACAACCAACATCATTGTTTTGGTTATGCGATCAAACCACGCCATCGTATTACTTACCTTCAAATATGTCTTTATTGTGATAATTATCACTTATTTATTGGCATTTGTTAAATCAAGGTTCATTGTGCCACAGCCAAAAACAAAAAAGCGGGCTTATGCCCGCTTTTTAACGCTTCTAGGTCGAGATTAGATGCGGATACCGCCATCAATTTCAAACACGCGACCATTAACATAGTCGTTTTCAACAATAAAACGCACGGTTGATGCTATCTCTTCTGCTTGACCTAATCGACCCACTGGCACCATTTTCTCTAAACGTGCTAGCGCTTCAGGCTTCATAGCAGCAGTCATTTCTGTTTCAATCACACCCGGTGCAACTGCGGCACTGCGAATATTATAGCGGGCAAGCTCTTTGGCCCAACCCACAGACATGGCGGCAACACCAGCTTTAGACGCTGAGTAGTTAGTCTGACCAATATTACCCGCTTTCGCTAAGCTTGAAATATTCACAATCACCCCAGCTTGATCCGACTCAATCATCGCAGCTGCTGCTTCACGGCCACACAAGAATGAACCGGTTAGGTTGACATTGATCACCGCTTGGAACTGCTCAAACGACATACGGTCAGTCACTTTGCCTTCTTTGGCTTTAACTAACATGCCATCGTATAAAATACCGGCGTTGTTCACCAATACGTTGACTTGACCAAAGTCTTCCAAAATAAATTTAAAACCAGCAACCACATCTTCTTCATCAGTAATATCAAAAGCGTAGCCTTGCACTTCCGTCGAGTCACCAATATCAGCACAAGCGCGTTCTAACTTGTCTTGATCAACATCAATCAAAGCCAGTTTCGCCCCTTGAGCAGCAAATTCACGCGCCATGGCAAAGCCGAGTCCACCAGCACCGCCTGTTATGACAACGACTTTATCTTTTACATCCATCTGCTTACCCTTTTTTATTAAACTGTTCAAAAATACTTGAGAAATCTCGTTTGCCATTGCCTTGGCGCGCGTGATTAACATATAAACTGCGCGCTAATGCCCCCATTGGCGTACTAGACTGAGATTGCAATGCGGCTTCCTGAGATAGTCCTAAGTCTTTGACCATCAAATCAACCATAAATCCGCCCTGATAATCATTCGATGAAGGCACATTTTCCATTACATCTGGACAAGGATTATATTTATTTAGCGTCCAATTACCACCACTACTGACCTTCATGATTTCAGATAACACGCTGGGATCTAATCCGTGGTCCATGCCCATCTGAATAGATTCACTGGTGGCCACCATCAATACTGACAACAACATATTATTGCAGATCTTTGCCACCTGCCCCGCACCCGGGCCACCAGCATGAAAAATATTGGCTCCCATATCTGACAATACCCCGTGGGCACGCTCATAAGCATTATCGCTGCCACCGCAAATAAAGGTTAATGTGCCCGCTGCTGCGCCCGCAGTCCCACCAGATACTGGCGCATCAATGAAATCTAGCCCTTTATCACTGGCAGCCTGTGCCACTGTTTTTGCGCTATCGGCATCAATGGTTGAGCAGTCGATAAGCAGGGTATCGTTAGCGACGACATCAATAATCCCCTTATTATCAGTATCTCCCATGTACAGCCCACGCACATGTTTGCCTGCCGGCAACATGGTTACCACGACATCGGCACCCGCAGCTGCGCCGCAAGCACTGCTGGCGGTTAATGCACCTTGCTGTGCCAGTTGATTCATCGCTTCTGGGACCAAATCAAACACTTTTACCGTTTTGCCGGCTTTAAGCAAATTAAGCGCCATGGGGCCGCCCATATTGCCCAATCCAATGAAAGCTACTGTTGTCATGTTGTTGTCTCCTTTGTTGGCTTTGGGCCAGCTTTAAGCTAAGTCAGCTAACGGGTGAGTTTGCTCATCCCATGGCGAAGCAAGTAGTTGGCTTAACACACTCGGTTCAATACGCTCGACTTGGGGAAATAACCACTGCGGATTACGGTCTTTATCAATCAATAACGCGCGTACGCCTTCAGCAAAATCGCCAATGGCACAACATTGTACGCTCAATCCCAACTCAAACTGGAATGCCTCAGCCAGACTCATCTCAGTCAAGTTGGCCTGGGCATAAATCAACGCCTGACTTATTGGGCTGCCCGCTTTAAAGGTCGCTACAGCACGTGATAGCCATTTTTCATCAGTACTGAGGTCTGCAAATCTAGCGGCAATTTCAGCCACAGAACCGGCCATTAGCGCATCAATCTCTTGCTGGTGCAGTGCTAATACACTGTCGGCCATCGGGATTTGACAACGTCCAGTTATGGCTTCCAACAATTGATCCAGCTTTTGGTGATTACTCTCAGCAGACGCCACCCAGTCGATGCTACTGAGTGCTTCCAATAGCGCATGTTTATCATCACGATTGAGATAGTGATTACCTAGCCCAACATAATAGGCGTCACTGCCAGACATGTTGTACGCGGTTAACCCTAAAAACAGCCCTGATTTACCCGGCATGGTATTGAGGAAATAACTGCCGCCCACATCAGGATATAATCCTATTGTTACCTCTGGCATGGCAATCCGTGAATGCTCTGTCACCACGCGATGACTCGCACCGGCCATCAGTCCGACGCCACCGCCCATGACGATACCATCGGCCCAAACTAATACGGGTTTATCATAGGTATGCAGCAAGTAATCTAATCGGTACTCTTGCTCAAAAAAGGTTTGTGCCGCCTCGGTGACCTCCCCCGGCGTGTCGATAGATGCCTGATATAAGGCTCTTACATCACCACCAGCACAGAAGGCTTTTTCACCGCTGCCATCAAGCACGACCATAGCGATATTGTCATCACTTTGCCATTGAGTTAGCTGGGCTAACATCGCTTGCACCATATCCAGGTTCAATGCGTTAAGCGCTTTCTCGATATTGAGAGTCACTACGCCGATCTGTTGGCCTGAAATGGTACCTAAGGTTTGAAAAATCACATCATTGGTGGCAGGTTTCATTAGCAGTTCTTCCATTTTGCTTGACGCTTTTCTAAAAAGGCATTCACACCCTCTTTTTGATCTAGGGTATCGAATAAACCAACAAATAGCTCTCGTTCAAGTGGTAAGGCTTGTTGGCGTGGCATTTGGCGACCCGCTTGGATAAGTTGCTTACATACAGTCACACTCGATGGGCTTTGATTAGCCACTTTCTCCGCCAGTGCAATAGCGCTATCAAGTGCCGTTGCTGTTGCCACTACCTCTTCAACTAAGCCAATTTGTAGCGCTTGTTGTGACTTAATGCGCTCGCCGCACAAAATCATCCGTTTCGTCCAGCCTTCACCGACCAGCGCAGTGAGGTTTTGGGTGCCACCTGCACAAGGTAGTAAACCGACGGTAGCTTCAGGCAAGGCCATCACTGCCTGGGTTTCGCACAGTCGGATATCACAAGCTAATGCAACCTCTAATCCGCCACCCATGGCATACCCATTAATCGCGGCAATCGACACACCACGAAAAGCTGACAACGCTTCAAAAGCCTCGCCAAAATACTTTGCCATTGATGCTGCGTTACCTTTGTCGCCATCAGCAAACAGTTTCAAATCGGCACCAGCAGAGAAGAACTTTTCGCCTTCACCCGTTAACACTAGTGCGTAAACGTCAGCATCGTCATTGAGCTGTTCAACACGCTGCTTTAATGCCTGTAATGATTCCGCCGTCCACGTATTAGCTGGCGGATTGCTCATAGTAATGACCGCAGTGTGTCCAATACGTTGCTCTAACAATCCATTCATTTGACGACTCCCTGTTATAGAATTTGGCTGGCTGTTTCATCCAGTAAACGACGGGCGATAATCAGACGCATGATCTCATTAGTGCCTTCTAAAATCTGGTGCACACGTACATCTCTAAAGTGACGCTCTAGTGGATATTCACGTATGTAACCATAACCACCATGTAGTTGCAGCGCATTATCACAAACACTAAAACCGACATCAGTTGCAAATCGCTTGGCCATCGCACAATATGCGGTTGCTTCTGGGTCTTGCTCATCCAATTTAAAGGCGGCTAAACGCACCATCTGCCTTGCCGCAACCAATTCAGTTGCCATATCGGCGAGTTTGAATTGCAATGCTTGGAATGCCGCAATCGGTTTGCCAAACTGTTTGCGCTCATTCATATACTGAGTCGCGCGTTCAAGCGCCGCTTGGGCGGTACCGATTGAACAGGTGGCAATATTAATGCGGCCACCATCTAACCCTTTCATGGCAAAGGTAAAGCCTTGCCCCTCTTCACCCAACAGGTTACTCACGGGGACGCGAACATTTTCAAAGGTGATCTCGCGGGTTGGCTGCGCATTCCAGCCCATTTTATCTTCTGCTTTACCGTAACTAATACCGGCACTATCAGCAGGTACCGCAATGGCTGAAATGCCTTTAGGGCCTGCTTCACCCGTACGGCACATCACCACGAGCATTTCGGTATCACCGGCACCAGAGATAAACATTTTCGCGCCAGAAATAAGGTAATCATCACCATCGCGCACGGCTTTAGTTTTCAGTGATGCTGCATCACTGCCGGCGCCAGCTTCAGTTAAACAGTATGAAGCGAGCTTTGCGCCGCTGGTGAGATCTTCAGACCACTGGCCACGCAGTGTCTCGCTGCCAAAGCTGGTGACCATCCAAGTTGCCATGTTATGGATAGTTAACATCGCTGTGGTGGCAGTACAACCCATAGCAAGTTGCTCAAAAATGATAGACGCATCAAGGCGAGATAGGCCCATGCCGCCTTCAGACTCTGGTGAGTACAGCGAGCAGAAACCCAGCTCACCAGCTTTTTGAATCACGTCTTTAGGAAAGTGGTGTTGCTCATCCCATTGGGCTGCAAACGGGGCTAACTCATCGGTGGCAAACTGAGCGGCTAGCTCGGCAAATTGACGTTGATCTTCATTGAGGTTGAAATCCATACCGCGAACTCCTATTGCACCTTTAGTAGGCTTTTGTCAGCCTTTATTTAGTTTGTGGTGCTGTTGCTTGTGAATACGGGCCGAGGTTGAGTCGGCCCCAATTGTCTAGGTTTAATGGTTATTTTAAGGCAATGGTCATATTCGGTGCTGTTTGCTCTGCATCACCAATTTGTGACTCAAACCAACGTGAGGTAATGGTTTTTGTTTCGGTGTAAAAGCGCACAGCCTGCTTGCCATAGGCATGTTGGTCGCCATAAAAACTTCCCTTCCAACCAGTGAACGAGAAGAAAGGCAGTGGCACAGGGATCGGCACATTAATACCGACCTGGCCCACTTCAATTTCATGTTGGTATTTACGTGCAGCAGCGCCGCTAGCAGTGAAAATTGAGGTGCCGTTGCCATACGGACTGTTATTGACAATCTCAATGGCTTCTTCAAGGCTGTCTGTTTCCATGGTGCACAGCACCGGACCAAAAATCTCTTGCTGATAGATACTCATATCGGTAGTCACGCCACTGAACATAGTGGGGCCAATCCAGTTACCTTCCTCATGGCCTGCCACGGTATAATCTGAGCCATCCAGTAAGCAGTTTGCCCCTTGCTGTTTACCTTCTTCAATTAAAGCCAATACCCGAGCTTTAGCGGCAGGACTAATTAACGGACCGTAACCCGCCTGCGCATCGTCCCACAGTCCTGGTTTGACTTTAGCTAGCGCCTCTTTTAGTTCAGGGATCCATGCTTTCGCTTCGCCAACAAACACCGCCACAGACAAGGCCATACAACGCTGACCCGCAGCCCCCACAGATGCACCCACTAAGTTATTTATCACTTGCTGTTTGTCAGCATCTGGCATGATCACACAGTGATTCTTAGCACCGGCAAATGCTTGGCAACGCTTTAAGTTGTCGGTAGCCGTTTTATAGATGTACTGACCGACGCCCACAGAGCCAACAAATGAGATAGCTTTGATATCACGATGAGAGAGTAAGGTATCGACCGCTTCTTTATCACCATGCACCAGTTGCAGCACACCTTTTGGCGCGCCCGCTTCTTCGAACAATTCAACCAAACGTTGCGGCGTCATTGGATCTTGCTCTGATGGTTTAAGCACAAAGGTGTTACCGCAGGCAATGGCCAAAGGGAACATCCATAACGGAATCATCGCAGGGAAATTAAATGGGGTGATCCCCGCGCAAACACCTAATGGCTGCGTGTAGCTGTAGGTATCAATTCCACGAGCAACGTTCTCGACGGTTTCACCCATTAATAGCGTAGCGATATTACACGCGTGCTCCGCCACCTCAATTCCACGCCAAACATCACCCTTAGCATCTTCAAAAGTTTTACCGGTTTCTTTTGCTAAAATGGTCGCAATTTCATCATGATGAGCTTTAAGTAGATGCTGGTAGCGAAACATGACTCGGGCACGTTCGGATACCGCCACTTCTTTCCAACTTGCGAAAGCCTGCTTCGCACTGGCTACGGCTTGCTCAACTTCAGCAACAGTTGCAGCATTAATTTGGGCAATAGGCTGATTGTCGGCCGGATTGGTGACTGTGATCTGCTTGTTACCTTGACCGGTGACAAATTCACCATCGATGTAATGTTTAACTTGAGTCGTCATGTTGCTTCCTTTTTACTAACACTGACTATCCATCAGTATTAGTGCTTGTTGATGCCGCTTTATTATTTTATTGATGAGTTACGGCTTATTGCTGTCGCTAATATTGCGCAAAAAATAGGCCCACAAAGTGTTATTGTGGGCTTAACTTTTTAAACTTCGATTGCCATCGCGGTTGCTTCGCCACCACCAATACAAAGAGAGGCGACACCACGGCTGAGGCCTTTGGCCTTAAGTGCATGAATAAGGGTGACTAAAACACGTGCGCCAGAGCAGCCAATTGGATGACCCAATGCACAGGCGCCGCCATAGATGTTGACTTTATCTTCATCCAATCCAAGCTCAGAGATTGCCAACATGGTGACCATGGCAAAAGCTTCGTTAATTTCGAATAGATCCACATCTTGTGTTTGCCAAGCCACTTTTGCTAATAACTTGTTCATGGCGCCCACAGGAGCGGTAGTGAACATTGAAGGCTCTTGAGCATGAGTAGCATGACCTTTGATCGTCGCCATAACCGCGAGCCCACGTTTAGCCGCTTCGTCGCGACGCATTAACATCAATACTGCAGCGCCATCAGAGATGGAGCTTGAGTTGGCAGCTGTGATCGTGCCATCTTTAGCGAAAGCAGGTCGTAAACTCGGAATTTTGTCAGGACGTGCATTACCCGGTTGCTCATCAGTGTCGACCACGGTATCACCGCGACGTGAGCTGACTGTCACAGGTGCGATTTCTGCATCGAATGCACCAGTTTCAATGGCGCTATTGGCTTTTTGTAATGAGTTAAGTGCAAATTGATCCATTTGCTCACGAGTTAAATTGAAATCATCTGCGGTTTTCTGTGCAAACGTTCCCATGGCGCCGCCGGTGTACGCATCTTCTAGGCCGTCAAGAAACATATGATCGAGCACTTTGCCGTGCCCCATGCGCATGCCACCGCGGGCTTTATCGAGCAAGTACGGAGCTTGACTCATATTTTCCATTCCACCGGCAAGCACAATTTGCGCACTGTCAGCCTTAATTAGATCATGTGCAAGCATCACTGTTTTCATGCCTGAACCACAGACTTTATTCACCGTAGTTGCGCCTACTGACAACGGCAGTTCTGCGCCTAACGCTGCTTGACGTGCAGGCGCTTGACCAAGCCCTGCAGGCAATACGCAACCCATTAACAGCTCATCGACATCGGCGCCATTGACACCTGTGTCATGCATCACGGCTTGTACTGCGGTAGATGCTAACACTGGAGAAGCGACACTTGACAATGCACCTTGAAAGCCACCCATAGGTGTACGTTTCGCCGCTACAATTACAATATCTTGATCTCGATTTTCGCTTGTCATGATTCACTCCAAACTGACAGAATTTATTCGTTAGGCAGCACATGTATGAATGTGATCTGCATCAAATAATAGCACTCTGACGTTTACGCGAACGTAAAGCAAGTATTGTTTTGCAATTAGTAAAAGATAATCACTGTGTGGTTGTCATGTTGAATTTACACCCGAGCAATGGCTGCCTGATGTCAGCAGTCACACCTAGGTATGGTAACGAGTAAGTAGGCTTAAATTAATACGCAAACTATTGATAATACGCTAATTAGCAATGAAATACTCTAGCAGCATCAAAGCTAAAACTAGTCATTTAATGACCAAAATAGCGGCTGACCATAAACTTGCTGTTGTCCATGGCTGTAAACAATCACGTCATTATCACTGGCAAGTACTACGGTATCGCTGTGCAATTGGTCTACGTGATCATCAGCAAATTGTTGTAGCTTAGGGACTAACGCTTGTGGGTCTGTCACATGGGGAACGTACAGATTAGGGTATAAGCCAAGACCCGATAGGTCCTTAAGACCAACGGCATTGTTGTCGCCACAGAGCGGCGCAGTTGCAATAGTATCAGTTAACAACATTGCCCCCGCACTTAAGCCAATAAAACTGCCCCCTTGCAGATAATACTGCACCAGTTGTTCGCTAACCTGCCTTTGTATTACACCTTGCAGAAAGCCAAATGTGTCACCGCCTGCCAAATGAATCATGTCGCAGTTAAGTAAGTCACTAAAAGCTTGTGCACTGTAGTCTTGGGTAAGTTCGCAATAGGTATCCATCTGCGCCCCGAAAGATGCATACACTTGTTGGGTTGCACTGAAGTATTGGCGCTGAGCTTCGTGGCCAGAGGCTAGATAGCCCACATTAGGTGCCGAAGTCGAAAAGCGCATATGTTGTTGTAAGGCGATGGCGACATTTGGGCTATCAAGGGCACTGAGTAATATTAATTTGCCCAACTGTTGATGACTTGCCATTTTTGCTTCCTGTTAAATTAGCGCCCCATTGATAACTTAAGCGATTCTAAGAGGTTAAGTAAACCGTCTACAGGCAATTTTTGCCAAAAACAGTCAACACTTGGGATGGCCAATCATAAAAGCCTACGGCTTTAGCTTGGCTGAAAATTTAACGCCATTTTTTTAATCTGCGCTAAAGGGACTTGATGTTGATTGCGCTCAGCACAGAGTTGTTGGTGGCTGGAATCAAGCGGATCGCCCACTAAAACAATACGCACTTGATAGCCTAATGCTTTAGCGGCAATTTCGTATGCCATAAATTCCCACAGCGCTAAATTGGTATTGTCGCAGATAACAACAGGCTCTTTGTTTGCTAAGGCTTGTATAAACCCACTAAGGTTTTTTTGATGATATTCAGCCAATTTATGCGCTTGAAAGCGATATTGTCCTTTCTGATAAAACCACTTATCGGTTGAGAAGTAGCCACGCTGGCGTATCGCCAGCGCTTGCTCAATGGATTGCGATTGAATAAATTGCTCAACCCAGTGACTTTTACCACTGCCCGGCAGGCCACGCATAATAATGGCAACCGGCGCAGCAACAGCACGAGTGTCAGTATCCTTTGAAGTCGGGCTCATCTATGCAGTGAGTTCTGTTTCATATTGATCGCTTATCACCTCATCGTTCAAGATACGCTCAACCAAATGCGGCACTAGGCTACTGGCTTTACCCTGAAGATGATATTGGAACTGACTGTCATTATCTGGTGCAACAATATTGACCTCAACGGTTTGTGCCCCATGATGATTAGCCGTATCAACAAAACCTGCGGCAGGATAAACACTGCCAGAGGTACCAATGGCGATAAAGAGGTCACAATGATCTAACGCGTGTTGCACTCTGTCTAGGCCAATGGGCATTTCACCAAACCACACCACATGGGGTCGTAGGCGCTGCGCTGGGATACAGCAAGTACACGTGTGATCTTCACCTAATGGATCACGCAGTAAAAAAGTTTGACGAGAACGCGGGCAGCGACCTTTAGACAATTCACCGTGCATATGCAGCAGTCGACGCGAACCGGCACGTTCGTGCAAATCATCAATATTTTGCGTGACAATCAATAACTCGCCTTGGAACTCTTTTTCCAATTTAGCTAACGCGACATGAGCTAAGTTAGGTTCAACATCGCCACTGTGTAACTGACGCCAGCGCTCATTGTAAAAGCGCTCCACCAGTTGAGGATCGCGAGCATAACCTTCAGGTGTGGCGACATCTTCAATTAAATGCTCTTCCCATAAGCCATCTTGAGAGCGAAAAGTTCGTAAACCAGACTCTGCCGAAATGCCGGCGCCGGTAAGCACTACGATTTGTCGATACATCAGCTTTCCTTTTTAGGTTATTGTTATTTCTAGTCACACTGTAGAGCATGCCCTATCACAAATTAAGCTGCTATTGGGCGTTAGTATAAATAACACTACAAAATGTATGCTTAAATTGCAGCATTTATCGCAGGTTTACCCTACTAATTGACTAATTTATTTGCTAAGCATCTATAAAGGCAGATCAAAGGTTTAAGTTTTTAATTTGTGCCCCTATAATGGGTTACAATATTCACACCATGAACCGTAATTGGCTGTGCTAATGGTTCTGCAATCAAGAGATTCGTAATGACAGATGGAAATCAAGCGCTAAAAAAAGCGGGACTGAAAGTTACCCTACCACGAGTCAAGATCCTAGAACTGATGCAAGGACCCGAGAACCAACACATCAGCGCAGAAGATCTGTATAAGAAGTTATTGGACATTGGTGAAGAAATTGGCCTAGCGACGGTCTATCGCGTACTTAACCAATTTGATGATGCCGGTATTGTTACCCGCCACCACTTCGAAAGTGGTAAAGCCGTATTTGAATTATCAACCAGCCAGCATCACGATCACTTGGTGTGTTTATCATGCGGTAAAGTGATTGAGTTTTCTGATGACGTTATCGAAACTCGTCAAGATGAAATCGCCATGAAACATAACATTAAGCTGACTAACCACAGCTTATACCTTTATGGTGTGTGCACTAATGACGAGTGCGACCACGGCGACGCTTAATACACATTAGAGTTGATAAAAAAACCAGCATTATGCTGGTTTTTTTGTATTGGTTATCCAGTGATTTTAACTTAACTGTTTAAAATACACTTTAACCCCATGACCCATAAACGTTGAATTTTCTCTAAAATGCATCCCCACTTTCTGGGCGACTTTTTCAGACGCATCGTTGCCATTTAAAATCAGTGCGATGGTTTGAGTAATACCAAAACGGCCAAATTGATCGAGCGCTGCATTGGCCGCTTCGACCCCAATACCTTGGCCCCAATATTTAGGGAAATAACGATAACCTAGCTCGACTTCATTAAACTCTTCAATAAACTTAGGACCACAAAAGCCAATCACTCGCTTATCGGCTTTATGCTCAACTGCCCAGCGGGTATAACCTCTCGACGCATAGTCTGGCAATAGCACTTCATTAAATAACACCCGCGCCTGGCGAATGTCAGTCATTGCTGGCGTAGGAATATAAGTGAGGATTTTGGGATCACGATTCATATCATACAAAGCCGGTATATCATCTTCGGTAAACTGCCGAATAATCAACCTTTCTGTTTCAGCTATCTGCATACTGCCCCCCGCGGCTATTGATGAAATGAACAATCTCGCTCGCTGTAATAGCGACGAATATAAGCATATTACTCTGAGCGAAAAAAAAGAGCTTTGCAATTATTTTCAAATAACTACAGACAAAACCATGATTAGCAATATAATCAACAATCATAAACTGCACAAACATTGTACGGTTGCCACAAGGAGGTTCTATGACAATTATGCAAAAAGTGTTTTGGCTGATTGCGACTTTAGGTAATGCGCTAGCACTTTACTGGTATAGCACTATGGGTGGCACGATTAGTGCGTTAGCGTTGTGCTTTAGCGTAGGCTATTCCATTATTGGTTACTACGATATCAAGCACAGCCCGCATACCTTAAACCGCCTCTATCCTGTGGTTGCCTATATTCGCTACTTCCTCGAATCCTACCGTGTTGAAATACAGCAGTATTTTATAGCGAATGACACAGAAGAGCGTCCTTTTAATCGTGAACAACGCTCGCTGGTGTATCAGCGAGCTAAAAACGTACGCGATACTATTGCTTTTGGTACGCAGCGAGACCTACTAGAAGAGAATTACTTGAGTCTGTGGCACTCGCTTGCACCCCAGACCATCCGCCCAGAAGCTAAACGTGTATCCATTGGCGGACCACAATGTCAGCAAGTCTACCAAGCTTCTTATCTCAATATTTCGGCGATGAGCTATGGCTCGTTAAGTGCCAATGCCATTGAAGCCCTCAATCTAGGCGCCAAACTTGCGGGTTGTTATCACAATACCGGCGAAGGTAGCGCCAGCCCTTATCATTTAAAGCACGGCGGCGATATTGTTTGGCAAATCGGCTCAGGGCTATTTGGCTGCCGCGATGATGACGGTAACTTTCACCCTGAACGTTTTGCGGCAATGGCCACTCGACCTGAAATCAAAATGATTGAGATTAAGCTCAGCCAAGGGGCGAAACCTGGTCACGGTGGTGTACTACCAAAAGCCAAAATAACCGAAGAGATTGCAACAATACGCCATATTCGCCGCGATAGAGACTGCGTATCACCTGCGGTAAACCCAGAATGCACCACGCCTAAAGATCTACTTAATTTCGTTAGTACTCTGCGTGAGCTCAGTGGTGGCAAGCCAATCGGCTTCAAGCTGTGTGTCGGTAATCCGGCTGAATTTATGGCAATTTGTAAAGCCATGTTGGCCACCAATATCCTGCCGGATTTTATCACCGTGGATGGCGCAGAAGGCGGTACGGGCGCGGCCCCAGTTGAATTCACCAACCGATTAGGCATGGTGTGTTTAGAAGGTGTTTACTTTGTCCATAATGTGCTGGTTGGTTGCGGGCTGAGAGACAACATTCGTATCATCGCCTCAGGTAAAACTGCCTCTAGCTTTGATATCTTAAGTAAAATTGCCGCTGGTGCTGATGTAGTCAATGCCGCGCGCACCATGATGTTAGCCTTGGGGTGTATTCAGTCAAGGCATTGCAACACCAATCTTTGTCCCACAGGCATTGCCACTCAAGATCCTGCTCGCTCGAAAGCCGTAGATGTTGAAGACAAAGGTATGCGAGTAAAGAACTTTCATAGTAATACGTTAAAAAGCTTCTACGAATTGGTGGGCAGCATGGGGCTTGACGATCCCGCTAAACTCACAGCGCAAATGATTAAACGCCGCTCTCCATACGGTTTACTGATATCTTCAAGCAGTTTAATTCAGCCGCTTCAAGCCAACGCATTGCTTGAAGGCAATATCAGCGATCCGGCTTGGTTGACATGGTGGGACAGTTGCTCAAGCGAACAGTTTTATTGTGAAGATACTTACGTATTAAAACCTGCTGAATTCTCACAGCATCAAAACTAGTGACACATAAAAAAGGCGCCTCAATGGCGCCTTTTTTCTACGTTAAACTAGCGGCTAATTACCAGCCAGTTTTAGTACGTAGTGCTTTACCGATATCAGCAAGTGAGCGAACAGTGCTTACGCCCGCCGCTTCTAGCGCTGCAAATTTATCTTCAGCAGTACCTTTACCGCCAGCGATAATTGCGCCGGCATGGCCCATACGCTTACCTTCTGGTGCAGTCACACCAGCAATGTAAGAAACAACAGGCTTAGTTACGTTAGCTTTGATATATTCAGCCGCTTCTTCTTCAGCAGTACCACCAATTTCACCAATCATTACGATCGCTTCAGTTTGTGGATCGTTTTGGAACATTTCCAATACGTCGATGAAGTTAGTGCCTGGGATTGGGTCGCCACCAATACCAACACAAGTAGACTGACCAAAACCTTCGTCAGTGGTTTGCTTAACCGCTTCGTACGTCAAGGTACCTGAGCGTGAAACAATACCAACTTTACCTGGCTTATGAATGTGACCTGGCATAATACCAATTTTACATTCGCCTGGAGTGATAACACCTGGGCAGTTTGGACCGATCATACGCACACCAGTTTCTTCAAGCTTAACTTTAACCTGAAGCATGTCTAGTGTTGGGATACCTTCGGTAATACAAACGATCAGCTCGATGCCACCGTCTATAGCTTCCAAGATAGCATCTTTACAGAAAGGAGCTGGTACGTAGATAACTGATGCTGTTGCACCTGTTTCAGCTACCGCATCTTTAACTGTGTTAAATACTGGAAGACCTAGGTGAACCTGACCGCCTTTTCCTGGTGATACACCACCGACCATTTGCGTACCGTATGCGATAGCTTGCTCAGAGTGGAATGTACCTTGACCACCAGTGAAACCTTGACAGATAACTTTGGTATCTTTGTTAATTAATACAGACATTATTTGCCCTCCGCAGCTTTAACTACTTGCTCAGCCGCGTCAGTTAGACTTGTAGCAGCGATAATATCTAGATCAGAGTTAGCTAGCACTTCACGACCTAAATCAGCATTGGTACCTTCTAGACGCACAACAACTGGGACTTCAACGCCCACTTCTTTAACTGCGCCGATGATACCTTCAGCAATCATGTCACAACGTACGATTCCGCCAAAGATGTTCACAAGAACCGCTTTCACGTTTGAATCAGATAGGATGATCTTGAATGCTTCTGCTACACGCTCTTTAGTTGCTCCACCGCCCACATCAAGGAAGTTAGCTGGCTTGCCACCATGTAGATTAACGATGTCCATTGTACCCATTGCTAGGCCGGCACCGTTCACCATGCAGCCAACGTTGCCGTCAAGTGCTACATAGTTAAGTTCAAATTTCGCTGCGTGCGCTTCACGTGCATCGTCTTGAGACGGATCGTGCATGTCGCGAATTTTTGGTTGACGGAACAACGCGTTGCCGTCGATACCGATTTTGCCATCAAGACAATGGATATTACCTTCGTCGGTAATAACCAGTGGGTTGATTTCAAGTAGTGCAAAATCATGATCTTCAAACATTGTCGCTAAGCCCATAAAGACCTTAGTGAACTGCTTCATTTGAGTTGGGTTTAGGCCCAACTTGAAGCCTAGGTCACGTGCCTGATATGGCTGTGGACCCGCTAGTGGATCGATGATAGCTTTGTGGATTAACTCTGGCGTTTCTTCAGCCACAGTTTCAATTTCAACACCACCTTCAGTCGACGCCATAAACACTACGCGACGAGTTGCACGGTCTACAACCGCACCTAGATAGAGTTCATTGGCGATATCGGTGCAGCTTTCTACCAGAATTTTAGCAACTGGCTGACCTTTTTCGTCTGTTTGATAGGTGACAAGATTTTTGCCTAACCAGTTTTCTGCAAAGGCTCTGATCTCTTCTTTATCGCCGGTAACTTTTACGCCACCTGCTTTACCACGGCCGCCTGCGTGTACTTGACACTTAACAACCCACATATCTCCGCCAATACGGCCTGCCGCTTCAACAGCTTCTTGAGCTGTATCACATGCAAAACCTTCTGACACTGGTAAACCATATTCGGCAAATAGGGCTTTTGCCTGATACTCATGCAAATTCATGATGATCTATCCGTATACTTCTTATCAAATCCAACCAACTCATTTGAGTCAGTAGCGAGGGGTGATGCTCACCCAATGATGAGCATCCAAACAACATCGTCTTACAGGTCGAGTAGTAGACGAGTCGGGTCTTCTAGGAAGTCTTTAATAGCAACCAAGAAGCCAACAGACTCACGACCATCGATAATACGGTGGTCATAAGAGAGTGCTAGGTACATCATAGGCAGGATTTCAACCTGACCATTCACTGCCATTGGGCGATCTTTAATAGCATGCATGCCTAAAATCGCACTTTGTGGCAGGTTCAAAATTGGCGTCGACATAAGTGAGCCAAATACACCACCGTTAGTCACTGTGAAGTTACCGCCAGTCATGTCGTCAACAGTCAGTTTACCGTCACGGCCTTTAAGTGCTAATTCACGTACGTTACGCTCAATGTCAGCCAGGCTCATCGTGTCGGTATCACGCAGTACAGGAGTCACTAGACCACGCGGTGTTGAAACGGCAATGCTTACGTCAAAATAGTTATGATAAACAAGATCATCACCATCAATTGATGCATTCACTTCAGGGTAACGTTTTAGTGCTTCAGTCACGGCTTTGACATAGAAAGACATGAAACCTAAACGGATGCCATGACGCTTTTCAAACACTTCTTGATACTGCTTACGAATGTCCATGATAGGTTTCATGTTCACTTCGTTAAAAGTGGTCAGCATCGCTGTTGAGTTTTTAGCTTCAAGCAGACGGTTAGCAATTGTTTTACGTAGACGTGTCATAGGGACACGTTTTTGGCTACGCTCAGCTAATGGCTCAACGGCTGCAGGTGCTGCTTTGGCGGCAGCTGCAGGCGCGGCTTTAACGAAAGCTTCAACGTCTTCTTTAGTGATTCGTCCACCTACACCAGTACCTTTGATTTGCGCGGCATCAACATTGTGCTCGGCAATCAGGCGGCGTACAGATGGGCTTAGCGCATCGTTAGATTCGTCAGTGGCTTCAGCAGCTGGGCTTGCCGCTTCTGCTTCAGCTTTAGTCACTTCTTGACCTGCTACAGCGCCAGCAACAAACTTAGCAATCACGGCTTCTGCAAGCACGGTATCGCCTTCTTCGGCTAGAAACTCAGTAATTGAACCATCTTCTGGTGCAACCACTTCTAAAACCACTTTATCTGTTTCGATATCAACTAGGTTTTGATCACGTGAAACTTGTTCGCCAGCTTGAACGTGCCATGTGGCAATTGTTGCATCAGCAACTGATTCTGGCAGTACGGGTACCTTGATTTCGATACTCATGGATCACTATCCTTTTTATAAATTGTCTATTACTACAGTTTTAATGCGCTATTAATCAATGCTTCTTGCTGCTTGGCGTGCAACGCTGGATAACCACATGCAGGTGCCGCAGAGGCTTCACGACCGGCATAAGTTAAGGTTGCGCCATTTGGAATCGCCGTCCAGAAATGATGCTGGCTACAGTACCATGCACCCTGGTTTTGTGGCTCTTCTTGACACCAAACGAAATCGTTTACGTGTTGGTAGTCAGCAAGCACTTTTTCCATATCCTCATGGGGGAATGGATACAGCTGCTCTACTCTAACTAATGCAACGTTGTCCGCTTTCTCTTTGCGACGTTTTTCAAGCAATTCGAAGTAAACCTTACCGCTACAGAACACCACGCGATCAACTTTGCTGGTATCGATATCATCGGTTTCAGCAATCACGTTTTGGAATGTACCTTCGGCGAGCTCTTCTAAACTCGATACCGCAAGTGGATGACGCAGCAAAGACTTAGGTGACATGACGACAAGTGGACGACGCATTGGGCGCACGACCTGACGACGTAACATGTGATATACCTGAGCCGGAGTTGACGGCACACAGACTTGCATATTGTGGTTTGCACACAACTGTAAGAAGCGCTCTAAACGTGCGCTCGAGTGCTCAGGACCCTGCCCTTCATAGCCATGGGGTAACAACATGGTTAGACCACACAAGCGGCCCCACTTTTGCTCACCACTTGATAAGAACTGGTCAATCACCACTTGGGCACAGTTCGCGAAGTCACCAAATTGCGCTTCCCAAATTGTTAAGCCACTAGGTTCAGCAGTCGCATAACCATATTCGAATGCCAATACCGACGCTTCAGACAAGACTGAATCAGAGATATCAATCGGTCCTTGCTCATCAGCAATGTGGCGCAGTGGTAGATAGGCTGTCGCGTCATTTTGATTGTGTAGTACCGCATGACGGTGGAAGAATGTGCCCCTTCCAGAGTCTTGGCCAGTAATACGCACGCGTTTGTTGTCTTCAAGGATAGAAGCATAAGCTAAGGTTTCTGCGAAACCCCAGTCCAATAGTTTTTCACCATTGGCCATCAAAACGCGGTCTTTGTAGATTTTAGCGACACGAGATTGCAGTTTATGCCCTTCTGGTACATCACTAATCTTGTTAGCAAGATTTTGTAAACGTGCCATTGGCATCTGCGCATTGTAGCCGTCATCCCACTCTTTATTGATATAGGGTGACCAATCGACAGAATGCAGTGTCATTGGGCGCCACTCTCTGACCACACAATCCCCGTGATCTAATGCATCACGATAATCGTTAATCATGGAGGTGACTTCATCTGCTGCCAGCGTTGATTCTGCAATCAGGCGATCAGCATAAATCTTACGTGGCGTTGGGTGTTTTTTGATTTTGGCATACATTAGCGGCTGAGTAGCGCTAGGCTCATCAGCTTCGTTATGGCCATGACGGCGATAACAAACCAAATCAATCACAACATCACGTTTAAATTCATTACGATAATCAACAGCTAGCTGAGCAACAAATGCCACAGCTTCAGGATCATCAGAATTAACATGGAAGATAGGTGCCTGAACCATTTTCGCGATATCAGTACAGTACTCTGTTGAACGTACGTCTTCGGTTAAGTTAGTGGTAAAACCAACTTGGTTGTTAACCACGATGCGAATACTGCCGCCGACTTTAAATGCGCGCGTTTGAGACATGTTAAATGTCTCTTGCACAATACCTTGACCGGTAATCGCACTATCACCATGAATGGTAATTGGCATTACCTGTAAACCGGTATCACAACCGCGGCGATCTAGACGAGCACGAACAGAGCCCATAACCACGGGGTTAACGATTTCAAGATGCGATGGGTTAAAGGCTAGCGCTAGATGAACATTGCCACCTGGCGTTTCAAAATCGGATGAGAAACCTTGGTGATATTTCACATCACCAGAACCGAGCGCGTCATTGTGTTTGCCAGCAAACTCGTCGAACAACTCTTGAGGCTTTTTACCTAAAATGTTGATCAGCAAGTTAAGACGACCACGGTGAGCCATACCGACGACCATCTCTTTGGTACCCGCTTGGCCACCGCGATAGATAATCTCACGCATCATTGGTACCAACGCATCACCACCTTCAAGTGAGAAACGCTTAGCACCGGGGAACTTAGCACCAAGGTATTTTTCCATACCTTCAGCTGCATTGAGTCCTTCTAAAATGCGGGTTTTAATGGGTTTATCGTAATTAGCTCTACCTAAGGACGGCTCCAAACGTTGTTGAATCCAACGTTTCTCTTCGGTATCGGTAATGTGCATGTATTCCGCACCAATCGAGCCACAATATGTGGCCTTAAGTGCTTTAACAAGATCACGTAGCTGCATGGTTTCACCACCATGTGCAAATGAACCTGTATTGAATTCACGCTCCATATCTTCGTCAGTTAACCCATGGAAGGCTGGGTCCAATTCTGATACCGGCTCACGATTCCATAAACCTAGTGGATCCAGATTCGCATTCTGGTGACCACGGAAACGGTGGGCGTTAATCATCTGTAGGACTTTAACTTGTTTAGCATCAACTTCAGGATCCGTCACGCGGGCAGAACCCTTTTGACGGCCTTCAAGAGCTAGACTACGAAAATAGTCTCGTACTTTGGAGTGGGCAGCTTCCGGTACTTCTTTTGACGCACCGTTAGCATAAGGGAGGTTATCAAATACCACCTGCCAGTCTTGTGAAACTGACTGAGGGTCCTCTTGATAGGCTTCATACATCTCTTCTACATAGGTCGAATTCGCACCACTTAGGTGAGACGATTCGAGCCAGGCTTTCATGATGCCTTGGTGCATTTCTATTCCTTTCAAACTTTATACACGTGTTTAGCCAAAGTCTTCAAAATGCAATAGTCGGGCTGCGCCCTGTATTGCAAAATATTTGCCGCCCGAGAGAAGCATATTGATTACCAATACGACACTCTTCTATCCAGAGTCACGGCATTATTGTAGTTCCATTACACAAAAGAGCCACTTCCCCAATTAGAGAAGTGACTCAGCACGAGCTATATGATTATTAAAATTAGCCCGGGATGCTGCATTTATACTGCTCTCTTAAGCAACATAGACTTAATATGTCCAATTGCTTTGGTTGGATTTAGTCCTTTAGGACAGACATCCACACAGTTCATGATACCGTGACAACGGAATACGCTGTAGGCATCATCAAGCTCAGATAAGCGCTCTTCTGTAGCGGTATCGCGGCTATCGATTAGGAATCGATATGCATGCAATAAACCACTTGGTCCAATAAACTTATCTGGGTTCCACCAGAATGATGGACAAGCTGTAGAACAACATGCGCACATAATACACTCATACAAACCATCTAAGTGTGCACGTTCTTCAGGCGATTGCAGATGTTCACGCGCAGGTGTTTTATCATCGTTAATCAAATACGGCTTAATCTTCTCATACTGTTTGTAGAACTGAGTTAAATCTACAATCAAGTCACGTACAACTGGCATGCCTGGCAATGGACGTACTTCAAGCTTCTTGCCCTTGAAGGTCGAAATTGGCGTAATACAAGCCAAACCATTTTTACCATTCATGTTGACACCATCACTACCACAAACACCTTCACGGCATGAGCGACGGAATGCCAAAGTTGGATCTTGCTCTTTAAGCAACATCAGCACGTCCAGCACCATCATATCGGTACCTTCGGCAACTTCCAACGTATAATCCTTCATGTAAGGCTTTGTGTCTACATCAGGATTATAGCGATAAACTGCTATCTTCAAATTCATCTCAAATTCCTTAGTAGGTACGCTTCTTCGGTGGGAATGCTTCACGAAGCTTAGGCTCCATGTTCACCGCTCGGCGTGACATCTCTTCAGTCGCTGGGTCAAACAGGCTGTGACACAACCAGTTATCATCATCACGCTCAAGATAATCTTCACGAGAATGCGCACCGCGACTTTCTGTACGGAAGTTCGCTGCGTATGCTGTCGCGATAGCCGTCGCCATTAAGTTATCTAACTCTAAGCATTCAATACGTTGAGTATTAAACTCAGTTGAGTTGTCTGATAGCTTGGCATTAGCTAATCGATCACGAATCGCTTTAAGCTCTTTTAGACCTTCTGCCATTGCATCGCCACTGCGGAATACCGAGAAGTTAAGCTGCATACAAAGTTGCAAATCTTTACGAATTTGTGCTGGGTCTTCACCGTCTTTGTTGCTTTCCCAACGGTTAAGTCGCGCTAAAGACTGTGCAATATCAGCATCAGTTGCATCTTTTGGTGTTGCCGTCGCATCAAGGGCTTTGCCTAAATGCTGACCTGCTGCACGACCAAATACCACTAAATCGAGCAGTGAGTTACCACCTAGGCGGTTCGCACCGTGCACTGATACGCAGGCAATCTCACCAACAGCAAATAAGCCAACAACATCTTCTTCGCCGCCATCTGCGTTTTGGCGAACAACTTGTCCACTCACTTTAGCAGGTAGACCACCCATCATGTAATGACACGTTGGTAGTACAGGAATTGGGCCATCAGCTGGATCAATATGCGCAAAGGTACGTGATAGTTCACAAACACCTGGAAGACGTGCTTCTAGTGTTTCTTTACCTAAGTGATCCAGTTTAAGTAAACAGTGAGGACCTAATGGGCCATCTAAACCACGGCCTTCACGGATCTCTGTCATCATTGAACGAGCAACGACGTCACGAGAAGCTAAGTCTTTGGCATTAGGTGCATAACGCTCCATGAAACGCTCGCCGTCTTTATTGAGTAGATATCCACCCTCACCACGACAACCTTCAGTGACCAGCACACCTGCACCGGCAATACCGGTTGGGTGGAACTGCCACATTTCCATATCTTGCATTTGTACACCCGCGCGCATTGCCATACCCACGCCGTCACCGGTGTTAATGTGAGCATTGGTCGTTGACGCATAGATACGTCCTGCACCGCCTGTTGCTAAGATAGTGGCTTTAGCTTTGAAATAAACGATTTCACCGGTTTCAATTTCGATGGCAGTACAACCAACAATGGCACCGTCTTCGTTCTTAACTAGGTCTAACGCATACCACTCAGAGAAAACCTCTGTTTTGTGCTTTACGTTTTGTTGGTACAAGCAATGAAGCAGTGCGTGACCGGTACGGTCCGCTGCCGCTGCAGTACGTGCAGCTTGCTCGCCACCAAAATTCTTTGACTGACCACCGAAAGGACGCTGATAAATTTTACCGTTTTCAAAACGAGAGAAAGGTAAACCCATTTGCTCAAGTTCGATAATCGCTTCAGGTCCTGTTTTACACATGAACTCAATCGCTTCTTGGTCACCAATAAAATCAGAGCCTTTAACGGTATCGTACATGTGTTGTTCCCAGTGATCTTCGTGCGCGTTACCTAACGCAACGGTGATACCACCCTGCGCAGATACTGTGTGCGAACGAGTTGGGAAAACTTTTGATAAAAGCGCGCAGCTTTTACCTTCTTTTGAAATCTGTAATGCGGCACGCATACCGGCGCCACCAGCACCAATAACTACTGCATCAAATTCGCGTACTGGAATACTCACTTAGACACCCCACACAATTGTAATGCCCGCTGCTAGGTAAGCAAAAGCGGTAACGACGAAAACAAACTGGAGTACACCACGAAGGGCTAGCGGCTTAACGTAATCTGTTAGCACTTGCCAGATACCGATCCAAGCGTGAACTAGAATCGCAACCAATGCGAGTAGTGTAAACACTTTCATAGGCAGCGTGCTGAATAAACCGTGCCAAGCGTCATAGGTGAGAGGAGAACTAGTTGCGATAAAACCCACTAAGAAAATGGTGTAGAGGGTTAAGATTACAGCACTAGCGCGTATAAGAATAAAATCATGAACACCACTGCGTCCAAGACTGGCTGCATTTGTTACCATACCCAAACCCCCGCAATGATAGATAGTGCTGCCGCAATAACAAATGCGACCTTCGCTGAAGCATTTCCTGACTCAAGTTCTTCCCAGAAGCCAGCATCCATCGCAAGATGGCGTAAGCCAACTACAAGGTGATAACCAAGCGCGGTAAGAATTGCCCAGACAATGAACTTAACGATGACATTATCGAACAGGGATTGAATGCCTGCGAAACTCTCTGCTGATGCGAGTGATTCACTCAACAACCAGATAAGAATGCCGACGGCAAACAGCATGATGACACCGGATATACGGTGAAGAATTGACGCAATCGCAGTCGCTGGAAAGCGAATGGTCTGCAGATCTAAATGGACAGGTCTTTGCTTTTTCACGTTCTGCTCACTCTGCTCCATTGAGCATTATTTTTGTTATTTGAACCTCTTTTGTTCAAAATTTGCACATCAGTTTGGCTAATATACAAACTCGCCACAAAAGAAAAGTTTAAACAAACAGTTAATCAATTAAGAAACGACTAATTCAGCATGTAAAAAAGTGGTAACTGAATTGAAATGTTTGTAGCTCCTAAGAGCCGAAGCAAGTATACGCCCGGCAAATGTCAAATACAAACATCACATTATGCAAATTTTGTTTTTTTGGTAAAAAAATCTGCCAACATGCTGTTCTGGCAAGGGGTTTGGTCAATTTAAGACCATGGTCTAAGGAATTTAAACGGTTATTTAAATTGAAATGTGATCTAGATTCACTGTAAAGTATGGGCGTTTGATAAGCCGCACTCACATAAGAATGAAGTAAGGAGAACGGGGTATGGCTGATAATATAGCCAAATTGGAACTGCCAGGGAACGACTCGATTGATCTGCCTATCAAAAAGGGAACGGCAGGATTTGATGTCATTGACATCAGTAAACTCGGTAGCAAAGGTCACTTTACCTTTGACCCAGGATTTTTAGCGACAGCTTCTTGCGAATCTGCAATCACCTACATTGATGGCGCCCAAGGTATTCTTACCCACCGCGGTTACCCTATCGGTGAACTAGCTGTTGAATCTGATTACTTAGATCTTTGTTATCTACTGCTTTACGGAGAGTTGCCAAACAAGGCACAGTACGACGAGTTCGTACACACCGTAAAAACTCACACTATGGTGAACGAACAGCTAGCAACCTTCTTCAAAGGTTTCCGCCGTGACGCTCACCCAATGGCCATGCTATGTGGTGTGACTGGTGCACTTTCAGCGTTCTATCAAGACTCGCTAGATGTTAATGATGAGCGTCACCGCGAAATTGCAGCATTCCGCTTAGTGTCTAAAATGCCGACTATTGCAGCCATGTGCTACAAGTACTCAATTGGCCAGCCATTTGTTTATCCACGTAACGACTTAAGCTACGCGGGTAACTTCCTAAGCATGATGTTTGCTGTGCCTTGTGAAGAGTACAAAGTCAATCCAATCGTTGAGCGCGCAATGGATCGTATCTTCATCTTGCATGCTGATCACGAACAAAACGCATCAACTTCTACCGTACGTTTATCAGGTTCTTCTGGTGCTAACCCATTTGCATGTATTGCAGCGGGTATCGCGTCACTATGGGGCCCTGCTCACGGTGGTGCTAACGAAGCTTGTTTGAACATGCTTGAAGAGATTGGCAGTGTCGATCGTATTCCTGAGTTCATTGCACGTGCAAAAGATAAAGAAGATCCATTCCGTCTAATGGGCTTTGGACACCGTGTTTATAAGAACTTCGACCCTCGTGCTAAAGTGATGCGTGAAACGTGTCATGAAGTACTGAGTGAGCTCAAAGTGAATGATCCACTGCTAGATGTGGCGATGGAACTTGAGCGCATTGCACTTGAAGATGAGTACTTTGTGTCTAAGAAACTTTATCCAAACGTCGACTTCTACTCAGGCATCATCATGAAAGCGATTGGCATTCCAACCAGTATGTTCACAGTGCTATTTGCACTAGCTCGTACTGTCGGCTGGATTGCACACTGGAAAGAAATGCTAGACCAACCTGGTCACAAAATTAGCCGTCCACGCCAGCTATACACTGGTGCTGACGACCGCAGTTTTGTACCACTAGATAAGCGCTAATTAATTGCTTATAACGGCTGAGTAGCCAAGCTATTGAGTCGACATAAAGGCACCCTCGGGTGCCTTTTTTATTGGCAGTTAAACGCCATCAATATGTCGATAGTGAACAGTTTGGCTATCGGCCAGTTCGCTAATCGCAGTTTAGTGCCATGCTAAAAATTGTTACGATAACTCATGCTATGGCTCGTGCGGTTAAAACATGAGATGAAACGTACAACTAAAAGGTAAATAATTTTTACCATTAGTGTTGCCGCTTTAGACTAAATGCTCAAATATCACCCAAACTCTGCCTGTTTTTCATGCTCGCGCATAAATCTCAATAAGTCATGCTGATCAACAGCGACACAGTTGCAATGTTTTACGCTGCTCTCTTCGCTGATTGGCATTTGCAGGCAGACAATCATTAGCGATGCCGATTGTACTAGTTATACCAATCAGTATAAGAATTTGATCTACTCAGCGCGCTTTGGGCAAACTAATTCAAGGCGAATGATTGAAACAATGGTTGTTCCCTTGTGAAATTATTCAACGCAGAAGTAGGCAGCCAAAAACGCGCCAGAATGGCGAGTTTTAGCGATTCTGATGCTGTGTTAACGAGCTTAACCGTAGAATAACTATGCTCTTCACTCGTTGCAAGCCACATGGATGTGGTGAATGTCATTAATGCAGGAGCATTTAAGGACCTTACCTCAGAACCGCTAAATTCTCGCTGAGTGACTAAATGTTTATACTGATTGGTATTAGTGGCTAATTATAGCGATATTACGCTACTCGACTGATGCCACATTTTAACCGTGCAGTGGGTTCATTTTATCCGCAACCCATCGCGTTGAGTTTACATTGTTAAAATCCTCACAATTTATACATTTTCACTACATTTAGTGAAAAATTAACATTACCAATGTTGGTATAAACACCTAAACCCTTGTAAAAGTTAACTTTAAAAACATGGCACGCATCATGCTTATCTCTAGTCACTGGACTAATATAATTAAGGTAAGATCACATGGACACTGCGGCTAAATTTAAAATCGCTCTCCCCCTTCTGCTCATCTCTGTATTAAGCGCTTGTGGTAATGAAGAACAGGTTAAAGAGGAAGAGAAATACGCTATCCCAGTAGAAACCACTACCGTCATACAAGGTGATGTTTCATCTTTCTATAGCACCACCGCCACCTTAGAAGCCCCACAAGAAGCACACGTTGTGACTCGTATCGCCGGTTTAATTGAAAACCTTAATGTTGAAGAAGGCGATCGAGTTAGCAAAGGACAATTATTAGCGGTTATTGATGCTAAACGTCAGAAATATGATTTAGCACGCTCGCAAGCAGAAGTTGAAATCATCGAGCAAGAATTAAATCGCTTGAAAAAAATGAGCAACAAAGAGTTTATCAGTGCCGACAGCATGGCCAAACTTGAATACAACCTACAAGCGGCAATTGCCAAACGCGATTTAGCAGCACTACATGTTGAAGAAAGTATGGTGCGCTCCCCAATCGATGGCGTCGTGGCGACTCGGTTTGTTAAAGCGGGCAATATGGCCAAAGAGTTTGAGCAACTATTTTATGTTGTTAATCAAGATGAGCTCTACGGCATTGTTCATCTACCCGAAGCACAACTTTCTAGCTTGCGCCTTGGACAAGACGCGCAGCTTTTTGCCAACAAGCATACCGATCAGGTGGTTCACGCTAAAGTGCTGCGTGTCAGCCCAGTAGTAGATGCGAACAGCGGCACCTTTAAGGTCACGCTTTCTGTACCCAATGAGCAAGCAAAATTAAAAGCGGGTATGTTCACCCGAGTCGAGCTGCGCTATGACACCCACAGCGATGTGATCACCGTGCCGTACAATGCGGTTATTAACCAAGATAACCAATACGCACTGTATGTCGTAGAGGGCGAAAACGCCGCCAGACGCGAAGTAACCTTAGGTTACCGTGAAGCAGAAACGGTTGAAGTGGTATCAGGTATTAGCGCTGGTGAACAAATAGTGGTTCGCGGTCAGCAAAACTTGAAGGATCAATCGTTAGTTGAGGTGATTGGCGGCAGCCAAATCGCTACAGCTAAACAATAGCAGGGAGTCGCTAATGTCAATCATAAACACATCTGTGAAACGTCCCATTTCGGTGTGGATGTTTATGTTAGCCATCATTTTATTCGGTATGGTTGGCTTTAGCCGTCTGGCAGTTAAGCTACTGCCCGATCTCAGCTATCCAACCATTACTATCCGTACTCAATACATCGGTGCTGCGCCCGTTGAGGTTGAACAATTGGTGTCAAAGCCAATAGAGGAAGCGGTCGGTATCGTCAAAGGCTTGCGTAAAATTAGCTCCATTTCCCGCTCTGGTATGTCAGATGTTGTGCTTGAGTTTGAATGGGGCACTGAAATGGACATGGCCAGCCTTGATGTACGAGAAAAACTCGACACCATCGAACTCCCTTTGGATGTAAAAAAGCCCCTACTATTACGCTTTAATCCTAATCTTGACCCGATTGTACGTTTAGCTTTGTCAGTACCTGATGCTTCTAGCGCTGAATTAAAACAGATGCGAACCTATGCAGAGGAAGAGTTAAAGCGCAATCTTGAATCGCTCACTGGCGTGGCCGCCGTTCGTCTATCCGGTGGTCTAGAGCAGGAAGTTCATATTCAGCTCAATCAAAACAAGCTGAGTCAACTCAACCTAAACGCAGAAAACATCCGCAATCGTATTGCAGAAGAAAATATTAACCTGTCAGCGGGTAAAGTTGTTCAGGGTGATAGAGAGTACTTAGTTAGGACACTCAATCAATTCAACTCTTTAGATGAGTTAGGACAAATCATCATCTATCGTGATGATCAAACCTTAGTGCGCTTATTCGAGGTTGCTACCATCACTGACGCCCATAAAGAGCGCAATGATATTACCCGTATTGGCTCGCAAGAGTCGATTGAGCTAGCCATCTATAAAGAAGGTGATGCTAATACGGTCGCAGTAGCCCGCAAAGTCACCGCAGAACTGGCTAATCTCAATGCCAAAAGCGAAAAAGCGCAACTTGAAGTCATTTATGACCAATCGGAATTTATTGAAAGTGCTGTAAAAGAGGTCACCTCAGCCGCATTGATCGGTAGCTTACTGGCTATGTTAGTTATCTATCTATTCTTGCGAGATATTATTCCAACGCTGATCATCTCGATTTCGATTCCGTTTTCTGTTATCGCCACTTTCAACATGATGTATTTTGCTGGTATCAGTTTAAATATCATGTCACTGGGCGGTATCGCACTCGCAGTGGGTCTGTTGGTTGATAATGCCATTGTGGTGCTGGAAAATATCGACCGCTGTAAAAAAGCAGGCATGAGCAAGCTAGAAGCAGCGGTCACGGGTACCAAAGAAGTGGCTGGCGCTATTTTCGCGTCAACATTGACGACCTTAGCGGTATTCATTCCGTTAGTTTTTGTCGATGGTGTCGCCGGTGCGTTGTTTTCAGACCAAGCCTTGACGGTCACCTTTGCACTTTTAGCATCACTATTTGTCGCATTAACCACCATACCTATGTTGGCCTCCAGAGAAGGCTTTAAGGCACTACCACAGCTAATTAAACCTGAGCCAAAACCGAAGCCGGTTGGCAAAATGGCCAAGATTAAACATTACAGTGCCACAGTGTTTTCTTTCCCGTTTATCGTATTGTTTAGCTATCTCCCGTCGTTATTACTCACAGTGGGTTTGATGATTGGCCGAACCATAGCTTGGGCTGCGGGTATGATCATGCGCCCAATTACCGCGGCATTTAACTGGAGTTACCAGCTATTAGAAAAACTATATCACGGCCTACTTAGCCAAGCTTTACGTCACAAAGTCACCACGATAGCGATTGCAGTAGCCATCACGGCTGGTGCGGGCAGCTTAGTGCCGCGTCTTGGTATGGAGCTTATTCCACCGATGAACCAAGGTGAGTTTTACATGGAAGTGTTACTGCCGCCAGGTACCCAAGTCAGCGAAACTGACCGCGTATTGCAAACCTTAGCCTTGTCCATCAAAGACCGGGAAGATGTTAAGCACGCATACAGCCAAGCGGGTAGCGGTGGACTAATGACCTCTGATACCTCGCGCGGTGGTGAAAACTGGGGTCGCTTACAGGTTGTACTGGCAGATCATCAAGCCTTTAACGCTGTTACTGAAGTATTACGTACTACCGCGATGCGTATACCTGAGCTAGAAGCCAAAATTCAGCACCCAGAGTTATTTAGCTTCAAAACACCGCTTGAAATTGAAGTGACTGGTTACGATCTACCTTTACTGAAGCAAACGGCTGACGATTTGGTGAATGCCCTGTCTGATTCAGAGCGCTTTGCAGACATCAATACCAGTTTGCGTGATGGTCAGCCAGAACTCAGCATTCAGTTTGACCATGCCAGACTTGCAGCGTTAGGCATGGATGCACCGACCGTTGCTAACCGTATCGCGCAGCGAATTGGTGGCACAATTGCCAGTCAATATACGGTTAGGGATCGTAAAATCGATATTTTGGTGCGCAGCGAAGTACAAGAGCGCGATCAAATAAGCGACATAGATTCGATGATCATTAACCCCAATAGCAGCCAGCCTATTCCACTAAGCGCCGTGGCTAATATTTCGCTCGACCTAGGCCCATCTGCCATTAACCGCATTAGCCAGCAGCGTGTAGCTATTGTGTCGGCCAATCTTGCCTATGGCGATCTCAATGAGGCGGTTAAAGAGGCGCGTCAAATCCTTAATATGCAAACGATACCTAGCTCTATTCAGGTACGATTTGGTGGTCAAAATGAAGAGATGGAACATTCATTCCAGTCACTACAAATAGCCCTAGTGTTAGCCGTATTTCTGGTTTACTTAGTGATGGCTAGCCAATTTGAGTCACTGCTACATCCACTATTGATTTTGATTGCGGTGCCGATGGCTGTAGGTGGCAGTATTTTAGGGCTGTATATCACCCAAACCCATTTGAGCGTGGTGGTGTTCATCGGTCTTATCATGCTGGCGGGGATTGTGGTCAACAATGCCATTGTGCTTGTCGATCGTATTAACCAATTGCGCCAGCAAGGGGTTGAGAAACTGCTCGCGGTAGAACAAGCGGCTAAGTCGCGCTTACGTCCGATTATTATGACCACCATGACCACAGCGTTGGGCTTGGCGCCTATGGCGCTGGGTCTAGGAGATGGTAGCGAAGTGCGCGCCCCCATGGCAATTACCGTAATTTTCGGTCTCACCTTGGCAACCTTGTTAACACTGGTGGTGATTCCTGTGCTTTACGCGCTGTTTGATCGCAAACAATTCGACACCGACCCTCAGCCAGCATCGACTAGCAAGGAGGCGTTAGCATGAATATAACCCGTCAAGCTTTAAAGCGACCGGTCACCACAAGCATGTTTTTTGTTGCCATCTTGCTGTTTGGCATGGCATCGAGTCGTCTACTGCCATTGGAGATGTTCCCTGGTATTGATATTCCGCAGGTATTCATTGAAGTGCCCTATTCAGGCTCAACGCCTGCAGAAGTTGAACGAGATATCACTAATGTGTTGGAAGAATCGTTAGCAACCATGGGCGGCATTGATGAGCTACGCAGCCGTTCTTCACAAAATGGCGCCGAGATTGAATTGCGCATGAAGTGGGGACAAAATGTCGCCACTAAAAGCTTAGAAGCGCGGGAGAAAATCGATGCGGTGCGCCACTTGCTACCGAAAGATGTTGAGCGAGTGTTCATTCGTCAGTTCTCAACTGCCGATATGCCCGTGCTCACCATTCGAATATCCAGCGAGCGTGAACTATCCGGCGCCTTTGACCTGCTCGATAAGCAGTTAAAGCAACCATTAGAGCGCGTTGAAGGGGTCTCGCAAGTTGCGCTGTACGGTGTTGAACAAAAGCAGATAGAAATCAGGATTAATGCAGACAAGCTCAGTGCAAGCGGCATTAGCGTGCAAACCCTGCAGCGCCGTTTAGGCCAAGAGAACTTTGTGATTAGTGCTGGCTCACTGCGGTCTGCCAATCAAGTATTGCAAGTCTCTCCTAAAGGCGAATTCCTCGATTTAGATCAGATAGCTCAAGTGGTGCTCGCGCCTGGCATTCGCTTAGGCGATATCGCCAGTGTTAATTTTGCCCTGCCAGAGCGTTTTGAAGGTCGTCATTTAGATCAAAACTACGCCGTGGGTTTGGATGTGTTTAAAGAATCAGGTGCCAATCTGGTCGATGTGTCAGAGCGCGTACTAAAAGTGATTGAAGCTGCGAAAGAAGACAAGCAGTTTAATGGCATTAAATTGTATGTCATGGAAGATCAAGCTTACGGGGTTAAGTCTTCTTTGACCGATCTGCTCACCGCAGGATTAATCGGTGCCCTGTTGTCCATTGCGGTTTTGTACTTGTTCATTCGCAACCTAAAAATGACCTTAGTGGTGGTATCTTCAGTGCCAATTGCAATTGGCATGACGCTGGCCGCCATGTACCTACTTGGCTATAGTCTCAACATTCTTTCAATGATGGGCTTGCTGCTTGCCGTGGGTATGTTGATTGATAATGCTGTGGTGGTGTGTGAGAGCGTACTGCAGCAAAAACAGCAACAAAACGTCGATAAGCAATCTCTTGCCGACAGCCAAAGCGCAGTGCTAAAAGGGGTTAACAAAGTCGCATTAGCGGTATTAGCCGGCACGCTCACAACCGCTATCGTGTTTTTGCCCAATATCTTTGGTGTTAAAGTTGAAATGACCATCTTCCTAGAACACGTGGCCATTTCTATCTGTATTTCTCTGGCCGCCTCCCTGCTGGTGGCTAAAACCTTAATCCCGTTGATGCTAAGCCGGATGGATTTTGACTTAGATAAGCAAAACCACACGGGCAAATTGCAACATTACTATCAGCAATCGCTCAACTGGGTGCTTACCCATCCTAAAATCTCTGGAGTGATTGCCATTTTAATGTTGGTATCGACCGCCCTGCCCTTAAGTATGGTCCAGCAGGACCAGCAAGATGGTGCCAGCAATAACCGCTTGTTTATTAACTATCAAGTTGAGGGACGTCATAGCCTAGAGGTCACCGAAGCGATGATTAATCGCATGGAAGATTACCTCTACGCAAATCAAGAAGCGTTTCACATTGAATCGGTATATAGCTTTTACTCTCCAGACCGAGGACAGTCGACGTTAATTTTGCATGAGGATACCGATGTCAACATCAATGAGCTCAAACGCACCATTCGTGAGGGATTTCCTAAGTTTGCAATCGCTAAACCGCAGTTTGGTTGGGGCAGCGAAAACAACGGTATTCGGGTCACCTTAACGGGTCGCTCAACTGCTGAACTTATCAGCTTGAGCGAGCAAGTGCTGCCACTTTTAAGTGATATTGAAGGGCTCGCTGATGTGCGCTCTGAGCTTAACGGTGCTCAGCAAGAGGTGGTGATTCAAATTGACCGTCAAATGGCAGCCAGGCTTGACTTAAAACTCAATGAAGTGGCGTCAGCTATCTCAATGGCATTACGAGGCAGTCAATTACGCTCATTTAGACATGATCCCAGCGGCGAGCTACGAATTGAGCTTGCTTATGACCGTCAATGGCGTGATTCGCTGGAACGTTTAAAGCAACTGCCCATAGTGCGACTAGAAAATCGAGTCTATACCTTAGAAAGCCTAGCGACTGTCGCAATTCAGCCTAGATTTGACACCATACGACACTATGATCGTCAAACGGCATTATCTATTGGGGCTAACTTGGACGAAATCACGACCGAAGAAGCACAAAAGCAAATAAGCCTAGTGATGGACGCGATTGACTTCCCACCAGGGTATGACTATTCACTGCGCGGTGGTTTCCAGCGTCAAGATGAAGACCAAGCCATCATGGTGACCAATATGCTGCTGGCCATTGCAATGATTTACATCGTTATGGCAGCCCTGTTTGAGTCACTGTTATTGCCTACTGCTATTATTACCTCAATCTTGTTCTCTATCACCGGAGTATTTTGGGCGCTGCTAGTTACCGCCACGCCAATGTCGGTCATGGCGATGATAGGCATACTGATCTTGATGGGGATAGTGGTCAATAATGGCATTGTTTTAGTGGACCAAATCAACCAGAAGACGCCGGATTTGGCGGAGTTAACCCAAGCGGTACATCAAGTATGTGTCACTCGGTTGCGTCCTGTGTTGATGACAGTGGGCACCACAGTATTAGGTCTTGTACCACTCGCAATGGGCGACACTCAAATTGGTGGCGGTGGTCCGTCATATTCACCTATGGCGATCGCTATTATTGGCGGACTGACCTTCTCTACGTTAACGAGTTTGTATTTGGTGCCGCTGTGTTATCAAGGCCTGTACCGTATGCGTCATCGAGCAGGCATGAAGCTATCGCAAGCTGATGCGACATCAAGACGTTTGTTACCTTGGGTACATAACTAAGCCACAAACATAACCTTAATTCTGCACCACAAAAAAGCGGCTAAATGCCGCTTTTTTAATGCCTGAAACATTAGAAATGCTAATTATTTGCAGCCACGAATAAATGCAGTTAAGTTAAGCGTTAGGAAAATGTTAACGGAACCAATTCAATGATAACCATAAAAACAAAGATTTGGGCAATAGCAGCAATGACGTTGGCCAGCACTGCTTTTTACAGTCACGCGACAAAAGATAAGTATGCCGATGTGGAAATCAAAGCGACTAAGCTATCAGACAACGCCTACATGTTCACTGGTGCAGGTGGCAATATCGGGGTCTCAGTGGGCCCCGATGGCATCATTATTATCGACAATCAATTTGCGCCTTTGGCTGGTAAGATTTCAGCGGCATTAGCTGATATCCAACCAGGATTACCTAAGTACATCATCAATACCCACTATCATGGCGATCATACTGGTGGTAACAATACCTTCGGCCAAACGGGGACGATTTTCGCTCACAACAACGTGCTGAAGCGTCTCAGCGCTAACCCATCCTATAAAGATGTGGGTTTGCCAACAATCACTTACTCTACAGACACTTCGATTCACGCCAATGGCGATGTGTTAACGCTTATGCATGCTGGTGCTGGACACACTGATGGCGATAGCATTGTTTTATGGCAAAAAGAGAATATTGTTCATATGGGTGATCTGTTTTTTAAAGATCGTTTCCCCTATGTCGATCTTGATGCCGGGGGTTCGGTTAAAGGTTACCGAGACAATGTGGCCAAAGTGATTCGTAAAATCGATGCCGATACTGTGGTGATACCTGGACACGGTTCACTGGCGACGCGCGATGATCTCATTCGCTTCAAACACATGTTAGATGCATCAATTAACTGGATGGAAAGTCAACTTGCTAATGGTGGCTCGCTGGAAGATATTCAAGCGAAAGGCATGCCTGAGCAGTGGAAAGATTGGGGCTGGCGCTTTATCTCTGAAGAGCGTTGGATAGCAACGCTACACAAAGGACTGTCGCCACAATAATCATCCCACCCGCCTAGTATTGGTTACTTAAAGTGTTTAAGTAGCCAATATATAGGGCGTAAATCTTTACCGCCGATGTTTTTAAGCGGTGCCACTATCCAATTCGCCCACTGCCATGCTTTCATTTTAACACGCGCTGCCTGCCAGATAGTCTCGCCTTGCGCTTGTCGATACGCTTCAATAGCCGCGTCAACAATATCCTCATGTTCGCCAATATAGCGATATAAACTGTGGATATAAACAAGCAAGTCGCGCACCTGTTGGTCGTGGATATCTTGCTGGCTTTGGTTGGCTTCAAAATCGATAAATGCCACTTGCCCATCCTGCCAGCTAATATCTCTTAGTGCAGGCCGGCCATGGGCCAAACCCAATTGATGAAGTTCAGCGAGGGCAATGGCAGAATCGACAACCACTTGTTGTAATTGCACTTTAGGCGTTTTCGGATCGTATGCCCATTGGGTGACTGTGCGGCCCACATCAGCAACCACCAAATAATGGCTGCCGTGACTGACGAGTTGAGGCACTGCTGCGCCTTTTGCCGCTAAAGATTGCAAAGTGGCAATCTCTTTATGCAATGCTATATCAGGTTGTTGCTTCAAAAAACGCATTGCTCCGGTGAGTTTCTCGGCCTGTTTCAGCCAATAACGCTTACCTTGGTGCTCAAAACTCACAATACGTTCGCCAGCATGTTCAAGCAATTGCTGCTCAATAACATCAGCTAATGATTGACTCTTCACGCATCGACTCCCTGATAAAATAGCGCTGAATTATGCGCATTTACCAAGGGAAATGCAATGTTATCGGTATGGCAGGAGGGCTTAACGGCGTGAAAATAACCGATTCTATGCAGGTTAACAAACTGATATACGGGCCGATGAGCTTGCACTATTGTAAAGCTCACCAGCTCGATGTATTTGCCGTCAATCTGAATTACGCTTCAGATTGCAGTGGCTCAGCTTTGTTTTCTAATAGTACAGGAATACCATCGTTTATCGCATAAGCTAAGCGGTCAACTTTACAAATAAGCTGTTGTTTTTCTTTATTGTATTCTAACTTACCCTTACATACTGGGCAGGCAATAATATCCAGCAATTTTTTATCAAACGCCATTCGGGTTTCCTTTTTTATGCGCTAGTTGATGGTGAATCTTGGCCATCAACGCTGTTTCAAATTCGGTGGATAGCTTGGCACTTACCGGCAAATACCACCAGTTATCTTTTGCAAAATCGCGACATTTAACCGCATCTTTTTCGGTCATGATGACTAAGCCATTATCGCTAATCGCTTCAATGTCTGCGGCAGTCAACATTTGATGATCATCAAAACCATGTTGTTTTCGAGTGTTAAATCCAGCCTGAGATAGGGTGTCAAAAAATCGCTGCGGATTGCCAATAGCGGCGATGGCATGCCAATCATCACTAAGCGCTGGCGTTGCCCCTTGATACATAGGGTTAACTGGCCTAATGGCTTCGGTCACTAAGCTCATGGTTTCGCCTACTGTGGTGGCTATGCCATTGTTGATCACAAAATCCACGTGTTGTAAGCGCCATGCACCTTCACGCAACGGACCGGCAGGAATTAAACACCGATTGCCTAGTTGCCGCTGTCCATCTATCAATACCAGTTCAATATCTCGCGCTAAAGCATAATGTTGTAAACCATCGTCACTGATAACCACATCGATATCGTATTCATTAACTAGTGCTTGCGCAGCGGCAACCCGACTTGCACCAATCACCATAGGTACCGACGTCCGGCTTACAATCATTAATGGCTCATCACCCACCTGTTGTGCTTTGGATTGTGGCGTTACATGCCGCACACCTTCAAAGCTCACGCCATAACCACGACTAATCACACCGGGTTTGAGTCCATGCTGACGGAGCAGATTAATAAGATAGACAACCGTAGGCGATTTGCCACTGCCGCCGACTGTGATATTGCCTACCACAATGACAGGTGCATCAACACGAGTGGTTTGTTTGATCTTATAGGTAAACAAGCCCCGCCTTACCGCGGTAATTATGGCAAACAAGCCCGACAGTGGCAGCAACAATAGCCACAATAATCGGGTGCCTGCCGTGTGTTTTCCATACCACAACCGATTGACAAACGCCTGCATCTAACTACCGAACTGCATCTGATATAGGTTGTAGTACACACCTTGCTTAGCCAGCAAACTATCGTGGGTACCGCGCTCAATAATCTTACCTTGGTCAACCACCAAAATCTGATCAGCATTCTCAATCGTCGATAATCGGTGCGCAATCACAATTGATGTACGGTTCTGGCGAAGATTATCCAAACCGCCTTGAATGGCTTTTTCAGATTCAGTATCCAGAGCCGATGTTGCTTCATCTAACACCAGTAACGGTGCATCTCTTAATATCGCCCGGGCAATGGCAATGCGTTGACGTTGGCCGCCTGATAACATCACGCCATTTTCACCCACTTGGGTTTGCAACCCTTCAGGTAATTGTTCAATAAACTCCATCGCATTGGCTAACTGCGCTGCGTGCTCTATCTGCTCTTGGCTTACTACACCTGGGTAGGCATAGGCAATATTGGCGGCAATGGTGTCATTAATTAGCGTCACTTGCTGCGACACTAAAGCAACTTGGCTTCGAAGTGATGCTAATTTATAGTCTCGTAAACTGACATCATCTAACGTGATATCACCCGACTCTAAATCAGAATAAAAGCGTGTGATAAGGCTCGCAATGGTCGATTTACCCGAACCTGAGCGCCCTACTAACGCTAATGTTTCGCCAGGTTTGACACTGAAATCGACACCGTCTAATGCTAAGCCCTCTTGATTATTGTATCTAAAATCGACCTGTTTGAAGCTTAAGTGGCCATTGACGCGCTCGGTTTCAAAGGTACCTTTATCGGTTTCCGCAGGTACATCTAATAGCTCAAAAATCGTGGTACATGCCGCGATACCGCGCTGAAACTCAGCGTTAACGCGAGTCAGACTCTTAATTGGTTGTAACATAGCTAACATTGCCGCCAGAATCGTGGCAAACGTACCTGCGGTTAAATCCGCTTTCATGCTGTCTAAGCTAGAGGCGTATAACACAAACGCCAACGCAAATGAGCCAATGACCATCACTAACGGCTGACTGATTGACTGCGCAAGTGCCAGTTTCATCGTACGCGAGCGATTGTCATCATTGACCTTAGCAAAGCGCTTAGATTCGGTATCTTGACCACCAAACACCAGCACATTTTTATGGCCTTTAATCATCTGCTCAGTGACTGACGTTACGCCACCCATCGCCGCTTGAATTTGCTTGGACACCTTACGGAACTTGCGACTCACTACCGCGATAACTAAACCGATTAACGGCCCAACAATCAAAATGCACAGCGACAATTTCCATGAGTTATAAAACATCACCCCAAGCATACCAATAACGGTAATACCGTCGCGCACAATAGTAATCAGCGCGCTTCCAGATGCTCTGGCTATCTGTTCGGTATCGTAAGTCACCCGTGAAATCAGATTACCGCTGCTTTCTGAATCGATGTAGCTAACCGGTAAACGTAGATAATGCTCAAACACTTGCTGACGCATATCCATGATCATTCTGGCACTGATATAGGAAATACCGTAGGTAGACAGGAAGTTAGCGAGGCCACGCAGCGTAAACAAGCCTACCACCACAAATGGTGCCATGCGCAACACATCGTTGTCGGAATCAAAGCCCGCGCCCATTCCTAGATCTACTGCACTGACTGCACCAGTCGCTGAATCAGGAATATTGCTGGCGAAACCTTGATCGATAAAAGGCTTAATTGAATAAATAAATGTTGCATCGACAAGTCCATAAAGAATCAAGCCGAATACCGACAAACATAGCACCCCTTTTAATGGCACAAAATAAGTTAACAGTCGCAGAAATACTACGCGAACTTCACTTTGAGAAGATGTCGTCATTTAATAATCTATACTTAAGAACAAAGGTAACATTCTACTCGCTAATCTTATTCTCACCAAACTCAAACAGGCTGTTATACCAAAATGGCGCAAAATCTGAGCGATATGCCTTCACTTGCATACCTAAGTGAGTAAATTTTACGCTAACCTGCCCTTGTTCTCCGGCAACATAGCTCAACGAATCGACGTCATGATAGCGTTCCATGACGGCAGTTTTTGGCAAACCATAGCGATTTTGATAACCCGCTGGTACCAAAGCAAGTAGTGGTGAGATCTGGTTAACAAATTCAGGGGTTGATGAGGTTAAGCTACCGTGGTGAGGAACAATCAACACATCTGCTGTTAAATGTGGATAGCGTTTCATTAATTGCCGCTCACTACTGGCCTCAATATCGCCGGTAAACAATACCGTGTACTGGCCATCAGAAAGCAGCAACACACATGAACCATTATTGCCTGCACGGTTTTCAATTGGCAGCAAAAACTGCAATGAGAGTTGTTGCCAGCTCAGCTTACTGGGTCGACAATGATTTGCTTTACCGTCACGGTTAGCATGACTGTCGCTAATCAAATGTAAATCTGGATAGCGCGCATAAACCTGCTCTACTCCACCGGCATGATCATTATCATCATGGCTGACAATGAGATAATCAACCTCACTTATGCCGCGAGCCGCCAAAAAAGGCAACAGGCTGCGCTCAGCATAGCTGAACTGCCCGAAAGCCGCGCCAGTGTCATACACAATCGCCCGGTTTCCTGATTGCACCACTAAGCTTAGCCCTTGGCCCACATCAAGCATGTGCAGTTGCCAATCGCTTTTATCAGTGGGCACTACGGGCATCAATAGGCTTACTGCTAAAGGGAGCTGTAGCGCCAGTGCTAAGGTTCGCCAGCGCCAAGTTTTGACAACAAAAAGGACAATGACGCCAACTAAACAAAAAATGAGCGCCGCACTTTGCACTTCAGATATGCTCCACCACGCACCGGGTAACGCTAATAATTGTTGATAAAGATAATCAACTGGCACGAGAAGCACATCAATAACTCTGGCCGGCCAATAAACTGCATTCTCAGTGGCGCTAAAGGATACTTCAACTGGACTTGCCAAATCGGGCATTGCAAAACCCTGCTCACCATTAGCCAAACCGCTTATAAAGTTAGACCCGCTAAAAACGACTAAAGTCATGGCTAATAGAGCGAAACAAGCCGGAATGATAACTAAACTAAAATAAGGCACTAAGAGTAAATTAACCAGCAAGCTATAGGGCGCGACACCACCAAATAAAATGCCTTGTAGCACGCTCATTAAGACAGTTAAGCGCCACTGAATCGCCCATAAACGTTTTGCTGCGTCGGTGAGCCTTGCACGCCAATGGTGCGGTTTTTTATCACTGGGATTTAATGAGGTTAATTGGCCAGCATCACGGCTTGCTGGTAATAAGTAGTACATCGAAAATATTATGCTAATCGCTGCAAAAGATAACCAAAATCCAGCACCGAGCAGACTGGCGGGATCCACCAGTAACACCAGAAACAGTGCCCAAAGTAAGCGCTCATAGGGCTGACTATAACGCTTGATGATGCCAAGTATCGTGAGCACCAGTAACATAATCAGCGCCCGAGTCGTAGGCAGAGCAAAGCCCGACAACGCAGCATATCCGATGCAAGCCAGTACCATGACAACAGTGGCGATAAACCAATTTCTCATGCCATGGCTTATACTTAGGTATTTGAGTATCAAAAAGCACAAGCCAAAGCTCCACATGGCCACCACGGTCAAATGCAAACCTGAAATTGATACCAAGTGGCCGGTGCCCGATAAACGCAGCGCTTGCCAACGCTCGCTACCTATAGCGGATTTATCGCCAAATTGCAGTGCCTGAATTAAATCGCCTTGTGACAACGTCCTCAATATAGGTTGGGCAAAGGCAAGCAACTCTTGGCGTAACGAGCTAGATTCACCGAGTTTGTGCGCGGCGATGATTCGACCTTTAGCAACAATATGACGATTGAGAAAGTAGCGCTGACTATTAAACCCGCCTTGATTCAATACCGAAGTAATTGATTTAGGTTTGAGAGTAAACTGCCATTGCTCACCGACTTGTATCTTGTCGGGCTTTTGCCATGAAACCCGCATTTTTTGTGAAGGATGTTGCAAAATTTTTGCATCTAACAGGCGAATATCCATACTAATCCAGTCGCTGTTTTGATTAACTAGTGATATGATTTCCGCCCTCACGACAATCTCACCATTAGTAGAGGTTGACGGTAGAGTTAACATTTGAGTAAAAAATAGACTTAGCCAGCCCAAGGAAAACAGACAACCAGAAAGTATGGGTGCCCTTTTGATGACCACCACGGCCATCAACAAGGTAAGCATTGCCCATAAGTTAGATAATAGATTTGGCCATAAAAGTGAAGAAATACTGGCTATCACGTAGCCGAACATAAATCGATTCATAACAGATAAGTTAAGACTGTAATCCGACGCTATGCCAAAAAAATTCATCGAAAGATTCATGCCAAAACCAGAAACATTGCAGAACCATAAACATCTGCGCATGTTTGGCAAGCTGTTACATAAGCCTAACCTCTGGTCGTTGAATCGCCGTTCTGCTCCCAAAGCATTTGCTGTTGGACTATTTGTTGCTTGGATCCCGATGCCTTTTCAAATGGTGCTTGCCGCGGCATTGGCAATAATGTTCAACTGCAATTTACCCGTCGCTGTGGCCCTCGTTTGGATCACAAACCCAATCACTATGCCGTTTATGTTTTACGCCGCTTATATGCTGGGGGCGAAAATACTCAATCATCCACCACAAGCGTTTGCATTTGAGGCCAGTTGGCAATGGATAGAGGCCTCTATCTCTACCATTGGCCCACCATTTATCGTCGGCTGCTTAGTACTTGGTGTTATTTTTGCGGTGATCGGCTACTTCACTATCCATAACCTGTGGAAGTACTCGATACTGTTTAAATGGCGCGCACGCAATTAGCCACAATTCAATAAGTCATCGCGGTGGCTCACACGGCATTAAGCATAAATCGCTGGCTTTATGAAACTCATCAAACAAATCCACTTTCTGTCCGCAAAATTCAATGGTTAATCCTCCGTCCTATTAGCGGCGAGGCTGGCTAACATGTGATAAGCTTTGCAACATAATGATTACAGGTGTTGCTCGCTTTACTCGGCATTGCTAGCGCATGTGAATGCTCACGATAACATTGAATTCTGGAGTCATCTTGCTTAAACGCCTCAGTATAATTAGTCTATTTTTACTGCCCTTTTTTGCTTGTTCTGTGGCCGGTTTTCAAGGCGATATTAACGAACTAGAGCAGCAATTAAGTACGCTCAGCAGTGATGAAAAAATTACTCTATTACACCAAGCAAGTGACAAGATGACAGCCTGGCCACAAGCAGATCAAGGTCGATACTTTTTCTGGTTGGCGTTTGAATATGACCAGAGCAATCAGATGCAAAAAGCCATTGATTATTATAATAAAGCTATTGATATTTTAGGTCTGTTGCCACCGACTGAAGAATTAGTTAAAAGTCACTCTGGACGCTCTTATGCAACTTATCAACTCACCAATGATCCTCAACAGTTCTGTCCAGATCGCGAGCAAGCTTTGAGTTATGCCCAGCAACTAGACAATGCTGATTTGCTCGCACAAACCTTAACCCAAACAGCATTTTGCTTTGATCGTATGGGTAACTTTTCTTTAGGGATTCAGAGACTAGAAAAAGCCATGAAACTGGCGCAGGCAAGTCAGTTAACCCCAAATCGACAAGCAATGATATTTAATGCCACAGGCTTACTCTATCGCCGCAACGGTTTACATAGTCGTGCCTACGATAATTTACACAAAGCCTATGACTTGTGGCAAGAAGTCGACGACCGCCAAGATATGTTTAATATGCTGCACTCGCTAACAGGTGAAGCCATCGAATTAGGCCAGTGGAGTAAGACCAATCAACATGTAGAGCAAATGTTTACCATGGCGGAGCAGTCTCCCCAATTTGCCGATTTTGAATTTTTTGCCCTTTACAACGCAGGCCGCAACGCGCTAGCCCAAGGCGACTTTCAATTAGCCATTGAGTACCTTGAACAAGCCATCGCTAAGCAAGCGCTTACCCAAGAGCGATACTTTATTGCAGCAAGCTATATCACACTCGGTATTGCCTACGTAAGAGCTAAGCAAACCGGCAAAGCTGCGCAAATGGCGCAGCATTATTTAACTCATCCCGAGTTTAGTGGCCAGACGGAGCAACACAAACTCATCGCTAATAGCATCATTGCGTTAAATAATAACGACCCGCAAACCGCGGTGATCTCCCTCTATGAGCTATACGATTTAGAAAAACGTCTATTCTCAGCCAAAATTGATAACCAAGTGGTCTATAGCGCATTAGATCACGCAGCGCAGCTTGCCGAATTCGAAAATTTGCTGTTGGAAAATAAATTATCAATCAATCAACTACGATTGAATACTGAAAAAGATAAACAGCATATCTCGCAACTGACTACGGCATTATTTGGCTTAATGAGTTTAGTGTTGGTGGCTCTCACCGTGTTCTTATTCCAATCTCGGCGCTTTTTTAAGCACAGTGCCCAAACGGACTACTTAACCGGCATTGCTAATCGCCGGTTTACTATGGAAGCGGGCGAGAAAGCACTGATGCGATCGATTAAACGACAGCGACCCTTGTCCTTACTGATTTTCGATATCGACCATTTCAAACGCATTAATGATACCTACGGCCACGATGTGGGTGATAAAGTGATTAAAGCGGCCGCAACTCGAGCCAAGCAAGTGTGCAACACGCAAAAATACAGCACTGTGGGTAGGATAGGTGGTGAAGAGTTTTTGGTTATACTGCCCAATGTTGACCAACAACAGGCAAGGACACTGGCGCAATCACTTCTACATGCCATTGCAGACCAACCGGTGCAATTAAAACAACAAGCGATTACATTCACCGTCAGTATTGGTGTGAGTACATTAACCGAGGCAAGCAATAGCCTACCTCTGTTAATCAATCAGGCTGACAGCGCCCTGTATAAAGCCAAGCACAAAGGCCGTAATTGTGTCATTGTCGCCGACACTGACACCCCCTTGTAGCGGTTAGCGCCCTGCCAATGCACGTGCTGGCGGGGTTTGACTGGCTTTCCAGGCTGGATAGAGCGTGGCAATTAAACTCATGGCAAATGCCAAACTCACCACAAGTCCCACATCTTGCATCATTAGTTTCGAGGGAAGAAAATCAATAAAATACACATCGGTAGACAGAAATTTAACCGCAAATAATTGCTCGATAAACAACGCGATTTGACTCAAATTACTTGCCACCAGCACACCCAACCCCGCACCTAATAGACAGCCTAGTACGCCATTTAATGCCCCTTGCACAATGAATATCCCCATCACTGCGACTCGGCCCATGCCCATCGTCAGTAATATGGCAATTTCAGACTGCTTATCTCTGACCGCCATCACCAGTGTTGATACGATATTGAAACAAGCTACAGCAATCACCAGCGCTAGCACCAGATACATTATCGTGCGCACCAATTGAATATCTTGATATAAATGCCCTTGAGTACGAGTCCAGTCACTAAGATAGACATATTGATGCTGACTGTAGCCTAAGTCTCTAATTAATTGCGGCGCTTGAAAAAGATCAGCAACTTTAATCCGTAAACCCGACACCCCGTCGCCTAACCCTAACACTTGCGCGCCATACTGCATGGGTATATACGCCGTGGCCATATCCAGCTCACCGCCTATTTGGAATACACCGGCAACGGTAAAACGATGGCTCTTGGCCGCCCCTAAACGACTGGTCTTGGCGCCCATTTCCGGCATATATAAACTTAACGTATCGCCCACTTGCAGTGATAAGGAATCCGCAAGTCCTTTACCTAGCACAATATTATTACTATTAGTGGCTAAGCTTTGCCAAGCACTGTCAGACATAAAATCTGCAATATTAGATACTTGCGCTTCATATTCCGGTAGTACTCCCACCACCGACAACCCTTGAAAACCACCCGGCTTTTGGATCAAACCTTGAATGCGAACAAATGGTGCACTTGCTGTAATGCCGACAATTTTATTGGCATCACTGGCAACCGCTGGCCAGTTTTGCAATGGCTCATTCACTCCGGTTAGCTCACCGTGAGAAACCACGCCTAACAAACGATGTTCAAGCTCATCTTCAAAGCCATTCATAGCCGATAACACCACGATAAGCACTGCTACACCGAGTGCAATACCCGCGGTTGAAGCAAACGAGATAAAGCTAATAAACCGATTAGATTGCCGGGCACGATAAAAACGCCAGCCCACCCAAAGCGATAACAATGGCTTCATGCTGGCGCCTCAAGTGCATTGAGTACACCATCTTTCATGGTCAGCTGTCGATCCATTCTATTGGCAAGTTGGGGGTCATGAGTCACGATAACAAAGGCGGTTCCCAATTGTTCACCCAACTCACGAATTAAGTCATACACCGCATCACCACTAGCCGCATCTAGATTACCCGTAGGCTCATCCGCAAGTACGAGCTTAGGTTGATTGATCAACGCCCGTGCTATCGCGGTACGCTGGCGCTCACCGCCAGACATCTCTGCAGGTGTATGCTGTAAACGATGGCTTAGACCCACTCGGGTCAGTAATTCGGTCGCCTGTTGTTCAACCTCAGTGCGGTTGCGACCTTCGATTAACCCTGGCATAGCCACATTTTCTAGCGCGGTAAATTCAGGCAACAGATGGTGAAATTGATAGATAAACCCTAAGTCTTGATTGCGCACGCTCGCCTGTTTCGCGGTCGTTAACTGATAAAGGTCTTGGCCCAGCATTTTTACTTGGCCGCTGCTAGGTTTATCTAGTGTGCCCATAATATGCAGCAACGTACTCTTACCTGAACCCGAAGAGCCAATAATTGCCACCAGTTCTCCGGCAACAATTTCAAGGTTAACGTCATGCAACACCTGGGTGTCGATATTGCCCTCTTTAAAGTGCTTACTAACTTGGTTCACTTCAAGTAATACGGCGGGCGTTTGTTGATTATTCACTATTCATATCTCAATGCTGTAGCGGGTTGAACATTTGCTGCTCGCAGCGCTGGGTATACCGTGGCTAAAAAGGTGATCACTAACGTGCCAACAATAATACCGGAAATTTGATTGATACCGATCTCGACCGGCAAACTGGTACCGGCGCCCAGCACCGATACGCCCAACACACTTAAAATGCCATTCAAGTTTAATGTGACAAAAATACCGATGATCAAACCGGCAATTAAGCCCAGAATCGCATTAAGTGAACCTTGGATCATAAAAATACCCATCACGGTGCCGGTTGTCAGCCCTTGCGTCTTGAGTACCGCCACATCGGTCGTCTTGTCTGTCACCATCATAACCAGAGCAGAGACGATATTAAATGCCGCTACTGCAATGATCAGGCTAAGCATCAGCGACATCATGTTCTTTTCCATTTTAACCGCCGCAAACAAGTGGCCGTAACTATCACGCCAGTCGGTAATGCTCACCTGCAGTCCTTGATGCTGATAGCTTTGCTCAATAGCCGATTTAAGTGATGCAGCTTTAAAGGGGTCTGACAAGTAGTAACGCAGTTGGTGAATATTGCCACTGGATTGGCGCATCAATCGTTGTGCGTCTTCAAAGTGTACATAAGCCAGTCCCGCATCAACTTGCGAGCCGGTTTCAAATACACCCGCCACGGTAAACTTTCGTTGGCTAGGCACTGGACCCAACGGCGAATAAACCACACCGTCACCACTGAGCACACGTACTTTTTCGCCAACGGTTAAATCGAGTCTGCGCGCCAGTTCATAGCCCAGAATAATGCGGTATTTGCCCGCCTCTAGCGCTGAAAAATCATTTCTCGTATTGGTGTTTTGTGGCTCAAATTCGGGGTAAATGCCATAAATTTGTGCTGCGCTCAAGCTTTTAGGCGCTTGCAACATCGCTTGGGTGCCAATACTGGGAGTAATGTTAACCACATCGCTCATTTGCAAAGACGGTTGACTGGCAGCCTGCCAATCGACAAGCGCCTGTTCACTGGTAACCGTTAATTGTGGCACAGCACCCAAAATACGTTGCTTTAACTGCCCTTCTAAGCCATTCATCACAGAACTAACAATAATCAGCGCTGCGACCCCGAGTAAAATGCCTGATACGGAGAAAAACGTAATAAATGACGCGAACGCATTAGCTTTGCGTGCCCGCCAATATCGAAAGCCTATATGAGCTGAAAGGGATAAATTCATGTATTGCCGTCGACTCTTTCGTAATCGAGCCTTGATAAATCATTAAGATGCGCACGATAATAGGGGTAATAGCTATAAAAATACAAGAGGCAATCCTTTTTGAGCGACACTAACGCCTATTTTAATGTTGATCATACCTTTAATGCCTATCTCGAGCCTTGGCCTACAGACCTCCCCTTGGCAACAGAAAGTGAATTGATGGCAATGCTACCCGTTGGGCTGCAGCTCATTAGCCAAGTAAAAGCTCTTGAAGCAAGTTGCTTGGTGCAGCTGCGCCATCTGGATGATGAAGCTAAGTCTGTTGTTGACTACTTAAAGCTGCAATCAAAGAAAATTGATTTGGTATTACAGCACGTTATTGAGCAACAGCAGCAACAAGGTGAATGCTATAAAGGTGTCAGTTTCGGTGGCAGTGGATTGCGATTAGTTAGCCCCACGGTTATCGACAAACAACACTATAAAGTCACGTTGCACATTCGCGAAGAACTGGTGTCCATTTTATGCATCGCCCACGTTGATACCATTACCGAGCAAGATGATGGCCTCTACCGCATTGACCTATCCTTTAGCCAAATCATTGAAGCCGACGTTGAGCAATTGGTAAAAGCCAGCTTAAGCGTGCAGCAAAAACAACTGCGGCAGCGAAAACAACGCAACCACCAGTCTTAAACTAACACCTCATCGCCGAGGCGCTAGGTTGGGTTGGCGGTTTTGTCAGCAAAATCTTGATTAACACAGAGATAAACTGGCACTAGCGTGCACAAGTCACTACAATATCGGGCACATTATTCGTCTTTAGGCAGTGTGTCCGTCTACATGAAACCGTTCTCAGTACTGACTCCTCCAGCAGTAAAAAGTGCTAAAACAGCGACAACGTTAAGTCAGCTTCAGGGTGCTTCTCAAGCGATATCCTTGGCCAATATTGCCAAGAAATACCAAGGGGTCACCTTAGTCGTTACCCACGACACGCCCAGCGCGCTACAACTCGAAATCGAATTGAGCTACCTATTAAAAGGCAGCGATGTGGCCGTTCTGCTGTTCCCTGATAGAGAAACACTGCCCTATGACAACTTTTCTCCCCATCAGGATTTGGTGTCTCAACGACTAGAGACACTGTCTAAAATACCGCTGGAGAGTCACAGCGTATTAATTGTCCCCATTGCCACATTGATGGTGCGACTGCCACCACAGTCCTTTTTAACAGGTAATGTGTTGCTGCTGAAACAAGGTGACACTTACCAATTAGAGCAAGTTCGCCAGCAACTGGTAGATACTGGCTATCATAAGGTTGAGCAAGTTTATGAGCATGGCGAGTTTGCTGTCCGTGGCTCAATCATTGATATTTTCCCAATGGGCTCAAATAAACCCTATCGAATCGAGTTGTTTGATGATGAGGTCGAATCAATTCGCCATTTTGATCCGGAAACCCAGCGCTCACAAGGGGCCATCAATAGTATTCGCCTATTGCCAGCAAAAGAGTTTCCTACCGACGATGCTGCGATAGAAGGCTTTAGACAACGATACCGTCGACAGTTTGATGTCGTAGTTAAAGAGCCTGAATCTGTCTACCAAATGGTCAGTCGGCATATTTTACCCGCAGGGATTGAGAATTACCTGCCACTGTTTTTTGACGATACAGCCACCTTATTTGATTACTTGCCTAGCGTGACTCAGCTAATCACTATCGGCGATATTGAGCAGGCAAGTAAACACCACTTAAAAGAGGTGCAACAGCGCTTTGAGAACCGCCGAGTCGACCCTCTGCGCCCTTTGCTGGCACCACAGATGCTGTATTTGTTGACCGAGCAAGTTTTTGAACAGTTTAAAACCCTACCGCGCATGTTGTTTAAAGGCGATAGCTATACCGGCACGGCCCATGCAGCAAATGTCCGCGCCCTGCCTGATGTCAGCTCTAATCACAAATTAAAGCAACCGTTAACCGCACTGCAAGATTACGCCAATAGTAATACCGCTATTTTATTTAGCGCCGAATCTGAAGGGCGCCGTGAAGCCTTATTAGAATTACTGGCTAAAATCGATATTAAACCGACGTTACATGATCATTTTGACGATTACATCGCCGCAAAAGATCAATACGGTTTAATTGTGTCACCATTGGCACAAGGGGCCATATTAACACTCAGTGCTAAGCGTGATATCTCTCTCATTTGCGAAACCGAACTATTCGGCCAACGAATTTCGCAGACTCGCCGCAGAGAAAAGCAGCGTCAAATCAGCAGTGATGCACTTGTCAAAGATTTAGCAGAACTCAAGGTCGGTCAGCCTATTGTGCATTTAGATCATGGTGTGGCTTGCTATCAAGGTTTAGAAACCCTGGATACCGGTGGCATTGTTGCTGAATATTTAAAGCTCGAATACGCCGGGGGCGACAAACTCTATGTACCCGTCGCCTCACTGCACTTAATCAGTCGTTACAGTGTCGGCCCCGACGAAGAAGCCAAACTCAACAAGCTTGGCAATGAAACATGGGCTAAAGCGAAACGCAAGGCAGTGGAGAAAATTCGCGATGTTGCCGCTGAGCTACTTGATGTGTACGCCAGAAGACAAGCAAGACCAGGCGATGCTTGCCGTATGGAACAGCAAGAATACGCTCAGTTTGCCAATAGCTTCCCATTTGAAGAAACCGTAGATCAAGAAACCGCCATTGATGCCGTGCTCACCGATATGTGCTCTCCCATTGCGATGGATAGACTCGTGTGTGGCGATGTTGGCTTTGGTAAAACAGAAGTTGCCATGCGTGCCGCGTTTGTCGCAGTTAACGATGGCAAGCAAGTCGCAATCTTAGTACCAACAACTTTGCTGGCTCAACAACACTATGAAAACTTTAATGACCGATTTGCAGATTGGCCGATAAAAATTGAGGTCATGTCGCGGTTTAAAACTGCCAAAGAGCAAACGGCAGTCATGAAGCAGCTTGAAGAAGGTAAAGTTGATATTGTGGTGGGTACTCACAAGCTTCTGCAGTCCGATGCTAAATTTGAAAATTTAGGTCTACTCATCATTGATGAAGAGCACCGCTTTGGCGTACGCCAAAAAGAGAAAATTAAGGCATTACGGGCCAATGTCGATATTTTAACCTTAACGGCCACACCGATACCTCGCACCTTGAATATGGCCATGTCGGGCATGCGCGATTTATCGATTATCGCTACCCCGCCGGCAAAACGTTTAGCAGTGAAAACTTTTGTTCGTGAATATGACGACGCCACAGTCAGAGAGGCATTACTGCGAGAGATTTTACGCGGTGGCCAAGTGTACTTCTTGCATAATTCCGTAGAGTCGATAGAGCGCCGAGCACGAGAAATTGAAGCCTTGCTGCCAGAGGCCAGAGTGATAACCGCCCACGGCCAGATGCGCGAGCGCGACTTGGAAAAAGTCATGTCTGACTTTTACCATCAAAAATACAATGTACTAGTGTGTACCACAATCATTGAAACGGGTATTGATGTTCCCACCGCAAATACCATTGTTATCGAACGTGCTGATAATTTTGGTCTAGCGCAGTTACACCAATTGCGTGGTCGTGTCGGGCGCTCACACCACCAAGCCTATGCCTACTTGATGACACCTCACCCTAAACGTATGACCAAAGATGCACGCAAACGCTTAGAAGCTATTGGTGCGCTGGAAGATCTAGGCGCCGGCTTTATGTTGGCGACACAAGATCTTGAAATTCGTGGCGCCGGAGAATTACTTGGTGACGAGCAAAGTGGCCACATTTCAAAAGTCGGCTTTACGCTTTATATGGAAATGCTTGAAGACGCGGTTAAATCACTCAAAGAAGGCAAAGAGCCATCACTTGACCACATGCTAAAAGGCCAATGTGAGATTGAATTACGCATACCCGCGCTGCTGCCCGAAGACTACGTCAGCGACGTTAATATGCGTTTATCCCTGTATAAACGCATTGCTAATTGTGATACCGAAAACGCCCTTGATGAGTTAAAAGTCGAATTGATCGATCGTTTTGGCCTGCTACCGGATGCCACCAAGCACTTATTAGCATTGTCGCTGTTTAAACATCAGGCTACGGCGCTAGGGGTAAGTAAAATTGAGATGCATGCTAAGGGTGGCAGTATTGAGTTTAACGATAACCACAAAGTAGATCCGGTGTTTATCATCAACTTATTACAAAGCCAACCACAAAACTATCGTATGGATGGACCAAGTAAGTTAAGATTTATCATGCCAGCCGAAACAGCGAAAGATAGATTAGAATTGATCAAACTGTTGTTGTCGCAACTATCACAACACCGCATTGGAGAGTAATGTGTTTAAACCTTGTTGGTTCATCAAGCTAGGCTTGAGCCTATCCATACTGGCTAGTTTGCAGGTCAGTGCCCAAGAAGAGCGTTGGTTTGAAGTTGAAATTTATCTATTTGAGCGCCAAAGTCAAAGTATTGAACAGGCACCCGAAGAGGTCGCGTTGGTTTCAACCAACAATGCGATTGATATGATCACACCAGAAATCTATACCGATATCTCCGCTGCGAGCGCTGGTTTGTCAGGCTGCTCGGCGCAGGATTGGTTGAATACCCCCGATGAGTGTAATAATCAATTAACCACCACCACTCTCACCCACCCAACTCACGTCGGTCCCTTAGTCGCAAGTCACGCGCTACAATATGCGACAAGTGGCGGCACCACGGTTTTATTGTCAGAACAACAAAATCAATTTGCAGAGATAGTCAGTAAACTGTCCCGTGAGCCTGGTAACCAGAGCTTACTGCATATGACTTGGCAGCAATCCATGCTGCCTCGCCACCAAACCAAGCCCATTAGGCTCTATGCCGGTAAGGACTTTTCTGAAGCGTATGAGGCAAATGGCTATCCAATTGTGCCCACCACGACATTTGATATTCCCAGTTTTGATTTCCTCATCTCACAGTTTGATGAACCGGAGATCACGCCAGTATGGCAACTCGATGGTCTGATGAATATTTATTTAGACCACTACCTGTATGTGGAAACTCAGTTGGCGTTGCGCCAGGAAGGCATGAAAAAAGCGCTTCCCACACTGGAGGCCGCAACATTGGCTGAGTCGAATATCGAACAAGAGGAAAGCCTACAAGCCACTCCTTTCCTGTTTGCATTGCCTTTAACGCAAAATCGACGCTTACGTAGTGAACAGATTCATTATTTTGACCATCCTAATATGGGGCTAGTATTACAGATCCGTAAAATGGTCCAGCCAGATGAGCTAGAAGAAGTGGATGGTGAGCGAATTATACCGTTAGCTAAATAATACTAAAATCGAGGTAGATTTCCTCTGCCTCGTCTTGCTCCACATAGACAGAATCAACCCTAGCCATCGGCGAGCCTTGTGCTAGCCAATCAAGCAATGCTTGAGCCGCAATTTCACCACCTTGCATCAACACCTCAACCTCGCCACTGGTTAGATTGCTCACATAACCGGTTAAGCCGAGTTCATTGGCTTTGTCTAAGGTGTAACGTCTAAAAAATACGCCCTGTACTTTACCTGTAACAGTCACCCGTAATCTTTGCATCAACGCTTCCCTTTTCTAACCCAAAATTGAAATCACACAGCCTAACCCTATAAAAAGTAGCAGCCTTATCAGGAAAGCAGCAACTTAATCATGGCATTAACTTGGGTCATCAGTAGATTTTGACGGGTTATATCACTCAAAAAAAAACAGCTAACCAAAACGTGTTAGCTGCATCGGGCGACATACGCAAACTGGTAAGAAAACGGATAATCTGGATAAATGTATCATGATGTATCACGACTAATTTACGGCGCTACTTTACACTGGATATCGCAACATTTAAATAGCATTTAGACATAAACCCTGATTTTATCTTCTTACGTGATCCTGATCACTACTAAAGTGCGACTTGATAGGGGAATAATCTATAGAGGTGTTTAAGAGAGATGTACAGATAGAGCATTTAATACAACAACTTAAATGCTCATATTTGTAGAAAAACTAGCAGTTCTTAAAAGATTTGATTTGCGGTAAATGTTGCGCTAGAGAAGCAAACTTATGGTCCTGCTCTTCATCCCAAATAATTTGGTAATAAGGGTCCAACAAATTGGCTACAAGTTGATTGTCATTAACCTGATCGTTTCTGGCGAGAATACATAGCACGTTGTCACGATTTTTTTGCCTAAACTGACTAACACATTTATTGGCAATGTCTGCATATTCTTCAGGCCGGTCAATCTTACCCTGCATATTATCTTCAGGATTTAAATTAGGATTAATCATTACGGTAGGCAACTGATTTAAGAAACCTATTCGTTCAGCCCAATAGGCACCTAAGCCCACACCGACAATCAAGGGTTTGTCATCATCTGTTAACTTAAGCTGCTTACTAACCTCATTCAGTAGATATTGCATATCGTGCCGAGGATGTAAGGTACTGTAACTCACCAATCTTACGTCATCATCGACAAACTGCAATTGGCGCATCTTATCGTGGTTGCCAGGACTGGTGGCATCAAAGCCGTGTAAATACAGAATCATTGTTATACCTGCTTTACCAAAGTATCAATAACGGTAGCTAAGCTTTCTCTAAAGTCATAGCCTAATAGATCACACTTTAAGCGCTTGGATTGTTTCTGCAAGTTTTTTTGCATCTAACCATCGTTGCTCATTGGCAAGTGCGGTGGCGGTTTGGGCTTTATCGCTGCACAACCTCGCGGCCATATTCTCAGGTACGGGTTCAGGCCATGTAAACTCATTGAGCAGCTCGCAAATACCTTGACTGTCATTACACAATAAAATCATATTGCAACCCGCATTCAGCGCAGCTTGTGCTCGCTGTTGATAGCCACCTACAACCCCTGCACCCTTCATGCCCAGATCATCTGAAAAAATCACCCCATCAAAAGCTAATTGCTGACGTAATACCGTTTGTAACCAATATTCGGAAAATCCTGCCGGGTTAGGATCAACTTGATCATAAATAACATGCGCAGGCATAACACCTTGCAATCGCGACTGCGCCATTAACGTTTTAAATGGCTGCATATCAAGTGCCTCAATCTCCGCTTTGGTACGCGAGTCAACGGGCTTAGCCACATGGGAGTCTGCTTGAACACTGCCATGACCGGGAAAATGTTTACCGACAGCTGCCATTCCGGCTTGGTTCATTCCTTCTATAAAACGATCGGCCAGTTTGGTCACTTCTGCGGGATCTTGACTAAACGCTCTGCGCCCAATCACTTCACTTATCCCATTGACATCTAGCACCGGGGCAAAGCTTAAATCAATATCGCAACTTAACAGCTCTATCGCCATAAGATAACCGAGTTCGACACACCATTCACTGGCTAATGCAATGTTCCCCTGTGCTGCGGGCAGTATGTCTCCCATAGCAGGAATGGCGGTGAAATCCTGCCGAAATCGCTGTACGCGGCCACCTTCATGGTCAACAGCTATCAGAATATTTGGCGCAACCTCCCTGACTGAATCTATGAGCTTACACAGTTGCTGCCTATCTTGATAATTTCGGCTAAACAGGATTAATCCACCCACCATAGGGTGCTGTAATTGACTAAGCTCCAGCTCTGAGGCTTCAGTCCCCAGCAAATCCATCATTAAATAACTCACACAACCCCCAAACAAAGCTAACCATTGAAAAACTGAAAACAAAGTTATAGTACAAAACTAAAACTATAAGACATTAATTAATAAAGATTAACTTATCACTCATTCATAATAAACATGATAACAAAGTATTAATATTTCTAATCTGATAAACGTCATTGAAAAAATCTAATGCCATCAATTGCGACAAACTATGGGATACTGAATGCTAGCTGCAATTCGACTATGACAAGACTAACATAACAGCCCGAGAATACGGTGTATGACGCACATAAATTCACGTATTGGCCTAGAATTGAAGCAGCAGAAACAAATATAACAAAAGAAACAAGCAGGGTTTTATCATGATTAGTGTATTTGACATGTTCAAGATCGGTATCGGGCCATCGAGCTCCCATACCGTTGGGCCAATGAAAGCTGGCAATATTTTTATCAACGACCTATCTGAACATGGTCATATTGACGCCACAGATGAATTGCGTTCGGAACTTTTTGGCTCACTGGGTCAAACAGGTAAAGGCCACGGCACCGGTAAAGCGGTGATTTTGGGCCTAATGGGTGAAGCGCCCGAAACCGTTAACACAGATAATATTGACCAAATCCTTACTCAAGTAGAACAACAACAAACGTTAACTATGGCTTGCGGTAAAACCGTGTTGTTTACAAAAGAGAATGGCATTACCTACCACCGCCGTAAAAGTCTACCTGCTCACGCTAACGCAATGACGTTGTACGCATACAGCAAAGGCGAATGTATATACCAACGTACCTATTACTCAGTAGGTGGCGGATTTATTCTCGATGAAGATGAGATCACCGCACAAGATGCCTCGCCTGCGGCTCCTATCATCTCAGCGCCCCATGATTTTAATAGCGCCAAAGAATTGCTAGATTGCTGCACAGAAAATGGATTAAGTATCTCTTCATTAATGATGGAAAATGAGCTTAGCATTGCCTCAGAAGACGATGTTAAACAACAGTTATGGCACATTTGGCAAACAATGAAGAACTGTGTCGAACGTGGCTATCAAAAAGAAGGTATTTTACCAGGTGGACTCAAATTACGTCGCCGTGCACCCGCAATGTATCGCCGCTTAAAAGCGGAAGGCAAGCATAGTGTCGATCCACTTATGGCGATGGACTGGGTCGATTTATTTGCCTTATCAGTTAATGAGCAAAACGCCGCTGGTGACCGAGTAGTAACCGCACCAACCAATGGTGCTGCGGGAATTATTCCCGCGGTATTATGCTACTACGACATGTTTGTTCAAAAGGTCGATATCGATATTTGCTGCCGCTATCTGCTGACAGCTGCCGCTATTGGTATCTTATATAAAAAGAATGCCTCTATTTCAGGTGCAGAGGTTGGCTGCCAAGGCGAAGTCGGTGTGGCTTGTTCAATGGCCGCCGCGGCATTAACAGAGATAATGGGTGGCACGGTTGAGCATGTTGAGAATGCTGCTGAAATTGGTATGGAGCATAATCTTGGCCTGACTTGCGACCCAGTGGGTGGCTTAGTGCAAGTCCCTTGTATTGAGCGTAACGCCATGGGGGCAGTAAAGGCCATCAATGCTTCACGTATGGCCCTTAGAGGGGATGGTAACCATAAGGTTTCACTTGATAAAGTGATAAAAACCATGATGGATACCGGTAAAGATATGCGCAGTAAATACAAGGAAACCGCTAAAGGCGGTTTGGCGGTAAATATTGTAGAGTGCTAATGACCCCACCCTGCCATCGGGGGAAGTCGCGTCCAAGATTGGTAGGCTAGACAAATAAAAAACCAACAAGTCAAACTTGTTGGTTTTTTTTGTAAGCTTTAGTCATTGAGCGACGATAGCGCTGAGTGAAAAAAGTCTTGGGTGAAAAAAGCCTTGAGTGAAAAAGTCTTGGGTGACGATAACGCTAACCGATTATCTTACCGGCAGCTTGATATCTTTAAACATATTCTCAATCAGTTGTGCATCGCGCAGAGCTACGGCTTTCTCAACCACGTCTTTGGTTAAATGCGGAGCAAAATGCTCGATAAAGTCGTACATATAGGTGCGTAGGAAATTGCCTTTTCTAAAGCCAATTTTGGTGGTGCTATAGCCAAACAGGTGACTTGCATCAATCGCAACTAAATCACGGTCAATCACCGGGTCAATAGCCATAGAAGCAATCACGCCCACACCTAAGCCAAGACGCACATAGGTTTTGAGTACATCGGCACTGGTTGCGGTAAATACCACTCTTGGGTCAATACCAGCGGCTTTAAAAGACTTTTCAATTTCTGACTCTCTATCGAAACCAAAAACATAGGTCACTAAGGGGAATCGGCCAAGATCTTCAATGCTAATATTACTGCGACCCGCCAAAGGATGATCTTTAGTCACCACAATTGAGCGATTCCAGTGATAGCATGGCAACATTATCAAGTCGGAATAAAGGTGCATGCCCTCCGTTGCTATCGCAAAATCGGCGTCGCCTCGCGCAGCAAGCTCACTGATTTGAGAAGGCGTGCCTTGATGCATATGCAAGTTAACTTTTGGATAACGGTCAATAAAGCTACGAATAATATTCGGCAATGCATAACGTGCTTGAGTATCGGTGGTAGCAATATTGAGTTCACCTTGATCCGGCTTGGTATACTCTTCAGCGACTTTCTTAATACTCTCAACTTTACCGAGAATATCGTTGGCGATACTAATCACTTGCTGACCCGCTGGGGTAACATGGGTTAAGTGTTTACCGCTGCGACCAAAAATTTGAATCCCAAGCTCATCTTCTAGCATTCTAACCTGTTTACTGATCCCAGGTTGCGAGGTATAAAGGTTTTCTGCGGTGGCAGAAACATTAAGGTTATGGTTCACCACCTCGGCAATATATCTAAGTTGCTGCAGTTTCATTTTCGATCCTTTCGCCTCACCGAAATTGGCCTTGGACGGAGCTAATTTAGCCACCCAAAGCGCTCAATTAAGTATAATTATTAGTTATAGTACAACCAAAGAATTAAATCAAACTGGAATATAGCACAGACGATTGAGATTTCACACGACACAAGCCACAAAGCTAGTCTAAGATAACTATGCTAGAGTGTTGATTTATAGTAGCATTAACAGAATTGCATAAAAAATGGTAGACCTATGATATTCACCTTGGTTCTTATCCTTATCGGTGCGTTACTTTTGCTGGTCATTGGTATTAATGTTATTCAGCAGCAAAAAGAGCGTGCAGAAGCTGAGCGCAGAACAGAGTTAGCCCGACAACGGGCCATTATTGATGAGACTGAAAATGTCTTATCAAATACTGGTATGTTCCCCTGTTCGCCCCAAACCATATTGGTGTTATATCGCCGTGTACAAGAGGCATTAAAAATTGCCGGCTCATTATCACCCAATCAAGCGGGTGATTATGAGCGCCGTTTGGTTGATTTGCAGGGCCAAATTGACAACTTACAGCAAAACGCAAAATCTGCCCCTCCCATCGAAAGCTTTAGACTGCCGGACAATGACAAACAGATCTTAGTGTTGGTGCAGGTTTTAAAGAAACTTAAAGCCATTTTGCGTGCTGAGCATAATAAAGGAAAAGTGGAGCCCGCCATTTTTGCCCAAGAAGAGAACCGCATTGACAGCCTGCAATTGCGTATCAATGTTGATTCAATGTTGTCCCGTGCCCGCACAGCTTGCTTTATGAAGCAATACGGCTCTTCTAAACAGATGGTCACCAAAGCGCTGGCCACTTTACATGCTATTAAGGCGCAAACCCCCAACGATCCTTTTATCGCTAAAAAAGTCGATGAAGCGAAAAATATGCTCGACGAAATCATGGGCGCTCAAAAACAAAATGCGCCTAATGCGCCCAAAGTTAAGCAGGGCGATGAAGATGATATCGATGTATTGTTCCAGCCAAAGAAGAAGTGGTAACCTTTTCAAATTCTGACTATTAAAGTCTCACGCTAGTCGAGGTCGCTAGTCGACCTCTCACTTTCCTGCACCATTTAAGCACTCGATGTTAAACCTAGGCACATAGCAGCTGCAGTGTTAACGCTGTACAAATATGGCTTGCTACTTGAATCGTACAACACTGCCTGATGCTAGGTTAGGCTTGAATCTTTGCGTTACCAGTCGCAACTGCCGCTAGCAAGGCTATTCAACCTTGCAAAAAGTCTTTTGATATAGCAGCCATCAGAGCCTACTCCATCAATATTCTATGCTCATCTACACAATGCCATAATCTCAGTTGTGCACTATTTTAAGCTAAACATAAAAAAGCCCTGATATATCATCAGGGCTTTTAAGTATTACTTTTACTATAGAACTAGGCTACTTTTTCGCTTTCGCCTTTGGTTTGGCTTTCGCTTTAGGCTTAGCCTTAGCTTTGGCTTCGCTGACCCACTTGCCATCGATAAACTTAGATGTCCAACCGGTTGCTTTACCATCGACATCAGTAGCAACGTATTGCTCCTTCGTCTTACGGCTAAAGCGCACAGAGGCCTTATTACCTTCTTCATCAGTAACAGGTGCATCAGCTAAATACTGATACTTAGGCCATAACAGCTCGCGATACTTCACCAGCTCCTCTACCAATGGCGCGCGTGTTTCTCGTGATTTAGGGAATGTACTTGCCGCCATAAAGATACCGGCAGCGCCATCACGTAACACGAAGTAACCATCAGACTTAGTACACTTAAGCTCTGGTAGGTGGATAGGATCTTCTTTTGGTGGCGCAGCTTCACCGTTTTTGAGCAACTTACGGGTGTTCTTACACTCGCTATTGGTACAGCCGAAATACTTACCAAAGCGGCCGTTTTTCAGCTCCATATCGTTGCCGCAACGATCACATTCTAAAATCGGCCCTTCATAGCCCTTAATTTTGAACTGACCCGCTTCGACTTCATAACCAGGACACACCGGATTATTACCACAAACATGGAGTTTACGCGCTTCGTCAATTAAATAGCTGTCCATCGCCGTACCGCAAATGCCACAGCGGTGTTTAGCCCGCAATGCATCGGTTTCAGCATCTTCACTATTTTCACTGATCGCCTCTTCACCAGGTGTCAGATTCATGGTGGTTTTACAGCGCTCTTTTGGCGGTAAAGCATAACCGGAACAACCTAGGAATACCCCTGTCGTGCCGGTACGGATACCCATTGGCCGTTCACAAGTTGGGCATTTAATATCGGTGAGAATCATCTCGTTAGGACGCATTCCCCCCTCTTCCGGTGGTAACTCTGCTTTTTCAAGCTGCTGAGTCAAATCACCGTAGAAGCCGTCTAGTACTTTTTTCCACTGCAATTTACCTTGAGCAACATCATCTAATGTCTGCTCCATATCTGCAGTAAAATCGTAACTCATCAACTCTTCAAAGCTACCGACTAAACTTTCACTGACAATCTCACCCATCTTTTCGGCATAAAAGCGGCGATTTTCCACTTTTACATAACCCCGATCTTGAATGGTTGAAATAATAGTCGCGTAAGTTGATGGTCGACCAATCCCACGCTTTTCAAGCTCTTTAACCAGCGAAGCTTCACTGAAACGTGCAGGCGGCTTAGTAAAGTGCTGCTTAGGTGTTAACGTTTCCAGCTCAAGTGCATCACCCTGCGCGACATAAGGTAGGGTGCTTTCTTCGTCATTTTTCTTTTTAATCGCGGTTTGGACACGTGTCCAACCATCAAATTTTAACGTGCGGCCGGTTGCTTTAAGCTCATAGTCACCCGCAGTCACCGTTAAACGCGTTGCATCGTATTTTGCCGGCATCATCTGACAAGCAACAAACTGACGCCAAATCAATTCATATAGGCGCTGTGCGTCACGCTCCATATCTTTTAGGCTAGCAGCTTGTACTTTTACATCTGAAGGTCGAATGGCTTCGTGCGCCTCTTGAGCGCCCTCTTTGCTACCATAGCGATTAGGCTTCTCAGGTAAATACTTATCACCAAACTCATTGCCAATCATATCGCGAACGCTATCTAATGCCTCTTGGCTTAGATTGGTCGAATCGGTACGCATATAGGTAATATGACCCGCCTCATAGAGACGTTGCGCCATCATCATGGTCTTTTTAACACCGTAGCCTAAGCGGGTACTTGCCGCTTGCTGCAGTGTTGAGGTGATATAAGGCGCTGATGGTTTACTTGACGTCGCTCTGTCTTCACGCGCGGCAACAACGTAGCTTGATTGCTTTAGTTGCTCAACGGCAGCAAGCGCCTGTGTTTCGTTAACCGGCTTAAAGGCATCGCCCTTAAACTTAGTCACTTCCATCTTAATAGCGGCATTGCTTAAGGTGTTCAGATCAGCATGGATGTCCCAAAACTCTTCTGGTACAAAAGCCTTAATTTCACCTTCGCGCTCAACCACTAGACGTGTCGCTACCGATTGAACCCGGCCAGCTGATAATCCTCGAGCCACTTTTTTCCACAACAATGGCGATACCATAAAGCCCACAACACGGTCGAGAAAACGACGCGCTTGCTGAGCATTAACCATATTGGTATCTAAGGTTGCTGGGTGACTAAAGGCATCTTGAATTGCAGACTTAGTAATTTCGTTGAACACCACACGCTGATAACGTGAAGCATCTCCTCCAATCACTTCTTGCAAGTGCCATGCAATCGCCTCTCCCTCTCTATCCAAATCGGTTGCGAGAAAGATATGGTCGGCTGACGCTGCAAGTGTTTGGAGTTCTTTAACCACTTTCTCTTTGCCAGGCAAAGTTTGGTATTTCGCTTTCCATCCTTTTTCGGGGTCGACACCCATCCGAGCCACAAGCGCTTGTTTAGCCTTAGCACTTTTATAGACGGCTTTTTCTTCAGGCGACATCTTGCGCACTTCAGCGGGCGTTTTAGTCGCCACTTTTGAATCGCTGCTCGATGATGTTGGCAGGTCACGTATGTGTCCTACACTTGATTTAACAATGTAATCTTTGCCGAGATATTTATTAATAGTCTTGGCTTTGGCCGGTGATTCGACAATAACTAGCGATTTACCCATATAGTGTTCTGCGCCAAAAAGTCTCAAAAATCTGTAAATTGGCTCCATATATAGAGGGTTGTCTCGATACTTTCAAGCTAATCCCTATATTATTTGCGTTGGTGAGCCACTTTTTAACCATTTTTGAAAAAAATGTGAAAAATAATATTGCGTAATTAAAAACTAATATTTCATTATTCGCTATCTAGCAAGTAATAGTTATGCATTTCGATGCAAAAATCACAAAAACACACTTTTTCCCCTACCTTGTTAACCCCGCGCGCTCAAGTATACTGAGCGCAAATATCGCAAACAAAAACACACAAAGCATTAAAAAATCTGGTTTGCGCCCCTACTGAAAGGAACTTTCATGAAGCATTTTGAAGCGAATTTTGACGGACTCGTTGGTCCTACCCACAATTATGCCGGCTTGTCATTTGGTAATGTTGCCTCGTTAAACAATGCTGCGGCGACATCGAGCCCGAAGTCAGCCGCCAAACAAGGACTCAAAAAGGCTAAAGCGCTAGCCGATCTTGGTTTAGTTCAGGGTGTACTTGCCCCTCAAGAGCGCCCAGACTTACATACACTGCGTCGAATTGGATTTTCCGGTACAGATGCACAAGTTTTACAAAAAGCGGCTGAGCAAGCCCCTGCTTTACTTAGAGCGTGCTGCAGCGCATCAAGCATGTGGACCGCAAATGCGGCAACTGTCTCTCCTAGCGCTGATACCCAAGACGGTAAAATCCATTTCACCCCAGCAAATTTAGTCGACAAACTACACCGTAGTATAGAACCTATAACCACGGGCAACATTTTAGCGGCGACATTTGACAACAATCGCTACTTTAATCACCACGCTCATTTGCCAGAACACCCAAGCTTTGGTGATGAAGGGGCGGCCAACCATACTCGCCTTTGCCCACAGTATGGCCAATCAGGTGTTGAGTTGTTTGTCTACGGTCAAAGTGTTACCGATCCAAACGCACCTAAGCCGACCAAGTTCCCAGCAAGGCAAACATTAGAAGCCTCTCAAGCGGTCGCAAGATTGCACCAACTCGATGATGAAAGCTGTGTATTCATGCAGCAAAATCCCGATGTGATTGATCAAGGCGTGTTCCACAACGATGTGATTGCTGTCGGTAACCAAAATGTATTGTTCTATCATGAACAAGCATTTTTACATACCCAACAGAAGCTTGATGAAATCCGTCAAAAGTTCAATGGCAGTGACCTGCACTTTATTGAAGTCCCAACCGCTAAGGTATCGATTGATGATGCGGTGCGAAGTTACCTATTCAATACCCAGGTTGTTACCCTGCCAAACGGTGAAATGGCGATTATTGCGCCTACAGATTGCCAAGAAAACCCAGCAGTGTTTGCCTATCTCAATGAAGTAGTGACATTAGGTACGCCAATTAAGCATGTCCACTACTTTGATGTAAAACAAAGCATGCAAAATGGCGGTGGCCCTGCCTGTTTGCGCTTAAGAGTGGCAATGAATGAAGCTGAGGTGGCTGCGGTAAACCCTCATACGCTGATGAATGATGAGTTGTTCAGCAAACTAAATACTTGGGTCGACAAGCATTATCGTGATGAACTCGCTGTTGCAGACCTAGCCGATCCTCAGCTTATTATCGAGTCTCGGACTGCACTTGATGAACTCACGCAAATTATGAAACTTGGAAGTGTGTATCAGTTCCAGAAGTAATCGCGCGTTGAAAGCAGTTTGTTTTAACTAAATACCGACTAAAAAGCCACCTCAATTGAGGTGGCTTTTTTAATGACCATAAAATGGTACATAACCAATAAGTCATCAGCAAACTCGACGCTAGTTATAAAAAAAGGTGCCTCAGCACCTTTTTTAAGTTTTCTAAATATCATCCAAACTACAAGATAGTAATACCTATCGATACTACTTGGGTTTTCACCCCGCTTGGTGTTTCAACTTCAACAAGTAAGACGCCTGAATTAGGTTCATCCTCACCCTTAACTGTTACGGCAAAATCTCGCCCACCGTTATAGTTAGTACTAGGCCAAACTATTTCACTTGAACTTACTACAGAGCCAGCACTGGCGGTAAAGCGAACAATCGAACCTGCTGGCATCTGCTGATTATGTAAATCAGATATTGTAAACCAAGCCGTAGCTGCACCTTTGCCGACAATCTGAATACTCTGATGATTACCTTCACCGCGAGCATCATCAATTACAATGTCGGCTAAATCAGTGGCGAAAGCGGCACTTCCAGACATCACCATGACAAGACTACGGCGTACATAAATTGACTTAGAATTACTTACCCCATCAGCACAACCTGCGTGCACAGGGTCTGAACATAGCACACCATTGTACAGACCGTCTTTTTGATCGAATATTTGATTAAAATTAAAGTCAATTAACTCTTCAAGTTCACCACCTATTTGCCCAGGTAATTGGTTAGCAGGTTGAGGATTAAACACAGTATCTTCGTTATAGTCATTAAAAGCATCATCTAGATCAAAAGCTTGACCTGTAACATCGGTACCGTTAATAAATTCATTCATTTCATCAGCATCAAAGCGACCATTACCATTAAGGTCTGGAAAGCTTTCCTCGCCGATCGCCGTAGCGGTTATCGTTGCCCGGCCACCGTACTTCTGGTCGTAAAAGTTGCCGTAAACACCAAGTGTTGCATCATAAGTTAACCCTGATTCTGGATTACGAGTCTGCGACCCATCACCGGATAGCAAAGTATTCCCTTCTGGTCGTGGTAATTGTGATGTCCATTTAACCGAACAAGCCCCTTTCACCGTCTGGCAAGCATCTTCAATAGAACCGCCTTCAGTAGTAAAAGATACTGTTGTTCCGTCTGGTACAGGGTTATTAAATGCATCCGCCATACGCGCGGTCACCACTACCTCAGTACCATCAATATCCCAGCCTTCTGCATTTAATACTGCAGCAGATAAGGAGAAACTGTCTTGATCTGGAATACCGGTTGACACAATAAGCTGTTTCGACTGACTGGCTATCGCTGGTACCGAGCCATCATCTACAGTCGCTGTAACTCTTAAGGAAGTCGCAACGGTACCGGTAGTCACCACGGTCTGTACAATACCATCACTATTAGTCGTCGCAGATTTAGGACTAAAATCAACCCCACCTACATCTGTATTAAGCGAGAACAGTACATTTTGATTACTCACCGGGTTACTGTTTTTGTCCAACACTCTAAATTTAATTGTTGATGCTTCGATACCGCCGGTGCCTAGTATGCCAATATTCTCAGGCTCTGCGGATACAAATACAATACTGCCCACATCAGCTTGCAATACATTAATGATACCCACTGCCGATAACGCAATACCACCCGCATTAGCGGTGACATTTATTTGATCTTCACCAACACAGCCTTGGGCAAGATAAGTTGAAGTCGCAACCCCATTACTTGAAGAAATCGGAGAGCTAATTTCTGCTTGAGCAGGACTTTTGGTAGCACAAGTCGATGAGAAGTTCACGTCAACAGGCTCTGTAAAGGCATTGCCTTGATCGTCTTGAATCAACACTGAAATAGTTGCAGTACCACCAGCGGATAACACATCCGTGCTGACTTCAGCCACGCCTTCTTGTAGTGGGTCACCACTACCCATCACCACATTGGTCGCGCCAACGACCACGATAGTTTTGCCAACTTCATTGGTTGTCAGCGAGGCAGTGACCTCACCTGCGCCTAATGAACTACCAGCGTAAATATCTACTGTGGCTTTACCTTCGCTATCGGTGACCGCAGTTTTAATCGGTAGATCACCAATTTCACTGTCAAAGGTGACAATCACCGCACTACTAATGCCCGTCACCGTAGCGGTGAGCTTTCCTGGCGATAACGTACTGATACTTTGAATAGGGTTGCCACTTGGGTCCGTCAACACCACAGAAACTTGTGCACCACCTCCAGCCTCGCCGCCATCGCCAACCATAATCAGATTGACTGAGCTGCTCTCACCGGTACTCGTGGTTGCCGTAACCGTTGCACCCGTATTGATTTCTGCGGTGTTCACCTTAATGGTTGCTACTCCATCAGAGTTAGTAGGAACATCGCCAGTAATGGGATCGAACGTACCGTAGTCGGCATTATTTAGTGAAAACGATACGAGAGTATCAACCGGGTCACCATTGGAATCGACAACGGTTGCGGTTATCACGCCAGGCTCGGCAACTGATATTTGGGAATTATCGATAGACAAATTAACTGAAATGGTAACTTCTGGAGCAGGATCTGTGCCACCGCCCGAATCTGATATATCCCCCCCTCCACTACACGCAACTATAAAAAAGGACAGTAAAAATGAGACAAAAACTTTAAACGCTGACTGCATTGTCAGACTCCCTGTTACTCAGATTATAAATTTATAACATCTGTTTATTACTTATAGGTCAACATTACACAATTTTCCTATAACTTTTCCATAACTCATTGCATTTAATTCGGCAAAATCACCAAAAACTTTAACTATTTGCCCGTTTCTTCTGCTAACTTTTCTTGCTAGGCTTTAATGCGCAAATTGAAAGCATAATAATTATACAGGAAGCAAAATGGCTTTAACTCAATCTAAAAAACTCGGCCTCACGGGTAAAATACTTATCGGTATGGCTACCGGTATTATATTTGGCCTGTTGCTGAGAAACCTGCTGCCAGGTAGCACGTTCGTTGAAGAGTACATAACCGAAGGGTTGTTTAATGTCATCGGCTCGATCTTTATCTCTAGTTTGCAGATGTTGGTTGTCCCCTTGGTATTTATCTCTTTGGTGTGCGGAACCTGCTCGTTAAGCGACCCATCAAAATTAGGGCGCTTAGGGGGTAAAACGATAGCGTTTTACTTATTCACCACCGCTATCGCACTATCGATGGCAATTCTTGTTGCACTGTTGATTCATCCCGGTAATGCATCACTGGCCTCAGAGCACATTGAATTTAGCGCCAAGGAAGCGCCTGGTTTAGCCGAAGTACTCATTAATTTAGTTCCTCGCAACCCAATTCAAGCGATGACCGAAGGTAACATGCTGCAAATTATTATCTTTGCAGTGATCTTTGGTTTTGCCATTTCCCACATTGGTGAAAGAGGTAAGCGTGTTGCAGCGCTATTTAGCGACTTAAACGAAGTGATTATGCGTGTTGTCACCTTAGTTATGTCACTGGCGCCTTATGGTATTTTCGCACTAATGGCGAAGCTCGCACTGACTCTAGGTGTTGAAACATTCGGTAGCGTACTGAAGTACTTCTTAGTGGTTCTGGGCGTGTTGCTGATACATGCGTTTGTGGTTTACCCATCACTATTGAAGCTATTTTCTGGGCTTAATCCATTTATCTTCATTCGTAAGATGCGTGATGTGCAACTATTTGCATTTAGTACCGCAAGCTCAAACGCAACCTTACCCGTTACCATTGAAACCGCTGAGCACCGTTTAGGCGTGGACAACAAAGTGGCGTCATTCACTTTGCCTTTAGGTGCCACCATCAACATGGATGGTACGGCGATTATGCAAGGTGTGGCGACAGTATTCATTGCTCAGGTATTTGGCATTGATTTGACCATCACCGATTATGCCATGGTTGTCGTTACCGCTACGCTTGCCTCAATTGGTACAGCCGGTGTTCCAGGTGTCGGACTTATCATGTTAGCTATGGTACTGAACCAAGTAGGACTGCCTGTAGAAGGTATTGCACTGATTATGGGTGTTGACCGCCTACTTGATATGGTACGTACTGCGGTTAACGTTACCGGAGACTCTGTTGCTACTGTTGTGATAGCTAAATCTGAAGGTGCGTTTGATGACACAACCTTCAATGATACTCAAGCAGGGAAAACTGCGGGCAGCTTTACTGAACAAGTTAACGCTGAGCTAAAAAGCTAATAACCCATAAGTGAGTATTTAGCAGATCAAAAAAGGCGCCTAAGGGCGCCTTTTTTATTATGTAGAGCAAACTCTAGTTTAGCGCTCCCAATAGGACTCTTCTAGACTATCTTCACGCTCAGGTAAACCCCGAGATAATCGTGGACTATGTTGAGCCAATACTTCAAATGCTACGCGGTTTGCATATTTACAGATTTGTGAAAACGAGCTGTAACACAAGCCATCGTTCTTATGTTTACTTGAACCAGGCACATTAGAGCGATGATAATCGTTGGATGCCAAATCATGCAGTAGCGCAGATAAAGCACCATCACCGGCTCCATTGGTATTACGAATTTTTTCCGGCCCGCCCATATAAGGTGAAATATGCGCATATACCTTTATAGGTTCATCACAATCACGGCGACGCTTAGGACGTGAAAACTCATAGCGGTTAAATTCAGGAATAGCACCAGGCAGTAATGCATGACTTGTTTCGCGCTTTTCGCTGTCATCGGTGTAACCAGCCGTATACAAGCCAAGAGGCCCTGCGGTAGTCAACACCATGTCACACCACTCTAAAGCCGCCTCACTGGCGCTCAGTGGGTCCTTAAAGCCTGTTAGCGCTTCACCTTCATCTTCATTCATCGCTAATATCGAAACATTGTCCTTAATGAAGTCACGCCACCACTGCGGATCTTCCTCAATTAAGAAGCGAGTACCCAGTGTCAACACCACTGGCACATCGGCCGCTTTAGCATATTCTATGGCTTTTAGTGCCGCCGCTGTGATCTGATCGCCTCCACTAGCTCGCATTAAATAAGCGGTCAATACTAAAGCTGAAGAGGTTTTAACTATCTTTTCGTCGATATAGGCTGGCGTCAGCTTATCCATTGAACCTTTGCTGATTGCAAAAGTACGCTCGCCACATTCAGAAATCAGCGTAAAGCAACGCCCAATTGGGCCATCTACCGGCTGCAAGAAGTTAAGATCGACTTTAGAGGATGTATTGCAAAGGTATCGGTAGGCATAACTCCCCACAGCAATATTATTACTCATGACCCCAAACAATACCGAGCGATCATCGGCCAAAATAGAATAGTTATGAACGGTGTTACCGATAGTCCCACCAGCGAACTCATCACTGACTAAGCGGTTATCTTTCAGCTCGTTATATAACTGGTGCGCCTTGTCGTCATCAATTAAGGTTGAGTTACCTTTAGGTAAGCCATAACGTTGTAATAGCTCATCGCCAACTTTGGCTTCAATATCAACCAATGTTTGATCGATACCACTAATATGGGTCGAGACGTGCTGCGGCTGCTGGGTCAATTGTGCCAGCAGCGGATCTTTGTTTTTGACTGGAAAATAGTGTTTAGACTTTCGCTGTCCAGGAAACTTCATAACAGATTCTCAATATTGGCATCCTTGCGATCTTCTAAAAGTAGCATACTATATTCCCCGCGCTAGTATGCATGGCACTTCAGGCAATGCCGCCATCATTAAACAAAATGGCGGCAGATCCTAGCATAGTTTAGTGCAATGAACAGCGATTTATAGTGTTTGTTCACTTAGCCAACCCGCGGCTTGTTGCTTGACTAATTCAGCCATCATTTGAATATGAGCATCATTGTCATTCAAGCAGTCGATAAAACGATAGTTTTCACCACCGGCTTCGATAAACTCCTGTTTACCTTCAGTGGCGATTTCTTCTAAGGTTTCTAAACAATCAGCAGCAAATGCTGGGCACATAATGTCCACCGACTTGATACCTTGTTTAGGCAAATCAGCTAACATCTCATCGGTGTATGGTGTTAACCATTCTTCTTTACCAAATTGCGACTGGAAGCAGATGCGCCATTGCTGATTTGTTAAGCCAAGACGTTGTGCTAATAATTCTGCAGTAGACTGACATTGTTGTTGGTAAGGATCGCCCTCTGTCACATAACGCTTAGGCACGCCATGGAATGACATAAGCAAGCAATCAGCTTGGCCATATTGCTGCCAATGACTTTGCACCGACTGAGCCAATGCCTCAATGTAGGTTGGATGATCAAAATACTGTTTATTAAAGCGAGTTTCTGGGTAGTCGCGTTGTTGCTGATACTGACGAGTAATTGCATCAAACACGGGGGCAACCGTTGAGCAGGAGTACTGTGGATAAAGTGGCAGGACGATTATCTTTTCTGCACCGCGTGCTTTAAGCTGCGCCAACCCAGATTGTAAAGACGGATTCCCGTAACTCATGCCTAATTCTACCGGCATATTCAGCCCAGCGGCTTGCAACATGCTTTGTAACTTTTGCTGTTGTCGCTCACTGACGACCATCAGCGGCGATCCCTGCTCCCACCAAATACTCTCGTAGAGTTTAGCGACCTTTTTGGGGCGAGTATTAAGAATAATACCGTTGAGGATCGGTTTCCAAATCAACGGATTAACGTCTACAACACGAGGGTCACTCAAAAACTGCTGTAAAAAGCGCCTGACATCGGCAGTGGTTGGACTATCTGGTGTTCCCAGATTAACGAGTAGAACCCCAATTTTCTCAGACTGTATGCTCAAGTTAGCTCTCTTAATAAGGCGATACTCAAAAGATGTTAATGGCCATCAACATACGCTTTGCAAATTTATCCCTCGCACTGCGGATAGAAATCAATTTACCCGCGCCTTACCAACTCCTTTTGCTTGCTCTCGCCTCAGTGCTAATTCAGTGGTTTTCCCAACCTTTACTAATTGCACTGATAGTTTACAAAACCTATGTGATCACCTCGGATATTCACCGGCCAGTGGCGCGATGTACACCTGTTTGTATTTTTTGAGTTATATGTAAGGAAAATGTAAGGCTACCATCGAGTTAGGCAATAAAAAAGCCCACAAATGTGGGCTTTTTTGAAATATGAGAGCTAGCTCATATAGAGAAACTAATAAGCGTGATTAGCTTAAAGCTGTTACGATTTCAGCACTCACATCGGCAACACTTTTAGTGCCATCAAATTTGCTATAAACCAGCTTATCTTGCGACGCTAGGTTGCCATAATATTCAACCAATGGCTTAGTTTGCTCGTGGTAAATGCCAAGGCGTTTACGCACAGTTTCTTCTTCATCATCTGGACGGATTGCAAGATCTTCACCGGTAACATCATCTTTGCCTTCAACTTTTGGTTGGTTGAAAACAATATGATAAACACGTCCTGAGCCAGGGTGAACACGGCGACCACTCATGCGCTTAACGATTTCTTCATCTGGTACATCGATTTCCACCACGTGGTCAATATCAATACCGCTATTTGCCATCGCATCGGCTTGCGGGATCGTACGCGGGAAACCGTCTAATAAGAAACCTTTTGCACAATCATCTTGGGCAATACGCTCTTTTACTAGGCCGATAATAAGCTCATCAGAAACTAACTGACCTGCATCCATCACTTTTTTGGCTTCTAAGCCAAGTGGCGTTCCGGCTTTAACAGCAGCACGTAACATATCACCTGTAGAGATTTGTGGAACACCATATTTTTCCATGATGAACTGTGCCTGGGTACCTTTACCGGCACCTGGGGCACCTAATAGCATAATGCGCATCTGAGAGTCCTCTTATTTCGCATAGTTTTTATCATTGGGCGGCGATTTTCGCATAAATAGCCGCTATTTTGAAGGGGCGTTAATGAGTTTAACTTTGCCCCTTTGCTTGTATTTCTACTCGACAATTGTTAGAGAGGCAGTTCACTAACCTCATCAAAAAACAATTGCTGAAGGCAGCGGTTAATACAATAACGTATATAACTTTCTACGGTATTGATTCGCTAGCGAATCGCCTTGGCCCATGGCAGTTAAAATATCGAGGAATAACTGCTTAATGTTGCCGTCTAACGCACTCATATCTTTTTGCAATACTGCAAACAAGCTTTCAAGTGCTTCGTCATTGCGATTGGCTTGGTGCAACGCAGTAGCAAGCTTAAGTACCAACTCCATATTGCTTGAGTCAGTAGCTAGTTGCTGTTGCAAATTCCTAATTTCTGGCGTGTCTGCCGCATCAAGGGCTAGGCTTAATTTCGCCTTCAAACTTTGGAAGTAGCTATCTTGGTCTGCTAAGCCGATGCCGTCTAGTAGACTTTGCGCTAACACGAGATCGCCTTTACTGAGCAACGCATCAACATAGGGTAACGCCACTTCAGCAGCAGTGGATTCACTGTATGCTTGCTTTAACAAAGGCAAAGCTTGGTCAAACTGCTGCTCTGCTAGCAGTTGCTTAGCTTGCTGCAGATCCAATTGCCATTGTGCAGGTAGGTGTTTTTCAAGTAGTTGTTCTATCTGTGGCGCTTCCTGTAATCCGGCAAAACCATCAATAGGCTTGCCTTCACTTAGCACCATAGTGGTGGGTAAACTTTGGATCTGGAAATAGTTGGCGATTTCCATCTCCGTATCGCAATTGACCTTCGCCAATACGAAACGGCCTGATTGTTGAGCCATCGCTGTGAGCGTATTGAGCAATGTGACGCTTTCAGGACTTTGCTCACTCCAGAAGTTCAACACAATGATCTGTTGCATTGACGCATCGACGACTTGCTGAATATTCTCTTTAGTGAGATCGAGTACAGGTTGCATAACCATCCTTGCATTTAATCAAAAAAAGCAAAGGCAGTTTACACTGCCTTTGTTAATTAACGATTGTTGATTACTTCAAGTTCGCCATCAACATCTGATTCATCAACTTAATGAACGCTGATGGGTCAGATAAGCTGCCTTTTTCTGATAACTGAGCTTGCTGTAACAACAACTCAGCCCACTGACCGAATAGTTGCTCATCTTGCTCGTTGTCTAGACGCGCTACCAATGGGTGCTCAGGGTTAATTTCAAATGTTGGTTTTGTTTCCGGTACTTCTTGACCAGCCGCTTGCATCAGCTTAATCATTTGGCTAGACATCTCGCCCTCACCGGCCACAACACACGCTGGGGTATCGGTTAGTCGTGAAGTCACCTTAACATCGGCCACTTTATCACCGAGAACATCTTTCACTCGAGTGATTAATCCTTCTGATTCTGTTTGCAACTTCTCTTGTGCTTCTTTATCTGCCGCATCTTCAAGGTCGCCTAGTTGCAAATCACCGCGAGTTACTGAGTGCAATTGCTTGCCGTCAAATTCAGTAAGGTGATTAATCAACCACTCATCGATGCGCTCAGACATCAATAATACTTCAATGCCTTTCTTGCGCAGTAATTCAAGATGAGGACTGTTTGCTGCCGCTTCGTGGCTATCAGCAACAATGAAGTAAATCTTAGTCTGACCTTCTTTCATGCGCGACACATAGTCAGCTAAACTTACCGTTGGCTCTGCACCATTGCCTTCTGTAGAGGCAAAGCGCAGTAATCCAGCAACACGCTCTTTGTTAGCGAAATCTTCAGCAGGGCCTTCTTTCAGTACTTGACCAAACTCAGCCCAAAACGTCTGATATTTCTCTGCATCGTTCTTAGCAAGCTTCTCTAACATACCTAGCACACGCTTGGTAACTGCGGTGCGCAGTGCTGTGGTCACCTTGTTATCTTGTAAGATTTCACGTGACACGTTAAGTGGTAAATCGTTTGAATCAATAAGACCTTGAACAAAACGTAAATAGCTCGGCATAAACTGCTCAGCATCATCCATAACAAACACACGTTGTACGAATAATTTCAAACCATGTTTACGGTCGCGGTTCCACATATCCCAAGGTGCTTTCGCTGGGATATAGAGCAAGCTAGTGTATTCCTGTTTACCTTCTACGCGGTTATGGCTCCAAAGCAGTGGGTCAGTAAAGTCATGAGAGATGTGCTTATAAAACTCTTGATACTCTTCTTTGGTCACATCGCTTTTGTTACGTGTCCAAAGCGCTGTTGCCTTGTTCATTGCTTGCCACTGACCTTCAGTCGCCGCAATCGCTTCGCCACCTTCTTCAGTCGCCTCTTGTGCAGGCGTGCCCTCTTGCCACATCTCTACAGGGACTGAAATATGATCAGAGTACTTAGTAATAATTGAACGTAGACGGAAATCATCAGCAAACTCTTTTTCATCTTCGCGTAGGTGCAAAGTGATCTTGGTTCCACGGCTTGCTTTACTGATGGTATCAACGGTGAAGTCACCTTCGCCTGCTGACTCCCACTTCACCGCTTCATCGGCTCCATGGCCAGCAGCACGTGTTTCTACCGTGACTTGATCAGCAACGATGAATGCAGAATAAAAACCCACACCAAACTGACCAATCAGTTGTGAATCTTTAGACTCATCACCTGAAAGGTTTTTGAAAAATTCGGCAGTACCAGACTTAGCAATCGTACCTAAGTGTTCAATCACACCATCACGAGTCATACCAATGCCGTTGTCTTCGATAGTGACAGTGCCTTGCTCTTTGTCGGCACTGATGCGAACGCGTAGCTCACCATCGCCCTCATACAAAGCATCATTTGTCAGCGCTTCATAACGAAGTTTGTCTGCCGCATCAGCGGCATTTGATACCAATTCACGCAAGAAAATCTCTTTGTTTGAATACAAAGAGTGGATCATCAAATTCAGTAATTGTTTGACCTCGGTTTGAAAGCCATGAGTTTCTTGTTGTGACATCGATTATTCCTTCTAATTTCACTAAACACGTCGATGCAATTAGCATCTCTATGGCACTAGAGATGGGGTTGGTTTTTTGCTTTTCAAGGAAAAAAGTGCACCTTTGGTGTTTTTGCACAAAAAAAGCCCAGATAAGCGATTATCTGGGCTTTTTAACCAACTTTGTCGTGGCAGATCTAGTTACAACGGTAACCGACCATTAAATGATAATGCTAATGTGGTGCTGTCGACATACTCGAGCTCACCGCCAACGGGAACACCGTGTGCGATACGACTAACGCTAATCTCAGCGCTTTTTGCCATATCTGCAATATAATGTGCCGTTGCATCACCTTCTACCGTTGGATTGGTTGCTAAGATCAACTCAGTGACTTTGCCTGACGCAATCTGCTTGGCCAATAACGCCAGACCTAACTCATCAGGTCCGACACCATCTAATGGTGATAGATGGCCGAGTAATACAAAGTATCTGCCTGAAAAATGCCCTCCTGCTTCGATGGCTAATACATCGGCAGGGGTTTCTACCACACAAATCACACCTGACTCTGTGCGCTTATGATTGGCACAGATAGGACAAAGATCTTCTTCGGTAAATGTGCGGCAGTCATCGCAATGACCCACTTCGCTCATCGCACTCGACAATGCTTCAGCAAGCTGTTTGCCAGGCTTTCTATCACGTTCTAAAAGCTGAAAAGCCATCCGCTGTGCAGATTTAGGACCCACACCCGGTAGGCAACGCAACGATTGAATCAGCTCATCAACAAGCGGGCTAAATTTCATGGCGTTAGAAAGGCATCTTCATACCAGGTGGTAATTGCATGCCACCGGTCACTTCAGCCATTTTCTCTTTTTGATTCTCTTCAACACGACGTGCCGCATCATTACATGCTGCTGCTATCAAGTCTTCTAGCATCTCTTTGTCATCTTCAAGTAGGCTTTCGTCGATATCGACTTTGCGTACACTGTGAGAGCCTGTCATGGTCACTTTAACAAGACCTGCACCTGCTTCACCGGTGACTTCCATACGTGCAATCTCTTCTTGCACTTGGGCCATCTTGTCTTGCATCATCTGGGCCTGCTTCATCAGGTTGCCCATACCGCCTTTTCCAAACATATCGATCTCTCTATCAATAATAAAATCTGGCTAATCTTACTCAATTAGCATTAATAAGCAATTAAAGCTGGTTGATAAACTCAAATAATTTGCTAGTACTGTGAATTAGCTATGACTCTGGCAACCGAGAAAAGTTCGAACTACTGATCAACTCAATACTCTCGCCCTTACTAGTCATCAACTCAGGAGCATAGCTGATGCTATCGGGTTCAAGCTCTATTTGCATAAACTGATGCAACCATTGAATATGCTCATCACTTTGCAGACTATAATCTGCCTGCGCGAGCAGTTCTTTATGGAATCGTTGCCTGATTTCCAAAGGTGTTTCACGATTTGAATCTACACCCACATCAATCTGAATCTCATATTGCTCACCCAACGCATTAGCCAGCGCTTGTTGCAGTTGCTCTATAGCTATCGGCGCGGCTAAATGTTTTTGATTTGGCTTAAGCAGCAAAGCCAGCGGCGAGCTAAACTGTGGACATACTGAATTGACCGCCAACTGCCTCACCCGGCCGCCAACATCCAAGACAGACATCAATCGATACCATTTTAAATCAGTGTCATGTCCAGTTACCTGATTTTCTCCTAACGGTGGTAACACCGCGGGCACAGCGCTTTCGCTGCGTTGATGGCTTTCAATGAGATCGTGGCTGTTCGCTGGCTCAAGGCTGTTATCAAGCGCTATCCCCTGGCTGGGTCGGTCTTGCGCTTGAACTTGCTGCGTTGATGGCTCGCTATTCGCAGTGCCTGCTTCGCTTGTCGGTGGCGCAGATAAAGCGGCAGCTTGTGCTTGAATATCAAGGTTACCTGCTTGCGGGTTTGGCTCCCAAGGTGGCCTATCCTCACTTGAAGTGGCGTGCGTAGCCGACACGCCCTCATCTTCATCAGCGGCTTCTGCCTGTGGCTTATCCGAGCGAGCACTATCTGCGCCAAAGCGCTTATCGCTACTTTCATCTTCACTCGCTGACTGAGGACTTTCAGCGGGTTTTCGTGTGGGTGGCACAAAGGCCTTTTTATCACTTAAAGGCTTTTTTGTGTCACTCTCCTTAGCAGGCTCTGCATCTAGGTCAGTGAGCAAGGATTGACGCGCAGCAAGCACGGCATCAAGCGGATCATCAAATGGTTCAGCTGGCGCAGGACTTTGCTCAGAGCTGTTTTTAGACTCAGGGCTGTTAATTGGCTCAGGGCTGCTACCCGGCTCAAGGCTGTTAACTGGCTCAAGGCTGTTATTCGTCGCCGTCGGAGCATCAAACAAAGGTTGCGATGGCTCATCGACAAAATAACCGTCTTGAGAATCATCATCCATCGCGCCTGATTGCATCGCGTACTGTTCTAGCGGTATTTGCTCATCGCCGCTAAAACTCTGATCAGCGACGGGTTCTGGAGTAACCGCGGGTTTTAGCTCTGAACCTGTAACATCTCGATTGTTGCTAGCAGAAACCTGTTCAGTCGGTGTTGAGCTTGATTTAGAGGCAGACGTGGGCGTTGACGAGGGTATTGCTGTTGCACCAGACGCCAAACTCACGTCTTCACGCTGCGCTGATGTTGTTTCGCTCTCTTGTACTTGGCCGCTATGCATTTGGCTTTGCGCTTGGCTCAATATCAGTGCTTGCTCGCTCAATAATGCCGCGTTTTCGGCATCATCGCTTTCGACACCACCTGCTGGCTCAGCTTCTATAATCTGCTCGGCTTTGGCTACTGGACTTGCAGCTTCCCCTGGACCATCTTTGCTCGTATGGCTCGATGTTTGCTCTTGGCTATTTGCTGGTTTCGCGTTAACAACTTTCTGCTCACTTAGGGCTGGTTTACTATCATCAACCACACTAGGTAGCGGCTTTAGATCATGGGGCTCAGCGAGCCAGCGCTTGACGGGTTTTTCAGGTACAAATGCTACCGCCCTTAATAGTGCCATTTCCAAACCAGATTTAGGATCTGCTGCATGGGGTAAGTCACGACGGCCATTTAAAAGTAGCTGGTAATATAACTGTACTTGCTCAGGATTAAGTTGCTCTGAGAAATGGCTGATCTGCTGCGCGTAAGCAGACGACTGGGCCGCAGCAGGTGCAAATTGGGTCAAAGTAATTTGATGCAATAACTCAAGTAAACCTCGTAGCACCTCTTCTGGCTGGGCGCCCATTGTTAGTACCTGATTAACTAAGGTCATCAATTGGCCAATATCGCCCTGAGTTAACCCATCAAGCAATGCAATAACATAGCCTTCATCGATTGTCCCTAGCATAGTTTGCACTAAGGCAAGTTTAATATGGCCGGCACCAAAAGCTATCGATTGGTCGGTTAAACTCAAGGCATCACGCATACTGCCGTTGGCAGCTTTTGCCAGCAAATTAATCGCCGCTTCTTCATGATCCACTTGCTCTTGCTCAAGGATATGGGTCAATTGTTGGCTGATCTGTTCTTGAGTCAGGCTTTTTAAATTAAACTGCAAACAGCGTGATAATACCGTGACGGGCAGGCGCTGGGGATCTGTCGTCGCTAACAGAAATTTGACATGCTCAGGCGGTTCTTCCAAGGTTTTCAGTAATGCATTAAAACTGCTACGCGATAGCATATGCACTTCGTCAATCAAATAAACCTTGAAACGACCACGGCTGGGTCGATACTGTACGTTATCAAGTAGTTCACGCGTATCGTCAACTTTAGTGCGAGAAGCTGCATCCACTTCAATCAAATCAACAAAGCGACCTTCGGCAATCTCGATACAGCTGGAACAGGTACCGCACGGGGTTGCTGTGACACCTTGTTCGCAATTGAGTCCTTTCGCAAATAGCCGAGCTAAACTGGTCTTGCCCACGCCGCGTGTGCCTGAAAATAGATAAGCATGATGCAAGCGGTTTTGGGTCAACGCATTGGTTAGCGCATGTAAAACATGTGATTGACCGACCATTTGTTCAAAAGTGGCAGGGCGCCATTTTCTGGCTAACACCTGATATGACATGGAACTCCCCAACGTGTCATGAAAATGAGATAGCGGGATACACTCCCTAACTGAAGCACAATACCATGCTAATGCTAAAGTCGCTAGCAAGCACAGACTTCATCGAGCTAACTGACTGAAAAGTAGCTTTGCAAGGCGTTGAAAACAAAAACGCCAACGATAACAAACAGTATCATTGGCGTTCAGTTAGCTTTATGGCAAGTAAAAAGCGGCTTATTCGCCTTCAAACTCAACCAGTTTAACCAGCTCAAGTCCCATCGCTGCTAACTTTGTTTCACCGCCAAGGTCGGGCAGCGAAATAACGAACGCCGCATGACTCACTTCACCACCTAATTGACGAATCAACTTCACAGTTGCTTCGATTGTGCCACCTGTTGCCAACAGATCATCAACCACAAGTACTTTATCTTCAGCGGTTATTGCATCGGTATGAATTTCAAGCATGTCATGGCCATACTCTAACTCATAGCTTTCGCTGATCGTGTTGCGTGGTAACTTGCCAGGTTTACGTACGGGCACAAAACCAAGACCTAACTCCAACGCTAATGGCGCACCAAACAAAAATCCACGCGCCTCAGTGCCCACCACTTTGGTAAAACCAAAATCTTTATAGTGTTCAACTAATAAAGCAATCGTTGCCTGATAGGCCTCAGGTTGTTCCATTAAGCTGGTAACATCTCTAAACAAGATGCCTGGCTTTGGATAATCTGGAATGGTTTTAATGCTTTGCTTAATCAACGCAAGTTTATCTGTGTTCATTGCTATCATCTTTTGAGTCATCCCGAATAAAATCGGGCAGGCCAAAAACAGGCCACTAGATTAGAATTTTCGGCTAAGCTTAAGCCGCTTTAGATGCAGTTGCAACAATCGATGCCGAGATCCACAACATAGATTGCTATGGCAGATCACATTTTTGCAATTCAATAAGCTTAGGCTGTGTGGCACATTTTAACGCGGCTGAGCAGCAGTATTATTCATCTTCCAATTCTGGAATTTGCCGCAAATAAAGCAGTAGCGCGGTACAAAAGCACACCAACATTACTTTAACCCATAGCAAAGGAACGATGGCAATACTGATGGCAAAGCTGATGGTGCTTGCAATATATGCTTTACGTTTTAATCCTTTGCGAATGGCTCGTTTGCTATCCCAATCTCTCAGTGCTTCAGCAAACCAAGGATGGGTCATCAACCAATTGTGTAATCGTTGGCTTGAACGAGCAAAGCTATAGGCAGCAAGCAAAATAAACGGAACGGTGGGTAATAGTGGCACGACAATACCGATGAGCCCCAATACTAAGGCGCATAGTCCGACAATCAGAAAAAAACCGCGTTTTAATACCATCTATTTTCCAATAAAAAACCACTCATAAAAGAGTGGTTAGTATACCTAATTGCATCCGCTAAAACAGGAATGCTTATCATTACTGTGACTAAAGCACACCTGCATGCTTCAACCACGACAGGCTTGCGGGTAATGTTGGTAGCAATAAGACTAATAAAAATCCAATAAAATAAACGGCATTAAATGGGTCTTTAAACGGCTGGCTCATGCTTTCCTCACTGTTTGTTGGCGTTGTTTTATTGATCTAGATCAATTTTTGGCGCCATTATAGTGATGAACGTCACAGATAGATAGCCTCTTAAGCAAACAAATTTTAGCCCTTAAGTATTAACCTTGACTGAATTTAGTCATTCTAACGATCCCTTTACCTGCCATGTCCTGCAACATCTGCATACTGCCTTGGGCCAATATTTGCGGATCCATCTCAACAAAGGTTGCTGTTAACCACTCCACTAACTGCTGATAGCTCACACCTTGATGTTCAGCTAAGTATGCGAGCACTTGTGCACTGAGCGGATTTAGCTGTAAAAAGCACACCTCTTCTTCCGTATCTCGATAAACACAAAAAAAGCTCGGCTGGGCCTGTGGTGAGCAAGGTTGGTATTCTGGGCTTATTCGATGGACTTCATAATGATACTGCGCAATTTGGGCACTGTCAGACAACACCAATTGCCCGCAATCAATCGCTTGGTCAGTTATCATCACATGTAGTGGATTATCTCGTTCGGTAGCGACATTGAGCTCTAACCATTCATAGTGGGCCAACTCCAGCATAAAGTCTGGATCATTATCATCAGCTTGGTATTCATGCTGTAAAAATAGCAGGAACTCTTGGGCAATCTCGATGAACAAAGGGGTTTGACAGTCATGGCTCACAAAAAATTGCTGCACTATCTTCCGCCATGCTTGCTCACTGTATAAAGAGCACAGCACCGGGAATGCATTGCTAACAAAGCCATTAACGTTATTAAAGAATAACTCTCGATACACCGACATTCGGCGCTCGTCGGTCCCTTCAGGCAAGGGGCGACTTGGGTCGCGAATATAGTCTATAAATGAGCGCTGTATTTCAGAAAATGCCACTATGCGCTCCTTGGTACACTCGGTAAAACGTGCTGCTGATACTGATGGATCTTATTTATCTCTTCTAGCAAAACTGCCGTTTCAGGGATATTGAAATCACGCTCTAACAGAGTTGGAAATACACCGTGAATTTCATAGCATTGCTGTAGCAGCGACCACACCGGGTCAATAATATCTGCGCCATGGGTGTCGACCATTAGATCGACATCCTCTTGGTAATGCCCAGCAATATGTAAGTAACGGATACGCTCAGTCGGCATCGCTTTTAGAAATGCGAGTGGGTCATACTGTTGATTAATTGAATTAACATAGATGTTATTGACATCGAGTAATAGTTGGCAGTCTGCTTCAGCTAAAACGGCATTCACAAACTCACATTCACTCATTTCGCTACCTGGCTGTGCATAAAAGGACACGTTCTCTAGAATCAGTGGCCGCTCTAGAATATCTTCAACCTGCTTTACTCGACTTGCCACATGTTTTACCGCTTCACCCGTAAACGGAATGGGCATCAAATCATACAGGTGCCCCTCACCGGAGCAATAACTTAAGTGCTCAGAGTAGATCTCAATACCGTGAGTGTCTAAAAAGCCTTTAATTTGTTTTACAAAAGCGATATCCAGCGGTGCGCTGGCACCTATAGATAATGATAAGCCATGACAAAAGAACTGATGTTGCTCGGTCAACTGCCTAAACTGACGTCCAAATTTGCCACCAAAGGTCATCCAGTTTTCTGGTGCCACTTCGAGAAAATCAATTTGCTGCGGAACGGACTGACAAAACTCATCTAACATTTCTCGGCGTAAACCGAGTCCGACTGAAGCTTGTTGGTTCATCACAACTCCCCTAGAGAATAATGAAATAGGCCAGAAATCTGGCCTATTAAGTCCCTACAACGAGGGTAGACTAACTTATATAATCGTGTCGACGATTAGTGGCTACCACCACATTTACCTTCACCACATTTACCTTCTTTGGCTTTCTTATCGCCACCGCATTTACCTTCGCCGCACTTACCTTCTTTAGCTTTTTTGTCGCCGCCACACTTGCCTTCACCACACTTACCTTCTTTGGCTTTCATGTCGCCGCCACACTTACCTTCGCCGCATTTACCTTCTTTGGCTTTCTTATCGCCACCACACTTACCTTCGCCGCACTTACCTTCTTTACCTTTTTTCTCGCCGCCGCATTTGCCTTCGCCGCATTTACCTTCACCATCAACGATTTGGTAGCCAGCTTGTAATTCACTATATCCAAATGGATTTGCCTGTGCTTGACCTGCATAAGCCGAACCAGCAACAACAGTACCCAAGGCAACAGCTACAGCAGTATTTTTAACTAATTTCATAATATATTCCTTCAATAATTTCTACATGTATATGTTTGCCAACACCAATTTTTTGCTGGCTCGGATAATAAGACCTGAGAGCAAACAACTTTATTTCAAAAAAATTACTCATCGTTCACATTTATGGCTCAAATTGTGAGATCTTGCAAATTATTACTCAATAAAAGCTGTTAGGAAGCGATTGTTGAACAAGGTAAAATTGGCGCTTTGTTTATCACGGTCAGTTCAAGTAAAATAGCGCGCCTTAATTTAACCTGCCGGCGAAACTCGCAAATACTCGCGGACGAGCTTAGGCGTACTTTGGATAATAATCACCATGCGTGTCATTCTTGCTCCAATGGAGGGGGTCGCTGATGCCCCAATGCGTTCTCTACTTACTCAGGTAGGTGGTTACGATCTGGTGATCAGTGAATTTATCCGTATTGTTGACCAATTGCTGCCGGAAAAGGTGTTTTACCGCCTATGTAGTGAACTTAAAAATCAGTGTCGAACTTCTGCTGGAACACCGGTCAGGCTGCAATTGCTCGGCCAGCACCCACAGTGGATGGCAGAAAATGCAGTAAGAGCAGTTGAACTCGGTTCGCGAGGCGTTGACATCAACTTCGGCTGTCCGGCGCCAATGGTCAATAAAAGTAATGGCGGCGCCGCCCTGCTCAAACAACCTGATACCATCTACCAAGTCGTCAATGCGGTACGCAAAGCTGTGGATAGCAGTAAACCTGTGTCAGCAAAAATCCGCCTAGGCTGGGATGATAAAAGTCGTTGTGTTGAAATTGCTCAGGCCATTGAAGCTGCGGGCGCGACAGAACTGACCGTTCATGCGCGAACCAAAGAGGAAGGCTATCGGCCGCCTGCTCACTGGCAATATATCAAGCAGATTAAAGACGCGATTACTATCCCGGTCATCGCTAATGGCGAAATATGGAGTCGTGAAGACTATCTGAATTGCCAAGCCATAAGTGGCTGCGATGATGTGATGTTAGGCCGCGGTGCCTTGACCGTCCCTAACCTAGCCCACGTTGTTAAGGCGCAGCAAGTGCCTTTAGCTTGGCAGCAAGTCAAACAATTACTACTACAATATTCAGAGTTTGAAATTGTCAGTGATAAAGAGAAGTATTATCCCGCCCGAATCAAGCAATGGCTAAAGTTCATCGCCCGCCACTATCCAGAAGGTGAACAGTTGTTTGTTGAACTAAGAGTACTCAAGCAAACCAAAGACATTTTGTCGCTGCTTAACCAAGCATAAGAGCATTAACAATACGCATTAATTCCGCCATACAGGTCAGATCTCTGTGACTATTTGATCTAACAAGACAAAATGTCACACAGATTTGATCTCAATCATAGCTGATATTCATCACCTGTTTACACTGGATAACCACTATCAGTAATTAGGCAAAGACACGTGAATAATAACTCAGTCAGACAGGTATTGTCGGAAGTAGAAGCTGATCTGAGAGCTGACTTGGAGAGACAGCAAATTAGTCAACTCGGCAGCCTCGCATCTAGCGCTACTATCAGTGAACTCATCGAAATGCTCACTCAGTTAAAACGCTGTGATGACTCATTATTTATCCAGTTGACTAAACTGGACGCCGCCTATTGCCAGCTAGATATCGGCATGTATGGGCTATGTGCCGATTGCGAATCCGAGATAGAATCACATCGGTTGCAACAAGACCCTCTTGAGCAACGTTGTGCGGCCTGTAGCGCGGAGTTTTATCATCAACATCGCCAAGAGCTGCGTTTAACTCACTAGCCCTCATGCGACTGACAGCTTTAATTTGGTCACTTCATTGCTTCACCAAAATTAACGCTACATTCGCTTCAAAACGGCTCATAGTCTACCGTAAATCAAAACAGATTCATTTTTGGGTACGCTACTTGCCAAACATAGGTCATTGGATTTGTGGCCGCTCAAAATAAAGTAGTGCTCGCTAGAGTGTTATTAAACGGCTACAAATGAACATGTTCTGCCGCAGGTCATATTGTAACAAGTTTAATTTACTGGCATAAAAAAACCTCCCAATGGGAGGTTTTTTAGTATCTAAACGAGTTTAGAATTTTTGTGTATAAGATGCAGTGTAAGTACGACCGTAAAGGTTATACAGCGAATCATCGTAAGCTAAGTTAGAATCCAATACTGGATCTTCGTTAGTTAAGTTACGTACACCGACTGAAATCTTACCATTCCATGAAGTGTTGTAGTTGTAGCTAACATCGAAAGTTGTTTGCGATGGTAGGCTACCTACTTCTTCGTATGTTGTTGGGTCGATAGTTTCAGCTTGACCAGCAATGTGCTGAGTCAATAGTGATGCGCTGTGATCACCATAGTTCCAATCTAGCACCCAAGTGAAACGATAGTCAGGTAAACCGTTGCGGCCAACCATGTTGTTAACAGGACCATCGAAGTACTCTTCATCTTCATAAGTCAGTACATAGGTCAAATCAAACGTTGTACCGAAGTCACCAATTGCTGTTTCCAGACCGGTGTAAGTGATGTTGAAATCAATACCAGATGTATCGAAACCATTACCATTTACTAGTGGTGTGGTCGCTTCCAAGATCTTACCGTCTGGGCTATCGCCTGCACGAATAATCTCACCGCGGCTCAAGTTACCGTAGCCAACTTCAGCTTCTTCTCTTAGCAGCGAATCTAGCGAAACGAATGTGATCACATCTTGAATTGATAAGTTGTAGTACTCTACTTTCGTACTCAACCCATCGGTAATATTCCAAATTGCACCAAAGTTATAGAAATCTGAAGTTTCAGCTTCTAAGTTCTCGTTAGCAGTACGAGTTACGTCATACTGTGCAGAGCTACAATCAGCAGGCGCAGTACCTTGTAAGTCACAATAGTGATAATCGGTTGCAAAGTCAGCACTGAAAGAGTCTGCAGCATATAAATCAGACAATGCTGGAGCACGGAAGCCTTGTCCCCAAGAACCACGAAGTACTAAATCTTCAAGAAGCTGATAGCGCGCCGCGACCTTAGGTGTTGTTGCGTTACCAAAATCTGAGTAATCATCGAAACGTAATGCCAAGTTTAATTCTAGCTTATCAGTAATCGGTAGAATCGCTTCACCAAATACTGCTGCAACTTGACGGTCACCACCAGAGCCATTACCCGAAGAACCTATCACTTCACCAGCAGCCGATTCTGCGTCTACTTTTGAAGTGTACTTGTAGTCCATGTATTCAGCACCAAAATACCAACCAGCTAGGCCACCTGGAAGGTCTAGTGCTTCAAAGTTAATACCTGCGTTAACTGTTTGGAACTCCATGATATCTTGAGCAAGAGTATCATGAGAAATAGCAGCAACCACTGCATCACTATTCCCTTCTGGGCCAAAGTTAAAGTCACCGCTTTTAACTAAATTTTCAACAGTAGGTCTGTGAACGTAGCCAGTACCATAGTTGCTGTTTTCTGCTAGGTTATAGTGATAAGTCGCGTCCCAGCCGAAGTTTTCATGGTCACCAACTAAGCCAACCTGAATATCAGTGCTGTAATCGATAGTGGTAGAGTCACGTGTACCTACGTCAGTAAAACGATAGTAAACACGGCCGGCATTGGCATTTTTAGTGGTATCAATGTAGTTACCATTTTCATCGTAGTTTTGGACATCAATCTGTCCAGCATCAACATTAAACCAACCGGCTGCAGGAGCATAACGACCAAATGTTTCGTTACGACTAAATAGGCCTTGCCCTTCAAAACGAATTTCATCAGAAAGCTCATAGTCAGCATTCACGTAACCAGCAGTGTAGCTACGCGCTGCGTGATCCGCTGCTTCAGAGGTGTAGTCATAACCACAAATAAAGTCACCGTCGCCGTAATCATAAACATGACCACCACCAACCATTTTGTCGTTGTTACACGCATCCATTGGCTTGAATTGGAAGGTGCTCATATCTAAGAAGTTACGAGCGTAAGCAGAAACACCTGTTGTATCTGAGTACTTATCTGCTAGAACATTCGTAGAGCTTGAGAACCAACGGTCACGTTGATAAATAATCTCACGATTCTGATGCTCAAATGAGAAAGTCATGCTGCCTTTATCACTTGAAGTTCCGCCAACGACGTGAGCTTTCCACTCTTCACCGCCTGCTTGCTCAGGGTTAGTACCTGTTGCTGAAACCTCTAAACCTTCATAGTTCTTTTTAGTAATGATGTTAACAACACCCGCAACAGCATCAGAACCGTATACGGCTGAGGCACCATCAGTCAGTACTTCAATACGTTCAATTGCAGCTGTAGGAATAGTATTCAAGTTTACCGCAGTACCACCCATAGTAGGTGAACCTGGCATACGTTTACCGTTCAACAAAACCAATGTGCGGTCAGCACCAGCACCACGCAATGAAATGTTGGCCTGACTCTGCCAAGTACTACCTGATGACTCTGCAAATGAACCAAATGTGTTCAAGTTACTACGGCGTAATACGTCAGCAACTGACATTTCGCCAGTTTTTTCAATGTCTGCAGATGTAATTGTCGTTACTGGTGAAGAGCCTTCTAAATCAGTTCTTTTAATGCGTGAACCAGTTACCTGAATTCGTTCAACGGTAGCACCTTCTTCCTGCTCTTCAGCAAACGCAACTCCGCTAAAGGCAACGCTTGTTGTTGCTGCGGCAAGTAATCCTACGCGTACAGCCTTCGCCGTTAAGGTCAAAGAGTTCATATTTTCTCCCTTCTCCACTCGAGTAAATATTAATAATTATCGAGCAGATGATATTTGTTATCTTATTATGTTGTTAGAAGTTAATCACTTCGTTAAAAATACTGCAAAAATAACAAAAATAAGTCAATTGGATTCACAACCAAACAACTTAATTGAAAACAATTGATACATATACATATTTAAACCGCTTGCAATTCACAGTTAAAAATCAATAAAAAACATTAAAAAACAACATAATAGTAAACACAAAGACAGCATGAACAAACAAGAGGCCCACTAAGAAAACATGAGATACATAATAATACACATGATAATTAAAAGTTAATAAAAATGCACAGATTAATAAAACATAAACATTATAAAAACAAAAAACAAACACAACTTATAACTGCGCACTTAATTTAAAATTTTAATAACTACAATTTTGTGCATACCGGTAACATAATCGGCTATTTTTCATTCAAATCACTAAGAGCTATATATTTCACCTAGGAGGTTTTCATTATTTAGAAGGGTCGGTAATGGTTTCGCTTTTAACAAAGGGGGTAAAGCACCACAACCGAAAGATTCATTTTCTGGGAGAAATTGGGAATAGTGACAACTGGTATGAAACTGTAGAGGAAGCGCTAGAGCAAGTATAAAGAAAGGGTAAATGTGAACTTCTTTTACCCAATCACTACAAGCAGCTTTAGTTAGCTAGGGCTACTCTGGCAAAATAGATCGCCGACTGACCTTCGTGTGAAGAGTAGTAACTGATGAGAAGTTCGCTGCCTTGTAGTACGACGCCAGCGTAGCTTGTATCACCGCCAGAAGGCAGTGTTAGCAGTTCATTTATTTGATGCGCTTGCGTATCAATATGAACCACCGAGGTGCGTACTTCGCCGTCATACAAGCGTACAACAGCATAAAGTTTAGCATCATGGACAAAACTGACTGGGCCACCAATTCGCTTATCTAACGTTTGCCACTGCCAATCGGTAAATGGTGCTGTCGATACGCCTAACAATGCATCTTGCTCGTTGGACCAAACAGGATCTCGACGTAATAAACAATACGCAGTAGCCGGTGAATCTACCCCTTGGACAAATGATAACCCCGACTCGTTGACATAGCCTTGCTGATTAAGGTGACTAATAACTTTGTGGTAATCCATGCCGTTATCACTTTGATATAACGCTACATAAACGGTATCAGGATGAGGATGATAAGCGACACCATATAGACTTTGTTGGTATTGACTAACACGCCACAGCCATTCACCTTCAGCGGCGATATGTTTTGCCGCGCTCCACGTTTCACCGTCATCACTGTGCCAGACAAAAGACTTTAAAGGTTGAGGTTCAGGCTCGCGAATTGGGCCGGCACCAAATGCGAGAAGCTGTCCTTGAAATTCAAGTAACTTACCATCACGAAGATCGCGCTCATCGACACTAAACTGATGAACCGATTGCCAAGAGTCCCCCTCATCAACAGAACGTAACAAACGTAATGAACCATTGGCACAAACGTGAGCTTCTCCTTCCCTAAATATGGTGTACAAATCACCGTTAAAACGAACCAAATCGGTAAAAGCATTGTGCTCAGCGGCATCCCAAATTTTACTGACACTTATCAACTGCATGACACACCTAATATTTATATCGTCTAGTTAACTATTAGCCTAACCTAAATGGCACTGACTTAGAAACTGAAACACCGCTTGAATTCAATTTACAAGCATGAAAAAGGCCGCTGTTTATGCGGCCTTTGAATTGATTCTAACTAGTAACCTAACTTGTGGTAGCAAGTTAACTACGCTGCCTAGGTTTAGCAGAAGATGTCTTATGCTTACGAACAGCGCGGCGGATTTTGGCACTTTTCACTTTCGAGCGTGCCACACTGTGTTTATCGGTTCCCAACAAAGTGCGATTTTCATCCGGCAATCCTGCCAAATTACGAAGGTAATTGACTTGCTCTATGGGTAATTCGACCCAGCCGCCACGAGGCAGAGACTTAGGTAACTCAATCATACCGTAACGAATACGGATCAAACGGCTGACCTGTACCTCTTGCGACTCCCACAGACGACGAACTTCACGGTTACGGCCTTCAGCTAGCGCGACATGCCACCACTTGTTCATGCCTTCGCCACCAGCAGCTTTAACTTTATCAAAGCTGGCTGGGCCATCTTCCAAAGTCACGCCAGTGCGTAAACGCTGAATAATACCATCAGTCACCTCACCAAATGTACGCACAGCGTACTCACGTTCAACTTCATGGGATGGGTGCATCAATCGGTTTGCCAACTCACCATCAGAGGTAAATAGTAATAAACCGGAAGTGTTGATATCTAAACGACCAACAGCAACCCAACGAGAATCGCGGGTACGAGGGAGTCGGTCAAACACCGTCGGACGACCTTCTGGGTCTTTGCGACTACAGATCTCGCCTTCAGGCTTGTGGTAGGCAATCACTCGGCACACTACGTCTTCTTCAGACTTAATTGACACTGCACGGCCATCAAGTCGAATTTTTGCATCGGCTTCGACGCGATCACCTAACTTGGCAATTTCACCGTCAATACTAACTCGGCCTGCAGCAATCCATGCCTCCATCTCACGACGGGAGCCATGGCCTGCACGGGCCAAGACTTTCTGCAATTTTTCACTCATTAGTAATAGACTCTTTTTCTAAAGGGTTTGGCACGTCTTCATCGTGCTGCGGCGACTCCGCCACAACAGTTTTCGAAAACAATGCCTCTAATGACTCAGGTTCAGTTAACGGTGGTAAGTCCGCTAACGCCTCTAAGCCGAAATAGGCTAAAAATTCATTAGTAGTGGCATACAGTGCCGGGCGTCCCGGTACATCTTTATGCCCTACTATTTTAACCCACTGCCTGTCTGCCAGGCTTTTAATAGTATGGCTACTTACCGCCACACCACGTATAAACTCAATATCGCCACGGGTTACCGGCTGCCTATAGGCAATCACTGCCAATGTTTCTAACGTGGCCCGTGAATACTTTGGCGCCTTCTCTTGCCATAGCGTCTGCAAATATGGACTAAGCTCTGCCGCGGTTTGAAAACGATAACCGCCCGCCACTTTCACTAACTGTACACCACGGCCTTGATAGTCATGTTGCAGCTCCTCCAACGCATGTTTCACTTTGACCCGTGAAACCGCAAAGGGTACCAAAACCGATTCCATTAAATGCTTAATCGAAACTGTTTTAGCCATGACAAATAAGCTGGCCTCAATCAGCTGTTTAAGCTGATCTGGATTAATCTGTAATGCTTTATTCTTTGCCAATTAGTACGCTCTTACATGTATCGTTGCAAAAGGCTCATTTTGCACTAGCTCCACCAGCGTTTCTTTCACCAACTCCATCAATGCCAGAAAACTCACCACAACACCCGCTTTGCCTTCTGAGACATCAAACAGCTTTTCAAACGGCAAAAACGCTTCACCTTCTAGCAGAGCAAGTATTTTCGCCATACGCTCTCGCGTCGACAAGGTTTCTCGCTGTACATGATGATGCTCGTTGGCTTCCACTCGCTTTAACACTGCCGAAAAGGCTAGCGCAATATCGCTTAAAGACACTGAGGGTGGCAACACAGTCGGCTTGATATCAGCCGCAGGCATAGCTTTAGCTTGAAAGTAATCCCGCTCCATTCTTGGCAGTTCATCAAGCGACTGCTGCGCATGTTTAATCACTTCGTAAGCTTTTAATTGCTTAATCAACTGCGCCCGAGGGTCTTCTTCATCTTCTTCATCATTAACTTGCTTTGGCAGTAACAGCCGCGATTTAATCTCAGCTAATGTTGCGGCCATGACTAAATAGTCCGCCGCAAGCTCAACCCGAGCGCCATGCAGTAAGTCAATATATTCCAAATATTGCTCAGTAACAGGAGCGATTGCCAGCTCGACAACATCTAACTTTTGCTTACGGATCAAATACAGTAATAAATCTAGCGGCCCTTCAAATGACTCAAGAAACACTTCAAGCGCTTCAGGTGGAATAAACAGATCAGCCGGTAATTGTTTTACCGCCTCACCTCTAACTACCGCCAAGGGTAAACGTTGCTGAGTCCCTTGCATGTATCCACCTTAATCGAATTACCACCGGCCTAATACTAAGGTAAACCTTAGCTTGATTTCGCCAAACGCGCGATTATACCCGTTTAGCAAAATAATAGACAGTACTATACAAACGGTGTGATATCGCCCGCACCTTCACGTACTACTTCGATATCACCATCAGACATATCGATGACAGTAGTGGGCTTTTCACCAAGATAACCACCATGAATAATCACATCGACTTGATGCTCTAACACATCGCGAATATGCTCTGGATCTGATTCGGTGAACTCTTCGCCCGGTAAGATTAAACTGGTCGACATTAATGGCTCATCGAGCGCTTCTAACAAAGCCAATGCAATGACATTATCAGGCACACGAATACCAATGGTTTTTTTCTTCGGATTTTGCAGTCGCTTCGGGACTTCTTTAGTCGCTTTAAAAATAAAGGTATAAGGCCCTGGCGTATTATGCTTTAGTGCCCGATAAGCTTGATTGTCTACCCGAGCATAATTGGCTAACTCAGACTGGTCGCGACACATAAGCGAAAAGTTATGATCATTGTCTATTTGACGAATACGCGTGATGCGCGACATGGCATCTTTGTCACCTATCCTACAACCTAGGGCATAACCCGAATCGGTCGGGTACACGATCACGCCACCTTGCTTAAGCACATTCACGGCTTGTCCAATCAGTCGTGTTTGTGGATTTTCTTCATGTACGTAAAAAAACTGACTCATTATTTGTTCTCATCCACACTATATTATTGGCTCAATGCCAAATTGCTATCCATATCGGCACCGTGAGCTCGCCAAGCATCACTTTGCCACACCCACTGTACATCTTTGGGGCGAAACATATTTTTACCAAGCTCTATCCAACTACCGGGAAAATGAAAGTCACTGCCCAGTGAAGCCGTTAAGCCGTTTAACTTACTTAACGCAATCAGATTATTGCGATCTTCAATACTTTGCTGCCCAAGTATCACTTCAATAGCATCACCGCCGCACTGGGCAAATTCACGCACTAAGCGCTTAAGCCATTTAGCTGACAATTTGTACCCGCTTGGATGTGCCAATACTGCAACACCACCTGCTTGATGGATAAACGAGATAGCAGTGGCCATATCAGACCAATTGTTGGGCACATAGCCGGTCTTGCCCCGTGCTAAGTATTTTTTAAACACCGATGCTGGATTAACCGCGTATCCGTTGTCGGCAAGCCAACGCGCATAGTGACCACGGCTTAACGCTGCCCCATCAGCCAATGCGCTGGCCCCCTCATAAGCACCTTCAATACCGGCTTTGGCTAATCGAGCGCCAATTTCTTCGGCTCGAGTTTGCCTAAGCTGGCGTTGATTGCTGAGAAAATCCTGCAAAGGCTGATCATCAAGGGCGACATTTAGCGCCACAATATGAATATCGAAATTATGCCAGCGCGTTGAAATCTCGACACCATCGATTAATTGTAGCGGGTTTGACTGCTGTTGATTAAATTGGTGAGCCTCGGCAAGACCAGCAGTCGTGTCGTGATCGGTTATCGCTAACACGCCAACACCTTTATGCAGCGCACGCGCGACCAAATCAGCAGGAGAAAGTTGGCCATCAGAGGCCGACGTGTGACTATGCAAGTCCACGACTATCGATTCATCTATCATGGGCTTATTCTACTTGAGTTTGTTAATTTAAACACTAGCTCGCACTACATAAGGCTTAATAATGTGCTACAAATTCACCACTAAAATTGCTTTTAGGCCATTTAGTTCCTAAATAGAATAATATTCAATTGACATCACCTCTGTGCTGATGTTTTATATAGCCATCAAACAGATTTTATCTTTTATCTTTTAATTCGAGCGACAGATTAATGGCTAAACAGTTCAACAACATCAATTGGTGGTGGCACTTCCCAACTTAGCGGGTGGTGTGAATAACTGTGCTCATGTAAAAGAGACAAGATTCAACAATAAGCCCGCACTTGATGCGGGCTTTTTGTTAACTGAATTTTACCCTACATTTTGCCCGTGATTGCGATACCAACATTGGAAGCGAGACAAATAGATGACATTAGCTCAAGTCACAACGGTTAAAGAACGGATTGACTACCCCAGCGACCCGCTGAGCCTTTATCAATTGGTGACCCAAGATAAAGCCCACAGTATGCTGTTAGAGTCAGCTGAAATCGAAAGCAAAGACAATATACGCAGTTTGATCTTAACAGATGCCGCATTATCTATTCGTTGCAGTGGCTACCAACTGACTTTCACCGCGCTAACCCGCAACGGACAAACCTTGTTGTCACCCATTGGCAAATTTTTCAATGATGCCACCGTAGAGCAACAAGATAATGTGCTGCATGTCGGACTACACAAATCGACCGAGCAACTCGATGAAGATGCCAGATTAAAATCGGTGTCCCCACTTGATGGGCTCCGCGCACTGATAAAGCACATAGATTGCGGCGAACAGCCACAATTTGAAGATCTATTTTTGGGCGGTGTGCTGGCTTACGATCTCATTGATACCGTCGAGCCGTTACCACCTGTGCCGCAAAGCGATAATACCTGCCCAGACTACCTATTTTATCTTGCTGAAACCTTAATTACCGTCGACCGTCAAGCCGAAACGGCTAAAGTCATCACCCACCGCTTTTCGCAGCCACAAGATAGCAATGATGCTTACGCGGATGAACTGGCCTCGCGGGTTGTCACCATCAAGCGCCAAATTACTGAGCTGGTTCCACCGCTAGCACTGCAACCGGTAGAGGCCGAAGTCAAGGTCAACATGACTGATGAAACCTTCTGCCAGCATGTTAATGCCTTGAAAGAGCATGTTTGTGCCGGCGATATATTTCAGGTGGTGCCGTCTAGAAGTTTTAGCTTACCCTGCCCCAACACCTTAGGCGCATACAGGGCGCTGAGGTTAACTAACCCTAGCCCTTATATGTTCTATTTCCGCGGTGATGACTTTACCGTGTTCGGTGCATCACCGGAAAGCGCACTTAAGTATGAGACCAACACTAATCAAGTTGAAATTTACCCCATTGCTGGCACGCGCAAACGCGGTAAGAATGCCCAAGGTCAAATCGATGCCGATCTAGATAGTCGCATAGAATTAGAACTACGATTAGACAAGAAAGAGTTATCTGAGCACCTAATGCTAGTCGACCTAGCGCGTAACGATGTTGCGCGTATTAGTCAAAGTGGTACCCGTAAGATTCCTGAGCTTTTAAAAGTTGACCGCTACTCACATGTCATGCACTTGGTGAGCCGCGTTACAGGTCAGTTACGAGACGATTTAGACGCCTTACACGCATATCAAGCCTGTATGAACATGGGCACATTAACAGGGGCACCGAAAGTCAGCGCCGCACAACTTATCCGGGGCGTCGAGCAAACAAGACGCGGCAGTTATGGCGGCGCGGCCGGTTATCTTAACGGCCTAGGCGATATGGACACCTGTATTGTGATTCGCTCTGCATTTGTCAAACAAGGCATTGCCCATATTCAAGCGGGTGCTGGTGTCGTATACGACTCTGATCCGCAGTCAGAAGCCGATGAAACACGCCAAAAAGCGCAAGCCGTTATCTCGGCCATCAAACTAGGAGGCGGGCTATGAAACTCTATTTACTCGATAACTTCGACTCATTTACCTACAACTTAGTCGATCAGTTTCGCAGCCTTGGATATCAAGTTGTTATCTACCGCAATGACGTTGATGCTGCGTTTATTGCTGACAAATTACTCAATGAAGTTGAGCCAGCTGCGCTGGTACTCTCCCCAGGGCCTGGTGCTCCCCATGAAGCTGGCTCACTTATGCCGCTGCTTAAATTGGTTGCCGGTAAGGCACCTATCTTAGGGATTTGCCTCGGTCACCAAGCTATTGTTGAACATTTTGGTGGCAAAGTGGAGCGCGCCCAAACCGTGGTACATGGTAAAGCCAGCGCCACTCACCATAATGGTCAAGGCGTGTTTGCCGGATTAGCTTCGCCGCTGCCAGTAGCTCGATACCACAGTTTAGTCGCAACGCAAGTGCCTCAGTGCCTAGAGGTCATCGCGACAACCGAATCTATGCCTATGGCCGTCTCTCACCGTGAGTACAAAGTGATTGGATTCCAGTTCCATCCAGAATCAATTTTAACCACCCTAGGCAGCCAACTTTTAACCCAGAGCTTAGCTTATCTTACTGATGACACACGCAAGGAGCCCCTTTCATGAGCCAACAACAAGCAATTTTAGAACAACTCTTTGCCGGTAACAGCGTAAGCCGAGAACAAGCTAAACAGCTATTCACCACGATTGTGCAAGGTGAGATGAGTGAAGTGACGATGGCCGGCATGCTTATCGCTATGAAAATGCGTGGTGAAACCATTGATGAAATATCAGGCGCAGCTGATGCACTGCGTGAAGCCGCTAAACCCTTCCCTACACCCAACGCCGATACCCAAGCCCAAGGCATTGTTGATATTGTTGGCACGGGCGGCGACGGCCATAACACCATTAATATCTCAACCACTGCGGCCTTCGTTGCAGCAGCCAGTGGCGCAAGAGTCGCTAAACATGGCAACCGCAGCGTATCAAGCAAATCGGGCTCGTCAGATCTGCTCGCGCAATTTGGCATCGATTTGACCATGGCACCGGAATTAGCAAGAGACTGTCTAGATAAGTTTGGTTTATGTTTCTTGTTCGCGCCTCACTATCACGGTGGTGTTCGTCACGCGGTTCCTGTTCGCCAAGCGCTTAAAACCCGAACCTTATTTAATGTCCTAGGTCCGTTAATTAACCCCTCTCACCCTGACTTTATGGTCCTTGGCGTATATAGCGAAGCGTTAGTTGAACCTATCGCAAATGTGCTTAAAGCCTTGGATGTAAAGCGTGCGATGGTGGTCCATGGCAGTGGCTTAGATGAAGTGGCAGTGCACGGTGAAACGCGTGTGTGTGAACTTAAAGATGGTCAGTTGACTCATTACAGTCTTACGCCAGAACAGCTTGGTGTTGACAGAGCGGCACTGGAAGATTTAACTGGCGGCACCCCAGAGCAAAACGCACAGTTTACGCGCGATATTTTACAAGGCAAAGGTCAAGCTGCTCACCAAAATGCAGTGGCAGTCAATGCCGGTTGTGCCCTGTATATTGCCGGCGTAGCAGACTCTCCAGCAGCAGGCACAGCACTTGCACTACAGACCATTGCCAATGGCGAAGGTTTCAATCGATTACAACAACTGGCTAGCGCTAGTCAGCAATAATGGAGCATCACGTGGATAATTGTGTTAGAGAAACCAGTGCAACTAAAGAAGCCAATGTGCTCACAAAAATTGTTGATACTAAAGCGGCGCATATTGCCGCATTGAAACAGCGCTTTAGCGAAGCAAGTTTACAACCTAAACAGTCAGACAGAAGCCTGTATGATGCGCTAAAGGCACCCAATGCCGGCTTTATATTTGAATGCAAGAAAGCAAGTCCATCCAAAGGGCTTATTCGAGCAGATTTTGATGTGACCGCTATCGCTGATGTCTATGTCAACTATGCCGCGGGCATCTCTGTGCTCACCGACGAGCAGTTTTTCCAAGGCGACATGGACTACATTCCTCAAGTGCGTCAGCGTGTGACTCAGCCAATATTGTGCAAAGATTTTTTTGTCGACTGCTACCAAGTGCGGTTGGCCGCTCACCAAGGAGCTGATGCCATCTTACTTATGCTTTCTGTACTTGATGACCAACAATATCAATTACTGGCACAAAAAGCGGCTAAGTACCAACTCGATATTTTGACCGAAGTCAGTAACGAAGAGGAACTTCATCGAGCCATTGCTTTAGATGCAAAAATTATCGGCATCAACAACCGAAATCTTCGTGACTTGAGTACCGACTTGGCCACGACTGAACGACTTGCACCGCTTATCCCTAGCGACACGGTGGTGATCAGCGAATCCGGTATTTATAACCAAGCACAGGTAAAACGGCTCAGCCCACTGGTAGACGGTTTTTTGGTTGGCAGTTCATTGATGGCTGAAGATGACTTAGATTTAGCCTGTCGCGCACTGACTTTGGGTCATAACAAAGTGTGTGGCCTCACCCGCCTAGAAGATGCACAGCAGGCCGCAAAAGCTGGCGCGATTTACGGTGGACTCATTTTTGCCAAAAAGTCTCCACGCTATATCAGCCAAGAACAAGCACTAGCATTAGTTAATGGCCATCGCAGCGGCTCTGCAGTACTTCATTTTGTGGGTGTATTTGTTAACGAAGCGCCGGAGAAAATTGCCCAAGTTGCAAAAGCGCTCAAGCTATTCGCTGTGCAATTACACGGTAATGAAAGCGACTACAGCATCGGCCAACTTAAACAGCTACTTGCTCAGCAAGGCAGTCAATGCCAGATCTGGAAAGCCATCGCTGTAGAGGTTGACGCCAGTGCTACCGCAACGTTAACCGTACCAGACAATGTCGATCGCTTGTTATATGACAGCCAAACAAGCCAAGGCGGCCAGGTTCAATTTGGCGGCACTGGTAGCCGTTTTGATTGGCAAGCGTCACTGCCTAATAAAGCGCTGTCCATGCTAGCCGGTGGCCTTAATGCAGATAATGCTCTACAAGCTAGCAAACAAGGCTTTTTTGGCCTCGATTTTAACTCGGGCCTCGAAGTAAAGCCGGGAATAAAAGATAGCGACAAGATTAAAGCGGCATTTGCTGCACTACGACAATATTGATTTAAATTACCAGAGCGCATGAGTTGGGTAGGACAAATTGCTCCATCCAACCGGCTCAAATTAGGAAACGAATAGATGACCAAACTTGACCCCTACTTTGGCGAATATGGCGGTATGTATGTCCCGCAAATATTAATGCCTGCACTTAAGCAGCTCGAAGCTGCTTTTGTTGATGCCCAAAACGATGCCGACTTTAAAGCGGAATTTGCCGATTTGCTCAACAATTACGCCGGTAGACCCACGGCGTTGACGCTTACCCGTAATCTTAGCCCTAACCCTTTGGTAAAAATCTACCTTAAGCGTGAAGACCTGCTCCATGGTGGCGCCCACAAAACTAACCAAGTATTGGGGCAAGCGTTACTTGCTAAGCGTATGGGTAAAAAAGAGATCATTGCGGAAACCGGTGCCGGACAACATGGCGTAGCAACGGCTCTCGCATGCGCCTTGTTAGATTTAAAATGCAAAGTGTATATGGGAGCCAAAGACGTTGAGCGCCAATCACCTAACGTATTTCGTATGAAATTAATGGGGGCAGAAGTCATTCCTGTCACCTCTGGTTCATCAACCCTAAAAGATGCGTGTAATGAAGCGATGCGTGACTGGTCAGCCAGCTATGATAAAGCGCATTACCTGCTTGGTACCGCCGCGGGGCCGCATCCATTCCCCACCATAGTACGTGAATTTCAGCGCATGATAGGTGAAGAAACTAAACGCCAGATCCTCGCCGCTGAAGGCCGTCTACCCGATGCCGTGATCGCCTGTGTTGGCGGTGGCTCTAATGCAATTGGTATGTTTGCAGACTTTATCGACGAAGCCGATGTCAAGCTCATTGGGGTAGAACCTGCCGGTTTAGGCATAGACACGCCAATGCATGGCGCGCCATTAAAGCATGGTAAAACAGGGATCTTTTTCGGTATGAAAGCGCCATTGATGCAAGATGCTGAAGGCCAAATTGAAGAGTCTTACTCAGTCTCTGCCGGGTTAGATTTCCCATCGGTTGGGCCGCAACATGCACATTTGGCCGCGACAGGCCGTGCTAGCTACGAGTCAGCCACCGACGATGAAGCACTTGAGGCTTTCCAAATTTTAGCTCGCAGTGAAGGCATCATACCCGCGCTTGAGTCTTCCCACGCCATTGCTTATGCACTTAAATTGGCCGAAGCCGCAACCGAAGAGACCATTTTTGTGGTGAATTTATCGGGCCGTGGCGATAAAGATATTTTTACCGTCTCAGATATTTTAGAGCAAAAAGCTCAACAGGAGAGTGGCAATGAGTAACCGTTACCAAGCTGCCTTTGCCGCGCTAAAGCAGCAAAATCGAGGTGCATTTGTGCCATTTGTCACCTTAGGCGACCCAAACCCAGGCCTATCATTACAGATTATTGATACCTTAGTTGCTAATGGCGCCGACGCGCTAGAGCTAGGATTTCCATTTTCAGACCCACTGGCAGATGGTCCGGTGATCCAAGGGGCTAACCTGCGTGCGTTGGCTTCTGGCACAACCCCAAGTCAGTGCTTTGAAATGCTCGCCGCTGTAAGAGAAAAATATCCGCAGCTACCTATCGGTTTGCTGCTATACGCTAACTTGGTTTATGCCAACGGCATTGAAGCCTTTTATGCCAAAGCGCAAGCGGCCGGTGTCGACTCAGTACTGATTGCAGATGTCCCCGTTGAAGAAGCACAGCCATTTATTGATGCGGCCAAAGCCCACGATATAGACCCTATCTTCATTGCACCGCCCAATGCTGACAGTGACACCTTAAAACAGGTCAGTGAGCAAGGACAGGGTTACACCTACCTGTTATCTCGGGCCGGAGTCACTGGTACGGAATCTAAAGCTGGTATGCCTATTGGTGATATTTTAGCGCGCCTCAAAACATTTGATGCTCCACCACCGCTGCTTGGTTTTGGTATTGCTGAACCTGAGCAAGTCAAAACGGCGATTAGTGCCGGCGCAGCTGGGGCGATTTCAGGCTCTGCGGTAGTCAAGATTATTGAAGCTAATCAAAAAGATGAACCTGCTTTGCTCGAAGCGTTGGCAGAGTTTACTCGCAACATGAAAGCGGCGACCTAGCCACAGCTTAGGATTTACCGCCCCATTAAAATGCCTGATTTATTCAGGCATTTTTTATGGCTGGCGCTTTACTGTGCATAGCGATGAGCGCTATAGCTGCTTAGTGCCCAACCGCAATTGATCGTACTCTCTATTGATCTAACCGACTATGAGGACATTGATTTACTGGCATAATGACTTGGCAATGTACAGGGAAATTAGGCCATTTGAGATGAACAATCAGTCACCGATCCGCCGACGACTCAAGATTGCAGGCATAGTACAAGGAGTCGGTTTTCGACCACTTGTCTACCGCTATGCACAAGACCACCAGCTTAGCGGGTTTGTGCTCAATCACAGCCAAGGGGTGAGTATAGAAATACAGGGCCAACTAGCAGATGTTGAAGGCTTTATTGCCAAGCTTCAACACTCTCCTCCACCGCTTTCCCGTATCGACCGTTTCGAACAAATCGAACTAGCCATAATTGAAGGTTGTCAGCAATTTGAGATAACAACCACCCGCTCACAAACCGATGCCGTGGTAGTGGTGCCCACTGATAAAAGCTGTTGTGATGATTGCCTAACTGAAATGGCCGAGCTCAATAACCGTCACTTTCAATACCCGTTTACCAATTGCACCAACTGCGGCCCAAGATACACGCTTATCAAAAAACTGCCCTACGATAGGCCGCATACCTCCATGGCCAATTTTTCACTGTGCCCTGAGTGCCAGCGTAGCTATAACGACCCGCTAGATCGTCGCTACCATGCTCAACCTGTAAGCTGCCCAGCTTGCGGGCCACAATTGCGTTTGCTCGATCCACAAGGGCAACCCTTAGCCGAAAAGCAAGATGCCCTCAGTCAATGTATTAGGCAGATAAAGCAAGGCAAAATAGTCGCAATTAAAGGCTTAGGAGGTTTTCATTTAGTGTGCGATGCCAGCAATGACAGCGCCGTAAAACAGTTAAGACAACGCAAAAATAGGCCGGCGAAACCACTCGCTGTGATGGTTGCTAATCAACAAGCAGCTGCTGATTTAGTCAGCGGCAACGAACAAGAATGGCAGTGCTTGCAAAGCCTTGAGCGGCCGATAGTATTAATGAGCAAGCAGCCACAAGCATCGCTGCACATTAGTGGATCTGTCGCGCCCGATATCGATAAGCTCGGCATATTCTTACCTTATACCCCATTACATCACCTACTGATAGACGCGCTAAATTGCCCTATCGTCGCCAGTAGTGCCAATATTAGTGGCGAGCCTGTCATCATCGACAGCAAAGAGATTGTCGACAAGCTCGGGCATGTAATCGATTATATCCTCGACCACGACAGAGCTATTATTAACGCCTGTGATGACAGTGTGGTGCAAGTGATTGCCGGGCAAATCCAGGTCATTCGCTTGGCTAGAGGCTATGCGCCGTTGTCTTTAGCTATCGACAAACCGGTTGAACACACTTTATTGGCCGTCGGCGCACAGCAAAAAAATACTTTAGCGTTTGCCTTCGATCATAATATTTTTGTCAGCCCGCATATTGGCGATCTGTTTAGCCTAGAAGCTGAAGCCTATTTTGATAACACCATCGCCACTTTCAAGCGGCTGTACCAACTTAAGCCGCGCTGTATCGTGCATGATAAACACCCTGATTATGCCCCCACTCGCTGGAGTAAAGCACTGCAACAACGCCAGCCTGATATTCAGCGCCTCACAGTACAGCATCACTTTGCCCATGTGTTGAGCGTGATGGCCATGCATCAACTGACCGGCCCAGTTCTTGGCTTTAGTTTTGATGGCACCGGTCTTGGGGATGACGGTCAACTGTGGGGCGCAGAAGTGTTACTGACCGATATCAATGACTATCAGCGACTCGGCCACCTCAAGCCCTTTAGGCTCATTGGCGGCGAGCAAGCAATCAAAGACCCGCGTCGAATCGTATTAGCCTTAATGCTCAGTAACAGTGAAGAACACCAGTGCGAAAAAGTGCTTGCGCGCTGTCATAAGCTCAGCTGTTTATCGCAGTACTCGGCAAACTTCATCGGTAATTTAGCTAAAGTGCACCAATCTTCGCAGGGCAATGGCGGTGCCTGTCCACAAACTAGTTCAATGGGGCGGCTGTTTGATGCGGTTGCTTGCGCACTGGGGTTAATCACAGTGACCCAATTTGAAGGCCAAGCCGGCATGCTGCTAGAAGCCGCTGCCAATAACGCTGACAAACCGGTAGATTTTGTGCTACTTGAGCAGCAAGGTCAGTGGCTTGCTGATGAGTTATTTCATCAAATTATAATCAAACTTGAGCAGCAAGCTGTCACCGCGAGCCTTATCAACAATATTGCCGCCGGTTTTATGCAGGCAATTGGTAATGCCGTGCTGGCGACAGCAAAGAAGTATCCACAATTGCCGGTAGTGCTATGTGGTGGAGTATTTCAAAACCGGTATTTAACTGAATATACCCAAACCAAACTGCAGCAAGCGGATTTGACGCTACTCAGCAATGGACTCATCCCAGTTAACGATGCCGGTATCGCGTTAGGACAAATTTGGTATGGCATTCATCATAGATAAAAAAACGCCTGAGCAAGCTCAGGCGTTTTTAGGGGTAATAACAAGCTTTACCAAGCCGTTATAATTAAGCTTCTTTAGCCGCTTCTAACTTGGCCTTGTGATCAATTTTATGATCAGGCATCGTTTTAGCGTCATTTTTCAGGTAGTTGTCCATCCAACGCATTAGACGTAGGTGATAATCGTATTGCGCTGGCGCTTTGCGGTTACCATGGCCTTCACCTGGGTAATAAACTAAGCGCACTTCTTTGCCCTGCACTTTCATGTAGCGATATAGCTCCATTGATTGCGCTGGGTGAACACGTGGATCGTCTTTACCATGCATGATAAGCAGTGGCGTTTCAGACTGACCCGCCCAGTAAATTGGACTGCGCTCTAAATACCACTGCCACTTATCCCATGGGTAAGAGCGAGCATGGACTAAATGCATTTCGTTAGAGATATCAGTCGTACCAAATTTAGACAGCTGATTGGTCACACCGACAAACATGACACTCGCAGCAAAGTGCTTAGTGAGCTTAGTTGCCGCCCAAGCTGAAGCGTAACCACCGTAAGAACCACCGGTAATACCGACTTTAGCGCTATCAACTAATCCCATTTCAACCAGGTGATCTTTAAACTCAACTAAATCATCAAACTCTTTACCGGCATAATCATTTTGACCCAGCTTAGAGTAATCAACGCCTTTACCTGTGCTACCGCGATAGTTTGGATAGAACACCGCGTAACCTTGTGCCGCAGCCAGTTGCCCAGGACGAGAATAGTTGGTTAACCAGCCATCTTTATCATGACTTTCAGGTCCGCCGTGCACTGACATGATTAATGGGTAGCGCTGACCTTTTTGGTAATCCAATGGATAGATCAACACCCCACCAATCTCAACACCGTCACTGGCTTTAAACGAGATAGACTCTTGCTTAGCAAATTGCTTGTCCGCTAAGAATGGGTTAGAGTCACTCAGGCGTGAAGCTTTATGCTTGCTGCCACGCAACATGTACACTTCGTTGGGGTGCTTATCTGTGTTAGCACGAATAGCGAGAGTTTTATCTGAGTTAGAAATGCTCAACTGCGAGGCGATAAATTTGCCCGGCTTAACCACAACTTTGTATTTTTCGCTACCTGGCTTGATTAGGCCTACCACTGAATCAGTGTTGATATTGGTGATAAAATACAACTCGTTCTTGTTGTTTTTCCACTCAATATCACTGATATGACCCATATGATTTGGGATCCACTCAGCAATCTTCCCCGATTGTGTTTCAGCTAAATACAAACGCCCTGTAGCAGGATCATGTTTGTCTTCAGCACCTAAAATCGCTACATATTTGCCGTCATGAGAAAACTCAGCCGCACCTAACTTGCCTTCAGTTGCAAACGAAGTGGTCACTTGCTGCTTGGCCACATTCACGATATGCCACTGTGATTTCATGTATTGATCATCAATCAGCGCTGTTGGCTGCGTCTTAACCAATAACTGCTCACCGTCGGCCGACCATTGCACGTCAGAGACAAAGTCTGCAATGTTCCACGCGATCGGTGTTAGCGGCTTATCACTTGCAGCAAGGTCAACAACAAACAATTGCTTGTTAGTTAGGCCTTCTTCATAAACTTCAGCCATAAAACCGAGTTCTTTTAACTCTTTAACACTGCTATCTTTAGCCGGTTTTGCAATCAAGGCAATCTGCTTGCCATCTTTGCTCAATGCATAATCTGCAACGCTGGTCTCTTTTAGCGATAGTGTTTTGCTTGCCTGACCACCGTTAAAAGGGATCTGATACAGTGCGGTATGCTTATCTTCGCCCATTTTGGCTAAGAAATAGACCAGAGAGCCGTCTGCAGACCACTGAATGTTGCTCACATTAACCTGACCGGTAATGTAGGGACGTTCAACGCCAGCATCATCAACAATATGTAATTCAGACCAATGTAGGCCATTTTCTTCTTTGTATAGCGCTCTTGGCACATAACGTGTAAAAGCCACATTATCGCCAGAAGGACTCACCTGTGCTTGAGCAACTTGTTGTAAACCAATGACTTCTTCTACTGTTAAAGGCTCGCTAGCAACCGCTGACACGCTCAATAAACCAATAGATAGCGCAACGGCCTGTTTAACCGCGTTAAACTGTCTCTTCATAATGTAAGTAGACTCCAATCCGTATGTGTTTTGTTATTGTTATCTTGATCTGACGCCGCATTATAGAATCAAGTTCACTAAAACGTAAACAACTTCCTAACCCTGGGCATCTCTACGGTTACTTTTTGCAAACCTTTGTTATAGAAATGTTATTTGCGACTTGCTGTGGGTATTGTTCGCTGAAAAATTGCATTCCCTCCACTAAATCAAAGTGATCCCCCGCGCTCGGCACTGCGTATGTTTAATTAGTTTCAATCAATAACAGGTCAAGTTATGCAACCACAGCAACTCGCTAAAGCGTTTGAAGATAACCACTTATACCCTGCTATTATTAATACTGCAGATGCAACTCATTATTTGGTGGGCGGCGAAGATAAGCAGGGTAATTTCTATCAGCTAAGTGCGCCGCAACACCAGCATAAAACATGTTTGTCGTTTGAACAGGCCAAACAGTTCCTAAAAAGTTTAGGGGCTGAAGAAGCCGAGTTTACCTTGCAAACCGCTTACGATGAAATGATTGGCGTCCCCACAGAGCACTGTCAGTCAAAGATGCGGTTAAAACTGTAATCGACATGGCCGAGGTCGCGATGAAAAACGAGCTAAACATGACGTCAGCACTCAACGCCTTTAATCAAGTGGTTAAACTGGGGACGAAAAACGACGGCATCTATCGCTATCAGCATATTGAAGCTTGGCATGATTTTGACGGTTATACATGCTACCTAAAGGCCTGTGGGGTCACCCTGTCGCTGTTATTTCATGGCAAATACCACATAGACTACCAGCAGCCGCAGCAACTGAATGATTTTATGAGCCTGATTGATAAGCTCAGCGTCAAAGGCCAGCTAGGTTGAAGGCTTGGGACAAGGACACAGTTAAATCGTACCACTGACTTTTACATGTTAACTTTGGATAATTGATCACAGTGAAAATCCCGATAAAAGCGATAATATTTGATTTAGACGGCACCTTAGTAAGCTCATCGCTTAATTTCACCATCATTAAGCAGGCGATAGGCTGCCCAGCCGAACAAGATATTTTGACCTATGTGGCATCGCTTTCAGCCAGTCAACGTCAGGCGGCCAATGACACCATTTTAGCCCATGAGATGCATGATGCGCAGTCCGCGACCGCACTGCATGGCGCCCATAAATTACTGCAATTTCTGCAGCAGCTGCAGATACCAACAGCAATAGTCACTCGAAATTGTCGCCAAGCTGCTGCGGTTAAAGTCAATCAATGCCGCTTGCCCATAAGTCAAATTGTGACTCGCGAAGATGGGTTACCCAAACCCAACCCGCAAAGCTTGCTGTCTATCAGCCGTGATTGGAACATTAATCCGCATCACATCGCTTATGTTGGCGACTATCTCTATGATGTACAGGCGGCCAATAATGCGGGCATGCAATCCATTTTGCTCACTTTCGGTACTGACAAGCCTTACCAAGCTCAAGCCGACTTTCAATTTGATAATCTGCGCCACCTTCACGCAACATTTGCGCTCAGTCAACGAGAATCACAATAACGCTTTTTAAACCACGTTAAGGAAAATGATGGTAAATATCGGTATATGGCAACGCATTAACGATACTGTAATGGGCGGATGCTCTAACAGTCAGGTCGAACAAAGCCAACATCAGCTGCAATTTAGCGGCGCAGTCAGTATTGATAACAATGGTGGGTTTGCATCGATTAAAGCCCCGGTCACTCTGAGTGAGCATCCAAGCCACGCCGCTCTAACCATCACCATGCGCGTTCGCGGTGACGGCCTTAGGTATCAATTCAGGTTGCAAACCTGCGCCTCATTATTGGATCAACCCAAAAGTTATAAAGCGTACTTCACCACCACAGTAAACCAATGGCAAACCCTGCATTTTGTTGCTGAAGATTTTATTGAAAGTTATCGCGGTCAGGACTACCCAAACAGACCAGCGCCCGACCTAACTGAAATTAGCCACATTGGGCTTCTTATCGCCAACCAATGCGCTCAAGATTTTCAACTTATCGTCAGTGATATTGAGTTTAACTACAACCGATTTGATGGCACCGATTAAACCCGAAATCACCACTAAAAATTAAGCCTCATTTAAGACAAGCTTTAATTAACGCTTGTTAATGGATAAGCACTTGGCAAGGCTTTGTGCTATGCCCACTGCGTGTTACACTCGACGGCACTTTTTCTTCGCATAATCCATGATAGTTATATGAAACAATTGCTCGATTTTTTACCTTTAGTTATCTTTTTTGCCGTCTACAAGTTCTTTGATATTTACGTGGCTAGTGGGGCGCTAATCGTAGCAACAGCGCTACAACTTATCATCTGTTATGCCCTTTATAAAACCATAGAAAAGATGCATATCATCACCTTTGTGATGGTCACATTCTTCGGTACGTTGACCTTGATCTTTCACGATGATGCCTTCATAAAATGGAAGGTGACCGTGGTCTATGCACTGTTCGCTATCGCACTTGCCGTTAGTCAGCTCATTAATAAACCCATATTAAAAAGCATGTTAGGTAAAGAGCTTATCGTCGCCGACAAAATCTGGGCTCATGTCACTTGGTACTGGGTAATGTTCTTTGTCGCCTGTGGCTTAATTAATATCTACGTTGCCTTTAGCCTGTCGCAGGAAACCTGGGTAAACTTCAAAGTATTCGGCTTAACGGCGCTGACGCTCATCAATACCGTGATCACCGTGGTTTATCTATTTAAAAATATGAGCGACGAACACAAGCAAGAACTTAATAACAAATAAATCGTTTCGCGGCGACCCAGCCTGTCGCCGCTACTCCTCTACCTTTACCCATAAAAGGAACTCATATTATGTGGTACATGATTGCTTCGCAGGATGTTGAAAACAGTTTAGAAAAACGCCTTAGCGCCCGCCCCGCTCACCTTGCAAGATTACAAACGTTAACTGACGAAGGTCGCTTATTAGTCGCAGGCCCCCACCCAGCGATAGACAGTGAAGATCCCGGCAGTGCAGGCTTTACCGGCTCACTAGTCGTGGCCGACTTTGCTTCACTTGAAGCGGCACAAGCCTGGGCTGACGCCGACCCCTATATTGAAGCGGGCGTATACGCCGCTGTTACCGTCAAACCATTTAAGCGCGTTCTCCCTTAATTTCATGCACTTGAAGGAGTATTATCATTCATGAAAATCGTCTCATTTAATATCAATGGTATCCGTGCTCGCTTACACCAACTGCAGGCACTCATTGATAGTCATTCGCCAGATGTCATTGGCCTACAAGAAACCAAAGTTCATGATGAAGCGTTTCCGGTTGCTGATGTAGAAGCCATGGGCTATGAAGTGCATTATCACGGCGGCAAGGCGCACTATGGTGTGGCCATGTTATGCAAGAAGTCAGCACTAAAAATCCAAAAGGGTTTTCCTACCGATGCCGATGATGCCCAGCGCCGTATGATAATCGCTACCTTTGAGCAGGAAAATGGCCGACCACTAACGGTACTCAACGGCTATTTCCCCCAAGGGGACAATATTAGTCACGAGACTAAATTCCCCGCTAAGCGTAAGTTTTATCAAGATCTTATGACTTACCTCAATGAACACCACAGCCCGGATGAAGATATCGCCATTATTGGTGACATTAACATTTCACCGGTTGATCTAGACATCGGCATTGGCGAGCCAAACGCCAAGCGTTGGCTAAAGACCGGCAAATGTAGTTTTCAACCTGAAGAGCGTGAATGGTTAAAAACACTACTTGATTGGGGTCTCATTGATACCTTCCGCCAATTGCACCCGCAACGCAGCGAGCGCTATTCATGGTTTGATTATCGCTCTAAAGGCTTTGTGGATAATCGCGGCCTGCGTATTGATGTGGTGTTAGCAACGCCATCATTAGCGGCACGTTTGGTTGAATCAGACGTTGATTATGAGCTTAGAGGCATTGAAAAGCCTTCTGACCACGCGCCAATTTGGAGTACGTTTAGCTAACGACAAAGCCGCGCGATTGGCTTAAATTGAGCACAAAAAAGGTCACAGTAATGTGACCTTTTTTATTGGTTAAGACGTTAGGCTAACTTATATTGCTCTAAAATACCTTCGAGCTGCTCTGAAGAGGCTTTTAAGTCATCGGCCAATACCACCGAGCGCTCAGAGGTGGTTTTTATGGTTTCAGATTGGGTGCGAATTTCATTAAGCTGTGCGGCAATATCACGAGCCGAAACACTTTGCTCCTCAGCAGAAGCAGCAATTTGTGAGCTCATATCAAATACATGGTTAATTGAATCAGCCATGCTATCAATGTCGCTGCCCACCAGCTCTATTGCACCTCTTCCCTGCTCTGCTTCCGATACAATCTCATGAGTAATAGTCGACAGTTTTCCTGAGCCAGATTGTAACCCTTCAATCATCGACTGAATCTCAACTGTTGCCTGTTGCGTTCGCTGTGCAAGGGTACGCACTTCATCGGCCACCACGGCAAAGCCTCGGCCCTGTTCACCCGCTCGCGCGGCTTCAATTGCAGCATTGAGTGCCAACAGGTTAGTTTGCTCTGAAATGCCGTTAATCGTGGTCACCACCGCGCCAATTTCGGCAGCATGGCTAGAGAGTTGCTCTACCGAGCCAGAAGCGGAATCAATTTGCGAGACTAACTGGGCAATTCGAGTCATTGCATCGGCGATACGTTGTTTACTTTGGTCAGCCTGCGCGGCACTGGTCTTAGTGTCTTCCGAGGTATTAGCGGCGTTGTGGGAAACCTCTTCAATAGCCGCCGTCATTTGATCCATCGCCACCGCGACGGTATCGAGAAATTGATACTGGAACTGAGTTAGCTCATCACTTTGCCGCGCCTGTTGATTAAACTCATGGGATGCTTTAGTGAGTGTTGTCGCGTTGTCACCAATCGCGCTCACCATCTCACTCATATTGTCGGCGCTGCGATCAATCTCTCTGGCAATCATACTAAAATCATCGGTACCAAAGAAATTTAACCGGCAAGATAAATCACCATCAGCTAGACGCTTAATGGCAATGTACATATCCCACAAGCCACCGCCCAACGAGGTTGAGATCCAATAACTTAACTGAAACAGCGGTAGCAAACCTAACAAGACTAAATACAGTACAAACCATGCTTGGTCGACATTGGGTTGCTCCCAACTCGCGACATTATGGCGCGCCTGCAAATACACACCGGCTTGTCCGGCAACATTGGCACTCACTGTCACCATGTCCTCGGTACGGTTTTGTTGCGAACGATTGCTGATAGTGAGGTTATTGGCAGAGGCAAACTGCTGCAAATCTGCGTCACTTAACTGCAAGCTTGCTGCCGCCTGCGCTAATGCATCAAGACTCTGCTGTGCTCGCTGAGTAGATTGCTGAGCCGCTTGCTCTTTGACCTGATAAATATTTAGCATGGCGATGGCAATACTGATCGCACTGACCATGGCACATACTACAAAAAATTTTCCATTGAGGCTGAGTTTAATCATCAACGCATCAATTTTTCTAAATTCTATTTGTTTCATATCGCAACCATATACCTTGGTTTATGAGAAGTATTATTGTGCTTAATACTGCTGAAGATCCGTCTATTGGCCAGACTCATCCGCCGTGGCGACTTTGGCACTTAAGCCCAATTTTTGACTCAAGCTTACCAACTGAGATGTCAATAACGTCATGGCGTAGCCCAACAGTGCGCCTAAAATTAACGCAGGCACTATTGCAGCGATGTCTGCCGCCATGGCGAAGGTGATACAGCAACCAATAAAGGCGCCTGGAATAAAGGATAGTTTGTTGTGGCTTGCTTGCAAGCACATAGCGCTGGTGACAATACCCGTGAGCAAATAGCCAACCCACGCAGAGCCGAAATAACTCGTCCCACTAATCACTAACCATGCCCAAAACACCCCGGACAAGTTGGTCAACCAAGTCAGTAACACCCCTTGAAAACCCGGTTTGGGCTGAGCAAAATAGGTGCTGCATGCGAGAAAGCCTATCCAGGTAACTAAATGAAATGTATCTGCCAGCCCTGCCCACAAGGCAGCGAGTAGTCCAGCAGACAATGCGACTTGAAATCGGTGCTCCATAAATGACCCCTTCTATTATGGACTCGAGTATCGAGCAGTCATTCAGCTAATACGGGCACTTTCCATGCTCCTCTATTAATCATCTATGACTCAATGGGTAACAGCATGCCGATATACAGCAATGTTAACCCGCGATAACCCGGTAATTTACGTTGATTAGCGTAGGGTTAAACTACTCCTTTCTGTAATTAAAAAACAGTGTTCTCATAACAAAACCAATATTAATTGCTAGTTTTTTGCTCAAGAACAAGTTTTATGTGGTAATGAAAGCAAAAAAGAGGCGCAATGCCTCTTTTTAAACCCGGCAGGTTACACAGTGTACGTTCTACACTTTGAAGTGCTGATTGACGGGTAAAGTTCTAATCCGTTGTCCACTGGCAGCAAAAATAGCGTTAGTTAGACTCGCAGCAACTGGCGGTACACCCGGCTCACCCACCCCACCTGGAGCGGCATTTGAGGCCATGACGATAGTTTCAATAGCCGGACATTGCGCCATTCTTAACATTGGATAGTCATGAAAGTTAGACTGTTGCACTTTGCCTTGATTAAAACTGATCTCACCCATCATAGCTAAGCTTAAGCCAAACATAATCGCTCCCTCCGTTTGTGACTTAGCGCGATCAGGATTAACAACGGTACCGGCATCGATGGCTGAAATAGCTTGCAACACCTGCACTTTACCTGCGTCTACCTCCACTAATATTGCAGTGGCCACAAACGCTGCAAAACTGCGGTGTACCGCAAAACCCCAACCTTGATTCGCTTTGGGTTTACCATGGGCTAACATGGCCTGCTCAACCGCATCAATTACCCCATGGTAGCGGCTAATATCAACGGGGTGACGAGCTAAATCTTCACCGTAATTACCATATTGGAAACCTTGATCTTTAAATTGCTCTTGGCGTAAGGGGCCTAACAACTGCTTCCACATTTGCGGCGCACTTTGACCGGCCTTAACAGCCAATTCATCGACAAAACTGCCAATCCCAAAGCCGTGCTGAATATTACAGACCGAACGCACCCAACCAATACGTGTATGCGCGGTGGCGGAAACCGCTTCACAGCGCAAACTGTCTACCGCCAGTGGCACATCAACAAAACCCAAATCGAGCTCCCAGCCCGCGGGATATTCTGCCCCTTCTTGGAATGTGGAGCCAATGCTGGGAAAACCTGTACGCTGTAAAATCGCTACCGGCTTCCCTTGAGCATCGAATTTAGCCTGATAATGCTGCGCACTAATGGCATGCAGATAACCATTTTGGATATCATCTTCGCGGGTCCAACAGACTTTCACAGGGCGCTTGAGTTGCGCCGACAACACCGCCGCTTCGGCGCAGTAATCGGGTTTGGACTTCCGGCCAAAGCCGCCCCCAAGCAAGGTCACATGCACGGTCACTTGTTCTTCAGCTAACCCCAAGGCGGCTGCAATCACCTGCTGGGCGCGCTGTGGTGTTTGCGTTGATGCCCACACTTCACAACCTTGTTCGGTTACATGTGCGGTAGCTGCAGGCGTTTCCATTGGCGCATGGGCAAGGTAAGGCGCAGTATACAAAGCGCTAATAGTTTGCTCACTGGGCCAATCATTCACTTCTGGTCCCTGCTGGCGCACAACCTTAGCCGGTTTAGAGACTTTATCCACCAACGATTTCAAGTAACTGTCGCTGTCATGACTATCATTAACACTGGCCTTCCAAGTTATTTGCAATGCCTTACGCCCCTGCATCGCACTCCAGGTATTGGTCGCAATCACCGCAACGCCGCCTAAGGGTTGAAACAACGGTGCCCCTTTAAATACAGGCATCACTATCACATCCACTACCCCGGCGACCTTGCGAGCAGCACTATCATCTAAACTCGCAATATCGCTGCCAACAACAGGCGGATGCACAATACTGGCATGTAACATGTTATCCAGCGCAATATCGTGGCCATATTGCGCTTGGCCATTCAACATATCTTGCATATCAACAATGCGATGTGATGCACCGATATGGGTATAATCTTTGGCAGGCTTTAGCGTTAAGGTACTGACATCCGGCAGCGGCAACTGACTGGCTGCATGAGCCAAATCACCAAAGCGTGCTTGCTTACCGGAGCTGACATGCACCACCTTACCATTGTCTGTACTCACCTCAGCGACATCGACTTGCCACTTATTAGCGGCAGCTTGCTCGAGCATGGTTCGGGCAATGGCACCCATTTCGCGCATTTTGTCAAAACCATTACGAATACTGCGCGAACCATCGGTGTTTTGACTGCCATAACGTTTGTCAGCAAGACCCTGAACAACAACGACTTGCTCCCAAGCGGCACCGAGTTCATCCGCCAGCACCTGTGGTATCCCAGTGCGGATACCTTGACCCATCTCTGAACGATGACAAGTTAAATAGACTTTGTCATCATCGCCAATAGCGATAAATAGATTCAGCCTAGATTCTTGTGATTGCGCCATCACTGCGGGGCTCCAGGTTAGACCACTGGCGCCCAGCGCGAGTCCGCCCCCTGTTGCCCCAAACAATTTAAGCACATCACGACGGCTGAAGTTTTTTACGGCGTTAAACTGGCTCATGCTTCTACCTCCATTGAGGCGGCAGCACTGTGGCTAGCCTGATAGCCACCGGTGGTGGCTTTAATTGCGGACTTGATGCGCGTGTATGTACCACAACGGCAGATATTGCCAGACATGGCTTCATCAATCTGGGCATCAGCAGGTTTAGGATGTTTTGCCAGCAATGCAGCGGCTGACATCAATTGTCCAGCCTGACAAAAACCACACTGGGGGACATTATGTTGCGCCCAAGCTTGCTTTAGCTGCTCAAACTCTAACCCTTCAATGGTGGTTACCGCTTTATCTGCGACTTGCTTCAGACTGGTTAAGCATGCCCGCGCGGGCTCGCCATCAACATGGATAGTACAGGCACCACATAACCCGGCACCACAGCCATACTTAGTGCCGGTTAACTGCAACATATCCCGCAACGCCCATAATAGGGGCATATTGGGGTCTGCATCGACTGTAAAGGATTGACCATTTATATTTATTTTCATGGCTTTGTTCGACATGACTTGCTCCTTGCTTGCCCTACCGCTTCATCTCTTTGGGCCAGTGAATACCAATTAACGTATTAATTTCTACAGCTTGTTTTGCCAACTTATGAGTTGATCTTGGGTATCAATATCTATGCTTGCACGGGGCAGCGCACACGCAATTAACTGACCGTTTCTATAATGCCGGCGTAGCAACTGCTTAGCGCCGGTATCACCAGTAAGCCCCGCTAGATGGGCATAATCTTCAGCTAAAAAGAGTGCAGGCGCAGCTAAACGGTGTTGATAATAGGCAGCGGCTCGTCGGCATCGGCTAGCGTTAAGCACAGTTAAATAGTCGGTTGCAGTCAACGCAACCTGATCGGCTAAACAGATCAGTAAATGAGTATAGTGATGCTGCTCAGCATAGCGAGCAGCACAAACAATCGAACTCGCCATGCCCGATTGCCAATGTAAATTGGACAATAAAATAAAATGCCCTTTGAGATGCGGTTTAATCTGCATCTCGTTAGCTCCGAGTACCAGCGCAAGATCCCCGTTAACCTGACTGGCCACTTGTGCTAGCGTGTTGATTGAACATTGTAATAAGTTACCGCTGGCAAGCTTAGCGAGCTGCTTGGGCGCACCAAAGCGTCGACTCGCACCCGCTGCAAGAATGCAAACAAGTGTTTTTGACTCATTACGGTTAGCCAGTTGATGCTTGCTCACGCCATTACCTTAGTCATTTCATTACCCTATCAAGTGCCACTAATTGCGCGTCATGTAATACTCCATGGCACTGTGACAAAATGCTCAGGGCGATAGAGCTTGGCAGTTCACCGCCTAAAGCCAGCCCTGCGGGCGCGGAGAAAAAGCAGTCAATATCCTCATAGGCTAGCTCCGCTTTGTTTAACACACGCTCACGTCGATGTGCTGGACCTAACAAGGCCAAGTAACGAATCTCGCTGTGACAAACCAAGCGCAGCGCCTGTGCATCAAGGTCAAGGTTATGAGACATCACCACCACCGCATCCAATTGGTCACAAAAACGGGCAGGCAGATCATCTATAGGGCATTTAAACAGGTTAGCACCGGCAAAGTCATGGGCACGGGCGTAACTGGTTCTTGGATCAACCACATCAACTTGCCAACCAAGTTGTAATGCCATACTCACCAGTGGCTGGGCATCAATACCACCACCAAAAACCGCAATGCGTTTTCGTCTCGCTACGGGGGTCACTAAATAAGACTGTGAGGCAGTAAGATGGAGCTGCTGCGGTTCAGGCAATATCAGCTCCCCGGCACGATTAAAATCTGTGACCGAAAAAACCTGCTCAGCTGCAACATGATTGAACACTCGCGCCTGAAAATCAGCCGCAGGTGCGCCATGTTCCAGCAGCGGTAGCAGATAGAAACCCTGCGCCTCAGTGGCTAACAATTTTTGTAGTGAACTTAGATTGGCGGCTTGGTTCGCGTGGGTCAGCGGGACTAACATCAAATCGACAATGCCGCCACAACCAAGTTGATAACTGGCATCGCTTTCATCACTGGCATCATATTGGCAGCGAACAATCTGTTGGCTTTGCATGGCTTGCTGCGCTTTGCGACCTAAGTCAGCTTCAAGGCAGCCGCCGCTGATCAATCCCACACTATGACCCAATGGGTGAAACAGCATCATGGCACCACTTTTTCGATAGGAAGAACCCTCGACGTGGGTGATCACAGCCAGTACCCATTCGTCTTCCGGTTTAGCAGCCCAGTGGCGAATTAAATCTTCGATGTGGTGAGACATACCTGTCCATCTAATCAACTTAAGTAGTTGGAAAACTAAGCTAACAGAGATGAATGGCGATAAGAAGCATCAATGCGTTGCAAAACGTTTCAAAACATTCGCAACGCACAGCTGAGGGGAAAACTAACCAAATAACTGATCGGCAACGAAAGGATTCTGTTCTCGTTCTTCAGCAAAGGTAGAAATAGGACCATGGCCCGGTACAAAGGTTACCTCTCTACCCAGCGGCCACAAGACTTGGGTAATAGAGTTAATGAGATCGTTATGATTAGACTGTGGGAAATCGGTACGGCCTATCGAGCCCCTAAAAATCACGTCCCCTACCCAAGCTATCTGTGCATCGGCAGAGAAAAACACAATATGGCCGGGAGTATGACCAGGGCAATGCAGCACCTGTAGCGATTGCTCGCCCACGTCGACACTGTCACCGTGATTAAGAAATTGGTGTGGAGCAAACGCGTTAACCAGTGGAAACCCGAAATGTTTACTTTGGTCGGGTAAGCTATCTAACCAAAATTCATCACTTTTATGGGGGCCAATAATCTTAGCTTGGCTACGCTGACTTAACGCGATTGCACCACCAACGTGATCAATATGACCATGGGTCAACAAGATTTTGTCTAATGTTAGGCCTAATTGCGCTAATTGCGCCTCAATTCGTTCACTGTCGCCACCGGGGTCGATGACTGCAGCTTGTTTGGTTTTTTCGCACCAAATAATGCTGCAATTTTGCTGAAACGGGGTAACAGGAACTATTTGATATTTCATTGATCACTTTCCATGACTAACTGCCTAGCACTAGATTACGCCAACTGCATCTATATCTCGAACTTCTCTTACAAAAAATTGATCTAGGATAACTAATTACAGCATAAAACTAATTATATACAATCTGAGTCTATCGACCTCTTAACCCAACCAAGGCCTAACATGACCGCTAAACTCAAAGGTATAATCGCTACTAAGCATCGTTTTCAATTGCCGCTAGATTATCAAAACCCCAACGGCAACAGTATTGAAGTATTTGCCAGAGAGATTATCGCCACTGAACACCAAGGGCAAGCCCTACCGTATTTGGTGTTCTTTCAAGGTGGGCCAGGATTTGGCGCGGCTCGTCCTGTGGAAAACAGCGGCTGGATAAAGCGAGCCTTAAAGGAGTATCGCGTACTATTGCTAGACCAACGTGGCACGGGTTTGTCGACACCAGTTAATCACTTGTCATTGTCACACCTTAATTCAACAGAGCAAGCGCAGTACCTGAGTCATTTTCGTGCCGACAATATAATCCGTGATGCAGAAGCCATACGCGCCCAACTTAGCCCCGAGCAAAAGTGGAGTATTCTCGGCCAGAGCTTTGGAGGTTTTTGCGTTTTAAAATACGTTAATGATGCCCCACAAGGTATTGAAGAGGCGTTCATCACCGGTGGCATTCCGTCATTGACTCGTACTGCTGATGAAGTCTATCAGGCAACCTACCAGCGAGTTCTAGACAAAAACCATGAGTTCTTTAATCGCTTTGATGATGCCCAGCAACTCGTCAAAGCGCTCGCCAACTACATCCAACGCCATGACGTACGTATCGCCACGGGTGAGCGTCTAACGGTAGAGATGTTACAGCTACTGGGGATAAACATCGGCATGGAGCAAGGCCCCGAGTCCGTCTATTACCTGCTTGAACAAGCCTTGATAGACACGGACAAGGGAGTGACTTTAAATCCGTTATTTCTAGCGCATTTTTGTCAGTTGCTCGATTACAATACCAACCCTATTTTTGCGTTATTGCATGAAAGTATTTATTGCCAACAGTCAGCGTCAAACTGGGCAGCACACCGGGTAAGAAAGCAATATCAACAGTTCGAGTATGGGGCAGATAAACCTTTCTATTTTACTGGTGAAATGGTTTACCCTTGGTTCTTCGAGCAATTCACTCAACTCAAGCCATTAAAACAAGCCGCACACCTATTGGCTGAGAAACAAGACTGGGCTAAGTTGTATGATTTATCAGCTTTAGCCACCAACACAGTCCCTATTGCCGCAGCCATCTACAGCAATGATATGTTTGTCGAAATGCAATACAGCTTAGAAACGACCAAGCAGGTAAATAACTTAAGCTATTGGCTCACCTCAGAATATGAACACAATGGCATTCGCATGGATGGTGAGCATATTCTCGACAAGCTGATTAGTTTAAATCGAGGTCAACAACTGCGCTAAAGATTCCATCGAGTAGCTGCGATAATCCGACGTCCAGTACATAGTGATGATAATCACGACTGGGCTGGAGATTATCGCCAGTGTTATCACAGTGAAATGGGCATTGTGTACCAAATTCAGTCACTAACGTTTGCAACTCGGCATCACGCCATTCGGGATGAAATTGAATGCCCACCGCCCGCTGATAAGCAAACATTTGTACCTTAACTTGCGCCGAGGTCATTAGCACTGGCACATGTGCGGGCAGCACTATCTGCTTGTAGTGCCACTGAGGCACAGCGATAGCGGCAAAAGGCTGGGGCAATAGACGCTTAACTAACGGATGCTGTTGGCCATGGTTTGTCGCGCTAACATCACACCATCCAAGCTCTGGCATTGGCATATCGACCACCTGCCCATCAATAGCATGGGCGAGTAACTGCGCGCCCAAGCAGATACTCAGCAAGGGTAAATCCAGCGCTAACGCTTGGCGGATCAATCGCAATTCGTCCGCCATCCAACTGGGCATGTCAGCCACATCCATTGGGCCACCTAGCACAATAACGCCTTGATAGTCTTGCAATGTAGACGGCAAATCCTGCGGCACAAAATAACAGTCGTATTCAACGCCATGGATTTGGCACCAATCGCCAATTCGACCGACACCTTCGGCGTCATGATGCTGCAAAACCACCATACGCGGTTTTGCAGATTTAAGGTTTACCGACTTCATTGCAGCTCATCACTCTCAGCATAAATAACCGATATCTCACCGCTTAGATCATCAGCTAAGAACTGTTCGCTCAGTGTATCCATCGTAGCGGTATTAGCCGGCGTTACGTCCACACTATGACACTGTGCAGGCAAAGGGCTGGCGCTACTAATGCGCAGCAGATGGTCGGTCTCAGGGCGCTGTGCCAATCGCTTGTAGAGGTATTGCTCCTGAGTAGAGTGATTTAAATTGAGCAAGCAATAGGTGGCCTGCTTGGGAGTTTGCGTGGCCTGGCCCATATCCAGTAAGGCAAACAGCAGCAACTTATCTATTACTAATGCTTGTTGCTGATACTTGGTTACGCCTCCTCGCTCAAAATGTCCCTCCACAATATCCACAATCAAGCGCACTGATGTCGCACTAGCCTCGGTGCTGAGCGTCATTAAATCAAAGGGCTGCGGCACTATGGTCCAAATGGGCGTAACTTGGTTAGGGTTAGGCTGCAATGCTTGCTTTATCGCCTTGTCGACCTTGGCATCAACAAAGTGAAATTGAAATAAAACCTGGGCATTGTGGGGTACATGATACATAGGTAAATGCGATGCAATCAGACCCTGTTGGCCGCCAAACATCAACATGCCATGCAAGCCCATGTGGGTAGGTTTGGCCAACGCTGGCGCGCTCTGGCCGATTGTTAGGCATGGCAGTAACAAACATAGGTAAACAACGTGCTTAAGGGTTTTCGGTAACATCAAAAATTAGCTCCACTGTGTATTAAACAAGTGGGGCCGTCCCCGATGAAAAGTTGCTCTGTTAGGTCAACAAAGCAAATGAGGTCGTCCTCATGAACACAATGTTAACCTTATGTAACGGCCTTGCCAAGTTCTGAGCAACCAATTTCACCGACTTTAACTGGCTTTTCGACTACCTTTAGGTTGACGCCGAGTTGCGGATTTTGCGGTTGTTGACGACTTTTTCGTGGTAGTGCGCTTTTTACTATAACGGCGTTGATTGGCTCGAGCAGGCGCTTTAACTCCCTGTAGCGCAGTGGGCAGTTGGGCGCCAGCTTGAGTGATCAACTGCTGGAGAGTGTCCACCAATGGCGTCATAAAACTTTGATATTTTGACTCTTTACGACAAATAGCGTCGAGATGACTTTCCCATAACGCGGTCATATCTGGGGTGGTTGCACTGCTAGGTAAACTGTCTATTAGCCCCATGCCGACCGCGGTAGCTACAATTGTTTTGCCTTTACGTTCGATAAATTGGCGCTTAAACAGCAATTCAATTATCCCGGCACGCGTTGCTTCTGTTCCGAGGCCATCGGTCTCTTTAAGAATTTTGCGGATTTCAGGATCGGTAACATAGCGGCCTATTCCCGTCATGGCGCTGAGCAAGGTGGCATCGGTGAACGCTTTCGGAGGCTGAGTCTGTTTTTCTAGTAATTGTGCTTGGCCTGAGTGCAGCGACTGACCGACCGTCAGTGCGGGTAAGGATTGCAGGTTTTCTTGTTCTTTATCAGAGTCAGCTTCACGGTTTGACTGTTTTTGTGGCCAGAGTACTTTCCATCCAAGTGATTGTTCCTGTTTGGCTTTAGTGCGAAACAAGCCTTTAGCTATTTCAATCTCTACTTGGGTTTCATGATATCGATAAGCGGCATAAAACTGCGCCAAATACTGGCGTGCCACTTGTAAATAAAGCTGGCGCTCGGCTTGACTAAGCTTGGCTAAGTCAGCGACCTTTTCGGTGGGAATGATGGCGTGGTGTGCATCGACCTTACTGTCGTTCCACGCTTTCGATTTGATACTCGGATCGGGCTGCGGTTGACCTTCAACCAGTTCATTGGCGCCAGTTAATATGGCACGAATAACATTGGGCGCCAGCGCAAATTGATCTTTGGGCAAATAACGACTGTCTGAACGAGGATAAGTCAGCAGTTTGTGTTTTTCGTATAGCGCTTGGCACGTATCAAGCACCTGCTTAGCACTCATACCAAAGCGCTTACTAGCATCAATTTGTAATGAAGATAAATTATAGGGCAAAGGCGCGGCTTGCCGCTTATCCTTGCTTTGTAAATCGACGACAGTGGCGGGCTGTTGGCTGATCCGAGCAACGACATTTTCTGCAAGCCGCCGCGCTAATACTCTGCCGTCTTCATCCATATAGGGGCGGCACGCTTCACTGGGCTGCCACTTTGCGGTAAAGGCATCATTATCTTGGGTACTTAGGTGGGCTAATACTTCATAAAAAGGCCGGCTGACAAAGCTGGCAATCTCTTTGTCGCGCCTGACCACTAATCCAAGTAAGGGGGTTTGCACCCGGCCAACGGAAAGCACACCTTGATAACCCACTTTTCGCCCTTGTAAGGTATACGCTCGGGTCATATTCATGCCATAGAGCCAATCTGCTCGCGCTCTGGCTAATGCTGAGGTCGACAGCGGTACAAAGTCTTTGTTAGGCCGCAGTTGACCTAAGGCCCGCTTAACGGCTTGCGGATTAAGATCGCTAATTAGCAGTCGCTGTGCTTGCTGAAGCTTTTGGCCTTTTACGCCAAGATGAGCAATGACCTCATCAACCAACAACTGCCCTTCTCTATCGGGGTCGCCAGCGTTAACAATTTGACTGGCTTGCTTAACCAATTTTCTTAATACCGACAGTTGCCCACGTGTCTTAGTTTTTGGCCGCATTTTCCATTCGCTAGGCACAATCGGCAGATGTTCAAACTTCCACGATTTATACGCAGCGTCATAACTATCGGGCTCTGCTTGCTCAAGTAGATGGCCAATACACCATGAGACACAATCACCATTGGCTGCGGTGATAAAACCATCGCCTTTTTTGTGTGGTTTAGGCAGCACGTCGGCAATGGCCCGCCCTAAGCTTGGCTTCTCGGCAATATATAGAATCATCGATTATTATTAACACTGTATAAATTAACAGTAACTGTATCGCAAATTAATTGAGTCCGCAATCTCAGTCACCGCCGCGAGCGTCGGCAATAACGCTAAATGGCCATGGTTTAAATAGCGATAGTAAAATATTTATCATTCTACAATGTAAATTCAATTGAGAATGATTATCATTTGAGTAATATAATTGGTAAATATTTCACTGGCTGACAATTATGCTTACCACATTACCCACTGCACAATATCGCTTAGACCATATTCTGCTGTATCACTTTTTATTGCTTACCGCGATATCATTGCTGATTTTGCCGCTGTTTGAGCATGACAAAACATTTGTGTTGATGTTATTGGTGAGCTTGCAGATAGTGCTTACCTGCATCAATACCCTGATTTCTGTCAGTTTCGGCCAACGCATCGAGCGCATAGCGCTTAGCGTCTTGTTTGCACTGTGGATGACAGTTTGGCTGGTGCATCTCAATTAAAAACCAATCTTGTCACTGTGACTGCACCAATACCAGCCATAAAAAAACCGACCCTAAGGTCGGTTTCTTTGGCTAACGCAGATACAACCCTAAGGATGACATACGTTGTGGAGCTCTAAGTTGGTACCGATGTCTTTGCTACGATTAGCTTTAGCATCATCGTTACGAAGCTGGGTTAGATGGTCTAAGTAAGCTTGGTCAACATCATTAGTAATGTAGTTACCATCAAAAACAGACGTTTCAAACTGCTTAATATCTGGGTTTTCTTGACGTACTGCTTCAACCAAGTCACTGATGTCTTGGAAAATCATACCGTCAGCGCCAATCAGCTTACTGATTTCATCCACGTCGCGGCCATGGGCAATCAACTCGCTTGTGGTTGGCATATCAATACCATAAACATTAGGGAAACGGATCTCAGGAGCGGCAGAGGCAAAGTACACTTTCTTCGCGCCAGCTTCACGAGCCATCTCAATAATTTGCTCAGAGGTAGTACCACGTACGACTGAATCATCCACCAACAATACATTCTTACCCTTAAATTCGGCATTAATTGCATTGAGTTTACGGCGTACAGACTTCTTACGCTCTTGTTGACCTGGCATGATGAACGTTCGGCCAATATAGCGGTTTTTTACAAAGCCTTGACGATATGGCAGATCCAAATTGCGGGCAATTTCTAACGCGATATCACATGAAGTTTCCGGAATTGGAATGACCACATCAATATCATGATCGTCCCACTCTTTCTTGATTTTCTCGCCTAAACGGGTGCCCATGTTCACTCGACTACCGTAAACAGAGACATTATCAATGGTCGAGTCTGGGCGAGCAAAATAGACATACTCAAAGATACAAGGTGCATAGCTTGGAGATTGCGCGCATTGACGGGTATAAAGCTGACCATCTAATGAGATATAAACCGCTTCACCTGGGGCCACATCACGCATGGTTTCAAAACCTACTGCGTCAAGCGCTACGCTCTCAGAGGCTACCATATACTCAGTACCGTGCTCGGTTTCATGCTTACCCAGTACAAGAGGACGAATACCAAATGGGTCTCTAAAGGCCACTAAACCTTGACCAATTATCAGCGCTGCTACCGCGTAAGCACCGCGAGTTAAGTTATGCACATTGGCGACAGCGTCAAATACTTCATCCGCCGTGAGCTGTTGGCTATCTGTGTGCTGTAGTTCATCGGCAAGCAGATTAAGCAGGACTTCAGAATCAGAAGTGGTATTAACATGGCGGCGCTGCTGAACAAGACGTTCATGCAATGCCACGGTATTGGTTAGGTTACCGTTGTGCGCAAGTGAAATACCAAAAGGAGAGTTAACATAAAAAGGCTGCGCTTCTGATGCACTAGAGCTGCCGGCGGTAGGGTAACGTACATGACCGATACCCGCATTACCTTGTAGGCGCTGCATATGCTTAGGCTCAAATACGTCTTTTACCAGACCATTGGCTTTACGCAGTCTAAACGCACTACCATCTACGGTGACAATACCCGCTGCATCCTGTCCACGATGCTGTAATACAGTTAGTGCATCATAAATAGGTTGATTAACCGAACTGCGGCCAACTATTCCGACAATACCACACATGGGTAGGATTCCTCATTGTAAGATGTTCTGATAATTATAATATTCAAATCGTTCTTTGGTCGGCACTCACTAGCCGTGCCGAGGCAGGTAACCTGCCCTGTTTTATAATTTGGGTACAAAGCTTGAGGTGTTTTCTACATAGTCAAAAAACCACTGTATGACCACACCGAACTCAGGCACTAATACGGAGCTCTCCCACCAATCGGTACTAGGAGCGCCAGTAAAAGCATCTAAGAAAAATAATATTGCACTGACAATCAATGCGCCTCTTAAGGCGCCAAAGCACAAGCCTAAAACACGGTCTGTACCGCTAAGACCGGTTTTATCAACTAACTGACCAATCAGATAGTTAACCAGTGCGCCTAAAATGAGCGTCGCGACAAAAAGAATCGTAATTGCCACGCCATTCCTAAGTAACTCATCTTGCATTTGAGTTAGATAGACGGCGAGGTCTTCATAAAATTGACTCGCAATGAAAAAAGCCGCAAACCAAACCACGAGCGACATGGCTTCTTTGGTAAATCCACGGAGAAGACTAATTAAAGTCGACAATCCGATAACAGCGATAATGGCGTAATCGATCCAAACCATTGAAATTGATGATCCAGCATGACATTAAGACGGCGCGATCTTACCAGAGACGGAGCAGATTCTCACCCCCTAGCGACAGATAAATTGATCGCTGTCTGCTGGTTTAATTTTGCAGCGTCAGCTAAATAAGTCTATATAAAACAAAGCCGCAATAGGTTTATTGCGGCTTATTTTAAAGTGTTTCACTTAAAGGCTTTAGTGTTCTGTATACGAAACGCTATTTTTCGGTTGGGTTGTAGGCGATCACCCGCCCTTTTAGCTTAGTGACTTGCTCTACCTGCTTCTGCACTTTTTCGAGTTTAACCCGCGAAAGGTCTGGACCAACAAACACTTTTGTTAGCTGACCATCAACCGGTTTTTCTGGAATAGTGTAAGCAGTAAACCCTTTGCCTCTAAGCTGCTTAACTAACGCTTTTACATTATTGGCATTGTTAAAACTACCTAGCTGTATGGTATAGGCAGAGGCTTTGGCTACCGTAGCTTTAGGCTGAACCGGCTTTGGCTCTGCGGTTTTGGGCGCAGTTTGCGTCGCAGGCTTGGCATTATCCGTCTGCGCTTTTGGCTTAGCACTGCTTGCCTCAGCGGTTTGCGACTCGTCGTCAGTTACTATCTGCCACTGACCCGCTTCGTCCGTTGCGAGTTCTCCACTGGCTTGTGCGGGGCTTTGTTGGGATTGTTGCTGCGCCAACTCTATTGTTTCAAACTCACTTTGCGGTAAAGACTCTACATCAACCACTGGGCGCAATGGAATTTCGGCAAACTGCTCTTCTTGATGTTGCTTTTTGCCATCTAAGATATCGGGTAAAAATATCACCCCTAGGGCGACTAATACGATGATACCCACTAGGCGATTCTGAAACTGACTAGACAATGCAATACCCTTTAGCTCTGTATAAATTCATTTTTCAACGCTTTAAACTCAGCCACAGTGTAAAATGAGCCAAAAATAATTACCACATCATCTTTGCTTAAGCGGTGAATTAAATGCTGCCACGCCAGTGCAATACTGGCGTAAGTGTGACTTTGACTGCTAGTGGGTAAGTTATTTTGTAAGTCGTTAGCCCCGGCGCCGCGAGGGCAATCTAAATCGACCAAATGCCACTCATCAACCACATCCGACATTATGCTCAACACACTACTGCAATCTTTATCTTTAAGCATACCGCAAATCGCAATCACCTTTTTAGGTTGATACGCTGCCATTTTCTTTGCAAGATAGCGCGCCGCATGGGGATTATGCGCCACATCTAACAGCACTGTAGGCTCTGTACTCACTTGCTCAAAACGACCTGTAAGCTTAGCTTGCTGCAGCCCTTGGGCTATGGCTGTCGCTGGCATATCTGGCCATAACTGCTCAATCACCGCCAGCGCGGTTGCAGCATTAGCAAGCGGTAGACTTGGTTTAGGCAGCGCCGTTAGATTGCTAACCATGCCAGTAAAGCACCAGCTATCATGCTGCTCTTGGTAACTAAACTGTTTACTGACCGCAATCAATTTTGCTTGTATTTGCTCACTGTATTGCACAATCGATGTGGGCATATCAGCCTCGCCAACAATAGCGCACTTATTGGTTCTGAACACACCGGCTTTTTCTCGGCCAACCAATTCTCGGGTGTCGCCCAGGTATTCTTGATGATCTAAATCGATACTGGTGATCACGGCGACATCTGCATCAATGATGTTGGTGGCATCGAGCCGTCCACCTAAACCCACTTCAAGTAAAACCACATCCAATTGTGCGGCTTTAAACAGATATAAGCCTGCTAAGGTGGCATATTCAAAAAAGGTCAACGAAATATCACCACGAGCGCTATTAATCGCACAAAATGCATCAACTAAATCTTGATCATTAGCATCCTGGCCATCAATGCGTACCCGCTCGTTGTAGCGCAACATATGCGGAGAGCTATACACACCGACGCGGATTTGCTGTTGACGCAGTATACTCTCAAGCATGGCGCAGGTGCTGCCTTTGCCATTAGTACCTGCGACCGTTATGACCTTAGTCTCACCAAGGTCAACTACACCTAACTGGCGAGCAACTTGTTTGACCCGGGTTAGGCCCATGTCAATTTCAGTTGGATGTAATTCAAGCAGATACGCTAGCCACTCATCTAGGCTAGTCTGTTGCGATAATTTCATTAACTCTTTCTCGCCTTGGTATTAGTATGTGTTTGTACAAGCTGGCGCTATGTCTCAATCCAACATGAACAGCGGCCCAAGGGCCAACTTCGGTAATTGATACTGTTCTGGGTAAGTAACATCGACCAAATAGAGTCCGTTAGGTTTCGCTGTCGCAGCGGCCTGGTTGCGATCTTTTAACGCCAAGAGTTCAGCTATCCAGCCCACTTGTTGGCGACCGTAGCCAACTTCTAATAAGGAACCAACAATATTTCTGACCATATGATGCAAAAAAGCATTGGCTTTAATATCAACACAAATATACATGCCTTGGCGAGTCACGTTGACCTCATGAACACATCTAAATGGCGTATTGGATTGGCATTGAATGGCGCGAAAACTGGTAAAGTCTTGTTCACCTAGCAAAGATTGCGCTGCCTGATGCATAAGAGTTTCATCAATCTCACCAGGGTAATGACTCACTCCGGCACGCAAAATACCAGGACGTAACTGGTGATTGTAAATCATGTAGCGATAACGTCGCGCAGTGGCGGTAAAGCGAGCGTGAAACTCATCATCCACCTCTTTGGCCCAACGCACCGCGATATTATCGGGTAAGTTAACGTTTACGCCTAATGTCCAGGCACTGAGCTTACGAATAGCGTTAGTTTCAAAATGAACCACTTGCCCTGTTGCATGCACTCCGGCATCTGTGCGGCCTGCACATTGCACTGCAATAGGTTCATTGGCGACAAAGGACAGCGCTTGCTCCAATTGCTGTTGAACAGAATCGACCTCGGCTTGGCGTTGCCAGCCAAAGTAGGCGCTTCCATCATATTCAATGCCTAATGCAACCCGCATGTGATTTTCCTATAGTGTATGAACAGCCCAATGAGAGCAGAGTAAATAGGCGGCGGATTTTAGCATAACCACCTTTGTTCGACATCTGCAATTACGCCTAATGCCGTGTTTGTTGCATAAAAAAACGGCGCTAATGCGCCGTTTAATGAGTTAGTGTGTTGCGTTAACCAAGATCATCAATTAACTTGGCCGCTTCTTCTTTTTGGCGCTCGTTGCCGTCCAGTTCAACTTCTTTCAACAAGGCTTTGGCACTGTCATTATCGTCAATCTCAATATAAGCGCGGGCTAAATCTAACTTAGCATTGACTGAGTTTTCTTCATCATCAACGTCAACCATTGACGCGTTACCCATTAAATCATCAATTTCGCCCATATCGACATCAAGCTCTTTGTATTGGTCAACCTCAACCGTTTCCTCGTCCGCGTCGTTAAGTAACTTATCGATATCAATGAAGCCATTATCGTTTTGGAAAGAGGTGAGATCGTGCTCAGAAATCGCTTGTTCAGGCGCATCACTATCGGCTTCTAAAGCCGCTAATGCCTCGTCGACCGTTAATTTATCATCATCTAAATTCAGTGCAGTGATATCTGTATCATCTGCCGATGCCAGATCATCCGCTCCTGTCTGCTTGCTATTGGAGAAGGATTCGAAATCAAGACCCGCATCACCATCCCAATCAAGACTATTGTCGCTGGATGATTTACCGCCTTTTAAGTCATCAAATATGCCTGGCTCTGCTGCAGTGTTTTGCGGATCAACAGATTCTAAATCTGCTAATAACGCATCTAAAGCAGGATCTGCTGAGTCATTGCTGAGGTCATTATCTGCGGCGGCTTCAGCACTTGGTTTGGCTAAATCAGCAAAATTGACCTCAGTAGTGTCATCTTCTTGCTCAGATTCTTCAATCTCTAGCGCATCGGCATCAATATCAAACTCAGCCAGCAAGTCATCAAGTTCAGTATCATCATTGGCTAATTCACCATCAAGCTCAGCCGCGATGGCATCACCAACTTCTTTATCTAGCTCCGGCGCTGGCGGTGTTTCGGCCGCGGGTTTATCGAACTCTGCCAACAGCTCATCAAGCTCTGCGTCACTGTCTGCTGGAATATCTTGCGGCAAGTCTTGAGGTAAATCTTCTTCAAGCTCGGCAGCGATGGCACTGGTTAAATCTTCACTGTCACTCTCTACTGCTACATCGTCATTATCAGTAGTTACTACTTGGGCTTCTGCCTCTGGCGTGTCAGTATCAAACTCAGCGAGTAAGCTGTCGATATCATCAGCACCTTGCTCGCTGTCATCGTCTATTTTCGCCGCTTCGCTTGGCTCATCGCTGGCAGGTTCGTCAAACTCAGCTAGCAGGTTATCGATATCATCTGTACTTTGCTCGCTCTCGCCGTCTATTTGCGCCACTTCGCTTGGCTCATCACTGGCAGGTTCGTCAAACTCAGCGAGCAGGTTATCGATATCATCAGCACTCTGCTCGCTCTCATCCGCTTGCGCCACTTCGCTTGGCTCATCACTGGCAGGTTCGTCAAACTCAGCTAACAGATTATCGATATCATCAGCACTTTGCTCAGCCTCATCCGCTTGCACCGCTTCACTTGGCGCATCACTTTCTGGTTCATCAAACTCGGCGAGCAAACTATCAAGATCCTGCTCGGATTGCGCATCAGATTCAGCCAATAAATCGTCAGCGGGATCTTTGGCTAACTCATCGGCAGGTGTGCCGGCTTCTGGCGCATCAAACTCGGCGAGTAAGGCATCTAAATCTTCAGATTGGGCAGCTTCATCACTAGATTCGGTCTGCGGGAACTCGGTATCAAACTCAGCTAAATCTGTTTCATCCGTTGCGGCAATGGTTTCACTGCTACTTGGGGTATCTAAGTCGGCTAAAAGCGCATCTAAATCATCTTCTTCGGCGGCGGTGTCCGCTGGCGTTTCATCTTCCTCTTGCTCACCCATCGCTTCAGCCCATAAGTCATCTAGCGATTGGCCTTCATCATTTTCTTCTTCAGCAGCGGTATCTCCACTGTCGACAAACATCTCTTCAGCCATATCAACTTGGCTGTCAGCATCCACCATATCGGCTTCAGGCTGCAACATATTGTCGTCAACGTTCATTAACGAGTCTATCGACTCCTCTTCTTCGGTATCTAGGTGCACCGCCATATCAGAGTCATCGGTCGCCTCACTGTCGCTGGCTAATGCGGCTTCAGGAGCTGCATCGGACTGAGTTTCAGTGGCAGCACTGGTCGATTCGCTACTGTCTTGCTCTTCGGTTGACTCGGCCTTATCTTTGCGCTTCTTAAGCATAAACCAGATTAAAAACAGCAACAGTAGTCCAGGAACTAACGCCCCTAAAATAAGATACAGTGGATTACTCATTACCGTACGCCACAGGTTCTCTGGCTCTTTCACCGCTTGGGCTTGCAATTTATCTAGCTGTTGTTGCAAGGCTTGATTTTCTGTCACCAAAGACGCTTGTTGCTCTTTTTGTAACTGCAGCGCCTCTTCAAGCTCTTCTATTCTCACGCCCTGCTGTTCAATCTGATCCTTTAGGGCTTGGGTATCGGCACCGCCCACATCAAGTTGATCTTGTGCTCTGGCCAGCTCATCAGTCAGTTGCAGGTTTTTTTGCTGCTCCTGCTCTAACTGCTGAGTCACTTCAGCTAACTCACTGCTGTTATCAACCACTTCTGGCAATTGGGCCGGTACGGCCGCCGTGGGCGTGCTTGGGGTTGTTACACTTGGTGTCGCCGCTGGTGCTGCCGGCTTAGGATTGGATTGAGCTGCTTGCCAGCCTTTATCATCTCGCTCAGCACGCTTTTTAGCTAAAGATGCGGGTATTTGCAGCATCACCTCTTTGGAAGGGATGAGCAAAATCATGCCACGTTCTAAACTGTTGTAATTGTCGCTAGAAAAAGCATGGGGGTTGGCGTCGTATATCGCCGCCATTACCTGATAAATACTTACCGAGCTGTCAGGGCGTGTTTTTTGCGCGATGCTCCAGAAAGTATCGGATGAGCGCGTAGGACCATATTGACTGGAAGATTGACGTACTTGACCATCAGGGCCTGTGATCTTAAGAGGCTCTGCGGCAATAGCTGAACCGACCGGAGAATTAGTAGCAAAAACAAGGAGACCAGCGGCCATTAGGCCAACAAGATACGTCGTGCGAAAGTTCATCCATTCTTCCCTTTCTAGCGCGTTTGCACAAATTATGACGGCAAAGCTTTAGGCAATTGTATTTATTGAGATTACTATAAACCAGAATTGAATACCCTGCTACTATTCGCAAATCAAAAACAACCGATAGCAACAAAAAAGCCTGCATAGTGCAGGCTTTTCAATCAATTTAGCGTTTAAATCGGTGAATATTTAGTAATAGTCACGGATCAACACTTCGGCGATCTGAACGCTATTTAGCGCCGCGCCCTTACGAATATTATCCGATACGACCCATAAGTTAATGCCATACTCGTGGGAGATATCTTTGCGTACTCGACCCACATAAACAGGATCTGTACCGGCAGATTCTGTCACTGCAGTTGGATACTCTTCATCAGACTCGAATAACTCAATGCCTTGGGCACCACGTAACACGGCTTTGACATCTTCTGCATCAACGGGTTGACGCGTTTCCAAATGAACTGCTTCAGAGTGGCCATAAAACACCGGGACACGTACCGCTGTTGGGTTAACTACAATGCTATCATCGCCAAAGATTTTTTGCGTTTCCCACACCATTTTCATCTCTTCTTTGGTGTAGCCATTGTCCATAAATTTATCGATTTGCGGCAATACATTAAACGCAATTTGCTTTGGGTATGCCTTTGGCTCAACAGGCTGACCTTGGAGTAACTTGGCACACTGGCCCGCTAACTCTTCAATGGCTTGCTTACCTGAGCCAGACACAGACTGGTAGGTAGCAACGTTAATACGACTAATTCCATAAGCATCGTAAATAGGCTTCAATGCCACTAACATTTGAATGGTTGAACAGTTAGGATTAGCAATGATATTGCGGTTACGGAAATCAGCAATCGCTTCAGGGTTAACTTCGGGCACGACCAACGGAATGTCGATATCATAGCGATAATGTGAGGTATTATCGATAACCACACAGCCATGCTCTGCGGCTATAGGTGCCCATTTCGCAGACACATCTCCACCAGCTGAGAAAAAGCCAATTTGTGCTTGTGACCAGTCAAATTTATCCACGTCAAGAATTTCTACCTGTTTACCATGGAACGTTACCGTATCACCGGCGCTACGGCTGCTGGCTAAAGGATACAAATTTGCTACCGGGAAATTGCGCTCTTCAAGGATCTCAATCATTGTTTGACCCACTGCGCCCGATGCACCTAATACGACTACGTTATATTCTTGCGACATAATTACCGACTGACTCCTGAAAAACCTAATTTGAGCATCCAATCTACATCAGAACCGCCGCTATTGGCTACCCTTAAGGCACTAAATTCACGCCTGTGCTTGTGATTTTTTCTCATAAGGTCAAACCCATTGTTATTTAGAAACCTTTCTCTAAATAATCTGTCGTCATCACGCAGGTCATAAACGAACCTTAGCAGGGTTAATAGGGCCTTTTCATTGGGGATGCCAGCTAGCTGAAGTTGCTCAACCCAAAGCGCTGGTAACAACTGATGCAGTTCGGTTGTTGGTGCTTGGCCTAACTGCTTTAATAAGGCGCAATACAGCATGTATGTGCCTTTTGCTTTGCCCTCAACACTGTAACCCGCAATATGCGGCGTCGCGATATCCACTAACGGCACTAATTCAGGCATGGGTTGCGGCTCCCCTTCCCACACATCAAGTACCAGTCTTAAGTCAGAGCGATGTTGCTTCACTTGAATTAGCGCTTGATTGTCTATTACCTCACCACGGCAGCAGTTGAGTAACCAAGTATCCGGTTTGAGCTGATTCAGCCGCTTCTCATCAAACAGGTACCAAGTGGGGTGCTCACCCGTTTTGGTAATAGGTACATGCAATGAAATCACATCGCAGCGTTCAATTAGCGTCTCTAATGATACAAATTGACGACTATCTCCGCTTTGTGCCAATAACGGGTCGCACAATAGGGTCTCTACACCGTAAGCTTGTAAACATCGGGCCACGGCCGTTCCAGTATTACCTGCCCCCACGATACCAACACGCTTGCCTTTTAGGCTTGATTCTGTGCGCTGAGCAAGCTCTAACATCGCAATAAAAGCGTACTCCCCCACTGCAGTGGCATTGCAACCTGGGGCATTGGTATACGCAAGCTGCCTGTGCTGCAAATAACGCTCGTCGAGATGGTCTAAACCTATGGTTGCGGTGCCAACAAAAGTGAGTTTGTTGGCACTTTCAAGCAATGCTTGATTAACTTGAGTCACTGAGCGTACTAATAGCACGTCAACATCAACTAACTGCTGCGCAGTTAAATGTCGACCATCTACTTTAGTTACTTGCCCAAGCTGGCCAAAAAGCTCATCAACGTAGGGCATGTTTTCATCAGCAACAATTTTCATAAATACGGTTCTCAAGTTATTCAGCTAGCGGGGGACGCCCTATTAAATACAAATTTTGGCTACAAAAAAAGAGCCACTTGGGCTCTTTTTTATTTTGCCTAAACTCGAAATTAACGAGTACGTGGGCAAAGTTCTTCGTTGCTGAAGAAGTATGCGATTTCACGCTCTGCAGAAGCAACTGCATCTGAACCGTGAACTGCATTTTCGTCGATGCTGTCAGCGAAATCGCTACGGATAGTACCGCGAGCAGCTTCAGCTGGGTTAGTAGCGCCCATGATTTCACGGTTAGCTAGTACAGCGTTTTCGCCTTCTAGTACTTGAACACAGATAGGACCAGAAGTCATAAATGCAACTAGTGCACCAAAGAAAGGACGCTCGCTGTGCTCAGCGTAGAAACCTTCAGCTTGTTCTTTGCTTAGGTGAACCATTTTAGAAGCGATGATTTTCAGGCCAGCAGTTTCAAAACGGTTATAGATTGCACCAATGTGGTTTTTAGCAACTGCATCGGGCTTAATGATAGAAAAAGTACGTTCGATAGCCATGACAAGCTTCCTTTAAGTAAACAGGTTTTATAAATTCGCGCGGATTATACGAAATAAAAACGCAAAATCCTACCTTTATAACTCGGCTTATGTGACTTAATACCAGATTCACGACTGTGGTTCTGGGCATTGGCACGATTTAGCAGCAAACTTGACCTATTTAAAACTGGCTTCGTTAATCAGACTCTTCTATCCACGCCTGCTGTATAGCCTCTAAAATACGCTCATTACAGTGGTTCGGGTCATCATCAAACTCCGCTAGGGCAAGCACCCATTGCTGTAAGTCGGTAAACCTTAACTGCCGCGGATCTTGTTGTGGGTAAATCTCGATGAGGCTCAATGCAATCTCAAGCGTATCAATCCACTTTAAACTCATACCTGCTCCTTACTTTGTGCTCAGCGATACACATACTGAGTATAGAAGGTTGCTACCGACTTAATTGCCTAGGCATAAAAAAGGCCAGCGTTTAAGCTGACCTTCAACATATGAGAGCAAAACAGGCTGATTAGTGTTCGCCTTCGCTCACCATATTAATGGTGTACTTAGGAATATCGACCACTAAGTCGCTATCAGGTACGCGAGATTGGCAAGATAAGCGACTTTCAGGCTCAAGTCCCCACGCTTTATCTAACATATCATCTTCAAGTTCATCACTTTCTTCAAGCTCATCAAAGCCTTCACGAATGACAACATGGCATGTGGTACAAGCACAAGACTTCTCGCAAGCATGTTCGATATGAATGCCGTTTCTTAGGGCCACATCTAACACTGTTTCGCCCTGTTCGGCTTCTACTACCGCCCCATCTGGACACAGATCATCATGGGGTAAAAATACGATTTGCGGCATAACCTCACCTATATATTGTCAACAGATTGGCCCTTAAGAGCCAATTTAATAGAATTATCCATACGTTTTGCTGCAAATGACTGACTGGCTTCGTCCAGTGCTTCAATTGCTTTTTCAATCGCATCGGTATCGGCATTAGCTGCGGTTTGCGCTAATGTGGCCATACCCGCTTCAATGGCTTGTCGCTCAGAGTCATCCAGCAAGTCAGCATCTTTTGCAAGCGCAGCGCTTAGTGTTTCAATCACTCGTGCCGCTTCGACTTGTTGCTCGGCTAGCATGCGACGTTCAATGTCTTGCTTAGCATTGGCCATTGAATCTTTTAGCATTGAACCAATTTCTTCATCGGTCAAGCCAAACGAAGGTTTTACTTGAATACTGGCTTGCACGCCGGTGGATTTCTCCATCGCAGTAACACTCAGTAATCCATCCGCGTCCACTTGGTAAGTCACACGAATGTGAGCAGCACCTGCCGCCATTGGCGGTATACCCTGCAGGGTAAAACGTGCTAGCGAGCGACAATCGTCAACTAACTCACGCTCACCTTGTACCACATGAAAGGCCATGGCCGTTTGACCATCTTTAAAAGTGGTAAATTCCTGGGCTCTTGCGACAGGGATGGTGGTGTTGCGAGATACTACTTTTTCTACCAAGCCGCCCATGGTTTCAACACCTAAGGACAACGGCAAAACATCAAGCAGCAATAGATCAGACTCGGGTTTGTTACCCACTAAAATGTCTGCCTGAATGGCTGCGCCTATTGCGACTACTCGGTCAGGATCAATTGAGGTTAATGGCGCTTTGCCGAAAAACTCTGCCACTTTTTCGCGCACCAGTGGCACTCGGGTAGAGCCACCTACCATCACAGTTTCTAGCACTTCGTCAGCTTCAATGCCCGCATCACGCAGTGCGCGACGACAGCTGCTAATGGTGCTGCGAACCAGCTTGCTGATTAACTGTTCAAAGTCTGCTTTGGTAATGACTAACGAATGTGACTGGCCATCGGTCAAACTCACGCTAGCGTCTACTTGATCGTTATCGGTTAACGCCTCTTTAATTCGGCGCGCTTCAACAAGTAACTGACGGCTATTGCTGGCATCTAAATTTTCAAGTTGCCAAGCCGCTTGTAAGTGGTTGTAGATAGCTTGGTCGAAATCGTCTCCGCCCAATGCTGAATCACCACCGGTTGCCAGCACTTCAAACACACCTCGGTTAAGGCGCAAAATTGAAATATCGAATGTGCCGCCACCTAAATCATAAATGGCAATTAAGCCTTCTTGACCAGAATCAAGGCCATATGCAATAGCTGCCGCAGTGGGCTCATTGAGTAAGCGTAATACTTTAACACCAATTAGCGCCGCTGCTTCTTTGGTCGCTTGACGTTGAGCATCATCAAAATAGGCCGGCACGGTAATCACCACACCTTCCAGATCGCCACCTAAGGTTTGCTCAGCACGGTCGATTAGCGGGCGTAAAATTTCCGCCGATACCTGGATTGGGTTGACCTTGCCTTGTTTGGTGACAAATAAAGGTAGACCGTTGGTGGTGGCTTCAAACTGATAAGGCAATGTATGAGAAGTCGCTTGGATATCAGCCAGGCTTCTTCCCATAAAACGCTTAACTGAAACAATGGTGTTGTGCGGGTCTTGGGTTGCCTTTTGCTCGGCAACAATACCAGCCTGTACAGCGTCACTTTGATAGTGGACAACTGACGGTAATGCATGGTCGCCATTGGCGTCAGCAAGTGTATTGGCTTCGCCACTACGAACAGCAGCAACTAAAGAATTGGTCGTGCCAAGGTCAATGCCCACCGCCAAACGATGTTGATGCGGTGCAGCAGTTTGGCCGGGTTCAGCAATTTGCAACAGTGCCATAATGGTCCAACTTAAAAAATAAAAACCCAATTCTACATTGGGTTAGGTAAAGAGTGAAAGCGAGTTATAACAATGCGTCTTCTGCGCGAGCCAACTCTTCTTGCAATTTAGCCATAAACTTAAGTTTACGCACAAGATCAGCCGCAGTATTGAGATCATTTTTGTTTTGGCTTTCAATCACTGACGCCAACTCAACGCTAATCTGTTTTTCATAGCGTCCAAATGAGTCGTGTAACTCATCTATCAATTCATCAGGGTCGGTGTGTGATGCAATTTCTTCGAGGGACTCACGCCACTCCATCTGCTGCATTAAAAACCCCATGTCTTTGACAGTGGTTGATTCATGACTGAGATCGAGTCCTTGTAAACTCAATATATATTCGGCACGAGATATTGGGTGCTTTAACGTACTGTAACCGTCATTGACTTGTGCAGTACGTTGCACCGCCATGCGTTTATCCTGTTCGCTTGCGTTAGCAAACTTGTCAGGATGAACCGCTCTTTGCAACTCGCGATATCGCTCAGCAAGGATGGCGGTGTCAATCCGGTAAGATGGCGTTAAACTAAACAGCTCAAAATAGTTCATTTGTATCGGACTTAATGATTAAACAGTGAAACTCTCGCCACATCCGCACTCGCCTTTGGCATTAGGGTTATTAAACTGAAAACCTTCGTTTAATCCCTCTTTGACAAAGTCGAGTTCGATACCTTGTAAATAGATAAAACTTTTGGCATCGATGATGATATTCACACCATCGATGTCATAAACTTCATCGTCTGCGTTAAGGTCATCGACAAATTCGAGTACGTAAGCCATACCTGAACAGCCAGAAGTTTTTAACCCTATACGCAGTCCAACCCCTTTGCCTCGGCCCACGAGGAAGCTTTTCACTCGGTCGGCCGCGGCTGGTGTCATTGTTATTGCCATCGTAACTCCAGTTTTACTTCTCGTTCTTAGCCTTGTAGTCATCAATCGCCGCTTTAATGGCGTCTTCGGCTAAAATCGAGCAGTGAATCTTAACGGGTGGCAGTGCTAACTCTTCAGCAATATCAGTGTTCTTAATTGCCTGAGCTTCATCAATTGTCTTCCCTTTAACCCACTCAGTTACCAGTGAGCTCGATGCAATGGCGCTACCACAGCCATAGGTTTTAAATTTCGCATCTTCGATAACACCTTGGTTATCAATTTTAAGTTGTAGCTTCATGACGTCACCACATGCTGGTGCGCCTACCATACCTGTTGCCACACTTGGGTCATCTTTTTCAAATGAGCCAACGTTACGTGGGTTTTCATAATGGTCGATTACTTTTTCGCTATAAGCCATGATATTGCTCCAATTTTATAATTAGTTTACTGGTCGGTTTTAGTGGTGTGCCCACTGAACCTTGTCGAGATCGATACCGTCTTTGAACATCTCCCAAAGCGGTGACATATCTCTTAATTGACCAATAGACTTATCAATGGTCTCAATTGCATGATCAATCTCTTCTTCAGTCGTGAAACGACCAATCGAGAAACGAATCGAACTGTGGGCCATTTCATCATTCAGGCCAAGTGCACGTAATACATAGCTAGGCTCTAAGCTGGCTGAAGTACAGGCTGAGCCTGAAGAAACAGCAAGGTCCTTGAGTGCCATCATCAATGATTCGCCTTCAACAAAGTTGAAGCTCACATTCAAGCTACCGCAATATCTTTGGTCTACATCACCATTGATATAGGTTTCTTCAATGTGCTTAATGCCATCCCACAATCTGTCGCGTAAACGACGAATACGTGCGTTGTCCGACTCCATATCAGCTTTAGCAATGGCTGCAGCTTCACCCATACCAACAATCTGGTGAGTTGCAAGCGTACCACTACGCATACCACGTTCATGACCACCGCCATGCATGGTTGCTTCTAAGCGAATACGAGGCTTACGACGAACATATAGAGCGCCAATACCTTTAGGGCCATACATTTTGTGCGCCGAAATTGACAACAAATCAACTTTAGTTTGTTGAACATCAACTGGGATTTTGCCAACACTTTGTGCGGCATCAACATGGAAGATGATTTTGCGGCTACGGCATAACTCGCCAATCGCATCGATATCGTGAATCACACCAATTTCGTTGTTCACATGCATGATGCTCACTAAAATGGTGTCTTCGCGCAATGCGCTTTCAATTTTCTCTAATGGAATAATTCCGTTAGCAGCAGGTTCTAAATAGGTGACTTCATAACCTTCACGCTCTAACTGACGGCACGTATCGAGTACGGCTTTGTGTTCAGTTTTACTGGTGATGATGTGCTTACCTTTTTTATGATAAAAGTGAGCAACACCTTTAATCGCTAGGTTGTCTGATTCTGTTGCACCCGATGTGAAAACGATTTCACGAGGATCGGCATTAATCAGCTCGGCAATCTGGTTTCTTGCAATGTCGACAGCCTCTTCAGCTTGCCAACCGTAACGGTGCGAACGTGACGCTGGATTACCAAAGTTGCCATCCATTGTCATGCACTGCATCATTTTTTCTGCAACACGAGGGTCAACTGGCGTCGTTGCAGCATAATCTAAATAAATAGGAAGCTTCATCTCACACTCCGTACTCAGTGACCAAACCGCTGGTCACATACCACGTACAAATATTAATTTTTATATAATAACAAAAAGGCCTAGTGCGACACTCTTTGTTCCTGTTGAATCTTATCTTGTTTGATCGAAATGAACTGCACATCACGCTTGTTCATCAATCCGGCAAGACTTATCCCGTTTAAAAAATCTGAAATCTGTTTACTTAAATCCCCCCACAACGAATGTGTGAGGCAGCGTGTTCCACTTTGACAATTTCCTAAACCCTGACAGCGAGTGGCATCAACCGACTCATCGACAGCGCGAACAACCATGCCCACCGAGATTTCTTGTGCATCGGAACCCAAACGGTACCCGCCACCAGGGCCACGTACGCTTGAGACTAATCCGTGCTTGCGGAGTTTAGCGAAGAGTTGTTCTAGATAGGAAAGCGAAATGCCCTGACGCTCAGAGATGTCAGCAAGTGGAACGGGTCCCGCTGTTGAGTGCATAGCAACATCTAACATTGCTGTGACTGCGTAACGACCTTTGGAAGTAAGTTTCATAGTTACCACTGCTCTAAAGAATGCTTAGGCTGAATTGAAACATAACCTAGTATTTTAGTCAAGTATTTAACCTAGTAATTTAGTCAGGTATTTCTACTGGCAGTGGGTATTAAATTGTTGATGCGATACACCAACAGGAATACCCTGCTATTTCGCTGGGGTATTTAACCTGTTTCCGCAGCAAGATTCAATGGCTAGCATCAAATAGTGCTGCGATTTATTAGATAATGGGATCAAACTCATCAATTGCATGTTGACGCTTCTTCGCCGCGGCCAACTCAGCATCGCTAAATTCATCCACCTCAAGCTCAGGCAGTTTCTCTGTACAAACGCTACCACCTAAGGTTTGCACAGCTTGACATACCTCTTGCACCTTAGAATCCATCAGGTGCATATGGTCAAGCATTTGCCCTATCGCATTAGCAACCGGGTCGGGGTTATCTGGCGAAACCGCATAGGCATCGAAGCCATACTTTTTTGCCATTTCAGTGCGACGCTTAGTGTGCTCTTTAGACTCTTCTGTCGGCTTAGCAACCACACGGGCAGGAATACCCACGACTGTTGTATCTTTTGGTACTTCTTTAACCACCACAGAGTTGGACCCGACTCTGGCACCATCGTGCATGGTGATTGGCCCCAAGATTTGCGCCCCAGCTCCAATAACAACGTTATTGCCTAAAGTCGGGTGACGCTTGCCTGCTTGCCAGGTTGTGCCACCTAAGGTGACACCGTGATACAAAGTACAATCGTTACCTATCTCTGCAGTTTCACCAATCACTACGCCCATACCATGGTCAATGAAAAAGCGATCACCAATGGTAGCACCAGGATGAATTTCAACGCCGGTTAACCATCGAGAAAAAGTAGACAAAATTCGAGCCGATAAACACCACTTGCGTCGCCATAGTTTGTTGCTTATGCGATGGATCCAAATGGCCTGCATGCCTGGATAATTTAACAGGATCTCTATGGTGCCATTTGCCGCTGGGTCACGGTGATAAATGGAACTAATATCGTCCTTTAATCTCGCTATCACGCCCATACTTCTACTCGTCCTTTTTAGATAATACTATGACTTGTCTTGCTCATTTTGCTTGTCAGCAATGGCCACTTTCTTGTCCACTGAGGTTAAGATGCCACGTAAGATGTTCATCTCGGCGCTCTCAATACGTGCACGGCTAAATAAACGTCGTAACTTAGTCATCACCTGACCTGGGTGCTGTTTAACAATGAAGCCGGTAGACAACAAGGTACGCTCTAAATGACCAAAGAAGTTCTCCTGCTCTTTCGCAAGCGGGTATTCGGTCGTTTCGACCGTTTCAGGTGTCAGATTGAGATGTGCAACGCGCGCTTCGTAACAAATAATTTGCACAGCTTGAGCTAAATTCAACGAGGTGTATTCAGGGTTCGCTGGAATCGCCACGTGGTAGTTGCACTTTTGCAACTCTTCGTTGGTCAGGCCGTTATTTTCTCGCCCAAACACAATAGCTACCGGTCCTTCTAATGCCGCACCCACCAATTTCTCGCCTGCTTGGCGTGGGTCCAACATTGGCCAATCTAAAGTTCGGCTACGTGCACTGGTTGCGATAACTAAACTACAATCTGCAATCGCATCGGCTAAACTATCTACAGTCACTGCGTGTTTCAAAATATCCGACGCGCCTGCTGCTAATGCAACAGAGTGCCCATCAGGCTCCACTTTGGGTTCTGCCAAATACAGAGTGGATAGCCCCATGGTTTTCATTGCACGGGCTGTTGAACCGATATTACCAGGGTGAGATGTACCTACAAGAACGACACGAATATTGCTGAGCATGAAATGACTTTTTTAATCTATAAAACAGAATCTGCGATGGTATCACAGGGTTGCAAAATCGTTTATAGAAAAATGAATATTTGATATAACCAATAAAACAGGTATAATGCGCGCCGATTATTTATATCTGTTCTTTAACATCCAGGGGATTAGTAATGCATCCGATGCAGACTATTGCTGTGCGTGCCGCTCGCGCCGCCGGCCAAACGATTATCCGTGCTTTTACCGAATTAGATCGTGTAGAAGTTAGCGCCAAAGGTATCAACGATTTTGTTACCAACGTAGATAAAGAAGCTGAAGCTGCTATTACATACCAGATCCGTAAATCATACCCTGACCACACGATTGTGGGCGAAGAAGGTGGTGAGAACAAAGGCGAAAATAAAGATTTCGTTTGGATTGTCGATCCCTTGGATGGCACTAACAACTTTGTTAGAGGCATCCCACACTTTGCGGTTTCTATCGCAGTTCAACATAAAGGCAAAACCGAAGTTGCAGTCGTATACGATCCTATTCGTGACGAGCTATTCACTGCTGTGCGCGGTAAAGGCGCAAAACTAAACGATTTCCGTGTACGTGTTAGCAGTGCTAAAGACCTTAACGACACCATTCTAGCTACAGGTTTCCCATTTAAAGCTAAGCAACATAGCGAAACCTACATGAAGCTATTAGCGGATACCTTCAGCCGCTGTGCCGATCTACGTCGTGCTGGCTCTGCTGCGTTAGACCTTGCATACGTTGCAGCCGGTCGTATGGATGGCTTTTTTGAAATTGGTCTTAAGCCTTGGGACATCGCTGCTGGCGAACTTATCGTTCGTGAAGCCGGCGGTACAGTAACCGACTTTACTGGTAACCACGGTTATTTCAACTCAGGCAACATTATCGCTGGCGCCCCTAAAGCGACCGTTGCTTTGGTTAAGAACTTCAGACCCCTACTGAGTGATGGTCTCAAGCGATAAGCTTATCCCCCGAATGTTAAAACCGCCCAAAGGGCGGTTTTTTTTCGCCAAAAGAAAATAGCGGTTACACAACACCCATGTAATGTCAGGTCAATAATTGACCTACAATTACCCTATTGTGCTGATCAGCCTAAACTGATAGGGGCGCAACCAAGCAAATAGGTATCACTGTATTGTTCTGTGATAAGCATCACGATCAATTATTTAGCGCCGCACCAAAATGTTGTTACCATCAATAAAAATAACAATTTGGAGATCTGAATGGGACCCCTCTATAGCAAGTACGGCTCCAAAAGCCTTAAAGCCGTTGAGCACTTTGTACTGATTATTATTGCTTTGGCGACAATCATCGCCATTGGCCAAGAAATCGCACACATCGTAAATGTCGGTGCAGTAGCTTTAGCCGATCTATTGTTGTTATTTATCTATCTTGAAGTACTCGCGATGGTGGCCAACTACGCTGAATCTGGCAAATTGCCGGTACGGATGCCACTCTACATTGCCATTGTTGCACTCGCGCGGTATTTAATTCTCGATATGAAAGGCATGGATGACTGGCGAATTGTGGCCATTTCAGTATCAACCTTGGTACTCGCAGCCACTGTGATTGTTATACGCTGGGGCCAACTCAAACTTCCCTATCCGCGCAAAGAAGATTAACTCAAACCCACTGCTCCTAGATGGCTGCACTAAGCAGCCATCACTCGCTTAACTGTCCACTCATTACATTACGCATTTTTTGTGCTAGGTTTACTCTATAAACGATTGAAAATTAACCACCCTATGCAAAAGGATGAGTCCAATGGTTGATAGCCCCAATGAACATGAAGAGCGTCGCCAATCACTGCGTGTCGATATGGAAGCTGAGCGAATTATCCTCAACTGGGATGACAATGATGGCAATAACCATACTGATGAAGCCATCTGCATCGATTTAGCCAGACGCGGCGCCCTAATTGAATACAAACAAGAATTTGCTCTTGGTGCATTATTAGTTGTCACTTTCAACGCTGGCAGCGATAAACAAAACAGCATAAAGGGACAAGTCTGCCGTTGTATTAAGTGCAACGATCTCGGCTATCATATTGCCATTCAACTGATTTAATTTAATTTATAGCTCCATAATTCGGCAGGCTCGACAGCGCTGTTCTATACTTTTTATGGCATCCAAGATGCGATGCCATATTAAGCAATGGGAGAAAGCGTAATGATACTGTTGGTGGGTGGAGAAAAAGGCGGTGCGGGCAAAAGCTGTATGGCGCAGAATATCGCTGTCCATATTACGCAGAAATTTCAAGCTAACGTACTCATGGTTGACTGCGATCCCCAACGCACGACCTCAGATTGGATTCAGGCAAGAAATGAAGACCCTTCACTCCCGGCTATCAACTGTATTCAACTCTACGGTAAAATACGTAACGATTTGTTAGGCTTAGATCAGCGTTTTGACTATGTCATCGTTGACTGCGGTGGCCAAGATAATTTGGCAATGCGTGCCGCCATGTCAGTCGCCACTTATGTTGTGTTACCGCTACGTCCAAAACGGCGCGATTTAAAAACTTTGCCACATATGGAAGATATGTTGAGCACCTGTAAGATGGTCAACCCCAAAATGGTCGCTGCTGTCGTGATGACGCAATGCCCTTCTCTTCCTAGCCAGTTCAAACGAATTTTAGAAGCCAAAGAAGTCGTGCAATCATTTGGCTTACGCGTATTGGATGCCGTTACTTTTAATCGAAATATCTATGATGACAGTGAAGAGCAAGGCTCCTCGGTTATTGAGATAGAGCCTGAAGGTAAAGCCGCGTTAGAAATTCATGCGATAGCAGATGAACTATTCGCTATACCACCAGAAAATTCCTATGAGCTTAACTGATCTTAAGAAGCGTAAAAATAAAACACCGCGCGCGAAAATGTCGGTGGAAGAGTTTATTGAAGATGCCAATAACTACGCTTTTGGCCAACCCAGCACTATGGGGTTAACCAAGAAAAAAACCAAAACTGCAAGTTCGGTTAACTCCAAAAAGCGCACCAGCAAAATATACCGCCATGCGACTTTCACCCTGACTGAAACAAGCATCACCCAGCTCAATGCCTTAGCCAGTCATACCACACTAGCCAAATCAAAGCTGATCAGAATTATGATAGCAGAATTTAGTCAAAAGTCTGCTAAAGAGCTTGAAGCTATTATGCAGCAAAGTGAAGAGTAGTCCCTTAAAGCGTCAATACAAATAAGGGACCATTCGAAACTAATTAGTGATTACAAATACGGTCAGCGGCGGTTTCTATGCCTTCATTAGAAGCGATGAATTTACCTTTAGCATCCAAAAATGCAATTAACTGTTCAGCATCCATCTCACTGGCCGAGCATGTATGAAAACGCGCATCCTCGCCAAAATTTTCCGCCATTAAACTTTTCAGCTCAGTTTTAGTGACCGCTTTACCCAGCGATAACATGAGTTGCATCACTTGATGACCGTGAATTGAATCTGACATGATAAAAGCTCCAAATAACATTTAAATAATATGTATGTTATAACCGCAATCGGCTGAAGTTACTTTGATCTAGCTCGCACCCAGTACAAGTTATTTACCGACTAAGTGAATAATCAAGTTAACCATATCCACAAATGACTCTATGGCTACTTCAATTGCTCTGGCACGATTTGGACACTGCCCAAGTCACCAGACAACCACACTTCACCATCACTGATGTTGTACTGTAAGGTCATGTTTCGGCTCACAAGCTCTGCCATCTCTTGTACTGCTTGCTCTGCAATGTTCCACACTTGCAAATTTTGATAGCGCTCAAAAGCCTGTTGATTTTGCTGCCACCAAATAGGTACCGCACGGCCGCCATAAGCATAAAGCTTCACTTGTTTTGCACGGCCACAGGCTTTACGTAGCCATTTCTCATCACTTTGACCAAACTCGACCCAAAGCTCAATCTCGTCTGCCAACGATTTTTGCCATAACTCTGGCTCGTCATCGACGCAAAGTCCTTTGCTAAATGTGAGAGTGTCGCTGGCATTTAGCACAAATGCTAACAATCGAACCATCATCCGCGCGTCGGTTTCTGATGGGTGCTGCGCCAGTGTCAGCGCATGATCTTGATAATAGCCGCGGTCCATGTCGGCGATTTGCAAATTGACTTTATAAACGGTTGCCTTAGGTGCCATAGGTTTTTGTCTTTATCTATATTTAGTGGGGAAGTTAACTAGCAGCGTGCAAGTATACCTCAGTTGCTGCAGACATAGGTTTAAGCAATATGGCCAACCTGGATCTGTTTGGCTTGCTGATACACGGTTTTCAAGTTAGTCAGTGTCGCATTTGGCGCCACAACCAATATCTTTTCGCCCGTATCAAGTAATGGGGTTAACTCATCTATGCTTTGATACTTACATCGCTGCGCATCTCGGCGCAGTAATTCCAGTAATGATGGCTTGAGTGCTTGAGTACTGTATATCGCATCAATTTTCTGTAGTACCGGTAAAATAGCGATGGGCAACAGTTGTGCATCGGCTTGCTCATCAAGCAACAACAGTTCTCCAGCAGCATCCAATTCACTGAAGCATTGCTCATATAGTGCGCTAGTTTGTGTATCGAACTGCTCACCATTGACGGTGAAAAAGCGCTCCCAGAACAGTTTTCTTTGTTTAAATACCGGTAAACGAGACTGGACTTCAGCACGTTTACTGGCGATAAAGTCAAACAGCGGCGCAATACTGGGTGATAGCAAGCTCTCAAGCTTAGCGCGTAGATCACGAGCGAACACCGGCGCCGCACCTGCGGTACTGATAGCCACGATTAACCGGCCACGGTCAACAATGGATGGCGTGATAAAGCGGCACAGCTCTGGCGAATCAACCACGTTTACCCACACGCCTTTACTGCTCGCAACCTCGGCATAGTGTTGATTAAGTTGTTCATCAGCCGTTGCCATGTATAACAGACTAATGCCTTCAATATCCTCAGCTTCAACTGGACGTTGTTCTAACGCTATCCTGCCTTGCTTGGCATAGGCTAACACTTCATCACTGACCTCAGGAGCCACCACAGTAATAACCGCTTCAGTGCGGCATAACAAATCCAGCTTACGGCTGGCGACGTCACCCGCGCCGACAATAACGACTTTTAGCGACTGCGTATCAACAAACAACGGGAAATATTGCATAACTACCTGAGATATAAAAATGAGAAGTGCATCTTAGCGCTATTGTATGGCTAAGATGACGACAAGTCGATTGATGCTTTACATGCTAAAGCGAGACGTGAGTCAATGGCAGTTTTTTTGTGCAAGATCGTCACATCACTTATCGATGAGTGATCACTGCTAGTTATGACTTTCGCTACGCTCGCTACTGCAATGCCAACATAGCTCAAAACTACCTTCGTTGGTTTCATGGCACTGTACACATTGCCATTTGGGACTGTCGGTATCTAAAGCCGCTAAATTCGTTTTAGCTTGTTCATATTGCTCTTCAGGTACCCAGAGCTCAACGTTTTGTAAATCCACTGGTAACTCACCAATTCCGCCCAATAAGGCTTCACCTTTGAGTTCTACTGATATGCCACTCGATTCCAAAAGGCCTTTCCAAGTATGGGCTTGTAACAAGTTACCACCTGCGACCATACGATTGCGTTGTTCCATCTATTATTCCCCTACTGCTCTTGCTCTTCTGGCAAATTATTAGGATGTTGCGACTAATTAAACCATTGGTGACTTAATAACCGACCAACATCCTACTGTTAAATCGAGGTTAATGTCGAGTTTATTCAGTAAAAGGCAATAATTATCCATAAAAAAAGCCACATAAATGTGGCTTTTTAAGTATCAAGCTAGCCTTATGGCATTAACGCGTCTTGATCAGCACCTTCTTTTTCAATCTCTACTGGCATCATATGCTCACGATTAATACCAAGTTTAATCGCTAAGAAACTTGCCACATAGATAGAAGAGAATGTACCGACAAAAATACCCATCAGTAGTGCAGTAGCAAAACCATGGATCATGGTGCCGCCCTTAAGGAACAAAGCAACCACAACCACCAACGTGGTACCGGTTGTGATAATGGTACGGCTCATGGTTTGGGTGATTGAGGTATTAACAATCTCAACTGGCGTGCCTTTACGGATCTTAAGGAAGTTTTCACGAATACGGTCAAACACCACAATGGTATCGTTAAGTGAGTAACCGACAACCGTGAGCAAACCGGCTAACACCGTTAGGTCGAATTCAAGTTGCAAGATAGAGAACACACCTAAGGTGATAATCACATCGTGCCCAAGAGCCGCAACTGAACCGAGCGCTAAACGCCACTCAAAACGGAAAGAAACGTAAATAAGAATACAGATAAGTGCAACAAGTACGGCCAAGCCGCCCTGCTCAGCGAGCTCTTTACCTACCTGTGGACCAATAAACTCAACACGCTTTTGAATCGCGCTGTCATCAATCACTTGTACTGCTTGCATTACATGCGAAACTTGTACGTCACTTTTGACATCTTCTTTAACTGGTAGACGGATAAGTACATCGCGAGTAGAACCAAAGTTCTGCACCACGGCACCGGCCGTCTCTTCCGAGGTCAGTTTTTCACGTAACCCGTTTAAATCAACTGGGTTAGTAAATTCTAACTCAACAACTGTACCACCAGTGAAATCCAAACCCCAGTTAATGCCTTTGGTCGCTAATGACGTAATTGAACCAATCACGAGTATTAGCGACAAGATGCTAACCGGAACCGCATGCTTTAAGAAGTCGATGGTGCCTTTAATTGATAAAATCTGGAACATAGTCAACTTCTCCTTAAATAGACAGCTTCTTCACGCGCTTACCACCCCAAACTGCATTCACAATTGAGCGGGTACCCACGATAGAAGTGAACATTGACGTTGCAATACCGATCATTAACGTCACAGCGAAACCTTTCACTGCGCCCGTACCTACGGCAAACAAAATCAATGCTGTCATAAAGGTAGTAATGTTCGCATCAGCAATGGTTGAAAACGCATTGCCATAGCCTTCATGAATCGCTTGCTGGACACTACGACCGTTACGAAGCTCTTCACGAATACGCTCATAAATAAGCACGTTGCCATCAACCGCCATACCGACGGTCAATACCATTCCGGCAATACCTGGTAGGGTTAAAACAGCGCCCGGAATCATCGACATAACGCCGACAACCATGATTAGGTTCGCCGATAGTGCTAAGTTAGCAATCAATCCAAATGAGCGGTAATAAACCAGCATAAAGATCAATACAACCGCCATGCCCCATATCATTGCCTGCAAACCGTTATCAATGTTCTCTTGACCTAGGCTTGGACCAATAGTGCGCTCTTCCACAATCGATACAGGCGCAATCAAGGCACCAGCACGAAGTAGTAACGCGAGGTTTTGAGCTTCAGCATGCTCTAAGCCTGTGATAACAAAGTTTCGGCCTAAACGCGCTTGAATGGTCGCAACTGAAATAACTTCTTCAATCTTGTCCATCTTGACGCTACCGTCAGGGTTTTTAGCACCATTATCTTTATATTCGATAAACAGTGTCGCCATCGGGTTGCCGATATTGTCTTTAGTCACATTAGAGAATATCGTGCCGCCTTTTGCATCTAAGTTAATAGACACTTGCGGACGACTATATTCATCAAAGCTAGGTTGCGCACCTTGGATATGATCACCGGTTAGCATCACCTGCTTCTCTAGTGCAACCTGACCACCGCCGCGACGCTCAAAAATTTCTGAACTGGCAGAGATACGGCCACTCGCAATCGCCGAGGCATCAGCTTTCTGGTCAACCATGCGAAACTCAATCGACGCTGTCGCGCCTAGAATGTCTTTAGCACGTGCAGTATCTTGTACACCAGGTAATTCGACGATGATGCGTTCAGCGCCTTGACGCTGTACTACTGGCTCAGCAACACCCAACTCGTTAACACGATTTCGTAGCGTAGTGATGTTTTGCTGCAACGCTTCTTCACGAATTTGTCGCAGGTAGTTTTCACTCATAGTTGCACGCAGGAAGTAGTTTCCACCTGATGAGATATCGTTGAAAACCATATCGTTACCGCGTGTTTTTAGGAATCGCTCCGCTTTGGCAAGGTTTTCAGCATCTCGGAACTTAATTTCGATTCCACTTGGCGTGTTACGAATCCCTGCATAACGAATTTTCTCGCCACGTAGGTCAGTTCTGAAGTCAGAAATTTTACCTTCGGTCATTTTACGGATGGCTTCGCTCATATCCACTTCCATCAAGAAGTGCACACCACCACGTAAATCTAGACCCAGCTTCATTGGGCTTCCGCCTAATGCTTCTAGCCATTTTGGTGTAGCCGGCGCTAAATTTAACGCCACGATATACTTGTTGCCAAGCGCTTCAGAAATGGCTTCTTTAGCCGCTAATTGCTGTTCTGCATTATTCACACGAACCAGCAATTGACCGCCTTCAAGCTCTGAGCGTTTAACGGCAATATCATTGCTCGCTAAAATATCGTTAACACGGGTTTGTGTTGAGGTTGTGATCTCAGCACCACGTGTTGCTACAACCTGAACCGCATGGTCTTCACCAAACAGGTTGGGAATTGCGTAGAAAGTACCAACGGTGATGATTAACGCCACCATGATATTTTTCCACATTGGGTATTTATTTAACACACCATCGCCCTCTTGGCTTAAAGTGACTTAATAGAGCCTTTAGGCAATACAGCCGCTATGTAATCCTTCTTGATTGTGATTTCAGATGTTTCGTTAATAGTTAGCAAAACATAGTCATTCTCATCACTAATCTTGGCGATTTTACCTAAGATACCGCCACTGGTGAGTACTTCGTCACCTTTGCTCAACGAGCTCATTAAGTTTTTATGCTCTTTAACGCGCTTTGATTGTGGACGGAAAATCATGAAGTAAAAAATCAGGCCGAAAATGACCAACATGAAGATTAATTCCATGGTGCCGCCACCTGCTGGTGCGCCAGCTGCATTTGCATATGCGTTTGAAATGAACATAGTTCTCTCTTTTTATTAGCAGTAAATTTAATTGGATAACTCAGGAACTTCGCGCCCTTGACTGGTATAGAATTCCTCAACAAAGGCGTCTAATGTACCTGTCTCAATCGCGCCGCGCAAACCTTCCATCAACATTTGGTAATACCTCAAGTTGTGAATGGTGTTTAAACGCGCTCCCAAAATTTCATTACAACGATCTAAATGGTAAAGATACGCCCGAGAATAATTCTTACAGGTGTAGCAATCACACTTAGCATCAAGCGGTGAAGTATCATCACGATGACGTGCATTACGTATCTTAATGACGCCTTCACTGGTAAATAGATGACCGTTGCGAGCATTACGTGTAGGCATCACACAATCAAACATGTCGACACCACGGCGCACACCTTCAACAAGATCTTCTGGTTTACCGACCCCCATCAAATAGCGCGGCTTGTCTGCTGGAATTTGAGGACATACATGCTCCAAAATGCGGTGCATATCTTCCTTAGGTTCACCCACAGCCAAACCACCCACAGCATAGCCATCAAAACCTATATCAACTAAGCCATTTAAACTCTCGTCACGTAAGTCTTCGTATACACCACCTTGGATAATACCGAACAACGCATTCGGGTTTTCAAGGCGATCGAACTCGTCACGTGAACGCTGCGCCCAACGCAAAGACATTTGCATTGACTTGCGCGCTTCATCTTCTGTCGCAGGATAAGGCGTGCACTCGTCAAAAATCATCACCACGTCACTGCCTAGTGAATCCTGGATCTGCATCGACTTTTCCGGATCTAAAAAGATTTTCTCACCGTTAATGGGTGAACGGAAATGTACGCCTTCTTCAGTGATTTTACGGATATCCCCTAAGCTGAACACTTGGAACCCACCCGAATCGGTCAAAATAGGACGCTGCCAATTCATAAAATCGTGAAGGTCACCATGCTTGCGCATGATCTCTTCACCTGGGCGTAACCACAAATGAAACGTGTTGCCTAGCAGGATATCGGCACCCGTTGCACGCACCTCTTCGGGTGTCATGCCTTTTACGGTGCCATAGGTACCCACAGGCATAAATGCTGGAGTTTCTACTGTACCGCGCTCAAAAACCAATCGGCCACGACGTGCGCGGCCATCGGTTGTATCTAATTCAAATTTCATTTTCCACCTCGCCAGAGAAACAGTCTGACAGACTGGGGCGTTCACTTACGCTACGCCAGGTTATCTGTAGAGATAAGGCCAAACTATTCAGTATCAACCCTTAACCCTACCAATTGCACAAAAAAAATACCCACCGCCTAGATGGGGTGGGTATTTTAAAACAAAAATAGACTTTAGTTCGACTTTTTAGTCACAAACATGGCATCGCCATAGCTAAAGAAGCGGTATTTTTGCTCAATCGCATGTTGATAGGCATTTTTAACCTCATCAAATCCCGCAAAAGCGCTAATTAACATGATCAATGTTGATTCCGGTAGATGAAAGTTGGTCACCATGGCATCCACCACTTTAAACTCATATCCAGGATAAATGAAAATATCGGTATCGGAGCTAAATGGGGCAATTTCACCTTGGTTGGCGGTCGCTGCACTTTCCAGTGAACGCACCGAGGTGGTACCAACAGCTATCACTCGACCGCCTGCGGCCTTGGTTGCTTTAATTTTTTCAACCACATCTGCGGGCACCTGCGCCCATTCAGAATGCATCTTGTGCTCTAAAATATTATCAACTCTTACAGGCTGAAAGGTTCCTGCACCTACATGCAGAGTAACAAAGGTCGTTTCGACACCTTTATCTGCTAACGCAGCCAAAATCTTATCGTCAAAATGCAGACCTGCGGTTGGCGCAGCAACTGCACCCGGAGTTTGATTATATACCGTTTGATAACGCTCTTTATCTGCGTCTTCATCTGGACGGTCGATGTACGGAGGCAGCGGCATGTGGCCAACTTCCTCTAGCACTTCAAGTATGGTTTTGTCATCGTTAAGTTCAAGCTCAAATAACGCATCATGGCGGCCTATCATCGTCATTTGATAACCACCATCAAGACAGATAATTGCATCTGCCTTAGGTGACTTAGAGCTGCGCACGTGGGCTAATATGCGTTTATCATCTAGCATGCGCTCAACCAATATCTCTAGCTTGCCACCTGTCTGCTTTTGACCAAACAAACGTGCAGGAATAACCCGAGTGTTATTAAACACCATCAAATCACCAGGTTTAACGAGATCAAGTATGTCAGTAAACTGCTGGTCTGCTGTCTTTCCTGTCTCACCATCGAGGGTCAGCAGTCTGGACGCTGTACGCTCAGCGGTAGGATAACGAGCAATCAGCTCATCGGGTAAATCAAAAGTAAAATCTGCTACGCGCATGACACCGTCTCAACTAAAGATAAAATCGGCGGCTAGTCTATTGCCCCGTTAACAGAAGATCAAGAAAGAGTCGTATTTGAGGTAACGAAAAACGCTAAAACCGGCATTGAAGTGCAGCCAAGACGTAACACGGCACCCTGCAGTCCTTAATCGGTACTAGGCAGAAATAATCAATTAAGCGGGGATAAAAAATTTAAAACGGTGTCGATGATTTATCTTCTTCTAATTCAGCGCGCGACTGCTCGACTTCAAAGTCTTCTTTGCGGTAGCTATGCTGCTCAAAAGGAATTTCTACGTCGACCCGCTTACGCTGAGGCTGCGTTTTTTTATTAACAAGCTTGGAGAACCAGTTCCACATCGTCCATGACCCTTAAACCGATATATTATGATGATTTTTAGCGCACATCCTTAAGAAATCGTTTTTATTTGAATTAATGGTTTCTTAGCGCTAGCGCACATGATACCGTGAAATTCGCGAATAAACAAAAAATACCCAATCTAATGAATTTTCTTGCTCATCTTCACCTTGCCGATATCAGTCGCACTAGCTTGGCCGCTAATCTAGCGGGCGATTTTGCCAAAGGCAGTATTGATAACCACCCGAAAGCGTTACAACAAGGGATATGGTTACATCGAGAAATAGACAAACTTACCGACAGCCATGAGCTCATCCGTGAACTTAAGAGCCTGTTTCCATCGGCACTACAGCGTGCTGCGCCCATTTTGATCGATTTAAGCTTTGATTATTACTTAGCTAAATATTGGGACGAGTACCATCACCAACCATTAGAAGAGTTTGCCCAAAAGGCTTACCAAGCACTAGAGCAATGCGAGACGCTACCTGAAGCCTTGGTGGATGTCAGTAAACGTATGCAGCGAGAAAACTGGCTTATCGCCTACCAACATCGCAAAGGGCTAAACCAAGCCATTGAGTCGGTCAGTCGACGGGTCTCAAAACCAGAAATATTTAATGGCGCCACCGCCACAGTTAAAAAGCTAGATATTGAAATTGAAACCGCCTTTCGTACTTTCTACCCACAACTGATGGCTTATAGCAAAATATGGAGCCGTAAGACCCCTGCCCAATATCTATAAACGCAGCGGTAATTTTATTGATATCGCTTTTGGTCGCAGGGAAATTTCTGATAGGATCCGCGGCTGAAAGGAGATGCAATGAAATTGTTTACTTATCAGCCCCCACAAATCCCATGGTTAGATATTCGCTATCAAGACCGTGATATTGTTGTCCTCAATAAGCCATCAGGGCTATTGAGCAATCCAGGCCGCGCTGAAAACACCTACGACTGTGCAATCAATCGATTATTGAACTATGCACCAGATGCGATTTTGGTACACAGACTAGACTGCGCAACATCAGGCATTATGGTATTTGCACTCAATAAAAAAGCAGAATCAAATATTAAGACTCAGTTTCAAAATCGACTCACCGAAAAATATTATGTTGCGGAAGTCATTGGCCAAGTTAGCCAAGATGAAGGGGTGATTGAATTGGGCATGATGGCCGACAAAGCCAACCCACCGCTACAGCGACTCGATGAGTCTGGTAAAGCAGCTAAAACCTATTACCAAGTACTGGAAAGACGAGTCAACACAACCTTAGTGAAGCTAAAACCGATCACCGGTAGAACTCACCAACTGCGATTACATATGAAGGCCTTAGGTCATACTATTATCGGTGATGACTTCTACGGTAATGACACCGTTATCGCGGCATCACCTCGGCTAAATTTACACGCACAGAGCCTCAGTTTTACTCACCCTTACAGTAACAAACCATTGACCTTTACCAGCCAACATCCGTTTTAGTCTGTTGGCTGTCTGCCGATTTGTTGACTACGCAGCTTGCTGTTTAGCTGTGTAGTAGCATTCCTCAGAATTGCAGAACTGTAATTTGTTGCCTTCGCTGAGCATAAAGTACTCACCAAACAAGTTGCCACCTTTGTCTTCCAGTTTCACGCCGCCTTCAACTTCGGTGACTTCCATCTCATCTAAACTGTGGCAGCCGTCGTTGTACCAAGTTTCTAGAAATAGCTTGTCGCCCTGACGATACAAAGTAATTTTGTCGCCTAAAGATGGACGTTCATCTACCCATCGGCCTAAAACATGTTTTTCTGACATATCAGCCCTCTGCCAACTGAGGCGTTTGCGTTTTTCAACAACGGATAATTCTATTAACTGAAGTAAAGATTCTTGCTGGTCTTGTGGTACCTTATCCAACATAACTTTAAACTCAGACTTCATATTTAGTTAACCCCTAAAACCACAACAATGTTAATAAAATGTTACCTTAAGGTAGTGTAAGCATTTAATAGTTAAAGATCTTATCTTTACCCTTTGTATATAATTGTATTAGATAAAGCAAATAAAAACGCGATCTAAGTCACTATTCATTCATTAGTGTAGCAAATTCTAATGAAATTTCCTCAACCCATCCGATCAGCGTTAATCCACTATCTTTCCCAACGCTTTTAATATAAAAATGAGTCACTAAGCTTTTACAAAACTGGCATCAGTCAGCACCAATAAAAATAAGCAGCAAAGCAGGGATTTCAATGACAGATTTTAACCGACGTAAATTTCTTAAAACCGCAGGAATCGCAACCGCCAGCGCACTATCAGGTAATGTTCTCGCTCACAGCGCAGCCCCCGTATCACCTAGCCAAGGCGCTAGCGTTATTGGCCTGGTCACACCTAAAATGGATATTGTTCGGGTTGGTTTTATTGGTGTCGGCCAGCGGGGTATTGGCCATGTTAAGCATTTTTGTCACCTTGATGGTGTGGCAATCACAGCCATATGCGATACCGATGATAAAGTGCTTAATCGCGCGGTCTCTGCAGTGAAAGAGGCAAATTTACCTGTGCCTGAAACCTATACAGGCAGCGATTACGCCTACCGAGACATGTTAGCGCGTGACGATATAGACATCGTTATCATCTCTACTCCGTGGAAATGGCATGCACCCATGGCAATTGACACCATGGAAAGTGGCAAACATGCTTTTGTTGAAGTGCCGTTGGCACTCAGTGTCGAAGAGTGTTGGCAGATTGTCGACACGGCTGAACGTACTCAAAAGAACTGCATGATGATGGAGAACGTCAATTACGGCCGTGACGAGCTAATGGTTCTCAACATGGTACGCCAAGGTGTATTTGGTGAATTACTGCACGGTGAAGCCGCTTATATCCATGAACTACGCTGGCAAATGAAAGAGCTCGAGTCGAAAACAGGCTCATGGCGCACCCATTGGCATACCAAGCGCAATGGTAACTTATACCCCACCCATGGCCTCGGTCCCGTATCTCAGTACATGAATATCAATCGCGGTGATCGTTTCGACTACTTAACCTCGATGAGCTCGCCAGCATTAGGCCGACAGCTGTATGCACAACGAGAGTTTGCAGCAGACCACCCTCGTAATCAGTTGAACTACATTAATGGCGACATCAACACCACCTTAATCAAAACCAAACTCGGCCGAACCATCATGGTACAACATGATACAACAACGCCACGTCCATATAGCCGTCATAACTTAATCCAAGGCACTAATGGTGTCTTTGCCGGCTTTCCAAATCGTATTGCCCTGGAGCAAGGTGGCAGCGGCGATTTCCATAAGTGGGATACCGACATGACTACATGGTACGCCAAATATGACCATCCACTATGGCAACGCATGGGTAAGGAAGCTGAACGCAATGGTGGCCATGGCGGCATGGATTTTCTGATGTTATGGCGCATGGTTTACTGCTTACGTAACGGAGAGGCACTTGATCAAGATGTTTATGACGGCGCAGCGTGGTCTGTCATCAATATTTTAAGTGAGCAATCACTGCAAAATCGCAGCAACTCAGTAGATGTACCCGATTTTACCCGCGGCATGTGGGCCAATGCTAAACCCCTTGGCATTGTTGGTGCTTGATAGCTGATAAATAAAAAAGGGAGCCATAAGGCTCCCTTTTTTATCAGTGATTGCCTAGCCTTTGCGCTCCGCCGCTTCACAAGCCGCCGCAGTAAACACCACATCGGTAGAACTATTTAGACCGGTTTCCGCCGAGTCTTGAATCACACCAATGATAAAGCCCACTGCCACCACTTGCATAGCAACGTCATTGGAGATACCAAATAAGCTACATGCCAACGGAATCAACAGTAATGAACCACCGGCCACACCCGAAGCGCCACAAGCAGAAACTGCCGCCACAACACTCAGTAAGATAGCCGTTAAGATATCAACTTGAATACCTAAGGTATTCACTGCAGCCAATGTCAGTACTGTAATCGTGATTGCTGCTCCGCCCATGTTAATGGTCGCCCCCAATGGGATAGACACAGAATAGGTATCTTTATGCAGATTGAGCTTGTCACACAATGCCATATTTACTGGAATGTTCGCCGCACTTGAACGAGTAAAGAACGCCGTGACACCGCTTTCACGCAGGCAAGTTAATACTAGCGGGTATGGGTTACGACGAATTTTAATCCAAACAATAATAGGATTAACCACCAAGGCGATAAATAGCATCGCACCGAGTAACACAGCCAGCAACTGTGCATAGCCAGCAATCGCAGTGAAACCCGTTTCTGCAAAGGTGACCGCCACTAGGCCGAAGATACCGATAGGTGCAAGACGAATAACAAAGCGAACCATAGTCGAGACGCCTTGGCTTACATCAGCAAATACTTGCTTGGTTGACTCACTTGCATGGTGCAGCGCAATACCTAAACCCACACCCCAGGCCAAAATACCGATGTAGTTACCCGTCATTAGCGCGTTTACTGGGTTATCAACAAGTTTGAATAGCAAGGTATGTAATACTTCACCAATCCCCTCTGGCGGCGTAGCACCTTCAGCGCCTGTCACCAATACTAAGGTTGTTGGAAACAGGAAGCTCATGGTCACGGCGGTCAGCGCAGCCATAAAGGTACCAATGAGATAAAGCACGACAATGGGGCGCATATTGGTATGGGTGTTTTTCTTTTGGTTTGCAATTGATGATGCAACCAAGATGAACACCAAAATGGGGGCAATGGCTTGTAACGCCCCGACAAATAAACCACCTAAAAACGACACACTTTGTGCAGATGATGGCGACAACGAGGCTAAGAGAATACCGGCGATAATACCGACGAGAATTTGCAGCACTAGGCTGCCATTTGCAAGCTTTGCAAATAGAGATTTGCTTTGGTTCATTGATTGACCTGTTTTTATATAATTATGATAAGCAGTCTTATGGCACTGTCATTCTCTTATTGGAATGTACATTCATAAGATTAAACTTCCTTCATTTGTTTTTGTATAGAAATGTATAGGCAATGTCTAGCTTTAACAGCAAATTAAGGGAGGATATTACCCCATAGCAGCATAAACATAACATCGTGCTAAATATTGGGGTAAAAACTATGAGCTTGGTCGTAAAAGCCCCTTACCATGCTGCCTAGCGTCAAATCATCTGGTCAAGAGGACTGACCAATCAGGCATTTTGGTCGGCGCCGCGTAACATGGCATCAATCAACTCATGGGCATCGAATTTGGTTAACGCTTCGTTTGCCCCAACCTGATGAGCTTGGCTAACGCTAATTTCGCTTGATAATGAGGTATGCAAGATAATGTAAGCACTTGCTAAACTGGGCGAGTTTTTCACTTCAAAAGCCAACTCATAACCATCAAGCCCCGGCATCTCAATATCACTCACGAGTAGATCAACTGGCCGGCCGTCACTGACCGCATTCTCCATAATTGCCAGAGCCTCTCGACCATCGGCAGTCACTTGATACGGAATATTAATACTGTCGAGCGCATCGGATAACTGCTTGCGTGCAACCTTAGAGTCATCAACCAGTAAAATATGCAGTGGTTTGAGCTTCTCACGCTGTACGTCGGTTAAAATCGCTCTGGCCATCTCTGGACTAGTAGGAAAAACCTTAGCCATTAGCAGCTCTACATCTAATAGTTGTACCAATTGCTCATTAAACCGTGTCACACCGGTCAAATAGGCATTCTTTCCCAAGTTGTTTGGTGGAGATTCAATATCTCGCCAGTTACACTCGATAATCTTATCTATCGCCCGCACAAGAAAACCAATCACCATTCGCTGACAATCGGTGATGATAATGTAGCTCTTACTGTATTCTTGCTTGGATATTGGCTGATAACCCACCGCAGCAGCCATATCAATTACCGGAATGGTATGGCCTCGAACGGTTGCTGCGCCAATAATAGTTGGATGGGACTGAGGTATCGCACTTAACGGCGTATAAGGTACCAACTCGCGAATTTTTAGTGTGCCAAGAGCAAAGAGCTGTGTTTGCGACAACTTAAATAGCAACAGTCCTTGGGACTGGCTCGCTTTACTTTTCATGGGCACCTCTATCATTATTATTCGCTATCAGCTTAAACCTATCATAGCGTGAGGGTGATGACGACAATCAAACTTGTGTCGATTATAGTTGTGACTCAATCGGCAACAGCGACAACAAATCCGCCATAAATTTTCGCCAAAATCCGGCGCTCGGTTCAGCATATTTATACTGCCCTGTTGCCTTATCTAGCCAAACCAATTCATCATCAACCAACTTTACTTCATAGGCCGTTTTGTTTAGCGAAGCCATCACCCCTTGTTGCAATTCGCTGGCAAGATCCTGGGCATCAAAAATGACGCCCATTTCGGTGTTTATATAGGCTGAACGCGGATCAAAATTAAACGATCCAACAAAGATGGATTGGCTATCTATGATAAAAGTTTTAGCATGTAAGCTGGTTTTAGAGCTGCCCTTCCAACCGCTGGGTTTATCTTCGGCATCAGCTTTTACTTCAAAGATTTTTACCCCGCCACGCAGCAGACGCTCTCTGTAGCGTTGGTATCCTGAATGCACTGCTAACACGTCAGTGGCAGCTAAACTATTAGTGATCACTGTGATATCGATCCCCGAACGTGCCGCGCGGACCAATTCATCCGTTCCGCTGCTGGTCGGCACAAAATAGGGTGACACGATAACCACCTGCTGCTTGGCTTGTGATAAAAACGATGACAGATCAGATAACAACCAATGCTCTTGCTGCTCGCCAAGTACTTTTTCTGGCGGGTCGTAAATCACTTGTGCATCCCCCCAATACCACCCCAAAGACTGGTTTTGAATGGCCGCTAGCAATTCACTCATTTTTAACTTTTCAAGATATGGGTTGTTTTTAAACGCTTCTTTTTGTAATTCAACAGCTTCTGTCGCACTGGTAATGGCAAGTTGATCAAACTTAGGGTCACTTAACTCTGCAATCTCGACTGCAATGGGCGCATTCCAGTATTGATCAAACTGTTCTGATATCTCATCAACGGCTTTACCAACACTGAGTAAGTCAAAATCACCAAAATCGACATCATCATTATTAGAAAAATACTCATTGCCTATATTGCGGCCCCCAACAATGGAGATTTGATTATCAACTGTCAGCGACTTGTTGTGCATGCGGTTATTTAGGCGACCGAAATCGGCAATCATCGCCCAGCCACGAAAACGTCGTTCAAATGCGGGATTGAACAACCTTACGTCGATGTTAGGATGCCTTGCGAGTAAAAGCAGGTTTTCATCTTGGTTTTTCGTAGTTAGATCATCGAGCAGAATGCGCACCCTGACACCACGATCTGCCGCATCGATAAGCTGCCATAACAGCAACTTGCCAGTATCATCATTACGATAAATGTAATACTGCATATCAATGCTTTTAGTGGCACCTTTGACAATGGCTAAGCGTGCTATGTAAGCATCGACTCCTGACATCAAAGGAAGGACCCCAGTTTCACCGGCATGCTGTTGCAAACTCGAGGCGATAAACTCGCCCAAATTAGTATCGTGGGGTGGACTAACTTTATAACTAGGAGTTTTTTCTGGTAATACAGGGACACTGCTGCAAGCACCGATGCACAAGCAGCAAAGCAATATTAACAGTCGCATACAATGTCCTTTTGCGAACATGCTATCCCTTGATTTTATTAACTAAGTCTACTCTTGTAACGCATAAAGCACATCAAATGCAAATTGATCCCAGCCATCAGCACTAAATGCTATCTCACGGGCCACTCTCACCTGACTAACGGCATGGACTGGCGCTGCGCCACGCTCCATCAAATAGTATGCCATTAACAAGCCGGTTCTGTCCTTTCCTGAGCGGCAATGAACCAACACCGCTTTGCCCTGTTGCTGACAAGCATGAATAAAAGCCAGCGCTTTCGGCACTTGCGCAACACAAATTTCTAAATCGCCTAGTTGTGGGGGAATATTGGCTGAAAATGGATAACAGGCATAGTCAATGCCCATCGTACTAAGTTCATCAACATCAACGGCTTCTCCACCATTGACCGACAAAATAGCACCAATGCCAGCTTGTTTTAACTGCGCTAAATCCCAATCCACTTTGTTAGGCCCACAGCGTCCTGCTAATGCCCCTTCTTCAAGCCAAAAAACTTCTTGCATAGTTCACCTTTGTTACTGCTTCACTACTACATGTCGAGCTATGATTTGGGTTTTAACTGTTGCCAAACAGCTTGATTTGCTTGTTGCGCTTTCTTACGCTGCTTTTTACCCGTTCCTGCAGGTTTAGCTTGTGGCTTTTCCTGTCTCGAAGGGCAATCCAACGGTGCTTCTTCATCGGCCTCAAAGCCTTGATATTGCTCGCGCGGCAAGCGTATTTTGTTACGCTTCTCTATCACTTTAAAGTGATGATATTCATCATGGGAAATAAGGCTTATCGCTAATCCTAGCTCACCTGCGCGTCCACTACGGCCAATGCGGTGCATATAATCACTCGGACTACGGGGCAATTCATAGTTGATTACCACCGGCAGCTTAGCAATATCAATACCCCGCGCTGCAATGTCGGTGGCAACTAATACTGAAATATCACCTTGTTTAAATCCCTCTAGCACCCGGCTTCTTGCGCCTTGGGCTTTATCACTATGAAATACTTGGGCAGCAATACCTGCTTTTTCAAGTTTTTGTGCCACGCGATTGCAGCTATTTTTGGCGCTGGCAAAAACCAATACTTGTTGCCAATTATTTTGCTTGATCAACTCGCTCAATAAGGCTGTTTTGCGGTTTTTATTTACCGTATAGACCTGCTGTTGAACAGTATTAGTCGCAACACTTTGGATCTCAATCTCAACAGGATGTTGTAAATGTTGCGCGGTAATCGCTTTTACTTCGTCAGGAAAGGTCGCTGAAAACATCAAAGTTTGACGTTGTTTGGGCACCAAGTTCAGTAAGGCGGATAACTCCTCTGCAAAGCCCAAACTAAGCATTCTGTCAGCTTCATCCAATACCAAGCTAGTCACTTTCGATAGATTAACGGCATTACTTTGCTGTAGGTCAAGTAAGCGGCCAGGCGTTGCAACTAACACGTCGGCACCACCACGCAGGCTTAACATTTGACTGTTAATCGATACACCACCAAACACCGCCATAATTTTCGGCTTTGGTTTAACAAGGCTCGCATAAGACTGAAACGCATCGGCGACCTGAGCAGCGAGTTCTCGAGTTGGCACCAATACAAGTGTGCGAATGTAGTTAGCCCCTTTCGGTGCGGCTGTTCCCTGCGATAAAACCTGCAGTAGCGGTAATGCAAACGCTGCAGTTTTCCCTGAGCCGGTATTCGCACCGGCTAACACATCTTTACCCGCTAAAACAGATGGGATGGCCTGCGATTGAATCGCAGTGGGTTTTTGATAACCTAGCTCAGACAAGCGCTCGGTGATCGACGGCAACAGTTGAAGTTGCTCAAAACCTTCACTTTGTGCGGAATTACTATTTAACGAGGTAGACATAGAAGCCACGGTGATAACCTAAAAATCAGAAGCTAATTGTACCGCACCTCAAGCACAATTGCTCAAACAAGTCACAGATGCAGGACAAAATATCTAATTATTCCGAGCTCGATCGTGCTTCAATATCAAGTAAGGTTTGTTTCAACGCCAAACCATAAGCATAACCAGTCAATTTACCGTTTTTACCAATCACTCGATGACAAGGAATGATGATTGGAATCGGGTTAGCGCCATTAGCAGCACCAACCGCCCTCACCGACTTTGGGCGCGCGATTGCGTTGGCAATATCGCTATAACTTACCGTCTGGCTAAATGGAATCTCGGTTAACGCCTGCCACACCTGACACTGAAACTCTGTGCCCTTGGGTGCTAATGGCAGTGAAAATTGTGCGAGCTTACCGGCGAAAAAAGCACTGAGTTGCTGCTCTGTTTGATCTAAGATTTTTGCTGATTGTGAACAAGGACCCAAGCTAGATTCACGCTGCTGATTATCTTGGTCAATAAACCATAAATGTGTCAATCCGCTTTTGCTGGCCTGGATACCAATAGGCCCAATCGGACTTGAAATTACGCGCTGCATAGGATTCCTTACAATTAGACAGTCGCACTTTTATATCGCAGTCGGTAACGTGAAACAAGCTCGGTTAGACACAATAGTAAAATTGCAAAATTTACCCGTTGTGTGCGGTTAAATCATACTAGCTATAGTAGAGTGACTACTGAGCCAATAATATCTTTAAAAACGCATAAGGAATTGGATGTTTAAGTTATTTGAGTCATGGGTACAACCGTTACCTGACAGTGATCCCAGTCAGCCTCCTACCGGGCTATTAGCTTTTTGTCGCCACTACACCCGTGGATTTGAAGTGCCACTGATAATCATGTCAGTGTTAACTGCAACGCTAGCCATTTTAGAAGTATACCTATTTGCATTCATGGGCGATCTTGTGGATCTGCTGGCCAATAGTACACCACAAAACTTGTTTGAGCAGCATAGCACCGAACTCCTTACAATGACGGTACTGACTCTGGTTGTTATCCCCATTGTCGTGTTGTTGCACGCGCTTGTGGTTTATCAAGGATTATTGGGTAATTACCCTATGTCGATACGTTGGTTAGCCCACCGCTACTTACTTAAACAAAGTGTCTCATTTTATCAAAACGATTTCGCAGGACGTATTGCCACTAAAGTAATGCAGACCTCGCTTGCAGTGCGTGAGACGGTCACTAAGCTGCTTGATGTTATGGTATACATTCTCGTTTACTTCACATCGATGTTAGTCATCATTGCCGATGCAGACCTGCGGCTAATGTTACCTATGCTAGTTTGGCTCGCGGCATACGTGGGTTTGCAACTGCACTTTATTCCCAAGTTGAAAAAAATCTCCACTGAACAAGCCGATGCTCGCTCATTAATGACAGGCCGAATTGTGGACAGTTACACCAATATCACCACAGTGAAGTTGTTCTCACATACCAGCCAGGAAGCCAGCTACGCTAAAAACAGCATGCAGTTGTTCCTCGATACTGTGCATAAACAAATGCGCCTAGTAACCGGGGTTAACGTCAGCGTGCAAGTGATTAACTATGTCCTCGCTTTTAGCATTGCAGCCATCGCGATATGGTTATGGCAAGCAAACGCTATCACTATTGGTGCCATTGCAGTCGCCATTAGCTTATCGCTGCGCCTTAACGGCATGTCACAATGGATAATGTGGGAGATTAGTTCTTTATTTGAAAACATTGGTACGGTGGCTGATGGTATGTCCACCATTGCTAAGCCTACCAACATCAATGACCAACCCAATGCGCCGGCGTTAACGGTTAGCCATGGTCAAATCGATTTTAATCACATTACCTTTCACTACGGTGAAAAGTCCGGCGTAATTGAACAGCTACAACTGGCGATTAAAGCGGGTGAGAAAGTCGGTTTAGTCGGTCGTTCGGGCGCCGGTAAATCCACACTAGTCAACTTATTGATGCGCTTTCATGATGTAGAATCAGGCGAAATTGTCATTGATGGTCAGCCTATAACCAAGGTGACCCAAGAGTCATTGCGCGCCCAAATTGGTATGGTTACCCAAGATACTTCCTTGTTGCATCGCTCAATTAGAGAAAACATTCGCTACGGCAAACCCGATGCCACAGATGAAGAGTTGATCAACGCGATGAAAAAAGCGCAAGCGTATGACTTTATTGAGCAGCTTAGCGATCCTGATGGTAACCAGGGCCTCGATGCCCAAGTCGGCGAACGTGGTGTCAAACTATCTGGCGGCCAACGTCAGCGCATCGCCATTGCCCGAGTATTACTTAAGAATGCACCGATATTGGTGCTAGATGAAGCCACCTCAGCACTCGACTCAGAAATTGAAGCCGCCATACAAGAAAGCCTCTACCAGCTGATGGCAGATAAAACTGTTATTGCTATCGCCCATCGCTTGTCCACAATTGCGGCAATGGATCGTTTAGTGGTTATCGATAAAGGCGAGATTGTTGAACAAGGCACACATACGCAACTGTTAGCTAAAGGCGGAATCTATGCTCAACTGTGGGCACATCAAACGGGTGGCTTTATCGGCACCGATTAAGCAGTGATTAGTACCAGCAGCAGTAAAATGATTATTGCTGCTGGTGCAGCTCGGCTCAAACCACTAAACAACACTGGTAATTCATCAAACCCAAAAGTCCAATGCGCTTATTTAGCACGATTATTATTGCAAAGTACCTTACAAAGAGCCGATTAATACCAATCAGTATAAACTTTTAGTCACTCAGCGAGAGTTTAGCGGTTCTGAGGCAAGGTCATTAAATGTTCCTGCATTAATGACATTCACCACATCCATGTGGCTTGCAACGAGTGAAGAGCATAGTTGTTCTACGGTTAAGCTCGTTAACACAGCATCAGAATCGCTAAAACTCGCCATTCTGGCGCGTTTTTGGCTACCTACTTCTGCGTTGAATAACCTCACAAGGGAGCAACCATTGTTTCAGTACTCACTTTGAATTAGCCGGCCTTGAATTAGTTTGCCAAAAGCGCGCTGAGTAGATCAAATTCTTATACTGATTGGTATAACACGCTAACAAGGATGAAAAATCGACTCGCTAAACCTAAATCCCAGACGCAAAAAAGCCACCTTAAAGGTGGCTTTTTTGCACTACTTTAACAGTAGGATTTGGTGGAGCCTAGCGGGATCGAACCGCTGACCTCAACACTGCCAGTGTTGCGCTCTCCCAGCTGAGCTAAGGCCCCAAATCTTAATACTAATCATAACTTGATCAGTGTTAAAAAATAAGTGGTATCCCATAGGGGATTCGAACCCCTGTTACCGCCGTGAAAGGGCGGTGTCCTAGGCCTCTAGACGAATGGGACGCCGGTCTTCGTTTTAGACTCTTGAAGAGAGTGAATACTCATTAATGCCTGTAGGCTAAGCATCAATGCTATCGAATCGTTAACTTTAACAGTCAACCACTCAAAATAAGTGGTATCCCATAGGGGATTCGAACCCCTGTTACCGCCGTGAAAGGGCGGTGTCCTAGGCCTCTAGACGAATGGGACACTTTTGATACGTTATACTCTGTATCGAGTGAATACTCGCTGAAGCTAGTAGGCTTTTGCTTCAACGCTATCGAATCGTTAACTTTACAGTCAACCACTCAAAATAAGTGGTATCCCATAGGGGATTCGAACCCCTGTTACCGCCGTGAAAGGGCGGTGTCCTAGGCCTCTAGACGAATGGGACACTTTTGATACGTTATACTCTGTATCGAGTGAATACTCGCTGAAGCTAGTAGGCTTTTGCTTCAACGCTATCGAATCGTTAACTTTACAGTCAACCACTCAAAATAAGTGGTATCCCATAGGGGATTCGAACCCCTGTTACCGCCGTGAAAGGGCGGTGTCCTAGGCCTCTAGACGAATGGGACACTTTTGATACGTTATACTCTGTATCGAGTGAATACTCGTTGAAGCTAGTAGGCTTTTGCTTCAACGCTATCGAATCGTTAACTTTAACAGTCAACCACTCAAAATAAGTGGTATCCCATAGGGGATTCGAACCCCTGTTACCGCCGTGAAAGGGCGGTGTCCTAGGCCTCTAGACGAATGGGACACTTTTGATACGTTATACTCTGTATCGAGTGAATACTCGCTGAAGCTAGTAGGCTTTTGCTTCAACGCTATCGAATCGTTAACTTTACAGTCAACCACTCAAAATAAGTGGTATCCCATAGGGGATTCGAACCCCTGTTACCGCCGTGAAAGGGCGGTGTCCTAGGCCTCTAGACGAATGGGACACTTTTGATACGTTATACTCTGTATCGAGTGAATACTCGTTGAAGCTAGTAGGCTTTTGCTTCAACGCTATCGAATCGTTAACTTTAACAGTCAACCACTCAAAATAAGTGGTATCCCATAGGGGATTCGAACCCCTGTTACCGCCGTGAAAGGGCGGTGTCCTAGGCCTCTAGACGAATGGGACACTTTTGATACGTTATACTCTGTATCGAGTGAATACTCGTTGAAGCTAGTAGGCTTTTGCTTCAACGCTATCGAATAACCGTAATGACATTTAACATGAACTAGGATTCGAACCTCTGTTACCGCCGTACTCTTTATTAAAGACTGGGCGGCGGTGTCCTTGTCTATTTCATCTAGACGAATGGGACACTTTTGATACGTTATACTCTGTACCGAGTGAATACTCATTAAAGCTAGTAGGCTTTTACTTTAATGCTAAGCAATTAGATGGTGGAGCCTAGCGGGATCGAACCGCTGACCTCAACACTGCCAGTGTTGCGCTCTCCCAGCTGAGCTAAGGCCCCTTTTACCTAATTGACATTTGAGTGGCTGCTAGTGATTCACTGCATCTCCCTCAACTGCGAGGCGCATTCTATGCAGCACACCCAAAAGTGTCAACTCGTTTTTTAGGAATTTATTCTATTTGCTACAAATTCAATCGCTTTGGAGATTCTTTGTTCACAACGAGCTTGCCCAATCAAGAATATGGTTAAATCTACCGCAGGTGACTGCCCTGCCCCTGTTACCGCAACACGTAATGGCATACCCACTTTACCCATCCCCACTTCAAGTTCACTTGCCGTGTCTTGAATAGCCTGATGGATAGCTTCTACATTCCAATCCGTCAATGCAGTCAATTTTTGCTGAATAAGTGTCAAAGGCTCAAGTGCCACGCCACGCAGGTGCTTTTTGGCAGCCGTTTCGTCAAAGTCAGCGAAATCTTCATAAAAATAGCGGCTAGAAGCAGCCAGCTCTTTTAATGTTTTCGCACGCTCTGCTAGTGCCGTCACAATTTCAGGTAACGCTGGTCCGTTGTCAGTATTGATATTCTGATCATCCATATGCCACTGCAGATGTGATGCAACATATTCTGGTGCCATCTCTTTCATATAATGTTGGTTCAACCAGATTAGTTTTTCAGTATTAAAGGCTGAAGCTGCTTTATTAATGTCATCTAACTTAAATAGCGACTGCATCTCTTCAACCGAAAACACCTCTTGATCGCCATGTGACCAACCTAAACGAACTAGATAGTTTAATAGTGCTTCAGGCAAATAACCGTCATCGCGATATTGCATCACACCCACTGCGCCATGGCGTTTTGACAATTTGGCGCCATCATCACCAAGAATCATCGCAACGTGTGCATATTCAGGTACCGGCGCACCCAGCGCTTTTAAGATATTAATTTGGCGTGGTGTATTATTGATATGATCTTCACCACGTACGACACAGGTGATACCCATATCCCAGTCGTCCACAACCACACAGAAGTTATAAGTCGGTGTGCCGTCGGTACGAGCAATAATTAGATCGTCAAGCAGTTCATTCGATATTTCAATACGGCCACGAACGTGATCGTCAAATACCACACTTCCCTCTGTTGGGTTTTTAAAGCGAATAACAAACGGCTCATCGGTATCACGTGGTGCCTTATCTCGACAACAGCCATCATACTTTTGCTGCTCGCCTTTTGCGGCTTGCTCTTCACGCATAGCTTCAATACGTTCACGCGAGCAATAACATTTATACGCTGTGCCCTGCTCTAACATTTGAGCAATAATTTCATTGTAGCGATCGAAACGTTTTGTCTGGTAATAAGGACCTTCATCCCAGGTCAAACCTAGCCACTCCATTCCCTCTAGGATTGCAGCACACGCTTCTGGCGTTGAACGTTCAAGATCGGTATCTTCAACACGTAAGACAAACTCACCTTGGTTGGCGCGAGCATAAAGCCAAGAATAAAGAGCGGTACGAGCTCCACCTACGTGCAAAAAACCTGTTGGGCTTGGCGCAAAGCGTGTCTTAATCGTCATATTTGAACATTAACCTATGTTTTAAAAAAAAGAGCCCAATAAAAGAGGCTATACATAAAATCGTGTGGCGTATTCTAGCAGCCTATAAAGAATTGACAAAATACTCCTTAACGAAAATGCTGAGAATGCCAAGTAATTTTTGATGGCTAACCAGCACGCTAGTCACCCCGTGGCACGCCCTGTGTCCGTTGAAGGCAAAGCTAACGAGTTTGATAAGCTGAAATCGTCGCTACCTATTTGTGTTGTGCAACACAAATAGGCAAAAATTTGGCTACAGTTAAGCCTATATCAGGTTGGCAGCGACACAATAGAGAAGGTGCTCATTCATTTATACATAGAAATGCTGACTTTTATGCTGACATTTCAAGCAACTTTACCTTGTAATGCACAAGTATTCGTCAAGGCGAGCAAAATTAAAGCGTACTAATCTATTTCTATAAAAAACCGTTGACAGTCGTTCTACCGTCCCTATAATACGGCCCCACACAGCGAGGTCGATTAGCTCAGCTGGGAGAGCACCTCCCTTACAAGGAGGGGGTCACTGGTTCGAGCCCAGTATCGACCACCATTCTTTTTTAAAGAATTAAAATCATTGTGTAAATCCCAGGTCGATTAGCTCAGCTGGGAGAGCACCTCCCTTACAAGGAGGGGGTCACTGGTTCGAGCCCAGTATCGACCACCATTCTTTTCATAAAGAATTAAAACATTATGTAATCCCAGGTCGATTAGCTCAGCTGGGAGAGCACCTCCCTTACAAGGAGGGGGTCACTGGTTCGAGCCCAGTATCGACCACCATTCTTTTCATAAAGAATTAAAACATTATGTAATCCCAGGTCGATTAGCTCAGCTGGGAGAGCACCTCCCTTACAAGGAGGGGGTCACTGGTTCGAGCCCAGTATCGACCACCATTCTTTTCATAAAGAATTAAAACATTATGTATCCCAGGTCGATTAGCTCAGCTGGGAGAGCACCTCCCTTACAAGGAGGGGGTCACTGGTTCGAGCCCAGTATCGACCACCATTCTTTTTATAAAGAATTAAAACATTATATATCCCAGGTCGATTAGCTCAGCTGGGAGAGCACCTCCCTTACAAGGAGGGGGTCACTGGTTCGAGCCCAGTATCGACCACCATTTTCTTTACACTCCCCATTTAGTCAGTCATAAAGTCAATCTCTTAGTTTTTTGCTGAGCGACAAACTGTCGTTGAATGATTCGCCGTTATCTATACTCCCCTTTGTCGAGATGAAGTACCTTGTCAGCATCAATCATTCTGTACCAAAATGACGGTTTACACAGCTAGCCTATCAATACCCTCAAATATAATATTCATATTATGATACTGTTTTAAATGCAGATTTATTTTCACTCCTCAATTAAGTAAAGTTTTTTATTTACTTAACTAGACGTTGCTCTTATAGTTTGAATAACTCATTCAAATACTCAACAGCCATGACAGAGCTCACTTCAAGCAATATAGCGACTGTAAAAGCCCAAAAAATACTGGCGGTGACGTTACTCGTTACCTTAATCAGCGTGGCGGGTATCGCGCTACCCTACCCCGTGTTAGCGCCACTGTTTGCTGAAGCTAATTCCGAACTCACGCAGTTTATGGGCTTGCCACCTGAACTACTGCTTGGGCTAGTGCTAGGTATCTATCCACTTGGCATCATCATTGGCAGTAGCATGATAGGCTCACTGTCTGACTCATTTGGTCGTAAGCGCCTACTGACACTGACTCTACTTGGCAGCGCCGTAGGTTATGGCTTAACCGCAGTGGCTGCATTATCTGAACAGTTTTTACTGTTTTGTTTGGCACGATTTTTTACCGGTTTATGTGAGGGAAACATCTCTATTGCCCGTGCTATTGCCGCTGATCTTCACCCGACTATTGATAAAACACGCAGCTTTTCACTCATTAGTGCCATGGGCTATGGCGGCTATTTAATTGGTCCGCTTGCTGGCGGTTATCTGGTTTTACTTGGCATTGATGCCGTATTTTGGATTGCGGCAGCCGCCTGTTTATTTTGTGCATTACTAAGCCATATTAGTCTTCCAAACAGCTTAGATATTGCAGCTGAAAATGCAGAAAAACAGTCTAGTTTGGCGTTACTTAAGGATTCAGCAATTCGCCGCTTTTGTTTACTGTATTTAATGCTAACCACAGGCGTGAATCTATATTACGAATACTATCCGCTTCACCTAGTTCGCCAATATCAATATACCTCGGTGGATATAAGCTGGGTTACGGTGCTACTGACATCTTGCATGATTGCGGCCAGCATCTTGCTTAACCCCAAAATTCAGCGTCGATTTAACCATGCTCAAGCCGGGCTTATTGGTATGTTGCTGTTTGCCACTGCATTGAGTTTGTTTGCCTTTACCCACTCGATACTGTTTATGGCCACGTTTGCGCTAATGGGAGTGGGTATCGCCATCTACAATGGTTTTCTGCCCTCATACCTTTCAACAGCATATGAGCAACGCCCTCAAGGTCAACTAATGGGTATTTTGGTAACGATTTTTTGCTTAGGTAATTTAGTTGCTGCGCTCTTGGGTGGGCTATTTTCCATGTTTGATGTGCGTGCTGCGCTACTATTTGGCGCCGTCATATCCGCACTTGCGGCCGCACTCTTCTATCATGGTCATTATCGCGCCAACCTTTGGCAACAAGCGAGCCGTTGACTGCGAAGGCAAATGGGTGGTTTTCCACTCATTTGCCATCATTCAATGGATGAAATCCCACCGATTTAGCCCTAATAAATAAACACCAAAATAAGCAACCAACCCGCAACACCCTGTTATCAAATCAAATAACAAAAAAGCAACAGGCTTGGCTCGCGAATTGCTATTCCCTTTAGGTAGTCACCCTTAACGATAAGCTGCAAATGTATTGGCCGCAGTTAGGGGACCTAAACAAAATATATAACCAAAGGGAATCACTATGTCACTAATAACCCGTACCTCACTGCTCAAACCCTTAGCTCAAATTGCGGCGGCAACATTGCTGATGTCTGCCAGTTTACAAGCCTTAGCGGCACCCGTTGAACTAAAGTTCTCTCATGTTGTGGCAGAAAACACGCCAAAAGGTCAAATGGCACTTAAATTTAAGTCACTGGTTGAGGAGCGTCTACCGGGTGAGTACGTCGTCAGTGTCTACCCAAACTCGCAGCTATTTGGTGATAACAATGAGCTGTCAGCCTTATTGCTTGATGACGTACAATTTGTGGCGCCATCACTTTCAAAATTTGAACGTTACACCAAGAAACTGCAACTGTTTGATCTGCCCTTCCTATTTGAAGATATGGACGCAGTTAACCGTTTTCAGCAAAGTGAAAGCGGCCAAAAGCTACTACGCTCAATGAAACGTAAAGGTATTTTGGGTCTTGGCTACCTGCATAATGGCATGAAGCAGTTCTCTGCCAGCACGCCGCTTGTTCTGCCAGAAGATGCCCAAGGCAAAAAATTCCGCATTATGGCCTCTGATGTCCTCGCTGCGCAATTTCAAGCGGTCGATGCCATTCCGGTTAAAAAGCCTTTCTCTGAAGTTTTCACTTTACTGCAAACGCGTGCGATTGATGGCCAAGAAAATACCTGGTCAAACATCTATTCGAAAAAGTTTTATGAAGTACAAAGTCATATAACCGAAAGTAACCACGGCCTGCTTGATTATATGGTCGTTACCTCAAACAGTTTCTGGCAAGCACTCCCTAGTGACAAACGCGATGTGATTAAAGCTTCGTTAGACGAAGCGATTGCCTACGGCAATGACATTGCTGCCGCTAAGGTCAACAAAGATAGACAAGCCATTTTAGACTCTAAGCGTTCTAAGTTGGTGGCATTGACCGCCGAGCAACGCCAGCAATGGGTTGCAGCGATGAAACCTGTGTGGTCTAAGTTTGAAGCCAAAATCGGCAAAGACATGATCAAAGCAGCCGAAGCCTCTAACCGTCAATAAGCCTGATATAGCCACTGCTGTTGCTATCAGTGGCTACTCAAATGAAAGGAGAGTGCGATGTTTGCTCGTTGGTTTGCACATTTTGAGGAAGGTTTTCTCAATCTACTCATTACCACAATGACGGTTTTGGTTTTTGCTGAAGTCATTGCGCGGTTTTTCTTTAACACCGGATTTTTATGGATCCAAGAGCTGACCTTGACCTTCAGTGGCTGGTTTGTGCTCTTTGGTATGTCCTATGGCGTCAAAGTGGGCGCGCATATTGGTGTTGATGCCTTTGTTTCTAAGCTAGCCAAGGGACCACGAAAGTACGTTGCCCTATTGGCAACCACAATCTGCTTAGTCTATTGCGCCATGTTTCTAAAAGGCAGTTGGGACTACCTCGCCAAAATGTACGAAATTGGCGTGCCAATGGAAGATATCGATTTTCCACATTTTTTGGTAAGTCAGTTGGACCCGGACCAAGCTTGGGAGATTTTTCGCATTGATGTTGAAGAGCCTGCGGTGCCTCTATGGCTATCGCAAAGTATTTTACTGATTGGATTTGGGCTATTGAGCTGGCGCTTTATAGAGCTGTTTATCGCTATTGTACAAAACAAAGCGATCGGATTTCACCTTGCCGACGAAGCAAAAGAAAGCATGCAGTTAGCTGATGAACTCGCCAAAGAGCACACCAAGGAGAAACAATAATGACTATTGCAACCCTGTTCATCGCCCTGTTTGTCTGTATGTTGATAGGTATGCCAATTGCCATAGCACTTGGGTTTTCAAGCATGTTAACTATCATGCTGTTTTCAGATGACTCACTCGCATCGATTGCACTGAAACTGTACGAGTCAGCCTCGGAACATTACACCTTACTGGCTATCCCCTTTTTCATTCTGTCGTCAGCATTTCTGTCTACCGGTGGTGTTGCTAGACGTATCATTAATTTTGCCATGGACAGTGTCGGCCATATTCGTGGCGGGTTAGCCATGGCATCAGTTATGGCCTGTATGTTGTTTGCAGCGGTATCTGGCTCTTCGCCTGCCACCGTCGCTGCCATTGGTTCTATCGTGATTATTGGTATGGTACAAGCGGGCTACCCAGAAAAATTTGCGGCTGGGGTTATCACCACTTCTGGTACCTTAGGGATATTGATCCCTCCGTCAATTGTGATGTTGGTATATGCCGCCGCGACTGAAGTCTCCGCTGCACGCATGTTTATGGCAGGTCTCATCCCGGGTCTCATGATGGGGCTGCTACTCATGTTGGCAATCTATGTCGTTGCGCGCATTAAAAAGCTACCTTCTCGCCCCTTTCCTGGAGTAAAAGTACTGGCAATTTCCAGTGCTAAAGCGATGGGAGGACTAGCGCTTATCTTTATCGTGCTCGGGTCGATATACGGCGGTGTCGCAAGCCCTACCGAAGCGGCGGCAGTAGCTTGTGTATACGCTTATTTTATTGCGGTATTTGGCTATCGCGATATTGGTCCACTTAAATCTGTGGCGTGGCGACAAACGCGTGAGCCCATCATTAAAGCAGTAGTGCGCAACCTCATTGCCATGGTGAGCGGCTTGCTTAAAACGCCACTGGATAAAGAAGTGAGGCACGTGGTCAGAGACGGCGCCAAAGTCAGCATCATGCTGCTATTTATTATCGCCAACGCCATGTTGTTTGCCCATGTGTTAACCACTGAGCGTATCCCGCACATCATTGCTGAGGCAATTGTTGGAATGGGCCTGCCAGTATGGGGCTTTCTCATCATCGTCAACTTGTTGTTATTGGCAGCCGGTAATTTTATGGAACCATCAGCCATTTTGCTGATCATGGCCCCCATTTTATTTCCCATTGCCACCCAACTCGGGATTGACCCTATTCATCTTGGCATCATCATGGTGGTCAATATGGAGATTGGTATGTTAACGCCGCCCGTTGGTCTAAATCTGTTTGTTACCGCAGGCATCACAGGTAAGAGTATGGGGTGGGTGATACAATCATGCCTACCGTGGTTAGCATTATTGTTACTGTTCTTAGGCTTAATTACTTATATACCGCAAATATCGCTATTTTTGCCTGAGTATATTGATTCCATCAATGGTTATTAAAGTGCTTGATTAAGCGCAACATTTAAGCGAGCCTAAAGGTGCGGCAGCAAAGCGATCTGCCTTAGGCTCAATGTGTGTTCACTTGGATGTGTAGATATGCCATTGTCAAAAAAGAATAAGCAACATATTAGGGTGATTTTAGTCTTCGCCCTAGGATTAGCCCTAACCTTGAAGGTTGCCTATTGGTTTCACCTAGACCAAGGACTGCTAGAAACTAAAGCACAAACCCAAACCCAGATGAAAGAGCTGCAAAGCTTTATTGATGGCGCCTTATCACGCTATGAAAGTATTCCCCATGTGTTATCGACAAACCCGCTGTTAAGCGAAGCATTAGCCCATCAAGACGATAACCAAGCCTTAACTGATGTAAATGCCTACCTCGAAGAGGTACAAAACATTACCGAAGCGCTGGATATCTATTTAATTAATCGCAGCGGCGTTGCTGTGGCCGCCAGTAATTGGCAAACCAGTTACTCGTTTGTTGGCAAAGACTTTGGTTTTAGGCCCTATTTTAGTGACGCCATCGCTGGTAACTTAGGCCGCTATTTTGCCGTGGGGGTAACCTCCAACAAGCGCGGTTTTTACTTCTCTTATCCTATCTATCCCAGTGCTAAGCCCGGAGCCGGGGCAGCAGCACCCGACAAACAAGTGATTGGTGTCATTGTGGTTAAAGTCGACATCAGTGATATCGAAACTCAAAGTACCCGTATTGCTCGCGGCAGCGGCTACGAATTTGCCATTTCAGATCTCGACAACATCATCTTTTTGTCTAGTCAAAGAGAGTGGCGCTTGCAATCATTTTTACCGCTAGATCAGCAAACACAAATTAATATTAATAACAGTAAACGCTATGCAAACCGAGTGATCACCGAGTTAAAAATTGACCCAAGCTACCATCAAAGCGGGGTTAAGTATCGGCTGTTTAGTATCAACCAAGCTGATCACCCCGACGCGCGCTACTTAGAAATTAAATCCATCATGAATAAAGCCAGCTGGCGCTTGCATTTGCTGTCACCTGTAAAGCCAGTTTATCAACGCTTGCCGGCTATTTTACTGTTATATGCTGCCTTATATGTGGCGGCGGCTTTAGCGTTATTGTTTAGTCTTGAACGGCGCAAAAATATCAATCAGATGCAACACGCAAAGCAGCAACTAGAGCAACGCGTCAAACGTCGCACCCAAGCACTTGAAACCAGTAATGCCAAACTTAAAGACACCCAAGATGAGCTGATTCAAGCGGCAAAACTCACCGTGATTGGTAGCTTATCAGCCAGTATTAACCACGAAATTAATCAGCCATTAGCCGCGATTAGAAGCTACGCGCAAAACACCAAAACCATGGTCGAACGTGGCCGATTGGATATGGTGTCAACCAATGTTGATACCATCATCACCCTGACCGACCGTCTCGCTGCCATAGTGGCGCAATTTAAGAGCTTCACCCGTAAAAGTCATGGCCAAGACAGTGCCATTGACTTACACCAATGCATTAAAGATTCCCTGACCATAGTCCAACCAGAAATCGATAAGCAAGGCGTCGCTCTACAACTGAGTTTAAGTCATGACAAATTGGAGATTTGGGGCGATAGCATTCGTTTGCAGCAAGTGTTGGTCAACCTTATGAGCAACGCGATTTCTGCAATGAACCACAGCCCAAGTAAACGCTTGCACATTGCCACCCAGAGCGACCAACCACTGCGAGTGATCATTTCTGATTCAGGCACCGGGATCCAAGAAAACAAAATCGAGCGAATTTTTGATCCCTACTACACCAGCTCAAGTCATGGTTTAGGCTTAGGTTTGTCGATTTCACAGCGCATCATCGAAGCCATGAATGGCAAGATCAGTGTCCAGAATGCCCCGACTCATGGGGCGATATTCACCATTACGCTGCCCGCTTATGATATGCCTGCAACTGCAGCCAATCCGCCTGTTGCAGACAACGGAGATAGCCAATGAGTTTAGCTAATATCGATGCGCTTAATATTATTGTGGTTGATGATGAGCCACTGATTGGTGCGGCTTTAGTGCAACTGTTTGACCTAGAATCCTACCAAGCTGCCACTATCAGCCATGGCCAATTGCTACTCGATGCCCTACCGCGAAATTGGCCCGGCATAGTGATCACCGACGTCAATATGCCACAGATGGATGGCGTGAGTTTACTCAATCAACTGTTGCAACGAGACGCCGATCTACCCGTCATATTACTGACCGGTTATGGCGATATCGCCATGGCGGTTGATGCGCTTAAAAAAGGTGCCTATGACTTTTTAGAAAAGCCATTTAACAACGAACATATCCTCGATGTCGTAAAACGCGCTCTTGATAAACGTTGCCTAACCCTTGAAAACCGTAGCCTTAAGAAAGAGCTTGAAAGCCACAGCCGCCCTGGACCTCGTATTTTGGGCCACAGCCCGGGTATCAACCAAATGCGGCATATTATCGACCAAGTGATCGACTTGCCCGCTGATGTACTCATTGATGGCGAAACGGGTACGGGTAAAGAGTTGGTCGCGCGCTATTTGCATGATCACAGCATTAGGCATCAGGCTAATTTTGTTGCCATTAACTGCGGCGCCATTCCCGAAACAATAATCGAAAGCGAGCTGTTTGGCGCCGAGTCGGGCGCATTTACCGGTGCAGACAAAACCCGCGTAGGTAAATTTGAATATGCCAGCGGCGGCACGCTGTTTTTAGATGAAATTGAAAGCACGCCATTATCGCTGCAAGTTAAGTTACTTAGGGTGCTTGAAGACCGCTGTATCGAGCGTTTAGGCTCCAATAAATCCATCCAGTTAGACATTCGGGTAATTGCTGCCACCAAAGTAGACTTAAGCGAACTGTGTGAGCATGGTGAGTTTCGCCAAGATTTACTCTACCGGCTCAACTTAGTCACTGTGCCTATTCCTGCGCTGCGTGACCGACGAGAAGATATCCCGTTGCTATTTCTGCATTTTGCCCGTATTGCTTCAACTCGTTACCACAAAGCGCATATCGCCCTCTCACCAGAGCAGATGGCGATTCTGACTTCCCATGACTGGCCAGGCAATGTGCGCGAGCTACGTAATTTTGCCGAACGCTACGTGCTACTTGGTGCTGACGCGGCTTTTGCCACATCACTGGCGCAGCAACCACAAATTAGCAGCGGCATGTCACTGCAGCAGCGGGTGGAGTTTTTCGAAAAAATGCTCATTGAAGAATCACTGAGCTTGCACAAAGGCAGTATCAAGCTCACCATGGCGCAGCTCGAACTGCCAAGAAAAACCCTGTACGACAAAATGCAAAAATACGCTATTAACCGGAAGCACTTTGTCGCTAACAATTAACTGAATAAGTTAAAGCAATTTAGATGACACTAAAACAGGTTGAATTAACATCGTTCAACTATACTCAGCGGATTCGCTCTTATTGCAAACGGAACTTGCAAGTGCCCAGAAAACCAAGAATCAGCCCTGTTGGCATCGCCCAACATATCATCCAGCGTGGCAACAACCGCCAAACCTGTTTTACGGCAACACAAGATTTTGAGGCTTACATTGGCTGGCTAAAAGACTATGCCGACAAATATCAAGTCGACGTACACGCTTGGGTATTAATGACGAACCATGTTCACATACTCTGTACGCCGCAAGCTGATAATGCCATTAGTCTTATGATGCAATCTCTTGGCCGGCAATATGTTAGGTACTTTAATCACACCTACCGACGTACAGGAACATTATGGGAGGGGCGCTATAAATCATGTCTAGTTCAGTCTGAGCAATACTTACTCAACCTATATCGTTACATTGAGCTCAATCCTGTGAGGGCAAACATGGTTAACGACCCCGCTGAATATCCATGGTCGAGTTATCAAATCAATGCTCTGGGCAGGTTATCAAAACTCTGCACTCCTCATGCGATATACCTAGCAATACATCAAAACCCAGATACTAGAAAGGCGGCATATCGAGCACTGTTCAAACATCATTTAGCCAATAAATTGATTGAAGATATTCGTCTCGCGACTAATAAAGGTATGGCGATTGGCAATGATAAATTTAAGGATGAAATAGAACTGCTCACAGGCAAAAGCATCAGACCAAAGAAAATGGGGCGACCAGCAAAGGCCAGAGCAAAAAGTTTACTCTGACCCCACTTTCCAAGACCCCACTTTCCAAAATAGAACTGCTCACAGGCAAAAGCATCAGACCAAAGAAAATGGGGCGACCAGCAAAGGCCACTACTCAGGCCAGAGCAAAAAGTTTACTCTGACCCCACTTTTCACTTTTCCCTTCTCTGACCCCGCTTTTCTTTATTCCCATACAGTTCGCACTTCTTCCTCAAGTTCGACTTTTAATACCTCACCTTCAACTACTAGCCCAACTCTCGATTTGTCATAAAATATGCCAAAATAAACACCATCAGAAACCATGTCAGGAATACAGTTTTTAATGAACGATTCCAAACCTATTGCTTGGGGCTTAGCCCCCATCTGTTTATGTTCTTCGAAGCAGCACGCTTCTGCTAAATCAGGATGGGACCAAAGTGGGAAAATTTCTTCTCCGTCAGCATCTTTGAAAATGACCCAGTTATCATCTGCCACAACTAGCCCCCAGACTTGTTCAAAATCAGCACTGTAGCGAACAAAATACTCATATCTTTGCTCCGGAGACTGCTTAAGCAAATTCTCTATTTGTTTTTCATGCATCTTGTTATAGCTCTTCATGTTAGTACCTATGCTTCTGTAAGCGGGTTTCAACTTTATGATCTGCATGATTCTTCAGCTTTGATCCTGCATAACCATTGCCTTTGCTAGCTGGAGCATTATGAGGATGTGCCAACTCATAACCTTTGTCTTGAGCTTTACGGCCGGGAGAATTCCTTCCGTTTCTTGGGATACGTAAGCCAGACTTGTTTCCAAACTCTATATGTCGAGCATCATTCTTCAGCCAACCTCTATCAGCTGAGCTAACTTTAGGATCATTCATCATCTCCCTGAGTCTTGGCTGTTTTCCTTGTCGGCCAGCCCCCTTAACAACATCGGGCCCCCTCCCTAGCTTCAACTTTTTCTCTACGTAAGCTTCAGCGCCTGCTTTACCAGCAACGAATGCAGCTCCAGTAAGACTCCCTGTCTCTTGATACTCATCAATACCCGCCTTAAAACCTTCAGCAGTAGATTTTGCTGCGTCAACTGCTTGGCCTAAAGGAGTCCATGATAACACAGTAGACATATCTCCTTTATTCGCTGAATCATAGCCTGCCGCAAAATTAGGGTCATTGCCATAGCTTTGGTTAGATACAGACTCAAGCCCACCAATATTATTAGCCTTAACATCTGTCTGCTGAGTCGATTGTGACTTATTTGCACCTGAGTCGCTCTTGTTTTTCCTCCCCATTTCAGCTCTTGCTCCAAAAGCTGCACCATGTGCTCCAGTATCTACACCTTTAATCCTTGAGCCTGTCATGGTCTCGTCCTCCGCCACATACCCCGTTGGATCCGTCCCAGCCAGCGGGTTATTCATAATATATGAATACGGATTAACACTCTGGGTCGACGTCGGCGATTGAATAAACGGATCCACCGACATAAAGCGGCCCATGTTGTAATCGTACACCCGCCCGTTCATATGAATTAGCTGCTGCTCATTCAAATGTTCGTGGTCGGTAAAGCCGCGGCGATTGCCATTGGTCTCAATCAGGTCGCCTAAGCTGCCAGCCACACTGTCGGTCGCCGTTCGGCCAAATGGGTCAAAGTAGCGATGCGAGATAATATTACCTTGGTGATCGACCATGGTCGTTGCACTACCCAGTCTATCACGCAAGGTGTACAGTAACTGATGACTGCGCTCTGGGGTGTAACTCAATACCGCAATATCACCAATGTAAGCGCGCCAACTACCATCATTATCTGCTTCAAATAGCTTATCGACATAATGGGTTTTAGTCGTTTTACCACTGACGCTACGGGTTTGTAGCGCACGCATATTATCGCTGCCATACACAAAACCAGTGCTGGTGTTGTTGTTCGGCCCTCGCCCTACCACAGTTAATGGTTTATCCAGCGCATTGTAGGTCATGGTAAGCCCATCACCGTTGACTAAATTACCGCGGCTATCGTAGCTAAATTGCACGCGCGAGCCATTTAGCTTAGTAATAGCACATACCGCATTCGGCCCAGCATTGCTGCCAGCTAAGCAACCATTGTTGTACTCATAAGCGTTGGACTGACTGCGACTGTAGTCGGATTTATAGAGAATATTACCCACGGCATCGTAGTCGTAGTCCACCGTTGCCGCAAAAGGCGTGCTGCTGCCATTTAGGGCAAAGCCTGCATTACTGTAGGTGTATTGGGTCAAGCGATTCAGGCTATCGTATTGGTAGCCTTTTTCTAATCCTGTTACACCATTACGTTCCTCAACTAGGTTCATGAAGCTGTCATAGGTATCGTAATAATGCGCGTGCAGCGTGCCTAGGGCCGAGGTCACTTGGGTGCTCGCCATGGTGCCTTCACTGTTATACACACTTGTTTGCGTTAACAAGGCATTGGCCATTTGGCTACCCGTTACATGACCTGCGGCATCCATTTCTGTCACGGTTTGGTAAATGTAATCAGACGCGGCATTACGGGTTTGATATAGATAACCGCTATCGTTATAGACATATTCCAGTGTTAAACCATTTGGATAGCTGACCCCTTTAGGGCGGCCATAAAAGCTATCGTACTGATGGTTTATTGTGCGGGTGACATTGTCGCCGCCTTCGCTTGTGGCCACTCTTACCGAACTACTGGCCAGTTGCATTGCACTGGTGTAGGTATAGTCGCGAGTAATACCATTTTCAGTTTCTGTGCTGAGCATCCCCTGTTTACGAGTATCCCAAACAAAACTTGCCGAACCATTGGCATGACTGCCACTGGTGGATTTAGTTGTCACTCGCCCTAAGGTATCAAAGCTAAAGCGTTGTATTGCACCATTAGCATCGGTTTGCTTATCGAGCTCGCCTATGGTGTTATAACCAAAATTGGTGGTACCTTGGTTGGGGTCAACAACCTGCGTTTTATGCCCAAAGCCGTTATAACTGGCGACAATATCATTGCCATTGGCATCTTCAATAACCAACGGCCTGCCAGCCCCATCATAGGCAAAGCGGTTACTGCCTTGAGCAGCATCTACCGTTTCATACAACAAGCCTTGCATCCCGTAGGTGCGCGACATGGTGCGACCTTCAACAGTGATACTGGTCGTTAGGCCATTATAGCTATACGTTGATATTAACCCGCCTGATTGACCGTTGGGCAAACTGCGCTGCCTTGGCCTATCGAACCGGTCAAAGTTACTGAAAATAGTAAATTCAGGCATGTCACCATCATAATAGGGCATGGATTCATGGGTGAGGCGGCCAAGGCTGTCATAGCGTTTATCCACATATTGATAGCTGCTACCATCAAATGCTTGGCTAGCGCTTCTAATTTGGCGCCCTAAACTGTCGGAGTACACCTCTTGAGTCGGCATCCCCGCCGAAGTCGTACGCATTAGTAGTTTGGCATGGCTTGGTGCATGATTGCCGTTTTGCGCCAACAAATAACGCAGGTATTGGGTCGGGCTACCCGTTTGTTCAACCTGCACTGGGCGACCAATGGCATCATACTGCGTTTCGGTAATCATGCTGTTTGGCGCGGTAACCCTAGTCGGCACGCCGAGCCCCATATCATACACGGTTGTAGTCGCATGAACCTTTGCGTTAGTCACGGTAAATGGCAAGTAACCATCACTAGCAGATGAGCTACCGTTTTTAGTGTAAGTAAACCCGGTTGTTCGCGCGGTCATAGCAGTGCAATCACTCGTGCTACCGTTAATGGTAACCGTAGTGGGTAAGCCGTAATCGTTAAGCTCGGTAATCTCTTCTCGGTTACAGGTACTGCCACTGGCTGTATAGGTCGCAGTAGTGGGCTTATGGTGCACTGGATGCCATTCATCAACCGTCATGGTTTGCCACTGCTCAGCATCTGCCCCACTATAAGGGTCATTTGCCCAGCTACGCTCAATCACCCTCGTCTTAGTGGTTTTATCTGCAAACTTACCTAGGAACCAATTATTGATATCAGGTGTGTAATTGGTTTCGACAATTGTTCGATAGCTGTTTGCAACGCCACCGATATAGTCGGTCACGGTTTGAGTGCGCTTTTTAATGTTGCCGTATTCAGTGACATCTGTCGCATCAACGGTTTGCAAGGTGCTGGAGCGCTGCTCACTACTGCCACTGAGTCCATAATGCTCAATAAGTGACTGAGTATTCACGTTGTGATAGACGCCATTAATACTGTGCTGTGGATTATCAGCCCAAATGTTAGTGGTTTGCGCCACGGTCGTGCCACTCACTTTCACCGTTTGCGACTCTAGCAGACTGACCTGTGGAAACTTTTGCTTAAAGACAGATTGCACGGTTTTATTGCGTGCCACATCTTTTTCAATAATTTCTCTAAAGCCGGTAAAACCACGGCCTTGCAGGTTATACATAGCGCCTTTGTATGCATACTCGGTAGTATTGCTACCACCTACACCATTGCTTTGTTCAAAAGACTGTACCACATACATACTGGAGCCAAAGTGGATGTAGCCATCACCCACATAGTCATGGTCAGTTTGGTACATCTTAGCTTGACCGGCACTACCTTCACCCGTTGATAGTGGGCGGTACCGCCATTGACTTTGATTGCCAAGGCCGTCGGTGACAGATTGTAGATAATCTACGGCTGCATAATCGCTTGGTGTGACACCAGTGCCTGAGCCATGGTTACGACTGACATAAATACCATAATCATTTTCATACCCAGCAAAAGGCGTCCCTACAGCAGACCCACTAAAGCTTGTGGCACTTTGTTGCCTGTGGTTAAACAACAAACTAGCTAATCCAGTGCCGTAGATGTCTAACACAGTTGACTGGTAAGCATGCCCATACAGGTCTGTCGGCACTCGATGTGAGGTAATTGCACCTTGCGCATCGATTTCAAATGAAATGGAGTCAAAGCGATAAATGCTATCATCAAAATGATAGCTCGCGATTGCCTCTAAGCCCTCATCAACGCCTAAACTTCTCGCCCCATATAGCGCATCACCGCATCTGGTCGTTAGCACGCCTCGATTATAAATCTGAGCACACCCCGTTAAGATACGCTGACCAGGAACAAGTAATTCCTTCTTACCATCAAAATTAACGTCAAACGCTTTAAAAGCCCCTAGGAACTTTGGCGTAACACGCTGTATTTGTTCACTCGGTGTGTGAGGGTCAGCTCCATACTCAATCCGGGTAGCTAATGCCTCTCCTGTTATCAGCTGTTTTGCTGCAAACTGTCCATTACCCATGTTGAGTCGTACTGCGATCCCCTCTTGGTCAGTTAGACTCTGCCAACCGATCCAATCATCTAAGCCATCGCCATTAATGTCGATGAAATAATTAAAATTGGGGGCAACTAAATCTTCTGTTGAACCTAAATAAAGTGTTTGTTCAGTAAAAGTGACCACTTCGCTGCTGCTCGGTGTATTCATCAGCAATACTGAAGGTGTTGAGCTAAACCAAGATTGGGCCGTCGCTGGGGTAGGCATGACCACAAGATCGGGCCTACCGTCGCCAGTAATATCTCCCATAAAGTCAATTCTGGCTAACAACACAGAATCAGTCACATCCTTATCAAACACAGGGTAGGAGAATACAAGCTGCCCGTTATTCGAGTATGGGGTATTTTGGTCTTTACTGTGCAAATATAGCTTCAGCTGAGGCGAGCCCCCGTTGTGATGATATACCATCAAATCAACCCAACTATCGCCATTATAATCAACCGCATTAATTAGCCTGCTGTCATCCAAGCTGTACTTATCACTCGCTTCTAAATCAATACCGGTATTTTGCCAATTGCCGCCAGATAACTTAATTTGCAAGCGTCCGCTAGCATTACGCCAATCGTCTGTCAACCCATCTTGATTCATATCCACAGCAATACAATCAGGTGCAGTAAGGCGATAACGGTTTTTATAACACGGGTTTATATTTGCTGTGTATGTACCTGTATGCTCCCCTTCGGCATTAACAAATATACCACTCCAATCCATGACACCATCGCCATTTGCGTCACCTTTTGGCAGCACCTCAAATAGGTCCTTTTCATCAGGAAACGCCATGCTATCACCAAGTGTCAACGCCTCTACGGTGGTGGTAAGATGTGATTCAGCCCAGTTAAAATCAATGGGTTGTGCACATTGTGGGTTATGATTCTCAAAGCCGCACAGCTCGATGCTCTGTAACAGGCTTCGAGAGGAGCTCCCACTATATGTATGATTGAGCTTATAAAGACGAACCTGGTTCTGGCTATCAAGGTAGGTATTAATCTGAACTAGTCGGCGAGACGAAACAATTTGCCCTCCAAATATATAACTTTGACGGTTGTCATTGCGTGCTTCATATTCAAACTCAACGAAACGAACACCATTTACGCCTCCAGTACCCGTATAATAAATCGCCTCCAATAGATGCTCACCCGCCACACTGTCATCATAGCTATAATCAATGGTATTTTGCCCATTGGCCCACGACTCTTGGGTTACTTTCCAAGTTAATACCGTGTTTAGTCCACTGGGTATAAATCGGCTGTCGGCATTGGCACCATAGGTCGCAACTGAGCCATCTGGACGATGCACCGTAAAGTTAGTTGTAGCACCGTTAATATCGCCTGATTGTACTACTTTAACAAAGCTGTCCATCTCGGTGTGGTACTCAGTGCCGCTTTGGCCATAAACACCTGATGTATTCATCAAGCGTTGCCCGTTTAGGCATAACCTGTCGGTATCGGCGTTAAAGGTGACCGCTCGAGTATAGCCGTCCTGCGCATAAGTGGCCGCACAACGACTGATAGTTGAACCAGCATTAAGTGACCAACCCACGCCGGCAATGCCGTTACCGCTTTGTGAGTTGTAACTCAGTGATACCTTAGGCTGTACACCATTGCGCCCAGGAGGTAAATCAATTGGGATTTGGTAGCTCGCTTGACCACCACTGACACTGGCTTGACCTTTCACCCAACTGGCGCTGATATCAACCGATTGATTTGGTGCACTATTGCTTCCCCCTGCGTCATCGACTGGGGTTTCGCTAGTATTTAACCAATCTTCACCGCCAACATTGAGGACAGTTTCAATAAACTCAGTCTCTTCGCTCGGAAAGCGATTACCATATTGGTCATTACAATACCAGCGCGAGATATGGATTTGCTGCTCATTAAATGCCAGTTGGCTCGTTGAACCATTTCCACCCAAATTGGTTGCTGATTCAGGACTACCACTTTGTGCGGTACAAGTTACCGCATTTTCGAAATCCCAATGCAGTTCCGATGTTTCCCCAACCTCAATTTGACTTGGCACCCATTCAAAAGTATTTTCCGACATAGGTGGTGCAGGATCAACAGTACGCTGGGCTTCTAAAAACTCACTGGTGTTATGAGGAATACGCTTGCCGTGAACATCTTTACAATACCATTTAGTGGTATGGGTACCTACCTCAGTATAGGTACCAGGAATATTGTGGCCGCTGGCTGGCCGTTCTTTTGGCGCATTTTCACCTGCGGTAATGGCAAAACATTGACTGGCATTTTCCACATTCCAATGGAAAGTGGCTTGCTGTCCAGCAAATAGCCTAGCGGGTATCCATTCAAACTGTTCGACCTTCATGGTGTTTGTAACAGTAAATGATACAGTGGCAACGCTACTACAAGCCACATCAGGATTACAGGCCCGTACTTTAACTTCATGGGTCCCTATCGGTGCATCGGTAATAGGATACTCATGGCCGATAATATTTTTTGTACCACCTAGATAATCAACTTGATAAGTTCGGCCAGGAACTTCACCACCAGCCATATCCCAAGTCACATTGACCGTCTCACCTACGACGATACTGGGTTTATCGACTTTAATATTTTTAACTGCACTAGTAGCGGTATAAAAATAAACATTTCTTTGAGGCGATAATGCATCACTGCAACCTGTGTCATTACAACTTTTAACGGTGTAGCGATTCCAACCATAGGTGTCATCAGAATCAGGTGTGGTTATTGTAGTTGCCGCATTGGCAAAGACAAACTTAACGTGATTGCCATTGTTGAGGAGCTCATATTTCGTCGCATGCTCCACACCTGGCCAAGACAAATTCACTTCGGAATTAATTTTGACATAGGTACGATCTGCACTAAGTGAAGCTTGAGCTGCAGGCTTAGGCAAATACACTTCACGATCGGCAGTTAAATATTGATTTGTCGCAGCTGGGATTCTAAAACCATAAGCATCTTCGCAATACCACTTAGCAGTATGAACTCCAACTTCTTCATAAACACCATTTACATTCTCCCCATATCCAGGACGTTCAACGGGTTTATTTTCACCAGCTGTTAATGCAAAACATGTTTTTGCGTGCTCAACATTCCAATGGAACTGTGAAGTACCACCAACAGGTAATCTTGCAGGTACCCACTTAAACTGTTTAACTTGCATTTGAGGAACTGCTTTGCCTCTTCGTAACGGAGAAAATACACTACAGCCAGTCTGATTGCAGGCTCGGACTTTATAGGCATAGTCTCCCAGTGCTAATGTCACTACTTTATTACGTGCACTGCCGCTGTACAGTATTTTGCTTGCATCCGCTAACTCATAATGCGTTGCTCGCTCCGCCTCCCCCCAACTTATACTCATACTAGGTTGATTAGTCACTAAAGGAACAGAAAAACTTGGTGGTGTAGCAGGAATTTGTGGGTTGACCGTGACCGAAATCGTTTTTTCACTACTACAAGCAACACTGGGGTTACACGCAGCAATTCTAATCGTATGGGTACCGATTACATTACTGGTAAAGTTGAAGCTCTTATCTGACTGCAGATTTGTTGTGCCATTAGCAGTAACTTTATATTTGGTCGTTGGGATCGTCCCTTCTGCTCCACTCCAGCTAACTTTGGCGGTTTGCCCAGCAATTATGCTCGCTTTGTCTACAGCAAGGTTAGCGACGGCATCTGCTTTACTGTAATAGAAAACTGTTTGCACTTCCGAACCAATAGCACAGCCAGAAACGTTACAGGCCTTTACTGCATAACGGCTTTCGCCTAACGTGTGCCGTATATGGGTTTTATTTCGATTTGGACCATCATAAATAACTGTACTACTGTTATAAAGTACGTAACGAGTCGCATGTGGCACAGCTTGCCAAAGTATAGTCACAGCCGCCGCTAATGGCCGATAGGCGTGAGAACGACTCGGTTTTGCCGCTCTAGCTGGCACTGGTGGATTAACTTTAACATTGACAGTTCGAGTACTGCTGCAATTCACCCCAGGATTACAGGCCTGTACTTTGATGGTGTTGGTACCTAACTCGCTGGGTTCGTAGCTTTTGCTGGTACCTGTGACTTCACTGACAGAGTTGCCAATGGTCACTCTGTACTTGCCACTAGGAATAATGCCACCGGCCGGGCTCCAGCTTATGGTAACCGTTTCACCAAGCGTCGCGGTGCTTTTATCTACAGCGAGGTTATTCACTGCGCCGGTTACGGTATAAAAGTAAACATTTTGTACACCCGACAGTCCACTACAACCGCTGCTATTGCAGGCCTGCACTTTATATCGATTCCAACCATAGCTCGTATCGGTAAGGGTGATACTGGTACCGGTCAAAGATTTAACCAAAGTGCCATTATCAAACAACTTGTAGCTTGTCGCATGTGGGACGGCAGGCCAAGACAAGGACATCCTATTGTTAATTTTTACATAAGTGGCTGACTTGCTCAGTGATGGCTTGCTTGGAACAGGGGGAACAACAATGACATTGATGGTACGTGAGCTGCCGCATAATCCACCAGGATTGCAGGCCCATACTCTAATTGTATTGCTACCTACTTCGGATGTTGTGAAGGTTTTTTCTGTGTTACTCACGTAACTAACACGGTTACCTATGATAACTTTATAATTAACGCCTGGCACAGAACCGCCAGCGACGCTCCAACTAATTTTTACGCTCTCGCCTAATTGCGCCGTCCCCTTATTCACGGCCAAGTTATTAACCCCACCTGGGCCGGTATAAAAGTAAACATTTTGTGCACTCGACAACGCACTGCAGCCAGTTACATGGCACGCTTTAACTTTATAACTATTCCAGCCATAACTTGAATCCGAATGGTCTGTACTCGTACCACTCACCGTCTTTACCAGCGTATTGTTATTATAGAGCTGGTAACTCGTTGCATTGGCGACAGAGCTCCATGATAAAGTAACACTGCTACCAACTTTAACGTAAGTAGCCGATTTACTTAGAGTGGCGGGTACTGGCACAAATACCGTTCTTGAAGCTTTTAAATATTGAGAGGATGAGGAGGGAATTCGGTTACCACTGCTATCTAAGCAATACCATCTAGTCTCAAAGGTACCAACAGTGTTATGGACTCCTGCAACATTTTGACCTTTGGCAGGACGTTCAGCGGGCTTACCCGCACCAGCCGTTGTGGCAAAACACTTTTCAGCCCCTTCAACGTCCCAATGAAATTGAGCGGCGGTACCAACAGGCAAATTGTTAGGTCGCCACTCAAATACCTTTACTTTCATGGTGGCATTCGCTGCAAACGACAGCAGTGAGACCAATAAATAAAAAAATAGACAAAAAACAGTCTTGTTCATCCTTGATACCTTATTATATTTGGTATTAACAAGATAAATCTTAATTAATACCATCCAACGCAAAATTTAGCCTTAACCTTGGCTGCTTTACGTAACCAGTTATCGCTATGGAAATCAACATTAAAGCAACAACCAAATAACAAGGTCGCGATGAGAACACTCAGCGCAACCCACACTACTAATGATTTAAATCTGACTTACCAAAAACTAAATTAGGTGTTTTTACATAAATTTAAATTGTCTCATCGTTCCCTATTGTTAATAGTGAAAAACCAATAATAGAAAACAACAACCAAAGTCCATTTTGCGCAACCATTTAATTGACTATAATTTTTTGACGAAAAGTACAACATTTAACTTACAAACGCAACCATGCAGGCTACATTCTCTGAGATGTAGGCCTTGCTCTTCACGCCTAATAGGGCTATTAGCGGGGAAAATATAAATATAACTAACTAAACCAGTTATGACGGAATTTAAAACTAATAAACTGTAAAAATGAAAATGATAACTTCACAACCTTCAATAATTAAAACTAAAAACATTAACTCACTTATTGAATCAAACAACCGCTATACCTGCATCGCAGATAAGTATTTAACTGCTAGCTAATCTTTACTCAATCCAATTTCTAGGTTTTCCATAATAACCGCGTTAATTCAACCGCACTGATAGCTTTACAACCTGCGATATTGCTACCCGCCCATAATGGTGAAAAATGGTTCTGTCCTAGTGATTCCGCTTTAGATCTTAAGGGTGCCATGGCGATGGATGCATATGGAAACGTTGGGGCGATTGCATTTATATTGCCTAGCTCGTGCATGGCTTTATTACAAATTCCTCGAGCTAATCGACCGGAAAAAATATTAGTCAGCGCGGTGGTGTGGTGGGGGTTCTGTATGGCTTGTCGGTGTAAAGCCGATGTATTAGCTTCGTCACACAACAGATATGCTGTGCCTAGCTGCACGCCTGCAGCGCCGTTAGCGAGCATGCGCTTTACATCAGCAGCAGTCGCTAAACCACCAGCGGCAATCACTGGAACAGAAACAGCGTCTATTATCTCGGCCAGTAATGTTTGCGTCGGTTGCTGGGTGCTGGGGTCTTCGGTTAAAAACATCGCGCGATGCCCGCCTGCCTCGCAGCCTTGGGCAATGATAATATCCGCCCCGTTTGTTTGCAGCCAGATAGTCTCTTCAACTGTTGTTGCAGAAGATAATATCGTTGTGCCCCAAGTTTTTATCTGTGCCACTAAGTCCGGATGCGGTAGCCCAAAGTGAAAACTCACAACAGGTGGTTTTATCGGTTCAAGCATATCGGCCATTGCTTGATCAAATGGCACCCGTAAACCGCTTATTTCATCATTAGCTTGCAGTTTATAGTGGTGATAATAGCGCGCAAGTTTGGCCTGCCAACGCTGTAACATTGCGGTGTCTACAGTCGGCATTTGATGACAGAAAAAATTGAGGTTATAGGGTTTGTTACTGTGCTGGCGAAACTGATTTATTTCTGTGAGGACTTGCTCGCGAGTCAGCATGCCACAGGGAATGGAACCTAACCCACCTGCTTGAGACACCGCAACGGCTAAGCGCCAATCCTGCACGCCAGCCATTGGCGCTTGAACAATAGGTTTTTCAATCCCTATGGCTTGTCTGAGTTGTTGACCTATATCCATCAGGCTTATCCATCCTTTATCAGCGCAAACGCGCAGTGGCATTATTGTTGTGACACTCTACTTGTGCGCTATTAACACGACCTATTTAGTTACATAGCTTAACACCGGTGAGCCAAATTTAAGTCGCCCCACGATGCAAACGCGCATAGCGGTAAAAAGCCAGTAATTTTTGTTTGCTAAGTATTATGACCAGTATCTGCTGCAGTAGCAAAATCGCCAGACTGGCTACGACTACCCCCTGCCAATTGGCTTGCTGCCAAAACGGTAACAAGTAGGGGCCACCCAACGCCGCGCCCAAATAGTAACTACACAAGTATAACGCTGTGGCTTTGGCTCGATGAGCACTGGCCCGCTCTGCAACCCAAGTGTTACAAGTACTATGCAGGGTGAAAAAGCCAAAACTCATTATCGCGAAACCCATCACAATGGCGCTAACGGTATCAATCAGCGTAATGAGTGTACCGACAACCATTAACACACTCGCCAACATCAACAACGGTTCGCGGCCATAACGCTTAACCCACTTTCCGCTACGCGATGAGGCGTAAGTTCCGGCAAAATAGCATAGAAATATCAAGGTAACCGTGAAACTTCCCCAAGCGAAAGGCTCTTGCATTAAATGCAATTGTATATAGCTATATTGATTGACCATCACCATAAACGCTGCGCCACCTAACAAGTAGATTAACGGCATTTTTTTATCTTGCAGATGCAGTTTAAAGCCGCGCAGATCGCTAGCGGTTATCGCTTTACTTGCAGGTAGTGCAGGCTTGCTAGTGTCATGTTCTGGCAATAGCCTCATGGCGATCACTACACCTATCATCGACAATCCTGTAAGCAGTAACATGGCTTGTTGCCAATCAAACAAGGCCGTCATCATGCCCCCTATCAGCCGCCCCACGATGCCGCCCACACTGTTAGCGGCAATATAAACGGCACCAGCTTGCAGTAACTGCATCGAGGTCAGCATGTCTTTAAAATAGGCCATGGCAATGGCAGGAACTGACGCCAGCAAGATACCTTGCAGTAACCGCATCGCCATGAGTTGCTCAAAACTTGCCACCCAAATCAGTAAAAAATCAACGAGAACCAACAGATATAGGCTAATCACTATCGGCATTTTACGGCCAATCTTGTCTGAAAGCAGCGCATAAAATAGTAATGAAATGGCCATGGAAAAACTGGTGACTGATAACAGTAAAGTTGCGTGAGCCGGTGCTACCTCAAATTGCTTTGAAACTAGAGGCAGCATGCCCTGCACAATATACAGGTTGATATAAATCACCACTGAGGCAATGGAAAGTGCGCTGATAAGACGTTTGGCTTGCATCGGGTTTGTGAGCATGGTCGGTATAAATAGGTGTAAATTCTAGACTCAGGCTATCACTGACGATAACATAATAAAAATACATAGAAATTATCAACACTATAATTTTCACTTATGGACATTAAACAACTTAAACATTTGCATACACTGGCTAACTCAGGCAGCTTTACTCAAGCCGCTAATGAGTTAAGTATCGCTCAACCGGCCATCAGTCAAAGCATTAAACGCTTAGAAGATGAGCTGGGTGTAATGCTGATTAACCGCAATGCCCATCATCGTGGTCAAAAAGGCAGCCGCTTAGCATTAACATCTGAAGGTGTAGCGCTCAATGAGCATGCGAAAGTCATTCTAAAACAGGTAGAGCAAGCTAAGAGGCATCTGCATGAGCTTGCCAACTTAAGCCGAGGGGAAGTCAGGGTTGCCGTACCGGGTATGCTGGGCTCCTACTACTTGCCGCGGCGACTCATGGCTTTTCGCCATCAATACCCCGCTTTAAAGCTGTCTCTGTTTGAAGGTGGCACCCGTGACACCTTAAGAATGTTGCAAAATGAAGAGGTCGACATTGCCATTATCACCGAGCAAGATCTGACTGAAGAGCTAGATAGCCAATGTTTATTAACGGCACAAATGGTGGTTGCCATGGCTGAAGACCATCCACTCGCTCACCTTAAAGCCATTCCATTGCAAGCATTTTTTGAACATGAACTGGTGATGTTTAAGCCCGGGTACTTTCATCGTGAATGGATGCTTAAACATGCTCAACGTTTAGGCATTGAAGTCAATATCGCGTTTGAAACCAACTTAATTAACTTGATCAAGCAAGTGGTTTCACAAGGCTATGCCATTACTAGTGTGCTGGAGATGGTCATTGAGAAAAACGATCCCATATTGGCTAAGCCTTTCGCCCCCGCAGTCAATTTAGATCTGCATATTGCATGGCATAAAAAACGCCCGCTCGGCCAAGCCGACAAGGCGTTTGTAGAATTCTTAATGCAAAACCGCTAACAGCAACGATAAGTGCTAAATTAACTTATCACCGCGTCCGCTTGGTTTTCTGGCAAGGCCTGTTTAAAGGCTTCAAGCTGATTACAATGTTGCCATACTTGCTCAATTAATGGATAAGATGACAGATCAACGTTAAAACGTTTGGCGTTGTATATTTGCGGCACCAGCACCACATCAGCCAGCGTAACAACCTCGCCAAAACAGTATTGACCAGCATGCTGTTGTAATTGGCGCTCAATCGCAGTGAAACCTTGATGTATCCAGTGATGATACCACTGTGACTTTGGATCATCGGCCACATTAAGGGTGTTGGCCAAATACTGCAGCACTTTTAGATTATTCAGCGGGTGCACATCACAGGCAATCGTATATGCCATCGCCCTCACCTGTGCTTTTAATTCAAGGTTGTCTGGCAATAAGCTTGACTGTGGATAGCGTTCATCTAAATAGTCAATAATCGCCATCGATTGGGTTAGGACGAACTCATCGCCGCTAGCATCATCTGTTACCAACGTTGGCACTAACTCTTGCGGGTTGAGCTTAGCGTAATCAGCGGCATGCTGCTGACCACCGCCTTTAACTAAATGCACTGAAATCAGTTCAGCCTCTAACTGCTTTAAATTGAGCGCAATGCGCACCCGGTAAGCAGCACTCGAGCGCCAATAGCCGTATAACTTCATATTCACTCTCCCTCCTGCAGCCGCCTAAGTTGTGGTCGCGTTGCAGCCTAATAGATAGCAAAACGGGGCAACACCTGTCGCCCCGTCAATGTAACTCAAGCAAACTTAGCCTTTGTACTGCACGACTTGCTGGTCAATAGCACCGAAAATAGTTGCGCCATTGTCATCAAACATTTCAATGCGTACACGGTCGCCAAATCGCATAAACGATGTCGCTGGCTTGCCGTCTGCAATGGTTTCTAACATGCGGGTCTCTGCTAGGCAGCTTGAACCAGCACTGCGATCATAGTTAGAAATGGTACCTGAGCCTATAATGGCGCCAGCACCCAATGGACGGGTTTTAGTAAAGTGAGTGATCAGCTCGCCAAAGTTAAATGTCATATCGATGCCAGCGTTTGGCTTACCAAAGAGCTCACCATTTAAATGTGTTACTAATGGCAGATGCACTTTAGTTTCTTGCCACTTATCACCAAGCTCATCAGGCGTGACAGCGATTGGCGAGAAACTGCTAGATGGTTTCGATTGGAAAAAGCCAAAGCCTTTGGCTAACTCACCAGGAATGAGGTTACGTAGCGATACATCGTTCACAAGCATCAATAACTTGATATGCTGCGCCGCGTTATCACTACTCACGCCCATTGGCACATCGTCGGTGATCACTGCCACTTCTGATTCGAAATCAATACCCCAATCTTCGCTCGCTAATTCAATGTCAGCTTTAGGCGCGATAAAGCAGTCAGAGCCACCTTGATAAACTAGCGGATCGGTCCAAAATGTTTCTGGCATTTCAGCGCCACGTGCTTTACGCACTAATTCTACGTGATTGACATAGGCACTACCGTCGGCCCATTGGTATGCACGTGGTAGCGGCGATAAACACTTACTCTCGTCAAAATCGACACTGTTGTCCATCTGACCGTCGTTTAGCGCTTCATACAGCTCTTGTAATTGCGGTTGAAGTAGTGACCAAGCGTCTAGCAGTTGCTGCATAGTATGCGCAATGGCTGGCACGGCTACGGCCTTTTTTAAATCACGACTAACCAACATCAACTGGCCATCGCGACGACCGTTATCATAAGTTGCTAACTTCATACCCACTCCTAAAAACTGATGAGCACAGGATCATGTTGTCATATTTTTGCTTTGCTACGGCAAAGCGCTGCCTGTGCGGAACTGCTGTTATTATAGAAATACATCAAGCCAATCCAGATAGGAATAGCGTGATATTAATCACACTCTCACCCTAGAACCTGCTTTTTGTACAAATTAGTTTACAGTCAAAAAAAAGCAGCTAATTCGCTGCTTTTCCCTTAAACATTGCACAAATTACCAGCATCAAAGTGGCAATTTGCTGTTACATCCCTTTTTGCTTGCTGATTTTGTATTCGCGCAATTTATTGGCAATAGCGGTATGTGATACCCCTAGCTTTTTAGCCAACTGGCGCGTACTCGGATACGCTGGATACAAACGGCGTAGCAAACTCGCTTCAAACTGTTTCATTGCTTGGTCTAAACTACCTTCGAATTGATGATCAAAATAGCCAAAGCCCTCGGCATAGGATGGCAACTTGAGTTGCTCAACAGTCAGTTCAGCCGAGCCATCCCACATTGAGACCGCCCTGAAAATAGCGTTTTTAAGTTGGCGCACGTTACCCGGCCATGCATAGCCCAGTAGATGTTCACGACACTGTGCTGAAATTCTTCGAATGGGAATCGACAATTGTTGGCTGTAATGTTCTAAAAACATTTCAGTGAGTGGAATGACATCTACTTTGCGATCCCGTAGTGACGGCATATGGAAGCTCAATACGTGGATCCGATAATAGAGATCTTCTCTAAAGTCACCGGTTTGGCACAGCTCAGCTAAGTTCTTCTGTGTTGAACAGATAATACGCACATCGGCTTGTACCTCTTCATCACCGCCAACGCGGCGGTAGGTGCCATCTTGCAGCAAGCGCAGTAATTTTACCTGAGCCGAACGTGACATCTCAGCGATTTCATCAAGAAAAACCGTGCCACCTTTGGCCTCGGCAAAGAAACCGCGTTTAATCACTTCGCCCTGACTACTCACGAAACCGAACAGTTCTTCCTCGGCTGCGCTATCTGGCATTGCCGCGCAATTGATGGCAATAAACGGATGTTCACGGCGCATACTGGCATCATGGCAAGCTCTAGCCATTAGCTCCTTTCCGGTGCCGGTTTCACCGGTGATCAGCAAAGGGGCATCGAGCTGCGCCATACGCCGAGCTTGCACTAAAACTTCCTTCATTTTGTCGCTGGCGGCGAGCACATTCTCAAAACCGGTGGTTTGGTTTTGTAGCGCATTAAACTGTTTACCCACCCTGGCAGGTGATTTTAGTGATACCACAGCCCCCGCTAGAATCGTGCTGTTGTTTTCATCGGGTAAGTATATGGGTAGCATCTCAGCCAAGTATTCATTGGGGCCAATATTAACCCGTGTCGCTTGTGCTAAGACCACACTTTCACTCAGCCAACGTCCGAAGTTAAACCCTTGGACCCAATGGTTAATTGACTCGTCTAGTACTTCATGCTCTTCCATGCCGACAGTCATCAGTGCTGATTCGTTAACGATGCGAACTCGACCTTTCACGTCAATTGAAAATACCGAATCAGGTAGCGTTTTCAGCAACGTTTTTAACGCGTAGTGCTCTTGCTCTGATGGCATAAACGAAACAGTACGCACATCATGTACTCCTTCGACTTTTCGAATCAGCGGCAGCAATTCACTCAAAGTATCAAAATTAACTTCAGCAAATTGTAAGTATAAGAATCCTTGGTTGCTCGCATCGATGGCTAGCAAATTAATGCCGTAGCCTTCCATAATCATTAAGATATCTTTGGCCAAACCGACGCGATCTAAACAGCTCACTTCCAAGCGCATAGTGTCATTGTCCCTATTATTTTAATTTTACCCTAGTGGGATTTCTCTTGACTGATAGATACGTGTATCAAACCGTTAACAGGTTAATTTTGCTCAGTGTAGAGATTACGATACGTTAGAATGGAATGGCGCTTGTGGCAAGCATTGTTTACACAGAGACGGTGTTTTGAGTAAAAAAATAGTGCACCACCGTAGGTAATGCACTAATAAATATGTTTTTTTATTAATCTAATAACTGGTCTGTTTTCGCAGCCATAATGAAATCGTTACGGTGAAGACCTTTAATTGAGTGCGACCACCACGTAACCGTGACCTTGCCCCACTCAGTCAGAATACCAGGATGATGGAACTCTTCTTCCGCTAAATCAGCCAGTTTATTGGTAAATGCCATAGCCAATTTAAAGTTCTTAAACTTGTATACGCGCTCAAGTTGCATAATGCCATCGCGCACTTCCGCACCCCAGTCGGGGATCATTCTGATTAACTCTGCAAGCTCTGCATCGGTAACTTTGGGTGCATCGGCTTGGCATGCCTCACATTTCATTTCAGCTAATTTGGTCATTGTTTTTCCTTTTATCAATTAGTTAGCTTGGCACTTAGGCTCAAACAGCGGTGGTAATAACCCAAGCGACATCGCTTGTTTCACCGCTGACATAATATCCATTGCAACAATTTCATCTAAAAAGTCAATTGACTCAATATGATAGTATATTGGTTGCATTATATCGATTCGGTAAGGAGTGCGTAATACTTCAATAAGATCGAACGGCTTAACTATGGGCTTACTGCTCATGGCATATTCGGTTTCACCGGGCGAACTCAAAATGCCACCGCCATAAATCGACCTTTTCCCCTCGCTTGACTGCAACAGGCCAAATTCAACGGTAAACCAATACAAACGCGCTAAATATACTCGCTCTTGTTTACTCGCAGCTAAACCCAGTTTGCCATAGGCATGTGAGAAACGGGCGAATGACGGATTCGTTAGCAACGGACAGTGGCCAAATATTTCATGAAAAATATCCGGCTCGCGTAAGTAATCAAACTCCTCTTTACTGCGAATAAATGTCGCAACCGGAAATGCTTTGTCTGCCAGCAATTGAAAGAACTTTTCAAACGAGATCAATGCTGGCACTCCAGCGGTTCTCCAACCTGTGGTTTGCGCTAATACGGCGTCGATTTCGCTCAATTGTGGAATGCGATCACTCGGCAAATTTAGCTTCTCTAAGCCAGCAAGATATTCCTGACAGGCAAAAGGGGGCAAATTGTCTTGTTGACGTGCAAATAACTGCTGCCAAATATCATGTTCAGCTTGCGGATACTCAATGACTCCATCAGCATTGGGTAGCCGTGCTTGGTACTGTGTTTGTTTGCTCATATTGTAGTTATCATTAGGGCTCTCTATTTCATAGTTGACCAAAGTTGCACTTTTGTTAATAGCGCAAGCCGCTATTATTGAGCTACATTCATGACCCTAGTTGTAAACCAAACGAAACACCCCCTGCCCACCAGCCATAAAAATGAATATTAATCAAAAACCTAAGCCGTAACAATATCTATCCACATACTATCCAAACCGACTTCCACCCGTTCATTAAATAACCAAGCCTGCTTATATCATTTCCACCAACCACACAAAAATATCAGTTAACGGAATTTACAAAATTTAGCTATAATCAAAACAAGAATAAAGCCCATTTTAGAAGATGGATCTTCTGCGGATATTGAGTACAATTAGCCACTTAAATATGCGCTACCCCACTACTGACAAGGATTTTCATGAAAGCAAACAGTATCCGCAAAGCCGTTATCCCTGTTGCCGGACTTGGCACAAGAATGCTACCGGCCACCAAGGCGATTCCGAAAGAGATGCTGCCAATAGTCGATAAGCCATTGATTCAGTATGTAGTTAATGAAGCAATTGCCGCCGGCATAACTGAAATTGTATTGGTAACTCATGCCAGTAAAAACTCAATTGAAAACCACTTTGATTGCAGCTTTGAACTAGAAGCGCAGTTAGAAAGCCGCGTTAAACGCCAATTGCTAAGTGAAGTTCAAGCAATTTGTCCCGACGGCGTAACGGTTATTAGCGTTAGACAGTCGCAAGCTAAAGGCCTAGGGCACGCTATTTTATGCGCCCAACAAGTTGTCGGTGATGCGCCATTTGCCGTTTTACTACCAGATGTTATTGTCGATGAATACCACTGCAATTTGGCAAAAGACAACCTAGCTGACATGGTGAAGCGTTTTGATGACAACGGCATAGCTCAGATCATGGTAGAGACTGTGCCTCATCAAAGTGTCGACCAATACGGTATAGCCGATATAAAAGGGGAAGACCTGCATGCAGGCGATTCTTTACCCATATCACAGTTAGTTGAAAAGCCCGCTATCGATGAAGCGCCTTCAAATTTAGCTGTCGTTGGTCGATATATTTTGCCAAAAGAGATTTGGCCATTGTTAGCGAAAACACCGGCCGGTGCTGGCGGCGAAATTCAATTAACCGATGCAATTGCTATGTTGATGGAGAAAACTCAGGTAAACGCCTATCTAATGCAAGGTAAAAGCCATGACTGCGGCAATAAATTGGGGTATATGCGTGCAAATCTAGAGTATGGCCTGCGCCATCATCAAATTGGTGATTCTTTTTCTGATTTAATTGTTGAGCTTGCAAGTGAGATACAAGGACCTAAAGTATGACCGTTCTCGTTACCGGTGGCGCTGGCTATATTGGCTCACATACCCTAGTGCAGTTGCTTGAAAATAACCAAGATGTGGTTGTCATAGATAACCTCAGTAATGCCAGTGTTGAGTCACTAGCACGGGTTGAGAATATCACCGGTAAACCGATCACGTTTTATCAAGGCGATGTACTCAATAAAGCGTTACTGCAAAAGATATTCACTGATCACAGTATCACCGCTGTGATCCACTTTGCCGGGCTTAAAGCTGTCGGTGAATCGGTCGAACAACCACTGCGCTATTATGAAAACAATGTCACCGGCACTTTGAGCCTGTGTGAAGTGATGCACCAATTTAATGTCAAAAACTTAGTCTTTAGCTCATCGGCTACGGTTTATGGTGACCCCGCAAGTTTACCTATCACTGAAGATTTCCCAACCAGTGCGACCAACCCGTATGGACAGTCTAAGCTGATGGTCGAACACATTTTGGCGGACTTATATCAAGCTGATAGCAAATGGAATATCGCAATTTTGCGCTATTTTAATCCAGTGGGCGCGCATCCAAGTGGGTTAATTGGTGAAGACCCCAATGATATTCCCAACAACCTCATGCCATTTATCTCGCAAGTCGCGGTCGGCAAACGCAAGTCACTCAATGTATGGGGCAACGACTACGACACAACCGATGGCACAGGTGTGCGTGACTATATTCATGTTATTGATCTAGCCAATGGTCATCTAAAGGCGCTGCAAAAAATCGCCACAAAGCCTGGGTTGGTCACTTATAACCTTGGGACAGGTAACGGCTACAGTGTATTGGATATGGTTAAAGCGTTTGAGGCCGCGTGCGGTCACAGTATTGCTTATACCATTGAGCCTCGTCGCCCTGGTGATATCGCGGCATGTTACGCCAACCCAAGCAAAGCCAATCAAGAGCTTGGCTGGCGTGCAACCCATAGCATTAAAGATATGGCTCAAAGCAGTTGGCATTGGCAATCAAATAACCCCAATGGTTATAATAGTCAGTAATCTCGTCGTTGCGCTGCGCTTTTACCGCCAGCGCCTAGTTAAGGTTTCTCATGTCCAATCGCATCAACCAAAGTAGGCGCAATCTTTTTAGCCGCCGCAAAAGTAACGTTATTCGCCCGCCTTGGATAAAACAGGATATTGAATTTACAGACGAGTGCACTCGCTGTGACAAATGTATCAGCAACTGTGAAACGCAAATTATTAAACGCGGCGACGGTGGATTTCCCGAAATCGACTTTAGCCGTGATGAATGTACATTTTGTGGCAAGTGCGCTGAGAGTTGTCCTGAGCCACTGTTCGATACTCATCAAGCTCAACCTTGGACCATCGCGGCGCAAATTAGCGATAATTGCTTAGCATTTAATGGCGTTTGGTGCCAAAGCTGTAAAGATGCCTGTGAGCCAAGAGCCATTACATTTAGCCCACAAATCGGTCAAGCACCGCAGCCGATCATAGACATTCAAGCTTGCACAGGTTGCGGAGCGTGTGTGGCACCGTGCCCTAACTCTGCAATTATTGTTAACCCTGACATCACTACAAAATGACAAAAATCTGACAATGGCGCCAAATATTAGTGGTTTGATTGTGTAAAAATTCAGGATAATATCTAGCTACAACCTCAAAATTGATCTTGTTTATGTTTGGAAATAAGAAAAATAGCAATGGACTCACTTTTATCGCCCAAGGCACTAAGTTATCAGGCGAAACCCATTTTGAAGGCGAAGCGCTAATTGGCGGCGAGCTGTACGGGAAAATTAGTTCAACCGGTAAAATCACCATAGAAGCCGACGGCTACATCGACGGCGATCTACGTTGTAAAGAGCTCAAAGTCTCCGGTGTTTTCAAAGGTAAACTCAAATGCGATAAGCTCAATATTACCAATACTGGCTCGGTCGAGGGCGAGATAGCTTGCGAATCGATGGAAATATTTGAAGGTGGTCAGTTTATTGGAATGCGAGTACGTGAAGAGGTTAACTTACTGTCCAGCGTTATCGATGATGACAGCATTGCAGCCAACGGCTAAACATCCCTACATTGGCGCTAACAATGATCTTAGCGCCATATACCCTATGTTGTAACCCTACTCGCAAACAGCTTGTTGCTGATATTGTCGTAATAACTGCATAAAATCTTTAGCATCTCTGTCTAGGCAATCCCATGGAATGTATACATGGTAGCCCAAATGCTCTCCTAAAAAGCGACAACGATGACCAAACATCGCCATCACCCCAGTAAAGCGTTCATCATCAACCTCTAATGGCGTAAATTCCGAGTTTAGGTAGTTTTCTAGCATCAACAGTTCGCCATCGAGCTCAATAGAAGAAATGAGCAATGGCCGTTGCTCAGTCAACAAACCCGTCGCCAGTCTAGGCGAGATAAGGTGCAGTAGAGGCGAGATTTTTTTCAACTTAAGCCCAATATAGGGTAAGTCGGTTAAGCCCTCAGCGGTATGTACGCGAGGAATGTCGATACGTTGAATATTGTGCCATTCAACCGCAATCGTACCGCGGCGGTGCCGATACACAATCCCTCGCTCGCTAAGCTCTACCGGTATGGCAGGTTCAATAATTTTAGCTATGCCAATGACCAGGAGAATAGCACCGATAATAAACAGCACCATGCCTACTGCAAATATCGCTTTGTAAAACAGAAATATACTCAGCCCAACAATAAGCGCAACCGCACCACCGAGCGTACAGGAAATGCCATTATGCTTAGTGATTGAGTGAATAAGTTTAATATCGTCTTGTGCCATGAAATGTCACTCTTAAGAATTAGAAAGGCTATGTTTGATACGTAACCACAGTAAGCCAAGGTACTCATGAATGGCTCGCTGAGAAGCGGATAAATTAGCAATACTGATGTGCCACCAGGAATCATCTGAGGAAATAAAATCGGTAGGTGCCGCTAAAGGGCTTAAACCCATAGCCTCGAAAGTGGCCATCGCGCGTGGCATATGTGTCGCAGACGTGACTAATTTAAACGGTGAGCTACCGATTTGCTGCTTGATATATTGCGCTTCTTCAATGGTGTCTCTTGCCTGCGGGAAAAGCGTCATGTTCGATTTATTTACACCAAGTGCAATCGCAGCTTGCGCTTGAATTTCGGCATGACTTGGGCCACCTACGCCACCGTTCCAACCGCTAAAGATAAACTGACAGTGTTGGCTAATGGAGGCTTGACGTAATCCTTCAATCAGCCTTGACAGTGCGGTGGCGGATAGCTGCTGCAGGGCAACATCGCTATGGGTTGTATTATGGCTGTTACCTAATACGGCAATCACACAACCTTCTGGCATCACACTATTATTAACAGGGTATTGTTGCTCTAACTGATTAACCAAGTAGTAACTACCAAACTGACTGCTGAGTAACAGCAGCCAAGTGGTTGCAACCACGACAAAGCACTTAGCAAGCCGCGAGCGGTGCCAAAAAATCAGTGCCAATACTAGCATCAGCACAGTAAATGGGATGGGCATGAAAAACTGTGACAGGAATTTTTTTAAGCCAAACACGATATTTTAAAGCCAACCAATGCGGTTGCGCTCCTTGCCCTATATAGAATAGGGCAAGTCTACATCAGATAAATACGGTTATCCAACAAGTAGGTTGTTAGTTTCCGTACCAAAGCCAAGCGGCACCACGAACACCAGAAGAGCAGCCATACAAGTTAGCCACCACAGGCGTGCGGCATTCACCGCCAAGCACATATTGATTAAGCTTTTCAGGCAATAACGGGTAGATCTCTTCCACGTTAGACATTCCGCCGCCCAAAACAATTGCATCTGGGTCGAGTACATTGATCACATGGGCCAAGGCTCGTGCTAACCGGTCGATATAACGCTCAAAACTGCTAATAGCTCGTTCATCACCCTGTGCATACAATGCCATAATTTCGTTGCCGGTTTTAACATTGCCACCGTGCAGATTATGGTCGCGTACAAAACCAGTACCCGAAATAAAAGTTTCTATGCAGTCTTTATTTCCGCAAAAACACTCTGTGCTATTAAACTCATCAGCCGTCATCCACGGCATGGGATTATGACCCCACTCGCCGCCGATACCATTGCCACCACCATGTACTTTGCCATTAATTGACAAGCCAGCTCCACAGCCAGTCCCGATAATCACTCCAAACACCACGCTTTTACCAGCTGCGGCGCCATCAACTGCTTCTGACACGGCAAAGCAGTTTGCATCATTAGCAACACGAACCTCTCTATCTAATCGTGCACCTAAATCTTTATCTAATGGGTGACCATTGATCCAAGTCGAGTTGGCATTTTTAACTAAGCCAGTAAATGGTGATATCACACCTGGTATACCAATTCCGACACTGCCCTGCTGCCCGAGTGTTGTCTCGGCTTCATTGACCAGTTGCGTAAGGGCATCGAGTGTTTGCTGGTACTCTCTGGGCGTAGGAACGCGTTTACGAAAAATCTCTTTACCTTGATCATCAATAGCCACTAACTCTATCTTTGTGCCACCAAGATCTATCCCCATCCGCATCATGTTCTACTCCAAATCACCATTAGTTACACCATACTCAATTTGTTTTTGCCATTGATCTATTATATTTAGCGACTAACACCGTCGCTTTTGCAATGGCTTATTTTGTCGCAACTCGTCTACTTAGCCATTGACGATTTACAAAATGTTCACACTCCAATAGCCGATACTATGTCAGTTATGGCCATTATAAAAGCGCTGCACCCTCTACTGCATTCGTATTCAGTCCTGCTTTGATATTCAATCTTTACCCGCAGTCATTATCGCAATGCGGCACAACTCGCGCAGCATGACTATCAAACACGGGCCCATTCTCAGCGATGTAAGTTACAGCGCGATGATGAGCCACTTTCATCCAATCTGCCCTTTGTTGCTAGGCTAGCCAACTTTAACTTAGCTAACCTAGCCACTCACTCTGCAGCACCAAAATCACTGGCAGCTGATAGTCGCCTGCTCAGCACCACCTGGAAGGATTGCAATATTCGCCACACCAATAGAGAGCTGGCCTTTAGACGATAACTCAAGCGGTTTGCTCACTCTGCTAAAGTCGACACCTTTATCGGCAAAACATTGTAAGTCTACTGTCAGTGTTGACCACTGCTCTGCAGGCAAAGCTTGTAGGGTTTTAACAATATCGATACTAGTGCGACATTCAGGCTCACAATCCATAGTCAACAATACGCTATCAGCATTAAGCTGGCGCTTATCAATATCGAAACTCAATACCCCTTTGGCTTCACTGTATGCCCTTAAATCACGCGGGAAACTACCAAAGATGGCAAAACCACCTTCTGCACTACCATTTAGGGTAAACAAACGTGCATCTTCTTGAACGTTTTTATCGATAGTACGGGTATACACCACGTCATTTTCCACAATGGTATCTTGCAAGCGAGTTGTCCCTTTACCACTGCCAATCGACATCATCCAAGGAGTCACCACACCGCGGTCAAACAAGGCTAGTGCTTGCAATGCTTCTACATCACGTTCGACCACTTCGGATAAATCAGCGGCAATATTGACGTTATCTGCGGCACTTAAACCATAACCGTAGGCAAACAGCGGCGCATAATCAGCATCAAAGCGGTTGACTGCGGTTTGGTCTGCCCGAATAGGCCAAGAGAACGATAAGCGACCACTAAAGTCATGTTGAACTGCGCCCTCACTGTCACGGAATAACACTTGCGCTACGCCATCCCCTTCTGAGCCCGGTAACCAAGCAGCGACAAAAGCATCCGATGCATTTAGCTCAGCATTCACCCACATTGGGCGACCGCTGATAAATACTGACACAACTGGAATTCCCTGGGCTTGTAATCGTTTTAGCAAGGCAAGATCACGCTTATCACCTCGTTGGTATTCAAGATCATCCCGATCACCATGGCCTTCTGCATAGGGCTCTTCACCAAAGACCACAATGGCCACATCCGGGCGCTGCTCAAAACTGCCATCTTCACTGAGGCTTACACTGCCGCCGGCTTGGGTAACTTGCTGCTTAATGCCCTGGTAAATTGAACTTCCTCCTGGAAAATCGCTATTTTCGTTATTAGTCCCCTGCCATGTGATTGTCCAGCCACCTGACTGTTTACCAATATTATCAGCGGCATCACCGGCTACTAGCACATGCTGCTTAGCGGCGAGCGGCAATAACTGGTTGTTATTTTTCAATAGTACCAGTGACTCTCTCACCGCTTGTCTGGCAACATCACGATGGGCTTTTGCACCAATAAGCGCTGTTTTGCCTGATAGTTGACGCTGTGCTGGGCTTGGTTTATCAAATAATCCCGCACGTAACTTAACTCGCAAAATACGCGAGACGGCATCATCAATGCGGGCCATAGGGATCTCACCTGAACGCGCTTGGGCTAGCGTATTATCATATAAAGGCTTCCATGCACCTGTTGGCACCATGAACACGTCCAATCCGGCGTTAATTGATTCTGGGCAAGATTCATTGGTACAGCCTTTTACTTGGCCATGGCCGTTCCAATCTCCTACCACAAAACCATCAAAACCCATTCTATCTTTAAGCACATCGGTTAACAGATACGGGTTGCCGTGGTTCTTAATACCATGCCAACTATTAAATGATGCCATGACAGTTTGAGCACCCGCTCTCAAGCCTCCCACATAGCCCTGGGCATGAATATCAATCATCTGCTGCTCAGTCGCGAGATTCTCACCCTGATCAACACCTTTTACTGTCCCGCCATCCCCTAAGAAGTGCTTCACAGTGGCGATAACTTGCTCGTTGCCCAAAAAGTCTTGGTCAACACGGCCTTGCAGACCACTAACAATCGATCGAGAATATTCTCTTACTATTTCAGGATCTTCAGAGTAACCTTCGTAAGTCCGCCCCCAGCGATCATCGCGGACCACCGCGACTGTTGGTGCAAATACCCAGTCAATGCCGGTCACCATCACTTCTGTCGCCGTAATGCTGGCTATCTGCTCTATGAGTTGCGGGTTATTTGCAGCGCCTAAGCCAATATTATGTGGGAATAATGTCGCACCGATAACATTGTTATGACCATGAACCGCATCCGTGCCCCACATGGTTGGAATGCTCGAACCATCAAGGCTGCTGTCTATTGACGCTTGGTACATGGATTCAGCTAGGGCTATCCAGTCTTGTGGCGTTGCGTGTTTATCGTTATTTGGAAAAGCGCCACCACCATTAAGGTACGAACCGAAACCGTATTTACGCATGTCTTCTACGGTGATATCGCGGATCTCCGGCTGGATCATCTGGGCAATTTTCTGCTCTAAAGTCATCTCAGCTAACAATGACTTTATTTGCTCTTCAGTGCTGTTATCGGTTTTGACTTCACTGTCAATCACCGGCCAACGGCTAAGCTGCCTATCTGTTGCGGCGCTGAGCGACGCTTTCTGTTGCGCTGGTTTCTCTGCCGCCACAGATGCGGGAGTAGTGGTTGCAGCTTGTTCGGCACAACCCGCTAACCCAGCCCCGGCAATCACCATGGCTAATGACTTTTTAATCAACGCGCTATTTGTCAAAAACATGACTTTGTTCCTCATGACGTTAGGTCCCTATTTAGCAGCATCTTGCAAAAGTTTGTGGCCCGATAAGCCATAAAATACGATATAAGCGAAACAGACAAGTGGTACGATAAATGACAATTGGATGCCTAAACTGTCTGCCATAACCCCCTGAACAACTGGAAGAATTGCTCCACCTACAATGGCTAAACAAAGTATGCCTGAACCTTGGCTGGTATGCTTACCTAAACCATTTAATGCTAAAGTGAAAATAGTTGGGAACATGATTGAATTACACAATCCCACTAATGTGATGGCCCACAAGGCTGTCATGCCACTGGCAAAAATAGCCACTAGCAACAATACCATTGCCACCACACCATTAAATGTCAGTACCACACTCGCAGGCAATTTCTGCATAATCAGTGCACCAATAAAGCGACCAATCATGGCGCCGCCCCAAAAATAGGTGACATATTTGGCAGCTTGGTGTTCCGTCAATCCGGCAATGTCACCCTGCGCTGCAAAGTTTATGATTAAGCTGCCGATACCCACCTCTGCGCCGACATAAACAAATATCGCCAGTGCCCCCAATACTAGGTGGCGGTATTGCCAAGCCGACCCGCCATCGACTTGCTCCGTTGGCGAAACCGCTGCTGTTTGCATTGCAGGTTTAGGTAATTTAAGTAGCGAGAAAATCACCGCCATTAATATCAATGTCCCTGCCAGGATGAGATAAGGCGTTTGTACCGCGGTAGCTTGTACTTTTGTTTGCTCTGCAGCCGGCATTAAGGTATCTGCCGCCACTGACAATATTAACCAGCCTCCTAAAATTGGAGCTACGGTAGCACCAAGTGAATTAAACGCTTGGGTCATAGTTAATCGAGAAGATGCGGTGTTGGCACTTCCTAATATACTCACGTATGGGTTTGCCGATACTTGTAAAATGGTGATACCCGCAGCCAACACAAATAAAGCCGTTAAAAAAGCGCCATAAGAGCCTGTCGTTGCCACTGGATAGAATGCTAGCGCCCCAACACTCGCCACTAACAGGCCAACCACAATGCCGCGCTGAAAGCCCACGCGAGCCACTAACGCCCCGGCAGGCACCGACACTAAGAAGTAAGCCCCAAAAAAACAGAACTGAATTAACATTGCCTGGGTATAGCTCAATTCAAACATACCTTTAAGGTACGGAATCAAGATATCGTTAAGACTCGTTATCAATCCCCAAATAAAAAATAACGATGTAAGACACACCAAAGGAAAAGCATAACTTTGCCCTTGCTGCGTACTATTCTCCTGCACTGCTGTTTCAGCCTGCGGTGTGATAGCCATAATATTCCCCAGTAAACTCAGTTATTTACTTTCAAAATAAATCATCAGTCCAGTGTTAACTTTATGTTGCGCCGCTCAAGTGGTAAAAATGAATACCGCCCTGAAATGCACGTTTATAAACAGGTTGACCTTTAATAATGAAAGCTCTATTGTTATGTAAGCGCTTTCATTTATAACACAGTAATAACAATTTTCAAGCCATTTTCGATAGTATTTGTAAGCGCTTTCATTGATTAGGATTTGATAAATAGGTAGTACTGAGGTGCGGCCGCTAGCTAGAGTTGACCATCGGCATAGCGAAGTTCACTTACAGGATTCAGAGATTAATCGCACCACATGTAATGGAACGATGAGAAAAATGATGACCAAGATGACAATTACGCTACCAGAGCATTCCGTGATGCGCTCAGCTGATTTTACCTACGGAGTAGCCACAGCTGCTTTTCAAATTGAAGGTGGCGCCAATGAGCGTATCAACAATATTTGGGACACTTTTTGCGCCAAGCAAGGAACCATCGCTGACGGCTCTAATGGTGACATTGCCTGTGATCATTTTCACTTATGGCAACAGGATGTTGAGTTAATCGCCTCTTTGGGTGTCGATGCCTATCGCTTCTCTGTCTCTTGGGGCCGAGTGCTCAATCAAGACGGTAGCGTAAACCAAGCTGGGATGAATTTTTACATTCAGTTACTAGATAAACTCAATCAGCTGAATATTAAACCCTATGTGACGTTATACCATTGGGACCTACCCCAACATATTGAAGACAATGGTGGCTGGCAGAATCGTCAAACCGCCTACTTATTCCAAGATTATGCCGCTAAGGTGGCACAAGCATTTGGCGACCGTGTTCATTCATATGCCACACTTAACGAGCCATTTTGTAGCGCCTATTTAGGCTACGAAGAAGGCATACATGCGCCAGGAATACAAAGTCAGCAAGCCGGTAGAGCAGCCGCGCACCATTTACTGCTAGCCCATGGTCTTGCTATGCTAGTGTTACAGCAATACGCCCCCGATAGCCTTAATGGTATTGTACTTAACTTCACTCCAGCCTACTCGCTAACCGATTCGGCCGCCGATAAAGCCGCCACCCAGTATGCTGAGGATTATCACAACCAGTGGTACATCAAACCTTTGTTTGACCGCTGCTACCCGAGCATCATCGACAGCCTACCTGATGCCGTAAAACCACCGATTGAAGCCGGTGATATGGATATTATTGCCCAGCCATTGGATTTTCTAGGCATCAACTTTTACACCCGCGCGGTTTACCGAGCTGATGATAAGCATATCTTCGAGCAGGTAATGGACTTAGACGTACCACGTACCGATATTGGCTGGGAAATTTATCCCCAAGCGATGACAGAGCTGTTATGTTCTTTAAATGAACGTTACAACTTGCCTCCCATCTATATTACAGAAAATGGCGCATCGATTGATGATGAGATTGAAGCCGGTATTGTCGATGATGTACGCCGCGTTAATTATTATCACCAACACCTTAATGCCGTACATCAGGCTTGTGAGCAAGGGGTCAACGTTCAAGGCTACTTTGCTTGGAGCTTAATGGATAACTTTGAATGGGCGGAAGGGTATTTAAAAAGGTTTGGTATTGTCTATGTTGATTATGCCACCCAAAAACGCACAATAAAGTCCAGCGGTTTAGCTTATAAACAGTTAATTACTCAGCGATAAATATACTCCACACAATAATAACAATGGATAACGAATGAGTACTCTACCTTTTCATGAGAAAGTCGGTTATGCCATGGGAGATGCCGCCGCCAATCTAGTTTGGCGTGGCGCCTTAGCCTACTTAGCGGTATTTTATACCGATACCTTCGGCCTCAGCGCCGCAGCAGCGGCCATGCTGTTTTTGGTGGTGCGGCTATCTGATGGGGTAACCGACATTATCATGGGCATGGTAGCGGATAGAACCGACAGCAAATGGGGCAAGTTTAGACCATGGATCCTATGGTCAACACCATTTTTAGCGCTATTTATGGTGCTGTGCTTCACCACGCCAGCATTATCAGACTCAGGCAAGTTAGTGTACGCCTATGTCACATACATTGGTCTGACACTGGCTTATACGGTGAACAACGTCCCCTACTCTGCGCTTATGGGGGTGATGACGCCAGACGATAAGGAACGCACTAGCCTGTCTGGTTTTCGCTTTGCGGGCGCTTTTGCCGGTGGCTTACTCGTTATGGGGTTCTTACCTCAACTGGTGGCATACTTTGGCCAAGGCGATGATGCAATGGGCTATCAATACACCATGTATTTGTTTGCGGCTTTGTTAGCGGTATTGATGTTAGTCACTTTCTTTTCAACTAAAGAACGTATCACGCCAGCCGTCAACTCCAACGCCAGTCTAGGCAGCGAAATTGGCGATCTATTGAAAAACTTGCCGTTTATTATCTTACCCCTATTGGCAATGACACTATTTTTCTATTATCGCAACGGTTATTCAGCGCTGTTTTTTGTCATTGTATTTGTTGGCATGGGGCTATTGATTAAGCGATTGTTGAAACAACCCTCGACCAATATCAGTGGTACTCAGCAAGATATGATAGACCTACTCACCAATAAGCCATGGCTAATTTTGCTGGGTATTGGTTTTCTTACCATGATGTTCAATGGCATTAAATATGGTGTTATCGCATACTATTTTAAGTACCAAGTTGGTGATGAACTGATGGCGGGGAAATATTTCATTGCGCTATTGATCGTCTCCATTTTGGGCGCACTGTCTACCAGTTACTTCTCACAGCGCTTTGATAAGCGTAAATTATTCATTGTGACTCTGTTAGCCAGTGCAGTGCTAACCGCAGCTTTTTATTGGGTATCTGCCGACAACATCGCCTTGGTGTTTGCCTTTGGGTGCGCAGCGGAATTCTTTGCAGCCATGATGCCAACACTGTTCTTCTCCATGCTAGGCGACTCAGCTGACTATTCAGAGTGGAAAAATGGTCGCCGAGCAACTGGACTGATTTATTCAGCCGGCACTTTCGTACAAAAAACCGGTGGCGGCTTCGCTGGCGCCTTGGTACTAGTAGTATTAGCCAGTTACGGCTATGACGGCATGCGACCTGAAACGATTGCCGCTTCCCTGCCCGGAATGCAACTGCTGATGAGCTGGATACCGGCGGCATTTGCTTTTGCCGCCGCGCTACTCATGTGTTTTTATCCATTAACCAGTGCGCGCAATGAAGACATTACCCTGACATTGATCAAGCGCCGTAATGAGCCCAGCATGGCATAGTTAGTTTGCTTTTCATTAAGACTATTTAGGTGTTGTAAATGATTTCAGTTAAAGAAAAAATTGCCTATGGTTTAGGTGATACCGCCAGTAACATCATTTTCCAAACCGTGATGATGTTCCTGCTTATTTACTACACTGATGTAGTCGGCTTGGCACCAGAAGCTGTTGGTACCATGTTTCTTATTGTGCGTATCTTTGATGCCGTCACTGACCCTATCATGGGTAATATTGCTGACCGTACACGCAGTAAATGGGGACAATTTAGACCCTTTTTGCTGTGGTTAGCGCTGCCATTTGGATTAATAAGTGTCCTTGCCTTTACCACGCCTGATCTCGCTGACGATCAAAAGCTCATCTATGCTTTTGTCACCTATACCCTATTGATGCTGGTGTACACAGCAATCAATATTCCCTATTGCGCCCTCGGCGGAGCACTCACAGCTAACCCGAAAGAACGTGTCTCCGTGCAATCATATCGTTTTGTATTGGCCATGTTAGGCGGTGTGTTTGTGGCTTCATGCACTATGCCTTTAGTAGAATGGTTTGGTAGTGGTGACAAAGCCAAAGGTTATCAGCTAACCATGGCGGCGATGAGCGTCGTCGGAGTGTTATTTTTCTTAGTTTGCTTCGCCGGAACCAAAGAGCGAGTTCGGGTACCCAGTGAACATAAGCACAACTTCATCGATGGCCTCAAACTATTATGGCAAAATGATCAAGCTAGGCTGCTGTGCCTTGCCGGGCTGTTTTTGCTGACCGGACAGGTATTAAAAATCACCCTCGCGGTTTATTACGTCAAATACATCTTAGTTCGCGAAGATCTCATCACCCCTTTCATGACCATAGGCATGGTGGGCAGTATGCTAGGCTGTGCTTTCTCGCAAACCTTAGCTAAGTATGTGTGCAAGATTAAGGCTTACATTAGTTTGCAATTACTTGCAGTGGCTGTCTGCGCTTTGGCCATCTTCATTGCCCCTGATCAAACCCTGCTAGCCTGCGCGGCCTTTTTCATCTGGAAGTTTTTGCTCGACATGGCTACGCCGCTATTATGGGCAATGATGGCTGACACCATTGACTATGGTGAGTGGAAAATAGGTATACGACTTTCTGGCATGGTATATTCTACTGTGATATTTTTCATCAAGTTAGGTATCGCACTAGGTGGTGCCCTCGCGGGCTGGGCATTAGCCTATTATGGCTACCAAGCCGATACCACGCAAACGGCTGAAACACAGCAAGGGATATTATATTCCTTTACCCTGTTTCCAGCGTTAGGGTCACTAATTGCTGCATTAATCATGACACGCTACACCCTAACGAGCAGTAAGATAGAACAAATTCATTTAGCATTTAATGCCAAAAGTAGCTAATTAGCACTAAAAAGTAGCTGCAAGAAAAGGAAGCATATGGCAACGATTTACGACGTGTCAGTATTAGCAGGCGTTTCATTAGCAACCGTCTCACGAGTCATGAATAAGAACGCCAAAGTGAGCGAGAAAACCGAGAAAAAAGTGCTCGACGCTATGGCACAGCTTGGCTACCGCCCCAACGCCATTGCCCAATCACTGGCTTCTAATTGTTCAAATAGTGTTGGAGTATTGGTCTCTGAGCTCAGAGGTCACTTCTATGGTTCAATGATGAGCGGTATCGAAGCCGAATTTCGTATTGCCCACAAACACGTCATTATTGCTGCCGGTCACAGTGAAGAACAACTCGAAAAAGAAGGCATTGAATTCTTAATTAGCCGCCGTTGTGATGCGCTCATATTGCACGTTGAAGCGGTATCCGATGAATATTTAATTGAGTTGTGCAAAGGCTCAATACCCGTGATATTGATTAACCGCTATATTGAACAAATAGAAGATCGCTGTGTCCACCTCAATAATGAACTCGGTGGGTATATCGCCACCAAAGCGGTTATTGACCAAGGCCACCGTGATATTGCATATATCGCTGGGCCCTATTGGAAAGAGGATGCCCAAAACCGATTGCATGGCCATAAACGCGCATTAGCAGAACATGGCTTAACATTTCATGAGCAACTGGTATTTGAAGGCGATTACCGCGAAGAAAGCGGCGCCAAAGGGTTTCGCGCCCTGCATGATACTAACTTACCCTTTAGCGCCCTTGTTTGTGCCAACGATGAAATGGCATCCGGCGCCATGGATGCAGTCCGGGGTAAAGGTTTGTCGATGCCAAACGATATGTCCGTAATGGGCTTTGATAATAATGTGTTGGCTAACTATATGTTCCCTAAATTGTCATCGGTTGATTATCCAATCGCAGAAATGGGTCATATGGCGGCTAAAATGGTCCTTAAACAGTGTTATCAATCACCGCAAACCAACCTTAACAACATATTCGACCCAAAACTTGTACTGCGGGACTCGATTAGTCTGCGTTAACCCTCCGCACCAATAATTCTTGTTGGCGAACAACATCCTGGTTGTGTGAATCACGACCAGGAATTGACACATAATTACAATACAATTCTATCAATTTTATTTACCACCCGAAATCACACCAAAATCAATACTAACAAATACTTAATGCAAAGTGCACGCTAAAACCCCGCAGCAAATGTTACATTAAAGTGATATTTTTGTTGACCAAACAAACGATTTAATCTAGCTTTGTGTAAGCGCTTACAATTTTTAAAAATTATAAGACCTCATTTTTTTAGCGGTACTTGTAAGCGCTTACATAGAAAACGATGAAAACGAGAGTTTCACTATTTCCCGGGGAGAGATGGAAATGCAGCAAACACTGTTTAAAAGAACAAGGATAGCCACTAGCTTGTCACTCGCATTGAGTGCAACCGTGCTAAACCCTGTCTACGCTGAAGAACAAAATGAAGAAATTGAAGTTATCGCAGTTAAAGGTATTCGCGGTAGTCTAATCAAGTCAATGGATCTTAAACGCAGCTCAGACGGTATCGTCGATGCGATTAACGCCGAAGATATCGGTAAATTCCCTGACAGTAACCTAGCAGAATCTTTACAACGTATTACCGGTGTGTCTATCGACCGCCAAAATGGTGAAGGTAGTCGCGTCTCGGTACGTGGTTTTGGTGCAGATCAAAACTTGGTGATGCTCAATGGACGTCAAATGCCAGTTACTACTGGTTCACGTTCATTTGATTTTGCCAATATCGCGTCAGAAGCGATTAGTGCAGTAGAAGTACAGAAAACCAGCCAAGCTAAAAACTCAACCGGCGGTATCGGTGCAACAATTGATGTACTCACGCACCGTCCACTAAGCTCACCGGGTCTTAAAGCGACATTCGGTGCCAAAGCTGTTGATGACACATCAACTGACAAAGGCTCTGTAACACCTGAGCTATCAGGTCTCTATTCAAACACGTTTGCTGATGACAAATTTGGTATTTCACTGTCTGCCAGCTACCAGAAGCGTGAAAGCGGTAACCAGCAAGCGCAGGTCGGTACCGGCTGGCGTAGCTACCCAGGTATTGTTGACCAAGATTGGAGCGGTAATAACGCTGAATGGGGCGGTGTACCAAAAGATGACAACCAGATTAACCGTGCTGGTGAAGATGATATTTACAGTGTGCCACAAACGACGATTTATCGTTTTGAAGAGCAGCAACGCGAACGTATTAACGGCCAACTAGTACTGCAATATCAGCCTACTGATTCAATTCGCGCTACCCTTGATTACACGATGATGCAAAATGATATTGATACTCAGCATCAAGATGTATCAGCCTGGTTCAACTTTGTACCTACTCAAGAAAGTACATGGTCTGATGGCCCAGTTTCATCACCTTTGGTTTATTCAGAAACCTACCCTGACGGCGGTGCAGATTTATCAATGGCTGCGGGTATGTCAGGTACACGTGACCAATCAGGATCATTGGGTTTCAACATTGAATGGGACGTAACAGACCGTTTAGCATTAGAACTTGATTATCATGACTCTTACGCTGAGCGTACGCCCAATAGCCCACATGGTAGCGCTGCTAACTTAAGTACCGCAGCCTTTATCCGTACGAGCGCTGCAACAGACTTTACTGGTGAGATTCCAGTCCTCGCTGTTGGTGGTGGTAATGCAGTAAGACCAGAAGATATGCGTGTTACCGGTTCTGTGTTTGGTAACTCAGAGAACCGCTCTGAGATAGATCAACTGCAAATTAATGGTGTATTTGATTTAGAAGACGCTGGTAGCATTGATTTTGGTTTAGCACTAACCAATGTTAATAATCACTCTAAATCAGTGAACGTACAACGTAATGACTGGGGTGGTGTTGGCCAAGCCGGCGATTTAGACCCAGCTTGGTTCCCTGCTGATACCATTCACGATAAGCTTGATGGTTCAAAAGGTGACTTTTCTGATTACCAAGGTAGCGCTTCGACAGATCCGCTAAATACTATCTTCTTCTGGGACTTTGAAGCGGTTCGTGCTCGTGCGGCTGAGCTTTATACTTCAGGCGAAGTGGGTGATTGTGGTAACGCATTCTGCCCATCAACCGATTACGGTCGTGACACCGATAGATTTACTCAAGAAGAATCAGTATCGGCTTACGCCCAATACAACTATGAAGGTGAAATTGGCGACATGCCATTTGACGTTCATGTTGGCGTTCGTTATGAGCAAACAGATGTCGAATCAACCTCAATTGTATCCGGTTACGATACCGCAACTTGGATAGCTGAAACTGAAGTGGCATTATCGAGTACAGTCTCTGACAACCGAGTTTATCAGACTCAGAAAGGCGACTACGATTACTTCCTACCTAATGTTAACTTTAATATGGAAGTGGTTGATGACTTTTATGTCCGTGCCGCCTTTAGCCAGACAATTGGTCGCCCAGACTATACTTCGATTCAAGGTGGTACCACTGTTGGTACACTAGCGAACCGTGGTGGTGGTAGCGGTACCAGTGGTAACCCAAGCTTATTACCACTTGAATCGACCAACTATGACCTCTCTACCGAGTGGTACTATGACGATGCCAGTTATGTTTCTGTCGGTTACTTCCGCAAAGATGTGAAAAACTTCATTGATAGCGGCAAGGTCAACTCGAATATTTATAATATTGCCGACCCAACCAATGGTGCTTATGCACAAGCCGCAGTCAATGCCGGTATTGTGGGAGACCAAGAGCAACGTCAATGGATTTATGATAACTACGCGTCATCAGATCCAGATCATGTGTTCTTAGATGATAACGGTAATATTCAGATTGTTGGCCAAGCGGGCGATCCAGATCTTAACTTTATCCTTGACCAACCGTCTAATAGCTCTGACAGCTCAGTGATTGATGGTTGGGAATTCGCTGTTCAGCATTTCTTCGGTGAATCAGGCTTTGGTATTCAAGCTAACTACACGTTGGTTAATGCCGGTGACAGCTATGATAATGCGAACTTAGGCCGCCCTGCTTCGGATAGCCGTCCTGCAGATGCTGAACAAAACGTATTAACTAATATCAGTGACACCGCCAATGCCATCTTGATCTATGAGAACTATGGATTCCAAGCTCGTCTTGCTTATAACTGGCGTGATGAGTTCCTAAATTCAACGGGTCAAGGTACAGGTGCTAACCCACAATATACCGAAGCATACTCGCAAGTTGACTTCAACGTTAGCTACGATATCGCTGCTGTTGAAGGCTTAACGGTATTCTTTGAAGGGTTAAACATCACCGATGAGAAAACACGTGTTCACGGCCGCTCAACCACTGAAGTACTTAACTATACGCAGACTGGTGCGCGTTATAGCTTAGGTGCACGATACACCTTTTAACTAAAAAACACTGGTAGCGCCCAGCAATGGGCGTTACCTTGTTGTTAAATGGTTTTAATTAGCAGCTACAGGCTGTTAACTAAAGTTATTTATCATATTATTTTTTTAGCGCTAAAAGGCCCAGGTCAAGTTGTATGAATGATGCATTAAGGCGAATTGTGATAGTCGGAGGAGGTTCTGCGGGTTGGTTAACCGCAGGCGTTTTGGCCGCGCAGTTTAATGCAGATGAAAACCTAGGTATCAGCATCACCCTAATTGAGTCTGACCAAATCCCCCCCATTGGTGTAGGTGAAGGCACTTGGCCTTCTATGCGTGCTACCCTGCAAAAAATTGGCTTAAGCGAACGTGACTTTTTAACCCAATGCGATGCAAGCTTTAAACAAGGCTCAGCATTTCATGGCTGGCGCAATGGCAATGATAGCTATTGCCATCCTTTTACCCCGCCAGCAGGTTTCAATCAAATTAATTTAGCCCAATACTGGCAACCTTTTCGTGATCAGGTGAGCTTTGCCGATGCGGTTTGCCCACAAGGTAAAATAGCCTCATTAGGGTTGGCACCTAAAATGCTCAATACCGAAGAGTATGGCTTCGCGCTCAACTACGGCTATCACCTTGATGCGGGCAAGTTTGGTCAGTGCCTCAAGCAACACTGTATTGACAAGCTTGGCGTCAAGCACATCATTAGTGATGTCACTAAGGTCAATAGCGCAGCCAATGGTGATATCGCCTCGGTATCTACCGTTGATCAAGGTGATATCGAAGCCGATCTGTTTATCGACTGCAGTGGTATGCAGTCACTACTACTTGGCAAGCACTATGGCATAAAACTGGTCCACCAAAATAAAGTGTTGTTTAACAACGCTGCCATTGCTGCGCAAGTCCCTTATCTTGACACGCAAGATAGCATTGCATCATTCACCCACTCAACCGCGCAAAGTGCTGGTTGGATCTGGGATATTGGCCTGCCATCTCGTCGCGGTGTTGGATACACGTTCTCAAGTGCCCATTGTGATTCTACCCAAGCAGAAACTGACTTGCGCCGCTACTTAGCGCGCAGTATTGGCGATAAACAAAGTGAGCAGTTGCCATTGCGTCACCTGACATTTACTCCAGGACACAGAGAAAAGTTTTGGCATCGAAACTGCGTTGCAGTGGGAATGGCATCGGGATTTATCGAGCCACTTGAAGCTTCGGCACTGGCAATGGTGGAGTTGTCTGCCAAAATGCTTGCCGAACAAATGCCTGCAAATCGCGCGGCAATGGATATTATCGCTAGCCGCTTTAATGACAGCTTTAGTTACCGCTGGCAGCGCATCATAGAGTTTTTGAAACTGCACTATATCTTAACCCAGCGCAGCGACAGCGATTATTGGATTGATAACTGTGAGAGCAATACCATTCCAGCACACTTAGCTGAGCAGCTAGCGCTTTGGCAGCACCACTTCCCTTATCATTGGGACACACATCATACTGAAGAGCTATTCCCTGCCGCCAGTTTTCAATACATTCTTTATGGCATGGGCTTTGAGACAAATGCCCCGCAGCGACTTCGGAAAATGAGCGAACAGCAGGCGACACAATTGTTCAATCAAAATGTGGCCAAAGGCAAGCAATTGCAACGCCACCTTAGCAGCAACAGAGATTTACTAATACAAATACAGCAACATGGGTTAGCCCCCAACCATTAGCAAAGATTTGCTCACTAGTTTAAAACTATAAAATGACAACAAACTGGAGTTAACATGGCCAACACCCTTCTTCTAAATAGCGTTGATCATAAAGACCTTAAAGTGATCACCGAGCGTAGCCCTCAGTACGGTGACGATATTTGGTATGCCCTAACCTTTCCATCTGAATATCGAAGTGTACAAGCCCACTACCCGATCTTTTATCAAAAAGATCCCACTACCGGTGAGTTTTATGCGGTCGCTCTATTTGGTTTTAAAGACAAAGAGAACTTGTTTATTGACCAAGGAAAGTGGACCGTTTCGTATATTCCACTGACCGTACAGCGCCAACCCTTTTTAATCGGTAAGCGCACCGGTGTAGAAGATGGCGTTGAAGTAGAGCAGCGAGTGTTACATATCGATATGGATAATCCGCGCGTCAATACAGAAAAAGGTGAAGCACTGTTTTTAGAGTATGGCGGCAATACCGAGTTTTTAGACAATGCGGCAGATATGCTTGAAGCAATACACCACGGATTAGAAGAGAGTAAAGCCTTTACCGCGACATTGCTGGCCCACGATCTACTTGAACCTTTTACATTAGAGGTCACTCTGGACTCAGGTGCAACACATCAAATGATTGGCTTTTACACTATCAATGAAGATGTGTTGCAAGCTCTCGATAGCGACATTGTTGCCCAACTACACCAAAGTGGCTTTTTACAGGCAATTTATATGATGATTGCCTCGCAAAACAACATTCGCGAGCTACTTAATCGCAAGAATGCACTCAGCCCTGAACTACAAAGTTAACCGGCAGTTGAGGAAGGTGTTGTGATGCTCAATGTCAATCGGCAAGTCGACCATTACCAAGATTTTGTTAAGGGCGTATTCCCGCCTGCGTTAATGCAGTCAAGCAAGCCTATGGTGCTAAAGGGCTTTTGTGACCATTGGCCCGCAGTGCAAGCTGCAAAGCACTCTGATCAGCGTATGTGCGAATATCTGCTCAGCCACTACAGTGGCCTGCCGGTTACTGCCTACTTAGCGCCCCACAGTGCTCAAGGGCGGATTTTTTACGATGATCTACATACAGGCTTCAATTACACCGCGAGCAAAGTGCCAATGCCTGCAGTGTTAGAGCGGATACTGTCACAGGCAAAAAACCCACAAGCGCCGACCATGTACATTGGCTCCTCCAATTTACAACAGTACTTACCAAGCTTTTCTGAAAACAACGCTATCGATTTTGCCGATATCGCGCCACTGGCCAATATCTGGATTGGCAATCAAAGTAAAATTGCTGCCCATTATGATTTCCCGCTCAACCTTGCCTGCTGTATATCAGGCAAACGTCGCTTTACCCTATTTGCACCCGAGCAGATCAGCAATTTATACCCAGGGCCTTTGGAACACGCCCCAGGAGGTCAGAGCATCAGTATGGTCGACTTTGACAATCCAGACTTTGATCGTTTCCCGCGTTTTCAGCAAGCTATCGACGCTGCGCAGGTGATAGAACTTGAAGCTGGTGATGCACTGTTTATTCCGAGTATGTGGTGGCACCATGTCCAAGGTCTAGCGCCATTAAACACACTTATCACTCACTGGTGGCGCAATAGTGACGCTTTTATGGGACGGCCAGAGTCGGCGTTAAACCATGCAATGCTGAGTTTACGCAACTTACCTAAAGATCAACGCCAGGCCTGGAAAGCCCTGTTTGACTACTACATCTTTGACCATGATGATAATGACAATCGACATATTCAGCCAGATGCTCAAGGCATATTAGCCAAGCCCATGAATGAACACAGTGCACGCCAACTTCGAGCAGAATTGCTCAACCAACTAAAACGATAATAACTCGCCGCGTTGACCGCAATCTAATGTAAGCGAGACTATGAGGTACAAGCATGCAACAGGATAACAAAGTAAAAAGAGTCGTCATCGCTGGCGGGGGAACTGCGGGATGGATGGCGGCTGCATCGTTAGCCAAGTTATTAGGTAAAGCCCTAGATGTCACTTTAATAGAGTCAGACCAAATCCCCACCGTAGGCGTAGGTGAAGCGACCATCCCCACCTTGCATATTTTTCATCGACTACTGGGTATTAACGAGCAAGAGTTTATGGCGGCAACCAATGCCACCTTTAAGCTAGGGATCTCATTTGAGAACTGGAAAGATGGTCAAGACAAATACATTCACTCTTTTGGTTTCTTAGGCAAAGATTGCTGGGCATCAAGCTTTACCAGTTTTTGGGTGAAAGGCCAACAGCAAGGGGTTGCTTCCCAGATTGGCGACTATTGCACCGAACATTTAGCAGCCCGTCGTGGACGATTTGCGGTATTGCCAAGTCGCGATCTAAACCACGCCTATCATCTCGATGCCGGGCTTTATGCAAAGTTTTTACAAAAAATTGCCTTTGACCATGGCTGTAAACGTGTCGAAGGGAAAATTGAAGATGTGCTGCTAGACGATGATAGCGGTCATATTACCGCTATCAAACTCGATAATGGCCAAACAGTAGAAGGCGACCTATTCCTTGATTGTACTGGCTTTAGAGGCTTGCTGATTGATAAAGCGCTGCATACAGGTTTTGAAGACTGGGGACATTGGCTACCGTGCGATCGCGCAATTGCCGTGCAAACCAGTTGCACCGATAAGCAAGTCCCTTATACCCGCTCGATTGCCAGAGAAGCGGGTTGGCAGTGGCGGATCCCACTGCAAAACCGTACCGGCAATGGCTTAGTCTATTGCAGCCATTATATGAGCGAAGAGCAAGCCAAGGCGAAGTTATTAGCCAATATTGACGGTGAGCCACTAAACGAGCCACGGGTTATTCGCTATCAAACTGGTACCCGTAAACAGCATTGGAATAAAAACTGTATTGCAATCGGCCTCGCCAGCGGCTTCATCGAACCGCTTGAGTCAACCGGTATTCACCTATTCCAGCGCGGCATTATCCGCTTGATGCAGATGTTCCCATTAAATGGTATCAATCAAAATGATGTCGATGAGTTCAACGCGCAAACTAAGTTTGAATGTGACAACATCCGTGACTTTATTATCTTGCACTACCACCTAACAGAGCGCACCGACACACCGTTTTGGCGCTATTGCAAAAATATGGACATCCCTGACACCTTAAAACATCGCATGGACCACTTTAAAGCGGCTGCACGGATGTTTAAAAAAGATGGCGAGCTGTTTGGAGAAACCTCGTGGGTACAGGTTATGATAGGTCAAGGTTTAATGCCTGAGCAATACCACCCAATTGTCGATACCATGTCAGATGAAGAGTTGGCGCACTTTCTAAGCACTATCAAGGCTAATGTTTCTAAGCAAGTTGATAATTTTCCTGACCATTACGACTTTATTCAGCGTTATTGTAAGTCGGCAAATATGTGATCAATTAATGCCCAATAAACTAAGCTGATTTTATCGTGGGAGTGAAGGTGGTAGAGACTCAATCTAAGCAGTTTCAAGTTAATCAAGACTTTAAACTACAAGTAATAAAAGTCGGTCAAGAGCAAACCCCAGTGATCATTATTGATGACTTTGGGGTTAATTGCGATGCGGTGAAAAACTACGCTTGCCAACAGGGCAAATTTGATTGTGATGCCAGCTCATATTACCCAGGCGTACGCACTCCCCTGCCAAAGCCTTATGTGATAAGCGTACTAAATGCGGTATATAAAACGATTTATCAGGTTTACAACATACCGCCTCAGCGCCAACTGCAACCGCAAAACTACTGTTTTTCCTTGATAAGCCACCAGCCAGAACAACTAAAGTCGCTGCAACGCATGCCGCATTTCGACACGCTCAATCCCTATTACTTTGCCATTTTACACTACCTAAATGATGGGCCTCATGGCGATACAGGTCTGTTTAGGCATATTCCTAGCGGCTTTGAGCGCATTAACCCTAAACGTAGCGATGACTACTTTAGCGCGGCGCAGCACCACGTTAATACCTATGGTCAACCTAAACCGGGCTATTTTGTCGAAAGTGACCAGCAATATTACCTTTATGAGCAACTCAGTTATCGCGCCAACCGATTGGTTATCTATCCAGGCAACTTACTACACAGTGTTATCGTCAATAATGACACTGATATCGACGATAACCCGCAAACCGGCAGACTCACCGCCAATATCTTTGTCGACTTTGTGGCTCCCTAACCACAAATCAAACACAGTTAATCGTAGGGCGTCCCGGTGACGCAACCAAAATAACACACCTTCACAGCAACCTTCGCACGCCAGCACAACCCAACAACTACAAACGCCAAGCAGTTGCAACAATCACAGTGGCAATCTGTAAAATAACTGCCTAAATGGGTGAAAGTCCTGCTGTTTTCTTCCAGGTAAAGCTCTAAAATAGCGGCTTAAATTACGAGGGGGAAATATGAAAAAACCGCTGTTAGTCAGTTTACTGTGTATCTGTAGTCATTCGGCCCAGGCAGCTTGGTGGATTGAGCCGACCGATTTAGCATTACGCGCAGATATTCAGCTACTCGCTGATACCGGAGTCATAGTTCAACCTGTCAATACTTACCCATTGATGTGGAGTGGTATTAAAGCCGATCTTGATGCCACTGAGCTTAGTCAGCTAAACCCAGTGCAAGCCGATGCTTACCAGCGAATTATGGCAGCGCACAAGCATGATCACCAAGGCTTCAACGCCGAAGTCAGTATCGCAGCGGCCTCAGACAACGCCCGCTTTATAGGCTTTGGCAACGACTACCGCGATAAAGCAGAAAGCAGCATTAGCGCCGAAGTCACTCAAGATTGGTTTAGTGGCCGAGTTGAAGCAAGCTACCACTACGATCCTATTGATGGTAACAGTGCCCGATTAGACAATAGCTTCGCTGCCGTTATGGTAGGTAACTGGATTGTAAGCTATGGTGCGCAACAGAAATATTGGGGGCCAGGTTGGGACACCGGCTTGATTCAAACCACCAATGCTAGACCTATGCCAGGCATCACCTTTAGCCGCAATAACAGCCAAGGGTTTGAAACGCCATGGTTAAGCTGGGTCGGTCCTTGGACCTTCACCACCGCTTTTAGTCAAATGGAAAGCGATCGCTATGTTGCCGACACTAAACACTGGGGCGCTCGGGCAACCTTACGCCCTATAGAAAAATTAGAGGTAGGCTTTTCATGGACGATGCAGTGGGGCGGTGATGGCTATGGCAATAGCCTAAGTGACTGGTGGGATGGGCTGTTCAACGGCGGCGGTACTGAATCGGATTTAGAAAACGGCCAAGAAAACATGTTAGCGGGCTATGATTTTCGTTGGTCAGACACCGCTTTTGGTGTGCCCTATGGCATCTATTATGAGCGTATCCATGAAGACTATCATAATGGCAAGAATAAGCTGATTAATGCCGCTAACCTTGGGGGCATCGATTTTGTTATTGCTCCGCTTAACACCCGAGTTTTTATTGAATACTCAGATACGAAAGTGGCTTGTGGAGTTGACCCCAATATTTACAACTGCATGTACGAACATGAGTTTTATCAATCAGGCTATCGCTACTACGGCAAAAGCTTAGGCAGCACCTATGATAATGACTCAGAAACATTGGTCATTGGCGGTATTACACAGTTAGGAAACGGCCAGACATTAACCAATAAAGTCCGCTGGTTAAGATTAAATACTGATGGAACTGATGTGCCTTATGAAACCGGTGGTAACCCCGTTTCGCCCGGTGAATACGAACGTGTATATCAATTAGATAGCAGCTATCACCGTCCATTCTATCAAGGTACCCTAAAATTAGGCGGCACCCTCAGTTACAGTGAATTTGTCCATGCAGGCGGTAATGATTGGGACGGTACGGTATATGCCGTATGGGAACGTGCTTTTTAGCGGTATCGCTGGTTTTTAAATAGCGCGATACCAAAGCGGCCAACCTACTTAAGGCGAACTCAGGTGGGGATATTGAAAACGCGGTTGCCGTTCAATATCCCTTGTCGCTTTAAACTGACTCGAGTGACGCTTGCTCCATCTCTTCCCAGCTCTGTCTTTTGCGATAAATGGTCGACGCACTAATATCAAGCAATGCCGCAGCTTTGGGGACATTGCCATCGCAGCTGGCAATCGCCGCTTCAATGGTTCGCTTTTCTGACATCCATAAGGGAATAATCTCTCCCGCTGGCTCATCAGTAGTACAGTTATCTGCCAGCTGATGATTACCAGCTTGGGGTTCGCTCATGGTGACTTGTGCAGTAGCTGATATAGCACTGACGTGAGCAGGCACCTTGGCAGAATGACTGGATTGAGACAGCTGTACCGGTAACATTGACAATTCAACGACTTCGCCTTGATTTAGCACCACCATCTGCCTAATCGTATTTTGTAACTGACGCACATTACCTGGCCAATCGTAGCGCAGCAACACCTGCTTGACCTCATCGCTAAAGCTCTTAAATGCCTTGCCTTCCTCATTACTGTATTCCATTAGCAATTTCTCCGCTAACAGCAACACATCATTACCGCGCGCCTTTAATGGCGGTAACTCAATAGGGATAACATGTAATCGGTAAAATAGATCTTCGCGAAAACGCCCCAGCTTCACTTCTTCCCAAGGGGCACGGTTAGTGGCACTGACAAAACGCACATCAACACTTTCTTCTTTGGTCCCCCCCACCTTTTGAAATACCCCGGTTTGAATAAAGCGCAGCAACTTACTTTGCAGCTCTAAATCCATCTCGCAGATTTCATCCAGAAACAGGGTCCCTCCGTGGGCTCGACTTGCTGCGCCGTCTCGGTTAGCAACCGCCCCGGTAAACGCCCCTTTGGTATGGCCAAAAATCTCACTTTCAATCAGGTCTTTTGGAATCGATGCACAGTTAAGCGCAATAAATGGCTTATCTTTACGCTGGCCAGCATGATGTATCGCATGGGCGCAGACCTCTTTGCCGGTGCCACTCTCACCCACTATGAATACCGATGCTTTACTGTTAGCCACACAGTCAATGGTCTTGTACACGGTTTGCATTGCCAACGAATCACCTATAAACCCCATATAATTGGCTTTAGGTAAACTGCGCTCATAGTTAGTGACTAGGCTGACCAATTGCCGTTGTTTCATGGCATTGCGCACGGTGATCGATAAACGCTTGGCATCAAACGGTTTAACTAAAAAATCAAAAGCACCCAAACGCATGGCGTCGACGGCAATATCAATTGAACCGTGAGCGGTGATCATCACCACTATCGTATCGGGATAGCGCTGTTGAGCTTGTTGTAAAATATCCATTCCCGACATGTCTGGCAGCTTAATATCCAGCACCAATAAATCAGGCTGCCAACTCTCAAGTTCAGCTAGCGCATCGGCACCATGATTAACCTGAGTGACTCTGGCACCTTCAGCGCGTAGGTATTCCGTGTACAGGGCCCCTAAAGATAAACTGTCTTCAACCAGCAGGGCAGTAAAGTTTGTTGTTTTATCCATAGCTAAATATCCCTATTTACGATGTGATTCGCTGCTTGAGTTGAGCGCATGTTTGTGCCCCTAGTGCCAGAGTCTTTGCCACTTCAGCAGTAATCACTTTGACATCACTTGACTGTGCTAAATGTTCAAGTTGTTTGGCCGCTTCAAACAGTGCCTGCGCACCGAAACTGCCCGCACTGCTTTTTAAGGTATGCGCTTCATCAGCAATGGCGCTGTGGTTATCTTCATCACTTAAGCGTTGAATATCATCAAGTCGCTGCTCTGTTTCATTAAGAAAAACCTGCAGCATCTGTTGCAAGGACTCCGCCCCTAATACTGACTCTAATTCGGCTATCACTTGCTCATCAATCAAATTCTGCTTATTTTCCATCATTACTGCCTGAGTATTATCTTGTGTAGCACTGGGGCTTACTTCAATTTTAGCTGCTTCTGCCAAACTATCAGCATTATCTTGATTTGCAATGGGTTCAGGACGAATCTCCAACCATTTTTTAACCGTTGCTAACAGCTGAGTGCGGTTAACCGGCTTGGCGACAAAATCTTTCATGCCGACATTAAAACATTGGTCCATATCTTCTTGCTGAACATTGGCTGTCATAGCGATAATGACTTGGTTTGGCGCCGCCAACAAAATTTGCTCTGCGGCCTGCAGGCCGTCCATGCGTGGCATACGCATGTCCATTAAGATTAAATCATAGTGACTGTCGGCTGCCATTTGTACCGCTTCAATGCCATTGTTAGCAAATTCCACTTCATAGCCCATTTTTGTCAGCATCGCTCCAGCAACTAACTGATTCGATGGACTGTCTTCAGCTAACAATAACCGGGCATTGATAACGGTGGCCAATGGCTCTACTTCGACATCATCTTTGGTCGTTGTGGTTGAACTTGAATCCCCACTGAGCAGCCCAAGTAACATTTCTCGACTTAATGGTTTAGTCACAAATTGCTCGACATGAATTGCTTTGAGATTTTCAATTTCTTGTGAAGCTAATGCAGACAACATGACCGCTAGCAAGCCATCTTCATGTAAAAAATCTCGTTTGAGTATTTGCACACTAGCCAGATCCAGCTCAGCTAAATAGCTATCATCGATGAGCACCAAATTAAAGCGGCCCCGCACTTGTAAGCCTTGCCGTACAACATCTATCGAGCTAGAAATTTGAGTTTGCACGCCATATTGGTTGTACTGTTTACGCACTAATTGGCTATAGGTGTCATTAGGATGAATAAGCAACACACGGCAGTGTGCCGGCAAGGAATGCAACACATAGGGGTCTGTATCGCTGCGCTGCATCTTAACACTAAAACGAAAACACGCACCGTGGCCGAGTTGGCTGCTCAGTTGAATGCTTCCTTGCATAATGTTCACCAACTCATTGCAGATCGCAAGCCCCAAACCGGTACCGGCATAATTGGTGCTGTGGGTGTCGTGTACTTGGCTAAACTCCTTAAATAGTTTACTTTGCGCGGCTTGGCTGATGCCAATTCCCTGATCGGTAACGGCGCAATGTAATTCGCATTCATCAACGTGGCCATCGGGAATCCACATTTCTACCGTAATACAACCAGAGTCAGAAAACTTGATCGCATTGTCGACCAAATTGTGCAGCACTTGGCGTAACTTTTGCTGGTCGCCAACTAAGTTATCAGGGACATTGCGGTTAATAAACGATGCCAATTGCACTTGTTTTATCTGTGCTTTGGGCGCCAAGATTTGCAGCACCTGAGCCACCACATCAGCTGGCGAAAATCGTTGCATTTGCAGCGACATCTGCCCAGCTTCAATCTTAGAAAAGTCCAAGATGTCATTGATGGTACTCAGTAATGCCGTACCGGCCTCTTTGGCGGTGTTGGCATAAATGCGTTGTTCATGATTAAGCTGAGATTCAAGCATCAAGTCAACACTGCCCAGCACCGCATTGAGTGGCGAGCGAATTTCATGACTCATTGTTGCCAAAAAGCGCGATTTTGCTTGGCTACCTGCCTCGGCTTGTTCTTTGGCTTGAGTCAGCTGGTGCTCATAAGCGATACGGCTGGAAATATCGTGAATATAAGCGGTGAGCAACACTTCATCACCCAACTGAACTGGCACCATTTTCAGCTCGACAGGTAGACTCAAATCTGCGCTTGTTTTGGCTACCAGTGTCATTTGCCGCCCAATACCCGGTGCATCGCCGGTTAAGCGAAACTCTTGCAAACCTTGGTTAAAGTTATTTCTATCTTGTCCTGCGAACAGCAAATCTCCCATTAATTGCCCTTTCGCTTGACGCTCGGTATAACCAAACAGCGAACATGCGGCATCATTGAACTGCTCAATACTGCCGCTGATATCAATCGTCACCAGCGCATCTTCACTGGCTTCTAATGTCGCCAGTAAAATAGACTCCGTACGCTGAGCCGCTTGCTCACTTTTCTTTATCTCGGTGAGATCTTTGATTAACCCCAATAAGCTTGTCTGACCGTTCACCACCATTTTTGAGATGCTTAAGTGAATAGGAAACTGCGCACCTAATTGGGTTTGCGCTGTCACCTCTTGTGGGCGAACGCTTAATCGTTGCCGGCTAGAACTGATAAACTGTTGTAGATTCTGCTCATATTGTGGACGGTTAACTGAAGGGGTTAACGAGGCTACGCGTTTACCAATTAACTCCGATGCCTGGTAACCAAATAACGTCAGTAATGCTTGATTAGCTTCAACAATGATGCCGTGGGTATCAATGATAATAAAACCATCAACCGCGGTCTCTAAAATGGTTGTCAGTTGGGTATTGGCATTTTCCAAAGCGGTTTGATTGGCATCTACAGTTTGTACCATCTCGTTGAACACCCGGGTAACCTGACCTATCTCATCATGGTTATTTACCGGCACCGTCACCCCTTTTTCTCCGGCGAGGATGCGATTGGCAGCGGCTTTCAGTGCACTCAAATTACGAGTAAGGTAGATCCCAAGCAGCCATGAAAATAGTGCTACTAGCAACATTTCCAATGCGGCAATGGACAAAATATGCTGCCTGGCATCATTGATAAAAGTACCAAACCCACTACTTTTTATACTCAGCTCCACACGGCCAAATTGATAGCCGGCTTCCGTTATCTCTGCGCTGACATTAAGCACTTTGCCTTGGTTTTTGTCGGCCGGAGCCGCTACCTGAGTAGACGATAGCGTATCTGAGTCAATGCCCGATTGATACAGTAGACTTGAGCGGTCATAAACCTTAACTTGTTGCACACCGGTTTTCGCTATCAACTCCCGGCTGAGTTCTTGCAGTGTTGAAATGTCACTGCTTATCACAGCATCTTTAGTCGCCGCAGCAAACAGTTCGCCTATCACAAAAGCACGACGCTCAACTTCAGTATCATTGGCTTCTTTGAGGTAGTTAATGCTGGTGTATACCAATAGCATCAACAGCACCCCCTCAATGAGCGCAATGCCCAATACGGTTTTCAGTCGAAATGACATGTCAGTTTCCTTGCAATGGCATGGTCAATTCACCTAACGACAGCGCTCGCACATCATCCCAATCGCTGTCTTTAGCGCCGCTAAAGGACTTAAAGCCTAACTGCCCAAGCAGTGGTGCCAAACGCTGCTGGTTTTCCTTAGCGGTCAAGGCCTCAAGTAAAGCTTGTCGCTGCGCAGGTGAAACCCTGTGATGGGTTGCAAAAGCATGTGGGGTGTAGCCCTGGGTCTGCCACAAAATCTTCAATTTATCGCGCACGTTATCTGGCATATTGTTAAAGGTACGCATCACTCCCCCACCAGCGCTCACCAACCCTTGCGCTACCGCCAGGTAGACTGAATCATGCGAGCCTACATATTTAGGTGTTATCACAATGCTTGCTTTGGCCAAACTGGCCCGAGGAATAATACTGGCAGCAAATGCTGCCGGAGCAGGAAAAGCAACTTGGGCACCATTAAGTTGGTTAATTGAATCAATGCCACTGTCTTTGCCAACCACAATGATGCCGGCTAGGCGTTTGTTTTTCTCTTTGGCCAGAGCCGTATACTCAGTAGGTGGCTGATGAAAGACCACGTAGTGGTAGGGATTCATGTACGCCACATCATATACGCCATCGGCCAAGCGTTGCTCAAAAGTGGGAATATCGGGTGCGGTTGCAAATTGCAATTGGTAAGGTAATTGTGTTGAAAGCTCATCGAGTAAAGGCGCCCACTTTCTGGCCAACGTACTGGCAGCTTGCTGCGGTACCACACCAAAAACTAAACGGGGTTTTTCCTGTTTAAGCTGCTGATTTGCTGACACAGTTGGCAGCAGTAACAGGCACAACATTAGCCCATATCCTATGCTTTTAGTCATATGTACGTCCCTTTAGCTAATTCGCCTCACAGTATCGGCTAAGCATACGCCGCAGACGACATGAATGCGGAGATAAACAGTCGCATTATCAGATATATAGTACAACACGATGCCATTCCCAATATGGATTAGCGATTTGCATAATGCAACTACTGCCACTGCTTTTCTGCATCACGGTAAAGATAGAACCCACTAAGCTATTGATAAGTAAATTATTACATCCAAATTACACAATTTGGCATAACAGTTGAATGGCCTGTCTACAGCCGCAAACATAAAGGCCTAGACATAATGGATTCAATACACAGCCAACCGCACAAGTTATTACTGGTAGAAGATAGCCCTACTGATATGTATTACATTAAGCATGTGGTCAGTGCATTGGGCTTTCAAGTGCAAACCTGCAGCTGCGCTGAGCAGGCATTAGCGCTAATAAAACAGCATCATTTTGACATTGTCATTAGTGACTGGTGCATGCCGGGCATGTCGGGGCCACAATTGGCACAACAGCTCAAAACCTTAGCCAACCCACCCTACATCATCTTGCTCACGGGCAATAACCAAGCTAAGCATACGGTAGCCGGTATTGAAGCCGGCGCCGACGACTTTCTCACTAAGCCATTTAATCCGGCCATTTTGAAAGTCAGGCTATTGGCCGCACAACGAATAATCAATCAGCAACAGTGTTTAGCTGAGCGGAATCAACAACTCGCTCGGAGCTTAGATAAAGAGCAAGCTTACCTACAGCAGATCCGCCAAGAGCTGCACTCGGCCAGCTTGTTACAGCAAGCCTTGTTGCCAGACAATAGCCAAAATCTGGCTGATTGGTCCATCGCGTCAACATTTGACCCCGCCCAAGATTTAGCTGGCGATATTTTCCAATGTTTTGAGATTGACCCATCACACATCGGCTTCTACCTGCTTGATGTCACTGGACATGGTGTGGCAGCGGCAATGCAGAGTTTTACTCTAGCCCAGCAACTGAGTAGTCCACAATGCCCCTGGGATGGCTATGATCCTGCCGTTATCGCCCAAAGCCTCAATGATAACTTCTCCGATCCCGAAGATTTAGGCCGCTTTGCAACCCTAGCAATTGGTATTGCCAACACTCGCACTGGAGAATGTCGTATGACCAATGCCGGTCACCCACGGGCCATTGTGCTCGGCAAACAGCGCGTATCTCAGGCGCCGCTGGATAATCAGCTGCCCATTGGTATCAAAAGCGGCACCCAATATCGCTTTAATACATTCACCTTAAGTCCAAACGAAAGCCTGATGTTATTTTCCGACGGCCTGTATGAATGTGTTCATCCCAAATTTGGCGAGTTTGGGCTGCAGCGAGTAAAACGCTTGTGTCAACAAGCCATTACCATGACGCCAGCAGGCTTACTTAATCACTTACGCCATGCGGTTAATTTATGGCAACAGCAAAACATTCAAGATGATATATCAATGATGATTATCTCTACCCAAACTCAGCACGCTCATTGAACGCTGTTTTGTGCATGAGCACCTAGCCAATAGAATGAGGAAAGACGATGAATAGCTTACAGTTTAATCTCAGCCAAAGTGCGATAGACAGCCAACACTTCTGCACTGAACTCGACCAATTTCTGCTGCAAAACAGCGTGATTGCCGGGCAGCGTTTTAAGATTGTCACTTGTATTTTGGAAGCTGTTGCCAATATAGCGCAGCACAGCCAAGTGGACTTAGCAAAAGTCAGTCTCATTATCCGTTGTGAACGTGATAAGGTGACCATCGATCTGTTAGATAACAGCCCCTTTATTGAGCCGCAAAAACCAAGCTGCCCACCACCGCTTTCTTTAACAGGCAGGGGCTTATGGATTATGCAAAACTGGATGGATCAAGTCAGAGTTCAAGCCAGTGTTGCAGGCACCCATCTACGGCTATCGCTGCTGCGACACTAAATACCTTGTCACTTACACCAGTACTATTGCCAATACTATTGCCAGTACCATGGCCAGTTTCATGCCGATTTCTTAGTGCTAACTAAAGCTCAACCATTTACTGAGCTTTAGTTGGCATCACAACCCTTTACCTGTTGTACCGCTTGAGTGAATTTTCTACCACCTAACGTTAAGCAGTTCAGTAAAGTGATAGCAAAGCGTCCCTTTTAATAGCATTCCGCTACTTTTCTGACCATTTACCATGATTGCAAATTGCGAAAACGATGCTCAGATTGCAATTGCAACATGCTCCCAGGTCTCTGCATCACCCTAACCAAACCAATAAAACCAATAATAACAACAATTTAAAAGTTGGCACAATGACTGCAGATGTCTTAGTCAAACAACAGCGAATAACGCTTAATCACTGGCTAAGGCCTACGGAGTTCAACATGAAATTCTCGCCATTACCCCATAATAATGCCTGTCTAGTGACTTTACCTAAGCAAGTGGTGATGTCACAAACCCCAACGCTACGCGCTGCTCTCACCCGCCAATTAGAGTCTGGGACTAATCGTCTGATTGTCGATCTCCATGAGGTTGAGTACATCGACTCAAGCGGCCTATCAATTTTGATCTCAGCTCTCAAGGTGGCAGATAAAACGGCCGGTGAAGTGGTATTGCTATCACCCACCAATGGCGTTCGCGCGCTAATTGAGCTGACGCAACTACACCAAATATTCACCATTTTTGAGAACAAGCATTCAGCTATTGAACATGTGTGCTCACCCTCAACCGTTTCAAGTCACTAGCCGTTCATTATAGGGAGTACATGACTATGCGTAATCAACTTGGTGGAATACAAACAGCAATACTAGGCGCAACCTTGTTATTGGGCGGTTGCGTCACTCCTCTGCACACAGAAGAAAAGTCATTGTGTCACCAAGATGCCAATAAGCCTCAAAGTCAGCAATGTCATTACTACAGCAATCAAACCCCCTATATTCGCCATCAACCCTATGATGCGCAGCTAATGGTAAACAATGAAAAAGGCCATCCCAGCCTGCAAGATGCAAGCTTGTTGACCATGCAACAAGTCGCCTTAGCCAGCGGCGATCGCTTAAATGTGGAAGTGCTGCATGGTGATGACTTCAGCGGTCAAGTTGAAGTTAACCCTGACGGTTACATCTATCTGCCCTATCTACCGGCAATAAAAGCCAAAGGCTTAAGCCTAGAGCAACTTAAAAATGCAGTCAGTGACACCTTGATATCTGAGCAATTAATGCATGCTCACGCTGTGCGAGTCAGCATAGTACCGCTAAAATGGGGCGCAATTGAAGTACGGATTTCAGGGGCTGTGTACGAGCCGGGGATCCGACTCATCAATAAAAAATCTGAAATTCAAATGGCGGACGAACATGAACAATTTAGCGGGGATTTAGCCAGTGAGCGTAGCCTAGCTGCAGCGTTAAGATCTTCTGGTGGGGTACGCCCTGATGCCGATATCACTCGAGTGATTGTCAGTCGTAACAACCAACGCTTCAACGTCGATCTAACCGGGTTTCTAACAGGCCAATCGGTACCGCATTTTAATTTGGTTGCCGGTGATCACATTCATGTGCCACAAACCGCTCACTTTAATGATGAACTTGCGCGCCCCTCACAAATCACGATACCTGGTATTCGTGTGTTCATCTCAAACTTAACTCAGCCGGCCAGTAGTAACTCGCAATCAGCGGTTGATACCGAAGCGACACGTTTTCCTTACGGCACTAGGTTACTTAGCGGCGCAATCGGCGCTAACTGTGTGGGCGGCGCCAACACCACTAATGCCGATCGCCATGTATTGCTAATCACTAAAAACCCCATCACGCAACAGATGGATGTGGTTGAGCGCTCAATTAACAACCTGATCGCTAATTCTTATCAAAGCAAGGTGAACCCCATTTTACTGCCAGGTGATGGCTTAGCCTGCTACGATTCTCGCATCACCAACATCAGAGAGATTGCGCGAACTTTCACAGATATTTTACTGCCCGCCACACTTTGGAATGCCCTTTAGGGTAAAGGGTAAAGGGTAAAGGTGACTACTATGGCTAATTCAGAGCATGTCCCAACTTCATTACGCTGGCTCACTCGTGCTGTAGTTAATGGCACCAGTTTAGATCCGCAGCAACGCCGCAACCTTTATCTTAAAGTTGGGCTTACCAGCATAGTGGCCATTTGGCTTGTAGTGATTATCGCAATCGTTCTTAGCCCTAAACGATATGAAAGCAAATGGACCCTAATATTACCTGGCGTTGGCGCGGGTGCGACTGTGAGTTTAGACAGCATAGGACAAGCCAATAGTGCTGCCAATTCGCCTTATTCGAGCTCTGCTATCGATCCGCGTCAAAACTACAAAGCGCTATCCACCAGCGATAATGTCATGTCACTTGCCGCAAAAGCGCTTGAGATTAAGCCCAGTGAACTTGGCAAACCTAAACTTAAACTGCCAAGCCAGACCGGTATTATGCAATTTAGCCTTAAGAGCGATGACCCTGTAAAAGCTCAGGAGCGTGCATGGGCACTATACCGCAGCTTACAGTCACTATTGAGCTCACTACGAGCCGATGAAAGCCGCCAACGAGAAAATGGCATCAAAATGGGCATCGAAGGCTTTGCCGATAAGGTTAACCACAGCCAAAAGAACATATTAGCTTTTCAGTCAAAAATAGGCTTAGTGTCATTGGATCAGTTTAAAGAGTTAGCCCTTACCATAGAGCGCTTGCGTCACAATCGCGTCAACTTGGTGGCAAAACTGCAGGGCATCAAAGCCAGTCAACAGACGATTCAAAGCCAGTTAGCACTAAGCCCGCAGCAAGCTGCAGACACACTTAAGTTAAAAAATGATCAGTTGTACCAACAATTGCTGGTTGTTTATAGCCATGCAACCTCGACACTGGCCGAAATCAGTGGCCGCTACGGTGCTAAACACCCGCAGGTACTAACCCAAAAGCAGCAACAAGCAACGCTATTAGCAGCTATGACCAAGCGCAGCCAAAGTTTGCTCGGCTATGCAGACCAAGATCTCATGTTAAAGCTCTCTGCCGATGACATTGATATGCGGGCGGAGCTCATGCAGCAGCTTCTTGCAACTGCTGCTCAAACCAATGGCTTAACCCAAGAAATAGCAGCATTGGATCTGCAAATTAATCAATGGGATGAACGCTTAAAACACAGTAATGACGATGCAGCGAAGCTAGAAGACCTACACCGCCAACATCAAGTCGCTACCGCTGTATTTACCTCAGCGTTAGCTAAGATGGATGTCGGTAAAGCTGACATATATTCTGCTTACCCTATGGTACAACTGCTGTCTGCGCCAAGTTTGGCAGAGCAGCCTAGTAAAATGGCTGCCATTCTTGCCATACTAGGCGGACTAGTGAGCTCGTTTATGATGATCACCGGATTAGGAATCGCATGGATACGCAAACCTATACTGCGCAAAATAGTGACGAAAAAATAGTTTGGTACAGTATTAGCTGTACCTACCTATTTTGGTTATTGGGGGCGGTTTATATTATTGCCCCCGTCATCGCTTGGGTGTTGCTACTTAAAACCATCAAACGCTATACGTTTGATCACATCAGTTACCAAGCCCATTTGGCCACTAAAATTTGGTGTGTGGCCATGTTTATCATGCTTATTGCACTTGTCGTGGCCCACTTAGATTACCAATTGGGCACCGCTAAACTGATTAAGTCGAGTATCGGATGGGCGAAGGGTTGGGCGTTATTAGCGATTTTTCCACTGTTAGGCATGCTTAACATTCGCGCTGAACTTATCTACCGCGCCTGCTGTCAGGTATGCAAGCATACACTAATCTTACTGCCTTTATTCCTCATCGCGTGGTTACTGCGTTTACCGGAAACACTGTATGTGTCGCCAACCAGCATCATAGGTGGGCCGGGGCCAGAGTTTTTCAGTGTCAGCTTATATGAAATTGATCCTGGCAGCGGTTTGCCAAGGTGGCGGCTGTTTACGCCTTGGGCCCCCGCATTAGGTATGCTGGGAAATTTATTCACCATTTTTGCGCTGCAAGAGCGGTCCATTAAATTCAAATGCTATGGGCTTGCGGGATCACTGGTGATGATACTCATCTCGCAATCGAGATTGGCTATCGCCTGCTACCTCTTTTTGTTGGCCTACTTTACTTTTTGGCGTTACTACAAACAGCCATGGCTATATATCATTGCCAGCCCAGTGATACTTATTGCTAGCCTGTTTGGTAGCCAGATCATCGATAAAATTGAGTACAGCATATTGGCAATCAAAGCCGCACGGGCTGGCTCCACTAGAGTGCGTGAAGAGCTCGCCCATATTGCGATTGAGCGCTGGTCAAATGAGGCCATCTGGTGGGGACACGGTATCGTTGAGCGTGGCCCTCACTTAGTTGAGTACATGCCCATTGGCTCTCATCACACTTGGTATGGGCTACTGTTTGTCAAAGGCGCTGTCGGCGCAGTCGCGCTCGCTGTCGCAATGTTAGTGACAGCGCTAAGCTTCTTACGGCATAGCTTTAGCTTGCCACTCAGTCGTGTCGGCTTGGCCATTTTGCTGATGTTAATGCTCTATACCTTTGGTGAGAATTTAGAAATTCTAGCCTACCTGTTTTGGCCGGGACTATTAGTGATGGGTATTGCTTTGAAACAACAAAGCCAACGTAATATCAACGCAAAGCAAAATGCCTAGTTACGTCATTGCAAAATGCGAATATGCAACCTCCCTATAGTTAATTTATAAAAATAAACATAACAAACAATAACATATAAAAACCTAATTAATTGGCACGATTCCTGTAACTAAACAGTAAACAAGCAATATGTCATTGCTTGAAACCAGTTTAGGGTGTGCTATGCAGGCATTAAAACAAGCGCTAAAAACCATCATAAGCCATAAGCTCAGCAAAGGTATTTTTTGGCTAGGCTCAGCCCAAGTACTCGGACGCATAGTACGTTTAGGCTCCAGCATCATCATTGCGCGACTACTCACACCAGAAATCTTTGGCCAAGTCGCCATCATTCTCACTTGCTTTGAACTCATCCATACGCCAACTAAGCGAATAAGTTCCGCAATGTTGATTGCCATGCCAGATAGCGAGTTTAATACCTCACAGCGCAGTGCGAATCAACTCAATTGGATAGCCTGCGTTGGCGCTTTTTTACTGATGGCGATACTGAGTGTGCCGATTGCCAGTTACTATCAACAAAGTGAGCTAATACTGCCGATGATGGTAATGGCATCTAGCTATCTGTTGCTGCCGCTAGGCATGTTACATGCCGCTAAAAACCTCAAAGAAAACAATATGCGTGTAGTGGGTAGCGCCGTGCTATGGCAAACCATTTTTGACAGTTTACTCACGGGGACACTGGCATTACTCGGCCTTGGGATCTGGGCCATCATCATCCCTAAAGTGCTTGTGGTGCTGATTTGGGTTGCTATTCACCGCCGTGCAACCGTTATCAATTACCCACCACAATCTGCCCGTGCACTAGGGCGATTGAGTACACCTGGCATTCAGGTCGGATTGGCTGATCTGAGTATCGCTATGCGACAGAATATTGATTACTTGCTAGTTGGCTACTTGCTAGGAGTCGAAGCACTAGGTGTTTACTTTTTTGCATTCAATGCCAGTTTAGGCATTAGCCTTGGCTTAGTACAAAGCTACGGTACGGCGCTTTATTCAAATCTATGCGAAGCGCCCACTGACAAACGTAGTGAGCAATATGTCAGCTCATTGAAACTTATCTTTATGATAGCCCTACCAATTATTGGACTGCAAGCTGTGCTAGCGCCGTTATACGTGCCCTTTATTTATGGCTCGCAATGGGTCGATGCCGGTGCTTTACCCATTTTTATACTTCTGTGCCTAAGTGGTTTATTTCGCCCGCTGGGTGAAGCCACCAGCCAGCTATTGATTAGTATGGGCCGCAGTAAACTCAACTTGATTTACAACTTGGGTTTCACAGCAGCGCTCACCATCGCCATTGTGATTGCCAGCTACTTTGGCCTATTGATGATTGCGCTCGCCATACTGTTGCTGCATTTAATCGCCATGCCACTTTTCAGCTTTTACATCTATCAAACTCTACAACCTACTCGCGCAAACCGAGTAAAAAAATCGCCTCGGGAGGCACATTATGAATATTAAAGTATCTGTAGTTATGCCGGTTTATAACGTGCAACACTTTGTAAAAAGTGCCATTGAGTCAGTACTCAATCAAAGTTACGACAATTTTGAACTAATCTTGGTAAATGACTGTGCAACGGATAATAGTCTGGCAATTTGCCAAGCTATCCATGACAGTCGCATTAGAATTATCAATCATAAGCACAATAAGGGCTTAGCGGCAGCGCGTAATACTGGTATTCGTCACGCTATCGGCCATTATGTCGCCTTTATTGACTCTGATGATCAATGGCACCAAGACAAACTGCGACTGCACGTTGATCACCTGAATGCTAACCCTAAGGTCGGAATTAGCTTTTCTCGCAGTGCTTTTATGCAACATGATGGCACTATGACTGCCATTTTCCAGATGCCTCAGCTCAACAATATCAGCGCTGAAGTATTGCTATGTCGTAATCCTGTTGGCAATGGCTCCGCGCCCGTGATCAGGCGAGCGGCGCTCAATGATATTCGCTTCCAATCTTATAGTCATGCGAGCGACCATAGCTGTTATTTTGATGAGACCTTCCGTCAATCTGAAGATATTGAGTGTTGGTTAAGAATGATAGCGACCACAAAATGGCAGATGGCCGGTATTCCACAGCCACTCACCTACTACCGTCTTAACCCTGAAGGGCTATCCTCAGACGTCAACAAGCAACTGGCATCCTGGGAAAAGATGATTGATAAAGCCCGCATTTTCGCGCCTAAATTATTGCAGCAGCATGAGAGTAAGGCCCGTGCTTATCAACTTAGGTACTTGGCGAGACAGGCAGTACGCAGTGGTCAAGGGACAACGGCTAAAGAGATGATAAATAAAGCCATCGCCCAGTCCCCAGCATTACTAATGGAAGAGACTGGTCGCACTGTGGTGACGTTTAGCGCCGCTTATCTGCTTTATGTACTGCCTAAAAGTGTATTTAATACCTGTGCCAAAATCGGCCAGTACTGCATAGGGGTAAGACAGCGATGGGTCATTGGTCGCGATGGTGTACGAGCGTCACAGTACTGATTGTTATGCCAAAGCCAGCAAGAAACGCTAATCACCAGGTTAAAGCGTTTGTCGCCGCAGCGATTGACATCAAAAACAGCTAAATTAACCCGTATCGCCCAGCGGTATTTAGCTGCTGTGACACCGCGCAATCGCTGCGCCCGATTTAATACACGATTTGTTATAGCAGTAAACTTGAGAAGTGATAAGGATGAGCTTTGTTCGCCTCAGCTTATTGACACCACATGAGGTTGTTGAAGCAAGGCTGTCCTTCATCTGCCCTGATTAATTTCCGTTGTCGTCTTCACAATGCAAACCGCTTTGCAATCTGCAAATTACCCCTAGTTGCTCACCACCACTTTATTATAAGACACTGTAATTAATACAAATAAAATATTGGCACAGCTCCTGCTATGTATCTATTAGATTTAAGAAACCGTGACGACAGTTTAAGTCTATCGCAACTAATCTAGGAGCTGAATATGAATCGAAGCCAAATCAAGCATACGACAACGACTATGCTGATCCGCTGCATTGACATTATCATCGCGTTATCACTGCTGATCCTCAGCGCCCCTATCATTGCGATTTTCTCTCTTATCCAAAAATTGCGCCTACGCGCTGCGTTCGAGCGTATTGAGCTGTTAGATCAGCAGCAACAATTACTCATAGTGCACCGCTTAGCTGGTGACAATATATTCTCACGCCTACCAGAGTTGTTGCAGGTGGTAAGTGGCAAGCTAAACCTCCTAGGCTCACCGCAGCGTTTTAGTTTCGAGTCTGGCACCGTGGTAACCCTAAAACCCGGATTCATCAGCTTCAACGACGCTCACCAAAAAATGGGGCTTAATTTCCAATGCCAACAACAAGCATTGATTGACGCCCACAGCAGCGCGTTAAGTTACCTACTGGCACTGGCTCGGATAACGATTATCACCGCGTTAGGCAGTCAATCGAATTTGCCGCAAAGTGAAACCTTTGAGTTATTTGGTGCCCGCATCAACAACGTCAGTATGGATGACATGCTCACGCAGGTAATGAGCGCTGCGACTGACAACACCCACGTCTCTCGCTACGCTTTTGTTAATGCTGATTGCATGAACATCGCCTTTGACAATGACACATACCGCTCATCACTTGAAACATGTAAGCAAGTATTTGCCGATGGATTAGGAATGCGTTTAGCGGCCAAACAAGCAGGGATCAGTTTAAAAGACAATGTTAACGGTACCGATATGTTCCCGTTGCTATGTCAACAAATGGCGGAACAAGGCCTGGCCATATTCTTATTGGGTGGCCGCCCGGGTATTGCTGAACAAACTGCACAAAATATGCAGCAACAGTTTCCAAACCTGAAGGTTGCAGGCACTCATCATGGCTACTTAGCTGATAAGCAACTCAATCAATCTGTGATAGATAAAATTAACCAATCCGGCGCCGCTGTGCTGCTGGTCGCCATGGGTGCGCCAATGCAGGAACTTTGGTTACAGAAACACCAGAGTGAGCTTCAAGTCGGTGTGGCTATGGGCGTGGGTGGATTATTTGACTTTTATTCAAATCGTATAAAACGCGCGCCAATGTGGGTAAGACAAATGGGAATGGAGTGGATATGCAGATTGCTCGCCGAGCCAAAACGCATGTGGCGCCGTTATATTATTGGTAATCCACTGTTTCTTTATCGGGTTAATCGCTACCTAAAGCAGCAAGGTGCTGGTAAGGCTGCGCAGACCCCCCCAAGCCAAAGAGCATTGTCGACACAAGGGTTGGCACACCGTTTAGCCAGCCAAGACTTGGCTTACCAAAAGGCGGTATTAACCCGAGTCACCCATAAATTAGCGCTAAGGCTAAATATTGTTGCTAAGCGTATTGTAGATGTTGTGGTAGCCAGCATCGCACTATTACTGCTGTCTCCCTTATTCATGCTGGTTTTCATGCTCATCAGAATTGAATCACCAGGGGCGGTATTTTTTAGCCAGCAACGAGCAGGCAAACATAACCTGCCATTCAAAATGTGGAAATTTCGCTCTATGTACACCGACGCGCAGCAGCGCTTACAAAAGCTGCAAGCGCAAAATGAAATGCAAGGTGGCGTCACATTTAAAATGAAACAGGACCCGCGTATCACTCGTGTCGGCCGCTTTATCCGTAAGGCGTCTATCGATGAATTGCCGCAACTGTGGAATGTACTTAAAGGGGATATGTCGCTGGTCGGCCCTAGACCTGCACTGCTATCTGAAGTGGAGCAATATAGCCAACATCAACGCAGACGATTGAATATCAAGCCAGGTATTACCTGTATCTGGCAGGTCAGTGGCCGGTCTGACATCCCATTCGATAAACAAGTACAGCTAGACATTGATTATATCTACCAACAGTCACTGACTGCCGATATCAGTCTGCTATTAAAAACGATCCCTGCGGTACTCACTGCCCGCGGTGCTTACTAACGGTTTAACACTCTACGTGTATAAGGACGATATTATGCAAGCCATCATACTAGCCAATAGAAGCGGATCTGAACTTACTCCGTTAAATCACCATTACAGCCCGGCGATGCTCAATGTCGGCAGTAAGCGAGTGATTGAATACACCCTCGAAGATCTTGCCGGTGCCGGCATAAAAAACATCAAAATGATTATCTCTACAGACGCCAAGGAGATAGAGCAATACTTACAACAAGGACTACGCTGGGGGGTAAACATTGAGTACTTCCTATCAAAGCCAGAAGAGAACACGCTCGACACACTTAACCGCCTGACAATCAGCCGAGACCAACCTACGTTGATAATCCGCGGTGATATGCTGCGCAGCCCCTGCGTGGAAAAATTTGTCGAATTCTCGGCCCGCTTCCCTGACGCCTATGTACAAGCCAAAATGCAGGGCATTAGCGCTGGCATGATGTTGCTGCCAGCCGCTATCCCGTTTATTGATGAACTGAACTGGCCATTAACTCAAGACCAAAGCCATAACGATGCGGTCACACTGGTTCTACACGGTCACAATTTTCATTTAGATAGCCTGCAAAACTACCACCAAGCCAACCTCAAGCTAGTTCAAGGTGAAATAAAGGGGATATCTCCAAGTGAGTTGTTTGTTGAAAACCAACAATTAGGCGGCTTTTTTCTTGGTGAAAAAGTGCAATTAGATAGGCAATCAATGCGAGCAGCAATGGGGTTAGTGGCTGCGAAAAGCTGGCTGGATGCTAGCGTCGTAATCAACAACACCGCGGTGATTGGTGACCACTGCCTAGTGGGCGCTAACTCCATACTTAACAATTGTGTGATACTGCCTAACACCTATGTAGGTGAAGGGCTGGAACTTAACAATGTGATTGTTAGCAAAAATTTACTCATTAACCTTGATAACGGCGGGCACATCGAGGTTGATGATCCTAGTTTGCTGGCTGCTAATGATTTGCAGGCAACAACCCAATCTAACCAACCCAATCCATGGCTAAGACTCGCTGTACTATTGAGCGCACCAATCATTGTATTGCTAACACTCATCTTGAGTATAGCGAGTCTGTTACGCCACCCAGGTCGTGCCTTTATAGCCGATGAGCTCACCGATAATCAGGGTAACCCACTGCTAAGCTGGCGCCTTAACCTCAACAATCGCTTGCTATCAATATTACCTCAATTGCGACATGTCGTTAGCGGCAGACTCGCCCTATTTGGTGCCAGCGCCAGCAATCATCACGCGCCAAGCCAAAATACACAAACACACAAACCTCAAACTCGCGGCGTGTTCGGGCCTGTGCAGCTGCTACTGCCAAATAATGCCCCAGAAGAGGAACGCCGTTTAGTGGAGATGTCATTCACTCGCGATCCCAATACTCGTAAATACTCACATTTGATTATGAGTACGCTTAAACAATCTTTTGGGCTAACAAGTGGCTTGTCTCACTAGGAGAAAAGAGATGAAAACTATCATAACCTACGGCACATTTGATCTATTTCATTATGGCCACGTGCGACTACTTAAACGATTACGCGCAATGGGTGACAAGTTAATTGTAGCGGTGTCTACGGATGAATTTAATGCCTTAAAAGGTAAGGCGGCTTTTTTTAGCTACGCCCAGCGGGTCGAAATAGTTGACGCGTGCAAATATGTTGATCATGTCATCGCCGAAAACCACTGGCAGCAAAAAGTGGCAGATATTGCCACCCATCATATCGATATATTCGCCATGGGAGATGATTGGCAGGGTCACTTTGACCATCTAAAGCAACATTGCCAAGTTGTTTACCTTGCCCGTACCGATGAAATTTCGACCACTGACATCAAGGTGGACTTAAGCCAACAACAGCATCACTAGACAACTCATATCCAACCAGAATAGCCAAATGCTGGCAATGACCGGAGAAAAACGATGAAGCAAACACACGCAATGTCATATATAAAAGGGCTAATCGCCAAGATTTGTGAAGTGCTCTGTGGTTTGCTCACTCGGCAACACAAAGCCGTATTTGGTTGCTATAAGAATAAGTTCGCTGACAACAGTAAGTACTTATTCTTGCACTGGCAACTCAATGGCTTTATGCGTGCTATCTGGATAAGTGCTGACAATCAAGTACTAGAACAACTCAACGCCAAAGGCTACGAAGCCTATCATCGATGGTCATTACCAGGGATTTATCACTCGTTAACCGCTAAGTTCTATTTCTACAGCAGTTATGTTGGTGACATTAACCGCTACACTCACGGCGGCGCGATAAAGACTAACCTTTGGCACGGTAGTCCACTGAAAAAAATTGAATTTGATATCGACCAAGGACCTTTGTATGAGGTGTATCATAGCCAGCAGCCCATGCAAAAATGGCTTAAATCGGTAAAGTACTATCAAGAGTATATTAAACCTGATGTGATGTTGTGCCCATCGGAGCAAGTACAATCACTGTTTACGTCGGCATTTAAACTAACCAAAAGCGAGACATTACTCTGCAGCAACCCGCGCAGCGATTTTTATGCCTGCTACCCTCATCGCCAAACTGACTTGTCAAAGCTATTTAATGGGTCATATCAAAAGGTGATTCTATATGCGCCCACATGGAGAGACAGTGGCCTAACTGCTACTCAAACTAATGTTTCTCCCTATGATGCAGGCTTTAACTGGCAAGCATTGTCGGCGCAGCTTCAGCGTAATAATCAGTTACTATTGATTCGCTTTCACCCCAATGAAGCCCATTTAGCCAAGGGATTACAATCGATAGCAAATATCATTGATATATCTGAACGCGATGATGTCTATGATGTACTAAAACAGATAGATTTGCTGATCACAGACAGCTCATCTTTATTCATCGATGTCCTGCCCAACAACACCCCTTTTCGGTTTTACTGTTTTGACAATGAACAAACAGCAACACAAGGCGTTAGTAGCCAACGCAGCCACTATGATTACGCCCAAAGTTTGCCACTCATTAGCGATAGCGACAATAGATGGAGATTAACCAATTTTAAACAGCTACAGGTCTGCTTGGACAGTGATTTCACAGCGTTGTCTTGGCAGGAAAAGCAAGATTATGAGAGGTTAAAACGGTGGTTCTGGGATAAGCAAGAAAAGCCAAGTTTCAATACATTAGAACAATGGATAACAGAAACTACCAGCGCTAAAACTACAATGGTTAATCGAACATACAATACTGTGCGGTAAAAGCTATCAAAAAGCTTTTACCGCAAATGTCGAGTAAAGTGGAGTAACTTTATGTATTAATCACTGCCAAATAAATCACGGGTATAAACTTTATCTGCAACATCATTAAGCTCATCAACCATACGATTAGAAACTATCACATCAGCCATTGCTTTAAACTCATCGACATTGTTAACCACCTTTGAATGGAAAAATTCGTCTTGTTGCAATGCCGGTTCATAGACAACAACCTCAATGCCCTTCGCTTTAATTCGCTTCATAATTCCTTGAATAGAAGACGCTCTAAAATTATCAGAACCTGACTTCATAATCAGTCGATATATCCCAACAACATTAGGCGATTTCTTCAATATAGAATCAGCGATAAAGTCCTTACGGGTAGTATTCGCTTCAACAATCGCGCCAATCAAACTGTTAGGTACATCAGCATAGTTAGCTCTTAGCTGTTTAGTGTCCTTAGGTAAACAGTAACCCCCATATCCGAACGAAGGGTTGTTATAATGGCTACCTATTCTAGGATCTAGGCCCACACCTTGAATTATTTGCTTAGTATCTAATCCATGAGTTTCAGCGTAAGTATCAAGTTCATTAAAGTAAGCAACTCTCATGGCCAAATACGTATTAGAAAAGAGCTTTATCGCTTCAGCCTCAGTCGAGTCAGTAAATAACACCTCAATGTCCTGTTTAATCGCTGCTTCAGCGAGAAGATTTGCAAACACCTGAGCACGTTCAGAACGTTCACCAATTATGATTCTCGATGGGTGTAAATTATCGTATAACGCTCGGCCTTCTCTTAAGAACTCAGGACTAAAAATAATATTGTTACTTTGAAACTTATCTATTACTGTCTGAGTATAGCCAACAGGTACTGTTGACTTTATGACCATTACCGCATCAGGGTTTATCTCAATTACATCGGCTATGACTGACTCTACTGAGGCCGTATTAAAGAAATTAGTTTCAGGGTCATAATCAGTCGGTGTCGCAATAACAACGTAATCTGCATCTTTATATGCCAGCGCCTTATCAGTGGTCGCGATAAGGTTTAGTGACTTTTCGACTAAGAATTGCTCGATTTCATCATCTGAAATGGGAGAAACCTTTTGATTGATTAGATTTACTTTATCATCAACAATATCTACTGCCACCACTGTATTATGCTGAGCAAGCAACACTGCATTGGACAATCCAACGTACCCCGTACCAGCAATCGCGACTTTCATTGTTATTCCTCTAAAACTAAAAACGCGTACATTACCATTACCTCGCACCAAAGTCTTCGATGACTATGTCAAAATTATAGCCTTATTAATTATATTTTTTAACGTGGCCTAATCTCAACCACTTAGCACGTTCTGCCGCAAGCCCTATCACAAAATCAGTACCCATCAGCGTGCTAGTTGTGGCATTATACGCCACTTTGAAAAACTCAACGATTTCGCAGTCCCATAGGCAAACCAATGATAATCCATATTTTTGAAAATATTCCTCATCATTATCATAATTTTATGGGTTTTTTCAAAGCTTACTGTAGTGTAAAGAATGACCATAAGGTATTCATTGAAAGCAGTAAAAATGAAACAAGCGATCGCGAAAATGCTGAACAATTGGCTGTGTGTGGATTCAACACGGAATTCTATTGCAACTCTGAGCAACTCATTAAACTAATGCAGCGAGAAAATGCAAAATCAGAGTTTATATTTCATAGCCTACACAACCGAACACTGTGCTTACATTTAAACTTCACCAAGCTACTTAAACGTTGTAGCTGGGTTAGTTGGGGAGCTGATACTTATCAATATTTGGGTAAAAGCCGCACCTTTAGAGAAGTGATAGCTAAAAGCGCCCATGTACTCGCTTGCCGACGAATGCATTTTGTTAAATCACTAAATCCCGGTGATGGAAAGCTAATACAACATACTTTTGGCCGCAAGAAAGTTGAAACTTTACCTTACCCCTTGGTAGAAGTCAGCCCACCAGAGACTCTTCCCGTTCAAACTGACGGTCCATTGAGCATTATGTTAGGGAACTCTGCGGCAAAAAGTAATAACCATTCAGAGTTATTAGCCAGTGTTGCTCACTTAAGCAATGAGGATATCGAACTAATCATGCCGCTTAACTACGCAGGCACAGACGAATACATAGAAACGGTGATAGAGCAAGGGAAAGCGATTTTCGGCCATAAATTCATACCGATACAATCAATGTTATCAAAAGCCGAATATGACAAACTATTAGCCCGTATTGATATCACTGTGTTCGCTCACGACCGTCAACAAGGTTTGTATGTTGCCTATTATATGATGCTGCATGGTAAACAATTATTCCTTAAGTCTTCAACGAGTACTTATGAGAACTTCAAAAGCTATCATTTTACTATTGGCTCTATTGATGATCTTAGTCAGCAAAGCGTAGAGCAGCTGCGGCAAGTTAGTCCAAAAACTCAGTTAAAAAACCAGCAAATACTGCTTGATAACTTTACTGAAGCTGCCTTAGCACCTAAGTGGAGCAACTTCTTCGACAAATTGACACAAAGTCGCCTGTAATCTGCTTTATAGGTGGTATAATCAGCGCACTTTATTCAGCTATTTAAGTATATGGATAACAAAATGAAAACAATCCTTATCACTGGCGGTGCAGGCTTTATCGGCAGTGCACTTGTACGTTACTTGGTTAACGAAGCCAATAATAAGGTCGTTAATGTTGATAAGTTAACCTATGCAGGAAACTTAAGCTCATTACAAAGTATCGAAAATAAAGAAAACTACACTTTTATCCAAGCTGATATCTGTGATATGTCTGCTATGGAGTCGGCGTTCAAAGAACATCAACCTGACATCGTGATGCATTTAGCAGCGGAGTCACACGTAGATCGTTCTATTGATGGGCCGTCAGAATTTATTCAAACCAATATTGTCGGAACCTACACTTTACTCGAAGTGGCTAGGCAGTATTGGCTAACAAGTAGCGAAGAACAAAAAAATAATTTTCGTTTCCACCACATTTCGACAGATGAAGTCTATGGCGACTTAGGTAACACCGACGATCTATTTACTGAGTCGACATCATACGACCCTAGCTCGCCTTATTCTGCGTCTAAAGCAAGTTCTGACCATTTGGTTAGAGCATGGCAGCGTACCTATGGCTTACCGGTTATTATAACCAACTGTTCAAATAACTATGGTCCATTTCATTTTCCCGAAAAACTGATTCCTTTAATCATCATAAACGCATTAGCAGGTAAACCTCTCCCCATCTACGGTAATGGCCAGCAAATCCGTGACTGGCTGTATGTGGAAGATCACGCAAGAGCGCTATATAAAGTAGTCAGTGAAGGCAAGGTAGCAGAAACCTACAATATTGGCGGGTTCAATGAGAAAACCAATTTAGAAGTAGTTCAGTGTATTTGTTCAATACTGGACGAACTCATTACTGACAAGCCGTTATCTGTTGTGAATGGCGCTACTGGTAATTTTTCTGATTTAATAACCTATGTAGCAGACCGACCAGGTCATGATGTTAGATACGCGATTGATGCTTCAAAAATTGCCAATGATTTGAATTGGCAGCCGAAAGAGACATTTGAATCAGGAATTCGAAAAACTGTACAATGGTATTTAGACAATGAAGCTTGGTATACAGCTATTCTGGATGGCTCATATCAAGGGGAACGCTTGGGTCTAAATTAAGCTATCAACTCCGATGTCGTATATACTTAGCTACAGTTGCACTAAGTAGCTTGCCTAGTGTATCCGATGAGTTTACAGCAATATTTTTATAAAACTAGCAATAATACTAACAGGTTAAATAACGTGACTGAAAAGCGTAAAGGCATCATTCTCGCCGGTGGTTCAGGTACTAGACTATATCCAATAACGAGAGCAATAAGTAAACAACTAGTACCTGTTTATGATAAGCCTATGATTTATTATCCGCTTTCTACTTTAATGCTTGCAGGTATCGATGAAATTCTGATTATCACTACGGCTAAAGATCAACCTCAATTTATCGACTTGCTCGGCAATGGTAATCAATGGGGAATCGACATACAGTTTGCCATTCAAGCCGAACCTAACGGGTTAGCGGAAGCATTAACTATTGGAGAGGATTTCCTACAGGAATCTCCTTGCGCCCTTATACTAGGAGATAACATTTTCTATGCTAGGGACTTCTCCAATGTGTTAAAGAGTGCCAATGATAGGTTAGAAGGAGCAACTGTATTTGGTTATCATGTCGCCGATCCAGAGCGATATGGAATCGTAGAGTTTGACACTCATCTAAAAGTTATTTCAGTAGAAGAGAAACCACTAAAACCTAAATCTAACTATGCTCTCACTGGACTATACTTTTTTGATAAGCATGCTGTTGAATATGCTAAAAAACTGACACCTTCTGAGCGCGGTGAACTAGAAATAACTGACTTAAATAGAGTTTACCTAAATAACAATCAACTTTTCCTGGAAATGATGGGGCGTGGTACAGCTTGGCTTGATACTGGCACTCACGATAGTTTAGCCGAGGCAACCCAGTTAATAGCTACAATTGAAAGAAGCCAAGGCTTGAAAGTGGCCTGCCCTGAAGAAGTTGCTTATCGCAGGGGCTTTATTAACAAGCAACAATTAATCAAACTAGCCAATGAACAACTAAAAAGCGGCTACGGAAAATACCTTTTACAGGTTATTGATGACCCTTTCTATCAACCTGTGAACTAGCCAATGAACATAGCTAAAACGGCAGCTAAGGGAGTTTCTTGGACTGCCGGTTCAACTTTATTTAGAGCGGTCCTTCAGGTTGCCCAACTTCTTATCGTCGCACGTTACTTAACGCCAACTGAACTAGGTGTTTTAGCTATCGTAAACTTGGTTGTTGGTTTTGCACAAATTTTTGGAGATGCGGGCCTATCTAATGCGATTATTTATTTTAAAAATCTAAGTAAAACACAACTTAATTCGCTCTATCTGATAAATATCGGGTTTGGTTTATCGCTCACTTTAGTTGTGTTGTTGCTATCAATACCGATCAGCATTTTTTTTGAAATGCCTGACTTAGTTCAGCTTCTCATTGCCTTATCTCCCGTGTTTTTTATAAGAAGCTTGTTTCAGCAACCAATGGCATTATTACAACAGAATTTTAAATTTAATTTATTGGCTAAAGCTGAAACAATTGCCGCACTTATTGGCTTTTTATCACTCATCTTATGTCTAAACTACGATATGCGAATGTCAGCAATTGTCATTAGCCAACTGATTGCAGCCAGCGTTTTAGGGCTACTAATTATATCATTGAGCAAAACTAGGTTACCAAATTTTTCGACTTTAGACTGGAAGTCGATTAAAGAACCTATCAAATATGGCTTTTATCAAGCAAGTGAAGCATGTATCAACTTTATGAGTGCCCAGTTTGATCAGCTTTTAATAGGGAAACTTATGGGAGCCGAGTCTTTAGGAGTATATTCTTACATCAAAGCTTTGGTATTTAGACCTGCAATGCAACTCATTAATCCTGTGGTACATAAGGTAACATTCCCATTAATGTCTCATTATAAGGATCAACATGCTATTGCGGATATATACTGGCAAATTCTTAGAGTTTTAAGTCTATTGAATTTGCCACTTTATCTGGCTTTTATGCTATACCCAGGAACCATATTAGGAGTAGTGTTTGGAGCAGAATGGGCGGAGTATGCCGAATTGTTACGCTGGCTTGCTGTGTACATGCTATTTATCTCATTGATTAACCCTGTAGGGGCAATGCTTAGGGCTACAGGAGAGGTAAAACGGGCATTTTGGTGGAATATTGTAGTCACCATTACACGTCCTGCGGTCGTAATCGTTAGCTTTCCGTTTGGTTTAGAATGGATTGTCAAAGCGTTGGTAGCTCAACAAGTCATTCTATTTTTTGCCCACTGGCTCGTCCTTGTTAAGCCAGTTGGGAAGTTATCACTTAGAAGGTTCTTAAGTGCTTTCAAGCAATCTATTGTACTTTGTACCCTTTCACTCATATTTGTGTCGATTTGCCACTTATTGTTACCCAATGTCACGGATATCACAGAAATAGTTCTGCTTGTTATCACGTACACACTGATGTTGGTCCCCATTGTTAAAAAGACAGTTCAAGAGATAAGGAATAGATAATTATGCCAGGACTAACAGGTTTTATCGGTGAGCATATAACTTCTTTTGGTGCCAACTCTTTCACTTTACTGTCTAATAAAGCAGTTAAAGAGTTTCAAGACGAAAAATTACAATTACAAATCAGCGCCATCAAAACAGACATCGGCTATCAATATCTAGAAACTGAACAATACCTAATTACACTTATAGGCGATTTGTTTTCGTTCAATAACCAAGACAGCGATAATCCGCTACAAGTACTTTTAGAAGCATACAAAAATGGTCAACTAGCTGAAAGTTTAGCACAGGCAAATGGCTATTTCTCTATTCTTATTTATGACAAGGTAAAACAGTCATTATCACTTGCATGCGACCGCTATGGCATAAAGCCACTTTACATTGCAGAACATGACAGCCAATTTCAAGGCTTTTCTTCGGAGATAAAGTCTTTAATATTAAACAATAAAATCGCACTTACTATTGATGCACAAGCAGTAGAAATATTCTGCCAATTAGGCCATATGCTTAATCAACAGACTTGGTTTGAAGGTATTAAGCGCATTCCGCCTGCCACTCTTTGCGAAGTAGACCTGAACACTGGAAAAATAATCAAGTCACAATATTGGAGTTGGGCAGCCATCAGTATCGACCATGAGATTAGTTTTGAAGAAGCAACTGATAAACTATATCTTCACTTCGATAATGCTATGCGCAGGTGCTTAAGCTACATAAAACAACCAAACTTAGCTGTGACATTAAGTGGAGGCTTAGACTCCAGAGTTATCCTAGCTGCAGCAAAAAAGCATTTTAGCGGACAAATTACAACATTTACTTTTGGTAATCCTGACTGCGACGACGCTATCATTGCCAAAACAGTAGCCAAAGTAGCAAAAGTAGAGAATACACTGAGAACCATCAGTCATGAAAACTGGTTCGAAGGAAGAGAGTCTGGTATCTGGCAAACCGATGGCATGTTCAATGTACTTCATATGCATGCCTTAGGATCGGTAAAAGAAATCACCCTAGATAGTAATTATTTGTTAAATGGGTATCTAGGAGACGCAGTTTTAGGCGGCAGTTACTTACTCAATAATCATTTAGACCAAGGTATCTCCGAGCCCATTATAACAGAGCGCTACCCTGCCCTTGGGTCTTTAATTGACATCAACCCAAACTATTTTGGCAAATGTAAACATGATCCTGCACTAATCTATAACCGTGGGGTTCGCTTTATAGCGACTGGAACAGATCTATTAAGCAGCCAATTACATAACTTAAAGCCTTTTATGGATACTGACTTACTCGATTTTTGCTATTCATTACCCGACTCATTCAGAGCCAATAGCTGTATTTACAATGCAATGTTGTTAAAGTACTACCCTGAGTACTTTGAGAGTATTCCTTGGCAGCAAACAGGAAAACCAATCTCTATTGAACGCCAAAACGATAGCAGTATGCATGAGGTACCGTTGAAGAGAAAACTAATCAACCTCATTAAGTCAAGCCCATTGTCTGGACTCGCTTACAGCATATTTAGAAAGATCAACTATAAGAAAAACTACACAGCTTATACGGATTGGATGCAAAAGCCTGAGTTTAAAAATAAAATAGATAAACTCTTGCTGCAACAGAACTCACCAATCCATAAGTATGTACCTGAGGGGCTGATCAGATCCCAATTGGCTAATTTTTATAAAAATAAACCCAATAATGCAGAAAACATCGGAGCTTTACTAACGTTTTCTATTTATCTAAATCAAATTGAAAAATATAGGAACTTAGATGAAGCCTAAGGTTTATATCATCGGTAGTGGCGGCCATGCAAAAGTTGTAATTGATGCGATAGAATCAACTGAGCAATACCTTATTGCAGGCCTAATTGATGACTTTAAAAGTCAACATGATATGAGCTTAAATTATCCTATAGTCGGTAAAGTGAATGATATTCCCTCACTAGTTATTCAACAACAACCACTTAACCTGTTTCTTGCAATCGGTGACAATTATAGCCGTTATAACATATTAGAAAAATTGAAGAAGTTTAGTATAAATATTAATTTTATATCTATCGTTCATCGCAATGCTACTGTAAGTAAACATGCTCATATTGCTAGTGGCAGTATTATAATGGCAAATGCCTGTATCGGTCCCTCTGCTGTCATTAAGGAGCACGTTGTAGTAAACCATGGCTCAAGCATTGACCACGACTGTATAATTGACAACTTCGCGAGTACATCACCGGGCGCGACACTCTGTGGCTCAGTACGTGTAAAGCAATTCTCTGTTGTTGGTGCAGGAGCTGTAATAATCGAGAAGGTAACAATAGGGGAAAACTGTTTGATAGGGGCTGGAAGTACCGTCATTAGCAATATCGAGAGCAATCAATTAGCTGTAGGCACACCGGCAAAAGCCATATCTAAACGGGTATTAGGTAGCAAATATTTAAAGTGACCGAATTCTACGATCGATTATTTTTCATTTCGCTCAACATCTGTTGCAATTGCACTTGCCAATGCTGCTGAGTCAATAAAAGCTGAGTACTTCCTTTGGTGTGCCCTAGAGTCGAGTTTTTAGGTCTACGAGCTTTAAAAGGACTGCTTGCAGAGTCTATCGGTCTAATCTCAACCCGCCCATGAATCAAGCCTAGAAATAAAGCTTGTTGCTGAATAACCAAAGCAAATTCATACCAACTGGTCACTCCTAAATCAGTCCAATGAATAATCTGTGAGCTGCAATGCTCTGAGGTTGATAGTTTTGAAATAGTTTTGATATACGTCCATATAAATTCAGCCAAACCTCGAGCCCAAGTTGGGCTACCAAATTGATCATCAACTACAGTAAGTGACTGACACTTTTGCATTCGACTAAGCATCGTATTAACAAAGTTGTTGCCAAACTCAGAATACAGCCAAGAAGTTCTAATAATGAGCACATTTTTAGACATCCGTTCAATAACTCTGTGCTCACCAGCTAATTTAGAGGCTCCATATACATTGACAGGCTTAGGTTCATCACTCGGATAATATGGCTTACCCTTTTCTCCTGAAAATACATAGTCAGTAGATATATGTATTAAGAATAAATTCTGTTCTGCGCATACGTATGCAAGATTGCTCGCCCCTCTCTCATTAACTGTGTATGCTAACTCAGCTTGCTTTTCTGCATTCTCAACCGAAGTATAAGCAGCACAATTGATAATAATATCTGGTTGGTGATGTTTTATCTGTGTTCTCACTTGCTTCACATCTGTAACATCAAGTTTATTAGAATCAAGAAATATACTTTCAACATCACCAATTAGCGTATAGGCTAACTCTCGGGCCAACATTCCGCACTTACCAGTTACCATTACTTTTATCATAGAAATAACTTTTTAGCGTCAGCGAAAGACTGAGCGTTGCTATCTCTAACAGAGAGAATAGGCTCATGATCATCAGAAAACGGCCATTTTATTGCTATTTCAGGGTCTTTCCAACTAATAGACACTTCTGAACTTGGATCGTATTTGTCTGTACATTTATACACAACCTCGGCTAAAGACGACATGACATAGAAGCCATGAGCAAAACCAGGTGGGACCCATAGTTGCAGTTTATTAACCTCAGATAGAATATGGCCTACCCATTGCCCATATGTGGGAGAACCATCACGAATATCTACTGCAACATCAAATACTTGACCCCGAACAACTCTAATCAACTTTCCTTGAGTATGCTGAGTCTGATAGTGCAATCCGCGCAAGACATTTTGCGATGACAAACTTTGATTTTCTCTAATAAAGATATAATTCCCACATTGTTGACGAAACTCACTTTCATCGAAAACCTCCATAAAGTACCCACGCTCATCGCTATGAACAATGGGTTCAATGAGTTTTACATCCTCAATTTCTGTACTGATAAAGTTCATAAATTAATAACTGGCTGATAGACTAAATATCTGTTGTTTATAATGAGCACGAATAATAAACATCGGTGATCTCTTGCGCCACCGAGTTAATACTAAACTTTTTCGCAAACCGTTTATATGCTAAGCCTCCAAATGTAATACACTGCCCTGGCTGCTGAATTATTTCAGTCAATTGACTGGACAATGCATCAGCATTATTGGATTCAACAACCCAGCCTGTACTTTTATCCTCGACCACCCAGCTCATACCAGAACCGTGAACATCAGTTACTAGCGCAGGTTTGGATTGCCTAGCTGCTTCTAAGATAACTAAACCAAAAGCTTCAGTTCTTTCTATTGAGGGTAAACAAATTAGATCACACCAGTCATAGAGTGGATTAATCTCTTCACTAGAAACCTGACCTAGCATGGTAACATTATCCAACTCCAGACTTTTTAACATATCGCTTAATTGCTGTTCGAGCTCACCAATACCAACAACTTTTACTTCGACTTTTTTGCGCAACTCGACTGGTAATTCAGACAGTGCCGAAAACAATACACTATGCCCTTTGTAATAAGACAATCGGCCGACCACAAGCACCTTAATAATTGGGCTAGCAGCTCTACATACCACTGATGAATTGTTCTCAGCAGGCGATACAGCATGTAAACCTAAAGGAACCACGCATAGCTTGTCTGAATATGACAACAAAGGAGAACTTGAATCTCTATAGTGGGGGGAAGTACAAATAACCATTTTTGCCCGCTTTAATATCGCTCTTTCAAAAACACGATAAAACGGATAAAACAACTTTATAAACCACTTAGGCCTATCTCCAACTACATCAGCGTGCCAATGTACAATCCAAGGGACTTTTCTGGCTTTATGGCTGAGAAGCAACCAAAAAGCAGATAAGTTAGGCATATGGATATGCAATATATCGGGAGTTTGTTCATCCATTGCGCTATGAAGATCAGACAAGAACCAAGGGCTTATCGGTGCGAACATCAGCAGACCTAGGCGTGCTGAACGATAAATTGTTACTCCATCTATCTCCTCGACAGAGCGAATAAGCTCAGTATTATGCACTAAGGCCGACTGTTTGGTGCCCAATTGTTGACAAGCAGGTAATAGCTCGGCCATAAAGTTCTCTATCCCACCAAAAAATGGCGGATAGAACTTACCAATATGTAAAATAGATTTCATAATTACTGACGAATTAGCCTTAACAATTCATTGGTTTTTGCTTTCAATAGTTGTCGATCACCGCGCGATTCAATATTTAGTCTCAACAAAGGTTCAGTGTTCGACTTTCGCAGATTAAAACGCCAAATATCAAACTCTAAGCTTATGCCATCGGTTCCATCTAACAAACATGCGTCATTGCGGTATCTCGCCAACACGCGCTCAATCGCAACATCTGCATCATCAACTATTGAGTTAATCTCTCCAGGTGAAGGAAATGCTGCAATCCTTTCCTTAACTAACTCAGATAGCGGTTTGCCTTTAACACATAAAAGCTCGGCAATCAGTAGCCAAGGAATCATCCCACTATCGCAGTATGCAAAATCCCTAAAATAATGATGAGCGCTCATCTCACCACCATATATAGCATCTTCCTTTCGCATGCGTTCTTTAATGAAAGCATGTCCCGTTTTTGACATTACCGCTGTACCGCCATTGGCTTCAACCATATCTATGGTATTCCAAGTCAATCTTGGATCATGAATAATTTTCTCAGATGGTCTTTTCTGTAAAAAGGCTTCAGCCAACAAACCCACAATGTAATAACCTTCAATAAATTCGCCCGATTCATCAAACAAAAAACACCGATCAAAATCTCCATCCCAGGCAATACCAAAATCTGCTCTATATTCAATCACTGCTTTGGATGTATCTGCTCGACATTCAGGCAGTAATGGATTTGGGATGCCATTTGGAAAATCACCATCGGCATCGTGATGTACTTTAATGAACTCGATAGGCACATTGAATCTGCTAAACGCTGATTCAAGCTCATCGACGACATGGCCAGCTGCGCCATTACCGGAATTAACCACCAACCTCAAAGGCTTTATTTTCGCATTATCAATATAGGTCAAAAGGTGCTCAACATACGCGCTCAAGTTGGAATACTGCTCATAGCTACCTTTTGGTAAGTCACTTCTAAAATCATTTAGCTCGGCTAAGTGCTTAATTTCAAAAAGTCCTGTATCACCACTAACGGGCTTTGCATGCTCTCTGACTAATTTCATACCATTGTAGTCGATAGGATTGTGGCTCGCGGTCACTTCCACACCTCCTGCTAACTGCAAATGATGAGTAGCAAAATAGATCTCCTCAGTGCCCGTCATACCTATATCAATTACATTAACGCTTGAGTCCATCAAACCATCAGCTAATGCCAGCTTTAACTCTTCAGAGCTATGGCGGATATCTCCACCAACAACAACGGTTTTGGAACATGGCGCTCCCCCTTCTTTTACCAACAATTCGCCGAAGGCACGGCCAATTCTATAAGCAATATCTTTATCTAATTCAGAGCCCAATTGACCACGAATATCGTAAGCTTTAAAACAAGAAAGGGTATCTGACATGTATATTCTCTTTTTAATCAATTCGATTGAACTATGTATTGATGGGTTCGAGGTATGTAGGAGGCATGAAGATATATAGTATTAACAGAACGCAACGCTAAACCAACAATAAACTCATTGGTATCAGCACATACATATGGGCCCAATAGCTCCCAATACGGCCCCCAACGCTGCAGTTCTTCATTTGCAATACCTGTTGTCAGAATAGGGTAGCTATCCTCCATGGTGGCCAAGTAGGCAATTGCCAGTTCGTCAAATTGTTCGGAAATAAGACTTAAGTCGGCACCGACGTTATACTCTTGGAACAAAATCGGCGCAGAAGTCTCTAAAAAGTATTTAAGCTTATCTGCTAACATCTTTTCTCATTTAATAAATTCAGTTTAACGATAACCCCCCTCTACGGTATCGATAAATTCAGAGAGAAGATTAATAGGTAGCGCATTAATACCTGCAGCTGCTGCTCGCCCCCCGCCAGTAGCGAAAGAAGCACAAATATCGCCCGCACCTTGCTTATTGTTTAATGGTGCACGCAAAGAAACCGTATAAGTGTCACCGTCTAAATTTTTGGTAAGTACAGCGTGAGCTTTATTGGGTGACTCATTAGCAAGCATATTGCCAAATACACCACTAACCCTTCTTGCCCAAGCACTATTTGGTAACTCGGTAACCATAAGAATATCAGAGTTATGCTGTGGTTTCTCCGATCTTGCTCTCGTGATGTCATCACTGTAGGCACTTTTAAGTACATTAAACGGTGAACTGTCATCATCAATCACATCGAACGGTGAATCATATGTCATCAACAGCCGAAATAATTCTGCTGGATCATAATGTAAATCTGCAACCGATGCACCATAGCCATTGTAGTTAATCAATACACCTAACTCTTGCAATAACTTAGCCTGTACCTCAGATAATCCGCGCTCTTTCGCTAGTTGAAAAGCACGGGAATTTAAATTGTCGCCAAAAGCGGCCGCTATCGCCCATAAATGATATTCTCCCGACAAAATGTTATCTATAATCAGCGCCGTGCAAGTATTAGGATGTGGGTCAATATGGGCCTGCAACAATGAGGATGCCGGGATGTCTCCACTTCGATGGTGGTCTGCATAAAACACAGGGATCTCTTTCTCAAGTAACTCTGTTAATGCTAAGACATTCTTTTCCATAGAAATATCAAGTACGTTGACATGGCTTGCTTGATCAAGTGATACTTTTTTTAACAACGAGATATCCCGCTTGACCCCAGTTATCAGCTTAGAGTCTTGTGGGTTAGCTTTCCTTAGCTGTAACAGCGATAAAATGCCATCAGCGTCGCCATTAAATACATCAAAAATCATGCTACTTCCTTTTTTGTACGCGAATCATGCCGGCTCAATTTTAGTTTGACTACGCGATATAGTGTTTAGACAACAGCAAATCCACCACTTGATCTGCACATGCTTCGATTGACTGATCATCAGTTCTAACATGAATGTCCGCATTTTGCGGAGCTTCATAGGCAGAATCAATACCGGTAAAGTGCTTTATTTCACCTGCACGTGCTTTCTTATACAAGCCTTTCGGATCTCGGCTTTCGCACACTTCAATAGGAGTATCAATAAAAACTTCAATAAACTGACTGACCTCAAGTAGCTCTCTCACCATTTCTCTATCAGCTCTAAATGGTGAGATAAAGGCAGTTGAGACAATCAGACCTGCATCGACAAACAGCTTAGCGACTTCGCCAATCCGCCTAATGTTCTCAACTCTATCTTTATCACTAAAGCCCAAGTCACCATTAAGACCATGGCGAACGTTGTCACCATCGAGCACATAGGTATGGCAGCCGCGCTCAAACAACTTGCGATCAACGGCATTCGCAACGGTCGATTTGCCCGATCCACTTAACCCTGTGTACCAAAGAACTGCGGGCTTTTGTTTATTCAGCTCTTGTCTATCAGTCGATGAGACATCTGCTTTGTGCCACATCACATCTGATGATTTGCTCGTTACATCAGCAACCTCTTTGTAAGGCGTATCAGCCATAACAATCCTTATAATGCTTTAAAATGGAAATAGAATCGGTACGCCAATAATCACAATGAGCGCATAAACCAAGCTCACTGGAGCACCGACTTTAATAAAATCAATCAATCGATATTGACCAGCGTTAAACACCATCAAATTAGTTTGATACCCGTAAGGGCTAATAAAACTACCGCTCGCCGCAAAAGCTACGGTCATAACAAACGGCATCACATCAACCCCAAAACCAAGTGCAATACTGTATGCTATAGGAAACATCAACGCCGCCGCTGCATTGTTAGTGACTAGCTCGGTCAAAATCCAAGTCAATAGGTACACCAAGATCAATGCCATATACACATGACCTAAGTCGGTAAACCCTGCAACCCACTGTGCAATGGCAACATCCACTCCAGCATTAACCAACGCCTGCGACATCAATATCGCAGAGGTGACTACCACCCAGATATCGACAGGGAAACGTCGAATCACTTCATTGGTATTTAAGCTGCCACTAAAAATTAGCGCACCAAACAAAGCCAAAAGCCCAAGTAACATATCAATGAGCCCAAGTGCACTTAAGGCAATAACGCCAATGAAGCCGGCTGTCGCCAACCACGCTTTCGGGCCGCTAATGCGGGTTTCTGGCGCGACACCACTGAGTAAGATGAAATTCTTAGTTAAGTTGCGCCGAGTACTAAAGTCATCACCTACAGCCAGCACTAAAAAGTCGCCCGCTTTGATCACCACTTCACCCAGCTTACCTGAAACTTGCGCGCCATCTCGGCTAATAGCCACAACAGCGGCATCAAACAGCGCTCGAAACCCCGAGGTTTTCAGAGTTCGACCCACCAACACACTCTCTTCTTTAACGACAACTTCATTGAGGTTAGTGCCGAGCAGTCCATTTTTGTCCGCAAATAACTCTAACCCTGAGAACTGCGAAATCTGCATAACCTTGGTAATATCGCCACTAAATACGAGTCTATCAGCTTCTTGTAAAATCTCGCTTGGGCTTACTGGCGTGATTAAGCGACCTTCTCGTACCACTTCGACTAAAAACAATGACTCAAGATGACGCAAGCCGTTTGATTCAACGGATCTGCCAATCAGCTCCGAACCTGCTTTAACTTTAGCGTCAATAAAATACCCTTTGTAATCCAGCTCATTGGTTGTAACGTTGGGTAACCAACGACTAGTCAGGGCTAAAGTTAACCCGCAACCAACCACTAAAAAACAGCCCAATATCGTAAATGAGAAAAAGGCAAGTCCATCACCTGTGGCATCAATAAAGAGACTGTTTACGATCAGATTAGTCGAGGTACCGATCAGGGTTAACGTACCACCTAATATGGCTGCATAAGAGAGCGGTAACAGTAGTTTGCTAGCACCGTGGTGCGGATTATTGCGTATTGGAGATATTAGCGTGGCCACGACAGCCGTATTGTTAAGAAAAGCTGAGCATATTGCCGTAATACCAAATAAACGCAGCCACGTAGAATGGTAGGATTTAACAATAACCTTTGCAGCAATCACTCGTAACAAGCGGGTTTTTTCCAGCGCAAAGGAGCACAATATAAGTAGGATCAAGGTAACTAAACCAGGATTGACCATACTACTCAACAGTTGTTGCTGTGTCACCAAGCCCAATACCGATAATGCCAACAAAGCACAGCCGAGCACCGCTGCGGGTTTTCGCTGAAAGCGTATTAACCCTATAATCGTTAATATAAATATCGCAACAGTAGAGATAGTCTCAATAGACATCGCACCAACCAACAGAACAAAAGTTCATGACTTACAAGTTACTAAAGTAACAAAATAAAAGCCGCTTACAATAGATCCTCAGATTACTATAAGCGACTTTGTTTTTCATAGTGTTTAATAACACTACATAGTGACTTTCTAGACTCAGCAATCGTTATGTTCTAGAAATATCTTTAGCTCCCCAATGTGGGAAGTGCTTACGCACAAGAGCGTTCATTTCAAGTTCAAACTCTGAATACTCATGCTGAGGTTTAGTCGTACCATCAATGGCACCGCGTATCATGCCGGCACCGACTGTCACATTAGTTAGGCGATCGATAATGATAAATGCGCCGGTGGCACGGTTCTCACCATAAGCGTCAAATTGAATAGGTGCCGTTACCGTAAAGTGGCAGTTGCCCATTTCATTCAGTGCTAATTGTTGCGCATCATGCTTTTCAAGCGTATTAACATCAACTTTGTGATTGATGGCATCAGCATAACCATATACGGCCTTACTACCAACTTTAATTGCGTACTCTCGGTCTAACTGCAGCGGCTCCTCGGCCATCCATACCACATCAGCTTCTAGGTGGCTCGACGACGCGGGTTGATCATGTGGTCTCACCAACATATCACCGCGGCTGACATCAATCTCGTCTGCTAATGTCAATGTTACAGCCATGCCGACAGAGGCTTTTTCAAGCTCACCGTCAAAAGTGACAATTGACTTGATCTTACTTTCTTTACCAGAAGGCAAAGAAACGACGGTGTCACCGACCCTAATATCTCCGGAGGCAATGGTTCCACAGAAGCCACGGAAATCAAGATTCGGACGATTAACGTACTGCACTTGGAAACGGAAAGACGCGCTAGTATCTTGAGCAACTGAAACAGTATTGAGCAATTTAAGCAAAGTGCTGCCTGGATACCATTTCATGTTTTCGCTTTCATTAACGACATTGTCGCCTTTTAGCGCTGAAATAGGCACAAAACGCACGTCTTCAAATGCCAATGACTCGGCAAACTCACGGTAATCTTGCTTGATTTTTTGATAAACAGATTGATCGTAGTCAACCGCATCCATCTTATTGATCGCTATCACAACGTGTTTAATACCAAGTTGCGAGCAGATGAAACTATGACGTCGAGTCTGAACCTGTACACCATGGCGAGCATCAATCAGGATAATAGCCAAATCTGAAGTTGAAGCACCGGTGGCCATATTGCGAGTATATTGCTCGTGACCAGGGGTATCAGCGATGATAAATTTGCGCTGTTCAGTTGCAAAATAACGATAAGCAACATCGATGGTGATTCCCTGCTCTCGCTCAGACTGCAGACCATCAACCAACAAAGCTAAATCAAAAGCCTCATCCGTGGTATTAAATCGTTTTGAATCTTTCTCTATCGCAGCCATCTGATCTTCAAAAATCATTTTGCTGTCATATAACAAGCGGCCGATCAAGGTAGACTTACCATCATCGACACTGCCACAAGTAAGAACCCGCAGCATATCCTTATTTTCATGTACTTTTAAATAAGCTTCAATGTCAGATGCTATTAAATTGGCACTCGCGCTCATGTTTATCCCTCTAACTCGCTGCACTCAATTAGTGCCAGCAAGCTTGTACTATTATTTAGAATGAAATGATTTGGTTTTGAGAAACACCTCAGGCTCTAGAAATAGCCTTCAATTTTCTTTTTCTCCATCGAACCCGCTGAGTCATTATCAATGACACGTCCTTGACGCTCTGATGTTGTACACAGCAGCATTTCCTGAATAATCTCTGGCAGTGTAGTCGCCTCAGATTCAACTGCGCCGGTCAATGGGTAACAACCTAAAGTGCGGAACCTAACCATTTTTTGCTCAACAACATCATCCGCTTCAATCGGCATACGTTCATCGTCTACCATAATCAAAGTACCATCGCGCTCAACAACTGGGCGCGGTTTAGCTAGATAAAGCGATGGGATCTCGATGTTTTCTAAATAGATGTACTGCCAAATATCTAGCTCCGTCCAGTTAGACAAAGGAAATACACGAATACTCTCGCCTTTATCGACCTTACCATTGTAGATATTCCAAAGCTCTGGGCGTTGGTTTTTAGGATCCCAACGATGCTTACTGTCTCTGAACGAGTACACTCGCTCTTTTGCACGCGATTTTTCTTCATCACGCCTTGCACCGCCAAATGCGGCATCAAAACCATACTTGTCTAACGCTTGTTTTAGCCCTTCGGTTTTCATTATGTCGGTATGCTTGGCACTACCGTGAGTAAATGGGCCAACGCCCATTTCTAAACCACGGGGATTCTTATGCACAATAAGATCAAACCCGTACTTTTCAGCCATCTGATCGCGAAAAGCAATCATCTCTTTGAATTTCCAGTTAGTATCGACATGCATCAATGGAAAAGGGATTTTACCTGGATAAAATGCTTTTCTAGCTAAGTGCAACAGCACTGAAGAGTCTTTTCCGACTGAGTAGAGCATAACCGGGTTATCAAATTCGGCTGCGACTTCACGCATGATCTGTATAGATTCAGCTTCTAACTGTTTTAAATGGGTAAGATTTACTGACATAGTGAGTTCCGTATCCAAACTAAACGAAGACAATGACTCGAGGTAGTCCTCAAATTTGCGTTACATCATACCATCAACACAAACATTTAAAAGTTATAATCATTAAGGAATATATAACAAAAAATGATAACAAATTGGTTTTTGTCTTAGTTAATAGGAAAAGTCAGTTAGAAATATTCAATAACCAATTTACAAAACATGAATTTTTATGGTTTCTGGAAGCAAACACAATTTATCGGAACATGCTTGCAAAGTTAGGTTCACTTCACCGGTAAAGTTCTGACCTTCTAGTATCATCGCGGCTATAGTGAAATTGCCTTCATAGAGCTGTAAAACTTGATTATCAAAGCCAAGCTTTTTTTCTATAGCATTCGGATAGGTCAATATTTCATCTGCAGATTCAATACTGACCTCTGTAGCGATCAGCCTGCGATTATCAATCTGGTGAGCATTAATATGCCAACCTGCGGCCATTTCAAAATTTAGCACTACAGAATTAGATTTTTCACTTGCAATGACCCTACCGTTCCCCCGCGCAAAACTGGCTTGCCCAATACTTACGGCATCAAGAACATTGGCCTGATGAACCACAAATGAATATTCATTAACCAATTGTCTCTGCCAATTTACACTTAATGCGCCTACCGACTTAGCAAACTGTTTGTATTGCCTTTTCTGACTGAGGTTATAGCCTAAAGTTAAGGCTGAAAACGCTACCGAGCGTACAGAAGGCATCTCGCCATCACGATTGAGATTAATAACTCTATCTAGTGCAGCGGGAGTTTCGATACTTGCTACCAGTCTATTAAGCAAAAATTGCCCTCGATAATAGGGACTATCTTTTTTTGTCTTAGCAGAGCTTGTGTCTTGCTCTTCTATCATAAAAGGAGAGTAGAAACTCAACATCAATTGTGACTTAGCGAACCAGGCGAGATCTTCAGCCTCCGCTTTTATCGCAGCCCTACCTGCAAACGAGCTTCGATAGATTTGATCCTCATCGACAAAATGGCGCCATAGTTTATCTGAGACAACGAAGGCCTTATCTAACAATGATTGCAACTGGGTAGCTTGATATGCCTCAAGCAGGGCGACCACATATGCACTGTTCCAACTTAGAATAACCTTCTCATCAACAGCTGGCTTAACTCTTTGTGCTCTTGCTTGTCGTAAGGCTTTTACAGTAGCACTTTGTGGCCAATCAGCAGAATAGTTGATTTTGCTACGCTCAGTGGCTGCGAGTTGGTAATACGTGCCTTCTAGCCCTTCAGATAACGCCGATACAGCAGAGCCCATGCCAGCTTGTTGGTTTAACCAACGCTCCGTCCATTCAACCGTTTGCAAAATCGCTATCTTATACCGTGCTTGCTTTGTGATAGCGTAAAGCTTGGCCAATACTCGCAACATATTCGCTTGGGTGTAGAGCATTTTCTCAAAGTGAGGCACTTGCCAATCGCCATCAACCGCGTAGCGGTGAAAACCGCCTTCAATGGCATCATAAGTTGGACTGACGATAACTGCATCTACGTGGTTTTGAACTTGATGCAAAATTGCAAGGTCTCGTTGCCGTAAGTACTGTTCAAGTAGGCCCAACAGCCAATAAGCCCTGAAAAATCGTGGTCCACCAGCTTGTTGATCTTTAGCCAACCCTGAACTAATGTCAGCGTGAATCCTGGGTAAGACCTCACGCCATTGGCTCGATGACAATTGCACACTATTGCGACTAGAGACTGGCGGCTTATCAAGCAGAAGTTTTTGTTCAACACGTTTAGCAAGCCCCTGTACTGCGGATGGCTTTGTTTGCCAGCGCTTAGCTAAACCAATCAGCACCTTGGTAAAAGATTGTTTGTCTAAATAGGAGTCAATCCAAATTAGTTTTCCATCCGGCGTTAAAATGGCATTAATAGGCCAGCCAGCCTCACCTTTCATTGCTTCTAACGCAGACTTAAAATGGGTATCCACTAAAGGCCACTGCTCTCTATCGACCTTAACGCTGACATAACTTTCATTGAGTACTGCAGCAACTTCAGTACTACTGAAACTCTCTTGTGCCATGACATGGCACCAATGACAAGTTGAATAGCCAATAGAAATAAACAGTAACTTATCGTCATTGCTTCCGGTTTCAAACGCTGGACGCCATTCTTGCCAATCGATCGGTTGTAATGCATGACTAATGAGATAGGGTGAGTTTGCATAAATGAGGTTGTTCAAATACGGCGGCACAACGCTAACAGTGTCAATCACATGTTGCTCAACCAACCAAGATTTAAGTTCATTATAAACTTCGAGTTTTGCTGGTTTTTCAGCTGATGTAGCACTTGCTACAAATGAAACCAAAAGCAGCGTAACAAAACACACCACTTTGGCCCAATGTAATAGTCGTTTCATCGTTACATCACTGGCTATTTAGGGTAAGAGATCATGTAACTTTGATTGGCATCCACATTATCAAAGTGCTGACGCTTACCATTTGGCCAAATAATACTGACCTTAGCCTGATGCGCTTTACCTAAACCAATATGCTGTTCTTTCGGGTGCACAGACATATAGCCTTGGCTACCGTTTACTTGACGCCATGTGTAACCGTCACTTGCAGTTGTCACAATAATTTGTGCGCCAATTGCGTCTCGGTTAACACCATTTTGAGGAGAACCTTCTAAGGTAATCTTCAGCCAGTTGTTACTGAGCTTTTGCGCCTGATTTGCAAACAGTTGCGCGGTATCATGATAGTTATTTACCGCTACATCTAAATCGCCATCGCTGTCCAAATCTAAGTATGTCGCCGCACGCGAGTTACCAATAAAATCAAGGCCGCTTAATGCCGAAACATTGTTGAGTTTGCCATTGCTGTTAATAAAAAATACATTGCTCGCCTTCGCTGCATCAGGAAAGTCCACACTAACTGATTCTCCACTCATAGGGTCAGTATAATAAGGGTTCTTTTTCGAGTAGACATAGTAATCGTTCATACCATTTAGTACATAAAGGTCGTCATCGCCATCATTGTCCACATCAAAAAAATCCGCATCCCACGCCCAACCTGTCGTTGAATAGCCTCGTCCAACCGAATCGCTGTGCTGATACTTTAGTGCACCTTTTTCATTTTTCGCCGACAAGAATAGATCGTTACCCTCTACAACACGCATATTGGCTAACTTATCGGGGTTAAACTCGGCAGTGGTATCTTCACTCGGCAATACGTATTTTTGATCTTTATTCATTGTCACAATATTAGAGACATAAACATCGGCAATACCATCACGGTTTAAGTCACTTAAACTCAAATTCATAGTATAAGATGGCTTATTAGTACCAATATTGGCGGCATAATCCCTAAACCCTTTACCTTGCTGATTGATATAATAGGCATTGACACCGAAATCGTTGCCGACAATCAAATCTTGCCAACCATCCATGTTTAAGTCTGCGTGGGTCACCGCTTGGCCCCAACCGTTATTGTTGGCACCTAACGCCTTATCTGCTTGCTCAAACTTGAAATTACCTTTGTTGATAAACAGTACATTCTCGCCACCATTATCGTTGCGGCGCTTGAGCGTTGGTAAATCACCTTTTAAATAATTGCCAAAATACTGAATATAAACATCTAATAGGCCATCGTTATTTACATCAACAGTCGTTGCCGGGCCCCCAACAGCGCCTATACCACCTAAATTAGTCGCAGTACTGATGTCTTCAAATTTACCCGTGCCATCATTTCGGTATACATGGTGCAACTCGTCAACATAAGTAATGATAATATCTTGGTCGCCATCGTTGTCCCAGTCGGCAATCAGCGGCTGCCTAGGCTCTCCAGCACTGTTGCTGGAACCTTGTCGGCGACTCACATTTACTAAGCCTGATTCTTTGGTTACATCGACTAACCCTTTACCCGTATTAAAAAATAGCTTGTTGCCTAAACCACTAAGCACCAGCAAATCCGTGAGTCCATCACCATTAATATCTTCAGCGGCGATGCCACTGCCACCAAATGCTGGCGGAATAGTGATAATGCCTGTATCCACATCTTTTTCTAAATAGCTGCGTAATTGACGACTCAACCAATCAGAGGAACGATGCTCTACTTCAAAATTTTGCTGCACTGACACATTTTCAAAAAACTGAACATCACCTTTATCTTTTGTCTTGCTATTGTCGGCAGACACAATGGTCGCCTGTAAACTTTCATCTGGCTGATATTTAGTATGCGCAGTGATATTGCTGTCAATCTGTTGGTAGCTTTGTGCAACCAACTCTGCAGACAAGTGTTGTTGCTGGTTCGCCTTGCCAATCGTACCAGCTTCACGTAATAATAGAACGCCATAGTGAGCAATTGCTTCGCTTAATAACTCTGCCGCAAAGGGGTCAGCTTCTAACTTAATCATGTCATTGGCATCATTGAGCGCCTCTTTAAAATAGACCCAATGCAAACCTGAATCACGAAATGCATCCATATCATAAGATTCAATGATCACTTGCTTATCTTTTGCATATTTCGGATAAAAAATCACGTCTTCATATTCATTGACATCATGGGGCAGAACACTGTGCAGCGCCGCAGCAACATCTGCTTCTTTAATGGTAATTCCCTTAGTTTGCTGAGCATAGGCTTGCGCGTTTAAGTAAAGCGTACCCGAAAATGCGATCATCGCCTCAATGAAATATTGTTTGAAACTCGCCTTAGCTTGCTCGCTCTCGGGCATTGCTAATTTGGCAAAATAGACCTGTAGGTTACGAATAAATAGTGTTTGATTAACATCATTATATTGGGCGAAAGCTGCAATTTTTTGCTCTACCAACGGCATCAATAAACCAGACTGACGTTTAGTGTTATTTTGTACCGGTATTTGAGAGGTTGCTTGCTGATCTTGTGAGACATCTAAATCTGGAAACAGTGCTAACCAGCTGCGATCAATATGGTTAGCACTTACTTCGTATTGATCCTCAGCACGAGCACTTTCATCTGCTAATTTAAGTAATGATAAGGTGACTAAATCAACTTGCTGAGTAATATAATTCGCCGCCTCATCTGATAGTTCAGGAAGTGCTAAGTCAAAATCCAATAAAACATCTTGCTGCACCGCGAGCATCGCTCTTAATGTGTAAGCTATTGAGCCATAATGTTGCTGATCACGCTCAGTGATAATTACCTGCTGCTGGCCTAACTTCACCTGCCATTGAGGCACAGAGCCGTTAACTAAGGTTGTGGTAAATAGCTGGGCAGTGGCCTCAGACACCGACGATTTTGTGAGAGGATCTTGCTGAGGATAGCGTTTTGCCGCTTCAGTCCAAATGAATTTTACTAGCTGTTTTTGGTATTCAGTTTTACTGTATCTTGCTTGCTCGGCTAAGGGCGTTCCATATATCAGCCCTTCTAACCTTGTTGCCGTCGCATGGCACTTAGGGTCTTTGTCAGTTTCTAACTGACCCATTAGTTTCAAAATACCATCGTCAATTGGCGCAAATTCAAATTCGGTGTTGGCCAATGCGCCGTTTGTAAAAGTGGCGATAAGTAAACTACTTAACGCTAAGCGCTTTAGCTTTAATTTTGGTGTAAAACTAACAGCGGATCCAATTCCATAGTTTAACAAGCGCATGCCTATCTCCATTGCCATTGTTATGACATATCATTATTTTATTGATTTAAAACTGAATTACTCTCTACCAAATCGAAAAATGCCGATATCTTGAAGATATCGGCATCTATCTGCCCTGTCTATCGAATTTTAGCTCGCCTAACTAGATTGGAACGATACAAGGCAAGTAAGCTAAGTAGTACCACTAAGTACCACGCCAAAGCACCGCTACTGCTACTTTGTTCAGCTTGCTCAGGAACAACAAGATTAACGGTGACACTGTCATTTTGTGAATTAGTGTCTGCTTCCGCTGAATCAATCATACCTGTGAGTGTATAGCTCCCAGCATTGGCTGTAGTGATCCAGACGGTAATCGCATGTTGCTCTGTTGCGTTTAACTGACCCACATTACACACCATGCCGTTATTCGCTAAGCTACAACCATTGGGCAACTGGCTCAATGTAATACCAGAATCGGCTGCAACGGTTAATACAACTTGGCTAGCATCTCCCAAGGAAACATTGCTAACAATGAACTCTACTGGCCCGGCTTTATCTGTTTGCGGGAAATTAGGTGCTTGGGCAAATAGGCTCACATCAACTTCTTGCGCGCCAAAATAGGCTTCACTAGTTAAGAACCATAAACTCATGCCTTGCTGCGCGTCCAACGTCACCACATCCAAGTCACCATCTGAATCTACATCGACCAACAAAACCTCAGCGATATCGGCACCACCAATCACACTAGGGCTAACACGAATATCATTCACACTGTAGTAATGCCAAATGCTCACGCCTTGAGACGTCACAAACAGCAACTCAATAGTGCCGTCACCTTGCAAATCAGCAACAAGTATCTTGTTGGCTTGAGGTAAATTCACAGTACTGACTTGTGACATATCCGATAACAAGTCGATGACCAATGACCAGGCTCCATCATGATAGATGAATCCGTCAATGGCACTATTGCCATCAATATCAGCGGTCAGCAGCTTCTCAATACCTTGAGGTAAACCATTGACCATGGTTGCCTGCCAGCCATCTACCATTGCCGCCACCAACACCGGCTCAGAACTCGTACTCGACAATAACAGTTGGGCTTGGCCATTAATCTCAACCACATCAATGCTTGATATACCGACTGCCTCAGTAGATTCGGTATGTGAATCTGCTGCTGACTCTATATCACTAGTAATTGCTGCTCCTACATCTTCACTACTTGTTACTTGATTAAAGGCTTGATTAGAGAATTGACTAGAGACCTCACTCGATAATTGAGCCAACTCGAAAAAGTTAACAAGTTCAACGCTTGTATTACCACTGCCTATACCAGAGTAAATTGCGATTTCTGTTTGATATATGCCAGCCAAAATGAGCTGCTTATCACCATTACCAAATAAATCAGTAACCACCGCGATGTCGGCATCAACAGCATCAACAACCTCTTGGCCGATAAGCGCTTGGCTACCATCAAGAAGATACACTAGATTACTTCCAGATAAGCCACCCGTCGTTATCACGTCGCGATGACCATCTCCGTCAATATCTGCTACAAGCAAAGCGCTAATTGCAGAGTCAGCCGCCATTGCCTTATCTAACAGCAACTGGCCAAGACCATTGTTTAGCCATATTTCAATGTCGCCAGCGACTTTGTTATAGCTCACTAAGTCGGTTAGTCCGTCAGCATTAATATCAACTGCGTACCCAATTTCCACCGGACTACTGGATAACACCTCCCCTGGTATCGTTGCTAACGATTCAGCCACCAATAGTTGTGCTTGTGCTGAAACCGCTGCCTCGACGTTGCTGGCGCTAGCCAATAGCTCTGCACTGTCAAAGCCCGATTGCCCGCCTGCAACAACCGCTATCGTTGCAGTAAACTGCTCGGTTGATGCTATCGACTCAGTTAACTGACAGCTAATAACTTGCTCCTCACTGCTACACTGAGAAGGAACAGTGGATATTATCAAGTCATCAGACAAAGTCACATTTGCTGTCACTGATTCCGCATCCGCTAGACCAGTATTGTTAAGTTCAACAATCAAGCTTACAGCCTGCTCAGGCGCTACCGGTGCGGGAGAGAAGTATAAACTGGCCGTTAATTCGGTATTACCGGGTGCAATGACCCTTAACGTGTATTGTTGTAATACTGCGCTATCAATTTGACCGTCGGTGACACCAACTACAACCGCAAAGCTCTCACCAATACTTTCGGCTGGGGCAGTACCTTCAACTAGACCACTATTACTAATCGTCAACCACTGCGGTCCAGACACCAAACTAAAGCTCAAGGTATGTGCGATATCCACATCCTCAGCCGTCAATTGGTATTGATAGGCTTGCTCGGCAACAATTTCAGTGACCGGTGATGAGGTAAATATCGGCGCGTTATTGACATTGATCACTTCAATACTAAATGGTGCTAAAGAGTCACTCTCGCCAGCTTTGTCAGTCACTGTTATTTGAATATCTGAGGATTGCCCCACATCATTGTTGCTAGGTGTACCAGATAACGTCCCTAACTGGGTATCAAACATCGCCCATAACGGTTTGTTGACAATACTAAATGTTAGTTGCTCGTTTTCATCAGCATCTGTAACCGTAGGAGTAAAGCTATACAGTTCTCCTTCTAGTACACTGTTTGCAGGCACGCCGGATATGTCAGGCGCATCGTTAACATTAACAACTTCGATATCAAAAGCGGCTAAAGCTGTGCTCTCCACGCCATCGGAAACTGAAATTACAATACCGCTAGTGATACCTATATCTGCGCTACTCGGCATACCGGTTAACGCGCCGCTATTTGTATCAAATGATGCCCAGCTCGGTTTGTTAATAATGCTAAAGTTCAGGCTATCACCCGCATCGGCATCAGACGCCTCTGGCATGAAGCTATAGCTATTGCCCGCGCTCACCATCGTACTTGGCGAGCCTGAAATCACTGGAGCATCGTTAACGTTAATCACGATAATGCTAAAGGCGGGTAATGGTACGGAAACCGTGCCATCTGACACTGAAATAATAATACCGGAAGTCGTCCCTATATCCTCATTGCCAGGGCTACCACTTAATGTTCCATCAGCTGAGCTAAAAGTCGCCCATTCAGGTTTATTCACAATACTAAAGCTCAACACATCAGCGCTATCAATATCTGTCGCTACTGGCGTAAAGCTATAATCACTTCCTTGACTTACTGAAGTTGCTGGGTTACCTGATATTGTAGGAGCATCATTAGCGTTAACGACGGTAATGTTGAAGCTCGGCAAGGAACTAACCACTGTACCATCAGTAACCGAAATGACTATTCCACTAGTGATACCAACGTCGGTATTGTTAGGTACACCTGACAACGTACCGTCTGTGCTACTAAATGTGGCCCAATCAGGCTTATTTACAACATTAAACACTAGAGTATCACCGACATCATCATCACTACTTGTCGGTGTAAAACTGTATGCAACGTCTTGATTAATCGTCGATGCTGGCGTTCCTGATATAAGAGGTGCATCATTACTATTGACAACCTCAATATCAAATGCCGCTAGATCTGTAGTTAATGCCCCATCTGAAACTGTGATGACAATAGAGGATGTTGTACCTACATCATCATTGGAAGGCGTTCCAGATAAGGTACCGTCCGTATTACTAAAACTCGCCCAAGTTGGTTTATTTACGATACTAAAAGTTAATGTATCTAAAGTATCAGCATCACTCGCTGTGGGCGTAAAATTGTAGCCCGCATCTTCAAATACCGAAACATCAGGGGCACCTGAAATCACGGGAGCATCATTAAAATCGTAATTAACTAGGTATTCGATTGCAGCAGTATTGCCATTATTTGCACCGTCAACAGCTAAGTTTGCAGCAATATTTAGAGTGACATCTCCCTGAGTTGTTGGCGTAACAAGTACACTATAATTCGCTGCGTCACTAATTGTGAACGAACCTAACCCTGCATTAACTATGTTTATATCTGTCACATCAAAACCGGTGACATTTTCACTAAAGATAATATTGGCAGTAAAGGCTGCATCAGTTGTTCCCACCGGACCAGTAATTGTTGCCGATGGGTATTCATCGTCATAACTAACAACCAATGTATTGGAAACCGTATTACCATTTGTAGCCGAATCTGCCGCCGAATTTGCAGCAATACTTAACGTGACATCTAATGTCCCTGAGGCGCTCACGGTTACCTGATAATTTTGCGCATCGGTAACCACAAAGTTTGAAAGCGCACCATTTGTGACTGCAATATCGCTTTGGTCAAACCCCAACATATTTTCGCTAAATGCTATATCTACGACGAAATCTGCTGACTGAATGCCACTTGCTGCACTCAAGGAAACGGAAGGAGCACTGGTATCAACAGCAAAGACATTACTTGGCCCTGCAGCTGGAGCCTGATTGGTACTAAACCTCGCGGTACCTTCAGCAATTGAAATCCCAATTGAGCCTTCACCACTTAAGTTTGATAAACTAACTTGTGCGCTTGTTGAGTCACCATTTAAAATCGAGACATCAGCGTTTGCATCACCAGTGCGATTTAACGTGACATCTGCAGCTGTAAGGTTAACTTGTTCAGCGTCTAAATAACTAATATCAAACGTTACTGGGCCAGCATTAGTAAGAATGACAGAAGGATCACCTAGTGTTAAACTCGGCGTTGGTATTAGCGGTGCTGTCTGATATTCAAATACAGTCGCTTGCGAAGCGATATTTTTAACGGTGGCGTCAACCGCATCATCTGCAACATCTGCTGCGATGCTCAGCGTAACGTCACCATCAGCCAAAGGCGTAACTTCGACACTATAGTCCGCTCCGCTACCAGCAAAGTTTGCAAGAGAACCGTTAATCACACTAATATCTGTAATATCGAAATTAGCCACATCTGTAGAAAAGCTCACTACATAGTTAATAGTACTAGCGGATGTTGGGCTAGTAACGTCAATAGAGGTAGCCACTGACAGCTCGTCGACCTGCAGGAAATCTGCCGCGGGGGACAGCACTTCAGGTCCCCCACCCACGTTTGCAGTTAAACTGCTAGAAAGTGAAAGGTAACTCCCAGACGCTACGGTATTAGGGATATTAAGCGTAACGGTGAAAGCACATTGAGATCCGTTATTCACTTCCACATCATTTACAGCCAACAAAAAGCCAGCAGCAACAGCAGACGAACCTGCACCACAAAAAGCGCTTTGGTCGGCTGAAACTATGGTAATTCCAGAGGCGGTATTGCTAAAAGATTCGGTGAAGTTAATACTAGTCGCATCATCAGCTCCTACCGCATTAGTGAGAAGGTAGGTTAAATCTACATTGGTACCAGCCGTACCGACTCTCACTGGATTGGTCACAAAGCTTTTGGTAAATGACAAACCGGATACAGTGAGTGATGTTGAAGATAGTGGTGAATTTACTGCGCTGCCAGCAATGGTTGCCGCTACTTCTGAACTTGTTAACGTGTAGGAACCAACTGTATCAGAGGGTAATTGTAAGGGAACAGTAAACTCACAATCCTCGCCTGGAGCCACCGTCCCTCCACTAAAACTAAGTGTGCTTACGCCGCTAATTGATGAGCCAGAGCCACATACATCATTGCTTGGCAAACCTGTCGCAACAAGACCTGCAAAGCCACTGTTTAAATCGAGCGTAAAACCAACGTTACTGGCATCTGCACTGCTACCATCACTCGCATGCAGACGAACTTTTAATTCAGCTGCCGCCCCAGGTGTGACCACATCATCGACAAATGACAGTGATAATCGCGGCGCAGATTCTACATTAAAGGCTACGCTCGCTGACGGATTACCACTAGTGACCGTATCAGCGTTTATGGTTGCTGAAATTGTTTCAGCACTATAGCTGTATTCACCAGATCTTACATCATCAGCTAAAGCAACAATCAGATCAAAACTACAATTTGCGCCTCCAGCTAAACTTGCATTGGATACATTCAAATACCAAATATCAGAATTAATAAACAAGGACGCACTTGAACCTGCGCCACAAAACCCACTTGCGGGCAGCGTTACTGCAGCGGGGTTAATCACTTCAGTTCCGCCTAAACGAGTAGCAAAACTGATAGCTGATGCGGTATTATCCGCGTCTATATTCTCCAAATTATAACGCAGCGTCACATCATCTTTAGCTGTAAACGGCGCGGTTAACACCTGCATACTGAGTGCTGGTGCATTAGAAATACTCAAACCATTAGTCACATCTGGAAATATCTCTACTTGACCATCAACCATGGCTGATACGCCAGTGACCTTATTAAGATAAAAACCACTAATAGCGTCCGCGGGAACGCTGACGGGTACGGTAAACGTACATGACTCTCCCACGCCAAGCTGAGCACCTAACAATGTTATCGTTTGCGACCCAGACAACGTAGAGCCTGCACCACAAACATCAGCAATAGGCGTTGCTGATGCTGATAATTGCACCGTAGTAGCCGGTGCATCCGGGTCATCTGAAACCAGTAGATTATTAGTAAAAGTAATATCTGACGCTGCGAAGCTGCGGTTGAAGTTAGTGATTGTTACGTTTAAATCAGCACTACCACTAGGCTGCACAAGTAGTGGTTCAAAGACTAAATTAACAAATTCACGTTTGGCAACGAGGTTAGCACTTGCTTTACCGATCGTTTTGTTAGGAGTAAATGTCGAAATAACGCCCGTTTGTATATCAAAATCCCCCGCTCGGTCAGCAAGAACATCGATCGATAGTCTACATGCAGCCGAAGCCCCAACAGCGCCACTAGATAGCGAGATAGAGCTCGCTCCGGCAGCCTCAGAAAGTGTAAATGGTGATAAACAATCTTGGGTAAAATTAGGGTTAGGAGCGATAGTTAACCCAATCGGCAAGTCTACTTTAGCGCTAAAACTAAATACCATGGACGCTGATGGATTATCGAAGTCAAAATGTAAGGTGCTAATATTACCGACAGAGATAAGCGCCGGCGATGCAGATAAACTCACTTTTACCGAGTCAGTATCTACTGTAATCGTTTCAGAAGTATCGGCAGAGGTCCCTAAACTTGAATTAAATGCTGTGCTGACAATATTGCCAGTTTGCGTCACCTCAACATTAAATGAGAACGTACAGCTACTGTCTGAACCCAAGCGATAATTAGAAGCCGAAAACGAACTGGTACCCGCGGCAGCAGTGAAGCTACCATCAGTACATGTTGTGGTTGCAAAAGGCTCTGTGGCAATCAAATGGCCTGCTGGTAAATTAGCTAAAAATTCGATGTCAGTGGCATTTTGGCCATTCATAGTCGTTACCGTGTAGGTAACTGTACTTATATTGCCGTCAGCGACACTGCTATTAGTCACTGCAGAGCTTAAGCTAATGTCATCAGAATTAGCCCAAGTAGAAGTCGCAAAAAAAAGCAAAACAGAGCTAATCACTAGTCTTGGTAACCCCTGGCCACACTTTACACTATCAAATAAACCAATCATCGAAATATCCTTTATAAAATACTGCAAAGTACTTATTCAGCTCGCATTTTAACCAACACACCTGAAACATAATAGTAACAGTTTTTTCAAAAGTGTGTAGAGATTATGGTACTATTATATTAGCGGTTATTAAGGTAATAAGTGAAACGAACCACAATGCAACCAAGGTGTAAACTCAGAAAATACAACAACTTAAGTTGCGCTCATCGTTGGGCGACATTAAAACCACAATAATGACTTTGAGAATTAATATTTCAACTGGTTTTACCAATGCCAGTTTTTTGACACAAAGCTTTGCAATATGTTGCACATTGGTTAAAATTAACCTATTCGTCTATTTAAGGTAGAAATATGAATAATTCTGTATTAGCTGCTTTAGCAATATCAATGCTCTGTATTAGTCATTCAGTATTTGCGGCTGACAAGTCGATTGTTGCAAGTGCCAGTGAACTCGATATCGATGTCTATGAGTTTGAATACGACATCGCGACTGTAACAATTTCTGGACCGAATGGTTACCAAAACCAACTGCTGATAGATACTAAAGAAGCAGAACTCGATTTTGACAAACTAGGTGACCTTGCTGATGGTCACTACAAGTATGAAATTCAATACGCCAACAATGGCGGAGTTGAATTTATTACAGATAGTAAAACAGGGCGTGAAAATGCCGTCAGAAATCTAGGTAAAGTGGAAGTAAAAAGCGGCCACTTTAATGTCAAAGATAATGAGTTTCTAGCGACAACCGCTGAAAATGAGCTCATTAGCCCAAGCAGTAACAACGCTAACCATTAAGTGTTAGCAACCAATAATAAAACTCACCAAGCAGTAAGAAAAACTAAGGTAACAGACCATGAATTATATAAAACTAGGCGCACTCACCCTGTTGCCACTTACTCTTGCAATCTCTTCGACGACGTTAGCAGACCAAGTGATTCTAGATGACTTAATTATCAATGGAAGCAATTGTGTAGGCCAAGATTGTGTGAATGGTGAATCTTTTGGTTTTGATACGATAAGATTGAAAGAAAACAATGTACGTATAAAGTTTCAAGACACTAGTGCCAGTGCAAGTTTTCCTTCTAACGATTGGCAGTTAACAGCGAATGATAGTTCCAATGGTGGCGCAAATAAATTCTCGATTGACGATATAGACGGCGGAAGAGTCCCATTTACGGTTGAAGCCGGCTCACCTAACCACGCTCTTTACTTAGATAGTAGCGGAAACGTTGGCCTTGGCACCAATACCCCGCTTGTAGAGTTACATATAAAGTCTGGTGATTCTCCAACTTTACGCTTAGAACAAGATGGCAGCTCGGGCTTCACACCACAAATTTGGGATGTGGCAAGTAATGAAACCAACTTCTTTATTCGAGATGCGACTAACGGCTCAAGCCTGCCATTTCGAATTAGACCTGGTGCGCCTCAAAATTCATTGTATATCGATACTGACGGGGATATAGGCTTGGGTGATGCCTCTCCTGATGCAGCATTGGATATTGAAAGCGGTGATTTATTGGTAACTAATGGCAAGATTACAGCCAATTACAATCACGCTGGCTGGGATCCTACTGGCACAGATACTTTACTAGCATTAAATAACACGAATGCAGCCTCCATTCACGCTCAACCTATCGTTATGAGTAATAAAGGCAGCAACTTTGTTACCTACAGCAACACAGATAATAATACTCAGTGGCACATAGGTAATCGCTCACCGGATAACACCTTTACACTTTCAACCAATGCAGACGGTACTGCGCAAATTGTGCTAACTGTAGACGGTTCAGGTAACCTAAAAATGAAAGGTGACGTAACAGCTAACAATGTTTTGCTAACTTCCGATGTTAATAAGAAAGAAAACTTCGTTAATGTGGACTCATCAAGTGTTTTACAGGCTCTCGCTAAGCTAAGTATTTCAACTTGGAATTACAAGTCACAAAATACTGATAATGTCCATATGGGACCGATGGCACAACAGTTTTACCAACTCTTTGGTTTAGGAGATAGCGACAAACATATATCAGCTGTCGATTCTGCTGGTGTATCATTAGCTGCTTCAAAGGCTTTATATGAGTTAACAATGGAAAAAGATGCCCAAATAAAAGCTCTTGAAGCAAGGCTAGCTAAATTGGAGGCGCAAAAGTAAGCCAAGTGGTAGCCAATTTTACTAGGTTAAAGGAGGGGCGAGGCCCCTCCTAATTAATTTAAAGCAACCACCAATAATTAAAAAGTATTTTCTTCAGTATTGCTGCCGTTCACCTATTCAAACGCTTGGTGATGATGATAAATACTGAAACTAATTTATATAACCCTCAATCTTCTCAGTAAATTCATTAAGGGCAATGTTATGAACCATTTCAACGGTACACGCCCCCAATACTGTTTAACTACCGTCATCGACTCTTGGTAATGCAGTCGACCGTTATTATGTGTCTTTGTATTCTCATGTGAGCGTGTTGCGGCGACAAACTCTTTACAATAATCAGGTTTTCCCGCCAGATTAACTAACTTCCACCATAATTGGTAATCCATTGCCATTTGCAGCTTCTCATCTAAACCTGATACACGCTCCCAATCACTGCGCCGAATCAAAGTACCTGGCTGACAAACAAAGCAATAATTAGCAAACAAATAGCCAATAAAGGGTAAAGTTAAATACGGCACTGTCTTGGTGCCATTCTCTGATGTCGTCCAACATTTACCATATACAAAAGGCGCATTTGAGAACGCTATCCGGTTATAAAGCGAATGAAGCGCATTTGGGTAATAAAAATCATCAGAATTTAGCCAACAAACATAAGGCGCGCTACCTAGCGCAACACCTTCATTAATAGCCGCTGATTGGCCATCATCCTTGTGGCTACGCCAGCCGGTTAACTGATCCTCGTAACGCTTAATCACTTCTATCGAGTTGTCTGTTGACCCCCCATCCATAACAAATACCTCAATTGGAAGGTTTTGCTCAAATATTGATAACAATGCAGCCTCTAGGAACTGGCCTTGATTAAAAGACGGCACAACAACAGTGATAAGCGGCCGAGCTTCTTGACCCGGCTCTATGGATAACTCTGTGACTTGGTTTGCGTACTTCTCGCCTCGCTGATCACCTTGTGATGCTAGTTGAGTATGTATTAGTGGCCTCATCTTAACGCCCTAACAGCCACTGCATAAGCTTTCTTTCCAACCAATTAGGTAGAGCTTTGCGAACTTTTGCCGTAAACTTAGGTGAAAACAAACCTATCCCTAGGTTAAAGCATAATTTTAGCTGGCAATTGATACGTGCCAGAATTGGCAACGAAACCCACCCTTTTGTTCCAAAGCTCACTAGTTCACTGGTTGCAGAAAAGCTTATTTTATGAGGCGCCTTAGTACGGTCTATGTGGCCATGGCAGTCTAGCACATTGAAAATACTACGATAGCTAGCTTCTAATGAAAAAAACGCCCGCGCGTATAATGGAGCCAATTCGCTTATAGTGTCTCTTAACTGGTGATCTGTTTTAATCTTAACCAATGCCTCTGCTAAGGATTGATAATCATAATGATTTACTTTTAAACCAGTAATACCATCAATGATCGCATCGTCAACACCACTGCCACTAAAGCCAATACTAGGTGTCCCACACAAAGCCGCCTCAACAAACACCTGCCCAAACGTCTCTGCTGAACTTGGCCCAACGTATACATCCGCGGCACAAAGCGCTGTAGTGAGCTTTTTAACATCATCAACGTAACCTAAAGAGATAACGTTGACATTATCCAGTTGCCACTCAATGTCCATTCTGCCAATAAGTAATACTGTTATATCATGCTCACTAAGAGAACTAAGCGCTTCGAGCAATATAGATCCGCCTTTTCGCTCATCACTTAATGAGGATACGCTAAAAGCTATAGTGAATGATTCTGGAGCGCCCCTAACTTCCTGTTTCGCAGCCAACTTATCTTGCGGTAAAAATATTTCTACGGGTGCTCCAAGGCGAAATGTAGAAATAGGCACCTGGCTATTATTGATACTTTTTTTGAACTGCTGTTGGGCCCACTTAGAATTAGCAAGTATATTAAAGTGCTGCGCTTGCTCAAGAAATCGGTGTTTATCAAACCAAGACTTCGAGATGTTGCTCTCGGCTACTTGAGGATACTGCTCTTTTGTTGGACAAGTATGATTGCAGCCTGAAAGTATTTGTTCACATTGCATTGGGTACGGACACCTACCAGATAACAGCCAAAAATCATGAGTCACCCAATAGCATGAGTAGAGCTTTTCAAGTACTTGAAGTACGGAGATATTATCAGGTGTCACAGCATGTAAGTTACCAAAAATAATCAAATCTGGATCGAAGCGTTCGATACTCTCAAATAGATTGGTAAAGCTGCCATCAGCTTGTTGGTAGTTTAGTAAGTCAAACACAGCTGTTTGTTGCTGCGCAAGATCAAACGCACCAGCTATGCGAAGTTGGGCAACACCGGCGCCGAATTTGTAGCCTAAATCGTTAACAAAGGCCACTTTTAACTTAATACCCCAATTGACCCTTGGGCGTTTACTTCCCTTCCACTCGATATCATTATCATCGATAAATTTATCGCGTACACTGACTAACTCTTGCTTGAATGCCTGCTCATCTGCAGTTTTTTGTTGCTCATGCGTTCTAAAATGAACAAGTGGTACGCCAATACCCACCAATTCAGCGCGATTTAGAGCAAAACGACACCACAACTCATAGTCCATACTGTAATAGCAAGACTCATTCACATGCCCCCCAGCACGTAGCCATATTTCACGGCTAAAAAACACTTCTGGCTGATAGAAGAACTGTCCGGCATTCCAGCCGTTGTCTAAATCAAGTATATCATTTAGAGGTAATACCCCGTCAGCACAAGATGTAAAGTGGCGATGCACTAGCTTGTCATCTTGATAAACTTCACAAATGCCCGCGACCATATCAACTTGCTTTTCCATAAAAGCCAGTGCTACCGTCTTTAGCGCATTCGGTGCAAACTGATCATCGCTATTTAACCAGCAATAAATATCTCCTGATGCTCGTTGAAAGCCTTTGTTAATTGCATGGCTTTGTCCGCGATCTTGCTCACTCACCCAATAGCTTATTTGTGATTGATACTTCCTAATGACTGATACGGTTTCATCATCAGAACCACCATCTATGATGATATACTCTAAATTTGGATACTCTTGATCCAAAACAGACAAAATAGTCTGCTCTATATACTCACCTTGATTATATGATGGAGTAATTACCGAAATTTTTGGCCACTGAAAAATAGCCATTAACCTTCCCCTTGCAGAGTCGTAAACAACTCCACTGCCTTCTGGTAATCTGCAAACAATGTTAAGTCGACTCTCGACTTAATCTCTTTGTTAAATCCTGATCTTAATGGAAACTTGGTCACGATAGCCGACAATGTACTTTTAACGTCTCTTTTATCACTTGCTGGATACATTTTAGTGATCCAAGCAGTTAGATCATCGACAACCGTGTCGTGAAATATCAAATTCACTTTCCCTGCGTGATAGAGTTGCTGGTAATTATCCAAGTACTTAATATATGCAGAGAGATAATAGCTAACAATTTCGTGAATCTCTGCATCACTCATCGAAAGTAAGTCCGGCTCCATTAGCAATGATGCCGATAAAACGCTTGCTTCTGGTTCCCGCACTATTATGCCGATTGATTGATATGATGCACCGAAGGGGCAAAGATGGTGGGTTTTATAAATAGGTAATGTAGTAACATCAACTATTGAAGGTGTAAGAAATTCTTGTCGTTTCCGCTTTAACCTATCATATTGATATAAATCAGGAATATAGAAATCCAAAGGGATTTCCTTTTCTTCCTTTAAACCAAAAACACTGGTTTTAATGCCCGTTTTATCAAACAAAGAATAAGTTTTAAACTGAGAAAGCTCTGCTAGGCTAAAATGCTTATCACTCGCAATAGCATGGTATACACCTAACACAATTCTCACCCAACCATTACCGCTACGCGGAAACGAAATCAACATATTGGCATCCGCCTCAGCAATTCGGCCTTTAGCAAGCATTCTGCTATTACCGCTGGCGTCCAACAAGCATTGCTCGATAAACGAATTTAGATATTGTGATCTTTCCTGCTTGGTTATTCTACGTTTAATGAAGCTCACTGCATTTTTTAACATAATACTCTTCGCCTTTGCGTTAGCGCTTGGCTTGTTTTTTCAAGTAATCAACAACAGACAATTTGGGCACACAATTTACATCTGAAAGCTTCACTATATAGTCAGCATCGGCAGTCGCTTTAGGGAAAACAATTGAGACATAGGTTTTATTTTTAGTTTTACTACGAGGTAAATAACAAATAAGGCGAAGAGTTCCCTCAACAATCTTTAGTTTATGCGGTAGCTGATGACCATCAATCGAAAACTCAACTTTCTTCATCAATGATTCATCTGACTCACCAAGCAAATTGACAGCGAGTGTCTGCGTTTTATTTCGAGCCACAGGCAGTACAAAATTGATTTCCGTATCTGGGCGGATTGCACAAAAAGGAAGACCTTTTGAATCATGTTGCAAGCCGTACAAGTTATTTCGCTTGGCAATATCTGCTATGGATAACTTAACCGTTTCCAATAAATCTACCTTAGCCCGTGGGCGCCCAGGCTCAACGTTAAAACCGGCAGTAGCTTCACCCCCAGCCTTGATGGGCTGCAAGCCTGTCCCAGAAACTAGTGTTTTTTCCACAATTTGGATTCGTGCAGACATTGTAGCCAATGTATGTGCTATCTCATCGCTAAGTACATCGACCTTATCTTCTATAGAATCTGCGTTGCCAATTCTTGCGAGCATTCTTGCTTTAATATCTTGCTTTTCAGCACTAATAAGGTGCTCTAGGTAACAAATATCTTCTATGAGTTCATTATGCTCTTCATGTTGTACTGACATGACTAATAAAACCTATGTTGATTACGGTTAAAGACCAATTGAAATGCTAGTGAACACGAGTAAGCCACTGTCCAACTAACTAATGTTCAACAATTAAGGCTTAGCGTTTTCCACTTAGCAGCTAAATTTTGGAGATAAAATACAAGTCATTGTACCTATTCAAGTACCAAAAGTATTGATGCTTTTCGTTATGGATTATGATCGAATTAAAGTAGAACCTACTTAACGGCTTAGAGGCTCAAGATACCATTTGCTGTGCATATGAACATCCTCTCTATTCAACATTGCTTGTTTACTGAACCACGCATAACGGTTATGTTGCTCCTTTGGTAAAGCACCGATATCAAGGTTAATATCTAACTGGTAACCTAAAACAACATAATGAGTGCTCACACCCTTACCAAATACACAATCATCGTAAAAGTGATCAAACACGCCAATAAGATGTGCTTGCTGCATGTCGATATCAATCATCAGCTCATTTTTACATAGCCTTGTAAAAGCACTATCTATGCTTTCATCCTTTAAAATTCGTCCACCGGGTACAAACCAAAACCCTTTTGCAGGTCGGTTATTGCGGTAGCCAAGTAAGTACTTTCCTTCACTATTTTTAATTAACAAATCAATAGAAACTAATGGGGTAGAATCAATGATCATCTTAAATGTCTGCTCGTCCAAATACATACTGTCATCACTTCTTGATATTACAGCTGTATATGCTGTACTTTAGACAAACTTTGAGCAACGAGTCTTTCAGCTTCAATTATACTTTCAGCTTCAGCATAACAGCGTAGTTCGGGCGCATTTCCGGATGGTCGTAGATGAATAATTGAGTCATTATCCAAGGTGATACGTAAGCCATCCGTAGAGTCGAGTTTACTAATGCTGTACCCATCAAAACCTAGCTGTTCAACTAATTGCTCAGGATTTGATAAGCCATAAGATAATACTTGCAAGCTTTTCTCGGTAGCGAAGTTTTGAATACGATCACTGGCTGTAAAACGTTTAGGTAACTCGCCTACAAGTGCAGAGACAGGTTGTTTGTTAGCTGAGGCTAATAACATAATGGCAGGCAACACTGCATCTCTTGTCGGCAGTGCTTTTAACGACTGACCATTTACTTCAATGTCACTCGCCAACAAAAAACCACCGTTTGCTTCAAAGCCTGAAACACTGTTAAATTTATTAGCAAGCTCAGTAAACTCGGCAATAACATAGGGTGAGCCGATACGCGTCCGCTCGACATGATTAAAACACTGACTTGTTTCTATCGCCGTATTACAACTAACTGGGACGACAACTGCACCGGACTTAATCGCTTTTGCACACAATAACCCTAAAATATCACCACGAAGCCAATGTCCTTTTTCATCAGCAATTAGGGGCCTATCACCATCACCATCGGTTGAAAATATTGCATCAAAACCATACTGTGTTGACCAACTACGTGCTCTTTTATCGTCTTCTTTTGCTACCGCTTCGGTGTCAATCGGTATAAATTCGTTCGTACGGCCTAACGAGGTAACCTCAGCCCCAAGGCTCGAAAATATGTCAGCGTAAAGATCTCGACCAGCACTAGAATGCTCATAAATACCAATGCTTTTGCCTGCAAGCGCGTCTTTTGAAAACAAAGACGTATACCGTTCGATGTAAGCTAACTTTGCCCCCTCACAAACGGGCAACTCAGCTATATGACTGTTAATGTCAAAATCGATATCAGCTGATACAATTGCTTTTTCGTCAGCCTTAGATATTTCCCCATCGGGGCGATAAAACTTAAGGCCGTTACGATCAAAAGGAATATGGCTGCCGGTTATCATGATACACGGCATATTATCTTGCATCGATTTATACGCAAGCGCTGGTGTAGGGATCACACCGTAATAAACGGGCTCGATACCAACCTGCAAACATGCATTGGCGCATGCGATGGCCATTGCATAACTGCTAGGGCGGTTATCAATGGCCAAAGCAAGTTGTTTGAACTCAAAGTTACGCTTCATTACATCAATAAATGCGTGGGCGAAAGCCGCACATACTGGAGAAGAAAATTGTGTCACCAACCCCCTTGCACCACTCGTACCAAATTGCACACCACTTTCACTGATAACTTTAATACTGTTATACATAACTACCTCAAAACCTCCTAACAAACTACGTCGCTAACTTTAGAGAAAATGGCACTGAATCAAAACCCTAGCAACGCAAAAAGTACTATCACATACTCTTCGTCTCAATAAATCAATATTCTAAATCAATATCGTAAATACTGGGTAAAGCAGATAAATCCTGTTTAACAAACGCTAAGTCATCGCTTTTTGAAAAGTATGATTGCCATTTGTTAAGTAAACCTATCCCACAATAAAAATCATGAATTTTTATACGCTTATGGGGATGCAAATTATTGCAAAAATATTGCTTTGCACTTTGGGGGAGCAATAAATCCATCACACTACGATAATTATCAACGCATGCAAAAGAAGGCGAAACATTAGCTCTTTTAGTTAACAGCCAATTATCTTCGAGTGATATGTTATACAATGCGGAGACAAAGGCTAATGCGACATCTTGCTCCTTAGAAATCAAACTTTCGTACCTTAGTGCCTTAATTTCATACCCGCAGTTGCGCCAGGGACCAAGACGAGTTGATATTGGCTTTCTGCTTTTCTTATAGTTTAAGTAGAACTGTTTGAAGGTTAATAAGTGATGACCCGTTTTGATCGCTTGCATCCACAACGACTTAATATAACTGAACTCATCACGAACAACGATAACAACCCTTCGACTTTCGGGCGCTTTCCATTTATGTGTTAGTAGATTTATTTGCTTCTCATTCGCAATACTAAAACCTTCTGAACTAATCAACAACTCACCAGGTTTGCGGAACGCGCGTTCAATTAATGTTTCATCTATTTGTTGATAATTCCAAGCCGAGGGGTTACATAAGTAGGTAGCTATAGCATGATGTGCAGCGGCATTATCAAACATCCCTATACCGCATAGCTCTGGGCAGTAGTCTATACCTTGGCTTAATAACAACTCACTATTTTTAAACAACGCACGTTGAATACTGGTTGTTGCTGTTTTCGGCATGCCGATATGAATCGTTAACCGCGCCTCACCACTTATTCCATTCATATCGGCGCTGTATTTAACCCCTACACTTATCTTGGTTTTCTAAAAACCATTGATAAGCGTCTGCTAAGCCCTCTTGCAAAGAAAAGCTATATTGCCAACCTAAATCAGCAAGTCGCTTAACACTCATTAACTTACGTGGTGCTCCATCTGGTTTCGAAGTATCCCAAATAATTTTACCTTCAAATCCGACGACCTTGGCAACCGTTTCGGTCAATTCACGAATAGTGCAATCTACACCCGTACCTACATTAATATGACTCAGCATTGGCTCAGTGTTTTCATCATATGTCTCTTTATCCAACTCCATCACATGAATTGATGCTGCAGCCATATCATCAACATGTAAAAACTCTCGCATGGGCGTACCGCTCCCCCACGCCACCACCTCTGAATCACCACGAACCTTGGCTTCGTGAAAACGGCGTAATAAGGCCGGGATGACATGAGAGTTTTCAGGGTGGAAATTATCATGCGGCCCGTACAAATTAGTCGGCATTACAGAACGATAATCTCGTCCATGTTGGCGATTATAACTTTCACACAGCTTGATACCGGCAATTTTAGCCAGCGCGTAGGGCTCATTAGTCGGCTCTAACGTACCGGTTAATAGTGTCGATTCGCTCATGGGTTGTGCTGCCAACTTAGGGTAAATGCAAGATGAGCCTAAAAACAATAGCTTTTGTACACCACATACATGCGCAGCATGGATAATATTGCATTCAATCATCAGATTTTCATAAATAAAATCTGCAGGAAAAACGTTGTTAGCATGAATGCCACCCACCTTTGCAGCGGCTAAATATACTTCACTAATACTCTCTTTTTCAAAAAAAGCTCGTACAGCTTGCTGATTGGTTAGATCAAGCTCTTCTCTGGTACGTACAATTAACTCTACATCGTTTTGCAACTCTAGTTGTTTGACGATTGCAGAGCCAACCATACCTCTATGACCAGCTACATATACTTTTTTCATTTACAACCCTACTTTTAAACCATCTTTGCCAACTTAAGACAAAAACATAAAACTATTGATGGATTTGTTTGATACGAACAACAGACTCTAATAACCTACAAGAATCACTATGAATAATATCAGCCCGACCAAGTGGGTTTAGATACTTAAAAACCGCTTTAACTGTAGGGCTGCTAGCAAAAATAAACCCATCAAATGACGTTGTTTCATGTGTAAAGTCTGAAGAGACTTCAATACGATAACCATAGTCGGCAAGCAAACTTAACGACTCTTGATGCAGTTGTTGGCTATGAGTTGATAGAAAGATGTAATCCACCAAGTGCTCTCGTAAGCTTCTTGATGCATCTTTCAACATCTCAACTTCGTACCCCTGTATATCACTATGTAATATAGTTAGTGGACCAGTTTTACTAGACAAATAATCATCAACATTAAAGTGCCCATGACCCACAAAAGCCTCAATGAAATGACCTTCTTGTCCATTAGCGATAAAGTTGTTTTTACCTGCTGCTAAGTTACTGGCGTCAGATTCAACCAAATATACAGATGAATTGGGGTGGCACTGCTTCATCCACAATGAATAGTGCCCCCAATACGCACCCAGCTCTAACATAGTCGGCTTTGCTACATTGATAACCTTCATGACCTGTTGGAATACATACTCCTCTACAGGTTCATGTACACCTCGATTAATCACTAAGATTTGACTAAAATCATCATAATAGGATAAAGGTCCTTTAAACGGTACCTTTATGCCATTGTGAAGATAAACGTATTCGCCATTTACAAAGCCTGCATTAGGGCATCTTTCTATTAGCAAGTTTAAAGGATCTGAAACAATCTCTCTAAATCGGCCATAAAAGTCGTTAGCTTTTGCTTTATCCATATGATTATGCTTCATCCAAAAAAAGTGTTAGTCGTTACCAAATATGCCTTTAAGAATACTCTGCTAATACTTGATGCTCTCTATTCTTTTGCAACTGCAACCTTGTAGCCATGACTTTTCAAAATGGCATGTTGCTTGGCTTTATCTAGGTCGTGTTGTACCATCTCCGCGCACATTTCTTCCACGGTGATTTCTGGTACCCAGCCAAGCTTTTCTTTCGCCTTAGTTGGGTCACCAAGCAAAGTTTCAACTTCAGCAGGACGGAAGTAGCGCGGGTCAACTTTCACTATCACATCACCAACTTTAACACCTGGTGCATTGTCACCTTCTACTGCAGTAACAGTCGCAGTTTCTTCAACACCGTCACCACTAAATTCGAGTGTAATACCCGCCTCAGCCGCAGACATACGCACAAATTCACGTACAGAAATTTGTTTGCCCGTAGCAATAACGAAATCCTCAGGTGTATCTTGCTGAAGCATCATCCACTGCATACGCACATAGTCCTTCGCATGACCCCAATCTCGCAACGCATCCATGTTACCTAGATACAAGCAAGGCTCTAACCCCTGTGCAATATTGGCGATTGCCCGGGTAATCTTGCGAGTAACAAAGGTTTCACCACGGCGCGGAGATTCATGGTTAAACAAAATGCCATTACACGCATAAATCCCGTAAGACTCACGATAATTTACTGCGATCCAGTAAGCATACATCTTAGCAACAGCGTAAGGAGAACGGGGATGGAAGGGTGTAGTTTCTTTCTGTGGAATTTCTCTTACTTCGCCATAAAGCTCAGACGTAGACGCTTGGTAAAACTTGGTCTTTTTTTCTAGCCCTAAAAAACGAATGGCTTCGAGTAAACGCAAGGTGCCTAGCGCATCAACATCGGCTGTGTACTCGGGCGCTTCAAAGGAAACAGCAACATGAGACTGTGCACCAAGGTTATAAACTTCATCAGGCTCCACTTCTTTCATTATACGAATCAAGTTGGATGAATCAGTCAAATCACCATAATGAAGGTGAAACTTAGGATTATCGTTATGTGGGTCTTCATAAATATGGTCTATACGCCCAGTATTGAAAAGTGAGGCGCGGCGTTTAATACCATGAACTTCATACCCTTTTTCCAATAAAAATTCGGCTAAGTATGAGCCGTCCTGACCGGTAACGCCGGTGATCAATGCTTTTTTCAAAATTAACTACCTAAAGATTATTAATATAAAGATATATAACTCTAACAATTTACGTTGTCGAATGTTCTTCATTAAAATTTTTGTAAAAAAACTGTATTATTGAAATAGCTAGCAAGCCCAAAACAGTACTGCCCCCAACAAACATTATTCGCATATACAATAAACTATGCAAAACACCTTCAAGACTAAAGCCAAGTGTTTTCATGGAATGAATAATCGCTGCTTCAAAAGTTCCAAAGCCAGCTGGAAGTATGCTAAAAAGACCAGAAATTATCGCGATACTATTAGCGAAAATACTAGAAACCACCTTATTATAAGTATCAGAACTATCCAAGAGGATAGCCATAAAAACCGCTGGCAGACACCATACAAAACAGCCTAATACAATTGCCCTACCCCAATAATCAAATGAGAATTCATAGTTAACAAACTTTGATTCTATTAACGCTTTAAATTTAAGCCTGTTAAACAAAAACAAAACCATTAAACTTAGTAAAAAAGTTAAGGCTATCCCTACATGTAAAATCGATAAACGCGAAACAAAAATAAGAGTAATCAATGCTAAAAAGCAAACAGATAACAGATCTGTAAACCTGTCTGCTAAAAAAATCTTTATACCTATTTTGTGCTGTCTCTTATACACATCTGACGCTGCCGACGATATTTTTAATATATCCGAGATCTACACCCTAGAGTTCGTCGGCAGCGTCAGATGTGTATAAGAGACAGGCGTAAAAGTAAAAGCCAAACCCGACAGGAAAATTAAAAATAGCTTCGAAATGCTATCTCGCCGTATATATTCTGGTAAGAACATTCTCCATTTAATGAAGCGCATAAAAATCATGAATAACAACAGAGACCCTCCTAAAATCAATGACTTTAAGGGAGGTAGGACTTTAAGCATATTAATATCTACTTGATTTAGAAAACCCCATATAAAATAGATTGTCCCTGCAGTTATAATACTCAATAGTAAAAACTGTAAAACTTTATATCTACTCATTTAACTCTACACTCAGATGGTCTTGAGCAGGATATACATAGCTAACCACGATATCCCACCGAGTAATATTCCTTTGTCGGTAAGAACAATAGAAGATGGGTCCTGTCCTCCACTCCCTCTCTCCACTATCAACTGATAACGCATAATGCAGTAGAATACTGGTATAAACGTGAAAAACAAATAATCCGAACCAAACTTTTCTATAGTCTGTTGATCTAACGTATATAACGCATAAGACATTAGAGATAATGTGCTACAGATAGTTACAGCGTGCTCCAGAATTTTTCGATCATATTTTTCCAAAACGGGTCTTGAAGATGATTTGTCATTCGGCTGACTACAAAACTCTGAATATCTTTTATTGAAACCTAAAAATAGTGTAAGCGACAAGGAGCAAATCAACAACCAAGATGAGGGCGGTATCTCCAATCCATAGGTCCCAGAGAAAACTCTAAGTAAAAAACCAAAAGCAATTACCATAACGTCGATAATAACCACTGACTTAAGAAAAAAAGAATAAGCTATATTTAAAATCATATAAGTGCCGGTAATTACACATGCAACAACTGACACTTTGAATGAAATTATCAGCGCTGCGCAAGCACAGAAGACACAAAATAACCCCGCGACTTCTTTTGATAAGGCACCCGAAGGTAATGGCCTCAGTTTTTTCTTTGGATGAACTTTATCTTTTTCGATATCAACTATATCATTCAACGAGTAGACCGCTATAGAAGCACAAATAAAGGCCACAAATATCCATAAAGAATCTTTCAATAATTCAATATTACTAAAAGAATGTGAAAAAAACACACCTACAAAAACGAAGATATTTTTTATCCACTGCTTTGGCCTGCTAATGTTTATTAATGCTTTAACCATTTATTTCCTTCCCTCATAAAAGCTTCATCTGCTAGTCTCAGCATAGGAATATCCCCACTACTATTTCCATAAGCATAAACAATGTCAAAATCCTTTAGGTCATATTCATTCAAAATCCTCCTTACCTTTTCCTGCCCATTACAATTTCTACCTATGAAGCTACCCTCAAAAATTCCCTGCTCATTAAAGTCTAAGTTAGTTCCAATTACTGTATCAAAACCAAATTCCTTGATCACTTTTTCGACATAAAATGATGGAGAAGCAGTAACAACTACACACACAAAATTTTGCGCTTTAAAGCTTGAAATCAGTTCTAAAGCTGACATGTTAAATAGCGAATGACTGAATTCAGTAGCATAACTTTCCGCTAAACGATCTAATTTCTCTTTAGCAAAGCCACGAAAACACCAATTCAAATACTTTTCTTTAACTCTTCCTGCATTTAACACCTTAAGCTTCGCTAAAATCACAAATATTGCAATAGCACAAGTTAACACAACCCCCTTAAACCCTAAGGATTTGATAACAAATGGAATTAGTGTGTCTCGCTGGGTTATAGTCCCATCAAAATCAAAAAATACTATTTTAGACATAGGTACCCACTTTAAAAAAGCATCACCATTTAACAACTTAAATTACTATGCATGACTTACTCAAGCCTTTGTAAGTTCATGTATAAGCCTACATAACTCATCAAAATAATTATTCTCACTTTCATCTTCATTAAGTAATGTCTTGCTAGGGAAAAGTACTTCTTTTTCAGGGAAATAGTGTTTTCTAACCCACTCATTTGATTCTATAAAAAAATCCACATATATCAAATAGTCTTTTAGAGACATTCTATATGGACGCTGTGAGAAATAGGTCTCCATAAAATCGATAAGTTCGTTAGATGGAGCACCATAAGTTTGGTTTAGTCGTGAAAGAACATCCAACCCATGACGAGATATAGATCTATTCCTATCTTTTATTCTTACATCGTTATCAAAATATTCAGGTATTTCCAACGCACGCAAAAAGTCTAGAATAAGATCATTACCGTACAGCTCTGCCTTATCAAAAATACGCACATCGATTGAAGCCTTTCCAAATACGCTTTGCCAACGAATAAGTGTATTTTTATGGTGACAAACGTTCTTAAAATACGGAGTGTTCGGCAATGGCTGCTGTTCAAGAACTGCCCCGCATTTAATTGCGGTAGAGAATAGCGACTGCCCAATTTGCGCCGGGTCTCTTAAGTAAATTAATATTTTTATTTCTTGAAAACCGAGGTCAAATAAAAGTTCCTTCAAAACAGAAACATCTTCAACAGAAATCAAACGTGACTGCAAGTGCTCAGAACTAAACAAAACAGTAGAGCAGCCAGAGTTGTTTATTTCTTCCCTTAAACTCTTCACTACTTTTTCTCTAAATATAGAATAGTTGTTGGTTTCAAACATATTTTGTGCAAAGGATGAAAGATCGTCGTTTCTCCACTCCTTATAGCATAAAACAGGAACTATTAGATTATTTGGATAACCAACAGTACGAGGCACAAGTATCCCGTTTTCTCTAAATTTTTCTATATTTTTGCTCAAATACCCTTGAATTGTGGTAGTACCCGTTTTTTCCGTGCCAATATGTAAAATAGCCTTCATTTCATTCCTAAACCTCAAATCACTTACATTACGAATAACTAATATTTTTTATTTTCGTAAATATTGAATCCTTTTAGCTTCAGTAAATTCAAAATTTCTATCCAAAATTCCACTGTTATCATAATAACTTGACTTAAAGCTATTAATTTTGTGACTATCTTCAATTTCCGATTCATTCATTAGTAAATTAAATGAATTTAGGTAACTTTTCGTTTTAGATACTGGGCTTGGCCAGCTAACTAAGAAGGTGGCTAGGCTAATAGTTGCTATAAACCCAAAAATATATTGATATTGGCTTTTCTTCCAGAAGCTACTTTCTAGCATTAGCAAAGGGGCGACCGCCCATAAGAATGGCACGTATCGGGCATGCCACCCTTCTGAATGTATAAATGTTATAAATAGAGTAAAAAATATTACTGATTTAAATGCGAACGATGACCTAATTAGACAAGAAAGCGATACTAGGAATAAAACTATCCAAAAAGGGCCGAATGCTCCAATTGTTCGTCCCAATGTGGGGTTAAAATAATTATTTTTTATATTTTCCCATTGATAAGGACTTCTCCACTGCTCTGTTATGCTTCCGCTGTTCGCTGATAGCATCACTGGGGCAGATGTATGTGAAATAAGAAATGATTCAAAACGATTCACCTCATCTAAATATGGTCTCTTCAGAATACTTGTCTCACTTAAAACAGGGAATATAGGGTTGCCTTTGAGTATTGTATTGGTCACATAGGGATTCCAATTAATTAGAATCACAAACGCAACAAGAGGTAGACCCAACTTACACCATGTAATCACATGTTTTTTAATTTGCTCAGTTCTAAATAGGTCAACACAAAAAAACGTAAACCAAAACAAGCAAACATAAATTAGTGCGGTAGTCTTAATTGAAGCCAGCAATATTGATGCTATTATCATTATTAAAAACTCTTCTAAAGTTTTTTTACTTCTTATTTGGCTATACATTCCAACTAATAATATCGTCAACAATGATCCCACTGGTCCATCTACGTGATTAGCACCTAATTGTGCTAGAGCCACAGGGTTAAGTGCTCCCACTATAGAAACAAAACCAGAAAAAAATATCCCCCGACCTAACTTCCTACAAACAAAGTACAAAAAGAATAAACAACTAAACACATACAAAACATGGGTGAACTTTCCAGCCTCTATGGAGTCAAAAAAACCTATAGAAGCTGCATTCACATACCACTGACCTTTTGGGAATGACTCTATTTGTAGTAGGTTTATCACAGGGGCTTCAATTTCTTTGACAGGATTCCAACCCTCCAGTATTTGAATGGAAGCGGGTAAGTGATAAGCACGTGAATCAAAATTAAAATCTTGAATATAAATAGCGAACACTAGGCATAGAGTCAAAAGCAATGAAGTGATCAAAGTAATTAAATAGCTATCCCGCCCCCACATTAGGCGGCCTAAGAAAATAACTATAATGCAAGCAATTGAAAACACATAGTGCTTTATAGGTATCTCAATTGATAGAAAAAACACCGTGGTTATATGCAGCAGCAATGGGACTAATAACAACATTATTAAAATCTTGTTTTCTACGGAGAATTCCCTGCACAGTTTTAATTTATCAAACATTTTTATACTGTCCTCTAACAACATCAATCTCAGTATATTTATGTAATAGTTTCAGCTCATCACTAAAATATGAGTTCAATTCTTCCCTGAGCTTTTCATTAATGAATGGTCTAGATGCTACTGAAGTATTAAACTTAAAATAGAGATCATAAAGATCCACTCCAGCCTTGATAGCAACCGATGTCAAATAAATACGCTGTTGATAACTAATGGACGAACCAAGATAGCGAACAATCGAGCTTTTAGTATCAACTCTAGGATACTTAATTGGAAATTCAGTTCTTCCGTCATCTTCCAGCCCTAAAAACTCTAAAGTTGATTGATAACATTTCCCAGTATTCTGCACTAAATCATTGAAAGATATAAAATGCACCTGAGTAGAGTCTACCTTGCTCAGTAATTTAGATACCTGAGTTCCTAGTTTAAATAACTTTCTATAGTTGAGAACTTCATTAGTCCCATAGACCCTTGTTTTTAATATTTCAGAAGGCTCTCGTTGCCATGCTTTTACAAAATCAGGCTCAGGCTCAGCGCCGACCAGCCTCATATGCCCGTGCCAAGATACAACAGCATCAACAATATCTCTTACACAAACAATAAATTTGGCGCTAGGATTGTGTTTTAAGATATTTTCGATTGCATCCTCGGAATACAAGTACCATGTAGACCCTTCTCCCTTAAGGCCTCCATCATTTCTAAATAGTTTTTCAAATTTTTTTGCTGATTTAACACCATTAAATTTAGGCGACTGTTGATTAAAATAAAAAGGCTCTTTTATCTTACAAAAGTCAACCTGTGGATTTTTGCTCAAAAAGTAAGCTAGCGATGTTGTTCCGCACTTGGGTGCTCCAATAATACAAAAATCAATTTTCATTTTATTTCAATAATCTCTATGAATTAAGTTGCTTCACGACAGGTTGATTCGCCCTTTACAGAACGCCATTCCTACCAGACTAGAATAGTCATACCTATATGCTCGTTATTTTTCTGTAGACCTACAAATTGTAGTAACCCCAGTCAACTTTGCTAGCTGCACTTTTTAGCTGATTAAAACCACTTTTGGCATTATGGCGGAAATATACTTTTCTCAAATTATAAATTCGATCTTTTCTTAGTTTTTCAAGCTTACTTTCATCATTGACCAATCGCATTTTTAACAACCTCACATTCCCCAAAATCTTTAATAAATGACTCTAAGGTCAACTTTTCTCTAATTGGATTACTTTTCATATGCTCATGAGCTGCTGCCACTAAATTATCAGTAACTAAACCCGAAATCTCATTTGGAGAATCATAAAATAGTGGGTAATCTTCTCCCAAATACTCTTCTACTGCAGGATGGCGACAAACAACAATTGGTGTAGCCCGTGCTATACATTCAATAACAGCGTTATTAGCTGAAGTATCATAAAAGTCAATAAAGACTATGTTCTCAGTTAAAAGCTGATCGTAATTGTCGTTATCTAAAAAATCGATAATATCGACATTTTTAAAGGTAATTGGTTCTTTCAAACCAAAGTAGCGTCGCTCAGCATATTGAATAATATTCTTTGACCAATCCGAAGACCCAAGCAAAGTTGGCGTATGATCCTTTACGTCAATATAACCAATTGCATTTAGCTTTCTTAACCACCAGCCAATTTGAACAATTCGTTTCGTCGCATTAGCTCGATATTTATCAATACTAAAAGAATTTTCAGGAAACTCTGTCGGGTGTTTTAATACGCTAATTGGGAATTCTGGCTTTAAGTACTCTTCAAGCGCCTTTTTATGGTATTCCGTTAAACAAATTAAGCCTTTACAGTGTGGTAGGCTTTTTTTCCATAAATCAGTCGAGAAAATTTGCTGGTTACTCTGCTCAAACTGAAACCAAGATGGTACAAACGGTGGCACATGAATAAAACCTATCCATGGCTTATCGTATGGCATAGGCTCATTGCTGCATGCTTCACCATGCTCCCCCCCCCATACAAACTTACGTTCAATAAATGTATCAACGTAAACTGGTGCGGTAGCTTCGTGATGCTGTACCAAACCGGCGATAGCATAGCTCCAGCCAGAGCGGTGGTTACCATAATTTTTTTCAAACTGAGTACCAAAATTTAATTTACCGTTATACTGTCCAATAGATAATTCAAATTCACACTTGCCAACATGCTCTGGAACACCATGTTTTACTCCTTCAGGCAAATGTGGTTTCACCATCGATAGCCATTGCTCAGAGTTATTATTCCTACGGTTATGAGAATTCTGATCTATTAGGTACAAGCCCAAGTTTTTGTTAAGGTGAACATATTTTTCACCCGCTGCTAGTAACTGCAACCACAAGGCAAAATCTGCATACGTACCAAATTGTTCTTCATCAAAATAGCCAAACTGTTCATGTATGTCTTTGCGCCACATTGGCATACAGTGCGCATAATTCATACATTGCTTAAGTTCACTATTTTCTATCACAAAAAAATCATTAAGGTTTTTATAGGCAAACGGTGTATCACCACTTTCAAGGTACCAAACTTCACCGGAGAAATGAATTATCAAGTCAGTAACAGAGTACTCGGTTGGGTATAATTGTTTAGCGTCTTCTGTAACTGCAATCCCGGTCCCAGCAACTTTGGCAGCAGTCTCATCCAGCAACTTGGTCAATTCAGCAACATGGCTCTTGTGCCTTCTGTCGTCCAAGTTTGCGTTTGAAACATATTCACCCTGGGCCTGCTTTATAGCGTAATTCCAACAGTTATAAATGCCAGGGTCTTCACTTAATGCAAAAACTTTGATCTTGTTAAATTTATTACTTGCTGATGTAAGTACAAGATCTTGCAGCAAGTTCAACTCTGGCGAAACAATTAAAAGCTCTTGCTCTTCGCCTTGTTCTAAGTCAAGCAAGTTTAGCAAAAAAGAATAAAGATATTTTTGACCTCTGAACAGCGAAGAAACCAAACTCACTTTAATTTTTTTGCTTAAATCACTTTTAATATTACAAGGAAAATTAACTTGAATTGCGTTTACTTCTTCTATTAGACCTCTAAGCGAGAAATATAGCTCGCGCTCGGCAGGGTCGTTATCGCTCTCAAAATAGTTTTTGATTCCCTTTTTAACTGTTTCGTTAATTTTCCGAATATAATTTAGTACTATTGCCTTGCTTTCGGCTTCAATGCTCTGTTCATTAACAAGATAGTTGAGGTATTCCACTGCAAATGTTTGGATAGCGTTCCAATGCTGTTCAAAGTTGTTAGTTACAGGTGAAATAGCGATAGAGCGAGAAAGCTTAATCTGAGTAGATTGAGTTAAGCTTAGTAACCAGACAAGATGGTTAATTATCGAAAAGAAACATTCGTTCTCTAATTGCGGGACTTTATTAATGTGCTTAACCGCTAATTCTTTGTTGATTGCAAACGCACCATCATAAGATAAAAAGTTAAGAGCTAAGACTTCTTTTGCTATTAACTCGTCACTATTTTGCATCTCGACAGTGCGGTTAAACAAAGAGAACAGGTCAGGATTATTTACTTGAGGTATAAGGTAAATAGGGCTATTGAACTCGATTGGTTCTAAAGTTTTACTTAAACCAATTTCATCGCCTTCACGTAACAAAATAAAGTATTTACCTTGGGCTACCCTTAGAACACGTTTAAGGAAATCACCTACAGCAAAGTGGTCTACATAATAATTAAAGTCATCATATTGTAGATATTCAGATACTATCTCGGGCAACTCCTCGATAGCTTCGAAATTCAATTGATTAACATCAACACTTCTTGCAAGACCCTCGACCAGCAAACACTCTAAACTGTAATTTGAATGTTGCTTTAACGACATTACTGAGTCTAGTGTTTTTTTTATTTCCTGATTATTCCATTGTGTGCCAAGGACGATCACACTGATATCTTTTTCCATGTTTTACCACTAATCAAATTATTTTCAAAAACTGTTTATGAAATGCTGCAACGTGTTTACTATTTGACCTTTATCTAGGGGTGATTCGTTCGTGATATTCATAAAACACAAATAACTCGAGCAAAATCAACAGGATATCAAAGTTACCTTTTATAAAGCTCTTAATGTTTAATTTTATTAAGAGTTTTAAATGATTAAAAAATCACAAATAATTCGCGGCCCTATAATTATCTCAATTTACCTATTAAACACAATCCATTTCACTTTCTATCCTTACTAGCAAACATAGACAATCTAGTTCACAAACTAATTTTATTAATCTTTCTTTATCATTTGCATTTACTATCTGCCTAAAATGTAAAAATCATCCCATTGATTTTCAATACGTCTATAACCTTTTGAGGTAAGTAGTTTATAAATCTGGTCGCGTTGCGCCTCGAAATTATGCTCTATAGAAAAGAGTTTGACTTTCCAATGATCAAATGGAAATTCAGCAAGTATTGAATATTCAGAACCTTCAGTATCAATACTCATGTAGTCGATAGTCTTAGGCGCGTTGTGTTTGATTAAAAAGTCATGAAGAGATATTGTTTCCAATCTTACTTTTTGACTTTGCTGCTCGTAGGCTTCAACCTTTTCTTTATGCACACCAGCTGTAGCAAAATTTGCTATCCCTCCATATTCATTTGCTAAAACAAACTCAACCTCACTGCCTGTCACATCACCTATACAATCATTACTAACAATACAGCCTCTATTAACTTGCAATTGTTTAAAATACTTAGGGTTAGGTTCAGCACACAAACCATTCCAGCCAAACTCTTTTTCAAGCAGGAAGCTGTTACTCAGCAATACACCATCGGTCGCACCAAACTCAACAAAAAAACCATTACGTTTATAGTCGACTTGCTCTAGTACCCATAAATCTTGCCCTAGTTGTGATGGTGACTTTCTCTTCAAATTTTCGAGCCAATCTGCTGAGCCATCAAGTTGTGAAACTCTCTCTTTAGAGTTATAAAGTTGCGACTTTTGATAAGCTAGGGTCAATTCATGATTAATAATTTCTATTTCCGACTCTAGCACTTTTACATGAGCTTTATAATCAGCAGGCCTTTGTGAGGTAGCGGACAATTCAGATTTCATATCATCTATAAACTTTGCTGCTTGGGGCATCAACCCAATGCTTGCGAGTTCTTTAACTATTCGAGCATGTCTAGCCAATTTTTGTTCTGGATTGGCGCCATGAAGTGATACCGCGGCTTCAAAGTATTGAATAGCCTTTTTATCATCCTTGTTAAGCGCCGCCACTTTACCTAGCGTATTACTTACTCCTGAAATAAGTAGTTTGTTAATCAACGTGCTTTCACACCCCATTGACCGAGCCAGAGCGATGTATTTTTTACAGTTATCAATATCGTCAAGCTGTTGATAAGCGGCCGCTTTAATCGCAACAATCGTTGCTAGTTCAGGGTTGTTGGCTAACGGAGCTATGTCCAGTTCAGCTAACGCCTGCCATTGCCCAAAATACCAGTGCGTTTTGGCCTGCGACAAACAATGTGGATCATAATCATTAATGGTATGCCCTTTCACTGACTCTCGATTAGCCGAGGCATCGACAAAAATACTTTGAGATTTAACTGGCGTTTTTTTACGACCTCTATCAGCCTTACGCTTATTGGGCTTAGAATGACTTTTCACGAATCACCACATCTTTAATGAATTCAAGTTGGGTTTCAGCTTTAGTAATTTCAGTGTCTAGAACAGTTTGACGATAATTCAACTCTTGATTGTCTTTCTCTAACTGAGCGTTTCTCTCATTGAGGATCTGAATTTCCTTATTTTGCGCTCGTAGGCTTACGACTTCGCTTTCTAATTTAACTAAGCTTTGCTCAAATTCAGCTTTTTCGCCAACACTGCTTGCGAGTTCTTCAGCGCTCTTGCCGAGCTGTAGCTGGTGTTCAGCTTGTTGATTTGATGCTTGCTCTTCCAATAATTCCATTTTCTGTATTAGTTGAGCGTTTTCGGATTCTAGATTCGAGTAGCGAGATTCTAGTTCTGCGATGCTAGCTGCTGTTAACTTATTTTCATCTAGTTCTATTTGAAGCCCAACAATGGTACTTTTAAGTGATTCTGACTCATCAACATAAGTAGCAACTTCAGTTTCCAATGCAGCATTTAAAGAGTGAATAGAGTTATTCTCTATTTGCAGTTTTTCAAATTGTTTTTTCAAATGAAAATAGTTTGACTCAAGAGTAAGGTGCATTTCTTCCCACTCTTGCTTTTGCTGTTTCAACTGGGTCTTAAAGGTCGCCCTTTCGGCTTCTACTTGTTCAATTTTTTGCTTTAGTTCATTGGTTTCATTTGAAAGTTCACTATGCTGTTCGAATAGTTGCAGCTTTGTGTCTTCAAGTACATTGTGCTTGGATTGTAAACGCTTTAATTCACCTTCTAACTTACTATTCTCAATCTCGAGCACGTCGCTATTTTGAAGCTTCATACAGCGAAAAGTTTCTAATTCTTCTTGCAGCTGCGCTACATGCATTAGGTTTAGTTCGTTTTCTGACTGTAATTGACTTACTTGAGAAGCAAGCCCGGCTTTTTCTTGCTCAAATATTTCTCTATCTGAGCCACTTTTTGGTTTATGGCTATCGAGCCTTACTTCTGATGTCTTAAACTCCCCTTCAAGCTGACTATTTTTACTATTTTGTTCTTGATTACATTGACTGTCAGTTTCTAGCGACATTTCAAAATGATCTATTTCTTTTGCTTGTTGTCGATTTATTTTTTCAAGGTTAGCGATTCTAGCTTTTAATTTATCAGCAAAGCTACAGTCTGAAGATAATAGGTATTCATGGTCATTGTTTCGTGCTTTGCGCAAAAGGTCCATCGCAGGGGAGCTTTCAATTAAAGGTGAAACCTGTCCGCCCACCTCTTTTAACCTATTATATTCTATATAGTAATACTCAAGTTCTTCTTGCAATTGCGCAATTTGCAATAATGCTAGCTCTAACTCTGCTTCGGTATTTTGGTTGCTACGCTGCATTTTTGACGCCTTTAATTTGTTTTCGATCTTTTTTCTGCTTGATATTGAACAAATACATCGTTGGTATTACCACTTGCTCTTACACGACCTTTATCTAACCAAATACTGTTTTGGCAAAGCTTCTTTACTTGTCCCGCACTGTGCGATACAAAAATAACGGTTTGCTCTGAATTTAACTTGCTCAGCATCGCCGCTTCAGCCTTAATCCTAAATTCAGAATCACCAACCCCTAAAACTTCATCAATAAGCAATAAGTCAACTTTGTTATGTAAAGCGACTGAAAAACCTAGCCTCGCTCTCATCCCTGATGAGTATGTTTTAACCGGCTTGTCGATGCTATCACTCAACTCAGAAAATTCAATCACCTCTTTGATGAAGTCCATAGCATGCTGCTTTGACGCGCCATTGAGCATTGCCGAAACAACAGCGTTTTCCCGACCAGTAAGCTCGTTGTTAAAGCCTAAACCTAACGATAACAAGGAGGCTGTCTTGCAATGCCGGACAACTTGCCCACCGTCAGGGGTATAGATACCTGCAAGCACTTTTAACAGCGTTGATTTGCCACTACCATTGTTACCAATAATCCCAAAGGTTTCGCCTTTTTTTACTGTAAATGAAACTTGGTCAAGCGCCTTAAATTCAGCGTGTTTAAAAAACGCTAATCGTGTTCTATACGAAAGCGAAACGTTTTGAAGTTCAATTGCACAGGTGTTATTACTCATTGAACAATCACCCTTGCATAAGTAGAATCATGCTTTTTAAACCACATTAACATCAACATTATGATCACTGCACTGCCAAGACAAATTAGCCCAAGTGCATCAAAATCGGGCGCAATATTTTCCAATAACACTTCACGATAATTTTTGAGCAAATTTGCCAGTGGGTTTAACAAAAAAAGCTCTTGATGCTCTTTTAGAATGACATCTTCATAACTATAAAATATACCAGAACCAAACATTAACATCATCATGCCAGTTGATATAATAAACCTAAAATCTGGTATAAACGGTGTAATTGCGGCCGCTACAAAAGCACAAGCAGTGATCAGTAATAACTGAGACACTATAACTGGCACCACGTACAACCAATTCAACGTGAACTCGCCACCTAAAATAATGATAAACACAAAGAGAAATAGGAAAACAAATAGCTGTTTCACAAAGTCTTGCCCAATGATAAGTGATGGAAAATAGGCCTTAGGTATTACCATTTGGTGTATTAGACCTTTTCCCTGCACAATAGCATTGGATGCATTACTTACTGTTTTAGAAAACCACAAAAAAGGTATTTTACCGCATAATAAAAACAGTAAAAAATCATCTGTTCCACGATTCAAAAACACCGCAAAAACCAAGTAAAACACACCTGATATCATTGCTGGCTCTAGTATCCACCAAAGGTAGTTTAGATATGTTTTGCGAGTTTCAGTTTTTAAATTAAAAACCAGTTGAGTAAAATACACTTCCCACAACTGTCTATAAGAACGGTCCATTTAACACCTTAACAACGACCAAATTTATCTTCTAGTCTAACAATGTCATCTTCACCCAAATAAGATCCACTTTGAACCTCAATGAGCTCAAGCTTGATCTTGCCGGGATTGGTTAATCGATGTGTTGCGCCTAAAGGTATGTATACAGATTCGTTTTCAGCTAATAATATTTCTTTACCACTAACCTCAACCAAAGCCGTACCAGAAACGACAATCCAGTGCTCAGCGCGATGATGGTGCATTTGCAATGATAGGGAAGCACCAGGTTTAACCACAATACGCTTAACTTGAAAGCGATGGCCTTCTTCTATTGAATCATAGCTGCCCCAAGGTCTATAGACTTCTCTATGTAACAAGTGTTCGGAACGTTTCGAAGTTTTAAGGTGCTCTACTACGTCTTTAACCTGCTGAACATGGTCTTTATGGGCAACTAGAATCGAATCCTTGGTGCCTATTACCACTAGATCTTTGACCCCAATGGTGGCAACAAATTGGTTTTCTGACTGCACTAAGCAGTTGCTTGAATCTATGCTCTTTACGTCACCCAAGCTAACATTGCCATATTGGTCTTTGTCTAATACTTCCCATAGGGCAGAGAACGACCCTACATCACTCCAACCTACATCGATGGGGAGCACCATTCCCTTTTCGGTCTTTTCCATCACGGCATAGTCTATCGAATCATCAGGTGATTTAGCGAAGGCTTGTTTATCAACCCTTACAAAATCTAAATCTCCTTGACTATTATTCCAAGCTTCACTTACTGCTTGATACATTGGTTCATTATACTTTTTTAATTCATCTAAAAACGCACGGGCCTTAAAAACAAACATGCCGCTATTCCAGAAAAATTTACCACTATTCACATACCTTTCTGCGGTGGCACTATCTGGTTTCTCTACAAATTGGGCAATAGCTGAAAGCTCAATTGTGTCGCTAGTTCCTTGGATATAGCCATAACCCGTTTCCGGCGCTGTGGGAATAATGCCAAATGTAACTAGTGATCCATCCCTCGCGACTTCAACGGCTCGGTCTACTGCATCTTGAAATGCCTCGACATCTTCAATTACATGATCTGCAGGTAAAACAACCAAAGCTGCTTCTGCATTTTTAGCCAGGGCAGCAAACGCTGATAAGGCGATCGCTGGCGCAGTATTGCGCGCTACGGGTTCTAAGATAATGGCTGACGGCTCTATTGCTACCTCTTGTAACTGTTCCGCGACCATAAAGCGGTGAGATTCATTGCAAACTGTTATAGGGCTCGCAAACTTCGTCAGTCTCAATGCAGTTTCCTGCAGCATAGTGTAGGCACTCGTTAAGCGCAGTAATTGCTTGGGATAATGTTTACGAGATAAAGGCCACAATCTTGTCCCTGAGCCGCCAGAAAGTATCACTGGATAAACGCTATTGTCCATTTAATTACCTTAATTTTTTATCTACATAGTTACAGTAGAACATTCTGTTATTTTTCATTGATATCAGAGCGCGAACGTTCATTTATTCTTTGCTCAAGCAATGCAACCCGTTGCATTAATCGTTCAAGTTTTACCCTGTCCTTCGCTCTTGCGACATCACTTAGTAACGCCTTTAACAAAAGAATAATGCAAGCCATGATAACCGGGATTATAGGGGCATAGCCGACACCCAATTGTTCTGCTGCTAAATCAGTCAGTTGAGGAAAAGTGCCAATAATCAAAATAATGATTGAAAGTAAAGTCCAGCGAATCGCTGAACTAGGAAGAATAGTATCCCTTCTTACTAAATAAATCGCAGTTACGAAAAAAACGATGGAAATGATAGCGGAGAAAATTTGATAATGTTGCACTGAAATCTGGCCTAGTCGTTATAGTTATTTAATGCCTTTTGATAGGCAAATTCATTACTTAGTTTAACCTTACTTAGGCAGAGTAAAGTTGTGTGTGTCATGTAATAACACACGGCTCCCCAAGAGTGGAATATTCTCGATATACCATCTTCCCTAGGAAGCATTTCAACCTGAACCTCACTGAGTGACAAGCCGAATGTTTTAAGCATCAATAACACCCCAACATCTTGGTACTCTAATAGCGTGGCTTCTCTACTGCTCAGAATAGCAATCGCAGCACGACTATATATTCGTAAACCAGAAGTTAAATCGGCAACATCGATACATGACAAAGCCCGAAATAATCTCCAAGCAACGTGCCTGGCACCACTTCCCCTTTGAATACAAGAACCAATTACCACATCATCATCGCTTAAGCTCTGCGCTGCAACTAATTGCGTTATCGAGTTGGGTAAATGCTGTCCATCAGCATCGAAAGTAATCACTCGGTCATAATCATTGACATAGCAATACCTGATACCTGTTTGCATGGCTTTCCACGCCCCTAAATTAGTAGCTAATGATAAAAGGACGACATGTGGGTACTGCTGCACGATCGTAGCGGTATTGTCTGTGCTGCCATCATCGATGACAATAATTTGATACAGCTTAAAGTCCAATAAGGAATCTAGGACTTGGCCTATCGTTGTTTCCTCATTATAGGCTGGTATAACGATAGCGCGCTTAATGTTATCTACCTACTTATAGAATGCTTAAACCTGATTACTTTTTGTATCGCAAAAGCTTATTAGCATTACATTAAAATTAATATTGCTAACATAACACTTTTTCATAAAAAAAGGGCCAACAATTTGACCCTTTTTTCATTAAACTGCCATGCTAGTCCACTTTAGATACCTTGTAGGCTGCAGACCACTTTTCCGCCATATCTTTTGCTACTTCTAATTCTTTGGCTGATAAATCTTTCGCCGCCTTTTGTTGGTACTGCTCAGATATTTCGTGGCCGTTACTCAGTGCTACACTAAACCAGGCGTAAGCGGTTTTCATATCTTTTTCAACGCCTGTTCCCATCGCATATTTAAAACCTAACATGCTTTGAGCTTGTGAATACCCCATTCTAGCAGATTTTGTATACCATTCGATTGCAGCCACTTTGTCTTCATCTACATGGCGTCCATTATCAAGCATTGATGCTACTTGGTAAGCAGCCTTGTAATTTCCCTCATTCGCTGCCGCTATGGCTTGTTCATACTCGGAAGCCGCATTAACATGGCCAGTTACAAGGGTAAGTAGCAAAGTAACTAAAAATGCATAAACTTTAAACATAACGCTGAATCTCACCTATTAAATTCGAACAAAAATACACCTAAAACCCTTGTGCAATGAGCTTTTCAAGGAGCTGCTTAGCATAGTCGTTTTTGGGATCATTGGAAATAGTGCGCTGCAAGTAAATTTTAGCTTGGTCCTGCCGCTTTAGTGCCCACAACGCCAGAGCCATACCCAAATTAGCTTCATTGGGCGGTGGCCGCCTGTCCATAGTCATTACGCGCTTAAAAGCATTGAAGGCATTCGAAGCTTCTCGTTTTTGGATGTACATAAACCCTAGGTTAGTTAGTAACTGCTTACGAGCTTGGTTACTATTAACGACGGGTAAGTACTTTTCGGTAAGTGCTATAGCCTGAGCCACATTACCGTCATTCTTTACAGCAGCAATATAATTACTGATAAATAACGGTCGCATTTCATCATCTTCGGTCAAAACCACGGCTTGTTCAAAGTGTTCACTTGCCTCTTTCCACTGCTCTTCATCCATATACAACTGGGCCAAGGCATTATGAACTCGGGCTTTATTTGTCGAGATAGCTAATTCATATTTGTAAAAGGCCATCGGGTCGAGCCACAAGCGGTTTCTTTGAATGGTCATAGTTGTAGCTATCAACATCACAATTACCACGGGCACAACAAACACAGGCTTATTCGCCCCAGCTTTCTTTAACAGGTAATAGCTTCCAATAACGACAGCAAGTATAAGGCCAAAATTAGGTATGTAAGTTCGGTGATCAAAAGCCACATCGCTGATAGGAATAAAGCTAGACTCTACAATGTGAGCACTGTAATAAAAAAGGATACCGAAAGTCGCTAATGGCACTTTCCTAGACGCCAGTAGCGCTATGGTCAATATACCAATATGCAGCCAAAGGTAACCTGAAACCTGCTGAAAACTTCCTGAATAAACAGGCGTCGTGTACTCCAGTTGCAGATTAATGGGTACGAAAAAACGCTGTATGTATTCTCCAACGACTCTTATCTGTGTTTCAAAATATGCCAATCGGCTGATATCAGCCGTTTCTCGGGTATAGGCATCGAGCCAAACTAAAAAACTCTGAAAGTCATCACTTGTCAATGCAAGTAACGCCAAGACCACCGCGCTAACTAAACCCGCAATCGAAACCACCTGGTAACGATTAGGTATTCTGCACACCACAAGCAGTTCAAGCAATAAGATTGACAGAGGTAAAACGATGGTATTTTGCTTGGTAAAAAATGCAAGAAGCATAGCTGCCAAAGTTAAAAAACCATAACAAATATATTGGCTTCGGATAGAGCTGCGTCTTAGCAAAAGATAAAAATACAATGCAGAAAAATAAAATAGCCCGGCCAAAGAGGCAATGCGTTGTACGATGTAAGTCACCGCTTGGGTATGTAACGGATGGCAAACAAAAAACATCGCCACAATGAAAGGTAGCCAAGTTGAAGGCAATTGTTGAGCTCTACAACACTCTTTAGTCAGCAAATAAACAAAGCTTGCGCTTAAAAAATGAACCCCAATATTAGTGATATGAAAACCACTAACATCAAGACCTGTGGCCTGATAATTAACCGCAAATGAAGCGTAAGCGACCCCCCGCATTCCATAAAGTTTAAACACTTCAACTACCGGCAAACCCAGTATATGCATGTTGTCGCTTATTGATGAGGCATCATCTAGATAAAAGGGCACTTTTAGCGTAATAAAATAGCAAACAAGAGTTAAAAAGAACAAACTAGACAACTGCCAAGCTGTTAGATTTCTATTTAGCACCATTTAGCCCTCTTTAACACCTTTAATTTAAATGCCTAATCTGACCAACGTTGATCAAATTGGAGATCTATTTTTCACAGCGCTTCTTTTACTAGCTGACAAATCTGTTTAACTTCTTCTACGGTCAAATCACCATACAAAGGTAAACATAATACTCTGCGGCTGATTTCGTTTGCTAGAGGAGTATCACCTCTATGCCCATAGCAAGCCACTTCAGACAAACTTGGATAGAAATATCGCCGAGTTTGTACTCCTGACGCTAACAAGTTTTCCATCAATTTTAACAATTGTTGCTCTGACCTACATAACACCGGCATGTAAGCACCATTATTTGAACTGCCATCGACCCAATGTTGAAACTCAAATTCATTCGCTAGTTCTGTTTGATATGTGCTCACGGCTTCAATACGTTGCGCTTGAATATCATCAATAGTGTCAAGCAAGCTCAACCCCATAGCTGCGTGCATCTCACTCATTTTGGCATTAATGCCAAGCTGTTCTGGATATTGATACTTATTAAAACCGAAGTTAATCATTTCTCGTGCGCGCAGCAAATCATCTAGCTCCTTAAAAACAATCGCTCCACCTTCGACACAATGGAAAATTTTTGTCGCGTGCAGACTTAAGGTGCTAGCATCCCCCCAGTTAAGTATCGATTCATCATTTAAACGACAGTTAAAAGCGTGCGCTGCATCGTAAATAACTTTCAAATCCCGCCCTGCAGTCTTACTCGCAATCGCTTCGACTTCACACGGGTTACCAAACACGTGTGTTGCAACAATTGCGGAGGCGGCATCAACCTGTTCAGGTTTCAACAGTTCAGGCGCAATATTAAGACTAGATTGATTAATATCGACAAACTCACACTGTAGTCCATGCCAGGCAATGGATGAAGCCGTTGCAGCAAAAGAAAATGGCGTCGTCAATACAGGCTTAGTGCTATTTGCTACCCCTAAAGCCTGATAGGCCACTTGAAGCGCTAATGTGCCATTTGCAACTAACATAAGGTGCTCAACACCTAAATACTCCGCTAGACGCTGCTCGAGGCTTTGATGCAAAGGACCAGAATTCGTCAACCACCTAGAGTCAAAAACCGCTTGAACATGTTTCTGGTAAACGTCGATAGCGGGTAATACGGGTCTTACGATAGGAAATCTGATAGCCATGATTAAATACAGTAGAAAGCAATAGGTTAATTCTAACAGATTAAAACCCAGCAAAAGAATCTATATTTTTGGCAAACTAGCCATCCATCACGGCAGAAAGCTCAACACGCCTAAAGATCCACAGAAAAACAAGTGCGGGAAAAGATTGTTGGTGCTTAAGAAATAAGGTTTACCGAGTCACAAAATATGGCCTGAACATGCCTTTAGGTGTGTAACCGCATATCAGACGGCCAATAAAAAAGCAGACCGTAGCCTGCTTTTTTTATAATATCAAATGATATTAGTTACGGCTGTGAGTCTCTAGAACTGCACGGTCGCCTTCGTTGAAGTACAATGCGTTAACAGCGATAGACTGCTTAGGAGCATTAACGATTACGTCAAATGCTACGTCACCATTGATACCTAGGCTTTGAAGCTCAGGAGTGATGTTAGTCATTGCATCAGCGATAGCTGTAGTGTTAAGCATGTAAGATGTTGGCTCAACCCAATCTGCATCGTTCTTAGCGTATACTAATACTTCGATGTCACCATCTTGGTTAGAAGTGTTAGATACTGAAACGATTGGAGAATAACCGTCACGGAAAGGCATGAATGGTACGTGAATGATTGCACCATTTAGACCCCAAGCGCCCGCATCAGCTTTATCCTGAAGGATAACTGAACCAGCTGCAGATGAGAAATCTGTGTAAGCTACAGTAGTAGTGGCAGTGAACTCTTGTGGAGAAAGAGCTTTATCAGCAACACCAGAAGTTTCGCCAGAAATGTCGATAGTAATGGTGTTAGCTGTCAAACCAGCGTAAGTAGTTACAATCTTGTCTGCGTATACTTTTGGAGCTGCATCAGCAGAAGAAGTAACGTTGCTAGTAGTAATGATACCGCTATCGTTAGCTTCGCCTAGGAAAGAGAAGTCACCGTGGATAACGTAGTCAGACTTAGTAGCAGTTGCAGGCAGTGCCCAAACTTTACCAGTTGGAGCCGCATTTTCAGTAGTTTCAACAGTAACTACGTCTTCATATGCAGTAACGCCAGTACCAACAAACTTAAGACGCTGTTCGTTCACGTCAATAGTTGCGTCTAGGTCATGAGTTACAGCAGCAGCAAACTGGTCTTTAGCTTCAAAGATAATAGTTGCTGAATCTTTACCTGCATCGATTTCGATACCAGTAGAAGTTTCTGCGCGGTAATCTAGAGTCGTTTTACCAGAAGAAAGGATGCTAGTAGTCTTAAAAGTAAGACCATTAACAACTAACTTACCGTATTTAGTTGTGTTTAGAGGGTCATTTGAATTGATGTAATCCAAAGAAGTAACACGCATAACTAGTTGGTTTTTAGTAGAGCTAGGTAGTAGACCTAGAACCATAGTACCAAGCAATGCGCCACCATCAGCTGGAGCAGCGAACAACTGAACATCAGTTGTGATAACGCTAGCTGTTAGGTCAACATCACCACCAACGAAATCAAAGTATAGTAGATCGTCTGGCTTGTACTCAGCTTCCAAGCTTACTAGTACATCACCAGCTGCATCACCAACGCTTGCAGCGTTACCGATTTGAACGTTAGCAGTGTTTACAGCGCCTTGCTTAGAAAGAAGAGCTGATGCTGTATCTGTAACGTCAGCTGCAGAAGCTGCGGTTGCAACAGAAGCTACTGCTAGTGCGATAAGCGTTTTTTTCAACATTTTTATATCCTTTGAAGTTTCATGAAACAGAAGGTAAGTCTTCTTACTCTTCATTTGTGTTCCGATTATGGTCGCCTTTAGAGGCCGTCGCCTAAAATCCTAAGCGACCTAACCAGTTAAGATTCTATGGGTGGCTACCATTTGTGTCAAGCCTAATAGATTGAAAAAGTTGACAACAGTCAACATTGTGCAAATTATAAGCGAGACAATTTACATTGCATTTACAATCCCGACAGTCAAATATATGACAAAACCATACAACATCAAGGGCTTTGAACTTTAAAAGCTGGCTTTTCAAACAATTACCAACGCAAATCTAGCCAGCAAAGCAGAGCAACATTTTGACAACAAACAACCAAGTGATTTACTCAAGTTAAAACATCTTCGCGCCGACTGTATCAATAGATTGCAAAACAGCCCTGCCGACGCCTTTATTAATCGCGAAAACACCTAATTGTTAATTGTTCATTTCAACTGTTATTGGTTTTTCTGTCGCTGAACTTTCAAGTTTTGTCATTGAAGTAGGCTCACCATTGACAATAGAGCGAGGATCAAGTGCTTGCATCTGGCTTGTAAATGAAGACTTAATATCATCCCACTCATTGGAAGCTTCAATGATTCTAGGAGTTACCATTACAATTAGTTCTGTTTTGACCACTTCATCATTGTTACTTCTAAACAAGCCACCCAGCAACGGTAAATCACCGAGCCAAGGAACTTTGGATTCTGAATAACTTGAATTTTCACTGATGAGGCCACCTAAAATAACGGCTTGACCACTATTGGCTACGACTTCAGTGTTAATCATACGTTCAAAGATGGCTGGTGAATCAGATACGGTTTCAGTATTTGCTTGGTTACTGATAGATTGATTGATTTCCATAATAACAACCCCTTGGCTATTCACTGTCGGGGTAACCGTTAACTGCACACCGGTTTTTCGATATTGAATTGATGTCGTCTGTCTATCGCCGTCAGGATCTGAGGTAGTTTCCCCCACAACAGGAATATCGGTACCAACATTCATTGCGGCACTTGCACCATCCCTAACAACAACACTAGGTCGTGAAAGTACGTTTACGTGACTGTTGGTCTCCAAAAAGTTAGCTAATATCTCACCATCAGCCCCTTTAAGTCCAAATGACATGCCACCAATTTTCTCAACGCCAAACGAACCTTTTGTACTTATACTTAAGTCACCACTACTAAAAGCAAATTCAACGCCTTGCTTAAATACATCAGTCAAGGTCACTTCTGCAATCATAACTTCAAGCATGACTTGCTTAGGCATGACATCCATGCGCTTAATCAATGGCAGTAAACGCTGGTACTCTAATCCCGTGGTTTGCGCAATCAATGCGTTCGACCTAACATCTACTACTAATTTGACTTTATCATTACCTATTGCACCGCTACTTTGATTTGGCTTACCTTTAGTTTGCGCAGATGTCTCACCAACCGTGTTATTGACCGACTCTCTTCTATTTGCCGAAGTACCTGATAAAAGTGGTTCAAGACTTTCTGCAATATCACTGGCACGAGCAAACTGTGGTATGTATGTAAAGTATTGGTTTTCTTCGATCATCGAGGGTTGATCTAGTTTGCTTAACCAAAAACCTGCTCTTTTTAATAAACTATAATCATTAGCGAAAAGGATCACCGACGAAATACGTTCAATTGGCAATACCGTTACAGCATTGCCACTTGGCTTATCACCTTTTACTGTGATGCCTTCATTATTAAGTACATTTGATAGGTTTTCTGCAAGTTCGTCTGCAGGAACGAAAGTTGAGCGATATAAAGTCACTTGCCTATCTCTAAACAAAGGCGCATCAACTAAATGAATAAACTCCATCGCTTTAAGGATTTCTGGTCTGCGTCCAGTTAGAGTGACACTATTCTGATCATAATCGACGCCCACTTGAACATTGGCCAATTGCTGTATAGTCAAATGGAAACCCGATTTAAGCGGAAAGTTAAGCGGAACAATTTGAGTGATATCTACTGATGTGCGCGGCACATCAGTTAACTCACGACCAAAGCCGAATATTCTATTGCTTGAACCTTGTTGGTCCTGCTTATTTACGTAAAACAGATCATCCTTAAAATAAAGTTGATAGCCTCCATCGACTAACAGCTCATCAACCAGCGTAAACAATTTACGCTTTGTAATGGGTTTGCGAATATTAAGCGTCACACCTTTACTGTCGGCTTTAGAGTTATTGTCCAAGATATAACTCACTTCTAGGACTTCACCCAGGACGTAATGCAAAAACTGATTAAGCGGCAAAGCATCTGCCGAAATGGTGACTTTTTCAGTATCACTAAACTGTTTGGTTAAATCCAACTCTGTAGTGTTTGCTGTTCGGTCAGTTTTCATCGATGGCAGTTTTTTATAACTGATTGATGGTTGATCAATATCAGGCTCATTCAGCCCTTGTTGATAGTCTACATTCTGTTCCTTCTCCGTTGCTTCCCCTTCTAGGTATGAAGTGTCATAGGGGTATGGCTCGGTAGGGAGTGTGCTACAGCCCGACAGAACAGCCGCTGCGATGATAGATAAACAGAAATTTTTACGCATTGCAAACACACCCATAATTATGAATTTCTTTTGTACATCATTAATTGGATAACCTGTTCACCACGGGTTAACTTAATTGATGTATGACTTAGTTGAGACACGGTGAACCCTTCGAAGCTCTGCCCTTGCTCGAGTTTTAACCACTTGGTATTTTTGCCTTCGTGAGACTGTTGTTTTATCAACGCAAAATTGGTGGTTTCATTAATGACCGCTTTTAAGCTCAACTTTGACGTTTTGGTATAAAGACTCAACAGCTCACCTTGCTGCGTGTCAATATCAGGTATCTCTACGTTTACCTGGGTACCTTGATCAACTACCTTACTTAACGCTTTAGCTGCTTCTTCCGCTTTTGCCCTAGCACGATAATCATATTTTTCGAACGCTTCAATCAACACAGCTTTTTCTTCTTCAGTATATGAAGGCAATAGATCTGCGTCGTTAGCAAAACCGTACTCTACGGCTGCATTCGATGTCGAAGTTGGCACCCAAACTCTATCAGAAAAATCATAAGCAGCTCCAACACTGGCAACAGAAAAAGCCGCTATTATAAACTTGAAGTGCGCATGTGCGACTATTTTAGTTAGCATTGGCAGCCTCATTGTTCATATAATAATTGAGCGTAATCTGACCATTAGCATCACCAATACGAGTCGTTGATTGGCGCCTAAACGCAAATACAAAATCATCGACCTCAACCCATTGTGCTTGAGACTCGATTTCAGCCATTAGACTTGGAAACTTTACCCCATCACCCTTGAAGCGTACTTGCAATTGATAAAGCGTTAAGTTGTATTCATTGACTTGCTTTGTAGCCAACCAGCCGATGCCTGTCACGCTAAGCGCATACTTCTCGATCAGAGCCTCTAAATCTTGTTGATTTTTTAACTTAAATTGATTCTCTGCCTGAAACGGATACAACCTGTCCCTGTTGGCCTTAACTAATGCACGTAACTTCGGCAACAGGGGCTCAATTTTCTGCTCATTCGCCATAGCCTGTTCTGCTTTCATAACCCGCTTACTTTCTAAGACGAGTGACGCTTTCTGCTCGTTTTGCCATTCTATAATTGGCACACATACAAACCGCGCAAAAACTAAACCAGCAAGCAAAAATAATAAATAGGGCTTCTCTTTAAAAATTTCCATTAACTAGCCCCACTAAGGCGAAAACTAATAGTAAACACCTCATTATTGCGACTTTTGCGGATTTGACTATCGAACTTAGCATCCGTCACTAATGGGTCTTGGATCAACATATCCAGAAGCTTTGTTGCTTGCTTAGTTTCACCATTAATAATGTATCTATCGTTTCTGTATCGAATTGTTCTGAACTTTGCTTGTTGTAATAAAGGCTCCAGCACCAACCAAAATGAGGTTTTAACTGCTTGAGATTCAATAAAATCTTGTTGACGTAACAATTTTTCTGTTAACTGGTTATATTCATTTTGAATATTCAACGCTCGATTAACTTGAGAAGAGTTACTTTCGATTTGTGATGTAATTCGATAAGATTGAAGTTCAAGATAAGCGCTACCAATCAGTAAATACAGGGTAAGCGATGCGCCCAGCGTTAAAAAAACGGGTTTAACCAAATCTTGTACGTCAAGATTTGAATCTTGTTTAACAAAGAATTGGCTACCATATTGAATCAGCAACTGTGGCAACTCTGCAGCAGTGAAATTGGCAAACTGTTCGAATGACATAGAGTTGATAGTTTGATCGACACTTACACCCGAAGCCATTGAGAAAGCATTTACATTATTTATCAAACCGCCTTTTACGGTTGATATGATCCCCTTTGGCGTATTGACAATATAAAACTGACTTTCTTCATTTTGAAGTTCGGTAACTTTAAAGTGCGGTTGTTTGGCACCGATCAAGAATGATTCAGGTAATACGAACTTTGCCCCTAAGTATACGTCACTTAGCATCCATTGATTACTAGCGGTTTTGCTGTCCTGTGCTTTATAAGTTACAAATTGAGATGTACCTTCATTCGCCGATAACTCAAGCCGAATTAGCTTCTTGACCTCAGATTTGTTCTCAATAGGATATTGCTTGCAAGATTCCTGGTAGTGCTGCCTAGATAGAATCAATACGTTGGGTTTAAAGTTTACAGGCGCTTCCTGCCACTTAAATTGGCCATCTGCAATATCAACCAAACGATAAAGTTTAGTATCAAGGTACCCTATACCTAAAAGTCCTAGGGACTTTTTGGAAAGTGCTTTAAGTCTATTCATTATTACCAATTTGAAGCTATCCTATCCACTACCGTTCCATCTGCTTTTGCATATGGTCTTAATCTCACTGTCATTTTTTTGCTCATTCTTGCTTCGCCGTAGTTTACCTCAATATTGAGACGAAATAAGTCACTTTTTGACAAAATAATCCCCTCTTGATCATACACTCCAGTTAGCTGACTAAATTCTCCACGATTTAATGCACCATTTTTCCGCAATTCAAGAATATCCTTTACATCGCTATTCAAAAATGCGGACAAAATGGGTTCTGGCGCCACCATTGGATTAAAATAGCTGACACGGGGCACAGTTAACAAGGGTTTAAGTTCGCGCCATAATTGATCATCCACACCTTTAACTAAACGGACTTCAGACTTTAATGTAATTGCTGAATTTCGAGGCCCAATATCGTAGTCTCCAGCTTCTGCTCCATTGAGTCGTTTTAAATCATCTTCGTCTTGCCAATCAAGTAAGCTATCGGTCACTGTACTAGCAACATCTGCCGTGCCGCCAAGGTTTTGGATAGTTCGCCTAAGTAATGTCTGGTCTGGAAACCTTACACTCAATAGCCCCGCGACATCCTGTATTTCAACTTGAGTGTGCTTATCGATCGCAATAGGGTGTGCATAAAAATTGTAACCTTCAGGTAACGGATATAGTTGGCTCTCTACGGACTCTTTAGTCAACATTTCGAACAACACCCTCGATTCAGCTGAACGAACTAATAAACCTGCTAACACCCTATCATTAGCTGTTTGTGCAACAGAAACCTGCTGCCTTGCTGTAATAGTGAGATATAACGCTAAAATAGAAATAATTGCGCTAATTAACAATACCTGAAGTAAAGCAATACCTTTCTGTTTAGTATGCTTTAATTCTATAAACTTTTGACGGAACGAAGATTTGATACGCATATTATTGTCCAGGTATCTCTAAACCCCTTTCTGGGTGTGAAGCATAGCTAGCATTAAATGATATCGAAACCACTCTAGCATCTTTTGCCTGATAACGAACAACCAATCTCGCGGCTTCTGGAAACAGACCAGTTCTTACTGCATCATATGTTTTGTGCCACGATTTATCTGCTTTTCCGATACCAGACATTTGCACTGTCTTATCATTCAACGTCGCCCATCCAAAATATTGAAACTCTGCATCAGTTACGTTATCAATAACCACTATCTTATGAGTAAACTGAAAACTCTGATTTGGTTCGGACAGGACTATACTATTGGCGTTCACCTCTCGGTATACCAATTGCTTTACTTGAGGGTTTTCCGGAGACTTCTCGATTGATAATCTATAAATAACCCCTTCATCACCAAAAACACCATATTGACTTACCGCTAGTATGCTATCAGCACCACCAACAAAGTAGAGCCCTTTTTTAGAATCGGCTTTACTGATTACCAATGGAATAGTGCTTTGAAGTACTCGTCTACTCAGCTCAACATTCTTTACGAAAGCAGCAGTTTCTTGGTAGTTACCCAACTCACTTTGCCACCTGTTACTAAACAAACTATAACTATAACTTGCGATGAACAGCACTAAACTGAGGAGTGCGGTTGAAATGAGCAATTCTATTAAGGTAAACCCTCTTTGAAGTTGTTTATAAGGCTTCATTAAGGCTCTAGGTTCCAGCTAAATTCAACGTATCGGTATTGACGTTCGTATTCCTTATAACTGGCGTCTAATTCGACTTGCCACAACTTGAAACGCTTGTTCTGGTCTACAGATAATCCTGCTTCTGGCAACATTTGCGGCGGGGCAGCTTGAAAATCTATCATTTTAGCTGTCCAACTGTAGTCTGCTTCTCCCATACTAGCGTTTCCAGATAACTCTTCAACGTTCCCTTGCCCTTTCAGACGTATTTCCGCTTGTATTGTGTCAGCGATTACTGGCACAAGACCATTAATATAGATGCTTCTTTCAGCCTTATGACTTGAAAGTACAGCGCCTCGATAAATTAGGGTTGTGGTTGCAATAACCAAAAACATAATAAAGCCAGCAACAAGCACCTCCATCAGGGTAAAACCTTGTTGCTTGGAATTTAAGTTAAAGCTCTTCACTCAGCAGACCCTACAAAACTAAGTTCGATTGCATAGCGTTCTGCTCCTAGTTGGTACGTCGCTTGGGTCTTTGAATAGAAGCCATTTTTGTTCAAGGCAATCATTTGCGGCTGAAAAAACAATGAAGCAAACTGAATTTCGTCAACAATAACTTCTTTCTCGCCGACTATGTTCGCCGAAGCAATTCTGCCCTCAAGCGATACCAAAAGTGGCTGCCCGCGATTGAAAGCAGTATACGACACTTTATCCAGCCAATTTTTGAACTGCATTTCTTCAGTTCGGACATTCATTTTATCTACATTTCGAACCGCTAAAGGGCCAACCAAGCTTAATAGTGTACCCATGATAACCAACACTACTATCAACTCTATAAGTGTAAAACCGTTGGTTTTAGGTCTAGAAGCCAACATCATTCACTGCAACCATGCTCATCAACATAACCACGACGACACCGCCCACGATCCCCCCCATAAACAGAATCAATAGTGGCTCAATAAGCGTGGTCATTTTCTCAGTCCAAGACTCAAACTCCTGTCTACTTCGGTTAGCTATTTCATCAAAAACTTTTGATAAATTACCTGACTCTTCACCTACTTCTAGCAGCGAAATGTAAAAATCAGGAAATAACGAGGTTTGCTTTAATGAGGGTGATAGGCTGTGTCCATGTTTAACCTTGCTTCGGACAATTTCCATCTCGCGTTGTAGCACCTGGTTCTTGATATTACCTTTTGCGAGAAAAAGCGCTTTATCTATCGGTAGGCCAGCCTGCAACATCATGGCCAAAGCACTGTTAAATCTAATTCGTTCGGTCACCAATACCGAATTAGCCAACCCTGGAATTTTAAGCAATGTCTCTTGCCAAACTTTCAAAAAGTTTGGTTGCTTAAATAAGTGTACCAATGAAAACCCGCCGGCTACTATACCAATAGCCATGAATACCTGATACTCCTGCATCCAGTTGCTTAATCCTAAGAGAGCTTGCGTATACCAGGGCAGAGTCTCAGGATCTGTAAATAACACTGACAGCTTTGGGACAATAAAGTTGAAAATAAATACAATACATAAAATACAAACGGCTAAAATGACAAACGGGTAGGTCAAAGATGAGATGATTTTTCGTTGTAAATCACGCCTAAATTTTAAGTCCTCTGCTAACTTGGCAAAAATTTCAGGAAGATTACCTGATGCTTCTCCAAGCTCAACTAAGTTGATATAAAGCGGGTCAAAAACATCATCATGGGCCTTAAGAGCTTCCGAAAGACTTTGCCCTTTAGATATTGAGCTGCTGATATCACTTAACAATTTCACCAAAGCTGGTTGGGCTTTAGAGCGCTTAATGATATCTAGCCCTTTGTCAATTCTAACTCCACTTGACAGCAACAAGCTCAACTCTGCTGTCAGGAATTCCAAATCAGCCAAAGAAACCTTTTTAGAAGAAGAAAAGATCGACGCTGCAGACTCTTTATTCTCAACAACTTCAGAAGCAAGCAGGCCTAGCGCTTTAATCTGGTTAATCGCAGCCTGCTTATCAATGGCTTCCAGCTGACCATCGAGCCTAGCCCCTGCTTTGTCATAAGCCTTGTACGTATACACTTTCATTAGCCAGCCACTCGCAACACTTCTTCTACAGTGGTTTGCCCTAGTAACGCTTTATAAAAACCGTCCTCTAATAGGTTTCGCCTGCCACTGGCACTATTATGCTGCCTTGCTTTAGCAATAAAATCAGAGTCTTTTGGTAACTTCATAATTTCTTCATCGCATCGCAGGTACTCATTTACTGCTATGCGCCCTTTATAACCAGTATGACCGCATGCATCACAACCCATCCCTTTTACTAAACTGGGCTTAGATAAATTAAACTTTGTTGCGAGTTTATCTAAATCATACTTTGCTATCAGTTGCGCTGATTCAGGATCTTCCGCAGCGCAATGCTCACACGTGCGTCGTGCTAAACGCTGCGCGACAATAGAAATCAAAGCTGCGTTAAGTAAAAACTCATCTACACCTAAATCTAGCAAACGCGTATATGCACTCGCTGCATCATTTGTATGGACTGTCGAAAAAACCAAGTGCCCAGTCAATGCAGACTGCATTGCAATACGCGCTGTTTCTTTATCTCGAATTTCACCCAACATAATAATATCGGGATCTTGACGTACGATGCTTCTCAAACCGGCAGAAAAATCAAAACCAATATCACTGTTTACTTGCACCTGATTGATACCTTCTAACTGGTACTCCACAGGATCTTCTAACGTGATAATTTTGACATCATCATCATTCAGTTCATTGAGAAAGGTATATAAAGTCGTTGTTTTACCACTACCTGTAGGGCCAGTAAGTAAGATAACTCCGGCAGTTTTAGCCAAATCCTGATTAACGTAATTCTGAACATCATCAGCTAACCCAAGTACTTCCATGTCATATTTAACCGACTCTTTACGTAAAAAGCGCATGACCACGCTTTCGCCTTCGTTCAAAGGGAGTGCAGAGACACGAATATCAAGTTCTTGGTTTGCAATTTTCATTGCTATCTTACCATCTTGAGGACGACGACGTTCCGCGATGTCCATACCTGACAATATTTTCAAACGGGTTACAATAGGTAATTGCATTCTTGGCGCTAGGCGTTCGACTTCATGCAAGACACCATCTATTCGATACCTAACTCGGTATCTTCCTTGAAATGGTTCTAAATGCATATCGGATGCACCTTGCCTTAACCCCCTTGAAATCAGAGAGTTAAGCAAGTTTACTGTAGGAGCTTCAGACGCCAACTCACGTAGACGCTCTTCCTCATCACCAATTATTGCATCATCATTATCTGCTGTTGCATTCAAATTGAACTTTCTGTTGAGCGTCTGTATATCCGCTTCAGTACCAATAATGATATTAGCTTCTATATTAAATCGACGAATAAACTCATTAACAGACAGATCTAACGGATATTTAGCGGCAAAAGTCCAACGTTCTCCCTCTACAGCTAACAAACTCCAGCATGCTGCTTCTAACAACGAAAACGTTTCTGGCTCAATGTCTGGTACTTCAGCCTCTAACCACTCTGTAATATCTAATTCCGGCAGTTGAAAATAACGACTGTAAACCTCAGGTAAACTATCTTCTGGCAAACTGCCCAAGTTGACCAGTATTTGCTCTAAATGACCACCATATTTAGCCTGGTACTTCAAAGACTTATCTAGGTCACCATCAGTAATTTGAAACTCGGTAGAAAGCAACTCTGGCAAGGTCATCATTTATGTACGATATCCTCATTATCGCCCTCACCACCAGGTTGGCCGTCTTTACCATAAGAAGCTAGAAAATATGCCTTACCATCTTCTCCAGGTTTCTTGTAAGCATAAGGGTTGCCCCATGGGTCTAAGGGTAGATCTTTTGGTAAATAAGGACCATCCCAAGTTGGTTTGTCGCTTTTGCGTAACTCTTCTAACGTATCTGGGTAATCCCCGTTATCTAAACGAAAAGTATCAAGTGCTGTTTCAAACATTTGCATCTGTGCCGCTGCAGTTTTCTTTTGAGATGAGCTGACCTTAGAAAACATCGCCGGGGCCACCAGAGAGGCTAACAGACCAATAATGACGATTACGATAAGCAGTTCAATTAGAGTAAAACCACGTTTGCTTTTTTGCTTCATTTTTTAGTCACCAAAAATTTAAGTGTTGTGGATACTATCAATCTTGTTGGCACATCGGCAATACTTGAAGGCATATAATGTGTTGCACCATATGTTATGTAAATACTTGGATGAATTTCAGCAGTAAGTGTTGACCTTTTGATACGAGTTTATAGTCGGTTCTTTACCGCCTGAAAGGCGTATGAAAAAAAGTAGTATAGCGACTGAATTAACCCTAGTTTTTCAATTTCTCTATACACTCTCCACTGATATTTAGCTGCGATTACCTTGTTTGCTGACACAGAGGAAACACCAACATAATAATCGGCCAAACTCTCCTGAATACCATAAGCCCGATCAGTCTTTTTGAGAATTCTTAGCCACAAAGCTAAATCTTGCCTTTTGGCAATGTTAGGCATATAAACTTTACCCAACTGCAAACTATCGTAGCAAGCCGTTAAACAGCCAATACTATTGGTTTTCAAAATATCGTGATAGCAAACAGATGAGGGGACAGTCATAGTACCCAGCTTACGTCCATCTTCATGAATTCGCTCGTAGCCGGTATAAGACAGCGTAACCTGACGATCAAGCATAAATTTAATTTGCTTTTCCAACTTGTCTTTGTGCCAAGTATCGTCTGCATCTAAAAAAGCAATAAAACGGCCTTTTGCAGCTTGAATAGCTCTGTTCCTAGTTACGGCTGGCCCTGCATTCCATTCTCTCTTAATCAGCTTAATGCGCGTGTCCATATCAACATACTGTTGAATCACTTCACACGTAGCATCACCTGAGCAATCATCGGCAATCAGCATTTCCCAATTTTGATAACTTTGACCAAGTACTGAATCAATCGTTTTAGCAATAGATTTACTACAATTAAACGACGGCGTAATAATTGAAACTAGATGTTCATTTTTCATAATAAAGCAAACTAATTAAAGTTAGTTTTTAAGTACCCTTTATATAAAGACAAAAAAGCCGATCGGTTCCGTAACTTAAACTTTTTGCGGTTTTTCAAGTAAAATAAAAAAAGCATAGGAATTGCAGCCATGTTGCCAAAAATGTCTCTGAATGCAACCCCTCTACAAACCAGCGAGCTTTCATCTTCAAATACTTTACCAGAAGAAAGTTTAGGGTGATGCGCAATTATAAGTGGCATGTAACCTATTTTTAATCCTTTTGACATTAACCTAGCCAAAAAAACAGGCTCATCACAGGCAGGTAAATTTGTACCAGCCCCTAGATACTCAGGAAACTTAACATCACTTGCTCTTACATCACTAACTCTAAACGCCACTTCTATTGTGCCGACTTTCAATATAGACAAACGGTTGTGTATCGCCTGCTTCTCACTGTAATCTTTAAGTAACTGAACATTGCCGATCTCTGCGGCCTGAAAGGTTAAAACACTACACTCAGGTCGCACTTTGAAACTCTCTATTATTGTGCTAAATAAATCCATTGGGAGTTCTACATCATCGTCCATGAACAAGCCATATTCACTTTCAACTTTTGAAAGTGCAATATTTCGGCTTTTTGTTACACCTTTAGAAAAAGATTGAATATAAGTCACATCTGACCGAGTGCTATTCAACTTGCTAACATAATTACTATAATCAACACCATCAGTATGTTGATGAACTATTATGTAATGAATAAGAGGATTCTCTTCCAATAACACACTATCTAGCATCAACAACCTTGCATTATATGTCGATACTAGAACTGAAAGCGTTGCACAAGTCATATAATATTCACTCAACTCTTCTTCAGACTGTCATAAAAATTCTTTATAATTGGAAAGTTATCTACGATGTACAAATTTAAAGCTGACTTATAATTTTTAGAATGTACATTTTTCAATAGTGTTCTTAAACCAAAATGAGCCCCTGATATTTTATGTTCCATGATGTTCATAGATTTAAGCTGCTGACTTGACATCGAATTCTTATTTTTTTCTATAAAGCGTTTAAAACCCAAAAGCTTTCTACTACTACTGGAGGATATTCGCTCCCCTCCATGCCCTTTTTCCAAAACATAATTACATGCAGCTATTTTCAGGGCTTTAGGTGTGTGTAGTAACAATCTAACCCAAGTGTCATAGTCTTGAAATGCTGGCATGTTGACATCGAAACCACCAATCTGTTCAAATTTGGTTTTTGTCGTTAATACCTGGTTACCAGCTAGGTTATAGTTATACATCTGTTCTAAGCCGAACTCTCCTGACTCAAATCCATAACTTCTATCTATCCTTTTACCGTCTGGCATCAGTTCTTGCACATTAGCACATACAAAAGCGTACTCATCTCTATAGGCCGCAACTAAATCTGAAACCCTTGTTTTGCAAAAAAAATCGTCGTCATCTAAACCTGTGATATAGTGCCCTGTAGCCTGTTGTATAGCTTTATTCCGAGAAAAGCATGCACCGGATATGATTTCATTCCTAAGATATTTAAAATCATAATTCTTTAGTAATTGTTCAACTAATTCTTGTGTGTCATCAGTGGAGGCATCATCCACCACTATCACCTCTAAAGCGGAATAGTCTTGACTAAAAACAGATTCAATTGCTCGCTTCAATAAAGAACTACGATTTTGCGTAATTATATATACCGATACTAATTTCATCATTAGACCTTTGAAAAATTTTTAGAGTCTTCTTTAGAATTATAGTCCCTTGCTGTTTGAAACATACCAATCCGATAGCAAATGAAAATCAAAGAAACAACCCAAAGAAAGTGAGGGCTGAGATATTCTGAACGATACAAGCACGTAATTGAAAGGTGCAAGCTTAATAAAAGCCCCAATTCATAATATTTATTAAAAAGATAATTTTTGAGGCCAAAATAAATTAGATAACCTAGGAAAAATATAATACAGGCTAGACCTATAAATCCTCCTTCCCAAATCATATCTAAATAAAAATTATTTGTAATTCTAAAAAGAAATTCTTCCTTAGCAAGGCCAAATTCCGGTAATACCGACATAGTTGCCATACCGTGACCTACCAACAACTCTAAAAAGCTGCTCTGAGAAATAAGTATCCCTAAGGAAGAAAGAAACTGACTCCTAGCAGACTTACCGGCTGCCTCACCTTGAAACTTGTAATACAGAAATTCTAGTAGAATATCCCCTACAGAAAGTAAAATACCTAATCCTAGCAATGCCAATATAATAAAGAGTATATCTTTACCTTTTAAATATCCGCTAACCAAACTTCTATACAAGGAGAGAGCGCCGATAATAATCAATATGAGCATCATATTGACATAAACCCCGCCAGAAAATGAAAAAACGACAACAAATCCACCTAAAAAATATGCAAAAAGCTTTTTCTTTGAAGATGCAATTAAAACACTACTTAACAATAGAAACTCAATTAACAATGGAGATAAATAATTAGGTTCCTCAGCGATCGATGTCAACCTTTTGGGCACAACACTTCTAATTGCACTTGGCACTCCATGCATCCAGTCACGTGTTTCGATAAAGAAGGGGAAACCAAGCATATTGCCTACAAACTGCCAATGCCCAAGCAAAACAAATAGTAAACCGGTAAAAAAAGCTACCTTAAGTGATCTAATTAACTCTGACTCGTCAGCATAAGCTAACCAGGAGTTAATAATCATCATCGTAAAAATAACCGTAACAAAAGTAAAAATTCTGCCAAAAATAACAGAACTAACAAACTCGCCGGTAAGTTGCTCTCGAGTAAGGATAATTGCAAAGAGCGAAACTATAAAACTAAAAAGATATAGCGAACTAGGTATTGTGGAAAATTTGAGCAGCTTAATCTTCCCACCAAGTAGTAAACAAAGAAAAATAGTTATACTTGAGGCAAAAAATATTAATAAAATATTAATCTTATTAAATTCAGTAACGGAAAATGGCCCTATAGCCATGAACATGACCATAAAGCCCGTCAAGATATTCTTTTTGGACAGGTAACGTGGTAAGCGCATTTACTTTCTAATTAATATGTGTCTAATTAGAGCGATAAATATAGCTAAGAAACCACCTAAAAAGCTCCCTAAAACACATATCAATGCTCTACTCGGTGCAGCTTTCTCCTCTGGGACTACGGCAGGATCTATAACTTTGAAGACATACTCTTCCTGTACTTCAGCTAGCATCAATTTTTTAGTTTGTTCCTCAATAAGCTGATAGAAAACTCTTTGCATTTCGGAAATCTTAGTTTCGCTAATTTTTTGCTGTATATACGAGATATTTGCTTCAAACTCTTGAACATCTTCTTTTTTGATCCAAGTGTTAATATCTTCAACCAGCCACTTAGCCCATTGCTGAGCAAGAACTGGAGATTCTGAACTCACCGACAACCGAACAAAACCGTTTGACGGATTTTTTTCATATTCTACGAGTAAATTAAACTCTTTATATGCTTCCCATGCTGTGGGTACCGAAGACTTACCTTCATCAACTTCTCTTACCCAAACCATTTCGTCGACATCATAAATATCTGGGTTAATCACAATGGTTCCACTACTACTATCCCATTTTTCCATAGCCATTAGCGGGACTAAAATCTCTCTATTTTCGATAAAGTTCTTTGTAAACGTTCTCGACTTCAAAGTTTCAAGCGCCAAATCCAAACGTGAGCTTCCTTGACTAGCGCCAATATTGAAACCCGCCATCGCGGCTATCCCACCTAATTGCGACGCTGCTGTCGAAATTTGAGAGTCCTCAGAAACAGGGGCAAGCAACACCTCTGCTTTAAACACATTTGGTTTAGATAAGGCGAATAAAACTGACCCAATTGCAAACGCAGATGTAATTATTACGATCAACCATTTCTGGGCTAATAGTGAAGAGAAAAGTTCTTTAATATCGATTTCAAATTCTTGCTTTTGCATTATTTATTCAACTAACTAAGACCTAAATAAGAACAGGCTGAAAATTCAATTTATTTTCAATAAACTATATAGATGCTCTACCTAAATGATATCGCTTAACGTCCTGCACCAAACAATACAACTTTGACTGTTTTTAACAGGATTTTGATATCTAGGAAGGTACTATGGTGTTTAATGTAATAGATGTCATACTTGTGCTTCCAAACTGCATCTTCTATTGATGCGCCATAAGGATAACTTACCTGCGCTAACCCCGTCACACCTGGCTTTACAGCGTGGCGAAATCGGTAATATGGGATAGATTTTTCAAGGTCAGAAATGAACACTTCTCTCTCAGGCCGTGGACCAATAATTGACATTTCACCTTTAAGGATATTGATGATCTGTGGCAATTCGTCTATCCGTGTTTTGCGTATAAACTTGCCGACTTTAGTCACACGACTATCATTTTTTATTGCCCACTGTGCTCCTGACTTTTCAGCATCAGTACACATAGAACGAAATTTAATCACTTCAAACTCATCATTGTACTGACCAACTCTTTTTTGACGATACAAAATGGGTCCCTTGCTTTCAACTTTAATCGCTATAGCAGTAATCAAGCAAACAGGTAAAGCGATTAAGCTTAGTATGGCAGCAGCAAGTAAATCAATGACGCGCTTTGCCAATTGAGTCCGTTTTGTTGAAAGGATCGAAAAGGCTTTTTGATGTAAAAAGTATCCACTATGTAGTAGGTGTACTTCAGTATACCCCAAGCGTGTGTCTAAATAGCTCACTAGAGGCTCTACCCAAGCACCTAACTCGGTAGCTTTAACCAAAAAGCCCCGCTGTTGCTTATTAAGACTCGAGCTCTCATAGTGGCATATGACTTTTTTGTCGTAATTCTCAAGTTCATAGTCATTTACAACAATATCAAAATCATAATCCTTCACGATATCAGCAATTTCTGCTTCTTTACCTGCTGGACAATAGACATAAATAATATTTTGGGTGAGTGCTTTACCTTTCGACTTAATTCGATTAACTGGCTTAACTTCGAATGCGTTGCTTTGAACTGATTCTTCTATCTTCATGTCCATTGAGCCACCACAGTCAATTGTTTTAAAGTTAAATGCGTAGCCATAAATTACCTTGCTTGTTTGGATATTGCCGCAGAATGTTTTAATTCTGCGGCCTAAAAAAAGAGAACTACTAGGTTTAAGGTCGCTAGATTAACCCAGTTAAAGGTTGGCAACCGTAGCAAACGCCACCGCTGTGTTATAGATAATACTAGTCACCTGGGTCCAAAGTGCTAGATTATCTTTATATTCTGTATCCAGCGGTACAATAATCGTGTCACCTGGCTGTAAACTATCTTCACTACTAAACCACATTGAGCGCTTTGGCAGCATAACCGAGCCATTGGCTTTAATAACATAAGTTCTACCTTCGTCGGCCCTTTCACGCATTCCACCAGACATATTTAGATACTGGTCAATCGTTAACCCATCTTTAAATCGATGCGTTGCTGCATATTGAACCTCACCCATAACAGCAATAGTCTGTTTAGTAGATGGGACGTATAACACGTCTGAATCTTCTAACTGTAAGTCTGCTTTTTCAATCCCAACTGAAATTGCTGACAAATCAACGACCAAGCGTCCAACCGCTTCAATATTCTCTAGATCTGTCAACATAAGTTGAGCATCGGAATAATTAACCACATCGCCGTCTTTAGATACACCACGAGTGGCAATATCCCTGCGTAACTGGTCAGCCAGCTTTTTGATTTCTAGCTGTTCTTGTAATCTCACTGATTCACGTACAAAAACAGACGATGGTAGATAAGCATATTCAGTAAAACCACCCGCTCTCTCTAGTACGTCTTTTAGTGTCTCACCCCGGCGAATGTTATAGATACCAGGGAAACGCACCTCTCCACGTATTTCAACTGATTTGTTCTCCTGCCACTCTGGCGTCGTCATTACAGTCAAAATATCTCGTCCCTGAAGCTTAAGGTTGGCGCTACTTTCACCATTGAGCGCTGCCTGTAAGTCGACATTTTCATGCTTTATACTTGAACCAGAAGTTAAAGTCACTGTACGGGTTAATTCAGCCCTTGCCGTATAAGCACCTTCTTTTAGCCCGCCCGCTGCGCTGACTATTTCACTGACTTTGGCATTTACGGATAAGGGGTACATCCCTTCGTTATAAACTTGGCCTTTAATTGCAACAACTTTTACTTCGTCACCTGAGCGACTTTGATGATTAAGCTGCATAATAATTGGATATAGTAACTCTGCTCTATTCATCAATCCACTCAGTTTAATGAGTTCAGGATCGTCAAATAGATTAGCCATCATGCGATTAACTTCGCCTTTTATCGCCAAAGCTTCGTCATCTTGCTGTTGCTCTTTAGCTACAACAACACCACCAAGTTGACTTCTGTTCTTTAACCTTTGGTTTTCTAATTGAGAAAAACCCGCCTTGAAAAGATCTTTTGATAATGAGCTATCACCTACTAATTGAACAACTTTTTCGACTCGCTCTCTAACAAGAGAATTTAATTCGAAACGATTTTGCGCATCATCCCTAAAATTAAAGAATAACAGGTTATCCCGCGGCTCGAGGACGATATCATCACTCGCAGCTCTATCAATGATGGCTTTTTTGGGTGAGAACTGGTGGACTTCGATATCACCATGTCGGTTAATTTCCCGCACAACAATCGCGTAGTTAAGATCAACCGAGGAAGTTAAGTCTCCCCAAACTGAAGGCAATAATTGACTTACGCGGATGCCTTGATGCCACTGATAACGACCAGGCCTAACTACGGCTCCTAATACTGTTATCGCATCTTGAAACTGCAATGATGAAGATTTAACTTTGACAATATCACCAGCTCTTGCTGGCGCATTTCTTCCAGTAGAGCTTGACAGATCTAATGTCTTTATTGATTTTAGTCCCTGATTGGTGAACCGCTCTACACTGCTACTTTGAGGATAAGCCCCACCAGTGAGCCCACCAGCCATATCAACAACGTCACCAATTGTCTCTGAGCCCTTAAGTTCATAAATCGCAGGACGTCTTACTTCTCCATCTACTGAGACTAATCCACCTACCGAGGGAATGAAGACAACATCACCAGATCTTAGACGTAAATCTTTCGAAGCATCACCACGCATTAACAGATCATATAGATCCAGACTGCCAATTAGCTTGCCGTTACGTTTGAGCTGAATGTTACGCAGTGAACCAATTTCTGCTATTCCACCAGCAACAAATAATGCCTGAGTAATAGTCGATAAACTTGAGACCGTATATGATCCCGGCTTATATGCATCACCAGCAACAAACACTCTTATAGATCTGAGTTCACCCATGGTGATATTCGATTCAACACCAATCATTTGCTGCCGAATACGGTCTGATAGGGTCTTTCTCAAATCTTCAAATTTCAATCCAGACACAGAAATAGGCCCAAGCTCTGGAAACTGAATATTACCATCACGACTTATCACCAAGTCATACTCACGGTTTTCTTTACCGTAGAGTTGAACCTTGATGTTGTCTCCAGGACCAACTAAATATTCGCTTGGGATTGGGATATCTGTTACCGGCGCAAAAGTTGTAGGCTCACCGGCAAATAAGTCATACCCATATGGTTGTAACTTCTTAGTATCCTGTGCTTTTTGGTCTTTTAAAAATTGAGCTACCTCTTCTACAAGCAGTTGCTGTTGACGGTATTCTTCGGCCTTTTCATCTTCAACTTCTCTGGGGTTGATAACGAATGGCTCAGAAGCCATTTGGCTAGATTGCCCAGAGTTCATTTGAGCTGGATCCAGTCCATATTGTCTCGCCACCCGCTCTTGTTCAGCTTTTGGTAGTTTTTTAAATTGTTCAATCATTTGTGGAGAGGGGGTTGCTGCATAGACGCTGCCTATAAACACACAGAATAATGCTAACCCCGTTAGCATAACTTGTTTGAATTTTACTAACACCGATAACTCTCCAAGACTTAACTTTATACTTTTAGAACTATAACTAACCTGAATTAGGCAAGAAAATCACTACACAATACGATTGGAAAATATTAGAACTAGCTAATTCCATTACTCATATAGGTCAACAACATCTTTTACAGACCAGCATCCTTACATTTAATCGCTAGATTATACGCATTATTTTTTTGCAGTACAGTAGAAGATTCAACGGCTCAGCCAGCATAACAGCCTATTAACAATATGGATAAAGCCCCAAAACAGTAGGCAGTCATAGAAAACAAACGAGTATGCAATTTAATAGGCAAAGCAATGCGGTACCGAAAGTCACCAAACAAAATGTAAGTTAGTCTCTCGTCAATAAAGGCTGGACAGACACTAAGTATTAAAAAAACCAAAAGAAGTGCTTACACTGTTCACTGTTGAGTAAAACAGTTCCGCTAATTCACTAGAAAGAATTCAAACAATCCGTACATACGCCCGTAAATCCATATCGCGCTTTTGGTTGTCTTATGAAATTCAAAAACAGTCCAATAGTCGATACCGATACCCAGCCAACATGCTGTAGGGGGCTCCGGTCGTTTGCTTGACTAAACCTCAACTAATGGTTTACACCCGAAACAGGCTATTTTGTCAACATTTAAGCTGCCAGAATTGACTTTAGTCCAATTAAAAAGGTATATAAGATGGGTTTCGGCGTGTTTTCTGCGCCAAATATTAAAATATAACAAAATCAATCAACAATCGCGTAACAAAAAACAAGCTAAAGTTGCTTAAAAAACAACACCATAATGATTTTTTGTACAGGTTGTTGAAACTTAAAAATATTCGCACAACATATTTTCTGACGTGATCTCACGCAGACAATCACAAGCTTAAGGTGGAAGACTTAATGAGCGCAGCAAAACCCCAAGGGACGATGCTCGGACATCCGAAGGGATTGTTCCTTCTTTTTACAACAGAATTATGGGAACGATTCAGTTACTACGCGATGCGCGCCATTTTGGTGCTTTATCTCGTTGACGCAGTTCAATCGCAAGGTGGTCACGGTCTAGGTTGGACCCAAGCCGATGCCCTTTCTTTATATGGTACATTCACAGGTCTTGTCTATTTAACCCCACTTATTGGTGGTTGGCTAGCTGATGCATACCTAGGTCAACGTAAGGCCATCATCATCGGTGGTGCGTTAATGGCGGCTGGCCAGTTTATTCTTGGTACACCACACGCCTGGGTTCAAGGCATGGAAACTGAGGTTTTCTACATCGGTCTAGGTGTATTGATTATCGGTAACGGCCTATTCAAGCCAAACATCTCTACTATGGTGGGTGACTTATACGAAGAAGGCGATCATCGTCGTGATGGTGCATTTACTATCTTCTATATGGGTATCAACGTTGGTGCATTCTTATCGGGTATCATCGTAGGTTCTGTGGTGGCTTACTTTGATGGTAACTTCCAAGCTGGCTTCATCTGTGCTGGTATCGGTATGGTGCTGTCGTTAATCATCCAGTTCCTGTTCGCTCAGCGTCTTCTTGGCGACATTGGTCGTACCCCAGCAGCTCAAATCGAAAAAGCAAAAGCTGAAGCGAAAGGTGAAGTGCGCAAAGAGCCACTGACTAAAATTGAACGTGATCGAATTAAAGTAATTATGATCATGGGTCTATTCACCATCATTTTCTGGGCTGGTTTTGAGCAAGCCGGTGGCTTGATGAACCTATTCACCAATGACTTCACCGACCGTATGATTGGCGGCTGGGAAGTACCAACGACTTGGTTCCAATCATTGAACGCGATGTTCATTGTTATTTTTGCGCCTGTAGTTGCTTCGATTTGGATTCGCTTAGGTAAAAACGAGCCTAATTCGCCAGTTAAATTTGCAATGGGTCTAGTTTTACTCGGTATTGGTTTCCTATTCATGATTGGCGCGGTACTAGAAATGGGTGGCGACGCTAATGCCAAGTCAAGCATGTGGTGGTTAGTGGGTGCTTATTTCTTCCACACTATGGGTGAGCTTTGTTTATCTCCTATCGGTCTGTCTATGGTGACCAAACTGGCTCCTCTACGTATTGCATCACTAATGATGGGTGCTTGGTTCCTATTTGTTGCCGCAGCAAACAAGATTGGTGGTATCGTTGGCTCATTCATTGGTCATGGTGGCGCGAAAGAGGAGCAACTTGCTAATGCGATGTCAATTTTCGCTGGTATTGCCATCACCGCCGGTATTTCAGGTGTTATCTTGTACTTCATGGCTGATAAGCTAGTTGACTGGATGCACGGTGCGGAAGATGGTCATCATACTGAAGAGCAAAAGCTTGAAGAAGAAATTGCAGTAACAGCTGAACACGAAGCGATTAAGCGCTAGTAGTTCCCTGTTTTGCAAATAAAAAAGCCTCTCCAATAGTGAGAGGCTTTTTTCTATCCGTTGCTTAAGTAAATTCGCGAGCAACTCTTTACTTAACTGTTACCGAAGTATTCGATACAGTGTTGAACTCTCTTCAGAAAGAGAGCTGTACAAACCCACCTGGTGAAACCTCGGTTTGATACTCTAACCCACTAAACTGATTGGCTAACAACATCGCCTTATGCTGCTGTGTATTTGAAGTGATACAAAGGCTTTCGCCCGGCATTAAGTTGCGATGCTGCATACTCGGTTGCCCCCACTCTAATATGCCTAACTGTAGCGAATCAGCTAAAATGAGCGGCATTAACCCTTGCTGGTTACGGACATAGGTACGCAAGCCTTTGCCTGCTTTGGCTATTGAAGCGCGGTACAGGCTCAATTCAACGACAATATAGACAATATCAACATAGATATCTAAACCAGACTTGCTCATTTTATCATTAAGATAACTGAGCATATTAAACGGCTCAATAACAGAACTAGAGCTCCCTTCCCTGTACAGCCTTATCTTTTGGTCAACAAAGCTCTTAAGCAATACACTGGCAAACGCACAGCGATTGTCATGGGGGTGAAATTGCGCCATATAAACCACAATATGCTGCTCATCAATACTGGCGCTATCGATAAAATAAGCACTCACATTGTCATTTTTGAACAAACTGTAATCGACAGTCGCTTTGGGATAGGTTATTTCTGAAGGGGGAAACAACTGCTGCTGCACACTTTTTGCAGCCTCTGCATTTTGCTCCAACAAAACTAAGTTCTGCTCTAACTCTTGATAGGATAGCTCGTCTAATTCAGCCAACTGTACATCAGGCTGAGTTTGAAAATTCAAACATTGAACTATGGCGTTTTCAATCTGATAAAGATCGCCAACCGGTTTAACTAAATAATCTGATGCACCTAATCGCAGTGCCTCTACAACATCGGCCATGACATGGTTAGCAGAGATGACAATAGCCGGTACTTTTACTCCCCGGTTCATCATTTGCCGCAGCATCTCCAACCCACCCAATATGGGCATGCTCAAATCTGCTAGCACCACATCAAACTTTGCTTGATTAAACTTATCTAGTCCGCTTTGCCCATCTTCGGCCTCAGTCACTTCTGCACCGCGATTAACTAAGAACGCCGCCACGATTTGACGAAAAACGGGGTCATCCTCGACAAGTAAAACATCAACACCTTCTAGCGCCATATTGACTCCTGTATGCAGCCCTCTACTTATTATATTTGTGATTTGGAGGGCATATGGGCTCTATGGGTAATCTACTTATAGCATAGCAGCTAATCAGTCTAATTCATCAAGGTACTCGTCTAATAACTCATCGTCTTCTTCTACAATGGGGACATCACCGTCATACACTTTGTAATCCATATACTGAAAGTAGGCTTCTTTAACAAAAGTGTAGGGGTCTAACGCATTATCCACTAGCCTTTCTTGATCGATTGCTGTTGACCGTTTATGCAGATTTTTCAATCCCCATTTTAGAAGTGATTGCCAGAAGGTAAGCTCTGATAGCGGAAAGTACAGATCATCAACCCAATCAGATGCTAGCTCCCTAGTCACATAAGGACCTAAAAAAGGTGCCATAAAATAGGGACCATTAGGCACACCGTAGTAACCAAGGACTTCGTTAAAGTCATCTTGTTTACGTGGCATTCCCATCATATTGGCAACATCAATAACGCCAAATAAACCAAGCGTAGTATTGATGGTAAAGCGTCCCCCCGCATTCGCTGCCCACATCCACTTACCTTGCAGAGTGTTATTGACCATAGCGCTAGGCTCTTCAAAGTTATGGACAAAGTTATCGACACCGGTTTTAACCGGACTAGGGATATAATCGTTGTACCCATGTGCGATCGGTCGATAGAAATATCGGTCCATAAAAAGGTAATTGAAATCCCACATCGCACGGTTAAACCCTTCTAAAGGGTCTCTTGGATCGTTATAGACAACTTGAACTTCTTGGTGGGTGTCAATCACATCTGGCTTTTTAACCTCATCGCTAGCGAGCGCTAGTGATGAATACAGCATTGTGAAAACAGCGACAGTCCATTTCATTTTCATACAACCTTATCTATCCAGTATTGTGACTGAGTACGCATGATAGCGAAGCGAACCTTGATGCTAATACTAGACTGCATAGTTTGATTTTCCTTTCAGAGGGCTAAGGATACTCAGCAAAATCCTCCGGTCAATAATATAATTGTAAAATATTCATAATCTATCGAGCGTGATTTAACTTTAAGCGTTGATTGTCGATACATAAGTATTAAGCTTAGCAATTTTACGATTAAGCTAGAGGGTCAGATCATAAGACCGCTTGTAAACCAGATTTATTTCTTAACCAAAGCGAATAAAACACATTGATAATATACCTAGACAATCTAAACGATCGTTCATTAAGCAAAGATGTAAAAGCCAGCAGCGACATCTTATCTACAGTCACGACCAGCAATATTCGCTTTGACCAGCAGACTAAAGATAGCTTGTGGATCAATGACAAACGCTATGTCATTCAAGATAAGCAGCTGGCTCAAGCCCTGTTAAAGCTGAACTTAAGCCAATTAAGCTTTTTACTTTCCGCTCCGCAAAGTCTAGAGCATCAGCAAAACAAATCCGTACCGGTTTCAGCCGACCTCAGCATATTCGGCAAAACAGCTACCACAGACCTACCCCAGGTTCTGAAACAATTGATAGTAAGTAAACACTTACCACTAGATCGGCTTTTAAGTTTGGCCGCTCAACCAAAAGGCTACTACCTGGCCGATGCAACAGTAGCTAACGGTAAGTTGATAATAAATAGTGATGTTAGCTTACCTTTACCTAAGCAAATGGTACGTGATGGCGAATACCGAGTATCTATTATCGCGCAAAACAATAAGCTGCAACTTGCGCTATCACCAATCTTATTTAATCGGCCAATTCAGTTAACAGCTTATACTCAACCAACAGAAAAGCTGGCATCAGACAATACTAGCAGCACACAAGTCATAGCCAAGCCAAACTCTGCCGTCCTATTCACTCAGTTATTAAAAATATTCAGTCAGCCTTTGAGTAGTCTGCAGCCCGGCGCTGTCAATCCGCTCCCTAAAACTCTTCCTAAGGGCGACGGCATCATGTTGTCTGGGAAAGCCGATGGACAGAATCAGACTCAGTTAGTAACTAGCACATCAAAAGTCGCCATGCCGCCGCTAAAATTCACTGCTGAATCACTTTTGAACAAACCAGCAGTACTGTTGAATAAAAACATAACGCTTCCCACAAGTGATAAATTAGTTGAGGTGCGAATTGATAAGTCGCCGGTAAGCGCCCCAAAAGCAACTATAGCCCCTGAAATTGCTTCATCAATACAAAACAAATCTGAGCCAGTGTTAACTCCACAGCACAGAGGCTTAAAGCACAGCCTAGAAACAGTGGCTCTCAATAAGCCACCGGAACAACCCGCTTTAACGAAAATGACTCAGCCAAGCCTACTGAAATTTTTACCAATGTTGTCACCACGAGCGCTGTCTATGCTTGCGCTGCCTAATACTCTAAAAACAGAGTTATTAGATGGGGTAAAGGCTTTTTCGCCAAACCTGCCTACGAGCGAGCCCGTCAACAGCCAAAATAGCTCCTTAAGCATCTTATTTAAATTGTTGTTGGGCCAAAAAGCTTTGTCGACATCAACTCAACCAAGCACAAAGTTAGCTCTACAAGTTGAGCTACTTGGTGCTAAATTGCAGTTATCTAATAGTTTGTTGTCAATCTTAGAGAGAAGTCAATCAAGTGAACTAGTCACACGGTTACTGTCTAATATCAGCTTGTTCCAGCAAGCAAGCTCCGACTCCTCGCAAACGACTAGTTGGCTGTTTAGCCTACCTTACAAAATCGATGATCGATTTGAAGAATTAGAAGGTCAGTTTGAACAGGAAAAGAATGAAGATGGCTCTTTAGCCGCAGCGTGGCGCTTACAACTCAAATTTAGCTTAACAAATGGCGGTATGTTGATTAAAGCCCAAGTCGAGGCCAATAAACTCACCCTCACTATAAATTCAGACACCCAAAGCTTGTTGAGTAAGATTGAAAAACACCTTCAAGCGTTAGAAGAAAAACTGACCCAAGTAGGCTTTACTGAAACAAACATAACTGCGAAACAGGCTGAAATTCCCGTCACCTTACTTCCTGGTGATCATTACCTCGTGAAAATAAAAGCATAGGAACATAGTAATGACAGAGCATACTAATCAGAAAAGTACCCATGCCACAGCCCTGAGCTATGATGGAAGCAATGCCCCAAAGGTAACTGCGCAGGGTGAGGGATTACTGGCAGATGAAATTATCGCACTTGCAGAAGAAGCAGGCATATTTATACATAAAGATGCTAACCTCAGTGCATTTTTACAAAAACTCGAGCTAGGAGAAGAGATTCCCAAACAACTTTATGTGCTAATAGCAGAACTCATCGCTTTTACTTATCTGTTAGATGGTAAGTATCCCGAGAACTGGAACAATTTACATCAAAAAATCATCGAGCAAGTTTAAGGTTCCTCTGCGGCGAAAGGAACCTAGCGCTATTGCTGACCTAGTGGATAATCTTCCTTCGCGTTATGGAGTCTTAACGCGGTTAGCTTTTACCATGCAAACGTAATAACAATTCAGCTTCAGCTTTTGGTAGTTCGCATTCACGTACAAGTTCTTCAACGCCAGCGCCTAAGTCAACCATTTTCATGGCACGAGAATAAAGCCTAGCTTGAGGGTCTTGCTGATTCGACTCATCAATCCTCGCATCTTGCTTAATCACTCGTTTTTCAAGTTCCAGCATACGTCTGCCAACGCCAATGGTGCCACTACGTAATTCCTGTAGTTCACGCTTTACTGCTTCTCGTTGGCGGTCACTTTCTTTAACTAACGTGGTTAACGCTTCAATTTTAGTTCGCAATTTTGCCGTTTGTTTTTGCTGATATAACACCAAGCCAAGACAAGCAATCACATACAGTAACGCGGCAATCAAAATTTCATTCACTTCGCGCAATCCCGTCCAATCATAAAAGCTATTAACCACAGTGACCCCCTTAGTGGTCTAAGGGGCAACACGACTACAACTGCGACAATTCCATCCACTCTTCGTCTGAAAGCAGCTTGTCTAAATCAACTAATATTAACAGCTCATCATCGCGGTTGCTTACGCCCTGAATAAACTTAGCACTTTCCTCTGTCCCCACGTTCGGCGCATTGTCGATTTCAGAGCCGCGTAAGTAAACCACCTCAGCAACACTATCAACCAAAATACCGATCACTTGCTTTTCAGCTTCAATAATAACAATTCGGGTTGAGTCATCGACTTCAGATGACATCAAACCAAAGCGTGAGCGTGTATCAATAACGGTGACCACATTACCACGTAAATTAATAATACCCAGTACATAGTGCGGCGCACCTGGAACAGGGGCAATTTCAGTATACCGAAGTACCTCTTGCACCTGCATGACATTGATACCATAAGTCTCATTGTCTAGTCTAAATGTCACCCACTGCAAAACTTCATCATCTTTGCCTGCAGCTACTGCTGCTACGTTGCTTGCATCTGTCATAAATACCTCAGTCAATCGCGTCCTGACTACCTAAACCTAAATTTAATAGCTCAATGAGGGCTTGCACATGAAGTATGCCACACATTTGCTCTTTCACTACACCCGCTAACCAAGGCCTTTTACCTGGCTTAGTCCGCCAGTTAACCTCAGATTTTAGAATTCTCACGGAGTTAACTAGTGACTCACAAGTTAACCCCCAATTACTGTCTTCTAAAACAACAACGTATTGATAATCTACACTGTTTTTTAAGTTTTCGTCATACTTTTCTGGCATGACCCAAGCACAAGTATCCACCACATTCAGCTGGGAATTTCGGTGTGCCTGTACACCATGGTACCAGCTAGGCCGTCCCATAATGTGATTAACCCGCTGCAACTTAACAATTCCGCCTAAGCTGACTAATGGCACTGCAAGGGTCAACCCTGCCACTTTGAAAAACAACACCTGAAACTCATCATCTAACTTTTCAATCAAGTCTTCTGTCGCTGCCGGCGGCGCACTACCGACTTGTGTTGCGGGTGCGGTCTCAACGACAACCTCTTGAACCGGTGAAACTGTTTCAACTGGCTGTGGCTCTTTGACTTTATCAACGTTAGGCTCAACAATTTTTGGCTTAACGTCATTGACTGTTATGGTTTTAGCGGCCGCCGCCACTTTTTGTTTAGCATTATCGTCATCACTATTAACCGATGCGAGTAATTGCTCCAGTGCCTTGGTATCGACCGCCTCTTTATATTCTTTTGCTGAAATACTGTCTCTATTACGTTGAGGCTGTACTTGTGGGGCTGTAATTTTCACCGGCGCTGCTATATCACGATGTTCTACGGCTTTTTCAGCAACAATGTCACTTCGCATTTGCCCATCGCGTTTTTCACCAACAGGCTGTTCTATGACAGTATTTTTATCATTATTATCGCTTGCTACACTAATTTGTGAATCATGGCTAGGATCTGGCTTCTTCGGCTGCTTTTCTTCTTTGTCATTCAATAGTATAGAAAAGTAATCAAAAACTGCCTCATCAACTGAGTTTGACATGGGCAAACTCCTTGGTTAGCAAGTAATCCAGCAATCGATTATAGGCCTTAACACCACGTGTATGGGGGGCATAATGTGATGCTGGGAGGTGAGCTAAACTGGCATCACGAAATTTTGTATCGACTGGAATAATATCCTGCCACAACACCTGAGGGTAATCTTTGCCTAACTGCTGCAGTGCAGCAGATGATGCTTTGGTACGGCGATCATACATAGTTGGAATAATGGTATAGCTATATTGAATATTCTTGGACCGACCCATCAGCGTCATCGTTTTCACCATGCGGTCCAAACCTTTTATCGCCAAGAACTCTGTCTGTACGGGGACGATAATGTGCTGACTGGCCGCCAATGCATTCACCATCAACACTCCTAATACGGGTGGGCAGTCAATAATGGCCACATCGTACTGTTGTTCTACTAACGCCAATAGTTTTGTCAGTATCAGTCCCATGCCATCTTGATGACCAAGGGAGCGGTCTAACGTCGCTAAGGCCATGGTAGAGGGAAGTAAATCAATACCTTCTACCTTAGTGGAGACAATATGTTGTTCTACTTGCGCCTTGTTCATGGTTTTATGTGATAAAAACAATTCATACAGCGAACCGGTTACTTCTTCAGAGTCTATGCCTAAGTAATAACCTAACGATGCATGGGGATCAGTATCGATCATCAACACTCGCTTACCACGCTTCGCCAGCGCACCAGCTAAGCTGGCAACTGTCGTTGTTTTGCCAACCCCACCCTTTTGATTCGCGATAGTCCAGATTTTCAAAAATGTTCCCTTACCTGATGATATAAATCATCTAACTAGTCAAAAAGACTAAAGAAATTTAGTTGTCTTCTCGGGTAGTGATTCTAATCCCGCCGTGGGGCAGACTAATCACTTTTACCCCTTCATCATCTTCCGACAAAGTGGTTGTGCCAATTTCGGAAGTATCACTGTCTTTTGTCGCTGGCTTTTGTTCCACTGGTTCACTAAGTTGCTTCTCAACCGCTTGCGGAGCAACTCTAGCCGGATAAGCCACCTCAGTCTCGTCAATCGTTTTGGCTTCAATCCCTACTTCATGATCTGCATGCTTAACTTCTGTTACGCCAGGTCCAATGGCAACACGAGCCTCAGAGCCAGGATTAACTTGTTCTAACAGTAATTCGGTCGCATTAGGGTTGTCTTGCATCCATTTAGCCAAAGCTTGTGAGTGCTCTTCTGGAACCATCAGCAACACTTGATTCTTTTGCAACTCTTGAATCTGCGCATTCAATAGTGCCATCGAATTGCGCTGCTCAAGATATAAACTAGTCACAGCAAACAGCGCAATGCACATTAAAAATAATACCAACAAATATTTAGTATTACTTTTTCGACGCTCTCTAACCACCAGACTCTCTCAAGATTGCGTCAGCCATATCATCCAAGGCAATTGACTGACTCGATAACCCTGCCGATGCCACTGCTTGTGGCATGCCATACACCACACAACTGGCTTCATCTTGGGCCCAAATTGTCGCCCCGGCGCTCTTTAACATTCGCGCCCCTTCCCTGCCATCTGCGCCCATTCCGGTTAATACGACGGCCAATACATCGCCACCGACCAGCTTTGATGCCGATGCAAAGGTAATATCGACGCAAGGCTTGTAATTCATATCAGCGCTACCGGCAACCACTTTGATACGCCCATAACTGCCACCGCGATCTAACATCATCTGCATTCCACCGGGCGCAAGATAAGCACATCCAGCTTGCAACTGATCACCCGACTGCGCTTCTTTAACATTGATTTTGCACAATCCGTTTAAACGCGCAGCGAAAGCCGGAGTAAAAGCTGCGGGCATATGCTGTACTAACAATATGGGATGTGGATAGTTTGCTGGTAACTGCGTCAAAATTCGCTGTAATGCAACAGGACCGCCAGTGGAAGTACCAATCGCAAGCAGTTTGTACTTTTTACCGCTAGCTCTTAATACTGCTTTTGAACGCTGAGTTGCAGGAACAGTTCGCTCTCGCTCAGGGATAGTGGAACGTGCCGCAGGAGCTACAGGTTTAGGCGTTGTGGTACGAGGTGCTATCGGTCTGAAAATTCGACGTCGCCCCAACGCTTTAACACGTTGTTGAAGCAGCTTTATTGCGTCATCTTTATTGGTGGCGATATCTTCAAAACGTTTCGGCAAGAAATCTAATGCACCAGCTTCTAACGCATCCAATGTGGCTTTTGCGCCATCATGCGTTAATGAAGAGAACATTAAGATAGGCGTAGGAGTGGTTGCCATGATTTCTCGAACTGCAGTGATACCATCCATCACTGGCATTTCGATATCCATGGTAATCACTTGCGGTTTCAACTGAGCGGCTAGCTTTACGGCTTCGGCACCATTAGCTGCCGTACCAATCACTTCTAGGTCTGGGTCTTTGCTGACAATTTCACTGACTCGGCGTCGAAAAAAGCTCGAATCATCTACAACTAATACTTTTACACCCATCAATTATCCTTTAACAAGCCACGCAATCTTTGACTTCTCAGGGCCACCCAGCTAAAAGCTGGGTGCCAATTAAATTACTTCTTATTTTTTGCGTAGTGCTTTAGCAAACCCGGAACATCAAGAATAAGTGCAATACCACCATCTGATGTTATGGTTGCACCTGCCATACCTGGAGTCCCGTGCAGCAATGTACCAAGTGGTTTGATCACCACTTCTTCTTGGCCAATAAGCGAATCAACAACAAACCCTATTTGCATGGTGCCCAACTGGACGATTACGACATGTCCATGCGCTTTCTCGCCATGGGCGAAAGTCTCGGGCTTGCGGCTTAGCCAATGCTCTAAATAGAATAACGGTACCGCTTTATCCCGAACAATCACGGTTAACTGGCCGTCAACAATGTTAGTTTTAGTTAAATCTAAATGGAAAATCTCACTCACACTAGATAGTGGCAAGGCAAATACTTGCTCGGCGACTTCAACCATCAATGTTGGCATGATGGCTAATGTTAGCGGCACTTTAATCTCTAACCGCGTGCCTTTCCCTCTAAGCGAGTCAATATGAATCGTACCGTTAAGCTGAGCAATACGGGTCTTAACCACATCCATGCCCACACCACGGCCGGAAATATCCGAAATTTCTACCTTAGTGGAGAAACCTGGAGCAAAAATAAGGTTATACGCTTCAGCATCTGACATCCTAGCGGCTGCATCTTCATCTAACACACCGCGGCTGATGGCTATTTGCTTGAGCTTTTCAGGATCCATTCCCGCGCCATCATCTTCGATTTTAAGCAGAATATGATCGCCTTCCTGACTTGCAGAAAGCGTAATAGTACCGGTACGTTCTTTACCGTTAGCTTCTCGCTCATCAGGCATTTCGATACCGTGATCCACAGAGTTTCTCACTAAGTGAACCAAAGGATCGGCTAATGCTTCTACGAGATTTTTATCTAGATCGGTGTCTTCACCAATCATTCGTAGGTCAATTTCTTTACTTAAACTTCTCGCTAAATCACGTACCACTCGTGGGAAACGACCAAATACTTTTTTGATCGGTTGCATACGTGTTTTCATTACCGCACCTTGTAGGTCGGCAGTCACTAAATCTAGGTTTGCGAGCGCTTTAGACATATCCTCGTCATCACGAGAAATACCCAAACTCAATAATCGATTACGCACCAAGACTAACTCACCTACCATGTTCATGATTTGGTCAAGTCTTGCGGTATCAACACGCACTGTGGTTTCTGCTTGCGGCATATTTGCAGCAGGCGCTTTGCCTGCAGCTTTTTCTTTTGCAGCTGGCGCCTTGGCTACGGGTTTGGCAGCAGGTTTTGGTGCGGGTGATGGCGCAGCTGGTGCAGCTTTAGGGGCGGCAGGCTTGGGCGCTGCGGGCTTAACCGCTGGCGCGGCTTTTTCAGCAGATGCGCCAGGCCCTGCCCCTGAGCCATGTAGTTCATCAAGTAAACGCTCAAACTCATCGTCTGAAATATCATCAGAATCAACTGCTGGTTGCGCTACTTTTTCTTCTGGCGCTGATTGTGCAGCACTTTTGAATTGACCAGAGCCGTGCAATTCATCCAGTAGCGATTCAAACTCATCATCAGTAATATCATCACTGGCTGCGGCCGTGCTTGGCTGTTCAGGTGCAGTGTTTGGCGAAGCCGATGGGCCTTGACCATTACCATGTAATGCATCAAGTAAGGCTTCAAACTCAGATTCGTCAATGTCATCAATGCTGCCATCGCCGGCAATAGACTCAACCGCTGCGGGCGCTTCAGGCTCAACTACAACCTCTTCTACAACAGTTTCTACTAGGGCTGCCTCAACTGCACCACCTTCCGATGGCAATAGCTCGCCAGCACTGAGTAACTTAAGGTTTGCTAATAGCTCAGGTTCTGCTGGGTCTTGTTGCTCTCCCGCCTGCGTTTGAGCGAACATTGAGTTGATTGAGTCAACAGCTTGAAGAATGACGTCCATTAATTCCGCAGAAACGCTACGTTTGCCTGTTCTTAGCAAATCAAAGGTGTTTTCTGCCTCGTGGCATACGTCAACCATAGGGGTTAGACTCAAAAAGCCTGCACCACCTTTAACGGTATGGAACCCCCTGAAGATTGCATTGAGCAATTCAGTATCATCAGGGTTATTCTCAAGTGTTACTAATTGCTCAGAAAGAAGCTCAAGTATCTCACCCGCTTCGATCAAAAAGTCCTGCAGTATCTCTTCATCAACATCAAATGACATTAACTTGACTCCTAATTAGAACCCTAAGCTCGACAACAGGTCATCGACTTCATCTTGCCCTGTCACTACATCATCCCGCTGCTCAGCGTTCATTATTGGGCCTTCGGCCTCTACATTCTTATCTTTTAGTTGTTCGTTTTCGGTGTCAGGCTGCTCACCAAATACAGTTAACATCGACACTAAGTTATTTTCTACTTCGCGAACAAGTTCGATGACTCGACGAATCATCTGCCCGGTCAAATCTTGGAAATCTTGCGCCAATAGAATGTTATTCAGCAATTCTTTTAATCGATTAGAATCTGCTTCACTGCGTTCTATAAATTGCTGTACGTCGTGGCACAATGCCTTAAATTCATGCAGTTCCAAATCACGCTTCATTAAGCGATCCCATGAAGGTTTTACTGCTTGAACATTACTTGTTAGCGCATCAGCAAGCGGCAAAGACTCTTCAACTGCATCCATCGTCTTATTGGCAGCCTGCTCTGTCATATCGATGACATAGTTCAAGCGCTCTTTCGCATCTGGAATTTCACTGTTGGCCAGTTCTACCAGACGACTATCCACTTGGAAATCGACAATCGCGCTGTGAAGTTGGCGGGTTAATCGACCAACTTCATCAAACAACTCTTTTTGAATCGGACTTGCTAGCTCCCTGACAATTTCGTCAGCTTGCTCTTGCTCATTAGACTCAAGTAATTCAACGAGTTTTTGAGCTTGTTCTAGGGTTATTAACCCCGACGTTTGTGCCTGCATAGCTCAACCTTGTTTAACCAAGTCGCTCGAAAATTTTGTCTAATTTCTCTTTAAGAGTCGCAGCGGTAAATGGCTTAACGACATAGCCGTTCACACCCGCTTGAGCCGCAGCAATAATTTGCTCGCGCTTAGCTTCAGCTGTAACCATTAGCACAGGAATGTTTTTCAGTTCTTCATCGGCACGAATGGCTTTTAGAAGATCAATACCTTGCATACCAGGCATATTCCAATCTGTTACAACAAAGTCAAAATCGCCCTTTTGCAGCATAGGTAATGCTGTTGAGCCATCGTCTGCTTCCTGGGTGTTGTTAAACCCCAAGTCTCTTAACAAGTTCTTGATGATGCGTCTCATTGTTGAAAAGTCATCAACGACGAGAATCTTCATATTCTTGTCCAAGGTTTCCTCCACGGAACGGTTATTATATTGCTCTAATATTTATTATGTTTTGGTCCAATGCTTTAGTTTAGCTTTTAATCTCAACATCGCCTGACTATGTATCTGGCTAACACGAGATTCACTAACATCTAGAATTGCACCAATCTCTTTTAAATTTAACGCTTCGTCATAGTATAGCGACAAAACTAATCCATCTCTTTCGGGTAACAACTTAATTGCTTCCACCAGCGCAGTATGAAACTCTTCTTTTGCTAAAGAATCGAAAGCATCATCGTCTGTTTTATCTTCTTGTGATATTACATCGACCGATACACCTAGATCTTCAATACCAACGACTTTGCCAACTGAGACATCATTAAGAATATGATGGTATTCATCTAAAGACATATCAAGTCTTTCTGCTATTTCATGATCTTTAGCATCGCGACCAAGCTCTTGTTCTAGCTCATCAATGACTTGAGCGACACGGCGTTGATTACGGTGTACAGACCGAGGAACCCAATCACCACGGCGAATTTCATCTAACATCGAGCCACGAATACGGATGCCAGCAAACGTTTCAAACTTAGCGCCTTTGCTACCATCGAACTTAGTCGAAGCTTCAAGTAGGCCCATCATGCCTGCTTGCAATAAATCGTCGAGTTGCACTGAAGCAGGCAATCTTGCCATCAAATGGTGGGCAATTCTCTTAACCAACGGTGCATACTGTTCTACGATAGACGTCTTATTATCCAAACAAGTATACGCAGCGGCTTTACTCACTCGCACGGTCCTCTTGGTACTCAGGGCGCTGTACTAATCGCTCAACGAAAAACTCTAAATGACCACCAGGTTGTTGCGGAATGGGCCAGCTAATAATTTTGTTCGCTAGACCATGATATGCAATGGCTGCCGGTGACTTAGGAAAAGCTTCGACAATCAATTTTTGTTTCCGCACTGATTTACGTAAGTTTTCATCAAACGGAATCGTGGCGACCAGTTCTAAAGCCACATCCAAGAATCTATCAGTTACTTTACTGAGCTTAGCAAAAAGTTCCATGCCCTCGCGCAAACTTCTTACCATATTGGCAACAATTTTAAATCTAAATACACCATGCTCTCGGCTTAAGATTTTTATCAACGCATAGGCATCAGTAATCGAGGTAGGCTCATCGCACACCACGACTAACACATCTTGAGAGGCCCGAGAGAAACTCAGAACCATGTCTGAGATCCCTGCTGCAGTATCAACTATGAGCACATCAAATTGAGTGCGCATTTCGCTGAATGCTCGGATTAATCCCGCGTGCTGAGCAGGTGTTAGCTCAACCATGGCTTGCGTGCCAGACGTTGCAGGGACAATGCCAATGCCTTTAGGACCTCGTACGATAATGTCGTCTAGCTCAGCATCACCCGATAACACATGGGATAAATTGCGCTCAGCCCTCAAACCTAACATGACATCGACATTTGCCAGGCCCAAGTCAGCATCTAGTACAAGCACGCGCTTGCCTTTTTCTGCTAACGACACCGCTGTATTAATAGAGACACTGGTTTTACCCACGCCGCCTTTACCACCGGTTACGGCTATTACTTTTACTTTTTCGTTATATGGTTGATTCATAATACGTAAACCGCTTGCTTGATCCCGAGTCATTGCTTTACTCAAATGCATAGGTCCTTTCTTCAGACCGTTCAATGTGTTGTACAGGTCGTTCTTTCTTATCTAAAACAGACAGTGCTTTATTGGCTAAAGCCAAAGTGTCGGCCACTTGCATATCTTCTGGCACTCGCTGGCCATCTGTCACATAACTTAATGGTAACCCACTTTGAATCAATACGCTTAATGCTGGTGCTAGCGAAACCGACTCATCGAGTTTGGTTAATACCGCTCCTGATAGCGGTATTCTCGTAAATTGTTTTACAGCGTCTTCGAGCACACGTCGCTGGCTTGTAGACGACAGTACCAGATAACTTCGAATAGGTAATCTGCTATTTGCTGCTAAATTATCTAGTTGCTGAAAAAGTCGCACATCTCGTTGACTCATACCAGCGGTATCTATCAATACTAGCTTGCGATTACGATATTGATAAAGTATCTGTTCTAATTCATTAAGATCGTGGGCCTGTTTAACCGGGCACCCCATTATTTTGCCATAGGTTGCCAATTGCTCAAAGGCTCCAATTCGATAATGGTCCGTTGTAATCAATGCGACTTGATCTGAACCATGTTTTGCAGCGAATCGCGCCGCTAATTTGGCAACACTAGTAGTTTTCCCTACCCCTGTTGGGCCAACGAAAGCTACAACACCACCTTGCCTAACTATATCATCACCTTGATTGTCTAGCATATTTGCTAAACTTTGTGGCAAAGTACGGACAAGATCAGCCGGTTGGTAGTGCTCACTGAGTGCTGATAGCTTCTTAGCAACGTCAACGGAAAACTCCGCCTCTAATAATCGGCTCTCAAGCATTGCGCCAACAGGGTCGGTGCGTTTTTTCTGCTCAGACATCAAAGATGTCACTTGGTGCGTCAGCAAGTCTCGCAATGACGCAAGCTCCTCGCGCATCAATTCAAATTCTTGACTGTTATCTTTAGACTGGGGTTTGCTGACATAGCGCGTTTCATCAAGTTTTGGCTGATGCGGTTTAGTCTCTTCAACAGCGGCACTTAATCCCTTAGCCCATTCAGGCATATCCAGCTCTTCGTCAATTTTACCAACATGCTGATTGACGCGGCTCTGTTGACGCTCTAATAGTGCTTGTAAAGAGTCTGCCGGTGGCGTGGGTTTCGCTTTAGACTCAGCTTTGACCGCAGGTTTTTGCCCAATAGAAACCTTCTCTTCTGCCAGATTCATAAAAGCAGGTTGAGCAGCAGGTTTGGCTTGCGTTTGAGGCTTGGGCTCATCGTAGTCGACTGCAGCCACAATTTCGATGCCGCCAGTGACTTTCTTATTGGACATGATCACCGCGTCTGAACCCAGTGTTTCTTTAACCTGTGCTAGCGCTGTGCGCATGTCTTTTGCCAGAAATCGTTTAATTTTCACTTACAAACCCTCTACTGACCAACCGCAGATACAATACGTATTTGCTTTTCATCAGGTACCTCTTGATAGGAGATCACCCTGAGATTTGGAATAGTATGCTTTACAAAGCGCGATAATGTTGAACGCAGCATACCTGATGTGAGCAAAATAGCAGGTTGACCCACCATTTCTTGGCGCTGTGATGCATCTAATAATGACTTTTGCATCCGCTCCGCCAGGCTAGGTTCAATGTTTGGACCTTCGCCGCCCGTTGCTTGCATAGACTGATGCAACATCTGTTCCAACTCTGGCGCCAAAGTTATGACGGGGATCTCTTCCTCTGGCCCACTAATTTCTTGAACAATCATACGCTTCAACGCAATGCGTACCGCAGCGGTTAGTACTTCAGTGTCGGTACTCTTAGTGCCGTACTCTAACAAGGTTTGTACTATTGTCTTCATATCGCGGATGGACACACCTTCATTAAGCAAGTTTTGCATCACCTTGACCACGGTGCCTAAAGGCATCACATCAGGGATGAAACCGTCAACCAATTTGGGCGAGTGTTTAGCCAACATATCCATCAACTGCTGCACTTCCTCATAACCCAGTAGCTTAGAGGCGTTATTAGTGAGAAGCTGGCTTAAATGTGTCGCCACCACCGTTGCCGCATCAACTACGGTATAACCTAGCGTCTGCGCATGTTCACGCAGCTCTGGCGCAATCCACACGGCTTCTAGACCAAAGGCGGGATCTGTTGTCGCTACACCATCTAAACTGCCATAAACTTGACCGGGATTAATCGCCAACTCACAATCATGTCGAATTTCTGCTTCACCTGAAGCTACGCCCATCAATGAGATACGGTACATATTGGGTGCTAAGTCTAAATTGTCGCGAATATGTACAGCAGGCACCAAGAAGCCCAACTCTTGTGACAGCTTCTTACGCACACCTTTTATCCGACTCAGCAGTTCGCCACCTTGACCCTTATCAACCAAAGGAATCAAACGATAGCCAACTTCAAGTCCAATAGTGTCAACGTGCTGCACATCATCCCAGCTAAGCTCTTTAGGTTTAGCATCTGCTGGTGTGGCTGGCGCCGTTTTGGCCAGCTCTAAGGCAGTTTCACGCTCTTTTTCCTTTTTACGGTAGATGTAATAAGCAGCGGCTGCTGTGATAACGCCAAAAGAAAGAAATGCAAAATGTGGCATGCCCGGAACAATACCCATAATCAACAGGACGCCGGCAGCAATCGCCAGAGACTTAGGATTATCGAACATCTGACTCATCATCATCTGGCCCATATCACCAGATTCATTTTGTCGGGTCACCATTAAGGCAGCTGCAATAGATAGCAATAAACCTGGGATCTGCGCCACTAAGCCGTCACCAATGGTCAGCAAGGTGTATATCTCAATCGCTGAAGAGAAATCCAAATCATGTTGAACCATACCGATGACAAAGCCACCCAGTATGTTAATTACCAGAATAAGAATACCGGCAATAGCATCCCCTTTTACAAACTTTGACGCACCATCCATTGCACCATAGAAATCGGCTTCTTTGGTCACTTCCGCTCGGCGTACTCGTGCTTGTTCTTGGTTTAATATCCCGGCATTCAAGTCAGCATCAATTGCCATTTGCTTACCAGGCATGGCATCGAGTGTAAAGCGAGCACTTACCTCAGAAATACGACCGGCACCTTTGGTTACTACCGCAAAGTTAATAATAATCAGAATTAAAAACACCACGAGACCAACGGCATAATTACCACCAATAACCACACTACCAAATGCTTCAATGACCTTACCAGCTGCATCACCGCCATTGTGCCCTTCAAGTAGCACGACACGGGTTGAAGCGACGTTAAGCGCCAGACGCAATAACGTTGCAACTAAAAGCACACTGGGGAACGCAGCGAAATCTAACGGTCTATCGGTATAAATGGCGACCAGCAATACCACTAACGCTAGCGCGATATTAAACGAAAATAGAATATCCAACAGGAATGCAGGCATTGGCAGTACGATCATTGCCAACGCAGCTAATACGAGAATTGGTGTACCCACACCTTTAAATGTTGCGGGTTTTATTTGTTTTATTTGACCTAAGCCAGCTTTAAGATCCATTCACCAAGCGTCCAAACTTTGACATCTAACCCTGATTCAGCAAGTTTCAAGCCAACCTGGGGACACAGAAGCAAATTATACCTGTTGATTGCGGTAAATTACATTTAAAAAAACAAATAAGTGACTGTTTTAAAATAAAGATACATTTGAACAACAATTGTACAAAACAAGTTGGCGAGCTAGTGTTTGAGTTCGTCGGGGATTGGTTGATTAAGCGGCACGGGCGTGGGTCGCTTACCACCATGCTTTTGAAATTGCCTTAGCTGGAAAACATACGCCAATACTTGGGCAACGGCAGTAAACAACCCCTCAGGGATTTCTTGATCTATCTTGGTGGTATGAAAAATAGCTCGGGCTAAAGGCGGTGCAGAGACAATGGCGACTTCATGCTCTCGAGCGATCTCCCTAATTTTAAAGGCAACATCATCCACGCCTTTAGCCACGACAAACGGTGCTGTCGCTTTTACTGCATCATACTTTACCGCAACGGCATAATGCTCTGGGTTAACCACAATCACATCAGCATTGGGGACTTCCGCCATCATCCGGCGCTGGGCCATCTCATGTTGCAGTTGCCTAATACGGCCTTTTACTTCGGGCTTACCTTCGGTGTCTTTATATTCATCTTTGACCTCTTGCTTGGTCATTCTCAGCTGTTTACTGTGATTCCATATCTGAAAAGGCACATCGATTATCACAATAATCACAGTAGAGGAGCAAAGAACAATAAACATCCATATTAGTAAATCTAAGGCATCGTACACATTGGAGGGTAAATATCCCTGAGATAAAGTCAAAATATCATTGAAGTAATAGCTAAGAAGAAAATAAGCCATTGCTGCCACAACAGAAAACTTGGCAATGCCTTTTGTCAGCTCCACCAGTGCTTGCACACCAAACATACGTTTGAAGCCCGACATCGGATTCATCTTACTGGTTTTTGGCATAAATGCTTTGACTGAGAAGGTAATTCCCCCAAGGACAATATTGCCAATAAATGCCACCAACGCCATAAACAATATCAAGGTCAACATCGGTACAGCTAGCTCTTGACCCACTAGCTCCCACACCAAAAACATTGAGTTGGTATCATAGATTTCAGCACGGTCCATGATAAACAGATTTTCCATTAGACTGTGTAGCGCGGTTGCCAGCCCTGGGCCTAGCATCGCAAAACCCACCGCTGCCGCCATCAATACTGCGGACGTCCCTAATTCTTTTGAGCGTGCAACCTGGCCTTTTTCTCGAGCTTGTTGCTGTCGCCTGGCGGTAGCCTCTTCTGTTTTTTCTTGACTGCTATCGTTCTCAGCCATCAGAAACTCCCATCAACGCGACATTGCAGCCCGACTAAGTTGCACAATAAAATTTGTGCTGCGGTCCAGACATCATCGAAATGCGCCATTATTGGCGTTAAGGTAAGCCATAAAATGAGTAATCCGCTAACCATAGTTACCGGGAAGCCAATGGCAAAAATGTTAAGTTGTGGTGACGCTCTGGTCATCACGCCAAAAGAGAGGTTAATCAGCAGTAATGCCACAATAGCGGAAATTGACATCGTTAACGCCGCGCCAAACATGTAACCGCCAAATTCAGCCAACATTCTATAACTGCTTACCGCAATTCCTTGTGCTGAAACAGGAATGGTATCAAAGCTGGCGACAAGCATTCTAATTAAAGTGAGGTGACCATCGACCGCCAAAAATATCATGGTGGTCAATAACAAAAAAAAGTTACCAATAACCGGTGTTTGTTGACCTGAGCCTGGATCAACCATAGAGGCAAAACCCAAACTGGTTTGCATACCAATGATTTGGCCAGTTAGCACGAACGTTTGCATAACCAATAAAGTAACAAACCCCATTGCGACGCCAATCAAGATCTGTTGCGCGGTAACAAACACGGCGCTCAATGCGAATAGTTCGGTATTCTCTACCGGTGGTAAAACCGGGGCAATGGCAAAAGTAATCGCGACAGCGAGTAAGAGTCTCACTCGCGCCGGAGTGGTATTCGCTCCAAAAACCGCCATCACCATCAGCATGCTCGATACACGAAAAAATGGCCACATATAACCGGCGATGGTTTGCATAATAGTAGACATGAGTATTTCCACTATCCACTGCCTCCATGTGCGACTACACGAGCTAAGCCAATGTAAGACATAGCATTAGCCAACCACGATGGGTATCATGTTGACCATCTCAAAAAAGAACTCCATCATGGTCTGAACCAGCAAATGACCGAGGATCATCAGGGCAAATAAAGTCGTCAGCAGACGGGGTAAAAAACTTAATGTTTGTTCGTTAATTGACGTTGCAGCCTGAAATACCGCAACCACTAACCCGACAATGAGGCCGGGAACAATGATCATCGATACGATGGTCACAATGACCGATAGTGCTTCACGGAAAATATCAATCAGTGCTTCAGGTGTCATAGCATTCCTTAAACCCCGAAACTATTAGCCAGCGTGCCCATTACCAGGCTCCAGCCGTCCACAAGAACAAACAGCATGATCTTAAAGGGCAAAGATACGATCATCGGCGACAACATCATCATACCCATAGCCATCAAAATACTCGCCACCACTAAGTCCAATACCAAAAACGGCACGAAAAGCATGAATCCGATTTGAAACGCCGTTTTCAATTCGCTGGTAATAAACGCAGGGATGAGCACACTCATAGGCGCATCTTCAGGCTCATTGATATTTTGATAACCGGAAATTTCAATGAAAGTTTCCAAATCGGTAAGCCGCGTTTGTGCCAGCATGAACTCTTTCAAAGGCCCTTTGCCCGAATCAAAGGCCTGCTCGATATTCATTGATTCATTCATATAAGGCGTGACCGCTTCAGAATAAATCCTATCAAATACCGGCGCCATGATGAAAAAAGTCATAAAGAGACTCATACCAATTAGCACTTGATTTGAAGGGGTTTGTTGCAAGCCAATTGCTTGGCGTAGAATAGATAACACGACAATAATACGGGTGAATGACGTCAGCATAATGACCATCGCGGGCAAAAAGCTGAGTGCGGTCATCAGCAACAATATCTGCATAGTCACCGAGTATTGCGCTGAACCATCAGGACCGGTAGTCACTGTCACTGCAGGCAAAATACCCTCTTGTGCACTCACCTGACCTGACAGGCTAAATGCTATAATCCCTAACGTTATCAGTATCCATTTCATGATTGTGATGACTTCGCTTGTCTTAATCGGCTGGCAAAAGATTCTTGCTCAATATGTACAGGATGTTCCAACTTATCAATCAGGTTTACTTGTTGCGGCGTCACCCCAAGTAAATATTGCTGGCCATCGACTTCAACCAACACCATTTTTTCTCGTTGACCTAAAGGTGTTACCGCAATTGTTTTTAATGCACCGTGGCTAGTGGGTACCAGCTTCAAGCGCTTTACAATATAAGCCAAAACAAAAATTATCACTAAAACAACGATTAAACCACCCAGCATATTGGCCATGGTGGTGATTGCCGGCTCTTTTTCCAGTGTGGCAGGAGCTGCGGCACTTACTGTGGTCACAGCCCATGATGAAATACTCATTTAACGCCTCACTTTAATTTTTTAATGCGCTCTGTTTGGCTAATCACATCTGTAAGTCGGATACCAAACTTGTCATTCACAACCACCACTTCACCATGAGCGATTAATGTACCGTTCACCATCACATCAAGGGGCTCACCGGCAACACGATCAAGCTCCACAACTGAACCTTGGTTTAACTGCAATAAGTTACGAATGCTAATAAAACTGCGACCAACTTCCATGGAAATAGTCACCGGGATATCCATAATCGCGTCGAGCTTAGCAGCATCATCTTCTGACAAAGGCGCTGACTCATTAGCAAGCTCATCGAGCTCAACAGCCTGCGCTTCCTCTATTGCTTGCTCTGCCATTGCAGCAGCCCAATCATCACCTGTATCTTCTGTACTCATGTTTACTTACCTTTTTTACTTATGTCGCTGATTTTTAAGCGCCATACTATAATTTAGATTTCTTGTCTCTCACGCGCTTTACCTTTACGCGTGACCAACTGTAACTCAGATTTAACGGTCTCTGGCCGTGGGATTTTTGAACTTACGCTTAATGCTAAGTTTTCTCGACTTCGGCCTAACTTACACCGATAAGTCGGTAAATCTTCTACTCGCATCACGATATGCTCAGGCATTTCCACTGGAATGACATCGCCAGCTTTTAACTCCATCACTTGTTTAAGCGTGATTTCATGCTCTACCACAGTGGCATCAATACCGACTTCGACATCCATGATTTCATCTTTTAATGCTTGTGACCAGCGCATGTCGGTATCTTGAGTATCACTTTGCACACCGGCATCTAGCAGCTCCCTAATGGGTTCAATCATGGAGTACGGCATCGTAATATGGAAATCGCCTCCACCACCATCAACTTCAATATGAAATGAGCTGACAACAACAACTTCTGTCGGGCTAACAATGTTCGCCATCGCCGGGTTAACTTCTGAATCTAAATAATCAAACTCTACGTCCATAACCGGTGCCCATGCATCTTTGTAATCTTCAAAGATGATTTTTAGCAGCAGTTGCACAATACGTCTTTCGGTAGGGGTAAACTCACGGCCCTCAATCTTGGCGTGAAAACGCCCGTCACCACCAAAAAAATTGTCCACTAAAATGAAAACTAGCCTAGCTTCCATCGTGATCAACGCGGTACCTTTTAACGGACTAAATCTAACCATATTGAGGCTGGTCGGTACAAACAAGGTATGTACATATTCGCCGAACTTGAGCATTTGAACGCCATTGATCGATACCTCTGCAGCGCGGCGCATCATATTAAACATGCTGATGCGCAAATGCCGCGCAAATCGTTCGTTAACGATTTCCAACGTAGGCATACGACCACGAACAATTCGGTCTTGGGAAGAGAAATCATAGGAGCGCGCATCTAAACTGCCATCACCCGTATCTTCCTCTTCTACGTCATCAACACCATGCAGCAGCGCATCAATTTCGTCTTGACTTAATAAATCACTCACATTAGAGCCTTATTTATCCACATAATGCATTCATCAATTACTGCATTACAAAACCAGTAAATAATACTTTCTCTACCACTTTACGCCCTGTCACCGGTTGCAATGTATTTTGCACATTCAGCAATGCCAACTGACGCAATTCATCTTTACCCGCAAGCGAGCTAAGTTTTTGTTCATCCGAACCACTAAAAGTGGTTAACAGCGCATCTTCTATAAGTGGAATGTGCTTCTTAATGAGTACGTCATCATCTGCGCCCCTCACCATCATCTGCACTTTGATTTCCACTAACCGCGAGCGAGTTTTTCCAGGTAAATTGAACACGAACGGCCTTGGCATCGCCACATAGAACGCTTCGCCTTGATTGACTTCTTCAACCTGCTCCACAGCCTCGTCGCTACCTACAGCTGCTGCCGCTTCATCATCACCACTAAGGAAAAACCACAAAGCCCCAGCAATAACCAGCGCCAAAACCAATCCTATCACGGCAAAAATGATAATTTTCTTTTTGCTTTTGGGCGCTTCGCTATCTTCTAACTCTAGTGATTCTTCTTCGGCCATCTCAATTCCCCTATCAATCATCCCTCACGGGTTTGAACTTATTGCTCAACCTTAATCTCTATAGGTTACCTGCTTATGCGTAATAATCTATACCCGATTGATAAGTAGTTGCTTGATTCGCCGCCAAAAGAGTTTCTTCTGCTGTATTTTCATCCATTTCATTCCCTAGCAAGCCATTTTGACCTTGCTCGCCATCAGCACCTTCCTCGCCCTGCTGCTGTTGAGATACATCACTGTCGGTTAATTGCATTCCTTGCTCAGCCAGCATCTCTCTTAGTCTGGGTAAGGCCTGCTCAACGATATCTCTTGTTTGATGCTGAGCCACCTGGAATTGCACCTGAGTCTGATCGCCCTGAACCTGAATTCTTACCATCATTTGCCCAAGCTCGGGCGGATCTAGCCGGATTTCGGCATGCTGAATCCCCTGGCTGACCATAGTCACTAGCTGCTGGCGCATTACTGGACTGAATTTTTGAATCATATCCTGCATCTGCTGGGCGCCTTCATGCTGACTTCTTATAGAAACTTGAATTTGCGCCACTTCATTACGATTGATCTGCTGGGTCGCGGTAAACAATGGGTTAGCTTTTTGCTCAGCTGAGATTGAGTGAGTACTAGTGGTATCTTTTGCCTCAGCAATAGCACTATTGTCTAGACTACCATTGGCATTCAGACTGACGGCTAACTTGGCATCTTTTAATTGCATTGCAGCTTGAAGTTCGCCTGATGATACATTGCTATTACTTAACGCTGCGACTTTTTTAATGCTCACATCGTCGCTACTTGAGGTAGCAGAATTGCTGGCTGTTACCCCTTTGCTAGTATCTTCACCCAATATATTCTTTATTGATGCTGATGGTGCCGTAGAAGACCCCCCGGCAGCGGCAGTTTTTTCAACGCCGACAGCTGACTGATTAACCTGACTCACCGCATGCTTGTCTAGAACTTTGGCATCAACATTTTTTTCTGATGCCAAGCCTGTCGCTTGTGCAAGCACGCTTGCATCTGATTTGGTCTTGGGATCGACATCAGCTGCTAAGGTGCTTTTATCCGCTGCATGCCCTTGTCGCTTTAATTCCTCTACAGCTAATAGTTGTGCAGCATGGAGCTTTTGTTGTTCTTCAACGGTTAAATTCGATTTTGCTTGGGGTTCCGTTGCATTTTGAACCAGATTAGTCAGCTCAGTGGCTTGTATAATTGGCTTATCTTCAGTCCCTATTTGACTTACTAACTGCAGAAAATCTTTAGGCGGAAGGGCAATAAGCTCTTGTTTCGACATGCCTGTTTGCATAGAAACTAACGTAAGCAATTCCTCATCGCTCTGTAATTGTTTGCCGCTATCAATAACCTGCTGCGACACAAACAAATCCTCCCCATCATCAAGCGGCAATGATTCGCCGCTATCATCTGGCAAAGACTCTTCTGCTACAGCGTTGGCTAAATTAATTTGAGACAGTACTAGGTCAATATCTGCAGAGTCATCGCTATTAAATTGCTCATTGTCCACCACAACTTCATCTGTCTCGGCTTTAGTCGATTCAGGTTGCTTACTCTCAACGGCAGTGACAGTTTGCCTAGTCGGCATTTTACTCTCGCCTTTTGCGGCTTGTTCCATCGCAAAGGAAAAGTCGTTATTTTTCGTTTGCTTAGTGGCCTCTCCCGTCGCATCACTGCTCAGCAGGCTGTTAGATTTGATGGATTGGCTGTCTGATCCCACATCGCTTTTGGTGTCAGATTTAGCCAGCAAAATATTGTTCATTTGGGTCATGGTTCCTCCGCAGACGTTACACGATGACGAACTGCAGTTCAGCTTACAGTGTCAAAAACCCATACAGATTGGGAGTTATTGGTATAAACCATTGCAATTATGGTGCCACTTGAAAGCATAGAGGCGATAGAATATTGAGGCTGGGGAAATAAAAGTAGATTAACGGCGAGATTGTCTAAAATATTGCTGAGATGCAAATTCATCAAACATTTTTTGCTCTGCTTTATGGGCTTTTGTTGCGGCCTGCATCGCTTTCTTTTCTAACAGTAGCTCTACCGCTTTACGTTTCTGTTGTTTCTCTTGCCAATGATTTTGTCGATAGGTCACTTGTTTGTTGGCCTCAGCCACCCCAAGGTGCTGCTTAGTGATGGCATCATCGATTTGACGAACAAACTGATGAAATTGATGATAGTAGCTGGCGCTGATTTGCTGACCCTGCTGACCTTCCATCTGCTTCATGTAATCTAAACGGTAATTTTGCAAAGCGCTTAGTTGCGCCTGAGATTTTTGTAGATCAAGCCTCGCGCTTTTTAACTGCAAAGCAGCTTGATCTTCTGCTTCGCTAGCGAGCTTTAATACCGTATGCAGCGGATCGGGTTTGGCCATCAATTATTCGTAATGCCCTATGCCTGGCACTGCGCTCCTAGTTGGTTGAGCATTAACTCACTACTATCAAAGGTTATCGCTTCTTTCATAGTTTGACGTAGAAACGCATTCATTGCCGGTTGTAAACGTATGGCATTATCAATACGAGGATCACTTCCCTGAGTGTAGGCCCCAATTGAGATAAGATCTTTATTCTGTTGATACAGTGAATACACTTGTTTCACTTTTCGCATCGCTTCTAAATGCTCAGCGCTGATCACCATCGGCGCAACACGACTAATTGAAGCTTCAACATCAATGGCTGGATAATGACCGGAGTCAGCTAGAGTACGCGACAATACGATATGGCCATCTAAGATTGCCCTTGCGGCATCGGCAATTGGATCTTGCAAATCATCACCTTCGGTTAATACGGTATAAAATGCGGTGATGGAGCCCTGCTTGCCACCGCCGTTACCTGCACGCTCAACCAGTTTAGGCAGTTTTGCAAAAACCGATGGCGGATAACCTTTGGTCGCAGGTGGCTCGCCCACTGCTAAGGCAATTTCACGTTGCGCCTGGGCGTAGCGCGTCAAACTATCCATCAGTAATAACACGTTATAACCCAGGTCACGAAAGTACTCTGCGATGCGAGTTGAGGTTTCACAGGCTCTTAATCGCATCAGCGGCGAGGTATCGGCAGGCGCTGCGACAACAACAGAGCGAGCGCGACCTTGTTCCCCCAAAATCTCTTCAATGAACTCTTTCACCTCGCGGCCACGTTCACCTACTAAGCCAACCACAATAATGTCTGCGGTGGTACCGCGAGTCATCATGCCTAGCAGCACACTTTTACCGACACCCGAACCCGCAAACAGACCCATACGTTGGCCTTTGCCCACGGTTAGCATCGCATTAATGGCGCGCACGCCAACATCCAGCGGTTGGGTGATCGCCCGCCGCGCGAGCGGATTAATGGCGGTAGATTGACGTGGAGCATGCTGCTCTGTATGCAGTGCACCGGCGCCATCAAGCGGTTGGCCGTTGCCATCTAAGACTCGTCCGAGTAGCGATAACCCAACAGGAATACCAGCTTGCTCACCTAGTGGGGTAACTTTGGCGCCAGGCAATACCCCACTGAGTTCCTCAATGGGCATCAAGTAGAGCAATTTATCATCAAATCCAATGACTTCAGCAACCAGATCACCAGTGATGGTTTCTATGCTGCACAAACTGCCAACAGACGCTCGGCAACCCGATGCTTCTAGCGTTAACCCCACAACTCTGACTAGCTGACCACTTGCCTCCGGCATAAAGTGTGGTACTTTAGCCGTGTAGTTTTTAAGCTGGTTAAGAAGATTAAGCTGACGGGCTTTCATCAGGATTTTCCACTGTATCAGTCGTTGCTGATTCGGCTGACACCGGCTCAACACCCGCTTGGTCGACTTCAGTTTGCTCGGCGGGCACGGGCTCTTGAGCAGTCATTTCGGCGTGATTTACTTCAGCTTCATGTTGCTCTGCACTGGGTTTTGCAAGTGCATCAAGCTTAGCCTGTTGCTCTTTTTGTAATCTTTCTAAATGGCCATCAACATCACTTAGCACCGAGTCCATGCGAGTTTGCAAACGCATATCTACACTGCTGCGTTGACTATCAATCACGCAATCCCCCGCAGATAAGCTTGGATCAGCTTCAAGCTGCCAACGATTCTTATCTAATTGCGCTTGCTCATACAGGGTATTGACGATGGCAAGATCATCTGGATGTAAGCGGATATTGATGTTTTGATCTTTTATCGGTAGGGAGTCAACACCATGACGTAAAGCCGCCAGCACATGTTCAGGGTGAGTAGTTAGTTCATGTCCAATCACTGAGCGAGCCAAAGCCCGGCTCAGGTTAACCATCTCTAACTCAATTTCAGTATCAAGCAAACTCAGTGGCGCTGCAAACTGTTCAATAATATGGTTAAACTGCTCGATAAGCTGACTTGCCTGATTAAGTCCTTCCTGCAAGCCTTGCTCTTTGCCTTGCTCAAAGCCTTGTTGATGACCTTCTTCGAGCCCAGTTAAACGGCCTTGTTCTAGCCCCTCAGCGTGACCTTTTTCTGCACCTTCAGTAAAGCCAGCTTGTTCAGCTTCAGCGCGAATCTGTTCTATTTCCGCAAGTGTCGGTGGCTTAATTGCCTCAGGCTCTTCAACGACTTCTCTTACTGCGTCGCGGCGCCCAAAAGCATTTAATGTATCGGCTGGGATCTGCTGAGTAACATCCGGTATATGCCAATGATGAAACTCACCATCATCTTGAGACACGCTGGCTGATTTAGCTGCTTTATCGTCGTCATTGGCCATAATTATAAGAACTCTTCTCCGCCACCACCGCCGAGCATGATTTCACCGGCATCACTGAGACGACGCGCAATCGATAGGATCTCTTTCTGCGCCACTTCCACTTCACTGATACGGATTGGCCCCATCGCTTCTAAATCATCTTTAAGCAGTTCGGCTGCACGCTTAGACATGTTGCCCAAAATCTTATCTTTAAGCTGATCATCAGCGCCTTTAAGCGCCTTCATTAATACATCTTGCTGTACTTCACGCAGCAAGACTTGAATACCGAGATCATCAACATCGGCTAAGTTCTCGAACACAAACATCAAGTCTTGGATCTGTTGCGCCATCTCTTCATCAGACTCACGCATGGTTTCCATCAATTGACTTTCTACGCCAGTATCTAAGTAGTTCATGATATTAGCAGCCGCTTTCAGGCCACCCATCTTGGCCGCTTGCGCGCCACCTTGACCAGCAAACTGTTTCTCCATGATATCATTCAATTCTTGCAAAGCTGCTGGCTGAACTTCTTCAAGGTTGGCTATACGCATCATTAAGTCTAAACGGGTATTTTCTGGCGCTTGAGCAAAAATCTCAGCTGCCTGATCTGGTTCTAGGTATGACAGTACGATAGTTTGAATTTGTGGATGCTCATTCTGGATTATCGTGGCAACCTGTCTCGCATCCATCCATTTCAATGACTCAAGGCCTTTGGCCCCGCCACCCATGATGATCTGCTCAATTAAGTTGCCTGCTTTATCCTCACCAAGTGCAGCAGTCAGTGCTTTTCTAACAAACTCTTCACTGTTGAAACCAATGGATGAATACTTTTGTACTTCGTCAAGAAACAGCTTGTGAACGCCAATCACTTTCTCTTGACCAAAGTCTTGCATCGCCGCCATCGCCATGCCCACTTTTTGCACCTGCTTAGGCTCTAAGTGTTTCAAAATTGACGCGGCATCAGCTTCGCTCAAGCTCAGCAGTAAAATTGCGGTCTTTTCAATACCGGTTAAATCGTCGGTATTAAATCCTGCTGCAACTGTTAGTTCACCCGTTTCTTCACTCATTGTCTTGTAACCAACCTTTCACGACTTGCGTCGATAGTTCAGGCTCATTCGCCACTAGTGCTCGTATTGCTTTAATCATATCATCATCTTTATGAAGATCTGGTATTAAAATTGACCCGTCATCTGCGTAGCTGTACTCCGCTTCTGGACGGTTCAACATACCCAGTGTATCGGCTGCATATTGATCTTCAATTTCTGCTAACTCGTCGCCTAAGCTAGGTTCATCAGGCATTTTCTCTGAGTCAGGATAAATAAGGCGCTTAAGCATAGGTCTAACGACAAAGATAATCAGCGCCAGAATCACCAAGCCCCCCATCAATAGACGCGCAGCTCGCCAGAACCATGGCTGCTCCCACATTTCAGGTGCCGGGACTTCTTCAATAAGCTGGTCCATAAACGGTACCGTAACTACTTCAATCATGTCACCGCGTTGGCCGTTAAACCCAACCGCGCCTTCTAGCAGTCGACGGATATTTGCCAACTCTTGCTCTGTGCGCGGAACACGATTTACTTGTCCTTCTTCACCCGCAGCGCCGGTTTTAAAGTCCACCGCGACCGAAACACTCACTCGACGCACCACGCCAACTTGCTGACGGGTATGGCTAATGGTGGTATCAAGCTCATAATTTCGTGTTGCTTCTCGATGGCTACTACCTGTACTTTCAGCCGCTTGGTCTTGATTAAGCGCGTCCTGTGGAATATTTGACTCCATAGGTGGCTGATTAGTCAGCGCGCCAGGAATTCCGCCAATGGTGCCGCCGTTGGCATTATTCTCAACGGTCATCTCACTGCGAATCGCTGGCAGATCGGGGTTATAACGCTTGGCTGTTTGCTCTACCGCTGTGAAGTCCATGTTGACATCAACTTGCGAGGTAAAATTCTCGGGGCCTAAAATGGGCATCAGAATAGATTCAACTTTGTTGCGGTATTCCGCTTCTTTTTGCTGAACAATTTCTAGCTCACGACGTGCTCTTGCTGATACGGCAGTTTGACTGCCAGAATTTAATAGGCGGCCGTTTGCGTCGGTGACCGTCACGCGCGCTGGCTCTAGCCCTTGCACTGCTGACGCCACGATATCAACAATTGAATCAACTTCTTCTTGCCCAAGCCCTGCGCGGCGCGTGCTCACAACCACAGTTGCACTTGGCTTAGAGCGATTTCTAGCAAAAACATTTTCTTTTGGAATGGCCAAGATCACTTTGGCACGGGTAATACTGCGTAACTCTTCAATCGTTCGAGCTAGGTTTTGTTCTTGGCTATGCTTAAGACGAGCTTGCTCCATGCGCTGCGATACACCAAAACCACTATTCTGATTTAAATAGTCATTAGCCGCTTCATTGTTATCAAGTCCTGCTCGGCTGAGCATCATTTTGACATCTTGATAGCGATCTTCAGCAACCTTAATCACATCTACATCGATTTGGTACTTAACCTTGTTCTTGTCCAGTACATCGAGTACTTGAACCATCTCTTGGGTATCCATTTTCCCGAGCGGACGATATTCAGGCTCCTGAGCCCAGAGCATGACAAATACTGCAAGCGCCAAACAGATAGCAAGCGCTAGAATCATTGTGATCTGACGGAGCATATCTACGCCACCAAAGCCGCCAATGCCGCCTGGTTTATGCTCTTCTTGAACGCCACCAGCCAAGGTCGTGTCTGCTGTGCCAGCGTTGTTGCCTACCACCATATCCGTACTCACGATAGATACCTGCTCTTTCTAATTAATTTATTGCAATGCTTTGAAAATCAATGAGTGCCGCCTTATACAGGCATACTCATTATCTCTTTATAGGCTTCAACAAGTTTATTTCTGACTTGTACTGTTGCTTCAAAAGCAACACTCGACTTTTCTCTGGCAATCACAGTATCAGACAAGGTCACGGTACTGTCGCCCATATCTAACCGAGTCGCCAAAGAAGCGGCGTTGGATTGTAACTCGCCGACAGTGCCCACGGCTTGAGATAGCAGCTGCCCAAAGTCACTGCCACTGGTGTTGTTTACCTGCTGAGTGATGCCTGTCGACATACCTGAAGGTTTAATTTCACCACTTAAAGACTGCATTTCTTGGAATAATGAATTGGCACCGATCTGCATACTAAGCTCCCATCGTCGTGTTTTTGACGAAACTTGATTGTTAGTAATCAATAAAGCAATTAGCTTGCCAACTTTAGAATGAATGAATCAATTGTAGGATTAATGAGGTTTAACTGTTCACTAAAACAGCGAAAGTAGATTTAAGCGCTAATGACACACAAAAACATCATGATACCTAACCTCGTCAGTTTACGACTCGGTATTGGGCATCATGATGTCGATAGCAATTTTAAGCCGGGATTTGAATGCCCATGTCGCGCATTTTAGCCATTTTGTAGCGCAGCGTTCTGGCACTAATGCCCAGTTTTTCCGCCACCGCTTTACGACTACCATTACACTGAGTCAATGTCTCAAGGATAATGACGTGCTCTTTGGCTTTTAGCTCATCGCCCAATCCTTCAGCCTCGGGCACTGGGTGCGGCGCATCAAAGTGAATATCAAGCTCACTATCTTGGCTATCTAGCACAATATCGGCCAAAGTGATCGCTTCACCACTATGTAAAATCAATGCCCGTTGAATCACATTATCTAATTCACGCACATTACCCGGCCAGCGATGGGTCAACAAGCGGCGACTCGCTGCGTCATCAAGTTGCGGCACTGTGGTGACTCCACTTCGCTCCGCATGGCGCTGTAACAGATGTCGCGCTAACGGTAAAATATCCGCAGGTCGCTGATTCAGCGCAGGCCAAGTGAGTGGAAACACATTTATTCGATAAAACAGATCTTCTCGAAACTCACCGTTAGCAGCAGCCGCTTTAAGATCCCTATTGGAGGTCGCGAGTACTCGAACATCCAATTTAATGGTCTTTCTGCCACCAAGACGCTCAACTTCACGCTCTTGGAGAACTCGTAAAAGCTTAGCTTGTAAGCCCAAATCCATCTCTGATATCTCATCGAGCAACAAGGTGCCGCCTTGTGCTTGTTCAAATTTACCAGGGCAAGCTTGCACAGCGCCTGTAAATGCGCCTTTTTCATAGCCAAAAAGGGTCGCTTCAAGCATATTTTCAGGTATTGCTGCACAGTTTATCGCCACAAAAGGCGCTTGATGGCGAGGGCTATTTTGATGAATAAAGCGTGCTAAGACCTCTTTACCTGACCCACTGGGCCCCATAATCATCACTGATGCATCTGATGCAGCAACCTTGCGCGCTAAGGCAAGCAAGTTAAGGCTTTTTTCATCAGCGACAACCGGGCTATCAACCACCAGTGCAGGTTTAATATAACGGGAGACTTGGTTAAGTAATACCTCTGGCGCAAACGGTTTGGCGAGGTAGTCAACCGCCCCCTGTTTGATAGCATTCACCGCATTATCAATCGTGGCATAAGCCGTCATCAACAACATCGGCAGTTGGCTATGATGCTGCTGTAAGTACTGCAGCAAGCCTATGCCGCCAATGCCCTCCATTTGAACGTCACTGACCACTAAATCATAACACTGCGCTTTGAGGGCGACGATGGCTTCTTCTGCAGAGCCAACGTCATCACACTGATATTGTGCTAACAACAAAGTGTCAACCAGTGCTTCTCTTAAGGCGCAGTCGTCTTCGACCAACAGAATCCTACCTTCAGACATGAGCTCCCTCCTCAGTACCTATGTTGCTCAGCAAGGGTAAAATTATACTGGCTTTACAGCCCTTACCTTTAACGCAGTGAAAATCAAACTTGCCGTCGTGATTCGATACCACCGACTGCACTACCGCAAGGCCTAAACCTGTACCTTGTGATTTGGTCGTATAAAAAGGCTCTAACACTTGCTTTTGCATGGCAGAATCTAAGCCCTTGCCGTTATCTATGACATGTAAACTGACATGTTGCTTCTCAAGGGTAACTTGCAAAGCAATGCGATTGGCGCCGGCTTCAATGCTATTAATCACGAGATTATTTACCGCTGAGCTAAGAGTAGAAACATTGGCGCTCACCAAATGCTCACCATCACCCAGCAAGGTCAACTGACAAGATTTTTTTTCCGCAATAGGTTCACAATTAGCCACGACACTGGCAACGACATCACTCATTAGCACAGGGACCATCTGCTCTTGTTGGCGCCCTTTGGCCATCATCAACATGTCGTTGACCTGCTGCTCTAATTCGTTGAGTCGGTCAACCAATTTGCCTTGAAAGCGCTCACGTCCGCGCTGATCAAGTTTATTGCTGCCAAGGTTGGATGCGTATAACAAAGCAGCAGACAATGGCGTCCTGACTTGATGCGCTAAGGTCGCCACCATTTTTCCAAGCGCTGATAAACGCTGCATGTGTGACACATTCTTCTGCAATAAGCGGGTTTCAGTCAGGTCGGTCAGGACAATCAATTGCCCCGGCTCGGGCGTTAGAGGCGTAATCGCTAATTTCACTCGGCGGCCATTTTTTAATGACACCTCATGACCATCATCATCTTGCGGCGAAAACGCTCGGTTGATGACTTGTATCCAGCGTAACCCTTCAAGTGGTTGGCCAAGCAGTTGCACCGCCACAGGATTGGCCTGTGTTACGACACCGTCACCATTAATGATCACCACACCTGATGGCATGGCTTGTAAAATATGATCCATTCGACTGGATGCATTGGCATTGTCACTGTTTGCAACAGCACGCACCACCGATTGCTCAGGGGAGGACTGCTCTGATACATATTGTGTCGCCAACATAAAAACTCCGTCAAAATATTGCTGCTAACGGGGTTAATGCATATATCAGGCCAATGCTATAAAACTAATTCAAGGAGATAAGTCAAAAAGGGCTTTTTAAACAAATTAGCCCCTAGAAATGACAAAGCCTCCAGTTGTAAAAACAACAAGAGGCTTTATTGAGGTGTGTTACAGCTAATCTTTACTCATGCCATACTTACGCATTTTCTCAACTAATGTTGTACGGCGAATACCGAGCATTTCTGCAGCTCTGGCGACAACATTGTCTTGCTGATCTAACGCCTGACGAATCATATCGATTTCAAGCTCTGCCAATAGATCTTTTAGATTAACCCCTTCCGGAGGAAGTTCACTCGGGAAACGTGTTTCTGGAATATCTACCGGCTCTTCATCGTTGAAGATTGACGCCAGCGCTTCGCGCTCGAGCTCTTCTTCACTGACCTGCACTTCATATTCAGGTACATCAATGTGTCGATACTTCATCGGTAAATCATTAACGTCGACGAGACCACCTGGATATAAAATGGTTAAACGCTCAACCAAATTAGACAGTTCTCGAACGTTGCCTGACCACTCATGTTCTTTTAGTGATTCAATAGCACGCTGGGTAAATCGTACCTTACCGCGGCCTTCGTTATAAACTCGGCTAACTAACTCTTGCAACAGCAGTGGGATGTCATCTTTACGCTCACAAAGCGCGGGCATTTCAATTGGGAAGACATTAAGGCGATAATATAAATCTTCCCTAAAATCTCCTTTTTCAATCATCTCTTCTAAATCGCGATGAGTTGCCGCTACTACGCGTACATCGGCACTAATAGAACGATTGCCCCCGACGCGCTCAAAGGTTCTTTCTTGCAAAACACGTAATAGCTTAACCTGCATTTGCAGCGGCATATCACCTATTTCATCTAAAAAGAGTGTCCCTTTTTCAGCCAATTCAAAACGACCTTTACGAGCACTAATTGCACCGGTAAAGGAGCCTTTCTCATGACCAAACAGCTCACTTTCAAGTAACTCTGGTGGAATAGCACCGCAGTTAACAGGAATAAAGGGGCCTTCTCGGCGCTCTGAGAGATAATGCATGTTGCGCGCAACCACTTCTTTACCTGTTCCAGACTGACCTAGAATCAAAACTGTGGCATCAGATGCCGATACTTGGCTGATAAGGTGGCGAACATTGGCAATCCCCTCACTGCGACCAACTAGACTGCGAAACAGCTTTGTTTGATTACCGCTAGTCGGGATATCGGGTCGTTTAGCTTGACCAAACACCTGACAAAAATGCAGCAGTTCAGTCAATTGAGGATAATTGAGAGGCTCTTCAATAAAGCCCAGAATATTAGATGCACCAATATCTTCAGCCGGTCCCATAACCAGTACAGGTTGCCACGGGATAGACGCAGCAATGGATTGGATCAGAGTTTTAGTTTGGGCATCAGAGGTAATCACCAAGGCGCGGTAACGAGCATCTTGTAATCGCGCTTCAAGTTTATCGACGGCAATTAAGTCTACTTGTTCACCAAGAAACTCAAATACACATGATAAGCGATTTATTCGCTCTGATTGACTACCTACAATGAGAATTCGTTGATCTATTTGCATCATTTAAGAAGGCCGTAAAGCGCTCAGTATTATTCGCATTAATTATTAGTGTTCGTTGCCTAAAAGCTGAAAGTAGTCTTACTTAAACATTCCGATAAACGACTACCATGAGGAATAGTGTATTATCGGCAAGCTATTAGCAAGCCTCAGTTGCATTTTATGCCGAACTCTCATGATTTTAGCTCAAAATCTCAACGTATGCAGCAGCAGATGCCAAATGTTTGACACCTGCCAAGACTCCAAAGGTGATTGCTGCGGGGCTAAATAGCCTCAGACTGAGACGCCATGTGGTGTTGGTCGCTAGGAATCGCATCCCAACCTTCTTTGATATTACGGAGAATCTCACTGACATCATCAATAGCTTGTACATCATTATTCATATTCGCTTCAGAGATTCTACGAAGCATAAAGTCATACAAATCGCTTAAGTTGTTGGCGATTTCTCCACCTTCATCCATGTTCAAGCTGTTATTTAAACCGGTAATGATGCCAATGGCTTTACCAATATAAATACCTTTGTTGGTCACATCATTTTGTTCGATAGCATAGCGACCTTGAGCTAGACGCTGCAGTGCGCCTTCAAACATCATTTGGATAATACGATGGGGTGAAGCTACAGATATTTCGCTCTCCACCGATACCTTTCGATATGACTGTAATGACCTTCTCATACACACCTACCTATTAGAATCTATAGACTTATAAACATTAAGTTGACGTTTACTTTTACGGCCGATGTGAAGCAATTCCTGCCGATGTTGAAGTACAGCTTTTGCCTGCACTTCAAAACCCCGAGTCAATTTCAGTTGCAGCTCTAATTGCTCTCGGTCTTCATCTTTTGGGGCTAACAACAAGCCATCGAGTAAAAGTTGACGCTTTGCAATCAACTCTTGCAAATCTGATACCAACTTATCAGTTGCTTCATCTTCTGCAGGTAGGGCTTCTAACTTAACCAAGGTATCTGATACTGCATTATTAACTTGTTCTATGGTTTGCAACGATACAACTCCTGTCTCACAACCTAGGCTTATGAGTTACTAATAACGCCTGGTAATGAATTTAAGCCGTTTACTATACCGGAAGCTTGCTGATTTAATTGTCCAACTACCAAGTCCATCGCATTGAACTGTTTAAACAGCCTAGCTTCAAGCATTTCCATTTTCAATGCAAACGCCTCACGATCGCTATCAAGTCGTTTTTTGTCACTGGTATACGCGTTATTGCGAGAATCAATTAAACCACCGGTTTTGACATAGCCCTCACTGAGCTCGTCCAATCGATTGGCCAAGCCAGTCGTTTCAGTAGCAAACAGTCCTTCAATGCTTGCCATGTCATTCTTAATCACTTCATCAAGCTTTGCTGAATCAACGCTCAACTTCCCGTATCGATCAGCCTCAATACCAATATCATAAAGCGCAACACTAGTACCGTCGACATCGACACGAGTACTGATCATATTGCGCATCTGCGATTCTAAAGAGCGAATCATAGAATCGCCTTGCAGAGCTGCAGCCTCTTCTTTTTCAGCATCATAAGAAGAGAGCTTATCAATAGAGCTCATCAAGCTGTTGTAAGCATCAACAAACCCCTGAACATTCTCTTTTACCGCTTCATCATCTTGTTCAATTTTCAGCGTAGTGGTTTTATTGACATCGGCGTCCGTCAGGTTCAAGGTAACACCAGCAATCGCGCCGGTAATTTCATTGGTTTGTGAATTAAGCTGTTGGCCGTCAACATGGATAATTGACTCTTGCGCGGCCTGAACTTCTGTTAAGTTGGTACCGCCAAACATATCGTTAAGGCCGGTTCCAGCAGTATCTGTGGCGCCAACGGTAATCTGATTGTCTGGGCCTTCGGTATCTGAGCTTAGTACTAAGCGGCTTCCCGAGTTGGTTGTAACAATTGTCGCTGTAACACCCACATTTTCAGAAGAATCATTAATATTTTTAGCAATATCTTCAAGGGAATCGGTCGCACCAACATCAACAGTAAATGACTCACCATTGACGGTAAAATCTAGGCTACCTTCTCCTACCGCAGCGGTCTTATCTGCGGTAAATGCGCCGGCAACTTTATGTGCTGTTGCCAATTGTTCAACTTGGATATTGTACGATCCTGTAGTCGCCGTTTTATCCGCAGTAGCGCTTAAATAGAGGCTATCGCCAGTTGATACCGTTCTTTGATTAAGGCTGCCACCATCTTTGAGCTTCTCCAAAGCATCTTGGAATGACGATAGAACACTTTTCAGTGTCCCAATAGCAGACACTTTGGCATCAATAGTCGCTTCTTTTTGATCAAAAATAGCTTCTTTAGGGACTTTTTCAGCATCGACCAGCACACCGACAATGGTGTTAATGTCGAGCCCTGAACCTATACCCGTTGCTGTTAATGCCATAAAAACCTCTACTTAAACTATTTTAATACCGACAACCGTGTTTACGCCTCGGTTTTCATTAACAGACCCGTCACTTCCGTTAGTTTTTGCGCTAATTTAAGCGCTTCTTCGTTAGGAATTTGACGAATCACATCACCTGACTCAATGTCCATGACACTAACAATATTTGTGCCAGAATTTTCATCAACCTTAAATGCTAACCCTTTGCGCATCACAGCCATCATGGTTGACATATCATCAACTAATTTCTGCATCTGTTCGCTAGTAGGTTCTTCCTCTGTTTTGGCTGTTTTTTCGCTTTCTTCAACCGCTTGAATCACAGATGTTCTATCCAGCTCAGCATCCTTTGCTGCTGTAGGTTTTATAGGTGTGGTTCCTATATCTATCTTAGCAGTTGCGGCATTGGATTGAGTTACCAAATTCATATCCGTCACCATACTACACCCCCACGTTAATCATTATCCTTAAAATACAACAAAGGGAGACTCGTCGCCGAACCTCCCTTGTTTGGTCAAATTAGCTTATCAATACCCTATATTATAGTAAAGATAGCGCCACTTGAGGGAGCTGGTTAGCTTGAGCCAACATCGCTGAACCCGTTTGTTGCAATACTTGGTTCTTGGTCATTGTAGAAGTTTCTTTGGCGAAATCCACATCCACAATACGACTCTTAGCATCGGCAACGTTTGCTTGCGTATTAGCACTGTTACTAATGTTGTGCGATAGACGGTTTTGTACTGCACCTAATTTTGCACGACTTGTATCAATAGTGGAAATCGCAGCATCAATTTTAGCAAGTGCTGTAGAGCGACCAGCTGACGTCAATACGGTAAGTGAACCAACAGACAATGAAGCAGCATCAGATTTACCAACAGACACCTTAATGTCTTCACCATTTTGGTGACCTACTTGGAAAGACTTACCCGCAGAGAAATCACCATTAAGCAATTTAGTATCACCAAATGCAGTGTTAGTACCAATCGCTGTGATTTCTAGCGCTAACTGATCCATTTCATCTTTAAGTGCTTGTAAATCTGCAGTACTGTTCGCGCCGTTTTCTGACTGAATGGTCAAGTCACGCATACGTTGCAGCATGTTGGTTTGCTCTTGCATCGCACCTTCAGAGATTTGCGCAATTGAAATCGCATCGTTGGCGTTACGCATACCCACTTCAAGACCACGAACCTGTGAGTTCAAGCGGTTAGAAATTGCAAGACCTGCCGCATCGTCTTTCGCACTGTTAATACGTAAACCACTTGATAGACGCTCCATAGAAGTCGCAAGATTACTACTAGATGCGTTCAAGTTCTTCTGTGCTTTTAGAGAAGTAACGTTAGTGTTTACTGTAATAGCCATAATCTGTTCCTCTTAATACCTGACTTAAAACTAATGCCTGTCTGCTTAAGCCAGGCTGAGCTAATTGGTTACAGTAAATTTAACGGCAGAGGATTTCATATCTTTAGCTTTTTTTTAAAAAAAATATCAAATTCAATTAACCAACTGAATTTGATATTATTTTTAAATAGGGTTTGTGCACAACATGAGCGTTGCGCACAAACTTTAGGCAATATTTTCTTAGCCAAGTAACGATAATGCAACTTGTGGCAACTGATTCGCCTGTGCCAACATCGCTGAACCTGTCTGTTGTAGTACCTGGTTTTTGGTCATTGTTGATGTCTCTTTGGCAAAATCCACATCTACAATTCGGCTTTTCGCGTCGGCAACGTTAGCTTGAGTGTTGGCACTGTTACTAATGTTATGTGCTAAACGGTTCTGCACCGCACCTAACTTAGCACGTTGGGTGTCAATGACCTTGATGGCGTCATCAATCTTACCAATTGCCGAGTTACGGCCAGCACTGGTGAGTACCGTCAGCGCGCCTACCGATAAAACTTGCGCATTAAGTGTACCGACCGAAATAGTGACATCCTCACCATCTTGGTGGCCTACTTGGAATAGTTTACCCGCAGAGAAATCACCTGTTAGCAATTTGGTATCACCAAATGCAGTACTGTTACCAATTGCGGTGATCTCAAGTGCTAGCTGATCCATCTCATCTTTCAATGCTTGTAAATCAGCAGTACTGTTGGCACCGTTTTCAGATTGAATCGCCAAGTCACGCATACGCTGTAGCATGTTGGTTTGCTCTTGCATCGCACCTTCAGAAATCTGTGCAATTGAAATCGCATCGTTAGCGTTACGCATACCCACTTCTAAACCACGAACCTGTGAGTTCAGGCGGTTAGAAATCGCCAAACCTGCCGCATCATCTTTAGCACTATTAATACGTAGACCACTTGATAAACGTTCCATTGACGTTGCCAAGTTTTGCGTTGACATATTTAAGTTCTTTTGCGCCTTCATTGACGTGACATTGGTATTTACATTAATAGCCATTGTGTTTTCCTCTTCTTGGTTGCACTGCCAAGACTTCGAGCTTGGCTAAATTAAACAGTTAAATTGTTAACCGATAAGCATCAGTTAGATATAATCAAACAGGGTCGTTGAACCCACTTTTGTAAACACACTTGATACCGCATTAAGTGCCAGTTGTTGCTTCTCTAGCTCCGTGATTGCGGAGGCGTAATCAAGGTCTTCTAACATTGATAACGCAGAGCTATTGACCAGCTTCTCTTCAACGTGTGTCGAACTGTGGCTTTCAAGACTCTTTAAACTATTTCCTGATACGCCACGGGCAATACTGATCTGATTTATGCCGCTATCAACATCATTCAATATCTGTGCCAGTTCCGCTTTACCTTGAGCCGTGTTTATCTTATTAGGATCTTCTAGTAAGGTTATTGCTTCATTGATGGAGTCAAAAATGCTGACCGAATCTTGCGGGCTGATGCTGAAACTATCGCCAGCAGCGGGCGTACCATCGAGTTTGACTTCAATACCGTTAAAGCTAACCGGATTAGTGGGATCAAACGCAGGTACTGTTGTCACTAAGGCATTACTGGAATCTCTGACCTCTAAGCTCGTGCCCACCATGTTAAAAGTGTAATCATCTTCTACATAAGTCAGAGGATCGACGATCTCAGCGCTTTCTACATTGAAATCACCCACTTGAGATGCCAAATAGTTGACACGAAAATCACCCAATCCTCCTGGTGCGTTCATAAAAGCCTGATCGCCAGGAACATTGTTGCCAACGACCACTCCAGAGGCGATAATCGCATCACGTACACCACTATCACCGGCATACACCATCTGACCTGCCGCATCGAACTCAAAGGGTTGCTTACCAGTTTCATAACCGGCAAACATATAGTTACCTGATTCGTCTTTGGTATTAGCGATGGCAAGTAACTCTTCAAGGGTTCCCTTGAGTTCATCGGCAACCATTTGCCGCTCGGAATCAGAAAGACCACCATTTACTGCCCGTAATACTTGTTCGCGCACTGAAGTTGCCAGTGTTTCCGCACTACCAAGCTTGCTTTCAGTCAAACTAAGCCGACCGGTCGCGTAGTCAATGTTCTTCATATACTGATCAACTAGCGCATTTTGCTGATTAAGGTTGTCGATACCAATTGCCGCGACAGGATCGTCGCCGGCGGTATTCACTCGCTTACCACTAGAGATCTGTTCGATGATCTTGCTTGTTGAGGTTTGTCTATCCAAAATACCGTTAATATTTTGTGTAAACATCTGCGCTGTTGAAATTCTCATACCACTAACTCCTAACGCACCGAACTAAATAAAGTATTGAAGATTTCATTGGCCGTAGTCATGATCCTTGCAGACGCTTGATAGGCTTGTTGAAAACGCATTAGATTGGCTGCTTCTTCATCAAGGTTGACCCCCGACTCACTCTGTACACGGTTGTACGCTTGGGTGTACACCGCTTCAGCGGAGCCCAGTGCAACCTGGGCAGCTTTGGCTTTGCCGCCAATGGATAATTTGGTCTGCTCATATACATCACTGAGCGTCGATGTGCCGTTATTCATTATTTTAGAATCACTTAGGCCAGCCATGGCAACAGCATTGCTGTTGTCACCAGGTGCAAAAGACAAATCAAAAGTAAATCGATCGGTAGCACCTGCGGTTGACTCAACTTCAAAGGTAAAACCATAAGCACTGATATTCGGCGGCGTATAAGCAGCTGGCGCACCCAATGATGTCCCGTTTGCATCGAATACTTCAAAGGTATTGGTGGTGGTATTTATCTCAAAGGTCAGCTCAGAACCTGTCACTGGAAAGTTGGCAGCGTTACGATCATCAATGCTAACCATTTTGACATCTGTATTGCCGGAGTTAGCTGCATCAGCGCTAATTGTTGGGCCTGCCGCCGCCAGCTTTTTAGCATCGGTCATCTCAACCGCAATACCTGATGCTGCACCAGAGGTAGGACGGATTTCAAATCGATCGCCAGAGGCCAAGGCACCCGAGTCAATATGCAAAGTGAAACCATCGCCACCTTGAAGTTCGCTACCCACTAACGTCAGTGGCGTAACCGCACCAGAAACATTGTCCTTTAACTCATAGGTCGATGGCGCAGTAAACGACAGCTCATAACTTGAACCTGTTAACGCTCCAACGTCATCTATATTAACTCTCAACGCCGCGTTGCCGGTGTTATTGCCATAAGCGCCCACGCGGCCGTTAGCCATTGAGGGGTCATTAATGTCAACAAAGATATTTTCTCCCACTTCACCATAGAGATCAAAGCCATCTTGCTGTGCTTGGTTAAATGCATCAGCGACGCCCAGTGCAAGCTGATTCACCTCAAGCTGGGCGGGTATCAAGGTCTCATCTCTAAATTGGAATAAAGCCCCTAAACTGCCCCCCATTTTAGATGGGTCAACAACGAGGTTTTGAGCGCCTGACGAAGTTTGAATCCGCAGCTCACCGGGATAAGGGTCACCCGTTGTGGTGCTCATTTGCATTGAAACCTGGCCAGATACCAACATCACCGAGCCACCTAGCATGATGCTTTTAGCGCCAGACTCCAGCGGAATCACATTCACCTGACCATATTCACTCAACTCTTTAATTAGCGCATCTTGTTGATCAAGTAACCCCATATCTTGACCCTGCGACTTCATCAACTCTTGGTTGATATGGCCAAGCTCGGTGCTAATTTCGTTAATTCGGTCTGTAATTGCCGCTATCTGGTCATTAGTTTGAGACATTTGACCATCAAGGTGTGACTGCATCTGATTTAGCGCCGATGCTATTTGATCGGCATTGCCTAATACGCTACCACGGATACCTAAATCATCAGGTAGATCCGCTAAGCTATTAAGCCCAGCAAATAGATCGCTTAACCCTTGTGGGATAGACTTACCTATTTGCGAGAATAGCTGGTCCATCTCGCTCATCTTAATATCGGTAGCTTGCGCTTGACTCATGGCCGTCTGACCAATACGTAACTCACGAGACGCATACTCGTTATATATACGTTTTACATCTGAGATGTAGGTACCAGCGCCAAAGTAACTGTTACCCATTCTTTGGGTATCAAGGCTTGACTGATGCGCTACCTGACGGTGATAACCTTCGGTATTGGCATTGGTAATGTTATTACTGGTGACGGCCAGCTGCGATTGCGATGCCAATACGCCAGTTCTAGCAATATTTAGTAGATCCATCGACATCAGCTAACCCTCGTTAAATGTTCAAGTTGGTCACAACGACATCTGATTAACATTACTGACCTCCTCCTAAGCTAACTGACACATCCTTACCTATGGACTGCATCACTCGCATCACTTTTTCGGCATATTTAGGGTCTGTTGCATACCCTGCATCTTGTAACCCTTGAATGAAATCTGACGGGTTCGCGGCTTTTTCTAGTGCTTTTTGATAACGCGGCCCATCAGAAATAAACGAAACAAAATCATCGAAACTCTGCTTGATATCATCGTAAACGCGAAAATCAGCCCGTTGCTGCACTGCAATGCCTTGTTCAAATTCGAGCGTATTCACTGCCGCTTTATCACCTTGCCAACGTTTATCCGCTTTAATGTTGAATAAGTTGTTACTTGGCTGGCCATCTTTGGCCTGAATCACCTTTTGTCCCCAACCGGTTTCAAGTGCTGACTGGGCAATGAGTACTTCTGGTGTGGTTCCCAGCTTGGCTGCCGCTGTTTCTGCATGGGGATATAACTGGCGAATAAAATCTTGTTGGTCGTTAAAGTGTGTCCCGCTACGCGCCACTTCAGAAGGCAAACTCTTGCCGCTAACAATGTCATCCAGTGTTGGCATTGCCGACGATGACTGCTGCATTTGCTGACTGAGATGTGCAGGCTTGCTCTGACTAACAGGTGACGCCATATCACCGCGCAATACCGAAGCAGGGGTAACATCACTTGTACCTGGAGACAACTGTTGAACCATTAAATCCGCTAAGCCAAGCATGCCCTTATCTGACAGATTGACCGACATTTGTTGGTCATGCATTTGCTCATAAAACTTGGTGTACTGGCTATTCATCGGACTGTCAGATTCAAAGACCGCATTGGCATCACGCATGCTTTTCATCAACATCTGTACGAATATGCCTTCAAACTGCTGGGCAACTTCCTTTAGCGCTGCTTGATCGTCCTTCTGGGCTTTGGCGCGCAGTGAATCTAGGCCGCCAATGTCCAGAAAGTGCGATGAGTTTGATAGCTTATCCATTTCAATACCGACAAAATTTAGATGATGATAAGTTCACCATGCAAAGCGCCTGCCATTTTTAGCGCTTCAAGAATAGCAAGCACATCTGACGGTGCTGCTCCCACTAAATTTACTGCTCTGACTAACTCATCTAATGTTGTGCCAGGATTGAACAAGAACATGCGATTATCTTCTTCAGCCACATCAATCGTGGTATCACTGGTTACCACGGTATCACCACCAGCAAACGGATTAGGCTGCGAGACCTGGGTTGCTTCTGCAATGGTCACGGTTAAGCCACCATGGGTAACCGCCGCAGGCAGCAAACGTACGTCTTGACCGACGACAATGGTGCCGGTACGAGAGTTAACAATCACTTTGGCGGACTCAGCAGCAGGCTCAACCTGAATGTTTTCTAATGTCGCTAAAAACGAAACACGCTGAGATACATCACGAGGGGCACTGACTTGCACAGATGATGCATCTAGTGGTCTAGCCATGCCTGGGCCAAGTAACTCATTGATTGCGTCGGCCAACCTTTTCGCGGTTGAGAAATCAGCCCGGCGTAAATTAAAGGTCAAGTGGTCGCCCGTTGAAAACGGCGTAGCAACGGTTCGCTCAACAATTGCGCCATTAGGTACACGTCCAACCGTTGGGGTATTTTGAATCACCTTCGAGCCATCAAGACCTTCAGCGCTAAAGCCACTGACCACCAAACTGCCTTGGGCAATGGCATATACGTTGCCGTCTACCCCTTTTAGGAATGTTTGCAGCAGTGTGCCACCGCGTAAACTCTTAGCTTCACCCAAGCTCGATACCGTTACGTCAAGAGTTTGACCCGGCTTGATAAAAGGCGGCATATCAGCATGTACTGCCACTACCGCGATATTTTTGATTTTAGGGCGAAAGTTGTCAGGTAGGTTGATACCAAAGTTCTTCAACATCGTTTTAAAGGTTTGCTCGGTATAACGTGTTTTTTCCCCTGTACCGGGCAAACCCACTACCAAACCATAACCAATCAATTGGTTATTACGCACGCCCTGTACATTGGCAATATCTTTAATACGCTGCGCGTAGCTAAGATTTGCTACCAATAGTAAGACGACGGTAAAAAACAGTTTAATCTTCATGTGAACTCCTTAGAAAGGCCACCAGCTACCCATAAAGAATGAGCTAAGCCAGCCGACTTTCTGCACATCAGCAAATGTGCCGGTACCGCTGTATTGGATGCGCGCATTAGCTACGCGCGGAGAGTCAATCGTGTTGTCTGGACGAATATCTTGCGAGCGCACGACACCGGTTAGACGAACAAATTCGTCACCATTATTGATGCTGATCCATTTTTCGCCACGAATAACTAAGTTACCGTTATTGAGCACTTGCATCACGTTGGCTGAAATACTGCCAGACAAGCTATTACTTTGGTCGGCGTCGGACTCACGCTTGGTATTCATACTGTCTTTGTAACGCAAATCAATTGGCTGACCGCCAATCGTTATATTGCCACCGCCCGCATATATGGGGTCTAACGTCAGGTCAGTTCCCTTCTTGATTTCGTTGTTAGCGCTTTTACTCGCTTGCGTCTCTTCCATCAAAATTACAGTAATGATGTCACCAACTTTCAGTGCTTTAATGTCTGAATACAGGCTTGAAGCTTGGCTATCTTGATAAACTGAGCCAGTGGCTGCGATTTTAGTTGGCGGTGCTTCCGGGTAAACCGGCGCATAATACGGGTCATCTGGAATAGGCTTAGTATTCGATGAACTGCAACCTGCCAAAATTGCAGCAGCGGTTAGACATATCAGTAATTTATTCATCAATGCCTCCGTTTACAGATTCTGGTTAACATAAGAGAGCATCTGGTCAACGGCAGAGATAACCTTAGAGTTCATCTCGTAAATGCGTTGACTTTCAATTAGGTTCACCAGCTCTTCCGTTACATTGACGTTAGAAGTTTCTAGCGCACCTTGACGAATCGCGCCCATGCCATCCAGTGAAGCCGTGCCTTGAATTGGCGTACCGCTCGCACCGGTCTCTAAATATAAATTTTGTCCCATCGGATCTAAGCCACTTGGATTGATGAAATCCGTCATACTCAGCTCACCCACAACTTGGTTATCTGCAGTGCCAGGGGTTTTCACTGACACCTCGCCTTCCGCCGACACAGTGATGCTAATGGCATCATCGGGAATGGTAATGGGCGGCTGTACCACATACCCTGAACCTGGCGTGACTATTTGCCCGGTGTCATCAAGGGTAAACTGGCCATTACGGGTATAAGCGGCTGTGCCGTCGGGTAACTGCACTTCAAAAAAGCCTGGGCCTTCTACCATTAAATCCAGCGAGTTATCGGTGGTCAGCATGTTGCCTTGGGTAAACATCTTTTGAGTGGCGACCACCTTGGTGCCGGCGCCAATATTTAGGCCGTTCGGCAATTTGGTATTTGAGGCACTTATGCCGCCAGCTTGATTGACAGTTTGGTACAGTAAATCTTCAAATACAGCGCGGCTTTTCTTATAACCAACAGTGCTGGCATTAGCGACGTTGTTTGATATGACCGAAATATCGGTTTGCTGGGCATCAAGACCAGTCTTACTTATCCATAACGCGGGATGCATACTCTTTCTCCTAGCTAATGCGCATTAATGTTGAAGAAGCCTGATCGGTTTCTTCTGCGGTTTTCATCATCTTGACCTGCATCTCAAATTGACGTTGCATGTCAATCAGCGAGACCATCTCTTCAACAGCATTGACATTGCTGCCCTCGATAGCACCGCTCTCTACTGAAACAAAGGGGTTAGCGGGCGCGATTTCACCGGATATCTGTCTAAATAATCCGTCTTCACCACGCATTAAATTCTCGTTGCCTGGACTCACTAGCTTTATGCGGCCAACCTCTTCAATAACCTCAGCAGTTGAACCCAATGGTCTGACCGAGATTGTGCCATCTTGGGCAATCTCAACTTTTTCAATTGGCAGTGGCAACACTATGGGTCCAGCATCCCCCATGACAGGGTTACCACGGTTGTTTGACAACAGACCTGTAGAGTCAAAACTTAAGCTACCGGAGCGGGTATAGGCTTCTCCACCATCAGCACCTTGTACCGCTATCCAGCCCTCACCTGCTACTGCAATGTCAAGATCACGGCCAGTGGTTTTAATTGGACCACTTGCAAAATTGGCAGAAGGGTTCTCTGTCATCGCAAATACACGAGTTGGCAAGCCTTCACCGAAAGCCTGCATAGTGCGAGCCTGTTCAAGATCAGCTTTAAAGCCATCAGTATTTGCATTGGCAAGGTTGTTAGCTCGCACAGCGAGCGAATTCATATTCTGCTTAGCGCCACTCATGGCGACGTAGAGTAATTTATCCACTTGCAGCTCCGTCAATCTTTCAACTTAAACTTCTATTAACAAGTTAAAAGCAAACTTCGTGCCAATAAATGTTCATAATTTTGGCGCTGGCGAGTTTTTTAAAATCAAGCGGTTAAACCATTGAAGGGGTATCACAAAAAGGAAGGCAATAGCAGGAGGCAAGGTGTTGCCGCCATCGGCAACACCTTAATAAAATCTAGCGGATCTGCAACACGGTTTGTTGGAGGGTATTGTTAACTTCCAAAGTACGTGAGTTTGCTTGGAAGTTGCGCTGCGCTGAAATCAAATCAACTAACTCTGTCGTCAAATCAACATTGGATTGTTCAAGTGCCGATGAGCGAATACTACCAAATGTACCACTGTTAGCTTCACCCGCTAGTGCAGGGCCTGAATCCAAACTGGCTTTCCAAGAAGTATTACCGACTTGGGTTAGGCCTTGCTCATTAGAAAAACGCGCCAGCGCAACACGTGCTAGCGGCACGGTCGAGCCGTTACTGTAACTGGCATTAATTAGACCATCAGCGCCCACTTCCACATTGGTCAAACGTCCAACTGTGGTACCGTCCTGAGTCAATTCAGTGACTTCAAATGGTGATGCATACTGTGTTGGATTATTGAAGTTAACCGTCAATGTTTGCGTACCATCGGCACCAGGGCCTAATACGTTAGCACCATTAACACCTAGCTCTTCAGTGGTTATCACAGCAGGGTCACTACCGGTGTAGGCGCCTGTGTCGTTAAAGGTTAATACTGCACCTTTCCAACCACCCGCATTGGTCGCACTGCCAGTACCATCTGGGGTGCCATCACCATTGGTATCTGTTTGATAAGTACCCGCTGGACCGGCTAAATCAACTTGTTGGCCATCAACAGCATAAAATGCCACCCAGTTACTTTCACCGGTATAGGCCGCTTCTGGCGGACGCACAAAATAGGTCGTCATAATGTGCGGCTCGCCAAGTGAGTCATACATGGTGACCGAAGTAGAATTGTTATAGGTATCGGGATCGTTAGGATCAAAATTTGCTGGGTCTAATGTCGCTTCGCCGGCATTTAAGTTCATTTGCAAGCCAACATTTTCTGACATCTGTGGACTACCTGCAGTGTCAGGAATTTTGACGGGTTGCGTAGTCGTTAAACTCACTGATGTAGAGTTACCGTCGGCATCAACCGGGAAGGTTTGTAAAAAGTTACCCGCAGAGTCAACCAAATAGCTATCCGCGTCCACCTTAAAAGCACCAGCTCGTGTGTAACTATGATCTTGTGAGCCTAGTTCTGATGAGGTAACGAAAAAGCCACCACCATTGATGGCCATATCAAGTGCGTTATTAGTAAACTGCAAACTGCCTTGATGAAATTGCTGGGCAACTTGTGTAGTCGTTGCACCGCCACCCACAGCCGTTTTACTATTGGCAAAAATTGAGTTGGCATACACATCTGCAAACTCAGCACGTGACTCTTTAAAGCCAACAGTATTAACGTTGGAAATATTATTAGCCGTAGTATTTAGATCTTTTTGAGCCGCGGCGATCCCACTCAATGCAATGTTAAACGACATAGTTCACCCCTATCATAAAATTCTGTATAAATTAGGCTTAAAGCCAAATCTGCCCAAATGTTAAGTTTCAGACACTGCCAAAACATCACCGAGCTTAATGCCACCGATACCTCTTAAATTTAAGATGGCACCTGTGCTTGCTGTTCCGAGTGACACACTGGTTACGTGTGCATAGGTTGAGACTGGCAAATCTTGATTCTCGCCATCAACTCGTCCTGTCGCTTTAATGGAGTAATTACCACTAGCAACAGGCTCACCATTCTTGTCTAGGCCATCCCAAGCCACATCAATATTGCCGCCGGCACTGCCATCTACGGTATAAGTCTTAACTAGCTGACCTTTCTCATCTTCAATTCGTACCGTAATACTTTCTATAGGCTCTGGCGTACTGACAATACCTTTTAGGCTTGGATCCTCAGCTGAAATATGACCAGTATCTGACGGAATCAGTACTTTCTGGCCGACCAACCCTGACGCCTGCAACGCCTGACTCGATGTCATGACGGTATTAAGGTTTACAATCTCTTCATTAAGGTTATTGATACCATCTACCGTAGAGAATGAGGCCATTTGCGCAATCATCTGATCGTTATCAACTGGCTTAAATGGGTCTTGCATCGATAACTGCTGACTGAGTAACGAGAAAAAGTCTTCTTGGGTCAATTCCTGGCTGTTGGCTTCTGGAATTGACGACTCTTCTGGTAGTCGAATGCCATCAAGGAATGGATTACCTGTTAGCTCAGTCTGAGTTTGAGCCGATGCACTGGCACTACCAATATCACTAGTCGCTTGTGCCGGCGCTATCGTCTTGTCTGCCGTTGATTGACTCGACAGCGGTTGATTAGTTAACGGATTAATGAGGCTCACTGCTTACCTCCTACTGTTTGCCAATACGTAGTGTTTGTTGCAACATCGACTTTGCCGCATCTGCCACTTGCACATTCATCTGATAAGACCGTGACGCTGAAATCATATTCGCCATCTCCTCCATCACATTGACATTGGGCTTATAGATAAAACCATCTGCGTCAGCCATAGGGTGAGAAGGTGAGAATTCTTTTTGCAACGGCATATCACTTTCTACAATGCCTGCGACTTTCACTGAAGTAGTCGCTTGTTGCTGGTGAGTGGCTTTCGCCATCTCTGCTTCAAAAATGGGGTGTCTTGCTCGGTAAGTGCCTTCAACACTGCTAGAAACCGCATCAGCATTAGCAATATTACTTGCCGTTGTATTCAATCGGACCGATTGCGCTGACATGCCTGAGCCGGCCACATTAAAAATATCGAATAAGCTCATAATTAACTTCCTCTCAGGGCTTTTTTAAGGCCGGAAAACTTACTATCGAGAAATCCAAGCGACATTTGGTATTCCAAAGCATTTTGCATAAATTCAGATTTTTCCTGTTGCACATCAACGGTATTGCCATCACCTGTATCAGGCTGATTAGGCACTCGATAAGCAACATGCTGTTGGGTCAATGCTTTTAAATCAAAGTGCTTACTATTGGTTTCGCTCATTGCTAGGCCACTTTGATTTGAACGTGCTGATTGCATCGCCTTATCAAAGTCAATGTCTTGTGCTTTATAGTGAGGTGTATCGGCATTCGCTATGTTTGATGAGATCACCTGAGCACGTTGAGAGCGCACTCCCAATGTGTATTGATGAACCCCCAACGCTTTGTCAAAACTGATCGCCATAAAATTGCCTCCTCAAATAGATGCAATAAATAAAGCAATAGTTGTGCCAAAAAAAACAAGAGGAGAGTAACAGAAGTGAGTTAAACGAAAATGCCAACACAATGGTTGGCATTTTTAGGCAATGAAATGGCAGTAAATGTCTGCTTAATTACGCTTTTGGTAATAAATCCCTGGGTTGCACCGCACCATATCAAATTCTTCAGTTAAACCAGCAATAGACTCGGATGCGCCCAAAAATAAAATGCCTTTTGGATTTAAAGCGGCAGCAAATTGCCGCAAGATTTTTGCCTTTGCCTCTGGTGCAAAATAGATCAGCACATTACGGCAAAAAATAATGTCAAACTTGCCTAACAAGGTATAACTCTCAAGCAAGTTATGTGCTCGAAAATTCACCAAGCGCTTGACGTTAGGCTTAATGGTCATAGTGCTATTGGCTGTCGCATCAAAAAACTGACGCTTTCTTTCCTCTGACAAACCACGCCCCAAAGCCAAGCTGTCGTATTCGCCGCTTTTACACTTTTCTAGCATAGAAGGTGACAAATCTGTTGCTAATATGGATGCGCTTCCCGGCAGAGTGCCAGGGCGTTTTTGCTGATATTCCAGAATGGTCATCGCCAATGAATACGGTTCTTGGCCTGATGAGCACGCCGCTGACCATATTTTTAACGGTCGACCAAGGCGGCTATATTCAGGTAACAGCGTGTTGCCTAGCAATTCAAACGGATAACGATCGCGGAACCATAAGGTTTCATTGGTCGTCATCGCGTCAATCACTTCTGCACGCAATTGCCGCTCGGTTGGCTTCATTGAATGCTTCACCACCTCAGACAATGACGGCAAATTATATTTGCCCATCAATGGCGCCAACCGGCTACGAACTAAATATTGTTTATTGTCACCCAGCACAATACCGCTGTGTTGCTCCAGAAATAATCTGAATTGATTGTATTCCGCTTCAGCGAGTGATTTATTCGGCACCGTGGCATCCCAATATTAAATTAAAATCAGCTACAACATACACTATAGCAAGTAAATGGCAGCGCAGCTTTATACATTAGCTAACTGTCTGATACAAGATAAAAAGTGCATCTTATATCAATTTGCAGTTATAAACTTAAATGTTTGTTTACTGCTGCGGCAAGTTCATCTGGGTTAAATTTGGCAATGAAGTCATTAGCACCCACTTTTTCAACCATAGCCTGATTAAATACCCCACTTAACGACGTGTGTAGAACCACTTTAATGTCTTTAAGTTTTGGGTTATCGCGAATCTCAGCGGTCAGTGTGTACCCATCCATTTCGGGCATTTCAATATCAGAGATAATGAGTGGGATTTCTGTGGCCACATTATCCATTTCAGCTGCAACTGCGGTCAGTTTATCTAACGCTTCACGGCCATCTTTTGCTGTATCAATTTGCAAACTCAAAGACTCAAGTGCCCTGATGATCTGTTTACGCGCCACAGCTGAGTCATCAATGACCATAATATGGTAATGCTGCTCTCTATCAATTGTTAACTGCTCATCAACCTCTTTACTGATTTGGGTTTTCACCGGCGAGATCTCATCGAGGATTTTTTCAACATCCAATATCTCGACCAACTCACCTTCAATTTCAGTCACCGCGGTTAAGTAAGAATAACGACCTGCGCCCTGTGGCGGCGGCATGATAGCTTCCCAATTCATATTGATGATCCGCTCTACCGAGCTGACCAAAAAGCCTTGTACACTGCGGTTATACTCAGAAATAATGATGAAGCATCCTTCCGTGTTTTCTATTGGGCGCCCACCTGTAGCAGCACTCAAATCAATCACCGAAATCGTCTTGCCACGAATGTGAGCCACACCACGAACAAAAGTATTGAGTTTAGGTAATCCCGTCAGTGGTGGACACTGCAATACTTCTTTAACTTTAAAGACGTTAATACCAAAACGTTGGCGACCGTTTAATTTAAACAGCAGTAACTCTAAGCGGTTCTGACCAACTAATTGAGTACGTTTATTAACCGATTCAAGAATATTCGACATAATGCCTTGCCTTGTTGCCTTCCCGGCGTGGTGAATGCTGACCTAAAAATCTCTCGCGTAACTTGAGTATAGGCATACTAATTGCTTTATCTACTTTATATGACAACCTGACCGATATTTTGTCAAACTTCTGACGCTATTTTTGTTTTATTAATTGATGTCAGTATCAGGTCACAACGAAAGTATAGGTGTAATCTAGCTGATCAAGCTAGTCTATTCATTATGAAAGTAAATTTAGCGTACTTTTTCATCATTTTACTGTTACCTTGGCACCTGAGTGCCGAGGTAAAACCGCATACCCCTTCTCTATCGACCATTTCCCAATTAGCTATAGGCATAATTGAAGATAATATTGATGTTCCGCCCCATGCCAAGGTATCCATCACGCCGCAAAACCTTGATACCCGATTAAGTCCACCACTGTGTATAGGCCCTGTGAATGCTGAACTCGCGACCACTCGCGCCATAAAACGTAATAACACCATTAAGATAAGCTGCGAGACGCCACAAATGGCGTATCCATGGCAAATATTTATTTCTGTCAGAGTAGACATTCTCTACCCTGTAGTCGTAGCCACCGAAACACTAGGCCCTGGTGATGTGATCTCATCGAGTGCAGTGGGCATTGAATATATCGAGCAAAGTCAGCTTCGTGGTCAACAGTTTGACGATACCGCACTGGTTGTCGGTACCCGAGTGAAACGGCGTATTAGCATGAACCAGCCACTTTTTACCGATAACTTATGTTTTGTCTGCAAAGGCGATACGGTCTCTATCTATGCCAAAACGGCAAACTTTGAAATTAAAACCGTGGGTGAAGCACTGAGGGATGGAAATTTGGGCGACCGGATTAGAATTCGCAACAGCCATTCCAATAAAAAAGTCAATGCGAGGGTAATTGGTGTAGGCGAAGTTGAGGTACGTATGTAAGTCGTGAAATCTGCTAGCAAAAAAATTATAATAATTGCACATCTTCAGCTAAAGCTTTAGAAATGCAGGCCGATAGACAGGTATGTTGATCTCATTTATACAAGTTGGAACTCACAATGGCTATTGATATAAAGCATGTAAATACAGGAACTAACAACCGAATTACGACACCAACAGGCGGTAAAAGTGGCGCAACTTCTGCACCTCAAACTGCCAGTAATGGTGGCGCAGCAACTAAAAGCGATTCGGTGTCGATCACCTCGCAAGCGCAGCAGTTGCAAAATGTGCAATCTAAATTAAACGATATTCCAGAAGTGGACAGTAAAAAAGTAGAAGAGATTAAAGCTGCCATCGCAGAAGGCCGCTATAAGATTGATGCTGAAAAACTGGCCAGTAATATTGAACAGTTCGAGAACGAACTCAATGAATTAAGCTAGGATACTATGAGCCCGATTAACGACTTAATTGATAAACAATTAGCATTATTGGCAAACTTAAAAGCAGTGACCGAGCAAGAAAAACAAGCTCTCATCAACCAAAGTGCAGATGAACTGTTGGACTTAGCAGGTAAAAAGTCAGACTTGCTCAATGAGATCAAAGCCAATGATATGTCGTTATCGGCCCACCCTGACGTCGCCCAGCTCAAAAGCAATCCCGAGCTAGCGAGTAAAGTCGCTACCGCTCAAACTTGTTTAAATGAGTGTCAACAACTTAATAGTGAGAATGCGACGTTAATTGACCACTGTATGGCCAGCGTTAGCCGCTTTACTCAAGCACTACATGCCTCAAGAAACTCATCAAGCTTAACCTACGATGGAAAAGGGCAAACATCGACTATTGCCACATTGGGCAATGACTTAAAAGCCTAATCTTGTACAACAGCCACGAAAAAAGCCATCATTGATGGCTTTTTTCGTGTTTGATCCATTCTCACCAGTTTTCAGGCAGTCTATGCCGGTTTATCAACGTCTTTTAATGAACCTAGGTCTTTCAATAAAACTAAAAGTAAGTCACTTCTTTCACTTTTTGAGGGCGGTTATGCTGCTGATACAAGGCCCAAACTTGCTCAAAATCTAATTCAAGCTCAGTAACGTAGTGTTCACCTGCCGGGTAGCTTTTCACCACTCGTGCACCGCGAATCACCCCAGAAACAGAGGCCTGGATATCATCGCTCGTTAGCATCCAATCGTTAACTTGACTAGAAGCAGATAGTTGCTGACCATACACTTGCTCAGCCAATTCTCTATATGCCGCTATCTTGGACGCTTGCATCGCCATCAGTACTTTCTGGGACTGCTCTGTCGCAGGCTGAGTAGCCAAAGGAGCATAGCCTATGGCAGTAATCTTAGGAAAGCTGGTCGGCGCTTCGGTTTCCCACTGAATGTAGCGATCATTTTGAGCACACCCACCTATCAACAAGGCGCCCAACAATAACAGTATTCTCATTGCTGCTCTCCTATCAGGCTGACTTTGCCTTGACCCATTTCGCTATGACGATACAACATGCCGCCTTCTGAATAGACTTTCTCTGAGGGTTTAGCAACGCTCGTTAATGCTTCAAGCTCATAACTGGCTTGCGAGGCTGACACCACACGATTATTGGTTACATTCACAATGCGGCTGTTGACGATCACTCCTTGGGTAGTTTTCGTCATTGTCGACACCAATACATGCTCAACCGGCAAGTCAGTTGGTAATTGCTGCCAATCGCGGGTCAGCAAAAAATCCCCTTCAGGGGTCACCCGAATGTTCTGTGCCACATTAATATCTACCAAATTAAACTGGTGTGAATGCATTGCCGCAATTAGGCCTTGTTGTAACTGCAGACCTAGCTCATTGGAACCTTGTAAGCTCTCTAACATCACTGGTGTTGCCACTAGTAAAGGTTGCGTTGGCAATAGTGCATCATTTTGCTTAACCAGCTCATTGCTAATCTGCAACGCTAAATGATTGACCGCCGAGGTTGACGGCAAATGGTTGCCGTCAGCGAGTTGCCCCTGCATGTCATCACTTGTACTGGCACACCCACCCAGCACAAGAAAAACTGATAATACCGCTGCTAATCGCATGTTAATACCTTGAAAATTCGATTAAACAAATATAAATGCTAAACAGTTGCGTCCGTTTTTTATCGGATATTTAGCCCAAAAACTGACAGTTAGTAGGAAAGTGAGCAAAATTTACGCCAATTGATTCAGAATGACTCACTTGCTTTTGTATTATCGGCTTAGAAACGAAGAACTTTAACCTCAAGACATTATCTAAGTATAAATTTTAAAAGCGATAAGCTCGAAAGCAGGCACGATAATTGCTAATTATTTTATGCAAACAATAAACATTGCCAAATTCGCCATAAAAGTGGCACTGGCAAGATTTAACGTTAATACAGATTATGGCTAACTGGACAACCAAATGAATCGATTAATATGGGGCGTGTTGTTGATACTAAGTGGCAGTTTAATGCCCACATTCGCTGCATGGGTTGATGCACAAGGCGAAGCAAAGATCATCAACAACAATGTGACTCAAGCACGAGAAGAGGCCATTCATCAAGCCCTCAGCTATGTGAGCTTACGATCTGGCGGTAGCTTTTCTAGCAGTCAACGAATTGAAAACGGTCGGCTAGTAAAAGATCAATTCTCGATGGATCAATCGATTAATATTACTCAAGTGGAACTCGTTAGCGAGCGTGTTGTTGGTGACCGCTTAATGGTTAACATACGCGCAGACGTCAACAATGGAGCAAGCAGCCAGTGCACTAACGAGTCACTGAAAGCGTCTATATTGGTCCCGCAAGCGCAACTGCACCATCGTGAGCAGCTACGTTACGGCAATATCGGCCACTTTGAGCGTCACCTATCAGAAAGACTCGGCCAAGTTATTGAGCGTCATGGTAAAGCCAGTTTCCCCCATGTTCATGCCAGTGAACGCCTAGATATCGAACAGGCTTTAATCGACATAAGAGGCTATCGCTTGCCCACTTGGTTAAGCGAAATTACCGACAGCCAATACTTATTGTTGCCAGAGATCATCGACATCTCTACCGCCCCACCGGAAACAAGTTTGTTTGGCATGATAAGTGATGACCCTCAGCGCCAGTTCCAACTCAAGCTGTCGCTATACCATGGTATCAGTGGTGAGATGATCTGGAGTGAGTTATACAATTCGCCGGCGCCGTGGGAGTTTAAAAAACAGCTTACAGTGCCGTCTAATAGTAATATTTTTTGGTCATCAAGTTATGGCAAAAATATTGAAAACATCTTAGTCCAAGCTAGTGAAGATATCGATAAAATTCTAAATTGCCGCCCACTTCTCGGTCAAATAGTCGCCAAACAGCATGATCGTATTATCATCAATTTGGGCCGCCGCCATGGCATCAAAGTTGGCGATGAGTTTCAGTTGGTATTACAACAAAACATGCCTGACAGACTTGATAAAATGCGTGCGATAGCTGGCCAAAGCCGCGCATCGATTAGCATTGACCAAGTTACTGAAGAAAGTGCTACTGCATTACTTCAAGGGCAAAATGCTTCTTTGAATATTCAAATTAACGACCTGGCAATCAAGCAATAGCACAACAGGTCGTATAGGAATTAAGCAACTCTATTTAAAGCGCTTTAACCAGCTCTTTTCATCTAGAGTAAAACCAGTATAATCACTGGCGTCTCCCTATAGCTCAACAGGATAGAGCAGTCGCCTCCTAAGCGATCGATCGGGGTTCGAGTCCCTGTGGGGAGACCAGTTTTAATCGCTTAGTTCGCAGGCTACCACCTCTATCCGGTTTTGCTGCTGCCATATTTACAGGTCGTAGTATTGCTTGTACCAAGATACAAACTGTTTAACGCCTTCCGCTATTGACGTCTTTGGTCGGTATCCAGTCGCTTTTGTAAGTGCTTCGGTTGATGCCCAAGTTGCGGTCACATCTCCTGGCTGCTGCTCCATAAAGTTCTTCGCCGCTTCAATACCAAACTCTTTTTCTAGACAGGCAATAAAGTCCATTAGCTTTACCGGCGAACCATTGCCAATATTATAAATCGCATAGGGAGCGGAACTAACGTTAGGCTGACCAGTTTCACTTTTTTCGCCAGTAGGTGCTAACACCAGCACTTTCATAATACCTTCAACAATATCATCAATATAAGTAAAGTCCCTCGACATCTCACCGAAGTTATAGACATCAATAGTTTTACCAGTTGAAATCGCTTTGGCAAATTTAAACGGTGCCATATCAGGCCTTCCCCAAGGACCATAGACAGTAAAAAATCTTAAGCCTGTAGTGGGTAGACTATATAAATGAGAGTAAGTATGTGAGATTAACTCATTCGCCCTTTTTGAAGCCGCATACAGGGAAATAGGATGATCCACGGGGTCGCTTTCTAAAAAAGGCTGCTTGTCATTGAGTCCATACACGGAGCTGCTTGAAGCATAGATCAAATGCTTGATTTGATTGTTTCGACAACCTTCTAATATATTAATATGACCAATGAGGTTTGTGTCGGCATAAGTGTGAGGATTATCAATTGAATACCTCACGCCAGCTTGCGCACCAAGGTGTATAACGTAGTCAAATTTCTCGGTTTCAAACAACTCAGCAACTTCTTGTCGATTAAAAATATCAACTTTAAGGAATTGAAAACTGGGATAGTTTTCGACTCTTTTTAATCGGTCAAGTTTTAAAGATACGTCGTAATAGCTATTAAGATTATCAATTCCTATGACATCAGCACCCTGTTCGCAAAGACGCAAGCAAACAGCATTACCTATAAAACCCGCCGCTCCAGTCACTAAATATTTCATACAAACCTTTATTTACCCCAAACTAATGTCAGTAGGCTACAAGAAGCAACTCCATCTATCAATCTTAAACCTGACATTGCTCAAATCAGCATCAACCGTATAACTATTTAAAATTTAAATTAAAAAAGTACAGTCTTGAGCGCTCAGATTTTGGCTTTCAACTTATTTATTACTCTTGTATATTAACTGCTACCATGCTGGCGCTGTGCCGCAGTTTACAGGGATACTAGATGACTGAGCTTTTTGATTTAAACCTGTCCATCATCGATAAGCGGTGGCCACAACTAGCCGCAAAACTCAGAAACACTTCCGTTGCTCATCTCAGCCCAAACCTTGTTGAGGGTAACACTCAAACCATCAGTGTCGACAATATTCAACTGAGCAGCCGCCATGACAGATTTCATGAAGCAGAACTGTTGATAAACCAATACCCCGCTGATGCTACTGAGCTATATCTTTACGGTATCGGAATGGGGGATGTCCCGAGTCTATTAATCGATATTGACCAAATTCGCTCCATTACTATTTATCCATTGAATTTAGCCTTGCTGTCGCTACTGCTGTCGTACACAGATCAAAGTGAGTGGTTGTCGCATCCTAAAGTCACATTGACAGAGCATGGTCCAGACCAACATAAACTTGCCAGCCCTCACATTGCGCTAGCCCCCGATCTTGTCTTAGCCGATGAGCAACACGCGTCACTGCGAAATTACCTCAGTTACGAGATAAATCGTCACTTTGCCAGTAATAATCATAAGAACGATCCTGATTTCGCCGCTCGTATAGCATCCAATAAATCGGTACTGGCAAGGGATGAAAGTGCGGCTGTTTTGATTGGAAAGCAACAATATGACAGCGCATTAGTGATTGGTTCAGGCCCAACACTCGAAACACACTTTCGCTACCTAAAAGAGCAAAGTGAGCAGCGCCATTTAACAAAGCAACTTATTATCTGCGTAGATACCGCACTGCTACCGCTTTTACTCAACGGAATAAAGCCGGATATTGTTGTCAGTATTGATAAGAATATCCTCAAGCAGCATTTACCCCAGCCTCTTCCTGATGATGTTAAGTTAGTTTATTTCCCCACTATTGGTAACGAAATCATTGAGAGTTGGCCTGGGGAGAAGTACGCCGCCTATGCTACGCATGTGGCCTATGATGAAATAAGCCAACAATGGCCAAAAATCCGGCTATTTGCCAATGGTAGCGTGATCCATCCAGCCATTGATTTAGCGGTGAAAATGCAAGTTAACGAACTGACTTTATTTGGCTGCGATTTTAGCTTCCCAAATAATAAGACTCACACCTATTGGAACCAAGGCCAGCTAGGGTCTCACCCCAAAAGTCATAAGCACTGGGTATTGAATGGTCATAATCAAAAGGTTACCACCAATCTTAATTTTAGAGCGTACTTATTAGGCCTTGAGCATTACATTCGCGCTACACCCAGCGTCACGTTTTACCAAGCAAGTAAAGACGGCGCTAACATCAATGGCTGTCAATATAGAGAGTGCTTATAGTGAACAACAACCAAATGTCTCAACTCACCACCCTGCTAGTTGAAGCCGCGCATCACTACCGTTTAGCTCAAGAAGCTTACGGCGCGAGAAAGCTAAAGCAATGCCTAACCCTTATTGAACAACTCAACGGTCATCCCAGTTTCGATCAGATAATGCAAATCATGCCAGAAATGATAACCGCCCAAGAAAATCATGATTGGCTCGGCCTCGCCGACATATTGGAATTTGAGCTTACTGCCTTTATTAGCTCAAACTCACAACACTAGCTAGGCGTGAAAAGTTTTAGTTCAGTTTTTCCTACTCAGGGCGATAGTTAAAGTAAACTAAGGTCTCCAAAGGTCATTATGAATTCAATACCGCTATTTATTGCTGAAGTTTCAAGCAATCACCACCGCGATCTGCAAAGGTGCATCCAATTTATTGAAACTGCAGCAAAGATTGGTTGCCAAGCTGTCAAGTTTCAGCTGTTTAAAATAGACCAGCTATTTGCACCGCAAATTCTAGAAAAAAGCGAAGAGCACAGAAGGCGCAAAGATTGGGAACTACCAACCGATTTCTTACCAGAACTGAAAGCCGCTTGCGATAAGAATAATATTCAGTTTGCCTGCACACCTTTTTATCTCGACGCAGTAAAAGAGCTAGCGCCATTCGTCAGCTTCTTCAAAATTGCCTCTTACGAGCTACTTTGGGATGACCTTCTCATCTCTTGTGCAAAGACATCAAAACCTGTTGTGATTTCCAGTGGAATGGCCACAATCGAAGAAATTGACCATGCCATTGATGTGTTAAAGCGTGCGGGATGCCAAGACATTACCCTGTTACATTGCGTATCAGCTTATCCCACACCGGCTAAAGATTGTAATTTAGCGGTACTTGAGACTTTCCGCCAACGTTATGGCGTTAAGGTCGGTTGGTCCGATCACAGCGTATCGCCAGCCGTACTGCACAGAGCAGTTCATAGATGGCAAGCAGATTGCATAGAGTTTCATATCGATTTAGACGAAACCGGCGCTGAGTATGCGGCGGGACACTGTTGGTTGCCAGCACAAATAGCCCCGATAATTGCCGATAGCAAATTAAGTCGTATTATTGACGGTGAATCTCACAAACAATTTGTGCCAAGTGAAGCTCCAGATAGAGATTGGCGCGCCGATCCTATTGATGGCCTTAGGCCACTAAAAAATATAAGAGAAGGATTTAAATCATGAGTCACCAACTCGACACTTTAGCGAGTCAAATCCGCAAAGATGCCATTTGGTCAATCTACCACGCCAAATCAGGTCACCCCGGCGGTGTACTTTCATGCGTCGATATACTTACCGTACTGTTTCATGACGTACTCGCTCCGGTAGAGAAACGACTTGGCAGTTACAGTGATGACTTTTTCATTTTATCTAAAGGCCACGCTGCGCCAGCATTGTACGCTGTTGCTGCAAGCAAAGGTTTATGTGAACGTGCGCAACTTAAGGGTCTAAGAAAAATAGATTCTAGTTTTCAAGGCCACCCGGATGTGACCCACTTGCCTTGGGTTGAGGTCAGCACAGGCTCACTTGGACAAGGTATTTCAGTCGCTACAGGTATAGCAAAGTCTCAGAAATTACTAAACAGCGCGCAACATGTATTCGCACTACTTGGTGACGGTGAAATGCAAGAAGGCCAAGTATGGGAAGCTGCGATGTTTGCCGCTCATCATAAATTGAATAACTTAACTGCAATTGTTGATTACAACAAATTGCAAAGTGATGCGCGCAACGATGACATCTGCGCTTTAGAGCCATTAGCTGATAAGTGGCGAGCATTTGGCTGGCAAGTCGTTGAGGTTGATGGCCATGACATTGATGCCCTACAGCAGCATTTGCACGCAAGTAAACACAATGAAACTCAATCCCCTATGGTCATTATTGCCCATACAATCAAAGGAAAAGGCGTTGATTTTATGGAAGACATTCCGTTGTGGCACGGCAGTGTTACCTTAACTGATAAACAGTACAAAGATGCCATGCTCGCACTTGGTTGTTCTGCACAAGAGATTAAGGAATATGAAAATGTCTAATACTCCTACACTTGTCGGACAACAATCAGACTCATTACGCGAAGCATTCGGCATTGCCATAGCAAAAGTTGCCGATAACGATCCACAAATTATCGTACTTGATGCCGATGTTGCTGGCGGCACCGGCGCACATAACTTTAGAAGTAGCCATCCAGATAGGTTTGTTCAATGCGGTATCGCCGAGCAAAACATGGTGAGTGTCGCGGCAGGAATGGCCCATAGCGGCTTTAAACCCTTTGTCACTACCTTTGCCGTATTCATGCTACGCGGACTTGAACAAATTAGACTATCTGTCGCCTATTCGAACAAAAATGTAAAGCTCATAGCAAGCCACCCAGGCTTAGACGTTGGACCTGACGGTGCATCTGCGCAGTGTCTAGAAGATATTGCCTGTATGCGTTCTTTACCCGGCATGGTGGTACTGTCTCCTTGTGATGCATTAGAAGTTGAAGCCGCTACCAAGGCATTAGCAAATTATGATGGCCCCGCATATATGCGCACAGGTAGAAGCCCTTGCCCAAGCGTATATGTATCAGAACCTGAGTTTGTGATTGGTAAAGGAAAAGTCCTTAATTCAGGCGATGACATCACGCTGATTTCTTGCGGCGTAACGACTCATCGTGCTCTTTCTGCGGCCAAAGCACTTGAAGATATTGGTATATCGACACGCGTTATACACATGCCCAGCATTAAGCCAATTGATAAAGAACTAATATGGCAAGCCTCATTAGAGACAAAAGCCATTATTAGCTGCGAAGACCATAACATTTATGGCGGTTTAGGCAGTGCTGTTGCAGAGGTATTAAGTCAGCGTCCAAATGCACCACTGACTCGATTAGGGGTTAACGATGTCATAGGTTGCTCTGGTGAGCCTGATGAATTAGCCGCAAAGTATGGCATTGATGCCGATGGGATATTCAAGTCCGCTAAATCAGTTTATGAGGAGTTACTGAGCCACAATGATAAATAATAATAAGCTCGTTTTGATAACCGGTGCCTCCGGTGGCGTCGGCTCGGCAACAGCAAAACATTTGGCAGCACTTGGCTACGAAGTGGGTATTGGCTATTGCAGTAATGAACATAAAGCTAAAACAGTACAAGCAGAGATTGAAAATGCCGGTGGCAAGTCAATCACCGTCAAGCTCGACTATCAAGATCGTAAGCAAATACGTGGCGCAATCGATAAACTCACTCGCCATTTCGATAAACCTGTTTCTATTCTCATCAACAATGGGGCTATCGCCCAAGAAAAACCATTTGACACCATTACCGATGATGATTGGCAACAGATGATGGCGATTAACTTACAAGGCCCTTTTATTGCCGCCCAAGAAGTTTTGGCCCCTATGCGAGAAAACCACTGGGGAAGAATAATCAATATCACTTCTATTGGTGGTCAATGGGGTGGCTTTAACCAAGTGCATTATGCAGCGTCTAAAGCGGCACTAATCAACCTGACCCAATCGTTGGCAAAAATATATTCTAAAGACGGTGTAGTGACCACAGCCGTTGCTATCGGCTTGGTGGGTACAGAAATGTCAGCTAATGAGCTACAAACTGATGCTGGCAAAGAGAAGGTAAAAAATATTCCGGCGCAGCGCTTAGCCACAGTCAATGAAGTCGCCGAGACTATCGAATTTTTGTGCTCCGATAAGTCTGCTTATCTAACGGGACAAACACTAAATGTAAACGGCGGCATGTATTTCGGCTAAATGATACAAGGAAGCACTATGAATCTTTTGCTCGAAAAAATAGTACAAACTGACAGCTGGCCAAATGCTGATGAGTTGTTGAACTCATTTGATGAAGTGGTTGTGTTTGGCGCCAGTCAAGCAGCGCTTTATGTGACCGAAGTCCTGCGGCAGTTTGACGTCAATGTGCTTTACTATGTTGACAACGATCCAGCAAAAAATGGCACTCAATTTTCGGGCAAACCGGTCTATTCTGCAGACAAAATTTATCAGGATAAGCATACGGTATTAATCGCTAGTTATTGGGCGAGAGATATTGCTAAGCAGCTAAAGGCACAAAACCTACAATACTTTGATTTTAGTTTTTGCGTTGACTATCCCCGCTGGAAGAATCATTTCGACCATAAACATTTTGATGTCCAAGCTGCATTAAATTATGGCAAACAACATCTTTCGGGTGACGATTTAATTGCCTACCTAGGCTGTATTAGATATCGACAAACGTTCGATCCGCTTGAGCTTAGCGTGCCGCAGCACGACCACTATTTGTGCCCACAGGCCCTGCCTGCTGAAAGTGAAGTTTATATCGATGGCGGAGCCTGGCAGGGAGACACCTTATTATCTCTCAAGCACACGTTTGGTGACCAGATTCAAGTTCATAGCTTTGAACCGGATGAGAGCAACTTTAGCAAGCTCAATCAAGCCATCGAAGAGCATAAGATTACCGCGGCGTTCACCAATCAGTTAGCACTCTGGAGTCAAGAACAAACCCTTGAGTTCCTATGCTCGAATGATGCGGTACATTCTATGCAGTCGAGAGTCAGTGATGACGTCACCGAAGCAGAACAGTCAATCAAGGTCAATGCCATTGACTTAGATAGCTACAGTAAAAAAATGAATATTACGCCAACATTCATCAAATTGGATGTTGAAGGAGCTGAACTTCAAGTTATTGAAGGTGCAAAAAATATACTCAAAGAACATAGCCCTAAGTTAGCATTTAGCGCATATCACGAACCTAATCATATTTGGGAAATTCTTGCCGCCGTGAGCGAGATTAACCCTAATTACCAATTTTACTTTACTCATCACTCACAGCAGCTGATTGAATCTGTCATTTATGCCAGTGTGGAAGGTCGATGATGATTAGGAATTGTTTTCTCTGTGGCTCGGAAGTTGAGAATATATACACCAGCAACTGGTCTTTGCCGGGATTAGCTCCTACGGAAATCGGTTTTTCGATCTGCCCAGATTGCGGCTCTGTTTGTCAAAGTCCAACGGTGCGCTTTGAAGAGATGATGACCTTCTATAATTCGATAGCGGTTTATACTAACCCTGGCAGAAAAGAACTACCTACACCGTCAAAAACCCGCGATGTCGATGAGCAGATTCAGTTCATCACAAGAGGTATCGGCAAGCTTCCCACGAGTGCACTGCAAATTGGCAGTTCTGATGGCTATACTTTGTCTCGGTTTGAAGCAGCAGGCGTCGAGCAAGTCTTGGGCATTGAGCCTGGTAAAGCATCGGTCGAAATCGCCAAACGCCTGTATGACATTAATAGTATAAATACGAGTGCTGAAGACTTTGAAACCACTGATTCTTATGAACTTATATTAATGACTCATGTACTTGAGCACTTGTATACGCCTCAGGCAGTACTGAAAAAATGCTATGAAATCCAACAAGACTTACCGCAGGGTTTCATCTATGTCGAAGTGCCATACATGGCTAACGTATCAAGCCTATGTCCTGGGTTCTTCGCGTTTGAACATATCAATCACTATACCCGTGAAAACTTAATCAAATCACTTACCGACATCGGCTACTGGCCTGTTTCTGCCGTGGAACATTTTAATAGTAACTTAGCGCCTGTCATAGGTGTGCTAGCCAGTACAAAACCACAGCAGCACTATCCAGAATTTCAAAATCAGTACCGTACTAACAAACAATTAGTACAAGAATACCGTCAGAAAGAGGTCGCCTATTGGCAGCAGTGCGTCGACAATATCTCAGCTAAAATATCCGGTAATGTCTACCTATGGGGCGCAGGTATCCATACTTGTCAGTTGGTAGCAAATACTAACCTACTGGATACATGTTCTATCACAGGGCTTACCGATACCTCACCATTAAAATGGGGAGTGATTCAAGGAGATTGGACATGTCGAGCACCTAAAGATATCGATTGGCAAGCCGGTGATACGGTGATCATTTCCTCTTATGCATCGCAGCGGGAAATTTATAACGCGTTATCCTGGCTAAGAGACATAGGAGTCCAAACCCTCAGGCTCCACAATCAAACAAACTAATTTTTCGATAAATAGTTAACAACGACTAAGTGATTATAGATGAGCAAAAAGACTCTCCTAATAATTGGTGCAGGCATAGAAGCCTGTGAAGGAATAAAAATTGCCAAGGAGATGAACCTTGAGCTGATTGTAGTGGATGGAAACCCTACCGCTCCAGGCTTTAAATATGCCGATACTCCAATCGTCATCAGTACATACGATGGCCCACAAATCGCAGAAAAAGCCGCTGAACTCGTACTTAAAGGCAAAACCATCGATGGCGTTATTGCCATGTGCTCTGATGTACCGCTTAGTGTCGCCTGTGTCGCTGACAAACTTAAGTTACCGGGACTAAGCATCGAGTCAGCCCACTTAGTGGCAGATAAGTTATTGATGAAACAACGCCTGCTACAAATGGATATCCCCATCCCAGCATTTGCTGCTATTGACTCTTTGCTGGCCCTGAATGAACTGGCTGCTAAATGGGGTTACCCTTTTATCATCAAGCCAGTAGATAGTCGTGGTGCGCGCGGGGTGCAGCTTATTGAGTCCGAAACGCAACTCGCCTCGGCATTTTATCAAGCTCAAAAAGAGTCACCAACACAGCGGGTGATGGTTGAAGAGTACTTAACCGGGCCACAAGTCAGCACAGAGACCCTAATTGATGACGGCACCTGCTACACATTAGGTTTTTCTGACCGCAACTATGAATGGTTACCAAGAACCAAGCCTTACATGATAGAAAATGGTGGCGATTCCCCGAGTCACCTTTCTGATAATGAACAAGGTCAAATCACCACCACCGTTGAAGCGGCAGCAAAAGCCTTAGGGATAAGCAGTGGTGTGGCTAAAGGCGATATGGTGTTAACGCCATCGGGAGCCAAAGTGATTGAAATTGCAGGGCGCCTTTCTGGCGGCTATTTTTCAACCACTCAAATCCCATTGGCGACCGGAGTTAATTTTATCGAGCAAGCAATTAAACTTGCCCTTGGTCAACGACTTAAGACTGAGGATGTCACCCCTAAGCATCAACGTGCAGTTGCCATTAGGTATTTAGATCTCAACCCTGGCGTTGTAAACCAAGTACATCACATAGAAGAAGCCGCACAAAGTGATGGCGTGGAGCTATTGTCAGTGTTTATTCAACCTGGCGACACAATACAAGCACTGGCAAACCATACATTGCGGTCAGGGTTTGTGATTAGTACTGGCGCAACTAAAGATGAAGCGATACATCGAGCTAACGCCTCTCTCGCCAAAATAGAGGTTGAATATCGCCATGGATAAGCCATGTAAAATTTATGCAGTCTTCCATTTAAACTTAGCTTTTTCATCACTCGATGAAAGCACACACTGTGAAGTGATTAATCAATGCTATTGGCCGTTACTTAATCTTATAGAAAAGTACCAACTGCCAATAGGCATTGAGCTGACGGCGTACACTCTTGAGCGCATTAATGGTATCGATCCGTTGTGGGTCAATAAGTTTCGCAAGTTATTGGCTGAGCAGATTTGTGAATTAATTGCTAGCGGCGATAGTCAGATTATTGGGCCGCTGATCCCTTTTGAGGTTAACCAGCAAAACCTGAGGCTTGGTCAACAATATTATCAGCAACTACTAGGTGTTACACCCAAACTCGCCTATATCAATGAACAGGCAGTCTCGGCGGGTTTGTTAGATGCTTACATTGATACGGGCTTCGATGCGGTAGTGTTGGAGTGGGATAACCCCTATTCTCATAATCCGAACTGGCCATCAGAACTGCAAAATCGCCCCCAACATGCAATCAGCGCACAAGGCAGGAAAATCAAAGTAGTTTGGAATCAAGCTATCGCGTTTCAAAAGTTTCAACGCTTTGCCCATGGCGAAATGATTGAAGAAGACTACCTTGCTTACTTAGCACAAGCGATAACGACCAACTGCCAAACTTTCCCAATATACGGCAGTGATGCGGAGATATTTGACTACCGTCCAGGCCGCTATAAAACAGAAGAGCGGCATTCACACCAAGAATGGCAACGTATCGAAACACTATGTTGCTCATTATTAGCAAACCCAAAATACCGCTGGGTGCTTCCTGTCGATACTTTAGAAGATTGTGATAAAAACAATCAATTGCATATCGCGGTGCCAGCCCACCCCATATCAGTAAAAAAACAAGCAAAATACAATGTGACACGTTGGGCTTTAAGCGGCAGAGATGACTTACGATTAAACTCCCACTGCTTCGCAAAATATGATGAGCTTATTGACCAACAACAATGCAGTGATGCTCAGTGGCGAGCGCTATGTCGATTATGGGCCAGCGACTACAGAACTCACCTTACCGCCAAGCGCTATGAACAGCTTATCGCGAGTATTCCGGCAGCAAACAGTTATACCTTACCGCAATATACGGCGGTGAATTCACATCAGCTTTACCAAATATCCCATGATGAACAGCGAAACAAACTCTCGATTAGATCGGCGAACCTGCATATTACTTTTAATGCTAATCGCGGTATGACCATTGAGTCTTTAGCTTTTAGTGACCATAGTTTCATACCTGTCAGTGGTACCCTAACCCATGGACACTTCGACCATATCAGTTTCGGCGCAGATTTTTATTCCAATCATCTCGTGCTGGAGCGATTTAGGCAGCGCGATAGAGTCACAGATCTAGCAAAAACCTCATGGCAATTTGAAGCAGATAACGACGCTTTGATAATCAGAGTATCACTCGGTACCGCCAATGGTCGCTTGAACAAATGGTACCGACTCGAGGGCCAAACAGTCCAATGTGGGTTTGCTTTCGAGCAAAACAGTCGCCCAGAAGCATCGCTACGCCTGGGTTACATTACCTTGCTTAATAGCGAAGAACCATGCTGGTTTGCCGCCCACAATGGGGGCGCGGATAGAGAACACTTTATCGCCGCCGAAGACATCGATCACGGCAAACCCGTGTCCTCGATTGTGTCATCCAATAGTGCGCTTGGTGCAACAACCGGTGAAGTGTTGTTTGGTAACAGCAATAACGGTGTCCGCATCTGTTGGCAGCCCAGTTTGTGTGCCGCGCTGCCAATGGTTTCCAGTAAGAAAATTAATGGTAAATACTTAAATCGGTTATGGTTCTCACTAATAGAAGCTGATGAAACCTTAAAGCCTGGTGGCTACTTACCAAGCTTTAGCTACACGCTTTCCCCAACCAGTAATATCGCCGAGGATTGAATACGTGAAATCGATAGCAATAATAGGCGCTAGACTAAACTCGAGTAGATTGCCGAAAAAACACCTACTCTCTCTTGCTGGTGAACCACTGATCCATCGACTGATTAGCCGCTTGCAAAGATGCCAGACACTGGATGGGATTGTTTTAGCGACCACCGCAGATGACTTCAATTTGCCTTTGGCTGAATCAGTCGCATCGCTTGTCCCTGTGGTAAGGTTTAATGGCGATGTTAATGATTTAATGGGCAGAATTGATCGCGTGATTGCTGAGCACAATCCCGACTTTATCACTTATATCTGCGGTGACTGTCCATTGGTCGAGCCCAGATTTATCGATCACGCGTTGTCGTTGCTTGCCGCTTCCCCAGACTCCGACAGCCTAATAATGAAAGAGTCTGTCGATACCATTCATGAAGGTATGGGATTTTACAGCCGACAAGGTTGGCAAAAATTGATGGCGGTAAGCCAATGCTCAATGTCACGAGAACATGTTGGCTACGGTGATAAAATCAATCCAGTACTGCAGCGACTTGCAATCGATGATTGCGACGACTTTTCCAGTGTCAAACATCGAATATCAGTCGATACCCAAGCTGATTATGAGTTTATGCAGCAGGTGTATACGGCTTGGTACGCTGAAAATGACCAAAGCAGTATCGTCGATTTAAAATGGGTACAAAACCAGCTACTTGCGAACCCAGAATTGAGCAGCATTAATCAACATGTTGTACAGAAAAAGCCAGATATAACTTACAAGAAAGTCAGTATATACACCCACCTCAGTGCCGAAATAGGTATTGGCCATTTTAAGCGCTGCCAATCAATTGCTGAATCCCTCAAAGAAAACTTGGGCTTAGGCGTCGAGCTGCATATTGTCGGTTCGCCAATGCCGGGGTTTCAAATCAATAGCAATACAAGTTGGTATCCAGACTTAAACGCAATGTTGAAACAGATGGATTGTGATGATAATCCATTATGGATTTTGGATTTTCATCCAGGATTTATCAATATTAACCAGCTGCAGCTAACCCTTAAGGCACGTAGGCAAGCCACTGACCTTCGCATTTTAGCTATAGATAAACTCGTTGATATTATTGATGATGTTGATGAATTGTTTATACCCTCTTTTTATTGCCGATCATCGCACCCTAAAATAAGCTTTGGTTGGGATCATTTTTTGCTTTCGAGTCCCGCAACTGTCACACCACAAAATCAATTGCTCGTCATTACTGGCGGAAGCGATGCTTTAGGTTATGGTGAGTATCTGCCCGCCTTGATTGAATCCGTCGTTAACACAGACACGGCACTACATTGGGTGCAGGGCCCCTTAGCACCTGATCCAAAAATTGACCGCAACTCGCGTTGGCATATACATAAAAACCCCAAAAATCTGCCGGAACTGATCGCGCAGTCAAAATTCATATTTAGTTGTTATGGTTTGTCGCTATTCGAAAGCCTCTGCAGTGGTAACTCAGTATTACTCTTGCCGGTACAACACATTTGCAGTGATGAAGAACTAGCAAAACTTGCTGAGCAGCATTGCTGTATTACAACAAACTTCGATAATCTAGAGCAGCAAATGGCAGCGGTGACTCAACACCCTGAGCAATTCGACGCTATGCGTAAAAATGCGGTTCAACTGCTCAAGCCAAAGGTTGGACTCGAACGTTTATGCCAACATGTCGCACACCACCTAAAACTCGTCAATAATTCAGTCAGTAGGTGAACCAGTGAAAACATCATCCATACACAACAGCTATATTATGAGCATCGGCGCTGGTAAAAATCAGCTACCACTTATCAATGCCATAAAGGCTTATGGTTATAAGGTTATTTCTTGTGATAACAACCCTGACGCTGAGGGTAAGTACGCATCAGATATCTTCTTGAACATCAGTAGCCATGACGACAAAGCGCTTGTCGATAGATTACAGCAACTGGATATTGAGCTTGTTGCTGTGCTCACAAGATCGACAGGTATTCCAGTGCAAACCTGCGCCAAAGTTGCTCAAGCATATAAGCTACCAGGGATGAATGTTGAACTCAGCCAGACTCTGATCCATAAAGAGCGCCTAATGGTTAAATGTAACCAGTTAGGCATTCCTGCTCCTCAGCTATTTACCACTGAACAACTAGACAATATCCCCCTACCAGTCTTTGTCAAACCTGCATTTACAGCGGTATCTCACGCCGCGATGTCAACATGCCACGACCATGAACAGCTAAAGACCGCCATTGCCGATGCAAGTCATGTCTCTGTGGATGGTAGTGTTAATGTTGAAGAGTATTTAATCGGAGCTGACGTGGGCTCTATTGACTTTGTCTTCAATGGAGAAGTACACCACGTGATGACTTTAGGGGAGCTATCAACGGGTGCGCCTCACTTTGACGGTATAGGATGGTATACACCCGACAGTAGTCTAGATAGCATCATTCAAGCAACATTTTCCAAATTTCACCAGCAGCTCAATGTACAACATGGCTTCTTTCAAACAGCAATGAAATATGATGATGTACAAAAGACAGCCAAAATATATGAAATCCACGCAGAAATCGGTGGTGACCTAGTTAATGATGTCTTTCTTCCTTATGTCACCGATGGCTACGACATTTTTGAAAACAATATTTCATTATCTCTCAATCAGCTGCCTAAACCTTGCAAAGGCGTAACCAAGCCTGCAATGATCATATTCAAAGAAAAAATCAATCACTATGCGCTTTCTATATCAGTGCCTGAATCTGTAATTAAAGTAGACAATGACCAATACTTAATTATCGAATTTGATAGTCAGCAAGCCTTAAGTCAATATCTAACCTGTCTGACACAACAAGAAAATATCTCAATTACCAACAGAGACACATCAATATGAAATGGGATCTTCACTACCAAGATGTTCGCACCAAAGCCCCCTTAGTTTGGCCTGATATAAATGTGGTCAGACTCGTATCCAAATCGTCTTTGACTAAGCAAGCGAGAGTGCTAGATCTAGGCTGTGGTGAAGGTCGAAATACGCGGGCGTTACATGAGCTAGGCTTTGGCGATATCACAGCAATAGACCAAAGCCCTAATGCACTAAAACTAGTGCATAACTTGTATGGTATCGCTACTGAACGCCTCATTTGTACAGACATTGCTGCCGGCCTGCCTATGCTTAAAAGCAATCACTTTGATTTGGTAGTCTGCTGGGGCTTGATGCACTACCTCACTAAGCCAGAAAACACCCTTAAAGAGATAAATCGAGTGTTATCTGATAATGCTTCAATAGTCATCTCTTTTAGTTCCAACGATGATAAAAGGGAAACCGTGGACGCTGTGAGAAACTATTTTACTCAGCAGCAAGTAGAAAGCTTAATGGTAGCGAGCGGATTTGAAATTACCTCAATAGGCAAAGTTACCGATCAATTTATCAGCGACAACAAAACTGAATCTTATTATTGGCTAAGAGCAGTTAAATCGACGTGAGCTGATTAAGTTCTGCAATAATAAAATCAACCTCTGAAGCATTGAGATTTGGATGAAGTGGTAAGGTAAGGATCTGCTGATAAAATGCTTCAGCTTGCGGAAAGTCACCGCTTTGAAATCCCAATTTCAAATAAAAGGGCTGCAAGTGAACAGGGTAATAATGCACGTGCACTTGTATCCCCTTCTCTCTCATTTTGTTGAACACCTGTTTGCGTTGTTGAAAATTCAGCAAACGCACGATCTGCAAGTGATATGCACTTTGGGATGAGGTAATTGGTTTTACGGTGAAAATATGTTTAGCATCTAGGCCAGCATCATAAGCTTGGGCAATTTGGTTACGGGTAGCCACAAAATCATCTAGGCGCCCCAATTGCGTTATCCCTAGTGCTGCCTGCAACTCCGTCATCCGGTAATTAAAACCCAAATGATGCTGTTCGTAATACCATTCACCTTCATCAGGTCGCAGCAGTTGCGTAGGTTCTTTGGTCACGCCATGACTGCGTAACATCGCCATTTTCTCTGCAAGATCGCTATCTTGAGTGGTAGCGACGCCGCCCTCTGCGGTAGTGATAATTTTTACCGGGTGAAAACTGAATATGCAAACTTTACTGTACTGACACGCGCCAATTTTCTCTGAACCGTAATCACCACCAATAGCATGTGATGCATCCTCGATAATGTCAAAACCATACTGGTCAGCTAATAAGGCTAACTTAGCCATATCACAGCTATGACCGGCAAGATGTACGGCAATGACAACTTTGGGCAAGGTTCCTGTTTGGTTTGCTGCTGCAAGTTTAACGGCAAGCGCATCTGGGCATAGGTTGCCGGTGTTAATATCAATATCGACAAAATCTACACTGGCGCCACAGTAAAGTGCACAATTTGCAGACGCAACAAAGGTTATCGGCGAGGTCCATACGCTATCGCCATTGCTCACACCTAACGCTAAGCAAGCAATATGTAATGCTGAAGTCGCGCTATTGACCGCAACCGCATATTTCGCCTTAGTATAATCACAAATTGCTTGTTCAAATTGCGGTACTTTAGCGCCTTGAGTCAAAAAGTCAGACTGCAACACATCAACGACTGAGTCGATATCGAGTTGGTTAATGTCTTGCTGACCGTACAAAATCACTGCTCTTGGATCTCATCTAACGCAAGTATCTCTTCGACACTTAGAAAATGCGTGTTGCTGCCTGAGTTAAAATCAAACCCTTCACTGACCAGCTGCCCTTTTTCACCGAGTTTATTGGTGGTGTAATCAATATCCCCACCATAAAATCGGATACTGGGTGTAATCACAAAGTGGTCGTCAAATATTAAAGTATGATGTGAATCATCTGCTGGGCACATGATCTCATGCATTTTTTCACCAGGACGAATACCGATAATTTCTTGTTGCAGATTGGGGGCGTAAGCCTGAGCAATATCGGTTATTTTTACCGATGGAATTTTGGGAACAAAAATTTCCCCGCCTTGCATGCGAGAAAAATTCTTCAATACAAAATTAACTCCATCTTGCAAAGTGATCCAAAAGCGGGTCATATCAGGGTGAGTAATAGGTAGCGAAGTGGCGCCATTGGCTATCATTTGCTTGAACAGAGGCACAACAGAGCCTCTAGAGCCGACTACGTTGCCGTAACGCACGGCGGCAAAGCGAGTTTTGCCTGAACCGACTATATTATTGGCCGCTACAAAAAGCTTATCCGATGCAAGCTTAGTGGCGCCATATAAGTTAATTGGGTTTGCTGCTTTGTCGGTAGAGAGTGCAATAACCTTTTCAACATTATTAGCAATCGCCGCTCTGATAACGTTTTCTGCACCATGAATATTGGTCTTAATACATTCCATTGGGTTGTATTCTGCAGCAGGCACTTGCTTGATTGCCGCAGCATGGATGACGTAATCCACATCTTTAAACGCCTGCATTAGCCTGTCACCATCACGCACGTCACCGATAAAATAACGCATGCATGGATCATCAAAAACTTGCTGCATTTCGTATTGCTTTAGTTCGTCCCTGGATAAGATAATTAAGCGCTTGGGCTTATATCTAGCGAGAATAGTCTTGGTGTATTTTTGACCAAACGAACCGGTGCCGCCTGTTATTAAAATTGATTTATTGTCAAACATGTACTCTCCATATTCCCACTCGCTACAACGCATAATAAAACTTAATCAGCGCTGTTGATAATTTGCTCTTTAACGCCGCACTCTCTACATTAAAGCAATTTTTACACCATACTGACCTTTCGTGCTTGAATCAAACTTGTTGAATATCACGCAGTGGCAATGTCTAGCTGGTTATTATTATAAATACTTTCAATTTTAGTAACTTAATGCTCGATGTCTAACATTATTTGTATAGAAAGCCGATGAACCCGATTATTTGCGCATTTTTTCGCTCAATCACTGATATATGCTATAAGTGATGGCATGAAAATCGCATTTGTCTGAATACAAAAGAAATGAACCTAATAAGTACTTACAGTGCCATTTTTTTGACAGACATTTCGACAAGCCATCGTAGAGGGTAAAATGCTAAACAATCAGACCGAGATAGCCAGCACATTCGCTGTCAGTCAATTTAACGAATACTATTTACCCAGCGTAAATCGAAAAACATTCGAAAAAATCGACTCTACCACTCTCTACAACAACAAATTTAAGACATCATTCTCAATCGAAGATACGCTGCACATCATTGTTGGGCTAGACTCAGGCCTATTTGCCAACTTTGTGATGAACAGCTTAGCGACCGAAAATAGCAAATATGTTTTTGTTGAATCCGATACTGTTTTGTCGATGTTAACTATTGATATCCCAGCTGAACAACAAGAAATGATTCATGTGGTTAGCTTTGATGAATTCGCGGACCTGATCAAAGAACCCCAATTTAATCTCTATATCGTTAAACAACAGTTTAGATTACACCGTTCCTTAGCCGTTGAGAGTAACCACCTAGAAAGCTACACCATTTTATATGCCAGCGTAGACAATACGCTTAAGCAAGAGTTCTTCGAGCAGAGTATTGGCTTCTCTCAAAAGTCTTTCGTGAAGACTCAACTAAAAAACATGGCGGAAACCAACAGACCCGCAAGTGTACTTAAGCAAAAATTTATTGGCAAAACTTGTCTTATTTTAGGAGCGGGCCCCTCTTTAGATGACGAAGTGGCTTGGTTGAAAGAAAATGCAGCCAATTTAGTCATTATCGCCGTTTCGCGTATTGTTGGAAAATTGCAAACATTGGCAATTAAGCCAGACATTATTGTATCAGTCGATCCGCAAGCGGTGAGCTTTGATGTCAATAAAGACCTCATGTCCCTTCCTGCGCAATCTTTGCTTATCTGCTCTTACCATGTCACGCCGCTTATTTTGGGGCAATGGGGTGGAAGTGTGCTGTATACAGGAACCAAATACCCTTGGATTAGCTCGGCCGCTAACGACAATGTTCGTTCCATGGGACCCACAGTGACCAACGCCGCGTTAGAGATTGCGATTGAAATGGGGTTTGAAAAAATTCTGATGTTAGGCGCTGACTTTTGTCATTCGCAAGCTGGCGTTAGCCATACATCAGGAACCTATGGCGCAAGTTTAGGCCCCAATATTGGCACTATGTATGAATGGGTCGAAACCTATTCCGGAGAGATGGCAGAAACCCCGATACAACTTCTGGGCGCAGCAGAGTCAATCGCCGAACAGGTAAGAGATAATAGTAATCCAACCTATATTAATTTATCAAAAAATGCCGCTAAAATTCCTGGAGTAATATATCAAGCTGCAACGGACATAAAGCTTAATCGAATTAGTACCGAGCATCGAGCCCTACTCAGTCCTAGCCAGCACCATTGTAGTAACGAAGAATACCTGCAATCACTAAGTCACGCTAGCGATCAACTAATCACCACCCGCAAGAAGCTCAACGCACTCATTGAGAAAAACTCTGATGCACTTCACCTAATCGATAAAATAGAAAAAAACATAAACAGTAATGAAAAAGTAGCAAAGTTTGCTAACAAACTTGAGAAAATTGAAGCGTCTTTGAATAACCAATACAGTAGCCTTTCTGCACTAATAAAGTTTTATGGTTACTATGAGTTCAGTCACTTTCTGTCGACCAAATCGATGGATGAAGGCAGTGACTGGACCCAAGAAGAAATTAACGCTAGAACCCGCATTTACTACAATGCTTTTAAGGATATGGGTAATGAAATACTAGACCATGTCGAGCAAGCTTTAACCCTATTAGCAATGCGAACAGCAGAATTCTCAAGCAGTCCAAATTTAGATGAATTGATTAAATATTGGCGTGAAAATGATCTTTGCGGCCGCGCACTCATTTGGCAGCAACGTAATCCTGAAAAATATGAGCAACTCTCAAGTACTGATAAGGCTAATTTGGCGCAGTGCCAGCAAGATTATCTAGACCTGTTTATTGTTAAAGCGTACATCAATACACCAGAAGATAAGCAGGTTAGAGCCTTAGATAAAGCCCAGTTTAAGCTACAAACCTTGATGCTAACTAAGCACCTGTTAGGCATCTCAAAGATGGCACAATATACCGCGCCTTTCATCGATAGTGATCTGCTTGTGGCACGCTTGCATAATCTCGCTCTGAGTTATCAATACACGCTAGAAGGCGACAACGCACAGGCGTTGACAGCGGTAATGCAAACGCCTGAATCAGATCGCCACGAAGAGGAGCTCAAACAAATTGTGCAATTAAGCCTCAAACTCAGCGATTTAGAGTCCGCATTACAACATTACCCAGCACTAACAAAGTTCAGTGATGAATACCTGCCACTATACGCGCATAGTTTACGACTGGCAGAAAGACCCCAAGAAGCGCTCGAGGTCTATCTAGACTATTTGGACAAATACCCTCAGGACATTCCGGTAACACTGAAGTTAGGTATTTTCTTAGCCGAGGTTGGCCAAATTGATGGCGCTAAGTCCTGCTTCCTACAGGTGCTCGATATCGACCCGGACAACTACGCCGCTAAAAATTATTTACAACAGGTAGGCGGATAGCCAGTATCAGGGTGAAAGATGGACTATCTTTCGCCCTGTTTGATTGACCTTTATGACAATACTCGCATTCATATATTGGCTGGGGTTATAATGCGCGGGTCATTCATTTTTTACCTTTGAGGCATTGTGGCACACACCTACCTTCCCCTTGAACAATACAAACGCAAATGGATTTTTAATCACAAAGATCTTCCTGTCTCTGAGGCCGATAAGGCACTCATCAAACCATTAGATCAAAAATCGTCGATGGAAGTTTGGAACAAGTGGATTAGTAACCGCAGCAGCCGTAGCGAACAATTTGCTAAGGGTGACTGGGCTGCAAAAGGCGATGCCTGGAGTGAAACAGACCATTGGCAAAGTGCGTGGGACAGTGAAGATTCATCCATGCCAGAAATTTTGCAGCTACATTTTGACTGGCTAGAAGAAGCACCGGTCTATTTTTGCTATGAAAAGTATCAAGTCATAGAAACAACTTGGGGTGTATTTGCGCGCAACTGGAAGTGCTTCTTGTTTTTTGATGACGGTCCTTTGCTTATCTCGCCAAAGAAGAAACAGGCGGCGATATTCCATCAGTCTGGTCAATATCAAGTTGGCTCACGCGGTTAAGCCATAATTATTTAAAGAGGTTATATGAAGTCCCTCAAAACCAGTATATTCGCTGCAGCGTGTCTGCTAGCAATACCTGCACAAGCCACCACGGTTAGCGGTATTGAAATCGCTGATAATATTAAGCCAGCACAAGACACGCTTGTGTTAAATGGTGCGGGTGTTCGCAGCAAGTTTTTTATCGATCTTTATGTTGGCAGCCTATACCTGTCGCAGCCAAGTCAGCAACTTGACGATATTCTGGCACAGCCCAGTGTCGCAGTGCGGCTCAATATCACCTCAGGTATGATCACTAGTGATAAAATGAAGGCAGCCATCATCGAAGGTTTTGATGATGCAACCGATGGTGATACCCAGGCCATTCAGCCACAGATTGATGCCTTTATGGCGCTATTTTCCGATGAAATAAAACAAAATGATCAGTTTACTTTATTGGCACAAAAGCAAACTGGAGTCACGGCATATAAGAACGGCCAGGCACAAGACACCATTAGCGGAGAAGCATTCCGTCAAGCACTACTGAAAATTTGGTTGGGTGACCAACCTGCGCAGAAGAGCCTTAAAAAGGCAATGTTGGGTCAATAAGCCAATTAACTTAAATACTGCCCCAGCCAAATAACTGGGGCACGAGTTTAAAATTTGTATTCTAACGCCAGCGCCAGCGCTGTCTGATTATCAATCTCTTCCACGATTTCTGGACTATTGAGCTCCATTTCACTGTTGAAATAGTAACCTGCATAGCCATTTAACATTAGCGAATCTGTGACCGCCCAACCGGCACGCAAGAAGCTGACCCACTCATCTATCTCAATTGTCTGTTCGTCATCGGCGACTAAAAAGCGTTGAGTACGTTTAGATGCGCCAAAACCCATATCGATCGTGTCGGTAAATTGATAACTCAATTCTAAACCCGCAGGCCCACTAAAACCGGCACTAAAAGGGTTACTAAGCTTCAACTGTTCAGATATCTGCCAATTCACGGCGAGGTAAGGCACAGTACGAACTTCAGAGATATCATTAAGGTAAGCCACCCCCAAACCCAGCAAGTTGCCATTTCCAAAACGATACATACCCGATGCAACGACACCATAGCTTTGCGCATTAGAAGACGATGCACCATCGGCATAGGCATACTGCAGCTTAGGCGCCAGCATGAACATCCACTGGGCATTGGGTCGATACATTAAAGAGAGCCCTGCCCCATAACGGTCAACATCTCCCCAAGGCGCAATATTATTGGCAAACAAGGTTTGATTGTTCTGTGCCCAGTCAAAGTTGAGCTTGTCGTAATTAACGTTCAATCCAATAGACCATTGACGATTGATCGGAATACCGGTTTTTGCCCCCAGCAACCAAGTATCCCGCTGCAGATTTTGACCTTGGTCACCGACATCTGCTTCAAAGGTAGAAATTCGCGATACTGACACACTGAAAGGAGAGTAAGGTTTACCGGCAGCATAACTAGGAGCTGACAGCAAAGACGATGCAACCACAACAGTACTTAATTTAACAAAGTTCATGCTAACTCCATTAGCGAAAAATAGGTGTCCGACGCTTAACTTATTGAGTGATCAACAACGGACGATATTGTTATTGTTGCATAATGTACGAAAGCCAAGTTGAAGTCGATCACCTTTGTGTGACAATTTGCTAAACATTATTCACTGATGTATCAGCAAGGAGGATACCGGCGCAGATTAACCCACACGGTAGGCGCGTAAGAACATCCTAATAGTATCCTTAACATAGTCGGATTGTTCATTTTCCAAACCTGCAGTATCTAGCCCTAATTCGAGTTTTAGTCTCATTTCACCGTAGAGCATTAAACACAATCTCACCGCGGCGTGACGATGATTGCCAAAATCAAACTCGCCTCGTGCTTGAATACGTTGTAGATAGTCTGCAAGCAGGCCCAGTAAATTCTCTGGGCCGGCATCATAAAATAGTTCTGAGACTTCTGGGTGGGTTTCATGTTGGGCAACACAGGCGCGAAATACCGTAATGGCCTCTGGGCTAACAATCATCTCGTTAAAATGGATACCAAAATCTATTAACGCAGCTTCAGGATTTTCTAACTCAACAAACGCACCTTCGGTCATGTTATGCACGACACATTTCGAGGTGATTGATGCAATAAACAGATCATCTTTACTGCCAAAATGTGAGTAAACAGTTTGTTTAGACACACCGGCGTGTTTAGCCACTTCATCCATGCTGGTATTAGGAAACCCCTGCGCACAAAAAAGTTCTATTGCAGACTCAAGTACTTGAGCGCGCTTTTTTTCACTACGACTTAAAGGTTGAACAGTTGTCGGCATATGGTTTAGCTCTTTTATCGTTATTTTTCGTAACAACTTTACAAAAACTAGACTAGACAGTCCAGTTTTATTAATCTAGACTCGCAAGTCTAGTTTAACTGTTTTACAACTTATCTTAAACAACGGAAGTACAACACATGACAATTTTCGCAGTAGGCCCAATGCAGAAAACGATGACCGTACTCGTTTTAGTGGGTTTGTTAAGTGCATGCCAACAGGACGTTGCAACAGAAACAAGTGCGCTAACCTACCCTAGCGTAAGCAGTCAGACGCTTAAATTAGTTGACCACTATCAAGCGACACAAACCTTTACCGGTAGTATTCGCGCCGGTAACACTACCGGTGTCGGGTTTGAGCTTGCGGGTAAGATAAAGCGGCTTGCTGTTGACAGTGGTGATAGTGTTGCTAAAGGCCAGTTACTCGCCGAGCTCGACACCGTACTTTTAGAGGCTGAAAAACAGGAGCTACTTGCGAGTCTGAATCAGAATGACGCCGATCTCGAACTCGCACAAAGTACCTTAAATCGGAGTTTGGAACTCAAAAAACAAGGTTACGCATCCGACCAAACCTTAGATGAACTAAAGGGTCAGTTAAACAGCTTGAAAGCGGCGAAAAGTCGCCTTAATGCTTCGCTACAAGCTAATACACTGCGTATCGAAAAATCACGTTTAATAGCCCCATTTAGTGGCACCATTGCCAAGCGCAGCAACAACCTTGGCGAGGTGGTTACTGCAGGCTCACCGATATTTGTACTAGTAGAAGACAATAACCCCCAAGCAAACGTAGGCGTGACGGTTAACATCGCTCAAACGCTCAGCAACGGTACCCAATTGCCTATCTCCGTTGGTAAGCAACAATTCCAAGCCACCATTGCCGGTATAGGCGCAGAGGTTAACCCCATTACCCGTACCGTCCCCTTAAGGCTGTTATTGCCTCAAGATGCAAAAGTCATAAACGGGGAGCTAGCCTATTTACACTACCAAAAGGCCGTTGAACAAGCGGGATTTTGGGTGCCAATCTCGGCATTGACAGACGGTCTAAGGGGGTTGTGGAATCTGTATGTACTGCAACCTAATAGTGACGGTAAATTGGTAGTTGAGCGACGCGATGTCGAGATTGTTTATACCCGCGACGATCAAGCATTTATTGTCGGTGCGGTGAATAACAACGAACAATTTGTCAGTGGTGGATTACACAAGCTCGTGGTTGGTCAGCAAGTCATTACGACCACAGCAACAGCGGCGAGGTAACCCCATGGTAAAGTCATTGGTCGAAAACGCTCGCCTTGCCAGCTTAGCCATCGCACTATTGATTGTGGCCGGTTTAGGCGCCATCTCTAGTTTACCTCGCATGGAAGATCCTGAGATCACCAACCGTTTCGCCACGGTGATCACTCAGTATCCTGGTGCCTCTGCAGAACGTGTTGAAGCATTGGTTACTGAAGTGCTTGAAGAGCAACTTAGACGTTTAGAAGAACTTAAGTTAGTGCAGTCAACTTCCCGTCCAGGGATTTCAGTCATTACTCTCGAACTTAAAGATAATATCATCGACACGGATTCGGTATGGTCACGGGCCAGAGATCTTGTCAGCGACGGCCGTGCGCAATTGCCCACCAGCGCCCAAAATAGCCTATTAGATGATCAATTAGGCTATGCCAATACTGCCATTCTGGGCTTAGTGTGGAAAGGTGGTGGCGAAGTACGTACAGATATCTTAAACCGCTACGCCAAAGAGCTGCAGAGCCGGCTAAGGTTGGTTTCAGGCACCGACTTCGTCAAGCTATATGGCGCCCCAGAAGAAGAAATCCTCGTGCAATTAGATGGGCAGCGAGTCAATCAAATCGGTCTGTCACCTGCAGCGGTTGCACAAATTCTAGCTAATGCGGATTCAAAAATATCAGCAGGAGAGCTAAGCAATAATCATTTCCGCGCGTTAGTCGAGGTTTCGGGTGAACTCGACTCCATCACCCGCGTAGGTCAGGTCCCACTGAAAGTCGACGCTAGCGGCCAAATCGTTAGATTAGCAGATGTTGCCGCCGTCAGCCGCCAACCCAAAACACCGGTCAACTCCCTCGCCCTCATTGAGCGCGAACCGGGTGTGATGGTGTCGGCGCGCATGCTCAGCGATACCCGGATTGATAAATGGCTAGCCCGTATCGACAGTGTTGTGACTGAGCTTCAGGCAAGCTTTCCCGCCAATATCGAAGTGCAGTGGCTGTTTGACCAAGAAAGTTATACCACGGTGCGTTTAACCGATCTTATCGGTAGCCTACTCATGGGCTTCATTATCATTTTGTTAGTATTGATGCTGACCTTAGGCTTAAGAAATGCGGTGATCGTCGCCATCTCTTTACCGCTAACGGCGCTGTTTACGCTCACCTGTATGAAGTACGTCAACTTGCCGATCCACCAAATGTCAGTCACGGGTCTTGTCGTTGCATTAGGTATCATGGTGGATAACGCCATTGTGATTGTTGATGCCATTGCACAGCGGCGCGCCCAAGGGCTTAACAAATTACAAGCCGTTGGCGATACACTAAAGCATTTCTGGTTGCCATTGGCGGGCTCCACTATCACCACAATGTTGGCGTTTGCGCCTATTGTATTAATGCCAGGTGCGGCGGGTGAGTTTGTAGGTGGCATTGCCATCTCTGTGATGTTTGCATTACTCGGTTCTTACCTTATCTCACACACGCTCATTGCCGGTCTGGCCGGGCGCTTTGGCTCTGACGGTGAAGGCCAACACTGGTATCAAAAAGGTATTGATCTGCCAGTGGTGAGCAACGCGTTTAGACGCTCATTAACCTTGGCGTTAAAGCGTCCTCTTTTAGCGGGATTAGTCATAGGAACACTGCCTATCGCCGGATTTATCGCTTCAGGGCAGATGACGGAGCAGTTTTTCCCGCCAAGCGATCGCGACATGTTTCAGGTTGAAGTCTATTTACCCCCCTACTCCAGCATCACTAATACCAAAAACATGGTACTGGATGTCGACCAACACATTCGCGAGCAAGCGGGTGTTGAACGTATCGACTGGGTGGTCGGCGGCAATGCGCCCTCGTTTTACTACAACCTGTTACAACGTCAACAAGGTGCGGCCCACTATGCTCAAGCAATGGTGAAAGTGACTGATTTTGACCGCGCCAATGCCTTGATCCCCCAGCTGCAAAATACCTTGGATAAGCACTTCAGCGGCGCGCAAATTTTAGTTCGAAAACTAGAGCAAGGCCCGCCATTTAATGCCCCAGTTGAGCTACGTGTTTATGGCCCTAACCTTGAACAACTGCGGATCATTGGTGACGAAGTGCGGCGCATTCTGGCGCAAACGAATGATGTTATCCATACTCGCTCCACCCTCAGTGCTGGCGCGCCAAAAGTATGGTTTCAGGTCAATGAAGATGCCAGTATGATGAGTGGCTTAACGCTCACTGATATTGCACAGCAAATACAAATGGCGACCACAGGTGTCAACGGCGGCAGCATTTTAGAACAAACTGAGTCACTGCCGATTAGGGTGCGGGTTGACGATGTCACTCGCGAGCAACAAACCAACCTGAGCGACATTAGCTTACTCAGCAGCAGTGGCCACGGCATTCCGCTTTCCGCGCTCGCGAGTAGCCAAATAGAAGTGAGTCGCGGAGCCATACCCCGCCGTGATGGGCAGCGGGTCAATACCGTTGAGGCCTATATTGCTGCCGGTGTATTACCACAAACTGTGCTCAATGATGTTCAGGAAAGGCTCAATGCGTTAGCACTGCCGCCGGGATATCACATTGAGGTCGGTGGTGAAAGCGCAAAACGTGATGAAGCAGTAGGTAACTTGTTGTCAAACATTGTGCTGGTAATGACCCTGTTGTTGGCCACCATCGTTCTATCATTTAACTCATTTAGACTGACAGCCATCATCCTAGCCAGTGCATTCCAATCGACAGGCTTAGGGTTGCTCGCAGTCTATGTGTTCGGTTACCCGTTTGGTTTTACCGTTATCATCGGTTTACTTGGCCTGATGGGGTTAGCCATTAATGCTGCCATTGTCATTTTAGCCGAGCTAGAAGATCAGCCCAATGCGCGGCAAAGCAGTGTTGAAGCCATTGTTGATGTCGTTAGCAGTTGTGGCAGACACATAGGGTCCACTACCATTACTACCATTGGCGGTTTCTTACCACTAATCATTGCCGGCGGTGGTTTCTGGCCACCTTTCGCCATTGCCATTGCCGGAGGAACGTTGCTGACAACCTTACTGTCACTCATTTGGGTGCCAACAATGTACAAACTCATCATGAAACCTCGCTGCCCACAACAGCAGCAGCAACCTAACATAGCCTAATCAACCCTTCGGTGTCTTGGCTGCATAATCACAGTCAAGACACCATTTTTTCATCGCTAAGATATTGTTTGACCACAAACAACAAATCAACATGACCTAAGTATTCACTTTTATTTGTCGCCTTACCTTAGACCTATATCAATTAATTTAATCACAATTTGATATACATTAATCGCACAATAAAAATGAGTAATGGATGAACCGCAATGAATTATAAAAACTGGCCAATTGCCAAGCAGATTGGTGTGCTCTCACTGCTGCTAACGATTGTCGTGTTCAGTGTGTTAGGCAGTATCTCCTATTTTACCGCCGCTAAAGTGCTTGAGGAAAAAGGCATTTCGGCGATGCACGACCAAATGCAAAGCACTGCTGACTTGATAGAACTGCAATACAGCAGTCTGCTGGCCATTGCTCGCCGTAATGCCGACGTATTACGGGGAATGTACCCTGGACAATTTAGGCTACCGGACAAAACAGTTAGAGTACTCGGTAAGCCTACCCCGGCTCTTGCCCATGAACGTGAACAAATTAACGCGTCAAAAAGTAAAGTAGACAGATACTCAAATATTACCGGTGGTACAGCTACGGTTTTTGTTAAAGATGGCGATGACTTTCTGCGCATCTCAACCTCACTGAAAAAGGCCGATGGTAAACGGGCACTGGGCACCTACTTAGGGCAAAAACACCCAGGTTATAATGCCTTAATGCGAGGCGATGTGTACGAAGGCTATGCCCATCTATTCGGTAAAGACTATATGACCGTCTACCGCCCCATTACAGGGCCTGAGGGCAATGTGATAGGTATTTTGTACATCGGCTTTGATATTACCGACTCCTTAGTTGAACTAAGACAATCCATGAACAGCTTAACCCTTGAAGAGTCTGGGTTGTTTATGCTTATACGCGCAATCGATCAAAGTATTGTCTCTCACCCTCAATATGAATTTGGTACGCCGGTAACGGCTCAGGTACTTAACGGCCTTAATCAACAGCAGGCCAACACCAATCAAGGCTCGTGGCAATACCCAAACCCACAAGGGGATGACATGTATGCCTATAGCCTCACTATTCCAGGGTGGAACTGGGTATTAGTGGGTCAAACTAAAGTGGCTGAGTTAAAAGAAGAGAGCTTAAAGCTTTTGAGTATTAATGCAGCTGTCGCGGTGTTTGGCATTATCATCATTACATTAATGTTGTCTTTTGTACTGCTTAAGGCACTTAGGCCACTGCGGGTATTGCAGCAGCAACTCGATAAACTCGGTCGCGGTGACTTGTCACAGCAGTTTGCGCAACCCGATAGCAACAGTCAAAATGAGGTGGACAAGATCACCATCAGCACCTCACAAATGGCCGACGGACTGCGCCAGCTCATCACTGCCCTTGGCCAATCTGTCACAAGATTGGAACAACGAGCCAGCGAAGCGCAAGAAATTGCCAAGCTTAACGGTGAAGAAGCGCAATCGCTAATGGCACAAACTGATCAAATCGCTACCGCAATTGAAGAGATGTCGACATCGATACGAGATGTCGCCACCCACGCCAGTGAAGGTGCTAACAAGAGCCAACAGGTTGATACCGCATCACGTGAAGGTCACAGCCAATTAGCACTCGTGGTCGAAGGGCTGGGCAAGCTAAGCCAACAGCTCAATGATAGTCACCTAAGCGTAGAAAATGTCAGTAAAGAAAGTGAAGCAATTAGCCAAGTGACCGAAGTGATTAATTCGATTGCCGAGCAAACCAACTTACTGGCCCTCAACGCAGCGATTGAAGCCGCACGAGCGGGAGAGCAAGGAAGAGGTTTTGCCGTGGTGGCCGATGAGGTACGCACGTTAGCACAGCGCACCCAGACATCAATTTCAGAAATTGGCCAAACAATCACCCAGCTGCAATCGCAAATCAAGGTGACCGCCGATCAGATGGGGCAAAGCCATCAATTGGGCAATGAGTCAGCCACTCAAGGGGAGGAAGCTAGCGAGCAGCTGGATCATATTACCCACAGCATTGGCGAACTTGCTATTTCTTCAAGCAGCATTGCCAGTGCGACTGAACAGCAAAGCGCCGTAGCTGATGAAATTACCCGTAACTTGCATCAAATCACCGAGCTCGCCCGAGACGGTGAACAGCGCGCAGGTTCAACGGTGGATGCTGCACTCGAACTATCAGAATTAGCCAAAGAGCTAAAAGAGAAAATTAGCGTATTTAAAGCCTAGATAATATGCGCATGTGTATGCGCATTGCTACAGGTTTGCCCTTAAAGGCTTGAAGTTGACTTCAAGCCTTTTTAATACCCGCTCCGCAGCCTTTAGCCCACTGCTAATGATTTTCCCACCTCTCTAAATAATCTTAGTCACAACGCCGCAATGGCTTTGCAGGCAATCTATGGTTCAAGAAAAATGGGGTTCAAGGATACATTGTTCAAAGATAGTCTGGCTCAAGGAAAGATGGTTCAAGGAAAGATGGTTCAAGGAAAGGTGGTTCAAGGAAAGCCGAAGCGCGTGAACATAATTAGGCGTGAAACAAGGTCAAATCAATCTGCCAATTACCTTAGCTATGATAACTACTTAATGTGCGCTTTTAGCGCCAATAAATACACTGGCAACTGGCGTGAGAATAATACCAATCAGTATAAACATTTAGTCACTCAGCGAGAGTTTAGCGGTTCTGAGGTAAGGTCCTTAAATGCTCCTGCATTAATGACATTCACCACATCCATGTGGTTTGCAACGAGTGAAGAGCATAGTTATTCTACGGTTAAGCTCGTTAGCACAGCATCAGAATCGCTAAAACTCGCCATTCTGGCGCGTTTTAGGCTGCCTACTTCTGCGTTGAATAATTTCACAAGGGAACAACCATTGTTTCAATCATTCGCCTTGAATTAGTTTGCCCAAAGCGCGCTGAGTAGATCAAATTCTTATACTGATTGGTATAACTGCAATGCTTGTTGTTTCTGCTACAACACCAGCATAGAGAGTCGTGTAACGAGTGACTCATTGTGCCAATAAAAAAGCCCTAACTGAACCAGTTAGGGCTTTTTCGGACTAGGTCAGATTACTTATCAGCTTCTGAATCTCGGTCCATATTTTCAGTATTTTCAAGCCATAGAGCGTTGATAATCCCGAAAGAACACGCCAGCAAAATACCTAATATCCAAGCAAAATACCACATAGTAAGGGCTCCTTATTAGTACAGTGACGTCTTGTTATTTTCAATGTAGTTACGCGTTAGGCGACCAAACATCTTCAAGTAGGTCCAAATCGTGTAGCTAAGTACGATTGGTACAAAGATGATTGCAGCCCAAGTCATTACCGTTAGCGTCATGTGACTTGCCGTTGCATCCCACATAGTCAAACTGATGTTTGGCTCAAGAGATGAAGGCATAACGAATGGGAACATTGCTGCACCACAAGTTAGAATCACACCCGCTACTGCTAGCGAACTAAAGAAGAATGCAAAACCACTACGGTTAAACTGGCTGCTCGCGAGTACAAGCAATGGCATCGCTAAACCAATCACAGGGAACAGCATAGTGATTGGGTACTTGTCGTAGTTAGCAAGCCATGCACCTGATTCAACTGCTACTGTCTTAAGCGCTGGGTTTGATGCACCTGCGGTATCAATCGCAGAGGTGATCACATAACCATCAATACCGTTAGCTAACCAAACACCCGCAGCAGCAAACAAGGCAAACAATAGACCAGCAGCAACTTTAGTTGCCATCGCAGCACGTTCGCGCAGCTCACCTTCGGTCTTCATTTGCAGCCAAGCGCCACCTTGCATGATGAACATGCTCACGCTCACAAGGCCTGCTAATAATCCAAATGGATTCAGTAGACCAATCAGGCCACCGTGGTAATAAGCACGTAAGTACTCATCGAAGTTAAACGGCACACCTTGAAGTAGGTTACCAAATGCAACACCGATGATAAGTGGAGGCACAAAGCCACCGACAAATAGCGCCCAATCCCACGCTTTACGCCATCTTGGATCTTCAATCTTAGAACGATAGTCGAATCCAACCGGGCGCAAGAACAAGGCAAACAGTACCAGCATCATCGCAACATAAAAGCCCGAGAATGACACGGCGTACACCATTGGCCATGCAGCGAACAATGCACCACCAGCGGTGATTAACCAAACTTGGTTACCGTCCCAGTGCGGGGCAATCGAGTTAATCATGATACGGCGTTCAGTGTCATCTTTACCGATAATCGGTAGTAGCGCACCCACTCCCATATCAAAGCCATCTGTCACGGCAAAGCCGATAAAGAGCACGCCAATCAGCGCCCACCAGATAAATCTTAATACTTCATAATCAAACATAATCAGATCTCCTGTTTAGGCGTCTAGCTTTTCAAAATGATAACGGCCAGTCTTCAAGCAACTTGGACCTTGCTTAGCAAACTTAATCATTAGGAACAGCTCAATAACCAATAGTACTGAGTAGAACAGCGTGATAGTGATAATACTGAACCACAAGTCGCTAACAGTTAGGCTAGACGCTGACATGAATGTCGGCAGAACTTCTGAAATCGTCCATGGTTGACGACCATACTCGGCCACAAACCAACCACATTCAATCGCAATCCACGGTAATGGCAAGCTATATAGTGCAGCTTTCAATACCCATGGTTTTTCATCAATCTTATGACGTGTGCTTTGCCAGAATGCCGCAGCAAAGACGAACAGCATAATCACACCAAGACCTACCATCACACGGAACGACCAGAATAGTGGTGCAACCGAAGGAATAGAGTCTTTGGCAGCCGCTTTAATCTGCTCTTCTGTCGCATCGACAACATCAGAGGTATAACGTTTAAGTAGCAAGCCGTAACCTAGGTCAACTTTCGCTTCTTCAAAAGCGGCACGCAATTCAGGAGTCTCGTTACCCGCACGTAGTTCAGTTAACATCGCATAGGCTTCCATACCGTTACGAATGCGCACCTCATGCTCATCGATAAGGTCAATAATACCGGTGACCTCTTCATCCAATGAACGGGTAGCAATAATACCCATTGCATATGGAATCTTGATTGCATAATCGTTGTGCATCGTTTCACTGTTAGGCATACCTACCACAGTAAATCCGGCTGGAGCAGGTTCTGTATGCCATTCAGCTTCAATTGCAGCCAGTTTAACGCGTTGCGCTTCACCCACTTTATAGCCTGACTCATCACCTAGTACGATAACGGATAAAATTGACGCCATACCAAAACTTGCTGCAATCGCGAATGAGCGACGAGCAAAAGGTAAGTCACGCTTTTTCAAAATGTAGTAAGCACTGATTGATAGCACGAACATTGCACCAGCAACGTAACCTGACGCTACAGTATGAACAAACTTAACTTGGGCAACAGGGTTAAATAACACCTCACCGAAGCTAGTCATTTCCATACGCATGGTTTCATAGTTAAACACAGAGCCAATTGGGTTTTGCATCCAACCGTTTGCCACTAGAATCCACAATGCTGACATGTTAGAGCCTAGGGCAACTAACCAAGTAACCGCTAGATGCTGACGCTTGCTGAAGCGATCCCAACCGAAGAAGAACATACCTACTAAGGTCGACTCTAAGAAGAATGCCATCAGGCCTTCAATAGCAAGAGGCGCGCCGAAGATGTCGCCAACATAGTGAGAATAATAAGACCAGTTTGTACCGAACTGGAACTCCATCGCCAAACCGGTGGTGACACCTAGCGCGAAGTTAATACCAAACAACTTACCCCAAAACTTGGTCATGTCCTTATAGATTTGCTTATCTGTCATCACATAGAGCGATTCCATGATGGCAAGCAAAAAGGCCAATCCCAGTGTTAAGGGTACAAATAGGAAGTGATACATAGCGGTCAACGCAAACTGCAAGCGCGATAACTCTACAACCTCTTCTAAGATCATCAGTGACTCCTTAGGTGCTACTGTCACTTTTCATAGTTAGATCCCCATCAACTATGAAAAATGCCTAATTAGGAATTTTATTTTTAAAGTGTTTGCCTCATCTTCATTCAGCAAACGGTTAAATTTACATTTTCTATCTTTCGTCGCGAAATTACATCATTCGTGATAAAACAACCCGCCAATGAGACCTGTGTCACACAACCTGTTAATTCTGTGACACCTAACATTCGGCGTGTCATAACAAAAACAACAAATCTTTATTTCTCAGTAGCTTGTGGTTAACAAACTTTAATTTCACTATCAATTTATACCATTGTAATTTGATTCAAATCAATCAAACACCGCGCGGATAATGGGTTTTGAGGGATTGGGCACACTTCCCCCTACGACCTTATTGCAAAGCAAGCCATTTCATGATAGGTGCGACCTTTGCAAGGTAAACAACTAAAATAGTCACCTTAAAATCACAAATTGCCTCATCAAACGCAAAAAATAAAACCATATCTATTTTCAAGGCTAGTTATATTAATACGCAACAAAAAACAAACAAATAAAAACAGCATTAAAAACAGCGCTTTAATTAAAATTTGAACATGCAGATCACTTTAACACCAACGTAAAGCATTAGAATTAATAATGACAACATACAATTTTTCTCGTTTGTTACCTGGCAAACAAAACTTTAATATAGCTCCTGTGTTAAGGAGACGGTTTAACAAACCCGGTGTCGTAGCCCGGACAACCTCACTCCGCTTACATGACCTTTAACTTTGTGGAGACATACTATGAAAAACTTATTCGATCGTCTGGTTAACCGTTACAAGCGTACTTTCGTTGAGCTTTATACCGCTCGCGAGCTGTAATAACAGCAAGATAGACCCAATTGAAAGTTTTGTTAGCGCAAAACCGCCGCTTTAGCTCTTAGCAGTTAAAGCGGCTTTTTATTACCTCATTGCCTTAGAAAACCACTTATCAACAACACGCTAATTTAGCATAGCTTAATAAATCCTTGCGTGCGGCTCTAACTTCTTTACATTAATAAACCCGCAGTATTGTTGGTTTGAGTGCTGATGACTATAAAAGCCGTGTTTTGCTTCGTTTCAGTAAAGACTAATCAAAAAGGAACCAGCTAACTAGTTGGTTCAAAAGCGTAATTAATTACAAATTTCAGGCAATAAAAAACGGGCTTCGAAATTTCGAAGCCCGTTGCAAAACCAAAACGTTTTAGTAGGTTAAAACTAGCCTAAATTAGCACGCACGTTGCGGAACATACGCATCCATGGGCTATCCTCTCCCCACTCGTCAGGGTGCCATGAGTTAGCAACCGTTCTGAAAACACGCTCCGGGTGTGGCATCATAATCGTCACTCGACCATCTTCACTACAAATGCCACTCAATGCATTCGGTGAACCATTGGGGTTTTGTGGATACTTAGTGGCTATTTGACCATTACCATCAACATATCGCAGTGCTATGGTACCAGATGCTTCTGCAGCAGCTTGAGCGCTGCTCGAGCTAAATTCAGCACGGCCTTCACCATGAGAAACAGCAATCGGCATTCTAGAGCCTTCCATGCCTTGGAAGAACAATGATGGGCTCTTCTGCACTTCAACTAAACTAAAGCGCGCTTCAAAACGCTCTGAGCGGTTAGTGACGAAGTGTGGCCAATGTGCGGTACCTGGAATGATATCTTTAAGGTTTGACAACATTTGGCAACCATTACACACACCCAAAGAGAAGCTGTCTTCACGCTCAAAGAAACGAGTAAACTGCTCTCGAGCACGGGCATTAAATAGAATCGATTTAGCCCAACCTTCACCAGCGCCAAGTACGTCACCGTAAGAGAAACCACCACATGCCGCGAGGCCTTGGAAGTCATCGAGGCTAATGCGACCGCTGAGCACGTCACTCATGTGCACATCACGACTTTCAAAGCCCGCACGATCAAATGCCGCCGCCATCTCTAAATGAGAGTTAACGCCCTGCTCGCGTAAAATCGCCATCTTCGGCGCTGCACCTTTAAGAATGTAAGGTGCTGCAATGTCCTCACTCGGGTCAAAGGTCAAATCAACCGTTAAACCAGGCTCTTGCGGATCTTGCTTTAACTCAAACTCTTCTTTGGCACATTCTGGGTTATCACGTAGCGCTTGCATACGATAGGTCGTTTCAGCCCAGATGGTACGTAGCTCTGTACGCGACTCAGACAATAAAGATTGCTGACCATCTTTAATAGTGATGGTGTCTCCTGCGACTAGCGAACCAATTTGGTGAACAGTCACACCAGCGTCACTGAACAATGCACTAATAGCAGCGGCTTTATCTTTCGATACTTGCAGCACACCGCCTAACTCTTCGTTAAACAGTTGCTCAACAGCCGTGCCTGATAAGCTTGCCAAATTGATATCTAAACCAACATTACCAGCAAAGGCCATTTCCACTAGAGTGGTAAACAAGCCACCGTCACTGCGGTCGTGGTAAGCAATCACATCACGGTTAGCGACTAGCGGCTGCATCACTTCAAAGAAGCCACGTAACTGCGTTGCGCTATCTAGATCCGGCGCTGTATCACCTAGCTCACCATAAACTTGAGCCAGTGCCGAGCCACCCATGCGGTTTTTGCCATTGCCTAAGTCAACCAGTAGCAGTTCAGTGTCACCTTTATCGCTGCGAAGCTCAGGGGTAACGGTATTACGAATGTCTTGAACCGCGCCAAATGCAGTAATCACCAATGACATTGGTGACGTCACCGTTTTGTCAACACATTGGTCTTGCCAAGCTGTTTTCATCGACATTGAATCTTTGCCAACAGGGATGGTTAGATCTAGCTCTGGACATAGCTCTTCACCGACGGCTTTTACAGCCTCGTAAAGGCCAGCGTCTTCACCAGGGTGACCTGCTGCTGACATCCAGTTAGCTGACAACTTAATGCGTTTAAGTGCACCAATGTCAGTACCTGCAATGTTTAAAATTGATTCTGCCACCGCCATACGTGCCGATGCACCGAAATCGAGTAGTGCTAATGGGGTACGCTCACCCATCGACATGGCTTCACCGGTGTACGAGTCAAAACTCGAAGCGGTTACCGCGCAATCTGCAACAGGGACTTGCCATGGGCCGACCATTTGATCGCGGTTAACTAAACCGGTCACACTACGATCGCCAATGGTAATAAGGAAGGTTTTCTCAGCGACAGTAGGAAGACGTAACACTCGGCGTACTGCGTCTTTAATATCGACCTGAGTTTGATCAAGTGCCGGTGACTGTGCTTTAGCAGACACAACATCACGGCTCATCTTGGGCGCTTTACCTAACAGCACTTCAAGTGGTAAATCAATCGGCTTGTTGTCAAAGTGCTCATCGCTTAATGACAGGTGACGTTCTTCTGTTGCCACACCGACAACCGCAAATGGTGCGCGTTCACGCTCACAGATAGCAGTAAATGTATCAAGGTTTTCTGGTGCTACTGACATCACATAGCGCTCTTGTGATTCATTACACCAAATCTCTAGTGGGCTCATGCCTGGCTCATCAGAAGGCACATTACGTAGCTCAAACTTACCACCACGCTCACCATCGTCTACCAGCTCAGGGAAGGCATTGGATAATCCGCCTGCACCGACATCATGGATAAACTGAATAGGGTTATCATCACCCATCTGCCAACAGCGATCGATTACCTCTTGACAGCGACGCTCCATCTCTGGATTTTCACGCTGCACTGAAGCAAAATCTAAATCTTCGCTTGATTGACCCGATGCCATAGAAGAAGCCGCGCCGCCACCTAGACCGATGTTCATGGCAGGGCCGCCTAATACGATAAGCTTCGCACCGACGGTAATCTCGCCTTTTTGTACATGCTCTTCGCGAATATTACCTAAACCACCCGCCAACATGATTGGCTTGTGATAACCGCGCATCTCAACGCCATTGTGGCTGCTGACTTCCTGCTCATAGGTACGGAAATAACCTAATAATGCTGGACGACCGAACTCATTGTTAAATGCCGCGCCACCAAGTGGGCCTTCGGTCATAATATCTAATGCGTTAACAATGCGATCTGGCTTGCCATAATCCCCTTCCCAAGGTTGAACAAAACCTGGGATTTTTAGATTGGAGACACTAAAGCCAGTTAAACCCGCTTTAGGTTTAGAACCACGACCTGTTGCCCCTTCATCGCGGATTTCACCGCCTGAACCGGTTGCTGCACCAGGATACGGACTAATAGCCGTTGGGTGGTTATGAGTCTCGACCTTCATCAAAATATGCATGGGTTCAGTGTGATAAGCATACACACCGTCTTGCTCTGGGAAGAAGCGCCCTGCGACACTACCTTCCATTACGGCGGCGTTATCTTTATACGCTGACAACACATGCTCAGGCGTTTTCTCAAAGGTGTTTTTAATCATTTTGAACAATGACTTTGGCTGTACTTCACCATCAATTGTCCAATCTGCATTAAAGATTTTGTGACGGCAATGCTCAGAGTTAGCCTGAGCGAACATCATTAATTCAACATCGTTGGGGTTACGACCAAGGCGAACAAAGTTCTCTACCAAGTAGTCGATTTCATCAGGTGCTAACGCTAAACCCAATTCAACATTCGCCTGCTCTAAGGCACGCTTACCTTCACCTAACACATTCACGCTGATGAACTTAGCTGGCTCTGTGCGCGCAAACAGCACAGCCGCTTGTTCAAACTCAGGTAAAATCACTTCAACCATGCGGTCATGCAGCAATCCATTGAGGACTTGCTGTTGCTCAGCGCTCAACGCCTCACCTTGCACATAGTATGCAACACCGCGCTCAAGACGTTTTACTTTGTCCAGACCACAGTTATGGGCGATGTCGGTAGCTTTTGACGACCAAGGAGAGATAGTGCCAGGGCGAGGGGTCACGAAATAAAGCGCACCGGCTGGTGCATGAGCTTCAATCGCAGGTCCGTAAGTCAGCAACTTGGCAAGTTGTTGCTGCTCATTTTCCTCTAAAGATTCAGTTAAATCAGCTAAATGGATAAACTCAGCGTAGATATCAGTTACTGGCAAATCAGCACTTTTACATGCTTCCATAAGCTTTTGAACTCTAAACGCTGATAATGCTGGGGCTCCGCGGATGATCTCCATCACGTCTATTCACCTTATAAATTATAATTGCAGGGTCAGATCTGGGCGCTATTATAGGGAAATGTCACCGACAAATCACCCGTGTTCTAACCTCAAAACAAAGTTTCCTGTCATAAAAAAAGGTCAGCGAATAAAAAAAACCATCAATTGACAAACAATCTCGGTTAACTCAACATTTATGGCACATAATTAGAGCTGAGATTGTTGTCAGCTTAGGCAAAGGATAAGCCGCTGCGTCAGGGACTAATAGGCAATTATTGAGTTGCGATAAGCTGTGATATAATTCACCGCTGGGCTCAATAAAAACCATTGATAAGACACTAATTTAATGAAAAAACTCTTGCTAATTCTCACCACCATTTTGTTACTGGCAGCCTGCCAGCCTGTGGTTGTGGAATCAGCAAAGCAAGTTGAACCCGCCATCAAAACCCACCTCAACGTCGGCACCCTATATGGCTCGCAAATTTTTGTCACAACAGGTCAAGGTGAAGCGGGTTTTGATTATGAGATGGCAAGCAAGTTTGCTCACTATCTTGGTTTAGAGCTCAACATGAAAGCTTACGGTAATATTGGCGAGCTGTACGCTGCGCTGAACAATGGCGAAGTGGACCTACTTGCTGCCGGTTTAACCGATACCGACCATCGTCGCCAACATTTTCGGTTAGGCCCACCGTTATATTATGTCAATCAACTGCTGGTCTATAAACAGGGAACCCGCGCGCCTAAAGATATCTCCGAGTTAGACGATGTCATAACAGTGATCAGCGACTCATCCTTTGTTGAAACACTGGCCAACTTACAAAAGCTCTACCCCGAACTGGTTTGGAATCAAGAGTCAGACAAAGACAGTGAAGAACTACTGGGTATGATAGCCCGCGATGAAATCAGCTATACCATTGCCGATTCAACCACCTTTGAGATCAGTCGTCGCTTTATGCCGGAACTACGCCCCGGCCCCGTACTAAGAGAGAAACAACCGGTAGTCTGGTTATTACCGTCACAAAATAGCGACAAGTTAATGAGTGATTTGCTCAGCTTTTGGCATGGAGAGCGCCTAGCCGGTACCTTAGCCCACCTCAATGAAAAGTATTTTGCTCATGTTAAGCGGTTTGATTATGTTGATACCCGCGCCTTTTTACGGGCAATTGATAGTAAATTACCAAAATACAAAGACCAGTTTATCAAATATGCCGGCGATATTGACTGGCGTAAACTAGCCGCCACCGCTTATCAAGAATCCCACTGGAATCCAAACGCACGTTCGCCCACTGGCGTCCGCGGTTTGATGATGCTAACACTGCCTACTGCTAAACAAGTGGGCATTAGTAATCGCCTTGACCCCATGCAAAGTATTAAAGGTGGTGCTAAATACCTTAACGATATACTTAAGCGTCTACCGGATTCAATTCCCGAGAACCAGCGAATGTGGTTTGCCTTAGCCTCATACAATATTGGCTATGGCCATGTTGAAGACGCCCGACGCCTAGCCCAAGGCATGGGATTAAACCCCAGTGCTTGGCGCGATTTAAAACAGGTGCTGCCTTTATTGCACAAGCGCAAGTACTATCAAAAAACCCGCTATGGTTATGCTCGAGGTAACGAAGCGGTGCATTACGTAGACAGTATTCGCCGTTACTACGACACCTTAGTGTGGATAGACAACCAGAACCAACAGCTTGAATCTGTACCTAATGCAACCGATACACAAACGGCAGACTCAGCTTCGGACTCAGAGTTAGTTGGCGCTCAACCTCAATAACTCACTAAGTACATACATCGCTCATAGTATTGGGCTAAATGGCTTTGTGATTTTGATGTGGCTCAGGATCTGGCTCAAGGTCAAATCTGCACATAATCGATACAACGTCACAATTTCGTCATCAGATTCAACTAAGCTAGCCAGTAGCGGCAATCTAATATGTATGGACTCACTATATTAGCTGTAAATTGTGAACCCGAGCACGTATCATTAGCAATGGATGTCGCTATAATGCGGCCGTGAATACCCTGGCAAATCGCTGCGATAAGTGCAGCTATAAGGGTATTTTAATTGGAGGATAATATGCGTAGAAAAACCTTAAATAATATGGCTTCTCGTCGCCGAACCCAGATGAAAAATCGCCACCAACGAACCCTTAATCGTCAAAAACAGTTCTTTGTTTTTATTAAGCCTTCGGAATAATACCAGCAACACAAGTAGAGCATATGATCTGGCAAGGATGGGGTCATGCTCTACCTAGTTATCCCCTCAGAACCGTTGCCAAAGTGACCACCGCAATCAGGCATTTTTAGCTGCCGCCTTTAAGGCTTTTTTCTCTTTGCGTCGACGACGAAAAAAACTACTTAATTGCTCAGCACACGCGTCAGCCAATACGCCGGATGTGACTTCCAATTGATGATTAAAATTGCTCTGACGCACAAGATCTAATACTGTTCCCGCTGCACCCGTTTTCTGATCCGTTGCCCCAAATACTAATCGCTTAATTCGAGCATGTACCATTGCCCCGGCGCACATTGCACAAGGCTCCAAAGTGACATACAAGGTAGTGTCTAGCAGTCGGTAATTGCTCAGCACTTTGCCCGCCGCTTTTATGCAATCAATTTCGGCATGGGCACACGGATCATGATGGCTAATGCTCAAGTTATATCCCGTTGCAATCACCTCATTATCTTTAACCAACACCGCGCCTACCGGCACCTCACCGCGCGCTTCGGCCTCATTGGCCTGCTCCATGGCCAGCGCCATAAAGTATTGATCTTTTTCTATCTGAGTGAATTCTTCACTAAAGACTGGGCTCTGATTCATATTCGATAGTAACTATTAAAATGGGCTCGCAAATACTGCGGCAATATTACCATAAGCAAAGGCTACGATAATGATTTAGTGACTATACTGATAATAATAACCACCGTTAGAGAGCGTAATAGTGCTACCAAGATTTGCCAATCAACTGATGGCGCTATTAGTCGCCGCTTTATTTTCTGGTTTACTTATTTTGTCTACTAGCACCAATACTAGCCCCCATACTATTGAACTCAGTAGTGAGATAGTTCGCAGTTTGATCTGTGCCATTTTGATGTTTTATATCGAACGCACAAAAGCGCAAACCTTTATCTACTTGCCATTACTCTTCGGTTTCATCTTGCTATTTTATGGTACTTGGTTAAATGCACTAGATGATCTGTTGATGATTGAACATCGCTCGATTGATTTAACTGAAGATATGCTAATAACGCTTGGCTTAATTTTGACGTTACTGGGTATCATCAATTGGACCCAACACTACCAACAACAAATATCAAAATTAGAGCAACAGTCACAGCAAGACCCACTAACCCAGGCGCTCAATCGACAAGGGATATTAAAGAAACTAGCCAACGCTGAACAACAGCAGCGCCCTCTTACTATCATGGTGATGAGTATCGACCACTTCAAACAGATCACCCGCAGTTATGGCTATGCGTTAGGGGACAAGTTGGTGTGTTTGATTTATCAAGAGCTACAAGCGCTACAACCAGATAACAGTGACATTGGCCGCTGGAGTGATGATGAATTTTTACTGCTCTATCCGCTGACAGACAAACAGCATGTCACCAAATTGGCTCAGCATATTGCCCAACATATGGAGTCATCGGTGTTTACCCCGGCGAATACGCTGATTTCAGTAACGGTATGTATTGGTGCAGCAACAGGACAACACTTAGCGGTAGAAGACAATATCAAGCTGGTAGAAAATGCGCTCTATCATGCGCAGCAATCAGGTCACAATCAAATATCGATCATCTGATTAGGTTGGTGCGACATCGAGACTCAATAATGCCGCTCATAAAAAAAGGGGCTAATGCCCCTTTTTAATTGCTTATATGATTATTCCCACTCAATGGTCGCAGGCGGCTTACCAGAGATATCGTAAACCACACGAGAAATACCATCGATTTCGTTGATGATACGATTTGAGACTCTGCCGAGGAAGTCATATGGCAGATGCGCCCAATGGGCAGTCATGAAGTCAATCGTTTCAACAGCACGTAAAGACACAACCCAGTCATACTTACGGCCATCACCCATCACACCCACCGAACGCACCGGTAGGAATACGGTAAAGGCTTGACTCACTTTATGGTATAGCTCAGCTTTATGAAGCTCTTCAATGAAAATAGCATCAGCACGGCGAAGTAAATCGCAGTACTCTTTTTTCACTTCACCAAGTACACGTACACCAAGACCCGGTCCTGGGAATGGGTGGCGATAAAGCATGTTGTATGGCAAACCAAGCTCTAAACCAATTTTACGTACTTCATCTTTAAACAGTTCACGTAGTGGCTCAACTAGGCCTAACTCCATATCATCAGGTAAGCCACCCACATTATGGTGAGACTTAATAACATGCGCTTTACCCGTGGCACTGCCCGCAGACTCAATCACATCAGGATAAATTGTACCTTGTGCTAGCCATTTAGCATTAACGCATTTCTTCGACTCTTCATCGAAGATATCCACGAATACATGGCCGATGATCTTACGTTTAGCTTCTGGTTCGGCTTCGCCCGCCAACGCATCTAAGAAGCGATTTTCAGCATCAACATGTACAATGTTCAATCCAAAATGGTCACCGAACATTTCCAACACTTGGTCCGCTTCATTCAGGCGTAGCAGGCCATTGTCGACAAACACACAGGTCAGCTTATCGCCAATAGCACGATGTAATAGCATCGCCACTACTGATGAATCGACGCCACCTGACAAACCTAGAATCACTTCATCGTCGCCAATTTGCTGCTTCAAGCGCTCAATGGCATCATCGATAATTGAAGCGGGTTTCCAATTGGCTTCACATTGACAAATATCCAAAGCAAAATGCTCAAGCATACGCTTACCCTGGCGAGTATGTGTCACCTCTGGGTGGAATTGCACACCATAGAACTGCTTATCTTCATTGGCCATTGCCGCGAAAGGACAAGTATCGGTATTGGCAACTGCCACAAAGCCCGCTGGAATTTCAGAGACTTTATCACCATGGCTCATCCACACATCAAGTAGTGGTTTGCCCGCAGGGCTTACCGCATCTTCAATGGCTTTAAACAAGGCTGACTCAGTTTGTACCTCAACTTGAGCGTAACCAAACTCGCCTTCACCCACACCTTGGATAACTTTACCACCCAACTGCTCTGACATGGTTTGCATGCCATAACAGATACCCAATACAGGTACGCCTGCATTAAAAACGTACTCAGGCGCACGAGGTGAATTAGCAGCGGTTACACTTTCTGGTCCGCCGGCAAGAATAATGCCGTTAGGTGCGAACCCTTTAATCTGTTCTTCAGATACGTCCCACGCCCACAATTCACAGTAGACACCGATTTCACGAATTCGGCGGGCAATCAATTGCGTGTACTGAGATCCAAAATCAAGAATGAGGATCTTATGATCATGAATATTGCTCATGGATAACCTTTTATCTTTAGTCTTACTAATTGGTCAATTATGGCGATGGGTCATCACCATAAAGATACAAATTGGGCGACACTCAGTGTCGCCCAATGCAAATTAAGAACCGCTACGGTAGTTAGGCGCTTCTTTGCTGATGGTGACATCATGTACGTGGGATTCGCCCATACCTGCTGAAGTCACTTTAACAAATTCCGCTTTCTCGTTTAGGTCTTTGATTGTCGGACAACCCGTCAAGCCCATGCAAGAACGTAAACCGCCCATATGCTGATGGATGATCTCTTTCAGCTTACCTTTGTAAGGTACGCGACCTTCAATCCCTTCAGGAACAAGTTTGTCAGCCGCATTATCGCTTTGGAAATAGCGGTCTGATGAACCTTGAGTCATGGCGCCTAGTGAGCCCATACCACGGTATGATTTGTAAGCACGGCCGTTATAAAGTTCAGTTTCACCTGGCGCTTCATCGGTACCGGCAAACATAGAACCAGCCATAATGCATGATGCGCCAGCCGCCAAAGCTTTGGCTAAATCACCAGAGAAGCGAATGCCACCATCGGCAATGACTGGAATACCTAAATCTTTTACCGCTGCTGCGGCATCAGATACGGCGGTAATTTGCGGTACACCCACACCGGTGACAATACGAGTAGTACAAATAGAGCCAGGACCAATACCCACTTTAACCGCGTCAACACCGGCTTCTACCAACGCTAATGCACCTTCTGCGGTAGCAACGTTACCGCCAACAATTTGCAGCTCTGGGTATTTAGCACGTGTATCACGAATACGCTGTAATACACCTTCTGAGTGACCGTGAGAAGAATCAATCAATAACACGTCAATACCCGCTTTAACGAGGGCATCGACACGTTCTTCATTACCGGCACCGGCACCAACTGCTGCACCAACACGTAAGCGACCTAACTCATCTTTACATGCGTTTGGTTTACGCTCGGCTTTTTGGAAATCTTTAACCGTGATAAGCCCTTTAAGCTTAAAGTTATCGTCTACAACCAATACTTTTTCAACACGGTGGGCGTGCATTAACTTTTGCACTTCGTCCAATGGCGTGCCTTCAGACACAGTCACTAAACGATCTTTTGGGGTCATCACTTGATCAACAGTACGACTCCAATCAGTGATAAAGCGCACGTCACGGCCAGTAATAATACCCACTAGTTCATTAGCTTCATTGACGACTGGGTAGCCGGCAAAGCCATTTTTCTTAGTGAGAATTTTTAAATCTTCTAGCGTGGTTGTCGGCGTCACAGTCACTGGCTGTTGAACGATACCCGCTTCATAGATTTTTACTTGGCGAACTTCCTCGGCTTGCTGCTCAATGCTCATGTTTTTATGGATAAAACCAATACCGCCTTCTTGCGCCATAGCGATAGCTAAGCGTGCTTCAGTCACGGTATCCATCGCGGCCGAAACAATAGGCATATTTAGTTCGATCTTTTTGGTTAAACGAGTCTTAAGAACAGCAGTGTTAGGGAGTACAGTCGAGTGTGCAGGGACAAGCAATACATCATCAAAGGTAAGTGCTTCTTTTTTTAGGCGTAGCATGGCAACATCTCCCCATGTAGGTGTGATAAGAGGTAAAATATTGCGGCGGGATTATACCTTGCATATTGGGCTTGGTAAATGGAAAATAGGAAAAAAGTCGCTTTAGATGCAAAATTCTTATGAAAATGCCGAAAAATAATGTTTACACCGTGTCTCGCCTCAATGGTGAAGTCAGACAACTTCTGGAAGGTGAGCTGGGTAAAGTCTGGTTAGAAGCTGAAATATCGAATTTTGCATCACCGGCATCAGGGCATTGGTATCTAACCTTAAAAGATAGTCATGCGCAAATACGCTCAGCCATGTTTAAAGGCCGCAATCGAAGCGTCACTTTTAGACCGGCCAATGGTCAGCAAGTATTGGTTAAAGGGGCTATCAGTGTTTACGAGCCCCGCGGCGATTATCAGCTAATCATTGAGTCCATGCTGCCAGCAGGTGATGGTCTGTTAGCCCAGCAATACGAAGCGTTGAAAATGAAACTGGCTGCCGAAGGCTTATTTGCCATGGACACCAAACGCCCCCTGCCCAGCAGTATCACCCGTATCGGCGTCGTCACCTCACCCACGGGCGCCGCAATTAAAGATATTTTACATGTACTTGCAAGGCGCGACGCTTCTGTTGAAGTGATTATCTACCCAACTGCTGTGCAAGGCGCTGACGCCGATAAAGACATTTGCCGCGCTATTAACACCGCCAATCAACGCCACGAAGTTGATGTGCTGCTTGTTACCCGCGGCGGTGGCTCGTTAGAAGATTTATGGTGCTTTAACAGTGAAGCCCTCGCTCACACTATTTATAACAGCGGTATTCCGGTGGTCAGTGCCGTCGGTCATGAAGTCGACCACACCATTAGCGACTTTGTGGCCGACTTGCGAGCCCCTACCCCGTCAGCAGGTGCAGAGCTACTGTCTGCAGATGCGGATAACAAAGCCCAACACTTAGGCAACAAACAACGTCAACTTGCCCAAGCTTGGCAGCATTATCAACTGCGCCAAGCCCAGCGTGCTAGTACCCTTGAGCATCGACTTACGCGGCAGGACCCAAAAAGGCGCTTGCAGCAATATGAACAGACCTTTGATGAAATGCAGCTTAGGCTCACCAACGCCTTACAAAGCCAAATACATAGCCTAACCCTTAAGCAGCAAAATTTGAGTTTACGCCTCAATAACCAGAGCCCAAGTTATCAACTTGATCAAGCACAAACACAGCTAGCGACTTTATCTACACGTTTAAATAAAGCGCTGACTCAGCATATGAAGGACAAACAGCTGCAGATCCAAACAGCGGCACATCAATTGGAAGCGGTCAGTCCACTAGCGACCCTAAGCCGAGGTTACAGTATCAGCCAAGACAGCCAAGGCAAGGTGCTGCAAGACAGTAACGAGGTGGTCAGTGGCGATATCATCACCACCACATTACTTAAAGGTAAAGTGACATCTAAAGTTCAGTAGCTGCCGGGCTGCAAACGGTAGTGGATTCATCGCAATGAATTAGAAAGTGAGTCTAGATTGAGTCGCTTTCATAGGATAATTCAATCAAGCAATGGACTTTTAATACAATATAGAACGACAAGCAACTCGCTACTGAACGATATTTAAACGCCGTGCATCAGACAACAAAAAGCCAGCTACATAGCTGGCTTTTTTAATGGTAATAGCGAAGTAATTACTTCTTCTTATCCTTGATGTGGCTCATCATGCGTTTACGACGACGCTCTTGGCTCACAGTCAGCTTTTTGGTGTTCATCCCTTCAAATGGGTTACCACCTTCTTGGAAGCGCACCTGAATAGGTGTCCCCATCACTTTTAGTGAACGACGATAGTAATTCATCATAAAGCGCTTGTAAGAGTCTGGTAGCTTCTTAACTTGGTTACCATGCACAACCACTATGGGTGGGTTATAACCCCCCGCATGGGCGTATTTGAGTTTCACACGACGGCCATTAACCAGCGGTGGCTGATGATCGTCTTGCGCCATCTGCATAATACGGGTCAGCATAGAAGTGCTCACGCGGCGAGTGGCGCTCTCGTAAGCTTCTTGGACTGACTCAAATAAGTGTCCTACGCCAGTGCCGTGTAGCGCTGAAATAAAGTGAATGCGGGCAAAGTCGATAAAGCCAAGACGACGATCAAGTTCGCTCTTAACACGCTCTTTAACCTCTTGGTCAATACCATCCCACTTGTTAACCGCAATCACTAACGCACGCCCAGCATTAAGTGCAAAGCCCAGTAATCCTAAATCTTGTTCCGCAATGCCTTCACGGGCATCAACAATTAGCAGTACCACGTTGGCGTCTTCTACCGCCTTAAGCGTTTTAATCACCGAAAACTTTTCAACGGTTTCATGTACCTTACTGCGACGACGTACCCCAGCAGTATCGATAATGACGTACTCTTGGCCATCACGCTCAAGCGGAATATAAATACTGTCACGGGTGGTGCCAGGCGCATCATAAACCACGACACGTTCTTCACCTAAAATACGATTCGTTAGCGTTGATTTACCGACATTAGGCTTACCGATAATGGCTAACTTAATTGGCAAGTCTTGCAAGCGCTGCTGTTCAGCTTCCGCTTCTTCTTCGGTATATTCGCGCTCGTCCGCTTGCTCTTCACCTTCATCTTCACGCTTAATCCCCATGGCTTCGGCATAAGGTGTTAGCGCGTACTCAATCATGTTGGTTACGCCGCGGCCTTGCGAAGCGGCCATTTGGTAGACTTCACCTAGGCCTAACGCCCAAAACTCAGCACAGGCTGAATCAGCATCGATGCCATCAACTTTATTGGCAACCACAAAGGTGACTTTCTCGCGGCGGCGTAGATGCTCAGCGATAGCTTCATCTGCCGCGGTTAGGCCCGCGCGTGCATCGGTTAAGAACAACACCACATCCGCTTCTTCAATGGCAGCAAGTGATTGCTCCGCCATCCGCGTTTCAATGCCTTCTTCTGTGCCATCAATACCACCAGTATCAACAACAATAAACTCATAACCTGAAAGATGAGCTCGGCCATACTTACGATCCCGAGTAAGTCCTGGGTAGTCTGCAACAAGTGCATCACGAGTACGTGTCAGTCGATTAAATAGCGTCGACTTACCTACGTTTGGTCGACCTACTAGGGCCACTACTGGAATCATTTTCTTGCCTCTAATTCTACAAAACTTACTGAATATCAAAAATAAAAAACCCCCAGAACAAACGTCTAGGGGTTTTAAAACCTAATCCGCTTATTTTAAGGGAGCGTTATTCTAGCGACTTTTCCGTCCCGCGTCTGTAAATAGATGCGATCATCTACAACAACCGGCTGGGTGAACAGTCCAGAACTGTCTACTTGAATACGGCCAACTATTTTACCAGTAGCGCGTTCAAGGAAATGTAAGTAACCTTCAAAGTCACCCACTACAATATAATCTTTATAAGCCGCAGCTGACGTTAAACCACGGTTAGTCAGCTCAGTATTACTCCAAGACTCTAGACCGTTACGTCTATCTACTGCATAAACTCGGCTATGATCGTCAACTAAAATCAAGTTCAAACCTGACATTGCTAGCTCATTAAAGCTTGAATACTTACGCGTCCAAACTACACGGCCTGAACGAAGCTCCATTGACACTAAGTTGCCATTATAGCTGACCGCATAGAGGTTCTCACCTAGGATTAGCGGTTGCATATCAACATCGGCCATGCGCGTAAACTCATTGCCACCCGTTGGGGTATATACCGCTTGCTCCCATGCTGCTTGGCCATTGTCTTTGATCACAACCGCAATTTTGCCTTCTGCAGTACCAACAAAGAACCCACCCGCTTCGTAGCTGGCAGAACCTGTACCGCGTAAGGTTAACGTAGGCAGCTTAGTTTCATAGGTCCATAACTTCTCGCCATCGTCAATATTGAACGCTTCAAGATTGCCTGAACCGGTATTGACCACAACAACATCATCACCCACTGTTGGTGGCGAAAGCAGCTCACCACTGGCCATCACATGCCATTTGGTTTCACCGGTTTCAGCATCAAGTGCGCCAAATAAGCCGCTTTCACCGCCAATAAACACGGTGTTTCTTGCGACCGTCACACCGGCAGCTAAACGCGCACCTTTATTTTTAGCTAACAGGTTATCTTTAAATGCAGAGCTAATGTCCTTGCTCCACACTCTCTCACCTGTGGCCTCATCAAAGGCAACGATTTCGCCAAAACGATCGGCAACATATAGTTTGTCATAGCGTACGGTTGGACGAAGGTTAGAGTAATAATCACCTACTCCTTCGCCTACCTGAGTGCTCCAACTTATCTCAGGGAAAACAGTCGCTTCGATTTCCGTTAATTCACTGACCACTTCCTCTTCAACATCACTTGAAGAACAAGCCGATAACAGGCCGATACTTAATCCGCAGGCAAGCAGCGTTTTACACCAAGACTTCATGGGCAGCTTCCTTATGCCTTGTTCAGATTATCAAGCTTCATTTGCAATGCTGGGCTAGTTGTCAAACCGCCATTATCAATCGCAGCTTGGTAGACAGATTTTGCTTTATCAGCGTCACCCTGACGCACTAAAAAGTCACCTTTAAGCTCATCACGTTGAGCCGCAAATGAAGGTGCTGATACTGAGTCTAATGTGGTGATTGCAGTCGCCAATTGACCTTGCTCAGCTTGAACACGTGCAAGACGCAGTGTTGCTACCATCACTAAGCTCTCTTCAGGTTTGGCAGCTAACACACGTTTAAGCGCCTCTTCTGCTTTACCTAGCTCACCCGCGTCTACAGCCGCTTTTGCCACTAATAGGTCAAGCAAAGACTGGTAGCCTTGCTGAGAGTGATTTTTAGCAAAACTCTCAGCAGCTGTTAGCATAGAAGCTGAGTTAACACTGGCAGCTTGAAACGCTTCTGACGCTGCTTGCGCTTGCGCGACTTGATGATCTGAATAATAGTTCCAGCCATATAGGCCACCAAAGCCTATGACCGCACCACCAATGATTGAGGTGCCATAATCTTTCCAGAACTGTTTGATAGCATCGACTTGTTGTTCTTCTGTGCTATAAATTTCCACGTATACTTCCCCTTTAAATCAGTTCTGCTAAATGAGTTGCCAACGCATCACGTGCAACTAATTGTTGTTCTTTATCTTCACGCAAGTATTTAAGTGCGACTTGGTTGTTGGCTAATTCGTTTTCACCAATCACCAATGCCACCTGGGCACCGCTTTTATCTGCGCGTTTCATCTGTTTCTTAAAGTTACCACCACCGCAATGGCTCATTACCTTAAGTGTTGGTAATGCATCACGCAAGCTTTGAGCAATTTTTATCGCTTCAACCTTACAAGCATCACCCATCGCAGTCACATAAACATCGACAGGACCTTTAACATCGTCAGTTAAAGATAGAGTCTCAAGCATCAATACAATGCGCTCAAGCCCCATGGCAAAACCAACGGCTGGGGTATCTTTACCACCAAGCTGGCCAACAAGGCCATCGTAGCGACCACCTGCCAACACAGTACCTTGAGCACCCAGACTGTCAGTCACCCACTCAAATACCGTGCGGTTATAGTAATCTAAACCGCGCACTAGACGTGGATTGATTTTGTATTGGATGCCAACAGCGTCAAGTAGTTCACATAAATGTGCAAAATGCGCTTTGGTTTCTTCACCGAGATAATCATCTAGCGCTGGTGCATCTACCAACACTGCTTGAATTTCTGCATTTTTGGTATCAAGTACACGCAGCGGGTTAGTGTACATACGACGCTTAGCATCTTCATCAAGAACATCTTGATGCTGCTCAAGAAAGGCAATTAATGCATCACGATAAACACTGCGCTCTTGCGGATCGCCCAAAGTATTGAGCTCTAGCGTCACATGGTCGGTGATCCCGAGCGTTTGCCATAACCGCGCGGACATCATCAGCACTTCTGCGTCCATGTCTGCACTTGGAATACCGTAGATTTCTACACCAAACTGGTGGAACTGGCGGTAACGCCCTTTCTGAGGACGCTCGTGGCGGAACATGGGGCCCATGTACCATAATCTTTGCTCTTGATTATAAAGCAAGCCATGTTCGTTACCGGCACGCACGGTCGATGCGGTACCTTCTGGGCGTAAGGTTAAATAGTCACCGTTACGATCTTCAAAGGTATACATCTCTTTTTCGACAATATCGGTCACTTCACCAATAGAGCGTTTGAAAAGGTCGGTACTTTCAACAATTGGCGTGCGAATTTCACTGTAGCCATAAGATGCTACGGTTTCACGCAATACTGTTTCTAACTTTTGCCACAAAGGGCTTTGAGTGGGCAGAATGTCATTCATTCCGCGAATCGCTTGGATCTGTTTTGCCACGTTATGACTCATCCGACTTAAACTAAAAAATAAAAAGCGCCCCGCATTATAGGCGCTTCAATACTAAACGCAAAACTGGCTTGTACGCCAGTATCGCTAGCCACCACTGCAAATAATTGGGCGGTGACTCGCAGGCGTATTACTTAGAAATATCCTTAGCAGGAATACGCTCATCGATCATAGCGACCTTGGCGCGAATCTTTGCTTCTAACGAATCAACAATGTTGTCGTTATCAAAACGTTCTTTCTGGCGAACACCGTCGTCGTAATAACCGCTCTTACGATTACCACCAGTAAGGCCAATATCTGATACTAGCGCTTCACCTGGGCCGTTAACTACGCAGCCAATAATCGACACATCCATCGGCGTCACCACATCTTCAAGGCGCTGCTCTAATTCATTGACTGTCGCAATCACATCAAATTCTTGACGAGAACAAGAGGGGCAAGCAATAAAGTTAATCCCACGGGAGCGAATACGCAGTGACTTTAAGATATCAAAACCCACTTTAATCTCTTCAACCGGATCGGCCGCGAGAGAGATACGCAGTGTGTCACCTATACCTTCAGCCAATAACATCCCGAGACCAACAGCAGACTTCACCGAACCTGCGCGTGCACCACCAGCCTCGGTAATACCTAAATGCAAAGGCTGCTTGATCTGTTTTGCCAATAAACGATAGGACTCTACCGCTAAAAACACATCGGATGCTTTAACACTGACTTTAAACTGATCGAAGTTGAGCCTATCTAAAATATCCACATGGCGCATCGCTGATTCAAGCAGTGCTTCAGGCGTCGGCTCTTTGTACTTGTCCATTAGATCTTTCTCTAATGAACCGCCGTTAACCCCAATACGAATAGGGATATTTTTGTCTCTCGCACATTCAACAACGCTGCGAATACGCTCTTCATTACCGATATTACCGGGATTGATGCGCAAACAGTCAACGCCATACTCGGCAACCTTCAACGCGATTCGATAATCAAAATGAATATCGGCAATCAATGGAATATTGGTTTGCTGCTTGATTAACTTAAACGCTTCAGCGGCGTCCATCGTTGGCACAGAAACCCTAACGAGATCAGCACCAACATTCTCTAAAGACTTAATTTGAGCGACCGTTGCTGCCACGTCGGTAGTACGGGTGTTCGTCATCGACTGCACAGCAATAGGCGCACCGTCACCGATAGGGACGTCACCAACGTATATACGAGTGGATGGTCGGCGGATAATGGGGGATTCGTTATACATGATCAATTTACTCTATTTCAATCAAGCTCTACTGCACATTTGGCAAGGTTAAGCGCGCGACACGCCCACTTGGATATTGCGCCAAATTTACCGGCTGATCGTTTAATTTTAACTGCACAACTTGTGGTGCACCTAAAGTAATATTAAATGGCGCTTGTCCGCTGACATTGTGTTCACTGCCAGCCAATTTTAAATCGTTAATCAGCACCTTGCCTTGGGCATCTTTTACCTGGATCCAGCAGTCACCATCAAGTACTAGGCTCAACTGCCCCAATGAGCTATCACTCATTGCGATCTGGCTGGCCGCTGATTGCTCAGCATCTTGATGAGTCGCTTGTTGTGAAGGGGCTGCATCCTGAGCGGCAACATCTTGAGTTGCCATTTGCACTGCGCTGTCATTTGACATTGCTGCATCATCGGCTTCAGTGGCGTCGCTGCCTGCGGCCACTTGTTCTACTATGTCAAATGCATTAGGCGTGATACTGGCATGCTGCATACCTTCTGCTGGCATTTGCGGGTCAGTTGTGTCTTGGGCATTAATCTCAGCAACTTCTTCAACGGTTGGCTTGGAGAAATCGATACCGGACAGCATATTAGATTTTTGCACCCACCAAAGCACAAGCAGTGCCAGTAATATGGCAACGATAAGGTAGGTCACCAGCATAAAACGGCCATCACGGGCCTGACGGCTAGTTTTGCGAGAAAAGCTTTGCATTTCTGGGTCGGCGATAGGCGGGAACTGCTTGGCGACACATTGATCGACCACGGTTTGCTCTGCGCAAACTAGTCGAGCGTAGTTTTTAATATACCCTTTGACATAAATGGTTGATCCCATGTCATCAAAGTCATTGTCTTCGATTCCTTTAACTATGCCAGGTCGAAGATTCAGTGATTTAGCAACTTGCTCTATCGACAAGCTCTTTTGGTTTCGTGCAGCCGCCAGCACCTCGCCGATGGTCAACGTATCAGTGGCTTCGGCTTTGTCATCTAGCATATCGATCTGTTTATCTGTCATTAGTGCATACTTGCTCGATATTGCTTAGCCTCTTCAGATGCTGGAAATTTTGCCAGGAGTAAAATACCAAATTTACGCGCGGCTTCCGTATCGTTTAGGCCATGCTCAATTTCAATTCCTAAAGCTAAACTCTCTGCGGACTCAGGTATTACACGGTGGTAGCGTGCGAGTCCCTGTTTAGCTTGCTGATAATTCTGTAGCTCAAGTTCTATCTCGGTTAGCTCCAACAAAGAAACACTTCTTCGTGGGTCGTACTTCAGCGCCATACCGAAATATTGTTGTGCTTTGTCTAAGTCACCGGATTTTCGACTACATATGCCCAAGTTTTCATAACTTGAAGCGGAACGGGTGTACTTAGGCATTTTGACCGCGCGCAGAAACATTCGTTCTGACTCGGCATACTTTTCTTGCTGGCATAAAAATACGCCAAAGTTGTTCATTGAGTCGCCCGTCGCATCACTGGCATTGATCGCACGACGATATGCCTTCTCTGTCAGCTCAAGTTCTCCGACAGATTGGTAGTAATACGCCATAGCCACATGTACATCTTCAAGGTTAGGAGCAAACTCTTCGGCTTTATCTAAATTATACTTAGCCTGTTCGCTGTTACCTTTTTGAAGGTACATCAAGCCCAATTGTACCCGTTGTCTCGCAGCGGCGGAATTATCAAACTCACGCTCTGTGACGGGCACATCAGTACCGCTATAAGTGCGTTCGGTGACACAACCCGTCATCAGTACCGATGACAGGGCAACAATAACAGATAATTTTTGCACACTTAGGTTCATCAGTGGGCCTATCTAACTTAAGATACAATGAGTTAGTTTATTGTGACCGATATTTGATTATCTTGCATGCGTTTTTTCGCTAAACGTTTGGTTCTATCGCGAATGTCCCCTGCAAGCTGACCACAAGCGGCATCAATATCATCACCTCGAGTTTTACGTACAATCACCGTTAAGCCGTATTCCATCAGTACTTTAGAGAAACGATCGATACGTGAATTAGACGAACGACCATAAGGCGAACCTGGGTATGGGTTAAACGGAATTAGATTGATCTTACAAGGTGTATCTTTCATCACTTTAGCTAATTCGTGTGCTTGGTCAGTGCTATCATTGATATGATCGAGCATGACATATTCCACCGTCACTTTACCTCGATTAGCGTTTGACTTAGCTAAGTAGCGGCGAATTCCGGCTAAAAAGTCCTCTAATGGATACTTTTTATTCACTGGCACTAACACATCACGCAGCTCGTCATTCGGTGCATGAATACTTACCGCTAAAGCCACATCTAGCGCGTCACCTAGCTTATCAAGTGCTGGCACCACACCGGAGGTCGATACTGTCACGCGGCGTTTAGATAAACTGAAACCAAAATCATCCAGCATAATATCAATAGCAGGTATGACGTTATTTAGGTTCAGTAGCGGCTCACCCATTCCCATCATCACCACATTTGAGATCGGACGATCACCGGTCTCTTTTTGAAAACCTAAAAAGTGCGATACTCGCCAAACTTGGCCAACAATTTCTGAGACGGTGAGGTTACGGTTGAAACCTTGCTGCGCAGTTGAGCAGAAAGTACATTCTAGTGCACAGCCAACTTGAGAAGACACACATAAGGTCGCTCGGTCTTCTTCAGGAATATAAACCGTTTCGACTTCCTGGCCTTGACCAACATTAATAGCAAACTTGATGGTGCCATCGTTTGACTTTTGGTAGCTGGAAATTTCCGGTGCGACAATTTCACAACGCGCCGCAAGCTTTGCTCGTAGCACTTTGTTTATGTTAGTCATTTCTTCGAAGTCGCTAACACCAAAATGATAAATCCACTTCATCAATTGATCGGCACGAAAAGGTTTTTCACCCATTTCAGTAAATAACGCTCTTAATCCTTTACGATCAAGATCCAATAAATTGATTTTTTTCTCACTCATTTTGCACAACCTCAACACGAAAACCCGCCACAGGGCGGCGAATTATACAGACTCCCATTCATTATAGCTAGCATCTCGCTAACATGGGTTGCCGAGTAAAAGCCATATTTAAGCTAGGGCTTTACCGATTATTTCCTGCCATATTGGCCTATAAAAGCTGGGCTATTGATTGGCATTTGATGAATAATGTTTAATCGATAAATATGTTAAGTACTTTTTAGAGACTGTGATAGAATCCGATCAAGCTAATATTGGCTTGATACTCGGAGTTGTTCTTCCACCCACATGGTCACCCTCATTGTTATTATCCTTGTTGCTATCGGGATATCATTTCTTTGTAGTGTTTTTGAAGCTGTTCTACTGTCTGTCACCCCAAGCTATATTGCGACATTAGGTCAAACTAATGCCACTGCGGCTGATCGATTAAATCGACAAAAAGCCAATGTTGAGTCGCCTTTAGTGTCTATCTTGACCCTCAATACCATTGCCCACACCGTAGGTGCTGCCGTTGCCGGTGCGCAAGCTGCGAAAGTATTTGGTGATGAGATGCTTGGCGTATTCTCAGGCGTACTGACTTTTCTGATTTTATTCTTTTCAGAGATCATCCCAAAAACACTGGGCGCCAACTATTGGCGTTCGCTCGCGCCAACCGTCTCTTATGCTCTGATGTGGATGGAGCGCCTAACTAAACCGTTAATTTGGATGTCACAACAAGTGACGCAATTAATGGGTAAAGGTGATGAAGGCCAGTATATCCGCCAAGAAATGAGTGCTATGGCCAAAATTGGTCAAGAGTCGGGCGAGCTTGATGAGCAGGAGTCACAAATTTTAACCCAGATGTTGTCGGTTAAAGAAATGCCTGTTACTGCAATTATGACACCGCGAACCGTGATGTTTAGCCTGCCAAGTGACATGACTCAGGAAGAATTTGCCACTTTACATAAGGCCAAACCTTTTACTCGGATTCCTATTTATCATAATGAACCTGACGATATCATCGGTTTCATTAATCGCAATGACATTCTATTGGCCGAGCGACAAACACCTCAAAGCCGCATTTTGGACTTAAAACGCAGTTTGATTGTCGTACCTGAAACGGCAAAAATTCTGCCTTTATTTGAGCTTATGATTAAGCGAAATACCAAAATGGCAATGGTTGTTGATGAATACGGCAGCGGTCAAGGTATTGTCACCTTAGAAGATATTATTGAATCTTTGCTTGGGTTAGAAATTGTCGACAGTAACGACCCTGTGACAGATATGCAGCAACTGGCGCGTAAGCTATGGAAACGCCGCATGAAGCATAAAGGTATTCGATTATCATCAGACGGGGAATTTGACTCTTACGTTGAATCACCGCAAACAGAAAAAGACAGCTAGTCTTTATTCTGACAACAAGGGAGCTGCGGCTCCCTTTTTTATTGCTAGCGCAATAGCCCCCCTACCCGCACGCTAAAATGAAACGCTAACGCTCGGGTTTAGGCAGTGCTTTTGCAAGCCACTGCAGGCGCTATATTTGCTTGTCGCACAATCAACCTAGCTTGGGTTAGCATCTGATGCTTTTTGGTATAATACCAATCAGTATAAGAATTTGATCTACTCAGCGCGCTTTGGGCAAACTAATTCAAGGCGAATGATTGAAACAATGGTTGTTCCCTTGTGAAATTATTCAACGCAGAAGTAGGCAGCCTAAAACGCGCCAGAATGGCGAGTTTTAGCGATTCTGATGCAGTGTTAACGAGCTTAACCGTAGAATAACTATGCTCTTCACTCGTTGCAAACCACATGGATGTGGTGAATGTCATTAATGCAGGAGCATTTAAGGACCTTACCTCAGAACCGCTAAATTCTCGCTGAGTGACTAAATGTTTATATTGATTGGTATAAAACTCTTAGGTTGGCTGCCAAAAGCTATGATAAACTTTGCGGCCGCGTTATTTGAGGCAATTTATGACTACTTACTCGCTTTCACTGGCCCACATTAATGATACCCACTCACATTTTGATCCTAACCATGTGCAGTTTGATGTGCAGCTAAACGATAAGCAGTTTGAAGTTTATAGTCATAGTGGCGGTGCCGCGCGTATTGCCTATCAAGTTGCCCAAGTACGAAAGTTGGCCCAAGAGAAGCAACAACACTTTCTATTTCTGCATGGCGGTGACAGTTTTCAGGGCACTTTGTACTTCAACCAGTTTAAAGGTAAAGCCAACGCTCACCTGCTTAATTTATTGGCCCCTGATGCGATGGTTTTAGGTAACCATGAAATTGATGCCGGCAATGCCCCGGTAAGCGATTTTCTTAACAATATTCAATTCCCGTTGCTGGCAGGCAATATGGACTTAAGCGCAGAAGATGCTACTAAAGCCCATAAACTCGCTAATCACCCTAACTTATACGACTACGATCCGCAGCTAGGTATTGCCAACTATATTGTGCAACCTTTTTACGATAAGCAACTCGCGATTGTCGGTATTACCCTCGATCAGATGAAACAGATTGCTCGACCCGATGCCGATACCGAGTTTGTCAATGCCGTGGCTACGGTGCGGCAAACAATTGAGCATCTGCACCAGCAGGATATCAAGCACATCGTCGTGCTCAGCCATTTAGGTATTATTCAAGACCGCGAGCTTGCCGAACAAGTCGACGGCATAAGCTTAATTGTTGGCGGACATAGTCACACCCTACAGGGCGATTTTAGTGAGCTTGGCCTAAGTGCCTCACCCTACGGTGAAATACGCAATCACACCCCGATTGTGCAGGCGGGTAAATACGCCGAAACCATCGGATTAGCCGAGATAATTTTTGACAACCAAGGCAAAGTCACCTCACTTACCGGTGACAACTACTTCATGCTGGATAAGACCTTTTTAGCTGAATCAGCTCAAGGAGTCACCCAGTTAGAGCAGCAACAACTGGCCGACCTTTTAGCGGCTAAAGCTAATTTATTAGGAGATGAAAGCTGTAATGACATACAGCAAGTGATTGATCTGCATTACCGCCCCGCAATTGATGCCATGGAGCATCAGGTACTCGGATTTATTCCACGTAATCTCGTCCATACTCGATTACCAAGCAAAGCCCTGCCCCATGGCAGTGAGATTGCACCGTGGATCTGTAAGAGCATTTACCATCAAGTGCATCGTCACCATTGCAAGGTCGACTTCGTACTGCATAATGCTGGCGGCGTGCGCCAGTCGTTAAATAAAGGTCAGCTCACCTTAGCAGATGTATTAGGTCGAATTTTGCCATTTGATCTGCCTTTGGTTAAGTACCGCATTAAAGGTCAATATTTAATTGAAGCACTGGAATCTGCCATTAATAGTGCCACCAACAATAGTGTCACAGGCACTGGCGCAGGTAGCTTTCCTTATACTTATGGGGTGCGTTATTTCTATGATGGCCGCCAAGGCATCGGCCAACGTATCGTAAAAGTAGAAATACTAAGTCATCAACAAACTGATACGTGGCTCGCGATTGACTCCAATCAGTTTTACCATGGCGTATCATCTGCCTATACCACCTCAGGCAAAGAAGGTTATAGCCCATTGCTAAAGGCCTGCTGGCAACGCACGCTAGCTGGGGTCACGTTGCCATCTGCATTTATCGCCTATATGCAAGAACAACATATTGATGAAGCACTGAGCCCACAGGTTAACTATTTAAGCCATTCCTTAGCCGACTAGCTAACTCAGTACCAGGTTTATAACCGCATCAGGTTAAGTTTTTATACAGTGCAAACCCAGCAATCACTTCACCGTTTTTTTGCTGGTAACGCCTATGATGCAGTTGAAAGCCTTGACGGATAAACACCGGCTTAGACATCGCGGATGCATCGACAGTTAATTGCCGGTACCCTTGCTCAATTGCCCATTGCTGCACCTGCACGATAAGTGCAGTGGCTATGCCTTGGTGTTGGTATTGCGGTAGAACATACAAACTATCGATATAACCGCGAGAATGAAAATGGGTTTCCATGTTGATAAAGCCCACGCATCGCCCAGCAACAATTGCTAGCCAGCTACGAGTTTGGCTTAAGCGCTTGCGCCAGTGATAGGTTGAGCGCGGTGCAGCAGACCAAGCATTGAGTTGCGCTGTAGTGTAAAACTCGCCCACATAGCTGTGCACGGCCTGATGATACAATGGGCCTATCTGCTCTGCGTACTGTTTATCAAACTCCACTAACTCAAAATTCATCGCTGCGCCTTGTCACTATCGCACATAAAAAAACGGCGTTAATAGTAAACTACTAACGCCGTTTTAAATAATTCGGGATTATTTTTTATCAATACGACCAACAAACAGTAGCTCGTCAAAAGTACGATCTAGCGTTTTACTGGTGAAGTCGTTCATCCACATCTGTTCTTGAACAACGACGGTATCGCCTTTGCTGATCTCAACTTGTGGGCCTGCAGCCCAAAAAGTCTTGTCTGAATCTTTAATTTGCACATAGGTATAACCACCACCGTTCATGGTATCGACAACGGTACCTTCATGAACAACACCTGCAGCCCATGCACTTGAAATACCCAACGCAAGCGTTGCTACAGCCGCTAGTTTGACCAATTTAGCTATCATTACAATTTCCTTAACGATTTAGATTTGCCAATTATTAAAGCACGCACTCGATAATAAATCTCTATCTAAAGTAGCTAATTACTATTTGATTGCAAACTTTTAGACTTAGCTCTCATTTGCTGCTAGGCGTGCCTATTTGTCGGGAACTTTATTCAACAACGGCTGCAACATCTGCTCCAAGCCATTGAGTTTTATCTCGTACATTAACGCCAATTGCTGACCTAACTTACCTTCTGGGAAGCCTTTTGAGTGGAACCAGACCAAATAGGGTTCAGGTAAAGTGAGCAGTTTTCGTCCAGCATATTTACCAAAGGGCATCGTTTGATTGATTGCCTCAACCAATTGTTTCTCGTCCAACCAGCACTCTCCTAACATTCAATAATCAGCTCATGGGTTATTGGAACACACCGCGCTTACTGACGCTAGTCGCAACTTGGCGTGTGCTCGCCTTAGCTCTGATTTAAGACCTATACCAAATATATATAACAAGACCTCACATACCATGGTTATGGTTATAAGAAATGGATTATTAGCAGCGATTTCACGACAAACACCCGGCAAGTTCAGCCAGCATTTAGCAGTAACATCGGTGTAACATACTGTATTTGTTTTATTATCTAACCATAACCAAACCGAGAATCAATCATTGTCAATTAACTGTCTTATTGCCAGAACCGTCAAGGGATTAACACCAGTCAAAAAAAACAAAAAACGTCAAAAATCATACAGTTGACCCTCGATTAATAAGCCTCTAAATTTGATCATAGACACGCAGTTAACTCATTAAAGTTGCACTAATTTCATTGCGATACCTGCAGTTTTATCGGGTCTCGGACAGGCGCAACAACACCAGTACAAGCAAGGGGAAGCATATGATCATACTCGTCGGCGGAGAAAAAGGAGGAAGCGGCAAGAGTTGCATTGCGCAGAATCTAGCCGTTTTTCTCAGTGCAGAATGCGGCGCTTCCATAATCATGGTCGACTGTGACCCCCAGCGCACTACATCAGACTGGATTCAAGCAAGAAACAACAACCCAGAACTCACCAGCATTAATTGCGTGCAACTATATGGCAAGATTCGTAATGATCTTCTCAGCTTAGAGCAACACTATGACTATGTCATCGTTGATTGCGGCGGCCAAGATAACTTGGCACTGCGCGCCACTATGTCTGTGGCATCCCATGTATTGATGCCGCTTCGCCCTAAACGTCGCGATCTGAAAACGGTTAGCCACATGGATGATATTGTCGCGACGTGTATGATGATCAACCCTAAAATGCAGGCCTCGTTTGTCATTACTCAATGCCCTAGCCTGCCCAATCAAGCTAACCGAATTTTTGAAGCGAAAGATGTGTGTCGCACCTATGACATCAATGTGCTCGATGCCATCACTTACAGTCGTAACATCTACGATGACAGTGAAGAGTCAGGTCTATCAGTGATAGAAATTCAACCAAATGGCAAAGCCGCTGACGAAATTCGCGGTATAGCCTGTGAGCTATTCAATGTAAAAAGTGCCACAGAGGTGCGCAATCAACTGGCGCAAAAACAGCAAGCCAAAATAAGGGGTGATTATGGGACTGGCAGATCTCAAGAAAAACTCTACGCAATCTAAGCGCCAAACCCATATCGATGTGCCCGAACAAATGTCATTGGATGACTTTATTGACGGCTTCATTGATCAGGCTACCACTTATGCTGCTGGCGGTGAACAATCCAACAGCATTGCAGAAATAATAGAATTTAAACCTCATCAGGAGGACAAACAAACGGTTAATCCGGTTCGTACAATAGGTAAAGGCAATGCCCCATTTAGGAAAGCTACTTTTACCTTGAGCGAATCAGCCATTAGTCATCTTGCAGACTTAGCCAGTGGTTGTGATGTGGCCAAGTCAAAACTAATACGCTTCCTCATTGAGCATCATTATTCGCTCAGTGATGATGAACGTAGAAGAGTCGAAAAATCTATCATAGTTGAGTAGACAAACTGTAACACCAAAGTATGTACGCGATCTTTTGGGTTCCTCCCAACCTTTCACTGGCAGCTTACTTTTCCCATAAAGTACTTTCCGAGCTGCCAGTTTTTTTCTTTTGCAGCCTTCAATTGTAAATAACAAGTAAAATAATTATGTACAAGTTTAAGCTAGGATAGTATTAATACTATATCCAAGCCGTTTTACTGGAGTATTGTTTGGTGCAAAAGTTCTTTACTGCGATTTTCATCTATTACGCTTTCATAGTATCAAACAATACTTATGCCCAATTCACACTCGCCGAAATTCCGCCGCTGGACAATAAAAAGCCGCTCACACTGGTAGCCGAGAAGGGTTTTTGGACCGATTATCTGCAACAACAACTGTTACCTAAGTTCACCGCCCAAACCCAAGTCCCCGTCAATGTAGTCTCACTGCCACTTGAACAGATGTACCCTTTGCAAACTCAGTCATTACTCGCGGGCAAAGGCCAATACGATCTATTAACCATGGAAGCCGGTTGGGCCAAAGAGTGGGCATCCAATGGATATACTGTGCCCTTAACAGAACTCGCCAGTTTGTATGACCCCCAAGGCGAGCAAGCGATGAACCATTACTTAGAACCTTATTATGCCTCGTTACTCAATATTCTCTCTTACCGCAACCAAGTGCACGCCATCCCCTACAACAACTATGTAATGGGTAACCACTATCGCTCTGATCTATTTGAACATCCTGAAGAGAAAGCCAATTTTAAAGCCCGTTATCATTATGCTTTAGCGCCACCCCGTGACTTTAAACAGCTACTCGACATCAGTGAGTTCTTCACACGCCAAGCAGGAGACACTTTAGCCGGGCAGCGCCTAAATCAACCTTTTTATGGCCTGGCCTTGATGGCCGGTGAGCGTCCCCATATTAATGATGAGTTTTCCAGTATTTTGTGGAGCCTTGGCGGACATTGGATGAAGCCCAATTATCAACACGATGAGCTCAGTCTGTTCACCATTAGCGCCGATAACCAACCACTGAGACAAGCCGCAGAAATCTACCGTCAACTGCTTCAATACGCCTATCCCACTGATAAAAACTTCGCTTTTGAGCAAGCAGCCAATGCGCTAGCTAACGGCAAAGTGGCGATGTGGCCCTTTGCCTACAACAACTTATGGCAAGCATCTTTCAAAGCAGAGCAAAACATTAACGGCGCCCGTCTTAAGGTCGCCCAAGTGCCCGGCGGTAAGCCCTACAATGGCGCCTATGCCTTTGCCGTTGCTTACGACTCACATAATCCCACTGCGGCATATTGGCTACTTAAGTACATGGGGTCATATCAAGCACAATATGACTACGCACTGGGTGGTGGTAATCCGTGTCGTGCTGATGTCGTATTGTCAGCCGAACTGGGTCAACCGCAACTCAGAGCCATTAATGGTGCGCTAACCGCAAGCCACAAAGCCAACATCTCCTGGGCTAAAAATATCGCTAACCAAGGACACTTTACCAGCAGTGCTATGGGTAGAATCTACCCCGAACTGACTAAGGCTTGCTATCAACTCGCGAATAAAAACAATGATATCGACAGCCAAGTACAGTTACTTCGGCAGCGGATTCTTGAAATTCAGAATCACTATGGTGAGGTTCCAGCGATCGTAAAATGACTATGACAAAGCCACTAAAAAGCCTTAAACAACGGTCAAGATTTGTCTTTATCGTCATTGCAATGATGTCGCTCGCAATTGGCAGTGTGTCACTGTATTTATCGACTCAACTGCAACAACGAATTGACAACTTAGTTAATCACGACACGGTTAAGATAACCACCGCACTGCGTTTAGCCAAAGATGCTCAGCGCCTGCAAGTGATCACTAATCAACTCAAATCCTTTAGTTCAGAAACTCAAAGGCAGCAACTACTACACGCACTATCCACCCAGTGGCAACTGCTGATATCAGCTACGCAACAACTACAATTAATCCCTTTACCTGACAATAAAAAAGCCCGGTTGGTTAAGTTCGAATCACGACTCATCAAAGAGCAATCACAACTGCCTTTACTTAACTCCTTAACTCAATCAGCTTTTTCGGCTAATCAAGCAATAGCCGCAATTGAAAGCCAACTAATAGAGGATGAAGAGCAGATTTTTAACGCCATACAGCAACAGTTAACGGTGTACGACCAAAAAATGATGCAAAGCTTACAACATGCACCGAAAGCATCATTACAGGCGCAGCTAACACAACATCAAACCTTAACGGAGCTACTACATCAATTTCAACTGCTGTTCGCTGAGCTTAATCAGCTGCGCCATACCAAAGATATATTGACTATCAATCAGATCCAACGGCGAACATTGAGATTGTATTTACAGTTAAAATATATCGAAATCGACGATAGCCAAAATCATCAACTTACCCAAGATTGGCTAGCGCGTTTAACGCCTTTGTTAACGGGGCAAAATAACCTCTTTCAATTGAGTCGGAACGCGGTTAATACCGACGCCATTGCCGATGCCCACCTCGATCTGCAGGCTGAATTTTCGCAGCGTATATCCGACTACACGTTAGATTTTGTCAGTCGCAGTGAATCTAAACTTCAACAAAGTGGAGAGCAACTTAAACAAGAAAGTGACTGGTTCGTAATTCTCATTTTCTGTGCGGGCGTGCTTTACACTTTAGTGGTTGCCTTGACTAACTGGCGCTTAATCTCACAAGGCATAGTCGAACCAGTAATCGCCACCAGCTCTGCCATGCACGCGATCGCCAACGAAAAACCACACACACCTTTGCCGCAAACCAATAACCTTGAACTGCAGCAAATGGTCAGCGCCCTAACAACCCTAAAACGCTATGCCACCAAGGTTAAGTCCATTTCTGAAATTGACGGCCTGACAGGGGCATTTAATCGACGTTACTTCGACCAGCGGTTAACCGTAGAGATGCACAAATCAATGCAATACCAACAACCGCTAGCCTTATTACTGTTTGATATTGATCGATTTAAACAATTTAACGACAGATACGGCCACGTTGCCGGAGATGAATGTTTAAAGACTATCGTCAAAACCATCACTAAGGTTGATGGCGTGACTGACGGGATCTTTGCGCGTTACGGTGGTGAAGAATTTGTGCTGTTATTACCAAATACGCACCGAGAAGCCGCTTTCAATCTAGCAAAAAAAATGAAACATGCGGTACGATTGCAATCTATCCCCCATCAAGACTCTGAGTTTTTTGGCATGCTGACGATAAGCATTGGCCTGTGCTGCACCACCATCAACGAAAAAGACAGTGCCACGTCACTAATCCAACGCGCAGATGAAGCATTGTATCTAGCTAAACACAGCGGAAGAAATACCATCAAGGTTGACGAAACCGACTAGAAATTAAATCTTATATTAATCATTGAAAAGCAGTCCTTACTCCCCTATATCAATAATAACTAATTAATTTATGTACGGGATAAGCCATGATGATTGCGTTAATTTTTTTGCTCAGCACCGTGGCTATCGCGTGGGTAGCCACCAGTCAGGTGCGGCTCACGCACCGGCGTCAACGCATCGCCAATAAACCGTTTCCTCGACAGTGGCGCAAAATACTGCAAACAAAGGTTCCTTACTATCGCCACTTACCAGCAGATTTGCAGTTACAACTAAAAAAACATATTCAAATATTTCTCGATGAAAAGGCTTTTGTTGGCTGTGATGGTATGGTGATTAATGATGAGATTCGACTGACAATTGCTTCTCAAGCCTGTTTGCTGTTGTTAAACCGCCCAACCAATTACTACCCTAAGCTACGCAAAATTCTAGTCTACCCCAGTCCCTTTATCGTCAGTAACCAAATGGTGGCGCAAGGTGGGGTTGTCTCCGAGCAGCAACGGGTATTAGCGGGTGAGTCGTGGGAAACAGGCACGGTAATACTGTCATGGCAAACCACCCAAAAAGACACAGCAAACCCTTGTGATGGTAGCAATGTTGTTTTGCATGAATTTGCCCATCAGCTTGATCAAGAAACTGGCCCCGCGAATGGCGCACCACAACTAGACAACACTGAAGATTATCAGCAATGGTCGCAGGTGTTAGCAAACGAGTTTGAGCGCTTACAAAATGCCGCTCACAGTCATGAGTACTCACTGTTTAGTTATTACGGCGCAACCAACCCCGCCGAGTTTTTTGCGGTCATCACCGAAGTATTTTTTGAGCGGCCCCACGCGCTGTTTGCTGAGCACCGTCATTTATATCTTCAACTCAGTCACTTTTTTAAACTTGATCCAGTAAACTGGCATTAGTTGATAAAATAAATCACTAGCCACAGCCAAACTGGGCAAGGTAAAAGGATGATAACAATAATGAATAAGCTGTTAAGTCATAAGAGAATGACACTGAATTTCGCGCTAGCATTTGGGATTTTATGCTTAACTTTGACGGGCGCCAACGCTGAGACACAGTCTCAAGGGCACTCGCTCGCCAGCGCGATGGCAAAAGATGCAGCTGCAAAGGTACTTGATAAGTTGCATCACTATGCCGCCGATGCCGATTGGGACAATTATTTTGCCCTGTATAGCAAAGATGCGGTCTTTATCGGCACCGATGCAGCCGAGTATTGGGACATGAAACAGTTCGCATCCTATGCGCGCCCAACCGACGGCTGGCGCTATCAGCCCATTAGTCGTCGCCTGATGCAATTTGGCGACACTATGGTGTTTGATGAGTTATTAGACAGCCAATCATATGGCACAAGCCGCGGGACTGGCACCTTGATTCTGAACGAAAATGGCTGGCAGATCGCCCAGTACCACTTGAGTTTCCCCATCCCCAACGATATTGCTAAATCTATTACCCAACAGATTAAGACCCACGAAGCGGGCGTACGCAACAGTGAACAGTAAAATCTAAGTTTGATAGGCGTTTAATGGTTAATGGGCGTGCAGAGCGGCGCCCAAACACACATTGGCCAGCTGGGCAAAATGGGTAAAGCCATCATATTCAATCGCGGTAATTACGCGCTCGGTTTGCAACCTGTCAGCAAAAATCACCCCAATCACTTTAGAGTCCACCACCACAGGCGCCAACATAAACCCATGGGGGCTAGTTAATCCACGCAGTTCATCATCAATATACATACGCCATTTACTGGAATTGGGGTCATCGACAAACATGGGGCACTTAAGTGAAATTGCATCAGCAAACACCCCGCTTTTTTGCGAGACATCGACCATAAAATCCTGCTTCATCTGTTCAGACTCTTCGCCTAGCACTAGTCGAGGTTGTAATCTTTTACGATTGGGTGATAGCAACATCAAGGCACAGCGATCAACCCCCAAGCCTTCTAGCATGCCTTCAAGTGTTACCGTAAGCACACGATTAAAGTCGGCTTGCTCCACTGCACAGTTGGTAAGTTCTCTGAGTTTCTTTAGCTGAATTAATTGATTGGGCTCACGCACAAACTGCTCAACTTCTGCCACTTGATAATCTAATGTCAGTAGCTCAGTCTTGGGTAGAAAATCGACCAGCACCTTAGCACCATACGCATCAGCAAGCTTTGCCGTTGCCTTAGTGCAGCGGATCATCCGGCCTTTAAACTCATCAACTTCAACATCGAGCATCTCTGCGGCTTGAGTTATCCGTAGGTTTAATGCGGCTAAATCAACGTTAGGCTCTGCCATTAATTCGCTTATCTTATTCGCCAGAAAAATAGCGCGAATTTCAGGGGTGCGCTCATCGGGATGACTGAGCGATTTAAGTAACACTTCTCCCAGTCCCCAACTTCTGGCAATACCCATTGATAGCTGATTAAAAGAGCCGCCTAGATAGTGGCGCACCGCCGCTTTTTGCGCCTTGTCATCTTCGCATTCATTCAGCAGCCTATCGAGCTGCTCAGTGGGTTCTCCCCCCATGCTCCAAAATGCACTTTCACCAAGTTGGTATAGCAAAGCGGCAACAAAGACCTCTTCTTGTAATTCTTCGCCGTGTTCTTTTAGCATCATCTTCGACAGCATCGCCGCCTGAAAAGAACTCGCCATTAACTTAATTAAGCGCTGATATACGTTCTCAGACAAGCCTTTATTTTCTAGCAGGCTACTCAGCAATTTGGCAGTGATACAAATATTTCTGATGGTATCAAAACCTAACACCACTGCCGCACGGCTAACGGTGGTAACTTGCGTAATGCCTTTACTATAAACGGCACTATTTGCCACCTTAAGGATTTTTGATGTTAACGCATTATCATGCATCACACTGCGGCCAAGAATCGCCAAAGAGGACACATCATCTTTAGCCAGCTTCTCTAAAGATTTGACGGTAGAGCATAGCGCGGGCATCTCCTGCTCGCTGATACGCTGGGTCCAGTAATCGACTCCCTTCGATTGATGTGGATGAGGATTGGTCGTTTTCAAAACGCTCTCTTAATTTGTAGGGGCGCAAAGGGACAAGATATTAAATTGAGTATTACTCTCATCTATAGATGAGCCCATAGTAACGCCCGTTAAAATCCTCTGCATTTATCTTATAAACATAGCGGATATTATGCTGTTATACCTAGTAATTATAGCGACAAATAATACCTTATTTTACCAATGGATGAGCGCTTATTGACCTAAATCATACATTAGTTGGTTAATCATGGTGCAAGGGGACAATCAATTTGCATGGATAACTCAATGGCTAAAAAAGCGCGACAACTTGTTGCACTGGGGGCAAGTAACAAAAATTTGGATAAAAAAAAGCGACTCAATGAGTCGCAAACACAAGCAAGGCTATCGTAGCAATAGAAATGAATAGCCCAGATTAAAAGCCCGCATCGCACGTAGGAATACAACGCGGGAACAACCGGCACACGTGTGGCAGATTGAAAAGGGTGGTAAATTTAAGCATGATGTTAATAGTCAGATTAAGCGCTATGCCGTTAACATCTCGTAGCCAGGTAAAGTCAGAAAATCAACTAACTCATCTGCAAGGGTTATTTGCTCCAGCAATACCGCGGCCTGAGTATAGTTACCATGGGTAAAGCTATCGGGTCCCACTTCTGTTTTAACCGTGGCAAGCTCTTCTACCAACATTGTCTTAAACAAGGCTTTAGTAACCAACTCACCGCTGTCTAAACGCTGTTGATGTTTAATCCATTGCCAAATAGATGCGCGCGAGATCTCAGCTGTCGCGGCGTCTTCCATTAATCCGTAAATGGGGACACAGCCATTGCCGCTGATCCAAGCTTCTATGTATTGCAATGCGATACGAATGTTCAGGCGCATACCCGCTTCTGTTCGCTTGCCATCACAAGGGCTTAGCAGCTCTCTTGCTTGAATAGGCGCATCTACATCGCGAGTAATGTGCAACTGATTGACATGATTATTACCAATAAATTCATTGAAAATACTCATCGCAGTATCTGCAAGTCCTGGATGGGCAACCCAAGTACCGTCGTGACCATTGCGGGCTTCAAGTTCTTTATCGCGGCGCACCTTCGCAAGCACTTCATTATTTTCGCGCTCAGTTTTCGCCGGAATGAATGCAGCCATTCCCCCCATAGCCAACGCCCCACGTTTGTGGCACGTTTTAACCAACAAACGCGAATAGGCGTTCAAAAAGTCTTTGTCCATGGTTAAATCTTGGCGATCAGGCAATATCCGGTCACTGTGTTGTTTCAGCGTTTTGATGTAGCTAAAAATGTAGTCCCAGCGGCCACAATTAAGGGCGACAATGTTAGAACGTAGCTCATACAGGATTTCATCCATTTCAAACACGGCTGGAAGCGTTTCTATCAAGCAAGTACATTTAATCGTGCCTGGCGCTAAGCAAAAACGTTGCTCAACATAGTTAAATACTTTTGCCCACCAGCGCGCTTCAAGATGACTTTCCATTTTAGGAATATAAAAGTAGGGACCAGAGCCATTTTCTAGCAGCTGCCTGTGGTTATGATAAAAGTACAAGCAAAAATCAACTAGCGCCGCAGCGATTGGCTTATCGTTGAATTCAAGGTGCTTTTCTGGCAAATGCAAACCGCGCACTCGGCAAATCAATACCGCGGGATCATCGTTAAGGCTATAGTGCTTACCCGTTTCCGGTGCAGTGTAGCTGATGGTACCGTTAACAGCATCCATCAGGTTTTGCTGACCCTCTATGACCTTTTTCCATGTCGGAGCTAGAGAGTCTTCAAAGTCGGCCATGTAGACTTTTGCATTAGCATTTAGCGCGTTAATCACCATTTTACGGTCAACTGGGCCAGTGATCTCTACCCGTCGGTCCTGCAGATCGTCAGGAATGCCGCGGATCTGCCAGCGACTATCGCGGACTTTTTTAGTTTCAATCAGAAAGTCGGGTAACTCTCCGCCATCAATACGCTGCTGCTTTTGATTACGGGCCTGTATTAATTGCTCAACCTCGGGACCAAACATCTCACACAGTTTGGTAAGTAGCCCAAGCGCACCAGATGTTAGCACTTGCTCTTGTCCTGCAACCTGCTTCCCTTTAATGGCAATTCCTGTCGCGGTCGGCGCTCTTTCTATTGTTTGAATTGTCATCCATCTGTCCTCTTATGCAATTAAACTATCTTTACGGTGAGCTAAATCGCTTATCGCGATTGCTAATATTAAATTGTCACCAAACTGAAACCTGACTAAAACCTAACCACAAAAAATACCGATTGCAACAAAGCTGTAACCTCGAATCGCTTGCGAAACAATGTAAAAAACATAAGTTAAAATGGTAAAGCCAAATAATTAAAGCGATAAAAATCAGTAGTTAAAAAGGAAATACGAGCCATTTTAATTTTAGATTTTCAATTTGTCAGACAAATTGACCATCAAGCTCAATAAGAAAGTTATTACGTAATTAAGCAACTTAAAGTAAATGTAACTTTCCAGCCAAATAGCAACTTTAGACTAGGTGGATTAATAATCGGCGTTTGGCTTTACCTGCCACGGAAAGAAGATAAACCAATAATAATCAGCACCTTAACCACACAATCAACCAACAGCAATTCAAACGATCGTTTTAATTTTACGTTTACGTAAACTAGAGACAAAAGGTTAAGACTAGATATGCAAATGGCAGATTAGTATGTCGATCAACATCGAAAATTAAATTGGTTTACCGACAAAAAAACTAAATAAAATATCATAAAACCGCCTTAACAGCAGAAATCACTAAAAATAAGCTAATTAGTTCTAGTGTTTAGCCTATCTCTATATTTGTGTACAAAGAGGTGATTACGCGGATAAATAAGATGGATTTACATACTTCAGAGGCTTGGCTAAGGAGCAAGCTTGCCTAACTGAGCGATAAGCAAGGTGATGCTCCACCAGTTTGAACAGCCAAGCCAATGCATACAACTAACTATGAGTTACCAAAATAATACCAATCAGTATAAACATTTAGTCACTCAGCGAGAGTTTAGCGGTACTGAGGCAAGGTCATTAAATGCTCCTCGGTAACTGCTCCTGCGTTACCCTACCTCCTATATCCCTATAGTCGTGCATTAATGACATTCACCACATCCATGTGGCTTGCAACGAGTGAAGAGCATAGTTGTTCTACGGTTAAACTCGTTAACACAGCATCAGAACCGCTAAAACTCGCCATTCTGGCGCGTTTTTGGCTACCTATTTCTGCGTTGATTAACCTCGCAAGGGAGCAAGCATTGTTTCAGTACTCACTTTGAATTAGCCGGCCTTGAACTAGTTTGCCAAAAGCGCGCTGAGTTGATCAAATTCTTATACTGATTGGAATAACCACTCATAACATCGACAAATCTTTAGCCTAAACGCTGCTGATTGAACCTGCCATAAAAAAAGCAAAGACACTGTCTTTGCTTTAAAACTACTAAAACTACTAAAACTTATAGCTGTTTATGGCTTTCTAATACAGTATTAGCATGAATTACAGTGAACGGTTTCCTAGTAACACCGTCATCGAGCAGTTTTTTTAATAACTGATCGTCTTTAGACGTTATCATAGATATTTCTGACTCAGTAAAACCATAGTTACGCAGTAAGTCTTGTGGCGCTTTATTATACTGTTTACGTAACACAGCATCACTGGCTAACTGTTCTAAAAATGCATTATGCTTATCCATTTTTCAATCCTTATTTTTTATTAAACAACGTTTCCTACCTGGACGACAGAGTAATATAACTATCGCTACATACCGCACCCCATGGTCTACATAGTTTTTGAAAGCCCTTGCTTAGCATTTAAGCTCAAATGCTAGCAAATAAAACAGGTTCTAACCTAAAGCAAACTTACTCTGGTAAGCATTCGGTAGCGTTTCTCCACTATTATCAAGTTGAAACACCACAGTATTACGACCTGCTTTTTTGGCTCGATACATAGCTAAATCAGCACGATGAGTTATCGGGTCTAAGCTCAAATCGTCAGCTAAGTTACTGGTAACGCCAAAGCTGGCTGTGATATCAAAGGTATAGTTATTATATTTACCCTCAATGGCGGCAATCCCTTCACGGCATAACTCAGCAACTTGTTGCGCTGTCTCGCTGTCACGGTTAGGCAAAAATATCGCAAACTCTTCACCACCCATTCGAACAAGCATGTCTTGGCTGCTAACGCACTTGCGCACCACTTTAGCAACCTGCTTAAGACTCCAATCACCGGCGTGGTGGCCATAGCTATCATTGATCAGTTTAAAATTATCTAAATCTAATATGATAACGCTAAATGGCTTATGGTAAGCAACCGTTTTAACGTATATATTCTCTGCCAACTCTTGTCCTATGCCGCGATTATAAGCGCCAGTGAGTGGGTCAAACTGGGCCAGTTTTTTATAGCGTTGCTTTTGTACTAAGGTGGTAATACCAAAAATAGAGACTAAGACCATACCGCCGAGTGTCACCAATAAAATCATACTATTGCGACTATCTTCTAGTGCCTTCAGCTCTTGACGAGCATTGTATAATTCACGGTCTTGCTCAAGCATTCTTACCTGACGAGTCATTTCGCCGTTCTCGAATTTGGCCATATGATAAGCCTGAGCCTTGGCTTTAGTTTCATCGAGTAATGTCTTAGCTAACGCTTGGTGCAAAGCTAAAGAGTCATATGCCTGTTGGTAATTGCCTTCTGCATGGGCTAAATAGGCAAGCACTTTACTAGCAATCACTTTATTTTCGATATTTACCGACGCTTCAGGTAACGCCATAATCGTATTTGCAGCCAATTGTGCTTGGGCGGGTTGCTGCAAATGGTAATAAGTTTCAGCCAGCAATGCGGTAACATTGTTCAACTCCCACTCAAAATCAAACGACTGATAACCAGTTTGGGCCGCCAACAACAACTGCAATGCTTCAGCGTAGCTGCCTCGCTTTAAATGCGTTTCGGCTTTGCCTTTTTCGGCCATAGCAACAACTAAAGGAATATTACTGGCCGCACAAAAATCTTGCGCTGTCTGAAACAGTTTTTCCGCTTTCTTAAAGTCTGCTTGCTTAAGCGCGGCAACAGCAATAAACAGCGAAGCATAGCAATGATTTAACGGATCAAGCCCTTTGCTCATCTGCCACACCAACTGCGCATAGTGGGACATTTCACTATAAGCTTCTAAATTGGCGTACAAATTTGTTAAACGCAGGTAGGAACTTATTTTAATGTCTAGCTCATCTAACTGTTCAATTTTCGAGAGGTTTTTCGCGATGATATCTAAGGCGCTTTCATATTCACCTAAACCGGTGAATGCTGTAGCTTGGTATAAATAATTATTGGTAAGGCGAGTATTTGATGTCGTAAGACGTTCCGCTTTCTGTAACAAATCTAGTGCTAGTTGAAATTCCGTAGCTAACATATGAACTATGCTTTGGCTAACAAACAATCGACTTAGCTGTTCGTTATTCAATTGTTCCTTAACGGCAAATAACCGCTCAAGTTCTAACTTAGCCCGCTCTGGCTGAGCAACTTGAACACGCTCTAAGTTTGTTAATGCAGCGTCGTAATTGTGACTATCCTCTGCAGCAAAAAGCACTGCACTAAATAGCCATAAAACAACGCCACAATACCACCCTCCCAAAGGGCTATTACTTATTTGCATGAATAATTAAATATGCACTTCTAGATTTATCATCACCCAACAGCTTTTTAATGTCACTGTCATTACCGGACATCACCACCTTAATTTCTTTATCAGTCACACCATTGGCTTGCATTACCCCTACAGGATCTTTCTTATACGCATCGAGTAATTTTGCATCTGTGCCTAACCGCTCGAAAAAATCACTTAACTTTGACATGGTCTCTCCCCTTTTTGACTTACGTTCATTTATTGTTGTTAGTACACTTGCTAACTATAGCTAGCATTTCACTATTAACCTTAATCTAGCCTAAATCCGTCGCAGATATCCCGAGCTTGCTAAGTATTTCATCATTATGGCTCAACGGTTTAGACGGCGGGATTAACAAAGTGGTAATTCCAGAAAGCGCAGCCTCCGGTAAATCAGCTAGATTAATTCGTTCAATTCTTGGACTTTGTGTCGGCAAACTTGCAGCTTCATACAGCACAACTTGATGTTCAGCGGGGTACCACTGTTGCAACTGCTCCACCAACACCTGTAACTTTTCACTACTGGTAGAAAATTGCGTAAGTGTATGCTCACCCGCTATACCAATTTGCCAAAGTAATAAGTGGGCGCAAGGATCCGGTGTATGCTGATAAAACATAAACTGACTCGCTTCAAAACTTTGATGACCACCGGTGCCAGGATCAATCCCCAAATCTGCCCACAAACAGGCTTCAGCTGAAACTCCTGGCAACATTTGAGCGCTATAACCTTCTTCTTTAGCTTGTTCTATGGCTAAGTGCGATACACAAGCAAACACACCTGGATGGCCATAAAAAGCACAGACAACATCTTTGCCATTTTTAACTTCTATGAGAATCGCATCAACCATTTGTGCGTAACTATCGCGACGATTTTTGATCTCTCCCGCCTTAGCATAATAGCCTTGCAATGACCGTACATCGCCGTTGAGTTTTTCAAGCCACCTCTCTGTGTAGGCTTCAGGAACTAAGGTAAACACCACATCGGCTGACTCGATGTAACTTTTGGCAAGTATTGTGATCTGCCCAGCCAATTGCATCCCAGTACCGACACACACTAAACTACCTTGTCGCTTCATTCTTTTATTCCTGCAACATTATGTTCTAAACACCTGTGCCAAAAATATTTAACCGATATTTAGTTCTGTTTATTATTAAGTAAGCCCTTGCATTGTTACGACTTTATAATGACTTTGCAATAGCTAGCTATCAATTTACCAACACCAACTCAACCTTAATATTTAAGCCATCCAATAATCGAAAACTGCGTAAAACGATAGTCAAATACACGGCAAGATGAACTTAATCATCTGATATGAGTCTCAATGCTCAAGGTTTTAACAACAATAGAAGACAATAGCGCTTGTCAGCAGGGTAAGTGCTTGGTTATCATGGCCGACAGATTTTTAGGATGTAACGCAATCAATGACCGATATAAAGCCAAGTAAAACGACAATTAAAAAACGAAGTCTGACTCTATTAGGTGCCGCTGCGCTTTCTCTATCATTGAGTGGCTGTGGTGTATTTGACTGGTTAGTCTACAAGCCTGATATTCCTCAAGGTAACTACGTAGAAACTCAACAGGTTGAGAAGCTACGTATAGAAATGACCAAAGAGCAGGTAGAGTATATTCTCGGCCGCCCTGTGTTACGAGATAGCTTTGCTGATGACACTTGGTATTATGTTTACCATTATAAAAATGGCCGTAATGCGCAAATCACCCACAAAGAGCTAATCATCCACTTTGACGGTGACCAACTCAGTAAAGTAGATGGGGATTATGAGCTAGACGACGATTTCAATACTCCACTTGAGCAAAGTTCATTACCTGAAATTGCACAGGAACTGAGCAACCAAGGTGACTTAGAACCACTTAACCCAGAAGTGCGTCCTGAAGCGAAACCCGAAGTCGACGAGCAGCCACTGAACGAGCTCAAAGAGTTCGAATAAGCACTCAAGAAAAATTAATAAAAAAGGTCGAATACTGAGGTATTCGACCTTTTTTGTGCCACTTAGACAACTCAATTTGTGGCTAATTGATTCAAGCTAACCCTTCGCCAATTAATGCCAAGCTATGATTTGGCCACATTAATAGTTAGACACGTCCACCAGTGATTTTATTGGCTCTGCCTTCATCTTTGGCTTTTTCTGCACGCTTGCGGCGCACATCTTTAGGGTCTGCAATTAAGGGGCGATAAATCTCTACCCGCTGCCCAGGTTGCAATACCTCATGGTGCTTAACCGCGCGACTGAAAATCCCCAACTTAACCTTAGCTAAATCAATATCAGGGAAGAAACTTGCCATGTCACTGAGCTCTACAGCCTCTATGCAGGTAGTACCCGGTGCTACGGTCACTTGAATGCGCTTTTGTTGCTCTGGCAAGGCATATATCACCTCAACCGCAAAGTTATCTGTTTGGTTTGACACACCTGTGCCCTCTACAACGTTGATAAATACGATCTCACTTAGTCATGCTATATCTGCGGATATTGCTTTACTTATAAACGACTTTAGCGCGCTCGGTAAAGGCGGTGACCATTGAAGCCATCAACTCTTTAAAAATCCGCCCAAACGCCATATCCGCCACACTGCTTGAGAATTCAAAATCGAGTTCGAAATTCACTTTACAGGCATCTTCTGTCAGCTCAGTAAATACCCACTCACCGCGCAAATGCTTAAAAGGGCCATTTTCCAGTGCCAACTCTATGCGTTTACCCGGTACCACTTGGTTACGTGTAGTAAACGTCTTACTGATGCCCGCTTTAGCCACGTCGACCGACGCTACCATGGTTTTACCATCAAACTCGAGCACTTTACCGCCCACACAGCCGGGCAGAAACTCTTTATATGACTCAACATCATTAACTAACTGGTACATCTGCATTGCGCTAAAGCGAACTAAAACGCTACGGGAAATCTGTGGCATTGATTTAAGTTACCTATACAAGTATCTGAACGGTTAAGGCTAAAAGCAGCAAATTTTAACATGCTAACCGCGTAAGTACACCCACACAAAAACCACCATTTAAGCGAACAAAAAAACCGCAAACTGTCATCTGATCGCGCTAATTTCTATAAATAATGACAAAGGGGAATTCCAAATTGGCAAGGCGCGCGTATAATGGCCGCCTATGGCTAAGAAAAACGCAAAAAAATCAAAGAACCCACCAGCAACAATCGCACGTAATAAACGCGCGACTTTCGATTACAAATTCGAAGAGAAGTTTGAAGCTGGCTTATCCTTAATGGGATGGGAAGTAAAAGCAATTCGTGTGGGTAAAGTAAACCTGTCAGAAAGCTATGTCTTCATGCGTGATGGCGAAGCTTGGCTGTTTGGTTGCACCATTACGCCGCTAAATACCGCTTCGACTCACGTGGTATGCGATCCAATGCGCGATCGTAAATTACTATTAAACCGCCGTGAACTCGACAAGCTACAAGGACTGGTAGACCGTCAAGGTTATTCTATTGTCCCCATCTCCATGTACTGGCGTAAAGGCGCTTGGGTCAAAATGGAAATTGGCTTAGGTAAGGGTAAGAAAGAACACGACAAGCGCGACGACACCAAAGAGCGCGAATGGAAGATTGAAAAATCACGTACGATGAAAAAAGCGGTTCAACAGTAAGTTGTACGCGTAAAACGTACGGATAACGAACAATCGATTGCACTTGTGGCATTTATCCTTGTTAATCGAGGAATGCACAGGTTACAATCAGTTTGTACTTGGGGGCGATTCTGGATTCGACAAGATTCACGAAACCCTAGGAGCATGCCGAGGGGCGGTTGGCCTCGTAAAAAGCCGCACAGTTATAGTTGCAAACGACGATAACTACGCTCTAGCAGCTTAGGCTCGCTAGCCATCTTGCTCACGTTTCTCAAATGGGCAGAGTATCTAGATGGTCACCTTTACATTTGATAGCGAGGGAACCTTGTTCAGGGGTGAACCGCGAAACAGTACTGAACTCGCCAATTGCAATCCTGTCTTTCGGAGTGTACTTGGTTAACCAAAAGAGAGACTAAGCATGTAGCGCCGAGGATGTAGGCTTTTTGGACGCGGGTTCGAGCCCCGCCGCCTCCACCAATTCGGAAAAGGCCCTAACACAAAAGTGTTGGGGCCTTTTTTATTGGTTGGCCGTTTAGATTGCTATACTACGGACGAGAAGCCGCATGAGGGTTCGACACGTTTGTCAGGAACAACGCCGTGGTTCCATATAAAATAGCCAGTTGAACGTCGCTTGCGACGGCCCCGAAAGGGCGAGTATCAGGCGGATACGAGTAAGCCCGCCCTTCCATTAAATAATCCCTGCCCCATTTGGGCGCTTTGCTATGAGATAGCCCTGTGATCAGAAACTACAATTCCTACATCGTTGGGCTAAGAAGTGTTTCTTGGCTCACAGATTTCTACTTTGCTCTGCAAATCTCCTTGCTCAACCAATAACACTTGGTTATTTTGCCAAATAAGAAAATGTTGACTGAGATAAGCACCTTATGACTGAACAACAACTACTGCAATTGACTGCCCGTGCGGCAGTGCTAAAAGCACTGGCTCATCCCACAAGGTTATGGTTAGTGGAACAACTGCAGCAACAAGAGCGCTGTGTTTGCGAATTAACCGATGGGGTCAACGCCGATATTTCCACAGTGTCTAAGCATCTCAGCGTGTTACGCCAAGCAGGCATTATCAGCAGCCGTCGCGAAGGCAAGCAGATCTATTACCGTCTGCAAACACCCTGCTTGCTAAAAATGCTTAGCTGCGTTGAAAACGTGATTGAGCAAAATGCATCTGCTCAGGCCAAGTTAGTTTAGCTAAACAGTTCGCAATAATGATCAAATCTGAGGTATGAAAATGAATATTGAAATTTTAGGTAGTGGCTGCAAAAAGTGTACGAATCTCGCCGAGGAAGTCTCACAGGTTGCCCAGCAAATGGACATCGAGTTTAACTTAGACAAAGTCACGGATATGGCAAAAATTCTTGAGTACGGCGTGATGTCAACACCCGCTATTGTCATTAATGGCGCGGTCATTACCGCGGGCAGTGTGCCGTCAACAAAAGAGATTGAGAGCCTACTGCAAGCCCATTGCTAACACGTCACAACAAATTGGGGGATTTGAACATGACAACTTCTAAACAAGTGATTAAGTGGCTAACAGCCCTTGCCGTTTTACTTAGTTTAGCTTCATCACCACTATACGCCAAAAGCGACTTAGCGATTGCGCCAACAATTATCACGCTGGCTGACAACCAAGTATTGGCGGTGTACTACTTTCACGGCAATGTGCGCTGCCACTCTTGCAAACAAATAGAAGCACTCACCCGTGATGCCATTGAACAGGCCTATTCGCCGCAGTTACAAGCTGGGCAAGTAAACTTAACCATGGTCAACTTAGAAGCGGACGGAAATGCTCACTATATTGCCGATTTTCAATTGATCACCCGTTCAGTGGTGATTGCGATTGAAGAAGCCGATCAGGTAGTCGAATATCATCGCCTCGACGGAGTGTGGCAGCTTTACAACCAACCACAACAGTTTACCCATTACCTCTATCAGCAAATAGGCAACCTAATTGGCGAGCCGCAAACCCAGCTACCAGGATAAACTGTCATGGTTGAGTGGTTTATAATATTAGGCAGTGCGCTATGGTTTGGCGTGCTGACCTCAATTTCACCGTGCCCGCTTGCCACTAATATTGCTGCGGTATCGTTTCTCAGTAAGCAGGTTAATCACACCACCCAGTCATTGTGGATGGGCGCGGCATACAGTGGCGGAAGAATGTTAAGTTATATGGTGCTAGCAGCACTACTACTGTACGGCGTTACCTCTGCACCTAAGCTGTCTCACTTCTTACAAACCCAAATGAACATCCTACTTGGGCCAGTACTGTTGTTAGTCGGGGCTTGTTTGCTTGGGCTTATTCGCCTGCCAAGCAGTTCATGGGGGCTATCAAACCAACTGCAGCAGTATTTAGCCAAGCAGGGTCAATGGGGGGCGTTTACGTTGGGCAGTATTTTTGCACTGTCTTTTTGCCCCACTTCTGCGGCGTTATTTTTCGCCTCTTTATTACCGTTAATCATGGCGCAGCAATCAAGCTTTTGGGTACCTGCAATCTATGGTGTTGGCACCGCAATGCCGGTGCTCATTATCAGTGCGTTACTCACGTTGGGAACGATTCAAGTTGCCAATATTTATAACCAATTAACCTTGGTTGAACGTTATGCACGCCGCGCATCCGGAGCCATTTTCTTGCTAGCAGGGTTTTACTATTGCTGGTTCTACCTGATGCCATTTTTAAGGTAAGTCTATGTTTATTTGGTTTACATTACTGGCTGATTGGCTAGTTTATGATTGCTTAGGGCTTTCGAATCAAAGCCAGTTAGCCCAAGCGCTGCATTTTTTTGTTGAAGATACCAGCAAGATATTCGCCCTGCTGATAATAATGATTTACGCGATTGGCTGGCTGCGCGCGGCGTTGAATGTCGAGCGAGTTCGCGGATATTTAGCCGGCAAGCCAAAATGGATAGGCTATACCATGGGCTCAGGTTTTGGCGCTGTCACGCCGTTTTGCTCATGCTCCAGTATTCCTGTGTTTCTTGGTTTTACCTCAGCAGGCATACCTATTGGTATCACCATGGCGTTTTTACTGACTTCACCGTTAATTAATGAAGTGGCAATTCTACTGCTGTTTAGTTTGCTTGGGCTAGAAATCACCTTGCTTTACATCACTACAGGCATGGCTATTGGCATTATAGGTGGCGCTATTCTCGATCTATTAAGGGCTGAGCGTTGGCTACAACCGATCGCTGCCAAGGCCTATGCAATGGGGCAAGAGTCCAGTCAAATGGCGACAAACCCCGCCAATGGCCACGCAGAGACAATCACCTGGCGACATCGGCATCAGTTTGCTAAATCTGAAACCAAAGAGATTTTTGGCCGTGTATGGAAGTGGGTGGTTATCGGTGTTGGTCTCGGTGCCGCATTACATGGGTTTGTGCCAGCCGGTTGGCTAGAGGCAAACTTAGGTGACGGTCAATGGTGGAGCGTACCACTGGCCGTATTGGCAGGCATACCGCTATACGCCAATGCCACTGGAGTCATTCCAGTCATGGAAAGCTTGCTGATACAGGGAGTGCCACTTGGGACGACATTGGCATTTTGCATGAGCACCGTAGCTGCCAGTTTTCCAGAATTTGTCATGCTTAAACAAGTGATGCAATGGCGATTGTTAGCGCTGGTTTTTGCGCTGTTGCTCACATCGTTTACGCTAATGGGTTGGGTGCTTAACCTATTGCAGTAGTTAACACATTGCTGCAGAACCATGGGAGCTTTTCTATGATTCTGCAGTAATCAGTACATTAAGCAGTAAATCGGCAAGTTAATAAAGCATCTATCACTTAGATGCTAATATGGTCTTGCTGTTGTGACTGTGTCCCGCCAATACCAATAACCCAGCTAATATGCCCAAGTTTTTGACAAAGTTTTGCATCTCATGGGCCGCTTCTATTCCGCTAAAATTCCAAAAATCATGCAGACACAAGTTGATGACCACAACCATCAAAGCTAAACCCAGTGACACGATATAAGTATAGCGATTCGCCAATAGGGCAATAGCGGCTAAAATCTGTAGGGTGCCCGCCACGGCTAATAGCGGTTCAATTGCCGGCATGTTGTGCTTGGCCATCAACGCCACATGCATCTCCCAGCTAACAAACTTCATGACTCCGGGTAGCAAGAAATATAGCGCCAGCATCACGCGGCCGACAGTCACTAACATATTGGCTTTGTTCATAAAGATTTCCCTATCGTGGCCAATTAAATCACTACACCGTTAACAGTCAGCCCCACATCAATATTACCGCGCACCGCATTGGAATATGGACAGACTTGATGCGCTAGCTTCACTAATTGCTGTGCTTGTGCCGCTTCAAGATCAAGCTGAATATCAAGACTCACGCTTAGAGCAAAACCGCCGGCTTCACGCGGGCCTATGCCAACCAGTGCGGTTACAGGTGCTTGCTTGAGGGCAACTTTAGATTCACGAGCTACATGCAAAATAGCATTAGAGAAGCACGCACTATAACCGGCCGCAAACAACTGCTCGGGATTAGTGGCCTCACCCGTTCCGCCCATGGCCTTAGGGTAACTTAATGCTACATCAAGTAGGCCATCATCAGTTTTTACGTTGCCGTTGCGTCCTGCACTTGCTGTGGCTTGCGTTTGATAAAGTGTTGTCATGGTTAATCCTATATTTGGCTATTTCATCGTATTTGGCAGCAAGCAATTAGGTTGCGCACAATCTATTTTACAACAGTATCAGCAAATTAAGTTGTGCGCAACTTAAATATCAAGATTCATTGGTGATTAAAAAATCATCGCATTCAGGTTCAGTTAAGGCGTGCTTCTCTACACTAGCCGCAACTACACACCAAAACATCAAATGAGGACAACCAGTATGAAGCAAGTTATCATCATTTCGACATTATTGGGTGCCGCGGCTTTCGGTGCACTTGCGCTGACAACTAACGTTGCTGATGCACAAGAGTTAAACCGTGATACTTGGACTCAAGTTGAAGACGGCAAACGTGAACAGGCCGCTATTATTGCTAAACTGGGCTATCAACAGATGCGGTTGGTCGCAATGGGTGATGAAGCTGCAGTGTTATTTACTAATGTAAATGATCAACTGTATTGCAACCGCCAAGATGCACTGTTCGAACCGATTGAGGCAAGCATCAATGTTAATTTAAACATGAATAATCAATCACAAACTGTATCACTGCCCGCTAAAATTGGTTGTGAGGCCGGATACTCTTTTGCATTAGTAGAAACCGACCAAAGCCAACAATTGATTGCGATGATGCAAGATGCAAAATCACTGCAGTTTTACGATCAAAGCTATTCACTAAAAGGCTTTGATGAAGCGGTTCAGTCGGTGATTGACTAGCTGCGCAATATATTCACGTAGCCGTTAAGCCTACTAGTTTTATAATGCGCTACAAAACGTCACAGTAAAACCCTTTGTCTCTGCCATCGTGGGCGATATGCTTAAGCTATCACCCACACAACCTAAGGTGGCAATGGATGCAACACCCCAAACTCTGCGCAGATAACCTACTTTCCATTGCAACTAACTATGGTGCTAAGTGCAGCCTCAGCATGTTGTTCCCGGTATTACTGCTTATGGGCGCCCCAGCTCAAGCGGGGCAATGGCATTTACAACTCGACAACGACATTATTTATGGAGATGATGGGAATTATACCAATGGAATGGTGCTGGGTTGGTCAGCCAACTTACAGCAAGACTTAACTGCTGCCCCACGCTGGTTTCAGTGGCAAAATAAAGCCATGTTTAACCAAGACGTGACCCACCAAAATTGGGGGATAACGTTAACCCAACAGATGTGGACGCCAGGCGAGATAGAATTAGACACCCCCCAGCCCTATGATCGACCTTATGCGGGCTACCTATCCATTGAAGCTTTTAGTGCAAGTTACCATGACTCTCTTGCCCAAAAAAACTGGCTATCAGTCGGCGTAATTGGTCCAGCTTCGGGCACAGAGCATTTACAAAGTTTTGTGCACAAAATCACCGGATCAAGTGAGCCTAAAGGCTGGGACCATCAAATAGGCAATCAACTAACCCTACAAGCGGCATATGAAATTGATACGCTACTGTATCGCCAAAGCATCACTGAGCAAACTCAGTGGGAACTGTCTGGTTTTGGTCATGCTCAGGCAGGAAATTTTCGCAGCCAAGCAGATGTGGGGATGATCGTCCGCTGGGGTAATCAACTCAGCAATAACTTTGGCCATTTAAGCCAGCATACTGGCCACGTAGGGAACATAACCAGTGTCAGTCAGTCCAGCAGCTGGTTTACTTATGCGCGCGGTTTTGTTGGATATCGATTTAACGATTTAACCTTAGATGGCGATCTGAGTTACGACAGCCATGCCGAGCTAGAAAACAAACAAGCAGGGTTAGATATTGGTATTGTATGGGCCCAGTCAAACTGGTCAGTAGCATGGCGCTTTGCCACCTACACCAAAGAGTATCAGTCCGATCCAGACAGATGGCATGGCTATGGCTCGCTGCTTTTTGCCTGGTCGCTGTGATCAATGACTTTAGAAGCTAGAATCTAAAAACTAAAAGCCCAACCCAACATCGGCCCTTGTTGAACAAAGTCCATTGTTGAAGAGATCCCCTCTTGCTCAGTATCGTTACCTATTTGCAGGTAACGATATCCAAACCACACATTATGCAAATGACCAAAACGATACAAGCCCACGGCATTGAAGCCATAATTGCGATCATTGTCACCGACAATTTTGCTGTCTGCCGATATACCAAGTCCCCAATTATCCGTTAACCAATAGCGATATGAAATACCCACCAGCCAATCAAATTGATGCGATTTCGATAAAGGTATATTGGCCTCTACCTGAATCAGCCCTTCATCGACCACAGGTCTTACGTTTAAATCAACTTGATTGAACACATGTCTGACACCTGTCAGTAACCTCAGGCCAGGATAGACCTCATAACCAACCAATAGATCGTTAACTGCCATATGCATATCTGTTTCGATAGAATGCTCGGGCGCAATAATTCCACCAGTAATAGGGCCTTTAAGGCCTTCGGTACGGGTTTCACTTCTTACATGCAGATAATTAACCCGCAAACTATATAACCAACGGCCTTTCTGCGCATACAGTTCGCCAATAACACCAAAGGTCAAATTATCGAGAATATTTTCAAACGGCACTTCAATATCTACACGTTCACTATCGGCTTCAATTTCGCCTTGAATACTTGGTGCCCAAATCATTGGAAATGCCACCAAGTAATGCCAATCATCTGCAGCTTGTATATAGCTCTCGGGGCCGATTTCATAATCAACTTGACCATAAACTGGCAAAGTTAGCCCGTAAAAAGCCATCACTGCTGCAAACTTTGGCACATATCGAAACACTCTACTGAACGTCTGCAACCTATTCCCTCACTCTCATCATAGGTTCGCTATGGCTTAATCTTCAACCCAGTGCAGCACATCTTTTATCACCGACCATCGAGGTTGTTTAGGCTTGGCATTTTCACCCAGAATCCAATAATTATACAATTTATCGACGTAGCCACTCGATTTTTGCAGCTCTAGCCAGCTGTTCATAAAGCTTTGTAATGATTGATTTTCCAACGCCACCACATAAGATGCAGGAAAGGAGCGGATCTCTTCTCGATTATATAAAGTCGTATAGCTAGGATACAAAATAGTCCACGTTTTTCCTGCCTCTAAACTCAATAATAACCCGTCCCACGTCTGGCCATCATCGTCAAAAAACACTTTATCCGAGGCAATACTGTCAAACTGCCAGTGTGGGTATTTGAGCTTAAGCATAGGGATAATGGAGTAATCACCCACCGAGGCAACTCGTAAATTAAGTTTGTTGATTTTCTCAGGCGTATCAAAGTCATCTGCACGGTGATCTTTCACCACAAAGGTATAATGCAACGACAGTACCGGATTAGTGAAACTGACATACTGCAGACGCTTTGTTGTCATTTGAATGCCCGATATTGCCAAATCAAATTGCGCCGTGTTTAACGAATCCACCGCGGTATTAGGGCTATAGGGGATAAACTTAACTTCAACCCCTAACTCTAAGGCGAGCTTTTTCATCATCTCAATATCAAAACCTACCAGTTCATCCTTAGCGTTAAAGTAAGAGAACGGCACCTGAATCGGGTTATAGCCGACTCGCAGCTCGCCACTATCGACAATTTGCTTAATTGAACGTGGCTCGCCCGCCGCGATTGGCGTAGCATCAAGGTCGATACTGGCCTCTGGAAGTTTAGTCGCCGCACTCATGTGCGCTACCACTTCATCCATTTTGTATTCGGTATTAACAATCTTATTCAGCGCCATTGATGTCACCAAGAGGCAGACACCAAATACCACCGGGGTCAATGCACTGTATATCAGCAAACGTCTCATGCTGACTTTAGCAATACCGGCCAACATGGCGGTGCCGCCCACCGCAAGAATGAAGATGTTCATTGCCGCTAGCAATGACGTAAAGCGACTGGTAAACAGGCTCGACACCATATAAAGCTGGAACAGATCTGATGATAACTCCAGCGAATCAAGCAACATTGGAATGGTTAGGTAAACACTACCAAATAAGCTAATTAGGCCATTAACAGCCATTGGGAAATAGGTAATAAAGTCGAGTTCCTGGCCCGAGAACCATGCAGCAAACAGGACAAAAACAATGGTTAACAGTTTGCCCAAATTAGGGAAACTAAACACCACAGGCACAATAATATTAGCGTAATCATCGGTGTCTTTATCACCTAAATTATACTTATGGAACAAATCTTTAGTTCTTTCAATTAACAGGGGTAATACGATAAAGATATTGCCTGCTGCAAATGCGGTAATAAGTGCATCTTTTGCAATGCCAGAGATATCACGATACGAGAACGGCGTAATAACCGCAATAAGTGCCGGTAAAACCCAGTAAGTTAACAAGCCTGTCATCACCACATGTGCAGCAAAGTAAACTTGTAACTTTTGAAATTCATCAAAATCCATTGTACCGGCCGTTGCGGCCGTCATGGCAAAAATGCCTATCGGCATCATAGTCACAATATACTGGGTCACTTTATTGAAAGAGGCACCAAGCAATTGCATCGGCTTTAGCAAAGACTCTTTATCATCGATGGAAATAAGCGCAATACCCGTCGCCACGCAGAACAATACAATGGCTGGAATGTAACTATTAGAGAGCGAGAAGAAGGGGTTTGATGGAATGTATAAATCTAGAATATTGACCGACTTTGGATCTTCCAGTGCCGTTAAGCTGAAGAACTCACCAGCAACCCAGTCGGGAAACGTATACTTAATCATATACATAGCAACCAGGCCAAACAGCCAAATCACTAACATGAGCTTACCGACCTTCACCCCTAATGAACGCGCCTGATCATAGGTAAGATTACCTAAGCTCGAAATCAGTGAAACAATAATATAAGGAATAATGGTCATTTGCAGTAGCTTGATAAAGGCATCACCAATTACCGACATCCACGCCAAACGTTCACCGAAAAACAACCCACTAATAATACCAGCCGCGAATGACAACAACACAATTGTCGACATACTCATTTTTTTCTTTGGAGCTGCTGGGCTCACGTCTGCTTCTGTTGTGGCTTTTGCTGTCATAATGACATCCTATTCTCTTTAAACGGCGAACAATCGTTACCTGTCTGCTTTACCGAAATGACCCACTTGCTTCAGCACGACTGCGATACGGAAAACTCATCGATTGCTTCGCTATAGGTGGCTAAGTATTGTGCTATTTTTTCTTCAGGATTAAATAACTGCGCAGCCCGCAAACGCCCGGCCTGCCCCATGGTTTGTTGCAGATGATCATCAGACAGAATAGTGACAGTATGGGCTGCTAGCTGTTCGATGTTGTCGGGCTCTGTCATCAACCCGGTGACCCCATCTTGCATCACTTCAGGAATGCCATCGACGTTACTGGTCACTGTTGGCACCGCACTGGCCATGGCTTCGAGCACAACTAAACTAAAGGACTCTTTATAGCTAGGCTGGATCACACAATCGGCATTGGCTAAATAGGACTCAACATGGGTCACATCCCCTAAAAAGCTCACTTTATCGATGATCCCTAAGCGTCGACACTCGACCTTAAGGCCATCAACATCCGGACCTGAACCCAACAACACTAAACGCGCATCTAATTGTTGCTGAACAATATTAAACGCATGCACCACGGCTTGGGTGTTTTTAATGGCGCGAAAATTGGACACATGCATAATGATTTTTTCATCATCACCGGCCAAAGTCCTTCGTACATCCGTTGACGCATTGTCAGGGGTGAATACGGCTAAATCGATAAAGTTGTGAATGACTTCGATAGGATTAGAAATTTCAAAATTCTGCTTTATGTACTCACTTTGAAAAGCTGACACGGTGGTGACTTTGTCACTTTTATTGATACTAAATTGGTTCAATGGATACAAGGGCTTATCTTGGCCGATAACAGTGACATCTGTGCCATGAATAGTCGTAATAGTGGGGAATTTGTGCTGGCTAATTTCACAGGCTAAGTATGCACACAATGAGTGTGGAATCGAGTAATGTGCATGTACCACATCAAGTTGATACTGCTCCGCCACCTCAACAATTTTTGCCGTCAGCGCAAATGTGTATAACGGATCGGTAAACAGCGGGTAATGAATCGCTTCAACACTATGAAAGTGCACATTGTCTAAATCTTCTAATAACTTAAATGGTCGAGTTCGAGAAATAAAGTGAACTTCATGCCCTTGTTTGGCAATACCAAGGCCTAACTGCGTGGCTACGAGGCCAGATCCACCAATACTGGGGTGGCAAACAATCCCTATGCGCATATCCCACCTTAATCATGTTAGCAAAAAGTTATAGCTACATTATTGGAAACTAACATTAAATTTTGATTTCAACAAAAAAATCTTATCTTCATGCTACTAAAGACTTAGAAATTAATTCTGGGTTGTTTATTCAGCATAGTTCAGCTTAGGAAGATCATCCGGCAGCTTACAACAGCAAACGAACAAAACTCGTTGCATATGTAAACTCACAGGTAATAGTTCAATATGCCACCGACACGCTGATTTTCAGATTGCATCAACAGCTCGCGACTATGAGTTGCAAATTGCAAAAACGATTCAAAGAATAAAAAATAAACCAACTAATACAACAACTTGAATATTGGCACTACTCATGCATAGCTTATCCTACCTAGCTAATATGAGGGATACATCATGCCAAGATTAACCACACCACTATCTTTAAGTTTGGGCTTAATGGCAATGAGCCAACTGACTTATGCAGGCGAATTTCAAGCCTGCCCTACGCAAGCATTTATCATCCAAACGCCTTCTTCTACACCTAAAACCTTTGGCGTTGACCTCGCAACCGGTAGCTATAACACATTGTCTGCTGATATGGGCCGCACTAAAGCCTATAACGGCGTCGGTTTTAGCTACCATGACAACTACATCTATGGTTGGGATTATCAAAGTAATACCTTAGGCAAAGTCGGCGACGACTATCAGATCACCCCCTTGAATATGAGCAAAGATAACGATGCGAGTAGTGCGGGGAACTTCTACGTTGGCGATGTCGCGATAGCCGAAAATGCGTGGTATGGCTACCGCAAAAACAAAGGTCTTTTTAAGGTAGACCTAAACGATAGCAACAACTATTCAATGAACATTGTTGCTGGTAGTAAAAACCGCGCGACTTTCAATATTACTGACTTTGCCTTTCATCCAACCGATGGTTACCTCTATGCACTCACTAACGGCAGTATAGGCCGACTAATCCGCATAGACCCTCAAACTGGATCTGCCACTACCCTCGCCGATGTATTGACCTCGTCAGGAAGTAACTTTGTGTTCGGTGCACAATTTTTTGACCCCGATGGCAACCTGTATGTCAGTAACAATAGCAATGGTAATATCTACCGTGTCAACGTTAACGACGCTAATCCACAGGGCGAGTTATTTGCCTATGGTCCTTCATCATCAAGTAATGATGGCGCTCGCTGCGCACTGGCCGAAGTGCCAGTTGGCGACAATGTCGACTTCGGCGATGCACCTGACAGCTATGGCACGTCAATGCAGAGCAATGGTGCCCGTCATTCCATTGTGGCAGGACTCAATTTAGGTAGCTCAATTGACAATGAAGCCGATGCTTACGTTGCCCCGCTAAGTGATGACAGTAGCGACGGTAGCAATGATGACGATGGTATCAGTATGCCTACAGGGTTCGAGCTAGGCGAGACTGCAATCGTACTGGTTGATGTAACCGGCAATGATGGCTACCTCAATGCTTGGTTTGATTGGAACCGTAATGGTGAGTTTGAAGCTTCAGAACAAGCCATCTTGGCTGAGCCCGTCGACAATGGCAGTAACACCATCTTTATCGAAGTGCCTTCGTGGGCACAAACTGGTGACACCTGGGCGCGCTTTAGATTAAGCACTCAGCAAGATATTGCCGCTACGGGCGGTGTCGGTGACGGCGAAGTAGAAGACTACCAGATTAGCCTGACCGAAACGGGAGTCACAGTAAACTACTACCCTTCCTCATCCACTTACACTTCTATTGCCTATGAAGATCTTTACCCTGATCAAGGTGATTTTGATATGAACGATGTCGTGGTACAGCTGCAGTTTGCTGAATACATTAAAGACAACAAAGTCCGCCGTATCAGCATCAAAGCGCAACTCGCCGCAATGGGCGCAGCCTATCATAACGGTTTCGCTATCCAACTGCCTGCAGTTGCTCGTAGCAAGGTCAAAGAGTCGCTGGTTACCTTATATGTGGATGGGGTTAAGCAATCCGACAACCCACTTGAAGCGGGGCAAACCAATGCGGTGATGATATTCACCCAAGATCTTTCTGATCACGTCACATTAGCGCAAGGTTGCCAATACTTGCGTACCGAAGCTGGCTGTGACACGGCATATCGCACCACTTGGGAGATGCAAATTCCTTTCAACACGCCAATTGAGACAAGTGCAATGCCTGCGTTTCCCTATGATCCATTTATTTTTGCCACCCCCAATACCGACCATGGCGAAATTGCTAAATACTACACCGACGGTAACAACCCGGGACGAAAGTGGGAGGTTCACCTCAAAAACATGGCCCCCACAGATACATTTGAGCCTAGCTACATTGGTGCCCGTGATGATGCCGCAGATGCCAGTTTAGGTCGATATTTCCAAACAGAAAGTGGTATGGCGTGGGCACTAGAAGTCCCCGTTAATTGGCAGCACCCGATTGAGGAGCAGCGCCTTGACAGTGCCTATATCGACTTTGTTGACTTTGCAGCAGACTCCAGTGGTGAAACAAAACCAAACTGGTACTTAAATCCCAACAATCAACTTGTGTTCGGCAATCAATAGGCAGCTAAGGAGAAGACTATGAATACCTTAACAAACTCGTCAATGAACATGGTGTTAAAAAGCCTCAAAATAGCCCTAGCCGCTCTCGGTGTGATTGTATTATCTGCCTGTGGTGGAGGCGGTGGCGATGACGGTGGTAGCTCACCTAGTGCTGCTGCGCCATCAACAACAACACCGCCGGCGACCACGACGCCACCAGCGACGACAACACCACCTCCGGCAACGACACCGGATCCAGTGCCCGACCCAAGCTCATTAGATGACTTAGCGGTGGACCCTGATAACATGTTGCAATCGGTTTTTGAGTTAGCCATAGATATTGATTTGGGCAGCACCGAACGGGCTTACTTCTCGCTTTGTGACCAGTTCCAAAACCAAGGTAGTGACTATAAAGTGAACTATAACTCTTGCTTGTATCGTGGGGCATTAACAGATGGAAAACTAAGCAGTGCCATCAAAGTGGCAAACCACCAAACAGAGTTATTGGCAGTGTTATGGAAATATGATGGCTCAGCGCCAAGGTTTCAGCTTTGGCAGCACCAGCAAGGCACCAACCCAAAACTAACCATCAACAACTAAAAACTAAAAAGGCGATACTTAACGTATCGCCTTTTTTATCTGACAAATAGCGCCACTTACATGACTTTAGCACTTGCTACAGCATTAAAATCGCGGCTATATCGTAACTCAAACTCTTCGCGAGTTTGCGCAGATACCGGCATAGGAACGAGTGGTGACACTTGCAGACGCTTATCTAAATCTGCTGCACCATATCCAAGAGCAAATGCATCACTTGCCTCACCTGCTGCAAGCGTTTGCAACATCCCCACATCATCACGCTCAGCAACAATCAGCGCTTGGTTGGTTATGCCACCGCCCATCCAATGAAATTTCACATCTTCAGGTAACGGTGCGATAAATAGACTGCTGTTTTGGCTAGCTGTATAGACATTACGATAAATGTATCGACAGTACGTTGGATCTTCAGCACAAAACGGGCCACCACCGGTGTAAATTCGATCGGCATAGTGACCGACAAAATCCATTTGTTCAGCTGCGCCTTGAAGCTCAAAAGTCACCTGCGTAGCTAAATTATCTCCTTGGTCTTGATGTGATGGGAACTCAACATCAAGTTGGTAGTCACTAATATCATCAAATGCGATTTGCTGCGCTTGTGCTTGACGGCGTTGAGACCACATTTTTAGCTCATTAACGCTAGACTGGCGCACAATAATGGCGGCTTCATCATCAGCAACTGGCGCCCAAATTGTGGCATCCTGTGCTTCAGTCATTACGTCTGCAGCAAGTGGATACTGACTGTACTGTACGACAGTGCGGTCAGCACTCATTGGTGATTCCACAGTCAATAGCTCGCTTTCAATTGAAGCAGTCACAGTGACTTCATCTTGAGCCTCAAAATCACGGGTATCAAACAACTCAGAGAACAGCAGTTGACCAGCGTCATCATGGCTAGTTACCAGTAATGGCGACTCTTCTGCGAGGTTAACTTGCAAAACATCTTGGCTCAGTACGCCGTTGGCGACATATTGCAGTTGCTGACCACCACTTTGATTGACAAAGCTCAGTGATTTAACTGAATCCTGAATTGCAGCACATTGAGCCACATCACCATCATCGATAGCATGCAGTAACACTTTACTTGCCTGAGAAATCAAGCTGATCTCATAAGTCGCGCTACTCCAGGTTTTAAAGTCTGGATTTTGGCTGCGATAAAAGTAACTCAAATAGCGGCTATCTTCGGGTAGATCTTCTAACAAAATGGCACCATTTTCATTAGACTCGCCGCTGATTAGCACAGCACCTTGAGTATCATAAATCGTATACTCAACACCGGCGATACCACAGTTAGGGCTTTTCTCACTACTGATATACAGTGCATGCACTAACTCTTCAGCTGGTGGCCAGTTGTCCTCCGGTGGAGTGGGCGTACCGTCGTTAGGGTTATTCGAGTCACACCCAACAATAAGCAATGACAACATGATGGCTAAACTAGTTTTTTTCATCAAAATTCCTTACTCATACCCGATGAAACTGGGTTTCACCGGGTACGAAATGATAGGTGGATACTTAGAATTGGTAGTTAACTTTTAAGTTGAAGTAGCGCCCAGGCTGGCTGTAGGTCTCTTCGGTCACGCCCAGGTTAGACATCAAATACTTTGACTGACCGGCCACATCGGCATACTCCACATACTCAGTGTCAAACAGGTTGTAAACACCAGCACGCACGGTCCAGTTATCAGATAAAGTCACACTCGCAGTTAGATCAAATACCGCGTAACCGGCGGTATTAAATACCTCATTAAACGCTTCTCCAACTGGGAAAATGTTCAGATCAGTGGTTCTGTCCATCTTGTCTGCAAAACGCACGGTTAAGCCAAAGTCGGTTTCCTTGTTGGCAAGGTATGCATAGTAGTTCAGGCCAACATTACCTTTTAATGGGCTCACACTATTGAGGTAGTCACCGTTTTCATCTTCACCATGGGTGTAAGCTATGTTACCCCAGAGTTGAATATCATCATTTAACCATTGGCTGAACGATGCTTCCGCACCGTATAAGGTCACTTTGTCATAGTTAATATAGCGATACTCTAGCGAAGCAGGCGCAAGACAACCGAGTGGTCCGCCGCAACCTACAAACTCCCAATCAATGTAGTCATTAGCTTGGGTGTAGAAAGTCGTCAGTTCATACTGAGTATCACCATGGTGACCGCGCACACCAACTTCGATGGTGTGGCTAGACTCAGACTCTAGGTCATAGTTGGCTAAAATCTTTACAGGAAATGGCATTTTGCCATCTTTAACTTCTAGCTCGCCCCACTTTTGATCTGGGGTCGGCATCTTGTAACCGTATGCGTATTGCGCGTATACGTTAACGTTATCGGTCACATGGTAGACTAGGCCCAGTTTTGGCGACCAAAAACCATCACTCATCTCGGCAAAGTCTTCAGGATCACGTCCGGCAGCTGCAGCTTGCTGCTGATCAGGAGTATTCTTGAAATAATCGTAACGTAAACCAAGAATGGCATTTAGCTTGCCATCATAGAACGTCATGTCATCTTGAAAGTAGGCCCCGACACGCAGACTTTTGGTATCAGCAAAAGAGAAAGTATCGGTATCAGATGGATTCCAATTACCATTGCCATCAATAACTTGATAGTCACGTGGACGGCTCATTTCTGATTGCTCAACATCTAAACCATAAACCATATTATGATCATGGCCTGTCAGAGACAGTGATTTGCTGAATGTGCTGGCAAAGCCGATACGATACTCATCAAATTGATAGTCACGATGCTCATAAATATCACGCTCGTAACCTTGGCTGCCATTGTAGTAATCACGCTGCTCACTTTGATCAGTCTTACCATAGTACAGCACGAAATCGACATTATCGTGGATACCACGGTCTTTAGATGAGCGCAGGCGCAATGAAGTATTTAACACCTGAGTTTGACGGTCGTAGTCAACTGACTGAGTGTTATCTTGACTATCTTCCCAGCGGTCTAGCTGCTGGTTAAGGTAGTCAACGGTAAGCTGCAAATTAGTGTCATCGTTAAAATGGTACTTGCTCTTAACTAGGAAACTATCGGTGATTAAGTCGCTCAGGGGCAGCGTCTCATAATAGTTTTGCTGCTCTTCGCCGTAGCGGCGCTGGTAGCTCACTAGATTGTCAAAATTACCCGCGGCAAATGCACTAGTAAAACCACCACTATATTCATCGTTCATACCGGTGTAACCCGCGTTTGCAGAGAAATAGTAGTCACTGCCCTGTAGGTAATCATCGGCATCTTTTGAAGTCATAACCAAAACACCACCAAGGGCATCTGATCCATACATAGTTGAAGCTGCAGCTTTAAGTACTTCAACCTGCTTTAGGCCTTCAATCTCAGTTAAACCACGGCCGGTACCTTCAGCACCTGGGCCGAGTGGTGAGGCATATTGGTTATTGACCCTCACACCATCTTTGACCATCATGACGCGGTTGCCACCGATACCACGAATAGTGACCGAACTGGGTTTACCCGCACCACCTTTGACATCAACGGCAGCTTCGGTTCTAAACAAGGTTGAAAAATCAGTCGACATATTGCGAGCAATCGCTTCTTCGTCAATAACGACCACAGAACCGGCAACCTGATCGAGTGTCTGCTCCATACGAGAGCCAGAAACGACAATCACTTCGTGAAAATTTGAATTTGTTGTTACTTCTTCAGCCATGGCTTGTGGCGCTAAAACGGCTGCCACTGCGGCGCTGATCGCTTTGATCGAAAGCTGCTTCATTAATCGCAATCCTTAATTAAACCTTAATAGGAATTAATCTCATCTATGGAGGCGCAGGAGTCTACCATGAACAAAAATTAACGAAGCGATCACGATCCCATTCTTCAATCGTTACAGAGTAAATTTACCGGCTTTTCAGCACCTTTGTTAACGACGGGTAAATAAGCGAAAAACCAACAACATTAGCAAACGCTCAAGCATTTATTTGGACAACAAATGTATTAAGATGTATCGCACTTTATTCACCGGATTTAACACACAATTGCTGTTCATCAGCTTAATCAAAATGAACCCGCTCCTACTAACCATGTCACGACAATTGCCACATATCTTGCTGCTAGCTAAAAATAATTTAAAAAAATATCTCACTGAGCGTACATGTGTAAGCTAATGAAAAAATTACCTTTATTAATCTTATTGCCGCCACAAATTCAAACAACCGTTTAAAAAGGTTGTTTAGTGTTATTGATCTAGTTCTCATTTTATGACGTAATGTGATTATTATTTCTGGTCGGATGAGAATAAAATGAGTATAAGAACCCAACTTAAAAAGATAATGCCAAGCATTTCAACAACCGAACAAGAAGCCCTTGATGCGGGAGATGTATGGCTAGAAGGCTCAATTTATCAAGGTATTCCTGACTTCGATGCACTACGTGCTATCCCGAATGCCAAACTGAGCGCTGAAGAGTCTGCTTTTTTAGCGGGACCTGTGACAACACTGCTGGAAATGATTGACGATTTCGCCATTCAAAGCAGCAAGCACTTACCCGACAATATTCTCGACTTTTTGAAGGCCAACAAATTCTTTTCCCTGATCATTCCCAAATCGTTTGGCGGCCTAGAATTTAGCCCCTATGCAAATTCAACCATCGTTGCCACTATTGCGGCGAAAAGTTCTGCCGTTGCGGTCACGGTCATGGTCCCTAACTCGTTAGGCCCTGGTGAGCTACTGATGCACTACGGCACCAGTGACCAGCAGCAATTCTGGTTACCTCGCCTTGCTGAAGGAACCGACATCCCTTGCTTTGCATTGACCAGCCCTGAAGCAGGTTCCGATGCCGGCGGCATCCCAGATATTGGCACGGTCACTATGGGCGAATATCAGGGTGAACAAGTACTCGGTTTATCAATAACTTGGGATAAACGCTATATCACGCTCGCCCCCATCGCTACGGTACTCGGCTTAGCATTTAAAGTACAAGACCCTCAAGGGCTGCTGGGTCAGCAACATGATTTAGGCATTACTTGCGCACTGATCCCACGCTCGCACCCAGGTGTTGAGCTGGGCAACCGTCACGACCCAATGGGCGTGAATTTCTACAACGGTACCACTCGCGGCCAAGATGTCTTCATCCCAATGGACTTTATTATTGGCGGCCAGAAAAACATCGGCCGAGGTTGGGCAATGTTAGTTGCTTGCCTAGGCGCAGGACGTGGTATTTCATTGCCGGCCTTAGGCGTTTCAGTGAGTCAATGCTCATTTAAGTCATCGACTGAGTACGCGGCTGTGCGTGAACAGTTTGGCCTATCTATCGGTAAGTTCGAAGGCATTCAGGAAAAGCTCGCCGACATTGCCGGTAAAACTTACTTGCAAGAGTCGATGCGGGTCCTGACAACTGAAGGTCTGGGTATCGGATTAAAACCCTCTGTGGTTACCGCAATTGCCAAATATCATATGACTGAGCTCGGTCGCGATATTCTTAACTCCGCAATGGATATCCAAGCAGGTAAAGCAATTCAACGCGGCCCACAAAATACCTTAGCATCGGGCTATGTTGCGCAACCTATCGCCATTACAGTTGAGGGCGCGAATATCCTTACTCGAAATCTGATGATTTTTGGACAAGGTGTGATGCGTTGCCACCCTTACCTGCAAAACATGGTAGAAGCGATCCATAGCAACCATGACAATGCCGATAAAGTATTTAATGGAATTTTACGAAAAACTGTTGGCTACAGTGTCAACAATAGCTTGCGCGCACTGCGTCTAGGAGTACTGCCATTTACCGCTTCAGCAAACTCAAAGTTACCTGAAGTGGTCAGCTATGAGAAAAATGTCCATAAACTTGCGGCGAAACTTGCGGTATGTGCTGACTTTTCACTATTAGTGCTTGGTGGCAAGCTAAAGCAAGCCGAGATGCTATCTGCGCGCTTGGGCGATGTGATGAGCTATCTATACGCCGCCATGGCATCCATTCGCTACTATGAGACGAAACTCAGTGCTGAAGAGCGCGTTGAAGCCGCACCCTACTTCCATTATGCAACACGTTGGTCATTGACTCAGGCAGAGAATGCCTTAATGGCATTTTTAGATAACTTCCCAGCGTCTGCGCCGCGCAAACTGATGCGCACGCTAACGATGAGTTTTTCTCACAAAATGCCAAAGATTAACGATGACTTGGTACGCGAGCTTGCCGAGCAAGCTCAGCTGGACACTCAATTTAAACGTCATCTAACCCACTTAGTACAGCCTGTGGCTGGGGATGGTAATGACATCAATGAGCAGGCTTACCACGCCAAACTCGCCAGCTTACCTTTGCTGGCTAAAGTGAAAAAATCGCTTCGCCGAGGTGACTTTAAAGGCGGTGCACATTTTGCGGTGACATTAGAAAACGCCTTAGCTGCCAAAATCATCAACCAAGATGAGTTTAAGCAACTGATGGATTACAACAGCAAACGCCTGCGTGCAATTCGAGTCGATGAATTTGACTTTGACCTGAACCCTATTGTCGTCAAAGCCGATTTAAAAATCGCTTAACACTTAAAAGTTAAATGAAAGGCAGCCTTCGGGTTGCCTTTTTTTGTATCGACATCTGGGTAATCTTGCCCCGCTTACGGTGGCAATTGCCACAACTTGATATACCGCAATACCGCATTTAATCCGCACAATGTCAGCGATTTCACACCATGTACCCTCAGCCACCAGCAAAAAGCACAATAACGACATATCAATAACTGGGTATCAATAACTTGTCGGTTGATATTTAAGCAACTATCTTCAATGTAGGCAGTTGTTTTCTTAGTGTAAAGAAGCAGCTGTATCATAATAATGTCAGCTAATGATAATTATGAATACGCTGCCGTACTGAGCGAACGGTTAATACTTTCGATAATATTAAGGATGCATATATGAAAAAGATCAGCGTTGCACTTGTTGCCCTCATGCTTGCCGCGTGTGCTTCATCACCCGCCAATTGGAAAGGAATGTCTGAGCGCGAGATTGTTGATTGGAAAGAGATAGGATTTGATGCTGCCAAAGCCCAGGCTTGGCGCGGTGGTGGATTTACACCTGAGCTTTCCGAAATTTGGACTAAAGCCGGTTTTAGCTTAGAAGATGCTACCGCATGGAAAGGCCAATCTTTTAATGCAGAAGAAGCTAAGACTTGGCGTGGTAGTGGCTTTGATCTTGAAAAAGCTATCGAGTCTCGCGAACAAGGATTAACCCCGGTAAAAACCAACTAGCGCGGCCGTTATCTAGGCCCCGTTACCGCTTGAGCATCAACCAACAATACAGTTAGGCCATGTGTCCGCTACGTTTATCACCTTGATAAAAGCGTACCGACACATGGCCTAAAACAAGCAATCTAAAACATTGGATGATTCCAAGCTTAGGGTAAGTGCAGCACAATACTGCGATTATCAGGTTTGACTCGGCCACCATCGATGGCATCCGCCATGTGCTTGATGATTGGGCTGACCGTATTGCCCGACTTATCGGTCAAAAAATAACTATGGCCTTTTAAGTCCAATTTATTGTTAAAGTCATCACAGTCAACTTCGTAGACTTTATTAGGTAACCGAGATAGCTTCTCAGGCCCTGTCATCCCCATCCGCCGTGAAAGGGTTTTGTTACGGATATTGGCAAGTTTCGACGCCGGCATTGATAAATCATCATTGGCAAAATACACCACCACATTTCTGCTACTATCGACGATATGCCTGCCGGGCTGATCTTGCTCTAAAATCTCATTTTTGACATCCGCTGCAACCATAAAGGTGTTACGGAACAACTGCGGCATATTGCCCGCAGCATGCTTTTCCGACCAGTCGTTTAGCGCATTTTTAAGCACCCGGTTACCCATAGAGTGCGCCAACACATTGATTCGCTTAAGACAAGGCTCTGCTTGCTGCGCCTCAGCTCGGCGCCAACTATCAAATTTACCTAATAATCGCGCAAAAGCTGGACCGCTGGCATCTGCAGCATCTTGATCATCCCAATAGTCGTCAGCAAATGCGACTGCACTATCGTCATCACATGGCCAGACAAGCGGGATAACGTGCACTAGTCCGGGCCTTTCATTGTCCATAAGCTGTTGCAATTTAGCGGCATTATTGAAAATGTCCGGCTCCATATTATTGTTAAATCCATGAATATAGAACAGCAGCTGAGTCTCTGCTGGTAACGCTTTTAATCTTCTAAATAGTTCAGGGCTTTTAATCTCGACATAATCATCTTCACCGCGTCGTTCACAAAAATACAAATATTGTGCCGCAGCGGTATTGTCATAGTTGAAACTGATTTTTCGATTACGCTTTGATTTAGCTGATTGTTTTGGTGTGCGGCTGGTAATAAACAGCATCATCCACCTCCTTTTTAATTATGTTGGGCATCCTATTGCGATACAATGAGTAAATAACAAACATACAGTTTGGCGACCTTATTACCCATTGCATTAAAAAATAGCTGAGCAAATTGAGAACACCAACGACAACATCCCAATTTCAGCAATAATCAGTCTTTCGCCTACTCAAATAAAAAAAGATAGCCGGAGCGCAAAGCCCTATGGAAAACCTCAATTTAGATTTCAGCCAAACCGTCCATATTGATACCGAGCAGCAACCATGGCTGCCAAGCCCAATGCAGGGCGTTGAACGTAAACCATTAGCAAGGCAGCAGCAGGAATCAGGGCATGCAACAAGCATTGTACGTTATCTGCCTGGCGCTCGCTTTAAGCGTCACTTACACCCTTTGGGAGAGGAAATTCTGGTGCTATCGGGCACCTTTAGTGATGAGCACGGTAATTATGGGCCTGGCAGCTATATTCGCAACCCGCCTGGCAGTGCTCATGCGCCCTTTAGTGAGCAAGGATGCACTTTGTTTGTCAAACTAAACCAATTTGATAAACAGGATAGCGCCAGTGTGAGAATTGACACACAGACTACGCTTTGGCAACCGGGACAAGGCGGATTACAAGTGATGCCATTACACGATTATGCAGGTCAACACACGGCACTGGTTAAGTGGCCCGCTGGTGAGCGGTTTTTATCACACAAGCACTTTGGCGGCGAAGAGATATTAGTATTGAGTGGCTGTTTTGAGGATGAACACGGTAGTTACAACGCAATGAGCTGGCTGCGAAGTCCGCACTTGAGCCAGCATCAGCCTTTCGTACAACAAGACACCATTATTTTTGTCAAGGTCGGACACCTGCCAGTCAGCTAGCCGACACCGAACCTAAGAACTTTTTAATGGCTGTGTCATTACTTAACGCTATAGCCTTTAGCTTCTAAACAAGCTGCACGAGCACGCAGAAAATCTTGTTGTCCTTCGGCATTGCTTTGCTCAGCAGCCTGAACCGCCTGCTGTTCCGCCGCCACTTGTTGCTCTGCTTGTTGCTGGTTTGCACGGCGACTTTGGCGTCTTGCGGCGACTGCGCCAACCCAAGCACCATTTTGTGCCGCATCACTGCGATCATCATCTCCAAACTCTGCAACCACCGCACCGGTCGCGGCTCCCGCCATGGCACCGCGCATACCTGAACCTCGCTCTGCACCTTGATCAACCTCTGTAGTCGCTGGTGTTGCTGCAACCTGAGGGTTAGCAGGATCATAATGGCTTTGTTCTATCGCCCAAGCATCACAGCTTGATTCATCGAGTTGTTGTTGCTCTGCAGATTGACCTTGCTCTGGAAACACGAACTGCTCATTCGCACTGACGGTCTGAGTCAATGACGCGCCAAGTAAAAGCATCATGGTTAAGCCAAGTTTACCGATAATCGATGTTGCTAGATGAGATTGAGTCATAAAGATTCCTTTAAATGATATAGCTGTTTTGCAATCATCATTAGCAGAACAAGTGAGGCTTGCTCGCTAAACCGCGACAGTTCATTGCTTTGATTATTTAATCATCATTATAGTGTCATCATTTAAAACATAAACAGCAACCAATAGAACCAAAGGTTCTGAAATTCGGAACCCCTAATAATATAGGGGCGCAGCTTAAGCCTATAAGCTGGAACCATGTTCTAAAGTCATGTTCTAAAGCCATGTTCTAAAGTCATGACCTAAAAATACGGTGACATCCCCCAAGGCAGGTGGTTTCCGCTGACAAATTAAAATTCACTTCATCAGCCAGCAATGGGCACGTTGCTATTATTCACTATTGACCATTTTACTGACGCCAGTTTGCGCAGCCTGAGCGAGATCCATGTTGGCAAACTCGGCCACAATAAAATCGATAAAACGACGTTGCAATAATGGCATGAACTGATTGGAGCGGTACAACAACCAGCTGTGTACTTCATATACTGGCGTTGAAGCATAAACACATTTTAAACTTCCCAGCTTGACCATCGCATCACCAATATGGACAGGCAGAGCCACGATACCGACCCCAGCAATTGCCGCATTAAGTATCGCACCCACATCATTACTGGTGAACACGGTACGCATATTCTGCGGTTTGAATTTGCTTGTCAGCGGCATACGCAGTAATTCTCCACCGGGCATTCTTGCTTGAATATAAGGCAGTTCAGCAAGCTGCTCTATATGACTCGGTAGATTGTGTTTAGCTAAAAATTCACTACTGGCATATAAGGATAATTGTGCAGTTTTTAGTTTACGCGCAATCATCTCACTATCAGGTAAGCTTTCACCATAATGAAAACCAACATCGACATGCTTAGCAATGATGCTTGTCGTATCGTTACTACTTAGTATCTCAACGGTAACCTGCGGATGACTCGCCATAAAACGGTAAACAAGATCATTAATAGCATGGCTGTGAGCACTGGCCGCTAATTGCACCTTTAAATGACCACTGACTTGTTGTTTGGGAAACTTAATCGCATTGATGGTATCGTCAAACTGTTGCAACATTGAGATAGCGTTATCGTAAAACACTTGCCCTTGCTCGGTAAGCTGCAAGGCGCGAGGCTGACGAACAAATAGCTTGGCCCCTAAAAAATGCTCCAGTGCTTGTATTCTGCGGCTCACATTAGACTTAGGTAAATCCAATAACCCAGCAGCTTTCACTATGCTGCCACTGTCTACGACCTGAATAAACAGCTTAATGTCTTGAGTTTTCAAACGTGACCCTTTCCCAACCTATCACCCATCTAGTGTTCAAACCTATCACACTTAATGGCCCATTGGCATGGTCAACACCCGCTTCCATATTTGCTAATTAAGGAGTAATAGCAAAGATATTCCCGCCCATTCTAGGTTGGCATTGTCATGACGGTTTACTTCAAAATGCACTATGCTAAATTGGAATTAGTATCGACCAAACAAGGAAATGTCATGTCTGTAGTGAGAAATAAAATACTGATTTTATTTGCACACCCTTCACTTGAGCGCTCTGAAGTCAATAAACCCCTGTTTAATGCCAGTCTGCGCCATCAAGATGTCACCGCTATAGACCTTTACCGTGAATACCCCACTTTTGATATCGATATTGAAGTCGAGCAGCAACGTTTGTTAGACCATGATGTCATCATTTTTATGTTTCCACTATTTTGGTATTCAACCCCCGCTATTCTCAAACAATGGCAAGACTTGGTGCTTGAATATGGTTTTGCCTATGGAGCCAATGGCACTGCGTTAACGGACAAAGTTTTTTTCTGTGTCACAACCGCAGGTGGTGCTGAAGCAGCTTATCAGCAAGATGGCTATAATCACTTTACCTTAAGAGAGTTGCTTCACCCTATTGAGCAAACCGCCAATTTAACTCATATGAAGTACCTGCCTCCTTTTGCGCTATTTAGCAGTCGCAATGCTGCCGAACAGGGGCGGATAACCGAACATGTAGACCAATTTATTTCTCTGCTTACAGCCTGTGCTGAGCAGCGATTAGATATCCAGCATGCTGCCACTTTACCGCTGCTCAACCATGCACTGACTAGTGCCCATACCCCATTAACTGGCGAGTGAGGATTACACTATGACAGGCTATTTTATTGATGCATTTATCTACCTATGCGCAGCGGTAATTGCAGTCCCGCTAGCCAAGCGTTTTGGTTTAGGCTCTGTGCTGGGTTATTTGGTGGCAGGGGTAGTTATAGGTCCGATTGTTGGCAGTGAGAACACCAATAGCCTGCAACACTTTGCTGAGTTTGGTGTGGTCATGATGCTATTTTTGGTCGGATTAGAATTAGAACCCAAAAAACTGTGGGAAATGCGCAATCGCTTGATGGGTCTAGGTGGCCTTCAAATTGGCTTAACCACAGCAATCATTACTGCAGGCGGGCTATTTTTTGACCTTGGCTGGACCGTGGCGCTAACCATCGGCCTGATATTCGCGCTATCGTCTACGGCGATTGTGCTGCAAACCTTCAATGAAAAAAACCTCACTAAAACCGAAGGCGGCAATAACGCATTTTCGGTATTGCTGTTTCAAGATATTGCCGTCATTCCAATGTTGGCTTTATTGCCATTGTTGGCACTACCCGAACTCGTCGCACAAGCTCAGCATGCGACCGCGCAAGCAGCTGAACATCACGAAGAGTTATCATTAGTCGCAGGGCTACCGGGATGGGCATACGCTGGTGTGCTTCTGCTCGCTATTGGTTTTGTCGGTGTTGGCGGCCATTACCTCAGCCGGCCATTATTTCGCTATGTCGCGAGCTCAGGGCTACGAGAAATTTTTGTTGCGACGTCACTGATGTTAGTCATCGGCATCGCGGCGCTAATGAGCTTGGTGGGTCTCTCTCCAGCGCTCGGCGCATTCCTAGCCGGGGTGGTGTTAGCTAATAGTGAGTTCAGGCATGAACTTGAATCAAATATCGAGCCCTTTAAAGGATTATTGCTAGGATTGTTCTTTATAACCGTAGGTGCCGGTATTGATTTTGTCATTCTTGGTGAGAATTTATTGGTGGTTATCGCTCTGACACTTGCAGTCATGTTTATCAAAGCGTTGGTATTGTACGTGCTGGCACTCATCTTCAAAATAAAAAATAGCGATCGCTGGTTGTTTACCTTAAGTCTTGCTCAGGCGGGGGAGTTCGGCTTTGTACTACTAAGCTTTACCGTGCAAAACAACATTCTTCCCGGTGATATTGCCAAAATACTCTTACTGGTGGTGGCGTTATCGATGTTCTTGACTCCAGCTCTGTTTATCTTTTTCGACAAAGTGATTTTGCCTAAATTTGAACAAACTGAAAACCAAAGAGAGGCCGACGAGATCACCCACCAAGGCAGTGTGATTATCGCGGGAGTGGGTCGTTTCGGCCAGATGGTCAATCGTTTTCTCCGCGCTAACAAAATCGAAACCGTGGTACTCGACAGCCAAGTATCTCAAGTTGATAACTTAAAGAAAATCAATGTACAAAGTTACTATGGGGATGCGACCCAGCCAGATCTGTTGCATACCGCAGGTATCAGCAAGGCGGCCATGTTAGTCATTGCCATTGATAATAAAGAAGCCGCAATTGAACTGACAAAATATGTGAAGCACACCTACCCTAAAGTGAAAATTTTCGCTCGCGCATTCGACCGAGGGCATCACTTTGAACTTAAACATGCAGGGGCGGATTTTATTGTCAGTGAAACCTACCATTCAGCTCTGGAGTTAGGCAAAGAAGCGCTAATATCAATGGGCGTTCATCCTTATAAGGCAGAGCAGAAAAAGGCCACCTTAAGACGATTGGAGCTAAGCTACAAAGACTCTTTATTTGATCTTTGGCGCAACAATACTGAAGACAGTAAGTACAGTATTCACTTTAGAGAACTGTTTATTGAGCTGGAAAACGCTATAGCTAAAGCGATGAAAAGTGAAAACGTAGATGAACAAGCTAAAGTCGAGCGAGGCTGGACTCCGCCACCAAAGAACTACCTCGATGATTTCAAGGACTAAGCTGCTAATGCAGTGCTCAGCTGATGTGAGCACTGCACACGTATTAACGGTGTTCAGGACTGATGGCGGCGATTGCTGCAGCGAATTCTCCCATTTCAACCACAGTGTAACGACTCACAACTTTAGTATCGCTAGCAGGCTGATGCAGTAGACTCACCCCGTCACGGTATGCCTGCTTAGGCCGAATAGGTCTAGGCGTAAAGCCACCGCCGCAATTAGGACACACATTTTGTAATTGCTCAGCAACGCAGCGACGACAAAAAGTGCACTCGTAACTGCAGATCATCGCATCGGTAGAGTCCGGGCTAAGTTGCACTTCACAGCATTCACAGTTGGGTTTAATCATTAACATGTTTATGCCTCTATGTTTGCTCAGTCACTTACGGGTTGACGATATTAGTAATGATGTTGGTTTTTACCGAATTGGCGATAAAGCACTGCTCATGGGCTAAATGATGTAAATGTGCTAACTGCTCTTCACTGGGTTTGTCTGCGCCATTGTTATTGCTAAATACCACTTTAGGATTTAGCACTACTTCAGTCATGGCCAGTTTCCCTTGCTCATCCTGCGCCATTTTTCCGCAAGCATTATCCTCATAGGACTGCACGATGTAACCCGCCTTTGCGGCAAAGTGCAGCAAAAATAGCATATGGCAACTGGATAATGAGGCAACAAATGCTTCTTCAGGATCAACCGCATTTTCATCAGAAAAGGGTAAAGGCACAATATGTGGCGATGACGATGCTGCGAGTTCAGCGCCACCATCGAAGCTCCACGTATGGGCTCGACTGTAGCGACCTTTTGTAAAATCATCCTCATCACTGTGTTGCCATTGAACTCGTGCATTGTAACTCGCCATATTCTATTAACCCTCTACTTTAACTCGATTTGTTATCGAATTATCCCTTGAAGCTTAGCCATTAATAAAGCAATATTATTTCACCAGCTATTAAGTAAAACTCACATCATGTCTACTCACTACTCACTCGCCGCTATTCAAACCTTTACTGTTGTTGCCCAAGAGCTGAGCTTTAGTCGCGCTGCAAGCCTACTCAATATTACTCCCAGTGCCGTTAGCCACCAGATTAAACTACTGGAGCAACAATTAGATGTGAGTTTATTTCATCGAAAATCCCATGGTGTCACACTTACAGTTGCCGGTGAAAATTTGCAAAAATTTGCCACCATGGGCATACAAAACATTCAACACGGCGTCCACCAAAGTCAATTTGCTAGCCAAAGAACCCGCTTAGTGATAGCGGCAATCCCCTCGTTTTGCCAACGTTTTTTGATCCCTAAGCTCAGTCACTTTCAAGCCCAGTATCCCGACATCGAAATAGAAGTTATTGCCCTAGATAAGATAGTCGATTTCAATACTACCCAATGCGACGCCCATATTCACTTCGGCAGTGGCGACTATGCCAATTTGCACAGTGAGTGGCTTGCAAAGGAGTCAGTCTATCCCGTGTGTCATCCTGCACTACTCAGCCATCAGCACATAAAAAACCAAAAGGCTAGCCACGCATTACTGCACAATCACACATTACTGGGATATCGCGCTGGTATAGAAGATGCGCCGGGAGGTGTCAGTTGGCCAGCTTGGTTTAGTCAGTTCAACATAGAAAGAGCTAGCAACCAAAATCAGCAGTGGTTTAGTCAAGTCTCGCTGGCGCTGACTGCCGCTGAGCACCAACAAGGAATTGTACTTGGTTGGCATCACTTGCTAGGCACTGCAATGACTGATGGTAAGCTTGTACGCATAGGAAATGCGCAACTTGATACCCAATTTCAATATTATCTGGTGGCGCCACCTGCACATTGGCACAAACCAGAATTAAAGGCCTTTCACCAGTGGCTCAAACAACAATTTGCTCACTAATAACTGCTATTTCAGCCACAAAAAAACCACTTTAAAAAGTGGTTTTTTTGTCTTACTCCCGCTTGGGAGTGTTAATTAGCAGGCTAGACCAGCTTCATCTCTTGCACAATTTCATGGGCAATTTCAGGCGTAGTGCTTACCGGCTTTTCATGTAGGTCTGATTTAAGCTGACCTTTGCGATGCTTTAATGCTGCATCGAGTTTTTTGGCTGCTGATGCAATAGCGGGATACATCACACTATTACCACCAGAGGCGGCTATTCGGCTTCCTTCATATTTGGTACTGATTTCAACCTGAAACTCGCCGTGCTCTTTCGAGATAATGATGTCGAGCGAAATCAAGGTTGGGAAATGTGTCTCGATTTTGGAAAACTTTTCGTTCACATGTTCTTTGATTGAATCGGTAATATCAACGTGGTGACCAGAAAGATTTATTTTCATAGGTTTTCCTTTTAAGAATTACTTCACTAATAGAACTGGGGACGCTCAACTGCAATCTCAAGGCCTATTAAACACTTTTTTATGTCTTACCCAATAACTCCCTGCATTTAGTGAATTTATGACATTTGTATCAATGTGCTTAACTCTACTGTGCACCTAAAAAAGCGTGCTGACAATCGAATTTGCATGATTTTTTGTTTAACTAATCAAAATCTGAACAACTAACAACGGATCAAGAATAGTTCATAAATCACATTTGTGTGCTTGTTCAGATAACATTCAGCTTAATTAGTTTATTATTCCACCATCAAAAACTTGGGGGAGTTAATTATGCAGGTCAATCAAAGTGTACAAAGTGTCAATCAGGTCTATTCGCAACCCGCGGTAACCCCAGCAGCAAACAGCGCCAATACTGCCACTCGCAGCAATACAGCGGCGCATGCTGATACCGTAACAATCTCTGCGCAAGCTATGGCATTGAGCCGCAATGATCAGTCAAGTTTACCAGGCACACTGCCCGCATTGCCTAACAATGGCGATAAAGTCGATGCGTATGTCGACTACAAAAAGGCCCAGATGCAGTACCAAGTAGCCTCAGATTTAACCGGAATTGCAACTGGCACTGGTAACGGTATTTCAGCGCCCACGGCTTACTATCTAAACAATAATGATGATGCCCGCTCGGCAGTGGTCAATCAGCAAGTTCAACAACAAAACCTCGCTGCGATGCAAGCATACGCGACCGCTAGCGACAACGCCCAGCAGTGGTATGAAGAGTAGTTGACACATTTCCCCCACACAATAGCGTACACCAAGAGCCAGTCCATACTGGCTCGCATCACTATCCCCCACCCAAAATAATAAGCAATCACTTTAGCAACCAGCCAAATATTGGACTTTGGCGTCCCCACAAGCCTATTTGAATTTGTAAGCTGCAATGCTAGGCTAGCCCTTTTGCGCCAAAGGCTTGCTATGTTGTTCTCATCAAAATTAACTTGGGCTAATCGCCAAGACACTAACTTAGCCACACCACAGGCATGGTCACGGCAACATGAGATTAGTTTGCAATCAGGTCAGATACTTGAGTGTTCGAGTGCAGCCGCTTTTAATGGCGATGCAGATAAGGCTAACCCAGAGGAGTTATTACTTGCTGCAGTCAGCAGTTGCCATATGTTGAGCTTGCTGACCATTGCAGAGAAAAAGCGCTGGCATGTTACTGCATACAAAGACTGTGCCCAAGCGATACTTAGTCGCAATGCTCACGGTTTGCAGTATATTAGCGAGATCACTTTAGCCCCTAAAATTAGCTTTGCAGCTAGCTCTCCAACAAGTGACCAGTTGGAAAAAGCCCATCAATTAGCGCATCAACATTGTTTTATTGCCAATAGCATTAAAGCTAAGGTGATCATTAATCTTGATTAATGGCCAAAGAAGCCGTACTACTCATCTCGCCATCGCTCCATCACTTCGACCACTTGTGGTAAGCATTGATTGACAAACGCCTCTGCTAGTTGGGGGTCAAAATGGCCACCAGCTTCAGTTTTTATTAACTCTACCGCTTCTTCAACACTCCAGGCTCGCTTGTAGGGGCGGTTACTGGTTAGGGCGTCAAATACATCGGCGACCGCTACAATACGGCCCTCTAAAGGAATGTCGTTACCCGCCAAACCGTTAGGGTACCCAGAGCCATCCCATTTCTCGTGATGAGTTAACGCCACAACCTTAGCAACCCGCAGCAATTCAGACTGATCATCGCCGAGAATCTCCGCACCAATCGCAGCATGGGTTTTCATCACTTGCCACTCATCGTTATCGAGTTTGCCGGGCTTTTGTAATATCGCATCCGGAATGCCTATTTTGCCCACATCATGCATAGGGGCGGCGGCTTTTAGCAATCTAGCATCGGTTTCATCCATGCCGACAGCCAGCGCTAGCAAATAGGTATAATGGCTCATTCGAATAACATGCAAGCCGGTTTCATTGTCTTTGTATTCAGCAGCTCGGCCTAGTCTCTGAATCACCTTTTTTTGATTGTTAGCCAAATCAGCTGTCGCTTCGCGAACTTTTCTATCTAACTCGCGGTTTTGATTGTAAAGCGCCAAATGCGTACTGACCCTAGACTTAACAATAGGTGGGCTGATAGGTTTAGTAATGTAGTCAACTGCACCTAATGACAATCCGTGCAGCTCATCTTCTTGGGCTATTTTGGCTGTCACAAAAATAATCGGAATGTGCTTTGTCAGCGGATCAGCTTTTAGCTGTCTACATACCTCGTAACCATCAATACCAGGCATCATGACATCCAATAAGATCAAATCAGGCGGGCTGGCTAGACGGGCAATTTTTAAGGCTATCTCACCGTTTTTTGCCGCTTTGACATGGTAATCCTGCTTTAATATTCCCACCATGACATCAATATTTTCAGGGGTGTCATCAACCACTAAAATGGTCTCTCTCTCTAAAGCTTTGTCCATATACGCTTTCCCCTTATTGTTTATCAATGGCCGCTTGCAACTGGGCGACTATCTCTATTGCTTGATCATACTCATAGTCATCTGTCGCACTGCAAAGCTGTTTAAATAACTGTGCAGTCGCTCCTTGCCCTAAAAACGCTAAGTCAGTTAAAATATAGTCATTAATTTCTGCATCGTAGTTCTCTAGCATAGACAACAACTTAGCTAACATAGCTTGACTTTCATCGCTAGAAACACTCATCGTGGGCTGCTCGTTTTGTTGCACGCTAAGCTCAAGAAAAGTGGCGATTTCTTGTTGTACCAGCAATAACTCAGCCAACACCTGTGGCAAATTCTCATCACCCAATGACGGCGCCTCAGCTTCAAGTTTAGCAGCCAAATCAGCTAAATTTTGTGCACCGATGTTGCCAGCAATCCCTTTTAAAGTATGAGCAACTCTCTCACAGGTTGTAGCATCTTTTTTACCAATCGCGTCAACATACTGCTGTTCAAAAATTTCTGTGGTCGTATTAAATCGGGCCATTATTTTTAGATACAACCAGACATCGTGACCGGTACGAGCAAACCCAGCTTGGTGATCGATATGAGTAAAGTCAAACGCTGGCAGCTGCATTGCAGGCCGAGTTGGTCCGGCCCCTTCAACGCTGACTGGGTTAGCAGGCGTAATCCACTTGGCCATGGCCACAAACATGTTATCAACGTTAATTGGCTTAGCGATGTGATCGTTCATACCCGAACTGATGGCTTTTTCGCGATCGCCAGCCATCGCATTGGCCGTCATCGCCAATATGGGTAAATCGGCAAATTGAGGCTGCTTCCTAATTGCTGCAGTAGCGGTGTACCCATCCATTACTGGCATTTGGCAATCCATAAGCACGCCGTCAAACTGCTGCTTATCAAGCCACGCTAATGCCTGCTCGCCATGCTCTGCAATGGTGACTTTAATGGCATGTTTTTCGAGTAAATCCTGAATTAATTCTTGGTTGAGGTCGTTATCTTCGACTACCAATACCTGACTGCCGGCTAATGACGCAATCGCTCGTTCGGTGATCTCTTTCTTATCCGCCCGACGAGATTGACTGCTCACTTCCGCGCCTAATGCTTGCATAATGCTATTGAGCAAATTTGATGAGGTGACTGGCTTGGTCAAAATCTGACTCACCTGCATATCTTTCGCGGCAACAACGAGCTCTTCTTTCCCAAAGGCTGTCACCATGATGACTTCATTATCATAGCCTTGCTCACGCAGGGCCATTAAGGTTTCAATGCCGTCAAACACCGGCATTTTCCAATCCAGTAGCGTGACATCAAAGTCTTGCTCAGCGGCAAGTTGTAATGCCTCATGGCCACTTTTCGCCACCTGATAATTGATGCTGAAACTCTCTAACATGTTGGCAAAAATCTGCCGTGCACTGCTGTTATCATCAACAATGAGTACCTTGACTTCATCAATATTGATTGGCAATCGTTGCATTGACGGCTCTTTGTTTACCTCGGCTTTATCTACCGCGGCAAAGGTTAAATCAAAGTAGAAGCGGCTACCTTGGCCAAATTCGCTACTAAAGGCGATTTCGCCTCCCATCAACTCTACCAAGTTCTTACAGATCACCAGTCCAAGTCCGGTACCACCATGTTTACGGGTAACAGAGCTATCAGCTTGGGAGAATGCTTTAAATAGACGACTGCTTTGCTCGGCATTCATACCAATGCCGGTGTCAGTCACGGAAAAAGCTAACGTCGCATTGTCACTACTCACACTGGTGGCACTGACCTGAATCACCACTTCGCCTTGCTCGGTAAACTTGATGGCATTATTAACTAAATTGGTGAGGACTTGGCCAAGCCTTAATGGATCGCCAATCAATAAGCTGGGAGTATTGGCTTCAATATCAAATAGCAGCTCTAGGCCTTTATCTTCCGCTTTAAAACCGACTAAGTTAGAGACACCTTCGAGCACATCTTCGAGCTTAAACACTATGTGTTCAACATCGAGCTTACCCGCTTCAATTTTAGAAAAATCAAGGATGTCGTTGATGATCCCCAGCAGTGATTCGGCTGAGCGGTTGACCTTGGTAATGTAATTACGCTGCTTAGGATCAAGCTCTGTATCTAACGCGAGGTGAGACATACCAATAATGGCGTTCATTGGTGTGCGGATTTCATGACTCATATTGGCCAAGAACTCGCTTTTTGCTTTATTGGCACTATCGGCCTTTAATCTTGCTTGCTCTAACTCTTGCTCTAACTGTTTAGATGCATCGATATTGACGTGAATACCACTGATCCGCAGCGGTCGATTAAACTCATCCCTTTCAAATACTTGGCCGACGTTAAGAATCCACTCATAATGACCCGCTTTATGTCTTAAGCGCAGTTCATGTCGATAGATTGCTGAGCGCTGCTCAATATGCTCTTCCATCGCCTGGATATGCTGTTCTAAGTCATCAGGGTGAATTAGCGATAACCAGGTTTTATCCGACGCTTTAAGCTCTGACCATTTCGCATCACTGACACACAAATCAGTCATCTCATAACCTAACATTTGTGCATAAATATGATTAATGACGGTTTTATCTTCTTGTGGGAATGTATCCCACATACCAAGTTGCGCGCTGGTAGAGGCAACTTCTAAGCGCTCTTCTGATTCATGTAAGCGCAACTCAGCCTGTTTTTGTTCGGTAATATCGAACAAGCTGCCATCGATATAATCGGGTCCACCATCAGTCGACCTAGAAAATTGTGCCTTAAGCTGACCGTACCTAAATTCGCCTTTGGCATTATAAAATCCCATATCGAGTGAAAATGGGATACCTTGTTGTTGCCCTTTCTCCATCTCTCTCGACAGTTCAGCGACATAACGTTCATCGACAATTTCTAACAAACGAGCTTTAGGCGGACTGCACAAGAAATCTTCTTTGGCATAACCGGTAATACTTTCAATGGTAGAGCTGGCATATAGCATTTTCGAGTTACGCCAATTCTCTTTGAGTAAAAAGCGAAACACCGCCCCTTGAATATTATTAGCCATCGACTCGAACTGATCTTGATTATTCTTTAACTGCTGGCGAACTTTCTCTCTTTGGGTTACATCTAGCAGCGAAATACGGTGCTCCTCAACCTTGTCTGACTCATCGGTTTTAGTCACCACATTAAGCGATGCAACAACAACTTCGCCACTGGGCTGTTCAATTTCAACTCGCACATCAGTACAAGGCTCACCCCGCATGATACGGGCAATCAGCTGTTGACGTTGTTCAATTCGTTGATGATTTTCTTGACTAAAAGTAAATACATCAGAGAGTGTCAGCCCGCTAAATTCATTGCGATCTTTACCCACCAAACTCGCAAAAGCCAAGTTGTGTTTAGCGATCTGTCCATTGGGCTCAACAGAAGCGTAGGCCACAGGTGAATTCTCATATAAATCCCACAACCTTTCTTCACGCTCTTGCAGCTCTGTAGTGCGCAACTTTACTCGGCTTTCCAGCTCGCTATTGACCTCAATCAACTGATTGTGCACTTGTCGTGCTAACCATAGCGATGCTGATAGAATCAGCGCTATCAGCACCATCACGCCCACAATGACCCCATACACTATCTTTTTAAAGTCATCGTAATTACTGCGGGCCTCTTTGAGCGACATTTCGGCAATAATCCCGAAACCGTAGCGGTCACTCCAACGCCAAGCACCGATAACTTCTACACCACGAAAATCTATATAACCTTCAAAATCATAGCCCCGTTGATGCTGACTAACTTGTGCCGCACTTTTCGTTAGCGGCCCTAAGGTTTGCTGATCTTCTGGGTTAGCCGCCGACAACTCTCGACTAGGCTCAGATATGGTTAAATTAAGTACACTGGTTTCATTTACGTCCAATAAACCGAGTTCATATAGTTCACTGGCAAACCGACTTTCAGATAGGATTTTGCCTTGCTCATTAACAAAGTAAGAATCACCGGTATCCCCCACATGGCTGCGACGGGTCAACAGTGCAAATTCTTTAAATGGATTGATACGCAAGATAAGTAACGCAGGAGTGTGGCCACCGCGCATCTCAATCGGACTGATTACGAACATGGTGGGCGTTCCTGCCTCCTCCATGCCATCAACTGAAGGCAAACGCACTTCGGACGGAATTGGCGGCGTTAATACCACCTCTCCCGCAAACGCGCGCGCAACTAAACTTGGAAAATAACGGTAAACAATACTCTGTGCACCGAGCGGTTCGTCTCGCAGCGAGGCGATATTGACACCGTCTGGGGTAATAATAGAAAAGCCAAGAGAGCCAAATGGCTCGCTATAACGGGCATAAGCCGATCTCGCCCACTCAACATGAGAGCTTTGCAACAAAGATTCTTTATCTTTTGGCAGCTTAATCATATCTTCAACATGATCATGCAGTAGTGGGTTGATAGCCACACTGAGGACTCTATCTTCCCAGCCTTCAGCCCAAGCTTTAACGGCCGCATCCGCCGTATCAACAATGCCAATAAGCGACTCGCCACTTTTCTCTCGCTCGTGCCGGTCTGCTTCAGACAGACCGATCTCGGCCAATGTAAAAATAATGGCCACGAAAATCACTAAACCTAAAGCCGTTATCTTTGAGTAACGCGACAATTCATAGAGCTGTTGATTGCCGCGAAAAAGTAGCTGACGCAACCGAGCAAACACCAAAACTAATGCGACAACTAACACACCTAAAATTATCAATAACAGGTTTTTTTCCATGTCGCATTACCTTTATCTAGCTAGTATGTATTTATGACAAAATCACTTACTCAAATGTCACTGTAACGTTAGTTAGGTTCTTTTCATCATTGACTTGCATGTCAATATCGAGCCCCTGCACTTCGGCTAACAGCTTAGCCGAATAGGTCCCAAGGCCCGCACCTGTCGCCGTATGAGTCGTCACCCCTTTATCCCAGAAGCGGTTACGAATTGTTGAGTCTACGGCACCAATATTTTGAACCTTCACCGACAACGGCGTGGTTAAACTCAAGGTAATCGATACCCGAGTTTTATCGGGGGCCGCCTCACAAGCGTTCTTAATCAGGTTAAAAAACAGTGAGTAACATAAGATGGGGTCAGCATTGACCGTAAAGGGGTGCTCTGGTTCTTCCTCAAACGGTTCAAGAAAAATCACCTGATTTTTTTCTGCAAAGGTTTTTTGCATCAAGGTGACGATACGTTTGAGGGTGTCATGTATCGAAAATGCCTGCGGCTGATGCACAAAACGGCCCGTTTCAATTTTTATCAGCTCGCTCGATAAAGTCACCATATAAGATAGCTGCTGAGTTAAGTTATCGAGTTGCTCTAAATTGTACTTGCTCTCTTTTGGGGTTAGATGCTCATTATGCATCGCCTTTACCGTGGCGATTAACGCACCAATTGGGCCTTTTAAATCATTATTGAGGATCGTCTCTACGCTTTCTTGTAGTCGTTGTTTCTCTTTTAAGTCATCATAGTCAGCTTGCAGGCTTTTATGACGCGCCATGTAACGCATCAAATTGGCGATGCGTAACTTTAAAAGTTCTGGTTGTATAGGTTTAGTGACGTAATCGACTGCGCCACCCTTTAAGCCCTGCAGGTTACTTTCCATATCCGTCAGTGCGGTAATGAAAATCACTGGAATATGCTGTGACTGCGGATGTGTGCGCATTTTCTCAATCACTTCAAAGCCACTTAATCCTGGCATCATCACATCTAGCAGAACCAAGTCAGGCGGCATATCGCCCTGCACTATCGCCAGTGCTTTCTCACCGGATTTTACGAGTTTGACGTCATAATCTTGTTTCAATAATCCACCAATCAAGGTTAGATTATCACTGCTATCATCGACCACTAATACCGACTGACGAGCTTTTTTACTATTGGTCTCATTATCTTTTGCTGCAGCCAGTCTATCGGTCAGACGGCCACCTTTTAGAGCAGAAGTCACGCGCTGCCTTAACATCCCCACTGTGAACGGCTTGATCATTAAGTCAGTCACGCCGGCTTTAATCGCCATGACCATCTGTTCACGCTCTGCATCCGCAGGGGTCATGATAAACGGAATATGCTTTAATTTCGGGTTGCTGCGAATTGCCTTAAGTAGCTCTAGGCCATCCATTTTCGGCATTTCCCAATCGGAAATAATTAAATCTACCTGACGTTCGCGCAGATAAGCCAGTGCCTGCATACCGTTGTCGGCTTGCTTAACATTACCTACCCCAAATCGGCGCAGTTGATCTGAGGTGATGCGGCGGATCACATCCATATCGTCGACAAGCAGCACTGTGTACTTATTTAGATCCATCGCAACACCTTTCACTTACATCACTTAAAGAACGCTTATTAACAATATCTATTCTGCAGGTATCTCTATGTCATCGCCGTTTTCGGCAACGGTATCAATCCAAGCAATAAACAACTTATAGCCAAGAGCTAGCACTACGGCACCAACAAATAAGCCGACAATTCCAGACATCATCATGCCGCCTAGTGCACCAAGTAGAATGACCAACATTGGAATATCAACGCCTCTGCCCATCAGCAAAGGCTTTAATACTGCATCACTCGCACTTACCAATATGCCCCATACCATGAAGATCACCGCTACCGTTGAAGATTCAACAGAGAACACGTATGCCATCAGCGGCCCAAGAATTAAAATAGGCGGTAATTGTATAATGGCTAAAATAAGTACCGCTAACATCCAGATACCGGTACCGGGGATACCCACAACAGCCATACCAACACCTGCCAGTACCGACTGGATCACTGCAACCCCTATTACCCCTTGCACAACACTGCGAACCGTCGCCACACCCAAAGAGGTAAACCCTTCACCTCGACCAGGCGCTAAACGGTTAGCTATTTTATGAAACACTTCTGTCGCGCCTTGGCTATTTTTCATAAACACGCCAGCGATAATAATAGAGATAACAAACTGCAAAACGGTGAAACCTAGGCTTCCAAGCGCCGATGCAGCTTTACCTCCATACTGCTTAATTTGAGGCGCGTAAGTTTTAATCACCCCTTCAAGGTTAGATGAGGCTTTGCTCCATATTTGATGTAACGACTCTCCCACTAATGGTAGCTCTGCAACGGCGTCTTTTGGTGGTGGGATCACTAAAGTTCCCTCTTGAATTTCACCGATAAACTCTTGAGTTCCGCTAAAAAGCGCACCAGAGAACATAAATGTGGGCACCAACAGCGCTGCGAGAGCAATAATCGTCACCAATGCGCTAGCGCGTCCAGCCGTCATTTTCATACTGCTGCTGACCTTCATCACTAATGGATACAAGGCTATAGCGATGATCCCCCCCCACACGATTGGCATAATAAAAGGACGAACAATTTGAAAGCACCAAATCAATACGACGAATAGCAAACCTATCTTAATAGCTGCATCCATCGCATCGTGGCTAAATGTCGATGTTTTCTGCGGGCGGGGTTCCATATTTCACTCCTGAAATAAGTTAATTTGGTTGTTTTAAAAACAATAACTCCAAGCTATAGCATACTTAGCCTGTTATCAAGCTGTTATACTCTGTTATTGTTGCGTTTTTTAAATCTAATTACCGAGAACAATAGGCAAAAAAATAGCGCTTCTAGAAGCGCTATTTGTGTCACTGAATTCGCTTATTTATCATTCTCGATAAAATCTTCGCTAAAATCAGTTTCCCAATACTTATAGCCTTGTACTGTTGCCTGAGCAGCAGCTCCCATTAGGTTAACCTGGTAGGTTTTAACCCCAGAGACATCCACTGACTGGTTTGCCGATGCTTGCTCACCGCTACCTTCATATTCAGCACTGGCTTCAGCCTGTGCTTGACCTTCATAGCCAGACTCTTTAAAACGCGCCAGCGCAGCTGGATCTTGGAAAGCCTGCACAAAAGCAACTTTCTTAAAGCCGATACCTGCACCCACCCCCCCGGTAGCAAAACGGTAATAAGATTGCTTACCGCCTTCATGCAGCACACAAATTCCACCACCAGTAGACAGCGCGAACAAATAGCTGTTGCTACCCGTGCACACCACATAACCCACCGAACCTTTCACTGCCGCCGGTGCACCTTTGTGCTCTGAGTAAATCTCCTGCAAAGCTGCTTGAGTCTCTTGCCTTGCATGTGCTTTTTTGGTCTCTGGAGTATCACCTGTTGCACAGCCAAAAAGCATAGTTGGAACCAATAAACTCATCAGTACTTTTGCTAGTTTCATTAAATTTCCTCATTAGAAAATGATAATCAATGTGTTGTTTCAATGTTGACGATTATATCGCCAACTCAAATATAAACTTACCATTTTGCGCCAATCGTAATCGCTAATATCTACCGTTTTAATTCTGCGCACTATAAGTGTAGAAGCTATTTTAACTCTTGCCGTTAATTACATTCTTTTCTGGCAAAATATCTAATATTTTTACTATATTACCAATCCAGCAACTGCATACGACTACCATAGCAATCAGTGCATAGGCTTCACCGAGTAATAATGTGAAGATCACTGATGTAGACCAGCCTACGCCGCCCCAGGTAATTGAAAATACAGCCAGTAACACCATGGTTTGCATAACTGCTCCTGTTTAATCAATGTAGCTAGTCTACCCAATTGCCCTCACAACAATTTACCATTTCACGCCAGTCGCGTTTAATCGGTTCTTTGCATGTTGTCGCACCTAATTATTCAAAGGCACCCACAAAAAAACGCAGCCACTGGCTGCGTTTTTTAACGGGTAAGATAATAATCTAGTCGCCAAAATCATCCAACAGAATATTCTCTTCCTCAACCCCTAAACTTTCTAGCATTGTGATCACTGCCGCATTCATTATTGGCGGGCCACACATATAGAATTCGCAGTCCTCTGGTGCCTTATGCTGCTTTAAGTAATTCTCATACAGCACATTATGAATAAAGCCAGTATAGCCATCCCAGTTATCTTCCGGTAACGGATCCGACAAGGCCACATGCCAAACAAAGTTGTCATTTTCAGCAGCAAGCGTATCAAAGTCTTGCTGGTAGAAAACTTCACGGGTAGAACGAGCTCCATACCAAAAGCTCATTTTACGCTTTGTGTGCTTACTCTTTAGCTGATCAAATATGTGCGAGCGCATCGGTGCCATGCCCGCACCACCGCCAATAAACACCATTTCCGCATCGGTATCTTTTACAAAGAACTCGCCAAATGGTCCTGAGATAGTCACTTTATCGCCAGCTTTGAGATTGAAAATATACGATGACATTTTACCCGGCGGCACATTATCAGCAGGCGGCGTGGCAATACGCACATTAAGCATAATGCGGCCTTTTTCATCGGGATAGTTTGCCATTGAATAAGCACGTAGCACTTCCTCATCTACCGTTGAGACAAGGTCAAACAACTGATACTTTTCCCAATCATCACGATACATTTCAGGAATATCAAAATCGCTATACTTTACCTCATGGGCAGGCGCTTCTATCTGAATATACCCACCCGCCTTAAACTTAACATCTTCACCTTCAGGTAGCTTCAGCAGCAACTCTTTGATGAAGGTGGCAGTATTATTATTAGAGATCACCTCACACTGCCACTTTTTAACCCCGAATATTTCCTCTTCGACCTCAAGCTCCATGTCAGTCTTTACCGCCACCTGACAAGCCAGACGACAACCCGCCTTCGCTTCTTTCTTGGTAATATGATCAAGCTCAGTCGGTAAAATATCACCACCACCCGACTTAACCGTTACTCGGCACTGGCCACATGTACCGCCACCACCGCATGCCGAGGGAATAAAGATATTTTGCCCAGCAAGAGCGCCCAGTAACTTATCACCTACCGGTGTGTTGACAGCTTTTTCTGCATCATCGTTAATGCCGATTCTGACATTGCCCGTTGCAACCAATTTACTTTTGGCGACTAATATCACCATCACCAGCAAACTTACCACTAAGGTAAACATACCGATGCCAATTGCCATTTCCATCGTTTCTACCTCTTAAATTGCAATGCCAGAGAATGCCATAAATCCAAGTGCCATTAAGCCCGTGGTTATGAACGTAATACCTATGCCCTGCAAGCCTTCAGGAATAGCATGAAACTTCATCCTCTCCCTTAGCCCCGCTAACATTACAATTGCCATCGCCCAGCCTAAACCAGAACCCGCCGCAAACACCGCTGACTCAGCCAATGTATAATCACGGTTAGCCATGAAAATCACCCCAGCAAAAATGGCACAGTTCACTGTCAGTAATGGCAAGAAAATCCCTAAGCTTTGATACAAGCTCGGTATGTATTTATCCAACACCATCTCTAGAATTTGTACTAAGGCTGCAATGACCCCAATAAAAGTAATTAATTGCAGGTAGCTTAAATCCAACTCAGGGTAGCCGGCCCATGCCAAGGCGCCAGGTGCTAGCACACCAGAGTAAATGACTTGGTTAAGCGGTACCGCCAAGGTCATGACCACAATCACCGCAATACCTAAACCAAACGAGGTGGATACTTTCTTTGATACCGCCAAAAAGGTACACATGCCCATAAAGAAAGACAGTGCCATATTGTCAATCAGCGCGGCTTGAACGAACAAATTAATATAATGTTCCATGATGATTATCCTCGCTTACGCTGAACAACATTGATGGCCCAAATCATGACGCCAATCAGGAAAAATGCGCTCGGCGGCAGTTTGAACATCTCATTGGCCAAGTACCAACCACCGTTCTCGATGGTTTGTAATATTTCATGACCGAACAGAGTGCCACTACCCAGTAGTTCGCGCACAAAGGCGACACCTAACAAGATGACGCCATACCCCATGGCGTTACCCAACGCATCAACCACAGCAATGTGCGGCCTATTTTTCATGGCGAAGGCTTCAGCACGTCCCATAATGATGCAGTTGGTAATAATCAGACTCACAAATACAGACAGCTGGCGCGACAGCTCGTAAGCGATATCTTGCAGCACCATGTCCACAATAATCACCAAGGAAGCAATAACCGTCATTTGCGCAATAATCCGTACGCTGTTTGGGATCAGGTGACGAATTGTTGAAATGATGAGGTTAGAGAACACCAAAACGAAGGTTACCGCCAGTGTCATCACTAATGCTGTTTGCATTGAGTTACTGACTGCTAATGCTGAGCAAACCCCCAAAACCTGCATCGCAACGGGGTTGTTAGCAAATATCGGCGTCGCTAGAATCTCTTTGGTTGATGCCATATTCTTGCTCATCTTGCTGCCTCCGATGCTCTAATTTTGTCGAAGAAGACTTGGAACCCTTCAGTACCAAACCAAAACTGAATTGCTCGCTGCACACCACGGCCGGTCATTGTCGCGCCGCTAACGGCATCTACGCCATGAATATCGCCAGCTTTAGCGCCACCTTTGACAACAGAGAAAGACACTTTGCCCTTGTCATCAAATAGCTGCTTGCCTTGGAACTTGTCCGTCCATTCTGGATCGTTAAGAAAGTCGCCAATACCTGGCGTTTCACCGTGCTCATAAAACACCACGTTTTCAATGGTATTTAAGTCGGCTTCTACTGCCACGTAGCCATAAATCATTGACCAAAGCCCTTTGCCATAGACAGGCAGCACTATACTAGCCAACTTGCCCTGGTCATCTCTGACCTCAAAGACTCTGACATCTTGAGCGCGGCTACGAATTCTAGCGGTGTCTTTTTTGGGTTTAGTCGCGGTTTGCGGGTTAATTGCAGCCATGCGTTCATCAAAATTCATGATGTCAGCAGTTGCCATCGCTTCAGCATCGCCCGTATTGAGGTTAATCAGCTTAGGCGTAACACGTTCATCAAATACGCTACGAAAATCTTGACCTTCGGCTACCTCAACATTAGAAGCTATCAGGACAAAACGTTTTATTTCATCGCGCTGTTTCGCCAACTTACGCTCTTTTAGTAACTCAGCGGTGCCAGTTATCATAAACGAACATAACAAGCACAAAGTCACGGTAAAGATCATGGTGCCCATGACCGTATCTTTTTTAAAGGCCATTACGTTTCATTCTCCGCTTCATGTTGGCGCGTGCCACCAGATAATCAAGGATCGGCGACCATAAATTAGCAAATAGAATCGCTAACATGATCCCTTCTGGCATCTTCAGGTTCATCACGCGGATGAGCACTGTCATAAAGCCAATTAATAAACCGTAGGCAATCTTGCCTTGACGTGTATAAGAAGTGGTTACTGGATCGGTGGCCATGAACATCATTGCAATAGCAAATCCACCGGTGACCAAATGCCAGGTCCAAGGCATGGCAAATAGGGCGTTCTTCTCAGAACCAATCAGATTGAATAAGCCCGCCGTGACTATCATGCCCACCATCACACCAGCTACTATTCGCCAGTCCGCTAAGCGGGTAATAATGAGAAATGTACCACCTATCAACAGGGCTAAAGTGCTGGTCTCACCTATGGTCCCGACAGTAAAGCCAAAGAAAGCATTGAGCCAATTGGGGTCAGTAAAAGCTTGGTACCAACTGTAATCAGTGAAGACTAACTTACCTGCAGCGGCTTGACCTAAAGCAGTTGCACCAGCGAAGCCATCAACGGCGACAAACTGGCTGGTTTCCATCACTTTAGTTGGATAAGCAAAAAAGATAAATGCATAGCCTGCTAACGCTGGGTTGAGGAAGTTGTACCCCATACCACCAAACATCTCTTTGGCGACAATCACCCCAAAGGTAATACCGATAGCCACAATCCATAATGGCGTAGAGACAGGTATAATTAACGTAAACAGTAAAGCGGTAACGAAGAAACCTTCATGCAGTTCTTGACGGCGAACTTTGGCAAACACAATTTCCCAAAACAGACTGACAACCAGCGCCGTCAAATAAATAGGCAGGTATAAACTCAGGCCAAAAGCAAATTTAGCCACCATGCCACTGTTTTCAGTTAGCCCACCAAATAACCAAGTAAATGGCATAAGTTGCCACAGCTCAGTCGTAGCTGAGCCGGCAATTACCGCTAATTGGGCTTGTAATCCAATGTTATAAACACCAAACAAAATTGCGGGTAATAAGCACAAACCAACCATCGTCATGGTGCGTTTTACATCGATGGCATCACGAACATGCACTTTACCTTGGGTTGCGCGGCCATTGGCAACGATTAATGAGCGTAAATAACCTTTAATCGCGTGCCCCGGAGCATAATAGTCCTCTTGGGCATCGTGTTTTTTGTTTTTATCAGTCATTAGCCTTCCCTCTCAATGATGTCGAGGCAGGCCCGAAGTTCTTTTCCAAAATCATATTTTCCAGGACAGACGAAAGTACATAAGGCTAAATCTTCCTCATCAAGCTCCAGCGCACCTAATGCTTGAGCTTCATCGGTGTCTTTAACCACTAAATCTCTCACCAATAATGTCGGTAGGATATCCAAAGGCATAACCCGATCTAACTGACCAAAAGCCATCATGGCGCGCGCAGACCCACCGGTATGCGTGGTCATATCAAACAAGCGTTTTTGGCGTGTAAATCGCGATACAACCGCGCGTGTAATGGAGAAAATATTGGTGCCGCCATGTATCCAAGGCAATAGCCGGTGCTGGGCATCTTCTTCAAGCACACTCACTTGTTGATGAAAACGTCCAAGGTAATCGAGCGCCCCAATGGCCGTGTGGCCTGCGAGAATTGAGCCTGACACGACTCGGTGATGGCCCGGCTTAATTTCATCAACAACCAATTGGCTTAACTGTGCCCCAAGCTGAGTTCTAACTAGTCTAGGGTTCAACACACTAGGGCCTGCCAGTGCGACAACTCTGTCTGTATATAGCTCACCACTGGTAAACAATTTGCCAAACGCGATCACATCTTGGTAGCCGATGTGCCAAACAGGTCGTTCAATGCTAGCCGCTAAAGTAAAGTGAATGTGAGTCCCCACAAGCCCAGCTGGGTGTACGCCAGCAAAATAGCGTGGCTCAATTCCAGGTTGTTCTTGTCCAGGTAATGGGTCACCTTGGTCGCTGCAGAGGTAAACCGGTCCTTGAGTCAGTTTGGTTAATATCGCTAAACCATCACTAAAGGCTTGCGATTGCTCGGCAATGATCACCCTTGGGGAAGCGGCAAGTGGATTGGTATCCATGGCAGTGACAAAAATTGCCGCCGCTTGTGCATCTAATTGCGGAACTCGAGAAAATGGGCGGGTACGCAGCGCCGTCCACATGCCACTTCTTACCAGTAAATCCTGTGCAATCTGGCGATCGATTTCAGCTATAGATTCGGGTACTTCAAAGCGGATTTGGTTATCGGCGTCATGATCGCAATCAATTACCACAGATTGTAATACTCGACGTTCGCCGCGGTTAATTGCACTAACAACACCACTTGCAGGAGCGGTATAGCAAACGCCAGGTGACTTTTTGTCTTCAAATAGTACTTGGCCTTTGGCGACTTTATCACCCTCTTCAACCAGCATTGTGGGCTTTAAACCAACGTATTCCTCACCGAGTAAGGCGACCTGGTTAGGTTGGGATGCAGGGCTAATTTGTTGCTTGGGTTCACCAGCGATCGGAACATCGAGTCCTTTCTTGATGATTTTTACTTGAATTGAATTATCTGCCATAACAAACAAAAACCGTTAATCGTTTTGGATAAGTAATGTTACTTGCTAATCAACTAAATTACCGCAATAAATGTCACATTCTCACAGCAAAATGTAATTTAATGACAAAAAAACCACTTTTTTTGTCGCACAGCTCACAGGTAACCCGGTTTACAATTTAACATTGTAGTTTTATAACTATAACGCACACATTGATTTTCCCTGCTGACGCAAACTTTTCACCGCCTATTTTCTGCTGCAATCTCAAGCATACTAAGTCAGAAATATAACAGCCTAATGACCCATTGCTGGTAAAAAATCAAAGTTAACACGACCATGATTCCACCAGCGCATAACCGACTAGCGCTTATATCGCTATGGTGAAACCACGGTCAACTGAGCACCTTTTTCAGCCACATAGAAAACAATGATCTTTGCCGGCTCATCACCATTGTTTTGTCCATAGTGCTCAGTATTGACTAACTCTATTAATGGGTCACCCGCCACCATCTGTCTGGTAAGTGAACCACTGTGCACAGTCAACTCACCGCTGGCTAAAATACCCGCATTAATCACTGGATGAATATGTAAAGGTAGGCGTTCTCCCGGCGCAATAATAATCTCTTTAATAGTCACTTCTGGCTGCTGCAGTGTTTGGGCTGGTAATTGCTCACCATTCCAGCTCTGGGTACTCTTAATCAAATCTCTGCTGGTTGCTCCCTGACAGGCCAAACTGGTCAGCAGCGCCGCAAAAGCTATTGCATAACGTAATTGCACATCAAACTCCTAATTTTAACACTCACTAATATAGCAGCTATATCAGCAGCAATTGCCAAGGTTTACAAGTACAGGTCGCTAAAAGGGGCTGCAGGATAATTTATCAACGACTGAAACCTTGGCAGCTACTGGTCGCTGCCAAGGGATTGGTATACACTGATTTTTTTGTTAATTAGAGTGAGTTCATCATGTCATCACGTGTATTTGTATTGGCCCAATTTAAGCCTAAACCTGGTAAAGAAGCTGAGTTATTTGAAGTCCTTAAGGCACTTGAGCCCGACGCACTGCGTGAACAAGGTTGCATGCAGTACATTTTGACCCGCCAAATTGATCATCCAAGCGCGACTCGCAATGAATATCCTATTGTGTTTAACGAGATCTGGACTGACGGCGAAAGCTGGGCCGCCCATGGTCGCCGCCAACAAATTCAACACTTCTTTAATAGCCAAGTTGTCGCAGAGGACGGCCTAGTAGCAGATGCAATTGTCACCGCTTATTCCGACGAAGGTTACAACTACGACGCACCCGTATTTGAATAGCCAACGTACAAAGGCCACTTTCGAGTGGCCTTTTTGTTTTCTTCCTTACCGTTGAAATGAATACAGTGACAGATAGCCACCAAGTTACCAAGATAAAATTAGACATCTAGACGTCTAATTGCTATGTTCAAGTTTCATTTCATCGACAAGGGCCGTTACATGAAACTTGAATCACTAGCACTTCATCATGGATATCAATCTGAAGCGACTACCAAAGCCGCTGCAGTGCCGATTTATCAGACCACCTCTTATACCTTTGATGATACTCAGCATGGCGCCGATCTATTTGATCTCAAAGTGCCTGGTAATATATACACGCGAATAATGAACCCCACGACTGACGTGTTAGAGCAAAGGCTTGCGGCGATAGAAGGTGGTATTGGTGCGCTAGCCGTCGCTTCAGGTATGGCCGCCATCACATATGCGATACAAGCGCTGACCCAAGTGGGTGATAACATTGTTAGTACAAGCCAACTGTATGGTGGTACGTACAATTTGTTTGCCCATACACTGCCGCGCCAAGGTATCGATGTCAGAATGGCTGCTTTTGATGACTTTGATGGACTCGAAGCACTCATTGACGGCAACACAAAAGCCCTCTTTTGCGAATCAATCGGCAACCCCGCAGGTAATGTTGTCGATATTCAACGTCTCGCTGAACTTGCGCACCAACACGGGGTACCACTCATCGTTGACAACACCGTTGCCACCCCAGTTTTGTGTAAACCATTTGAGTTTGGCGCCGACATCGTCATTCACTCGCTAACAAAATACATCGGTGGCCACGGCACCACCATTGGTGGGGTGATCATCGATTCTGGCAAGTTTGATTGGTCGGCACACCCACAGCGCTTTGCATTGCTCAATGAGCCCGACCCTTCTTACCATGGTGTTGTTTACACACAAGCATTTGGACCCGCAGCATTTATCGGCCGATGTCGAGTTGTGCCACTACGCAACACAGGAGCCGCTTTGGCGCCGCAAAGTGCGTTCTTGCTATTGCAAGGCCTTGAAACCTTAGCCCTTAGAATGGAGCGTCATTGTAGTAATGCTCTAGCACTGGCGAAATATCTAGATAACCATCCCGATATCAGTTGGGTCAACTATGCGGCATTAGCTAACAGTCCTTTTCAGGATAACTGTCAGAAAATAACCGGTGGTAAAGCCTCAGGCATTATCAGTTTTGGTATTAAAGCGAGTGCCAATAGTGACGCAAAATCCGCGGGCGGTAAGTTCATTGATGGTTTAAAAATGATTTTACGCTTGGTAAATATTGGCGATGCCAAATCACTCGCTTGTCACCCGGCATCAACCACTCACCGACAACTCGATAGCGATGAGTTGGCAAAGGCTGGCGTCAGCGAAGATTTAATCCGCATATCGGTCGGTATTGAGCATATAGACGATATTATTAGCGATGTAGAGCAGGCTCTGCAGTTTGCTAAAGCCAATAGCTAATTAACAAAAGCCAGCGTCAACGGCGCTGGCTTTAACTATTTAAGCTTTATTATATATCAGTCACGATTAGAAGCGACCTATTACACCGACACTCATATCTACGCCGTCATAATCAGAATCAACTACTTTTGCTACAGCAAAATTGGCAGAGAAGCTGTCAGATAGTCGCAGCCAGTATGCTGTGCGCACATCAAATCCATCATCGTCATCGCTGTAGTGATAACCCGCACCGACTACCCACGAGTCGGTCACATACCAGTCAGCACCAACATTGAATAGATCATCTGAGTCGAAATGGGTCCATGCGGCTCGCAAGTTCACACCCGAGGTTGAAGCTAGAGGCAGATAGCTGCGGGCTAGTAGGCCGTAACTTTCTTCAACACCATCTTCACCATCGTTGTAAAACGCGGCGACTTCTGAAGTTTCATTAAAGTAAAAGCCGAAATGCGCGCCATAGGTATCTACGTCAAAATTACCCACTTCAGATTTATGATAGTTCGCACCAATAAACCACTTTGATGCGAAAACATAAGTACCATCAACACCATAGTTTTCCGCATCTGCAGCATCAAAATTACTGTAGTGCGCGCCAAAGTTAGTTGTCTGAGCTAAAAAGCCGTTTAATGCATATGGACTATTAGCTTGATCAACCGGGCTCACGTAGTAGCGGTAGTTTGCATTCCAAATGCCATCACTCACCTCTTCTGAGTTAGCGCTATAGGCAATACCTGCTTGGTGCTGGAATGGGTTATCTTGAGCGGCAAAAGCCTGAGTGCTTGTAAGCGCCGTAAGTAGCGCAATCTTGGTAAGTGTTTTCATCATATTCCCTTAATTAATTATTAGACCAGGAGAACACGACGAACGCAAAGTAAAGATATACAAACGTATTATATTTCAATCCATTGCAGCCATCCGGGTGGCATTTCTTGACTTCGCTCTCCTAGCGGCCGCTACCATAATCGACATTGATAAAAATTCAAAACACTATTTTAGGGAAAATGAAATTAATTGGGTTAAGTGACTAAAAATGAGCTGCACCAATAACACCTTTGGTGGTGATTTAAGCAAAAGTAATACTTTGGGCTAGACAGTACAATGACCACCGCAAAATCAACTGATGAAAATGAAAGCTAAATTTGCTCACCATTGGCTTGTTCGTGGAAAGTGCCCGCTCATTCATCTAGCCGGGCTTTGCGCGCATCTAATATGCTCATCGCTTCGGTAATCGCGACTACCGCCCGAGACTTAAACTCACGCTTATATAAGGTATAAACCACTAATAGTGAAGCTAAAATGAACAGTAAAGGATGAAAGAACCAGCAGAGAACCGCCATCGCAAAATAGTAGGCTCGTAAACCATTATTATAGGAATGTGCTGCTTGATCTTGCACCACAGCCATCTGCTTAGCATAGCGTTGCAATGCCTCATTGCCTCCTTCTTGATCAATAGGCGCCGCCCCCACCATCACATTTAAGAAACCATATTGACGCATAGACCAAGTAAACAGGAAAAAAGCATAAACAAAAATAAAGGTGAGTAAGCCGAGCTTTATTTGGATTACCGCATCGGTAGGTGCAGCACTATATGGAATAGAGGCGATAACAAACTCTAGACGCTCTATCTGTGCAAACAAAGTCAACACACCCGCTAGCACCAGCATAGTGGTTGATGCAAAAAACGTAATATTACGCTCAAGGTTAGCTAGTAATGCCGCCTCGCCGACACGCACTTCTCGACTAAGCAGCTCATTCATCCAGTGGATACGATGCTGATGTAAACACCGGGCAATGCAATTAGTGGTTTTGGCTTTTTTACGCGCAAAACGGGTGTAACCAATCCAACAACTAAAAAAGCAAATGACTGCTAACAAGTCCAACAACATAATTGTCTATACTTAACCTCTAATACTCTATTAGATCTAATGTACTGCAAATAGCGGTTAATGAACACTGCACGCCTCATGAAGTGGTGGTATTGAAACAAACACATACACTGCGAGATACAAGTGTAATTAAATTATGATATAACTATGGTCTTGTTTTCTAATAGTAAAATGAATCGGGCAGAATAAAGGATTATTTATGACGTTACTCCAGAAAAAGACCCTATGCACGGCTGCCGTATTGAGTTGTTTAGCCCTTACAGCTTGTAGTGGCGGCGGAAGCACATCAGCAGAAACAAATACAGATAACACCGGCTCAATTGGTACCGGTGGCTCTGGAACCGGCTCTGGCAATAACTCCTCTACAGAATGGGTCGCTGGGGATTTTACTCCCTATACACAGCTTGCTAATCAATGCAGTGCCGATCAAACGGGCTCAGCCATGACAGAAAAACTGTGGCTACGCTCATGGAGTGACGATACCTATTTATGGTATTCAGAAATATTGGATCAAGATCCCGCGCCCTACACTGTTGCAGAATATTTTTCAGTGTTGATGACGCAGGAACTAACAGCGTCGGGCAAACCAAAAGATAATCCAAATTTTCACTACTCAATCCCAACCGACATATGGGAACAACAAAGCCAGTCAGGCGCCTCTTTTGGGTATGGTTTCGAAATAGTCATTCAACCAGCAAGTAATCAACAAGAGCGAAAAGTCAGTGTCGCTTACTCTGAGCCAAACACACCGGCAAGTAGTGCCAATATCCAACGTGGCGCAGTCATTGTTGCTATTGATGGCGTCAATGTTGCCAGCGCCAACAGCGACAGTGAATTAGCGGTACTTACTAATGGTCTGTTTCCTAATCAATCAGGCCAGCAAGCCGAGTTTTTGGTACGTGATTTAGGCTCAGTCAACAACCGCACAATAACGCTTACGGCGCAAACCGTGGTTTCCACCCCAGTACAACAGACCCAAGTTATCGATACCGCGACAGGGAAAGTGGGTTACGTGCTATTTAACTCTCATATCGCACCAGCTGAGCGTGGTCTGTATGATGCTATAAGCACCTTAAGTCAAGCTGGGATTGATGATCTAGTCCTTGATTTACGCTATAACGGCGGCGGTTTGTTAGCCATGGCAAGTCAACTGAGCTATATGATTGCTGGTGAGCAAGCCACCATAGACCGTATTTTTGAGCGCACCAGCTTTAACGATAAATACCCCAATACCAACCCAGTCACCGGTGAGCCATTAACGAGTATGCCGTTTATCACTGAGAGTATCGGCTTTAATACCGGGCTATTGTCAGCAGGCTTAAATTTGCCCGTATTAGATTTACCACGAGTTTTCGTGCTCACCAGTAACGGCACTTGTTCTGCCAGTGAAGCAATAATGAACGGTTTGCGCGGCATCGACATTGAAGTCATTCAAATTGGCGCGACCACCTGTGGTAAACCCTATGGTTTTTATCCGACGCCTAATTGCGGCACCACCTATTTCACCATTCAATTTCAAGGTGAAAACAACAAAGGCTTTGGTGAATACTCAGATGGGTTTGCAGCGGTTAGCAACCCAACTTTACCAAGCGAACTACCTGGGTGTGATGTTGCCGATGATTTAACCCATGACTTTGGTGACACCAATGAAGGTATGCTCAGTGCCGCTCTTTATTATCGTGATAATGGCCAGTGTCCAATCAGCATAGCAAGTAGTGCACCTCAACTAAGCAACACGGTACAATCTATTGATACATCGTTGAAAATTGAAGATACTCGCCAACAGAACTTCTGGAAGAGCAACCGTATCGTCAACAATATGGGAAGCCAGTAGATGAAGAGCATAACGCGATGGTGCGTGTTGGGTCTGTCCGCGGTAATTGTTGGATGCTCGGTGTCAGCTACGCCACTGACCGACAAAGCTGAACCCGCACTGCGCACAGACAACAGCGCTGAGGGCACCGAAGAAATGAAACAAGCCATTGCGCAGTTACTGGCGCTCAAGCAAGTGAACCTTAGCAAACAGGCGTTTGCCCAGCAAAGCAGTATCACCATTGAACGCACTGCTCACAAGGTCAATGGCCAACTGATTATGGGGCGTAACTATGAGATGCCGCAGCAGGTTAACTTGCTAACAGAGGGCGGTCGTTGTTATGTGTCACACCCCAAAAGCCAGCAAAGCCAACAGTTATTTAAGGTGCACTGTCAGCCTCAGTAACTCCCTTTGAGGGAGTTAATGAATTGAAGTACAAAAAAGCCGTATCACCATACGGCTTTTTCTTTTTAGGGTTAATCAAATAATAATAGCCTGCAAGCTAACTATTCTTGCTCGTTGGCTTTTCTCATCAGATCCGCTTCAACAATTTTTAGCGCGGCAAGCGCGGTGTTAGGTGCAATGTCATGAGTTTCAAACAAGTAGATTAAATCCACAGCCAGTTTGACTTCATCACTGGCGGACGCTAAAGCGTCAGATTCAGGGTGAGACATAATATTAAATCAAGTTGATAGGCTATTGGTATATAGTGGAGCGATTGTGTCAATTAGGCAAGCCTTAGCACTGTTATGCAAGCGGGTAGTAATTACGGTGTTTCTGTTGCTAATTTAAATCCCTTGTCTTGTAAGTAATCTCTAATTTTTACCGCTTGCTCACAGTTCATATTTAACCAAACGCCAACGGTGAGTTCCCTTAAAAATGTGGTAGAGAACTGATAATTCGCAGCATCAATTTGGGTTTCGCTAAAAAACTGCTCACCCGAATATTTATCACCAAATGCATAATCAACCCGCCCTTTAGTTAACAACAGCATGCCTTGATTGATTGTCTCAGTATCAAATAATTCAACTTGTGCTTCTTGCAGCAATTTACCTATCCCTTCGCGAGATAACGCCCGTAAATAAGCAACTTGCTTGCCTTTTAGCTCACTCAATTGCCGCCAAGAAAACTCCCCCGGCTGCCGCTTACGATAAAGCCCAAGTTGAATGGGCTCCTCTGATAAACTCATGAGTATTTCAGTTGTGGTAATTTGCGGCGCCGGATAAAAGCTCGCACACCAATTGAGGCTTTTAATAGTTTGATGCGCCCTTGCGGGAGGCAAAAATATGGCCTGTACTTGTACGCCACTGTCCTTTAAGGCTTGACGTAATAACTTAAACGCCACGCCGTATTCAGGAGGATTTTGTTGCTCGGTAAAGTAGGGGTAATCAACAGCAATAACCTCTAGCGGCTGAGCGTTCAATTTTGAACAAAAAACAACAAACATAACCCCAATAATCATCCTTAACACAATCACTCCTTGTTTAGCTTTGCCGTTAACTGCAACAACCCCACCTAACACAACACTGTTTAAAATATAGCAGCTACTAAGCTAATACCGCCTAAAAGATAAAATCAGCTACCTTGACCAATTTTAAAGCAGATAAGCTGACTTTTACTTTTGCATCACCCTTGGCACGGATATACTGATAACAACGCATCAATCAACATTGAGAACAGTATGGACAATAGCCCAGAGGCAAAAACCCAAAAGCTAGACTTCTCTGCAATTAACAGTACGACAGCCAAATCTTTCAACGCGCAAAAGAACCTGATTAAGCGTTTATTTAAAGGTAACACCGTGCTGTGCGAAATCTGTAAGCAGCCTTTGCACTTGGTTGTGCCAACTGAAAAAGCCCAAACCGGCTTATATGGCGTATTTTGCAAAAAGAAGTGCACCGATATCCATTTGGAAATGGAAGTTATTTAACATCCAGACTCGCTAAGGAGTGGTAATGAACGCTGCAATTATAGGCTCGACAGGCCTGGTTGGGCAGGCACTGTTAAAGGCTTTATTAGCCAGCGGTCAATATCAACGTATCTGGCTTGTGGGTCGTCGCTCTCCCGAGATAAGCGACAGTGGCGACACCACCGTTACCGTGAGTCAATGTGAGCTCAATGACATTGGTGAACTCAGCCCACCGTTTCACATAGACCACTGTTACAGCAGCTTAGGCACAACCCTAAAACAGGCTGGCAGTCAGGCTCAATTTATCGCAGTAGACAAAACCGCAGTGCTGGCGTTCGTGCAACTTTGTAAAGCTAAGGTCAATTTGGTTATAACCGCATTGGGTGCTAACCCAGACAGCCGCGTGTTTTACAATCGAATAAAAGGTGAAACCGAACAAGCACTCGCGAGTTACTGCCGACAACATCAATGTAAATTAGTGCTATTTCAGCCAAGCTTACTGCTAGGCGCACGCCCACACAGTCGCAAACTTGAAGACCTTGGCCAAACCATCATGCCCCATCTACGCGCCGTCATGGTTGGTAAGCTGCGTCAATATCAGCCTATTGAAGCCGATATCGTCGCCAAATCTATGTTGCTTCATAGTCAATTATTGCTCAATAAGCCCATTAGCACCGTTAGTAATCTTGATATGCTCGCGCTACGCGGATCATAGGGCGAAGCGATTGAGTATAAAGTTAAGTCATCGCCTTAATACCATTGCAAGCCTCATAGGCCCTCAACCCGCACAGATATGGGACTGTTGTTGCGACCATGGATTGTTAGGAGCAGAGCTGTTAAATCATGGTCATCAAGTGCATTTTGTTGATGTGGTACCAGAAATTATGCAGGCACTTGAAGGCAAATTGCAGCGTTTCTTCCCGCACGTGAACGGCCAAGCTCCTAACTGGTTTGTACATTGCGCAGATGTTGCCCGGTTACCACTCATCCAGCACCCCACTCAGTTACCCATTGTTGTGATTATTGCCGGCATAGGTGGCGAGCTAATGTGCGAGTTATTACAAGCCTTGCAACCAATTATCCACCAGCGTCACACGCCACTTTCGCTGATTCTCTGCCCTGTCAATCATGCTTATTTAGTCCGCCAGCAAGTTCGCTCTATGCCGCTGTTAGTCACTGATGAACTATTAGTCGAAGAGAACCGACGCTTTTATGAAATCATGCAACTCAATACCCATCATGGCAAGCCAATCACCGCCACTGGCGATAGTATTTGGCAAGCACAGCCAGCAAACACATCTGACACCACAACGGTAACGACAAGCACGGCAAAGCGTTACCAACAAAAGCTACTAGATCATTATCAGCGCCGTCTCATTGGCGCTGAAAAAACAGCTGATCAGAACGCGATTAAACACTTAAATAAAGTGATCGCGGCCTACCAAGGCCTTAACCTCAGCCGCTAAAGCCGATCAAGAGACTTAGCGGCAGACAAACAGTACTTACCCCCTCGCCCTTGCCAAGTTTTTTTAGCTATGTATAGTAGCGCTACTTTTGTCTTTCTCGCTCCACCTCCACGCTATGCAACTATTACATACTCATGTTCACCCCGAACTCAGCGCGCCTTTTGGGCGAAAGTTTTACCGCCCAGCAAGTCGCGGTATTATTATCAATGGTGAAGACATTCTGCTGCTGTATACCGCACGCTACGATGATTACAGCCTACCGGGTGGTGGCGTTGATGCTAATGAGCACATTGAAAACGGATTAATCCGTGAGCTTGAAGAAGAAACTGGCGCCCGCAATATTCGTATCCTCTCTGAGTTTGGTCGATATCGTGAAATGCGCCCATGGCACAAAGATGATTATGACTGCGTAGATATGGAGTCATTCTGCTATGTTTGCCAAATTGATCCACAATTGGCTGAAACTCGACTCGAGTCCCATGAAATTAGTAATGGCATGCGACCCGTTTGGATTAACATCCATCAGGCCATTGCCCACAACGTCAACACCATGGCCGCAAGCCCAAAAAAAGGCCTATCGATTATTCGAGAGACCTTTTTACTGCGCCAAATTGTTGCTGAGTTAATCGACTAAGTCACTCAACTCAGCAGTGATGATATTAAAAATTAACAAAGAAGTTGATGATCATCGCATTGACAATATCAATGAAGAAACCACACACCAAGGGCACAATAATGAACGCTCGGTGAGCGGCACCATATTGCTGTGATACCGCGGTCATATTAACGATTGCGGTTGCCGTCGACCCTAATGTCACGCCGCCAAAACCTGAGCAGATCACCGCCGCTTCATAATCCTTACCCATAGCTTTAAATACAATAAAAATGGTAAACATGATAGAGAGCAACACTTGCAGCACCATTACCACTGAGATATACAGTAAGCTGCCTTCAAGCTCCCAAATTTTCAGTCCCATTAATGCCATGGTTAAGAACATCCCTAGGCAAATATCCTGAATAAGTGTTAAACCACGGCCAGCCTCTTCAAGATAAGTACTATGGATTTTACCGCGGCGAGCCAGAATAAAGCGCCCTACATTACCAATGATAATCCCCGCTAATAGGCAGGCAACAAATAGTGGCAGTTTTAATCCCGCTTCCGCTAGCCCGAGGTCGATGAAATAGCCCACAATCAAAGTGACGTTAAGCCATAACCAAGCGCGCAATACGCCAAAATAGTCAACCGACAGACTTTGGCTTGCACCATGGCTAGAACCGATATCCAAGTCACTATCATGGCTAGCGGTGAGTTTGTGACGTTTCATCAAATAGGCGGCAATTGGGCCACCAATGATACAGGCAGAGATTAAACCTAAGGTATTGGACGCGATACCTAGCTCCGCGGCATTGGTGATCCCTAACTCTTCAACAAAAGTTGGTGTCCAAGCCATAGCGGTACCAACCCCACCAATGAGCGATATCGAACCAGACATTAACCCCGCTTTAGGATCGAGGCCAAACAAACTCGCTACACTTACACCGAGCACGTTTTGCACAAAAATAAAGCTACTTGAGAGCAGCAATAAAATCAGCAATGGCTTACCCCCTTTTAGCAAGGTGGCTATATCCGCTTTTAAACCGATACCGGCAAAGAAATACAACAGCAAAATATCACGCACTTCCAAGTCAAATTCAACCTGTAGATCAAATCCGTAATATAAAATGCCGACAATTGCGGCACAGGCAAAACCACCCACCACGGGCTCGGGAATACTGTACTTACGTAACAGCTCATAACGACCAATAATGTTTTTACCGACGAATAGCGCAATAATGGCTAAAGTGAAAGAAACAAAATCTTTGATCTCAACAACTTGGGGTTCCATGTAGTTAATTCCTATCCTAACAGGGCTCTAGTTTACAAAATGTTCACAAAATAACAAATACTTGGCTAAACATATCTGCTGATATTATTGAATCGTAACGAGTTAAACCTGAACCTCAGTTTGACACAGGTATCAAATTTGCCATTGCGCATACTTGCTCATTCACTATTGCGACCAGACTCACAAACTGCCAAAACCACAGGTTAATATTCACCAACCCATGCAAAAACCAATCACCATAAGCTGTAAAAATGTAACTGCAACGCTAACACCCTCCCGCCAATCTGTTACCGAATTCAACCACAAAGGTTAAATATCAATTAAATACAAATGGTTGGACTTGCTCATTGGCAAACAATCGCGGAGTATTTTTTGTCCTACAAAAGGATACGCACTAAGGAAGGTTGATATCACAATAAATAGAAAGGTAACGGTTATGTTCAAAACGCTCTCAGGTCGGATTTTTATCGGCCTTTTCGCCGGATTATTGCTTGGTACACTAATCCAATATGGGTTCACTGGCAGTGAATTCGCCAATGGTACTCTGGTTGACGTGGCTTCGGGCGCAGGTAGCATGTTCGTGCAGTTGATTATGATGCTGGTGGTTCCGCTGGTATTTTTCTCTATTGTGACTGGCATTGTCGAATTACAAGATCTGAAATCATTTGGACGTCTTGGTAGCAAAACCTTTGCGCTATACCTTATCAATACCATTGTGGCGATTGTTGTTTCTATTGGTCTAGCCCTATGGATCGCACCTGGCGCAGGTATGCAGCTTAGCGGCGATCAAAATGCTAGCCTAACCTCCACGGCACTACCTAATTTTATTGAGATGATTGTCAATATCATCCCAAGCAATCCAGTGCGCGCATTCACTGAAGGCAATATGCTTCAAATCATCTTCATGGCGCTGCTAACCGGCGGTATCATCAAGGCCTTAGGCGATGAAGTAAAACCAGCAGTTGCCTTTTTCCAATACGGCAACAAGATCATGCTCAAAATGATCACCGTGGTAATGCAGATAGCCCCTATCGGTGTCTTTGCATTAATGGTCAAACTGGGCGCGACATTCGATCCTTCAGCTTTCCTCAGTGTACTAAGTTACATCGCAGTCATTGTTGGCCTATTGGCATTTTGGGCACTAATTGTTTATCCATTTGTGGTCAGCCTCACCACCAATATCAGTGCTGCAGATTTTCGCCGTAAAACCCGTGAACAGTTCCTGTTTTCACTTTCAACTGCCAGCTCAAACGCCACAATTCCAGTGACGATGCGCACCTTAACCGAAAAGCTCGGTGTGAAACGTTCTGTGGCTGGTTTTGGTGTTCCTATGGGCGCCACCATGAACATGAGTGGTGCCGCTATCTATATCACTGTGGCAGCGTTTTTTGTCGGTAACGCTTTTGGTACGCCAATTACCATGGAGCAAATCCCAGTCCTTGCCTTTAGCGTGTTCTTGCTCTCTATTGGAGCCGGCGGCGTACCTGGTGGCGGTATTGTTATGATAGGGGTACTTATCCACCAGATGGGCCTACCTGTTGAAGCCATCGCTTTGGTTGCAGCCCTAGACAGAATCATTGATATGTTCTGTACTAGTACCAACGTAGTGGGTGATAGTGCAGTGGTAACCATTGTTGACCACACCGAGCAGCACGAATCACAATCAGTAAGCTTGGCAGGTAAAGCGGCCTAATCGGTCAGTTTTTCCCCCGCCTTAAAAATCCCGTCAATATTGGCGGGATTTTTGTTTTGCGCGCAACGACTTAGTGATTTGCTTATCGCCACCAATTTAGCAACCCCATGTAAATACTCACGATTACCACCAATGTTCATGGATACAAAAAAGGGACTACCCAAGCTGTTAATAACGTGTTAACGTAAAAATGTAAGCGGTTACATTTTATTTTCAGTAACACAATCGAACAGGACTCGGACATGGAAAATCCACATTCGCTGCAACCTATCTCATTTAAAGAGAAGGCCGGTTATGCATTAGGCGATATGGCGTCAAATTTCTATTGGCGTGTGTTTGATCTGTTCCTATTTATTTTTTATACCGATGTATTTGGGCTCTCACCTGCTGCCGTCGGCACCATGATGTTAGTCACGCGCATCATCGATGCTGTGTCAGATCCTTTTATGGGCGCGTTAGCAGATAGAACTCAAACCCGATGGGGCAAGTTCCGCCCTTATCTCATCTGGGGCATTTTGCCCATTACCGCCGCCGGAGTGCTGACCTTCACCGTACCGGATGTCTCTGAGCCGGGTAAATTAGTTTGGGCCTACGCCACTTATATTTTCATGATGTTGGCGTACACCTTTATCAACGTGCCATACGGCGCTCTAATGGGCGTTATCACCGGCAATAGTCAGCAGCGTACCACGCTGACAAGCTTTCGCTTTATAGGTGCCTTCTCTGGCGGCACTTTAGTAGCATACTTAACTCCAGAGTTGGTTGATCTTTTTGGCAGCAAGGATGAAGCTTTAGGCTGGCAGCTCACTATGATGTTTTATGGTGTGCTTGCCAGCTGCCTTTTTGCGCTAAGCTTTTTTGCCACTAAAGAGCGGATTGCTCCAAGTCCGAAACAATCAAGTTCTGTCCGCCAAGATTTACGGGATTTAAGCCAAAACAAACCCTGGTTAGTCCTGTTTAGCCTCGCACTCATCATTATGCTTACCATCTCTTTGCGAGGCAGTAGCGGCACTTTTTATTTCAAATACTATGTTGAACGCAGCGATTTAATTGGCGCCTTTTCTATGGCATATATGCTCTCTCTAGCAGCTGGCGCAGCAATTACGCCACTGCTAACTCGCTACATAGACAAAAAACAGTTACTCATGGGCTTAATGCTTATGGTGACCGTGCTCTCCGCACTGTTTTACTGGGTGCCTGCTGACCAAATAGCGCTGATGTTCGCATTACAAATTGGCATTGGCTTGTGCTTAGGGCCGAAATCGCCCTTGGTCTTTTCCATGTATGCCGACAGTGCAGATTACAGCCAATGGCGCACAGGGCGCAGAGCCACGGCCATGATTTTCTCAGCGGCCTCATTTTCGCAAAAGCTCGGTGGGGCACTGGCTGGCGGAATTATTGGTTGGATGCTCGCCACAATGGGCTATGTGGCCAATACCGAACAAACCAGTAGTTCACAGCAAGGTATCGTATTACTGATGACACTGCTGCCGGCACTATTTGCCCTGATATCTGTGTTTATTATTCGCTTGTACCCACTCAACAACAGCACCATGGGCACCATACAAAGCGAACTGTTTACCGAGCAAAATAAGGTTTAACTATGTCTACCGCTCTGCCCTACCTGCTAAAAGAGGACCATATTGCATTAAATAGCCCATTGCGTCTGCCTAACGCCAGTCACTTTTTGTGGAATAAGCAGATGATGCTGCACATCAACTGCCGTGGCTTTGCCACTGGCCAATTTATGCAGCCGGAGCCTGCGAAGTACTCTCATGGACCCGCTCTGGCTGCAACCACTTTCATGCAACCGGAACATCACTACTACGCTAACCATCCGGGCCGCTTTTTTTACCTTAAAGACGAACAAAACCAAGCAATCTATTCACTGCCGTTTGAACCCATGCGCAAGCAAGCGGATAAGTTTGAATTCAGGGTCTATAGCCATCAAGTGGTTTGGACGATTGAAGTGATGGATATCAGCATTGAAATCTGCGTGACATTAGCCAGTCAAGATGCGGCAGAGCTGTGGCAAATTAGCTTAACAAATTTAAGCGATAACACGCGGCAGTTAAGCCTTTACCCCTATTTCAGTATTGGTTATATGTCGTGGATGAATCAAGGCGCGGACTTTGACCCGGCTCTGGATGCCATCATCGCCACCAGCGTAACGCCCTATCAAAAAGTCGAGCAATACTACCAACAAAATCAATTTAAAGACTGCACTGCACTGATCGCCAATACCAGTCCCGATAGCTGGACCACCCACACAAATAGCTTTGAGGGTTTAGGTGGGCTGAATAATCCCGATGCGCTGCAACAGTCAGCTTTAGCCAATAAACCGAGCTGTTACGAGCCCCCCATTGCCGCTATGCAATATCGATTACAGCTCGATACTGGCACAACACGCCAGTATCAATTTGTTTTTGCGCCCGCCAAAGATAAGCAAGAGATTGCTGAGCTTAAAGCCAATTATCTGCAGCCAGAGAGCTTTGACGATAACCAGCGCAATTATCAGCAGTATTTACACCGCGGGCAAGGTAAGTTACAGATTAAAACCGCCGATGAGCAAATCAACCAAATCATTAATCAATGGTTACCTAGGCAGGTATTTTACCACGGTGATGTCAACCGGTTGAGTACCGATCCGCAAACCCGCAATTACCTGCAAGATGCACTGGGCATGTGCTTTATTGATGCCAGCATTAGCCGCCAAGTGTTTATTACCGCTTTATCGCAGCAAAACAGTAATGGCGCCATGCCAGACGGCATACTGCTGCATGAAAATGCGAGCCTGAAATACATCAACCAGGTGCCACATACCGATCACAATGTTTGGCTACCTATCTGCTTACGTGCCTATTTAAATGAAACCGCTGACTACGCCCTGCTTGAGCAAAATTTGCCGTTTGCTGACAGTGACCAGCAAGCCAGCGTGCTGCAGCATATTGAACTTGCCCTCGATTACCTGCTTAAGCGCCGTGATGAGCGCGGCCTAAGCTATATCGAACAAGGTGATTGGTGCGATCCGATGAATATGGTGGGCCACAAAGGTCAAGGCGTATCAACCTGGTTGAGCTTAGCTAGCGCCTACGCCTTACAGCAATGGGCGAGCATCTGTGATGATTTAGCGCTTGAAACCAAATCCACATACTACCGCAACCAGGCCAGCATAATTAACCAAGCGGTCAATCAACACTGTTGGGATGGCGATTGGTACAACCGAGGCTTTACCGATGCCGGGCGTTCATTTGGCTGCGCCGCTGATGAGCAAGGTGAGATTTTCCTCAACCCCCAAAGCTGGGCGCTGCTTGCAGCCACCCCCAACGCTACGCAACAACAAAAGATGCTTGACGCTATCGAGCATAAGCTACACACGCCGTTTGGCGCCATGATGCTGGCCCCCAGTTTTACTCATATGCATGAAGACATTGGCCGGGTGACACAGAAGTATCCAGGTACCGCTGAAAATGGTTCAGTTTACAATCATGCGGGCGCTTTTTATGCCTACAGCTTATGCCAAGTAGGCCAGTATCAACTGGCATTCGAGCAGTTGATGTTAATGTTCCCAAATCTGACTGATGCAGAAGTGCGTGACCAACTGCCTAACTTTATTCCAAACTATTACCGTGGCGCATTTCATCAAATACCCAGCCATGCTGGACGATCAAGTCAGCTATTTAACACTGGTACTGTGGCTTGGGTATACCGCTGTTTAATTGAAGAGATCATTGGTCTTAAAGGTCATAAAGGTGAGCTTATTGTTGCGCCGCACTTACCCAAGCAGTGGCAATACGTGCAACTGAAACGCACTTTCGCTGACGCGACCTTTGATGTCACCATCAAGCAAGCCCAAGTCGATGACTATCAAATTCTATTAGATGGCATCCCCGTCAAGCAGCGTATTAACAATATTGTCGCCAATCAGCATTATCAATTACAGGTGATCCAGCCGATAACAAACACCAACACGCCACTCCAGCAGCAACCGGTAAGTGTCACACATGAACTCAGTTAACATGCAAGCGGACAACTCAGCGCGATTGATTATTGTCATGGGGATCTCTGGCTGCGGTAAAAGCGCTTTGGCACAGGCCATTGCCGAGCATTTACCCGCAACTTATATCGAAGCAGATGACCACCATAGCCCAGCCGCAAAACAGAAGATGGCCGCTGGTAGCCCGTTAACAGAGCAAGATAGAGCACCTTGGATAGCACGATTACTTGCAGTGGTGGCACAGCAGTTACAGCAAGGCAACCACTGTGTACTGGCCTATTCTGGGTTAAAAGCCCATCACCGTGCCCAGTTTCTGTCCTTGAGTGATAATAGCTGTTTTATTCACCTTGATATCGACGTCAATGAAATAAAACGGCGACTTTCAGCGAGGGAGAATCACTTTTTCAACCCCAGCTTACTCGACTCACAACTGCAAGCCCTTGAGCCCGCAGGTCCCTATGAGCAACTGCACTGCATTAGCCAAAGCCTGCCACCACAGCAACTGTTAGCCAAAGCGATGGAGATATTGCATGCCAATGATAAAACAGCACACTAAGCACGCTGACTGCAGCGCTAATATGACCGTTGCTCGTTTGGTGTTTGTGTTGCTCGCGCTGCTGGGGTGCAATTCAACGTTAGCTAACTATCAGGCTCCTTATACTGCTAGCGCCCCGAGTATCGACGGTAAAATCGATGCAAAACTCTGGGATAAAGCCCCATGGCTTGCCATCGATAAACCTATTATTGGGCCTTTGCCTGCGGCCAATGACTTTAGCGGAAAAATGCGCGCCATTTGGGACGAGCAGCACCTGTATTTGCAGGTGTTGATTACTGATGACGTTATTTTTGACCAATACGCTGATCCACTACATCGATACTGGGATGATGATTGCTTAGAGTTATTTATCGACGAAGATAATAGCGGTGGTCTGCACCAGTATAATTTCAATGCCTTTGCCTATCATGTTGCCATTGACAATCAGGTGGTCGACTTTGGTCCAGCAAGCCAGATAGAGTCATCAAGCAGCAAACCAACTGGCGGGCCAATGCTGCTCAATCATCACCTGGACAGCCAATGGCAACGCAGCGCTGTAGCGCCACACCAAATCGTGTGGGAATTAGCGGTAAAGGTTTATTCAGACCAATATCAAGTGGAGGATACGCGCAGCCAACAACATGCACGCGTGACACTCAGTGCGGATAAAGTGATGGGCTTTATGCTGGCTTATTGTGATAACGACGGCAGTGAATCACGCGAGCACTTTGTGGGTACCCACGATATTACCCCGCAAAACGGTGACAAAAACTTGGGCTACATTACCGCCGATGTGTTCGGCAAACTCACCTTGGTAAAATAGCTCCTATACCCGCTAGGTAATATTAGCGGGCTAATTGACGAGCTATGCAGGCCGATGATGTTTGGTAATAAAGCGATCAAGCTGATTACCAAAAGCTTGTTTTTCAGCGGAGCCTATGGCTGCAGGTCCACCAGTTTGCACCCCACTGGCACGCATAGTGTCCATAAAATCACGCATGTTCAAAATCGATTTAATATTGTGCTCAGTATACAGCTCACCCCGTGGGTTGAGGGCAAAGCCCCCTTTATCAATGACTTCAGACGCCAATGGAATATCTGCGGTGATCACTAAATCGCCAGCCTGCAAGCGCTGTACAATTTCATCATCTGCCACATCAAATCCTGATGATACTGTCACCATACTAATGAAGGGCGAAGGCGGTGTCCGTAAAGCATGATTGGCCACTAGCGTCACCTGCACTTTGGCTCGGTCTGCTGCGCGAAACAAAATCTCTTTAATCACCCCAGGGCAGGCATCGGCATCAACCCAAATTTTCATTATCGCCTCTCAAACTATCATCGTTATACACACCCGCAGCTCCAGTCATGCCGCGTGATTTAATACCCACGGCTGAAACCAATCAGTCTAAGAAGTTGCTCGACTCTGCTTGAATGGTTTGACTCGTAATAGGATACGATTTTATGGGCCGCTTTGCTGGCGCGACTATAGCATAGATGAGCTATCGCTGCGGCATAAATGACTATATGCGTTAGGGTAAATATGCTAGTTTCACTGACTTAGATACATCGCAAGGACTCACTATGTTTGACCAACACTGCCTAGGCTTTTTACGCCAGTTGGAACAAAATAATAACCGCGAATGGTTTAAAGCAAATCAAACCCAATACGAAGCCCAAGTGCGCAGCCCAGCACTGCAGTTCATTGAAAATATGTCACCGCATATTGCTCAACTATCACCTAGATTAAATGCAGTCGCTAAAAAAGTCGGCGGCAGCTTAATGCGGCCGCAGCGCGACGCCCGCTTTAGCAAAGACAAAACCCCCTATAAAATCAATGTCGGTATTCAATTTCGTCATTTCCAAGGCAAAGATGTGCATGCCCCAGGCTTGTATCTGCACATTGCCAACGAGGGCTGTTTTATCGGCGCCGGCATTTGGCACCCAGATAGTAAGGCCCTCAATCAGATCCGTAGCTGCATTGATGAAAACCCACGCGCATACACTAAAGCGCTGGATGCGGTCGCCGCGGGCGGCTTTGACATGCAAGGCGATAGCCTCATTCGTCCACCGAAGGGCTTTGATAAGCACCACCCACTCATTGATGAGTTAAAGCGTAAAGACTTTATCGCTATCAAACCTTTTGCTGCAGAGCAGCTTTGCCAAGCCAATTTTGAGTCTTGGTGCGCAGAACAGTTCGCCCATAACCAAGCACTGATGCGCTATTTGTGCTTTGCTCTGGATCTGGATTACTAAACCACGCTCATTAAAAATGACCGCGGCCCTCAATTTAATTAAGGGCCGCTGCAGATGGCAACAGATAGCAGATCAACTAATATTTGATTTGGCACTGATAAATTAGCGGTTATTTGCACGATGTCGCGATAACATCACACTACTAGGGGATAATTAGCACAATATTCGAGCAAAAACGGAAAGTTAACGCTAAATAACGTACACTAAAGTCACTATACGCGAATGAAAGCTGTTCTAAATGAGGATTGATGACTTCTAATAAAGATAAGTACAGTATCGACAACACCGACTATACCGTCGGCCAAGACAACATCCAAAAATGGGGCTTTGATGTCCACAACCCGGTATTTGGGATCAGCGCCTCACTCATAGGCCTATTCTTACTCGCCATTTTGCTGGTTGATCCAGCGACCTCCAAAGCCGCTCTTGACGGTATCAAATGGAAAATTATCGGCTCATTTGACCAATTGTTCATGTGGTCTGCCAATATCTTTGTGCTGTTTTGCTTGGCGATGATTGTTTCGCCATTTGGCAAAGTCCGCTTAGGCGGCAGTGATGCCAAGGCCGATTATTCAATGCTGTCATGGATTGCCATGTTATTTGCCGCCGGCATGGGCATCGGCCTAATGTTTTGGGGTGTGGCAGAGCCTGCGGCCTATTTTACCGGCTGGTATGAAACCCCACTTAATGTCGAGCCCAACACGCCAGAAGCCGCCAAATTGGCCCTTGGCGCAACGATGTTCCATTGGGGTCTACACCCTTGGGCAATTTATGGTGTGGTGTCGTTGTCATTGGCATTTTTTGCCTATAACAAAGGCCTACCTTTATCGATGCGCTCGGTGTTCTATCCGATTTTAGGCGATCGCACTTGGGGCTGGCCGGGACATGTCATCGATATTCTAGCGGTATTGGCAACCCTATTTGGTCTGGCGACCTCACTTGGCTTAGGCGCACAGCAAGCAGCCAGTGGTTTCCATCATGTATTTGGCTTTGATAATGGCCTAATGCTGCAGATCGGTATCATCTTTATCGTTACCCTGGTGGCCGTTATTTCGGTCATGCGTGGTATTGACGGCGGTGTTAAGCTCATCAGTAACATTAATATGTTGCTGGCGCTAGCACTAGTGGTATTTGTCGCGCTGGTATCTTTTGCTGTGGCAATGGGCACGATTCCAACCACCGTCATGGGCTACATTGAGAACATTATCCCCTTGAGTAACCCTGTCGGCCGTGAAGATGAAGCTTGGATGCATGGCTGGACTGTATTCTATTGGGCTTGGTGGATTTCATGGTCACCATTTGTCGGCATGTTTATCGCCCGTATTTCTCGTGGCCGTACCATCCGTGAATTTATGGTGGCGGTACTGATAGTACCCACCCTAGTGACTATCTTATGGATGTCGGTATTTGGTGGAGTTGCCATTGATCAAATTGCCAATAAAGTCGGTACATTAGGTGAGAAAGGCTTAACGGAAGTGCCGTTAGCCATGTTCCAAATGTTTGATGCCTTGCCTATGGGGAGCATCTTGTCCTTACTGGCGGTGGTTTTGGTATTGGTGTTCTTTGTTACCTCATCGGACTCAGGTTCACTGGTGATTGATAGCATTACCTCTGGTGGTAAAGTCGATGCGCCCGTTCCGCAGCGAGTGTTCTGGGCATTTATCGAAGGTGCTATTGCTGCCGGTTTAGTGTGGGTAGGTGGCACGCAAGCCATTGAAGCCTTGCAAGCTGGCGCAATTTCAACGGCATTGCCATTTACGGTTATCTTATTGGTCATGTGCTTGAGTTTAATACTGGGGCTGCGTACCGAGCGGCGTTAACCCATCAACAGCATCAGCTAATACTAAAAAGCCAAGCGTAATGCTTGGCTTTTCTTACCCTTTTCCGCCCTTTTCCCTAAGAACTCGCTGACCTTTTTTGCTAATTTTTTCCTATTTAGCCATAAAGCATGCGTGTACTAAGCGCTATTAGCCCGCTCACAGCCACAGCTTTTTAATTGGCGTGTCGCCATCAAAGTGATAATGGATCTGCGCTTGCAAAAGCTCAGCGGTAGCAATGGCGTCAGTCAGTGCATCATGTGGCGGGTACGTCGGCAGGTGATAACGGCTGCGGGTATTCGCTAAACGGATGGATAGCGGTCGGTTGGGCTTAAACCACTCAATAAAACGTTTTTTTCTTGTCCGCAAAACATCGGCTTCAATCTGCATGGTATCGACAATAGGAAACACAATCCCTTCATTAATCATTCCGCGCAGAGCGGAGTCGAAAAAGTCCCGCTCAATACGCCGATAATGTACCACCACCACTTTGCCAGCAAGTTCATCTAGCAATTGCTCCAATATACGTGGCAGCGCTGGGGCGCCCTTCAAATCTGAGTGGGTAATGCCATGGATAATAATTGAATTTTCCTGCAGCTTATCTTCAGGGGTAATAAACCAATGCTTGGCTTGGCGACAAGCAATGCGTTGCAAAGTAAACGGCACTAGACCAATACTGATAATGCTGTTTTGGTTTGCATCCAGTCCGGTTGTTTCAAAGTCTAGCGCAACAAACTCGACTTGTTTGAGCGGTGTTTCACTGTGATAGGTGCCGGCTTGGTAGAAATGCTTCAGGCGGCTATCTTTGCTTTGCTGCTCTTTAACCTGTAAAAAAGCCTGCCAGTTCAGGATCTCTTGGTTAGTGAAGTTCTCCATTACTTAGCCTGCTGCATACTATTTGCGCTATAACGAAACTTCAGGAAGTTCTGGGCGCTACTGAGCACTAAAAACGCATCTTTAAGGTTGCGGCGCTCAAAGTCAGACATATTCTCCGGCTCAATATTATTATCAGGCTCTTGTTCAGCCTCAATGTCGAGCGCTTGATGGCGAATACGCACTAGCGAGATAAACTCCATCGCATGCTGTAGGTCTTTACCTTTTGATGGCGGCAGAATACCAGCTTCAATAATATCTTCTAAGCGATCGAAAGAGTTTTGTGACTGAGAGCCTATGGCTAAGGCATGTACGCGGATCAGATCAGCAAGGGGCGCTGTGCCGCGACGCTTTAGGTTAATGGAGTTATTATGCCGGCCATCTTTTTCCATCACGAAATCTTTGAAAAAGCCCAATGGCGGTGTACGGTTAAGCGCGTTCCTGGCTAAGCAAGCAAGGAAACGATTGTTTTTCTTCGCTTTACGTAAAATAAACGCATTAAGCTGCTCTGCCCACTTAGGCCGACCGTAAACCCCATAAAGGTCAAAAAAGATTGAGCAGTTGAGTAAAGCCTTGGGATTGGGATTATCAATCCAATCGGCAAAGCAATCCTCCCACTGACTTTGGGTTTTGCGGTATTCAGGGTTAGTTGCCATGATGTCGCCGCTGCAATAGGTATAACCACAGGCTGCGAGCCCATCACAAACAAAGGTGGCTAACTGGGCAAAATATTCACCATGTAACAGCGGCTGATATTCATTGTCGAGAATAATGGCATTATCTTGATCGGTCACAATCAGTTGCTCATCACGGGCCATAGAACCCAACGCAAGAAAGCAATAGGGCACCGGTGGCGGGCCTAGTTTTTCTTCCGCAAGCTCCAGCAAACGTTGCTTAAAGCTGCGGCCAATCTCAGACATGGCACGGCCGACCATATGCGAATTTGCATCTTCATTAATCATCCGCACGAAACAGTCTTTCAATTGCCCTGATAGTACCACCAAGTCGTCGACACTATTTTGCTGGAAAATACTGCTCACAATCAGCAAGCTGTTTTGCGACTCATAACGGATAATATCGGTCACTTCAATCAGACCTATGGGCTGACGATTTTTTAAAATTGGCAGGTGATGCACGTTATAGCGCAGCATCAGTAGCATTGCCTCAAAGATATAGGCGTTGTGATCTAACGATATCAACTCCGTCGACATCACCTCATCCACTTGAGTTTCAACATCGAGTCCATCGGCAATCACCTTAGCGCATAAATCACGCACGGTAATAATGCCTACAAAACTAGCGCCACCATCGTCAGGTAAACTCGGATCGCAAATTATCGCCGCCGACACATTCTCCTCTGACATCACCCGTGCCACCTCTTTTACCGAGGTCGTCATAGGTAAGAACACTGGCGCACTGCTAAGAATGGTTTTTACTTTGGAAGTGGTTAATGAGTTGGCATCGTCACTATTGTCTTCAACCGCCTGTTGTAGCCGGACACTACCTTCTACCTCAACAAAATCAGCAAAGGCATCGAAACGTTCGCAAAAGTCATCAAAAATGTTCTGTGGAATACAATACAGCAAGGTATCTTTTAAGGCCTTGGCGGGAAAACGTACCTTGTTATTAGTCAGTAATCCCATCTGCCCGAATAAGCCGCCCTGGTCTAAACGGTTATACAAATCACCATTACGGCGATACACCTCTACCACGCCGCTGCGGATCATATAGAGATCTTGAATCTTATCTTCAAACTCAACAATCATGGAGTCAGCACGGTAATAAGATATTTCAACACTTTGCGACGCCTCAACTAAAGCCGGCTCAGGCAATTGGTCAAAAGGCGGGTATTGGCGAAGAAAGTTTTGAATTTCAAGTAACTCGACTTGCATGATGCGCTCAATAGGCTGATATCCATTTGTACTTTGAGTATATGGTATCTACCGCGTGGTTGCAGCTAACCGTGTTAGAGTTTGCCAATAAAGCGCATTTGCTCACAGCCTAATGCGGCTGCCAGCCTTACAACTTGATAGAGGTTGTATGGCACACTTAGGCAATTCGCCGCTAATGGGTTCCCTCTTTGCAAACAGATGTAAACCCAGCTGGTGATAGCCGCAATAGATTATCCCCCGTGAGCAATGTTCTGCTACAATTGCGCCAAGTTATTTACCCCTTAAGCACCCAACATGACCGATATCGCCTCGTCAGCAGCGACCACTAATGCCGCTCAAACCGCCGACTTACATGCCAATATTGCTGCCGATAGCAGCGCACAAAAACGAGCCCTGAGCTACAGCAGCACATTGCACCAGCTCATCACCCAGATATTTGCAGTCAAAATGCCAGCAGATAGAGTGTTAGCAGACTACTTTCGTGCCCATAAAAAGCATGGTTCTAAAGACCGACGTGTGATTCGAGAGAGCCTATTTGGTATTTTTCGCTGGTGGGGTTGGTACCAACAGTTTGAGCAACCCTTAGCCCAAAGCCAAAGCTGGTTCGCGATATTGGCTTTTACAGCGAAATTTGAGCAGCACAACTGGACTGATATTGCTGATGCATGGGCAAAATTTGCTCACATGGAGGCATTATCAAACCAAGCAGAGCTTACTGATATCGCTGCTAAGTGCCAGCGTCTCAACGAGCATAATCCACAACTAAAACTCGCCGTTAACGATCTACTACCCAATTGGTTTTGGCAACACATAGACCCGTTATCAACAGAGCAAACCGAGCAGCTACTGCAAGCCATGAGCACGCGCCCGCCCATTTGGGCCAGAGTACAAGGCATCAGTGTCACCAAGGCATGCCAAGTCTTGGTTGAACAAGGCATCGAAGCCACACCCAGCCAGTATTTTGCCGATGCGATAAACCTGGGTCATAAGAGCATTAACCTCAATGGGCTCAGTCTTTATAAAAACGGTCAGCTGGAAATTCAAGATTTAGGCTCACAGGTTATTGGCCAAATTTGCGCACCAAAAGCAAACGAACATTGGTGGGATGCCTGCAGTGGCGCCGGTGGTAAAACACTGCAACTGCGCTCATTAATGCTGGCACAAGACCCTAAAAGCCAAGGCAGTATTGTCGCCTCTGATATTCGTCATAAACCATTAGAAGAGCTGCACAAACGTGCCAAAAGAGCAAAATACAATCACATCACAACGGCGCGCTGGCGCAGCGATGCTTTGCCAATTAATGCCGATGATATCGACCATGTGTTGGTAGACGCCCCTTGCAGTTGCACCGGCACATGGCGACGTAACCCAGATATGCGCTGGTTAGACGATGAGTCAGCCATTACCGATAAGCCTGAACTGCAATTAGATATTCTCACCCGAAGCAGCCATGCGGTTAAAGTGGGCAGCCATTTAGTCTATGCCACTTGCTCACTGGCCAGTGCGGAAAATCAGCAGGTCCTTAGCGCTTTTCTTGCAGCACACCCACAATTTGAACTGCTTAGCGTTAGCCACCCTTTTACCCAAACACCCGCAGAGATGTTAACTGTGCAGCCCTACCAAGCTGACAGCGATGGCATGTTTGTCGCCAAAATGATAAAACGCCGCTAAGCGGCGCAAATCAACCCGGCTATCAATCAGCACTAGACCTGCAATCAGCAATAGACCTGCAATCATCAATTTGCAGGTCGAACCTTGCCATTTGCCAACTTAGTTTTAATCTCCCCGCCTGTCATCTGCACTTCATATTGATGTCATATCACTGCAATCTATGCAACTTAGCATCAAGACGATAAAACGTTCACACCCTGTTTTTGGAATCAAAGATGGCACACGATCAATATCACGATGAAGCTTTATGGCTCGACGAGTCTTCAGATAAACAACAACGTAAGCGCAATAAACAACGTCGCCGTACCAACAATAATCAACACAAGCGTCACCACAGTGATGGCGCCTATTTCGAAGACAATGTTGATGAGTATGGCGATAGCCAGTGGCGATAACGATTAATGCCCTTATAAGTGCTATTGCCGCAGCAACAAAAAAGGCCAAACTAAACAGTTTGGCCTTTTAAATGATTATCGCTTAATGGCTAGAATGCCGCGCTACCACCAATGTAGAAACCGCTATCAAAGGTCGAGTTTAAGTTGTCGTCATATTGCAAACGAATATTACGATAGCCAGCAAACAACGCTAATGAAGGATTAAGCTTGTATTGAAATTTGCTATCTAACTCATACTGACCATCGACACTGCCAAATGACAGCACTGAAGGTGCGTAATAACCCGAAGCTAAAAACGATAGGTTTGACCCTAAATCCATAGCATAGCGACCACCAATACCAACAACACTGCCGTTAGCACTGCGCTTAGACCAGTAGTATGAATATTTAGCACCAATTTCAAAATGGTGAATGCCTGCATCATGGGTAACATGCATCGCACCACTCGCGGCATGGCCACCGTCGGTTGCATACATATAGCCAAACACAGCATTGGTGGTCTTGTTTAAGTCGACGGCAAGTTCAGTTGAAATCGCATCATCATTTAGGCCAATGGTAAAGTCATTAGCAAAAACAGATGTTGATAACATCACAGAGGTTACAGCCAAAAGAGCACGGGTTTTAATCGCCATAATTACATCGTCTGAAAAAATTTTCGCAAGCATAGCAAATGCTTAATTTAGCTTCTATCATTTTGTTTTTAAAGAATTTAAAACCCCAAAACCTTAAACATTATTACGCCAGATTTGTTACAGGCCTTACAAAACTGCTACATACATCGCAGCCATATCGGAACCCGCCCGAAACAATTACCGGCGAATTAAATTGCGCACAACTTAATTTGTGATACAGTATGACCAATAATCGCCACTCGCCATTGAGGAACCTGAGATGTCCATTTATCAATTTAAAGCTGAAACCATCACTAAAGACACCATTGATATGTCGACATATCAAGATAAGGTATTGCTCATCGTCAACACCGCCAGCGCGTGTGGTTTTACACCGCAATACAAAGAGCTGCAGGCGTTATACCAAAAGTATGGTCCGGAAAAGTTTGCCGTATTGGGTTTTCCATGTAACCAATTTGGCCAACAAGAAAAGGCTGATGAAGCGACCATCAATCAATTTTGCGAGCTCAATTTTGGCGTGAGTTTCCCATTATTTGCCAAAATCGATGTCAATGGTGAACACGCCGCACCGTTATTCGAGTACCTCAAGCAGCAAGCCCCAGGATTATTAGGTAGCAAGAAAATTAAATGGAACTTCACTAAGTTCTTGGTCGACAGTCAAGGCCATGTCGTCAGCCGTTACGCACCAACGACGAAACCCAGTGCGTTAGAAAAAGATATTGAAAAATTATTAAGCTAATTCAATTGGATAAAATTTATTCAATTTTATTTGTTTATTTTTTGAACTTTTAACGGGCGAGTGACTCCAAATATTGAACGCGAAAATTGATTTTCAAGTTCGTCATTCTCCCTGGGGCTTCTAGCGCAGCCCCCTTGATCTTAATCGATCAGCAGGCAACCCCCTTGGTTGCCTTTTTTTATGTCTGCACCGCAGCGATCGACACTGGCGATGACTCAGGTGATTACTAAGGCGATCAACACAGCTAAGCAACTTTATTGCTCAGTAATTAAAATCAAAAATATTTTGCCCAATAGTGAACTTTTAAGTTTTAAGTGACTCTGAGTATATGTAACCGATTTTCATGGTGTTGAATATCAGGTTTGGGCCAACGGCCTACCCCATAATTAACACTGTTGTTTTCAGTTCATCATCATCTCCCTTGGGTGTGATAAGCACCTGCTCAGTGAGACCACGCTAGCGCACTGGCCACTGAGAATTGAATACTGCTTGAAGATAAAAGAGTATGTTATGGCGACCACTGGGTCGCCATTTTTTTTACCTGCGCGATAGCCTATCAATATTGCTGATAGCGGCGGGGACATGCGCACAATGCATTCGCGCAATCGCCCAGTGATGGCAAGCTTTTAAGTGGTATACGCCGCAAATGGGCGGTTATTTAGCCACTTACACGTATATTGGTAAAAAAAGAAAAATAATTTTATCTGATAGTGAACTTTTAAGTATTTAGCGACTCTGAGTATATGTAACCGATTTTCATGGTGTTGAATATCAGGTTTGGGCCACCAGCCTACCCCATAGTTAACACTGTTGTTTTCAGTTCATCATCATCTCCCTTGGGTGTGATAAGCACCTGCTCAGTGAGACCACGCTAGCGCACTGGCCACTGAGAATTGAATACTGTTTGAAGATAAAAGAGTATGTTATGGCGGCCATTGGGTCGCCATTTTTTTTACCTGCGCGTTAGCCTATCTAACTTATACCAATCAATATTACGCTGCCGGTTTGGGGCAAACTCACCAAGAATGGGTATAGCAAATAATATTGCTGATAGCGGCGGGGACATGCGCACAATACATTCGCACTGTGCATTCGCGCAATCACCCAGTGATGGCAAGCTTTTAAGTGGTATACGCCGCAAATGGGCGGTTATTTAGCCACTTATACCAATCAGTATAAACATTTAGTCACTCAGCGAGAGTTTAGCGGTTCTGAGGTAAGGTCCTTAAATGCTCCTGCATTAATGACATTCACCACATCCATGTGGTTTGCAACGAGTGAAGAGCATAGTTATTCTACGGTTAAGCTCGTTAACACTGCATCAGAATCGCTAAAACTCGCCATTCTGGCGCGTTTTTGGCTGCCTACTTCTGCGTTGAATAATTTCACAAGGGAACAACCATTGTTTCAATCATTCGCCTTGAATTAGTTTGCCCAAAGCGCGCTGAGTAGATCAAATTCTTATACTGACTGGTATTACACGTTTATTGGCAAAAAAAGAAAAATAATTTTATCTGATAGTGAACTTTTAAGTATTGAGTGACTCTGAGTATATGTAACCGATTTTCATGGTGTTGAATATCAGGTTTGGGCCAACGGCCTACCCCATAGTTAACACCGTTGTTTTCAGTTCATCATCATCTCCCTTGGGTGTGATAAGCACCTGCTCAGTGAGACCACGCTAGCGCACTGGCCACTGAGAATTGAATACTGTTTGAAGATAAAAGAGTATGTTATGGCGACCACTGGGTCGCCATTTTTTTATCTATTAGACTGAGTAATACCGATCAGCCAGCCAATAAATTATCGAGTTGAACCACAATAGAAGGATGATACCCCCCGCGGGCTTGCTGGTATATCGCCTTAACTTCGCTGTGATAACCATTAATCATCAACTCAGAATAAAGCGGCTTAACAAACTTACCTCTGCCAATGCGCACTAAAAACTGCCCAAGCAACGGCAATACCGGATCGTAATGATTGCGTATCGCGACCCTAAACCAGTCGCAAGCAATTTCTGCATTGGTTGAATGGGTAAAATCAAACTGTTCATCCAACTGCATTAACTGCTCTTGGCTAAGCTGTTCTGGCAGCGCATTGAGAAAATACTGCCAATGATGCACAGTCCAGGTTTGAGTGCTATCACTTGCCAACTCACCAAATTGTAAAAACTTGCTCAGAGCGGCATCCACTTTATCTAAGCTGGTTGACGTAGGTGGTTGAAAGCTGGCTGGCATGCCTTGTTCATATACCCACGCCAGTAACTGCGCTTCAGACAGTTTATCGGCATGTTCAACCAATAAAGTCTGCCTAGCATAATCGACAAACACTTCTGTGGTGATGGCTTTAAAAGCAAAATGCTGCACATAGTCATACAAAAACTTATCAAAGTCGCTGCGGCCTAGGCGTCGTTCAAGCTCATGGACAAACATCGACGCTTTGTCATAGGTAAATCGATTAAAGGCCAAATTGGGATCTTGCTGCTGCACATTAGCCGGCAAAGTTTGCGCCTCAAGTGGTAAGCTTGCCAGCTCTTGCTGTAAGCGGCCATATTCTAATACCACTTCTAGCTCTGCTTGCTCTTTACCATAAACCGCTTCAACAATTCTGTTGGTAAAATAGGTGGTAAAACCTTCATTAAGCCACAAATCCCGCCACGTCGCATTGCTGACTAAATTACCAGTCCAAGAGTGGGCAAGCTCGTGTGCGACCGTTGACACTAAACTCTTATCGCCGGCAATTAATGTTGGAGTGATAAAGGCAAGCCGAGGGTTTTCCATGCCGCCAAAAGGAAAGCTGGGGGGCAGCACTATCATGTCGTAACGCCCCCATGGATAAGGGCCTAACAAAGACTCTGCCGTCACCACCATATCTTCGGTGTCTTCAAACTCAGCAAGTGCAGCACTAAGCACTTCAGGTTCGGCATACACACCGGTGCGAGCGCCAATTCCACCAAAATGCAGATCGCCCACCGCAATGGCCAGCAAATGGGTCGGCATCGGCTTTTCCATTGTGAAATCAAAACTGCCGCTGAGCGGGGTTAATGGATCATTCATCGCACTCATTACAGCGCGCATACCCTTTGGCACCTTCACATTCGCATCAAAGGTGATACGGGCTTTAGGTGTATCTTGCAGTGGTATCCAGCTGCGGGCATTAATAGGTTGCGACTGACTAAACAAAAAAGGCAGTGTTTTACCACTGGTTTGCTGGGGCGTTAACCATTGCAATCCTTGGGCACTCGGATCGGTACGATACTTAATTGTGACCGACTCAGTCATATCCGCTAGCGCTACGGTTATGCTCTCGCCTAATATCGCATCATTGGTACCTACGCTAAATTCCAATGCCCTGCCCTGAGCATCAACCACGGTATCAATATGCAGATCGCGACCGTCCAGCACTAAGGTTCTGCAATCAATATCATGAAAATTGAGGCTTAAACGCACTTCGCCCGATAACTGCTGTTGCTGGAAATCTACTGCTAATGATAATGATAAATGCGTAACAGATACCGCGTCGACATTCGCAAATGAATGGTAATCCCTATTGTTATCCCACTGCTTTAACACAATTTCCCCTTGTCATTGCCAATTAAGCCCGCTTCAGTCTACCCCGAGGGGCCCCTATTGTCATGAACCGATACGCAAGCTAATTGACTTCAATTGATGAAAATGAAACACTCAATTAAATATTGTATACAATAATAACAATGAGAGGAACTTCATGGTGAAATTCGCCCCTATTATCTTGCTCACCCTGCCAACACTGGGTGGCAACGCACACGCAGACGCAACCGCCCCACTAACCGAGGTGTTAACTCAGGTACATCAGTGCAGCGATACCATTATTATTCGCTCTCAAGCCCTGTCTGCTGAGCAAACCCAGCAAGCTTGCCAACTACTACAAAAACAAGAAGCCAACTTCCACAGCCTATTTAATACATTAGATAAACCTGTACGTGACGACAACAATGTCAGCATGCGCGCTAATGTTTACGCTTCACGTGATGACTACGTGCAATATGTCACTGCGCATTTCGACGTCCCAAGTGATAATGGCGGCATGTTCTTAGAGGGTTTGCCGCATATCAAAGGCAACCAAGCTGAGTTTGTGGCTTATCAGAAAAAGGGCCAAATTTGGAACCTAGCCCATGAGTACGTGCACTACCTTGATGGGCGCTTTAACCTGTGGGGCGATTTCTGTGCTTCACTGCATGACTCACACAGTGCGCCAGAATACTGCCCGCAGCCAGCGCCACTACTGCCCCATTTAGTGTGGTGGAGTGAAGGCATCGCCGAATACATCAGCCAAGGCGACAACAACCCCAAAGCCATTGAGATCGCTCAAAGCCAAAAGTTTGCCTTAAGTGAGCTGTTTAATACCAGTTATGAAACCAATGGCGGTGGCGATCGTGTCTATCGCTGGGGCTACTTGGCAGTGCGATATATGATGGAGCAACAGCGCGATAAAGTAGAAACCATGCTCGGCTTCACCCGCAATGGTGACTATGCCCGCTATCAAGCGTTAGTTAAGCAATGGGGCACCAGCATGGACGACGATTTCCAAGTGTGGTTAAAAACGCTAAAACCCTTGAGTAAATAGCCAACCATTTAGACTATTACCCTTAATATTGCAGATTTAGCAGCTTTTATCGCCTAACTGAAAAATAATGTGACTTTTTTCACTTTTATTTTGAACTATTGCTGCTAATTCGACTCTTACTATATGAACAGAATTTGTATCGATTGATTTTTTTAAATGGGTCGACTTAAGTTTTCATTGTTCATCATCATTCCCTTTAGACAGTGTCTAGCGCCATTGTCACCGGATTCCGAATTGGAACCTTAGCGACCTTATTTTGGTCGCTTTTTTTTGTCTTGATTTTGGTGAATCAAGGTGGTGAGTTGTGGCCATCGGTCTGATTGCTGGCACTAGGGTTTCGCTTCCCAGCGTGGTTTGTGCAGATAACTTAGCGAGTCGCTGTAAAGCCCTCCCTGGCCGCTTTGCGGTTTCATCCCTGAAACCGAAACTCGCTGCTATATCTACACTAATTTAAGTGTCTCTTCGATTTGCCTTCAGTGCTCAACTTAAAATTACTATGTTCAAAGTATTAATCATCGGTATGTACTCTCTTCTCTACAGCCTGCGGTTGACAGTACCATTTACCACAATGGATCGTAGTGGGTTTTCGCCTCCAGCGGGGTTTGTGCAGATACTTTTTCGGTTCAGCAGCTTACTTTAAAGATAATCCACTAGTGAATGCTCCACCACAGCATCTGATGCTGTAAAAGGCCGAAGCTGTATCTGCACTAGCTTAATTGCCTCTTCGGTTTAGTCTAAATGAATACGGTATGAAATAAGTTGTAGTTGTTAAAGCGAGAACAAAAAATCAAACAAAAATTGACCTAGATTATTGAAAAATGTAAATAAAATAGAATAAAGTATAGCCAGTTAGGGACGAACCTGGGCTAGCTAACATTCAACGACCAAGCACGCCACTTACGGATGAGAAAACTATTCAACAAATTTCAGCTCGCTTGACTAACACGCTTACACTAAAGCTATTGTTCACAGAAAAGAGCAGCATGCGAATTAATAAAGTCCCAATGTTCCAGTTTCATAGCTGGGCTTCAGCGCAATAAGTTACATAAATGATTGAGGTAGTTTCACCTTGCGACCCGCGAACAAGATACTAACGACCAATCAATGTCATAAAAACTAGGTTAATTGTTGAGTATAGGTTTTAAAATTAAAGGAATATGAAATGAAATCATGCATCACTATTTTTCTAATGCTGTTGTTTCTCACGGCTTGTAATTCTGAATCAGATAATATCTTTGTTATCACACCAGAACCCCCAGCCATCAATCCCCCTAGTGAGCAAAACCCTATTGGAGAATTTGAGTTGCAAACAGCAGTTGAGACAGACTTTTTTGTTTTTCAAAAAGAACCTGAATCTGCAGAGCTTTACTACGCCAACTCGAACTCGCTTCATTTTAACAAGCATGGATATCTAGTTAATAAAACAGGCTCACTTCTTTTAGTTTTTCCAGTCAACCCAGATGGAAGCCTATCTAGTGTGAGCATTGTTACCAGCCAACCTATACGGATAAGTTATAGCTCAGGTAGCCCCAAAGCCACGGATAAAATAAAGATAAGTGCAAACTTTCCTCAGAATAGCAATGAACTCTATATCGATGAATTTAATAATAGTGATCCATCAACTTATAATCATTCAGTGTCTACATCTGTAATTGATTCATTAGGTGATAATCACATTCTCACTTTCTATTTTATTCATGTTAATACTGATACGAATACATGGGAGTTCCGTATAGCACTAAATGACAACATTATTCATCCAGCTACCGAACAAATTCTTGACTTTGACGACACTGGCTTATTGGATATTGACGACAATGATCTTGATGGCTTTACAACCACAAAAAATGGACTTATTGATGATATAAATATCCCTCTAAGCAATGGTGCCAATGATTTAAACATCTCGCTAGACTTTACAGCCGAGACAACGTCTTATGATAGCCAATTTGAGGTTACCTCTCTTGACGCGTCTGGTTTCTATACTGGCCGTGTAGAAGAGTTTATGATTGAAGCCAACGGTCTAATAACCTTGTCTTATACAAATGGCCAAGATGAACTGCTTGGAAAGGTGGCTTTTGCTAAATTTCGTAGTCCATATAACTTGCAGCCACTAGGCAACTCTTTATGGGCGGAAACAGAAGATTCTGGGATACCGATCTATGGCGAACCGCAAGCAGCTAATTTTAATTCTATTTTACCTGTGCTCCATAACTTTTAAGAAAAAGAAAGTTGCTATACCTAATATTATCCTTGATTGCACAATGGGCACCTGTATGGGTGCCTATTTCCAAACTTAGTTAAGAGCGCTGAAATAACCAACAACCCCTTAACTAAACAAGACTAATAATAAAATTAGGGAAAATAGCCATTTTTTAATCACATTGCAGAACAAGGTGATACTTTCACTTGAATTTAAAAATACTTGTGATTATTCGACACTGATAATATAAAAAAATTTGTATCGTTTTTTAAAATGGGTCGCATTAAGTTTTCATTTTTCATCATCATTCCCTTTAGACAGTGTCTAGCGCCATTGTCACCGGATTCCGAATTGGAACCTTAGCGACCTTATTTTGGTCGCTTTTTTTGTCTTGATTTTGGGGAATCAAGGGAGGTTGCTGGTCAACGGTGTGTGTGCCATTTGCCACATTGGCTGGTAGTGAGTTTTCGCCTCCAGCGGGGTTTGTGCCGATATCTTATCGAGTCGCAGTAAAGCCCTCCCTGGCCGCTTTGCGGTTTCATCCCTGAAACCGAAACTCGCTGCGATATCTACACTAATTTAAGTGTCTCTTCGATTTGCCTTCAGTGCTCAACTTAAAATTACTGTGTTCAAAGTATTAATCATCGGTATGTACTCTCTTCTCTACAGCCAGCGGTTGGCAGTACTAATTACCACAATGGCTCGTAGTGGGTTTTCGCCTCCAGTGGGGTTTGTGCAGATACTTTTTCGGGACGCTACAAGCACTTCCATGCGTGCTCGACGACAGTGTCTGATGTGAAAGGATTCGCAAATGCCGCAGTGGCATGGATGCCAAGGAGCCGCCGTGCCACCAATGACCTCAGCCGTATCTACACAGGGTTTAGTTTCTCTTCGATTTAGCTTGGCAGCAGATAAATCCCATAGCGATAGATTTCGCATTAGGTACTGATTTATAGGTGAATCTATTTTGATCACAGCGGAAAAACGTCACAAATAAGTCAATTCCGACTTTCTACAGCAAACATTGAAGATAAAGCATCCTCAACTTAAACATAAGCCATTGAAGGTGAATAGCTTTTAAGTTAACTTGCTACTATTACATTAACTTGGTTGTCCGTTGTTATGCGGAATTCAGCCTAATATACTGTTAGGTGTTTCATGAGTATTGAGTACATCATCGGATTAGGAGCGCTCCTAATTTTTATCTATGCTTGGTTTGCTGATTCTTTGCCTAAAGTGTATCGACTAAGAAGTTGTATGGGTAAAAAATGGATCTCAACATTTCCAGATTCAAGTAAATCCGAAATCCGAGAATACCTTCAAATATTCATAGATGCCTTTGCATTTTCAAACAAAGACAAATTACAGTTTGAGCCTAACGATAAGATATTGGATGTCTACAAAGAACTATATCCGTCCCGTTGGTCAGCAGATGCGTTAGAGCTAGAAACTTTTGCAGAAGATATTGAAGCTAAATATAACTTTAACCTAAATAAGTTTTGGCACGAGGAGTTAACTTTGGGTGAGTTATTCTCCAGAGTAAAAAACACCTAACAAGGCACTCAAAAGGACAAATAACAGTTGGTTTTTGCTCCTTCGTCGCTTATTTAACCAACTATTACTTGCCTCTTAGTGAGGCGTTAGGCAGCATGGAAGACTAGGGTAAATTTTGAACCAAAATGTAAAAAACATAGCCATCTCTGCTATCACTATTCTCTCATTACATTTGTTAGGTTTTAGTGCCATTTTACTTTGGATCGGTGGCCTCCTGGTTATTCATGCTATCGGGGTAATAATTCAAGCTAAATATGCTACTGGTAACCCCTTCACTCGCTTAGTGGTTGCAATTTCTCCATGGTTTTTCTTATGCTCTATAGGGCTTTGTGGGCAAGCCAGACAAGCCATGAAGGACAGCGAGATATGAATTTAAATTTCTATCAAATGCCTTTGTATTCAGCAATTTTCGGTTGTTTTCTCATTGCTCTTTGGGCGTTATTTAATAAAATTAAAACACGATCTTAATTGCTGCCTAACAGGCCAATTAAGTGTGGGACTGCTAAAGCTTGGCTCAGTTCCGCTTCTCTACACAAGTTTAACCAAGCATTGTCAGCCCCTTAATGCGGCGTTATATGTAAAGGGAGTTTTGTGAGTAATTCGAAGTTTGTTTTTACAAATCTAATATTGATCACTGCTTTATTAGTCGTAATAAGCTCTTACATTGCATTATATGCAGACAGCGTAGCGGCTATAACAGGTTACTTTTTTGCAGCAGTAATAATCCCCATACTGATCACATTGGCTACTTCATGCGCTTTATTTAAGGTAACTAAGCGAGACATAAGTTCAAATAAACGATATCTTATTATTGCCGTACCAATTACTTCCGTAGTTTGTTTTCAAATATTAGTGTATTGGATATTACAGTATGGCCAGCATTGAAGTAATTTGCATATGAAAAGTTACTCAAAAGGACGCAAAACGCTTGGCTTGCGCTCCTTCGTCGCAAATTTTAGCCAAACATTTATGCGCCCATTAGTAAGGCGTCAGGTTTTCTCTTTGTATCTAAGTATGAGTATTCGAAATGAAAAAATACGGATTTAATATCGCAAAGGGATTAATTGCCCTTGTTTTGCTAGCTGGTGGATCTGCCAAATTATCAGGAGTTCCTGAACTTCACGAAAGTTTTTATATTCTGGGGCTACCTGAATGGTTCGGCTACTTCATTGGTGCTTGTGAAATTGCAGGCGCCATTGGGTTGTTCATCAGACCTCTCTGCGCTATTTCAGCTGCTGGTATCGCTATGATCATGGCTGGAGGAGTGTATTTTCACGTCATGCATACACCTGTCGCCGAAGGAATTCCTGCATTTGTCATATTGGCCCTCAGTGTTTATGTGTTTTTGAAAACAAAATCGCAAATACTCAAACTACGTAAAACCTAACAAGTTATTTAGACGGAAAATTAACAGTTGGCCATCGCTTTGCGATTAGCAAGGCATTAGGTACTTAGAGTATTCAACAGCTTTGTCAGCAATCAAACTATGGATTTAATCAATATAATGAATATTATGAGATTGTTTTTTACTACATCATTTTTTCTATTTGCTGCTTTTAATTCATTCGCGACTCCAATAGAAAAGGTTTTAAGCATTGAAACAGGCACTGGTAAATTAGAGGGAACTCTACTAACAGATGATTTAAAGGATTCAAAAATAGTTGCACTAATTATTGCAGGTTCAGGGCCAACAAACAGAGATGGCAATAACCCAACAATGATAAACAACTCTTTAAAAATGTTAGCTGATGAACTTTCAAAAATAGGAATCTCATCGTTAAGATATGACAAAAGAGGAATAGGCAAAAGTAAAAACGCAGGGTTAAATGAAAGTGAACTACGTTTTGAAAACTACATTAATGATGCAAGCAGCTGGATTGAACACCTCAATAATTTAAAAATCTTTAACAAAGTAGTTGTTATTGGCCATAGTGAAGGTTCATTAATTGGTATGGTGGCTTCACAGCAAGAGAATGTAGACAAATTTATATCTATTGCAGGTACCGGTCAGCCAATAGATCAAACTATACGAGAGCAGTTGAAAGGCCAATCGCCTGTTGTTGTAGAGCAATCAACACTTATATTAGATAAACTTTTGCAAGGTGAAACTGTTGAAAATGTGCCTCCATTTTTAAACAGTTTATTTCGCCCAAGTGTGCAACCTTATATGATATCTTGGTTTAAATACGACCCACAAAAAGAGATTGCTAAACTTAATAAACCTGTTTTAATTGTTCAAGGCTCTACAGACATTCAAGTTAGCTCAATGGACGCGGATAAACTTGCAACAGCAAATAAAATGGCTGATAAAGTTGTAATCCAAAAAATGAATCACATTTTCAAAGAGGCTACTCTGGATAGGCAATCCAACTTTCAAACATACAATCAACCTGAATTACCTATAAAACCTGAGTTAGTTAAAGTAATCGGTGAGTTTGTACTTCACTAAGTAAATATTCACCTAACAAGGCATTCAAATCGAGCATCGATGAGTTACTCAAGATTTAAAAAAGCCTGTATACGCAAAGATCCAGATTTTATGCGTACAGAAGATGGTGCTTCAATCACTAGTGAAGTTAGAGATGAATGGTTACATCAAGGAATGCTAAATGGGTTAGTTTCTTATGCGACTTCAAACTACGATACTGTTTCATCGAAACCAACGGGGTTTATCGTCCCAATAAGGGAAAAGCTAGTCAATGACAATGAAACAGAGTTATTAATTAAACTCTTTAAAAAATTGATAATGGTTCATACCGAAGATCTTTGGCTTTATCTACCCCAGCTAACAAATGTAGGCGGTACTTTAAATAGTGAGCAACTTGAAGACAGGCGGCAAAGAGTTAACGCAGCGCAAGCTGGCTGTCTAACATTGTTGGCACACTATGTTCATGACTTAAATGCACTTAGCTATAGTGATGTAGTGTACCTTGAGCAGCTGGACAATCTTATAGCTCATATCAAATTGCTAAAAAAACCTAGACCTAAAATTATTGTCTAATGAATGCTAACAAGCTGTTTAGGCGTGGAAAAGTTGACTTTTGTTCATACCTCAAAAAGTATAACCAACTACTTTTGCCGCTTATGAAGGCGTTAGGCATTCATCACTATCTATCACACACGGAAATTAAAATGACATTTTGGAAGTCCTCAGTACTTATTTTTGCAGCAGTGTTTTTTTCAACAAGCCTACTTGCTGATGACAACAAGTGCAGTAGCGTAGAAGTACCGATTGCCTTTGATCAGTATGGATTGCCTACAATTGAGCTAATAATCAATGGTAAGAGCAACTTTGCACTCTTAGATCTAGGTTCAACAACTGGTATACATTTACCAGTTTCAGATATTGCTAGCATCTCAGATGTAAAATATACCGGTGAAATTGCTAAAAGCAGCAATATTTCAGGTGAAGTGTTTTCAAATAAGCAATTTATTATTCCAAATTTAGCAATTGAGTGTATGCCATTTGAAGATATCACCGGCTATGAGCTTACCCCCAGGGCAACGTCTATTGGTGATAAGCCAAAGGATGTGGAAGATAAGCAACAGATCGTTATTGGTCAGGGCTTTTTCGCAGATAAAACAATTGTTATCGACTACTCTAGTGAAAAACTCACTATACGTAATAAAACGGGCAATGTTGCAGCTGAAAGTAGAAATAAGTTTAAGCCATATGTACTAAGTGATGAAGGCATTACTATCGAATTAAGTAGCCCTAATGCTGACTACCAGATGATTCTTGATACCGGAGCAACAAGCTCAATTTTCTCGGCAAACAAAGTGAATACGAGTGAACCGCTTACTGATTGTGATTTCAATATAGGGCCAGATGTAAAATGTAAGTTATTCACTTCTATGCTAGAAGTCTCTGGCTACCACTTTGTGTCAAATATATTGATCTACCCAATAGACCCTAGATTCACACAAGATGGTTTTCTGGGCAGTGATTTCTTTAATCAGTTCATAGTGGAATTGGATTTTTTAAACAAAAACATTGCACTGACCCCAGTAACGTCAAGTGCGATGTAGAATCATTAATTAGATAATAAACGAATACCTAGAAATCTAATTTCTCCGGTCGCCGCACATTCAAGGTAGCGACTCAAAGTCGGCTATTTAGGTGTTAAATCTACCTCTTGGCCTTGTATCATCTAATATCTAACCGATGCACGGTCTAGCGAGATCGGCACAAAGTAGACTCTTGTTTAACGTGATAAGGAGATCATCGACAGTGACATCGTTTCAACCTACTACAGACTTGTTAGCTTCAGCTCAAATCACTTTTGATAACATGCGTAGCTACTATGAACATTACTCGGTTGACTGGCAGCTGCCACAAATCCATACGCAAATAGCCGATTTAGAAAACTGGGATATTGTTTATAACGGTGAGATTGTGGGTGCGATTCGCTTAGCCTATGACAGCCAAGGTTGTTACCTGCGTGACTTACAAGTGGCGCAGCAGTTTCAAAATAAAGGCATAGGTCGTGATGCGATAGCTGAAGTCAAACGCTTGGCGATACAAGCGGGTGCCAATCAACTTCGGCTACGGGTGTTTAAAATTAGCCCTGCAGTCAGTTTGTACCAAACCATTGGTTTCACAATCGACACTCAGGAAGAACGGTTTTATTACATGTCCTTGAAAATAGTTGAATAAGTCGCTTTAACCGATAAAAGAAAGGAGTCATTAAGTGAAAGGTCATTGTTTGTGTGGTCACGTCTCGTTTGAAATAACAGCTGAATTACCCCCGGTTTATCAATGCCATTGTTCTTTATGTCGCCGGGTATCTGGTTCATCGTCTAACTCAGCGCTAATTATTGCAGCGCCCAATTTTAGATGGCTATCGGGTCAAAGCGGTATTCGCTCATTCTCTACAGAGTCTGGTTTTAAATCAGAATTTTGCCAGATATGCGGCAGCCCAGTGCCAAATATTAATGCCAGCGGCAATGCATACTGGGTGCCTGCTGGGCTGCTATCAGAGCCAGTAGATACCTCGGTGCTCGCTCATGTTTACAGTGATTCCCATGCAAGTTGGGATGTCGGGTTTCTTAGCGATAGCCTAGCAAAATTTGCCGAAATGCCAAGTGAGCAACAATGGAGTGAGCTTTGTCGCCAGCACGTGCACGACAAGTTGGCTAACAAAGCGTAAAGCCCACTATGTTGCACTTTCAGATCAATTAAACTGGCTTGTGTTGTGGGTGTACCATTTAGGGCTACTTTATTATCTCGCGTTTGTAGTAAGCTACCTGTCGAGTAAGCAATAACTATTAATATAAAAACCAAAGGATTGGCAATGAATATCGACAAATGGGCAGTCATTAGAGCGAAAGGTAAAGCACGTTTTGTGATGCAACATGGCGTGTTGTATTGGGGCATCTCTACCGCGCTTATGTGGTCAGTTATCATGCACCTAATTGAGCCAACTGAACCTCTGTGGGTTAGACCCGCCGTTGCCTTGGTGTTGTTTCCCCTAGGCGGCATATTTTTTGGTCATTTTGTCTGGCGATCATCAGAAGCTAAGTTCAATAGACTCACAAAATAGCCAATATTGATGACAAATGATAAGTTGATAGATCGACTTTTAATCCTTGTCTGGCATAAATTTGTACAATAGGCAGCGTAATTAACTCTACGAATTGATTATCCTAACTTAGTCGTAGTATAAACTGCTCAATGCAGTACAGAATGAAAAGTAGAAATGGAACCTGACTACCACACTTATACCCTTGCTGAACTTTATGAAGTGAAACAACACATGGATCAGCAACTATACCCAGCGCGATATCAGCGCGTTTTACATGAAATAACACTCAGAAAGAATCAACTAACCGACCAACCTGTAGTCATGATTGAGGAAAAGTTGAGAAGTCGCAAAGACTTGTACGCCTTCTTCAAATTGCTTTATCTTGTGCTACTCGGATATATCATTTGGTTGTTATACCAAGGGCTTTCAACTGGCATCATATACTTCAGAGCTGATACACAATTTAATTTACAAACTCACCCCAAGCTCTATTACTTTACCATGGCTTTCTGGGCTGTAGCGGGCTTTGTTTTTCTCCGGTCGCTGCTAAATAGGGATGACCACAAACAAGGCCTTGAAACTGACGATAAAACCTAAAAGCCGTCAAAGGTTAAAATCAGCCCACTAGCAATTTCTTTTGACTCTGCTGGCTCCTAAATAAATCACGTCCAGCTAAACTCACTGTGCAAACAACCGTTGGGTTGTTAATCGGGCACAATGTAAAAATAGATAATGCTTACGCACTATCTAACCGTTTTGGCTTTCTCAAAAACAAGCTGATATCCAATTCTTGCACTATGTAAACATCTCTTTAAATATAGGAATTAAGCTCTATCCCTCTGAAGTCATGCCTCAAAATTACTAACAGTATCTTTGCTAACTCTTTCGAATATCTTTTAAATATCTTTTTTGTAAAAACACCACAAACAATTGAATTTAAAGCTTTAAAGAAAATATAGGGAAATGTAATCTCAATTTTTGTTGCCTAAGCAATTTACTCGGATAATTTGAAATGGACTTTATCTAATATGAAAATTAATTGTTTTTTACTATTAACGCTAATGCTAATGCTAGCATCCGATTTAGCCTACGCGCATACCTTTGACTACTTGTTTTCTTGTGACAATTGCAAGCAACCAGATATAAAAGCGAAGTATTTAGTTCCTGACTACAGCGGGCCATCAGATAATGATGAAGACGAGTCTAAGGGTGAGAATTTCAGTGTGTTGCTCGTAGATGCTGTTAAAAGTGAGTATCATGCATATGAAGTCTTTGTTGATTATCAACAAAAAACCGTAGATGAGATAATACTGAACAATAAAGAACAAGAAATAGCTTCTAATGCTTTAGCCATGGCTCGCATTAAGACTAAGCTAAAATCGATGTTTAATCGTAATATCGATAAGTTAAGCTTTCCAAATAACTACATAAATAAACAAGTGTACCGCCAATCAGGTGTTGAACTTGATTGCCAAGATCCAGGTGTTGCTGCTAAATCGCGAGTTTGTCAAGACGTGTACACTCGTGAAATTGCAGCCGAAACCTTAAGCCAGAATATCAATGAGCTTTTGCTAGAAGAGAAAAATTGGCTAAGTGAGGCTACTTTTAATTTCGGCGTGGTAAATTGGTCACTAAAGCAAGTTAGGCAAGGTAATATCATTCGCTACATCACTAAAGATGGCCAGATAATAGCGTTTAAATTTAGCAATGATTCCCATACTGCAGTGGCATTTTCCAATAAGGAATCCGTTTATAGTAACGGCACCAGTGTTTTTGACTACCAAGAAATGAATGAGTTTAACAGTGGTTGGGGCTATGATGCTGAAAATTGGGTTAAATCCAATGGATGTACCGTATTAAATGGCAAATTTTCAGCAAACTATATTTATAGCATTACCCGAGAAAGTGATGGCAGTATTGATGTTGAAACCGTGTTGGTGGAAGAACAAGAAATAGAAATTGATTGTGATTAACGATCAAAAAAGGCCTCAACTGAGGCCTTTTTAAGTCAAACTGATTAGCTTAATTAAAGACGGATACCGGCTTTAGCTAAGTCTTTTGCAGTCACAGTGCTAGGAAGTGGTACATAACCATCTTTCTCAACAATTTGCTGACCTTGCTTAGACAGTACAAAGCGTAGAAACTCACGCTCTAGCGGAGCTAAGTCTTTGTTTGGGTGCTTGTTCACGTATACATATAGGTAACGTGATAGTGGGTAAGTACCGTTAGCTGCGTTTGCTGCTGTTGCCTCTACAAACTTGTCGCCCTTCTTAGATACAGCTACCGCTTTAACACCTGCAGTTTTGTAGCCAATACCTGAGTAACCAATCGCATTCAATGATTGTGATACAGACTGTACTACTGATGCAGAACCAGGTTGCTCGTTGACGTTCGCTTTAAAGTCACCTTTACAAAGTGCTTTCTTTTTGAAGTAACCGTAAGTACCTGATACAGAGTTACGACCATATAGCTGTACGTCACGTGCTGTCCAACCGCCTTCTAGACCAACATCACCCCAACGCTTAACATCGTCACCACCGCACTTGTGTGTTGCAGAGAAGATACCGTCAATCTCATCAATGCTTAAGCCTTTGATTGGGTTATCTTTGTGAACGAATACAGCCAATGCGTCAATCGCAACACGAATGGCAGTTGGCTGGTAGCCATAATGCTTTTCAAATGCTTCAACTTCGTTTGGCTTCATTTGACGGCTCATTGGGCCGAACTGTGAAGTACCTTCAGTCAAAGCTGGTGGCGCAGTAGAAGAACCTGCAGCCTGAATCTGGATATTTACGTTAGGATAAAGCTCTTTATACTCTTCGGCCCACAAAGTCATCATGTTTGCCAAGGTATCTGAACCTACTGAAGATAGGTTACCTGAAACACCACTGGTTTTTTCATATACTGGTAGAGTCTGATCAATGGCAGCCATAGATGCTGCAGAAAAGACACTAGCGGCTGTAAGACTAACCGCACCGACAAGCTGTTTAAGTTTCATTCTTTGCTCCAATGTTAAGCGAAGTTGCTTAGTAACTTTATTAAGTTGCAGCTAGTATCAATCGCAACAGTGACAAGTCTATGACTAAGATATGACACTTAAATGACAACGCGACAAATAAACAGCAAAAATCGACCATATTTGCGCCATTCAGATCCCGTTTGACCAAATATTACGTTGAGTCGTCAAAATTCTGCAATCAATTCGACTTCTCAGTTTGTTATAAACAGTAAATAGCACCATTTTTCTGTTAACAAGCTGCCACAGCCCAGTAACGAAAAACGGCCTGTTAACAACAGGCCGTTTTAAATTTATACGCTAACTGACAATAATCTTACGATGAGCTTGGATTCTCGTCGCCTTCGTTGACCAATAAACGGTTAGGGATAATAAAGCTAAAGCAGCTGCCTTTACCCACTTGGCTATTGATCTGCAATTCACTTTGGTGATGACTCAAAGCATGCTTGGTGATCGCCAAACCTAAACCCGTACCGCCATTTTGACGTGAGCGCGCACTATCTACCCGATAAAAACGTTCTGTGAGTCGACTTAAGTGTTGCGCCGCAATACCTTCACCGGTATCGGTGACACTAAACTTAGCCCCTAGCGGTACACGTTGCCATGCAATCGTAATGGTGCCGCCAGGTTCAGTATAGCGAATAGCATTAGACACTAAGTTAGTGCAAGCACTGCGCAGCTGCAGTTCATTACCATAAATGTCTAAATCTGGTTCAAAGTTAACAATGATTTGGTAGCGCTCAAGTGAAAGCGCATTGGCTTCCTCTTTAAGGGTTTCCATCATCAAGGTCATATTGACTTTGTGCTCAAGGTTAACCCCTTGTGCATCTTCAATCCGCGACAGGACTAATAATTGCTCTACCATAGAGCGCATACGATTAGTTTGCTGCTGCATTTGATCCATGGCTTTTACATTGGGCGAATTTGGCTCGGCCATGCCTTGCATCATTTCTAGGTAACCCTGCAGCACGGTCAAGGGAGTTTTAAGTTCATGGGAAACATTAGCCACAAACTCTTTGCGCATCCCTTCTAATTGTCGCACTCGAGTGATATCGCGCGCCATCAACAGTAACTGCCCTGCCCCATAACCCATAATTCGGATCTCTAACACCCGACCATCGGCTTGCGAGCCGGCCAATTCAAATGGCTCATCGTAATCATTTTTTTTGAGGTACTTAGAAAAGTCAGGGTAACGAATCAAGTTGTCGATACGTTGGCCATTATCTTGCGGCCAAACTAAGCCAAGCATCAGCTGTGCAAGTTTGTTACACCAAATAATGTTGTGCTCGGCATCAAGTACCACCGCCGCATCGGGCAAGGCTTCGGCACCTTGACGAAATCGGCCAAGCAAGAAGGCTAATTGTGATACACGCTTACGGTTTTTACCTTGCAAGCGATAGATACCATTGAAGATGCCTTCCCAGCTACCACTGCCATTAGGCGGGGTTAGGCGTCGGTCACGCCAGAGCCAATAATTAAGACGGGAGATTTGACGATAGTGCCAAACAAGCAAGGTAATACAGGCTAACAACATCACCCATAGCACTTCACCAACCAAGAGGCCAATCAATAGCGATATGGCTAGAATAGAAAATAGCCGCGATAGCAGTCGATAACCAGAATATGAATCAAACATAGGGTAACCAATATGAGTAACAGGCACAGATTAAACTAAAAGCGATTCTGTGCCTACTCATTTACTATAGGCGGGTAGAGAAACGGTAACCTGCACCGCGAACAGTTTGAATCAAACGATCATGCTCTGAAGGTTCAATCGCTTTTCTCAAGCGACGAATATGCACATCAACAGTGCGGTCTTCAACATAAACGTTAGTCCCCCAAACGTTGTCTAATAGCTGCTCACGGCTATATACACGTTCTGGGTGGGTCATAAAGAAATGCAGTAAACGAAACTCGGTCGGCCCCATATCAAGCACCTGCTCACCCACAGTCACTCGGTGGCTTACAGGGTCAAGAACTAAACCTTGTACATCTATCGGCTCTTCAAGCGCGGTAGGTGCACTGCGACGCATTACGGCTTTAATACGTGCAACTAATTCCTTTGGCGAAAACGGCTTAGTGATATAGTCATCAGCGCCGACTTCAAGTCCTTTTACTTTGTCTTCCTCTTCACCACGTGCTGTTAGCATGATGATGGGAATGTGACGGGTAAATTCATCTTGGCGCAATTTCTTCGCCAATTGGATACCACTGCCACCTGGAAACATCCAATCCAGTAACACTAAGTCTGGATACGGCTCAGACAACATATCTAGGGCTGAATCGAAATCCTCTGCCGCAGTTGTCGTAAAGCCGTGCTGTTCCAACACAAATGTTAGCATCTCCCTGATGGCTAACTCGTCTTCAACTATCAATATCCTAGCAGTCATATGCGATCTTCTATCAGTGAATTTTATCAGTGAATATGTTCAACGCTATTATTGGTCAGATTTATTACAAAATTATGATCGACTGTGCGCATATTGTCATAAAGCGCGAATAAATGTCATAAAAACGCCGTGTAAGATCGCAAAAAGGAGGCCTAAGGCCTCCTTTTAAACATTAGATTGTTTTTAAATCAAAACAATTTAGAACTTGTGGTCAATACCTAGACCGATGAAGTTGTCATCTTTGGCTGCGCCTTCGTAGCTAGTCGCAGTGTAGAAAGCAAACAGTTTAGTTGGCTTACCTAGTTTGTAGTCTGCACCGACTGACCAAGAATCACCTTTGTCTTCCATATCTTGGAATTGCGCTTTAAGTACCACTGAATCGATAGTGTAAGCAGCGCTGACTAGGTAACCTGAGTAGCTGTCGCCATCGAATGGGTTAACAGTATCATTGTCATCAACGTCATAGACTTTTTCTTCTTGCTGGTACATTGCACCTAGTTGGACGCCTGCAATTTTACCTTGTACGGTTGCACGAGCAACTTGGTAACCTTTGACATCTGAATCATAAGCGATAGCTGCATAGATTGGTGAGCTCTTAAGACCTGAATCACCGTACATTGCTGCTAAGCTGTAGCCATCTTGCTCAAGCTGATCACTGTCACCACTTGCAGCGTAAGTCACACCTAACTGGAAACCGCTCATTGAAGGCGTTACGTAAGTTGCAGTTTGTGCTAGACGGTTCTCACCTTTGAACAAGTTCTTAAGGTCGCCTGATAGGTCGTTGAATTGGTCCACTTTTCCTTGTGACTTTTTCAACATAGTATCGTTACGACCAACAGAAACGGCACCAAAGTTGCCACGTAGGCCAACAAACTGGTTTCTGGCTTTGAAGTTCTCTTTAGCAGCATCACCCGTATCAACTTCATACTCGATAGTATAAAAAGCTTCTAGTGAGCTGCTAAGTTCGAATGCGCCTTTAACACCTAAGCGTGAAGAGTTGCTTTGGATAGTCGTTTCAGAGTCGCCTTGTACATCATTAGATTGCGCTGTAACGTTTAATTTGCCGTAAACTGTAAGAGGATCTGCAGCATGCGCTGAGGCAAGAGTCGCAGTAGCAAGGGCAGAGGCTAGTAGAGTTTTACAAAAAGCGTTCATCATTTAATCCTTTCGACGTTTACTTCGTCTGGTTATTGGTTTGGACGGCCGAAAGTGTGCATTTGTTATATTGCAGTTTTATTTCAATTGATTGCTAAATTAGTCACATCTGTTGCAAAAATGTTGGCAACACAGGCCGAAAAGCCCGCCACCACGGGCTTTGCTCACTGTCATAAAAAATATGACAGTTTGATGAATTATCACTTTGATAACATTTAAATCGGTTTATCTAATGGTTTACCGCGCGCCTACAATGGCATACACTGCCGTTTTATTTTTGATTGAGCGCCTGTTATGTGGTTTAAAAATCTCACCGTTTATCGTTTTAATAAACCTTTCTCTGTCGATACAGAAGCGCTAGAGAAATCCCTTGAAGACTTCACTTTCTCTCCTTGTTCTAGCCAAGACATCAGTAAGTTCGGCTTCTCTAAAGCCTTGGGCAAACATGGCGATGCACTGGTACACAGTGCCAATGACCGTCATCTTATCTGTGCAACTAAAGAAGAAAAGATTCTTCCCGCACAGGTAATTAAAGAAGCGCTTGAAGAAAAAGTGGCGCAACTTGAAGCCGAAGAAGACCGTAAGCTCGCCAAAAAAGAAAAAGATGCACTAAAAGAAGAGATCACCACCACGCTTTTACCGCGTGCTTTTTCACGTAGAAGCCAAATCCACGCGCTGATTTTGCCTGAAATCGATATGATTTTAGTCGACAGTTCAAGTGCCGCTAAGTCGGAAGAGTTATTAGCGCTATTGCGAAAAGCACTCGGCTCTTTACCTGTGATTCCACTGAGCTTTAAAACCCCATTGGAAACCCAGATGACCCAATGGCTGCAAGAAAACCACGCGCCAGCACCTTTTGAAATGCAAGATGAAGCTGAATTAAAATCTGACTCAGATGAAGGCGGCATCGTTAAGTTTAAGCAGCAAAGCCTAGTAGAAGCTGAAGTACTGGCGCACCTTGAAGTGGGCAAGCAAGTGCACAAGTTAGCTCTTCATTTTGGCCAATCCATTGCTTTTGTGCTGCAATCTGATGCTGGGATCAAGCGCTTAAAGTTCTCGGAGGAGTTTAGAGCTGGCAATGATGATGTGGGTAATGATGACCCCATCGCACGATTAGATGCTGACTTTGCCTTAATGGGTAGCGAGCTCATTGCCTTGATGAACTCATTAGTTGAAGTGCTTGGCGGCTTGGAAGACAGTTTATAATTAGTCAGCACGGCACCAATAATAAAAAACCACCTTACGGTGGTTTTTTATTCTCTACGCCATCAACACGCTATTATTGCAGTTCGCCCGCCTCGTCAAATGGCCAATCGATACCCAGCCAGGCGCTAAAAAAGGCTTTCTGTGCTGCAGAAGGTTTATCAACACTCATCAATGACAAATCACCGCTCGGCTTCTCTCCTAAGGTTAATGTCACTTGTTTAAGTTTGTCATCACTAAACAGCAGCAGCTCAATACTGTCATTAGGCGCAAAATCTTTTAAGCGTTGCGACAATCCTTTTGCCGTCACTCGCAGGCCATTGATGGCAATAATCTCATCGCCATTAACAATACCTGCCTGCCACGCCGGACCATTTAAGGCCACATGTTGTAGGACTAAACTGCCTTTTTTGGCCTCAAAGCCACTATCAACTTGCACGCTATTATCGCTACCGTAACGCATGGCTAAGCCCGCTTGTTGCAGTAGCTCTGGGTAATCAAGCACTAAAGGATGATTAATATGTTGCTGCCACCAAGGTTGATAATCTTTGCCGCTGACTTGTTGCAAAATCCCTTGCACATCTTTCACGGTATAGCCTAAAGGAATGCGATGGTTTGCATAGAGTGCCTGATGCACATCTCGGTATGATTTCGCCAGCTTGGTGTCTTGTAGTAGCGCAAAATCCAGCGCCCAAGAGGCAATAAAGCCTTCTGAGTAGATATTAGCACTGTGGTTTTTGGCATAATCACCACCGCTTGATACCCACTTATTGGCACTGCCTTGGGCAATAGATTGCACCGCGCGACCTGGGGTATTGATACTGCTATCAACGCGTCTTGCTAAGTCAGCTAAAAACTCTTTAGCAGTTATCACGCCTGCTCGCAGCAATAATTGGCTTTGAAAGTAACTGGTAGAGCCTTCTGCAATCCATAATAACTCAGTGATACCTTCTTGCTGATAGTTATAAGGCACCAGCCCTTGTGGGCGATAGGCTTTCACATTCCAAGTATGGATAAACTCGTGTGAGGCCGTTTTAATAAAGCCCAAGTAGTCTTTGCGCTCTCTAAAGCTAAATCTTGGTCGCTGGATCACCGTCGAATTGAGATGTTCTGTCGCACCACTTGCCCCGCTTGTTGCATGCACCATATACACATACCGCTCAAAGGGGTAGTCAGACCAAATCGCCTTAGCTTGGCCACTTAACTTAGTTAAGTCTGTCACCATCTCATCTAAGTTGTAGTTGCCCTCACCCCACACGACCAGTTCATAGTCGCGGCCATCAGCGCTAAATTGACGATGCTGACTAATGCCGGTTTCTATCGGGGAGTCGACCAACACGTCATAGTTCAACGCCATAAAACGGTGAGTTTTATCGCCACTCACCATACCGGAATAACTGCGCCAGTCCTGCGGCACACTTAAATCAACTTGCAGTGGTTCATTGCGAAAGCTCGGACTATAAACAAATACCCCACTGGCATCGAGATAAGCATGGCTGTCATTAATATGCGATACACGTTGGCCAAGTTTATTGGCATAAACCTGATAGCTAACCGTGACAGCGCTAGGTTGGGTTAATTTCACCGTCCACTCACCACTAGCGGTGCGCTGCCAAGGCAAGCGATTGCCTTGAGCGTCTACCGCCGTAAAGTAACGAATCACATCGCCTAAGGGCAGCACTTCGTACTTACCGGTGCGCCAAACCGGTAAATTAACCTTTAATTGGCTTTGCTCTGTTGTGGGGAAAGTGACGCTGACCTTGGCCAAGTGATGATGAGGCTCGGTAAGGTCAATATGATAATTGACCTGCGCATATGTGTTTACACTAAAAAGCCCTGCAAGAAATAAAATCAAGGATACTGCTAGTTTCACTCTGGCTTCCTTCTGTTATTATTGTTAGGAAATAGTGCCAGAAGTATATCGCGTATTGGCGATAATAGCCTTTATAAGCAACAATAATTTAAAAACCCAGTTTACATGGGTAGGTAACTCTATATAAATGCGCCCTATATTTACCTTGATTTTTCTCAGCTTAATATTGCTGTCAAATGTAGTCTATGCTGTTGATAATATTGCTATAGAAGTTAAAGTCCGTGAGTCTGCGGCTGACTTATATAAAGATGTTACCAGCACGATTACCCTGCCAATCACCTTTAGCGATGAAGCTGAATTTAACGCGGTGGCTCAATCGCAGGGCTTCACACCCCAGGAGCTTAAACAGCAGCTGCAGCTGACGTTACGTTTACTGCTTGCAACCGGTGTAAAGGTTGAAAACAACTTCCCCCAAGCCCAGCAACTAATAGAACAGCTCAGTATCATCTCCCACAGCGAGTATGACTTAGCTTTTTTATATGCCATGCAAGGCCGCTTTGCGGGTCGCAGTCGCCAAGATTTCCCAACCGCTATCACCGAGTACAATCGCGCACTAGACAAAGTGCAATCGCTTAGTGGTGTACAGGCATTATTGTTAAAACATACGATTCATCAGCACTTGGGCGATTTGAATCGTATTGTGCGTCAAAATGAGCAAGGGCTTTACCATTTAGGCCAATATCGACAGCTGGCTTACCAACTGAAAAACGGTTACCTGATAGCTAAAGCTGAAGCGGCTATGGGTCACTATTATAATAAAACCGAGCAATTGACCCGCTCTTTACAGCACTACGCTGAAGCGATTCGATTATCAGAACAGCTCAACAAACCTTACTTAAAAGCACAGTTACAACTTAGTTTAGCGCGGGTATATCGTGATTTACGTTCGTGGGACGAAGCACTGACTTATGCCCATAGAGCAGCTGAAGAATTCACCCGGCTTGAACATGACAGCTATGTGTCAGCTTCAATGACCGTGATCGCTATGGTGTATGGTGAACAAGGGATGTGGAACCAGGCTATTGATTACTATCTAAATGCTCATCAATTAGATGTTAAACGTAAAAACTATACCGCCCAAGCTTTGAACTACCATAACCTTGGTGAAGCTTATTACAATAATGGCCAAACTCAACTAGCACTCGATGTATTAAAAGAGTCCAATGGCATATTTGTACAACGCAAGAGCAATCATTACTTAGTCTACAGCGATCTGTTGATTGCCGAGGTCGCCAATAGCGCAGCGCAGTGGCAACTGGTCGATACCCACGCCACTAGAGCTTATGAGCTAGCAACCAGCCAAACCTTGTTAGATGAGCAGATTGAAGCACTACAATATCGCGCCAATGCCCTGAAAAACACAGGCCAACTGGATGAAACCCTGCAAGTCATCGAGCAACTTATCGTCCATGCCAATGCACACAGTCAGCAAACCAGTAGTGAAGATAGTGGCCAAACAAGTTCACTGACAGAACAGAAGTTAAAACTAGAACTCAACCAATTAAGCAGCAAACAAAAAGACAGCCAAGCAGCGCTGGAACAATCAAAAATTGCCTTAGTGGTAATCTGCATCATATTGGCATTTAGCTTGCTCACTTTATTTAATGTGCGCCAAGGTCGAAAAAAGTTACAGTTACGAGAGCAGCAACTCAGTAAGCAAGTTTTACAAGACCCGCTTAGCCAATTGCCGGGCTATCGGGCGCTAATCGCCCACCTGAGTGATACTGACAAGCCAAAAACTATTGCCAGCTTTTCACTTACCGCCCAGCTTAATAGTGATATTAATCAGGGCTTAGCGTGTAATAGCGACATGATTGCTGAGCAATTTAATGCCATAGTTGAGCGCACGGGTGCGCAAGTATTTGTAATACGCCCGGGGCTATTTAGCTTGTGTTTAAACGAGCAAGTAGAACCGCAACACTTGTTAGAACAAATTCGCTTGGCAATCAATGAGCACCACGGCGATACCGCCATACATTTAGGGCTACTGCAATTGCCACTGCTGGACAATCCAAATGCTAAATTGTCGGCGCAAACTTACTACACGAGTTTGCAAATGGTGCTCGCCGGTGCCCAAAGCTTAGGCGAAGCGCAAGACTACTACGTCACCTTTAAGCCTCTTAATTTTACGCCAGTGGCAATTTTTACATCTCCACTATACTTACACTTAGAAAAAGCCATCGCCCGTGGCCTGTTAAAAGTGACAACGAACGGTAATAAAGACACGATTTTGTGGCCAAGATGGAAAAGTCATCAAGATATTGATGTGGATAGTCTAAATTAATTAAAGTTAGCGTATAATTGTGCCGATAAAATACTGATTTTCAGTAAACAATTAATCGGCTAACATGACGAGAGTCAAACTTTGTTAAACTATCCAAATCGAACATTAAACAAGGACGCTGAATCAAAGGTAAACATGAAGGATACGACGGCTAATATTTCGCAAATAACTCTGCTCAAACAAAAGTTGCACTCAGCTCGTGCAGCGTTAGAGGAGATGAACGAAGATCATAATCAAAAGCTGGCGTCATTACTGCAGTTTATCGGCCATTTAAGCCTGGCCTGTAAAGGACAAAACCTTGAGCTCGATAATAAATTAGCCAAATTACGCCACAAACTCGGTGGTTTTGATCGGGTAGAAGAAGCCTTGCCTGAACTGGTTGAAGTTGAGCAAATCCTCAAACAACAATACAACCATGTGATGGTGCAACTAGAAGACGGTCGCACCAGCCTGTCTAAAGTCATCCGCCAATTACAACGGGTAGACTCAGCGCCTGCGCAACTGAAAAAAGAGATCAGCTACTTTAAACAAGAGCTGGCCAAACCTTTCCATACCTTTTGGGATTATATTCCTAAAGTCGAACGCTTGGTTGGCTTTTACGACGCGATTTTACAAGAGCAACTGACTCAAGGTGACAAGCTAGAAGTCCTGCCTAAGCATCGACAGTTAGCCCATGAACTGGCGCAAATGATCTCAGAAATTGAGTTTCGCAAAGATCAGCGCGACCAAGTTTTAGTCGTTAAAGACACCCTAACCGATGACATTGAAGTTGAAAGCTTAATTGATGCCTACCAGACCATCTTAACCTTATTGTTAGAGAACATTGCGCTTGAGAAATCAGCGTCGCAAGAGTTCTTATATGCGCTTAACGATGCACTGTCAGCGGTGCGCGAAGTCGTTAGCGATTCATACAACAATAATCAACGTAGCTTCCAATTAAAAAAGCAGCTCAACCGCGAGATTAACAGCCGCGTTGATAATGTTGGCGACGCAATAATCGATATTGATGACATTCACAGCTTGAAGTCGCAAGTTACAGAGCAGCTGGCTTCACTGCGAACAGCGCTGGGACGCAAAGAAGCTTTAGAGCAGCGAGAGCAAGCCCTGCTGCGTAAGTCGATGGAAACCATGCGCACAGAGCTCAATGAGCTGAGCCGCGAAGCCAATACCTATAAAGAGCGCTTATTTGAACAGCAAAAGCTCAACTTGTTAGATACCCTCACCCAGCTGCCAAACCGCGCGGCATTGGAAGAGCGTATGGAGCAAGAGTATCGCAATCATCAGCGCCATAAACAGCCATTGTGGGTTGCGGTGGCTGATATCGATCACTTCAAATCAATCAACGATACCTTTGGCCATAGTACCGGTGACAAGACCTTACAAGTTATCTCTATGGCACTTAAAAACTCGCTACGTGAAACCGAATTTGTTGCCCGTTATGGCGGTGAAGAGTTTGTCATGCTTATACCTGACGTATCGGCTACCGACATAGACCAACTGCTTAATCGGGTAAGGGAAAAAGTGAAAAACATTCCCTTTAAGTTTAAAAATCAGCGGATTACGGTTACAGTATCTATAGGTGCCGCACAAATCATGAATAATGAGCTCATCAATGAGACATTTGAAAGAGCAGATGCAGCCCTATACAAAGCAAAACACGAAAGCAGAGATAGAGTGGTTATTGACGTATAAGCGCAGACAATTTTTAGTTTATTTATCAAGTTCCTGGGTCTGCACGCCGCTCTACTAAGGAGTTGCCATGTTAGTCAACATCAGTCCCCGAGGCAGTATGGATCAACTTTCACAACTGGAAGTCGATCGCCTCAAGCAAAACGCCAAAAGTGATTTATACCAACTGTATCGCAACTGCTCATTGGCGGTACTCGCCTCTGGGCTCAATAGCGATAATGCCGAAAACCTATTCTCACAATACCAAGACTTTAATATTCGCGTACTCAGGCGCGAACGCGGCATCAAAATAGAACTCACCAATCCACCCGAAGCCGCATTCGTTGACGGTAAAATCATCACCGGAATTCAAGAGCATCTATTTGCCGTCTTACGCGACATTGTTTATATCAGTGATCGCTATGAAAACCTTAAACATATTAACTTAACCAACTCGAACCACATCACCAATGTGGTATTCGATATCCTGCGCAATGCTAAAGTGATGCCACGCCAAGAACCCAATATTGTTGTGTGCTGGGGCGGCCACAGTATCAATGACAATGAGTTTCTCTATACCCGAGAAGTCGGCTATGAACTGGGATTACGCGGCCATGATATCTGCACTGGTTGCGGCCCGGGCGCAATGGAAGGCCCAATGAAAGGCGCAGCGATTGGTCATGCTAAGCAACGGATCACCACCGCACGTTATATTGGCCTGACAGAGCCCAGCATTATCGCTGCCGAGCCACCTAATCAAATTGTCAACGAGCTGGTAATTTTACCGGATATTGAAAAGCGCCTAGAAGCCTTTGTGCGCATGGGTCACGGCATTGTGATCTTCCCTGGCGGCGCTGGTACCGCAGAAGAACTACTGTATCTACTGGGCATTTTGCTCAATAGCGACAATCAAGATAGACCCTTTCCGCTGATATTAACTGGTCCTGCAGCCAGTGCAGAGTATTTCAATAAAATCGACAAATTTATTGGCGCTACGCTTGGTCAACAAGCACAAGATAAATATGAAATCGTCATCGATGATCCGGTCCGCGTGGCCAGAATCATGAGCCACGGCTTGGACGAAGTGCAATCAGACCGTAAAGACAGCGGCGATTCCTATCAATACAACTGGTCTTTGAAAATCGAGCCAGAATTTCAACTTCCGTTTGAGCCCACCCACGAGGCCATGAATAGCCTAGATTTACACTTTCAGGATAATAAAGCCGAACTGGCGGCTAACCTACGTAAAGCCTTTTCTGGTATCGTAGCGGGCAATGTAAAAATGGACACCATAAAGGCGATTCAAGCCGAAGGGCCGTTTGAAATAAAGGGTGATAAAGCCTTGATGGCCATGATGGATGAGCTGCTACAAGCATTTGTTGAGCAGCAACGTATGAAACTGCCTGGCAGTGATTATGTGCCCTGTTATCGTATCATCACTTAACATCGATGATGCGCAATTTATTATTAAGCAAAAGGACAACTGCTTGACCCCATGAACACCCTGTTAATAATTGATGGTTTAAATTTAGTGCGGCGCATGCACGCCGCACAAAAAGACGACACCCATATCGACGGTTTAGCGCCGAGATTGACGTCAGCCTGCCAAAAGCTCATCCAATATCATCAACCCAGCCATGCCGTTATTGTATGGGATGGTAAACAACAGTCATGGCGTAAACGCCTGTATGAAGATTATAAAAAAGATCGAAAACCTATGCCCGCTGCATTAGAGGCAGGCTTAGGTGACATTAAACAAGCCCTGGCAGATGCGGGCGTGCAATCGATAGATGCCGATAGCGAAGCCGATGATGTTATCGCCACACTCGCCACCAAAATGGTCAAGGCTAAGGGCGCAGCAATAATCGTCTCAACGGACAAAGGCTTTACCCAATTAACCCATCCACAAATTAGCCAATGGGATCATTTTGCCCAAGCAGCAATCACCGTTGAGGAGCGAGAAGCGAAGCTAGGTGTCGACCATGGACAGTTTATCGATTACCTCGCATTAGCAGGTGACAGTGGCAATAAAGTCCCAGGCGTACCCGGTATTGGCCCTAAATCTGCGATGGAATTGTTACGCACCTACCGCACACTGGCTAATATTTATGCGTCAATTGAAAATATTGGGGCTAAACAAGCAAAAAAGCTCGAGTCGGGCAAACAACTCGCCAGAATGAGCTACAAACTTGTGCAATTACAAATAGATATGCCGTTAGAGGTCAATCTAAGCCAGTTCAGATTAGCCAAATGATTGCCAGAATGTAAACATTAAGTTACTTATCTCACATTTACCCGACGGTCGAATGTCGCTATCTTATCTAAGTAAAGATAACAGACAGTGTAATATCACTGCACAGATTTATAGATTACACGTCCCGTACGTGTAGCAAGTTCAAGGATTGTTCGACGATATGAAATCAAAAGCACCCGTCATTATTGGATCTATTTTTGCCGCTTATTTAGCTTTTGTGGCTGTGGTGGTATTAGTTTATGAACCTACGCCTGATGAAATGGATTGGGAAGATAGACAAGCCTATAACGCAGCTAAACTGACTGAGATTAACCTAGGCCAAAGCATAGAAGAAGTGAGACTACTATTAGGCAATGCGGATTTCAGCGAAGCAAAAATGAGCCAAGGCGTCAGCTTACAAGTGCTTTTTTATCGTACCCACCATACCAAATCAGATGGTGAGACCACTCGAGATGAATGCACGCCGTTACTCTTTCAAGACAATAAGCTCATTGCCTGGGGCGATGACACTTATAATCAATATGTCACCGCTTCTATTCCTGCGGGCGAAACCTCTCAATAAACTCCAGCTCATGCACTGCTAAATCTTTAGCAGTGCTAAACCCTAAAACCACAATAACCAGCGTGGTACTTTACGGCAATAGTCTTGATAGTCGTCACCAAACTTTTGGGTCAAATAGCGCTCTTCGGGTGCAATGGCAAACTGGTACACCAACACCAGTGATGGCAAGGTACTTAAAATGACCCAACCTTTACCTACAAACAGCCCGATACCTATGGGGTAACTGCAAAATAGCAGGTAAATGGGATTGCGACTGTAAGCATAAATACCGTCAACAATCACTGTTGAAGTAGGTTTCCAAGGTTCGATATTGGTTGATTTCTGGCGAAAGTTAATCGCTATTTTTAACAAGGCAAGCGAGCCTACTAGCGGCAGCAGTAGCCCCATATAATGCACAGGCTCAGGCAACTTAAAGCCCATAGGTACAGCCAATTCCAATGCCATGGCAACTAAAATCATACTGATAAACATCATAGGTGGGGGAAACTTAACCTGCGGGCCACGGCGATCATCCATAAAATCATTACGCTCCTTGTTTGCGATTAGCCTTCTAAACTGCCGTGCTATAGCCTGCAAGTCAAGTATTAAAAAGCCGAGCATTATCGCTCGGCTTTGTTAGACATTATGTTGATTAGTCAGCTTTTTTATACTCTTGGTAAGCTTCGCCTTGTTGCAACCACTGCGGTGCAGGTTTGCCCTTAAGGTAATGGTCGAAATACTCCATCATGCGAATGCTGTAATCGAGCTTATTTGGATATTTTTTCAAGTGATGTGGTTCATCTTGATACTGCAAGAACACCACATCTTTACCCGCCCTACGCATCGCTAGATACATTTCAACGCCTTGCTCCCAAGGCACCGCATCATCTTTATCACCAAACATGATCATCATCGGTGTTTTAATGCGCTCAGCATAAAATACCGGCGAGTTCTCAATGTATTTGTGCGGCGACTTAAATAAGCTCTCACCGATACGGCTTTGACCGGTTTCATACTGGAACTGACGCGCTAAACCACTGCCATGGCGAATACCACTGTATGCACTTGTCATGTTTGAAACTGGCGCTCCGGTTACCGCAGCCTTAAAGATATGCGTTTGTGTAACGGCAAAAGCGGTTTGATACCCACCCCATGAGTGCCCTTGTATACCAATAGCATCTGGGTCGGCAATGCCCATATCGATTAGTTTTTGCACACCTGAATTCAGCGCCTGCACCGAACTTGGCCCAGGGTAACCCACTTCAAAACGGATATCGGGTAAGAATACCGCATAGCCATTATCGCTAAACCAAGCAAAATTTGGACGATGATTAATTTTCATCTGCGGGAAGGCGTGCAAACGGTCACTCATAAAGCGATAAAAATAAACTAATACCGGATAACGCTGACCTTCTTGGTAGTTAGTCGGCTTAATCAGTACGCCATCAAGTGGCTTACCATCGGCATTTGCCCAAGTCACTAGTTCAGAGTGGCTCCAATTTAAGCCCTCTTTTTGGGCGTCTAAATTAGTTTGTTGTACGGCCTTTTGTGGTTGACTAACATCGCCCACATACAGATCGGGGAACAGATCATAACGTTGTTTTGAAAACACAAACTCGCTGCTGTTCTCCGCTCGCGCTAGTGGCGTAAGCTTGTATTCACCCGCCATCAGTTTACTGACACCACTGACGCCAAGGTTAACTTGATAAAAACCGTCAGCCTTTGTGCGCTCATTATAACCATGCAATAACACTGCCTGCTCAGGCGCTAGTCGGGTAGGCTGTTCTTTATCTTCATACAGTCCCGCCACGCGGTACTGAATTTGCTGCTTACGGCCCTGTTTGGCGGTTAGACTGAATGCTTGCAGCGACTCAGTATTAAACTGCCACACATCATACTTGTCGTAAGCAATAAATCCTGAACCATCTGCTATCCAAGGACCAAAACCATAACTAGGTGGCATTGACGGATAGTCATGATCTTCATCACTAAACTGGGTCTTTAACGATTTAGTCAGGTTTACCCGTCTATCTTGGGCTATTTGATACAAGAACAGATCGCCCTGCTGATAATAAGCCACCGAGCGCTCATCAGGTGACAATGTAGGCCTTTCAGATGAAGGTTGCTGAGTTAAGAAAGCAATTTTTCGCCCTGTATTAATATCAATCAGGTAGAAATCTCGATAAAAACCCGCCCAGGTGATCATTTTGCGATAAGGGATATCTGAGCTAGCCAGCAGATAGCGTGATTGTTGCTCTAGCTGCACATCAGGCACCTGCTGGTCTGCCAACTGAACAATATTATTGCTGGCTAAATGCATTACCGCCAAATAAGTGCGTTTGAGTTCTTTGTCATACTGCTCAATCTCATTGGGTTTAATGCGCGGATCGTCACCATGCCAAATACGTAAATTACGTTGACCGGTTATCACCTGGCTATCTGTTAAATCTTGCGCTTGTTTAACTTCAGGCAGGCTTAACTGTTGGCTAACTTGCGGGACGCGACCAAAGAACAGTCGCTTGTTATCATCGGAAAAACTGACTTCACTGTAACGATTCAGTGTCCACTCTGCACTATTCACCACGGTGAACCAGCGATTATCACTGACATAATAAAGTGCTAGTTGGTATTCACGTCCGTAGGGGTTAGCCTCAACCGCACCAAAGGTATGGGCGACTCGCAGGCCATCTTCGCTGACGGCAATATGGCCAATTTGTTGGTCTGTGTATGCCTTGACTAGCGCAGTGCTGCCGGCTTTTAAATCACTCAAGTGCAACTGGTGCAGCTGATTAGCAATGTCATTAGTTGCCAACGCCAAATGGCTACCACTGCGGTTAAAAGCAAACGCGGTAACATGCTCAAAGGCTTGCTGTTGCATGTTAGCCAAATCTATCAAGACAAAACGACTGCCTTTATCGAACTTATCGATTTTAGGCGCTTTGTCTTTATTCTCTGCGTTATCGTCTTCGCTACCTTTAGCGGTTTTTTTCTCTTGGTCAGCTTCAAACCAGATAGCTAAGTGGGTGCCTGTGTCATTAAATTGAAAAGACTTCACCTGCTCATAGCTGGTTTCTTTGCCGGTCTTGGTATCAAGCAACACCATGCCCGCTTTAAGCTTTTTCTTTTCCTTTGCCGACGCCGTTTCCTTAGTTAACAAGGGTGTGTCACGTTTAAATGCAACAAAATGTCCATCTCGGCTCACTTTCGGCTTAGATGCATTTTCAACATTAAATTGTTGCGAAGATGTTAGCGTTTTCACCAGACCATGACTGTCACCACGATCGGGCGCGACTTCAACAGCAAGGGTGTTACCTTCAGCTGATATAACAGGCTTTTTGAGTGACTCAAACTGCATCACAGTTTGTGGCGTGATATTGCTAGCAAGCAAGTGAGGACTGAATATGCTGGCACTGACAACGGCCAGCGTAGCGAAAGATAGTGGCTTCAAAGTCTTCCCCGTTTTCTTATTATGGTTAATCTTCATAGGTTCACTTTATTAGACTAAAGTCGTCTTTTTTAACCTTTAACGAACAATCATGGTGATAAGCGCCGTTTATTGCAAGTTACCCTACAGAAAAAAACGTGAGATTGCTCACCTTTTTCTGTGAAAAGTGTTTAAAAGTGTTTAAAATGTATGAGACGACAAATAATAATTTTCACAGTCATTAATACCGTGTCTTCCGACATGGTCAGACAATAGCAGTAACGACCAACCGTGGAAGGACTCTCCATGTCAAAAAGAACTATAACCGTGATTCCTGGTGATGGGATTGGACCTAGTATTATCGATTCAGCAATCAAGATCCTCGATAAAGCCGGATGCGACTTCGACTATGAATTTGCAGATGCTGGTCTAACTGCACTAGAGAAACAAGGTGAACTACTCCCGCAAAGCACCTTAGATTTGATTGAAAAAAATCGTATCACTTTGAAGGGCCCCCTCACCACACCAGTGGGTGAAGGCTTTACCTCTATCAATGTGACTTTGCGTAAAATTTTCAGCCTTTACGCTAACGTTAGACCGGTACTATCTTTTAAAGGTACCCAAGCACGTTACGACAACATTGATATCATTACCGTACGTGAAAACACTGAAGGTATGTATTCAGGTTTAGGTCAAACCGTTTCTGATGACGGTGCAACTGCTGAAGCGACCAGTATTATTACTCGCCAAGGTGCAGAGCAAATCACAACTTTTGCTTATGAGTTAGCACGTAAAGAAGGCCGTAAAAAGGTCACTATCGTTCATAAAGCCAACATCATGAAGTCGACTTCAGGCTTGTTCTTGAAAGTGGCCCGCGAAGTGAGCGAGCGCTATCCAGATATTACCACTGAAGAGATGATTGTTGATGCAACTTGCATGAAGCTAGTCATGAACCCAGAAAACTTTGATGTGATTGTGACCACCAACCTGTTTGGTGACATCCTGTCAGATTTATGTGCTGGTCTAGTAGGCGGCTTAGGTATGGCACCAGGTGCTAATATCGGTAAAGATGCGGCAATTTTCGAAGCGGTACATGGTAGCGCACCTGATATTGCAGGTAAGAACCTCGCTAACCCAACTTCAGTGATTTTAGCTTCAATCCAAATGCTTGAGTATTTAGGCATGGCTGATAAAGCCGAAGCTATCCGCAGTGCAGTATCAGCGGTTATTGAAGAAGGCGACCGTACCACTCGCGATCTTGGCGGTACTCACGGCACTACTGACTTCACACAAGCTGTCATTGACCGCCTGTAAGCAATAAGCAGTGTTTACAAAAAAGCCCTGACATGGTCAGGGCTTTTTTATGTTTATTGGCTGCTAAATGGCAGTTATACCAATCAGTATAAGAATTTGATCTACTCAGCGTGCTTTTGGCAAACTAATTCAAGGCCGGCTAATTCAAAGTGAGTACTGAAACAATGGTTGCTCCCTTGTGAGGTTATTCAACGCAGAAGTAGGTAGCCAAAAACGCGCCAGAATGGCGAGTTTTAGCGATTCTGATGCTGTGTTAACGAGCTTAACCGTAGAATAACTATGCTCTTCACTCGTTGCCTTGCCTCAGAACCGCTAAACTCTCACTGAGTGACTAAATGTTTATACTGATTGGTATTAGAAGCCTGTTTGTGGGCGCAACCATAAATGCACCGTCACTTCATCACGATCATGATAAAGGTGCTTACAGGCTAGATGAAAATCTTCGACGCCATTCTCTTTTAGAATTTCCTGCATGGTAGCCAAAATTTGCGACACTTCTTTGTAGCGGCTCTTCATCGGTAACTTAAGGTTAAAGATAGCCTCTTTAAACCAACCATTAATGGCCCAAGCTTCAACTAACTCAGCAACGCGCGAAGGTTTTTCCACCATATCGCAAACCAACCAGTAAATATTTTTGCGTGGCGGCTCAAAACGAAACCCATCGGCAGTATAGTGCTTAACTTGGCCGGTATTCATTAAATCTTCGTTCATCGGCCCATTGTCGACTGCCGCAACAAACATACCACGGCGCACAAGCTGATAAGTCCAGCCACCAGGGCAAGCCCCTAAATCCACCGCATTCAATCCGCTACGCAGACGCTGCTCTTGCTCATCTTTGGGGATGAAATGAATAAATGCCTCATCAAGCTTCAATGTTGAACGGCTTGGCGCATCGGCAGCCATCTTTAGCCGCGGAATACCACGGTAATGAGGCGATGAATTATTGCTCAGCGAATAGCCCACATAAGCAGTACCCGAAGCCACAAAACACACATGAATGATGGGCCTTCTAGGATTCTCTTTTTCTGTTAATGCGCCACTGCGTTTAAGTGCTTGTCGTAAAGGCACAGTAAACTTACGGCAAAAGTTCGACAGTTCTTTGGCTTCATTAGTGTCTGGGGTTTCAACCCTCAGCTCGCCTGCTTTGCTAACACTGGCTAACGCCTCAACAATAGGAGAGACCCTATCTGCTTCTGGTAAAGACTTAAGCAACTTAGCAGCTGCGAACATTTGCCGCGCAAAAATCAATGAATCCAATGAGATTTTCTTCGCCAACACTTCAGCATCGCCATCTTGGAAACACTGAAAAATCACATAAGCATCGTTATTATTGGTTTTAACGAAGCCGCCGATATCGAGCTCAGCAGCACGGTGCTGAATTTCAGCAGCGCACTCTTTCTCATAACCAGCACGGCAAAATAAAAATAGGTTTATCATTGGGGGTTCCTGCACAAAAAATGGCGTACAACGTTAATTGCCCGCCATTTTACACTGAAATGACACAATAGACAGCGGCTGATGGTTAATCGTTTAACTCAACCACGCGGTTACGCCAAACTGCCACAGCGATAAATAACCACCCCAGTAGGAAGCATACGCCCCCTAATGGCGTAATAGGACCAGTCCACTTTGTTCCCAATAACGCATATAGGTATAACGATCCTGAAAACAACACCATGCCTGCAATAAACAAATACCCGGCCCACGCCAACAACCGCGAGGTTAACCAATGCCCGGCAAATGCCACCGCGATTAGCGCAAAGGTATGATAAAACTGATATTCAACCCCAAGGTTAAATATCGCTATCATCTCAGGTGAAGCAATGCGCTTTAAACCATGGGCACCGAATGCCCCCAGCGCGACTGCAATAAAGCCGCTTAACGAGGCTAATAACAGAAAACCTTTATGCATCTAAACCTCCAATAAACTCGATACTCGCGTGTATCGCTTGTTCGAGATTAGCCTCTTGAGTGGTGCCTGACGACTTGCGCGGTTTAAAACTATGATCGCCATCAAGCAACCAGTGCAGTTTTATCTCTAGGCCGTCAATCCAGGTTTCAACTTGACCTCGGCCGCCAAACTTATCTCTTTCGCCTTGCAATATCATGACTGGTGCCTTGCATTGCGCCAGCGGAGCTAACCTTGGCTCTCCACCTTTTAACGCCACAAACGGGTAACCTAAGCACACCACCCCATCAACCGATACCTCATTGGCTAACCACGCCGCCATGCGTCCACCCATTGACTTACCCATCAGCACAATACGCTGCGGTTGGTACTGCCGCTTAAGCTCAGCAACATGAATCGCAAAGTCTTTTAGCAGCTTCGGGGCTCTATCTGGTGGTCGACGTTTACCGTCAACGGCATTGGCCCGCATATAAGGTAGATTAAAGCTCGCGATCCAAGCACCTTGCTTGGCCAGCCCGGCAGAAAACTGTTGCATAAACTCGCTGTCGATATTAGCGCCTGCGCCGTGGGTGAAAATCACTAAGGTGTCACTCTCATTGCCTTCTAGGCGAACTTGGCTAGGCAGCAACTCAGCCTCCACCAAAGGAGCATCAACCTGGTAATAGTTCACTGCGTGACTCCTCTTCAAACATATCTAACATCCACTCACGAAACGCCGCAATCTTACCGATTTCGGCATGATTTTGCTGACACACCAAGTAATAAGCATTTTTACTGAGCAAGACTTCAGGGAACGGGCACACCAGACGACCTGCTTTAATATCAGGGCGGGCTAATACGCTATAGCCCAATGCTATGCCTTGACCGTGCGCCGCAGCTTGTAGAACCAAAGATGAATGACTAAAGATTGGACCTTGGTTCACATTAATATCGGTAATTCCACATTGTCTAAACCAAGCCTGCCAATCATGACGGCTTGAGTCATGTAATAAGGTGTGATGTTTCAGATCACTTGGTTCAGCCAGAGGCTTAGGCCCACTGAGTAACATCGGTGAACAAACCGGGATTAATACCTCATTACGCAGCTTATCAGCACGCACCCCAGGCCATGAACCTTGACCATAATAGATGGCCACATCAACATCGTCGGCTAAGGAGCTATCCTCGTCATCAACGGCTTTAATTCTCACATCGATGTCGGGGTTCTTTTCACTGAACTTAGATAAGCGCGGAACCAGCCACTGAATGGCAAAACTAGGGCTAGTGCTGACTGTCAGCGAGCCAATAGCACTACGCGCAAGTAAACGATCTGTTGCATCGGCTAGTTGCACAAAAATATCTTTTATATCGAGAAAGTAACCTTGCCCCTCTTCGGTAAGCAGTAAAGAGCGGTTTTTACGCCTAAACAGTTTTAACCCTAAGTACTCTTCTAGCGCTTTTATTTGATGACTAACAGCAGCTTGCGTAACAAACAGTTCTTCAGCAGCTCGGGTAAAGCTCAAATGTCTTGCTGCGGCTTCAAAAGCCTTCACGGCATTTAGCGGTGGCAATCGTCTCGACATAGTGATCTCGATCTCATATTTGGATTAGATTTACTAATCCTTATTGTTACATTTTATCGTTTGTAAAGCGAAGCAATTTTGACTAAATTTCACCCCAAGAAATTAAGTGCAGTTAGACAGCCTCTACGACGTATTGGGGAGTGTCTAACCCCAAGACGAATATCCGCCCGGAGGCGAACACCATGATGAACCTAAAAACACTAGCAACTGTTGCTTTACTCGCTTGCACCGCTAACGTACACGCTGACGAAATCGTTGTTGATACTAACGATTTACACGCCGCCATTAGCGCTCAGCTAGCCGAAGGTCTAGAAGCAATGCAGCAGGACCTAAACGACGACGTTAATGCCATGCTAGTCGCTACAGAAAGCGACAAAGAAACAACGGCTAACGTTCAGCATTCAGAGTAATACACTCTGGCGATAATGCCTGATAGCCCAGCTGAAAGCCACATCTGAGTATGTGGCTTTTTTGTACCTGCTACTTTTTCTATCTCATCAAAAGCCAATCTGCTAAGGTTTTATCAAGCTATAAAAAAAGCCGCTAACAGCGGCTTTTAGTTGGGCTTGCTACGGGCAACGCCTATGGGCGGTAAACCTTAACATTGTCATAGCCTTGTTCTTGCAAGTACAGCGCTTGCAGCTTACTCATGACACCGCGGTCACAATACAACAAGTAAGTCTTACTTTTATCTAGATCAGCAAATTGTGTCGCCAATTTAAAGAATGGAATCGCCTTCACTTCAATACCTTCTAGCTCAAGTGGGCTTTGCTCCTCTTCTTCTGGCGCACGGACATCAATCACCACTTCACCCGCGGCTAAATCTTCAACCGTTTCAGCTGACGCCACTTTGGTATCCATTTGCGTTGCAATATCCCTAATATCCATGATTTCAGCTGCCGCCACCACACGTTCAATCAAATCTTCGGAGAACTTTTGCTCTTCGGCTTCAATTTTTGATAGTACCGCTTTTACCGTTGGCTTTTGCGAAATGACACCACAATACTCAGGAATTGACTTGGCAAAATCTTCCGTACCAATTTGGCGACTAATATTCACAATATCTTGCTTATCCATCACGATAAGCGGGCGTAAAATCACTGTATCGGTACAGCGATCAATAACGTTGAGGTTGGTCAAGGTTTGGCTAGATACCTGCCCCATAGCTTCGCCAGTCACCAATGCTTGGATCCCCATGCGTTCAGCAACACGGCTAGCAGCACGCATCATACAGCGTTTAAGAATAACGCCCATCTGACCGTTATCAATGCGCTCAAGAATTTCAGTCACAACTGGGTCAAATGGCACTGAGACAAATTTCACCTTATGCGACTCGCCATACTTCTGCCACAAGTGGTAAGCCACCTGCTTAACGCCAATTTCATGTTGGTCGCCGCCAAGATTAAAGAAGCAATAGTGCGTACGAGAGCCACGTTTAATGAACTGATAGCTCGATACGCCGGAATCGAAGCCACCAGAGATTAGCGACAATACGTCTTCCTGAGTCGCCATAGGGAAGCCACCTAAACCCGGAATGCGCTTCTCGACCAAGTATAAGTTGTCACGATCAATTTCTAAATTAATCGTCATATCTGGGTTCTTCAATTTCACGCCGGCTGCTTGCGTATGTTGGTTCAAACCACCGCCCACATAGCGCTCAACTTCGATGGAGTTGAACTCATGCTTACCGCTTCGTTTAACGCGCACGCAAAATGTTTTACCAGTTAGCTGCTCGTTATAGAGCGCAATCGTTTGCTGGTATATATCGTCAACTGACTCAAAAGTACTTTCGCGAACTTGGAGTACGTGGGCAATACCAGGGATACAACTAAGACGCTCGGCATATAGCGCTACCATTTCTGGTTTGTCGGCAGGAACCATCACCAAAATTTTATCCCATTGGCGCTGTACTTTAGCATCTTCATCGACTTTCTTTAGTACATTACGAATGTTTGTTTCAAGCATCTTGGTAAAACGCATTCTTACCGGCTTGCTTTTCATCATGATTTCAGGAAACAGTTTTACGATAAATTTCATGGACGTCCCGCGGGGTTGGTATTCAACAGCTAATTTGAATCAAAGATTAATCCGCCATTATATCAAGTTAGTGCTTAGCTTGCCTATGATCAGACGCAGAAAGTTAACCAACAAAAAAAGCCTGTCAACATGACAGGCTTTTTGCGATTTATTGACCCACTAATATTTCATCGGATTCTTTAGCTTTACCTTGCTCGATGGCTATCTCTACGCGACGATTGCGGGCCCTATTGGCCGCGCTGGTGTTTTCCACCAGAGGATCAGATGATGCCATGCCGACCACTTTCATACGTTGCTGGTCAAAACCGCGCACCCGAATAAGCTGATGAGCCACAGCGACAGCACGTTTGCTCGACAAATCCCAGTTAGAACTGTATAGCTCGTTACTGATATTCATATCATCAGTGTGGCCTGATACGGTAATGATTCCCGGAACATCTTTAAGCAGCTCGCCAACACGGCGTACAACGGGCTTAAAGCGCGGCTGCAAGAAGCCAGACCCCGATGCAAACGCCCCCTTTTCTCGAATTCGAATAATGATCTGCTGACCGAGAGATTCCACTTCAATCGCACCATCAACAATCTCTTTATTGAGCTCTTGAGCCATTTTCTTCACTTGCTCATTGATTTGCTCTTGGGCCGCCGCTTGATCCTGTTTTTGCTTCGCTTCTGCTTCAGACTGTGACTGAGATTTAGACTCAGCCTGTTGCTGCGCCGTTGATGAAGACTCGCCGCCGCGCTGCTCTCCACGTTGCTGCTGTACACCACCAGCACTGGCATCTTCACCGGCCTGATATTCAATGGTTTGTTCAGTCATTTCATTGGTTTGCTGATTGATAATTTCAATCGGCGTGGGCTCAGGCCTGCCGGGTCTAAACTCCAGCGCAATCACCGAGGTGCCTTTAGGGATATCTTTCACTTCGACTTTGTTTTGTACACCAAACGCGTACTTCATCGAACCGGCGATCTGTTTGAACTTCATCACGTCCATTTCAGAAAACGCCAACAACAGCACGAAAAAACACATCAACAATGACATCAAATCTGCAAACGTAGCCAACCACATAGGCGCACCCGGTGGAGGACAATTACATTTGACCTTTTTTGCCATGGGATTATTCCCCGTCCGTTGTATCTATTTGTCTTTGCTTTTCAGAAAGATAATTTTTCAGGAACCCTTCAATCACCCGTGGGTTTTGACCGTCTTGAATCGCAAGCACTGCATCCATGATTAGATTACGATTAAGTAACTCTTCATTGACTCGCAGCTGCAATTTATCGGCAATAGGAATCGCAATCATGTTGGCAATAATCGCGCCGTACAGCGTGGTTAACAAGGCTACGGCCATCGCTGGACCAATGGATTTAGGATCGTCCATATTAGAAAGCATCGCCACCAAACCAATCAGGGTACCAATCATCCCCATGGCTGGTGCCACATCACCCAAGGCCTTAAAGATGCCTACCCCAGTTTTATGACGCTCCTCGGTCAGAGCAATATCTTTTTCTAATGCGTCACGAACCACATCGCCATCATGACCATCGACTAACATATCAACCGCTTTTTGCATGAAACTGTTAGTGATTTCCGCTTCTTCTAGGGCTAAGAACCCACCTTTACGGGCTGCATCAGCCATCGTCACAGATTGTTCAATAAGCTCATCGGGTTTATCTATCTTGAATATAAAGGCTTTGGCAGCAATCTTAATTGCCCCTAAAAACTGTTTGAGGTTGTACTTCATCATCACCACAAACAAAGAGCCTATCATCACAATGAGCACAGAAGGCACATCAATAAAGATGGCAATACCACCACTACTGACCATCGCCATAATGATGAAACCAAATGCGCCGATGAGGCCGATAAGGGTTGCTAAATCCACAACTGCTCCTTGAGTCTTTGACTGTTTCCAAAACCACGGGTTTTGATCAGTAAGCAAAATAAACGGGTCATGTACCTAGCTATACAACACCCAAAAATATTAGTTCTTTGATCAACTGGCTGGCAAAAACGCTCAAACTTTAACCGAGCCCTGTTAAATCACGCTAATTTAGCGAATAAAAGTCACTGCTAGCTTTCGCTTTTAGAATATAATTATCCTAGGTTTAGGATAACATCCTATATCAATTATCGGACAGCTTACCCGCAAGTTTAGCTACAATTACAAATTTTTATAAAAAAATCGGCATAAAGCGTGCTATTGACCAAATATACAGCATGGCGATTTGACCCTTATCCGTAGCTGATATACCTTGTCTTTCGCTCAATCCAAGGAAAACGCATCGTGGCTAAAAAACCTGAAAATCTGACCTTTGAAGAATCCCTCAATGAACTTGAACACATTGTCTCTGCCCTAGAGCAAGGCGATGTGGCGCTGGATGATGCCTTGAAACAGTTCGAGCGAGGCATCAAGCTAGTGCGTCACTCTCAGGGTAAACTAGAGCAAGCCCAACAAAAGGTGGCAATTCTCACCCAAGACGGTGAAGAAGAGCAATTGCAGCCCTATGAAAACGAAGGTAAGTAAGTGTTAACTGAAGCCATTAACTTATATCGCGCTCGAGTTGATCAACAACTTGAGTCCTATATCGACGCACTTGGCGAGACCGAACCTAAGCTAAAAGCGGCCATGAAACATGGCGCACTTATTGGTGGTAAGCGCATTCGTCCATTTTTGGTGTACGCGGTTGGTGAGCTATTATCTGTGCCGCAGGCCAAACTCGATGCTGCAGCGGCAGCCATTGAGTGTATTCACGCCTATTCGCTCATTCACGATGATCTTCCAGCGATGGATGATGACGAGCTGCGCCGCGGCCAACCCACAGTGCATATCGCATTTGATGAAGCAACCGCCATACTGGCTGGTGATGCGTTGCAAACACTGGCATTTGAAATCATCTCTCAAGCTGACAGCCCGCTCAGTGCTAAACAGCAAATTGCGATGATAAACGCGCTGGCAAAAGCGTCAGGGTACAGCGGTATGTGCGGCGGCCAATCAATCGATTTGCAAGCCACTAACCAACAGATTGATTACCCGACCTTAGTTAAATTGCACCAGTTAAAAACTGGCGCACTTATCCGCTGCTCTGTCGAACTCGCGCTGATTGCAGCCGATGCCGATGAGATGACACGGCAACATTTATTAACCTATGCTGAATCTGTCGGCTTAGCTTTTCAAGTGCAAGATGATGTACTCGATATTATCGCCAGCACCGAAGAGCTAGGTAAACCGCAAGGTTCAGATAGTGATGCCAATAAAAGTACCTACCCTAAATTACTAGGGTTATCAGGGGCTCAAGACACAGCGAAAGCTTTGATTGAACAAGCCCTATCAGCGCTGACCAAATTACCATACAATAGTCAGTTAATTGCCGACTTCGCCCGCTACATAATCACGCGAAGAGTATAATCAAGAGACAAAGAATCTCGATATGAGTTTGGATATTTCTCAATACCCTGTGCTTGCACAGGCAAATAAGCCTGAAGAGCTACGTCAGCTTCCTCAAGCTGCACTACCACAATTAGCCGATGAGCTAAGAAGCTACCTATTGAAATCAGTAGGTATTTCCAGTGGTCACTTTGCATCAGGCCTCGGCACAGTTGAATTAACTGTGGCGCTTCATTACGTCTATAACACGCCATTTGACCGATTAATCTGGGATGTGGGACACCAAGCTTACCCGCACAAGATTTTGACCGGCAGACGTGACAAAATGCACACCATTCGCCAAAAAGGCGGCATACATCCATTCCCGTGGCGTGAAGAAAGTGAATACGATACCTTCAGCGTTGGCCACTCCGGCACCTCGGTCAGTGCAGCCTTAGCCATGGCCGTTGCCGCGGAAAAAGAGCAAGCTGGTCGTAAAGTGGTTGCCGTGATTGGTGATGGTGCCATGACAGGCGGGATGGTCTTTGAAGCCATGAACCATGCTGGCGATCTGCACAATGACATGTTGGTGGTACTCAATGATAACGAAATGTCTATCTCTGAGAATGTCGGGGCGCTTAACAACCATTTAGCTCAGTTAATGTCAGGTCGTTTATACACGACTATTCGTGAAAACAGCAAGAAAGTGTTAAAAGGTATGCCCGCCATTAAAGAGATGGCTAAGCGCACCGAAGAACACCTCAAAGGCATGGTAGTGCCAGGCACGTTATTTGAAGAGCTGGGCTTTAACTACATTGGCCCTATTGATGGCCATGATGTCGATGGTCTAGTGGAAACCATGCGCAATATGCGTAATCTGTCTGGTCCACAAATTTTACATATCATGACTAAGAAAGGTCGTGGTTATGAGCCGGCAGAAAAAGATCCTATCGGTTGGCACGCGGTGCCTAAATTCGACCCATCTACCTTTGAAAAACCGGCTTCAAAGCCGGCTAATCCGACTTTCTCGCAAGTATTTGGCCGCTGGCTTTGTGACATTGCTGCCAAAGATGAAAAAGTGGTGGGTATTACCCCCGCTATGCGTGAAGGTTCTGGCATGGTCGAGTTTTCACAGCGATTCCCTAAGCAGTATTTTGATGCGGCTATTGCTGAGCAACATGCGGTTACCTTCGGTGCAGGTTTTGCCTGTGAAGGCTACAAACCTGTGGTTGCCATATACTCGACTTTCCTACAGCGTGGTTATGATCAGCTTATTCATGATGTGGCTTTGCAAAAGCTACCGGTGTTATTTGCCATTGACCGCGGTGGTATCGTTGGTGCCGATGGGCCAACACACCAAGGCGCATTTGATTTAAGCTTTATGCGAACTGTCCCTAATATGGTGATAATGGCACCGTCGGATGAAAATGAATGTCGACAGATGCTATACACTGGCTATTGTTACAACGATGGGCCAACCGCGGTGCGTTACCCGCGTGGCAGTGCCACTGGCGCTGAGCAGATTGAAGAGATGACCGCTCTACCTATTGGTAAAGGTGTCATTAAGCGCAGCGGACAGAAAGTTGCCATATTGAATTTTGGTACCACCTTAGCCAGCGCAGCCGAAGCGGCAGAGCAACTAGATGCGACCCTAGCCGACATGCGTTTTGTTAAGCCAATCGATACCGCATTAATTAAGCAATTAGCCAGCGAACACGATGTTATTGTTACCGTTGAAGAGAATGCCATTATGGGCGGCGCAGGCTCTGCTGTACTAGAGACTTTGCAGCAACTGAAAGTGCCAATGCCAGTGCTGAATATCGGCCTACCAGATGAGTTCATCAAGCACGGGGATTCAAAAGCGATTCTCGCTGAGTTGCAATTAGACGGTGCAGGGATATTGGCACAAATACAGGCGTATTTAGCTGATTAATCTAAGCCGAGCTATAAGTAAATTGGGTCGTTAGTCGGCCATAAAAAAAGCCTCACTTTGTGAGGCTTTTTTGTTATCTCTAATCAGGCTTAAGCTTGCGTATCTACCGACCCGCCGCCTTGTGATACCATGACCATAGCTGGGCGCAATAAACGCTCGTTGAGCAGATAGCCTTTTTGCATCACCATCATGACGGTATTAGCTGGAAACTCGGCACTTGGCTGCATACCAATCGCTTGGTGGTGATCTGGGTTAAATGCTTCACCTTGTGGATCAACTTGCGATAAGCCAAACTTCTCAACCGCGCTCACAAAGCTCTTTAAGGTTAGTTCAACCCCTTCGTAAATGGCTTTACTCGCTTCTGCTTCAGCGTCAGTCCCCGCTAATGCACGCTCCATATTATCTATCACTGGAAGTAGCTCATTAGCAAACTTCTCTAAGGCAAATTTGTGTGCCTTTTCAACATCCATCGCGGCGCGACGACGCATGTTATCTACTTCTGCTGCTGCACGAACAACAGAGTCTTTCTGCTCTTCTACTTTGGCTTCAGCAGCCGCTAACGCTTGCTCTAATTCTTCTACTCGAAAATTAGCTTGAGTCAGCTCATCCATTAAACTCGCTTGTTCACCACCAGCTTCAGTAGTGACTTCGGCTTCTACTGCCTCATCAATTTGCGGTTCTTGTGCTTTGTTTGGCTCGTTGCTCATTCTCACTCCAACTAAAAATGCTTTGTTTCTGCAGGCTCTGGGCATATTATGGGGATCAAATTCGAGGTTTCAAGCCCTAAGGCACGGATCAAGCATAAATATGAGCAAAGCTTTTCACACAATAGGCTTAATTGGGAAACCAAATCACCAAGGGACTCACAAAACCCTTAAGCGCTTACACCATTGGTTAACAATGCAAGGCTATGATCTCCTCGTTGAAGAGCGAGTCGCAACAGAGATTGGCCCCCAAGCCCACTCTGTTGATTTACTCGAACTTGGCGAGCGCTGTGACCTAGCTATTGTGGTTGGCGGTGATGGTAATATGCTTGGCGCTGCAAGAGTGCTTGCTCGCTTTGATATCGCGGTAATTGGTGTTAACCGCGGTAATCTAGGTTTTTTAACCGACCTTCCCCCAGATACCTTTGAAGAATCTTTAGGTAAAGTACTCGATGGGGATTACGAAACTGAATTTCGTTTTTTACTTGAAGCTGAGGTGTATCGTCACGGCGCATTGAAATCCAGTAATACCGCAGTCAATGAAGCAGTACTTCACCCGGGTAAGATTGCCCATATGATCGAATTTGAAGTCTATATTGATGACAAATTCATGTACAGCCAACGTGCCGATGGCATGATTGTTTCAACCCCGACGGGCTCAACTGCCTACTCACTGTCTGCTGGCGGCGCAATTTTAACGCCGAATTTAGAAGCGCTGATATTAGTGCCGATGTTCCCCCATACATTGTCGTGTAGACCGATTGTGGTCGATGCCTGCAGCATCATTAAGTTGGTAGTATCGCCTGAGAACGGTGACAATTTGGAAGTAAGCTGCGATGGCCACGTCATGCTGCCCGTGTTGCCTGGTGATGAGATTATGGTTAAACGCAGCCATGAGCGACTTCGCTTAATTCACCCTAAAGGTTATAACTACTTTCACGTGCTGAGGAACAAACTCGGCTGGGGTAGCAAGTTATTTTGATCAACTTAACAAAGGCGCTTACCGCGCCTTTGTTGTTTTTATATCTTAGTCAATGCACATACTGAAAGTGCGATTGCTCACGCTCTATGAACCTAATGTCCTAAGCCCTTAGGCATAACGTTTCGACATGGCTTGCAGCTGCGCCGTAATGGTTGACCATTGTTGCACTGAGTCGGCGATCATCTCTAAGCGCGAGTCCATCACATCATCCAACTCTTGCACTGACAATTGCCCGTCAACATAGTTGAAAGCGGCAATACCTTCATCGGTAATGAGTACCGCTTTTAGGCGCAGAACCGACAAAGATTTAATCCAACTCACCAGCGCATCAAATTCAAACTCGTAGCTGACATCGAATACCCAGCTGGCGGTTTCAAAACCGTCATGACTATTACTACAGTGAAAACAGCCATCAGCATCAAAATCTATCTGTTGCGGCGCAGTATCGGCAAATATCGATACTGGCTGTAATACGCTCATCGCCGCAGGTTTCACACTTTGAGCCAAATGTGCAGCTTGAGCACTGCGGCCATGCAATAGTGGCTGATAGTCGCTTGCGAAGCGCTCTGTGTCGGCATTGATGCTGCTCAAAGGTACAAGGTTCGCCTCAAGCTGCCATGCCTTTAAGAGCTGTTGCAGTTGCTTAAGTTCATCCGATTGATAACTATCTGCCTTAGCAGCGAGTACCGTATCGGCAATCTGGATCTGCTGCTGAAAGATGTCATGTTCGGTGTAACGCTTGTCAGCCACTTTGGTGGCATCGACTAAACATAAACTTTGCTCAATTTTTAGGGTGGAGGCCAGTTGGCTTTGCATCAATAACTTAATAATGGCTTTGGGGTGGCCAAGCCCGGTAGGCTCAATCAATAAACGGTCGGGTTTACTGCGGCGAATAAGCTCAGTAATGGCCACTTGCAACGGCACTCCCGCCGCACAGCACAAGCAGCCACCTGGCACTTCCTTAATTTGTACTTGATTATCACTGCTGCCTAGCAGACTGCCATCAATGCCCACTTCACCAAATTCGTTAACCAACACCGCCCAGCGCTCATTGCTCGGTTTGCTGGCCAGTAGGCCTTGAATAAAGCTCGTTTTGCCTACCCCGAGAAATCCGGTAATAACATTAGTGGCTATCGCTTGTACTATCATCGCTGCTCCTTATGATGACTGCTTACTACCGAGACTGATTCGCACGCCTTGCCGCGTAGCCACCTTTACCCGTGGCGCGTTTGCTTTTACTGCGAGATTTATGTTTAAAGGTTTTCTTAGCTTTGGGCTCAACAAGCAGTTGCCGATAACGCTCAGGAAGCGGTGCGCCCTCTTCATATCCCGGCTGCACCTTACGATCAATCACCTGGCCGATGAGCGCTTCAATATCGGCTAACATCACTTCATCGTTGCGGCTAACAAAAGAGATGGCTTTACCCGCCATACCAGCACGACCTGTGCGGCCAATACGATGCACATAGTCTTCTGCTGCAAATGGCAATTCAAGATTAATCACTAGCGGCAGCGCTTCAATATCTAAGCCACGGGCGGCCACATCGGTGGCCACTAATATCCGCAGCTCACCCGATTTAAATTGCTCTAAAGCACGATTGCGGGCGCCTTGCGTTTTGTCACCATGAAAGACCGCACCTTTAAGGCCATCTAAATGCAGCTCCTGCAGTAATAGCTCAGCACTTTCTTTGGTACTGACAAACACCAACACCTGACGCCAATTGTTACGGCCAATGAGCTCTGCCAATAACTCAGCTTTGCGGCGTTTATCAACGGGGTACACCCATTGCTCAATAGTGGCAGCTTGTTTACCCGGCTCAATGTTGACCTTTTGCGGAGCATTGAGCATTTTGTGGGCTAGTTGCGCAATCCCCTCACTGTAGGTGGCAGAGAATAACTGACAACAGTGCTGCGGTTTTAGGTGCTTCTTGATGCGTTCAATATCTTTAACGAAGCCTAAATCTAACATCCTGTCGGCTTCATCGATAATCAGCGTATCGACACTAGACAGGTCAACTGAATATTGGCCTATGATGTCAAACAGGCGCCCTGGCGTAGCCACTAAGATATCTGCACCTGCAGCAATCGCTTTGCGCTGAGGGTTGATGTTAGCCCCACCGTAGACAGCAACGGTTTTCAGCTCAGCAAATTGACTATATTGCTGGATATTTTCGGCAACTTGAATTGCTAGCTCGCGCGTTGGCGTCATCACCAACGCTTTAATCGATTGACTATCGTCAGCATTGTCGAGCAACCACTGCAACATAGGGATGGCGTAGGCAGCGGTTTTGCCTGTGCCTGTTTGCGCACAGGCAATCACATCGTGCCGCGCTAACGCAATTGGCATGACTTGTTGCTGTACTGGGGTTAGATTTTGATAACCGCAAATGGCTATCGCATCAATAAGCTGCGATGAAAGTGGAAAGCTGTCGAATGTCATGCCAAGCGCCTTACAATAAAGAGGGCGCGCATTCTAACAAAAAATGGCGCCATTAGTTATGCCTGTGGTAGAAAAGGCAGCAAGTATTTTTGTTCGAACTCATCGAGCGGCACCGGCCGTGAAAAATAATAGCCCTGACCAAAATCACAACCGGCATCTTGTAGCAGCTTCTTTTGAAACTCAGTTTCTACCCCTTCAGCAATCACTTTCATGCCCAGCTTATGTGCCATCACAATAATCGCCTCACACAGGGTGGCATCATCGTTGTCCGTTTCTAGGTTTTGGGTGAACGACTGGTCAATCTTAAGGTAATCGATATCGAACTTTTTCAGATAGGCAAGTGATGAGTAACCGGTACCAAAATCATCTAACGACACCTGAATACCTGCATCTCGGTAAGCCAAGAGCTTTTCCGACACCCCCATAGATGCGTCAAGCAATAAGCCTTCGGTGATCTCGACACAGATACCGTTGCTGGATAATTTGAGCTCTTTTAAGCGCGCCAGCCAGTGTTCAAACTGATCGCCCTCATCACGAAATTGAATTGGAGATTTGTTGATACTGATCTGAATTGCCAATTGGTATTTTTCTCGCCAAAAAGCACTTTGCGCTGAGGTTTGCTCAAAGACCCAGTTGCCAATTTCGTTAATCAGGCCAGTTTCCTCTGCAATGGGAATAAATTCTGCAGGAGATACAGCGCCGCGCTCTGGATGATTCCACCTCAATAACGCTTCTGCTTTGTAAACCTGATCATAAGTTAAATCGACAATTGGCTGGTAGTAAATCTCAAATTCATTATTAGCTAACGCTTTCCGCAAATCTTTAATCAACCCCATGCGGTATTTGGCGCGCTCTTGCATAGAAGGGGTAAAGTAATGGAATCGGTTGCGACCTTGCGCTTTTGCGGCGTACATCGCTTGGTCAGCGTGCTTAAGTAAACCTTCAATGGTTGTCGCATCATCAGGGTATAAGGTAATACCGATACTGGCGCTAATAAAAGCGGTTTCGCTGCCTAGACTGTATGGCTCAGCCACTCGCCGTAAAATGTTTTCCGCAACACGCTCAACATCTTTAGCTTCAGCAACACCAGAGAGCACCACGGTAAACTCATCGCCGCCTAACCGGGCAACAACATCAGACTCTCGGATACAGCCCTTAAGACGCTTGGCGGTTTCTTGCAATAACTGATCCCCCATGTCGTGACCCAACGTGTCATTCACTTCTTTAAAGAAATCTAAATCTAAGAACATCAACGCAAAGTGGCGCTCGCTGCGGGTGGTTTTAAGGATCTCGGTGCCTAAATACTCTAGCAGCATGCGTCGATTAGGTAGGCCCGTTAACGGGTCGTAATTGGCTTGACGCCAGATAATATGCTCGGCTTGTTTCTTCTCGGTAATATCAGAAAAAAGCGCCACACGGCGATAAGGCTCACCTTGGTTGTTGTAAACCGTGTTGATGGTCAACCACACCATAAACTCATTACCTGACTTGCCCTTAAGCCATAGCTCACCTTGCCAACGTCCAGATTCTAAAATCGACTTGCTCACTTTATCGTACTGGGATAAAGGCGTTTTATCACCTTGTAGAATGCGGATGTGTTTATCAAGCACCTCTGACTCTTCATAGCCTGTCATATGGGTAAAGGCGGCATTGGTGGTAATAATACGGCCCTTACTGTCTTGAACGCTCATCGCCTCGGTGGAGCTGTTGTAAACTGAGGCCGCTAAATTCAACGACGCTTCAACTTGCTTACGCTCAGTAATATCAGCATGGATACCACACATACGTACCGGGTTTCCGTCACTGTCTCGACTGACTATTTTCCCGGTGTCTTGAATCCACTTCTGCCCACCGGTCAAGGTATTGAGGCGATACTCAATGCTATGCTCTTCTGTGTCGCCATGCAGATGCTTATCGATCGATTCCAACACGTCGATTCTGTCTTTAGGGTGAATAGCATCTAACCATTGACGGTCATTACTATTAAGCTGCTCAATATCGCACTCAAGCAGTTCAGCGCAGCGAGCATTTCTTTTAATTTGATTGGTTTTAATGTTCCAATCCCACATGCCTAAATTACTGCTGTCGAGCACCAATGCCAGTTGCTCCTGGCTATCACGCATCTGTTTCTCTGCACGTTTGTTTTGGCTAATATCAACAAAACCGGCAATCACTAACTCCACCTGCTCATTCATACGCCGGCACGCTACGGTTAAATGGGTATAGATAATTTCACCGTTTTTAGCGATAAAGCGCTTGTCCATTTCGTACTCATCAATCTCACCGGCCAACATGCGCTCAAACTGCAGCAAGTCCGCTTCTAAGTCTTCAAAGTAAGTCATTTCCGACCAAGTTAACTTAAGCAGTTCTTCTTCGGTGTATTTGAGCATTTTGCATAGTCGTGGATTGACTTTAATCCAGTGCTGATCGACCGATGTAATCGCAATTCCCATGTTGCCGATATTAAATTGCGAGCGGAAAATAAAATCATCTTGAAGCTGAATGCGCACATCGCGTTCAACTTCAAGTCGTCTTGAAAGCAAGCTACCTAATAACGCTGTCACAAAAGGCAGAATCAACAAAACCGGTAAACTGATTTGGAACAACACGCTAAAGGCAAGATCATTGGGCAGTAAAAACATCGAGGCCAGCATCATTAAATGCAAAAAGAACCCCAGTAAGTACAGTTCCTTGAACGATAAGTCAGCGATGTAATTTTTACGGTTATAGCGCCACAGCACCCCAATCGCGCCAGACAGCACGATCACTGTGATGCCGGCCCATACTGCTGGTCCACCTTCAATGAATCGATAAACTACCGCCATTGCAGCGGCAACCAAAGTTGGCAAGCCGCCAAAATAGAGACCACAAATGACTAAAATGACTGAGCGGGTATCAAAAAATATGCCGGGTTGATATTCCCAAGGGGTCATCATGGTGGTGATAGTCACAATACCTATCACAAACCCAACGACTAAACGCCATAAGTGAAAATGAGTGCTACGCTGCTTGCGCGGAATGGCGTCATAGACAAATACCATCGCGAGTAACAATGCAGCATTTTGAATAAGCGTAAAAATCACGTCTTGGTTCATATTAATATTTTGGCTATCAACATATTAAGTTAATGATGGATCTGGGTTTGAGTGTAGCAGATGAAGATATAAAAATACCCTTTATCGGTTATAAATCAACCCAAAAGCCCAGCGGCTTAACACATAAGGCCCTATTATCAAGGCTACTGCCTAGGCAATACCCGTAAGCGTGGGTAGTTCGCCATCCGGCTGCCCGGTTAACGGTAAAAATCATTACCGGAGACTGGCTATCTAAAGCGGCTTTGTGCGCATTAACTTGAATTAAAAGCCAAACTCATGAACAATAGCTCGCCAAGGATGATTTGGATAAAAGGACTATTATGCCAATCTGCCAACGACTTATTGTACTGACCGCCCTATTGAGCGTTAGCTTGATAGCGATCGCTAATCCTGCAGTTACGCCTCCTGCATCGGTAAAACTAGCCGCTGAAGATAACTGGGCACCGTTTGCTGACCAAAGTGGCCAAGGCCTCTCGCATCAACTAATCAACCGTGCTTTCTCGCGTATGCAAGTGAACGTAGATAGCATCATTGTCCCCTATGCCCGCGGTTTAAAAATGGCGCAGCAAGGTCAAGTTGATGGTGTATTTAACTTAGTAAAAGAACAAAGTACCGAACATCTATTTGTATTTGGCCAGCAGCCGTTATTTACCGCCAGCGCATCTTTTTATCAAAACAATCGCCACCCGCTAAAGGTCTCAACTAAACACCAATTGCCGGCTGGCACCCGAATCGGCATTATTGAAGGTTATGAATATGGCGATGAGCTGATCCATCTTGACCAGCTTGAGCTACTTGCAGTGTCAAATCACAATCAACTTATCAACCTGCTATTACTCAATCGCATTGATGCTGCCATTATGTATGACCAAGTGGCTAAGCAATATCTACAACGCATGCAGGTCAGTCGCGATATCAGCCGTCAATTTCACAACCATACCGGTGTTGTCTACCTCGCCTTCTCTAAACAAAACCCTGATGCACAAACATTGGCTGACACCTTAGATGCAGGCTTGCTTGCATTAAAAGCAGACGGTAGCTACCAACAAATTATGGCGATGGTGAAATAATCACGCTAACAAGCTGTCGTTAAAATGTGGTTGAGTAAGCCCTCGTCAACAGGCACGACCTCAGCATTGACATCTTACGTCTAAGGTTAGCTGTGGTAGACTAGCGTTTTTTAGCCAGCGATTTGATTTTAATGAGCGACTCTAGCGCAAAACTGAGCGAAACATTCCACTTCCCTGTACAAATCTACTACGAAGATACTGACTTTTCCGGTGTCGTGTACCACCCTAATTTTCTTAAATACTTTGAGCGGGCCAGAGAGCATGTTATCGGTGCTGATACGTTGGCCTCTCTTTGGGACGAGCAAGGTCTAGGCTTTGCGGTCTATCGCTCAGATATGTTATGCCATGATGGCGTCGAGTTTGCTGAGATAATCGATGTGCGCACTCGATTCTATTTCGAAAGTAAATACCGCACAGTATGGAAGCAAGAAATATGGCGCCCGGGCGCAACTAAAGCCGCCGTGACCGCCACCATTGAGATGGTTTGCATGAATAAACAGCGCCAACTCGCGCCAATGACGCCATCCCTTGTAGCGCAGCTGTCCCAAGCAGCAAGCGAACAAAAGCAACTAAACTAGTTGCCAGTGTCGTTAATTGGAAGGCGCATTTAGTGCCTTCCAGTTCATCTCTAGCTCAGGCGCAGTCATCGGCTTAGCCAATAGCTCTCCCTGAATTTTATCTACCGCTAGCTCACGTATAAGTTGCAACTGCTCAGGGGTTTCAACCCCTTCAACAATCACCCCGTACCCTAAGCCCTTAGCGAGCTCAACGGCGCTTTGTAATACATGCAGTGCTTGGGGATCGTGCCCGAGCCCATCAAGAAAGGCTTTATCAATTTTAACTTCATCAATGGGCAGATGCTTAAGGTACGCTATAGAAGAGTGGCCAGTGCCAAAATCATCCACCGAGATGTTAATTCCAGCTTTACGATAATGCTCAAGCGCCGCAATCGCACTGGGCATATCGTGCATAATTTGGCTTTCAGTGACCTCTAAAGCAATCACATTCGGCGGTAATTTATGATCATCAAGTAAGTCAAATAAGGTCTCTTTAAGCACGGCATTATCGATATCTTCAATGGACAAGTTAACCGCTACCTGTAGCGTCATACCCACTTGTTGCCAATAGGCTTGTTGCGCTAACACCGTGTCGATAACCCAGTGGCTAACTAGCTCTATCATGCCGGCGCACTCTAATAATGGAATAAATTCAGCAGGAGAGACACGGCCTAAATCTTCACTTTCCCAGCGAATGAGCGCTTCAACGTGAGTCACTGAATTATCACTTAAATTCACCTTAGGTTGATAAACGAGATAAAGCTCATTTTGCGCCAAGGCTTTGGGCAACCGATTAATAATATTAAGCTGACGAAACTGAGCCGCATCCTCACCTAGTTGATAATCTGCAATGCGCTGCCGTAAGCCTTTGGCTCGATTTACCGCTAAATCGACTCTGCGCAGCATCTGACTGACATCTCCATGGTGCAGTGCTAAATCCAAATAACCGATTTGAAACTGCAAACTGACAGGTGTGTGATCAATCACAACCGGCGCTTGCAACTGCTGTTGTAAGTCCTCGATTTGCTGTCGGCTCCAAGGATTAACGTCAAATAGCAAAAACTCATCTTGGTTCATGCGAGCCATTAATTTGCTGGTCAGTGACATTTCACTTAAGCGCTCGCTCAAAGCAACTAACAGCTTGTCGCCAAAATGAAAACCGAACAGATCGTTGACATAACGAAAGCGATAGACATCAATAAGAATGAAGCAGCCATGGGTAATTGGCATCAATGGCGCCAGCCGCTGCTTGAGTCCGACTCGATTAAGCAAACCGGTAAGCTTATCGTGATTTAACGGCGTGACTGAATCGGCTGATGGCTTTTTTACCAGCTGATTAACTAGCCCATGATAGAGGCTTGGCGCCTGCTCGAGCTCGTTAATGTCGACACTGCCATCAGATTTAAGCTTAGTGACTAAGTTAGATAAATACTGCTTTTGTGTTCGTCTATGCCAGTATCCATAACAGATACCAGCGGCGAGTAACCCTATAAGGATTATCGTTAGCCAATCTATATTGGCTAACAATCCAAAACTTCCGTAATGCTGATGTCAAACTCCAATTAAATAGTAAAAACCGACTACTCGTAACTTAGTTTAATAGAATGATAGTTATCCAAAAACTCATCTGAGCCTAAATACTCAGGGGTAACAGGCAAGCCGCGTTGAACAAATACATCTAAGCGTTCATGTAAATCATGACCCGCACGTAATTCACCCGTATAGAATGCGGCTGCGCGAACAAAATCTAAATAGCCGACATTATCCGGTAGATAAGTCAGATCTGCCCACCGTTCAACCACTTCCATCACCTCAGGAGCAAACTCCCATGTTTTCAGTACTGCACGGCCAATGGGCCCCTGCATTTTACGCACCAATGCCCTAAGTTGCTCAATGCTAGTAAAGGCATCTGGATGAGCCTCTGCCTCTGTCAGTACCGGTAGCGCGCCAATGTTATGCACCAAACACGCTAAGGTGAGCGTGTCATAGTTTATGCCGCTACCAGGATGAGTTTTGTTATATTTGGTCAACATAGCACAGGCGGCTGAAGTGGCATCAATCGATGCAGTCCAAACCTCATCCATCACTTCCCACACCATTTCATTCGTTGAAATAAACAACTGCTCCATCGCCACTGAGGTAGCGATTGATTTGATCTGGGTTAAGCCAATGCGAGTTACGGCACTATTAATATTTTCGGCCTTAATGCCGCGCGAATACATGGCGCTATTGGCTACTTTAATCATTCGCGCTGATATAGCGGCATCTTGGCCTATCACTTCAGCCACTTGTTTGGGACTAGAGTCTGGACGAGATACCACTTCTTGCACCCGCATTGCCACTTCAGGCAAGGTTGGCAGCACTAAGGCGTCAGCCTTTAGTTTTTTCAATAACCCCACCAACAGCTGATGCTCTGTCGACATTTGTACTCCTTTTGGGTTGCCAAATTGGCCACAACAATCTAAATCGTCGAAAAATTATTAAAGTAAAGCGACACATTCGTTAATGCGCTGTGTAATTTTAGCTAAAATAACTATTACTCGGTAGCCATTTAAAAAAAATAGGTCATTTTATTTAGCTAAGTGTGTCTAGCGAAGCTGACGCTGATTAAATAAACAGCGTTAGATTTGCATAACGGCTACTGCATTGAGTAAAATGCCCGCCCCCCGAGTTAACCTCGTTATCGTTAATTGAGAGATGTTATGTTTAAACCTGAGCTGCTTTCGCCTGCCGGCACCCTTAAAAATATGCGCTACGCTTTCGCTTATGGCGCAGACGCTGTATATGCCGGGCAACCGAGGTACAGTCTTCGAGTACGTAACAACGACTTTAAGATGGAAAATCTCGCGACAGGGATTAAAGAAGCACATAGCTTAGGTAAAAAGCTTTATGTCGTTAGCAACATTGCACCGCATAACGCCAAACTCAAAACCTACATCAAAGACATGGAGCCTGTGGTCAACATGCAGCCTGATGCGCTGATCATGTCAGATCCTGGGCTGATTATGATGGTTCGCGAAGCCTTCCCTGATCAAGATGTCCATTTGTCAGTACAAGCCAACGCCATTAACTGGGCCTCGGTCAAGTTTTGGGAGTCGCAAGGCATTAAACGAGTCATTCTTTCTCGCGAACTTTCACTCGATGAAATTGAAGAGATCCGTCAGCGCTGCCCAGATATAGAGCTTGAAGTGTTTGTCCATGGTGCGCTATGCATGGCGTACTCTGGACGTTGTCTATTATCAGGCTACATTAACAAGCGTGACCCAAACCAAGGCACCTGCACCAATGCTTGCCGATGGAAGTACGGCGTACATGAGGCCAAAGAAACTGAATCTGGCGATGTGATTGCAGTGAACCCAGATGTACAAATAGAAACTCCCACTTTAGGTGCGGGTGAGCCATCTAGCGATATCGTTTTGCTGCAAGAAGCAGGACGCCCTGGTGAGTACATGCCAGCCTTTGAAGATGAACATGGCACTTACATCATGAACTCAAAAGATTTACGCGCTATCCAGCACGTGGAACGTTTGACTAAGATGGGGGTAGACTCACTTAAAATTGAAGGTCGCACTAAGTCTTTCTACTATGTGGCACGTACCGCACAGCTATATCGTCAAGCCATTGAAGATGCTGCCGCTGGCCGCGAGTTTAATCCAGCACTGATGTATCAACTAGAAGGTCTAGCTCACCGTGGTTATACCGAAGGTTTCTTACGCCGTCACGTCCATGACGAATACCAAAACTATGACTACGGTTATTCCATCAGCGACACTCAGCAGTTTGTCGGTGAATTTACCGGTAAGCGTAATGAGCAAGGCATGGCAGAGATTGACGTTAAAAACAAGTTCTCTGTCGGCGACAGTGTCGAGCTCATGACGCCGCAAGGCAACATCAATCTAACCATCGAACAGCTAATGAACCGTAAAGGGGAATCTGTAGAAGCTGGGTTAGGTTCTGGGCATTTTGTATTCTTGCCGGTGCCACAAGATGTTGACGTTGAAAAAGCCGTACTGATGCGCAATTTAACCGATGGCCAAAATACCCGTAACCCACACACGGATAAATAAGCTACTAGCATTTAAAAAGGCCGCTAATTGAAGGCGGCCTTATTATTGATGCCAAAGCCGTAATGATGCACGGCATTTAGCATGGCCTAAACACCCGTAATCCACACATGGGTAAATAGGCTAAATGCATTTAAAAAGGCCCCTTTGGGGCCTTTTTTTATTGCTGTTCACAGGCTTTATGCCATTCAGAATTGGCTCACGCTACAGCACGAGGCGCATCCTTAAACCAAGTACCCATGTGTCTTTTTCGGTAGAAATAGCCGGATTATCGATGTACTGAATATTGGGTGTCAGTTGAATAAACTCACCGACACTCATGTTGTAATAGAGTTCAGAGGTAAACTGCTGGTCATCTTGAACACCATATGCAGCTGCTAAGTTTTCATTAACCTCACTAAAGTTAATCGCAAAGCCGAGATTATTTTTAGCGGAAAACAGGCCAAAATACCCCACGCCTAGGGTGAGAGATTTGTCATATAAAGCCACATCACCTTCTGATATACCGCCGCGAATAAACGGCATCACTTGTTCAGTAATGAAATAACTCGCAGAAAAATTGACGCCTCGACCACTTTCTGTGCCCGTTAAGTTGTGCTGCGTACCGCCATCTAAATGCCAAAAGGTAACATGAATATTGTCAGTGTAGATCTGCTCTTGTGATGCGGTCCAACCTAACTCAAAAGTGCTAAACAATTTATGGTCATTAAATAGCGTATCGAAACCATCCAAAGGTTTATCTGACCGACCTTTACCATCGGCAACACCCAGAACAGTGTAAAAGTTATCTGAAAGCATATGACCAACCGCCAGCCCTAAAATACCGTCATCGGGTAAGCCGATTGCGCCCGCACCAGTACTAAATGCTAAGTTGGTAAAACCATTCCATGGACTCGCTAACGCATAAACATCCACATAGTCGGTTGTATCCAGATAGCCCGCCATCATTGAAGTTTTGCCACCATTGAACTTTTGCTTCCAATACAAGTTGGTTAACCGGCTACCTTGATCGCTATATGCGGGGCCAATCATACCAATGTAGCCTAGTCCTGGTTCGATAAACGAGAATGATTTGGGCGCCACATCGGTATATTTATGCCGATGTTCGACTTTCCAAACTAGTCCACCGGTATTGCCATCATCTAACCCCACTAGATTCCATGCACCATAAAAACGCATGACACCGGCGGCAGCATTGTCATCTCCGCCGTCAGTTGCTGAAGACGCTGATAGGCCCAACGCTTGGTAATCTAGACCCAAAGTGAGGTTATGCTCGTTTGCCAATGCCTCACGCCAACTTTGTTTGTCTCGGGTATTGTCTTTAATCGTATTATCAACCGTGTCAGGGCTACCAAAGTTGGTCTCAGCGGCAATTGGGCCGCTAAATAACACAACGGCTAGCGCCAACATCAGCGGCTTTTTTCGAAAAATACAGTTCATCCATGGTGTCCTAATGCTGATGTGAATGCTCAACCGGCTTAACCATTAGCTCGGTGTCATTATGATAATAACGTTCAATTTGTTGCGCGTTAAGTGCATACCCCATAGTCACCGGCATTTTACCATCCACTAGCTGGACATTTTCAGTCACTAGTTGAGTTTCAATCACCCCTTCAACCCACACAGGATATTGCACATTTTGTACCTCGAAGCCTTCAGGGTAACTCAATTTTATCACCTGGTTGGCTGGCGGAGGTGGCATATGAATACACGCCCCCGCATAGGGCATAAGCAAAAACTCCGTCGCTTTTACACCATTAAACTTGGTCGGTACCACGAAGCCTGACAATCGAACAAAGCGACCATTGAACTGCGGATTGAGTGCCTCTGCTTTACGTTGCTCCACTTGCATGTATTGCGTTCTTGCCGCTAAAGCTGCCGCGACATCAATACCTTGCTCAGCTAGTTCAGCGGTAATACTCTGTAACTTCTCTTTTTCAGCATTGCTGGCTTGATCAGACAATAAAATAACCTGAGCTAACAATCGCTTTTGTTGTTCAGTCACGTCAGGCAGAGTCACCGTTTTCTCATTTGTATCTGGCGCTAAAGCAGACCAACTAACAGCCAAGGGCTCAGCAAAACTCAAGGCACTAAAAACACTCATCAACCATACTAATCGTTTCATAATTTACCTACAAAAAAGGCAACCTCGCCAGATTGCCTTTGGGCCACAAGATGACAAAGTTATAGGGTGTTCTTATAGATGACACCGTCTTTCATAATGATTTTCATGGTTTCAATACCATCGCGTTTCGGCGCGTCAAACCATTTCTCATTCGCACCGATCACCGATAAATCTTCAAGCGGGTTACCATCAACAAGCAATAAATCTGCGTAGGCCCCTTCCTCAACCACCCCAAGTTTTCCTTCGTAATAAGGGTCTAACACCTCTCCTGCTAGCTTAACGATCTCACCATTTACTGAAGTCATTGAGATCAAGGTATAATGAGGGCCGAAAAACTTACCACTTAGATAAATTGAGTGGTCACCTTGTTGTTCACAGGCCGCTACGCCGCCTACGCAATCAACATGAAAACCCAGTTTAGGTCGATACTTGTTAACATTATCGATGTAATTACCAAACGCCGCCTGCGCTGTTTTGGCTTTTCTCGCCGATGCCGGATTAGAGTTAATTGCTTCAATCTGACCTAAATAAGGTGAAAAAGCGGTCATATTGGTGGTCATATAAGCATCATTTTTTTTCATCGCTTTATACACATCTTTATCAAACATAAACGCATGCTCTAACGTTTTAACCCCACCTTCTAGGTTACGCAGCAACGACACTTTACTGTAGGCATGGGACATGGCATAGGAGCCGTACGCGTCAGCGACTTCTACAGCTGCTTCAATTTCTTCCAACGAATAAGCATTAAGCTGCCACGGGTCGAACGATGATGCGACCCCACCGCTCGACATCAATTTAATTTGTGTCGCCCCTTGCATATAGTTTTGTCTTGCGCAGGCTTTAATATCACCAATACTATCCGCGGTGCAGCTCATACCTAGCCGACCACCTGATGAATTACGACCATAAAATGTTTCGTTTGGCGTGGTAAAATTGCGAAAGTCGGCATGGGAGCCGGTCGGACCAATAAATGCACCAGAAGGGTAAATACGTGGGCCCACTAACTCACCACTATCGATGGTTTTCTTAAGGCCTGCGCCCATGCCACCAGCATCGCGCCAAGTCGTAAATCCAGACATAAGCGCTGACTTTGCCCGAGCCGCAGAGCGAGCGGCAAGCTCTTCCCAGTTACGGTTGTTTTCAATATCTGGCAGCGACGAACCATTCATCTGCAAATGACCATGACCTTCGATTAAACCCGGCATTAACGTCATGCCTTGGCCGTCAATTACAGTGGCATCGACAGCACTAATAGATTCTGCTGATACTTTAGCGATTTTGTTGTCGACCACCAACACATGGTGATTTGCCATCAACTCATCATCTTTGCCATCAAACACATTAACGTTAGTGAATAAGATTGATGCGGCTTGTGTGGTAAAAGCCATAGAGCAAGATAGTGCCACAACACTGAGTTTTATTGAGCAGTTTTTCATTAATTGCACCTTTTAATTCCATGCTTGACGCCTAGCGCCTAGCTACATATTCCATGGGGCTAATAAGCTTTACAAAACAGGTACTTTACCATTGTAGCTTAACAACTTTTTGTTAACCCCTATTAACTTAGAACGAATATTCCCATGGTTCAAGGTGCAAAAATAGCCATTTGACGACACTTCAAAATCAAGCTGTCGATGAGGTTAACGACAGGAGCGGCGGTACTGAGTGGGCGTCATTTGCATTTGTCGTTTAAAGGCGCGGGTAAAATGAGCGGCATCTGAATAACCCATCTTGCTTGCGATACGAGTGATGTGAATGGACTGACACTTAAGCAGATCTAAGCACTGTTCTAGCACCATAGATTCGATCAATTCACTATACACAGCTCCCTCTTTAGCGAGCTGACGCTGTAAAGTCCGAATATTCATGTTTAATATCTCGGCCGCAAGTTTAATCGGCAGCTTTCCTGTCGAGGTATAAGGTTTAATGGCGTACTTAAACGATTCTACAAACGAGCTTGATTTGATTGCTGGCTCGGTCGCATTTGCTGGGTGGGTAAATTGTGTTGGTAAACTGATAGCAGACAACATGACATTGGTCGGGATAAACAAGGCGGTCACTGGTCTAGCGGCATAAAACTGTACTTGGCTAAACCCTGGCAGTTGATTAAACTCGGCAACAGAGTCTGCCTGCACCCCCACCTCTTCAGGTTGCCATGCTCCGCGGGTTAGTTCGCTTATCAACTGCGACATAAACACCACCGAAAACAGTTCGGCATATTGAAACCAGCTTTCTTGTTGGCCGCGCTTCTCTCTCACAAACCACCATTTTTCGCCCGCATATTGAGTATAAACCTTCGCATCGGTTGAATGCTCTGTGAGTATCAAGGCAAATTCATCAAGGGCAGCTTTAAGCGAAGTTTGCTGCGTCAATTTACTGATAAACTTAGGTATATAAACGTGTTTACAAGCACTGGTGATCAGTAACGTAAACTCTGCCAAGCAGGTTTGCTCACCAAGCAATCGAATTAAATTCTTAACTGTGACTTCAGGTAAATAGCGATAGTCATGCTCACTACTATAAAGATCGTTGGGGATCTTCGCTGCGCGCAGTAGCGCCAATAACTCACTGTCTAACGCGTCAAACAAGCCAGCAAAGAAAATGACATCTTCGCGTTTAACTAATTCAATAATCGCAGAACCCACTGAGCATTCCTCGTCTTCACGGCACAAGCTACTTCCATTAGACATGACCACTATTTCTGTCAAATCAGTATATCAGCCTACTCGGGCGCGTTGTATCGAGTCAAATGCAGCCCACTGCACGGCCCAACAGTGAGAACTGCGATATTACCGACATATTTAAGCTGGCTGGACCATGTTGCTAAAACTGCAATATGGTATAATTAGCGATTAGGATTGCGTAAGTACACTGGTAATATCAATACCGAAGACTAAGCCGCAATTAATCTATCTTTAAATAGGCAATTTTGAGTCATGGCATTACTAATCGACGACAGCTGTATTAACTGTGATATGTGTGAACCTGAGTGTCCCAATCAGGCGATCACTATGGGGGAAGAGATCTACGAGATTGAACCCGCATTGTGTACAGAATGCGTGGGTCATTATGATAAGCCTACCTGTGTTTCAGTTTGCCCCATTGACTGCATTGACCCCGACCCTGACCATGCTGAATCTGATGATGAGCTCCTGGTTAAGTATCACCTTATTACCGGTAAGCCCGTTCAGTAATATCACGCCCATTTGCTGCTCATCACTCAGCTAACCTTGATTGCCTTAGCGTCTTTTGCCGCGGCCAGCACGACGTTTTGCCCGCTGCTTTTGGGCTGCGCGGCTGTTTTTACCGCTGATAACCGGTGCTTTCGTTAAGTCAGGTTCAAACCCTAGCTCCCACTGCTGGGGTAAACGTTTATCCAATAGCGCTTCAATTTCTTCCAGTAACAATTGATCCTCGTCACTGTATAGCGTCACCGCAAGCCCAGATTTGCCAGCTCGACCGGTACGGCCGATGCGATGTACGTAGTCGGCAGCAACAAAAGGAAATTGGTAGTTGACCACAGTCTGCAAGTTAGCAATATCAATACCGCGGGCCGCCACATCTGTTGCGACGACGACCGATAGAGTATTGGCTTTGAAGTCAGTGAGCGTTTGCTCTCTAAGCTGTTGGGATAAATCCCCATGGAATGCAGCCGCCTGATGACCTTTGCCAAGTAACTGCTTTACTACCTCATCAACTTCAATCTTTTTACGACAAAATACCAATAACTGCTGCCAACCGTGCTTGGTGATAAGATGACTAAGCAGGTCAACCTTTCTATCGTTATCGACTGCGTAAACTTGCTGATGTATCTCGGCAGCGGTTAGCTGTTGCTGCTCAGTTTCTATGTGTTGCGGTGAATGCATCATTTTGCCGGCAAAGCCACTGACTTTACTGGCTAACGTCGCTGAAAATAACATCGTTTGTCGCGACGTTGGTAAGTGCTTAGCAATGCTACGTAGCTCGTCATGAAAGCCCATATCAAACATGCGATCCGCTTCATCAAACACTAAGGTTTGTAAGGTTGACAGCTTAACCGCACGGCGATTAATCAAATCTAACAAGCGCCCCGGCGTGGCGATGAGCACTTGGGGCTGCGCCTGCAGCTGCTGCTTTTGTTTATCAATACTGACCCCACCGTACACCACACAGCTTTGCAGTGATAATGAACTTAATAACAGTTCAAATTGCTGCGCGACTTGTACTGCCAGCTCTCGCGTTGGCACTAACACCAGCGCCTTAATGCCTTGGCTGTCGCCATCATCAGCTATCAATTGCTGAATAATGGGCAGCGCAAACGCCAGAGTTTTACCACTGCCAGTTTGGGCCTTAGCCAGCATATCTTTGCCGGTTAAAGCCACAGGAATCACCAATGATTGAATCTCTGTAGGCTGCTTAAAGTCGGCTTGATTTAGCAAAGTAATAAGCTGAGGGTTCAATGATAACGATGCAAAACTCATGATGGACAACCATTAATAAAATCAGTCGCTAGTATAACAAAACTAATGCTTAGGACGATCACGCTTTAAGACTTGATAGATTAATTACCGAGATTTTTTACACTTAAGCCAACTTAGCATATGCTTAGGGCATAGCTAAGATACTTATCGACGCCGAAGGAGCAACTATGGATGAGCGCCGTCAGTTTTCGCGAATACTATTTGACGCCAATGCCTATCTGCAGCAAGACCAGCAAACTTGGTCTACAACCATTATTGACCTTAGCCTAAACGGGGCATTGGTGCAGTTACCGAGTGATTTTGATGCCAGTGATGCACCAATAAAGCTTGGCTTTACTTTGCCAGGCTCTGACATTGAGGTGTCGATGCAAACCAGTTTAGTGCATCGAAAAGATCAACAATTGGGTCTAAAATGCCTACATATCGATATTGATAGTATCAGTCATCTGCGCCACATGTTAGCGCTGAATTTAGGCGACGCATCATTACTCAACCGAGAGCTAACCCTATTCATTGAGGCCCACGAGAATAACTAACAAAAAAGGCTAAGCAATAATGCTTAGCCTTTTTGCTGCGAGCAATCTGTCTGTTTATAGCGCTTCTAATGCCTGAGACAATTTAGTCACCCCAATCACTTCCATACCCTGCGGGGGCTTTTTAGGCACATTCGCTTTGGGCACTATCGCGCGTTTAAAACCATGTTTTGCCGCTTCTGTTAACCGCTCTTGACCATTAGGCACCGGACGGATTTCACCAGATAACCCCACTTCACCAAACACCACTAAGTCCCGGGCCAATATATCGCCTCTAAAACTGGACACCATTGCTAATAACAAGGTTAAATCAGCACTGGTTTCGGTCACTTTAACGCCACCCACCACATTTACAAACACATCTTGGTCGGCCATCATTAAGCCACCATGACGATGCATCACAGCCAACAGTAATGCTAAGCGATTCCCATCAAGACCTACGGCCACACGCCTTGGATTGGCCATAGCCGAACTATCGACTAGCACTTGTAACTCCACCAGCAATGGCCGCGTGCCTTCCCAAATCACCATCACTAACGAACCTGACACATCTTCCTCACCGCGAGACAAAAAGATAGCAGAGGGATTGGCCACTTCTTTCAGTCCGCGCTCTGTCATCGCAAACACGCCGAGTTCGTTAATCGCACCAAAGCGGTTTTTGTGCGAGCGTAAAGTGCGGTAGCGGCTATCGCTATCACCTTCAAACATCACCGAGCAATCAATACAGTGCTCTAACACCTTAGGCCCGGCGAGACTGCCATCTTTGGTGACATGGCCTACCATGATAACGGCAATACCATGTTGTTTAGCAAAACGGGTTAGAAACGAAGCTGACTCACGCACTTGCGATACACTGCCTGGAGAAGACTGCACATCACTCATGTGCATCACTTGAATGGAGTCGACCACCATCAGCTTAGGTTTTTCTTGCAGTGCGATTTCGCAGATCTGCTCTACACTAGTTTCTGACAACATCCGCAGTTTACTGGTGGGAAGACCAAGACGGTTAGCCCGCATCGCCACCTGTTGCAGTGACTCCTCACCGGTAACGTAAAGTGCGTTCATAGTCTCAGCTAGCTGACATAAGGTTTGGAGCAACAAAGTACTTTTACCCGCCCCTGGATGACCACCAATCAATATGGCTGATCCCGGTACAATGCCGCCACCGAGTACCCGATCAAACTCCTTAAAACTGCTCGATATGCGGGGTAATTCGTTAAGATCAATCTGATCCAGTGTTTGCACCTGCTTGTCCGTGCTACCTGCGTAACCACTAAATTTCGCTGTGCGCGCGGTAGTTGCTGGACCTAAGCGTACCTCAGTAATGGTATTCCATTCTTGGCAGGCACTGCATTGCCCCTGCCATCTTGGGAAATCTTGACCACACTCATTACACACATACGCTGTTTTGTTTTTTGCCATAACTTTGAGCTACTCATCGACCTTATTTGAAGAACTTGAATGCGACCCGCACAGTCACTGAACAGACCTGTTGCTATATTTGCTAAGCAACACTGATTTTGTCAGCAAAAAGATGTAAATTAATGCTTATTAAGTAATATATACTCAACCACTATCAAGTTGCCCTGTGGGCTGCCGACATAAGATTAACAGCCACTCACTCAATTAGCATCCAAAAAGACACAATCAATGAGCTTAGAACAACATAGCGCCCTGATAGAACAACTCAAACCTCTGTTAATGGAAACAGACTTCGATGAGTTGTTTGAAAGGCTCACTGCCAGTGAGTCTAACTCAACGCGCTTTTTGTTAAAGATGGAGCTCAAACGTATTGCCGCGGCCTGTACCCGAATTATCGATCTGCGCGACAAATCTGAATTGCCCTGCTTTGAAGTCAAAATGGGCAAGCAGACCCACTTTTTAGATGAACCAGCCAAGGTTAAATTTGATGAAGCGGTGGCCTTGTATCAAGACAACTACACTTTAGGTGTTTATGAGCAAGTCCTCGAAGCGCATAAACAGCGACGGCTCAAACTGCGAAACCTCAATCAAAGTAACGATGCAGGCATTACACCTTATGTCGCTAACGGCGTGGTATTAGGCAGTTTTTTCAATCGCAGCGAAGAGCGAATGAATTATGCGATTCGTATCTCTGTAAGCCAAGATGGTCGCAATGAACTCAGTGGCGTGACCGCCGATCTGTCAGTGGGTGGGGCAAGGATCCGTATTCCCGCGGCCCATCAATTTGTTGCCGATAAGCCGATACGGGTGAAACTACTCGGACTCAGTGATGAATACTACGATAAGGACTTGCAGCAAGGTATTGATTACCAGATTGTTGATAGTGAGAAAAACCCTGAACATTGTTGGTTTCGATTAAAGCGGTTGAGTGGCTCTGAAGGCTTGGCGAAAATGTTAGGCAACCTAATTCAAGGCTATAAATTTCGCTACAAAGTCGACATCAACGATGTACTCACCGCTGCAATAGGCTTGGGATTCGAGCGTCATTATCTGCCGCATTTGCCACACTTACCTTTGTATGTCGAGCAGATAGAAGATAGCGGATTTCAAATCACCCACAAGCTCTTAAGCCGCGACAATCAAGCAATTCAACAAGCGTTTCAAGACGAGAATGAAATTAGCCAGCTGCCTAGCATGCTAACTCCAGCGCGTTTAAACCGTTTGCTGACCAAAACCGACAACCCAGACCACAGCTTGTTTTTCTGTTTTACCTTTCAAACAAAAGGCTGCATCTTTTTTTACTCAGCCAGTTTAGCTGAGTTGAAACAGCAAAACCTGTTAGCGCTGTTTTTGGGCTTCGGATGCACTAAATCTTCGTGGCGAGTATTCAAAGTCGCTCAGCACAAAATTGACCATCAAAAGTCCTATAAATCAAGTATGCTGCCCGGCGACGACAGTCGCTACTCTTCGTTAGTGGAATCTCAACTGCAGCGATTCAGCCATGTGCTACAACTGATCGATCTCACTAATGAAGACCAACAGGCGAGCTACCAGCAATGGCAGCAGTATAGTAATGAAGCCGCGAATGCCCTCAAACCATTTGGGCAGCCTAAATGCAAAGCCAACTCTATAAAATTACTGTCACTGCAATTTACCGAGCGGCGTAATGAAGCCCGCTTTTCATTTAAAACCTATGTCAAAGTGAGCCAAGGTAAAGTGGTCGCTGAAGGGTTTACCCAAGATATATCCAGTAAAGGACTGCAGCTGACCGTCGCTGAAGCGGCAAATTTTGACACCACTGCACCAGTGATGCTGAGCTTTCCCAAGCTACAAAGTTTGGCGGGAAAAACTAAGCTTAGCCAACTGCCCTATCGCTTAATTCGCACTCGGCGCAACGGCGTGACCATGCACTTAGCCGCGATGATGGGCCACACCCCCCATGTCGGGGTGGAGTTTCTCAATAAGCTTATCATCCAAAATCGCGATAAATTGGAAAAGCTAACCGAGGCGAACAGCGATAAAAAAGAGCTGTCTGATGGCTTAAAAAATTTATTGATGCGCCAGCTGGGCCCAGTACCTTACTTTATTGAAAAAACGGCTAAATCAATGCAGTTAACCACGATTGGCCTAAGTCAACAGCGTAATGAAGTTAGCGACATCTTCGCTGCATCAGCTGCAGACACCTTACAATACAATCTAGAACCACTGCTCAGTCACAACCGTTTAAAAACAGACTTTATTGAGCCTATCAGGCAGATGAAGCCACAACATGGCTTGGACTACTTCGAGGTCTTTGTGCAAATATCCCGTCAATCTCAGGGGCAGATAAAAGCGAAATGTTTGCAGCCACATTTAATCGGCGACAGTGACGCACAGGTACACTTTATTAAGCAAAGCCAGCACCTAGGTCGCTTTATGGCATTAAGAATATATCGCGGGGCTACCGGCAAGCCCGATCTTAATTACATCAGACGTGAATTGGCCTACATTAATGTTCATGCGCAACATAAAGCTAAAGAGCTAGAGCGTCGGTTATGGCGTATAGTTGGTGTAGGTGAACTACTAGAAATCACCCAAGAAGTGCAATTGCGTTACCCGACTTTATACCAAGAATTGGTTAATGCCCCCCTAAAAACCCAAACCGCATAATTAAGACAATACGCTGATTTTAATATATTTTTAAATCATCACTGAAACTTCACCGTCGACTCACCGCAATTTCCCCAAAGTGAGCTTTGCAACAAAATACAAGCTGCTAAGGTGGCGTTATTGTATTTTACCTAGGAGTTATCACGATGAAAAATATTGCCTTAATCGGGCTTTTGATTGGCTTATTATATGGTTTACTCGCCTTTCCCTGCATGGCTGCCCCCGTAGACGAGAAATCATCTATCGCCGTGAGCCGCCCGCTTATCTCAGGGCAGGTATTTAGCCACTACTCGAGCGCTTTTGACGACACCCGACGGGTAATGATAAGCCTGCCGGAGCGTTACCATTTGCATGAAAAACGTCAATATCCAGTGCTATATGTCATCGATGCTGATTTTCAATTTCAACATGTCTCCGCTATCGCTTTGCACTTAGCCCGTATGGGCAAAATTGCCCCGATGATTGTTGTCGGTGTGGCTAATCAGGGAGACAGCGACTACCTATACTCGACAACTTGGCCGGTAGAAGGTGAACAAGATTTTGGGGGAGCACAACGTTTTCAGCAATACTTGAGCGAGGAGCTACTGCCACTCATCAACCAGCAATATCGCACCAATCAACAACAGGCACTGGCAGGCTATTCCCTAGGTGGCTTATTTAGCTTATACAGCATGATGCAAACCAAGACGCCATTTAACGCATTTTTGGCAATGAGCCCCAGTATTTGGGTTGATAATTATGCGCTCCCTTCGCTGATTGAGCCCCTACTTAAACAAGATAAACTTACAGGACCACTATTTGTCTCGGTGGCGAACGAGCAAGATATGGGCGTGGATAAGCTAGTGGCTAAGTTAGACGCCATTCCAAATCAACTGCAGTGGCAATTTAAGCAATATCCACAAGAGAATCATTTTACCACCGCGCTCCCTGCCTTATATGACGGTTTACAGTTTCTGGCACCAAACTACGGTGAACTCAGTGATGGTAGCGATCTTGTAGCAATGGGGGATTATAAAGTGGTCTTAAATCGATTTAAGCAGCAGCAACGTCATTGGGCTGGTTTTGAAATCGAATGGTTACATGCCTATCAATTTGCGAAGTACCTGTCTTGGTCAAAGCAGTATGACTCGGCGCTTGAAGCATTAGCACTCGCACGCAAATTGTTCCCGCAATCTGCTACCACACTCTGTATTGAACTAGCCAAAGGAGCACTGATTCGCAAGCAACAGCCACTGGCAACACAACTGCTAGATAGCTGCGAAGCTCAGGGGCAGTCGCGGCCATTTTGGCATTTGCAGCGGGGTAAGCTCTATCAAGCCGCAGGAGATGCAGACCTTGCTAAGCAGCATATCCAGCAGGCCAAAACGTTAGCGCAGCAGTATCAGTTAGCCAGTTGGGAGATATGGGAACTGGCTAAGTAGTTGTCATATTGTGGGCTGAGCAGTTTTCAAAATACGGGCTAAGCAGCGATTGGGACTTAGCCACAATTTTGGTACCACTGCTTAATGCCCACAAAGTGATCATTAACGGCGTCTTTGTGAGTTAGCATTTCAGCATGGCCATAATCATGTTTGTAACCGTCGCGTTTTGATAACAAGGTTTGTTTCACATCTCCAAACTGACACTCTTGCACCATGCGACTGACATCTTCTGGATGGCCCAGCACACGATCCCCCCGCCCTGCAATAAACCAAGTTTTGGGCCAACCGCCACGCTGTGCTACTTGCTTAGCAGCCTGCGCGTAATCGAAGCCATCATCAAAATCGATCCAATCGCCTCTTACCCACTCTATGCTCTGGCGCAGTGATGCCCGAGTTTCATTGTCCATACCCAAACGCCACCTGTCTGCGGCTAAATAACCGTGTCGTTTTGCGATGAGGGGCGCGACACGATTCCAAGTCACATCGACCATCAGCCATTTTCTCAACGACTTCACTTTAATCGTTCGTTTGGTCCCTAGTGTTAGCAGCGAAGCAACGCTGGATTGAATAAACTCAAAGCGGGCTATGGCGCTCGTCATCAATACGCCACCCCATGAATGCGCGCACCAATGAACTTTACTCGGCGCTTGTTTTAACGGGTGATTTGCCAGCTTCTGCTGATGCTTGGATAAAATAAAATGCTGCACCAGCGGTAACTGTTCACGAATGACCTCGCCCTGACCATGGCGCTCTCCGCCAGTCAACTTGGGGGTACTCAAACCACGACCTAAAGTATCGAGTACATAAACAATATAACCTGCTTGGGCTAGATAGCAGGCCAGGCCTTTACCTGAGTCACTGTAGAACACGCGGCCGTTGGACATCACACCGTGCAACATCAAAATGGGAGTCTTTTGATAGTCGGCATTAGCAGGCATCAACTGACGTACATGCAGCGCGCCTGATTGATAAGGTAAATAGTGAGAAACTTGGGTAACAACAGGGCTATTAGACACAAGACTAAGTAATCGAGAATTTGACTCTAAATTACTTAGCCTTGCTGATGAAAACAAGAGTAATTACTCAAACAATTAGCGTTAAAACAACGACATTCTGAACTATGTTAGAAATTCAAAACGTTAACTCATGATATTAAACGTTAAATTTATTTACCTGTGCGCAGTAAAAATGGCAATGCACGTAAATCTAAACTGTCTATCGCCAAATCAGCCGCTGCTTTCAACTTAGGTTTGGCATGAAATGCAAAACCACAGTCAGCTTGATTAATCATGGGAATATCATTGGCACCATCACCGATAGCCAGCCGCTGACCAGCAGCTATCTGCCATTGCTGGGCACAATGCAGCACTGTATCGGCTTTAAACTGAGCGTCGACGATTTGGCCCGTCACCTCACCGGTCAATTGACCATTTTCAATCACCAACTCATTGGCATAAGCTGCATCTAAATCCAACAGTTGCTTGAGATGACCCACAAATGGCGTAAAGCCACCGGAAGCTAAAACCAGTCGCCACTGATGTTGTTTTAGAATTTTTACCATGTCGGTTAAACCTGGCATTAACGGTAATTGCTGGCATAAATCATCAATTATCTGGCTACTTGCGCCTTGCAATTTTGCCACTCTGGCGCGCAGGCTCTGCTCGAAATCAAGCTCACCTTGCATGGCTTGCTCAGTCACCGCAGCAACCGCTTCACCGACGCCTGCCATGGCGGCTAACTCATCAATACACTCTATTTCAATGGCGGTAGAGTCCATATCCATCACCAACAGACCAGGCTTATCTAATCGCGGCAGTGGCTGGTTTAGCACATAGCCCTCAACCCCCTTGTTACTGTTAAGCGATGCTACTGCTTGGGGGGAAAACGGCTGCTCACTACACACCTCAATGCATTGTAGGTCAGTATCACGTTGTACTACGGCAACAGAAACCGCCCCTAAGGCCATGATAAACTCATTAATTACGGCGTCAGAAACGTTCGATTCAAATACAATACGACAACAATGTTGCTGCTCTGAATACTGCCATTCTTGATGGCGATTAATCGCCACACCAGCAAATGACGCAGCGGTTTCATCGTTACGCATTATCCAGTCAAACAACGACTTAGAACTCGAACTTTCCATGGGCTATCAATCTCCGGCTATCGGCTTTGCTCATAATCAATTATGATTAAACAAACCCGTTTATTTTTAGGTACAAAGTGTTTTTTTTAACAGGCCTTAGAAAGACTCACCGAATAACCAGACTGGTCCAAATTGCCATTGCTGTTACTCTGATGGTCGGCCTTTTTCAATTATGGGAAACAAGCCTACTACAAGGGCAGCAGCTTCTAAAGTCCCAAACGGAAAAGATGGCACGATTATTAGTTCAGCAAACTGCGTATGGCGCGACTCCGGCGCTACAGCTGCAAAATGATGAACAATTGCAATGGCTAACCCAAGCCTTAGTGCAAGATCCTAAAGTGATGGCCGCCACCATTTTCAGCGAACAAGGTCAGCGCTTGTCTTTTGCTCAAAGTGTCACTGATGAAGATTTAGAGGCTGATTCGCAAGCGATGATAGATGCGCTCGCCGCCTATCCACCTTATGTTGAAGCTGTGAGTCAAGACGGTAACAACCTTGGGTTTATTGAAGTGAGACTCGCACCCAAGCTGTTTTTTAATGAGATCAAAGAAGCCCATCAAATCAATATGCAGCAGCAACAAATGATGCTTATTATTGCTGGGATTATCGGATTATTACTCTCTAGAGCACTGTCATTTAAACGGGCTGATTTTGACCGCCGTAAAACCCGAGTGAAGTTACGCAAACGTCCCGCCAAGAGCAAAACAAGCAAATCGAGTTAATCAGTAGCCAAAAAAAACGGGCCATGTGGCCCGTTTTTTTTATGACAGTGCATATTACAGAGTAATAGCGGCGTCGAGTGTCATTTCGATCATTTCGTTGAAAGTGGTTTGACGCTCATCAGAAGAGGTCTTTTCACCCGTACGAATATGATCCGATACAGTAACAACGCACAGTGCTTTCGCGCCAAACTCTTTGGCTACACCGTATAGGCCAGCTGCTTCCATCTCAACACCGAGTACATCCATTTTTTCCATCACATCAAACATTTCTGGATCTGGAGTATAGAAAAGGTCAGCAGAGAAAACGTTACCGACGCGATACTTAGTGCCTTTTGCATCAGCCGCTTTAACGACAGCACTTAATAGGCTGTAATCACAAATAGCAGCGAAGTCTTGGCCTTTAAAACGCAGACGGTTAGTTTGTGAATCGGTACACGCGCCCATACCAATAATCACGTCACGCACTTTAACGTCAGTGCTGATCGCGCCGCAAGTACCAACACGAATAAGATTTTTAACGCCGTAATCTTTGATTAGCTCAGTTGCATAGATAGAGCAAGATGGGATACCCATACCTGAACCCATCACAGAGATACGAGTACCTTTATAAGTACCAGTAAAACCTAGCATGTTACGAACATCAGTCACTTGCTCAACATTTTCTAGGAATGTTTCAGCAATATATTTTGCACGTAATGGATCGCCTGGAAACAGAACGGTATCTGCAAACGCACCATCAACTGCATTAATATGTGGTGTAGCCATCGATTTAACCCCTTTTGGTAGACTTTTGTCTTTTTATAAATGGCGACCAAGTTAGCCGCCAAAGTTTAAATTCGTTATTGAACTATGGCACTAAATAAATGATTCGCCATATTCCATTGGCTCTAAGCCAAAGTAACTCGCTATTGACTGACCCATGTCAGCAAAACTCTTACGACGACCAAGTGAACCAGCGGCTAGACCAGCGCCATAGGCAATAACCGGCACATGCTCACGTGTGTGATCAGTACCAGGCCAAGTGGGGTCGCAGCCGTGATCGGCAGTCAACAGAAGTAAATCATCTTCACCTAAAATGGCCAGCATCTCGGGTAAGCGCGAGTCAAAGTATTCCAGCGCTCGAGCATAACCGGCAATATCGCGACGATGACCATAGTGAGAGTCAAAATCTACGAAGTTGGTGAAGACAATCGTTCTGTCACCAGCTTGTTTAACTTGCTCTAGCGTGGCATCAAACAGCGCTTCTAAGCCGGTCGCTTTTACTTTTTGAGTAATACCGCAATGGGCATAGATATCGGCAATTTTACCGACACTAACCACTTCACCGCCATCGGCAGCCAGCTTATCAAGCACGGTTTTTGCTGGCGGCTCTACCGCATAATCTTTACGGTTACCGGTACGCGCAAAATCATCAGGGCCAGTGCCAACAAATGGACGCGCAATAACGCGGCCAATATTATACGGCTCTAGCTCTTCACGGGTGATTTGGCACAACTCATAAAGCTTCTCTAAGCCAAATGTCTCTTCATGACAGGCAATTTGAAACACAGAATCTGCAGAGGTATAGAAAATTGGTAAACCGCTGCGCATGTGCTCTTCACCCAACTCTTCTAAAATAGCGGTACCAGACGCGTGGCAATTGCCAAGAAAATCCGTTAACCCTGCACGAGCAAGAATTTTATCGGTTAGCTCTTTTGGGAATGAGTTTTCTAAATCGCTAAAGTAGCCCCAATCATATAGCACTGGTACGCCAGCCATTTCCCAGTGACCACTGGGAGTATCTTTTCCTGAACTCAACTCTTCGGCGTGACCATAGGCACCAATCACCTCAACGTTGTCAGCAAAACCCGCAGGAAACTGACCCGTGCTCTCCATCGCAGCATGAGCTAAACCCAGTTTAGCCAGGTTTGGCAATTTCAATGGGCCTTCACGTCCATCATTGGCTTTACCGTCCGCACAGGCCTGAGCAATATGGCCAAAGGTGTCTGAACCCACATCGCCAAATTTATCAGCGTCGCCTGCGGCGCCAACACCGAATGAGTCCATCATCATAATGATTGTACGTTTCATAACATTACTCCGTTAGAGATCCGATGCGCGTATATAGCGATAAATCTCTGGTGTTTGTTCAGGTTTTGCATCACCGACATGAATGGCTGCTTTAACAGCACTTGCCGCTTCTTCGAATGCACTTTCTGATTGCGCATGAATCATGGCAATCGGCTTATCCATAGTGACTTCATCACCTAAGGCAACCATATCTGTTAGGCCAACACTATAGTCTAACGCATCACCTGGTTTACGACGTCCGCCACCTAAAGTGACGACAGCCAGTCCTAACTCGCGGGTGTCCATTGCGGTAGCAAAACCGCTACGGGCTGCATACACAGGTCGGACAATGGCAGACTTAGGCAGGTATTTATCATAGCTCTCAATGAAGTCCACTGGACCACCGAGGCCGGCAATCATTTTGCCAAAGATTTCGGCAGCTTTACCGTTATCTAATACTTGATTAAGTTTAGCGCGTGCTTCGGCTTCATTGCTAGCAATGCCGCCCAATACCAACATTTCTGCACATAACCCCATAGTGACGGCATAAAGACGCGGATTACGGTAGCGCCCAGTGAGGAAATCAATCGCTTCTTTCACTTCTACCGCATTACCCGCACAGGAAGCTAACACCTGATTCATGTCGGTCAGCAACGCAGTGGTTTTAGTTCCTGCACCATTAGCCACCGCAGTGATACTGCGAGCAAGTTGTTCTGATGCTTCATAGGTCGGCATAAAAGCACCACTACCCACTTTGACATCCATGGCTAATGCATCTAGGCCTGCGGCAAGTTTTTTCGACAAAATTGAAGCTGTGATAAGTGAGATAGACTCTACCGTTGCGGTATTATCACGAATAGAATAGAAACGTTTATCTGCGGGAACAAGATCACCAGTTTGGCCGATAATCGCCACACCCGCTTCCTTTACAACCTTTCTGAATAGCGCGCTGTCAGGTTCTGTTTGATAGCCAGGGATAGCATCAAACTTATCTAATGTACCGCCAGTATGGCCTAAACCACGGCCGGAAATCATTGGCACATAACCACCGCATGCGGCAGCCATGGGGCCAAGCATCAAACTGATGACGTCACCAACACCGCCAGTACTGTGCTTATCAATGATAGGACCATCTAAGCCTAAGCTCTGCCAATTAAGGACGGTACCAGAGTCACGCATTGCGGTAGTAAGTGCAATACGCTCATCCATGTTCATATCATTAAAATAAACCGCCATACCTAACGCTGCGATTTGTCCTTCTGAAACACCGTTGGTGGTAATACCGTTAACAAAGAACTCGATTTCCTGTTTTGATAACGCTTCACCATTACGCTTTTTACGAATAATCTCTTGAGCTAGAAACATGCTACTGCCTCCTAACTTGTCACTAACATCCACTATTAGTGACAAATTTTGGTCTAAGGCGCCAAGACCTGTAATTCAATTACAATATGATACGCAACTCTCGACGCTCGCTGTTAGATTTAGATCACGATTTACTAAATTAGTAACCTTGTGGTCCTTTAGGTGCATCACCTAGATCTAACGTGTGTAGCAAGTTAACTAGCAAGCTAGACGCGCCAAAACGGAAAGTGCTTGGCGTCGCCCAGTCAGCCCCTAATAATCGGCTGGCAACACCTAAAAATTCAGCTGCAGCGGCTGCATCACGTACGCCACCAGCAGGCTTGAAGCCTACTTTTGTATTCTTCTCGCTGATCACTGTCATCATGATCTCTGCGGCTTCTAAAGTCGCGTTAACCTTAACTTTACCCGTTGAGGTTTTAATGAAGTCAGCACCGGCGTCGATTGACAGTTCTGATGCTTTACGGATTAAGGCGGGATCGGCTAACACACCTGATTCAATAATCACTTTTAGCAATACGCCTTCACCGCACGCTTCTTTACATGCTTTTACAAGCTCGAAGCCGACAGTTTCGTTGCCTTCCATTAATGCGCGGTAGGGAAATACCACATCCACTTCATCTGCACCGTAGGCAACCGCCGCACGGGTTTCGAGTACTGCGATAGCAATATCATCATTACCGTGTGGGAAGTTAGTAACAGTGGCGATTTTTATCTCTTCACAACCCATCTCATTCAGGGTTTTACGCGCGATAGGAATAAAGCGAGGATAGATACAAATTGCTGCGGTATTACCTGCTGGCGTTTGAGCTTTATGACACAGTTCAATGACTTTTTGATCAGTATCATCGTCATTAAGTGTGGTTAAATCCATCAGCTCAATGGCTTTTTGTGCAGCTTGTTTGTGAGTAATATCGTTCATAGTGCTCTCCGTAACGTAATTCAAAAATTAGTCTATAAATTCACGTAAGGCATATGCTGGAGCTGGCATTGTTTTGATTATTGTTATGGCCGGGCCTTCAAGCTATGCCGTAAACGTTGAATGACCAGCGTCGCCAGTAAGGCGATAACTGCCAAAACAACATTCATAATTCAGGTATTCAATGAGATGTAACTATAGCTGACATCTACATCCTGACACTGGGTCACGACTTGAATCCATGAAGACCGGGAAGGGAGCAGTACGCATAAATTCAGTTATGCAATTTCTACCTTTCCGCGAAAAGTCCATTTTAGCGCGTATAAAATTTAACTCTTACTTAAACAGCATAATTCAATTTATCGCATGCTTAAGTAAAAATTAATAGCCTCTAAATGTAAAGATTCCTTATCAAGGAGTAGAGAGCCGTATTGCTACGGCTCTCAAGTACAATTAGAAGTTGTACTTAGCAGAGAAGATCGCTGCGTTTTGGTAAGCTTCAGAACCTAGCTTGTTGTGAGCATAACGGTACTGGATACCAAGAGTGAACTTAGAAGTCGCGTTCCACCATAGTGCTACTGCACCATTTAAGCCGTAGTCAGCGTTATCGTTGTAACCGTACTCATCTGCACGAGCAAATTCGATTTCATTCCAGTTAGTGATCATGAAATCTTGGTCTGCTAGCTTGAAGTTATAACCAAGTACCCAACCACCCATTGCACCGTTGAAACCAGCGCCAATGAAGTTGTTGTGAACATAGTGAGCACCTAGGAAAGGCTTAACCCATAGGCCGAAATCAGTGTTGATATCGTAGCTAAGACCAACAACTAGGTTTTGCTCGTAGAAACCTGAAGAATCAGCAATGCTATATAGCTGACCGTAGTAGTTCCAGTTGCTTTCGCCGATGTTTACCGCAACAGTACCTTTGGCAGCGATACGGAATGCTTCAGCAGCATCTTTAGTTGAATCGTAACCCCAGTCACCTTTAGTTGGGTTTTCGAAATCGATAAAGCCGTAGACATCACCCCAGTCGTAACCAGCGCCACCTTCAACTTCGATATATACGAAATCTTCTTTACCACCGTTAGTACGCTCAGTAGTACCTTCAGACCAGTCAAGGTAGTTTACCGATACGTTGGCAAAACCATAGTATTGCTCTGCTGCTACAGGTGCAGACATCGCTGCTAAAGTCGTTGCCGCTAGTGCTAACATTTTAACGTTTTTCATCATCAACCCCATTGTTTATGGCTTCGCTGCTCTTTTCGAGTCAGCATTCTTTTTTTGTTGGCGCCGCATTGTACTCAAATTCACTGAAATCTCAATATAATTCGACTAAAAATGCGAACACATTATCTTAACATTCGAACAAACATCTGATTTCTGGTTAAATTTTAACTTATACCGCTATCATTCGACGCTTGCTAGACACAACTTTACCGCGCAGTCGCTGCTGTCAGCGCTGTTATGCCATTTTGAAAATTGGTTGTCTTAACTAGGCTCTGCCTCATTGCAGAGCCTATGCACAGGGGGAGAAGTCCCCCATTTGAATAACTTGAGCTGTATTACAGCGCTAGGAATAGACCCGCTAGCGTTGCACTCATCAAGTTAGCTAAAGAACCGGCGATAACTGCACGGATACCTAGCTTCGCTAAGTCATGGCGACGTGTTGGTGCCATAGCACCTAGTCCACCAAGTAAGATAGCGATTGAAGATAAGTTAGCAAAACCACATAGTGCGAATGAGATAATCGCTTTGGTGCGGTCAGACATCACTTCACCTGTAGCTTCAACCAAGATTCCGCCATCAGCAACATCTTTTAGGTATGGAGCAAAGTTTAGGTAAGCAACGAATTCGTTAACCACGATCTTTTGACCGATGAAAGAACCAGCAACAAGTGCTTCGTTCCAAGGTACACCGATTAGGAAAGCTAGCGGCATAAAGATGTAACCTAGGATAAGCTCTAGCGTTAGACCTTCTTGACCAACTAAACCACCAAGACCACCGATGATACCGTTAATCATCGCAATCAAACCAACGAATGCGAGTAGCATTGCACCAACGTTAAGTGCTAGGTGCATACCTGAAGAAGCACCTGCTGCAGCTGCGTCTAGTACGTTTGCTGGCTTATCAGGATCTTCTGGAAGCTCGTCCATTTCATTAACGGTCGCTTCAGTTTCAGGGTGCATTAGCTTGGCCATTAATAGACCACCAGGTGCTGCCATGAATGATGCGGCAACTAGGTACTCAATCGGTACACCCATCTGCGCGTAACCTGCTAGTACAGAGCCCGCGATAGAAGCTAGACCACCAACCATAATGGCAAATAGCTCAGACTGAGTCATTGTGGCGATAAACGGACGAACCACAAGTGGTGCCTCTGTTTGACCAACGAAGATGTTCGCTGTCGCTGACATTGATTCTGTACGGCTAGTACCTAATGCTTTTTGTAGACCACCACCGATAATACGGATAACCCACTGCATGATACCTAGGTAGTAAAGTACGGCGATTAGAGAAGAGAAGAAAACGATAACTGGCAGAACGTTAACTGCGAAGATGAAACCAACTTTAAAGTTAGCTAGATCACCAAACAGGAAGCCAATACCGTTTTGCGCGTAACCGATAACGCTTGATACGCCATCTGAAACGCTTTGAAGAATATCTTTACCAATTGGAACGTATAGAACAAAACCAGCAAAAAACGCTTGAATTGCAAGTGCACCGAAAACGGTACGTGGATTAATCGCTTTTCTGTCAGTTGATAACAGGAAACCGATTGCAAGTAGGGTGACCACCCCTACCAAGCTCATTAGTATATTCATTAACCATCACCCTATTGTTAACACTTTTTAATTATGTTGTTAAGCAACCTCATTTTCGAAAACGATTATACCCAACGTGGTGGTGAAAATCGTCGTTTTGATCAAGTTTTTGAAGTTTTATTTCAACGTCTTAGTCACAAATTATGATGCGATTTACATCTGTTTTTTCAAAAAAAATTTAGAGGTCAAAGAGTTGCACAGTGTTACAAAACACGTGTTCTGAAACTAGAACAGCAGATTTTTTTTGTAAATTCGCTATTTTCTTAATTAGCAATGGCAAAATAAGGCCAAAATGTGGGTCATTTAAGGTTTTTGTGGTCTGTTCAACTGCGTTGACCTGTGCAATATCAGTCTCGATCACTAAACAATCTAGCGGCACATCTTGAATCACCTGTTGCAATTTCTTTGCATTTTCATTCAGCAGTATTGCACCAATACCCAACTTGAAACCCAAACGTATATAGCGTGTTGCTAATTCAGGACTGCCATAGAAGCCATGAATCACTCCGCCACGGCAAAGTTCAGCTTGTTCGACGAGTTTTAGCACCTGTTCATGGGCTTTCACAGCATGGATGATAACTGGCAAATTGTACTGTTTTGCTAGTGCCAATTGCGCACTAAAGCTGTGCAGTTGCCAATCAAAATTGTCGCGATAGTTGCCATCTAGGCCACATTCACCGATAGCCACCAATCGACTACGGGTCCGTGATTCTTCCGCTAACTGCGTAGCTAACTCGCTTATCTGCTGCTGCCAGTGCTGCTTGACATACCAAGGGTGGATCCCCAAAGAAAAAGCGTAGCCAAATTGATTAGCGACTTGCAACTGCCTAGACCACAGCGAAGGCTCCACTGCGGGAATAATGGCACCGTTAATCCCCTGTTCCTGCATGAGTGCCGCCAATAAGCTTAACTGGTGCGGATCGTTAATATTATCAAGATGGATATGGCTATCGATCATCGCTGCTATTGATTGCTCGGTCACACAGACTCCCAAGGTTCAGCCGTTAAATTGGCGAGATAACATTAGTTTAGTGAATTACGGACATAAAAAAAGCAGACAAGTCTGCTTTTTTTATCACATCACTGAGCGCTTCACTCAGTGATTTGTCTACTTAGCTTAGTTTTCTCGAGTCTTAGCAAAGTCGATGTCTGGGTAACGCTCCATCGATAAGTTTAGGTTTACCATCGTTGGCGCGATATAAGTCAGGTTATCACCGCCATCGAGTGCTAAGTTGTTGCTGCACTTACGCTTAAACTCTTCAAGTTTCTTATGATCGTCACAATAAACCCAACGCGCTGTTGCTACGCTGATTGCCTCATAAATGGCTTCAACCTTATATTCAGATTGCAAACGCGCCACGACCACCTCAAACTGCAACACCCCGACCGCACCCACAATCAAATCATTGCTGTCTAGCGGACGGAATACCTGTACCGCTCCCTCTTCAGATAGCTGCACTAAGCCTTTAAGCAATTGCTTCTGCTTTAGCGGATCTTTCAATCGAATGCGACGGAACATCTCTGGCGCAAAGTTAGGTACACCGGTAAAACGTAACTTCTCACCTTGGGTAAAGGTATCACCAATACGAATAGTACCGTGGTTATGTAGACCGATAATGTCACCAGGGTAAGCCGCCTCTGCGCGGTTACGATCGCCAGCCATAAAGGTTAACGCATCGCTGACGTTTATATCTTTACCTAAACGAACATGGTGCATTTTCATACCCTGTTCATAGCGTCCTGAACAAATGCGCATAAAGGCTACACGGTCACGGTGTTTAGGGTCCATATTTGCTTGGATCTTAAATACAAAACCGCTGAACTTAGCTTCACTAGGTTCAATATCACGTACATCAGATTCACGCGGTTGCGGGGTTGGTGCCCATTCAACGATGCCATCAAGGATATGATCAACACCAAAGTTACCCAGTGCAGTACCAAAAAACACCGGTGTCAGCTCACCCTTCAAGAAAGCTTGGTGGTCAAATTCATGGGATGCGCCAACGACGAGTTCCATCTCTTCGCGAATTTCTTCAGCGTAGCTGCCGATTGCTTCATCCAGCTCAGGATTATCCAACCCCTTAATGATTCGAGAGTCTTGGATGGTGTGACCCATACCATTTTGATACAAAATGACTTCGTCACGTAGTAAGTGATACACACCTTTAAACTCTTTACCCGCACCAATAGGCCAAGTAATCGGTGCACAAGCGATGTTAAGTACTTCTTCTACTTCGTCCATCAGTTCAATAGGATCGCGAATATCACGGTCCAATTTGTTCATGAAGGTCACGATTGGCGTATCACGTAAACGGGTCACTTCCATCAACTTAATGGTACGTTGCTCTACACCTTTTGCTGAGTCGATGACCATGAGGCAAGAGTCAACAGCGGTTAGTGTACGATAAGTATCTTCAGAGAAATCTTCGTGACCTGGTGTATCTAGCAGGTTAACCAAAGCATCATTGTAGGGAAATTGCATCACAGAGGTGGTGATTGAAATACCACGATCTTTTTCCATTTCCATCCAGTCAGACTTAGCATGTTGACCAGACTTTTTCCCTTTGACGGTCCCCGCTTTTTGTAACGCGTTGCCGAACAACAACACCTTTTCGGTGATGGTGGTTTTACCGGCATCGGGGTGAGAAATAATGGCGAAAGTACGACGCTTATCGACTTCTACTTTATAGCCTGACATGAGTACCTGCAGATAGTTGAATTTGACAAAGTCGGCAATTATAGCGCTTAGCTTTTCTAATGGCTAGGACATGGGCCCTTAAATACAATAAACCCCAGCGCGGTAGCAACTGGGGCCAGGTTAAGACTGGTGATACACACTCGTTATTGAGCGGCGTTAACTTGTTCACCAATTTTTGCTAATTCTACTCGTGCGTAGCGATGTTCAACAAAATCATAAATATTGGTGGCTAACGCTAATCGATAATAGTTTGCCGCATCATTCAGCTCGCCCTGTTTCTGGGCAACTTTAGCCATGTAAAAGTATGCCTCACATAAACGCTCAGCGTACTCATTGGGATTAGTTAACCCCTGCTTTGCTAATGTAAAGACTTGCTCTTTAGTTAGCTTGCCAAGATAGTAGTCAACTAAGGTACTAGCCCAAGCAGAATCAGCGAGTTGTGTGCGGTTGTATTGTAATCGCGCTTTGGCCTCCGCCTCATTGACTTCGCTTTCGGTAATATACAACCATAAAGCACGGTAGCCATCTTGCTGGTCACCGTCGAAAAAAGCTTCCATATCGGCAACGGCTAACTGGTTACGCTGGCCATAATAGAGCGCGATACCGCGATTAAGGAAAGCATAATCATAATTTGGCGCCAGCTCTAACACGGCGTCAAAAGCTTCATAGGCACTATCAAACTCGCCTTCTTGGGTGTAGTAGATCCCCAGAAAATTGTACGCGTCTGCCAGGTTAGGCTGCAACTTCAGTGCTTGATGAAAGTCAATACGGCTTAAAATACGTAAGCCAACACTGTCATAAATCACCCCACGGTCATAATGAAAACGTGCACGTTGCTCAGCGGTCAATTCCGCAGAAGTTAAAATTTCATTGAGGCGAGCCAATGTCACTTCCAATTTATAATCAGGCATTACCGGCGCGACCATGACCTTGCCATTGTCGGCACTGTCAGACTGAGTAGACACACACCCAGTTAATAATACGCTTACACCGGTCATAAGCACGATGGCAACGGTACGTAATTTTTGATTCATCCATTTAACCTTATGAATTTAACTGCAACCTCAATCATAGCAACCTCTCTAGACGACGGCTATCTACTAGGATAAAAAATCACTAAAAATAGTTAATCTTAAAGCAGTTATCGCTACTTTTGTCTAAAACTTATTATATTGACCACGCAGCCTGCCCTGAGTTGCAACGACAATAATAAAAACTTCAATAAACCGCGATAGGCTCACTATTTATCTATAAAGAGATAAGCCACATAGGTGTCGCTAAAAATCAGCCAATAAAAAAGGAGGCCTAAGCCTCCTTTATTACGTGTAAATCCAAATTACTCAGCAGCTGGTGCTGGCTCTTCAGATTTAGGTGCAGCTTCTTTCATAGAAAGACGTACACGACCTTGGCGGTCAACTTCCATCACCTTCACTTTCACTTCTTGACCCACTTCTAGGTAGTCAGACACGTTTGCAACGCGCTCTTCAGCGATTTGTGAGATATGAACTAGGCCATCTTTACCTGGTAGAATAGTCACGAATGCACCGAAGTCTACGATACGTACAACTTTACCATTGTAGATTGTGCCCACTTCAACTTCAGCAGTGATCTCTTCAATACGACGAATCGCTTCTTTCGTTGCTTCGCCATTAGCAGAAGCAATCTTAACGGTACCGTCATCTTCAAGTTCAATCGTAGTGCCAGTCTCTTCGGTAAGTGCACGAATAGTTGCACCGCCTTTACCGATAACATCACGAATTTTCTCTGGGTTAATCTTAAGCGTAGTGATACGTGGAGCGTGATCAGAGATATCTTCACGGTGACCATCAATAGCTTGGTCCATAACGTTTAGGATATGAACACGTGCGCCATAGGCTTGCTGTAGCGCAATCTGCATGATCTCTTTAGTGATACCTTCAATCTTGATATCCATCTGCAGAGCAGTAATACCATCACGAGTACCGGCTACTTTAAAGTCCATATCACCTAAGTGATCTTCATCGCCTAAGATGTCAGATAGAACAACGAAATCATCGCCTTCTTTAACTAGACCCATTGCAATACCAGCAACAGAAGACTTAATTGGTACACCTGCATCCATCAATGCTAGTGAAGTACCACAGACTGACGCCATAGAGCTTGAACCGTTAGATTCAGTGATTTCCGATACAACACGTACGCTGTATGGGAACTCTTCAGCACTAGGCATAACGGCATTGATACCACGCCAAGCTAACTTACCGTGACCGATTTCACGACGCTTAGGTGAACCAACCATGCCAGTTTCACCAACTGAGTATGGAGGGAAGTTATAATGAAGCATGAAGCGGTTAGTGTATTCGCCCATGATGCTATCAATCTTCTGTGCGTCACGCTCAGTACCAAGTGTACAAGTTACTAGTGCTTGAGTTTCACCACGAGTAAACAGTGAGCTACCATGAGTACGTGGTAGAACGCCAGCCATCACGTTTAGTGCACGAACCATGTCTGGCTCACGGCCGTCGATACGTGGGTTACCAGCGATGATACGGCTACGTACCACTTTCTTCTCTAGGCTACCTAAAAGGCCGTCGATTTCACGAGAATCCGCTTCTGGGTTCTCAGCAAGTAACGCTTCTTTAGCAGCGGCTTTAACAACACCAACTTGTGCGTAGCGATCTTGCTTAACTTCAATTTGGTAAGCTTCAGTAAGACCGGCTTCAGCCAAATCTTTAATCTTTGCAACTAGGTCTTGGTCTTGAACTGGCGCAGTCCATTCCCAATCAGGCTTGTTGACTTCAGCTTTAAGCTCTTTAATAGCATTGATAACAACTTGCTGTTGATCATGACCGTATACAACCGCACCTAACATCACTTCTTCAGGCAGTGCACTTGCTTCTGACTCAACCATCAATACTGCGCTTTCTGTACCAGCAACTGACAGCTCAAGCTGGCTGTTCTCTAGTTGAGAAACCGTTGGGTTTAAGATGTACTCGCCATCAACATAACCCACACGAGCTGAACCTAGTGGACCATTAAATGGAATACCAGAAATAGACAGTGCCGCAGAAGTACCAATCATTGAGATAACTTCAGGGCTAATTTCTGGGTCAACAGATACCACGGTGATGATAACCTGAACTTCGTTTTTAAATCCGTTAGGGAATAAAGGACGAATTGGACGGTCAATTAGTCGCGCTGTTAGTGTTTCGCCTTCACCTGGACGACCTTCACGCTTAAAGAAACCACCAGGGATCTTACCTGCTGCATATGTTTTTTCCTGGTAATTAACGGTTAGCGGGAAAAAGTCACGGCCTGGCTCTTCAAATTTTTTGCCAACAACGGTAACAAGTACTGTTGTATCACCCATACTTGCCAAAACAGCTGCATCTGCTTGACGTGCAATAACCCCAGTCTCAATAGTGACTGTGTGCTGACCATATTCAAAACTCTTTACGATTGGATTCACGTGAACCATTCCTTAATATTTAATTACCTTTGATTACGCGCGTAAGTATACTGCACATTTGCTAGATAGATAAAGGGCACATATTAATGACAAAGAGAAATCTTTTCTCTAAAGTAGGTAGCTGGACTAAAGTTTTTGTTGTGAAGTCGGTGATTTTAGGGTTTAAATAACAATTCAGTAACAGTCAAAGGACGGGATACATGAGCGCCAGCTTTAAATCTCTCACATGGAAGCAGACAAGTTTAGTTGTTTTCTCTGCACTTTTTTTCGCGATAGCGATTTTTATCGTTGAAATTGCGCTTGTGGGTGTTTCTGCTCGGCAACAACTAATTGAAGCCCAAAATGAACTGTTAAACTCTGTTGAACAACCTACAGCTAATGCCGTCTGGGCACTCGATGATAACTTAGCCAAACAAACCCTCGAAGGCGTATTGAAAGTCGAGCATGTCGGCTCATCGGTGATTGAACTGGATGACGGCTCCATGTTTGTGTCAATCAGTAATCCGCAAAGCAGTAATGACCTGTTTAAAGATTTAAGCAGTAAATTATTTGGCGATTTAAAAGAGATATCGCGAACTTTATACCGACCATTCTATTTTGAAGGCACCGATAAACAACAAGTTATCGGCACACTTACCATATTTTATAATACCCAAGAACTGACTGATTCATTATTTTCACAGTTGCGCTTTAGTTTTCTTGCCACCTTGGCCAGGGCTCTGCTGATAACTTTAGTGCTATCGATAGTATTCCACCGTTTTCTTACCCAGCCGATTGCCAAAATTAGTGAAGCTATCGATAAGATTGAGCCCGAATCGCCCGATGAGAATTTACTGCCAGTTTCCAAAGCGCACCAAGATGATGAATTAGGCTTAGTGACATCAAAATTTAACCAAATCTTAATCCAATTTGGTCAAACTCAAGCCAAATTACGCAAAATGGCCACCCGAGATCCACTCACAGGTTTGCCCAATCGCACCCTACTTTTAGAAACCATTGCGGTCACTATCCAACGCGCTAGAGTGCACAAACAGCAATTTAGCATGATGTTTATCGACTTAGACCGCTTTAAAAACGTCAATGACTCTCTTGGTCATGCATTGGGCGATCAGTTCTTGGCACGAATTGCACGAGTGCTTGAACGCGTTGTGGGCGACCGCGGCACCGTTGCACGTTTAGGCGGCGATGAATTTGTTGTTCTAGCAGATGATGTGAAAACCCCAGATCAAGCAGCAGACTTTGTCGATAAGCTGTTATTAGAGCTCAATACCCCCATGCAGCTCAACGAGCATACCATTCACCCTGCGGCGTCAGTGGGTATCTCAATTTATCCTGACGATGGCCTCAGTGCCGAGGATTTAATTCGTCACGCCGATATCGCCATGTACAGTGCAAAAGCCGCAGGCTCTAACCAATGGGCGTTCTTTAAGCAGCAAATGACCGAGCGCGCAGCGGTACGTTTACGTACGGAAGCGTCACTGCATGATGCATTGCGCAATGAAGAGTTTTTACTGCACTTTCAACCTAAGTTTGATATTAAAACCGGTGAAGTTATCGCTTGTGAAGCACTTATTCGCTGGCAAAAAGATGGCCGCTTAATCAGCCCGATGTCTTTCATACCGGTTGCTGAAGAAACCGGCATCATCATCCCTCTAGGCCGCTGGGTTATTGAACAAGCCTGTAAAACCATTAAATCCTGGCAGCAACGCTATAATTTTGCCTTACCCATCGCGGTAAATGTCGCGTCGCAACAGTTTGCTGACGCCAGTTTAGTTCCAGACATTAAACAGTTGTCACTTAGGTATCAGATCGATCCCAACTTACTTGAAATAGAGATTACCGAAACCTCGTTAATGAATGACATTGAGCTAGCCATCAGTAAGCTAGAGCAGTTAAAAAGCGCGGGATTTGGTATTGCGGTTGATGATTTTGGTACCGGTTACTCTTCACTGTCATACCTGCGCCACCTGCCGATCACCACCATGAAGATTGACCGTTGCTTTGTGACAGACTTACCCCACGATAGCGCCATTGCATCGACTATTTTGATGTTAGGAAAGCAGTTGGACTTAAACATTGTCGCTGAAGGGATTGAAAACAAACAACAGTTAGATTGGCTAAAAGACAAAGACTGTCAAATAGGACAAGGTTTTTACTTTAGTCAGCCACTGACACAAGAAGACTTCGAAAACCAATACATTAAAACCCAAACGGCCTCCATTAGCCGCATATAATAACTCTGCCCGCAATCATATAGTTAGCCTGTAAAAACTGATTTGAGTTTTGAGATTTGAACGCCTACCGGATTTAAAAGGCTAGCTACGTAACCTGCGTAACCTCCATAACAGGCCCTTCCCACAATCGCCACTTGCCACTCAACTAACCGTTATCATGGCAACATCTAGTGCTGTCCGCCAATGATAAAGTCATGCAACAGCTGCTGTTTTGATGAGCTAAACACCAAATTTCAGACACAAAAAAGGAGGCCTAAGCCTCCCCTTTGTATCTACAGCACTAATGCAATATTAGCGACGTAGACCTAGCTTTTTGATAAGCTCTTGGTAGCGAACGTTTTCAGTACGCTTAAGGTAAGCTAGAAGCTTACGACGAGAGCTAACCATACGAAGCAGACCACGACGTGAGTGGTGATCGTGGATGTGCTCTTTAAAGTGACCTTGCAGATGGTTAATCTGTGCAGTTAAAAGAGCTACCTGAACCTCAGTAGAACCAGTGTCGTTTTCACCACGACCGAATTCAGCCAAGATTTTTGCTTTTGCTTCTGTACTTAGTGACATGTTTTTCTCCAAAATAGTAAATATGCTTTAGCCGATCACTAACTCAGCCAAAGAGAGCGCGGTATAATACCTATTATAACGCTAATACGCAAGCTTAAGCTGGCGTTGCAGCGCGCTTTATTCCGCTGGGGTTTCTCTAACGACAATCAGCCGTTTAGGTGCGAGCAAACCATCATTGTTCATCTCGCCAATGCCAACAAACTTACGTGCTTCACCTAAGGTAATACGCACAAGTTCATCTACTGGCAAATTGGCAACGGTAACAGGATTACCATTCATTAAATACGGGCTTAGCTCGTCAGACACATTGATCTCTTTTAGGTCGCTTACCGCGGTATCCATAGGTAGCAACAATGGATCTAATACAGTTTTAGGTGCGACCTCACGCTCTTGCGCATCGGCAAGCATTGCTTCTAACTGCGCTAGATTCACCATTTTGTCATAAGGGTAACCAGCGACCTGTGTGCGCCTAAGCATGATAACGTGCGCCCCACAACCTAACATCTCGCCAAGATCGTCAGTGATGGTCCGAATGTAAGTGCCTTTAGAGCAATGAATATCTAAAGTCAGCTCATCGCCTTCAAGCTTAATAAAGTTAAGCTCAAAGACAGTAATCGGCCGAGCCTCACGAGGCACTTCTATTCCTTCGCGCGCGTACTTATATAAAGGCTGGCCTTGATATTTCAGCGCTGAAAACATAGAAGGCACTTGCATAGTCTCACCACGAAAGTGCTCTAATGCTTGCTCTAACTGCTGCTGAGTGAAGTTTAGCGGCCGCTCTTGCACCACTTCGCCATCAGAGTCACTCGTGTCGGTTCTAACGCCCAATTTAGCCGTGACTAGATAGCGCTTATCTGCATCTAACAGATGCTGAGAGAACTTCGTCGCTTCACCTAGGCAGATAGGCAGCATCCCAGTTGCTAATGGATCTAGTGCACCAGTATGTCCTGCTTTGGCAGCATTGAAGATGCGCTTGACTCGCTGCAACGCAAAATTGGAACTCATGCCGGTATCTTTGTCTAGTAAGACGATACCATCAACAAAACGCCCCCGAGGTTTACGTGCCATTACTGTTTATCCTGGTCCGTATCATCAACATGCTTATTGGCTTTCGCTTCGTCGTCGTTAATGACTTTAGTCACTAAGTTTGACATGCGCATCCCTTCTACCAATGACGAGTCATAAATAAAACGAATTTCAGGCATTACGCGCAGCTTCATGCGCCCTGCAACCAAAGAGCGCACATATCCCGCCGCACTTTCTAGTGCTTCAAGTTTCTGCTGTACAACTTCTGGATCTTCTTCGAAGAAGGTGACGTATACTTTTGCGTAATTTAAGTCACGAGATACGTCAACATCGTTGACCGTGACCATGCCCACACGGGGGTCTTTAATATCGCGTTGTAGCACTTGCGCAAGTTCTTGCTGCAACTGCTGAGCGATGCGTCGAGTTCGACTAAATTCTTTTGCCATTATCTTTTGCCATTTTATCTTACAGACAAAAAAGGCGGCTAATGCCGCCCCTTTTATTCGATTATAAGGTTCGAGCGATTTCTATCGTTTCGAAGACCTCAATCTGGTCGCCAACTTTAACGTCATTATAGTTCTTAACGCCGATACCACACTCCATGCCGTTACGCACTTCGGTAACATCGTCTTTAAAGCGACGTAGTGATTCTAGCTCACCTTCGTAGATAACTACGTTTTCACGTAGTACACGGATTGGCGCGCTACGTTTAATGGTACCTTCGGTAACCATACAACCAGCAATAGCACCAATCTTAGGCGACTTGAACACATCACGAACTTCAGCAAGACCGATAATCTCTTGCTTAAATTCTGGAGACAGCATGCCGCCCATTGCTGACTTAACTTCGTCAATCAGGTCATAAATGACGCTGTAGTAACGTAGGTCTACACTTTCTGCTTCAATGGTCTTACGTGCTTGTGCATCGGCACGAACGTTAAAGCCAACCATGATTGCGTTAGATGCTGCAGCAAGTGTTGCATCTGTTTCAGTCAGGCCACCCACACCGCGAGCGATGATGTTAACTTTCACTTCGTCAGTAGACAGCTTGTTAAGCGAATCAGCAATTGCTTCAAGTGAACCTTGAACGTCAGCTTTAAGTACTAAGTTTAGTTCCTGAACTTCGCCTTCAACCATGTTAGCAAACATGTTTTCAAGCTTAGACTTCTGCTGGCGCGCCAGCTTAACATCACGGAACTTGCCTTGACGATAAAGTGCTACTTCACGGGCTTTACGCTCATCACGTACAACTGTTGCTTCATCACCTGCAGATGGCACACCTGATAGACCTAAAATCTCAACAGGAATAGATGGACCCGCTTCGGTAATCGCGCGGCCATTCTCATCTTTCATTGCACGAACTTTACCGTACTCAAGACCACATAACACGATGTCGCCTTGCTTAAGCGTACCTTCTTGAACCAATACTGTTGCTACAGGGCCGCGGCCTTTATCAAGCTTAGACTCAACAACAACACCAGCAGCCATACCTTCACGTACTGCCTTAAGCTCAAGTACTTCGGCTTCTAGTAAGATACCTTCTAGTAGCTCATCGATACCTTCGCCAGATTTCGCAGAAACGTGAACAAACATGTTCTCGCCGCCCCACTCTTCTGACATCACGCCGTGTTGTGACAGCTCAGTCTTAACACGATCCGGATCCGCTTCTGGCTTATCAATCTTGTTCACTGCAACAATCAGTGGTACACCACCGGCTTTTGCGTGTTGAATCGCTTCGATAGTCTGTGGCATTACGCCATCATCTGCAGCAACAACCAAGATAACAATATCGGTTGCCTTAGCACCACGAGCACGCATTGCGGTAAACGCGGCGTGACCTGGGGTATCTAAGAAGGTGATCATGCCATTGTCAGTTTCAACATGGTATGCACCGATATGCTGGGTAATACCACCGGCTTCGCCAGAGGCAACTTTTGCAGCACGAATATAATCAAGTAGTGAAGTTTTACCATGGTCAACGTGACCCATGATGGTTACTACTGGCGCACGCGGCTCTACTGATACACTGTCATCACGATCAGATAGTACTTGATGCTCTAGCTCGTTTTCACGAGTTAGTACCACTTTATGACCCATCTCTTCTGCAACCATTTGGGCAGTTTCTTGGTCAAGTACTTGGTTGATGGTAACCATCGAACCCATCTTCATCATTTGCTTAATGATTTCAGTCGCTTTAACTGCCATTTTCTGTGCCAGTTCAGCAACAGTTACAGTTTCGCCAATGCTAACATCACGGGTTACCGCTGCAGCTGGCTTGTTAAAGCCATGGTCCATAGATTCAGGCGCATTGCGTGAATTACGGCTATTGCGGCCACCACGATTATCTCTGCCACCACGCTTCTTATTACCGGCTTTGTTAGCAGGTTTGCGTTGACGACGACCACGTTTTTCAGCGTTCATGTCAGCGGTGTCTTCTGCTGCACGGGCTTCGGTTGACGTAGTGATATGGTGATCAGCACTTTTCTCTGATTCTTTACGTTGACGTTCTTCTTCCGCCCAACGCTTTTCGTTCTCTTCAGCAAGACGACGCGCTTCTTCAGCAGCCGCTTTAGCTTCTTCATCAGCTTTAGCTTTCGCTGCCGCTTCTTGAGCTGCTAATAAACGTGCTTCTTCAGCTCTAGCCGCTTTTTCTTCTGCAGTTTCTTCTACCGCAGGTGCTGCTTTAGCTTCTTTTTCAGCTTCCGCTTTGGCTTTAGCTTTGGCTTCTTTCTCAGCCTTAGCTTTTGCGTCAGCTTCTGCTTTAGCTTTGGCATCAGCTTCGGCTTTTGCCTTCGCTTCTGCTTCAGCTTTAGCTTGGGCTTCTGCCGCTGCTTTCGCTTCAGCTTCTGCAGCAGCTTGTGCTTCAGCTTCAGCTGCTGCATCGCGCTTCACGAAAGTACGCTTTTTGCGCACTTCCACTTTAACGTCTTTAGATTGTCCACCGCTACCAGCGACACTGAGTGTCGATACTGATTTACGTTGCAGTGTCATCTTAGTCGGTGTGGTTTCACCACCATGTTGTTTTTTCAAAAAATCCAAAAGCTGCTGCTTTTCCTGTTCGGATACAGTATCAGATTTTGTTTTCTTAATACCTGCATCAGCAAACTGCTCAACCAAGCGGTCAGCACTTTTTCCAACTTCTGAGGCCAGTTTTTCTACTGTAGTATCTGCCATTTATTCAATCCCCTCTGCTGATCGACTTATGCTTCTTCGCCAAACCAACAGATATTACGGGCTGCCATAATGAGCTCACCAGCCTTCTCTTCTGTTAATTCTTCAATCTCGATCAAATCATCAATGCCTTGTTCGGCTAAATCTTCTAATGTCACCACACCTTGGCTTGCTAATACGTAAGCAAGGTGTTTTTCAAGCCCTTCAAGCGCTAATAAGTCTTCGCTAGGCTCTGCCCCATCTAAGGCTTCTTCGGTTGCTAGCGCACGTGTAGAAATAGCGGCTTTAGCACGCTCACGTAATGCTTCAACGATATCTTCATCAAAACCATCAATGTCTAGCAACTCAGACTCTGGCACGTAGGCGATCTCTTCTAATGAAGTAAAACCTTCATCTGCAAGTACCTGTGCAAAATCTTCATCAACGTCCAGTGACTCAACAAATAAGTTAATCACTTTCGCGCTTTCTGCTTGGTGCTTAGCTTTCATGTCATCAACTGTCATGACGTTCAGTTCCCAACCAGATAGTTGAGTGGCTAGACGTACATTTTGTCCGTTACGACCAATCGCTTGCGCTAAGCTATCCGCCTCAACAGCAATATCCATTGAGTGGTTATCTTCGTCGACAATGATTGACGCTACGTCAGCAGGTGCCATGGCGTTAATCACAAACTGTGCTGGGTTATCATCCCACATCACGATATCAACGCGCTCACCGCCCAATTCATTTGAAACGGCTTGAACACGTGCTCCACGCATACCAACGCAAGCACCGATAGGGTCGATACGACGATCGTTTGATTTAACCGCAATTTTCGCACGAGAACCTGGATCACGAGCTGCGCCCATGATTTCAATCATCTCATCCTGAATTTCTGGTACTTCAACACGGAACAGCTCGATAAGCATGTCTGGTTTAGTACGAGTTAAAAACAGCTGTGCACCACGTGCTTCTGGGCGTACTGCATAAAGCAACGCACGAACACGGTCACCTGGGCGGAAGCTTTCACGTGAAATCAGATCTTCTTTAAACAATACCGCGTCCGCGTTATTACCCAAATCAACCACGACACTTTCACGATTACTCTTCTTCACCACACCGGTGATTAGCTCGCCTTCTTTATCACGGAACTGATCAACAATCTGAGCACGCTCAGCTTCACGTACTTTTTGTACGATCACTTGTTTAGCAGTTTGCGTGGTAATACGGTCAAATACGACTGACTCGATCTCATCTTCGATGTAACCACCGACTTCAATCTCTGGATCTTCGAATTTAGCCGCTTCTAAAGTGATTTCACGAAATGGGTTTTCTAATGCTTCACCATTATCTTCAATCACCATCCAACGTCTAAACGTCTCGTATGCACCGGTCTTACGGTCGATAGCGACACGAACTTCAATATCGCCTTCGTACTTTTTCTTGGTTGCGGTGGCTAGCGCAATTTCCAACGCTTCAAAAATCTTCTCGCGAGGTACAGCCTTCTCATTTGAAACCGCCTCAGCGACTAGCAGAATCTCTTTATTCATTCTCTTGCCTCGTTCACCTTGAATCCATCAAAACTTAGCGATTAAGTTGCCTTTACGGATATTATCCAGAGCAACCATCAGTTCGTTCCCATCGACGTTAATAGTGAGCATTTGCCCCTCTACTGCGACAACGGTACCTTTTAAATTACGACTGCCCGCTACAGGCATAGTCAATTGGGTCTTTACTGTCTCACCGATGTATGTCGCATACTGTTCAGCTTTAAATAGCGGACGGTCAACACCTGGTGATGAAACTTCTAATGTATATTCGGTAGATATTGGGTCCTCAACATCTAGAACCGCACTGACCTGACGGCTAACGTCGGCACAATCATCAACGAAAATACCTTTTTCGTTATCGATATATAATCTTAGGACTGAGTGCTTGCCTGCTTGCACATACTCTAAGCCCCATAATGTATGGCCAAATGCTTCAACTGGTGCGATAAGCATCTGTTCCAGTTTGCTTTCTAACGTTGCCAAAGGTGATCTCCCGAAAAACAAAAAAGGGCTTATAGCCCCTATACATCGCCGCCCGAAAGCGACATTTTCAAAAGTCCAGATAACAAAAAACCCCGTAATGACGAGGTTATCTATCTAAAACCTGAATCAATAGTAAAAGTCATTCACTATTGAGAAGCTGGTTGCGGGGGCCGGATTTGAACCGACGACCTTCGGGTTATGAGCCCGACGAGCTACCAAACTGCTCCACCCCGCGTCAACTGCTGCAAGTATAAGAACTATTGCCTTTACTTGCAATAACAAAGCAACTTGGTCACTGCTTTATTATCTCAACTTTCATATATACAAAAGTTGAAAATTTGGTGCGGATGGAGGGACTTGAACCCTCACGAGCATAGCTCACCACCCCCTCAAGATGGCGTGTCTACCAATTCCACCACATCCGCATCAATCTTTATGTAAAACTACTTTATTTGTAGGAGAGAGGACCCTACGGAGTTTTTACAATGGAGCCGAAGCCCCGTTTGCTTTACAACAAGATTAATCTGGAATCTTGTCTTCAGCTGGAGTGCTTTCAACTGCATCGGTCACTTGTTCAGTCACTTCTGCTGCACCCAAATCATTCCAAGCATCTTCACCTTTTGCGTGGTTTGCGCTTAAGTTACCAATGGTTAAACTTAATGCGAAAAACGCGATAGCTAAAATAGCTGTAGAACGAGTTAAAAAGTTACCTGAACCCGAAGACCCAAATAATGTTGCTGATGCACCAGCGCCAAATGAGGCACCCATGTCAGCTCCTTTACCTTGCTGGATTAGAATAAGTCCTACTAGACCAATCGCGACCAACAAGTATATAACCATTAGAATTTCGTACATATTATGCGCTCATTGCAATCGAACATAAACTTAAAAACTCGGTAGAGTTTAAGCTAGCACCGCCTATCAGTCCACCATCTACATCAGGTTGAGCAAATAGATCTGCTGCATTACTCGGTGTTACGCTACCACCGTACAAAATCCTGATATTTTCTCCAATAAATGGAGATACTTCAGAGAGGCGTTTGCGAATAAACGCATGAACTTCTTGAGCCTGCTCTGGCGTAGCGCTCTTACCGGTTCCTACAGCCCATAAAGGTTCGTAGGCGATAATTGCGTTATCAAATGCCATGGTGCCATTTTTCTCAATGACTACATCTAGCTCTTCGGCGATCACTTCGAAAGTGCGTCGAGCCTCGCGAGCTGGACCTGACTCACCTACACATAAGATAGGGGTCAAACCATGTTTTTGTGCTGCTGCAAATTTCTCTGCAACAATATCACTTGTCTCACCGTACATGCGACGACGTTCAGAGTGCCCAATAATCACATATCGGCAGCCTGAGTCTTTCAACATTTGGCCAGAAATCTCTCCGGTGTAAGCACCGAAATCATGTTGACTCAAATTTTGAGCCCCCATTCTAACAAGGCAGCCATTTAAGGCTTCTTTGTTAGCATCTAGCTGTTGACGCACGCTTTCTAGATAAATACTAGGCGGACACAAGACAACTTCTGCTGAATCATTCTGTAGCTTAGTAGCGAACTTGTTGAATAGTTCCTGCGCTAGCGGCGCATTACCATTCATTTTCCAGTTACCAGCCACCATAGGACGTCTAAGTGCCATCACGGTCTCCTCTGAAAGCGGCGTGAATAATAGCGAACCGCTTGAAAACTTACAATACCCAAAGGGCGAATTTTTCCGATAAAGGGTCGGAACGTCTACTTTTTATTCTTAATTGTCGATACGCGTCGGTGAAAATCATTCTAAGTGTGACATGACTGCTGATTAGACATAACCACAGTCACGGTCACACACTAACTGTTTTTACACCAGATCGCGCACTGCATCGGCAATGGCGTTGGCATGCTTAATCACTTCAGACTCAGACTCACCTTCAACCATCACTCTCAATAAAGGCTCTGTACCTGATTTACGCAATAACACCCGGCCTTTTTCACCCAGCGCTGCTTCAACTTCAGCTTTGGCAGCCATCACGATGTCAGAACTAAGCGGATCATTGCTGCCTTCAAAGCGTACATTAACTAACACTTGCGGCAACATCTTTAAGCCTTCAGTTAACTCTTCTAAAGTCGCATTTTGACGGCGCATTGCGGCAAGCACTAATATGCCGGCAACAATCCCATCACCGGTTGTACCATGATCAAGATTAAGAATATGGCCCGAGTTTTCACCACCGATGCGCCAGCCATTTTCCTTTAGTAACTCCATCACATAACGATCGCCCACTTTGGAGCGCAAAAATGGAATATCACGGCTACCAAGGGCTAACTCTAAACCAAGGTTAGACATCTGAGTGCCAACAACACCGCCCTTAAGCACACCACGGTTCTGAGCATCACAAGCTAAAATATATAAAATCTCATCACCGTCGATGACTTTACCATGACGATTGACCATCATAATACGATCGCCATCGCCATCTAATGCAATACCTAAATCAGCATTGCTGTTGATAACAGTTTCGCGAATTTTCCCCGTTGAAGTTGCACCGACCTCGTGGTTAATATTAATTCCGTCAGGTTGATCGCCAATCGCAATCACTTCAGCGCCAAGCTCTCTGAAAACATTTGGAGCAATGTGGTAAGTCGCGCCGTGGGCACAATCCACCACGATTTTTAGCCCATGCAAAGTGTGCTCGGCAGGAAAGTTACCCTTACAATATTCAATGTAACGTCCAGGCGCATCATCAATACGAGAAACTTTCCCTAACAGATGCGATTCGACACACACTAATGGTTTCTCTAGTTCCGCTTCAATTTCTAGCTCAACACTATCAGGTAACTTACTTCCATCGGTGAAAAAGAACTTAATGCCGTTATCATAATAAGGGTTGTGGGAGGCACTGATTACCACACCGGCTTCTGCTCGAAAAGTACGCGTTAAATAAGCGACTGCTGGGGTAGGCATTGGCCCCATCAACATCACATTAAGACCTGCTGCCGACAATCCGGCCTCCATAGCAGACTCGAAAAGGTAGCCTGAAATGCGGGTGTCTTTACCAATAATGACTTTTCTTGTACCTGAGCGAGAAAGAACTCTTCCAGCTGCCCAGCCAAGCTTTAATGCCAATTCCGGCGTCATTTTGCCCGCACCGACTTTACCGCGAATACCATCTGTTCCAAAAAACTTTCTCACAACCTTTACCTCTTATATTCTCATCCATTGAGATACTCTTCCATCAGCAAACTATTGGGTTACGCTGATCTTACTAATCACTACTAAGTACTTAATGCGGCATAGTTATTTGTCGCGTCTAACACTCGCAACATCTCTACCGTTAACTTGACGTTATGTACCCTTACGATATCGGCACCATTTTGCACCGCTAACATGGCAGCCACTGCACTACCATTATCTCGTTCTAGCACGTCACAGCCTAATAAGTTGCCAATCATACTCTTTCTTGACAGACCTATCAGTAAGGGAATCGACAAAGTTTTAAAACGGTGCAGTTCGGCAAGCAGCTGATAATTGTGTGCCAGTGTTTTTCCAAAACCGAAACCTGGGTCAATGAGGATATTTTCCCGCTTAATACCCGCTTTTAATGCATCATCAATACGCTGAGTAAAGAACGCTACAATGTCATCTACCACATCTTGGTATTCAGGTTGATTCTGCATGGTTTGGGGCTTGCCCTGCATATGCATGAGACAAACTGGCACATCTAATTGAGCCGCCATGGCTAAAGCACCTGGCTGACTAAGCGCGCATACATCGTTAATCAAATCTGCACCTGCATTAACTGCTTGTTGCATCACTTCAGGTTTACTGGTGTCAATTGAAATCCACACATCATGGTGTTTTGCCACATACTCAACCAGTGGAATCACTCTCAGAAGTTCATCGTTTAGCGAAACGGGAGCGGCACCTGGCCGCGTTGATTCGCCGCCAATATCGATAATGGTCGCGCCATCTCTAACCATTTCATCTGCATGGCGACAAGCAATCTCATAACTAGAGTATTGCCCACCGTCGGAAAAAGAATCTGGGGTAACATTTAAAATCCCCATCACTTGTGGCTCAGTGAGGTCGAGCTGCTTTTGTTTACTGCGGATCTTCAAGAACAGGCCCTTATTAAATATGTCTATAACTAAAACAAGAAAACCCCTTACGGGGTTTTCATTTAACAACTAACACATAGCAGAGTTACTTAGCAGTAGACTCATCAGCATCGTTTAGATCAGGTTTGGCCTGTGTCTCGTTATCGCTGCTATCTGTATCAGCTGTCGTTTCATTGGCAACAACTTTCTCAGTCTTACCGCCACTGCCATTACTCGAATCTGAACCATTATCATCCATGTTCCAATCTGCAGGAGCGCGGACTTCACGGCGTTCCATCAAATCATCGATTTGATTGGCATCGATGGTTTCATACTTCATTAACGCATCTTTCATGGCATGTAGAATATCCATGTTTTCGGTTAAGAAGGTATGGGCGCGAGAATAGTTTTCATCGATAAGATGTTTCACTTCCAAATCAATGATTGTCGCCGTTTCATCAGACATATGTTTGGCTTTAGCCATACTACGCCCTAAGAATACTTCACCTTCATCTTCAGCATATAGAACCGGCCCAAGTTTTTCAGAGAAGCCCCACTGAGTAACCATGTTGCGTGCAATAGACGTTGCATACTTAATATCTTGAGAGGCACCCGTAGACACCTTCTCGCTACCATAAATCAGGTCTTCGGCGATACGTCCACCGTAGGCTACAGAGATTTGGCTTTCAAGCTTACGGCGACTTTGGCTAATGGCATCCGCTTCAGGTAAGAAGAAGGTGACACCAAGTGCGCGTCCACGAGGAATAATAGTGACTTTATGCACAGGGTCGTGTTCAGGCACTAAACAACCGACAATGGCATGACCTGCTTCATGATAAGCGGTCATCTCTTTCTCGTCTTCAGACATCACCATAGTGCGGCGCTCTGCACCCATCATGATTTTATCTTTCGCACTTTCAAACTCTTCCATGCCCACTACGCGGCGATTACCACGAGCAGCAAACAAAGCGGCTTCGTTAACTAGGTTAGCAAGGTCTGCACCGGAGAAACCTGGTGTACCACGTGCTATAACGCTGGCTTTAACATCTTCAGACAACGGAACTTTGCGCATGTGTACTTTAAGAATTTGTTCACGACCACGGACATCGGGTAAGCCAACCACAACCTGACGGTCAAAACGACCAGGACGGAGCAACGCCGCATCAAGTACATCTGGGCGGTTAGTTGCGGCAATAACGATAATACCTTCGTTACCCTCAAAACCATCCATTTCAACCAGCATTTGGTTCAAGGTTTGCTCACGCTCATCGTGACCACCACCGACGCCAGCACCACGTTGGCGACCTACGGCATCGATTTCATCGATGAAGATGATACAAGGTGCTGACTTTTTAGCTTGTTCAAACATATCACGGACACGAGATGCACCGACACCGACAAACATTTCAACAAAATCAGAACCTGAGATAGTAAAGAACGGTACTTTGGCTTCACCCGCAATCGCTTTTGCCAGCAAAGTTTTACCTGTACCTGGTGGACCTACCAACAACACACCCGTTGGGATTCGGCCACCTAATTTTTGGAACTTAGTCGGCTCTTTCAAATAATCGACCAGTTCTTTCACATCTTCTTTGGCTTCATCACAACCAGCAACGTCGCCGAAAGTGGTTTTAATCTGGTCTTCGCTCATCAATTTGGCTTTACTTTTACCAAATGACATTGCGCCTTTACCGCCACCGCCTTGCATCTGACGCATGAAGAATATCCATACACCAATCAACAGCAGCATCGGGAACCAAGAAATAAAGATTTGGGTCAGGAAGCCTGACTCTTCAGCTTCTTGGCCTTTCATTGTGACGCCTTTACGGTCAAGATCATTAATTAAATCTTGATCATACATAGGCATGATGGTGGTGAACTTTTCACCAGTACGTTTTGTACCTTCAATAGTACGTTGGTCGCTCAACACTTCAACCGTGTTGATTTGCCCAGAACGCACATCATCTAGGAAAGTTGAATAGTCCATCTTCGACGTAGTCGATGATGAGGGGGAATAACCCTGAAAAACTGACATCAACACTACAGCGATGACAACCCAGAGAATTAAATTTTTTGCCATATCACTCAAAATTACTCGACCTCTTTTAAAGTCTTTCGAAAACTGATGTTAGAGTACTAACGATAGATTACTATAACTTGTACCCAGTAGCCACAAGATAGACTTCACGCGAACGAGGTCGCGAAGAGTCTGGCTTACGTGTTTTTACGGTTTTAAACGCCTCTTTAACCGCTTTCATGTACTCATCGAAGCCCTCCCCCTGAAAGACTTTTACCGCAAAACACCCATTGGGTGCTAATACTTGATGACACATATCCAGCGCCAACTCGACTAAATACATAGCGCGAGGTTGGTCAACACCTCCTGTACCACTCATATTAGGTGCCATATCAGAAAGTACAACATCGACTTTAGCATCCCCTACCCGTTCAAGTAAGGCATCTAACACTTTATCTTCCCTAAAATCACCTTGCAGAAAGTCAACGCCAACGATAGGGTCCATCGGCAAGATATCGCAAGCGATAACTTTACCACTGTCTCCGGCCAGCTTCACCGCAATTTGCGACCAACCACCCGGCGCTGCCCCCAAATCCACCACCGTCATACCTGGGCGGATTAACTTATCTTTTTGTTGAATTTCTTCTAATTTAAACGCGGCGCGTGAGCGAAGTCCCCGTTTTTGCGACAACTTAACATAATGATCATCAAAATGTTCCTGCATCCAGCGGGAAGAACTCGCTGTTCGTTTTTTACCTGACATTTAAATTCCGCAACAAATATGAGTTACACAAAGCCTATATAAGGGTAGAATAGCGGGTTTTCAACAGTAACTCAGCATAAAGTTGGTATAAATGAACTTAACAACCAAACAAAAACAGCACTTAAAAGGCTTAGCACATAATCTCAAGCCTGTAGTGATGCTTGGTGGCAACGGCCTGACTGAAGGAGTACTGGCTGAAATTGATAATGCACTTTCTCATCATGAATTGATTAAAGTGAAAGTAGCCTCTGGTGACAGAGAGTTAAAAAATGCAATCGTTGACGCCATTGTCCGTGAAACCCAAGCTGAAAAAGTACAGCTAATTGGTCACGTACTCGTACTATTCCGCCAGTCTGAAGAGATGAAAATTGCTGTGCCAAAAGCCAAGTAATTCACTCTCAGATTAATACAGAAAAGCCACTGCCTAGACAGTGGCTTTTTTGTTGACCCACCCGCGTCGATAACCCTAAAGGCTGCAGTAATAAAAAAGCCAGCTAGGATTAGCTGGCTTTCACAACTTCATCTCGCTTTACACTAAATATATTCCACTTTAGTGATTTCAAAGTCATTGGTCCCACCAGGGGTCACAATCGAGATTTCGTCATCTAAGTTTTTGCCGATTAACCCGCGAGCTATCGGTGAGCTAACTGACAACAAGTTTTCTTTGATGTTAGCTTCATCTTCACCGACGATGCGATAGGTCACTTCTTCATCGGTATCAATATTTAAGATAGTGACTGTTGCACCAAAAATAACTCGGCCATTGTTTTCCATCGTTGTGACATCGATGATTTGTGCGTGAGAGAGCTTACCTTCAATATCACGCACTCGTGCTTCAGCCAAGCCTTGCTCTTCACGAGCAGCATGGTATTCCGCATTCTCTTTTAAGTCACCAAGTTCACGAGCAATACCGATAGCCTCTGCAATCTGTGGTCGCTTCTCAAACTTTAAATGATCTAACTCTTTACGCAGTTGCTCTGCTCCGACAACTGTCATAGGGACTTTATTCATAGTGCTTTTTCGTCTCCGTTAAAACAAAAGCATCCTCCACCGGTAAATGTCACTTAACCAGTTGGGAACAAATAATTGGGATAACCCTATTCTATACACAGATCTTGCACTTGGCTATCTTATCACTGTGACAGCGATTGATTTTGTCGCTCAAACTAGCGCTTTGTCTTGTTTTCAATGTTAAACACGCAAAAATAGCCCATAAAAAAGGCCGCTCAAAGCGGCCTTTTATCAAGACAGTTAACTTACTTAGCTACGCGTTCATGTAACTCTTGTACAGAGTTAACATTAGAACGGTCGTCTGCAGCATGCGCCATGCAAGTTGCAAATGCCGCATTTAGCGTAGTGGTGTAGTTCACTTTATAACGCAGCGCACCACGACGCAGTTGGCGTGAATCTTCAATTGCCTTACGTCCTTCAGTGGTGTTAACAATGTAGGTGTACTCACCATTCTTGATACGGTCAAGAATATGTGGACGGCCTTCATGTACTTTGTTGACTAAACGAGGGTTAATGCCCGCTTCGCCTAGAATCACTGCAGTACCATGGGTAGCATCAATCTCATAACCTAGCTTGATTAACTTAGCAGCCAGTTCAGCTACGCGCGCTTTATCGCTATTACGCACCGATAACAGCGCTCGACCAGACTTAGGAACTTCTGAAGTAGCACCAAGCTGAGCTTTTGCATAAGCTTCAGCAAAGGTATCACCCACACCCATCACTTCACCTGTTGAACGCATTTCAGGGCCCAACAGTGGATCAACACCTGGGAACTTATTAAACGGCAACACCACCTCTTTTACAGAGTAGAAAGGCGGGATAACTTCCTGAGTAAAGTTCTGTGACTTCAAGCTTTGACCAGCCATAACTCGGGCTGCAATCTTAGCTAAAGGCACACCGGTAGCTTTTGATACGAATGGCACAGTACGCGCGGCACGCGGGTTAACTTCAATCATGTAGATTTCGTTATCTTTAACCGCAAACTGGACATTCATCAGACCAATAACACCTAGCTCCATCGCCAGCTTGCCCACTTGCTCACGCATGCGGTCTTGGATCTCTTGGCTTAAGCTGTACGGCGGTAATGAGCAACCAGAGTCACCTGAGTGAACACCTGCTTGTTCAATGTGCTCCATAATAGAGCCGACTACCACAGTTTCACCATCACAAACCGCATCGATATCGATTTCGATCGCATTATCAAGGAAGTGGTCAAGTAGTACCGGTGATGCATTAGATACGCTAACAGCTTCGTTGAAGTAGCGGCGTAGATCTTGTTCGTCGTAAACAATTTCCATCGCACGACCACCCAATACATAAGATGGACGAACCACTAATGGGTAACCAATACGCTCAGCAGAAATCACGGCACCTTCAACGGTCGTCACGGTATCGTTTTCAGGCTGTTTCATGCCTAAACGCTCAATCGCCTGCTGGAAGCGCTCACGGTCTTCTGCACGGTCAATCGCATCTGGGCTAGTACCAATAATCGGTACACCAGCCGCTTCAAGGTCGCGTGCTAACTTAAGTGGAGTTTGACCACCATATTGCACGATAACGCCTTTAGGCTTTTCAATGTTAACAATCTCAAGTACATCTTCAAAGGTCACTGACTCGAAGTACAAGCGATCTGATGTGTCATAATCGGTAGAAACCGTTTCAGGGTTACAATTAACCATGATGGTTTCAAAACCGTCTTCACGTAGCGCAAGTGCTGCATGAACACAGCAATAATCAAATTCGATACCTTGACCAATACGGTTTGGACCACCGCCCAATACCATAATTTTGTCATTGCTAGATGGATTTGCTTCGCACTCTTCTTCATAAGTTGAGTACATATAAGCGGTATCGGTTGAAAACTCAGCCGCACAGGTATCAACACGCTTATAAACAGGGCGAATTTCATAGCGAGTACGTAGTTTACGTACTTCTGTTTCACTCACACCCGCTAGCGCAGCGAGACGTGCATCAGCAAAACCTTTACGTTTTAGCTGGCGTAAAGTGTCTTCATTCAAACCTGCAAGGCCATTCTCAGCAACTTGTGCTTCGCTCTTAAGCAAATCTTCAAGTTGGACCAAGAACCAAGGGTCAATATTTGTCAGTGCGAATACATCATCAATTGATAAACCGGCACGGAATGCATCAGCAATATACCAAATACGATCAGCACCTGGCTCTTTGAGCTCATGACGGATACGTGATAGGGCTTCTGCATCAGCGAGGTCGATATGCGGGCATAAACCATGCTTGCCCACTTCTAGGCCGCGAAGTGCTTTTTGTAGTGACTCTTGGAAAGTACGGCCAATCGCCATTACTTCACCCACAGACTTCATCTGTGTGGTTAAACGGTCGTTAGCACCAGCAAACTTTTCAAAGTTAAAGCGTGGCACCTTTGTGACTACGTAATCGATAGCAGGCTCAAATGAAGCCGGTGTCGCACCGCCAGTAATATCGTTACTCAGCTCATCAAGGGTAAAGCCCACTGCCAACTTAGCGGCGATTTTCGCAATCGGGAAACCGGTAGCTTTAGATGCCAATGCTGAAGAGCGAGACACACGTGGGTTCATCTCAATGATGACCATACGGCCGTCTTTTGGATTGATACCAAACTGTACGTTTGAACCACCTGTTTCAACACCAATTTCACGCAATACAGCAAGCGATGCATTACGCATCAACTGGTATTCTTTATCGGTTAGGGTTTGCGCTGGTGCAACAGTAATAGAGTCACCGGTGTGCACACCCATAGGGTCGAAGTTCTCAATTGAACACACGATAATACAGTTATCGTTGCGGTCACGAACCACTTCCATTTCATATTCTTTCCAACCAATTAGCGACTCATCAATCAGTAGCTCATTAGTTGGCGACAATTCAAGACCTTGAGAACAGATGTCTTCAAACTCTTCTTTGTTGTAAGCGATACCACCGCCACTACCACCCATGGTGAATGATGGGCGAATAATACATGGGAAGCCTACTTGATCAAGTACGCCATAAGCGTCTTCCATCGAGTGGGCAATACCCGCACGTGGACACTCAAGACCAATCGACTTCATCGCTTTATCGAAGCGGCTACGATCTTCTGCTTTATCAATCGCGTCAGCAGTCGCACCAATCATGTCGACATTAAACTCTTTTAGTACACCACGGCTTTCAAGCTCTAGGGCACAGTTCAATGCGGTTTGGCCACCCATTGTAGGAAGAATCGCGTCAGGGCGCTCTTTCTTAATAATATTACGTACCACTTCCCAATGGATCGGCTCGATGTAGGTAGCATCAGCCATTTCAGGGTCGGTCATAATGGTTGCAGGGTTAGAGTTAACTAGAATAACTCGATAACCTTCTTCGCGTAGCGCTTTACAGGCTTGCGCGCCAGAGTAGTCAAACTCACAGGCTTGACCAATCACGATTGGTCCAGCACCTAGGATAAGAATACTCTTTATATCAGTACGTTTTGGCATTGCTTCAATCTTCTCCCGGATGAGGTAACTACTTAGCGTTCTTACGATACAATTCAATCAACTCGATAAAGTGATTGAATAACGGCGCAGCATCGTGTGGTCCAGGGCTCGCTTCAGGGTGACCTTGGAAACTAAATGCTGGCTTATCAGTAAGGTGAATACCTTGCAACGAACCATCAAATAAAGACTTGTGAGTCACTTTGATGTTCTCTGGTAACGTTGCTTCATCCGCAGCAAAACCGTGGTTTTGGCTGGTGATCATCACATTACCTTGCTCGATGTTGCTCACTGGGTGGTTAGCACCATGGTGACCGAATTTCATCTTCAAGGTTTTCGCCCCAGATGCTAATGCGAGTAACTGGTGACCTAGACAGATACCAAAAACAGGAATATCTGTTTTTAAGATTTCTTGAATTGCCGCTATTGCGTAGTCACATGGCTCTGGATCCCCAGGACCATTAGATAAGAAGATCCCGTCAGGGTTCATCGCTAATACTTCGCTTGCAGGGGTCTTGGCGGGTACAACAGTCACATCACAACCACGGTCAACAAGCATGCGTAGAATGTTACGCTTCACGCCGTAGTCATAAGCGACAACTTTATATTTAAATTCAGCTTCAGGGGTGTCAGAAGGTAAACCACCCACTAAACGCCAGCTACCACTGCGCCATGCGTAACGCTCTTGGGTAGTCACTTCTTTGGCTAAGTCCATGCCTTTAAGACCAGGGAACGCTTTTGCAGCTGCAAGCGCTTTGGCTTCATCCGCTTCACCCACTAAAATACAACCCGCTTGCGCGCCTTTTTCACGTAAAATACGTGTTAGTTTGCGGGTATCGATATCAGCTATACCTACTACGTTATTTGCAGTTAAGTATTCGCTTAGCGATTGTTGATTACGAAAGTTGCTCGCAATTAGCGGCAAATCACGAATAATCAGGCCACAAGCATGAACAGACGAAGATTCAGTATCTTCTTCGTTGGTGCCAGTGTTACCAATGTGTGGGTAGGTGAGTGTTACCATTTGACGAGCATACGATGGATCAGTCAAAATTTCTTGGTAACCAGTCATTGAAGTGTTAAAAACCACTTCACCAACAGACATCCCTTCGGCACCAATTGCAGTGCCAGAAAAAACGGTTCCATCTTCAAGTACGAGTAAGGCAGACTTTGTCAACGCGACCTCCGGAAAGAGCCAAGCCATTGAAATTCAATGTTTATTGTGTTTTGTTAAAATACCAACTTTCGCTAAAATACGAAATTTTGACAAATTCCGCCGATTTTATATGTTTAGCTGGTAGCCGTCTATAGTGATATTGTACTTCTGAGCAAAAAAAATTTACTCAAAAAAAAACGCCTAATAGGCGTTTTCTATAAATTTTATTTCAAACCAAGGACTTGCTGCATATCGTACAATCCAGGGTGTTGGTCGCCTAACCAGAAGGCTGCACGCATTGCACCATTAGCAAAGGTCATGCGGCTTGACGCTTTATGGGTAATTTCTAAACGTTCACCGATATCAGCGAACATCGCTGTATGATCACCGACAATATCACCCGCTCTGACTGTGGCAAAACCAATGGTTTCACGCGAGCGTTCTTCAGTAATACCTTCTCGCCCATATACTGCGCACTTCTCTAGATCACGGCCCAATGTCTCGGCTATCACCTCACCCATTTTTAGTGCGGTTCCAGAAGGAGCATCTTTCTTATGGCGGTGGTGACCTTCAATGATCTCAATATCAGTGTAATCACCCATCACTTCAGCAGCGAGTTCGAGTAATTTCCACATCAAGTTGACGCCTACCGACATGTTAGGTGCCATGACAATTGGAGTTTGCTCACTATATGCGGCAATCTGCTCTTTTTGAGCATGATTGAAACCCGTAGTACCAATGACAATAGCTTTGCCATTGCGCGCACACCAATCTGTATGCTTAACACTGGCTTCAGGAGAAGTGAAATCAATAAGAATATCGAAATCATCAACCACTAAATCAAGGGAGTCAGTAATAGATACGTTCATTGCACCTACACCAGCCAGCTCACCGGCATCTACACCGATAAGCGTCGAACCTGCTCGTTCAATTGCAGCGCCTAAATAGATATTGCTGCTCATTTTGGCTGATTCAATAAGAGTGCGGCCCATTCGACCACTGCCACCAGTAATAGCCACTCTTACTTGCTCACTCATTGATTTCTCCCTCATTACTTAGCTTGTCGTGATGGGCTCCCTAAGCGGGTTAACCATCACTTTTCATTGTTTACAAAAAAATGCCCGAGCTATTAGCTCAGGCATCTTAATTAGATAATATCTAATAATTCGACTTCAAATACTAACGCCGAATATGGTGGGATAGAAGCACCAGCGCCACGCTCACCGTAAGCTAGGTGATGTGGTACGTATAGCTTCCACTTAGAACCAACAGGCATAAGTTGCAGTGCTTCAGTCCAACCAGCGATTACACCGTTAACTGGGAATTCAGCAGGCTGATCACGTAGCACAGAGCTATCAAATACGTCACCACTGATAAATGTACCGTGGTAATGTGTACGTACAGTTGATTCTGCGTTTGGCTTATCACCATTACCTTCGGTAATGATTTCATATTGTAGGCCAGACTCTAGAGTCACAACGCCATCACGTTGCTTGTTTTCCGCTAGGAAAGTTTCACCTTCAGCAGAGGCAGCAGCAGCCGCTTCTTCTTGCACTTTCTGGATGCGCTGGCTGATTTCAGTGAATGCAGTTTGAAGATCTTGCATAGCAACTTGGCTTTCTTTACCTTCAAATGCATCTGATAGGCCCAGCTGTACAGCTGAAATATCAATACCTTCAAAAGAGTTAGCAGCTAATTGCTCACCTAGTTGACGACCAACGCCATAGCTCGCTTGCTGTTCAATAGTGGTGAACTTCTCAGACATAATGTTAATACTCTTCTACTCAATGAATTTTCGCGCCGAATTTTATCACATCTACAGAAAAAATCCCCGTTAAATCCATTCATTGACAGCGATTTTTTACCTGAGCCCGACTGGCTTGATATAGCGGTTGCACTTTTGCCTGCATTTTTTGCAGATCATCAATGCGGTGTCCGTGAGATGGATGAGTCGATAATAACTCGGGGCCCTGCTCGCCACCGACTTTAGCCATGTTTTGCCACAGCTGCATACTTTGGGCCGGATCAAAACCGGCACGGGCCATTAGTTCAACCCCCATCACGTCCGCTTCACTCTCTTGGTCGCGGCCAAAAGGCAAGATATAGCCAACTTGGGCACCAAGCCCCAATGCTGCCATGTATAACTCTTTGTTGTTAACACCGCCCATACCTAAGGCTGCATCGGCCAATTGCATGCCCATTCCCGTCATCCGCGCTCTGGAAACTTGCTCATTGCTGTGATGCGCCAACACATGGGCCACTTCATGACCCATAACGGTCGCCAGTTGATGTTCGTTTTCAGCCACATTAAGTAAGCCGGTATACACACCAATATGGCCACCTGGCAATGCAAAGGCGTTCACCTGTTCAGAATCAAATACCACCACTTCCCATTTAACCGATTTATCGGGGAGAATACTGGTTATCCGCTCAGCAACGCACTCAACGTAAGCATTAACCTGTTTATCTTTTGATAGTGGTTGTTGCTGCTTCATTTCGTTAAAGGATGCTTCGCCCATGCTATCCATTTGTGCCGGTGAAAACAGCAATGTTTGCCCGCGGCCTGTCGGCGACTGATGTGTTGCACAGGCTGACAATAGTCCCGCGACTAAAACACTGACCATATATTTTTTCATCAATTCGACTTCCTTTATTCCTTGAACTGATTGTGACTGGCAAACTAATCGCGCTCGATTTTCATGCCAGTATAGGTGGGTAATTCAACTACCTATTTTTAGCACTTATCTTTACAGGTGTCACATCAAAGCTAATACCAATCAGTATAAGAATTTGATCTACTCAGCGCGCTTGGGGCAAACTAATTCAAGGCCGGCTAATTCAAAGTGAGTACTGAAACAATGGTTGCTCCCTTGTGAGGTTATTCAACGCAGAAGTAGGTAGCCAAAAACGCGCCAGAATGGCGAGTTTTAGCGCTTCTGATGCTGTGTTAACAAGCTTAACCGTAGAATAACTATGCTCTTCACTCGTTGCAAACCACATGGATGTGGTGAATGTCATTAATGCAGGAGCATTTAAGGACCTTGCCTCAGAACCGCTAAACTCTCGCTGAGTGACTAAATGTTTATACTGATTGGTATAAGATGCAATGTATTTGCTGCACCCAGGCAAAAAAAAGCCTCGCTAGGCGAGGCTTTATCAACAACAACTATTTTTAGCTGTTTAAGTCTTGAAAGAACTTCTTCACACCATCAAAGAAGCCTTCAGCCTTAGGACTGTGCTTTTTAGATGATCCGGTAAGTGTTTCGTCGAATTCACGCAGCAGTTCTTTTTGCTTATCGCTCAAATTAACTGGTGTTTCCATGACAACTTTACACAGTAAGTCGCCAACGGCATGGCTACGTACCGACTTAACACCTTTACCGCGCATACGGAACATACGTCCAGTTTGTGTCTCTGAAGGTATTTTCAGGTTCACTTTGCCATCTAATGTTGGCACTTCGATTTCACCACCTAATGCAGCAGTGCTGAAAGAGATCGGCACTTCGCAATATAGGTTGTTACCATCACGCACAAAAATCGCATGTTCTCTGACTGTTACCTGAACATATAAATCACCCGGTGGTGCGCCAAACTCGCCAGCTTCACCTTCACCAGATAATCGAATACGGTCACCGGTATCAACACCCGCAGGAATTTTAACCGAAAGAGTTTTGCTCTTTTCAACACGGCCTTCACCATGACACTTATTACAAGGGTCTTTGATGATTTTACCGCGACCATGACAGGTTGGACATGCTTGCTGAACGGCAAAGAACCCTTGGCGCATCTGTACTTGGCCTTGACCATGACAGGTGCCACACGTGGTGGGTGAAGAACCTTTCTTGGCTCCGCTACCATCACAGCTATCACAACCTACTAAAGTTGGGATGCGCAGTTCTTTGCTTAAGCCTTTCACAGCTTCTTCAAGCGACAGCTCTAGGTTGTAACGTAAGTCACTACCACGGGCAGCTTGACGTTGCCCGCCACCACGACGGCCACCACCAAATATATCGCCAAATACATCGCCGAACACATCGCCAAAGTCTGCGCCACCGCCGCCGAAGCCACCACCGCCGCGATTAGGATCGACGCCAGCATGACCAAACTGGTCATAAGCCGCTTTCTTATCGCTGTCGGTTAGAATTTCATAAGCTTCTTTAGCTTCTTTGAAGTTCTTCTCTGCGGTTTTGTCACCTGGATTGCGGTCCGGGTGAAATTTCATAGCAAGTCGTTTATACGACTTCTTAATTTCACGTTCACTGGCATCGCGTCCGACACCTAATACTTCGTAATAATCTCGCTTTGACATAATCTCACGCTTTGTTGGCTGAAGTGATAGCTTAATTTGCGACAACGGGCGTTAGAGTCTCCCCTAACGCCCGTACTAAATAATTTAGGGGTTAGCCTCGATTATTTCTTGTCATCTTTTACTTCTTCAAACTCAGCATCAACTACATCATCTTCAGGCTTAGACGCTTGCGCTTCGCCTTCTGGAGCAGCTTCACCTTGCTGTGCTTGTGCTTTAGCTTGAGCAATTTCCATCAACTTAGCTGATGCTTCCATTAGCTCTTGAGTTGATTTTTCAATCGCTTCTTTGTCATTGCCTTTTACTGCAGTTTCAACATTAGCCATTGCCGCTTCGATTTTTTCTTTCTCGTCGCTTGGTAATGCTTCACCAGCTTCTTCGATCTGCTTCTTAGTCGCGTGAACCATGCCATCAGCTTGGTTACGTGCTGTAACTAGCTCTTCAAACTTAGCATCTTCATCTGCGTGCGCTTCTGCATCACGAACCATTGCATCAACTTCTTCATCACTTAGACCAGAAGAGGCTTTAATGGTGATATTCTGAGCTTTACCGGTTTTCTTATCGGTTGCCGATACGTGCAAGATACCATCAGCATCGATATCGAAAGCCACTTCAATTTGTGGCATGCCACGTGGCGCAGGCTCAATACCTTCAAGGTTAAACTGACCAAGAGACTTGTTGCCGCTCGATTGCTTACGCTCACCCTGAAGTACATGAATTGTTACTGCACTTTGGTTGTCATCTGCAGTTGAGAAAGTTTGCGATGCCTTAGTTGGAATCGTGGTGTTTTTCTCAATCAGCTTAGTCATTACGCTACCCATAGTCTCAATACCTAGAGACAGAGGCGTAACGTCAAGTAGTAGTACGTCTTTCACATCACCGGCAAGTACACCAGCTTGTACTGCTGCACCAATAGCAACGGCTTCATCTGGGTTAACATCTTGGCGAAGCTCTTTGCCGAAGAAAGATGAAACTTCTTCACGTACTTTAGGCATACGTGTTTGGCCACCCACTAGAATGACTTCGTTGATATCAGATACTGAAAGGTCAGCATCTGCTAGGGCAACTTTTAGTGGCTCCAGTGAACGAGTAATCAAATCTTCAACTAAAGACTCTAACTTAGCACGAGTGATTTTAACCACTAAGTGCTTAGGACCTGTTGCATCAGCAGTGATGTAAGGCAGGTTAACTTCAGTTTGCGTTGTGCTTGATAGTTCAATCTTCGCTTTTTCTGCCGCTTCTTTAAGACGCTGCATCGCTAGCGGATCGTTACGCAAGTCTAGTGACTGCTCTTTCTTGAACTCATCTGCTAAGTAGTTGATCAAACGGTTATCGAAATCTTCACCACCTAAGTGAGTGTCACCGTTAGTCGCAAGTACTTCAAAAGTTTGCTCGCCATCAACGCTATCGATTTCAATGATAGAGATATCAAATGTACCACCACCTAAATCGTATACCGCAACGATGTTATCGCCTTGCTTCTTATCAATACCGTAAGCCAGTGCTGCTGCTGTTGGCTCGTTGATGATACGCTTAACTTCTAGACCCGCAATACGGCCAGCATCTTTAGTTGCTTGACGCTGAGAATCGTTAAAGTATGCAGGTACTGTGATAACAGCTTCAGTCACTTCTTCACCTAAGAAGTCTTCTGCTGTTTTCTTCATTTTCTTCAACGTTTCAGCTGAAACTTGTGGCGGCGCCATTTTCTTACCGTGGGCTTCAACCCATGCATCACCATTGTCTGCACCAATGATTTTGAACGGCATGATGTCAACGTCACGCTGTACTTCGTCATCTTTAAAACGACGACCAATAAGACGCTTAATTGCAAAGAAGGTATTCGTTGGGTTAGTTACAGCTTGGCGTTTCGCAGGCTGACCAACTAGTACTTCTTCACCTGTATAAGCAATAATCGACGGAGTAGTGCGATCGCCTTCAGCATTTTCTAGAACGCGTGCTTTGTCACCATCTAATACTGCAACACAAGAGTTGGTTGTACCTAAATCGATACCAATAATTTTACCCATGGAGTCCTCCAAAAAACTTTATATAACGCTAAACTTGTTTGATGATTCAGATATGGGGCTGGGCGATTACAATTTCAAGCCCTAATTTTTGCCACCAAAATCTTTCCTTACCCCCTATATTGGGACGCTTCTGGTCTTTACAAGGGCAGAAAAATAAATTTTGTAAAAATCTATACTTTTTTGAACTTTGCCACACCATTGCAACAACTGTTTTGGTATACTGCATGCAATCTGGAGAGGTTAAGTGCCATCACCACTTATACCTAAGTAGTCTCGTGTAGTGAGAAATGAAATTGAAGCAGTCAAATCAAGCCTATTTATTTGGTCTCGGTGCCATCGTATTATGGTCAACCGTCGCAACAGCCTTTAAGTTAGCGCTTGCCCATTATTCGCCGTTACAGCTGGTACTCATCGCCGTCGTCACCTCCATTGTGGCGCTCAGCGGCGTGCTATTAATACAAAAGAAAACCCATTTAATCACCCAGCAGTTTATCCAGCGGCCACTATTTTATTTGCAGACGGGTTTACTCAACCCCTTTCTCTACTATCTGGTGTTGTTTAAGGCCTATTCTTTGCTGCCGGCACAGCAAGCACTTTCGCTTAACTATACCTGGGCAATCCTGCTGCCACTTTTAGCTGTGCCCTTGCTCGGACAAAAGCTAAGAAAAAGTGACGTGACTGCAGCTTTGATTGCTTATCTTGGGGTATTTATTATTGCCACCAATGGCCAAATAACCGATTTTGCCTTTGACAGCGCAACTGGCGTATTACTGGCTTTAACTAGTACCTTACTGTGGTGTTTGTATTGGATTGTGAATACCAAAGACAAAGGTGACCCTATCGTCAGCCTGTTGCTTAGCTTTGTGGTTGGCTTGCCTTTTATCTGCCTGGCACTTTTGATGACTCAAGGTTTGCCCAGTTGGAACCCCCAAGCGTTTGCTGCGGCTATTTATGTCGGCTTGTTTGAAATGGGAATTACTTTTGTGCTGTGGCTTATCGCACTTAAAAAAGCAGATAGAACCGCATCAATGAGCACACTGGTATTTATCACACCAGTTTTATCCATTGGTTTTATCTCGTGGATTTTGCAAGAAGCCATTACTCGCTCAACCTTTATCGGTTTAGGGCTCATTTTAACGGCACTCGCATTGCAACAAATTTTACCGCAGATAGCGAAGCGAAGAAGCAAACCACAAACTGTAGTAAATGAAGCCTAAACAAAAACGCCCTAATATAAGTTAGGGCGCTTTGTTAATTAACGTCTAGATAAAGCCGCAAGATTTATCCACTAATAGCTGACTTCGACCTGACCAACACCAACGCTCACGAGTAATTGATACTGACCCGTTGCAGAGCTTTGCTCGTAGCTTTGACTTACTAATGCTTGGTCAACTTTGACCTTCTCACCGTTATGACGCACTTGCACTTCGCCCACACCTGATGACAACTCAATGTCACGATAACGATGCTGATTGTTCACCACAACCCTACCTACCCCAAGGTCTATCGCCAAGTCATTCTCAAGACCCGCAACTTCGACCTCACCAATTCCTATATCGACATCGGTTGCCGCATCCCGTGGCAAATACACACGCCAGTTTTGCTTCAGATCATCTTGATGGTTGAGTTTTAGCACTAGGCGGTCATTTTGTTCATCAGCATCAATTTCAATCTCACTAACATCACCTTGCTGCCACATGTTAAACCAGCTAGATTGCGAGGCAACCACTTCCACCTCCACCCGCACTTCTGACTCATCCGTGGCGATCACTTCAACACGGCCAACCTCAATATCGAGTACCACAGCTTGACCATGATAACTATAATTTTGCTGCAGTTGCTTGCCCTCTTGAGCTTGCGCGCTAAAAACCGTTACCCCTAAAAAACAAACTAATACTGTCGCGAATCTTCCCAGTGCGTTATTCATATGAATCCCTTTACGTTATCTATTCTAGCCGTTGTTGTTTCTAGTAAAGCAAGTCTCAGGCCAAAATTTAAAACCATTTAATAACAACAAGATAAAGATAAACAGATGCCAGAGTGACGGGAGCGTACGCCAGATAATAACCAAGACAATTAATAGTTGGTGAAAATCACAAACAATTACAAAGCGACATCAGTGGGACACAAATGTATAAGACGAGATTAACGAGTTACAGACAGCTCGCAATGCGCGGGAATAAATACAAAGGTAAATACAAAGGCAAATACAACTTCAAGCATCAAGAACAACAAGGAGACTATTACGAGGTCAATATAAAGGCTGGCAGTAAAACATAGCTAGGATTAACCCGGTGATGAGGCTAACCCTAGCTCGGAGTGGCGCTTAGCTACGCGGGGTATAATCTCCGACACCAATCCACTTATAAGTGGTTAATGCTTCAAGCCCCATTGGGCCTCTGGCATGTAACTTTTGTGTGGATACCGCCACTTCAGCCCCTAAGCCGAACTGGCCGCCATCGGTAAAGCGCGTGCTAGCGTTGACATAAACCGCCGCCGAGTCCACCTCATTAATGAACTGCGCCGAAGCTTGCAGACTATCGGTTAAAATACCTTCTGAGTGACCGCTAGAGTACTGGCGAATATGAGCCACGGCAGCACTGATATCATCGACAATTCGGATATTCAAACTCAAGCCTAACCACTCTTGGCCATAGGTGTCGCTATCAGCCTGCTCAACTGTCACAGACAGCTGAGCCGCCAACGCCAGGGTCGCAGCACAAGCGTAAATTTTGACCTGCTGCGCCTGTAACGCGGCAAAGAGTTCCGCTAATAACTCTGAAGCAACAGACTGGTGAACCAGCACAGTATCCAGCGCATTGCACACTGTCGGACGCTGCACTTTAGCATTAATGATCACAGCAACCGATTGACTTAAATTGGCTGCACTGTCGACATATAAATGGCAAATACCAATGCCACCTAAAATGACCGGAATCGTCGCTTGTTCGGCGCAGAGGCGCTGCAAATTCTGACCACCGCGCGGCACAATCATATCGACATAACGGTCAAGCTTAAGTAAGCCACTCACTAACGCTCGGTCGGGGTTGGCTATTAACTGCACAACATCTGCTGGCAACCCTTGAGCCACAACCGCCTGACGAATACTGCTACTAATGGCCAAGTTTGACTGCAATGTCTCTTTACCACCTCTTAAAATCACAGCATTACCTGTCTTTAAGGCAAGCACAGCAATATCAACCGTGACATTAGGACGGGCTTCGTATATTACGCCAATAACACCCAGTGGCACGCGGCGACGTGACAGGCGCAAACCATTGTCGAGTAACTGGCTTTCGAGTTCAGTTCCAACGGGGTCGGCAAGGTTAATGACATTATCTATATCGGCAATCACCGCAGCTAAACGAGGGTGATCCAGTAGCAGCCTGTCAATCATGGCATCATTGAGACCATTTTGTTTAGCCTGCGCAACATCTTGGCTGTTTGCTGCAACTATCTTATCTGCATCTACCTTTAACTGCTCAGCAATCGCGCTCAGTAACTGCTGCTTTTGCTGACCGGTTAAATTAGCTAAAGCGTAGCTGGCTTGCTTAGCTTGTTGACCCAGCGATGTCAGGTATTCACTTTGCTGTTCACTCACAGTGGTTTTTACCTCATTATTTAAACTAGAATTTTTTGTTTTACAACACAACCATGTCATTGCGATGCACGACCGCATCACCGTAGTCGTACCCTAGCAAGGCTTCAATCTCATCGGAATGTTGACCGGCTATTAAGTTTAAGTCTCGCGAACTATACCGCGTCATACCGCGGCCATGTTCACGTCCGGCTTCATCGACAATTTGCAGGGTCGCACCACGCTCAAACTGTCCCTTTACGGCAATCACGCCTTTAGACAGCAAGCTTCGACCTTTGGCGGTCACAGCATTAATGGCGCCGCTGTCTAGCACTAAGCTACCTTTGGTTGCAGGGCCAGCTAAGATCCACTGTTTACGACTCTCTAGTGGGTTTTCAAGCGCGGTAAAATGGGTACCGACTTGTTGCTTTGTGACCGACTTGGCTATCACATCTTGATGATGTCCCGAAGCAATCACAACCTCAACACCCGCGCGTCGAGATATGTCAGCGGCTTCGAGCTTAGTGGCCATGCCGCCTGTACCTAAGCCAGATACTGCACCACCCGCAAGCATACGTAAGCTGTCATCAATATTGACCACTTGTTTAATCAGCTTGGCATCAGGGTTACTGCGAGGATCGGCATCAAACAGACCTGTTTGGTCGGTCAGTAAAATCAATAAATCGGCATCGCACAACAATGCAGCCCGTGCTGACAAATTATCATTGTCACCCACCTTAATTTCAGTGGTGGCCACTGCATCGTTCTCGTTGATAATTGGAATGATACCTTGTGCAAGTAGCGCATTGAGCGAGTCGCGGGCATTAAGATAGCGTTCACGGTCATGTAGATCGGCGCGAGTGAGCAGCAGTTGCCCCACATGCAAACCATAAATCGCAAACAACTGCGACCAAGCGAGAATAAGTTGACTTTGACCCACTGCCGCCAGTAACTGTTTGTTCGCCATGGTATCGGCAAGTTCGGGATAGCCCAAATGTTCGCGTCCAGCGGCAATTGCGCCAGATGTGCACAACACCACCTCGACACCGGATTGCATCATTTGCGCCATTTGTCTGGCTAATTCGACCATGTGGGCACGGTCCAATTTGTTTGAACCAGAGGTCAGTACACTGGTACCTAACTTTACCACCACCCGGCGGTAACCAATCTCACTAGAATTCATGCTACTTTCGAAGAAAAAATGTCGGGTTTAGGGTTATACCCAATCTAGTGATAAATTGATAGCCGTAGCGTTGATTATGATAATTTATCCGGTTTTAGTTGCGATAACTGCATTAAAAAGGGCCATCGAATTGATGACCCTTAATAAAATGGCTAAAACTAGCACCATTTGCAGACTAAATTATCCATAGATGAATTTAGCAATAAATAGTGCAGCTAATATTACAACCCCAGCACTCAAATCTTTGTAGCGACCGCTAAATAATTTGATAACGGCATAAGAGATGAAGCCCATGGCAATGCCGGTGGCAATCGAGAACGTGAGTGGCATCAAGATACAGACCACAACCACAGGCGCAGCTTCAGTTAAGTCTTCCCAATCTACGTGCACTAGACCTGACATCATCAAGATAGCCACATAAAACAAGGTTCCCGCAGTCGCATAGGCCGGCACCATACCCGCAAGCGGTGAAATAAACAGCGCAAGCAGGAACATGATACCTACAACCACAGCCGTTAAACCGGTACGACCACCAGCACTAACGCCAGCGGTACTTTCGATGTAACTGGTTGTTGTTGACGTACCTAACATCGCGCCAGCAATTGTAGCGGTGCTATCTGCAGTTAAAGCACGATTGAGTCGTGGCAAGCGGCCTTTATCATCGAGGAAACCACCGCGCTGCGCGACCGCAACTAAGGTACCTGATGTATCAAATAGGTCGACAAACAAAAATGCAAATACCACGGATAACATGCTGATCTCTAGAACCGAAGAGAGATCCATTGCCATAAAGGTAGGCGCTAATGACGGTGGTGCAGAGACAATGCCATTGTATTGCACATCACCAAGTAGCAAGCCCAATAGCGTGATCGACAAAATTGAAACAATGACCGCTGATTTCATGCCACGATGCACTAACGCAATAATCATGAAAAAGCCCAATACAGCCATCACAGCAGGAAAGGCGGTGATATCCCCCATGGTCACTAAAGTGGCTGGGCTGGCAACAACAATACCGGCACTTTTCAAGCCAATAAGTGCTAAGAACAGACCAATACCGGCAGCAATACCTAAACGCAGCGACATAGGAATGCTATTTACAATCCATTCTCTAATTTTCACCAGAGAGAGGATCAAAAAGCAGATGCCAGATAAGAATACCGCCCCGAGTGCGGTTTCCCAGCTGTAACCCATTTCGCCAACAACCGTATAGGTGAAAAAGGCGTTTAAGCCCATACCCGGTGCCAGTGCAATAGGGTAATTTGCCACTAATCCCATAATCAAACAGCCTAACGCGGCCGCTAAACAGGTAGCAACAAATACGGCGCCATGGTCCATACCGGCGTCAGCTAACATCATTGGGTTAACAAAAATAATGTAGGCCATCGTCAAGAAAGTGGTTAACCCCGCAATCACTTCCTGCTTCAAGCTCGTTTGGTTTTCAGTTAGTTTGAACAGTTTTTCTAACATGGAACAAGGTTCCTTGAATTATTATCGTTTTAGGTTTGTAGGTGTACTTGCCAACAGCCGCATGGGCCGTTTTCGGCTGCGCTGATTATATACCGAACAGAGATAAATGTAAGAAATTAGTTATAAGAGAGTGTGACTTAGTTAACTAATGCCAATCCAACAGCGAAATACGCTGTTTAGCCCTACTTGATAGCTGGCAGGTAATACCAATCAGAAAAATAACCAGGTCTATCTGTAAATTTTAGGCAAAAAAAAGCCTGCTCAATGAGCAGGCGAAGACATTTTCAAGTGTTCCGAAAGGAAAATGTTACCGCGCTAGCGGATGTCACTGGTAAATCGACGCCAAGGTGGATCAATTTACAACTTGAGTCTACACACCCCAAATGGGGAAAAGGTTGATGGATGATGCAACCACTTAAAATCAAGTGAACTTAAATAGGGGGATAAGTTCAAACGACTCAGGGGTGATTAGCCCTTACTTAAAGCTCATAGCAAACAACCCGCCACGCAGCGCGTTAGTGTCAAACCAAGCATTCTGCCAATATACGTGTTGTGTTCCAGTGTAAGACATAGTCAATACTCCTAACAAAGTTGTTAAATAAATACTCTAGTCAAACTGCGTATTGGTCACTGGGTCAATAGTCACTAATACCGTAGAGTCAACTTGTCGCTCGATTCCTTGGAGAGTTATCAATCCTAGATAGACTTAGAGGTGGAAGGCACCTTGCCTAACCAACGAGAGAGATTATAGCTAAATGTAGTTTTATTACAACAATTATTTTCAAAAAACCTTAAAAAAGCCATTTTGCGTAATTTTGCAACAAAAATTTATCGATATCGAACATATAACAAACAAGCACAGAAACAACAAAGGCCTAAATAACAGTACATTACAGCATAGTTAGTTAGGCCTTACTGTTTTTGGTGTAAAATTACAAAATGTAATTAAACAAGCCGACTAAGGGCGCTGCGGTCGGTTTACCGTATAAAGGATCACCTTCTGTCGCGCTACCGGCAATATCGATATGAGTATAGGCAATGGGCTGTGCACTGTGTAAGGCATGCTGATCTAACCCAGATGCTTTTAGCAAAAACGCCGCGGGATATTGATGACCACGGGCCGTGACCGAAGACGGACCATTATTAGATGAAATACAGTCGGCAGCATCTGATGGATCGACAATTTTACTAAAATCTTCTTTGCGTAAGCGTGACACTTCTGCTGGTTCACCCCAATGCTCACCAATAGATTGCATTTTATCTGCAACACCTTGTTGGCGAGCCACACTATTTTCAACCAGCGCAGTATACCCACCGTAAGCTCTCACAACATGACCTGTTAACGTAGCCACTGAGAACATTTGCGGTGCAACGGCCGTTTGGGCTTTCGCACGCAAATGCGACAATAAATCAGCTAATACTAAGCGCCCTTCTGCATCTGTATTACCAATACGCACTGATACACCCGCGTGACTAGTGATGATTTCATCGGTTACAAAAGCTTCACTGCCGATGCTATTTCTAACCAAGCCTAACTCGGCAACCACTCGCACACCTTTAGGTTTGAGTATCGACAAGGTCCTCATCAAGCCAGCAACAGCCGCTGCGCCACCTTTGTCGCGGCTCATGCCCGCCATCCCGCCCGCAATCTTGATATCAGCACCACCGGTATCGTAAACCACACCTTTGCCGGCAAACAGGTACGTGGCGTTAATCTCACCTTCAGGGCAGTATTCAACTTTCACAACCCGCGGTTGATGACGTGCAACAGCAAATGAGCTGCGACCTACTGCGCTTAGCAGCGGGTAATCACGCTCAAGTACATCTCTATCTTCTACTACCGATACCTTCAAGCCAGAATCTTGATAAGCATCGAGGCAATACTGTGCGAAGGCCGGTGCAGACATACGCTCAGGCTCTGTACCGCACAGATCTCTTGCTAAAATTCGCCCCGCCTCAATTGCGTTCAACGCTTGGCACTGATCGTCTGATGCCAATAACCCAATCGCCTCAAAGTCACTAACATCACCACTGGCTTCACGGCGCTCAAGCGCAACCCATGACTCTTGACCTACGGCTAACGCGGCAACTTGCATGGCATGCTGATACTGCTGCTCACTATTACTAGCCACTAATAATAGCGGTTTCTTCGCTCCCGCTTGTTTGGCTAAATTGATCCCCGCACGAGCAGCATCACTGTATACACGCACGTCAGCGTAATCGTCACCACTATTAAGCACTGGAGAGATAATGAGTCGACCACCGGCTAGACCCGGTGCAAGTAACATTGTGGCACTGCGACCAACACGGTGATCAATATTGGCACCATGGCCTGCAAGCAAAGTAATTTCGTCAATCCCCAATGTCGACACATCAGTGGCGACCACCACCACAGCATCCCAACCCTCACCTTCAAAAATTGCTTGAGGGTCGTTAACACTGACATAGTTTATCTGAGCCATATCTATTCCTTCTGCTTGTGTCTTTTATCATATTTGCTGTGCATTATTGACTGTATTGCGGTTAAAGCCAACCGCTTTTGCAGGTGGTGATACCAAGCCTGGAAACTTAGTATGACAGTGAACATTTTTCATAGACCAGCCAAGGCCTACAGCGAGCAAAGACTGTGATAGACTAGGCCAAATTTGACCTCGTTATCGTTTTCTATAGGGGAGTTATCTGTGACCACACTTAGTCAATTACAACCACAACCACTTTGGCAATGGTTCGAACAGATCTGTGCAATACCACATCCATCAAAGCATGAACAAGCATTAAGTGCCTACATTCAAAACTGGGCAAAAGAAAAACAACTTGAAGTTGTCGAAGATAAAGTCGGCAACCTTATCATCAAGAAACCTGCCACTGCCGGCATGGAAAACCGCAAAACGGTCGCGCTGCAAGCCCACATCGATATGGTGCCGCAAAAGAATGCCGATAAAGTCCACGACTTTGAGAAAGACCCCATTGAAGCCTATGTCGATGGCGATTGGGTAAAAGCCAAAGGTACCACTTTAGGTTCTGATAATGGCATCGGTATGGCATCGGCTTTAGCGGTGTTGGGCAGCGATAGCATTGTTCATGGCCCACTTGAAGTGTTACTGACCATTGATGAAGAAGCGGGCATGACAGGGGCTTTCGGCCTTGAATCTGGATACTTAGATGCAGATATCTTGATCAATACTGATTCAGAGCAAGAGGGTGAGATCTACATGGGCTGCGCTGGCGGCGTGGATGCCCAAATTAGCCTACCACTAGTATGGCAAGCACCAGAGCCAAGCAACCAAACCTTTACTTTAGCTTTATCTGGCCTAAAAGGCGGTCACTCTGGCGTTAACATTCACCTCGGCCGCGGTAATGCCAACAAGCTATTGGCTCGTTTCTTGTTTGATTACGCTGACGAGCTAGCGATTGAACTCACCGCATTTAGCGGCGGTTCACTGCGTAACGCAATTCCACGCGAAGCTAACGTCAGCTTTATGATCCCAAGTGACAATGTAGAGCGCCTGCACGCACTGATTGAATCGTACACTCAGCTAATTCGTGAAGAGCTAGCCATCGCCGATCCAGACATGCAGATGACATTAACCGCAGCGGATGCTGCCACCCAAGTGATGAGTGAAGCCACTCAAGACAGTTTACTTAACCTACTCAATGCAGCGCCAAACGGTGTTATCCGCATGAGTGATGAAGTAGAAGGTGTAACGGAAACATCACTTAATGTGGGTGTCATTAGCACTGAGACTGAGTCTGTTGAAATACTTTGCCTGATCCGCTCCTTGATTGACTCAGGCCGTGAGCAAGTAGAGGGAACCCTAACGGCACTTAGCCGCTTAGCGGGCGCAGAAGTAGAGTTCAGTGGCGCCTACCCAGGTTGGAAGCCAGACAACAGCTCACCAGTCATGGCCATAGTCAAAGATACCTATGAAGCAATCTACAACAAAGAGCCTGTGATCATGGTGATCCACGCAGGTTTAGAGTGTGGCCTATTTAAGAAACCTTATCCAGAGATGGACATGGTTTCAATTGGTCCCACTATTCGCTACCCACATAGTCCAGATGAAAAAGTATTAATTGAAACGGTCGATCAATACTGGAAGCTGCTACTTGCTGTGCTAGAGCGCATTCCAGCGAAGAGCTAGTTCATTAGTGTGTCGAACGCTATCAATAAAAAACGCCGATATTAACTATCGGCGTTTTTTTATGGGCAGAGATGCACACTAACCCCATTATTTCGGGGCCACTCCCATTAACCACTTCGATGTAAAACCCGCGCTAGCGAACAGGAAAACCACACCAGTTAACCAAGGTAAACCCCCTTCCCAGCCAGTCCACTCAATTTGAGCAAATCCGAATACAAAAATGTAGGCAACAATGGCCCAGACTAATACTACGCTGACCATACTGCCTATTGGTGATGACATGACTTCCTTTTCCTCATTTTAAGTACTTAACCAAACATTTATTGCCATCGTTTGATGTTATATGACCAGCAGCTTTGAAAGGCAAATGGATCGGCTTGTACCAACATATCTCCCGTACGCACGTGACTGTGAATAAGCGTTACGCTCATAGAAACTCAACGCCTTTAAGTTAACTCTACGTGTAGAAAGCACAGCTTTTCGGTAGCCCTTCTCTACGGCATAGTTCTCGAGCTGTTTTAATAAATAAGCGCCAGCGCCAGCGCCAGGTCTACGAGAGTACATTCGTTTCAATTCACAAACTTCATTTTCGTGATATCGAAACACGCCACAAGCTACCGGATTATCATTGAAATAAACCACAATACATCCATCTTTCGATGAATCGTAAGCATCAGATGCAAAAGAGCTCTCACCGGAATCACGAGTAATTTGGCGAAGAGATAAATTTAGCTCATCGACGAGTGCGATAAAATCGGCGTGGCTAGGCGCTACTTTTTTAGTCTCAAATGTCATCATTGTAATGTCTTGCATAGTTAAGGAACGGAAGCTAGCAGGCTAGGTTGTCAAAAATTAAAAAATAACCATTTGCTATTTTTGATACAGCACAACTTTGGAATTAACTACACAAATTTACACATCCCCAACCCTAAGGGTGATCCCGTTCGCCCTACATAACCGTAACGGGAATAAAAGTCTTCCTGACCTTTAGCTGAAAGCAACCCAATCGTTGCCCCCGTTGACGCGACTGTAGATAAGTAAGACTCTAAGCGCTTCATTAGTAAGTTACCAATTCCTTTATTTTGATATTCCGGCTCAACGGCAAGATCTTGTATATAAAAAAACATAGCACCGTCACCTACGATACGAGCCATACCGATAAGGGTATCATCATTACGCGCAACAACATGATAAAAGGAGTTATCTAAAGCCGACTTGGCTAGCTGCAGAGGCGTGTCCCCCCAACCGACTTTTGCACGTAAAGTTATAAATTCTTCTAGTGTGGGTGGGTGATTATCTATCGTTACTTTCAATGTATTAAATACTCCTTAAACGCGACTACACCAACTATTGCGATACACTATAAACTTATAATTTCTTCAACTTACAACGCAGCACTAGCTAAATTGCTTTACCCTTAGATGCTATTTTCAAGTAAGTAATAAGCACCACCAATGCAGCCCAAGCCATAGCAAACCACCAATAGTAAGAAGCCTGACTATCCGCGAAGTAATAATAAGAAACCAAAATAACGCTTACAATTGTCGAAATTGAATATGCCAGCCATAGAATCAGGCCAATGTCTGCGCCACTCTTAGAAAGTTCAAATTCACGCTGTTGAAATATGGCAAAGATAAAAACGAAAGGACTCACACACCAAACTGCGATATGTACAACTGAAAGAAAAACTAACATCCCAAGTGTCATATATATTCTCTGTATCACCCTAACACGTCGAATTTCTCGTAATATCCATCACAAGAAATTACCTAAAGCATTAATTAAAACTTTACTAAATTTGATGGTGTTAGCAATTTAACAAAGCCGAATTCCGGCTTCAATCACCCTTTAGTCTGGATAAATGCAGGAATTTATTACTGACGCTTTATAGACGCAAAGAAAATATGTCAAAGCGACGACTATTGAAGTTAAAAAGCCAGTTTGGCATCCCTGTACCTCGTTCATAGGCGCAATCGATGCTTCGGCTAGTGATGTACACTATTGTCAACAAAACCTACTCTAGCAGAGTTTTTCTTAAACCTATGCGACTGTGCCCCTTTGGAAAATCTTCAAAGCGGGTAAACTCGATAAACCCTAGACGTTGATAAAAACCGGGTGCTTGCCAGCTCTGAGTCCATAACCATAAACCTGATAGCTGCAGCTCTGCGGCATAGGACTCGGCGCCCTGCATCAGCTGTTTACCTAGCCCTGTGCCACGACAACTATCATCTACCCATAGCTCATCAATATAGAGCCAATCCCACAATAACTGCCCGGTCAGTGCCCCAATCAACTTGCCCTGCTCGTCTACAACTGTCCAGTTGAGCCACTCACATTCGTACTCAGGGGCTTGCAACCCTTGGCTATGTCGTTCAAAACCAGCTGACAGCTGCAGTTTTTTTTGCGAATCCAACTTGCCCACTGCAAATTCAATTTTTGTCACCTTGCTCACCTTAGCACTTATTCAACGATATTCTGGCTCCGCCACCATACAGTCAACCTTTTCCGACAATAGTGACGCAAAGGACAGGTTATCACTTCGATAGCAGCGGCAATTGAATATGGCCTCGACCAATAAGCGGTATGTTGATCAAGGTCCATGCTCGCAGCATGCTTTAGCCTATCTCACTGTAGCAGTTTGCGCTGCGTAAAATAGGCTAAAACCGAACTACAGCCAATCAATATTGGCGCTAATCCGGGCTACTTATAAGTGCTGAGGATTAGTCCCAGTCAACTGACAATACGACATCCTCAAAGTCACGATAACCATTAACCATAATGTACCAACTACCAGCTTGCGCAGAAAGACTATCACATACCTCATTGTTGCCGCCTTTCCAGGGACGACAGTCATAGTCATTCACCGTTGGTTGTTGATTGTACTTGACGTATAAATCCGCATCACCACTGCCACCGGATAGGCTAACGCGCAAATTACTGGCACCATTTGGTAACTCAAAATAGTAATCTAAACTGCTATTGCTTTGTCCCGAAATTAGGCGCGCTTGCCCTTTGATTAGTTCATTACTGCCACTTTCTGGCGGCGTGTCGTTTTGCTTGGTTAGTGTGACATCGTCAATCGTCTCGTAATTGCGGTCGATGAAACGCACTCGCATTGAGTCACCTTCTACGTCAATACGCATTGCACCGTTGTCTTGGTTATATCGAAACTCACTACCTACAACACAGCAGTTCTCGAAATTATACGGAGAACGGCCACCCAAACCATTTACAAAGTAGTACACCCCTTCATGCTGTATACGCTCGTAACTATGATCGTGGCCAGATAACACAACATCCACGCCCCACTTGGCATAGTCCAATTGAGTCTCACGATTGCTGCCGTGGCGACCACTTGAAAAGGGCGAGTGATGCAGATAGACCACTTTCCATAAAGCTGTAGAACTACGGACATTGTCTTCCAGCCAGTCAAACTGAGCATTGCTCATATCATCACTATTGATTGTGAAAAACTCTACATCACCTTGGGTAAACTTGTAGTAGTCAGTGACACAGGGGAAGGTTTCATCATATCCATTTCGTCCTTTCCAATCATGGTTACCATATGTGGGATAGAATCGATTTTGTGAACAAGTTGCACTAATGAAAGTATCGTAATAGGGCACGACTGAAAGCGCATAGTTATTTTCATAATCATTATCACCAACGGTGAGTACCGCATCAGGATTCCAACTGTAAACTAATTCACTGACATCGTTCAGTGGTGCACCAACGTCACCAAAATCACCGATAACCGCAATTGTTGTTGCCGCAACAGGCATTGATGCTAGTAATGTTGTAGTGCAGCTTACTGCACAAACCACTAAGTTCGCGAGTTTATTACCTTGAACCATTTTGACCTCATATTTTTCTTAAAAAATTCACCAATAAATAGGTGTTAGTTAATTTATTAATAAACTAACTCCCAAAAGCAAAATTTATTCATCATTTTGCTTCGAGGCAATTTAGGCGAAAAATATCATCAAAATATTAAGGTTGAATCTTTATTTGTCATTTAAAATCACTTACCCAGAATTCGTTCAAATAATTAGCAATCACTCATGCTATATCCTTGCTGACTTAAATTTATTATTGCCCCAGCTTTAAATCAGCAGAACTGATAATAAAAAGTTTTATAACAAAAGATTAGCCACCAAACAGTCTGACTAGTCACTGCAAAAAAACCAATAAATCCTGAAAGATAGCATCCTGACTAGCTATAGATTGAGACAATTCCCTTTATGGGAATGGATACTAAAACAGTGAGTTAAAACAGAGGTAATAAACTAAAAACATCATCAGCTGATGCGATACAGTTAAGGAAAGCCAGCGGATTAAACGCTATAAAAAATCAATAATTACGATGTTAGCAATATTAAGATAGCGATACACAGTGCCACTAATGTGGCGCGATGAAAAATACTCCCCTCACCTATCAAGTAATAAATTTCAATAAAATGGCAGCTGCTGACCATGAAATATTGATGATTAATACACTAATGAGCTCTGCCATAACAAAAGCTAAAAACATTAACCAAACTGTATACTTAACACCTTTTTCTGCGTTCAGGCAAGGCCAAATATCGCCACTTAATTCAATATTTATTCACTCAGAACTCGGTCAACTTTTAAGCTCGAGATCCTCACCAATCATGATTTTGGTTATTTTATATTCATTTTTATTTTGGCTAAAAAGGCCTCACACATTTGACAGGATACAGTATACAAAATACATTTGAATCACCTTAAATGTTAAATGTTTGTGAAGTTTTAATGCGGTACTCTTCGAAATAAATGCGTTAAAGGTGAATAACTATTAAAACTATTTTACTCGGAGGACAAGATGAGAATACCCTCATCAAAGCTATATAAAGGGCTGTTAGGTTCTTTAATGCTTTTTACCCACGCCGCTTACGGTAATGAATTACCAGATATGTGTGCGACTCAAGGTGCGTCGACATCGGTCAATGACGGTGTACCAATTTGTGTGACAAACAATGGTACCGCCTACCTAAGCCTCGGTGGTGCCGACGCCTACAACAGTGTTGCAATCAGTACAGGTCACGGTAGTGGTGATTTAAGTTTGTATGTTGGTCAAGGAAATTGGCCAAGCACAGGCTTAAACAGTAACGCAGCTAAATCACTCAATGCGGGTACCAATGCTGAATGTGTGGTGATCAATAATCCCAATCAATATTGGCTGATGGTTGCTATTAGCGGTAACCGTAATGGCGCTTCACTGGCGGTTGATTTTGGCGCAACAGCTTGCAGAAACTCAGGTGACAATACTGGCGGTGGTAATTCTGGTCCAGTCACCGCACCCAATAACCTAAGTGGTACTGCAGGTCCTAACACAATTAACCTAACTTGGAGCGATAACTCAACCAACGAAGATAATTTTGTTATTCAGCGCTCTACCGGAGGCTCGCCATGGGCCACGATTGCATCGCCAACAGCAAACACTAGCAGCTACACTGATTCTGGACTTTCAGCAAACACCACTTACCATTACACCATGTATGCCGAAAATAGCAGTAATCAATCGGGCTGGAGTAACACCACCACAGTGGTGACTACTGACTCAGGCACCACACCACCCGATCCAGATCCAAGCCCTAATCCAGACACATTAGCCGATATCTGTGCCACAGAAGCCGAAACAACAGTCACCTCGTTGACTGATGGGGTGCCAGTGTGTGTTCCCGCAGCATCGCAAGGCTATGGTTTTAGCGTATCAACCTTTAACCAAAATGTAAGCAGCATCGCATTTAGCTCAGACCACGGTTTAGGTAACCTAACCTTAGCAGCGAGAGCCAATGGTTGGCCGACATCGGGTGACGACAGTCTTCGTTCTTCACGGGTTGGCAATACTGAATGTGTTGTTCTAACGCAGCCCAATGACGGCTGGAACAACGTGCGTCTAGAAGGGCTATTTAAAGGCGTAAGCTTGGTAGCGGACTTTAATACTACCAGCTGTCGAGTGACCCCAGGTGCGCAAGATCCTGGCAACGACGGTTACGATCACAACGGCGTACACGTATTGGTCTATCCGTTTAGATTTCCCGATCAAGATCTAGCATTTACCACTGCACAAATTAATGCGGAAATGCAGATAACCAAAGACTACTTCACCGAGCAGTCTTACGGTAAATTCAACTTTACCTGGGAAATCAAACCTAAAATCACCATGCCAAATAATCACGGTTACTACAATAATGACAAGTCATTGTGGGGACCGGCATACCGGGCTGAACTAAAAAATGCTGGTGTCGATCCTAACTTCCCAGGTGATGGCACTATCGTGATGGTAACCGCGCCGCCAATTGGTACTGAAGCAACCTACTTCATTAACTCGCAAGCAGGTCCACCATTAATGGAGATCTACACCTACAAAGCCGGCACCATTGCTCATGAAACGGGTCACGCTCTGGGCCTACATCATTCAATGTCTATTGAAGGCGGTAACAGTATTTTGAACGGCAATGCTAACGACACTGTGGTTAACTATGGCAACGTATTCGGACTCATGGGAATGGGGGCACATTCACTTGAAGAAATGAACCTCATGTATAAAGGTTATTTCAACAATTGGATCTCCGAGTCAGATGTACCCACCGTGACATCATCAGGAGTATACCGAATTTATGCCTTTAACCACGGAACGGCAGCGGGCCACAATGCGCCAGGCAATATCGGGTTAAAAATCAAATCCGGTGATGGTGATAAAACCTATTGGGTTGAGTATCGTACCATGCAAAAAAGTGAGGCGGATACCGCACCAGATCTGCAGCTGCGCACCCCATTATTGCAAAATGGTATCTCCATTAACTTGCAAAATTACCTCGATGACAATGCTGCCCCTTGGTATAACCATAATTCATTGTTGTTAGACTCAACACCGAACTCTCGCAGTTCCTCTTGGGCACTGGAAGACTTCAATGATGCGCCATTACAAATCAACCAAACCTTTACTGATCCGTGGAATGGGTTCTCAATTTACCCAGTCGATAAAGGCGGAACATTAGGCACGGCTGACGCGTGGATAGAGGTGCAAGTCACCCTTTATTAAACCATCGTCGTGAAATAACGCATAACATGGGCGATAGTAATATGAACCGTGATATGCATTGATGGCTTAAGGTAATTAATCACAATAGCTGATAATTGCCTTATGCACAGTGGTAAACGCTACGCCAACCCGCGTAGCGTTTTTATATATTTAAAAGTACTTATTACTGTTGAGTACTTAAGCATTGTCACTGTCATACCCACAGCAGTAGCCAAAAGCTTAAAAGCCTAAGTCTAACTGGGCACTAGATTTAGTCGCTGCATCTTGCGCGACCATTTCGCTAGCTAAGCCTACCGATACGCCTAGCAGACGAATGCCTCTGCCTTCGCGTCTATCCATCGCCTGCTCCAATAACTCATAAAACAAGTTAACTGACACTTCATCGCTACGATGTTCAATTGTGGTTTGCTTAAAATCATCAAATTTAAGTTTCACGACTTGCTTATGGATCGGCCGGGTTTTAGCACTACGGCTTACCCGTGCGCCCAACTCTTGAATTAACTGCGGCATCACCGCTTTGCACTGATCTAACGTATGGATGTCTTTTGCCAGCGTGGTTTCAACGCCAACGGACTTACGCTCACGATGGGTAGATAACGCTCTTGGGTCGACCCCTTGCGCGCGCTCAATAAGTACATGCCCAAACTTGCCGAAACGTTGAATCAACTGTGCATGGTCAAAAGCTTGTACATCGGCACAAGTGGTTAATCCCATCTGCTCAAGCTTTTTCGCAGTCACTTTACCCACGCCTGGGATCTTAAGCAGGGGCAAGGTTTTAACAAATTCAGGGATCATCTCTGGCGTTATCACATATTGACCATTGGGCTTATTCAGATCTGAAGCAATCTTGGCTAAAAACTTAACCGGGGCAATACCCGCTGATGCCGTTAACCCGGTAAGCTCAAAAATCTCCTGCCGAATTGCTGCGGCGATTAACGTGGCCGAGCCTTTATGTTGTTTGCTGTCACTCACATCTAAGTAGGCTTCATCCAGTGATAAAGGCTCTATCAGGTCGGTATAGCGTTCAAATACCTGGCGTATTTGCGCCGATGCCTCTTTGTACACATCCATGCGACCAGGCACTAAAATCAAATCTGGGCATAATCGCAATGCGTAAGCCGATGCCATTGCAGAGCGCACGCCAAACTGGCGCGCTTCATAATTACAGGTGCTAATCACCCCACGTCGATCGCTGCGTCCGCCCACAGCAATAGGCTTGCCGCGCAACTCAGGAAAGTCACGCATCTCAACTGCGGCATAAAAGCAGTCCATATCGACATGAATAATTTTTTTCACACAGCACCTCCAACGCCAATATACTGTATATTTAAACAGTGCTCAACTTAGACGGCAACGTTATGGTGATTATTTAACCAATTTAAACGACTGCGTGATAAATGGGATATCAAAAACAAAAAAGCAGCCCGAATGAAGGCTGCTTTTTCTAGGCAGAGTGAATCAAATTACACTTTGAACTGCTGTATGTTTTCAGACAGCGCTTCGGTGACTTGTTGGAACTCGCGTAAATTTTGACTCAGTGCTTCACTCGATGACAATGATTCATCAGAAAGACCACGCACATTCTCGACATTACAAGCGACCTCTTCAGCCACAACAGCTTGTTGACCCACCGCAGAGGTGATCTCAATGGTTTGTTGCTGAATTGCAGTAATCGCACTAGAGATGCTACTGAGTGCTCCTTCGACTTGTGCCGTCAAATCTTGGCCTACATTGGCCTGTTCAACACCAGATTCCATCACCTGCTCCGCCTCTAGGGCATTTTGCTGCAGCGTTTGAATAATCTCTTGAATATTGGCTGTCGAGTCTTGTGTCCGCGACGCTAGGGTACGAACCTCGTCGGCAACAACAGCAAAACCGCGGCCCTGCTCACCGGCGCGAGCTGCCTCAATAGCAGCATTTAGTGCAAGCAGATTGGTTTGCTCAGCAATGCCGCGAATCACACTTAGCACCTCGCCGATTTGTTCTGAGCTGGTCCGCAGGTGGCGCACAACTCCGGCAGCTTCAATCACTTGCTGCGACAATGACGCCATACCTTGACTGGCTTTAGCCACAATCGCGGTACCGGCAGAAGATTCAGATTCTGCTTGTTCAGCAAACTCAGCCGCACGCTGCGCACTATTGGCCATCTCTTGTGAAGTGTGTGCCATCTCAGTCGCGGCAGTGGCCACAGATGCTATATCTTGCTTTTGTTTAGCCACGCTCACTAGCGCTTGCTCGCACACTGACACCGCATTATCAACGCCGGTATCCACTTTTGCGGTTAGGCTTTGCGTCTGTTTCAACATGGTTTGCACTTTAACTGCAAACTGATTGAAGGCATCGCCCAGTTGCCCAAGCTCATCTTCACGTTGCATATGGATCCGCTTGCTAAGATCACTGTCGCCTTCAGCAATATCTTTCATTGCATCAAGTAACTTGTTAATTTGCGACCTAAATGGAATCAACATGACCCATACTGTCACACCCACCAACAACATAATGCCCACAGCTAATATGGTCGCACTCCAAGCCGCTTCATCTACTGGGGCTTCAATGACGTCCATAGGCAACATAAAACCTAAATACCAACGCTGCTGTGGGTAATCAGCACCAACGCTAACGTAACTAACCCGTTGCGGTTCACCTTGATAAGTCACTGTGCCAAACCCAGCGCTGCCGCTGCCATGACGTGCCATTTGCTGAGCTAAAGCACCAAAGCCTTGAGTATCACGGAACTGGGTATCGACTTTACTCGCATCTGTACCCGGTGGAAACGATTCTGTAAATCCAGGGAAATAAACCAGCTTGCCACCCTCGGTGATAAGGAAAGCTTGGCCCTCTCCTTGATACTTAAGCGATGCCAGCAGCTCGCTACCAATCGTATCAATAAGAATGTCCATCCCCCCAATACCAATAAACTGGCCTTGTGAGTTACGGATCACCGATTTTACTGTAGCGGAAATTGAGCCATCATTGGCATCAACAGCGGGATCGGTCACATACATGCCATTCTTGTCGATACCCTCCTGCCACCACGGACGTTTATTGGTGTAGTAGTTGGCGTCGTTGTAACGGCCGTTGAGATCAAAATATTCAAAGGTATTGGCTGAGCCAAAGAATACGGATTTGATGTCGCTATCCGTATCGGAGAAATGACGGAAATACTTAACGACATTTTGATACTGGGGATCATTGTCAATATCACTCAGCCTGCGATCATACTGGGTAAACCAGTCAACCACTTCTGGTGATGAAAACACCGCATCAACCAATTTGGCTTTAGTGACAAAATAGCTGCCAACTTCATGGGATTTGAGATTAACGAGACTGGCAAGATCTGTGTCAATTTGGGCACGAGTACGATCGCTTTCAGCGTTAACTAAATACGCTGAAACCATCACCAGCAACACTGCTAATGCACCAACAATTGCGACCACTAGTTGTAAACTTAATGAGCGTTTAATCAGTCCCATTAGGCATCCTTATTATCATTATTCTTTTACAATCAGCCTATTAATCTACCAGATTTCAAATTAGATTTAATCGCGAAATGTGATCAGCAGCACAAATAAGTATGATGCGTTACCCATGTAGGGGTGAACAGATAATTAGATAAGCAAAGGGATGGATTGACGATATAAAACGTCAACAAATAAAGATAAAACAGTGTGTACCACAGGGAGAAGTAATCAAAAAATGCGCTTTGTCAGCTCTAGTGAACAAAGCGCATACTTAATAGCATTTTGCCTACATTTTAGTCTGCAGATAATTTTGCAAACCGATTTTATCAATCAAACCTAGCTGCTTCTCTAACCAGTACATATGGTCTGATTCAGTCTCGTCCAGCAATACCTCTAAGATCTCGCGCGTCTGATAATCTTGTTTCTGTTCGCACAGCGCAATTGCTTTACGCAGGTTATCAGCCACCATGTATTCATACTCTAAGTCGTTTTTGAGCATCTCTTCGGGTGTTTTACCAATCTTTAAAGGTTCACGACTCGCCACATCTGGTGTACCGCCCAAGAACAGAATTCTTTGCACTAGTTTGGCCGCATGCTCTTTTTCATCATCAGATTCATGTGAAATACGCACATGGAGTTGTTCAAGTCCCCAATCTTCGTACATTAGGCCATGAACAAAGTACTGGTCCATTGCTGAAAGCTCACCCGTTAACAGGCCATTGAGTGTATCAATAACGTCTTGATTGCCTTTCATGTCGTGCTCCTAGTCCTTGTCCATTTGCGATTGTAAGTAATTTTGAATACCGGTCATGCCAATCAACTCTTGCTGTGCATCAACCCAGTCTAAGTGCTCTTCTTCATCATCAAGCAGCTTTTCCAATAGCTCACGGCTAACGTAATCTTGGGCTTGTTCACAGATAGCAATGGCATCTTTTAACACTGGGATTTGTTGCTCAAGTAGGATTTTATCGCAGCTAAGCATCTCTTCACTGTGCTCACCAATACGGAGCTTCTCTAGCTGCTGCAGATTAGGCAACCCCTCAAGAAATAAGATCCGCTCAATCAGTTTGTCAGCATGCTTCATATCTTGGATAGACTTTTTATAGGCGCGCTCATTTAGCTCACCTAAGCCCCAGTTTTTAAACATTCTTGCGTGTAAGAAGTACTGATTGATTGCCGTTAACTCTATGGTTAGTACTTTATTGAGTTGAGCAATAACTGTTGGCTCACCTTTCATGAAGCTCTCCCTGAATAAAATTGATCTAAATCAAAAAGCAGGGTATTACACTTTTTGCTAAAAAACAAATTTTCCTTTTATTACAACCACTTAATAATGATAAGCGTTAGTATTTGCAATTAGATTGACCTTTTACCGTGCACAAAAATAGGCACAAAAAAAGCACCCTAAGGTGCTTTTTATCGTGCTTATTGCTTACAAGATGCGGTCTTTAGTGAGCTTTTCAGTTCGCGCTTCTTCTTCAGCCATGCGGGCTTTACGCTTGTCGCATGGGTCATCACAATCACAAGCTTTATCGATGCCTAATGCGCCTAAACCGCCACAACTTCCTGCCACAGCTTTTCGCTTAACAATATAGCCAATCGACATCAATACAAAGAACAGCAGTAACACGACAAATGCTGCAATAAAAGTGCTCATGTTAACTCTCCAATCTAACTCAGTGTTGCTCACTCAGTTAAAATAATTTTCGGCGTTATTCTGTCTTTATCCGTAAAATCACTAACGCGGGTATGGTCTATTATACACCGTTCAACAAACGATATCATGCATCTGTTAGAGGTTCACAAATGGCTTAAACGCACTGCTATAGTGAACTTCAAACCCATCAGATTGTTTTTCAATTAGCATTATCGCTAACTGCTCTTGCTCAGCTAATGCCAATGATTTTTCAACCCCTAACACCATCATCGCTGTGGCATAGCCGTCAGCCACCATAGATTGTGGGTGCAGAACCGTCACCGATGCTAAATGATGATCAATCGGATAACCGTCGCGTGGATCAATCAAATGCGAAAAACGGCGCCCTTGCTCTTCATAATAGTTGCGGTAATCACCCGACGTAGCCATGGCCAAATTTCCAGGTTCTATCACTAATTGTACCTGACGCTCGTCAACATCTGGTTGCTCGATAGCAACACGCCACGGCGTATCATCGGCTTTCAGACCATATAAACTCAGCTCACCGCCAATCTCAACTAAGTAACCTTTAGGTTGATACTTATCTAAAATTTCGGCAACTTTATCAACACCAAAGCCTTTGGCAATTGATGATAAGTCGACATACAAGTCTGGTATGGTCTTACGTAACTTAAGTCCATCAAGATGTAGATGCTCTATACCTGTTTTAGCTTTAGCTGCATCAATCACAGCTTGAGAAGGGACCGATGTCGGTCGTTTATCCGGGCCAAACCCCCACAAGTTCACTAGTGGGCCGAGGGTAATATCCAGAGCGCCATCGGTCTTGTGGTATAGGTCGATGCCTTCACTGATAACCAAGGCAGTATCAGCCGATACTCTGACCGTTTCATTGCGGCGTAACTGATTGAATTTAGAAAGTTCAGAGTTTTGTCGATAGGTCGACATTTGGTTGTTGACCAACTCTAAAGCGACATCAATTTCCGCTTGCAGTAACTGCTGATTAGGTTCTTTATCACCGGGCACCAACTTGATGTGGTAGGTGGTCCCCATGGTTTCACCACTAAGGGAAATAAGTTGTGGTTGTTGACCACATGCTGAAATAAAAAAGGCTAGCCCCACTAGGACTAACCCATTTGTTAAGGCCTTAATCATATGACCAATATCCTTTATCACGCTAAACTACAGATGGCAGCCTTAATGTTAAGACTGCCATTCAATTGCGTAGATACTATCTAAGCCGTAGCAGATTATCCACCGAAATCATCAAGTAGGATGTTTTCGTCTTCAACGCCTAAATCTTTAAGCATACCGATAACCGCTGCGTTCATCATTGGAGGACCACACATGTAGAATTCACAATCTTCCGGTGCTTCATGATCGCGTAGGTAGTTTTCATAAAGTACGTTGTGAATAAAGCCAGTGTAACCATCCCAGTTATCTTCTGGTTGTGGGTCTGATAACGCTACGTGCCACTGGAAGTTATCATTGTCCGCCGCTAGGCCATCAAAGTCTTCCACATAGAACATTTCGCGGCTTGAACGTGCACCGTACCAGAAGCTCATCTTACGCTTAGAGTTAAGACGCTTAAGCTGGTCGAAGATATGTGAACGCATTGGCGCCATACCTGCACCACCACCAACAAATACCATTTCTGCATCGGTTTCTTTAGCGAAGAACTCACCAAATGGACCAGAAATAGTCACTTTATCACCCGCTTTAAGGCTCCAAATGAATGAAGACATCTTACCGCAAGGTAGTGAAAGATTGCGTGGAGGCGGCGTCGCAATACGTACGTTCAACATGATGATACCTTCCTCTTCAGGATAGTTCGCCATGGAGTATGCACGGATTGTTTCTTCGTCAACTTTAGACTCTAGCTTGAAGAAGCCAAAGTGTTCCCAGTCGCCACGGTACTCTTCAGGTACGTCGAAGTCAGCGTACTTAACATGGTGCGCTGGTGCTTCAATCTGAATATAACCACCGGCACGGAACGGCACTGATTCACCATCAGGGATACCAAGCTTAAGCTCTTTAATAAAGGTGGCTTTGTTATCGTTAGAGATAACTTCACATTCCCACTTCTTAATACCAAAGATCTCTTCTTCAAGCTCGATTTCCATGTCTGATTTTACGTTTACCTGACAAGATAAACGGCAACCGCCACGGGCATCACCCTTTGAGATATGGTCTAGCTCTGTTGGTAGAATGTCACCACCACCAGATTTAACGATAACCTTACACTGACCACAAGAGCCACCGCCACCACATGCACTTGATACGAAGATACCGTTATCAGCCAGTGCACCTAGCAGCTTACCGCCAGCGCCAGTCTTAATCGCTTTATCAGCATCTTCGTTGATGCTAATTGTAATATCACCACTTGGTACTAACTTTGATTTGGCAAAAAGAATAACCAAAACCAAAACCAATACAATCGCGGTAAACATAGTCACACCGAGATATACATCGATTGGTGTAGATTCAAGAATACCCATTAACTTATCCTTTAAGGTTCAAATTAAGATGTCGTCAATGTGCCTCTTACAGAGACACACCTGAGAACGACATGAAACCTAGAGCCATCAAACCAGCGGTAATAAAGGTAATACCTAAACCACGCAGTCCGTCAGGTACATCGGCGTACTTCATCTTTTCACGGATACCGGCAAGTAATACCACTGCCAGTGCCCAACCAATACCAGAACCGATACCGAACACTAAGCTTTCGCCTAGGTTGTAATCACGTTCAACCATGAACGAAACTGCACCAAAAATTGCACAGTTAACGGTGATCAGTGGTAGGAAAATCCCCAGCGCGTTATATAGCGGTGGAAAGTACTTATCCAATGTCATTTCAAGGATTTGAACCAGTGCAGCAATTACACCAATAAAGGTGATGAACTTAAGGAAGCTCAAATCTGCATCAGGTACACCAGCCCAAGCCAATGCGCCCGGAGCAAGAAGACCTTGATAAATGATTTGGTTAACGGGTACTGAAATTGCCAATACCACAATAACCGCAACACCTAGACCCATGGCTGTAGTTACTTTCTTAGATACCGCTAAGAAGGTACACATACCAAGGAAGAAAGACAGGGCCATGTTTTCAATGAAAACAGAACGAATTAATAGACTAATATAATGTTCCATTGTGCTTACCCTTTTGCTTCTACTTGATCAGGCTTCATCGTACGAATGATCCAAATCAGCACACCGATAAGGAAGAACGCACTTGGAGGAAGCAATAACAGACCATTTGGCTGATACCAACCGCCATCAGAAATCTTGCTCAAGATTTCAATACCAAATAGCGAGCCATTACCAAAGAGTTCACGAACGAAACCAACGGCAACCAAAATAGCGCCATAGCCTAAACCGTTACCGATACCATCCATCATACTCATCAATGGTGGTGTCTTCATCGCGTAAGCTTCAGCGCGTCCCATCACGATACAGTTGGTAATAATCAAACCAACAAATACTGACAGCTGCTTAGCAATATCATAAGCATAAGCTTGAAGCACTTGGTCAACCACGATTACCAAAGATGCAATAATCGTCATCTGTACGATAATACGAACACTACTTGGAATGTGGTTACGAATTAACGAGATAAATAAGTTTGAAAACGCACAAACTGCGGTCAGTGCAATAGTCATTACCACAGCAGTTTCCATTTTACTGGTCACCGCCAATGCGCTACATACACCCAGAATTTGCAAGGCAATTGGGTTATTGCTAATAATCGGTCCTGCTAGAACCTCTTTTAACTCTTTAGCGTTAGCCATTATCCTAGCCCTCCGTTGCGAGCTTTCTCGATAAAGGGAGCGAAGCCCTCTTCACCTAACCAGAACTCCAGCGAGTTTTGAACACCGTTACCTGTTAGCGTGGCACCAGATAGTGCATCAACACCGTGCTCTGAAGCCGCAACCACTGGGTTTTTAGTGACACTAATAGCCAGTTCACCCGCTGCGTTGTATAGCTTCTTACCTTGCCACTTCGCGATCCAGATTGGGTTTTGAACTTCACCACCAAGACCAGGGGTTTCACCCGCGCCAGTGAAGTCGTAATAAACCAAGCTACGAATGGTGTTAAGGTCAGCTTCTACTGCAAGGAAAGCAAACATGGTAGACCATAGGCCGTAACCTTTAACCGGTATAATAACCGTCGCAAGTTCACCGCTATCGTCTTTGACTAAGTAGATAACGCCTTGGTTAGCAACACGCTTAACTGAAGCAATATCGTTTTGTGGTTTGAAAGACGTGGCCGGAGTACGGGCAGCTTTTTCAACATCAAAGGTATTTGCATCTACACCTTCAACCCAATCACCACTTTTTAAATCAACTACTTTAGCTTCAACATACTTGTCGTAAGCGGTAATGATTTCATCTTTAGTCACCTTGCCAGCTTTAGTATCAATAAGACCTGCAGCTTCAAGAATGTACTTTTGCTTATCAAGCAATTTATTTTCTTGTTGAGTTGGCTTTAGCAGTACTGCCGCTGTTGATACGGCAACAGAACAAACAAAACATAATCCAACAACAATGAATAGCGTTCTTGCGAACGACTCTTTATTACTAGCCACGTGCAATCCTCCGCTTGATATTCGCTTGAACCACAAAATGGTCGAACAGTGGCGCAAATAAGTTGGCAAATAGGATGGCCAACATCATGCCTTCAGGGAATGCTGGGTTGATGACACGAATAAATATCGCCATCGCACCAATCAAGATACCGTAAGCCCACTTAGCTTTATTTGTAAACGAAGCTGAAACTGGGTCAGTTGCCATGAACATCATACCGAATGCAAAACCACCCAGTACAAAGTGCCAGTACCAAGGCATAGCAAACATTGGGTTGCTGTCGCTACCGATAAGGTTTAGCAACATTGATACAGCAATCATACCGACCATCACACCACCAACAATGCGCCATGACGCGATGCGGGTATAGATGATAACTAGACCACCAAGCAAGATTGCAGCAGTTGATACTTCACCGACTGAGCCTGGAATGAAACCAAAGAATGCATCCCACCAGTCTTGAGTGAATCCGTACTCAAGCGTACCTTGTGCCGCTAGGCTCAGCGCCGTAGCTCCTGAGTAGCCATCAGCAACAACCCAAGTAGTGTCGCCAGACATGCTTAGAGGATACGCGAAGAAAAGGAAAGCACGACCGGCTAGCGCAGGGTTAAGGAAGTTACGCCCTGTTCCGCCAAATATCTCTTTCGCTACAACCACACCGAAGGTGATACCCAGTGCAACCATCCAAAGTGGGATTGTTGCGGGTAGGGTCAACGCAAACAGTACTGAGGTTACGAAGAAACCTTCGTTAACTTCATGGCCGCGAACTGAGGCAAACAGCACTTCCCATATGCCACCAACCGCAAAGGTCACTGCATATATGGGTAAGAACCAACAAGCACCGTACCACATTAAGGCAGGCACACCTGATGATGCAGTAAGCTCAGTACCAAATAGACCAAAGAGGGCTACTTGCCATGTATCTGGCGTGGCGAAACCTGCAAGCAATTGAACTTGTGCTTGCAAACCTACGTTATACATACCCACGAACATTGCAGGGAAAGTACACGCCCACACGGTGATCATCATGCGCTTAAGATCAAGGTTATCACGAACGTGAGTACGACCTTTGTTTACATGACCCGGTGTATAAAATACTGTGTATGCAGCTTCAAAAAGCGCATACCACTTTTCGTATTTACCGCCTTTTTCAAACTGCGGTTCAATACCTTTGAAAAACTCTTTCAAGCCCATTAGCCTTCCCTCACAATCGTATCTAAGCAGTCACGCAGATATGACGCATAGTCATATTTGCCTGGACATACGAATGTACATAGTGCCAAATCTTCTTCATCCAACTCTAATGCACCTAAGGTCACTGCCCCGTCAGTATCTCCCGATACTAGATCGCGCAATAACATGGTTGGCAAAATATCAAGCGGCATCACGCGCTCATAGTTACCAATCGGTACCATGGCACGGTCAGAACCACCTGTGCTAGTTGTCATGTTGAACAAGCGTGATGGCGATAGATGAGCAAGGAATGCACGTGTAATTGAGTACTTTTGCGCACCAGGCATAGCCCAGCCGATGAACTCTTGCTCGCGACCTTCTTCAAGTAATGAAACCTGATTATGGAAGCGGCCTACAAATGCGTGGGCACCCGCAGCGGTTTTACCATTTAAGATAGAACCTGAAATCGCACGAATTTCACCGTCAGCTGCTTCATTGGCAACAAGTTCAGTGGTAGACGCACCAACGTGGGTACGAACTAGGCGTGGTTTCAATGCTTTAGGACCGGCAAGTGCAACAACGCGCTGCGTTGTCAATTCACCAGTAGTAAATAGATGACCGATTGCAATCACATCTTGATAGCCCACATGCCAAACTGTGCGTTTTGCAGAAGCAGACATAAGGAAGTGGATATGCGTACCAACAAGACCTGCTGGGTGCGGGCCGGCAAATTCTTCAACTTGCGCATTGGCTGTCGGCATATCAGCACCAGGCGCTTTACAAAGGTAAACACTACCCTCGGTAAGACGCGAAAGTACTTTTAATCCGTTCTCAAACTCAGCTTTATGCTCGTTAATAATAACGGCAGGATCAGCTGCAAGTGGATTAGTATCAATTGCGGTAACAAAGATGCCGGCATTGTTTGAGTCAATAGCAGGCGCTTTACTGAATGGACGCGTTCTTAGCGTTGTCCATAACCCCGATTCGATAAGGTTATCTCGAACAAGCTGCTGATCAAGCGACTCTAAAGCACTAGCTTCGTATTTAGCAAAAGAGATGCTGTCATCTCCTGCTACTTCGATAACTACTGACTGAAGAACACGCTGAGCGCCTCGGTTAATTTCTGATATTGTGCCACTGGCTAAAGCAGTATATTTAACGCCAGGGTTCTTTTTGTCTTCAAAAATCACCTGACCTTTTTGCACTTTATCGCCCACTTTGATTTTCATCGTAGGACGTAAGCCAATATACTCTTCACCCAAAGTAGCTACATGTTTAATGGCTGGGCCATCATGGATAACTTGCTCTGGTCCGCCCGTTATAGGCAAGTCCAACCCTTTCTTTATTGTAATCATATCCACAAGCACTACGTTATGAAGGAAAGATAATGCGTCGCGTTCCTGCTTTATTTACGACAGGTTTTAAACAAACTCTATCGCATTGAGCTAGCGCAGATTTATTACAGAAATGCGATCGCAATCACGCTGGTCGGGCGCATTTTACCGTAAATGTCACCTTATCGCTACGAAAAATACGTGTGTTTTAAAAGGTTATTGAGGATTTTAACAATGAGAAACGGATCACAATGTCGATAATTGTTTGATTCAGGCACACCTAAAGCTTTACCGTGCCCTTCCCTATCAGGGTTAGCAGCAATTTCAAATATCAACGGCAGATTTGTTAACAATTATTTTGAGCTACAAATCGACACACCTAACCGTTCAAAAAAACAGCAACCCAGCTTATGCGAAAATTTCATATATTAGCACTGACAGCCTAACTTTCGGCTTAAGCAGCCATTAATACAGGTTTAACTGTATAACCATGCCAAAATATAGGTGTTTGAGAATAGGTGAAAGACAATTGGGCCGTGCCGCGTTTTAAACAATTTATACCAACCAATATAAGAATTTAGTCGACTTAGCGCTTTGGGCAAACGAGTTTAAGGGGAATAACCTCACAATAGTGTTCCCTTGTGAGGTTATTCAACGCAGAAGTAGCCAGCCTAAAACGCGCCAAATTGGCAATTTTTAGCGATTCTGATATGTGTTAACGAGTTTAACCGTCGAACAGCTAGGATCTTCACTCGTTGCAAACCACATGAATGTGGTGAATGTCATTAGCACGACTATAGGGATATTGGACGTAGAATAACGCTGGATCAGTTACCTAGGACCTTGAACCAGAGCCGCTAAACTCTCGCTGAGTGACTCAATGTTGAAACTGATTGGTATTACTTGGCTTGGTATTACTTAGTTTGGTAAGCACAAGATAGACTTTTTATTGGCAGTGAGCGATTGCGTTGAATATTTAGACACAAAAAAAGCGGCGTTCGCCGCTTTTTTCAGTTAGCTGTTGGCACTATAGGCCATGCAAGATTTCATCGCTCAGCTTCAAGTCATCATTACGGTTAACATTGACGCCTGCAGCAATAATATCTTTAGCAATCGCTTGTGCTTCCGCTAGCGAATGCATTTCATAGGTACCACACTGGTACTCATTGAGCTCAGGGATCTCGTTTTGGTTAGCCACTTTAAGCACATCTTTCATCGCAGCTAACCACGACTCAGCCACATCAGCTTCAGCTGGCGTGCCAATCAAGCTCATGTAAAAACCAGTCCGACATCCCATTGGTGATAGGTCGATAATCTCAACGCTATCGCTATTTAAATGATCACGCATAAATCCAGCAAATAAATGCTCTAATGTATGAATTCCACGTTCACTTAAAATGTCTTTGTTTGGCGCGCAAAAACGTAAATCAAAAACAGTAATGGTGTCGCCTTTTGGTGTCGTCATGGTTTTGGCAACACGAACCGCAGGGGCATGCATACGTGTATGATCTACGGTAAAGCTGTCTAATAACGGCATCTCAAATTCTCCATTTTACTCATCGGCAATGAGCATGTTGTCGTGACGATGTATTAACATAGAACGTTATCGGTTCCTTGTCAGCAATTAGCCCCGTCACGAAGATAATTATTTAACCTAACTGATTAACTTCAGGTATTTAGCCGCGACACTTAGGCGACTCAGGAACATTAGACTGTTCCTGCCACTCACCTTGGGTATAAGTGTGCATAGCAAGGGCATGTAAGCCATTTTCAAATTCCAGTGCCAACGCGGTATTCACTTGACGGTGACGACTAATTAGACGCTGGCCATCAAATGCGTCGCTGACGACGATAACTTTGAAGTGAGTTTCAGAGTTAGGTGGTACGTGATGGTTGTCGCTCTCATTGATCACTTCTAAATGACTTGGCGACAGTGCTGCCGTGAGCTTTTCGATAATAAGCTGTTCTACTGACATAGGGCTCTTCTCTTTCAAGCAAAAATGCAATGGCGGCAGATTACTTGCTCACCTAGCAAAGGTCAATGCTCTGTATGTCGATATTGTTAGTTGATGCGCAGTCACCGACTAACCTTCACCATCAAGATTGAAGAAATTTGGCGTTATCTGACGAAAGGTAAAATTAATACGTGCTTCAGTGACTTTCAGACGCTTAGGCAAGGCATGTTCCCAATACTGCTGCATCGGCCAATGCATGATGAGTAAATCCCCTGCAGCTAAGCTAATAACCTGCTTGTATTGAGAGTCTTTGTGACGGATAACAAAATCACGGCTCGCACCTAAGGAAACTGAAGCGATATCACTGTTAGGGGCGAACTCTGGCTCATTATCACTGTGCCAACCCATAGACTGCTCACCATTTGCGTAATGATTGATCAATACGCCGTTGGCGGCTAAAGCAAAATCTTTTTCGAGTTGTTGCCTTAGACGGTTGGCATAATAGGGCCAAGGTTGCGCTTGAATCATCAAGCCGGAAAACGCGGTGTCACAGCCCGCATCAGCAAACCAAACTTGCGAGCGTGGAATCACGTGTTTCTTGCCAAATACCTCCACTTCGGGTCGCGTGTATGGGTAATCTTGTGCTTCACGCAACAGCAAAGCCTGCTGCTTTGGGGTTAAATAACCCTTTTTGATAGTGATCGGCACATCAACAACAGCGGCAGATTGGGCTAGCGATAGCGCTTTGGGCTCACTCAGCGCTAGGCTAGCTTGTGTCGGAACTTTTGCTATATCCTCATCCTTCGCCATGCTCTCTCCTGCTCAACAGTAGTTAATTAATGCTTGCCTAACTTGTGCGAATATACCTGTGGCAACAAATCTGCGATAATCGCCCCACTATTTATGAGCCACAAGCGTTATGACCACTGAATTTTCTGTCGCCGATATTCAATTGACACTACACCGTTACCCCAAACAGCAAGTTTCTAACCTGCAAGCCTGGGATGCTGCCGACGAGTATATTGTTCAACAACTCATTGAACAGCAGCAAGCTAAGGTTGAAACCTTAATTATCAATGATAGTTTTGGCAGCCTAAGTGCGGCATTAAAATACCACGACAATGACTGGCCTGTGACCATTGAGACCGATGCCAAAACCAGCCAGTTAGGCTGCTTAGCTAATTTTGAAGCCAATCAACTCGATAGCACATCTCTGCGTTGGACTCATAGTCGTGACGATGTACCCAGCGACATCCAATTGGTGATAATGAAACTGCCAAAGAACCTTAACTACTTTGGCCACCAACTGAAACGCTTATCACAGGTGCTTCCCGCTGGCACTCCGGTGCTCATTGGCGCAAAGGCTAAGTCCATCAATAAAGCACTCATGACCAGCATCGCGCAGCAATTGGGCGAAGCCAGTGCCAGTTTAGCCTATAAAAAAACCCGTATTATCACCTGCATTGCAGACGGCCAAGCTCGTTCACTGCCTCAGCCGGTAAACTGGCCTGTGCCTGAGCTTGGACTCAAGATAAGCAATTTATCTAACGTATTTGCCGCCAACAAGCTCGATATCGGCGCAAGAATTATGCTCGATAATCTGCCACAAGGTCAGTTTAATACCGTGATCGACTTAGGTTGTGGCAATGGCATATTAGGCTTACGCGCCGCGCAGCTCTATAAAGATGCCGACATTCACTTTGTTGATGATTCTGATATGGCCATTGCATCTGCCAAAGCCAATTGGCAGGCAAATATTGCAGATGCTGAGCCAAATACGACCCGCCGTGGCCACTTTCATTGGGATGACTGCTTGACCCATTTAAATGAACAAGTACGTCCAGATTTAATATTGTGTAATCCGCCGTTTCACCAAGGTGAAGCAATAACCGATCACATTGCTTGGCAGATGTTTAATCAGTCATATCAAGCCTTAGCTGACAATGGCATCTTACATATCGTGGGCAACCGCCACCTCAATTATCATATTAAACTTAAGCGGATTTTTGGTAATTGTCACACCGTGGCGTCAAACGGAAAATTCGTTATATTACAAGCAAAAAAATAGCAAACCTGTTCACGTAACAGACAACTTGCTAATAACAAAAAGTGTTCAAGCAACAAAAGGGGCGTATTGCCCCTTTTGTATAACGGCTTTATTCGATATGCACCAACACCCTATCCACCAGCTTTAAGGCAGAGGTCATTCCCTGCAAGTCTGGGTAAACTGCGCCATCTCTTCCTGAGTGGTGCCCACGCCCAACTCGCTTCATACTGACAAACTCTTCGCGGTTATCTAAGTTGACGATGGCCTCATACACAATAGAAGGCTGCGCACTAAAACCACTGCCGGAATATATCTCATCCTCGGGAAAACGATCGCTTGAGTAATACTCATTAAAGTCGAATGACTGATTCAGCTCCATGCGTAACCGATATTGACCGCTTAGCGGCTGCTCCAAGGCACTACGCAATATAAAGTTACTGCTCATTGTCGCGCCGCTATAGGCATCAGCCACCAGTTTTTTGCCATTCTCTGGAACATATTCACCGCCATTGAGTTCGGCTAACTTATGCAGAAATACAGGCAAAGATTCAGTACGAAAGCGGCTTGATTGACTCTCAGGTTCAACGACAAGGTCAAAGTCATCTTGTAGTTGGTATCCAGGTTGCTCAAACGGGTTCGCCGTAAACACCACTCCCTTATCGCGCTGGGCCACACGATTGGCAAAACGATTTTCTGCCAGCTTGCTGGTGACATAAATAGGCTGAACCAGATCACCCTCGAGGGTTTCTAACCAGATAGCGTATTGTGGCCATTGAAAAGCCGCACCTGCGGTAAATTCAACCGCTAGCTTAGGCGCACTGTCACTAGCTTGTTGGCTACGATCTAACACTAAGTAGCTAACATCAGTACTCTGCGCCGCTAGGTCGCTGCTGCGCATGGTCAAGCCCCATTGGTAAAAAGAGCTAAATGGCGGCAAGCTCATCAAAGTGGCCAAGGTCATTGCGCTAGCCAGAATCACGGTCACTGGCATAGAGTATTTACTGCGGGCTTTGGTGCCCATGTTGCGCACACTGAAGTAGTTTTTAAGCGGTGCCCAGTTATAAAACAGGTGCCAAGCAAGCATTAACAACAAAGCACTGCCCATTACAGTATGCAGCATCGCAATAAGCGTGTTATGACGCTGAGTGAACATCAATAAAGAGGTGAATAGCATCACCACAAGGCAGCAAAATAGAGTGATTCCCACTAAGGCGCGCCAGTTAATCCATTTAGAAAACATATAAAGTCTTTAATCAGTGAATGATGCATCCAGCTTTACAGCGACGGAACACAAACACCTCAAAAACTTTCTAAAACTTTCTAAAATTGTTATTTATCAGATATTAACTAGGCTTTCAGGTATAGCTATTGGCAAAGACTGCTGGGTGATATGGCCTTTAGCAGCATCACGATAATGGCGAGCTTGGCTCAGCTGATCCTGGGCTAAATGCAATTTAGCTAGCATCAGCTTTACACTGCTGGTTCCCATGGGGCAGAGGATCTGTTGATGAAACCGCAGCGCTTTTTGCATCGCCTGCTCTGCGGCATCGAAATGTTGCTGTTGCTGCAACATCAAGCCTTGTAACTCATGAGCATAGGCACTAAAAAGCAGATCATTTACTTGCTCACTGGCGTTTATCGATAACTGCAGCGCATTTAACGCCGCCTCAATCGCGCTCGTTTGCAGCGCACGAGCTTGCCAGTAGTACAGCTGCCCATGGAGACTGTCATCTTTACCCGTGTGACTCAAAGCCAGGTCTATCTGTTTGCGTGCTGCATCATACTGATGCTGCTCGACATACCACTGCGCTGAAAGCAGACGAATACGGGCATTATCTGGCATTAGCGTTGCAATACTGGCTAGCATTTTTTGCGCATCAGCAAACTGCTGTTGCCGATATAATGATAACGCTTCAAATACCAATGCATGACTAAGCTCACTTTGATAGTCGAGCCGTAATGCCGACTGGCCGTCGTCAATATAGGGCTTGATCCGCTGAGCGAGTTGATTGAGGGCATCATCCACCGTTTCACTAAATATGACGCCTTTTTTAATGTCTTGGCGCAGATGCAGCTTATAGGCTAAGTGGTATTGGCGTGTAGTGCCATTGAGCTCAGTTTCTACGACCACATCCGCCCCAGAACGGTTGAACACTGGCGTCATGGGCTGAGTACCAAAGCCCTGAGATAAAGACAAACTGTCACTGAGCCCAAGTACGTAGCTGATATCCATCACCTTGGCACGGTGATTGAGCTTTCCAATCAGTTGCTCCATTGCCCCAAGTGGCACCCAGTTATGGTCCTGTCCGGAAACTTGATTATGCACAGGTAGAATAATCACTGTGCCATCAGTGACCTGCGGCTCGCTGCTCCGCGATTGTTGAAACCAATAGATCGCCGCCACAATGACGCAGGCCATAGCAAAACCATACACGGCCAATTGATTAATACGTTGCGGATGGTTCTTTGCTGTGTGAACTTGATTATCGCGAGGCATAACACTCGGCAGTGGTTCTAACATCACCAGCGGCTTTGGCTCTTTTACCGGGTCGCTTTCTACCGCTTGGGCTGAGGGTATGGCGACCTTGTTTAGCGGTGCTATCCAGGCATAACCCTTACGGGGATGAGTTTGCACCACTTTTATGGTGCCAAATACACGCCGAATTTCACTGATAGTTTGAAATAATACCTGTTCATCACAACAGACATCATCCCAAACCTCGTCCAATAATTGCGACTTACTGCAAACCTGTTGCTGTGATTCGATCAGTGCCAACATTAACGCCAAGGTTTTAGGTCTGACTTCAACCTGTCTATCGCCAAAATCGATCTGCCGTTGTTGGCAATCGATAAAAAAGCCTTCACCTTGATAATGACTGTTCAATGAGCTTTCCCTGCTTTCAAACTCAACTAAGTGATTGAATAGTAAAGTAGCTGACACAAAATTAAAACATCACCGACCACTCACTTTACCCTGCCGCGTTGAGCTCTCGCCAGCCAACCAACAAATAAACCACTGATATTATTTAAAAAACAGCCTATCGTCCTTCATCATGCGGCTGAGTTTGGGGGGCAGAAAACAGTATTTGAAAACGCTGTTTGAAGCTTAAGTTAGGCTGACGGACCTCATAAAACATATCGCGCCATTCAGCAAAGGTCACCACCAGTGGATTAAAACTGTTTACCGGCTTGGTGATGCCATATTCCACGGTCTCTACTTCTGGCTCAAAAGTTCCGAATAAGCGATCCCATATGATCAAAATACCCGCATAGTTTTTATCGATATATTGCGGATTACGGCCATGATGAACACGGTGGTGTGATGGCGTATTTAATACCCATTCGAGTATCCCTAAACTTTTGATGGCTTGGGTATGCACAAAAAACTGCAGCCCCAAATTGAGCAGCACCACAAACACCACCCAGTTGGGGTCAAAGCCGACAATGACTAGCGGTAGCCAAAACAGCCACATACCAGCAAGCGGATACATTAAACTCTGCCTAAAAGCAGTGCTAAAGTTCATATTCTCTGAACTATGATGTGCCACATGCGCAGCCCACATCCAGCGAATTTTATGGCTTGCTCGATGAAACCAGTAATAACAAAAATCTTGCGCAACCATCAATAAGATAAAGGTGGCTACGGTCATTTGAATATCAAACAAGCGCCAATCAAAAAATTGCAGATAGATTGCCGCAATCAACAAGCCGGTTAAAATATCGGTAAGCTGATGCATGCCAGCAAGGACAAAATTACACACCACTTCGGGCAGATGATAACGGGCATTAAGCGGTAATTTATTGCGTTTGTCACCGAAATACCATTCCAGCACAATACAGGCGAAAAATATCGGTGCTAGCACTAAAAGTAACACTTCAGGGTGCTGAATGAGCGCATTAAAATCCATCTTTATCATCCTTAATACTTATTATTGTCTTTATCAATCAGGCTGTTTAAATGTGATAATTACGCCTACCACTTGGCAAAATGATCTTCCGTTAGGCCTAACACGTTACTGATTTGATGCTCGCAGCCTTTGGTGTCTGTGATGGTGCCAGAAAAGGTGCCGATGTATTGCCTAAAGTTACTTTTCAATAGCACCAAGTTAAGTTTCTCTTTGCGGCAATTATGCGGCATAAACTGCAAGTCAACCCTGCCATCGTCGCTAAAGACACGCCAATCGCTATCACGATTATGGCGCTCAAACTCAAAATGAACTGCGCCTAACAGATGCCTTTCACCGTCGACCCAAAATACATTTTCATTACTGCCGGTTTCGTTAACACCAGCGGCCAAATTAAGACCTATGATTTTATCTGCTATTCGGCCATTAATACTGGCCCATCGCCAACTGGTTTCGCGGCGCATAAATCCAGCCGAAAAATCATAGCCTCCTAATGCCTGATTCAATGGTTGCGGCTCATGTTCAATGGTCAAAGTACCGGATACCTTGAGGCCATTATGCTTTTGAGTGTAAGTCCAGCCGCTGTAACCCGTTGGGGTACACACAGCCATAGGTAAACTGAGCGCTAACGGGGTTAACCGCAAGTCAGCCTGAATATGTTTCATATTAAGGGTTAATTGCCAGAGGCCATCTTCAATAACAAAGGCCACCTTGCCACCAGCAATCGATGAGCGGCCACTGTATGGTGAGTCAGTCATGGTGTAGCCCAAACCCAGCGGCCTTAAGAAGTTATGCTCAACTAACTTATTGGCCTTGATGTCATACACATAACAAAAGCTTGATCCAACATAGCGAATATCGGCCAGGGCGACGCCAATCATATAACGCGGTGTCGTAATGGCGATAAACTGAAACTGCTTATAGGCAAAATGTTTAGCTAGGCCAGAACGCGGGGTATCCATTTCAGAAAAGTATTGAAACTTGTCGACAGCTAGTTGCTTGACGATGCCGTCAAAATGGCCAAACTCGGGCTTACCTGAGGTTATCAACTCTTGGGGAGCGCGTTGCGTTTTTATCATGACACTTTCAAACCTAGCCTAGATACATTTCGTTAACAGTTGAACTTTTACTCTAGCGGTTAAACCACCAAGTTTAAAGAAAAAATTCAGCCTATTGCCCAGCAGGAAAACTGCAGCCGCGTCGCTAAGATGCAATCTGACTAAGATTCAGATAATCTAGTTAAAATTCAATTCTGTTAGCCCATGGCCGTGAGCAAAGACCTCGACCTCAATTTACTTAAAGTGCTAAGCATGCTTTTGGAGGTACAAAGTACCAAGAAAGCTGCTGAGCGATTACATCTTAGCCAACCTGCGGTCAGCCGCGCCTTAGGACGTCTGCGTGAACATTTTTCTGATGAGCTATTTATCAGAGAAGCACACGGACTCAAACCCACTTCTAAAGCGCAAGAGCTTGCCGTGCAACTGCCTGCCGCGATGAGCATGCTCAATAATGTTGTTAGCGGTAAGCCTGTGTTTGAACCAAGTCAATATAGTGGCAAATTATCCATTGCTGTTAATGGCTTTATCGCCCAGTGGTTAGCCCCAGCACTCATTGTTAGCATCAACCAACAGGCCCCCAATGTGGAGCTGCATATCCTCAACTGGGAACACAGTTCTAGCGCATTACTTAACGATGGCAAAATTCATCTCGGGATAAACTATTCGCCCTATCATTTATCTAGCCACTTTACCCAGCAAACCATAGGTAGCGATGAGTTTGTATTTATCTGCCGCAAAGACCATCCATTAAAGCAAGACACGATTTTCATAGAAGACTTTAGCCGCTATGACATCGCCTCATTTCTTATCCCAAACTGGAATGAAGATGGTGCCATCGTGGCGCAAATTCTGCGAAGGTATGGCATCGATGCCCGAGTGCCACTGCGCACCAACCAACTAAGTATTCTACTTGAAGCGATCAAGCACTCTGATATGGTCAGTCCCTGCTCGCGCTATACCGCTGAAAAACTCGGCAGTGAATTTAGAACGCTAAAAATCGATCCAAAGCTCACCGTGCCCTACTCTGATATCGCCTCGATTATGGCTCACACTCTCTGCAATCATCCGCTACACATTTGGCTGCATCAACAAGTAATCGACTGCATTGCGCAAATCACATCGGCGCGCACATAACCACAGACTAAACATTACCCAAACAAGCAACGTATTGCTTAGCCGCAGTCAATTGCTAAAATTTAAGCTTAAAACAAGATTGCCAAGATATATTGACCGGCTTTAACCACGGCCCAATTCATAGCAATGTCACTCAAAACCTCAGCGCGCATTATATTGGTCGCTGCACCAATACTCTTCAGTCCTTTATGCCAAGCACAGGAGTCTGCCCATTCGGTTGGTGGCTCGATGGGCTATGGCTTTCATGAATTTGAAACCCAAGACAATATCAATCGCAATTTCAGCGATAGTTTAACCGCGGATATTTACTATCGATATATGCTGAGCGATTACTTCGGTGTTGAAGTTGGGGCAACCACGGGCAGCGGCGGCGCGTTCAGTATTTTGTCTGACATATGGACCGACGTTAAGCGTTTGCAATATCACGGTGTGAGAAGCAACCTTATCACCCAGGTGCCGCTCAACCATCGTCATAGTCTTTACCTGAAAACCGGCCTCACCCAGCAATGGATCAAATACGACATTGAAATTGATGACGTTCGCACCCAAGTTAAAGATACTGATCATGGGTTTTATGGCGCTGTTGGGTGGCAATTTTCTTTCAATAGCGGCATGAAACTCAGCGCCGAATATCAACACGTCCCATTAAACCAACTGACTTTGCGCAGTTACAACGTAGGGGTTAATTGGCCGATTTAGATCAGCGATAGTGCCAGCGAGAGTTCGCTGCTAAGGGCCGCTATTCAGGTTATGGCATGCGGCATCAATTCTGGTATGCTGAGCATCATTAAATTTGCGTCAATTAATTAACATAATGAAATTAAGATTATTTCCACTTTTTGCTATTGCGATATTAGCAGGCTGTGCCAGCTCTCAGCCCACTCATATCGCACTGTCGCCGCAGGCGCCAAATGTTGAAGTACAAACTCAGTCTTCACAACGGCTTGCCATTGAAACTATTGATACCCGCAAAGCGAATTTTGTCGTGCGCATGCATAAAGGTGACGATGCAGCCAAATTGGTCAGCCCAAGTGAAACACCGCGCAAACAAATCGATAGCCTTTTTAGAGACGGGTTTCGTCAAGCCGGTTATGTGATTGATCCCTCCGCCACAGAGCATGTGCAAATCCAACTGGAAAAATTGCTCGCAGACGTGAACGAGAACACTTTTGGTTACGAAGCTAACACTGAGGTGGTGATCAACGTTATCGCTAACAACAGCCGTAATCGCACGCTGACCAAGCGCTATACCGCGAAAAACAATCACAGCGGACCATTTAGCCCTGACTTTGCCAAAATGGAACTTGCGATTAACCAGCTCATAGCAGATCTTAGCCGAGATATACTGCAAGACCCTGAGCTGAATCAGTTTATTCAACCATAATATCCTTTGGACTCAACCGGAATATAGCAAGGAAAAACCTATGACTCGTTGGCTTACCGCTTGTTTATTATTAACCATTAGCACATTAGCTCAAGCTGTCGATATTCAAGAGGATACCCTGTATCCCCAAGTAAAATTAGAAACCAGCATGGGCACTATTATCGTTGAACTTAATCGCACTCGTGCTCCAATCACCGTGGACAACTTTCTCACCTACGTAGTGACCGGCCAATACGACAACACCTTATTTCATCGCATCATCCCAGAGTTTGTTGTGCAAGGTGGTGGGCTCGATTTAAAGAAAGAAGCCCGACCTGAAAATGCCGCTATTGTAAATGAGTCAGGTAATGGCTTATCCAATGGTTTAGGCACCATTGCCATGGCCCGCGACAACAATCCACACTCGGCCACCAGCCAGTTTTACTTTAATGTTGGCGACAATACCAATCTTGATCCATCATCTCGCCGGTGGGGTTATGCGGTATTTGGTGAAGTGATTGAAGGACTCGAAGTGCTCGAAGCAATGTCGATAGTCACCACTGAACACAATAGCAAACTGGATTGGCCTGACTTCCCTGTAGAAGATGTCATTTTGACCAAGGCAACATTGTTAGCAAGATAAGCAATCACTAGTGTTTTTCACTAGGTCATTGAAATCGAACAAATGATAATAGTTCTCAATTGAGAACGGTCATTTTTGTAAACTTTTGAACAAATACTCCAAGTCCGCACTATACTCAAATGGCACTGGCAAGGAGGCGATAAGATGACCCCTAATGAGTTCATCGATAATAAAGCGCCCCAGCTGGCTCAATATGGGAAAGCGTTCTTGAGCGATCAACTCGATTTCAATGAGATCCAGCTATATCTATGGGACACCCTAGAAGAGTGGCAGCAGTTTAACCACCAGGGTGAAGCGCAAACCGATATAGAGCGAGTGTTCTGGCACCTACTACATGCTTTTGACCGTTGGCCAGACTGGATGATCCGTGGTAATCAATTTTTGCGTAAGCAAATCGATGACTGCTGTGATTATCTCAGTATAGGTGGCAACATCCCGTCAGGCTGTGTAGGGATTAGACCAAGCTCTGAGTAAACCGTAAAGACCAAGCCCGGCACCGAGTGCTGGGCTTTTACGTTTTAAATGAATAACTTTTTCTAAGCTATAGTCATTTCTCTGTATCCGTATTAAGCTAGCTTTACGCTACTTTCAGAATCCATCCAATGCCCCAAGCTATTTCATCACGGTTAACTGACTTTAAGTCTGCGCTATCGATATACCTACACCGTCGCGTGTTATCGTTACTACTGTTAGGCTTCTCTGCGGGCTTACCACTCATGTTGGTATTCTCAACCTTGTCATTTTGGCTTAGGGAAGCCGGCGTTGACCGCACCGCGATTGGCTATTTTAGCTGGGTTGCGATGATTTACGGCTTTAAGTGGGCATGGTCTCCACTAGTCGACCGACTCTCTTTACCGATTTTCACCCGCTTACTCGGTAGGCGACGTGGTTGGATGCTGTTTGCTCAATTACTACTGGTATTGGCCATACTTGGTATGAGCCAAAGCGATCCTTTGCAAAACTTGGAAATGATGGCATTTTTTGCCTTACTCGTTGCTTTCGCCTCCGCCACTCAAGATATCGTGATTGATGCATTTAGAATTGAATCAGCATCAGACAAGATGCAGGCCGCTCTCGCCGCGGCGTATCAAGTCGGTTACCGTAGTGCGATGATTATTGCCACCGCAGGTGCGCTCACTATCGCCGCTTGGGTAGAACCCAGCTCAGATGCCTATCATTTAGCTTCTTGGCAAACCGCATATTTAGTCATGGCAGGGTTAATGGGCGTAGGTATAATTACCACCTTAATGAGCGCCGAGCCCACGGTAAAAGTGCAGCATGCCGATGTAGCTGAAGCCAAGTTGAAACAGCAATACCTTGCCCATTACCCACCTAAGGTGGCCGCATTACTTTCGTGGCTCAATACAGCCTGTGTACTGCCGTTTAAAGACTTCTTTAAACGCTATGGTAAGCACGCGATACTGATATTAGTCCTCATCTCTACTTACCGTATCTCTGACATTGTCATGGGAATTATGGCCAATGTATTTTATGTCGATATGGGCTTTTCTAAAACAGAGATAGCCACCTTAAGCAAAGTCTATGGCCTGATTATGACCTTAGTCGGCGCAGGTGCTGGCGGCCTGCTGGTCGCTCGCTACGGTACGATGAAAATTTTGCTGCTTGGTGCATTTTTAGTAGCGACGACCAATTTATTGTTCGCCTATCAAGCAATGATTGGTTATAACGTGCCATTCTTAACCTTAGCCATTTCTGTCGATAACTTCAGTGCCGGAATTGCTACCGCGGCATTTATCGCTTATCTCTCCAGTTTAACCAGTGATGGCTTCAGTGCGACGCAATACGCGCTTTTATCCTCAATTATGTTGTTGTTCCCTAAGTTTGTTGCTGGGTTTTCTGGGGCGGTCATTGACGCCTATGACTATGTTACGTTCTTTATTGGTGCTAGCTTGATTGGTTTTCCTGTCATCGCCTTGGTATGGTTAGTGGATAAATATGTGCCTAAGCCAAACCGAGATACACAGGTAAACCATGACCACAGCAATGAGTCGCAAGCAAGTAATGGCTAAGCTCAATAACGATGCGGCCAATAAACTGCGATAAAGATTATGGCTGAACACTGATGGTCAAATTCGCCAACCAATAATGATTATGGATAATCAGTTTAAATCTTGACGACTAACTTAGGTCAAGCCAACTTAAAAACAACATAAAAATCAAACACTAAAAATAGTGATTTGCTATTTTTGGCGCAGACTCTTTCAAATACCGATTTCGCATTAAGCAACTTGAAGCGAAAATAGAGTGTAGTGATAAGATGAAATTGATCGATGAAGTCACTAGCATTCAACACCGGTTAGTGGTGTTAGAAAAAATCATCACCGATAAGGGCTATGAGGTTAACGAAGAGATTAGCAAGCTTAAAGAGTAACTTGTAAAACAAAGGGCTACCAAATTGGTAGCCCTTAAATTATTAGTATTTAGCAATATGAATCAATCGCGAAAATTATTAAACTGAAATGGTTGTCCCAAATCTGACTCTCGGGCAATACCCATGACGCGTTGTAAATCATCACGCTTTTTACCCGTCACACGGATAGAATCACCTTGAATCGCCGCTTGCACTTTTAGCTTGCTGTCTTTAATCAGCTTGACCAACTTCTTTGCAACCAAGCTTTCAATACCTTCTTTGAAGGTCACTTTAATTGAAAATGTCTTGCCGCTATGCACGGCTTTATCAGCCACATCCATAGAAGCGGGATCAACGTTACGTTTACTAAGCTGATTGCGTAGCATGTCTACCATCTGTTGACACTGAAAATCAGACTCTGATGACAAGCTTACTTGATGGTCTTTGTAGACAATGTCAGTCTCAACGCCGCGAAAGTCAAAACGGCTATCCAGTTCACGCTTAGTATTATCTACCGCGTTTCTCAATTCCACTTCATTGACTTCAGATACAATATCCATTGATGGCATAACATTACCCTTATTTTAACCCAATCATAATTGCGACTATTTTACCTGCGCGAATGGCGATGGGCAATCAACATTCAGACCTGAGCCAACAACAATTATGGGTGACATTAGCCGCCCATTTACCTATGATTGAGTAAATGAAAATAATCATAGTTAACAGTGAAGTCTCAGCAGAAATATTTCAAAATCGCCTTTCTTTTCGCCGTAGTTGTGATCAGCTATTTGGTGTTCTCAAAGCCTAACTATCCACAGCTGTTTAGCAATATGGATAAAGTCGGCCATTTTGGAAGTTTTTTTGGCCTGGCATTTTTGACCCACTTCGCCTTCAAGTTAAAATGGCTTACCTTAGTGACAGTGTTAGCCGGCTATGCGGCCTTGATTGAGTTAGTGCAATCTCGACTGCCTTACCGTAGTGCCTCCTTTGCCGATTTTGTTGCTGATATGATGGGTGTGGCAGCCTTCATGCTATGTTACTGGCTCGCTAGCCGTTATATCCGAGCGGGTAAAATTCGCTCGGGCGATCAAGAAAAGTGAGCACAGTCATGTTTACCCCCAAGACCGACATTGCCATTTTAGGCGCTGGCGCAATTGGCCAATCATTCGCTTATCAGCTGCGCAGTAATGACTCTACCCCGCTACTGATTAACAGAGGCAACACTCAGCAAAACCATCAGCAAACGCTTACCTTCAAGCAAGGGCAAAGCAGCACGCCTTACCTATGCCCACTTGCCAGCGTAAGCCAAATAACAGCGCAGCAAGTCTCATTAGCACACGTTAAGCTGCTCATCGTTACAGTTAAAGCCTACCAAGTCGTCGATGCATTGCGACCACTGATAGCGATGCTGCCGCCTCAATGTCATATTTTGCTAATGCACAATGGTTTAGGTCCCCATGAAGTCGTTGAATCACAACTGCAAGGCCGCGGGCTTAGTCTAGGTACCACGTCCCAAGGCGCTTTATTGCATAATCAATGGCAAGTAGAGAAAACTGGCGATGGCAAGACGCAAATCGGTCACTATGTCGGACCGCTAATGCCAAATGCGATAAAGTCACGATTACTGTCTATAGCAAACAGCCAATGGTGCGAGCCTATATTGCCTTTTTTGTGGCAAAAGCTGGCTGTGAATGTGGCAATCAACCCGCTTAGCGCGATTAATTTGTGTTGCAATGGCGAGTTAATCGATGAGAAATACAGAAGTACCATCAATAAGTTAACTGAAGAGGTCATCACGGTGGCCGCAGCAGATGGGATTGAACTTGAGCTTACTCACCTACTAGAGCGCATTTATGCGGTGATTGACTTAACCGCTAACAACCGCTCATCCATGTTGCAAGATATTAGCTTTGAACGTATCACTGAAATTGATGCGATTAACGGCTATGTCGCCGCCAAAGCCAAACACTATGGTTTAAATGCCAATGAAAATGACACTATGGTAGCTCGTATTCGCTCACTGCAAAATGGCTATAAGCAAGCTTCGAAATAAACCAGCATTAATATGATAAGCCGTAGTCCTGCATAATAGGCTTGATAGCGTTTTGGCGTTGCAACTCCGCCATACGTTTATCAAAAACAGTCATCACCTGCTGCAATTTCGCTGCCGCCATCTTAGGCGAAAAAGCCACATAGATATTTTCTGCCGCCACACAACCCGCATTAATAAATTCATCTTGGGCATTTTGCTGAGCTAGCTCGTACTCCACGGCTATTTGAGTAAACAAAAAGCTGTCAATTCGACTGAGCCGCAGCTTACCTATACTTTGCTTAAGGTATGTAGTTGGCTGGCTGAGAACTTGGAATTGATGCGGATTTGCCTGTTTGTAGTCATTAATTTCACCCAATGACGCATCTAAAATCACCCCAATTTGCTGCCCTTGCAGCGACTCAACTCCCTGATATCGCCAATTTGAATCAGCCTTGGTGAAAAAGCACATCTTCTGCTGTCCAACAGGCGTAACAGGAAAACGCAAATTTGGCGCTTCTGTTTTAGTTGGGCCTAACAAGAGATCAAATTGCCCTTGCTCGGTCAGACGCACAGCCCGAGTCCACGGGAAATATTCAACAACAAGTTGGTAATCACTTTGCGCAAATACCGCTTGGGTGACATCTAAGATATAGCCCGACTGGGTGCCATTTTCGCACATTTGTGGACACCAATCAGTTGCCGCTACTTTGATTATATTGGCGCCAACTGGCGCTGCGGCAGTTTCACCAGCTGAAGCAAAGGCAGGCAATGTGGCACTAGCCAATAGGGTCATACCGAGACAACTTTTGGCTAATTTAAGGGCGTTGTTGTTCATCTGCAAAACGAAGAAGACATCCGATGGTGACGTGACTGGCTATAGTTTATCATTTTACCCATTATGCTTTGGTTGCTGATACAAAGTGTCACGTAGCTAGAGCACGCTTGTCTATGCCCTAAAACGCAAACGATATTGCTGCTATCTATGACTGACCAAGCCTTTATATTAGCAACTGGCAATGCAATTAACAGCACAATAACTGTCATCTGACCAGCGCAACTCCTGCTACCGGCCAAGCCCGCGCACAATGAAGCCAATCACGCTACACAAGCATCAACATAAAGATTAGACTAGTGGCTTGTTATCGCTGTGACTACCAATACTGATTAACATGACTCAGCCAAACAGTTCGACGTTTACGCCATTTTCCAAACTCACCATGATGCGTTTTTATCTATTGATGATAATCGCGACGCTTATCGCGGTGCTATTTATTGATCGCCCATTGGCTAGCATGTTGTACAACAACGCCTATCAAGGCAGCTACCTTAAGCTGCTAAGCCAGGCCCCCCTGTTTTTTCAGGTATTAGGACTTAGCTGTGTGTTATTACTGTGCCTTCCCCGCTATCGCCACACCATGCTGCCGTTGGTCAAACATCTACTGCTTACGGCATTGTTTGCCAGCGGGTTGCGTTGGGGGGGGAAATGGCTGTTTGGCCGCACTTGGCCGGAAACTTGGGTCAATGAGAATCCATCATGGATCCATAGCGGGGTGGAGGGTTTCTACCCGTTCACTCAAGGAATGGGCTATAACTCTTTTCCGTCTGGGCATACTCTTTTTACTGTCGCATTAGCTTGTTGTTTTTGGTATCACTTACCGCAATATAAACTGCTGTGGAGCTTAGGGATTGTCGCGGTATTTATCGGTCAACTGGGGCAGAATTATCACTTTTTAGGTGACACCTTAGCCGGTGCTACCTTAGGTGTACTCGCCTGCCATTTAGCGCACCTCATTGTTAAACTGCCTAGCCCCAAATAACCAATATCGCGGCGATGGCGATGAGAATCAATGCCAGAATATCATAGAGTTTCGTACTAGATTTTAAGTAAAACCTGGCAATCAGCAAGGTGATAAACACCTCTACCTGCCCAAAGGTTTTTACCAGCGCCACATCTTGCAGCGCCATCGCACTAAACCAACCAATCGAGCCTAAGCAGCTTGTTAAGCTTATAGTAAACACTAACTTACTGGGTTTAAGGATCCGTACAAGCAAGCCACGATCCGATAGTGCGATAAAACCTAATAGCAGCACGGTCTGCAGCAAAATAACCCACAATAATACCCAAGCGGCACTGTGCATATAACCAAAGGGTAAACTAAGGCTTGCCTCTCGAGCGCACAGTGAAGTTAATGCGAAAGCACTGCCACATAGCAGACCAATACCGGCAGTTGCGACAGACAAGCGGCTGCCATTGGGGCAACTCATCATCAGAATCGCTACGGCACCAATAATGACCCCAAGCCATCCCATAAGACTCATTTCTGCACTAAAAAACCATACGCCAAGTAGAGCAGCGACCAGCGCCTCACTCTTAGCCAGTCCAGCACCGATGGCATAATCGCGCATTTTAAACAGTGTCACCATTAACACGGTTGCTGTTATCTGCAGCAAGGCTGCAGCACCTATCAATCGCCAAAAATCGGCATTAAAATCATGAGTAAAATCGGGCAACGCGCTGGGTTGAACTTGATGCAACGCCACTAAATAAACGGCGACCAAAGGCCCGGCCCAAATAAAGCGCGCTAGTGTTACCCCGGCCACACTCATTTGTTGACTTAGTTGGCTCTGAAAGACATTGCGCCATGCTTGCATGAAGGCAGCTAACAGCGTGAACCCAATCCACATAACTGATTCATTATTCGAGAGGTTTGAACACTAGGTTATAGGGAATGGCCAATGAATTCGAGCAGAATTTCAAAAGTAACCTTGAGCTTAATTTCGCGGGCAATTTCAAGTGCAGTGTCAAAAGGAGATATAGATCTAGTCAGCCGAAGGCTGCTTGTTGTCGTTATTGTCACCATGAGGGATATGGCTGTAAGCTCATATTTTACAAGCACTAAAAAGGGCTTCTAAAAAGAAGCCCTAAAACGCTATATGTACTGCTTAGTAGGTGTAGCTAGCACCTAGGCCCAGTGGGATACCCATAGACCAATACAGTAGTAACCAAGCACTCCAAATACTCAACAGCGCAATACTAAATGGCAGCATCATCGAGATAAGTGTACCAATACCAATGCCCTTAACGTAACGCTGACAGTATACAACCACCAGTGGGAAGTAAGGCATCAATGGCGTAATGATGTTAGAACTAGAATCACCAACACGGTAAGCCGCTTGTGACAAGTCTGGACTGATATTAAGTTGCATCAACATTGGCACCAACACCGGACCAATCAATGCCCATTTCGCCGAAGATGAACCAACAAACAAGTTAACGAAACCGACCAAAATGATCATACCGACAACGGTGATTTCAGCCGATAAATTCATCGCTTTTAAGGCGCCTGCGCCCTCTACAGCAATCAGCGCACCAAGGTTCGATGCGGAAAACGCCGCCACAAACTGAGCACAGAAAAACGCCATCACGATGTAGTGCGACATGCCACTCATCGATTTTGACATTGCCTGAACCACATCACCTGATGAGTTAAAGGTCTTAGTTAAATAACCGTAAACTAAGCCAGGCAACATAAAGAAGATGAAGATCAGCGGCACGATTGATTGCATCAACGGCGCACTAAAGCTGGTTAGCGAGCCGTTAGCATCTCGCAATGTTGAAGTTTCTGAAACTGTTAGCGAGAAGAAACCGATAATCGCAGCAAACATCACCGCCGTTGCAATACGGAATGCTTTAAGCTCTTTGGCGGTGATCTCATCCATTGCTGGAATGTCGACTTCATCGCGGTTAACTTTATGAGTTCGGTTTAGACGCGGCTCTAGCACTTTATCTGTTAGGTACCAAATCAGTAATGTGATTGGTATGCACGAAGAAGCAGCAAAGAACCAGTTGTTAAGCGGGTTAACCTGAATATCAGGGTCAACAATTTGCGCCGCTGACTGGGTAAAGCTTTGCAATAATGGGTCAATCCCCGATGGAATAAAGTTAGCACAGAACCCGCCTGAAACCCCGGCAAAGGCAGCTGCGATACCCGCCAATGGATGGCGACCAACGGTAAAGAAGATCACCCCAGCCAATGGAATCACCACCACGTAGCCAGCATCGGTTGCCGTGTGCGAAATAATACCCACTAACACAACAGCAGGTGTCAGTAACTTAGCAGGAGTCACTTTCAACATCTGTTTCAGCGCAGTATTGATATAGCCAGAGTGCTCAGCAACACCCACACCTAACATAGCAACGAGAACCACACCGAGCGGTGCGAAGGCGGTAAAGGTGGAAACCATGGTAGTTAGGAAGTGAGTAAGCGCTTCGGCACTTAATAGGTTGGTAACCGCTATCGGTTGGTCAGTACGTGGGTCAATGGCTTCAAAACTCACCCCTGACAGTGCCCAAGAAAGTCCCCAGACCGTAAACAACAGCATCAAGAACAACATCGCGGGATCAGGCAGTTTATTACCTACACGTTCAATCCCATCGAGCACTTTACCAAGCCGTCCTGGTGACGCGGCCTCATGTGACATAACCCTATTTCCTCTTCTTTGTTTTGGTTGCTGCTTGTAGCACAAATTATGGTGACAACAGTTACAGCTATTTTAATATAGCAGCACCATACAGATGCACCCTGTAGCCAACCTTAAAAACATACCAGCTTTAGAGGAAAATAAACAAAAAACGCTTACATAAAATGAAAGTTGACTGATTGCAACAGCTCACCGCATATCCATGCTAAATAGGTTGCCCAGCCATAACCAAGTACAGAAAGCAACACTGCAACTGGCGCGAAGGAGCGGTGATAAGCTACGGCCACAACCGGCGCTGATGCCGCACCGCCAAGATTACATTGACTCGCGATGGCCATATAGGCAGTTGGGGCTTTTATCATTATTCCTACCGCCATCACACACACAACATGAAATAGCAGCCAGATAAAGCCGATCACAAAAAATCGGGGGAAATCACTAATCGCTGTAATATCCATTTGTAATCCCATTATCGCAATCAACATAAACAGCATCACCGACGAAACAGATTCAGATCCGACACGCTCTAAGTCGCGAACTCGGGTATAAGACAAAACAAAGCTCAAACTCGTCACTATCATCACGAGCCAAAAAAAACGGTTGGTCAGGCTAAACCGCGCAAGCTCAGGATAATGCAGACTAAAATAGGGCGCCAGATAATCCGCGCCAGCATGCCCTATTCCTGCAACACCAAACGCTGCCGCCAGCATGAAAATATAATGCTGCAGCTGTGGGATTTGCGGCTCAGCCAAGTGCAACTTATTGGCAGACTTAACTAAATTTTGCAGTCCTCGAGTGTCAGCTTTAATCCTTTTATCAAGCCAAGGTGCGTGCTGAGATAACATTAGCAACACCGTCATCCACAATGCCGAAAACACCACATTGACCGTTATCATCACCGAAAATATGCTGTCGCCAACGTGATAAACTTCTTTCATCGCAAGTTGATTTGCCGTCCCGCCAACCCAGTTACCCGCCAACGTTGCCATGCCTCGCCAAGCAGCGTTCTCACCACTGTTCGCCAACGAGTCTGGACTCATTCCTTGAAATACCATGAGTGCAAAGGGGCCACCCAGCACGATACTTATCGCCCCCACTGTAAACAAGATAATCAGCTTGGGTCCTAACTGCAGAATACTCTTCATATCAATATTAAAAATGAGTAATGCAAGACACGCTGGCATGAAATAGTTAACCGCAATATAAGGTAGGCGGCTCTGACTAACGTCAACAACCCCAAAGGTATTAAATAGAGAAGGCAGAAAGTAACACAGCACCATGACTGGCACGTATTGATGAATCGCACGCCAAAATGGATGGGATAGTTGGCGAGTATAGTAGATAGTCCCCAATAGCCCACAAATTAGGCCAAATATAATGGGGTCTTGATCAATCATGCTCAGACCTAGCAGGGTTTTTCATTTTCGCAAAATTCAACAAATTTCCTCACTAAATCAGCCTGTTTATCATCATCACGAGTCACTATCCAATAGTTACGCTGATGGCACCATTGAGGGAGTACTAACTCAGACAAATCTCCTCGTTCAACCTCTTCTTCGATAGCAAGCCAAGGTAATATACTTACCCCGATTCCGGTGCCAATGGCTCGTTTTATCGCCCCCATGCTCGTCATAGTTAACTCTTGATTCACTGATACATGAGCGCTTTTTAGTAGCTGTATAGCGCGCATGTGACTCATTGAGTGAGTTTGATCGAGTACCCAAAGCTGTTCTGATAGCAACTCAGCCGTTATTGGTTGATTAACGATACTATTTTCAGGTGATGTCACAATACATATTCGGTCGCTAAACCAACGCTGGGTATGGAGGTTTTTGCTAGTTGGTTTTACATCGATAAATCCAATGTCTAATTCACGTTCACTGACTAATGACTCAATCGCCAGACTGTTATCAATCAACAATTTCATCTCTACCAGTGGAAAAGCTTTCTTAAACAGCGGTATTTTTCGCGACAGCACATAGTTCCCGACAGTTTTACTGCTTCCAATCTTAAGGCTGCCACGCACTCCAGTGGTAGACTCGCTAAAGATCTGCTCCAATTCTAAGCTTTTTGATAGCATGTCATTGGCGTAGGGTAAGATCACTTTGCCATTGTCATTGATTGATAAACCATTGGCGTTACGGTCAAACAACCGATTACCTAGCGATCCTTCTAACTCCTTCAGTGCCATGCTCACAGCGGGTATAGATAGATGCAGAGCCTTGGCCGCTTTAGATATTTGCCCATGGGTGTAAATCGCTTTAAAAATGACTAACTGTTTTAGCGTAATACGCATAAAAACGACACTTGTTAAACAAACGGGATAAGGCTAATAATAAGTCACTTTGGCTAAGGGGATAGGCCTTAAATCGCAAAAACGTTAACCATAACGGTACTAATTATTAACCTTACGATCAGCTACGCATATTTTCATCGCTCGGCTGTATATTAAAAGCTAGCTAAAAGTCATATCGCAAGCTAATAGAAGCAACATTGTCATCTTCTAGGGTAATTAAAGGGCCCGCATTGTTAATTCGATACTCACCTTGATACATGGCGTAGTGCGCAGCAACACGTGTCGATTTAGATAAACGATAATCTACACCTAAGGTTAGCGAATCGATATCAACATCAGTTGCTTTGTCATAACTCCCCTCAACGACTGCAGCATTGTTTTTAAAGTACTTACCAAACCCGGCTTTATCTTTTGCATACTCTGCTTTTAAATTAACACCGTTAAGGTTATACACCGCCGCTAAAAAATAGGTATCCCCTTGCTTATCTTCAAACTTCTGACTTTTAGTGTTCTGATATATCCCAGCCAATTTCAAGTTACCCATCTTTTGCTGATAAACAGCACGATATGCATCAACACCAGCAATTGTATTATAAGCTAGCGCCGCATAATAACTATTCGCCTTTAATTTACTATCGCCCAACACAATACTGACTGCATATTGAGATTCATTAGAAGACTCATAATTATCATCAACTAAATAAGTAGAGTTAACCGTAAATAAATCAGAAATTTTAGGAGAGTAGTAAGTAATTCCGTCCGCTTTTCTTACTTGGCCAGCTATCATACGATTATAGGCAGCATTGGTGAGTGCAAATGTCTCGGCACCACCTTTAGATGTTTTAAATACCGTGTCATTGCGGCCAACCAACACTGTTCCCAATGCTGACTTAACCCCCAAATAGGTATTTCTTGGTGAAAAAGTCTCGTCAGCATAAGTCATACTATTCACTTGAAATTCAGCACGATAAACAATGGTCAACGCATCAGAAACTTTACTTTCTCCCTTAACCCCTAAGCGGGACAAATTGTTTTCGATTACCGTACCTGACTTGCCATTTTGAGTTGTCGTCCCCGCATCAGAATGAGCAATACCAATATCAAAACGACCATAAAAACTGGGCTCCTCTGCGAATGAACTACAAGAAATCGACGACATTATCGCTATAACTGAAATGTACCTTGTGTTTATCATCATATTCACCTTAATAAAATCTATTTTTTATTTTTAATGTAGAAACTGGTCTACCGTTGCGATGAATAATAAATAAAGAGAGAATTTAAAACGTAATATTTGTCACAGGAATTCAAATAAAACCCAACCTTAAATAAAACTTAAAACGCTTTAACAAAAACTGACACAGGTACCTAATTTGATATAGATCGAGTTTTTTCACCTACGGTTTAATTAATCTTGCCCCATACAAACAAGCGACAAAAATGCCGCAATAAAAAGTAGATATGGAGTATATGATGAAAATAACTAAACTCGCTTCGGTCATGGCAATCCTAATGCTGTCATCCGGCGCTGCTGTCGCAGAATCGACTGATTTAGCTAAATTCCATGCAGATATGGATAGCTGTCAGTCTTGCCACACTAAACCGTTAAAGGTCAGTGACAGTGAAACCCATGAAAACCAGCAATGCCGTTCATGCCACGGAGACTATGAGGATCTTGTCAACAATGAACTAACTTTCGACCCACACGCCTCTCACCTTGGTGATATCAACTGCACTTCATGTCATTCCGCTCACTCAAAACCACAGTTAACTTGTAACAACTGCCATAACTTTGAAATGGAAATGCCATTTGCTGACGCTAAAGAGAAAAAACGTTGGGACAATGGCTGGGACCAGGAGAAGATAGCTAAAGCCATTGCCAAAGGGCCATCAGAAACGGTCGATGTTATCGTTGTCGGTGGTGGTTCAGCTGGCTTTAATGCTGCAATTTCCGCACAAGCGGCAGGAGCAAACGTCGTCCTATTTGAAAAAGCGCCTTACACCGGCGGCAACTCCATGTTAGCGGCAGGCGGTATCAACGCTGTAGGCACACCACAACAAAAAGCTAAAGGGATTGAAGATTCTATAGATTGGTATGCTGAAGATGCCATGAAAGGCGGCCGCTATCAGAACGATCCTAAACTGGTGCAAATATTAGCTGAAGAGTCAGCTGGCGCAGTGGCATGGCTGGAATCGTTAGGTGCTAACATGAACGATTTAAAACGTTCTGGTGGTGCTCGTGTAGAGCGGACACACCGTCCATCAGGCGGTGCGTCGGTTGGCCCACATATCATTGATACCCTTCGTAAAGCTGCCGATGAACGCAATATTCCCGTTAGAGTGAATTCACGGGTTGAGAAAATTGTCCTCAATGATGATCAATCTGTAGCGGGTGTTGTAGTTCATGGTAAGCACAGTGGCTACAATATGATCGCAGCAAAATCAGTAGTACTGGCAACAGGCGGTTATGGCATGAATAAGCAGATGGTCGCTTACTATCGCCCAACCATGAAAGATATGACCAGCTCAAACAATGTCACCGCAACAGGGGATGGTGTGCTACTTGCCAAAGAAATTGGCGCCTCTATGACCGATATTGATTGGGTACAAGCACACCCAACCATAGGCAAAGATAGCCGAATTTTAATTTCTGAAACTGTTCGCGGAGTCGGCGCTATCATGGTTAACACCGACGGTGAACGTTTCATCAGTGAATTGACCACCCGTGACCGCGCATCTGATGCCATTTTAAAGCAGAAAGACCAATACGCTTGGTTAGTCTTTGATGAGCAACTCGTAGAGAAGAAAAAAATGGTTCGCGGCTATGAGCATCTAGGTATGCTTAGCAAAGCCGACACGATTGAGGAACTGGCTAAGATCACAGGTATGAGCAAATTAATGCACACCGCAAAAGTCTATAACGAATACCAAGCTAAAGGAAAAGATAGCGATTTTGGTCGTGAAGATATGCCTTTAAATCTTAGCAAGCCACCTTACTATGCTGTGAAGGTTGCACCCGGTATTCACCATACAATGGGTGGCGTCGCGGTTGATACCGATACCAATGTGCTAAATCTACAAAGCTGGAAAATGCCAGGCCTATTTGCTGCAGGCGAAGTGACTGGCGGTGTACATGGCTACAACCGGCTAGGAGGCAATGCGATTGCTGATACGGTTGTATTTGGCCGCAAAGCAGGAGAAAACGCTGCCAAATACTCACTAAAGTAATTGTTCGTTAACATCACCCTGCGCCATTTTTGCTGAGCTCAATCATTGAGCTCAGCTTTTTTCGCACTAAGTATAGATAAAGTTTGCTTCCTCTCTGTACATAAGTCTCTACTAACAGCATCTAGACCAAAAAAAGCCCCGCTAGATTGCGAGGCTGATTTTTGCTGTATTTGACTTACTTGCTGGTATCTATCGGATCGAAAGATTTCACTAAGTCATCAACGGCCTTCATCTGGGTTAGGTAGTTCTCTAGTTGATGCAAAGGTAATGCACATGGGCCATCACACTTCGCTTCATCTGGGTTGGGGTGTGCTTCAATGAACAAACCTGCAAGACCGAGTGCCATACCACTGCGCGCCAATTCCGTTGCCTGTGCACGACGGCCACCGGCACTATCACTGCGCCCACCTGGGCGTTGAAGTGCATGGGTCGCATCAAATATCACCGGGTAACCCGATTGTTTCATCTCATCCATACCCAACATATCAACAACGAGGTTGTTGTAACCGAAGCTTGAGCCGCGCTCACAAAGAATAATGTTGTCGTTACCGGCTTCATTAAACTTAGTAATGATATGACGCATCTCATGGGGGGCTAAAAATTGGGGTTTTTTGACATTAATAATCGCACCGGTTTTCGCCATTGCTACCACAAGATCTGTTTGACGTGCTAAAAATGCTGGCAGCTGAATAATATCCACAACTTCAGCCACTGGTGCACATTGATGCGGTTCATGCACATCGGTGATCAATGGCAGATTAAATGTCGATTTAATTTCTTCAAAAATCTTCAGGCCAACGTCCATGCCTGGACCACGATAAGAGTTTACTGATGAGCGATTAGCCTTATCGAACGATGCTTTAAACACATATGGAATGCCCAGTTTTTGGGTCACTTCTGCATAATGCTCGGCAATTTTCATCGCCAGATCACGCGATTCCAATACGTTCATTCCGCCAAACAATACGAAAGGCTTATCGTTACTGATCGCTATCGCATCCAGTGTAATGGTTTTCATGCTCATCTATAACTTCTCTCTACCTAGGCCAATAAGAATTGGCAAAAACAATATTAATTCTGCTACTGCTGTGCAGCCCTATGAAGCAATAACTTGAAGCACTTGGCCACAGAGCCATGCCATGTATGTACCTACAGCATAGCCTAGTACCGCTAACAGTACACCGACAGGTGCCAACGCCGGGTGAAACGCTGCTGCAACCACAGGTGCAGAGGCTGCGCCGCCCACGTTAGCCTGGCTACCCACAGCCATATAAAATAGTGGCGCTCGGATCAGTTTGGCTACCAGCAACATAAAGCCAGCATGGACTAACATCCAAATGATACCAATGGCAAAATACCATAAGTTTTCAGCATCAAACAGTTTAAACACATCCATATGCAAGCCAATAGTCGCAACAAGGATGTACAAAAATGCCGACGCCACTTTAGAGGCACCTGCCGCTTCTAAATGGCGTACAGGACTAAACGACAACGCTAAACCAATAGTGGTAACAGTGACGATTAACCAGAAGAACTTAGAAGTTAGGCTGTAATCACGCGTCCAGGGGTAATTGGCTTCAAAAAATGGCCCTAAAAAGTCTGCCACCATGTGCGCTAAACCGGTGATACCGAAACCTACCGCAACAATCATCATCAAATCTTGTAATGATGGAATTCGTGCATGCTCCGCATGGTACTGCTCGACCTTCACTTTCAAACGTTCAATTGCAGAGGTATCGGCACCGGTTTTGGCATCAATCTGCTTCGCTTTAGAAGCCATAAACAACAAAACTGCCATCCAGATGTTGGCAACAATCACATCCACCGTCACCATGATCGAGAAGATATCACCACCGGTTTCATAAATCTCTTTCATTGCCGCTTGGTTGGCGCCGCCGCCAATCCAGCTACCCGCCAACGTGGTCATGCCGCGCCAGACGGCTTCAGGTCCACTCACGCCCAGTACTTCAGGGTGCAAAGCCGACACAATTAATAGTGCAATGGGCCCGCCAATCACAATGCCGACGGTTCCCGTTAAGAACATAATAATCGCTTTAGGCCCAAGTCCTAAAATAGCTTTTAAATCAACACTTAAAATCAGTAACACTAAACAAGCGGGTAACAAATATCGAGACGCGACGTAATAAAGCTGCGACTCATGCCCATCAATAATGTTAAACGAGTTCAGTAATGATGGCAGGAAATAGCACATTAGCAGTGCGGGTATAAAACGATAGAATTTTTGCCAAAACGGGTGGCTACTGTTACTGGTGTAAAACACAAACCCAAGTATTACCGCCAGCAGGCCAAGGCCCGTGGCATCGTTAGTAACCAATGCGGTACTGCTGCTCATGATATCCCCCTAGATAACATCTCGATCTTTATTATTTGTTGTTGGTTTTGTTTTATTTGTTGTTGCCCAGCAAACAACAGCGACTTTATCAGGCTCGGATCAGGCAAAAAGCCGCACATTCAATGTGCGGCTTATCCGTTAATGATAAACTTCGCGGTCGTCGCTCAGTTCTTTTAATTGTAATTTGACTAATTCAGTGACCGGATCATGTGGGCTGTTTTCCACAAAATGTTTTAAGTCTGCAGCGGCCACTTTGATACAACCCAATTGTTGGGCAATGAAAGCCCGCTCGCGATTGAGGTTTAAATCATCTTCGTGCCACTGCAGTAGCAAGTTGCAGCACTCCATGGCAGCTTCAAACTGGCTGGTTAATATCGCCCCCGCCTTGAGCTCATGGATCATCCTCGACAAGATACGCTTTAGGCTGACGGGCTTGAGGTAACTCGGCTTAAAAGGCGCGCCATTACCCAATTCACCACGAACAAATACATGTAGTTGATGCCGTGTTAACTGCTCGCCATTAAGCGGATTAATGTACATCACTTGACCGTTAATGCGGCTCGACAACAAGGTAGTGCCGGGCAGCAATAACACGTCGAGCTTTAAATCCAATTGTTTAGCCAATAACATCAACACTGTGGCCAATGTCGTGCTATTACCTTGACGACTGGTAATGCAGGTCGCCAAGTTAGCCGCTTCAAGACTGAAGTAAGACTCGCGCGCACAGAAGCCTAGATCTCGATAAAACCACTTTAATAGCGCATCAAGGCGTGCTTGCTGGTCTACCAAGTAATGGCTTAATACTGAACCGGCAAGTTCATACCAAGCCCACTTGGCTTTTTCTTTGTCACCAAAACCCAAGTGCTGAGTAACCTCAAACGCACTCTCAGGTAAGGTCAGGGTATCTTTTAACTTCAAATGACTCATTAACCTAGTAAAATCGCTTGTTTGAACATGGCAATTTTAGCTGCATAGACAATCCATGCTACGGCACCTAATGCTGCAAAAGTTTTAAATAGTCGGTTGCGGTTGGCTTTGAGTGCAATCGCACCTAAGAAGATGTAAGCGACAACAGCACCTAGCTTTTCAGTAAGCCAAGGATCTGCAAATGGGTACTGTTTAATAAAGAAGCATAGGGTTAGGCCTGACAACAACAAAAAGGTGTCTACCACATGGGGGGCCACTTTAAAGAATTTCTTATCCATCATTGAAGACTGACGAATATGTAGTGCAAAACGTACGATAAAAAACACCACACTAATAGCAATTAGCGTTAAATGAAGGTGTTTGATTGCAGGGTACAAACTTTCCATTTTCTACTCTATCTTGGCTGAGAAAGGCGCTAGTGTAACCTATGTGTCAGCTAGGCACCAACATGATAATCAAACAGGCTGGGATTAAGCGATGAGTAGACTGAATCTAGCGTAATTTCAGCGCTAACTTGCGATAAGTTGATAAGTCGATAAGGAGTGTTCTGATACAAGTTGCACGACCGTGACGCTCCCTTTTAGCACAAAATGGTTAAGTTGAGGCGATTGACTCTGCCGCCAGCGCCAGTAACGCCTCAATATCATCACCACTGATCAGTTTAACGTGTTGACTAATTTTAGCCGCCGGCCAATCCCACCATGCCAATTGCTTAAGCGCCTTAATTGTCTGATCATCAAAACGCTGCTTTATCACCACCGCAGGATTACCGCCAACCACACTGTAAGGCGGCACATCATTGGTAACCACAGACTCACTGGCGATGATGGCACCATCACCAATATTCACCCCAGGCATGATAATCGCTTGATGGCCAATCCAAACATCATGACCAACAACGGTGTCGCCTTTATAAGGCAACTCGCCCGCAGCGGGCGTGGCGGCTTCCCAGCCATTGCCAAAAATGAAAAAGGGAAAAGTCGACGCGCCAGAGGTTTTGTGATTAGCGCCGTTCATAATAAACTTCACCTCGCGCGCTATCGCACAAAACTTGCCGATGATCAGTTTGTCGCCAATAAAAGGAAAATGGTACAAGACATTTTTCTCAAAATTCTCGACACCATTTGGATCGTCGTAGTAGGTGTAATCGCCGACGATAATATGCTCACTAACAATGAAGTTTTTTAGAAAACCAACTTGTTTAAACTCAGCTAAAGGGTACTGAGTATCGGGGTTTGGACCTGTCATTACGCCTCCTTTTGCGACGGTTTATCTGCTTGCCTATCTTGCGCCTGCTTCCCAGACCAATAACCGGCGAGCATCGCACCAGATAGGTTGTGCCACACTGAAAAAATCGCTGCTGGTAATGCAGAAGCCGGGCTAAAAAACTGCACACATAAGGCGGTAGCTAAGCCAGAGTTTTGCAAACCCACTTCTAGCGAGATGGTTCTACACACCTTGTGACTAAAACCGAGTAGATAACAAACACCATAACCAAATGCTAAGCCACTGGCATTATGTAATATCACCGCCAGCAGTACGATTGCCCCTATTTGCTCAATGCGCTGGGCATTGAGAGCAACAATGATAGTTATTGCCATACAGATGGCGACCACAGATATCCAGGGCAACACGCCTCTTATTTTGCTAACCGAGGCGGCTAAATAGTGATTGGCCAACAAGCCCACAATAACCGGCAACAACACAATTTTGGCTAAACTGACTAACATCGCCAGCACTGGAACCGCCACCACCTGCCCCGCAACCAATTCGATAATCATCGGGGTAAGTAACACGCCCAATAAGGTCGAGCAGGCGGTCATAGTAATTGATAGCGCTAAATCGCCTTTGGCCAGATAACACACCACATTTGATGCCGTACCTCCAGCAACACTACCCACCACCACTAACCCTAAGGTTAAGTCAGCATCAAGCCCAAGCAGTTGACTGATTAACAGTGCGCTCAATGGCATCACACTAAACTGCAAGACTAATCCCACGCCCACGGCGCGGTATTGCCTAACGGCTGCAGTAAAGTCACTGACATTAAGTGATAAGCCCATTGCCAACATGATGATCACCAGTAAAGGCACAATCAGATTACTAAAGCCACTAAACAGTTGCGGCTGCCAATAGGCACACGCTGCCCCAATCAGCGCTAAAAGTGGGAACAGTCGGTTAATGGTTTGCATAGTCTTTGGGTGTCATTCCTTGGCAAAAGCAGTTACAAGCACAGTTATCTTTTAAAAAGCAGTTAGTGGCAGTCAACATAGCAGAGACTGTAAGGGATAAAAACAATAACGCCACCTGAGTATCACTAAGGTGGCGTTATGGCATTGCGCGCAAAGGTCGCGCTTAAGCACTATATTAGCGCGGCAACCGGCCTAATGTGCACCTGTCATTACTGCCAAAGTCACGCACTGTTGCAACGCTTTCATAGCCTAGGGCAATCATCTTGTCGCGGAGTTGCAGCGCCTGGCCAAATCCGTGCTCAAGCAACAGGTAGCCACCAGGGGCTAAGTAGTCTTTTGCCGCCGCGGCAATATAGTAAAGATCAGCAAAGCCATGCTCATCTGCGGTTAAGGCACTTTGTGGCTCGAAGCGCACATCGCCTTGGTTGAGATGTTCATCTTCGGCATCGATATAAGGAGGATTAGATACAATAAGCTGGAAATCGTAACAATCAACGGCATCAAACCAATCACTTTGAATGATCTTGACTTGCGGTTGCTGCAAATGGTCACGATTCGCCTTAGCCAATGCAACCGCTTCAATCACCTTATCAACGGCGGTAATTTGCCATTCCTTACGCTCATACGCCAGCGACAAGGCGATTGCACCGGTACCCGTACCCAAATCAAGCACTTTAGCTGATTGCGCTAACGGCAAATTGAGCGCGGTCTCAACCAAAATTTCGGTATCAGGTCGTGGGATGAGCGTACTGGGATTGACCATAAAGGGTAACGACCAGAACTCGCGCTCCCCAACAATATGGGCAATTGGCGTGCCTAATGCCCGCCGCGAGACCATCTGAGTGAAGCTGTCGATCTGTTCGCCATTTAACCTGTCATCTGGCCAGGTATACAAATAACTACGCTGCTTATGAATCACGTGAAGTAATATCACTTCCGCGTCGAGCTTGGCCGACTCTGAAATTTCGGCCAATTGCGAAGAAGCCCATTCAAGGGCTTCTGAGATAGTCTGAAACAAGGGCTATCCTTAACTTATTATCTGATGCAAAAGGCAGACGTTATTCGTCTGATAACGCCGCTAACATATCGGCTTGGTTTTCTTGCATCAACGGCTCGATAATGACATCGAGATCACCTTCCATGATTTCATTTAAACGATACAGCGTGAGGTTAATACGATGCTCACTCATGCGCCCTTGTGGGAAGTTATAGGTGCGGATTCGCTCTGAGCGATCACCACTTGCCACTAAGCTACGACGAGTGCTTTCCTCTTCGCTGCGACGCTTCTCATCTTCTACCGCCTGAATACGTGCAGACAGTACGCTCATTGCTTGGGCACGGTTCTTGTGCTGCGAGCGCTGATCCTGACATTCAACCACAATACCCGTTGGAATGTGAGTAATACGAATCGCAGAATCAGTTTTGTTGACGTGCTGACCACCCGCACCAGAGGCGCGGAAAGTATCCACTTTAAGATCGGCTTTGTTTATTTCAATCGCTTCAGCTTCAGGGATTTCAGGCAATACAATAACCGTACATGCTGAAGTATGCACGCGGCCTTGGGATTCAGTCTCTGGTACACGCTGTACACGATGGCCGCCGGATTCAAATTTCAAGTTACCGTAAACACCTTCGCCGGAAACCTTAACAATCACCTCTTTAAATCCGCCATGTTCGCCTTCGTTGGCGTTCATCACTTCAACTTGCCAGCGCTTACCTTCGCAGTAACGGCTATACATACGGAACAGATCGCCAGCAAAAATAGCCGCTTCATCGCCGCCCGCACCCGCGCGAATTTCAACAAAGGCGTTGTTATCGTCATTGGGGTCTTTAGGTAGCAATAGGATTTGCAATTCATCTTCTAGCGTTTCGAGCGTCGCCTTGGCTTCTTTGATCTCTTCAGCTGCCATCTCTTTTAGATCAGCGTCATCTTCATTAAGCATCTCTTTGGCTGCTTCAAGATCTTCTTCTGCCTGCTGAAAAGCTTTAAAGCTTTTTACCACGTCCTCAAGTTGAGCATACTCTTTGGACAAAGCGCGAAAACGCTCCTGATCGGCAATAATTTCTGCGTCACTTAGCAGCGCCAATACTTCTTCATTACGCTCAAGCAAGCCTTCGAGCTTGCGAATTACACTGTCCTTCATTAAAACGCTAACCTTAGTCTTTATCTAATCCGAGCGCCGCACGTAACTGACCTATGCTATTGAGGTCGCCTTGGCGGCTGGCTGCGGTTAGTGCTTGCGTAGGGGCGTGGATCAGTTTATTGGTCAATTTATTCGCTAGCTCAAGGATCAGTTTTTCACTGTCTCCGCCTTGGGCAAGCTTATTGATTGCACGCTCTACCAACTCATCTTTTATCGCCATACTGGCCGTTCGATATTCACGAATGCTATCGACGGATTCTAATGAGCGAATCCATTCCATAAATAGATGAGATTCTTCTTCAGCAATTAACTCAGCTTTCTCGGCAGCCTCGCGTCGCGAGGCCATATTTTGTTCAATAATGCTTTGCAAGTCATCCACGGTGTAGAGGAAAGCGTCATCAAGTTCGCCTACTTCTGCCTCTATATCTCGCGGAACTGCTATATCAACCAACAACATAGGTTGATGACGACGTTGCTTCAGCGCTTTTTCTACCATGCCTTTTCCTAATATAGGTAAAGGACTCGCGGTAGAGGATATCACGATATCGGCTTTAGGGAGATACTCTGGTATCTGTTCGAGTGTAATTGCTGTGGCACCGAACTCTTCGCACATCGCTTCCGCACGTGAAATTGTACGGTTTGCCACCACCATCGAATCAACACCGTTATCTTTTAAGTGACGGGCAACCAGTTCAATGGTTTCACCTGCCCCTACAAGTAGCACCTTAGTGGCACTTAACGCCGAAAAAATATGTTTCGCCATACTGACAGCAGCAAATGCCACCGACACTGCTGCGGCACCGATTTCAGTTTCGGTACGCACTTTTTTAGCAACAGAGAAAGTATTTTGGAATAAGCGATCCATGGTAACCGCAACAGTCCCAGCCTCTTTTGCTTTAACAAAAGATTGCTTTACCTGCCCAAGGATTTGCGGCTCACCTAAGATGAGGGAATCCAGTCCAGCGGAAACGCGCATCAAGTGCTGCACCACTTCTTGTCCCGCATAGCGATACAAACAGGGTTCAACATCTTCATGATTTAACTGATGATACTCTTCTAACCATGCAATCACATCGGCCTCTTCGCCGGTATTGCAGTACAATTCAGTACGGTTACAAGTTGAGATAATGACCGCTTCACCTGTCTTAGTACGACTGGCAAGGCTTCTCATTGCATCATGAATTTTATCTGGGGCAAACGCTACCTTTTCACGTAGGTCTACCGTAGCGGTTTTATGATTAATACCGATTGCTACAAGGCTCATTTGACTCGTTCTGGACTCTTGGCATCTCATTTATTGAGGCTCATTCTACTGAATTGAACCAACTAAAAACAGAATACGCTTAACAAAACCGAATAATAATATTAATTGTCACCGATTTTTTTAATTAAACCATGAGTATCGATAACGATAATTAGCCGGCTTGTTGCTGATTCGTCATACCCTTGTGAGCTAGGCATAATAGGCGATTGAGCTAAATTTGATATCAAGCATTGGTATTTTGGTCATGCCCTCGTATGATATGTCTCATCAAATATCAGCAATAGACGAATAATTTGAACCACTTCACAAAAACAGCTTCTATTTTCTTTTTTGCGATGTGCATATTGTTGCAAGCTTGCTCAACTCGGCCACCACAAGACTTAGTTAATGTGAACGTCAATCATGTCAGCCTGGCCTACGCCTGGGAAATGCAGGGCAAACTTGCTGTGCGCACCGAGCAGGACAAATTCAGCACCAACCTCTATTGGTTGCACACCCCAACACGGGATCGGATAACCTTAACCACAATGCTAGGCACCACAGTATTATCGCTAACCCGTGACCCATCGGGCTCAACTTTGCAGTTAGATGGCAATACTTACCAAGATAGTGACCCGCAACGTTTGTTAGCACGCCTTACCGGCTGGTCAATTCCCATTGACACATTACCTTTATGGATCACCGGACAGGTATCCGCTACGGATGTGGTGACAAAGCGTGATGATGCCCAGCGACCAATAAGTGCCCATACCCATGCCGCGACGTCTCCATGGCAGGTACAGTTCAAATCTTGGCAGCAACAAAGCGGCGCCGAATTACCTCGGCTACTAGATGTCAACAAAGATAGCATTCGTCTAAAAATTCAAGTGAGTCAATGGCAGGCGCTTGCACCTAAAGACAATCAAATCACCAATGGCGTCGCCATTGCGACTGAAGGAACACTCAGTGAATAACCCCCGCTCTAACCGATGGCCAGCCCCGGCTAAACTTAATCTGTTTTTACATGTCAATGGCCGCCGCGATGATGGTTATCATGAGTTGCAGACCCTGTTTCAGTTTATTGACCATTGTGACTACCTCGATTTTCAAGTGCGCGAAGACAGCAGCTTACAACTACACTCATCGATGGCCAGCGTTGTCCCTGACAGCGATAACTTAATTCTCAAGGCCGCAAAATCGCTACAGCAAGCCACAGGATGCCAGTATGGCGCCGAGATTTGGCTGGATAAACAGCTGCCAATGGGCGGCGGGATCGGAGGGGGTTCTTCTGACGCGGCCACCACATTAGTCGCCTTAAACCAGCTTTGGAAAACCAATCTTAGTAATAAACAACTGTGCGAAATAGGATTAAAGCTAGGCGCTGATGTCCCTGTTTTTATTAATGGTTTAGCAGCATTTGCAGAGGGCGTCGGTGAGCAATTTACCCCAGTAACACCTACCGAATATTGGTATTTGGTACTGGTGCCGGATGTACATGTATCGACCGCAGAAGTGTTTGCTAATCCAATGCTTACCCGTGATACCCCTAAGTTAGACTGCCAAACTTTAATGAGCAGTCCATGGCAAAACGATTGCCAAAAGCTCGTGTGCGATCGTTACCCACAAGTTGCCAAAGCCTTGGCGTGGCTGATAGAATATGCGCCGTCCAGAATGACCGGAACCGGAGCATGTGTTTTTGGTCAATTCAAACAGCAGCAGCAAGCGTTAGATATCTTGGCAAAACTACCTCAAGATATGCGCGGATTTGTCGCTAAAGGGGCAAATAAATCACCATTAGCGTTGAGATTATCTCAGCCTTAAAGCCATCCAAGAACGTAATTTACGCGCTTGGCCACTAAAATGAAGCATACGCCTGAGGTTCATACAGTGCCTGACATTAAACTATTTGCTGGTAACGCAACACCTAGTCTCGCAAAGAAGATAGCAGATCGCCTATTTTGTAAACTTGGAGACGCAGAAGTTGGCGTGTTCAGCGACGGTGAAATCAGTGTCCAAATTAACGAAAATGTACGTGGTGCGGATGTATTTATCATTCAATCTACCTGTGCACCAACTAACGATAACTTGATGGAACTTATCGTCATGGTTGATGCATTGCGTCGTGCATCAGCTGGCCGTATTACGGCGGTGATCCCATACTTTGGTTACGCCCGTCAAGACCGTCGTGTCCGCAGTGCGCGTGTACCGATCACTGCTAAAGTGGTTGCAGACTTCCTATCAAGTGTGGGTGTAGACCGCGTGTTAACTTGTGATCTGCATGCTGAGCAAATCCAAGGTTTCTTCGATGTTCCAGTTGATAACGTATTTGGTAGCCCTGTACTGCTTGAAGACATGGTCGCCAAAGAACTGGACAACCCAGTTGTAGTATCACCAGACATTGGAGGCGTAGTACGTGCTCGTGCTGTTGCCAAGTTGCTTGATGATTCTGATCTGGCCATTATTGATAAGCGTCGCCCTCAGGCAAACGTTGCACAAGTGATGCATATCATTGGTGACGTTCAAGGCCGTGACTGCATTATCGTTGATGATATGATTGATACTGGCGGAACACTGTGTAAAGCAGCTGAAGCACTAAAAGAACATGGTGCTAACCGTGTCTTTGCTTATGCTACTCACCCTGTCTTCTCAGGTAACGCTGCTAAGAACCTAGCAGAGTCTGTTATCGATGAAGTGATTGTCACTGACACCATTCCATTGAGCCCAGAAATCGCTGCAATCGACAAAGTATCGCAACTGACTATGTCTACTGTTATGGCTGAAGCGATTCGCCGCGTAAGCAACGAAGAGTCTATCTCTGCAATGTTTAAGCACTAATTCGCGCTTTAAACAGCTAAAAGGCACTCCATTGAGTGCCTTTTTTGTTGTCAATAAACTAGGCTCAAGCGCAATTCAACAAAGGGGTAATTGCTGCTGCGGAAACAGGCCGAGAAAAGTAGTACCCTTGATAGATATCTACGCCTTCTTCACGAAGCAAGTTCCTTTGCTCTTTAGTTTCTACTCCTTCAGCGACCGATTGCAAGCCTAAATTCTGGCTAAGCTGTACAATGGTTTTAACCACCATTCTGTGTGGATAGCTGGTTGCACTGTCATCAATGAAGCTTTTGTCTATTTTCAATACATCTATTGGCAGCTTCGTCAGGTACCCGAGTGATGAATACGCTACCCCAAAATCATCAATTGCAATTTTGCATCCCAAATTTCTAATCGACTCGAAGGTGTCGATATAGCGCTCTGGTTGCTCCATGATACTGGTTTCTGTGAGTTCAAACTCGATACCATGTGGATTAACGCCGGTATGAGAAATACTTTGGGTGATCTGCTTAACGAGCCCACCTTGCTTCACCTGCACAGCAGAAATATTAATTGAAACACTAAACTCGCTATCATTTTTCTGCCATAGAGCAAGTTGGGCCATCGCCTCTAATAGCACCCACTTACCGATTGAAGCAATTAAACCCGTTTTCTCTGCTATGGGTATAAACTCAGCAGGTGAAATCGCTCCTAGGGTAGGATGATTCCAACGCAGAAGTGCTTCGGCGCCTACCGCTTCACCAGATATCAACGAAACCTTGGGCTGATAAACTAAGGTGAACTGTGACAGTTCAATAGCTTGATTCAATTCGCTTTCCAAGGCAACTTTGCGTTTAGCCTGATCTAACATTGATGGGTGATATTGCACTAATTGACCTTTACCGGCTTTTTTAGCACTCAACAAAGCGAGATCAATGGCACGAGTAACAGAGATAGCATCCATATCAGCATGATGAAATTGAATGTACCCACCAGACATTGATATATGGATTAAATGATTGGTCAGATCAAATGCATTTTCACTGTGGTTAAAAAACTGCTGATCAAGTGCCGCAAAACTGTCATCAATTGAAGCACCGTCCGCCTGCGTTAATATCATCGCAAATTCATCACCGCTTAATCGAAACACGCAGCCTTTTTGTGCGACAAACTGATCTAACCGCGTTGCAACACCTTGCAGTAACTCGTCACCCACTAGGTGGCCATACTGGTCATTAACTTGTTTAAAGTTATCTAAATCTAGCAAAATCAATATGAAACTGTGGTTTGAATCCGCCGACGTTGCTTTTATCTCAGTGTCTAACCGTTGCAAGAATGCTTTTCGGTTTCCCAGCAAAGTCATATCATCAGTGAGGCTTTGCTGCTGGAAGTGCAGCGATTGTTGCCGCGTTTTTGACTGATAAAGAGACATTATCGATGCAAAAGTGGCAATCACGACTATCTCTAAACTATCCTCAACAAAGTCGAAAATATCATGACTAAAAAGACTGGGAAGATAGGTAAGAAGCAGCGCAAATGCAACGGCTATAGGCCACAATGAATGTGGAAATAAAATTACGTACATCAATGGAATAAGAATGAATGCTTCTTCAATTTTTTCCATATCCATGGGGTAAAGCACCCCTAATGCAACAAACGTGACAATCGCCAAAATGGCGGTGATTTTCTTTAGCAGCGAGCTGCGAGTAAACCGTGAAGTAAGTAGTAACACGGCAACTGCAGCATAAAAATAGGTGATGTTTGTTCCCTGGTGCAGCTGAAACATAATGAGAAAAACGATTGCAAGCAATAATACATATGTGCTGCTCAAAATCAGCTTTATATGCCTAGCTTCAATCCCTTTCAAGCTAGAACCTTGTCGAAAACCCAATGCTGCCTCCTAACTCCTTACCCTGTAAAATTAATACTACACGGCAAAACAGCTTTCGCAACATATAACCAACAAAGGCAGATAGAAATTCGAGCAATCAATAGCAGCTAAATATGTAATACCAATCAGCATAAAGTGGTGCGGGGATAAATGGCAACAAAAAAGCCTGTCATCAAGACAGGCTTTTTTGTTTTCAATAATGGTACGGGAGGAGAGACTTGAACTCTCACACCTTGCGGCACCAGAACCTAAATCTGGCGTGTCTACCAATTCCACCACTCCCGCACGGAGCTGACATTTTACATCGGTCTTGATGTGGGCATAACAACTTAGCCCGTAGCGATCAAAAAAGGCTCATCACTGATGAACCTTCTATTGCAATAATGGTACGGGAGGAGAGACTTGAACTCTCACACCTTGCGGCACCAGAACCTAAATCTGGCGTGTCTACCAATTCCACCACTCCCGCACTGCAATATCGCTTTGGTACTGTTTTATATCTGTACCAAGATAAAAATGGCTGGGATACCAGGATTCGAACCTGGGAATGCCGAGATCAAAACCCGGTGCCTTACCGCTTGGCGATATCCCAATCTAACTTTTTATGTCATAGACATGTCATCTATCACATTAATAATGGTACGGGAGGAGAGACTTGAACTCTCACACCTTGCGGCACCAGAACCTAAATCTGGCGTGTCTACCAATTCCACCACTCCCGCACGGAGTTATCATGTTGACATCTTGATATTGATGCGAACTGAAGCAGCTCGATACTAGATTAACATCTTAGTAAAAGATGGTAGCAATGGCGGGACTTGAACCTGCGACCCCAGCATTATGAGTGCTGTGCTCTAACCAGCTGAGCTACATTGCCACAAAACCATAAAAATGGCTGGGATACCAGGATTCGAACCTGGGAATGCCGAGATCAAAACCCGGTGCCTTACCGCTTGGCGATATCCCAAAAGCTTTGAGAAGTAATAAGAATGGCTGGGATACCAGGATTCGAACCTGGGAATGCCGAGATCAAAACCCGGTGCCTTACCGCTTGGCGATATCCCAATCTTTTCTTACTTCCCACGTCACTAGCCTAAGCTGCAACGCGAAATCAATGGTACGGGAGGAGAGACTTGAACTCTCACACCTTGCGGCACCAGAACCTAAATCTGGCGTGTCTACCAATTCCACCACTCCCGCACGGAGTTATCTATTTTACATCAAGATAAGGATGCTTCCACTAAGTAATTTACTTATATAGAAGATGGTAGCAATGGCGGGACTTGAACCTGCGACCCCAGCATTATGAGTGCTGTGCTCTAACCAGCTGAGCTACATTGCCATCTTTTATTACATGCCCCTCTTGCTGAGGAACGGGGCGTATTATGCTTATTCAGCGTATGCAGGTCAACAGCTTTTTTTCGCTATTTTAAACTATCTCGCTTGTTCGGCTATAACTTCACCAAACTGAGCAGCAGATGGACAAATATCGCTGTAATTCGCTGCTCTACTCGCTATCACTGCCGCTATTACACGCCAATTAAAAACAAAAACGGCCCAATCAAATGATTGAACCGTTATTATTATTGACGAAAAAACGCCAATTTGGCACTTTTATTTAGACATTAAATAAGAAATGCATCACATCGCCATCTTTAACGATGTAAGTTTTACCTTCTACACGAAGTTTACCCGCTTCTTTAGCGCCAGCTTCGCCTTTATATTCGATGAAATCATCGTAGGCCATCACTTGTGCACGAATAAATCCACGCTCAAAATCGGTGTGAATCACACCTGCTGCCTGCGGCGCATTAGCACCGACGCGCACGGTCCATGCACGGACTTCTTTAACACCCGCGGTGAAATAAGTGTGCAAATCAAGTAGCTGATAGCCAGCACGAATAACACGGTCCAAACCAGGCTCTTCTAAGCCAAGGTCAGCCATAAACTCATCGCGGTCTTCAGCGTCCATTTCAGCCAGTTCTGATTCAATAGCTGCACACACCGCAACGACCACGGCGTTCTCTTCAGCGGCAATCGCTTTAACGGCATCTAAGTGTGGGTTATTGTCAAAACCATCTTCCGATACGTTAGCAATGTACATGGTTGGTTTTAACGTTAAGAAATTCAAGTAGCGTACTGCTTCAAGCTCTTCTTTAGTCAATTCCATTGAACGTAGCATTTTGCCTTCATCCAAGATAGGACGCATTTTTTCAAGGATTGTCACTTCAAACTTAGCATCGGCATCACCGCCTTTTGCTTTTTTAGCTTGACGAGTAATAGCACGCTCACAAGAATCTAAATCGGCTAATGCTAGCTCTGTATTGATCACTTCAATATCGGCGGCTGGCGATACTTTGTTAGCAACGTGGACAATGTTGTCATCTTCAAAACAACGTACCACATGACCAATTGCATCGGTTTCTCGGATATTGGCTAGGAACTTGTTACCTAAGCCTTCACCTTTAGAGGCACCGGCAACCAAGCCCGCAATATCAACAAACTCCATGGTGGTTGGCATTACGCGCTCAGGATTAACGATAGCGGCTAACGCTTCTAGGCGTGTATCCGGTACCGGTACCACACCAGTATTTGGTTCAATTGTACAAAACGGGAAGTTTGAAGCTTCGATACCCGCCTTTGTCAATGCATTGAACAGAGTCGATTTACCTACGTTTGGCAGGCCAACGATGCCACATTTAAAACCCATACTTTTACCTTTAATCAATTAATAACGGCATAGCGCCGAAAACATCGCAATGCTATCGCCTTGCTTAATTTAACCCGCTTTGAAGGAATGCAATCTATGCATTGCCTTACTCATATCTTCTTTAAACAATATCTCTGTTGCTCGCACGGCTTCGTCAATCACCTCATCAATCAGGTTTTGTTCAGACGCCGGAGCTTTACCTAACACAAACCCGCTAACCAAGTTTTTATCTCCCGGATGGCCAATGCCAATTCGTAATCGATAAAAACCCTTGTCATTAGCAAGCTTGGCAATAATGTCTTTTAAGCCATTATGGCCGCCATGCCCCCCACCAAGCTTAAACTTTGCTACACCTGGGGGCATGTCTAGCTCATCATGAGCGACCAAAATCTCTTCTGGTTTTATACGAAAAAAGTTCGCGAGTGCCCCGACTGACTTACCACTCAAATTCATGAAGGTGGTTGGGATCAGCAACCTGACATCTTTACCCTGCAACGTAACGCGTGCGCTGAGGCCATAATATTTGCTGTCAGGTACTAAGCTAACACCACAGGTTCTGGCAAGCTCGTTGACATACCATGCCCCCGCATTATGACGAGTGCGGTCATACTTCTCACCGGGGTTAGCAAGTCCAACGATTAACTTAATATTACTCATAACAGCGCTAATTCTCTTAGTAGCAGTCGCAATAAAACGCGGCATTTTAGCACTCAATCTACTTGGCAACAAATCTGTTATCGCGGTCGCTATCCCAAGCCGACAATCAGGTCAATAAAAGCCAAGCTACAAAGGGCAATTAGCCCTTTGTATTGAGAGTATAAATCAACACTAAAGCGAATGTTTGCCAGAACAACAGCAAGGAAAAGCTAGCTGGCCTAAAATGTTGGAACAAATTAGTCGTTTGTGAGGCATGAACTAGCACTTAGGTTTTGAAGCTAAGGTTATAGCGCTAAGGTTATGCCGCCAAGCTTATATGACTGAGTGCCAATGTTGAGCGCCGCTATCAATACTGCCTATTGTAAGCCCATTGCGTACTTAAGCACTTGGCGCTTAACGGGGCCGTCAATATTGGCCAGTTTTAATGCGCCATTGCGTAATAGCTTTAGTGGCGTAAAGTCATTGCTAAAACTGGCGTAGAAAAGGTCCATAGTCGACATCATTAGCTGATTGTCGTAATAGCGACCTCGCTGATACTGTTGTAATGTCGCAGTTTGCCACCAAGGCTCACCACTGTCTTGTGCCTGCTCTATCACATTAATTAATGCAGCGACATCTTTAAAGCCAAGGTTAACCCCCTGCCCTGCGAGCGGATTGATAGTATGAGCCGCATCGCCAATAAGCACTAAATTATCGGCATAGTATCGCTGGGCATGGCGCCGAGTCAGCTTAAAGCTGGCTTTATTAGCAACCGTAAACTGTCTATCTAGGCGGGCAGGAAAGTGCTGCTTAATTTGCTCTGCAAGTTGGAGATTGCTCATACTGGCCAGCTGTGAGATCCGCGCGGCATCATCGTACCAGACTAAAGATGCGTGTTTACCCGGTAAAGGCAGCAGTGAGCGAGGGCCTGTGGGGGTAAACTGTTGCCACGTGACATCTTGCTGGTCAATCTCAGTATCGATGTTTATCAGCATCGCACTTTGCCCATAATCCCAGCCGGTGAGTCCGATATTGGCCCATTGGCGAACTTGAGAGTTAGCACCATCTGCGCCCACCAGCAACTTAGCCGCTATTTGACGATTATCATCTAAGGTTAATTCAACGCCATCTTGACTATATTCTATCTGACTGACTTTGGCAGGACAGCAAAGGGTAATGTCCAAGTCATGTTCAAAGCAGCGCCACAACGCTAGCTGAATCAAGCGGTTTTCGACAATGTGTCCTAGGTGAGTAGAGCTGACTTGATCGGCATGAAACTGGGTTATACAACCATCGAGTTCCCAGGTTTCGAGTCCACGATAAGGCGCTTTACGCATTTGAGCTAAATAAGGCATCGCCCCTAGCTGCTCAAGTAGACTCTCAGAGGCGACACTAATAGCCGATACTCGAATATCTATTGGCTGAGCCGGATCATATTGTTGCGGTTTAAACGCATCGACCACTGCCACCGATAAACCTAGCTTAGCTAAACCTATCGCAGCTGCTGCTCCCACCATGCCGCCACCAACGACAACTACATCTTTTTGCAATGCTTGCGTCACCTTAACTTCTCTCCAAAGAGACAAAATATGTCAAATTTATTCAATCGGTCAGAAGATGTTGCTATACCGTCATCTCTCACACTTACTTACAATGGCGACATAAAACACATCAATTGCTGCTTTACACTTGGGTTTCATTCAAAGTTCGACCCGTTAAGGAGAGACAGATGAAACCACTTGCAAAGACATTATCCATGGCAATGATACTCTTAACCGCCACACTATCAACTGGTGTTCAGGCTGAGATTAAAACCAATACCATGGAAACCATGACTGTCACTTACCGTGATCCAGTTAATTATGCCCTATATCTGTATACCCAAGAAACCTTGGCACTGCAGCGATGGGAAGTGGAGCAAGGAATTTTGGACGATGCGCGTAAAATTTCTACACAACTTGCCGCCAACTACCTGAATCAAGATGATAAACAAGTAAGTGTTGCCACAAGCAGCCACCTAACTACGCAGCGTAAGAGTGAGTAATTTACCGCTTACTTAGTGTAAAAGCTGGTCAGCTAACCAACGACAGGGTAGAATGTCGCGCTATTTTTCCCATGGTTGCAACTAGTGGCGCAAGAGTAATGAGTAAAAAACTCCATATTAAGACATGGGGCTGTCAGATGAACGAATATGATTCATCAAAAATGGCAGACCTACTAGATGATTATCAAGGTTATACCTTGACTGAAGAAGCTGAAGAAGCAGACGTACTGCTGCTTAACACTTGCTCTATTCGCGAAAAAGCGCAAGAGAAAGTGTTCCATCAGCTTGGTCGCTGGAAAACACTAAAAGATAAGAATCCCAATCTTATTATTGGTGTGGGTGGCTGTGTTGCGTCGCAAGAAGGTAAAGCGATTAAAGACCGGGCGCAATGTGTCGACCTCATCTTTGGCCCACAAACCTTGCACCGCTTGCCGGAAATGATTGACCAAATCCAGCAAGGTGGCAAAGCCGTGATTGATGTCAGCTTCCCTGAAATTGAGAAGTTTGACCGTTTGCCTGAGCCACGTGCTGAAGGTCCGAGTGCTTTTGTGTCCATTATGGAAGGTTGCAGCAAATACTGCTCGTTTTGTGTTGTGCCTTATACCCGTGGTGAAGAAGTCAGCCGACCGCTCGATGATGTCATTTTGGAAATTGCGCAACTTGCTGAGCAAGGTGTACGTGAGGTCAACCTTTTAGGCCAAAACGTTAACGCCTATCGTGGCGCAACGCATGACGATGATATCTGTACCTTTGCTGAGCTATTACGCTATGTCGCGGCTATCGATGGTATCGACCGATTACGTTTTACCACCAGCCACCCAATTGAATTTACTCAAGACATCATTGACGTCTATGAAGACACCCCCGAGTTGGTGAGCTTCCTGCATCTACCGGTTCAATCAGGTTCAGATCTAATTTTAACCCAGATGAAACGTGGCCACATGGCCATTGAATATAAGTCGATTATTCGTCGTCTACGTAAAGCGCGACCTGATATCCAGATCAGCTCTGACTTTATTATTGGTTTCCCGGGTGAATCAAAACAAGATTTTGCCGACACCATGAAACTCATTGAAGATGTGCAATTTGACCACAGCTTTAGCTTTATCTATAGCGCGCGCCCTGGTACACCGGCAGCAGACTTGCCTGATGATGTGTCAATGGCCGAGAAAAAAGAGCGTTTAGCGATACTGCAAGACCGTATAACCCAGCAAGCACTGCGTTATAGCCGTCATATGCTAGGTTCAGTGCAGCGCATCTTGGTAGAAGGCCCATCAATTAAGAACCCAATGGAATTACGCGGCCGCACCGAAAACAACCGCGTGGTTAACTTTGAAGCTTCTCATAAGCACATTGGTAGCTTTGTTGATGTTGAAATTGTCGATGTATATACCAACTCACTGCGCGGCGAATTTATCCGTGGCGAAGATGAAATGGATTTACGTCGTGACCTACGCCCATCAGATATTTTAGCTAAGCATAAAAAAGATGATGATCTTGGCGTCACTCAGTTTAAACCTTAAGGGTTGAGTCACGGTGAAAAAAGGCGGCATTGAGCTGCCTTTTTTTCGCTCAGTACGTTTGCGAGACACAAATTAGCGTTAGCATTTGCACCGCTTGGCTCGTAAACTGTAATCATTAAGACATTGATGAGTCATTCGGAGCCATATTTTTGTCAAATAAGTTAACCACACTGAACCTATATTTAGAGCCATCAGACAACCGTCGCCTCGCTTCTTTGTGCGGCCCTTTTGATGACAACATAAAGCAACTGGAACGTCGTATCGGGGTTGAAATCAACTACCGCAATAATCATTTCCAGATTGTGGGTCAAGCAAGGAACTGCCTAACCGTCAATAACTTGCTAAAGCAACTTTATATAGAAACTCAGCCTGTTCAAGGTTCAACACCTGATTTAGAGCCTGATACCGTTCATGTCGCAATACAAGAAGCGGTTGCATTAGAAGCAGAAACGCCTCGTGATGACAAAGAGCTATATATCAAGACTAAACGCGGTGTGATTAAACCTCGCAACCCCAATCAAAGTGATTATGTCGCCAATATCGTTCGTCATGACATCACCTTTGGTATTGGTCCTGCTGGTACCGGTAAAACTTATCTCGCGGTTGCAGCGGCTGTCGATGCGCTTGAGCGCCAAGAAGTGCGCCGTATTTTGCTGACCCGCCCCGCCGTTGAAGCCGGCGAAAAGCTCGGGTTTCTACCTGGTGATTTAAGCCAAAAGGTCGACCCTTATCTACGTCCCTTATATGACGCACTATTTGAGATGCTTGGCTTTGAAAAGGTTGAGCGCCTAATTGAGCGCAATGTCATTGAAGTTGCGCCGCTAGCCTATATGCGCGGCCGTACCTTAAATGACGCATTTATCATTTTGGATGAAAGCCAAAACACCACGGTAGAACAGATGAAAATGTTCCTAACCCGAATTGGCTTTAATTCACGGGCGGTGATCACCGGCGATATCACCCAAATCGATTTACCTAAACACCAAAAATCAGGGCTACGCCACTCGATAGAGGTGCTTAATAAAGTCGAGGAAGTCAGCTTTAACTTCTTCCAAGCTAAAGATGTTGTTCGTCACCCTGTTGTGGCGCGTATTGTCGAAGCTTACGAAGAGCATGAGCATCAACTCGCCAGCGAAAAAGCCAAACGCGAGAGCCAGTATAAACAAGCAGAGTCAAGCTCCCATGACGCATAATCTGGAGCTTGATTTAGATCTGCAATACGCTATTGACGATCCACAGCTTCCTGAGCGTGAAAATTTTGAACTTTGGGTCAAAACCGCGCTCAGAGACACTATGGCACAGGCTGAATTGACCATCAGAATTGTTGATGAGCAAGAGAGCCAAAGCCTAAACCACAGCTACCGTGGCAAAGACAGGCCCACTAACGTGTTGTCTTTCCCATTTGAAGCACCGCCAGAAATTGAGATTCCCTTGCTTGGAGATCTTGTAATCTGTGCGCCAGTGGTTAAAAATGAAGCAATTGAACAAAAGAAAACCTTGCAAGCGCATTGGGCGCACATGGTTGTACATGGCTGTCTCCATCTGCTAGGGTATGACCATATTGAAGACGATGAAGCTGAAGAAATGGAATCATTAGAAACCCTTTTAATTCAGCAGTTAGGCTTTGAAAATCCATATAAGGAACAATAGTAGGTCAGCTGACCACGAGAATATTATGAGTGACGATATCCCACCGAGTACCAACGCCCAGAAGAAGGGCTGGTTAGAAAAAGTAAGTCAGTTATTCCAGGGCGAACCTCAAAGTCGCGACGAATTAGTGGAAGTGATACACGATGCTGAGCAGCGTGAAGTCATAACCGAAGATACTCGCGAAATGATAAAAGGTGTTTTAGAGGTATCAGATTTGCGCGTGCGAGACATCATGATCCCGCGGGCACAAATTGTGGCACTAAAAATCGATAACTCAGTTGAAGAACTGCTTTCAACTGTGATCAGTTCAGCGCATTCGCGTTTTCCAGTGGTCAATGAAGACAAAGACCATATTGAAGGCATATTACTCGCCAAAGATTTAATTCAATACGGTTTCAAAAACAGTGATGAGCCATTTGAGCTTACGCAAGTTATTCGCCCCGCTGTCGTCGTTCCAGAAAGCAAGCGAGTTGATGTATTGCTTAAAGAGTTTCGCTCACAACGCTACCATATGGCCATCGTAGTTGACGAATATGGCGGTGTGTCAGGCCTAGTGACCATTGAAGATATTCTCGAAGAGATCGTCGGGGATATTGAAGATGAGTTCGACCATGACTCGGCTGAAGAAACTGAAATCAGAAAAATCAGCAAACAGGTGTATATGCTCAAAGCGTTAACACCTATCGAAGACTTTAATCAGACATTCAATACAGAATTCAGCGATGAAGAGTTTGATACGGTAGGCGGTCTGGTTTCTCATGCATTTGGTCATTTACCCGCCCGCAATGAAAAAATCACCATCGAAAATATCGAGTTCAAGGTGATTAACGCTGATACACGTCGCTTAATTCAACTTCGAGTAAAGCTTCCAGAAGTACAACCTCAAGAATCAGAGGCTCAATAGAGCCTCTACCTCCACCGTTTTACAAGAGAGCTCCATGGGACTATTTAGCCGCCTAACAGGCCTGCATCCGATAATAAAATATCTTATCGCCTACTTAGTCGGTGCGAGTACGGCGCTCTCTTTTGCTCCCTACGGCTACTGGCCGATTTATGTCATTGCACTTGCAGTTGGCCTATGGCAAAGCCAAACATTAACGCCTAAGCAAGCATTTAAGTATTGGCTCAGCTTTGGCTTTGGCTGCTTCAGTGTTGGCATAAGCTGGGTGCATGTCAGTATGGCCGACTACGGCGGTATGCCGCTTATCGCCTCCATTGCCCTCATGGCATTGCTGGCTTTATATCTCGCTTTGTACCCTGCAATTGCCGGCTATTTGAGTCAGAAGTACGCACTCAATGTTGTTTGGCGTAATTTATTGCTGTTCCCTGCCTGGTGGGTTGTACTTGAGTGGGCAAGAGGCTGGGTGTTAACTGGCTTTCCTTGGCTTTGGGCCGGCTACAGCCAAACCCATGGACCATTGGCGCCGTTAGCCAGTGTTATTGGTGCCCTTGGCTTAACTTATCTCATTGCACTGCTTGCCGGCACACTAGCATTAACGCTGCATAAGCAGTTTAAACCTCTAATAGCAATAACTGCGATGTTAGCGTTAAGTACTTACGCCGTGGTACAAACCGATCCCCTTAGCCGCAACGGCGACAGTGTTAATGTGGCATTGGTGCAAGGCAATATTGCCCAAAGTATGAAGTGGGAGCCCGATGCCTTATGGCCAACTATGGTCAAATACATGGATTTATCGCGCCAGTCTTTGGCTGAAACCGATATTTTCATTTGGCCTGAAGCCGCGATTCCGGCACCTGAATACTTAGTGAAAGACTTTTTAGATAACGCTAACAAAGTGGCTAACCTCAATGACAGCGCGATCATCACCGGCATTATTGGCTACCGTAACGATGATTTTTATAACTCACTCATCGTGCTCGGTAACTACGATGAAAAACAGCAAGTAGATGCCAGCTACGTGGGTGATGGCAGCAACGAGTTCCGTAAACATCATTTATTGCCCATTGGTGAATTTGTACCACTTGAAGATTTACTACGACCACTCGCGCCGTTTTTCAACTTGCCCATGTCATCGTTTGCACGGGGCGACTACCTGCAACCCAACCTCAGTGCTTTAGGTTACCAACTAACCCCCGCAATCTGCTTTGAGATCGCATTTTCAGAGCAAGTTAGAGCCAATATTACCGAGCAAACCGACCTGTTGCTGACAGTGTCAAATGATGCCTGGTTTGGTAGTTCAAACGGCCCGCTGCAGCATATGGAAATGGCCCAAATGCGCGCCATAGAATTTGGCAGGCCACTACTGCGAGGCACTAACAATGGCGTAACGGCTGTGGCTAATGAATATGGTGAAATTACCCACCAGCTGCCACAGTTTGAAACTGGAGTATTGACCGCTAACGTGCCCCTTGTCAGTGGCACCACTTGGTATACCCGGCTAGGTGAATGGCCAGTATTGCTATTTTGTACACTGGCATTAATGTTTGCCACCATAAAAGTTTATCGCCGCAAATTAACTAGTTAAGAGAAATCGCTGTCCCATGAAGTTAAATGGATTTACGCTCGTTGAGCTTGTCGTTGTCATTGTTGTTTTGGCGATTTTAGCGGTCGTTGCTACGCCCAAGTTTATCGGATTGAGCAGTGAGGCCAAAATTGAAGCCATAAACCAAATCCAAGCAAGCACTAAAACCGCGAATAGCTTGGTATACGCTAAATCACAAATGCCTAGCTTGAGCAGCCAAGCCGTTTCTGGCCGTAGTGACCTGTTAGACATAGATGTTGACGGTGACGGTACAATCGATACTCGCCTGCTACGTGGTTACTTGGACAATACCGATATAGAAAAATGGTTGGAGTTAGACGATATTTTTGTCATCGAGTATCAAGGGATACATTTCACCTACATTGGCTATGATGATAACGGCGACGGCAAGGTCACTGACGACCAATGCTATTTCCGCTATCAACAAGCCAATGAAACCAGTGGTCCGCAATACACCACTAATGAAACCGGTTGTTAATCGATAAAATTAAGGCGTTAGCGCTTCACGGATAAACTCCTCGCTGTCGCATTGCGGACAATCAGGGATCACACCGGGAAACTCAATTTTCATTTCGTGGTTACAGCCGGTGCATATCAACACACCTTGCCCGACAATTTCGCCGCTTTGGTAAACCCCTTGATGTTTAAAATCTTGGGCAACTTCGTGCCATTCGACCTGACTGCGGTCTGTGATTTCACTTAGCCAATGCCATAATGTATTTTCAACAGCGATTAACGTGGGGCTATGACCTAAATCGTGGGCATTTTTCTCTTGTAAGTAGTTGGCGATGTCACGTTTTAAAAATTGTTCGACTAATGCAAGCTCGTCGGATTTAGTTTGCTCCTTCAATGCCAAGAATTGTTTACTAGCAGTAACAGTCTTATATAACTCCTTTACAGTCATAGAGTTATCAGACAAATATTCTGATTTAACTTGCGCAATCAGAGCCTCATAAAGCGACAGTAGTTCCGAACTTCGTTCACTCATGTTAAATACTCCTTAATGCGAACCTTTTTAATGACTCACTTCTAGTTTATTCTATGCAGATCTAACTCGCGCGGAAAGTGCGCAAGATCAAATAATAGGCGGCCTGGCCGGGAAACATCAATGCAAGAGCAATATTTACCTTCTGAGATTGAAGCTAAGGTGCAACAGCACTGGCAAGACAAAAAAACATTTGAAGTCACCGAAGACGAGAGCAAAGAAAAATATTACTGCCTTTCTATGTTCCCTTACCCATCGGGTCGACTGCACATGGGACACGTACGTAACTACACCATAGGTGATGTCGTTGCTCGTTACCAGCGCCTGCAAGGTAAAAATGTATTACAACCGATTGGTTGGGATTCATTCGGTCTGCCTGCTGAGAATGCGGCGATTAAAAATAAGGCTGCGCCAGCGCCTTGGACCTATGAAAATATCGATTACATGAAAAACCAGCTAAAAATGCTGGGCTTTGGCTATGACTGGTCACGTGAAATTGCCACCTGTACACCAGAATACTACCGTTGGGAACAATGGTTCTTCACTAAGCTGTATGAAAAAGGCCTAGTGTATAAAAAAACCTCGTCGGTTAACTGGTGTCCAAACGATGAAACCGTATTGGCTAACGAACAAGTTATCGACGGTGCTTGCTGGCGTTGTGATACCAGCGTTGAGCAAAAAGAGATCCCGCAGTGGTTTATTAAGATCACCGACTATGCTGACGAGCTGCTAAGCGATATCGACAAGCTAGACGAGTGGCCAGAGCAAGTTAAAACCATGCAACGCAACTGGATTGGTCGCAGTGAAGGCATCGAGATGACCTTCCAAGTCGCAGACAGTGATGAGTCGTTTGATATCTACACTACCCGTCCTGACACTGTGATGGGCGTGACCTACGTTGCTATTGCTGGCACCCATCCATTGGCAGAGAAAGCGGCAGCAAACAACCCTGCACTTGCAGCATTTATTGAAGAATGTAAAAACGCTGATACCACCGAGGCCGCAATGGCTGCGATGGAGAAGAAAGGTGTTGATACAGGCCTTAAAGCCATTCACCCACTAACAGGTAAATTGGTTCCTGTTTGGGCTGCCAACTTCGTGTTGATGAACTACGGTACCGGTGCGGTAATGTCAGTACCTGGCCATGATCAGCGTGATTATGAATTTGCTAATAAGTATGGCCTTGAAATTGAAGGTGTAATTAAACCAGTCGATGGTGAACTCGACATCAGTGAAGAAGCCTACACCGAAAAAGGTGTGCTATTTAACTCTGGTGAGTTTGATGGCTTAGACTTCCAAGCGGCATTTGATGCAATTGATGCAAAACTGTCTAGCGAAGGTAAAGGCAAGCGCCAAGTTAACTTCCGTCTACGCGACTGGGGCGTTTCTCGCCAGCGTTACTGGGGTGCCCCCATTCCAATGGTGACCTTGGCTGACGGCAGTGTTATACCAACGCCAGAAGACCAGCTTCCTGTTGTATTGCCTGAAGATGTGGTCATGGACGGCATCCAAAGCCCAATCAAAGCAGACAAAGAATGGGCTAAAACCACCGTTAATGGTCAAGAAGCGTTTAAAGAAACGGATACCTTCGATACCTTTATGGAATCATCTTGGTACTATGCGCGCTACTGTAGCCCTGATGCCGACCAGATGCTTGATCCTGCTAAAGCTAACTACTGGCTGCCTGTCGATCAGTACATTGGCGGCATTGAACATGCTTGTATGCACCTATTGTATTTCCGTTTCTTCCACAAGCTGCTGCGTGATATTGGCCTAGTCGACTCAGACGAGCCAGCTAAGCGCCTGCTGACTCAAGGGATGGTATTGGCAGATGCTTATTACTACACCAATGAAAAAGGCGCCCGTGTATGGGTAGCACCTTCTGAGGTTAAAGTATTAGAGACTGACGATAAAGGCCGTACTACCAAGGCTGTTGATAGCGATGGTAACGAGTTGGTTTATACCGGCATGAGCAAGATGTCTAAGTCGAAGAATAACGGTATTGATCCACAAGAGATGGTGGATAAATACGGTGCTGATACTGTGCGTCTATTTATGATGTTCGCTGCGCCGCCAGAGCTTACTTTGGAATGGCAAGAATCGAGCGTTGAAGGTGCTCATCGTTTCATCAAACGTTTGTGGAAACTCGCACACGATCACGTTGCACTCGGCGCAACGGTAGCACTTGATGTTAAATCATTAGATAACAATCAAAAGGCGCTACGTCGCGAACTACACAAAACCATCGCCAAAGTCGGTGATGATGTAGAACGTCGTCAGATGTTTAACACTGCCATTGCGTCGATTATGGAGCTGATGAACAAGCTGCAAAAGGCGCCTACCGCGACAGAGCAGGACCGTGCGTTGTTAAACGAAGCGCTGTCAGCTGTAGTACGCTTACTCTACCCTATTATTCCACATACAAGCTTTAGCTTATGGAATGAGTTAGGCCATGAGGGCGCCATTGAAGACTCACTTTGGCCAGAAGTTGATGAAGCGGCTTTGGTTGAAGACAGTAAGCTGATTATCGTACAAGTTAACGGTAAACTTCGTGCTAAAATCACCGTGCCAGCTGATGCCACTAAAGAGCAAGTTGAGCAAACAGGGCTTGCTGAAGAAGGCGTGCAAAAGCACACCGATGGCAAAACCGTACGTAAAGTGATTTATGTCCCAGGTAAGCTGCTTAATATTGTAGCTAACTAATAACCAAAGGAACGAATGCGTAGCTTATGCTAATTAAACGCTTATGTTTCGCCCTGTTAGCACTGAGCATTTTGCTCAGTGCCGGCTGTGGCTTTAAACTTCAACGTAGTTACTCAATTCCAGAAGAGCTTAAAACACTCCATTTAAGCAGCCCTGATGAGTACAGCGAGCTAAGTCGTCTAGTCCGTGAACGTCTAAGGCTTAGTAGTATCGCCTTAGTTGAGCAAGGTGATGACGTAGCTCAGTTACGCATCATTAAAGACTCACTTGATCGCTCAACGTTATCGCTCTATCCAACCGGTAACGTGGCAGAGTATGAGTTAACTTACCACGTCACATTTGCGGTAAAGTTACCTCAGCAGGAAATCCAGCCCTTTACGGTTGATATCCATCGCGATTATCTTGACGATCCGCGTACCGCATTGGCGAAAAGCCGCGAGATGGAATTGTTACTTAAAGAGATGCGCATTCAAGCCGCAGATCAGATGATCCAAACGCTTGCCTCACTTGAGACTGAGTAATGCGGGTTTACCCAGATCAGCTTGCTAAACAGCTCAATCCGCTTAAGGCGGTATATTTAATCTTTGGCGATGACCCTTGGTTGACAGACCAAGCGCGTCGCCAAATCATCAGTAGCGCACGCAGTCAAGGGTTTGATGAAAACGTGCAGCTGTATCAAGAGTCCGGTTTTGATTGGTCAAGCTTAGTTGACGAATGGCAATCAATGAGTTTGTTTGCCAGCCGCCGTATTATTGAACTGACACTCCCACAAGGTAAGCCTGGTGCCGATGGCAGCAAGACCTTTAAACAGTTACTTGACGTACCGAACCCTGATACGATTTTACTGATTAAAGGCCCGAAGCTTGCGGCGGAACAAACTAAAAGCAAGTGGTTTAAACTGCTCGATAGTGATGGCCTATATGTGCCATGTACCACGCCTGAAGGACCTCAATTTCAGCGTTGGTTAGACACACGCATCAATCATTTCAAACTGAACCTGAGTCCAGACGCTCGGAGTATGTTAGCCGCACTTTATGAGGGCAACTTACTTGCTGCCGATCAAGCCTTGCAACTACTCAGTCTATTAAGCCCAAATGAGATCATAAACACCGAGCAACTATCGGCTTATTTTGAGGACCAATCGCGCTTTTCAGTATTCCAACTCGCCGATGCGTTACTCGCCAACCAGCAAGAAAAAGCTCAACATATCCTAAGCCAATTGCAATCTGAAGGGGTCGCTCTACTGATTTTACTTTGGAGTCTGTTTAAAGAGCTAAGCAGTTTGCTCACCCTAAAATCGGCACAAGATCGCGGCGAACAACTGCAAAGCCTATGGCAGAAAATGCGCATATGGGATAAACGTAAGAGCCTTTATCAAGGCGCGCTGCAGCGCTTAGAGCGCACGCAAATAGAACATATGCTCGCCGTCACCTCAAGCATTGAGCGTAAACTGAAACAACATGGCGCAGAAGACTGGGTTGCCATCAGCCATCTATGTTTGCTGTTTGACCCATGCGCCCACCAGTCGCTTGCGCATATCGAGTTCGATTAATATGCACATCGGCATACTAGGTGGCACATTTGACCCAATCCACTATGGACATATTCGCCCAGCGATTGAAGTACAAGCGCAGTTAGGGTTAGACCAAGTGTGGCTGATGCCCAATCATATTCCGCCGCACAAAGCCGGCACCCACACGAGCACTGAAGACAGGTTGGCCATGGTAGGTTTAGTCACCGAAGACTATCCGCAGCTGGCGTTATGCGCCATTGAGGCCCAGCGAAACAGTCCTTCATACAGTGCTGAAACGTTGGCACAACTGGTCGATGAATATCCACAGCACACCTTTGTTTTTATCATGGGAACGGACTCATTCGTTAACCTCGACAAATGGCATTGTTGGCAGTCGCTGTTCGATTATTGTCATATCGCCGTATGTGAGCGCCAAGGCTGGCAACTCGCACCAAACAGCCAGATGGCGCAGCAACTTAAACAACGTCAAATAACGACAGCGGCCCTCAAGCACCAACGCTGTGGTGGCATTGTATTGGCTAGCATTACCCAGCAACCATACTCCTCAACCAGCATTAGAGCCCATTTGGCTGAAAATCAAACTATTGATGACGCCCTCCCCACCTCAGTTAGCCAGTACATCAAACAGCATAATTTGTATTGCTAATTTATGTAGTGTGATGATAAAACATCACTTTCATATCAGCTGCAATTGAGTGGCAAGCTCAGTATTGATGACACAGCAATCATTCATGGTAAAAATCAATCCAAAAGATCTACAGACCCTATAGAACCTGTTATACTGCTTCGCTGTTTGAAATGAATGAGGAAATACGCGTGCAAAGCGCCGAGCTAAAGCAGTTTGTCATAGACAAAATCGAAGATTTAAAAGCCAAAGACATCGTTACTCTTGAAGTGAGCGATCAGTCTAATGTTACTGATTTTATGGTAGTTTGTTCAGGTACATCTAAAACTCACGTTAGAGCAATTGCTGAAAATGTGGTAGTTGAATCTAAGCGAGCCAATATCCATATCAATGGTGTAGAAGGCCGCGATAGTAGCGAGTGGGTATTAGTTGACCTAGGTGATGTGATTTTACACGTCATGCAAGATCAAACCCGCGACTTTTATCAGCTTGAAAAGCTGTGGTCTGCCAAGCCAGAATAATGAAGTTACAGTTAGTCGCTGTCGGGACCCGCATGCCCAAATGGGTCACCCAAGGATTTGAAGAATATCAACGCCGTTTCCCTCGAGATATGGCTTTTGAATTGATTGAGATCCCCGCAGGAAAAAGAGGCAAAAATGCAGATATCGCCCGTATTCTGCATAAAGAGGGAGAGCAGATGTTAGCTGCGATTCCGAAAGGCAATCATATTGTAAGTCTTGATTTGCCAGGGAAAAATTGGACGACACCTGAACTAGCGACTCAACTTAACCGCTGGCAACTCGATGGCCGAGACGTGTCTCTGCTCATCGGTGGCCCAGAAGGTCTAGCCCCTGCATGTAAACAAGCCGCCAGTCAAAGTTGGTGTTTATCGGCTTTAACTATGCCTCACCCACTTGTGCGGGTGCTGGTAGCAGAAAGCCTATATCGTGCTTGGAGCATAAATAACAACCACCCGTATCATAGAGAGTAGCCCTGTTGCTATCAGTACTCATGGGCGGGTATGCTGTATAAGCCCTGTTTTAGAACACAATTGGAGACGGTATAATTGGCGCCAAGAAAACGCATGGCAATGCACAACCATGCAGCCGAAGCCTCGCTATTTAAACGTAGAGCCATCTTCACATTTGTCTGTGTTGTCCTGTTACTGTCGGTGCTGTTGGTCAATTTATATCACCTGCAAATTCTTTCATTTAAAGACTACGATACCCGCTCTAACGATAACCGAATTCGTGTCGTGCCAGTCGCGCCAAGCCGTGGACTGATCTACGACAGACACGGGCAGTTATTAGCTGAAAACCAGCCCTTCTTCTCATTAGAGATGGTGCCAGAGAAAGTCAAAGATATTCCAGCCACACTGGACGCATTAAGTGAAGTTATTGAACTGGATGAAGAAGCACAGCAAGACATTATTGACTCACTTAAATATCATCGCCGCTTCAAGCCTTTAACGATTAAAAATCGCCTCAGCGAATCTGATGTTGCCGAGTTCAGCGTCAATCAACATGATTTCCCAGGAATTTCGGTCGAGGCAGGCCTCAAACGCCATTATCCCCATGATGGACTAATGACCCATGTGCTTGGGTATGTAGGGCGCATTAATGACCGCGATCAAAACACCTTACAACTGTCAGGCGAATGGAAAAACTATGCCGCCACTAATGATATTGGTAAACAAGGCATTGAAAAGTTCTATGAAAGCTTACTCCATGGCAAGCCTGGACACCTAGAGGAAGAGGTCAATAACCGCGGGCGTACCATTAGAACCTTAAAGTCGGTTGAGCCAGAACCTGGGCAAGATATCTATTTAACACTCGATTTAAAGCTACAGCAAAAAGCAATGGAGATCCTCAATGGTCGCCGCGGCTCTATTGTGGCGATTGACCCGCAAGATGGCGGCATTCTAGCGATGGTCTCAAGTCCAAGCTATGATCCCAACCAATTTGTGCACGGCATTAGCTCTAAAGCATACAGCGCGCTGCTCAATGATAAATCACGCCCATTAATTAACCGCGCCACACAAGGTCAATATGCGCCAGCCTCTACCGTCAAACCCCATATCGCTTTACTGGGCCTAGAAGAGCAAACCATAACCGAGAAAACCCGTGTCTGGGATCCCGGTTTCTGGCAGATCCCCGGTGTAGAGCGAAAGTACCGAGACTGGAAACGTTGGGGCCATGGTTGGGTTGATGTTAACACGGCAATTGTCGATTCATGTGACACCTACTTTTATGATTTGGCTTATAAAACTGGTGTAGATAAGATTTCAAATTTCATGCAACACTTTGGCTTTGGCGAGCGCACCGGGGTCGATATATTTGAAGAGTCTGCCGGTATTATGCCATCGCGAGATTGGAAGCGAATGCGCTACAACCAACCTTGGTATATTGGTGACACCATATCCGTTGGCATTGGCCAAGGATACTGGACGACCACGCCACTGCAATTGGCCAATGCGGCGGCCATTATGGCAAATAAAGGTAAGCGCTATGTACCGCACCTGCTTAAATCGATAAAAGACAGTACGGCTAAAATCGATACCCCTATTGATGAGATGGCACCTGTTGAGTTAAGCAACCCAATGAACTGGGACATCATTAATGAATCGATGAAAAATACCGCCCATAAATCGCGCTTTGTTGACGCCGGTTACACCGCAGCGATGAAAACCGGTACCGCCCAAGTATTTAGTGTCGCAGAAGATGAAAAATACGATGCAGATACGGTTGCAGAGCATCTCCGCGACAACGCACTCATTATTGCTTATGCCCCTTATGAAAATCCCACGATAGTCCTAGCTGTGGTGTTAGAAAATGCGGGTTGGGGTGGCGCGAATGCCGGCCCTGTAGCCCGCGCTTTATTGGACGAATATATCCTTCGTGACTCATGGAGAACGCAATAATGGGCAGCCATAATCAAAGACCGAATATTTGGCAACGCCTGCATATTGATCTGCCACTGTTAATCGGTCTACTCGCACTGATGGCCTATGGCTTAGTGGTTATCTACTCTGCAGGTGGAGAAGACCCTGCCCTACTTGAGCGACAGTTAGTGCGCATAGGCCTATCGCTAGGCATCATGTTTGTGGTTGCGCAAATCAATCCAGAAGTATTGAAGCGTTGGGCCTTTCCCATATATATCATGGGCATTATCTTGCTACTTGGCGTGCACTTCTTCGGTGAGATCAATAAAGGGGCACAGCGGTGGCTCAACCTGGGTTTTATGGAGTTCCAGCCCTCAGAGCTCATCAAGCTGGCGTTCCCGATCACCATGGCCTGGTATATCAGTAAATTTCCACTTCCGCCGAAAAAACGCCACTTACTAGGTGCTGGGGTGATTTTGTTAATCCCAACGTTGTTAATTGCTAAACAACCAGATTTAGGCACCTCTATTTTGGTTGCCGCTTCGGGCATTTTCGTGCTGTTTTTATCCGGTATGAGCTGGCGAATTGTCGGCACATTTGTCGGCGGTGTATTAGCGATGCTGCCAGTGCTGTGGTTCTTCTTAATGCACGACTATCAACGAACCCGAGTACTAACTTTACTTGATCCAGAAAAAGATCCACTCGGCGCTGGTTACCATATTATCCAGTCTAAAATTGCGATTGGCTCCGGCGGCCTATCTGGCAAAGGTTGGTTACAGGGCTCACAATCACAACTGGAATTTCTACCCGAGCGTCATACTGACTTTATTTTTGCGGTGATTGGTGAAGAGTTCGGCTTAATAGGCAGTCTTATTTTACTGGCCCTATATCTATACGTGATAGGCCGTGGGTTGGTTATTGCTTCGCGGGCACAAACCAGTTTTGCCCGTCTGCTTGCAGGCAGTATTATCTTAACTTTCTTTGTCTACATTTTCGTTAACATCGGCATGGTCTCCGGCTTATTGCCAGTAGTAGGTGTTCCCTTACCATTAATCAGTTATGGTGGTACGTCGATGCTGACATTAATGACAGGTTTTGGCATTCTGATGAGTATTCATACCCATCGTCGTTTTATAGATAGATAATAAAGGATTGAACGTTGAAATTAGCCACCCAACTGTTTGCGCCACTGTCTTTTGCGCTATTGAGTTTTTCAGCCTTATCAACCGCTAATGTGATCCCCGCTGATGGTGATATTAGTGAAATTAAACAAGCATTTTTTACCGCTCAGCAACAGCAAGGCTTTAGTGAGCAAGCGATTGAAGACTACTTCAACAATGCCCAATATGAGCAGAAAGTCATTGATGCGATTACCACCCCATGGGAAGCCAAGCCCTGGCACCAATATTACCCTATCTTTCTGACGGAAAAACGCCTAGAAAAAGGCTTGGCGTTTTGGCAGCAACATGAAGCAACCATCACCAGAGCCGCTGACCAATTTAATGTGGATCCACAAATCATTGTCGCCATTATTGGTATCGAAACCTTCTATGGCGGCTATATGGGTAACTACCCAGTAAAAGATGCACTATTTACCTTAGGCTTTTACTACACGCCACGCGCCGATTTCTTTAGACGCGAATTTGGCCATTTGCAAAAGTTGGTTGAAGAGGAACAACTCGATATTAATCAACTCAAAGGATCCTACGCCGGCGCGATGGGTTTTGGTCAGTTCATTCCTTCTAGCTATCGTGCTTATGCCGTGGATTTTGATAATGACGGCAGACGCGATCTGCTCAATAGCACAGAAGATGCTATTGGTAGTGTGGCCAACTACTTCCACCAACATGGCTGGCAGCGCGGAGCGCCAGTGACCTTAGCGTTAACAGACGACCCGCGCTCTGACAACATTAAGCTGTGGGACAACAAGAAGCCTCACTACCAAGTGAAGGACATTCTTTCTCCAACCGCGTCGTTGCAACAATCAACCGATATTGATGTGACTCAAAAAGCCATCGTGATTGAATTGGAGCAGGCTGATAACAATGAGTACTGGTTAGGGCTCAACAACTTTTATGTGATCACCCGATACAACCGTAGCCCATTGTATGCCATGGCGGTCTATCAATTTAGTCAGCAGCTACAAGCCGCTTTTGAGGCAAAGTAACATGAAACAGCTCGTCGTAATAATGACGCTCATCTTACTGGTAAGCGCTTGCTCCAGCAGCTCGAGTAGCCGCTATAGCATGTCCAATGATAAAGCCCCAACTCATGCACCGGATGTCTCTAAAGTTGAAGATGCCCATCCTAAATATGAGCCCTATAGTCGAGGAGGCAACAAAAGTCAGTACACAGTGCTTGGCAAAACTTATCGCGTCCTCGAAACCGGTAAAGGGTATGAGGCAAAAGGGGTTGCTTCTTGGTATGGCGCTAAGTTTCATGGTCATTTAACTTCCAACGGCGAAACTTATGATATGTACTCCATGTCTGCCGCACATAAATCATTGCCCTTACCTAGCTATGTTAAAGTGACCAATGTTGCCAATAACAAGAGCGTGATTGTGCGAGTTAATGATCGCGGGCCTTTCCATGACAATCGTATTATCGACCTGTCCTATGCCGCAGCGCATCGTTTAGATATGTTAAAAACCGGCACCGCTAACGTCGAGCTTGCAGTTATCTATATAGAGAGTCCAGAATCGATGGCACTGGCACAACTCAAAGATCCGCAGCAGCAACACTTTATTCAAATCGTTGCGTCGTCTGATAAACAACGAATCGACAATTTAGCGCAAAAACTTAAAAGCCAATACTCGGTCGATGCGCGCACTATCACCCAAGGTAATTTGTACAAATTACAGCTTGGTCCCATCGGCCAACAACAGTTAGCGACTAAGCTCAACCAAGAGCTTAAGCAAAACGGTTACCCACAAAGCTATATTGTTACCGAGTAGTCCGAGTAAATTATCATTCAGTTAGCCAAAGATTAATGAACCTTCACTGATTTCACTGGTCGACTAATGGTATACTCGCGCTAATCTCAGCTTATTTTTCGCATTCAACCCAATAAGACGCACTCAGTAATATGAAATTTATTAACCAAAGTTTGAAATCACTTTTGCTCGCCGCCTCCGTTTCCGTGGTTACCGTACAAGCAGCGCCTGTTGTCACCCCCGATGCCCCTAAAGTTGCCGCGAAAGCCTTTGTACTAATGGACTACCATACTGGGCAAATTATTGCTGAAGAGAATGCATACGAAAGCCTTAACCCAGCCAGTTTAACTAAAATGATGACCAGTTATGTTATTGGTCACGAAATCAAGGTTGGCAACATTTCACCGGAAGATCAGGTCACCATCAGCAAGAAAGCTTGGTCTAAAAATTTCCCAGACTCTTCAAAGATGTTTATCGAAGTCGGCAAGCAGGTATCTGTTGATGACTTAAACCGTGGCATCATTATTCAATCAGGTAACGATGCGTGTGTGGCAATGGCAGAGCATATTGCTGGCACCGAAGATGGCTTTGTCGATTTGATGAACTCTTGGGCTAAGCAACTAGGCATGCCTGATAGTTACTTTGAAAACTCACACGGCTTAGACTCAGATAATCACAAGACGACTGCCTACGACATGGCTATTTTAGGTGCAGCGCTTATCCGCGATGTACCAGAAGAGTACCGCGTCTATTCAGAAAAATCTTTCACCTATAACGGCATCAAGCAGTACAATCGCAACGGCCTATTATGGGATAAAAGCATGAACGTTGATGGGATTAAGACCGGCCACACTTCTGGCGCTGGTTATAACCTTGTCACTTCAGCAACCAAAGATGGCATGCGTCTAATTACCGTAGTAATGGGCACTGCCAGTGAATCAGCGCGTAAAGCTGAAAGTAAAAAGCTACTTAACTATGGTTTCCGTTTCTTTGAAACCATCACCCCATATCAAGCTGGCGATAGTTTTGTCAGTCAGAAGATCTGGTATGGCGATAAAGAAGCGGTTGAGCTAGGTGTCACTACCGATACCCCTATTACCATTAACCGTGGTCAAGCTAAGAACTTACAAGCAAATTTCGAACTCAACAAAGAGCTAACGGCACCACTTGCCAAAGGCGAAACTGTTGGACGAATCTACTTCCAACTTAACGGCAAAGATATTGCCCAATTCCCACTTGTGACACTTGAAGCCGTTGAAGAAGGTAGCTGGTTCAGCAAACTAATGGATTACTTCAAACAACTATTTGCAGGTTGGTTTGGTTAATTCCAACATCTTAAATAAAGCCACCTGCGGGTGGCTTTGTTGTTTTTAAGGATCCGTGCCTTGAAAAAGGTATAATCGACACCATATATGCAGCCATAACCTTTAAGGCAGAGAATTAATCATGTTAGATACTAAATTTGATGAGTTAATGGAGTTTCCAGCCTCATTCCCATTTAAAGTTGTTGGTGACGCAGATGAAGCACTAGCAGACAAAGTGGTTGCTGTTGTGCAAAAACATGCACCAGGTGACTATGCGCCTACCACCAAAGCATCTAGCAAAGGGACTTACTATTCAATTACTATCCGCGTCACTGTGATCAGTAAAGAACAAGTAGAAACTTTGTATACCGAGCTTGCCGCCATTGAAGGCGTAAAACGCGTACTTTAATTCAACAAAGTGTGATCTAGATTACATTTCGTCAAGATGGGGCGTATAATACGCCCACTTAATGTCCTAGGGGAGAGGTTGCCCTTGCAAGAACGTCCGCTTCACATACGCCATCTAGGCCGCCAAGACTATGAAACCGTCTGGCATGCCATGCAACACTATACCGATAATCGTGATGCAGAGAGTCAAGATGAGTTATGGATTGTTGAACACAACCCGGTGTTTACTCAAGGCCAAGCAGGTAAAAGCGAGCATATCCTTAATCCCGGCGATATTCCGGTAATTCAGGTAGATCGTGGCGGCCAAGTCACCTACCACGGCCCAGGACAACTGGTCGTCTACCCACTGCTGGACATTAAAAGATTAAAAGTCGGCGTCAGACAATTAGTGACTGATATTGAACAAAGCATCATCCAGATGCTTGGCGAATACCAAATTGAAGCGTATGCCAAAGCCGACGCCCCTGGCGTTTATGTCGATGAGCGCAAAGTTGCTTCATTAGGACTCAGGATCCGTAAAGGTTGCTCTTTCCATGGCCTCGCGCTAAATGTGGATATGGACATGAGCCCTTTTCAAAGAATTAACCCGTGTGGGTATGCTGGAATGGAGATGATCCAGTGCAAAATGATTAATGGTCCGCAAACAGTAAAGGAAGCGGGAGACCAATTAGTCGATAAATTTAGCCAGATCTTAGGCTTCCAAGAACTAGTTCATCATCAAGGATTAGCACAGTCATATGAATAGGCCAGAAAGACTACAACCCGGCGTAAAATTACGTGATGCAGACAAAGTTTCACGCATTCCGGTAAAGGTCGTGCCCTCAGAGCGCGAAAACATGTTACGTAAACCTGACTGGCTACGCGTTAAACTGCCAGCTTCTAGTCAACGTATCGATGATATCAAGCAAGCACTACGTAAGAATGGACTGCATTCTGTCTGCGAAGAAGCCTCTTGCCCTAATCTGGCCGAGTGTTTCAACCACGGGACAGCAACATTTATGATTTTGGGTGCCATCTGTACCCGTCGTTGCCCATTTTGCGATGTTGCCCATGGCCGCCCTTTAAAGCCTGATGCCGAGGAGCCTAAGAAATTAGCCCAAACCATCAAGGATATGAAGCTCAAATACGTGGTGATCACCTCGGTAGACCGAGACGACCTTCGTGATGGTGGCGCACAACACTTTGCTGACTGTATTCGTGAAATCCGTATCCTTAATCCTGAAATCAAGATTGAGATTTTAGTACCGGATTTTCGTGGACGTATTGATGCTGCATTGGATATTTTGGCAACGGAGCCACCCGATGTATTCAATCACAACCTTGAGACCGCTCCCAAGCACTACCGTAAAGCGCGCCCAGGTGCTAACTATCAGTGGTCTTTAGATCTGTTGCAAAAGTTTAAGCAGCGCCACCCAAATGTGCCAACTAAATCAGGCCTAATGATGGGACTTGGTGAAACCAATGAAGAGATCGCTCAAGTACTACAAGACTTGCGTGCTCATGACGTTGAAATGCTCACCTTAGGTCAGTATCTGCAACCGTCAAAGTTCCATTTACCTGTAGAGCGCTACGTTCCGCCAGCAGAATTTGACGAGCTCAGAGAGTTTGCAGAGAAGATTGGGTTTACCCACGCCGCTTGTGGCCCAATGGTACGCTCAAGCTATCACGCCGATCTACAGGCACAAGGTAAAGAAGTAAAATAAGCCTTAATAATATAAAAAAGCGCCTTTAAGGCGCTTTTTTATTAGCTAATCACTCTGGGGCTAATCCTAGCTCCATCAATATTGCATCTTCACGTCCATCAGCAGCAGCAGGGTAATACCCAGCGCGCACAGAGGTTTGTTTAAAGCCTAACTTGCGATATAACTCAATGGCGCCGCTATTACTGGCTCGAACCTCAAGCATGACTCTGTCAGCCGCTAAAGCGCGGGCTTTATCACAAGTAGTCATAAGCAAACGCCTCCCCAACCCTCTACCCTGTTGACTTGGCTCAATACAGATATCAATAATGGTGGCATCTTCAAACAACACGTACAAAATACATGCACCAACGAGTGCTTGCCCGTCATAAAGTCCTAACACGTGGTAGAAGCGGCCAAAACAGCTATTAATCGTCTCTGTAGACATGGGGTACTGGTGACAGGATTGTGCCAGCCTAGTAAGCGCAGGTGTGCTGCTAGCATCGAGATCGTCTATGCGATAACTTGCCACTGTTTTATCGCTCATAAATCATCTGCCATAAGGCTTTTTTGGCTTCAACATTGCCCTCTAATTGGGCTAGCGGTGGTGACGATAATGTACAAGACACTTTCGGTAACTTACGAAGTCGCATATCCCAAAATACACCGCAATCTTTGCGATAACTCGTCGTGACATCAATGGCGTTAGTGTCATGCTCTAATATCTGTATAACGCTAGCAATAATTGGGTGTTGCTCGTCAATCGCGCTACCAGCATCAATAAGAATCGCTAAACGTTTAGCAGCTGGTGACGCTTTTGACCAACGGTCTATTCCCATAGCGTCTAAAAAGGCTTCTTTATTCAACAAGCTTACCTTGGTATTCAATGTATCTGATAGCTGAGTATATAAGGCGAATGGCCCTGTGCAAAACACAAATAGCCAACTTATATTTAGAATAGCGGAAAATAGAAAATAAACGGCCAGACAGCAAAAAGCCGTTCATTTCTGAACGGCTTCTCTAAATGTGGCAGGGGTGGCAGGACTCGAACCCGCAACCATCGGTTTTGGAGACCGCTGTTCTACCAATTGGAACTACACCCCTGTTGACGTGGGGCATTATGCTAAAACACCCCCAAAAGGTAAAGGACTTTTTAGCTAAAGATGCATTGATTGCAGCTTTTTCAGCCAAGAAGCCTCATTTTAAGTCATTTAGTGGCAAAAAGCGGCCAAACTCGTCAAAACTACAAACCACAAGGTGACGGTAACGCAGGTTGCATCGGCTTAACCCTGTCTACGAAAAGCTCCCCCGACGCTTGTAAGGTTCGCACATCTTGCTGCATTTCATTGAACTCTAGTACCTTATCAACCTGATGATAAACCCAATCCACATCTTGCTGATATTCACGCAACTCATCAGAATCAACAGGTCCGATAGAGCCATCCGCGCCCTTAGGCATAAACCACAAGTTAAAGTTTATCGACATCGGTTTTTCTGGGGCGACTTTGTCCGAATGGGTGGAGATTAGCTCACCATCTACATAGTACTTTACCGAATCCGGCTCAACCGTCATCATCAGAACTCGCCAACCAGCATAGCTTCCGGGTTTGCGGGTGTATTCATTCACTTTAGTCCAGGGTTCTAACTGAAATGTTTCCCAAGTTGTGGTCCACATAGCACTGTCACTATTGCTTCCCCAGCCACCGTTGGGCAGGTACTCGAAATCAACCTCGCTGTAGCTTGGATCCATAGGGTACGCCAAGGGACTAATGGTATAGAAGGTCTGAATCACTTCATCACCATCAGGGCCATAATTGGGCTCGTCGCGAAAGAACACTCTCGCTGCATAGGTGCCATAAAGGTATTTACGCGCATGGCAGACCTGCGTATGACGAGTATTATCCGCCTCACCTGCCGTGACTGACTTCATCGAAAACCCACCTGAATTAGCCCCGCTAAGTTTGGGATGAAAACTCACCCCCTCCGCAGACCAAGTCGCACCTTTGATGCCCGGATGCCCTGTCTCAGTCCTAGCTTTCCAGCCATTTTCATTAAACTCTGCGATATTTTGATAATCGAAATCATCAAAAAATACCGCTGGCTTGGCATTTGTTAAACCAGTAAAAAAGACTCCTGCCAAACTAATAGCTAATAGCGACTTGCTGTACTTCATAATGCTCCCTCAATAATGACAACGCTGTCATCAAAACTTAACACTCAAACCTTAGATGTGTAATAACCCTTTAGTATTAGGAGTGAACGAACCCAAGATCTGGTAATTATCAACTAATTCTATAACGCCGTTAGACTCGCCTTTCCCGGCTGTCCGCAACAAGAATCAACAGCACCTAGTTCATCCAAATTTCACTACAACTTCACTGTCAATTATGGCTATTTGATTGCGATATGAGTTGCAGTAGGGACAGGGAAAATCAGTAAGCTAACGCTTTTCCTCATTGTTGTTAGCGGTATTAAACGCGTTAAAGTTCAAGCCATTAATATGAATGAGCAAGATCAGCGCCACTCAGTATAGTTTTGAAGATAACTAGGGACGGTAAACGATAACGATATTCCGCTGAGAACCTATTAAATAGTGTTGGCTAAAAGGCTTTCCACAACGAAGAAACAAGACATTAGTAGCTACAATGCAATAGCAAATGAGCCGCAACACAATCATCTCAGCGTCTAGCTAGCTCCGTTTGGACATTTATTCGTCTTGGTTCAAGTGCCACTGGCTTTGCAATGGCTATCTCATATTTAGTTGCTTTAAATGACCTACTCGGTAAGCGCAGCACACACTTGAGGGCGAAGAAACTCCGATATGAATACAACGCATTCAGGATCTTAGTGGTTTGTTACGAAGCTGGAGGCAAGGCACACGGCCTTTCCTTGGCATCCATGCCATCAAGGCATTTGTTAGTCCTGAACATCAGATTTGCCGAATGCCAGAAACCCATGGATGCAGTTTCTGGCCAAGCTCAGCGACGTGTCGACGTAGGGGGATGTGGTTTCCTACTGTTTTGCCTTCGCTTTTCTAAAAAGAGAAAACCAAAGTGGCGCCTGGAAATGACCTACTCTCGTAGTTCGCGCAGCGAACACATGGGGGCGAAGAATCCCTGCTTTGGATGCATCGCATTCAAGGGCTTTGAAGCGCGAGTAACTTGTTACGAAGCTGGAGGCGAGGCACACGGAAGTGCCGAATGCCAGAAACGCATGGACGCAGTTTCTGGCCAAGCTCAGCGGCAGGGCGACGTAGGGAGTCGTTCTTTTCGCGCAGCGTATATACGAAAAAGCCCTAGCGATTTCTGCTAGGGCTTTTTCGTTACTGTTTTGCCTTCACTTTTCTAAAAAAAGTGGCGTCTGGAAATGGCCAGCTGCGCTAAAGCTCCGCGCTCATAAGCACATCGCTACCACGATATTCGCCCTACTCCACATGGTATTGAGCCTCACTACGTTCGGACTTTTTACTTCCCCATGTTCGAGTGTCATTTCAAAGCCCGTTAAACGAAAAAATCCCCAACACAAAGTGCTGGGGATTTATCGTTACTGTTTTGTGTTCACTTTTCTAAAAAGTGAAAACCAAGGTGGCGCCTGGAAATGACCTACTCTCGTAGTTCGCGCAGCGAACACATGGGGGTGAAAGTTAGGCGCTTTGAATACGCAGTATTCAGCCTGACTTGAACGCGGAGAAGCTTGCCTTCGTAGCTGGAGACCTCGCTTAGCGGCGGGGTGACGTAGGGAGTAGGCATTGCACTCACGTGCTTAAGTGGATAAGCCACCTGATAGAAATACTGACTCATTCGAGCCATTAGCTAACCTATTTTATTATGCTCCAAACGCAAAAAAGCCACCTTAATAAGGTGGCTTCTTCACTTAAATAGGCGTCTGGAAATGACCTACTCTCACATGGGGAGACCCCACACTACCATCGGCGCAATTGCGTTTCACTTCTGAGTTCGGGATGGGATCAGGTGGGACCACAATGCTATGGTTTCCAGACAAATTAGGTACAATTTAGAAAGCTAATTATTTATGCCCTATTCAGGCTAAGTCCACTTCAATCAAGTGTTTGTATTCTTCTGCAAGTTTCACCACCAGTAAAACCCATTAGGGTTGTATGGTTAAGCCTCACGAGTCATTAGTACATGTTAGCTCAACGCCTCACAACGCTTACACACCATGCCTATCAACGTCCTAGTCTCGAACGGCTCTTTAGAGGAATTAAATTCCTAGGGATGACTCATCTTAGGACTCGCTTCCCGCTTAGATGCTTTCAGCGGTTATCGATTCCGAACGTAGCTACCGGGCAATGCTATTGGCATAACAACCCGAACACCAGCGGTTCGTCCACTCCGGTCCTCTCGTACTAGGAGCAGCTTCCTTCAATCATCCAACGCCCACGGCAGATAGGGACCGAACTGTCTCACGACGTTCTGAACCCAGCTCGCGTACCACTTTAAATGGCGAACAGCCATACCCTTGGGACCGACTTCAGCCCCAGGATGTGATGAGCCGACATCGAGGTGCCAAACACCGCCGTCGATATGAACTCTTGGGCGGTATCAGCCTGTTATCCCCGGAGTACCTTTTATCCGTTGAGCGATGGCCCTTCCATTCAGAACCACCGGATCACTATGACCTGCTTTCGCACCTGCTCGACGTGTATGTCTCGCAGTTAAGCTGGCTTATGCCATTGCACTAACCGTACGATGTCCGACCGTACTTAGCCAACCTTCGTGCTCCTCCGTTACTCTTTGGGAGGAGACCGCCCCAGTCAAACTACCCACCAGGCACTGTCCTCAACCCCGATTCAGGGGCCAGAGTTAGAACATCAACACTACAAGGGTGGTATTTCAAGGTTGACTCCACAAGAACTGGCGTTCCTGCTTCAAAGTCTCCCACCTATCCTACACATGTAGGGTCAATGTTCAGTGCCAAGCTATAGTAAAGGTTCACGGGGTCTTTCCGTCTAGCCGCGGGTATACGGCATCTTCACCGCAATTTCAACTTCACTGAGTCTCGGCTGGAGACAGCGTGGCCATCATTACGCCATTCGTGCAGGTCGGAACTTACCCGACAAGGAATTTCGCTACCTTAGGACCGTTATAGTTACGGCCGCCGTTTACCGGGGCTTCGATCATGAGCTTCTCCGAAGATAACCCAATCAATTAACCTTCCGGCACCGGGCAGGCGTCATACCGTATACGTCATCTTGCGATTTTGCACAGTACTGTGTTTTTGATAAACAGTTGCAGCCACCTGGTATCTGCGACTGCCGTCAGCTTAGGGAGCAAGTCCCATCACCAACAGCAGCGTACCTTCTCCCGAAGTTACGGTACCATTTTGCCTAGTTCCTTCAGCCGAGTTCTCTCAAGCGCCTTGGTATTCTCTACCCGACCACCTGTGTCGGTTTGGGGTACGATTCCTACTAACCTGAAGCTTAGAAGATTTTCCTGGAAGCATGGCATCAACTACTTCAGTCCCTTAGGACCTCGTCATCAACTCTCAGTGTATGCGCACCCGGATTTGCCTAAGTGCACCACCTACAGCCTTAAACGCGGACAACCAACGCCGCGCTAGCCTAGCCTTCTCCGTCTCTCCATCGCAGTTAGCAGAAGTACGGGAATATTAACCCGTTTCCCATCGACTACGCCTTTCGGCCTCGCCTTAGGGGTCGACTCACCCTGCCCCGATTAACGTTGGACAGGAACCCTTGGTCTTTCGGCGAGGGAGTTTTTCACTCCCTTTATCGTTACTCATGTCAGCATTCGCACTTCTGATACGTCCAGTGTGGGTTACCCCTTCACCTTCAACCGCTTACAGAACGCTCCTCTACCGCTCAATACAAAGTATTGAACCCATAGCTTCGGTGTATTGCTTAGCCCCGTTAAATCTTCCGCGCAGGCCGACTCGACTAGTGAGCTATTACGCTTTCTTTAAATGATGGCTGCTTCTAAGCCAACATCCTAGCTGTCTAAGCCTTCCCACATCGTTTCCCACTTAGCAATAACTTTGGGACCTTAGCTGATGGTCTGGGTTGTTTCCCTTTCCACGACGGACGTTAGCACCCGCCGTGTGTCTCCCGAGTAGTACTCATTGGTATTCGGAGTTTGCAAAGGGTTGGTAAGTCGGGATGACCCCCTAGCCTTAACAGTGCTCTACCCCCAATGGTATTCGCTCGAGGCGCTACCTAAATAGCTTTCGAGGAGAACCAGATATCTCCCGGTTTGATTGGCCTTTCACCCCCAGCCACAAGTCATCACCGCATTTTTCAACATACGTGTGTTCGGTCCTCCAGTTGATGTTACTCAACCTTCAACCTGCCCATGGCTAGATCACCGGGTTTCGGGTCTACACCTTGCAACTAAACGCGCAGTTAACACTCGGTTTCCCTACGGCTCCGCTATTCGCTTAACCTCGCTACAAAATGTAAGTCGCTGACCCATTATACAAA